>CAXXJL010000001.1:0-3993023 GCA_963667395.2 Bacteroidaceae bacterium
TCCCATTGTCCGCAATTACGAATGCGAAAGAACTGCTGTCTATATCCCCTCTGCGCAAATTTTCCAATAATTCGTCACCGAGCGAATTTTTCGGGCTCTCAAATGTATACTTCAATCCCTTATTATCAATTAACAAATGTAAAGAACCATTTCCGTATTTATTTCTTGCAAGAATGCCTTTTTCTGTGTTGTGATTTAGCCAACATTTTATATCAGATTTTTTCAATAATTCAGCCGTTACAGCATCTTTTGAAATTTTTTCTCTAAATTGAATACCTGTTACATAATCCTCCATTATTTCGCTCAATGAGTTGAATACTAATGCATAACCTTCTACAGTCCTGCTTTCTGTCTCATTACTAAGTGCCCTAATTTCAGCGTTAATAAATCTTTGTTCTATATTGTTATTTGTCATAAATGTTTAATTTATTTATTATATAAATATCTATTAATTTTAATTTTGATAGATTTTTTTTAAATTATTTTTCGGGATTTTTTTCATCTTTTGAAATTGATTCTGTACTAATCATATTGAGCTGCAAATAAGTTTTTTCGCCTCCGCTAATTGCTTGTAAACCAAGTTCTTTACGAATTTCGTTCGGTGTAATTGCGCTAATATTAAATAACTGTTGATAGTAAGTAGCCAGAGCCGCTTTGTCGGTCTTAATTAGCTTTGTTTCATCTATATTAATTGATAGATTTTGTTCTGAAGGTCTAAATAATTTACGTGAAAATTCTAACTCTATTAATTCTATCCACGGTTGCAGAGTCTGAGATAAGAAAGCTAATTGTGTTGCCTCTATCGTGCTATAACTTGAATGTGTTAAATCGCCCAATAATACGGGACTAATTCCAAAGAAGCGGGCAATATCTGTTAAATTAAATTGTCTTGATTCTAATAATTGTGCATCTTTATTACTTATCTGTATAGGTGTATAAGTCATTCCACCATTTAGTACTGCAACCCCACCACTTATACCGTTATATGTTTGCATCCAGGTTGATTTTGCATTATCAATTTGCGCCTTCTGCATTGGTGCCAACGTGGATAAATAACCACTTAAATTACAGCCAGATTTAAAAAAATCGCCAGCTTGTTTCTCTGTGTCGCTACTAACCTGTAGGGTGTTAAATGCGTGAGAAATTACACTAATTCCGTTCACTCCGTTGTAACTATTCTTTATTATGTGAATCATATTACAAGGCTCAATAATTCCCTTTATTGCTGCTGTTTGGTAAAATAATTTACCTCTTAGCTCATCGTAATTAATTATTACACTTTCTGACCGCAAGAATTGCAATTCTATTGCGTTACCTCGTTTGTCTCGCTTAATGTATGCGTAGCCATTTCCACGTAATATAGTGCTGCTAATCAGCAACTTAATAAATTGATAACGACTCATTAAACCGTTCGGGGATTGATTAATTAATCTGTAAGCGGGGTGGTCTGTTACACGTGACTTATAACCGTCAGAATCAGAGGTTATTGAAATAGGAAGCATTGCTATACTGTCACTAATAAGGTCTACAGCCCGATAAACTGCGCTCAGTCTCATTGCAGAATCAATTCCACCGCCAAAACTTGACACTGAGTTAAACCCCAATGAATCAGTATAGAATCTTTGTTCTACCTGTGTGTCTTTTTTTATATTTCTTTTAAAAATGTTTAAATTCATTACTTATCTATTTTATTATAAATAGTTTTGAAATGAAAAAAAACATTTTTTTTAAGTAAATAATTTAAATGCCGCTGTATGTATAATGAGGACCATTCAAGTAGCCGCCTAATGCATTTAACATCGCAATTACACCATCTATTTTTTGCGTTGAAGCCTTATTTTCTTTCTTTATTTTAATATTTTCGTTGTCGTCATTATCAGCCTTGCAATTTCTGAAACAGTATGCATTTATTGCGTTATCGTCAATTATTATCCTATCCGTTCCGACCATTAGCCTCTCCATTTCTTTTGCGGGCACTGTCATCGATAACAGTCCTTGACTATAAATTTCCAGAGGTAAACCGCAATTTGTACATGTAATAGCCCATTGAATTGCTGCATATCTGTCATAAAATATTTTTATTATATTGAACTTTTTTGAAAATTGTAAAAGATCATCTGTCAAATAATCGTAATCCGTTACATTTCCTTCATTGACCTCTATTTCTTTTTTTTGCTGCCAAATTTTATATTTAAAGCTGTTTGCGTTGCCTTCCAGGGCTGAACTAGGTAAATAATATTTATTGAAAAAATAGTACTTATTATCCTTTAAGAACATATAAGAAACAGCTGTTAAATCTCGTGTACAAGCTAAGTCAACACCTACATAGCAATCACAGCCTATAAATTGTTCTAAATCAAGCTTTTGAGTTGATTTTTGTACATATTTTTCTGGAATCCAAACAGCCGAAGAACTACACCACATATTGAGATTTTTTGTTTTTACATTTGTTTCCTCAGAGACCAGATTTTTTGCCTTATTAATTTGTAAATATATATAATCAAGATAAGCAGTAATTTCCAAATTTGGATTAGATTTTATCCAACATTTTTCATCATCCCATTTGTCATTAGAATCTAATTGAAAAATAAAACACATTAAACTATCGTCTTTTTTTTCACCCTCTAAAATTTGAGTACATAAATCATATTTCATTTTACAAGATGAATTTAAATTAAAACCAGCTGTTGAAATTTCAATTAAAAGAGGTTGTTTTCTATTTCCCATTGCGGACTCAATTACATTAATCATTTTATTATTTCTGTATTCGTGTGTCTCATCACACACTGCAAATGAGAGGTTGTAACCGTCAAGTCTACTAGTATCAGCCGAAACACATTTAATAAATGAATTATTATTTTTCATTTTAATTGTGTCCCGATATATTGTAAGATATTTTTTGTTTGCGTCTAAACCTTTTGCGAAATTATCGCACATTTCAAATAAGTTTTCTTTTGCTTGCTTTCTGGAATTTGCCGCAAAAAATATTTGCCCGCCTGCTTCTCCATCTGCGATTAAATGATATAGAGCTAGCGCACTACAGAGGGCTGTTTTCCCGTTTTTTCGTGCCATTAAAATAAACGCATTCCTGCACAACCTTGTTCCATTGTCCTTTCTGAAAAATCCGTATAAATTTGCAACAATAAATTTTTGCCATGTCTCGAAAATGAAATGTTTACCTGCGTGCTTTGCTGTACTATGTTTCAATAAGGAGCAAAAATCTATTACCCTATTAACTGCCTCACAATCAAAGTAATATTTGTCATTTTTTAACAAATCAAAAAAGCGGGAACAAGCTAATTTAATATATCGTCCCGCTGTTATTTTGCCCGCTAGTACGTCTATTGCGTATTGATAATATTCTTGTTCTTCTATATTGATATTCATTATTATATTGTTCATAACAATAAATATCTTTAACAATTAGATTTTACCTTTTTTCAATTGTTTTTTTGAGAAATAAAGATAAAGGGCTATCGTCATCTTTATTGTCTTCTATTACTAGTTTTTGATTTGATTTAAGCGATAAACCGAACAAGTCAATTAGCTTAATCACCTGTATATTAGCGTCTTGCATTACCTTGATCAGAGGATGTTTAACAAGTGCTCCAAAGCGGTCCGTAACGGTTAGACCGTCAATTTCTATCTGATTTTTACACTTGATAAACAGATTATAATTTTGCTCGAGCATTAACAAGGCCCCTTCCCATTCGTCATTTATTGTATTAAAATTTTTAATTAAAAAAGCTCTTATTGCTTCCATGTACGTAATAGTTTCTTTTTCGAGCTTATTTTTTTTCTTTGCCATTTTATTGTATTGTTATGATTTTTATTAAATAAAAAATGCTGTGCATTTTATTAATAAATACACAGCAATTAATTAAATTAAGATTTTTGTTAAAAAAATAATTAGAGCAAAAGCATCATTATATATATGTTAGTTAAGTAAATGTTACCCAGGAGCCCGAAAATTGCGATTAGAAAAAGGCTCATTATAAAGTAGTATTTATTCATTTATTCGTTGATTATTAGATTCGTATTATCAACAATAAAGTCTTTAATTGATTGTTTAGCCTTGTCAAATTCCTTTATTTCTTCCTCATTTAACATCTCAATAAATTTAGAATTTTCACTATAATTTTCGCTAAATTCAAAATATTCCGTTTTAATTTCTTCGTTGAAATTATTTATTATGTGAGTTAAATTATTAATTGTTTTATCAAATTTTTTTGTTAATATTTTGCTGAAGTAATTATCATTTTTAACATTATATTTTTCAATTAATTGTTTAATTTTATTTCTTGTTTCAGAATTATAGTGTAAATAATCAATTAGACACCTATTTTTTGATTTAATTTCTGTCTTTTTATTTTTATCATTATATTCAATAATGATTTCCTTTTCAATCTTACCATTACAATTAATAAATTCAATTATAATTCGGATATCATCAGTAATAACAGTCTGAGTTGAATAAGACCAAGTAACATTTGGTAATTTAGAGGTGTAATTTTTGATTTTTTGATAATAAAAATCTTCAATATTTACAATTATTTTTTCTGTTTTCATTTTTATTTGTGTTTTTCTTTTTATTTAAGGTTATTGGGGGGCTTACATGCCCCCGATATTATTAGTTTTTAGTGCTATTGAGAATATTTAAGTAAAAAAGTTCTAAATAAATAAGTACATAACGTCTGTCATTATTCCAGCAATTTTCCAATATTGAATAAATTTGTATTAAATTTTCGGTTATTTCTTTACTTGCTTCTTCTTTTTCACCTATTTTTGTTGAAAAAATTAAAAAATCGTGCATTGATTCTCTTGCTGTTGCTGCTTGTTTAATTAGTTTAGAATAGTCTTCTTTTGCTGTGATATTCACGATTTCTTCTGCTGCTGCTGCGATTACTTGTTCTGTTGTCATTTTGTTTATTTTTATTTGTTATTATTTTTCTTTCTATATATAAATAGATTTTCAATTGAAATATTTACTATTTGTTTTGTTAAACTATGTTAATTAAATTAATTCGTAATGAGAGAGTAAAGCGTTGTATTTATCTATATTTTCGGTGTATTCTTTTTTCTCATAGTCAACTAATTTACTCATTCCTAGCTCATCATATATTGCTACAATTGTTTTCATTTTTTTTGGTAGTCCATTTTTTTCTAATAATTTATTAAAATTATATTCAGTTATTTTCTCTTTCATTTCTGCTTTTTCTTCTGTTTTTTCAATCATTTTTTCTTTATTTATATTATTATTATTTATTATTTTTTCTTCTAATTCATCGTCACATGTGACAATAGTAGTTTCAATTGATATAGTATGTTCTTCTTCTTGTTGTGGTTCTGCAGCTTGTTTTTTTACTCTTTCCTTTTTTTCTTTTTTTTCTTCTTCTATTTTTTTTAACATCACATTTTTTTCTTCTCTTAATTTAAATATTTCTTCGTTGCTTTTCAAATTAAATTCGTTGATAAGTTGATAATTAATTGAATATTGATTAGTTTGACCTTTGTTTATTTTTTTTGAAAGGCATTTAATTATAATTAATTCGTTAATTATTTTTTGCGCTTTATTGTCGTGAATGTCTAAATTCTTACAGATATAAGACAAAGAGATACTAAACAACTCGTTATTAGTCATCTGCTTATAATCAATTAATAGAGCAAACATAGCTCTTTGATTTACATCTAAATAAATGTTAAATTTCTTTGGAATTGCTATGAATGAATATTCTAGCTTTTTTTCTGTGTTTTCGGTTGCATAAATCATTTTTTTTTTCGGTTTTTAACTTGTATTATTTTTTTCAGTTTTTTTAAAAAAGAATGAAGTTAAGAGGAAATTGGAACCGAAAACCAATTCCCTCAACAAATTAGAGAGCTACTCTTTTTGTCTTCATAATATAAATATTTTTTAAAATTTAAAAGTTTAGATTTAAAATTAGTTTTTTTTTGTAAATTGAAAGATTTAGGGATTTCCCTATTTTTTGTAGGGATTTCCATATTATATAAATAATTATTATTGAATATTAAAATTAGGAGGAAGTGGAAAAACCACTAACCGACTCCCCCCGTCTTTTTTTTAACTTTATTATGTAATTAATAATTATCAACTTATACCACAAATGTACACTTAAGAAAATGAAAAAACAACTTGATATTTCAACTATATTATTAAATAATGTTAATTGATAATTATTTATTTATGTGCTATGGAAATTTTTCCCTTAGTGATTTATGAGGTAGTACCTTAGTGATTTTCACTTAAGTACCTTAGTGATTTTCACTTATGTACCTTAGTGATTTTCACTAACAATTAAGAATATTATAATAATAATATATATAAAGAATATATATATATAAATAATAATATATTATTATAATATAATTATTATAAAGTTGATTATAAAAGTATAATAGCTGATTGATATAAATATAAATGATTATAGTTGATGTCTTATTTCTTTATATATCTTATTTAAGTGATTTAAGAGGATACAAGAGGATTACAAGCACAATATAATAAGTCACAACAAAATATTTATAAAGCCCCGCTATGGGCTTTAAAGTGATTACAGTTGAATTATAATAGTTGATATTCAATGATTATTTATTTTATTCTTTTCTTTATATTACTATTAATTACTATTATATAATTATTATAATATCAATATTTATAATTATTATTTATTATATATATTATTAATTACTACTGAGAAAAACAACTTCATTGAGTTAAACAAAGTTAATATATCAACATAAAAATAAATAAATAGAATATATCAATAGAGTATATCAATAGAACCATTTTAAAGGCTCTTAGAGCCTCTTTATATTCTCAATTGATAACTTAATTGAATAAACATATATAATTCAACTGAAAGGAAATAAATAAGGTATATAAACGACTCACATGTATATCAACTAGTTTATTTATATACTAATCCAGGAATTAAGGAACCACCAGGAAAATATATATATATCAACGGAAATTAATTAAGCACAGCGCACCACTATACACTAACCCAAGAAGGGTATTTAAAGCTTCTCTAAGCTTCTTTAAATCTCAATAGTTAAATTACCTCACAAAGCTATTATATCTCAATATAGAGCCTTATATCAACTATATCAAAATAGGGATTTCCCTACACTTAAATAGGGTTTTCCCTAAATCTTTCAATTTTAATAAAAAAAGTGATTTTATTTTTACAAAAAATAATTATATCAATATTTATAATTAAACCTAAAAAAAATGAATACCGAAAAAATCACAGAAAAACAAAAACAAGTTAACATAAATAATCAAGAAGACAAAGATAGAACTATCTCAACTCAGTTATTTAACGAATTATTCGTTAGTATCAACATTGAAGAACGTGATATAACAGCACATACAGACTGCTACTTAACAGGCTACACTGAACACTGTACAGGAATCTACAACATTGAAATAAAAGAACGTAATATGTATTCTTACACCTTCAATAATTGCTATTTAGAATTAACCAAATTTAGCCACCTGAAAGAGGATGAAAATACACACAATATGGTATATTTATGCATATATAAAGACTGCATTTTGGTTTGGAATCTATCAAAAATGGATATGTCAACTGTAAAAAAATCAAAAGAATGGATGAAAGAAAGTACTTTTAAATCAAATAAAAAAGTTCAAAAAGATGTCTATTCATTACCAACTAACAAAGCTAAAAATTTAAACTCAATGGCTTACATTAATTTAGGACCAAAAAAACCACGCAAAGATTTTCGCAAAAAGGAACGCCAGGAAATTTATAATACAAAAAGATGGCGGGACCTTCGTGCTGTTAAGTTGATGTTAAATCCTCTATGTGAGGAATGCGAAAAAATGGATAAAGTTACAGTTGCCACTGAATGCCATCACGTTGATAGCTTTATGAAATATGAGGGGAATTTGAGGATTGAAAAAGCTTATGATTTAGATAATATAGAATCGTTATGTCGTAAATGCCACCAAGCTGAGCATAAGAATAATGAATTTAAACACTAATAAATAATATGAAAAAAGTACTATTGATATTAGTTATAATTAGTTTAATGACGAATTTACTCTTGTTTAAATCAATTAGTAATGTAAATAAAGAGTCTGAATTTAGAGACTCAATTCTAGTTAGAATAATGTGTGAACAGGATTGTAATTTATATCGTAAATTAAAAAATGGGGGCATGTAAGCCCCCAGAAAATAATTAAAAAAGATGGTTAGGAAATTATTTATACAAATTATTCATTCTTCTAATTAAATCTAATGATTTTTTTAAACCTTCATTTTCAATATTAACTTTAACCCCTCCATTTGATGATTGCATTCCTGTTCCTTCTAGTGCAGTAATTCCCAATGGAAATAATTTATCTGTTATCTTATTAATTTCTTTAATTTTTTCAAAATCAAATCTCTTTTTTAATTCGCTTGTAAATTGGTTATCATTATTTTCACATTCTTCTAATAATAACGTTGTTAAATCAATTGAATATTTGATAATTTTTTCATTTAACTTTTCTTCTTCATTCATAATACACATTTTTTTAGTTAATAATTCCACAAACTTAGTAATTATTAATTAGAATCTTTTTAAAAATTCATAATATTTTCTAATCAAAATTTCATCATTTTTCCAGTTCTCATTTTGTAAAATCTTATCAATATTATTTTCAAAAATTGCATATTCATTCAATTCCTTAGTCCTGATATTCACATTGTAAATAGTTACCTTATCCAGATAATTGTATATCATTATTGTTTTTGTCTTAAATTTGACATCATCCTCCACTGTTATTTTTTTGATATGTTTATGAATTAAATCATACATAATATGTTGATTATCAATGCTAGACAAATTAATTAAATTATTCTCAATAAATTCTTTACTTGTTTTATTATTGTAATTATTTGAGAAATGTTCAATTTGTTTATCATAATCTTTGTTCTCAGATTCCCATTTTTCCACATTTTTCTTAATGTCCAGAATCTCAATATCAATGCTCTTGATATTATTATTATATTTCTCTTTATTTATATTTCCATCAATATAGAGGTCAGAATTTCTTTCTTTTTTTATACTCAATTTTTTAAATTTGTCCTCTGTTGCCGTGATTTTTTCCTCATTTATTTGTATTTTTTCCTCAAATAATTTAACATCATTGTCACGGTTCACTAATAAATATATCATTTCCCTTTCCTTCGCATAAGCCCAAACAATTGAGTCCAGGAGATTAATATTAATTGATGTACTCTTACATTTTTCTGTGACTGATTTATTAAATAATGAATTACATGTATACTGTCCATTTCCTATAACTGCAACGTATTTACTACCACAATTTTTACAAATAATTAGACCTCTACAGAAATAAATATTCTTTGCCTTATCCGCAATTATATTATTATTTGCTGCCTGTTTTCTTCCTCTATCGTAATCTTCTTGTGTAATTATTTGGGGCAATTTACGTTCAATTCCGTTGAATATATATGAGCCTGTGTAGCCCTCATAATGTAATATATTTTGCACATTTGAAAAATTTACTTCATAACCACGTTCTAATAGTTCGTTATAAGTTTGCAAAACTGATTTACCCGATAAATAAATTTGAAAAGTTAATCTAACTATGTTTGCTTCTTCTTCGTTGATAATGAAGTAGTTATCTTTATCTAAATCGTAACCGAATTTAATTTTTCCGCCTATGAATTTTCCGATTTTTAAATTTCTAATTTTTCCTCTTTTAAATCTTACCTTTTTTTGGCGCATTTCTGCCTCTGCCATTGAGGCGTATAATCCGAAAATTAGGGAGCTATTTTCGTTAATTGTAAAGTCAGAATTTAACAATATAAGTGAGGGGTCATAAACCTTTAATTGCACTTTATTTTGAACCAGGAAATTACGAATTGAGTATAAAATCTGAGGATCCCTAGCTATACGGGAGAGCTCCCAGACGTATACGCACGCTATATCACAATTATTAATATACTCTTTAAGTTGATTAAGCCCGTTACGTTCTTCCTCTGATAATAGTATAGCTGATTCTTTATCGCTGATAATAATAATGTTATCATCAGTATAACCGTCAGATTTTGCGAACCTCATTAAATTATCCTCTTGTTCTTTAATGTCCTGTATATCAGTTGATACCCTTGAAAGAATTATACACTTTTTCATATTATTTAACATTTAGATTGTTACCTTTATTGTTTGACACTTCAAAGATAATAATTTAAATTAGATGTTATAACGCTGTTATACCGTATACATCTTTGTTCCCAATCATGTACATGATTGGGTTGATGTCTCGTTTTGTTTTTACTAATTCATTTAGTTATCTTCTATAATAGATCTATCTATTTGAACTATAATGTTTTAAACATGTATTGATGACCTTTTTTGATTAAATAGTGGTGCACATGGTGTACTTAAAAAGACTATTTTAGCTTTCTGAAAATCTTTTTTTTTGAGAATTCCGCAATTTGCAGAATTTTCAAAAAAAGATTTTGTAAAACGAAAAAAGAACAATTTATGTACACCATGTACACCACTTTACCGTAGTATAACCTCATATTGTGTTATCCCTCTGGACTTTCTGAAGCTGAAATTCAGCGACTTAAGGTTTCTGCCTAACTTCCATATCATCTTCTTACTAGTAGCAATCCCCGTCTTTTTCTTAATATAATCCGCAAGTTTTGCAGCAGAAAGGTATATACCTTCCTCTTCACTCTCCGGTTTGCGATAGTATTCATAGAAAAGTTCCATATCTGCATCCGTTTCCATGTAATGCTGATTGTGTTTCTCTACAATGTCATTCTCCTCCGTATTGAAGTAATAGCGGAAACCTTTCAGAATCAGGTTCCATGCCTGGGCATAAAGCTGTTTATAATCTATGTTGAAATCAAAGTTGATGGGACCGGTTACTTCATGACACAAATAACGACGGCTACCGGTGTAATCTTTTAGGATATCCATATGATTGGTTGTTCCAAAGAATGAGGCGTGCCGCACAAAGTTATGTGGCGGACGGTCGGGCGAGGTGCGAATGTTGATGTTGAACGTGGTGAAAAGCTCTTTCACTGTCTCCTGATCATACCGTTGCACGGTGTCCAGCTCATCAATATTCAGAATGGCACCCGTGCTCAGTTTCATGCGGGTGGCATTGGGATTATTGGAAAATACGTTGGCATCGAAATGACTCTTCCGCCATTCGGGAGGTAACAATCTTTCCGGCCAGGTAGATTTTCCCATACCGTGTTTGCCGCCTATCAATACCAGAATCTGGTGATTAATCACACGGTCGTTTATTAAAGTAGCCACTAAAGCCACAAACCATTTGCGGAAACACCATTCAAAATACTCGGGATCTTTGGTGGGCACGGTGGCAGCCACATCGGCAATGTAATCGTGTCCGTCCCACTCGGTGAAGGGGAGAAAGATGAAATCTTTGAAAGGGTTATGGGTGGAGGTGATCTCGGAATCGACCATTGTCTTCACATCATTGAGGGTGCAGTTGATTCCTTCTTTGTGGGCACGGATATAAATAGTGTTGAGGTGGTGGTCGCGAAGCTCCGTCCATTCGTGGCTTGACTGATCGGCATAACGAAATTCAATACCTTCCAGTATCACATTGCGGCGAAGCATAAAGTTTCGCTTGATAAACCTTTCGAGCATGCGTGTCTCTTTCTCCACTTTTGTCAGTCCGCTGTCAGCACCGGCGGCATCTTCGTACTCCTTGTACTTAATGCGGATGGTGAGGCGGAGATCATCGGGGGTAAAATGTTCCGTGGTGCAGCGTTGAAGTGCCAGTTTGGCGGTTTCGCCTTCCGGAATACCTGCCAGGCAGCAAAAGTATGCCAAACCGTACACAAACTGTGACCGGTTATCTTCCTTGAATGACTCCACATTGAGCGCGTTGGAGTAAGCACGGTCGAAAGCCCTCTTTATTTCAGTATCCCGCTGTTCGCCCACCGGCAGATGCTCAAAGGAAACGGGTTCTCCCTCCATGTTTCGGAGTAGCTTCGTTGTTTTCTTCTCGAAATCTTTCTTTGTAGCTATCAGGAATACTTCGGCTTCGGGATTAAAAAACAGATCAGGATCGTAAGTGGCTGGGGTTAACTGCAATAATGAATGTTCGTTTTTCTTAAAGTCGATATACAAACACGATTCGTAATATAAGCTGACAACGGAAAAGGCGTGAGCGTGAAATTTGCTTATCTCCTCATTACTATCGGGTATGGAACCGTCCGGACTGGAAATGGGAGAGAGAATTACAACTCCCGTACCTTCTGTGGTAACAAATGCTGCCAATGTATTGGGCTCTTGTGCTGCCTTATCCCGTAAGCGAATTGCTTGCTCGGGTTCCAGCTTGCCACTGTTTAGTTGAATCACTCCGTTATACTGCTCCATATTAGTCCTTGTTCGTCCACCCTTGAAGGATGCGGCAAAAGTAAAGGAGGGGAGTTGTTCCCATGCTTTGGCAGAATCGCTGTTCTCATTGCGGATACTGTCAACAAGTGTTGCGTACTTCAGTGTTTTGAACGAGTTGATAACTGTTTCTATAGAGAGGTTTTCTACAAACGTGGGACGTCCTTTGTTCCCGCCATTGTATAAGGATACATTCATAGTATTAAGATTTAAGAAGTTGGTAAACACAAAGATTAAATATATACAAAATGTATGCCAAAGTTTTTTATTTTTAATGATTCAAAGAATATATCTTGTACTCTTTTTGATAATGTAATCAGGATTAAGCTATTAAAGAATAAAAAAGAGTATGTTTTTTAATTGGCTACAGCCTTACCTGGTCAGGAAATATTTATCTATTACATTTTATCGGATATGTGGCTGTTAATAGGTGTGGAATACTATTATTTTGCAAAAGGTAAGATTCTTTGGCTTTGTAAATTCAATTTAAAAGTTAGATGATAAATGTGAAAAATACACAAAATAAATAGGCGATATAGAGAATAAATAGTATAACTTTGTAATAGTTTAAATCTGTTATGAAAATTTGAATTACAGCTATGGAAATGAATAACGCAGAACTTATAGAACACAAATTGGTTGTTCGCCTGATTAATAGCGATGAAGATGCTTTTTGCGAACTTTATTCAATTTATAAGCACCGATTGATTTATTTTGCGATGAAGTTTGTTAAGTCTCGTGAATTTGCAGAGGATGTTTTTCATGATGCTTTTGCTGTAGTGTGGCAAAGTCGTAAGTTTATTAACCCGGAAGCTTCTTTTTCCTCTTTCCTATATACTATTGTTCGTAATCGGGTATTAAATATCATACGTGATATGGAGAGTGAACAGCGTCTCAAAGATTCTATTCTGGAACAGGCTGTGGATTATACTAATAATACGAAAGAAAATATTCTGGTCAACGATTTGATGAATGTTCTTTCCAAAGCAATGGAAAAACTTACTCCCCGTCAGCGAGAGGTCTTTGAGATGAGTCGCAATAAACATATGTCTCATAAAGAAATAGCCGAATACTTGGGGGTGTCTGTTAATACTGTTCAGGAACACATTTCAACTTCTCTCAAGATTATTCGTGCTTATCTATCAAAAGATTCAGGAGTATATGCCGATATGCTTTTGCTTATTATTTGTTTTAATATATAATAAATGTTAATAACACCCTAGTTCACCCTCACATTTGTGTATTACTTAATGTGAGGGTGAACTATTATAACCTTACCACTTGAAAATGAAAGAAACAGAAATAAGCCAACAGAAGATTCGCAGATACCTAGATAATCTTTATACCACCTCTGAAGTACCAGAGATGATGAAGGAACTGGGCTCGCCTGAAAATAAAGGGTTACTGGAACAGTTGGCTGATGAAACATGGAGTGAATCTCTTGTGCAAGATAGCAATAACGACCTTAAACGGGAGGAATACCGTTGTGAAGCTGCTTTATTACTAAAGGAATTGAAACCGGCACCGAAACGCAACTTTACTTTAAAGAAAATTGGTTCTATTGCTGCCAGTATTGCTGCAATTATAGCTATATCATGGGGAATTATAGGATACTATGGCTATATTAAAGACAGCAATATAATCTATACAGAAGTAATATCTTTAAATGGTGAAAAGAAAATTGTAACTCTTCCGGATGGAACAGTGGTAAACCTAAACTCTTGCACCCGTTTGAAATATCCAAACCATTTTACGGAGAATGAACGAAGAGTGGAGCTAAGCGGACAAGCTTACTTCTCCGTTATTAAGAATCCGGATCTGCCCTTTGTTATAAAAACCAACCGTTTCAATGTGAAAGTATTGGGTACTAAATTTGATGTGAAAGCTTATAAAGGGGATGAAGTTGTGCTGGTTAGCGTAGAAAGTGGTAAAGTGCAAATTAATATGCCCGAGGCTATGATGAGACTTGTAGCTAATGAACGGGCTTCAATTAATACTATTTCAGGTGACTATAGTAAGATAAAAGAGGAAGGTCAGAAAGTTGCTTCCTGGATTCATGGTACTCTTCGATTTAACAGCACACCAATCCATGATGTAGCAAAAGAACTGGAACGGGTTTATAATTGCAAAATCCAGTTTGCCGGCGGTGAAGATTTTACTAACCTTATATCCGGCGAACACGATAATAAAGGTTTAACGGCAGTACTTCAGTCAATAGAATATGCTACCGGCATTAAATATCGAAAAGAAAAGAACGTGTATACCTTATATAAATAATCCATTAAACACAAATAATAATGAAAAACACAAGCTAATTGATGATCTAAAAAAAATAGGAGTATCCCTGAAGAATACCCCTATTAAGAGTTTTAGCCTCCGCATTCATAGATCTGACCCTGATGAATTGTGGTGCACATGCCTTTTTTAATAATTAATAATATAATCACTAAAAACACACAAAGATATGAATATAATTCCTATCAGTAAAGGGAAGCATGAAAAATGCTATCTATTTTTAGTTTTACTACTATTTCAACTGTGTTTTTTTACTGCAAATGTACATGCACAGAGTCTGAAGGATAGCAATATATCTCTTCAGGCAAAGAATGAGTCCGTGGAAAACGTGTTGAAAAGACTAACTAAAGCAACAAATTTTAAATTCTTCTATGATCAGGAGGTCATCAATGAAGCTCCTGTGGTAACATTTAATTTCAAGAATGTTTCTTTGCAAACAATTCTGGATGAGATAACCCGACAGTCTCATTTATATTTCAATAGAACAAACAATACAATAGCGGTAAGTACAAGTCGTACCCTGAAAAAAGAAACAACCTCCGACAATTTGAAAAATATATCTGGAGTTATTGTTGACCAGGCGGGTGAAGCTATTATTGGCGCCAATGTATCTGTAAAAGGAACTACAAATGGAGCAATAACAGACCTGGATGGAAAGTATTTGTTGAAAGTACCCAGTGAGAAAGTAACATTGGTTTTTTCCTATATTGGTTATGAAAAGCAAGAAATAGCTTTAAATGGAAGAACTGTATTGAAAGTTATTCTAAAAGAGAATGTTAAAACAACAGATGAAGTTGTTATTGTTGGGTATGGTACACAGAAAAAGAAATTTCTTATAGGATCAGTTTCTCAGGTTGGCTCAAAAGAGTTAAATGTATCACCAATGACTAATCTTTCAAACATGATGACAGGTAAGTTGCCTGGTTTAACTAGCGTTCAACGTACGGGTATACCAGGCAATGACCAGACAACACTGGCCATACGTGGTCTAAGTACTTTTCTTGATTCGAGCCCACTTCTTTTGGTGGATGGAGTAGAGCGTATGATAAATACAGTTAATCCGAATGATGTTGAGAATATTTCAATTCTTAAAGATGCAGCAACCTCTGCTGTATATGGAGTAAAAGCTGCCAATGGTGTTATTTTGGTCACAACTAAAAAAGGGGCAAGCGGAAAAGCAAAAATATCTTATGATGGTTCTGTTACCGTTCAAAAAAATACTGCTTTTCCAAAGTTCCTGAATGGACCGGATTATATTTATTGGTACAATAAAGCAAGCAATATGGATGGCTATGGCCCAACTTATAATGCTGATATTCAAACAAAAGTTATGAACAATTATGACCCGGAAGGTAAATATGCGAATACAGATTGGGTAGATGCATTATTTAAAGATCATGGGCTTACACAACAACACAATGTTTCTGCTTCAGGTGGTAGTGAGAACATAAAATACTATGCGAGTTTAGGGGTAATGGACCAAAAAGGTATTATAGAAAACACCTCTTATAAACGTTACAATGTACGCTCAAATATTGATGGAAATATTACGAAAGAATTATCTTTCCAATTAAATTTGGCCGGTTTTTTTGAGAAACGTCATTGGCCAGGTATCAGCATGTCTCCTGAAGCATATCAAAACCCAATTCAGCAAGCCATCTATGCATTACCTATTATACCGATATATTATCAGGATGAATATACAGCATGGTTTAATGGCACTACGACACAAAGTCCTATCTCAACCATCAGGAATAGTGGGTATAATGACCGAGACAGACACCAATTTGAGGGAAGCGCAAGGTTTACCTACGATTTTTCTAAGATAAAAGGGCTTAAAGCATCGGTTTTTTTAAGTTATGATGCATCAAATACTAATGATAATAATTTTTTGTCACCTTATAGCGTGATGGCGTATGATAAAAGTACGGCACAATATTCTTTAATGTCCGCTTCAGGAACCAATATAGGATCTTTCTCAAAATCAGCATCGTCTGGTGATGGTTTTATCGTTCGTCCATCTATTGAGTATCATAACTCATTTGGAAAACACGATGTATCGGGTTTGTTTTTGTATGAACAATTTCAATCAACAGGTTCTACAATGACTGGCAGTATGAATGGATATCGTTTTAATTATCCAGTAGACCTTTCTTTGGGAACAAAGGCTTCTTCTACACCTGTGAGCGGTGGACATAATGAAGCTGCAACAATAGGTTATGTAGGACGATTTAGCTATGCTTATTCAAAAAAATATCTGGCAGAAATGTCATTCAGAAAAGATGGCTCTTATAAATTTGCTAAAGATAAACGTTGGGGATTTTTCCCATCAGCAGCTTTAGGATGGGTATTGTCTGAAGAAAACTTTATTAAGGAAACATTGCCGCAAATTAATCTGTTGAAAGTTCGTGCATCAATGGGTGAATTGGGTAGTGATAACACTTCGGCTTTCCTGCATCGTAGTATGTTCTCTCTATCCTCAGATCCTGTATATGTATTTGGTACTAATTATTCTTCTTATTATGGTCTGTCAAGTACAAATCCTGTAACTTCAAGCCTTACATGGTCAAAAACACGCAGCTACAATGTTGGTCTTGATTTGAATATGTGGAATGGGCTTTTGGGAGTTGAATTTGACTGGTTCTATAAAGTTACAAGCGCAATTCAGGAGGGCCTGGGTTCTTCATTTCCACCATCTCTTGGCGGAAACTACTCTGCAATGGGCAATACTGGAAAGGTTGATAACCGCGGATTTGAATTGGTTTTAAAACATGAGAATACAGTAGGTGATTTTTTCTACCGCTTATCAGGTAATTTTGCATGGGCAAAAAACAGGGTGCTGGAACGCAACCAAAGCGAAAGTACTCCTTGGTATCGTAGCGCCATTGGAAATCCTATGGGACAATTGTATGGCTTTAAAGCTATCGGATTATATCAAACACAAGCACAGTTGGATAATCGTCCGGTTGGTCCTGGAGGAACACAGAATTTGGGTGATATAATGTACGAAGATATTAATGGAGATGGCAAGATAGATATGTCGGGCGACTTTGTGAAAATCGGGCATAGCTCAATTCCTGAAATTAACTACTCCTTTAATATGGAATTTGCATGGAAAGGCTTTAACCTGAGTGCTTTGTGGCAAGGGGTAGCATTAGTTAATTATGCACTAAGTTCTAATTATAGTTATGGCGCAATTGATAATACTACTTTTACACGTCCATTCTATGAAGGAGGAAACGCACCGTATTATTTGGTTGAAGATTGCTGGACACCTGAACACACTAACGCAAAATATCCAAGATTGAGTACTATAGCAAATGCAAACAATGCATGGACTTCTTCCTGGTGGGTTGTCAATGGAGCATATTTAAGATTAAAGAATTTGCAGTTGGGGTACACAATTCCTCAAAACATAGTAAGTAAATATTTTGGTGGAATATCAAGTATTAAAGCATATGTTGCTGGAACAAACTTGTTAACTGCTACTGAATTTGCCTATTGCGACCCGGAAATGGGTATTAATAACAATGGTTATTATCCTCAACAAAAGAGTTACAGCTTTGGCTTAAATATTACATTTTAATATTGAAAGATTATGAAAAAGATATTATATAAATTTTTGATTGTCTTGATAGTGGGCTTTTCCACATCTTGTAACAGTATTCTTGATATAGATCCTAGCAGTTCATTTTCAGAAGCAACAGCATGGTCTTCTGAAGATGCTGTAGATCTATATGTAACTAGCTTATATGAGTCGTTGAAGAATAGTACAGGATTTGCAACTCCAAGTCTTACGGATGGCTATACTGATTTAGTAAAGTATGGCAATGATATTGCTCAAGGCTATAGCATTCATAACCGGGTATTGCTACAATCAGACTTTATTACTTCATCATCGAACCCTTTATCTAGTTGGGGACTTTATACAGAAATACGCAAAGAAAATGTATTTCTTAAAGATGCTCCTTCAGAAGGCGCTAAATTTGGTGATAATTTTTTAAAAGTTCGTATGGCAGAGATCCGATTTATACGTGCCTTTAATTATTTTCGTATGATTCGTGTTTTTGGTGGAGTTGTTATTCGCGATGAGAAAAATGGTGTTGATGCGGAAGCTCAGAAGGATAAAGCGCGTGCTACAGAATCTGAATCATGGGACTTTGTAATGGCAGATCTTAATTATGCCGCCGAAAATCTTCCTGAATCATGGAACAGCGATTGGGAAGGACGTTTAACTAAAGGCGCTGCTTATGCATTAATTTGTCGTGGTGCATTATATGCCAAACGCTGGGATGTAGCTATTGATGCTGCGAATAAGATTAAAGAGTTAAATAAGTATGAGCTTCTTCCTAATTACGCAGATGTTTTTAGCAAACCATTTAATAAGGAAATTATATTTGGAATCTTTTATTCTAAGCCACAATTGGTACATTGGTATGACAGATACTTTACTCCCAAAGGAGATAATTCTATTTTAGGAGGTTGTGCCACTCCAACAAATGAACTGGTAGATAGCTATGATATGGCAGATGGAACTCCATTTAGTTGGAGTGCTAATAAATCAGCTCCATACGTTAATCGTGAGCCTCGTTTTTATGCTTCAATTTTATATAATGGGGCTAACTGGAAGGGTCGTAAGATTGAAACTTTTATTGGAGGTGCTGATGGATTTGTAGCCTATAAGAAAGGACAAGATACTCATAATACTACCACAGGATATTATGTTAAGAAATATCTTCAGGAAAGTAATTCTACTTTTGATGTTGATGGAAGTGATCAGTTCTGGATTGAATTACGATATGCTGAAGTTTTATTAAATCTTGCTGAAGCATTGGCAGAGAAAGATTATCCGGCAAATTCATCGAAGGCTTTGGCTGCATTAAATGAAGTTAGATCGCGCGTAAAACTTCCTGGCAGAACATTACAAGAAGCTCCAGATAAGAACTCATTTATGGCTCTCTTGAGAAAAGAAAGGGTGTGTGAATTAGCATTGGAAGGTTTCCGCTTTTGGGATATTAGAAGATGGCATGTTGCTGGTGATGTAATTAATGGCAAGATGGCTCATGGTACTGAAATTATCAAAAATGTGGATGGTAGCTTTACCTATAATATTGTTGATTGTGATGCAGGACAAACCAGAGTATTCCCTGAAAAATATTATTTACTGCCTATTCCGGTAGATGAATTAAATAATAATCCTCTTTGTGAGAATAACTCTCCTTGGTAATCCATAACGTGAAATATAAAAATTGAAGTATGAAAAGACTTAGTTTATTAACATATACGATGATAATTGTGGGAATTACCACATTATTGTTTTTTACATCTTGCGATAATGCGAAAGAGATTGTTCTCCGTTCTAATTGTGAGATTAACTCTATCACAATTAGAAGCTCAATAAGTGGCACTGAATATCTTGGTAAGATAACGGATGATCAGATTGTATTTGTAATTCCATCGTCTGCTCGGGATAAGGTGGATATTACTAAACTCTATGTTGTTGCTAATTTACCTATCGAAGCAGCTGTTAAGCCATCATTATCAGGACTAAAGGATCTATCTTCTCCATATGATATTACGGTAACAGCAGGTGATGGAAGTAAAAAGAACTACACTCTAATAGTTATGTATGAATAATTGTCATTCAATAATAAATAGTATGAATATAAGATTTAATACTTTCAAGACAGTTGTTATTATAGCAATAACAACGCTTGCCTTATTTACATCCTGTTCCGAAGATGCAAGTCTTTGTTCAGAAGCTGAAGTTACAAATTTCAAACTAAATCTAGGCAATGGCAATTATAAGGTAGGAACCATTGAAGATGGGAATATTATCAAATTTAAGGTTACTCCGGACTTTGATATTGCAAAACTAAATGGAGCAACTTCTGTGTTTTTTATTTCATCGTATGCTACTGTAACACCTTATCCGAGTGAACCTCAGGATTTCTCGAAAGATGTTGTCTATACAGTAAAAGCACAAGATGGAACAACCTCTACCTGGACTGTGAAATGGGGATATGGAGATAAGTTACCTGATGGAGAAGGCTTTGGATATAGCCTGAAAAAGTGGGAAAAAAGCTGGACAGATTTAGGCTTTACTGCTGATGTTGAAAATTCGCTTGCAGTTTGTGGAGATTATCTTGTTGCTTCAAGAAGCTGTATTTGTCTTGATAAACTAACTGGCGAGAATTCCGGGAAGAAGCTTAATACAACAGGGATTCCTAGTGCAGATGGATCATCAGCAAAGGCTGTTCCCTTTTTTCTGACGAATGATAGTAAAGGAAATCTTATAGGTTTTACACTACCTGGATGGGCGGGGGCATTTAATATTTATAAGTGGTCATCAATTGATAGCGCTCCTGTTTTGTTGTATTCTTCCACTTCGGTAGGTGTGTCAAGAAAAGTAAATGTGGTTGGCGATATTAATAGCGACGCTTATATTTATGACATGATACAAGGCTCGGTTACAGGAAAACATAACCGTTGGAAAGTTACTAACGGCAAAGTGGGAACTCCCGAAATTTTTGAGACATCAGTTCCCACTAATGATGGAAACTGGACTCAATGTATGGCTGCTCTTGATGCTTCGGCAAGTCCAGCATTTTACGTGGCTGACCCCATTGCCGGAGGTAGCAATGTATGGTATTTTGAGAATGGTGTAAATGAGCAGATTCAAGGACCTGGCACTGAAGCTGACAAAGGTCCCAAGGGCTGGGGAAACTTTACACAGGCTTCTTGTAATACCTTTAAGTTTAACGGAAGAACTTATGGAGCATTCTTAACTTCTTCTTGGGGTAAATCATTTTTTACGATACTGTCAACTAATGAAGCCCAGGAAGTAGTGCTTAATGAAATAATTTCTCCTGTTCAATATAATGGGAATGCTACAGGTAGTATATGCACCAGCTTGAGTAAGGATGGAGAATCGATATATGTATATGAACTTTTAACAAGTACAGGAGTACGTTGTTACGAACTTACTAAGTACGAGAAATAATCATAATTTGAGATTCCTTTTGCTCTTATATTCAGAGCAAAAGGAATCAATTAATATAAAAAATGAATAATGAAAAAGTCAATATTGATTGGTTTTTTATTGAATATCCTATTTTGTAATACAGGCTGCTCTAAAGAATCATCAAAAAACATAGAAGCTCCCAATAACCCAGGCACAGATACCGCTGTTGTAGTTAAAACAGAAAAAGAAAAGATACTTTGGTTTGATGCTGAAGCAAATTTTAGCCGTTTCTCAAAAAAAAGCAATATTACTTATTATTTGGACAAAGCCAAGGCTACAGGGTTCAATAAAATAGTGGTCGATGTTCGCCCTGTACAAGGTGATGCGCTGTTTAAAAGTCAATATCTAGCTATTTTAACTGATATTAATGGTTATCATGTTGAAAGAGACTGGGATTATTTGCGATTTTTTATTGACGAAGCTCATAAACGGGGCTTGAAAGTAACAGCATCAACTACCATATTTACTGCAGGAATGCCTACAACAAGAAGTGGCATGGCATACCGTGATAAGACATGGGAAGGTAAAACCTGCATTGAATACACAAAAGATAAAGGATTGATTGACATCAAGGATGATCCTTCAAAAACAAGTGCGTTCCTTAATCCGGTATTGCCTGAAGTACAGGCGTTCTGCCTCAATTTTATTAAAGAACTTGTCACGAACTACGACTTTGATAGCTTTGCTTTAGATTATTGCAGATATCCGGGAGAAGAGAGTGATTTTTCAGCAACCTCAAGAAAGTACTTTGAGGAATACATAGGCCAAACCTTAACTAAATTTCCTGAAGATGTTTTTACATGGAACGAGGATGGAACTAAGAATCCGGGAACTTTTTACAAGCAATGGTGGGAATTTCGTTCAATGGTTATTCATAATTTTGTTAAAAAAGTAAGAGATGAAGTCAATAAGATTAAGCCAAAAGTTAAACTTGAATATTGGGCGGCATCATGGATTGGCTCTTTATATGTAAATGGGCAAAATTGGACATCAAACACATCTGATTTTTCAAATGGGTATAGTTGGGCAACACCAAATTATAAGACAACCGGATTTGCTGATTTACTTGATACCTTTTTATGTGGTACTTATCTAGATAAGATTTATGGGATGAACGATCCTGAGTCTATTGAGTATGGAATAGCACGGGCAAAGCGGATTATCGGGAATTCATGCGCTGTATATGGAACCTTATTTGCTCTTAACCATAAAACAAATATTGAAGATGCAGTATATGTATGCCTTTCTCAATCACAAGGATTAATGGTTTTTGATATCGTTCAGGTCATTGAATTTAATGAGTGGGCTGGTATTAAAAAAGGAATAGAAAGAGCTGAAGCGCTCGATAAATAATTATCAAAAGAAATTATATGAATATGAAAAGAAAACTTCTGCTGTTTTTTGTAACTTTTTGTTTAACTCTATCGATGTATTCAAAAGAGTATGTGGTAAAGTCACCCGATGGAAATATAAAAATTACAGTTACAGCAAATAAACAAATATGCTGGAGTATTGATTATAAGGGGGAGCAGATATTGAAGCCTAGCTTCATGAATTTATTGTTTGAGAAATCTGATAATAATTCAGAAACGAATCCCGTTGTCAAAAATGCCAGATTTATAAAGTCAGATTACATTGAGACAGCAATAGTACCAACAAAACAAAGAAAAATAAGAAACCAATTTAATCAGCTAACGTTAAACTGTAAAGGAGAAAGCTCCATTGTATTCAGGGTATATAATATGGGAGCTGCTTATCGATTTGAAACTTCAAAGAAACAGTCTGACGTATTTGTTCAGAAAGAGCAATTTGAAGCCAATTTGCCAGAAGGATGTATGGCTTATTGGCCAAGAGAAAAGAATCAGGAATATATGACCCATTGCGAAGGTTTCTTTGATTATTTATCATTGAAAGATTTGACTCCTGAAGCCAAAGGATATCTTCCTATCTATTTATCAACACCTAAAGGAACGAAAGTAGTTATCACAGAGGCGGACTTATTTGACTATCCGAATCTTTTTTTAGCTGGTAATGGTGATGGAAATTTGAAAGGGGAATTTCCTCCTGTAGTATTAAAAAGTGAATTGAAAAAAGCTGCTGACAGGGATGAAATTCTTGTTGAAAAGGCATCTTATATAGCAAACACAAAAGGGAATCGCACTTATCCCTGGCGAGTTCTGATGATAAATGAAAATGATAAGGCAGTTATTGAAAATAACATGGTTTATCAATTATCTTCTCCAGCTGTAACTACGGATACCGATTGGATTAAGCCGGGAAAGATTTCCTGGGATTGGTGGAGTACACTTAATGTTTATGGTGTAGATTTTAAAGCAGGGGTAAATACGGATACATATAAATATTTCATAGATTTTGCGTCAAAATTTGGCATTGAATATATTTTGCTTGATGAAGGTTGGTCTGTTGGTACCTGGAATATTAAGGAAGCAAAGAAAGGCTTAGATATTCAAGAGTTAGTAAAATATGGAAAAGAAAGGAATGTAGGCTTAGTGTTATGGACTCTTTGGAATCCTTTAAGTAATGACATGGAATCAATCTTTGATACCTATAATAAATGGGGAATAAAAGGTGTTAAAGTTGATTTTATGCAACGCTCTGACCAAGGAATGGTCAACTTCTATGAGAAAGTGGCAAAGACAGCTATGGACAGAAAATTATTAGTGGATTTTCATGGATCATATAAACCATCAGGGTTACAGAAAAAATATCCTAATGTGATGACGTTTGAAGGTGTTCTTGGATTGGAACATGATAAAGACTCTAGAGATATAAATCCTAAACATGATTTGATATTACCATTTACACGTATGACAGCCGGTCCTATGGATTATACACCAGGGGCTGTTGGGAATGCTACTGCAGAAGATTTCTATATTAATTTTGTTCATCCCATAAGTCAAGGTACTCGTGCGCACCAGGCAGCATTATATATTGTTTATGAAAGTCCGTTGCAAATGTTGGCAGATTCTCCTTCAAGTTATTATAAAGCGCACGAATTTATTTCTTTTATATCCAGAATTCCTACTGTATGGGATGAAACAAAAGCGCTGTCGGCTAAAATCGGGGAGCAATTAGTAATAGCAAGACGTAACGGAGATAAATGGTATATTGGTGGTTTAACAGACTGGAATGACCGTACAATTGAAGTTAAACTTGATTTTCTGGGTTCTTCAAAATATAAAATCGAAATATTTAAAGACGGTTGTAATGCCAATGTATATGCCTCAGATTTCGCTCTTGAAAGTAAAACAATTACAAATGGCGATAAAATAGCTATATCTATGGCTAAAGGAGGAGGTTGGGCTGCTATTATTGCTCCTGTTAAATAAGAAATGAAAGTTGAGTAAAAAATAATGCAAAATGAATATTAAAGGAATGAAGATAAATTCAGTGATAAGTGGAGCAGGATTTTTCCTATGTATTACATTGCTTTTCTCTGCTTGTAATCCGGCTTCTTATAAGCTAAAATCGCCGAATGGGAAAACTAAATTAGTAATAAAGGAGAATGGATGTAAAATCAACTATTCTCTTGACAAAGAGAATAAATCCATAATACTTCCCTCGAAATTGGGGTTTGTCCTGGAAAATGGAGATAGTTTAAATAGGTTTAAGATAAAAGGTACAATGCGCTCTTCTTTAAATGAGACCTGGGAGCAACCATGGGGGGAAAGTAGATATGTGCAAAATAATTATAATGAATTGAAGGTAACTTTGCAAGAGCCAAATGGACTTTGCCGTAAAGTGAATGTCATTTTTCGTTTATTTGATGATGGGATTGGGTACCGTTATGAATTTCCGCAACAACCCAATCTGGATTCTTTGGTAATAATGAGCGAGGAAACAGAATTCAAATTGCCTCAAGTACATAAAGCCTGGTGGATTCCTGCATCAAATGCATATTATGAATGTATTGCCAAGTGTTCAAAGATTAACGAGTTAGATACTGTACGAACTCCTCTTACGATGGAAACTTCGGATGGGAAATATTTATCTATACACGAAGCAAATCTTACAGATTATCCCAAGATGAATCTTACAGTGAGAGATTCTGCAACACTATGTGCTTCATTAGTTCCTTGGTCTACAGGAGTAGCTGTTTATGCAAAAACACCTTTTCTTACTCCTTGGAGAACGATGATAATAGGGGATACTCCGGGCGATCTTGTAACTTCAAAGATGATGCTGAACTTAAATGAACCTTCAAAGATAGAAGATACATCATGGATTAAACCGGCAAAATACTTAGGTATTTGGTGGGAAATGCATCTGGGAAAAGGTACTTGGTATTATGGTCCTAATCATAGTGCAACTACCCAAAATACAAAAAAATACATTGATTTTGCCTCGAAAAATGGTATCCCAGGTGTGTTGGTTGAAGGATGGAATGAAGGTTGGGAAGGTAATTGGATGAAAAATGATTCTTTAGATTTTACTAAACCGTATCCGGATTTCAATATTAAGGAAATAACAGATTATGCAGCTTCAAAAAAAGTAGAACTTATTGGACATCATGAAACTGCTGCTATAACAAAGACCTATGAAAAACAACTTGATAAAGCATTCGCATTTTATCAAAAGTATGGTGTGCACGTTGTTAAGACTGGTTATGTAAATAATCTAATGGATTTTAAAGAAGCTCATGATGGGCAGTATGGTGTACGTCATTACCGCAAAGTGATTGAAACGGCAGCAAAATATCATATTTCTATTGATAATCATGAACCGGTAATGCCAACAGGTTTGCAACGCACATGGCCTAATTTGATGACACAGGAAGGTGTGCGTGGTCAAGAACACAATGCATGGTCTCCAGATGGAGGAAATCCACCGGAACATACAACTGTTCTTCCTTTCACAAGAGGGCTGGCAGGACCAATGGATTTTACTTTCGGTACGTTTAATTTCACCAATAAGGCTTATCCTGGCACACGGGTAAACACTACTATATGTAAGCAACTGGCATTGTATGTAATATTGTATAGCCCTTTGCAGATGGCTTCAGATTTACCTGAAAATTATGAAGGAATAAAGGCTTTCGATTTCATTAAAGATGTTCCAACAGATTGGGATGAAACACGGGTGATTGATGCTAAAATTGGCGATTATTCTGTTTTTGCCCGGAAAGACAGAAATTCAAATGACTGGTATGTAGGCTGCATCACAGATGAGAAAGAAAGGTTTATGAATTTCACACTCTCATTTCTTGAACCAAATACCACTTATTTAGCTCAAATATATTCTGACGGAGATAATGCTGAGTGGAAAACAAATCCAACTTCTTTTAAATACGAAGAGAAATTCTTGACGTCAAAAGATCAGTTTTCTGTGAGATTGGCTACAAGTGGGGGAGTTGCTATTAGATTTATTAAGCAGAACGCGGATAAATAATGATTAAATGTTTATTATGAAAAAATATATAAGTTCTCTTATCTTGTTTTTTCTTTTTTTCTCAGCTTTCGCTGGAGAACAAGATATCCTTGTGATGCATAGAATGGTTGAACGGCTGTTTCCCAATCATTCTGCTTCTTTTGAGTTTCATGCGTCAGATCAATTTTCAACTGATTGTTTTGAACTTGAGAGCATAAATAATAAGATTGTTATTACAGGTAACAATGCAAATTCGATGGCTGTTGGGTTGAATTATTATCTCAGGAATAATTGTCTGACCACCGTTTCCTGGTATAAAAACGATCCGATAGAATTGCCTGGTAATCTACCAATTATTTCTTCAAAAATAACGATTGAGTCTAATGTTCCCAATCGTTTCTTTTTGAACTATTGTACTTTTGGGTATACAATGACATGGTGGAAATGGAGCGACTGGGAACGTTTTATAGATTGGATGGCTTTGAATGGTGTGAATATGCCTTTAGCTATCACCGGACAAGAATCTATCTGGTATAACGTTTGGACTAAACTTGGCTTATCTGATGAAGAAATTCGTAACTATTTTACAGGTCCGGCCTATTTGCCTTGGCACCGAATGTGTAATCTGGATGGTTGGCAAGGCCCTCTGCCTAAGGACTGGCTCAAAAATCAGGAAAAATTGCAAGAAAAGATTGTATCCCGGGAACGAGAGTTTAATATGCGACCGGTTTTGCCAGCTTTTAATGGGCATGTTCCAGAGGCATTAAAAAGAATCTATCCTCATGCGGAGATGGCACAAGTAAGTAAATGGGGAGGTTTTGCCGATGAATATCGTTGCTCATACTTAAATCCGATGGATTCATTATTCTCGGTAATCCAGAAAGAATATTTAACGGAGCAAACTCGTTTGTTTGGTACTGATCATATTTATGGCATAGATCCTTTTAATGAAGTAGATCCCCCTTCGTGGAATGCTGATTCGTTAGGAATAATGTCCCGGCATATTTACGAATCTGTTTCCTCTATTGATAATCAGGCAATTTGGTTGCAAATGTCATGGCTATTTTATGCGGATCCGGAACATTGGACTACTCCCCGGATAAAGTCATATCTGGAAGCTGTGCCACAGAATAGATTGATACTACTAGATTATTTTTGTGAGAATACTGAAAGTTGGAAAAAAACAGAAAGCTTCTTCGGACAGCCTTACATATGGTGTTATTTAGGTAATTTTGGTGGTAATTCAATGCTTTCAGGTCCATGTAAACTGGTGAGTGAACGTTTGTCTAATGTACTTAAAAATGGAGGGAGTAATTTGAAAGGAGTTGGTTCTACACTTGAAGGCTTAGACTTAAATCAATTTATGTATGAATTTGTTTTGGATAAAGCGTGGAAATATGGACAAACAGATGATGACTGGTTTAGAAAATTAGCTGATCGTAGGTTTGGAGAAGTATCAAAAGAAGCCAGAGAGGCCTGGAAAATTCTTTCAGAAAAAGTATATGTGCAATCGGCAGCTGTAGGACAGGGAACACTAACCAATGCTCGTCCATGTTTAAAAGGTAATGATCATTGGACAACTAAACCAACAATAGAATATCAGCGAAAAGATTTGATAGAGGCCTGGCATATATTATTATCTGCAAAAGGAAGTAAAAGAGATAGTTACGAGTTCGATGTTATAAATCTGGGACGCCAGGTATTAGGCGATTATTTTAATGTAGTGCGGGATGAATTTACTCAGGCCTATGAAAAAAAGGAAATTGTAAAGATGAAAGAGAAAGGGCAAGTTATGAAAGAAATACTATCTGATATGGAAAAACTTGTAGCTTGCCATTCAACCTTTTCTTTATATAATTGGATATCTGATGCTCGTGATATGGGAAATGATGAAGCTTCAAAAAAATATTATGAGGTAAATGCCCGCTCTTTAGTTTCTATTTGGGGAGATAGTTTTCATCTCACCGATTATGCCAATCGTTCTTGGGCCGGACTTACCAAACAGTATTATGCCGTTAGATGGAATCGTTTTATTGATGAGGTGATAGCCGCTACAGAAAAAGGGGAGACGTTTAATGAAAAATCTTTTTATAAAAAGTCTCTGGCCTTTGAAAATGAATGGGCTAAAGCTACGAATACCATTTCTTATTATAAAGATAGGGAGGGAATAAAGGTTGCAAGGTCTCTGTATAACAAATATAGGTCTCAGTTAATTAATTAAATTTCATATCAAAGGATGAGCTATCAGGCAGGTTAACTTGCATGATAGTAACAGCCGGAATTCATTGTACTCAAATCAATGGGTATGGTGAGTATAAAAAAGTAAGTTCATGATAAAGAAAAATAAATGGTTCGTGATGTTTTGTCTGCTCCTTACTGCTACTGTGCAGGCAAAGGTTACTCTTCCTTCTATATGGGGAGATAACATGGTATTGCAGCAGCAATCGGATGTGCGTTTTCATGGAAAAGCGACAGCCGGAAAGAAAGTTTCTCTAAGTGTTTCTTGGGGGATGAATGAAATTAAAACTAAAAGTAATAGTGCAGGAGAGTGGGAAGCTGTAGTTCGAACACCTTCATCCGGAGGGCCTTATGATATAACCATATCCGATGGGGAATCATTGGTGCTGAAGAATATTCTTATTGGAGAAGTATGGTTTTGTTCAGGCCAGTCAAACATGGAAATGCCAGTGAAAGGTTTTCGTGGGCAACCCGTTTATGGTTCACAACCTTACATTGTATCAGCAAATTCAAAGTGTCCTATACGTCTGTTTACCGTGAAGAATGATTGGAGCACTACTCCAAAGGATGATGTGGAAGGACATTGGTCAGAGAACTCTCCAAAAGAAGTCTCTACTTTCAGTGCTACAGCTTATTTTTTTGGTGAACAGTTACAGAAAACGTTGGGAATACCTGTGGGGTTGATCCATTGTTCCTGGAGCGCTTCAAAGATTGAGGCATGGATGGATAAAGAAACTCTTTCTCACTTTCCGGAAGTAGATCTTTCCGTGTTAAACGGTAAAGAGTTTGATAACCCTAATGGTACGCCTACACTGCTTGATAATGCAATGGTAAAGCCTTTAACTGGTTTTCCTGTGAAGGGAGTTATCTGGTATCAGGGAGAAGCAAATAGTGATAATCCAGCTTTGTACAAAAAACTTTTTCCCGCCTTGGTATCTCAGTGGAGAACGTTTTTTCGTTCGCCAAACCTGCCATTCTATTATGTGCAGATTGCTCCCTGGCAATCATGGGGAAAGGATCAGCTAAATTGGGCATGGTTCAGACAGTGTCAGCTAGAGTTGATGAAAGAAGTTTCCAATGTTGGAATGGTAACAACGACGGATGCTGGAAGTTTAACGTTTATCCATCCGCCTTATAAAATAAAAGTGGGGCAACGGCTGGCCTATTGGGCTTTAGCCAAAGCCTATGGCATTGACGGTATTGCCTATAGTGGCCCTATTTATAATTCCTGTAGTTTGAATGATAAGGTAGTTGAGATTAAATTCGATTATGCAGAAGATGGTATGACACCAGAGCAGGTAGAACTGAAAGGCTTTGAGATAGCAGGAGCTGATGGACTTTTTTTCCCTGCTCATGCAAGATTAAATGGTACATCTATTGTTAAAGTCTGGAATGATTCTATACCTGTTCCCACAGAAGTTCGCTATTGTTTCCGTAACTATATGGAAGGCAATTTATGCAATAATGCAGGGATACCGGCTTCTCCCTTCAGGGCCGTAGTGGAGTAAACTCTATTCTTTAAAATTAGCTACAGTCTTACCTGGTTAGGGAGGATTTATCTATTGCATTTTAAATTATTGCTGTCCGGTAAAAACTTTAGAATTCATAAAGAAGCATCCAAACCGCCTATAGAATGGTGGTTTGGATGCTTCTTTTAAAGTAAGCCCCCTAATCAAAAACAAGTTCTAATTGGGGTTCAATATTTGGAGGTTCATAATTGGCTTTTTCAAGAAAAGATTAAAGTTAAATAGTTTGTTTTGCAGATATAACAGTTATTTCCAGGACTCTTGTAAGAAATGAAAATTTCTCTTTCATCAAATCATATTCGGGACCTGATTCAAAATACCGGGCTGTTCCTTCAATCAGAAATCCGGTTCCCGGGTAGTCTTTATAGCCCAAAACATTTCTTGTTCCTAATGTGAGCTTTACTTTGTTATTTACCTTTACGTTCTTTTCAGTTTTACGCATGCCATAAGCCGGTATTAAAATTCTACCATCTTCCGTAATAACGAGATAAGAATTCCATGTATTCACAACATGTGGTTCATCTATCCCCCACGACACAATTGAAACTACTCCTTCATTTTTGATTACTTCAAAAAACTTTTCTGTAAGTTTTATAGATTTATCCATAATAAATAATTTGTTATTTGTAAATACTATAATCTATTTTGGTTGCAAAGAAATATTTTTTTTGTTCAATATTAAATGTAATATTTCGCATAGTAAAGGGTTTGATTTTTCTCGTTTTTTATAAAGAGGCAACCAATTGTTTCAATCTTGTTTCTGCAATTTTCAGATTGTATTCAAAGTTGATAAGGCGGGTGGAAGATTGCACGTAGCTTTCCTGTGCCAGATGTACCTCTAGTGAAGTGGTTTGTCCCAGGCGTAAGCGTTGCAAGCTGATTTCGATATTTTCCCTGGCTAGTAGATTATTCTCTTTTTCAATCAGAAGCAGACGTTGTTGGTTCTCAAAATCTGTAAGAGTATTCTGCAACTCAGTGTTCATTTGCAACTTTACATTTTCTAAGTCATATTCGGCGGATTGCAGTTCTTTTTTTGCGATTGAAATTTTCCGTTTGGTTTCTCCTCCATTATAAATGGGTATAGAAAGAGTTCCTCCAACTTGTGGACCGTAAGAACGATTTTTTAAAGCAGATCCTTCGGTGTTTGTTATTTGCGATAGATAATATCCTCCCCTGAAACTGAGGGTAGGTGAGTAGGCTCTCTGATTTTCTTTTAAAGCCAATCGGGCAATATCAATTTGCTTTCTGAAAGACAAGATACTGGTATTTGATGAATTTAATTTTTGAAGCAATTCATTCCTATCCGGGGAATAGATAAGTGGGATAGAATCTGAGACTTCAAAAGTTACAGTTGGGTCTTGTCCCAGTAAACTGTTTAATGTCTTTAGCGTTTCACTAATGGTGTATTGTTGATTGATAGCATTCTCCATCTGTACATTTAAATCTATTTTTGCCTGAAGCAGGTCTGTCTTTACCAGGGAACCTGCATTAAAGCCCGTTTGCGCAATGGTTACGCGCTCTTTATTGTAACTAATAGCTTCATTTATAGACTTTAATTGCTGCTTTTGTCTCACAATGTCATAGTAGGCAGCAATTACATCATACATGGTTGTCAATACCTTTGTTTGAAACTGCAGCTCACCAAGTGCCTGAATCTCGTTTAGTTTGTTCTTAGTAACAAACATTCTGCCTCCGTCGAACAGTGTCCAGGAAAGTTCTGTGTTAGTACCTATTGATGTGGTTGATTGAGAAGTATTATTAAAACCATAATTCCCGGACCCGTTGACGTTTACTGTAGGTAACATTCCTGCATTGCCCGGGGTATTATTTATATGGGCAATATCGGCATCGTTGCGGGCAACTAATATATCGAAATTATTTTTTAGCGCAATATTCACTGCCTTGTTCAGCGTAAGTACGTTTTGAGCCTGAATAGTAGTACACAGCATCAATAAAAGAAACAGATGTATTCTTCTCATAACTTGTTTTGATATTTACTTTTACTTGATATCACAATATAGGTCACCGGTATTACAAATAATGTAAGTATCAGTGCGAAGAGTAATCCTCCTACAACCACAATTCCCAGGGGAATACGGCTTTGAGCTCCGGATCCGAGAGCAAATGCAATAGGGAAGGCACCAAAAATAGTGGCCAGTGAGGTCATAACTATAGGGCGTAATCTGGCAGAAGCAGCTTCGAATGCGGCAACTCTTCTGTTCATGCCCAACCTGCGTTTTTGATTGGCAAACTCAACAATAAGAATACCATTCTTTGTCACAATTCCGATGAGCAGAATCATTCCGATTTCGGAGAAAATGTTCAGTGTCTGTCCGCATATCCATAACGAAAGCATGGCACCGGCAATAGCCATTGGTACGGTAAGCATAATGATGAACGGATCGCGGAAGCTTTCAAACTGAGCAGCCAGAATTAAATAAATCAGTAATAAGGCTAATATTAAGGCAAAGGAAATGTTTGAACTACTCTCAGCCAAATCTCTTGATGAACCTGATAGGGCAGTGGTAAAAGAAGGATCCAATAATTTATCAGCTATTTTTTGCATTTCTTCAATGCCTTCTCCCAGCGTTTTTCCTTTTGCAAGATTGGCAGAGACGGTAGCCGATTTATACCGATTGAAATGGTATAATATGGGTGGGTTACTGTTCTCTTCTATTTTTACCAGATTGTCTAGCTGTATCATCTCACCGGAGCTGGATCGTACATACAAAGAGGCTATATTCGCAGGAGTATTTCGGTCTTCTTTGGCTACCTGACCAATAATATAATATTGTTTGTTATTTTGTAGGAAATAACCATAACGACTCCCACTGTAAGCTAAGTCCAACGTATTTGATACGTCTTTTTCATTCACTCCCAGGCTATTTGCTTTCAGCCTGTCCACGGTAATGTTCAGCTCTGGTTTATTGAATTTTAAATCCACGTCTACATTACTGAATGCTGTGCTGTTTTGTGCTTCATCCAGAAACTTAGGTAATATTTTTCTAATCTTTTCAAAATTAAGATTCTGTAACACAAATTGAACGGGCAATCCTCTGGAAGTTGAAGTGGAAATTGTTGGTTCCTGACTCGGAATAACCCTTGCTTCCGGAATGGTAGCATATATTTTAGATAACTTATCGAAAATATTTTGTTGAGAGGCCTTTCTTTCTGACGGATCAGAAAGGAAAGACATGATAGATCCGGTGTTGGCACTTGAATTGCCACCTCCTGCATATCGGGCAAGCACATTTTTAGCTTCAGGTACAGAATCCATATTAATTCTGGCTATCTTGTCTATTATCTGTTGGGTGGCAGTGTATTCAGATCCTTCGGGAGCTGTGATGGAAGTCCTGATGTAACTGTGATCTTCTAACGGAGCCAACTCAGATTTTAAAGTTTTGGATAAAGAGAGAATAAGTATCAGACAAAATCCCAGAATAGAGAAGGCTATCCATTTGTTTTGGATAAAGAAACTTAGCGATCGTCTGTATCCTTTTTCCATACCAACGAAGAAAGGTTCACTTGCTACATAAAATCTGGAATGGTGAGAAGATGAGCCTCCTAACAAAACATTAAGTACCGGGGTCAATGTGAGTGAGACAAGGGCTGAAATTAACACAGCAGTGGCCACTACGATTCCAAATTCCCGGAATAGCCTGCCAGTAAATCCTTCCAGGAAAATTACAGGAATAAAAACAATGGCAAGAGTCAGTGAAGTGGAGACCACGGCAAAAAGGATTTCACGTGTTCCCTCAAAAGCCGCTTGCCATTTGTTCATACCTTTCTCTATGCGTTTAAATATATTCTCGGTAACTACAATACCATCATCCACCACCAGTCCGGTGGCCAGAACAATTCCAAGAAGTGTGAGTACATTGATAGAATAGCCTAGAATGTACATAATGAAAAAAGTTCCGATCAATGAAACGGGAATATCCAGCAATGGGCGTAAGGCAATGATCCAGTTTCTGAAAAATAGAAAGATAATAAACACTACCAGGAAGATGGCAATAACCAGAGTTTCTAATACATCATTAACAGATTGCCTTACAAAAATCGATTTATCACGAGCTACGCTTAATTCCACTCCTTTAGGCATGGTCTGCTTAATTTGATCCAATCGTTTGTAGAATTCGTTTGCAATCTGAATGTCATTTGCTCCGGGGAGCGGAATCAAATTCAGCATTACACCTGTGACCCCATTAATAGTTGAACCGGATTCTTCGTTTTGAGGGCCTAATACGGCTTCTCCTATGTCTTGCAGGCGAACCACCTGATTGTTGGATTGTTTTACAATGAGATTATTAAAGTCATCTTCAGTGGTTAATCGCCCGCGTGTTTTGACAATAAGTTCGGTAGCATTACCTCGTATTTTTCCTCCCGGCATTTCCACATTCTCTTTACTAAGAGCTACGCTGATATCGGATGCGGTAAGACTATAAGCTGCCATCTTATCAGGATTCAGCCATAGGCGCATGGATGGTCTTTGTTGACCGTAGATGGAAACAGAACTGACGCCCGGGATAGTCTGTAGCTTTTCCTGCAACACATTCTCTGCATAATCACTCAATTCTATTGCATTCATTGTGCTACTTTGAGCGGTCAGCATAAGAATAGGGTCGGCATTAGCATCCGCTTTAGTTACAGTTGGCTGTGAATCAATATCCTGAGGTAATCTCCGGCTTGCCTGTGAAACTTTGTCGCGTACATCGTTTGCTGCTTTTTCCAGGTCAGCTCCCAGATTGAATTCCACCGTTATATTACTTGATCCTACAGATGATTGGGAAGAGATGGATTTTACTCCTTCAATGCCATTAATTGATTTCTCTAAAGGTTCCGTTATCTGTGATTCAATGATTTCTGAATTAGCGCCAACATAAGATGTTTGAACGGTAATTACAGGAGGGTCAATGGACGGGTAAAGCCTTACTCCAAGGAAGGAAAAACCAACCACACCCATAAGCATGATAATCAGGCTTAGCACAATGGAACCAACGGGCCTCTTTAAGGCAATATCAGAAATAAGCATGATTATTGGGTTATGGTGGAGTATGACAATTTTGATTTTTCTTTCAGGAAGAGTATGCCCGAGGTGATCACTGTATCACCAGGTTCAAGCCCTTCGGTCACTTCTACTTTAGAAGCTTTACGGATACCGGTTTTTATTGTTACAAAATGCGCTTTTCCTTTTCGGGCAAGAATCACACTTTTGTCTCCTTCTTGTGGAATAACTGCTTGTGTAGGGATCATCAGGGCATTTGGATTATTGCCCAGCTTTAATTGCACGTTGGCAAAAGCTCCCGGAATCAGTTCTTTGGAAGATGCGTTAATCAAGGCTCTCACTTTCAGATTACGGGTTGTATTGTCTATTCCTCGTTCGGTGGCTATTACTGTTGCATCATATAGTTTGCCTTCGTTGTACATTGTAAATTTCACTTTCATTCCGGCGCTGATTTCCGCACCGTATTTCTCAGGCACAAAAAAATCGAGCTTTAATTTGTTACTTGTCCTAATGGTAGCTAATAACGTAGAAGTATTTATGACGGCACCTATACTAATGTTCCTTAAACCGATGATTCCATCAAAAGGAGCCCGCACTTCCATTTTGCGTAGCAATGCTTTTTCTTCTGCAATATCCGCTTTTATATTATTTACTTGTAAAAGTGTTTGTTCGTAATCATTCTGGCTGATACCACTCACTTTTATCAGCTCGGTTTGTCTTTTATAAATCTGTTCCTGGATAGCAAGCTGTGATTGCAACTTTTTCATCGTTGCCTGCAAATCATCATCGTAGAGTTTCACCAGTAAGGTTCCTTTTTTTACGAATTTGCCTTCCGGTAGATTAATTAGCACCACCCGTCCGGCCACCTCATTCTTTAATTCCACCTCATCATAGGCAAGTAATGAGCCTGTGACTGTAATTTCAGAGATAAGTAAGGACGGTTTTACCACAAATGCGTCCACCTTTTTTTGTACTTTCTCCTTTGAATCCTGTTTTTTGTCTTTTGACTTTATAAATCCAATATATAGGAAAAAAATGGTTAGCAGCAAAAGTATTGCAGCAATCAGGGTGTTTATCTTTTTTTTCATTTTAATGAATGAATTTTATTTAGATAATAGATTTGGTATTAATTAGTTCAGGAATGATATCTAATTTCTTAGTTGGATCTATTCTTGATATGACAAAGATAGTTTTTAATGTTAAAGGTTATTCCTGTTAACTATATATTTATTTATAAAAAGTAGTTTTTTTGAGGAAGAATATCTATATGATTCAAAAACAAAAGTTTTAAGGTGCATAAAAAATAAAGCAGAAGAAGTTAGATAATAAGACCCAACTCCTTCTGCTTTTTAAGTATTCCTTTATATTTTAAAAGACAACCAACCCAATGATGCGTTTTTACTCTTTTTTATATACAGCCTTCATTCCACAATATTGGGTACACTTGCCGCATTCTATGCACTTATCTTCATTAATTGCCGGAAGTCCATGCCCTTCTTGGGCGATAGCCCCAACGGGACAAACTCTCAAAAGCGGGCAACGGTGATTCTGTGGACAACGATTTTTATCAATTGTAAGTGCCATTTCTATTTACTTTTTAAGTAAAACACTATCTATTGCTTCCTTAAATGAAGCTTTGGGCATTGCTCCCTGAGCCATTTGTGGCTTACCTTCCATTGGCACAAAAAGTAAGGATGGGATGCTACGAATACCAAATGCAGCAGCCAACTCTTGTTCTTCTTCTGTATCTATCTTATAGATGTAGATATGATCACCGTATTCGGCTGCCAGCTCTTCCAGAATAGGAGCGATTGTTTTGCATGGTCCGCACCATGAAGCATAAAAATCAATAATGGCTGGTTTGTCACCTAAATATTTCCACTCGGTTGGATTAGCTTCGTAATTGGCTACTTTCTTTAAAAATTCTTCTTTTGTTAAATGGATTGTTGTCATCTTATTTTTAATTTTTGATTCGTTATTACTTTGTTTTTTTGTTTCTTGTCCGTTGCACGAGGTAAATATACTCCCTGCAATCAGTAACATTAATAAGATCTTTTTCATTCTTTGTTTGGTTTATACTGTTTGATCTCTCCTTTATATACTTGTTTTTGCTCGTTTTCATTTGAAGAAGAACAGCCACCTGCTCCGCAACACGACATATTAAGTACGGCTTGCAATAAAAAGAATCCTGCTAAAAACAAGAATGAATATTCTTTTGATGTGAAGGCATAAATGCTAAGTCCTACACCTGCAAGTAATCGTATGACACGAGCTATGTTCCAGTCTTTAAATATATTATTCATCGCTTTTTTTCTCCATTTTAAATATACTAAATAGTAACCCTCCCATAACTGCTCCCCACAATGAACTAATTAACGGTGAGGATGTAATAGGGCAACTACCGCTTTCGCATCCTATATATAACCAATACAAGTAGCCTCCCAGCGCTCCTATTGCTGCTCCCAGCAATGTAAGCCAGTTTTTTTTGATTTTCATTTTTATCATTGGGCTTGTTTTTAATTTCTTTCTATTTTCAAATATTCCAATGGAAATATATTCCTATTGAATAACGATGCAAAGATATATATCTTTTCTTATAAAACAAATTTCCAATGGAAAATAATTAAATAAATATTATAAATAAGATGAACTGGTTATAACTTTGGCATTTTATACCCTTTAGTTTGTTTCTTTTCATTTATAATAAGCATTATTATTGAATAGAATAATTATTAAAAAAATAAGTGAACACTTCATACATATCCCATATTTACTAGGTTTTAGTATTTATATCTTAAAATTATGATAATGAGTAAAAAAATAAGTGAATTTATGTGTTTGATATTAAACAACTTATTCGTATGTTTGTCTTTGTAAATCCTTAATTGATATAAACATTATGAAAAAAATTCTTTTGTTGATGCTGCTGGCTGGACAGATGACTTTTGCCCAACAGTTAGAAGTTAAATCTGTAAAGATTATGAAAGACACTGCTCAAAGTGGCTTTTACCACGCTAAGTTTAGTCCTAAAGGCGATTATTTATTGGTCTCGAAAGCTGATTATTCAGGATTGAGAATGTATTTCTTTGCTGATGATAAATTAAAAACAATCACAGAGGATCCTGGTGTAGGATATGGAACTCAGATTAGTGAAGATGGGAGTACAATCTTGTATAAGAAAAGTGAGTTTAGAAATAATCGGCGATATTCTTCTTTAGTGTCATATTCTAAAATGACAGATGCTGCATATGAAGTTGCAGCTCCTACACGTGATCCTTTAACCGCCAAACTACAAGGTAATATTCCTGTTTATGTTAAAGGAAAAAAAATGGTAAGATCTAAGGCTATTAAGAATACCAAACAAACAGTAACGGTTATTTGCGTGGAAAACAGAAAAATGGTACTGTATGTGAATGGTAATAGAACTGTTTTGACTCCAAACGGTGAAAATGCAAGTTATATTTGGCCGTCAATATCTCCGGATCAGAAGAATATAGTATATACTGTAGCCTCAAAAGGTACATTTGTATGTGATATTGAAGGTAATAATGTTGTTTCTTTGGGTAAGCTTAGCTCACCAGTGTGGTTAGATAATCAATGGATTGTAGGTATGGATGATAAAGATGATGGTGAAAAATTACTTTCGTCTGTTTTGGTAGCTGTTACTGCTGATGGGAAAATACGTCAGACTATTGAGACTCCAGAAGGTAAAATGGCAATGTATCCTGCTGCTTCGGCTGATGGAAAACGTATTGTCTGCAATACAGAGAACGGAGAATTATTCATTATTGATTTACTTATTAAATAAAGAGGAGGAATGATAATGAAAAATAGAATAGTCTTTTTATTAATAGCTTTAATCTCTTTCTCTCTACAAGCGAAAGATTTTCAAGGAATAAAAATATATGTGAATCCTGGTCATGGTGGATATGATGGGGCTAATGACCGTAATGTGGTGACTATCCCTTATGCGCTGAATGATACATTGGGATTTTGGGAATCATACAGTAATTTACGGAAAGGTCTAGCGTTAAGAGATAAACTTGAGGCCAAAGGAGCTACAGTGTTTATGTCGAGAACTCTTAACAGAGACGAAGATGATCGCTCTCTTACTGAAATAGCTGAAGAAGCTAATGCAAATAATGTAGATGCATTTTTGTCTATTCACAGTAACGCAATAGGATCAAACACTGGCACTAATTACCCGCTTTTATTGTTTCATGGAACTGATAGTGAACCTACTGTAGCGGCAAGTATGCCAATGGCTCAGGCTGCATGGCCCAGATTAATATCAAGCCAGTTAACGATATGGACGGCTTATACTACTTCTTCAAATATTAGAGGTGATTTTTCTTTCTATGGAAACACCTCGGGACTAGGAGTTTTACGTCCGCTTATTGTTCCCGGATTTTTATCTGAAGGTTCATTTCATGATTATAAACCTGAGGCACACAGGTTACTTAATAATGACTACAGAAAGCTTGAAGCTGAGAATTTCTATCGTTATTTCTGCGATTATTTTCAGGTTGATTTGCCATCAACTGGTGTGATAGCTGGTTTTGTTAAAGGTTTGAATGAGAAAATCACCAATTCTAATTATATATATAAAGTACGCACGGATGATCAGTGGTTGCCATTGAATGGAGCAAAAATTAAACTGATGAATGCGGCTGGCGATTCTATTAATTCTTATAAAGTGGACACACTTTATAATGGTGTATTTGCTTTCCATGATTTGCAGCCAGGAACTTATAAAATGCGCTTTGAGGCTGTAAATCATGAGGCAAAAGATACAACGGTAACGGTTACTTCTGCTACAACTACTTATGCTAAAATGTGGTTGGTAAACCCAACTCTTCCTGTAGAAGAAATTATTTACCATGATTATCCAGCTCCGACTCAGGAAGCAGGTATGGTACCTATGAATCACTATGATTTTAAAGTGGAAGAACCTGTTCATGCAGAATGGCAGAATGCCGGTAATATTAGAAAGGTTCTTCATAAGAATAATAAGTTGTATGTGCTGACAAAAGATCCTAAAATATTAGTGGTAGATGCAAATACGGCTCAGATAGTCAGTGAAATGAAAATGGATGGAGTAGCCGGTGGTACTCTGAAATTGAGTGACATTAATTTTTCAGCTGATGGTAAGTTATTGGCTTGTAATAAGGATTCAATATCTCTTCCTGAAAATAAAAGCAGATATTTTAAAGTGTATGTATGGGATAATGATACTGTTGCTCCATCTTTATTATTTCAGACACAGAGTCAATGTAGCTGGAGTACAGGTATTGTAGGAGAAACTTTTGCAGTAAGCGGTCCGGCCAACAAATGTTCCATTTATACCCCTTCAGTAACAACAGGCAGCACTAAAACTATTCGTATAGCCGGTTTCCTATATGAAAAGGGAATTACCCTGGGCTATAAGTATATGATGGACGCTACTAATTACAAGGAGTCTTTGTGGGGGCAGAATATTAAGTTTACCATTTCTCCTTCAGGAGGAGACTGTCTTTTAGTTGATGGCGAAAAGATGCAGCCTACCGAATATAAATTTGATTGGAATCTTGCTGATCGTTCAACAATGGTTAATAAAGGTGCTTTTGCTGAAAAATCGGGTTATCAGTTGGAAACGTTGGCTTCCGGAAATTCATTCTTCAGAAGTGCAGGACATGTATACATGATTTCTCCAAATTGTAAATCAGACTCAACAGCAGTTGGTTGTGTCCTGTTTGATGTAACAGAGGGCATAAATAATGCCGTGAAGGTTTCTGATTTCTTGCCGGGGAATGGTTTGGGTAGTACTCCAACCACATATATGGCAACAGCCGGGTATGCTACGGGATATGATATTACTATGATGGTTTTAGCAGAAAAGCAGGGCATGGTTCGTATGACTACTATTGCATCGGGAGCCAGAGCTAATATTTTTGCTTCGGAACTTTCCGTTTCTTCTGATGAAAATACATATTCTCTTAAGTTTACTTTGAATGAGAATGCAACAGGTGTGGAAGCTATTATCTCAAATGCAGAAGGTGTTGTAAAAACAATTAGTGGCGGAGCTATGAATAAAGGAGTACAATCTTTGTCTATAGCTAAATCTGATTTGCCTGAAGGTACTTATTCATGGAGTATAAAGGCTGTGGCTGATCCTGTAGATCGTCCGGTGAAGATTTCGGATGATGCAAAACCGCAGATGCAATTTTTCTCTCCAAGAGGAGTAGCTGTGGATAATTCTTTTAACAGTCCGTACTTTGGAAGAGTGTATGCAACTGAAACAGCACCTGGAGCAGTTACAGGCAGAACTACTAAGGATGGTGTTTATATTTTGAATGCAGCATTGGAAGATGTTACAAGTCAGGGAGCTGCAAGCTACGCCGGCGGAATAACATGGGCTGGAGGAAGTAGTCCTATGCGTTTATCGGTAGCTGAAGATGGAAGAGTGTTTATTAATGACTGGAGTGATGCGCATCCTGGTGTATGGGTAATGGATCCGGCAAATCCTTCTTCTTCATTTGTTCCTGTATTCTCTGGACTAACAAAGGCTGCTTCGGGACTTTCATCAATAAATGGTGCAAATGTACACGGCTCAATTGCTCATTGCTGGGTAACTGGTACAAAAGAAGAAACTAAGCTTTATACATTTGATGAAGATTATGTAGATGCTACAGCTACAAGTGTAGGTAATCTCTTGCAATATAACATCGGGAAATTGGAAACTCCTTGGCAACAAGTTCCAAGTAAGGTGGTGTATGATGATGCTTTGAATGGTAATTTACAACAAAATATGAATTCCTGTATTGCTCCGGATGGACGGGGAGGTTGGTGGATTTCTCAATATAGAGCTGAAGATGCCGCTACAATTCCTTCTTTGATTCATGTGGGAGATGATGGCTTGGTGAATTTTAACTCAGGAAAAAATCCTTTATTGATTGAGAACTCTGTAGCAGGTGGTATGGCCGTTAGCTACGATGGAAAGAAATTGGCTATGGGATGTAAAAATGAAGTTAAGATATTTGAAGTATCATTCTCTGAAACAGGAGTTCCTGCTTTAACTAAGCTTCATTCAATAACTCCTGCAATGGGTGCTAATACTGCTGGTCTTTCCATGGACCGTAGTGGCAATGTTTATGTAATATCAAACACTTCTGAGAGATTAGGTGTATGGGCTTTGCCAAAAGCAGATAATAGCTTTACCACTTCGGCTCCTGAGCAATATAAACTAATTGTTGTCAAAACAGGAGTAAAAGATGTGACGGAAAAGAAAGACATTCGCTTATATCCTAATCCGATGATTGATAAGCTAATGATTGAATCACAGGATGGAGAAATTGTGCAAGTTTCTGTCTATAACACAAATGGGCAGTTGATGATTCAGGAAAGGCCTTCTTCTATGCAAGCTGAGTTAAATGTAGGTAGTTTGCAAAAAGGTTTTTATCTTGTAAAAGTACAGACTGAAACAGGTGAGTATACACAAAAAATGATTAAAAAATAAGATTGATTTTGATATCATAACACTGAAATGAAGGAAGCCGGATAATAAAAATCCGGCTTCTTTTATATTTAGAGGCAGGAATTGCTCGTTATATAGAGGATCCGGAATACAGGATGTGGTAAGTGGTATATTGATAGAAGGGAACAAAACAAAGGTAAAGTGTAGAGTTCTATTTTAGTGCGCGGGCAACTATGCCATTTTTTTGTTTTCTAAGGGGGTGTGATATAATTGCCCGCGCCTAATAATTAGATGTTTATCATGAAAAGTAAAATAGTAAGACGGAAAATAACCTCGAATCTTGCTTGTTTTTTAGACGAAGTTGAGTTAAAAAGTGTTTAATGCTTCTTTTTCAGTAGTTTAATTTGGTCAAAATCGTGTCCACGCACCGTTTTTACGTCATACCAACGCTTAATTTCTGTACTCGATATAGATTTATTAACAAATATACCTTTCTTTGTGTAAACTTGTGTAAGCATGGCACTTATCTCATTTTTTGAATACAACGTGCTTTCATCAAATAATCTGTGAATGACCTTTCTCATCGGTCCCGAATTCTTGATTACATTGTCATTCACCTTGTCAATGGAACGCTCCATGGCTTTGAGGTTGAAGTTTAGCTTCTCACGGATAAAGCCGCTCCCCATTTTCTCATAACATTCATAAAGAGTGCGGTCGTCCTTTCCCGTTATTAAACGTGAAAGTAAGTGCTGATATTTCTTCTGAGACTTTTCAGATGGATTCATTCGCAGCTTTTCAAGAGCTTCAAAACGCATTAATAGTAGAGTGAAACGTCCTTTGCGAGTGCGCTGACGGTGCAGAGCCAGTCGGTCGTCATCACTGAAAAGATGCTGTTCCTGGGTATGTTCCACATCAAAGAACCGGGTGCTTCGGTATGCTTCGTACAGATTGGAAGGGTAGGTGTAGAGCGACTTCAACTTTTCCGCCTCATACAAGTTGGCAATCAGAAACGGATCCGGCTTTCCCTTTTCGTCAAGATAAGGAAGATAACTGTTGTTGAGCATGGCCTCCCTTAGCAATGTGCGTTCGCCATCGTTTGATGCCTTTTTCAAACTATCTCTCCAACCGTTGTAAATGCGTTCGGCACCTTCCAGCCAACTGTCAATCTCCTTCTCTTTCTTGTATTCCAAGGTGGGACGAATGCTGCTGATGTGAGTAATACTTCGTACACCTTTTCTGAATCGCCCACAGATCTGAATGGCTTCGGTATTAGGGTCTACAGCCGATTGAGGTGCTCCGTACATATCCGAGATAATGATCACATGAGGTGCTACGTCCGACATGATATCTACTGCCGAGAAAAAACGACTTGTGAAGAAGTTGAATGGCATCAGATCGTCAATAACAGTGGATTTCTTTCTCTTTCCCGCCTTCCATAGTTTAAAAGTACTGTCCTCACTGCAAAAAGTGTAAGAATCCTGTATGCTGGGAATATCAATAAAAAGCGAATCGATGGTATCAATAGAGTTGACGAAAATGCAGACACGAGATTTATTGCTGAGCTTCAGCCGGCCAAGTAAATCGGCTAATGATTCACAGATATTGTTGGTAGTGATAAGCTGCATCTTCTTTTTATACGAATAAGTAGGCTCAATGCGTAGCATACGAAATCCGCCGTCAATAAACCTTGGATCATTGGCAACAATAGGAGTAGCCGACACCATTGCTTTCGAATCAAAAAGGAAAAAATCATTCATTGGTTCGCGGATAGTGTCGCGGTAATCAACATCCTGCACCAGCTTCTCGCACTCATCGAACAGCATAAAGCACTCGCTGTACATATTTATCTGCTGATCGTCCATAGCCTCCCTCACCTTTTGGAAACTTTCCGGAGTAGTAAGAATCTTATAATTCTGATCCCTGTTCTTTTCCAGAAAGTCGGCCACATGTTGCACCATTACCCCTTTGTGGATAGCCAGCGTATGCTTGTGCTTCTTTGCTTTATCCACAATAACCGGTACATTAGGTTCAATGATGATAGACTTTCGCGGGGAAGTAAGTTCGCAGTAAGTAGCCCCCAGTCCGGGAAGCATTTTATTAATTACACAGTTAGTAGGCAAGGCAGCAAAACCTTCACGCTTCAAAGCATCAGACAGATATTCCTTTTCGTGAATCTTTATAATTCTTTCTCGTAGCATTAAATTTATTTTGATTAATAAAGGGCGCGAAGGTAACTTTATTTATCGGAATTTGTACTATATGTTTTGAAAATATATAAGGTTGTTTTGTACAATGTCCGGTTATGTTTTTTTATTTACTGGCGGGAGATTTTTGGAGGGTGGGGATTGTTTCGCTCGGGGGGCGTTTACTATTATCAAGTCTTATACTTATATTTGTAGAAAAAATAATTGAAATAGAAAATAAATATTATGAGCTATGTATTAATAAATTAAGATTTTATCTATTAATACACAGCTCGACTAGCTATAATAATTCGTTTATTTAAAAAAATCAGAAATAAGTTTTTCAGAATTAGCAGGTAATGCTGTATTATATATTCCTAATTTCTGTACGCCCATTTCTTGAAACCATTTTCTTAGTATTTCTTTTATAATATCTTCGTCATTTTGATAACCTTTAGATGGGGTAATTTCAAGAATAAGAACTTCCAAATTCTTCAAATCATTTCTTTTTGTAATTAATCCAAAGTCATTTCTCTTTATATTTTCTTTCCATTCTGGATTATTCCTTAGTTTGTATTTCTCAAATAAGTCAGCCGTAATATAAGAGTATCTATTCTTTTCTTTATCTTTAGACGCTTCATGATAAATATAGCCATCAGTTAAAATTACTAATATATTCCTATAAGGTTCTTTTTCTATGCAATAATTACTAATATCGTTTTTAAAGAATCTCCAAATGTCTGATCCAATCCATTTCTGAGCTTTAATACTAGTGTCATATATTTGTGACAAGTTTGTGTTTATATCATTGTCTATATTATTGTATATTTTCTTCTTTTCTTTGTTTTCCAATTTTGATAAATTAACTTTTAGCTTTTGTGCTAAAGTATTTATGTTAGGATCTTCTGGTTCTGGTGAGAATAATATTTGGAATTTGTCTTTAGCCTTATATGCACCTTGCTCCTTTATTGTTTCTTTGAAAAGTTTAGTTATTGTTTTTACAATAGAAATATCTCTTACATAGTGGCTCGGAGAAGATGGACTTGTTTTAGGATCAATCCTATCAGATAAATCAATGAGAATAGATATATTTAATTGTTTTTCTATTTTATTGATCGGTTTTTTATCTTTCTGAGAACATCCCATTATTAAAAGAAATAATGGTAATATTAGGGGTATATTTTTTTTCATATTCTATATTTTATTTAAAATTTCTGTTACAATTAATTGAGCTTTAATTTGTTCATTTGGTTTGCTAGCTCCTGATAAGTATGATATCCATCCATTGAAGAAATTATTGATTTCTAATTTTATTTCTTGTGGGCAAAAGATGGCTTGATCAAGTTCAATCCTTTTTTTGCCTATGATGGCATTGTTATTTTTAATTTCAGTATTTAATTGTTGTACCTGTTCTTTTATTTCTTTACATTCATTTTTTGCTTTATTAATTTTTACGTACCATTGCTCTATTTGAACTTTTACCTTATCTAATTTGGAGTAAGCTTCCATTATAAAATTGAATACAAATCCCCAAATAATGTATACGACAAAGCCTGCAAAAATGACCATCCAAAAATTAATACTTTGTAATGCAGTTGAAATAGAGTATGGAGGTGGATTGCTATCTATTATATCTGATATTTTTGCATTGTAAATTTTTTCTGTTATTTCATAAGCTAAAATGCTATCAAAAAGAAATGTTATTATTATAAGAAATCCAATCTTTATATATTTAGCAAAGCCCTCAGACTCTTGAAACTTGTGTATAAGATATCCTAATCCAAGAAAAACAAAAGGAATAGTCAAGATTAATACTAATTCAGTAACACCACTTTCCCAAGCTGTTTTTATTGCTTGTGGATCAAATATTGAATTAGTCACACCAATGTCATTTAATGAAAATTCTTTAAAGAAAGCAGAGAATGACGCAGAACTATAAAAAACAAAAAGATATATTGTTAGAAAAGTAATTATAGTTAACCCTATTATGAAACTAGCTTTGCTAGCTGGATCTTGAGTCACTTTTTCTGGATGATTTTTTAAATCATTAATTTGTTCTTGATAGTCTTTTATTTTTTTTTCTTCAAATAGTAATGAATCTTCTTTATTTTTCTTTTGTAGTTGCTTGTTCTCGTTTTCTTGCTCAACTTGAGTAATGTCTTGTTTAATTTTAGTGCGATGTTCTTCTTGTAATTGAGTACGTCCTTGCATTTCAAGTTTTTTTTGTTGAATAACAGAATGAATAGATGTCTCTAATCCTGTTTCTGAACCTTGACAAAGTCCTGCTCTAATAAATCCCCATTGTTGATAAGTCATTCCTTCTTTTTTCTGTGAAGTATTGATAGGCTCTGCAATGTTACTATTGGGAATAGAAATACTGGGCTCTTGTTTTATTGTGAATAATCCGTTCTTTAACATAATGCTATATAAATTTTCTAATTTGTATTAGGATTTCTTCTGGAGGTGTATTTTCTTTTGCTTTTTCTAATAGATATTTTGCAATATCAGATACATTTTCATCTAAAAAACCATATTTTGAACAGAATTTTTTTATAAGCTCTATTTCTTCAACTTTAATTTCTTCATCAGCCCATGCTAACCGAGCTAAATCATATAAATTGCTTATTTTTTCTTCAATATTATTGGGGATAATAATTGTAGTTCCTGGAGATAATACAATTTCGTTTATTTCTTCTTTATCAATTCCTTTTTCAAGTCCAATCTTATATAAAAGCTCAAGCTCTGACGCATCAATAGTATTATCTGATAGCGCTAAATTATATAAGTTTAAAAAATGTGATTTAATACTAGGCGTAATGTTTGTAATTCCCATATGTTTATGTTTAAAATTATATTATTGTGATAATAATTATATGATTATATACTAAATATAAATATTTGTATTCTATTGTTATAAATAAATTCTGGACTTTAAGTATATATAAGCTTGTATTACAATGTTTATTTTGAATATTGCTTTGATGCAAATATATATGTTTGTAATTACATTTATTATATTTTCTAATAAAAAAATACTTTTTTTATTAGAAAATATGCGTCTAATATTGTAATTTCTTTTTTTAATGATTATATTATTAGCTGTATAGAATGAACTTCTATATTTACATACATCTATTTGATATAAATCATAAAATGAAGTATTATAGAACGGTGGATTTTTTTGTAATAAAACAAATTTATATATGGCAGACATAAGTAACACCAATCTTGGCGGTTGTACATTTATAAAATCAATATTAGTTAATTCAAAAATTGAGATAGAATCATTAAAAGGGATTTTTTTAGTAGATTGAATATCTGTTTAGATAAAATATATAATAGATATTTTGATAATAGGGGGCAGTAAATTAGTTTGAATCCAAATATGGTCCAAAGCTTCAGGCAATTAGTCTGATGCAGTTTAAACCATGATCTTTTTAGATAAAGACAGGAGTCTTTTTTAAGTATGCATTAAGAAGCCTTCTTGCAAAAGGAAGTTGCGATATTTATTGTACCGGAAGCAATACGAATATGCTTACTGGAGAGTTGGTTACTTATCTTGTTGGTCGGTAAAAATTGTATCGCAATATTCTTAGGCTACTCCAAAATCGTTATAAATAACCAAAGTATAGTAAAATAGTGAGTAATAAAGCATGAAGTATTCGTATTATTACTATATTTGCATTGTAATTAAGTCCATAACATTATGAGTTACAAAACTGTTAAAGACGTTGTAACTATGTTGCAAGAAAACGGTTTTGTTCTAAAGAGCCAGAAAGGTAGCCATATGAAGTTTGAGAAAGGCGACAAAACGGTTATTGTACCGAATCATAATAGCAAAGGCGTTGAGAAAGGCACTTATTACAGCATTTTGAGGCAAGCGGGGCTTAAATAGCCCCCTTCCTCTCTTGTTATTAAAATATAGGAGGTAATATGAAAACAGTAGAAGTGATTGTAGAACATGCAGGGAAAAATTTTAGTGCTTATATCGAAGGTGCTCCTATTATTACTGTCGGTAATGATATGAGAGAGATTGAAGATAATATGAGTGAAGCTATCGAACTGTATTTGGAGGATAATCCAAATCCTGTAGAATTATTGGTTGGGGAATTTGAGCTTAAGTTTAAGATTGATGCTGCTACATTTATTAATTATTACAGCAATATCTTTACGAAGGCTGCATTGAGCAGAATTACCGGAATTAATGAACGCCAGCTATGGCATTATGCGGCAGGAGTGCATAAGCCTCGCAAAACTCAGCTTGAAAAGATTCAAAATGGTATTAAGGCATTAACAAAAGAGCTTCAGGCTATTAGTTTAATTTAGTTTAAGGCTTGAATAGGTAGCCACATTTTATAGAATTGACTCGTAGTACTTAAGTTCCTAATATAGGGCAACCGATTATTAAGATATTAACCGGGTAAAGGTATATTGGAAAAAGTTGTATTCTCAGACAATAGATGGATATTATCCGTGGCATGGATAGTAACGAAAAGATCTTCAGTAATTAACAAAGAACAGTAATTCTACTAATAAACAATCCCATGTATGATTGACGAATTAATCAACAAGATAAAAGAAGATAAAGATAACCAGGGCAAGTTTGAAAACATTTTCATTGAAAGGGAAATTGCACCAAGAGCAATTTTATTAAATGAAGGCGAAATTGCCCGTTATATCCATTTCGTGAAAAAGGGTTGTTTGCGAGAGTGGTTTAATAAAGACGGGAAAGATATTACTTTTCAATTCTTTTTTGAAGGGCAGCCGGTAGCTTCAATTGATAGTGTAATGAACAGCACTCCAAGTTTGTTTTCCATTGAAAGTATTGAGCTCTCAACTATTTTTTCAGTTAAGAAAGAGGACTTTGAGATGCTTTTGTCAGTTTATCCTGAACTGAAAGATAAATTCCGGAAATTTATTTTCCAACGATTCAGCAATTATGCACAGCTTTTCCTTTCCAGAATAAGAGATACTCCTAGAGAGCGTTATGAGGATTTAATAAAAAATCAACCGGATATGATCAAGCGAATTCCACAGCATTATATTGCTTCTTATCTCGGAATAACCCCTGTCTCTTTGAGTAGGATTAGAAATAGAAGATAGGCCTCATTTATTATCTTTTGTTATCGTTATGAGGATTTCGGTTGGTGTACTTTTGTTGAAAAAAGAATATGAGAACAAGAGTCAATGATCGGGGGCGAGCTACAACCAAATATATTCAGCTTGATACTGGAAAATGCGAGGCCTGTTGGAAGTGTGTGGAAGCATGCGATAATAATGTAATGGGACGGGTAAATCTACCTTGGCATAAGCACGCCATCATTGTTAGAAGTAACAATTGTACAGGTTGCTTAAAGTGTATGAAAATATGCGTGCACAATGCAATCTCTAAAATCCAGGCTACAGAACACAATGGCAATTCTCATAAGGGAAGATCCGCTTTTCGTCTTATAATCAATCTCGGTTTACTTCTTATTGGATTCGTAGTGGCATTTTCAGGCTTCCTTATTCAGCTCAGCTACCACATTGGACACCATGGAGTGATTGACATTAATAAAATGGTTTATAACATCAGTTATTCCGACTGGACAACAATCCATAAAATTTCAATCATTTTGATGTCTGTTTTAGTTGCGTGTCATATTAATCAGCATTGGAAATGGTATAAAACAGTAGTTGCAAAAAGTCTTACTGCAAAGAACAAACAAGTAATTACACTCTCTGTGCTATTTTTCATTGTTGCTTTAACTGGTTGTTTATCATGGTTTATCGATTTAGCAGGCAACGACCCGATAGCACGGAAGATATTTCTTGAAATACATGACAAAATAGCCATTGTGTTTTTTATATTTCTTGTTTTGCACGTGGCTAAGAGACTAAAGTGGTTTGCTAATAAACTAGTCTTAAAGCATTAACTAAAGAACTTCAGGCTATTAGTTTAAAACGTCTTTTTCTTTAATGCCTCTATTTAACATTTTAAATAATCTAATAGATTGTTACTTATTAATAATAAGTTCTTCTTTGATGTAGAAATTATGTACCTTGCACTTCTTAAAATTAGCATATAGCAATTAGGTATATAATTGAAACAAATTTAAAATTAGTAGTTATGAAACGTTCTACTTTATCGTTGTCACTTCTGACAGTATGTATATTGTTTACAGGTTGTGTAAGCAAAAAGCAGTTTGTTGGTTTGCAGTCCGATTACAATAAACTACAGACCGAGAATAGTGATTTAAAGAAATCTTTCCAGGATACTCAGGTTCAGTTGGTGGAAAGTCGTGTTAATGGCAAAAGTCTGGAAGATCGCTTGGCCGAAGCTAGGAAAAATAATGAAGAGCTGCGCTCGGCTTATGCCGCTTTGCAGGGCTCACTCGACAAAAGTCTTCAGCAAAGTTCTCAGGGAAATTTAAATATTTCTAAGTTGGTAGACGAAATCAATGCTTCCAACCGTTTTATCAAACAACTTGTTGAAACCAAGACTAAGTCCGATTCACTTAATCTGGTGTTGAGTAATAACCTCACACGTTCATTGAGCCGCGAAGAACTAAAAGAAGTGGATATTCAGGTATTGAAAGGTGTAGTTTATATTTCGCTGGCTGATAATATGCTTTATAAATCGGGCAGTTATGAGGTGAATGAAAGAGCCGGAGAAACATTAAGCAAGATTGCTAAAATCATAATGGATTATAAAGATTATGATGTACTTGTTGAAGGTAATACTGATCCTGATCCTATTATTCGCGCGAACATTCGTAATAATTGGGACTTGAGCGCTTTACGTGCTTCGTCTGTTGTTCAGGTGCTGCAAAACAATTACGGTGTTGACCCAAGACGTCTTACCGCTGCTGGCCGTGGCGAATACAATCCAATTGCAGACAATGCTTCTGCTATAGGAAAACAGCGCAACCGCAGAACACAGATTATCATAACTCCTAAGCTTGATCAGTTTATGGAACTTATTGATAAAGCACCGGAATCTTCAAATAAGAAGTAATTCAAATAGAAGAGACAGAATCGTTTATAAGGAAATTGTAATAACAAAGGAGTTGTCAGTAAAGTCTGGCAACTCCTTTGTTGTTTAAACAGTTACGGAACCTTCATTCTGACGCAGTTTAGGTACATAAATATAAAGGCAGGGGCTTTCTTGCTAATGCAAATTATAATATCTACTTTTGCACCCCCATTTTTGGCAATGGTATATGCCTTATAATAAATTTTGTATCGGATGAACTTGAATGATATAACTTGCGGCTTGGATTTTGGAACTTCTAATTCTGTAATAACAATAACTGATAAAAAAACCGGGAAAGAGATATATACGTATAGTGATAAATCAATATTGTATTTCCCGCAAACGAATGATTTCATTTATTATGTGGGTAAAGATGCACAGGATAAATATGTAGAGGATGAGATGAGAGGGCGTCTTTTGAAATCTGTTAAAACACTTTTAAGTCAGGAACGTTTTACTCATACATGGATTTGTGGAAAGCAGGTAACGCCTGAGCAGTTATGCATGTTTATCATTCAACACCTCAAAGAAAAGGCTGAATCTTTTTTAGGAATAAAAATTGAAAGTGTTATCCTGGGACGGCCTGCCATTTTCTCAGAAGACACCAAGAGGGAGCAGTTGGCTGTAAAAAGACTGATAAAAGCAGCACGCGATTCAGGCTTTAGTCAAGTTTCTCTTCAATTAGAGCCAATAGCTGCTGCATTTCATTATGAGGCTACCATAAACAATGAAGAAAATGTGTTAGTAGCCGATTTTGGTGGTGGAACATCTGATTTTACTATCATGAAACTTTCGCCGGAAAAACGACTTAAAAAAGATCGCAACGATGATATTCTTGCTTATGATGGCGTTTATATTGGTGGAGATATGCTGGATTTTGAAATTCTATGGGATAAAATTACCCCTCACTTAGGAAGAGGAGTGACTTATAGTTCTTATAATAAAGATTTGCCAATTCCAATTTCTATTTTTCGTGAGCTTAAAAATTGGGAACGTTCCTTTTTATTGAAAGAGAGTAAGATGAGGCGGTCATTAAATGGATATTATGTGTTCTCCGGCAATAATCCATTGATTGATAATCTGAGGGTTTTAATTGATCAGAATTATATTTATTCTTTGTTTAAAAGCGTTGAGAAATCAAAGATTAAGCTGTCTGAGGTAGATTGTTCCTTGATTTCGTTTGAGAAAGAAGATTTGAAAATTACAGAAGCTTTGTCTCTTTCTGATTTTGAACTTATTATCAAAAAAGAAACAACAGAGATTGAACAACGTGTTATGTCAATGATGGATAAAATAGGTATGACTTCTGATGACATTAACACCGTATTTATAACTGGGGGAACTAGTTATGCTATTCCAGTCAGAAATATTTTTCATAAGTTATTTAGCAGTAGTAAAATCCAGTTTGGCGATGCTTTTAATAGTGTTGCACATGGTTTGTCGCTTAGCTCATAATACGATTAATCTCTCTGATTTAAAGAGTCTAAATAAAAGATCTACACATGATGGGGTAGGAGCAAAAAAAATGGTTGTTTCACAACAACCAATCTTTGTTAACCTTAAATCTAATACTATGAAAAACACAGTGCAAATGTACAGCTTTAAATTTAATCTGCAAACAAATCAAATAAAATCGCATGTTCTATAACATGTTTTAAGGAATATTCGTTTCGGTTAAATGTATTAGCTATTATATTCTTGTTTTTTTCTTTTTTGTGCCCTGTTTGTTTAAAATAATAGCTGCATTTTCTGTGGTGATAAGACAACCGCTAGGTAGATAATCAAACCAAGGGAGAATCTTTTCAATAAAAGCATCAATTTTCTCAGACTCATCAATTATTTCCACAACAATTGGTAACTTTTCTGTGATTTCCCAGAATTTAACTGAACGGACAACACTGCCCGAGCCAAATCCCATTATTCCCTTTGTAACTGTAGCTCCCGCAAGTCCATATCGTTTAGCTGCAAAAACAATTGTTTCATAAAGAAGAGAATGCTTAAACTTGTCTGTATTGCTGGTAAATATCCGCAATATCTTTGCTTCGCCTTTGATTTCCATAATCAAAATATTTTAGTGATAAGATTACCTAAATAAGTTGCTGTTAATCCCAGAAATAAACTAAAACCGGCATAAAGTGCAAAATAAAAGAAGTTGCCATCTCTTAGTAGAGATACATTTTCGTTGGCAAAAGTAGAGAATGTTGTAAATCCGCCACAAAAACCTACGGTGAGAAACATTCTCCATTCGTTGCTCATCAGGTTTCCGCGTTCTGAAAGTCCGTAAAAGAAACCGATAAGGAAACAACCGAGTATGTTAACAATAAATGTTCCGAAGGGGAATGAGGATATAATGCTATTTTGCATAAATTTTGAAACAAGGTAGCGTAATACACCACCGATGAAACTGCCGGAACCAATTATGAATAGGGTTTTAATCATCTAATATAAATTTCGTTATCTATGCAAACATACATAAAAATATGTAAAACACAAAAAAGGCACCTCAATAATTGAAGTGCCTTTTTCTTTTGAGCCTCTTGTCGGATTCGAACCAACGACCCCGAGATTACAAATCACGTGCTCTGGCCAACTGAGCTAAAGAGGCGGGGTGGGTAAGCTTACTATATCGCGCCGCTACAACCAACTACCTTTGCTGCGATCAAGCCCTGGAGGATTTGAAGGGAGCTAGCCGTATAGGACTTACCCGGGCACAAAGGTAGATATTTTATTTAACCCTGCAACACTCTCCTGAAACTTTTTTTTAGTGAATGAACTAAGCGGCTCCTTTTCAATAATTTAAAAGCGTAAAAAAAATATTTATTTTTTATTTTCTTCATGAGAAACCATAATCTTTATCTCATTTTAATAATTTTCAGTTCATTTATTACTACTTCTTGAGGTAAAAACAGTACTTTTGTATTCAAACAATAAGATGATAATGGAGAACAGAAGCTTTATGAATAAATATGCCATGCAATATGGTACTTATATGGGAGTTTTTTGGATTATAAAATTTGTTTTCTTTCCGCTTGGGCTCGCTATACCTTTTTTGGAATTCTTGTTTCTTTTATTGACTATGATGGTTCCTTTCGTGGGATACTATTTTGTTCGAATTTACAGGGACAGGATTTGTGGCGGAGGAATTAGCTTTGGTCATGCCTGGGTATTTGTTACTTTTATGTATATGTTTGCCGCATTGCTTACAGCAGTAGGACATTATATTTATTTGGGGTTTATAGATAATGGTTTTATTGCGAATACTTATCTTGGAATGCTTCAGGAAGCAGGAAAGACTCCGATAGCCGGCTTGGGCAGTTCGCTAAAACAATTTGAAGAAACTGTAAAAATGCTTGGTGCTCTTCGTCCTATAGAGATGACTATGCAGTTGCTTTCACAAAACGTAATATACGGAGCTTTACTTGCTCTGCCCATTGCGCTTTTTGTGAAAAAGAAAGTGTTTGTTCCAATAGAGAATACTAAAGAAGAAAATAATCAAGAAGAAGATAATAAAGAATAAGAAATATGGATATATCTGTAATAGTTCCTTTGTTTAACGAAGAAGAATCGCTTCCGGAACTTTATGCCTGGATTGATAGGGTGATGACTGAAAATGGTTTTTCTTACGAGGTAATCTTTGTAAACGATGGCAGTACTGATCGTTCATGGAAGGTGATTGAAGAACTAAAAGCTAAATCGGATACAGTAAAAGGTATTAAGTTTCGCCGTAATTATGGTAAGTCTCCTGCGCTATTCTGCGGTTTTAAACGGGCAGAAGGAAATGTGGTGATTACAATGGATGCTGATTTACAAGATAGCCCTGATGAAATTCCGGAACTTTACAAAATGATAACAGAAGATGGTTATGATTTGGTGTCTGGCTGGAAAGAAAAAAGATATGATCCACTTTCGAAAACTTTGCCTACTAAATTATTTAATGCTACAGCTCGTTCTGTTTCGGGTATAAAGAACCTGCACGACTTTAATTGTGGACTGAAAGCTTATAAGCATGAGGTTGTGAAAAACATAGAAGTGTATGGAGAAATGCATCGTTACATTCCTTACCTGGCGAAAAGTGCCGGATTTACTAAGATAGGAGAGAAGCCTGTACAGCATCAGTCTCGTAAATATGGTACCACAAAATTCGGAATGAGTAGATTTGTGAATGGTTATCTTGATTTACTTTCATTGTGGTTCCTTTCTAGGTTTGGTAAAAAACCGATGCATATTTTTGGACTGCTGGGATCATTAATGTTCCTTGTTGGTTTTATATCAGTTATAATAGTGGGTGCGTCTAAGCTTTATTCCATGTATACGGGAGGTGAGTATAGATTGGTAACGGATTCTCCTTATTTCTATCTGGCGCTGACTTCCATGATGATTGGAACTCAGTTATTCCTGGCTGGATTTGTAGGTGAACTAGTTACACGTAATGCTCCCGAACGTAATAATTATAAAGTAGAAAAAGAATTGTAAAACAGTTCGGTTATAAACATGAAACATCTATTGAAATTCTTGTTCCTGGGGGTCTTTATTTGTAGTGCTATCGGGCTGATATTGACAGCTTGTGGGGAGACTACGGACTGCTCTCTGACGGGACGTCCCTCTCTGCGTTTCAATTTTGGTGATAGTACACTGAATGCAAAAAAACCGGACACACTGACGGTTGTAGCCCTCAATACTGTTGTAGGAGATTCTGTTATATTAAATAAGCAGGTCAAAGCCACTTATGCTACTCTTCCATTGAGTTATGTGAATTCAGAAACAGTTTTTGTTTTTAAATATTCAAAGACTCTGTGTGATACTATTTGGGTTACTCATACAAATATAGAACATTTTCTTTCGATGAATTGCGGAGTGGTAATGTATTATAAAATAGAGAGTATAAAGCACACAAAAAATGCTATAGATTCTGTTGCAATAATTAATTCTGGAGTTGATACCAATGAAAAAGAGAATATTCGCGTTTTTTATTAATATAGCTGCTTTGTTGGTGATGTCTCTCCCGGTTCTTGCTCAAGGGCAGAAAAAAGAGATTAAATTGCCTGAAGAAGTTTTTCCTTTATATAATGGAACCTTTGTAGGGGTTGATCTTTATGGAGTGGGAAGTAGTGTCTTGGGTAGTAAATTCCAGAGCTCGGAAGTGAGTGTGGATGTCAATCTGAAAAATCGCTTTTTCCCGGTATTGGAACTTGGATATGGGAAAACTGATGATGAAGAGAATGGTATTTCCTATAAGTCTTCTGCTCCTTATTTCAGGGTAGGGATGAACTATAATATGATGTTTAAGAAAAAGAATATGAGTCATCTGTATCTGGGAGCACGCTATGGTTTTAGTACATTAAGCTATGATGTAAAAGGGGCTGCAATAAAAGATGATATTTACTCCGGGGAGGTGCCGTTTGAATATATGGGCGAGAAGACAAATGCTCATTGGATGGAATTAGTGTTTGGCATAAGAGCTCAAGTTTATAAGAATTTTCTGATGGGATGGTCTATGAGATACAAGGTGCGATTGAGCGTAAAAGAGAATATTCACTCAACTCCCTGGTATATTCCTGGCTTTGGAGAGAATAAATCAACAAACTTTGGAGTTACTTATTCCTTGATTTATAAGTTACCTTTTAAATAATGACAAATTTAGAAAACTGGCTTATTGCTATCGGTTTGGCAATGGACTGTCTGGCGGTATCAATAGCAAGCGGTATTATATTAAAGAAAGTACAGTGGAGAACTATCCTGACTATGGCTTTCTTCTTCGGTTTTTTTCAGGCTTTGATGCCTTTCCTAGGATGGCTTGGCGCAAGTAGATTTAGCCATTTAATTGAGAATGTAGATCATTGGATAGTTTTTCTTATCCTTTCTTTTCTTGGAGGAAGAATGATTTGGGAATCTTTTAAAGATGATGAGTGCAGGAAGGACTTTAATCCGGCTAGTCTGAAGGTGATTTTTACATTGGCTATAGCTACCAGTCTGGATGCGTTGGCTGTAGGAATTTCATATGCTTTTATGGGTATAAGAACGGTAGAGGGGATTTTCTCGCCTATTTTGATTATCGGATTGGTCTCATTTATAATATCTGTTTCCGGTTTGCTGTTTGGGATATTCTTTGGATGCAGACACAATATGAGAGTGGAGCTGTGGGGCGGACTTATTTTGATTTTTATTGGAACAAAAATATTGATAGAACATATCTGTTTGCAATAGAACGCTCATCTTTGAGATTTGACATAAAAAAGCCTGCTACATGAATACTTTCTGTAGCAGGCTTTTATTTTAGCTATATAAATCAGAAACGATTTATTCAATTAATTTGTTCGTCGTGGAATCAGGGAATACAACTATTGGTTTAAAACCTTTAGCTTCTTCAAAATCCATTGTTGCATACGACATAATGATAACGATGTCTCCTACATGTACCTTTCTGGCTGCTGCGCCATTCAAACAAATTTTGCCCGATCCGCGTTCACCTTTAATAATATAGGTTGAAAAACGTTCACCGTTATTATTATCCACGATATGTACTTTCTCATTGGCGATAAGGTTGGCGGCATCCATCAAATCCTCGTCAATCGTAATACTACCCATGTAATTTAAATCAGCCTCTGTTACACGTACACAGTGTAGCTTTGACTTCATTACTTCAATCATCATAAGGTTTGTTTTTTAATTAAATATCTTTATATTTTATGTTATCAATCAGTCGGACTTCTCCACAGAACACTGTGATGCAGCCCACTGCATAATTTGTATCCGCCCAGTTTTCGAAATCTTGTAAGGTGTTACCATCTACAATCTTAAAATACTCCAGGCGTAGCCCTCTCTCAGTAGCAATTGATTCTTCTACAAAGCGAATCGTTTCACTCACTGAGTGATCTGCTGCAAAGGTACGACTTTTAAATAATGTTTGAGATATTTTTAATGCAATTTCACGTTCTTCTGCAGACAATCGCGCGTTTCTACTGCTAAGTGCCAGTCCGTCTTCTTCACGTATAATGGGGCAACCTACAATTTCAAGGTCATAGTGTAGTTGCTTAGTCATTTCACGGATAATAGCCAGCTGCTGAAAATCTTTCTCGCCGAAATAAGCTCTATGAGGTTTTACTGCATCAAACAGCTTGCTGACAATTTGAGCCACTCCGTTAAAGTGACCCGGACGAAAGGCCCCTTCCATAACCGTGTCTAGTGGAGCAAAATTAAATTGTCGTGTATCCGGCTCCGGATACATTTCTTCGACTGATGGAGCAAATACAAAGGAGCAGCCATTGGCTTCCAATAGTTTGCAATCGGCATCCATTGTGCGTGGATATTTTAATAAATCATTCTTATCATTAAACTGAGTGGGGTTAACGAATACACTCACTACGGTTACATCATTTTCTTTTACGCTGCGTTTTACTAAAGATGCATGACCAGCATGCAAAGCGCCCATTGTGGGAACTAACCCAACCATTTTACCCTGAGTTTTCAGCATTGTAAGTTCTGCCTGCAACTCCTTGATAGTGTGTACAATTTTCATCTTAATTTTGATTGTTTAATCTTTTGTTCTAGAAAAACGCTGCAAAATAAGCTATTATTTATCACATAACGAAGGAATATTTGAAATTTATCTAACATGATGTCTTTGTTAGATAGTGTGTGTTGTATATTTGTTTGCTGAATAACAGGCACTTAACAATTGATAAGATATTATTGGATGACAAAACTTGCATAAATGCGCTTTTTTTTTTATATCTTTGCAAAATGATTACGAGAAAGATTTTATTATAATGAAGGCTAACAAGGTTTTATTTATTACACAAGAAATTACTCCTTACTTGCCAGAATCTGAAATGGCGAATGCAGGAAGATATCTTCCACAGGCTATTCAGGAAAAGGGGAGAGAGATACGAACATTTATGCCGAAGTGGGGAAATATCAATGAACGCAGAAATCAACTGCATGAAGTGATTCGCCTTTCGGGTATGAACCTGATTATTGATGATACAGATCATCCATTAATTATTAAAGTGGCCTCTATCCAGTCTGCTAGAATGCAGGTATACTTTATAGATAATGATGAGTATTTTCAGCACAAGCTTCAAGAAGTAGATGAAAATGGGCAGGAATACGAAGATAATGATAGCAGAGCTATCTTTTATGCTCGGGGAGTAATTGAAACTGTAAAGAAACTCCGTTGGTGTCCCGATATTATTCATTGTCACGGATGGATGTCTGCTTTGGCGCCATTGTATATCAAGAAGGTGTATAAAGATGAACCGTCATTTCGTGATGTTAAGATTGTGTTTTCTGTATATGAAAATGATTTTAAGAATAAATTTCCGCAAGACTTTATTTCTAAACTGATGCTGAAGGATATAACTGGTGAAGACCTGACTTCTATTCAGGGTGAAGTAGATTATACGGCACTTATGAAACTGGCCATTGATTATTCTGATGGAGTTATTCAAAACAGTGAAAAAGTGAATGAAGAGGTTATGAATTATGCCCGGGGAAAGAATATTCCTGTTCTTGATTTTCAATCGCCAGACAATTATATCGATGCTTTCAATGATTTTTATGATAAAGTCTGGGAAGCTGAAAAGTAGAAACTAACCGATAATAGTTATGAAAGTAAAGTATTTATGGGCATCCTTACTTGCCTTTGTTCTTTTTTCCTGTGATGATACCACCGGCACTTTGGGATTAGACATGATGCCAGACAGTGATAAGATAGCTTTAGGCGCACATACTTTCGACGTAAGTACGGAAACTATGCTTGCCGGACCTGTTTTCGCTAAAACAAGCATGGGTTATTTAGGAAAGTATACCGATCCTGAATTTGGAAGCTTTGATGCTGATTTCCTCACGCAGTTAACTTGTACGGATAAGTTCGAATTTCCATTGGAAAGAATGGTGCCTGTAGATCCAAAAGCAGATCAGAAAGAATACGAAGCTACTGCTGCCAGTATAAATTTATATTATACTAGCTACTTTGGCGATTCTTTAAATGTTTGTCGATTAAGTGTCTATGAACTGAATAAAGAATTGGTGAAACAAAATCAGAATAACTATTATACTAATATTGATCCAGCCCAGTATTATGATAGTACAAACGGGTTAATTGCTAAAAAAGCTTATTCTGCGGTTGATTTATCCATAAGTGAGGCTACTAGAAAGGGGTCTACTTTCTATCCTTCAGTAGGCGTGAACTTTCCTTTGGCTAAAGCGAATGGATTTATAAAATTATTCCAGACTTCAAAAGCTCAGGGTAAAAACTTTAAAGATGAATTTGCCAAGGCTTTCAAAGGTATTTATGTGAAATGTGATAATGGAGATGGTACTGTTCTTTATGTTGATCAGGTACATCTGAATATTTCATTTAAGGTATACGCTACAGATTCTTTAGGCCATTTCCCTATTAAGAGAAAGCAAGCAGGATATACAACGATTGATTCAACTTATACTACTACAGCTACATTTGGATCTACAAAAGAGGTAATTCAGGCAAATCGTTTCAAAAATGACAAAACGCTCGAAGATTTGGCTAAGATAAGTGATTATACATTAATAAAGTCTCCGGCTGGATTATTTACCAAGGTTAAATTGCCTATCGGTGAAATAGCAAATAAGTTAGCAAATGATACATTGAACTCTGTGAAATTATCTTTTAATGCTTATAATAAAACTGAAGAAAGTAAGTTTGGTATGTCTGCTCCAAGTTATTTGTTGATGCTGAGAGCTAAAGATCTGAATACGTTCTTTGAAGATAATTTACTTACGAATAATATTACTTCATTCCTGGCTGCTTATTCAAGTACCACGAATCAGTACACCTTTACAAATATTACTCGTCTTATATCTACTAGTATTGCCGAGAAAAAGAAGGCGACCAGCGGAACTGTTCCGAAGGACTTTACAGAAGATATGGTGCTTGTTCCGGTTTCAGTAGCTTTTGATTCTAACAGCAATTTGATCTCTATTCGTCATGATCTGAAACCAGGATATGTAAAATTGAAGGGTGGAGAGAATAATAAATTGAAACTGGAGGTTATATATAGTAGTTTGAAGAAGTAATTCCGATATAATTTTTTCTATCTGTAATGGATAGATGATATCATATAAAAATAAAAGCAGTTCATTTGAACTGCTTTTATTTTTATATAGCTACTTACTTTATTCTTTTGTAGCTGAGGACGTTTTTTTTGCTTTAGTCTCTCTTGTTTTAGTATTTTGGGTTGTCTTTGTGGTTTTTGCTTTAACTTCTAATTTATCTAATTTATTATGTAAAGAATCAATCTCTTTTTCTTGATTCTTTATGGTTGTAAGCAGAGAATTGAGTTCATCACTATCAATATCTTCTGGATAAAGAGAATCTACTCTATTAATGAAGTCTCCTAAAATATTCATATAGTTCGTAAATGCATCATACGGTGATTCGTAAATGTCTCTCTCAATGTTTATGCCTGAATGCTTGGTTGACATAAACCGGAAATTGTCGCTAGTCTGTAAATAATCCCAGTCTTGCTTGATCTTTTTGTCATGACAAAGTCTTACCCGTTCCGAAACGCTGTATAGCTTATTAAAGGCTTCTCGTTGGAGGACGTTTCCTAACCATGTGCTAACATCTCTTTCCTCGCCAGCCCAGGAAATTGGATATAGTACATCAATAGGAGAAACTGACTTTAAGTTAGAAATAACTTCTGTTGGGGTAGAGAATGTAATTCCTTTTTCTTTTGCACATGCTGGAATAGCCTTTAGAAATTCCAGAATATTAGAGGAGAGGGGTTGCTCAATTCCCAATGCATTTAGATTCATGAAGATGTTAATAACTTCTTCTTCTTGCGGCATAGCATCAATCCAGCTTATATATTTATCAGCAAATAAAGGGAATTCGTTCCAGTTAGAATTAGAAAAACGAAGGCTTATATCATCTGATAGTTTGAAATCTCTTAATAAAATTTTTAAGTCCGGGGCTTGATTACAATGGTAAACGTAGTGCGGGCTTTTCCATCCCAATATATGTTTGGCACCTTCCGTCAATATTCCTTTAAATCCCATGTTGTAGACCATGCTACCTATTTCATCAGAATAAATAAGATTTGTATTGCGAAAAACTTTTGGTGACTTGCCAAATAGCTGTTTGGTCTTTTCACATTGACGTTTTACTTCACCGCGGAAACGTTTTTCATCTATTAATGAAGACAGACTGTGTGAATATGTCTCAGCTAGAAATTCGCAACATCCGGTGTCTGCTAACTCGTGTAGGTCGTCAATAACACAAGGAGCATGCATTTCCAGTTGTTCCATAGCAACCCCCGACAAGGACAGAGCAACTTTAAATGCACCGTCGGAGTTCCTGACCATATCAATTAATGTTCTGATAGCTGGTTTATAAGAACGTTCAACCACGTCACTTATTTTTGTTTCATTTGAATAATCGTCATAATAATAGTGATCGGATCCTATGTCAAAGAAACGATATCGCTTCAGATGAAACATTTGGTGTATTTCAAAGTAAAAGCAGATTGTTTTCATATCTGTAATTTTATTTATTATCTGTAATTTTGTAAAACACTATCGTAAATAGACCGTACTTTATAGCCTACGTTCTCCCACTTTATTTCATCCACTTCTTTTTTGCCTTCTATCTTTAAGTGCTCGTACATAGCCGGATAAGTGCAAATGGAATAAATAGCATCTGCCATAGCATGTATATCCCAATAATCGGTTTTGATGCAATTATTCAGAATCTCGGCACAACCGGATTGCTTGGAAATAATTGTAGGTACACTAACCTGCATTGCTTCAAGTGGTGAGATACCAAAAGGCTCCGAAACGGAAGGCATGATGTAAACATCACTTGCTTTGAGAACTTCGTAAACCTGTTTACCTTTCATAAATCCGGGGAAATGAAAACGGTCTGCGATTCCCCGTTCGGCTACTAACCGGATCATCTGGTTCATCATATCTCCGTTACCGGCCATAACAAAACGAATGTTTTTTGTTTTGTGAAGAACCATTGCTGCTGCTTCTACAAAGTATTCAGGTCCTTTTTGCATAGTAATTCTTCCCAGAAAGGTGACAATCTTTTCTTTGGCACCATTTTTTGGCTCAATATCCATAATTTCCTTAGATAAAGGAGATACGGCATTGTGTACGGTAGACACTTTCCTTGGATCCTGATGATATTTATGAATAACCGTTTGACGGGTTAGCTCGCTTACACACATAATATGATCGGCATGATCCATTCCGTTTTTCTCAATGGAATAGACTGTGGGATTTACATTACCCCGGCTTCGGTCAAAATCTGTAGCATGTACATGGATAACTAAAGGTTTTCCTGAGACTTGCTTGGCATGAATGCCTGCAGGGTAGGTTAGCCAATCATGTGAGTGAATAATATCGAACTGTTGTTGGCGTGCTACAACTCCGGCTACAATAGAATAATTATTGATCTCTTCCTGCAAGTTATCCGGATATTTGCCTGAAAACTCAACGCAACCAAGATCATTAGTGTGCATGTAGTTAAAATCGGCATAAATATGGTCACGTAAATCATAATAATCCTGTGGGTTCATATATCCGCCTACGCAACTATTGACATAGTCCCAGTTTACATCTTTCCATACAATAGGAGTGCTGTTCATTCCTATGATTTTTAAAAAACTCTGGTCTTCATCTCCCCAGGGTTTAGGTATGCAAAAAGTAATTTGCATATCTTCCTGTGTAGACATGCCTTTTGTCAGCCCGTAGCTGGCTGTTCCTAAACCACCTAATATATGAGGGGGGAATTCCCATCCAAACATTAATACTTTCATCCTTATTTCCTCCTCTTATAAATTATACTTGGAAAGTAGCTTCAGAATACGTAAAATTTCTGCTACATTCATTGCAAATGATACTGCTCCACGTCCCTTGAAAGGAGGATTTCCATCATATAGTTCTGATATTGAACCAATACAATGTTGAGTCATTTCCTCTTCAAAACCAATTAACTGGCGCTCAACAAAGGAAACTCCGCTCATTTTATAGATTCGCAAATATGCCTCCATATAAAATCCCATTAACCATGGCCAGGCTGTTCCTTGATGGTATGCGCAATCACGTTGTATTTGCGGACCTACATAGTTTGGATTATATCCGATGCTTTTAGGACTTAGCGTGCGAAGCCCTTTTGGAGTGAGGAGTTCTTTTGTTACAACATCCAATATTTGCTTTTTTTGTGCACGGTCAAGTGGAGAGTAATCAAACGCAACTGTAAATATCATATTAGGGCGTACGCTAAAATCCATAGACTGTCCGTTTACATAATCCATCAGGTAGCCATGCTCGTTTCGGAAGATCTCAATAAAAGATTGGGCTGTGGTTGCAGCCAATTCATCAAGAGAGTCTGCAAAGAATGAGTCGGCTTTATCGCCTTCCCTAAGCAAGTCGGCCACATAGCGAAGGGCGTTGTACCATAATGAATTGATTTCAACAATATATCCGGTTCGTGGAGTCACAGGGCGTCCGTTTACTGTTGAATTCATCCACGTAACGGCTTTATCTGTACCATTTGTATATAATAAGCCATTATCATGTAAGAATAGATTTTCATGCTTACCTTTACGTATGAACTCGATAATCTCTTTCAGTAATTCACCGTATTTTTGTTTGCATTGCTCACGGGAAGTTGTTTTGGCGTATTGTTGCAAGGCCCATATTGCCCAAAGTAACACATCCGGATCTTCAATTTCATAGATCTTACAATTTAGCGGACGGTCATTGATGTGGTTTCGTATGGCATCTTGTGCAGTTTCCATTACGGACTCAAACTCAGAAATCTCATTAACGGCAAGTGTAAGTCCGGGCAGAGATATGAACATATCTCTGGCTCTGCACTTAAACCATGGATAGCCAGCTAAGATATAATGTTTGTCTTCCTGTTTGTTGTGAAACTGGTGAGCGGAATTTTTCAGACAATTGTAAAAACTATCACGAGGCACTCGGTCGGCGGCCTCTTCATTGAATGTCTCAATCATATTGAAAGTGGAAGCTTCAGATATACCTGCCGAGAAAATAATGCTTTCACCTTTTTGTATGTTTATCTCAAAATATCCCGGAATATACAAGTCTTCATTAAAATCATATCCTCGTTCTTGCTCTTTGGTGTATTCTATGCCTTTATACCAGTAAGACTCAAAATGGAATTCATTTTCTTTATTAAACTGCATGAATAATTCGGGATATCCCGGATACATGCAGGTCTTTATCCCATTTTCCACTTCCTGATATTCTCGATTGGCTTGTTGGTTTTCATGAGTATATTGACGTACACTTCTGAAAGCGAGAAGTGGACGTAGACGAAGAGTAGTTGCTGAGTGCGCATCTACTAATGTGTATTTTATCAATATCCTGTTTTCATAATGGACAAAGATTTTTTCTTTGGTAAGTATAACTCCGCCAACGCGGTAGGTGGTGATAGGGATTTTCTCACAATCGAATTCACGGATATATTTGTGCCCTTTTGGACAGTAATTGTCTCCTTGATATTTGTGTAAACCAAGGTTAAATTCTGCACCGTGTTGAATAATCGTTTCATCCAAAGACGAGAGCAGAACATGATTCTCGTCGTCCAGCTCAGGGACGGGAATCACTAACAATCCATGATATTTCCTTGTGTTGCAATCTACTATCGTTGTACAATGATAAGCTCCCGATTTGTTTGTCCGAAGAATCTCTCTTGGTAAAGATTCTTCAAGATTAATCATGAGAGTTTTGTCAAATCGCAGATAACTCATAGTTATATTGGCTTTTAAAAGGTTTAATATTTGTTTTTTTTACAAGAAGAATAATTCTCGTCCCCAAATATAGTAAATCTTGTAATAAGTGTGCATAGATAAGCTGCTTTATTTTTGCTTTTCGCCCGAAAGGTTTATAGTTTTGAGTGAGCATATAAAAAGAAGAAACGCTTTCGTTTATTATTCCGAAAGCGTTTCCTATATGGTGTAATTTTATAAAAAATGCCACTCTTTTTATTCAATACCTTTTTGAAGAAATGCTATTAAGCTAGTGATATTTGCTGTGAATAATTTTACAGAGATAGCCAATAATATGATTCCAAAGAATTTACGGATAACATAAATTCCCCCCTTACCTAGTAAATGTTCTATTTTATTAGTCAGTCTTAAAACAATATATACCCAAACCATATTGAGTGCCAATGCAATCATAATATTAATGCTGGCATATTCTGCACGAAGAGATAGTAAGGTTGTAAATGCCGCTGCTCCTGCTATTAATGGAAAAACAAGAGGCACAAGTGTGGCTTCCTTGATGGGACCTGTGTTTTTAAATATTTCCACATCAAGAATCATTTCAAGTGCCATAAGAAATATGATGAGCGCACCAGCTACTGCAAATGATTCAATATCTACACGAAAGAGGCTCAACAATAGATTGCCGGCATAGAAAAAGCCTACCAATAAAGTTGCTGAGTATAAAGTTGCTTTAACTGAATTAACATCGCGTCCTTTTTGTCTGAGATTTATGATAATTGGAATAGAACCAATTATATCTATAACTGCAAATAGTACAATAAATGCACTAATCATATCCTGAAAATCAAAAGCCGTTAACATAATTCCTCCTTTTTTTTGGTGCAAATATATTAAATATTTATGCATTACACAACTATTCATGCTATAGAAAGTAAGCATGTTTAAGAAACAATAAAAAACACAAAAAGCAGAACGTGTAAATGAATATAATCAAATATAATCGATATATTTGTATTGAACTTAAAGTAGGCTGACTTTAACTATAATACCAAAAAAGGTTGTTATGGAAACTATGTATGAAACTTTACTGCAAATGCCTCTTTTTCAAGGATTAGGTGAAGGTGAAATCACAAAGATCATTGGTAAAGTGAAGCTGCACTTTCAAAAATATAAGGCTGGAAGCGTGATTTTAAGGAGTGGAGATCCCTGTAATAATCTTACTTTTTTATTAAAAGGCGAATTAATGCTGGAATCTACTGACATGGATAATAAGTTCGTTCTGAAGGAACATGAAGAGGCTCCTGATCTTATTGAACTTTTCTCTCTATTCGGAATTTGCACTAATTACTTTTCCACTTATACGGCGGAAACAGATGTTGATTTGATATCCATAGATAAGTCATTTATACTATCGGAGCTTGATAGATATGACATTTTTCGCTTGAACCTCCGGAATATTCTTTCTAATCGTGCACAACAGCTTCACGATAAACTATGGCAAAGTAATTATTTGTGTTTGGAAACAAAAATGATTGATTTCTTGCTGGCTCGTTGTGAAAGACCTTTTGGCAGGAAGCTATTAAAAATTAAAATGGAAGATTTTGCTTTAATAATTGGTGAAACCCGGTTGTCGGTTTCCAAGCATCTGAATAATTTGGAAAAAGAAGGATTGGTAATTCTTCGGAGAACCGAAATTGAGATTCCTGATTTAAACCTATTGAAATTGTGGAAAGAAAAGTTCCTTGAATCTTTGCCCAATAATAAAGAGAACATAATCCAATAAACTGAAAAATAAACGCCTCAAAATTTTTAGAAGATTTTGAGGCGTTTTTGGTTTCGGGGAATTCTTTTTAGTTTTCCCTTAGAAGTTTCATTTCACTCGTTTATACCCATAAACAGCTAAATCTCCCAATTCTTCTTCTATACGGAGCAGCTGATTATATTTAGCCATACGATCAGAACGGCTTAATGAACCTGTTTTTATTTGTCCGGAATTCGTGGCTACGGCAATATCTGCTATTGTAGCATCTTCCGTTTCACCTGAGCGGTGTGAGGTTACCGTTGTGTATCCATGGCGGTGGGCCATTTCAATTGCATTCAGCGTTTCAGTCAGTGTGCCAATTTGGTTTACCTTGATTAAAATGGAGTTTGCACAACCTCTTTCAATGCCTTTAGAAAGAAAGTCTACATTTGTCACAAATAAATCGTCGCCTACCAGTTGACATTTATCTCCAATTTTTTCAGTTAGTAATTCCCATCCTTCCCAGTCGTTTTCATTCATTCCATCTTCAATTGAATCGATAGGGAATCCCTTGATTAATTCTTCCAGGTATAATGCTTGTTCCTCGGAAGTTCTTTTTTTACCATTTGGTCCTTCAAACTTGGTGTAGTCATAGATTCCATTGTGATAGAATTCCGAAGCTGCACAGTCCAGACCAATAGTGATATCTTTTCCAGGTGTGTATCCGGCTGCTTTAATAGCAGCAAGAATAGAGTTAAGGGCATCTTCCGTACCTTCCAGTTTTGGGGCAAATCCACCTTCGTCGCCCACGGCAGTACTTAGTCCGCGATCTTTAAGAACTTTCTTTAATGCATGAAAAACTTCAGCACCCATCCGTAATGCTTCTTTAAAAGAAGGAGCACCTATAGGACGAATCATAAATTCCTGGAAAGCAATAGGAGCATCGGAATGAGAACCTCCATTTATGATATTCATCATTGGAACAGGCAATACATAAGCATTTACTCCACCAATATATTGGTATAATGGTAAATCCAGGTATGCAGCTCCGGCTTTAGCCACAGCTAGTGATACACCTAAAATGGCGTTTGCTCCAAGTTTCGACTTCGTTTTTGTTCCGTCCAGCTCAAGCATTGTTTTGTCAACGCCTCTTTGGTCTAGTGCAGATCTTCCGATAAGCTTCGGAGCAATTATTTTATTTACATTATCAACAGCTTTTTGTACACCTTTTCCTCCATAACGGGCTTTTACGCCATCACGCAATTCTATTGCTTCATTCTCGCCAGTTGATGCTCCCGAAGGAACGGATGCTCTGCCTACAATGCCAGACTCTAATAATACATCTACTTCTACAGTTGGGTTACCTCTTGAATCGAGAATCTCTCTAGCTACAATTTTTTCTATTTTCATTGTTTTTAAAAATTAAAGTTGTCAATACAAAGATAATCGATTAAATGACTATTTATCTTTGTTATACTAAAAACATTAATTGATAAAGAAAGTTCTTATAAGTGTAGCTCTTTTTTTTTGTTTAAGCATATTTAGCAGTCAGTAGTTCTTTAAAGAGGCATCTCGTTCTACCCGCCGCCAACTAAATGGCATACAGGATTTCTACAGGATGAAAAAAGAAAATGAAACGAAACACTAACAAATCTAATTAGTTTTATTTCCGCTTAGATATATATCAAACGTATGCTTCGATATATATCTAAGCGCTCTTTTGATATATATCAAAATACTACTGAGACCCGGGTCTAAAATGAAATGTTTCTAATAGTTTTTTTTAAAGCTTTGCTATAGTTGGATTTTAAACTCAATGGATATTAAAATAATATTTTTCGGATTAATACAAAAATAATATAGTTACGGCTATATTATTAGCATGGCCCGCTAAAAAACGAAAGGGAAACAGGCTGTTGACTAAAAAATGAAAAAGAACTGCGGATTACTTTGTAATTTGTAGCTCTTTTTTTACCTTTACCAACAGTATAAAAACAACATAAAAATTTATAGATATGACATTAGTCGAACGCTTTTTTAAATATGTCAGTTTTGACACCCAATCGGATGAGTTAACCGGTCTTACCCCAAGTACTACGGGACAGATGATTTTCGCAGAGTATCTTAAAACAGAATTGGAAACTTTAGGTTTGGAAGAGATAACTTTAGATGACCATGGTTATCTTTTTGCTACACTTCCTGCTAACATTGACAAGAAAGTGCCTACCATCGGATTTATTGCCCACTTGGACACAAGTCCGGATATGAGTGGAAAAAATGTGAATCCCCGTATAGTAGAAAAATATGATGGAAAAGACATCGTTCTTTGCAAGGAAGATAACGTAATCCTTTCTCCGGCTCAATTTCCCGAACTGTTGGATCACAAAGGGGAAGACCTTATTGTAACTGATGGTAAAACACTCCTTGGAGCAGATGACAAGGCTGGTATTGCAGAAATAATAACTGCCATTGCTTACTTAAAGGCACATCCCGAAATTAAGCACGGAAAGATTCGTATCGGATTTAATCCCGATGAAGAAATTGGTGAGGGGGCTCATAAGTTTGACGTGGAGAAATTTGGCTGCGAATGGGCTTACACTATGGATGGTGGTGAGCTGGGCGAACTGGAATTTGAGAACTTCAATGCTGCTTCTGCAAAGATTACTTTCAAAGGACGTAATGTTCATCCCGGATATGCCAAGCATAAAATGATTAACTCGCTTCGCGTGGCCAATCAGTTTATATCAATGTTTCCACGCCACGAATGTCCTGAACAAACAGAAGGTTATGAAGGCTTTTATCACCTGATTGGTGTAAATGGTACTGTCGAACAAACAACTGTTTCTTATATTATCCGTGATCATGACCGTGCCAAATTTGAAAACCGTAAGGTAGAAGTTGAGCGTTTGGTTCGCAAAATAAACTCAGAATTTGGTGAAGGAACAGCAACTCTTGAAATGAAGGATCAATATTATAATATGCGTGAAAAAATAGAACCGGTCATGCATATTATTGATACCGCTTTTGCTGCAATGAAGGCTGCGGGAGTAGAGCCAAAGGTAAAAGCCATTCGTGGAGGAACGGATGGGGCGCAACTTTCATTCAAAGGTTTGCCATGTCCAAACATCTTTGCCGGAGGATTAAATTTTCACGGTCGCTTTGAGTTTGCTTCTGTTCAATCATTGGAGAAAGCAACAAAAGTAATTGTGAAGATTGCTGAGTTAGTAGCAAGCAAGTAAAAACAATATATTCTAATACTATGAAAAACACACCATTTACAGATAAACACATTGCTTTAGGTGCAAAGATGCACGAATTTGCAGGCTATAACATGCCTATTGAATACACAGGAATTATAGATGAACACCTTACCGTTTGCAACGGAGTAGGGGTGTTTGACGTATCTCACATGGGAGAATTCTGGGTAAAAGGGCCTAATGCACTTGCTTTTCTTCAGAAGGTAACTTCCAATAACGTGGCTGCGCTAACCATTGGTAAAGCACAATATACTTGTTTCCCAAATGAAGAAGGTGGCATTGTAGACGATTTGTTGGTGTATTACTATGAACCGGAAAAATACTTGTTGGTGGTTAATGCCTCTAACATTGAAAAGGATTGGAACTGGTGCGTGAGTCACAATACTGTTGGTGCCGAGCTGGAAAACGCTTCCGATAAAATGGCTCAGTTGGCTATTCAGGGTCCAAAGGCAATGGAGGTTCTGCAAGAGTTGACCTCCGTTAATCTTTCCCAGATACCATACTATTCCTTTACAACAGGTGAGTTTGCCGGAAATGAGCATGTGATCATATCTAATACGGGATATACCGGAGCTGGAGGTTTTGAACTTTACTTCTATCCCGATTGTGCGATGAGGATATGGAGCGCTATTTTTGATGCCGGAGCTAAGTTTGGCATTAAACCGATAGGTTTGGGTGCACGTGATACGTTGCGTTTGGAAATGGGATTCTGTCTTTACGGAAATGATCTGAGTGATTCTACTTCTCCTATTGAAGCCGGATTGGGATGGATTACCAAGTTTGTAGAAGGTAAAGAATTTACCAACCGTACATCCCTTGAAAAACAAAAAAAAGAGGGCGTTACTCGTAAACTGGTAGCCTTTGAATTAATAGACCGGGGCATTCCTCGTCACGGATATGACTTGATAAATGCAGAAGGTGAAAAGATTGGTGAAGTAACCTCCGGAACTATGTCGCCTACTCGTAAAATAGGTATTGGCATGGGATATGTACAGACTGCTTATTCAGAACTGGGAACAGAAATCTTTATCAGTATTCGTGGGAAAGGGATTAAAGCAGTAGTTGTAAAACCGCCTTTCAGAAAGTAACCTTAGTCTCTGACTAAAGGGAAATATATAAGCGGTATTATGACCTAAATGCTATAATATCGCTTTTTTATATGTCTATGACTTGACTTTCTACTCCGAAAAATGTATTTTTGTAGAAACTAATTATAAAATGCAATGTCACATTTACCGGATCTTATAGCTGACTTAGCGTTGATTCTTATATCAGCCGGGATTATCACGTTGATATTTAAAAAACTAAAGCAACCGCTGGTTCTTGGATATATCGTTGCCGGATTCCTGACTGGTCCGCATACGTTTCTAACTCCAACTATAGTTGATACTGCCAATATACAGACTTGGGCCGATATAGGCGTAATCTTCCTCCTGTTTGCTCTCGGACTTGAATTTAGTTTCAAGAAAATACTGAAAGTAGGTGGATCGGCCATTATTGCTGCCTGTACCATTATGTTTTGTATGATTTTGGTGGGTATAGTTGTCGGCATTGGTTTTGGATGGCAACGGATGGACTGCATTTTCCTTGGGGGAATGATTGCGATGTCGTCTACAACCATTATATATAAAGCCTTTGATGATCTTGGGCTGAGGAAAAAGAAATTTGCAGGACTTGTGCTTGGCATATTGATTTTGGAAGATATTCTGGCCATTGTTCTTATGGTTGTGCTCTCTACAATGGCAGTGAGCAATAACTTTCAAGGAGGTGATCTGGTTGCTAGTATTGGAAAATTAGTATTTTTCCTTGTTCTTTGGTTTGTGGTGGGTATATTCCTTATCCCCGGCTTCCTGAAAAGAGCCCGCAACTTAATGAGTGATGAAACTCTTTTAATCGTAGCTTTGGGAATGTGTTTCGGAATGGTTGTGCTTGCTTCACAAGTAGGTTTCTCTCCAGCCTTTGGTGCTTTTATTATGGGTTCCATATTAGCAGAAACAATTGAAGCAGAACATATAGAACATTTAGTCAAACCTGTAAAAGATCTTTTTGGAGCAATATTCTTTGTTTCCGTAGGTATGATGGTAAATCCCTCAATGATTGTGGAATATGCCCTGCCTATTGCGGTAATTTCGCTGGTTGTTATTCTGGGGCAATCTTTTTTTGGTACTTTTGGTGTGGTATTGTCCGGTCAGCCGTTGAAGACTGCCATGCAATGTGGTTTCAGTTTAACACAGATTGGTGAGTTTGCTTTTATTATAGCTTCATTAGGTGTGAGTCTCAAGGTAACGAGCCATTTCTTGTATCCTATAGTGGTAGCGGTATCAGTAATCACAACTTTCCTAACACCATATATGATTCGTTTGGCCGAACCAGCTTCCGACCGGGTTGAACGTTCCTTGCCTCGTTCCTGGAAACGCTTTCTGGATCGTTATTCTTCCGGATCTCAAACAGTGAACTATGAGAGCAACTGGAAGAAACTACTTATGGCAATGGCACGTAATATTGTTATTTATTCCATTATTACCATTGCGATTATTTTATTGTCTTTCCGTTTTGTGGCTCCACTGTTCGAAAGCCATTTGCCTCATTTCTGGAGCTCATTGGTTGGATCATTATTTACTATTCTTTGTATTTCTCCATTCCTTAGAGCAATAGTAGTGAAGAAAAATCACTCGGAGGAGTTTTCTACTTTATGGGAAGATAGCCATGTGAATCGTGGTCCGCTGGTTTCAACCATTGTTTTGCGGGTGGTTATTGCAGTAGTTTATGTAACATTTGTTATAGCTCACTTTTTTAAAGCTTCTGTGGGAATTGCATTGGGAGTGGCTGTAATTCTTGTATTTGTGATGATATATTCCAGGGTACTAAAAAAACAATCAATTCTTATTGAACGGAGGTTTCTTCAGAATCTGCGGTTACGTGATGTGCATGCCGAATATATGGGAAATAAGAAACCTGAATATGCTGGCAGTTTACTTTCACGTGATTTGCACCTTGCCGATTTTGAGATACCCGGTGAATCAGTTTGGGCAGGGAAAACACTTTCAGAACTTAATCTTGGTAAGAAGTATGGTGTGCATGTTGTTTCTATTCTTCGAGGGAAACAACGAATTAATATCCCGGGAGCTTCCGTCAGACTTTTCCCTTTGGACAAGATCCAGGCTATTGGAACGGATAATCAGCTTAACATATTCAGTGAACACATGATGAAAGCGGATGAAATTGCAAAAGAAAGGGATATTGAAAAGAGCATAATGACTTTAAAACAGTTTATGATTGATTCAAAGTCAGGCTTTTTAGGTAAATCTATTCGTGAATCGGGCATACGCGATAGCTATAAATGCTTGATTGTGGGACTGGAACGTGACGGAAATTCCCTGAGGACTCCAGACGTGAATATTCCTTTCCAGGAAGGTGACGTGGTATGGGTTGTAGGGGAAAAAGAAGATGTGTACCAATTAGTCAGTCAAAAGAACTAATTATTCCACAATAATTTGAGAAATTATTTCTACTTTTACGTCATTAACATATAAAATATATAAAAACATGAGTGATCCAAAAGATTGTCTGTATTGCCAAAATAATCAGACCCTACACGATTTGATGATTGAAATTGCACAGTTAAACGTATCAAGAGTTTTTCTTTTTAAGGAACAAACTTATCGTGGACGTTGCCTGGTTGCATATAAAGATCACGTAAATGATCTTTTTGAATTGAGTGATGAAGATCGCAATGCATTTATGGCCGATGTAGCAAAAGTAACTCGTGCCATGGATAAAGCTTTCCATCCTGCAAAAATTAACTATGGCGCTTATTCTGATAAGTTGTCTCACTTACACTTTCACCTTGCTCCTAAATATGTGGATGGTCCTGACTTTGGCGGAACATTTACTATGAATCCTGGCAAAGTGTATTTAAGTGATGCAGAATATCAGGAACTGATTGATGCTGTGAAAGCTAATTTGTAATCGCATAGAATCTGTATTTGATTTTAATGAGGGCTGCCTGCTGATAGGTGGCCCTTTTTTGTAATATTTATAATATCAGTTATTTTTATTGTTTTTTATTTGTAAAAAGATAACTTTGCTTCATCTTACTAAATATTCACTGCTATGATTGAAATACCTGAAGCTATTGTGTTATCTCATCAGTTGAATAAAACCATTAAAGGGAAAGTTATAACTGATGTTGTTGCTGGTTTTTCTCCTCATAAGTTTGCTTTTTTCTGTGGAGACCCTCAGAATTACGCTTCTTTATTGGTAGGAGAAAGGGTGAATGAATCTCATCCTAGAGGAGGAATGGTTGAAGTCTGTACTGAAAAAATCCGGATTGTTTTCAGTGATGGAGCTAATCTCAGCTATTTTATCCCGGGAAGTAAATGGCCTGAGAAGCATCAGCTTCTTATAACTTTTGACGATAACTCTTTTCTTTCTGTCTCGGTGCAGATGTATGCCGGCTTGTGGGCTTTTCCAAAAGACACTCTTGATAATCCATATTATCTTGTTGCGGGAGAAAAACCATTCGTTTTATCCGAAATGTTTAGCAAGGATTATTTTATGAATATTATCTCTGATGAAGCTCTTAAAAATAAATCTGCGAAGGCTTTGCTGGCTACCGGGCAACGTATTCCCGGACTTGGCAATGGAATATTGCAGGATATACTTTTTAATGCAGGAATACATCCAAAGAAAAAAGCACAGGATTTAAGTGAACAGCAGAAGGAACAATTGTTTTTCTCCATTAAGAATACTATTTCTGAAGTTTGTCAACTGGGAGGGCCTGATACAGAAAGAGATTTGTTCGGAGTCTATGGGAAATATAAAACAAAGCTTTCCAGAAATACATCAGGAAAGCCTTGCAGTAAATGTGATACTATAATTGTGAAAGAAAACTATTTAGGCGGTAGTATTTACTATTGTAAAGAATGCCAGCCTTTATAAGTTGCTTTCTTAGTCTTCTGAATTAAAATCAAACTCGAAATCAAAACCATCCGGAGACTCTGGTTCAGTGAAATCTTCTATTTCCCGACGATCTTTTTTAGTTGGTCGTCCGGTACCTCGTGCTCTATCCACAAAGCCGCTGATCTTACTCATCTCAAGTATTTCATATTGATCAGGAGTAGTAACATTCTGCATGTATTCCGGCACAAGTTTTGCACCAATTCTCTTTTCTATTGTTTGCAGAACTTTAAAAGAATAAGTAATAGGCGGCCTTTTTACTTGAATAATATCGCCCACTTTAATGGTTCGCGCTGCTTTTACGAATGAGCCATTAATGGTAACACGTCCTTTTTTGCAAGCTTCGGCAGCGATAGTGCGTGTTTTGAATATACGCGTAGCCCACATCCATTTGTCAATTCTCGCTTCAGCCATTGTTCTTACTTTTTATTAAATTGATTCATTGTGATAGAAATCCCTGCCAGACAGAAATTTTTCACAATTTCACCTGCGGTTTCCAAACGTTCATCCATTGTTTTTATGTCTTCTTCGGTAAAGTTACCTAAGACGAAATCAATTTGTCCGCCTCGTGGAAAATCATTACCGATGCCAAAACGCAAACGAGCATAGTTTTCTGTACCAAGCGTGGCGGCAATGTGCTTTAATCCGTTATGCCCGGCATCGCTACCTTTAGCTTTTAGTCGAAGTGTTCCAAATGGTAATGCCAGATCGTCAACCACAACGAGTACATTTTCTAAGGCAATCTTTTCTTTTTGCATGTAATATCGCACAGCATTTCCGCTCAGGTTCATGTAAGTAGATGGCTTGAGCAAAATTAATGTACGACCTTTTATCGACAGGGTAGTGGTTGCACCATAACGCCCATCGGTGAAAACAATATTGGACGCCTTAGCAAGGGCGTCCAATACATTAAATCCTATGTTGTGACGGGTATCCCGGTATTCATCACCGATATTTCCCAATCCTACAATTAAATATTTCATTCAATAATTCAAGAAATTATTATTTTGCAGCAGCAGCAAGACCTCTTGCTACACGAGTCAACTTAACAGCACAAACTACAGCTTCCTTAGCAGTTAATAATTCAAGACCTTCGAATGAAAGTTCTCCAACCTGAATTGTTTTACCTAATCCTAATTTAGAAACGTTGATAATCAACTTTTCAGGAATAGCGTTGAATAATGCTTTAACTTTAATCTTACGTAATTGAAGAGTCAATTTACCACCGGCTTTAACACCTTCTGCCAAACCTTCAAGAGCTACTGGAACTTCCATTGCAATTGGTTTAGTTTCGTCAACCTGATAAAAGTCAATATGAAGAATATTATCTTTTACTGGGTGAAATTGAATGTCCTTTAAAATAGCTTTTACTTGTTTGCCTTCAATATCCAAGTTTACGCCAAAGATATCTGGTGAATATACCAAGTTGCGAAGAGCATCGTTTGTAACTGTGAAGTGAATGTTTTCACCCTGTCCGTAAAGAACGCATGGAACACTATCAGTTTTACGAATAGCATGAGAGCCTTTCTTTCCGAACTCGCTTCTCAAAGTTCCTTTGATTTCAATTGATTTCATTTTTTTAATTTTTGTGTTACTCTAAATTAAGTATTTTGTTGCTTAATTCACCATTACACGATGTGGTATATCACACGATGCAGTAAAAAGCGCTGCAAAAGTACGTTTTCTTTTTTACATAACAAAGAGATCGAAAGGATAAATAGATTTCTTGATTAATGTTTTCTACTCAAAATCAATATCGATTTTAATTTCTGCAGAAATGATATCATCTGTTTTGACAACTTCTTCAGTTTCATTAAGAATATTTATAGTCTCTCCGTTACCTTGCTTTTCGTTAATGAAAGAAACGGCTTGCGTCAATCCAGTCATAAACTTCTCAAAATCCTCTTTATATAAGAATATTTTGTGCTTTTCAAAAGAAACCTGAGAATCATCTCCTTCGCCTGAAATAACCTTTTTACTTTCTGTAATGGCAATGAACATTTCGTCTTTCCGGTTCTTCTTTACATCTAAATAATAAATACGTTTGCCTGCTTTGATAGATTTAGAGAAAACGATTTCCTTTTCGTTTATATCCACTGCACTCTTCTTTTTCAATTCTTCCATACCAACTAAATTATCTCTGTTTTAAATCGACCTCAAAATTGATTATTTTTTTTTAATGGGCAAAAGAATAAGGCAGAAACTTCTTAAGAAAACCTCGTTTTTAATTTTTAATAGATATTTTACGCATTAAAAAATGTAATTTGTTTGTGTAAAGTCGGTAAAATGCCTACTTTTGCACGTTGAATAAATGTATTGAAAAAAGTTATGATTAACAGAGTTCTTATTCGTCTTAAGATTGTACAAATAGTGTACGCTTACTATCAAAATGGTAACAAAAACTTGGACACAGCTGAGAAAGAGTTATTTTTTAGTCTCTCGAAGGCTTATGATCTCTACAACTACTTATTGTTGTTGATGATAGAATTGACGAATTTTGCCCAAAAGCGCATTGATGTGGCAAAAAATAAATTAGTCCCTTCTCAAGAGGAGTTGGCTCCTTGTATGAAATTTGTTAAAAACAAATTTATAGTCCAGTTGGAAGTAAATAAACAGCTTTCTGAGTTTGTTTCAACTCAGAAGAAAACATGGGCAAACGATCCAGAGTTTATCAAAGAATTATTTGATAAGATTTTAAATTCCGATATATATAAGGAATATATGGAGTCGCCAGAATCTTCATACACCGAAGATCGTGAGTTGTGGAGGAAGATTTATAAAACTTTTATTATGAACAATGAATCTTTAGACCAGGTTCTGGAGGATCAGAGTTTATATTGGAATGATGATAAGGAAATTGTTGATACTTTTGTAATAAAGACAATTAAGAAGTTTGATGAGAAACAGGGAGCAAATCAAAAATTGTTGCCTGAGTTTAAGGATGAAGAAGATCAGGAATTCGCTCGTAGATTGTTCCGTCGTTCTATTTTGAATGAAGATTATTATCGTCATTTGATTAGTGAAAATACTAAAAACTGGGATTTGAACCGCGTAGCTTTCATGGATGTGATCATTATGCAGATTGCACTGGCCGAAATTCTTAGTTTTCCTAATATTCCGGTTAGCGTATCCTTAAATGAGTATGTTGAAATAGCAAAACTGTACAGTACTGCGAAAAGTGGAGGTTTTATTAATGGAACACTGGATGGAATTGTTAATCAATTAAAAAAAGACGGGAAATTAACGAAAAACTAATATCTTTGCTTTTTATCGATTCGAAAACTATAAAAAATATTTTATGAACCTATCTGTATTATTACAAGCAGCACCCGCAGCAGGTGTAGGAAGTGGTTTCTTAAGTGGTGGTGGTGGAACTATTCTTATGATGGTAGCAATGTTTGCCATTATTTATTTCTTTATGATTCGTCCACAAAACAAAAAGCAAAAAGAAATCCAGAATTTCCGTAAAGGATTGGAAGTTGGTCAAAAGGTAATTACCGCTGGTGGAATACATGGTAAAATTAAAGAGTTGAGAGATGATGCTGTTATTCTTGAAATAGCAGATAATGTTCGTATCAAAATAGATAAGAACTCTATTTTTGCGGCTGCATCAGATGCAAGTCAGGCAAACGCCAAATAATTTAAATGTAATGTTCAGTGACAGGGGCATAAAGTTTATTTATATAAAAACTTATAGGAAGATCAGAACCATTCTGCTTAGTGAAAAAAGCAGGAAGGTTCTGATCTTTTTATTTTTCTTTCTGGTTTCATCCGGATTTTGGTTGTTGCAAACCTTGAAAAATGACTTTGAAGTTGAGCTTGTTATTCCTGTTAAACTGCGAAATATCCCCAATAATGTAATACTTACAGCAGAACCTCCTTCTGATTTACATGTAGTTGTAAAAGACAAGGGAACTACGTTACTTAATTATTTTCTGGGACAAAGCTTTTACCCAATCAGTTTGAATTTTACGGATTACCAGGAACGTGGGAATCATGTTATTATTCATTCTGCAGAATTCGAAAAGAGAATACGGGCACAGCTTAGTACTTCAACTAACCTGATTAGCATTAAACCCGATATTGAATATATTTATTCTATGGGATCGGCTAAGAAGGTTCCTGTAAAGTTAAGAGGCAGAATAAATACTGGTCGTCAGTATTACTTCACAGATACAATTTTTACTCCTGATTCGGTACTTGTTTACGCTCCTCAATCAATATTGGACTCAATAAAAAGTATTTATACAAAGATAGTATTATTGGATGGAGTAGCAGATACTGTGCATCAAAAGGTTCAATTAACGGCTATCAGAGGTGCTAAGTTTATTCCTGATTTGGTGAATCTAACTCTTCCGGTAGATATTTTAACGGAAAAGACTCTTGAAGTTCCATTAAGAGGAACAAATTTTCCGGCTAATAAATCTTTGCGTACTTTCCCTTCAAAAGTGAAAGTTACTTTTCAAGTAGGGCTTAGCCGGTTTAAATCAATCCGTTCTGATGCTTTTGTCTTTGATATTTCATATGAAGAACTTATGAAAAGTGGTTCAGAGAAATATAAATTGAGGCTAAAATCAATCCCGGTAGGTGTGAGTTATGTACGTATTGTTCCTGAACAAGTAGATTTCTTAATTGAATCAATTCCGGCATATGGCAATTAAAATAGGTTTAACTGGTGGTATTGGCAGTGGTAAGTCTGTGGTTTCTCATTTGTTGGAAACAATGGGTATCCCTGTTTATATAGCTGATGATGAAGCTAAGAGAATAACCTCCGGTAATAATGAAATCAAACAGCAGCTTATTCATTTACTTGGCGAAGAAGTGTTTTTTGAAGGTAAATTAAATAAGAAATTGCTCGCTGCTTATCTTTTTGCCGATCCTGAGCATGCAAAAACAGTGAATGGAATTATTCATCCAAAAGTTAAGGAGGACTTTAAATGTTGGGTTTCTCAAAATAATAAGTTCCCACTTGTTGCAATTGAATCAGCAATACTTATTGAAGCTGGCTTTGCAGACGAAGTGGATGTAATTGCAATGGTTTACGCTCCACTTGAGTTACGCCTTGAGCGTTTGGCGCAGCGGGATTATTCATCTACAAAAGAACAAATAATGAAGCGTATTCAAAGTCAGATGGGCGATGAAGAAAAGAAAGCGATGGCTCACTTTATTATCGTAAATGATGAAGAAAAGCCTCTAATTCCTCAGATTATAGAGTTAATGAACTTTGCATCATTATAGCTGTTTCCTAATATTTGTTTAAAGAACGGCTTTTTATTCGTTTTGCGTTGTTTGTTTCAATGTTGAATGCTATTTTTGTCTTCGCAAATATTATAAATAAAATTAAAGTACTATGTTGAAGACTATTTTGTCTATCTCGGGTAAACCGGGCTTGTATAAGTTAATTTCTCAGGGAAAGAATATGCTGATTGTTGAATCAATCTCAGAAGATAAGAAACGTTTCCCTGCTTATGGTAATGAAAAAGTGATTTCTTTAGCTGATATAGCAATGTATACAAATGATGCGGAGGTGCCTTTGAAGGAAGTGCTTACTTCTGTGCTAAAGAAAGAAAATGGTGAAGTCGCATCTATTGATGCCAAAAAATCTAGTGGAGATCAGTTACGTGCTTATTTTGCAGAGGTTCTTCCAGACTTTGATCGTGATAGAGTATATGTAACCGATATTAAGAAGCTGATTAATTGGTATAACATTTTAATTGCTAATGGTATTACTGATTTTAGTTCTGAAGAAGTAGTTGATTCAGAAGCAGAATAAGTTTAGAAAATACAATATTCTGGAAAGGGAGTATCTAAAGCAGATATTCCCTTTTCTGCTTTTTAAGATCTTTTTTATTGTTAAGATTAATCTACTTTCCACCTATTCTGTTTATTAATCGTCATTCCTTTTTTGAACTAATTAATAAATAAGTGCCCTTTTCATCTTAGGATTAGTGAGCCCTCAATTGAGAACCGATGAGTTCTCAGATTAGGGCTTGTCGGTTCTTAATTGTGAACTTACCTATGTTTTTCTAGTAAAGCCTATAACTGGTTGGTTATAAGCTTTATAATTAGATAATGGACTTCGTGTAATAAATTGAGCCAATTAATGAAATACTTTTTTGTTTAGATATCGATGCATGATGTTGAAACAGTTGGTAGGTAGATATCTTTCAAAATTAGTGGCAGATAAATTAATTTAGTAGCAGATGATTTTGCATCTGCCACTACTGAGAAGTCTATTAATAGGGACTTTTATTCTATTTAGTGGCAGGTGGCAGAGGATGCTGTGAAAATTTTGTTTGGCTGCAATACTTTTAACTGTATAAATAATGAGATGGAGCTCTTAATGAAGCATCGTCATTATTTATACCAGTTCTTGGATGGTTTTTATAAGAAGGGGTGTATTTGCAGAATCCTTTGTCTGCACCCAGATATACTCAAAGCCTTAATAGTACTAAGATACAGGCGTTGGTAGTTAGTATTAAACAGTTGATAGGATATGTGCTTATTGTGGCTATTGTAATTATGGTAATTTCGCGTTTTACTCTATTCCATAAGACATTGAAAGTTGCTGTTCCAAGGACAGGCGAGGATATGGTTTAATCCTGTCACAAATATTCTTTTTACTTTTTTCCTATATTTTTGAAAAAAGTAAAAAGAATATTTGGTTTATAATATAAACTACTTTATATTTGCACCGAGCAATTAGGAAGTGTACAGCTTGATTGCTTATTTTTATTCGGATATAGTTTATATTATAAACCAATTTATGAATTAATTAAAAAGAACGATGGAAGAGAAAACGTTAACAGAGAAAGAAAGCATAGAAATTATTTCCCGAATGATTCAGGAAACAAAAGAAGGAATGCGTGAAGGTTCAGGAAATATGTTTCTTTTATGGGGATATGTAGCAACAATTGTTTCATTGATTATCTATTTTGGCTACAATGCAACGGGCAATTCAAATATATTCTGGCTTTGGTGGTTAATACCGGCAATAGGATGGCCGGTGATGATATACATGCTTAAAAGGAAGAAAAAAAGAGTTGTGACCTATGTAGATAAGGTGATAGGATATATCTGGACCATTCTGGGAGTTTGTGCAATATTGGTTCCTATATTTAGCTTTACACAACCTATAGGGACATTCCCGATTTTATTTATGGAGGCATTACTTATAAATATCGGAGTAACAATGACAGGGATGGTTATTAAGTACAAATTACTTATAGTTTCTGGTTTTATCGGCATTGTATTTAGTTTTATGCTGCTGTTTGTTCACGGTTTGTCGTGTATACTTGTATTTGCAGCAATGTTCGTGGTATTAATGATTATTCCGGGACATGTATTGAATGCCGCAAGCAGAAAATCTAAAAAGTATGACTTATGTTCAGAGAATTAGATCCGTTGCTTCATTCACAACTTCGCCTTGGCGTAATGGCCATTCTTATGAATGTGGAAGAGGCTGATTTTGTGTATCTGAAGGAGAAAACCCAATCAACGGCCGGCAATTTGAGTGTGCAGTTGGACAAACTCTCTGAAGCTGGATATATTAAAGTGGAGAAAAGCTTTGTGGGAAAGAAAGCGCATACGGCTTGCCGGATTCAGCCTGCAGGAAGAAAAGCATTTGAAAGCTATGTTAAGGCTCTTAAAGATTATATTGGATAATATATTTATGACTTGTTTCCGGGCTTTTCAGTGAAAGTGATGGCCTATAAAATATTAAACGAATTAATATCAAAGAATAAATTCTTGTATTTAATATTAAAGTTAACAATATGAAAGCACGGACTGTGAAGTTCGTGCTTTTACTCAAATCTAATAAAAAAGGAACTATGAAAGCTATTAGACCTGTCTTTCAAAACCTCATCCCATACAATTGGGCGTTTGGTTTAGTATTTATTATTTTATTGGGTATTCCTCGTTTTATATTGGTTCTAAGTGCTAATGTTACAAAGAACTATGGCTCTGTTTCCATTATATTTATCGTCATGTGGTTTATTCCTTTTATTCTGTTGAATAAAGTGGGAAGAACCTTTATTGGGATTAAAAAGCCAAAGAATCTAAAATGGTTAATATACTCAGTAGTTTTGGGCGGCATTGTTTCTTTTATTGTTTATTTGTGTGCATCCTGGCTTTTTGGAAGTACAATAAATAACAGCCTTGTTTATATAGCTAAATCTTATTCAGTTTCCGGAGTCGTATTTACCCCTGAAAGCAGAAAAATGTATTTTATTCTTTATGCATTTGCCGGAATGATTTTTAGTCCTATAGGGGAGGAGTTGTTTTATAGAGGGCTGATACATGGAAGTTTTGTTTCTCGTTTCGGTGAACGGAATGCGTCAAGATTTGATAGTCTGGCTTTTGCATTTACTCATCTGGCTCATTTCGGCATTGTTTATGTTGCGGGAGGTTGGACGTTTTTGCTATTGCCTTCTTTGGTTTGGGTGATTAGCATGTATGCTGCAAGTCGCTTGTTTTTCTTCTGTAAGCAGAAAACAGGTTCATTGCTCGGAGCAATCTTATCTCATGCGGCATATAATGTAATGATGATGTATGTCATCTTCTATAAGATATTATTGTAATCTGATTTAAAAGCTATAAAAATAAAAAGCACAGCGAATGAGATTTCTCTTTATTTCGCTGTGCTTTTGTTATCCTGATAAATCTGAATACCTTAATTCCTGAAAACTAATTTATTTTCTAAAGCATCTACTACAATTGGCTTTTCGCGCTCTACCTCCTGTGCAAGTAATTTCTTAGATAAATCGTTTAGCAAGTAGCGCTGAATGGCACGTTTCACCGGACGGGCACCAAACTCGGGATCATATCCGGCAGTGGCAATAAATTGCATGGCTGCTTCCGTCAGTTCCAGGGTTACTCCATTTCCGGCAAGCATCTTTTGAATACCTTTTATCTGCAGACCTACAATTTGTTTAATCTCATTTTCAGAGAGCGGCAGGAACATAATGGTCTCGTCAATACGGTTCAGGAACTCCGGACGAATTGTTTTCTTCAGCATTGCCATCACTTCTTTTTTGGTCTCCTCAATAATGCCCTCTCTGTTTTCATCGTTCAGCTTCTCAAACTGACTTTGTATGTATGAGCTTCCCATGTTGGAAGTCATAATGATGATGGTATTCTTGAAGTTTACCACTCTGCCTTTATTATCCGTTAACCTACCATCGTCAAGTACCTGCAACAAGATGTTGAACACATCAGGGTGCGCTTTTTCAATCTCATCGAACAGCACTACAGAGTAAGGTTTGTGACGAATGGCTTCGGTAAGCTGGCCGCCTTCATCGTAACCAACATATCCCGGAGGCGCTCCAACCAAACGTGAAACAGAATGTTTCTCCTGATATTCGCTCATGTCTATTCGGGTCATCATTGATTCATCATTGAAGAGGAACTCGGCAAGTGCCTTGGCTAGTTCGGTTTTACCCACACCGGTGGTTCCCAGGAAGATGAAACTTCCGATAGGACGCTTTGGATCCTGCAAGCCGGAACGGCTTCTTCGCACGGCATCCGCCACTGCTTCAATTGCTTCGTCCTGACCAATTACACGTTCGTGGAGCTCATTTTCAAGGAAAAGAAGTTTGTTGGCTTCGCTTTTCAGCATTTTCTTTACCGGAATACCTGTCCAGCGTGATACTACGTCGGCAATATCTTCGGCATCAACCTCTTCCTTAATCATTGCACTTCCGTTTTGCATGTGGTGCAACTCTTTTTGAGTCTCTTTAATCCCGGCATCCAGTGCCTGAAGTTTGCCGTAGCGAATTTCGGCCACCCGTCCGTAATCTCCTTCGCGTTCAGCTTTCTCAGCTTCAAACTTCAGGTTCTCTATCTCAATTTTATTCTGCTGAATCTTGTTCACTAAGTTTTTCTCGCTTTGCCATTTAGCCTTGTATGAACTTTCCTGCTCTTTCAGCTCGGCAATTTCCTTGTTGAGAAGTTGCAGTTTATCTTCATCCTTTTCACGCTTGATGGCTTCACGTTCAATTTCCAGCTGTTTAATTTTTCTGCTAATCTCGTCCAGCTCCTCGGGCACGGAGTTTACCTCCATGCGTAACTTCGCAGCTGCCTCGTCCATCAGGTCAATCGCCTTATCCGGAAGGAAACGATTTGTGATGTAACGGTTTGAAAGTTCCACGGCAGCAATGATTGCATCATCTTTGATACGTACCTGGTGGTGATTCTCGTAGCGCTCTTTCAATCCCCGAAGGATAGAAATGGTGCTAAGAATGTCCGGCTCATCCACTTGTACCACCTGGAATCTTCGTTCAAGAGCTTTATCTTTCTCAAAATATTTCTGATACTCATTGTAAGTTGTTGCTCCGATAGAACGCAGTTCGCCACGAGCCAAAGCAGGCTTCAGAATATTTGCCGCATCCATGGCACCTTCACCCTTACCCGCACCCACAAGCGTGTGAATTTCATCAATAAAGAGAATAATATTTCCGTCGGACTTTATCACTTCGTTGATTACAGATTTCAGCCGTTCCTCAAACTCTCCTTTATATTTTGCACCGGCCACCAACGCACCCATGTCTAGTGAATAAACTTGTTTGTTCTTTAGATTATCCGGCACGTCGCCGCGTAGGATTCTGTGCGCCAAACCTTCAACGATAGCTGTCTTACCTGTACCCGGCTCACCAATAAGGATAGGATTGTTTTTGGTACGGCGACTCAGAATCTGAAGTACCCTACGAATTTCCTCGTCACGGCCAATCACCGGATCGAGTTTGCCGGTCCGGGCTTGCTCATTCAGATTAATGGCATATTTGTTTAGTGACTGATAAGTATCCTCACTGGTTTGTGAAGTTACCTTTTCCCCTTTACGTAGTTCGGTAATGGCTGCCCGAAGTTCCTTTTCGTTCATTCCGGCATCCTTCAGAATATTGGCAACAGTGCTTTTTACCGTCAGCAGAGCCAGTAGTAAATGTTCCAGAGAAACAAATTCGTCGCCCATCTCTTTGGAATACTGAGTAGCTTTCTGGAAAACATCATTCGTCTCTCTGCCCAGGTATGGTTCTCCACCGGTTACTTTTGGAAATGAATCAATTTGCTTGTCGAGCACGAGAGCTATCTGTTGCCCATTCATTCCTAGTTTCTGGAAGATAAAATTGGTTACATTTTCGCCAACCTTCATTACTCCATGCAGTACATGAGCAGTCTCAATAGTCTGCTGTCCGCGGCTCTGTGCCAGGTTCAGGGCCTCTTGCACCGCTTCCTGTGATTTAATAGTAAAATTATTGAAATTCATATAGTTATATCTCCTTTTGTTTATTCCTTTTTTAATAAGTAACACTTAATAAGCGTCAAAAGATTTGCCAACCTCAGTTTGTTTGGTTTATAGGAACAATCTTTCCGGTTATGTGTCATTCTGGCATCAGGAATTCTATTTGGACTGATATTTTGTCTGCTATTCGTTTTCGTTTTAGTCCTTTTTAAGAGAAGAATCAATGCTAATCCATACAAAATATCTTTCAGACAAGTTTCTGCATAGATATTAATTTGTATCTTTATCCCATAAAATATAGGAAACCCATGGAAGAAGAAATAAAAATGGCTGAGACGGTAATGTTGATTGACGCGTCTTTTCTGAACTTCGTGACCGAAGACATTAAGAATAACTTTGAGAAAATGTTGAAAAGAGAGTTACAAGATATGGATCTTTCTCATCTGTTTACATATATTGCCCTTGATGCCGGAATTTCCGAAGGAAAAAATGAAGTGCAGATTTTCTTTATCTATGATCATGATTCAGCATGTTTGCTTCATGCTCAACCCTCTGATCTAAAGAAGGATCTCAATAATGTGGCGTTCAGCAACGAATTTGGAGAGTTTTGTTTTAATACATTCCAGCCTGAAGACATGGTCTCACGTGAAGAATTGTACTTAGAGTCACTGAAAGTTCTTGTTGATGCGAAAGAGGTGAAAAGAATTATCGTGCTCTCTTTCAATGAAGAATATGGAGAAAAGGTGCATTCTATCTTAAAGGAAGTGAAAGAGAAAGAACTGATTCAGTTCCGCATGAATGAACCTGAACGTAATACGGATTATCGTTGGGAAATGCTGGCTTATCCGGTGATGCAGGCTTTGGGAATTCGTGGAGACGAATTGCAGTAATTAATATATAAAATCCAGCTCAATGTCCAATTTTAGACTAAAAGTCTTTCTTAGTGTGGCGCGGAACCTGAGTTTTACAAAAGCTTCTCAGGAACTTTTTATTACTCAACCCGCCATAACCAAGCATATACATGAACTGGAAAGTCTTTATAAAATTCGCCTTTTTGAACGGCTGGGCAACAAAATCACCTTGACACCTGCCGGAGAGTTACTGCAGGAACATAGTGAACGAATACTGGATGATTACAAACGGCTGGATTATGAAATGCACTTGCTTCATAATGAATGCTCGGGTGAGCTCCGTCTGGGTGCCAGTACCACGATCTCGCAATATGTTTTGCCGCCATTTCTGGCTCGGTTTATTGAGAAATTTCCTCAGGTTTCCCTGTCTTTGCTTAATGGAAACTCCCGCGATGTAGAAAACGCGTTGCAGGAACACCGCATTGATTTGGGAATGGTGGAGGGAATTATCCGCTTGCCCAATCTAAAATATACTACTTTTCTCGAAGATGAACTGGTAGCGGTGGTGCATACCCGCAGCAAACTGGCAAAGCTTGATGAGATAACAGTTGATGAGCTTCGGAAGATACCTCTGGTATTGCGCGAAAGAGGATCGGGCACACTCGATGTGTTAGAGACCTCTCTGCAGTTCCATAACATTAAATTATCAGATCTTAATGTCCGGATGTATTTAGGAAGCACAGAAAGCATCAAACTTTTCCTGGAAAATACAGATTGTATGGGTGTTGTGTCCGTGCGCTCTATTGCTCGTGAACTTGCAGCCGGACTTTTCAAAGTGGTTGAGATTAAAGATCTCGAGGTGCAACGGGAATTCTCTTTTGCCCGCTTGCAAGGAGAGGAGAGTGGCCTTTCACAAGTTTTTATCCAATTTGCAAGTCACTATAATAAAAAGTTATAAGGAATTAATAAAAACGATTGGTTTTGTCGGTATATATACCTTACCTTTGTGTCATAATTATTAAGGTATAATAGAGTATGAATGCACTTGTAAAGTTTTTAAAGGGTAATAATAAGATTATCTACGTACTATTGCTCGTTTTTTGTTTCCTACCATTCGTTACCCCTCCGGTAGCCTTGCTTACAGGGTTGGTTTTTGCCTTGATCTGCGGACAAGCACATCCTAAATTTAATAAAAAGTCGTCGAAGTATCTTTTGCAGTTCTCTGTAGTTGGATTGGGATTTGGTATGAATCTCCATCAGGCGTTGGCTTCCGGAAAAGATGGTATGATGTTTACCATCATCTCTGTGGTAGGTACATTATTAATCGGAACACTTATTGCGCGTCGCATGCGAGTTGATAAAAAGATAGGTTATCTTATTAGTTCCGGAACAGCAATCTGTGGAGGGAGCGCCATTGCAGCAGTTGGCCCGGTTATAAAGGCCAGCGATAGTCAGATGTCTGTTTCATTAGGAACAATCTTTATTCTGAATGCCATTGCCCTTTTCCTTTTTCCAATATTGGGTCATGTTATCGGATTATCGCAACACCAGTTTGGTTTATGGGCAGCTATTGCCATTCATGATACAAGTTCAGTGGTTGGTGCCGGAGCAGCTTATGGAGAAGAAGCATTGAAAGTGGCAACAACCGTGAAGTTAACAAGAGCATTGTGGATTATTCCGGTGGCGTTTGTAACGTCATTCATCTTTAAAAGTAAATCCGATAAGGTTTATATGCCGTGGTTTATCTTTTTCTTTGTATTAGCAATGCTGTCTAATACCTTTTTATCCTTGCCGGCATTTCTTACCGAAGGCCTAGTGTGGCTGGCGCGTAAAGGCTTAACTCTTACACTTTTTTTTATCGGTGCTTCACTTTCAAGAGATGTATTACGTAGTGTAGGTCTGCGTCCAATGGTTCAAGGGGTTCTTATTTGGATTGTTATAGGTGTTTCTTCCTTATTATATATTTTGTGTGCTACAAACTAAAGCTTTAGTGATTTGCCAATCCTGAATATTGGTGGCTATATCTTCTAAATATAGGATTTAGTTTTTTTATCCAGATCTCTTTACATCATGAAAAAAGGTTATCTCACGATAACCTGTTCCCCCTAACCTTTATTTCAATGTCGTGAATATATATTCACTAAGTTTTCTCTTATTTTATTCTTTTTATTCTCTGCAAAGATAATTATACCAACCGTACGGTATCTATGTTTTAACAAAATTAACAATAAAATAAATAAATATTATATTTTTGAGGTTAGTTCGGGTGTGGTATAGGTCTCAGTCTTTTGTAAAGTAGTTGAAAAATATAATTTATTGATAGCATAAGCAGTAATTCAGGACTAAGAAAGGTAATACTTTCTTTATTTATGCTTTGATTTTATTGTAATATTCCATAAATAAACTTTGTAAAAGGATTGTATCAAGTCCTTTCTTTAAAGACATTTCAAATGAAAGGCCAGAATATATATATCTGAAATGCATGGCAACAATTTCCACATCAAATTCTTTTCGTATTTCTCCGGAATCATGTGCATTATTTATTACTCTTTTCCACAGGTCCAGTTCTTTTTCAAAAACTTCGGAAATTAATTTGCTAAAATCAGGATAGTATTGGATTGCCTGGAATATAAGACTGAAATAAGATCTGCTCAGATTCTCTACACCACAAGATTCTATAGATCTCATAGTCTTATTAATGCCATCAATATAAAAGTGTATAAAATCAATCAGACTGGAATCCTTAAAGGTGGCAAATTTATTATCCACATTGTGAGGAGCTAAAATATATTTTTCAATAACTCTTCTGAATAGCTCTTCTTTTGTTTTCATATAGTAGAATATAGCCCCCCGGCTTAATCCTAGTGCCTTTTCTAAATCTACTATAGTAACTCTTTCAAAGTTCTTGGTTAAAAACAATTTGAATGCTCCAAATAATATTTTGTCTTCGGTCTCTTTCACTTTTGATATAAATAAATAGTACAAATAAAAGTAGATACATTTATTAAATAGTAAGCCTTATCTTATATAGTATTATTGTTCTTTAACAATATTAACATTGTAATGTTTATTTCTTTTTCTTTTCTAGAACAGAGAACCTATTTTTATTTTATTTATATACATAGTAGGCTAGTCTGCTTTTCTATAATAATGTAATTGAAGTAATTAAGTTGTAGTAACCAGAATAGAATGTGTATCAGTCTTTTTATTTACAGACGAGAAAGAGTGAAAAGCTAACTATAATTGATTTATTCGCTTCTCACTCTTCATAATATTTATTATCCAACTAATCGTTTGTATAATAAATATTAAGGTCTGGATAATTCTGGTTTGTTACAATAGAATAGATTTATTTCTTTCCTTTCGTTATTTTCTGAATATCCTGAAGTGTCATATCTCCTGTTATTTGTATGAATACAAACTCTGGCTGTTCATCTACCAGCATTACCAGTTCGCCTATTTTTCCATTATTTTTCTTTTTGATGTAGAACGTAACCCGGGAGCCTTCGTCTCTCACGCGCATCAACTCCTCATATTTTTTGTCGTTGGCAAAATGAGGAATTTCACTTTTCATCATATTAGAGATAGAAGCTTTTTCACTGGTCAATATAATTATTGATTCCAGTTTTCCGGCTATTCCTCCAATATCTATTCCTTCTGTTTTCATGTTAGGCATCATCTGAAGCATTGCTTTAGATATAAATACGGAAGTTACCCCGTCCATATCGCCAAACTTCTCAACTAGTTTGTTTTGCGCAAATGTTACACTGGCGCAGCACATTAATATTGTAAATAACACATGTTTTAATTTCATCGCTATATTTTTTATTGACTAATTCGTTCGTCTAAAATTTTATTCACTTTACGCATGTCTTTTTGGGCGTTTTCCAATTTAGAAACTCCTTTATTCAGGTTATTAGACACTAGTAATAATGCATTTTGAGCCTCTTTGTAAGCATCTTCGGGATTAGAATATGTATCTGTAAGCACCGGTTCCTGCCATTCTATGTGTGTGTAAAGCCCTATACTCAGAATTAAGAACAGACCAGCTGCTACGCCACTTACCCAATGCCAGTTAATTATTCTTTTTTCCTGATGAGGCTTAACTCTTTTTTCTTTCTTTTCCCATGAATCAATAAGAATACTTAACTTCTGTTCCAAATGAGGCGGTACCTCTATTTCATTACAACTGCTGTACATCTCTTGAAACAGTTCTTTATCTGCCAGTAAATGAGGAGGCACTTCCTGAGTCTCAAAAAAGTACATAAGTTCCTTTTCCTGGTTAACCGATGTTTTTCCTTCATAAAAATCGGCTATTAGTTTTTCTATTTCAAAGATTTCCATCATTGTTTTAATATATTAAATTGTTCGCGTATCGTTTTCCTGGCCCTTGATATCAGTACTCTTATATTAATGGCATTAAGTCCCGTTATCTGTTCTATTTCTTCTATGGAGCATTCACTCAGATGCCTTAATTTCATTACTTCCTGTTGCTTTCCTGGTAATTGTGTAATAAGTCGTTTCACGCAGTTTAGCTCGTCTTTGGTTTCTATTTCATTAATCAGTGAAACCTCATTTGCTTTACCTACTACTTCTATATCCTGTTTTCCTACATCATTTTTGGTTGAACGAAGATAATCAAAGCATATATTCTTAAGTAAGATTACAGAAAACGATTCAGGATTTTTGATATCAATGAGCTCATCTCGTTTATTCCATAGTTTTAGATACGCTTCCTGCACCATATCTTCCGCATCGCATTGATTCCCCAATAGCTTGTAGGCAATCCTGTAAAGCTTTTGGTGGCACGGCAGATATAATCTTTTGAAGCTTTCGGCATCCATGTTATTCTTTATCAGTTAATTTGGCGAGATCTGATTTATTAAACTTTCCTTTAATCTTTACTATAGCCGCACCTTCACCGGTAGTAAGTATTACCAATTCACGAATTTCTTCTTTGTCTATCTTAACCAATATTCTCACATTCTCGCCATTTTGATTTGAACGAACTAATGTTTCGTAACTTTCATCGTTCAGCGTTTTTACCTTTTCTGCAAAACTGTTTTTAATATCGGAAGAACAACTGCTCAGAGCTAGAATCTGCATGGAATTAATGCCTTTTAATCCACGTGTATCCTCGCCGCTCATGAAAGGTTTTATTAATGTCATTAGAAACTTATTTATTTTCACATTCTCAACATTCGGTGCATCTGAGAATTCGGCAAACAACTTGTCTATGTTTTGGCTAAGGCTCCATTGGGCAACCAGAAGCATAGATATACACAAAATGAATTTCTTAATCATAATTTTTTAGATTTTGAGTGATTACTTTGTTTTTATTGACGCGCTATCAATGTGAATACATTAATAAAGACGTAATGCACCGGAATGTTGTTACAAATAAAATAAAAAAAAGAGCGAACAGAAAAGAATTTTATTTCTTTCTTATTCGCTCTTCTATTTTTTTTAGAAAAAGGATTAGTTTTTCTTCTCTTTAAGCTTTGCAAAGATTAATGTTTCCAGTTCATCTGCAAGTTCAGGATTGTCACTTATGCATTGTTTAGCAGAATCACGTCCCTGTCCCAGTTTGGTGTCATTGTAACTATACCATGAACCGCTTTTTTTGATGATTCCCATATCAGCACCCAGGTCAACAATTTCTCCGGAGCGTGAGATACCTTCTCCAAACATAATGTCGAATTCTGCTTTGCGGAAAGGAGGTGCCACTTTATTCTTAACAACCTTTACACGAGTCTGATTACCAATGATCTCATCGCCATCTTTAAGCTGGCTGATACGGCGGATATCCAAACGTACGGAAGCATAAAATTTCAGTGCATTACCACCGGTTGTTGTTTCCGGATTACCAAACATAACACCAATCTTTTCACGCAACTGATTAATAAAGATACAAGTAGTATTTGTTTTACTAATGGTACCAGTCAGTTTACGTAAAGCCTGAGACATTAAACGAGCCTGAAGACCAACCTTGTTTTCTCCCATATCGCCTTCTATTTCAGCTTTTGGAGTTAGTGCGGCAACAGAGTCAATTACAACAATGTCAACTGCCGAAGAACGGATAAGCTGTTCGGCTATCTCCAATGCTTGTTCGCCATTGTCGGGTTGTGAAATCCAAAGATTATCAATATCCACACCTAGCTTGGCAGCATAAAAGCGATCGAAAGCATGCTCTGCATCAATAATGGCAGCAATACCTCCTGCTTTCTGCGCCTGTGCAATAGCGTGGATTGCAAGTGTTGTTTTACCTGAAGATTCAGGACCATAGATTTCAATAACTCTTCCCCGTGGATAACCACCTACACCTAATGCTGCATTTAATGCAATAGAACCGGTAGGGATTACTTCTATTTCCTGCACATTGTTATCGCCGAGTTTCATGATAGAACCTTTGCCGTAGCTCTTTTCTATCTTATCCATGGCAGCCTGTAAGGCTTTTAATTTTTCGCTTGACGCCATATTTGTTTGAAAATTTAATTCATCGCTTTCTTTCTTTGCCATAAATTAGTTGTTTAATAACTTGTTATTACTTTAAATAATTTGTTGAGCATGATCTTTAGTGCTCACTTCTTTGGGAGTAATTATGCGCTCGATAATGCCTTCTTCATTTATGATAAAGGTTGTTCGGAGTGTTCCCATATATGATCTTCCGTACATTTTCTTCTCTGCCCACACACCAAATTGTTCTACCAGCTTCTTGTCGGTATCGGCAATTAGTGTGAAAGGGAGTTCATTCTTTTCGATGAACTTTTGATGAGACTTCTCATTGTCTATGCTTACTCCGATTACTTCATATCCCGCTTTTCGGAGTTCTGTATAATTATCCCGAAGACTGCAAGCCTGAGCTGTGCATCCCGAAGTATTATCCTTAGGATAGAAGTACAATACCACTTTCTTTCCTTTATAATTGCTAAGAAGAATTTCTTCTCCTTTTTCGTTTACGCCCAATATATCAGGGGCTTTATCTCCTACATTCATAATTCTGAATTTTAAAATCAATAATTACAAAGATAAAAATAAAATGCAAAGTGTGGCAAAAAGAGGGTACTTATTAAATAAGTACCCTTTAAGCTAATTATATTTTAAAGTTCCAAATCGCCGTCAAACACTTCTACCCAAGGCAAACCTTGTTTGTTGAGTTGTTCCATGAACGGATCCGGATTAAAGTCTTCCACGTTATTAACGCCCGGATTTCTCCATTCACCTTTCATGAACATCATGGCACCAATCATGGCAGGAACACCGGTTGTGTAACTTACGCCCTGAGCGCCTGTTTCTTTATAGGCAGCTTCGTGACTACAGTTGTTATATACATAATATGTACGTTCCTTTCCGTCTTTGATACCACGGATACGGCAACCAATGGAAGTTTCTCCGGTATAGTTTTCACCAAGATCTCCTGGATTAGGAAGAACAGCTTTGAGGAATTGAATAGGAACAATTTTTTGTCCGTTGTAATCAATCTCATCAATACGAGCCATACCAATGTTCTGGATAACGCGTAGGTGAGTTAAATATTCCTGTCCGAATGTCATCCAAAAGCGTGCACGCTTCAGGGTAGGGTAGTTCTTTACCAGAGATTCTAGTTCTTCGTGATAAATAACATAAGATTCTTTAGGGCCAATATTCGGATAATTCAATGGCTTGTGAATCTGATGAGGTTCAGTAACCACCCATTCTCCGTTCTCGTAGTATTTCCCTTTTTGCGTAACCTCACGGATATTGATTTCCGGATTGAAGTTTGTGGCAAAAGCTTTGTGATGATCTCCTGCATTGCAATCTACAATATCAAGATAATTGATTTCATCAAAGTGATGTTTCGCTGCATAGGCAGTATAAACGCCACTTACTCCCGGATCGAATCCGCATCCTAAGATAGCAGTCAGTCCGGCTTCCTTAAACTTATCCTGATATGCCCATTGCCAGCTATATTCAAAATGAGCTTCATCCTTAGGCTCATAGTTTGCTGTGTCAAGGTAGTTAACCCCTGCAAGAAGACAGGCATCCATGATAGTAAGGTCCTGATAAGGAAGGGCTACGTTGATTACAAGTTCCGGTTTGAATTCATTGAATAAAACAACCAGTTCATCCACATTGTCGGCATCTACCTGAGCCGTTTTTATTCTGTCTCCACCTATAGCTTTTGCTATGGCATCACATTTCGATTTTGTGCGGCTTGCTAACATAATATCTGTGAAAACATCAGCATTTTGTGCCACTTTATGTGCAACAACGGTTCCAACACCGCCGGCACCAATAATTAGAACTCTACCCATTTAAGTGTAATTTAATTGTTTTAATATTGATAACTTGAGCAAAGATAAATAAATTAATTGAAGTGCGGGGAATTATCGGGCAATAATTATACCTTTATAATGCAAGGCTTTTTCTCCGCTTGCGAGGGCTATTTACCCATACCGCCGTTCTTAGCGATGATCCAGATAATAATGGGTGCGCCAAAGAGTGCGGTAACCGAATTGATAGGCAATGTACCCTGGCTGCCGGGCATCTGAGAGATGAGATCGCAGATAAGCATAATGATACTTCCGCAAAGGATGGACGCGGGAATAATTTTCTGATGATCGGAAGTATGAAAAATGCCCCGGGCAATATGAGGAACGGTTACTCCGATAAAGGCAATTGGTCCGGTAAAGGCGGTGGATGTTCCGGCTAGCAGAGCTGTGGCAAGAATAATCCACAGACGGGTGCGGGGCACTGATACACCAAGTCCGGTGGCATACTTTTCGCCCAGCAATAATATATTGAGGCGTTTCTGCATGATAAAGGCCAATACTATACCTACAACTACAATAGGTGCCATAATTCCCATATAGCCCCAGCTCACAGCCGAAAGACTGCCAAAAGTCCACGATATGAATAGCTTCAATGTATCCGGATTACTGGTGCTTTGCAGTATGCTTACAATGGCTCCGGCAAAGTTGCCAAACATCATTCCTATTATTAATAAGGATACAGTGTGCGGAACCTTAACCGATACAATAATGACCAGCAGTAACACCCCGATAGCTCCCAGTACAGCAGCAGTAACCTGTCCCCATCCGGCAATAACGATCCACGGAAGTGAAGAGGCTCCTAAAGTGAGCAAGGCAACTCCCAGACTGGCTCCCGAGGTAACTCCCAGTACATCGGGTCCGGCTAGCGGATTGCGGAAAAGAGTCTGCATCAGTACACCCGCCACGGATAGCGCCGCTCCGGTAAGTATTGCCGTTAGTGCTTTGGGAAGACGATAATTGAGAATAATTTCCCTATAAAGGTTGTCGCCACCTCCCCCGGTAAGGGAAGACCACACATCATTCAGCGAGAGGTTTACGCTTCCAAAGGCAATGTCACAACTAAGAGCGACAATGAAAAGGGCTATCAGTAGTAGGAATCTTGTTCTCATTTCAGCTTTTGCATGTAAGTAAACTCATAGGTTGGAAGCAACTCCGGGTGAAGTGCTTTTATCATATCGCTAAGTAACAGGTCGGGACGGGCAACGGCACTTTCCCAGTAGTCGTTTCCTCCCGTGGCATTCATCCGTTTATTGTAATTATATACATTTCCCTCTTTGTAAGCCTTGAATAGTTTGTATTTTGCATCCAGCTTTCCCAGCTCGTCAAGTGAGTTGGCTTGCGTGCCCACCCATACGTCCGCCTTATTGAAATTAACCAAAGCCGATTCTATATTGGAAGAGATGCTTCCGCTTGTGGTGTCGTTCTCATAAAAATACGAAGCTCCCGCATCGTGAAACATCCTTGCATTGAAGCTTCTTCCGGCAGGCATGGACCATGCACCGCGGAAATCCTGTCCAGACAATAGGGTAGGGCGCGCCTTTACTTTCTGTGCCAGGGCAGATACTTCTTTGTATCTTTTCTCTACGCCATTGAATAAACTGTCGGCCATAGCCGATTCGTCAAAGAATGCTCCTATAAACTTAATCCATTCCGCCCGTGCCAATAGAGATTTCTCCTGCCATTCTATGTTATAGATAACCGACAGTCCGCTTTGGGTAAACCTTTTGGAATTTTCATCCTCCGCATTGTAAGCTGTAGTCATAACTACCTGCGGACGAAGTATCAGCAGATTTTCAATATCCAGATTAAAAGCATCTCCCAAATCTTTTATTTTGCCGGCCTTTACACCCTCCAATATCTGAGGATTGTATACCCATGCAGCGCTGCACACTCCGGTCACTTTGTCTAGTTTTCCAAGCATTTGCAGAAATTCAAAGTATGTGGCCGAGTTGGCTGCCAGGGACTTTAGCGGAATCAGAATCTTCTTTCCATCCTGTGGCACGGCAGTATTCTCGTCCTTTACCAGATAATACCGGTCATATATCTCTCCTTTTTTCCAGGGATTGCACACTGTTACACAGGTATATTTGTCGGTCTTTCCAATGGAAAAGCCTTCCGCGTATTTTATTTTAAGTTGTTCTCCCGTTGCCTGGTTTCTATTCTGTTGTTTATTGGTGCAACTAGAAAAAAATGTCAGTGCAATGAGAAGAGTATAATATAAGTGCTTCATCATTTTATTGGTTTGTAAAGGCAAAGGTACATAAATTGTGGAAAGAAAGTATTAGTTTAATAAGCTTTTCTTTCCAGTACGTTAAGTTGCTTTCCCGCGTAAAGGGGGTATAACGACATGCGAAAAAAATAATTATTGATTAAACTTGATGAAACATTGATGAATAAACAGTTTGAAAGGTTTTACAATAAAAACAGAATAAAAACGAAACGTTATTTTTTATTCATCAACGGTTAATTATTGGTTAAGTTGAAAGTTAATTGAACAGTGAATTGAATAGGCCTGATATCATAATAATGATGGCCTCACAAGTTAGATTCAACTATTTATAAAGATTCCATTCAATCACCATTAAAATGCTGCTAAAAGAGCTTATATAAAGGCTTTTTTAGCAGCATTTTAATTTATATATAAAGTCTTATAATCGGTTTTAAAAGCAATATTATAGCGTTTAATTTGATACTGTAAAGCATTAAAATAGATATCTTGATATTATAGGATAAAGTTTGATTAAACACTCACTTAAACGCTCACTTAAACTTTCATTTGAATATTAATGTATTTGTATATATTATTCAGTTTAAACTCTCATTTTGGCGTTTTAAAGTGGCTTTAAAAGTATTCATATATGCATATAGGTATATCTTTACTTGATATTATGTATTTATAAATAGGGCTTATTGCACTGATAATGATACTGTATAAATTATATGCTTTAATTTAATTAATTGAATATCAATAACATATGAATTATTTAGTTGTTTTATTAGATAATATGATGCGCGTGTAACTAATTTACATCTAAAACATTATAGTTATCAGTAGAAACAGAGAAAATCTTATCATTTAGCATTATAGCTCCAAAACCATTTTTAGCCCTAAATTTATGCCTTATTATATATTTATCTCCATTTTTTATAATATGACTCCATTCAAGAGGTTCATAACTAGATGCATCATTTAAATGCTCATCTAAATAATAGCGTATACTATGTTTTACTTTATTTTCAGGATCATTATTATTTCTAATGCAATTAGATATTGGTATAGTAGCTATTACTAATATTGAGAATATAAATAAAAACATTTTCATTTTTCTGTGTTTTAAATTCTCAGGAACTTTACTTTCAACTTTATTTTCCATTTTTATATTACCATTTTGGGATTACGACATTAAAAACTAACCTGCAGCGGCACATCCTACATCCATTGCATCCGGTTCTTCTAGGCGATTTTGCTTTAGCATCTCAACCTCGTACTCCAGTCTGCCTATTGCTCTATTCAATTCTTGTATTTTTTCTTCCTGACTCTTTATTATATCAAGGTATACTTTATCATTATCTATTTCTTTCTTTTTATTATATATAGGTAAGGTGTCTTTTACTTTTAAACGATCATTATTTGTTGAATAACCGTTTTTTTCTTCAATAAGCATAGGGCCATTGCCTGTTAATAGCCATGTAGGAGAATATTGGGGATAATTTTCAACTATAGTTTGAATCCATTTAGATTGTATATCTGTCCCTTTTGATATAGCTCTATATAAAACCCCTTTACTAGCACCTATTATTCGTTCAAATGCAGCTATTGTAAGCCCTTCTTTTAAAGCTATCTGTTCTATTCTACTTAAAATATTATCCATCGGTTGAAAATTATCTTCTTTTTGTTTTGATAGTTGAAAATTATCATCTATATTTGCATAGTCTTTAAATATAAAGACGGTTCAAATATACGAATAACATTTTAAAAACATAATAAAATAATGGAAACAAAGAAAATGCAAGTTGCCAATAATCTGGAAGTGAATATTATTCCAGATGACCAATACGAGTTTTTAATGACTACTAGTGAGGTTGCAAAAGGGTATGGGATTTCACCAAATACACTTCGAAGACATAAAATGGAGCAAGTAGATGAGCTAGAAGAGGGAAAACACTTCTTTTCTTCCGTTCAAAAAATGAACGCTCGTTGTAAATCAGGAGGTTATATACAAACAAAACAAACTTTATGGACAAAGAGAGGCATTGTTCGACTCGGATTCTTCATTAAAAGTGAACGCGCCAAAATGTTTCGTGATTGGGCGGAAGATTTAGTAATTAATACCATGGAGCATGCTCAGCAAGTAACACAGGAAGCACAGCAGCTTAATCTGTTTCCTGAACCTCCTAAAAAACGAAATGTCAATTGCCTTACCAAAGATAGGTTAGTAGATGTTCTTGCCGATGTTGCAAGAATTGAGGATAAAGAACTTCGTATGTCTATTGTCAATAAATTAATGAATAATAAATAACCAATATGGAAAAATATATCAAAATATCAGCTAAAGTAAAAAAGGAGATTGCTAAAGACTTTAATGTTTCACTGGCAACTGTTTGTTCGGCCCTTAATTTTAAGACGCAGAGCGCAAAAGCTATGACCCTTCGTGCTGCTGCAATGAATAGAGGTGGTAAGCTTCTTACTGAAGAAGAATCTAAAGCTCCGGTAGTTCTATGAAACTTTATCAACTTGGTTTAGAAGAGCGCTATGGCGCTGAGGTTCTATCTATATGGATGCAGGAAGACAAACCTTGTTCCCTTACTATAATGGCAGCTAAAACAGAAGGCTTAATTGTAGTTGAATTGGATAATGCTGATTTAGCTAATAAGATACTTCTTAAAACAAGATGTAAAGTACATATCAAAGATCATAAATACTAATCACAAACTCAATCACTATGAAAAAACAAAAAGAAATGAACGGAAAGCAAACATGTGCAGCATTAATTATGGTGTTAGCATCTATTCTATGCTTATCTGATGTAGATACAGAAGAGGTAACATTTCGATTCATTGCTGGCATTGTCTTGATTATTGCTGCAACCATATATACTGTATTTTTTACCGAAATAAAATAAAAACAAAATGAGAAAATTATTCAAAAAACTTCTTGCACCAGTAGTGCGAGAACTGGTACAAGAAGCTAATCAAAGCTCTTCAAAATTAATTGAGGAATCAGTTATAAAAATGTTTAATGGTATTATTATAACACCTGTTGAAAATGAAGAAGTAAATATACAGCTTTCAACGATCAAAGAGCAGGTTAAACAACTTAATATAAATGTAAAAAAGGCTCGCGAAAGTGGATTTACAATTGAATTTAATCTTAATAAATCCACTAACGGCCATTTAAATGGAGCCTTAGAAGCTTGCATAACACATACAACTGCCTTATAGTTAAGGTAAGTCAATATGAAGTTTTTTAGCAAGATTTATTATAAGACTTCCAACATTAAAATATTCATGCGTACCAACTACACATCCACATTTAGAACATTGTATAAAATGAAATTTAAAAGCACTCTTTGAAGGTGTATTTTCTACGATTTCAAAAGATGTGTTACCGCAAGAAGGACATTTTGAATTTGGCATAATACTTTTTTTTAATAGTTAAACAATTTGTTAGAACGCTACGAAAGTAGCAAAAAATATTCTGGTTTGTGAAAATAGGAATATTCTTTTAAACACAACGGGGTATAGCTCAAAGGTAAGAGCAACTTACAACTACAGGGTAAAATGTTTTGGGCGAATGTAGATGTAAATAACGACGGCGGTTCGATTCCGCGCTCCTCACAAAGAAATAAAATACGATATGGAATATTACAACAATATAGCATGTGTTACAATAGATGATCTTACTCTTGGTGAAGATCCTGTAATGTCGAAGTCTAATTATGATAATTATGTATCTAGAAGAAAATTTAATCTTATTCGTAAAGGTCATGGTACTGGATGCTATGCATTGATTGAATATTCAACTATGCCAGATAAGATTAAAAAAAGATTCGTTGAAATTCATGGCGATATTTATGAGCTGCTAAAAGAGAGTATAGCTGTTGAATTGGTTATTGACTCTGAGGCGCGTAAGTTTTTTGATGAATTTCGCTTTTCTAATGGCCAGCAATTGACCATTGAGGTTCAGCGAGAGTATACAGTTAATTGCAGCGTGTTAAAAACATTGCAACAGATACTCAATAAAAGAAAGGCTCTTCGTAAATCTCTTGGCGGTGATACTCAGAAATTATGGGAAACAATTATTAGTGTTACTGAACGCTTTCGTGCAAATCCAGGGCACACTCTTCCCCCATCTACAGCCAGATTACAAGATGCGTTGCGTAAGTACCGCAATACGGGTTATGAAAGTGTTATATCTGGTAAGTATGGAAATAAAAATACGGTTAAGATTGATGATGAAGCCGGCGAACTACTTATTGCGCTAAAAAGAAGCCGTGTTCCGGTATATACCAATGCTCAGATTCTTGAAGAGTTCAATCGCCGTGCTCCTGAACTTGGGTTAAAGACATTAAAGTCTTTGCAAGCAATCAATTTATTCTTCAAGAGAAGTGACGTTATGCCATTGTGGTATGATGCCGTGCATGGCGAACTGGCTGCAAAGCTTAAGTTTACCCGCAAAAATAAAACAAAACTTCCTCAGTTGCGTGATGCTCTGTGGTACTCTGACGGTACTAAGATCAATCTTTATTATAAAGCTTATGAGAAAGATCGTAAGGGGCATACAAGGATGGTTGTTAAAACTACCTCAGTATATGAGGTTATGGATTCTTATTCTGAACGGTTACTAGGCTATTATATCTCAGATACTGAAAACTACGAGGCTCAATATAATGCCTTCCGCATGGCCATTCAAAGAAGCGAGTGCAAGCCTTATGAGGTTGTTAATGATAATCAAGGCGGACACAAGAAACTGGAAGCTTCCGACTTTTTTAAACGCATAGCACGTGTGTCTCGACGCACTGCTCCTTACAATGGTGCAAGTAAAACTATTGAAAGTGTTTTCGGGCGCTTTCAAAAACAGGTACTTCATAAGAATTGGTTTTTCACAGGGCAAAACATTACTACTGTAACATTGGAAAGTCGACCAAATATTGAATTTATTGAAGCAAACAAAGAGAATCTTCCTACTCTTGATCAGTTGAAAGTGATCTATGCAGAATGTCGTAAGGAATGGAATAATATGAAGCATCCTGCAACAGGCATATCACGCATTGAAATGTATAATACATCTGTTAATCCTGAAACTGAAAAGGTTTCAATGCTTGATATGATTGATATGTTCTGGCTAACAACGAATAAGGCTAGTACTTATACATCATCAGGTATTCAGATAGTGATTAACTCACGCAAGTATGTATATGAGATTCTTGATCAGTTTGGCAAGCCCGATTTAAAGTTTGTTCATGAAAAAAGCATTATGTATAAGAAGTTCTTCATAATGTATGATCCTGAAGACATGACACTTGTTCGCCTTTATGAAAAAACATCTACAGGACTTCGATACGTAGCTAGTGCTCAACCTTATGTTGAGATGCACAGAGCCATTCAGGAACAACAACCAGGAGAGGTGTCACTATATCGTGAATTAGATGCTGATAGCAAACAACTTCGTGTTATTCGTCGTGAAAAAGCGAACGAGATAGAAGACCGCCAAGGTGTTAATCCTGAATTCTTCGGCTTAAATCGACCTAAGATGAAAGGCTTATCTAAAAAAGATCACCGCACTACTCCTGTTAAGAACAAAGAATCAATGGACGAAGAAATGATAAATCTTGGTTCTTATGAAAAAGCCCAAAGCAATATGGACTATTTACTCAGCAAAATTTAATTATTAATATAAAATCAACTCCAAAATTATGAAAACATTAACACTCGAAGAAAAGAACGTCATTGCAAATCTACTATTGACATATTGCAAACGCTACAACAGCAATAATCGTGCTGCCGAAAGTCTTAACAACGTAAGTGCTGGCACAGTTTCGGGCATTCTTAACGGTAAGTATGAAAAGATTAGTGATGAAATGTGGAGAAACATATCCTCGCAAGTGGGTGGTAACCTTACCGGATGGGAAATTGTCAACACAAAAACTTTTGAGGCCATCATGTTTGCTATGAAGAACGCAAAAGAAGAGAAATCAACTACATGGGTGGTTGGCGATTCCGGTTGTGGAAAAACAACAGCTGCAAGAACTTTTTTGAAAGAAAATAAAGAAACCTTTGTTATCCTCTGCTCTGAAGATATGAAGAAGAGTGACTTTATTCGTGAAATGGCGCATCAGATAGGTATATGTACCAATGGTCTTAATATCCGCGACATGCTGAATGATGTTATTTCTAAACTTGCAGTAATGCGTGAACCTCTTGTTGTGTTCGATGAAGGCGATAAGCTGACCGATACCGTCTTTACTTACTACATCTCTCTGTACAACCGCCTTGAAGATAAAACAGGCATGATCTTCTTATCTACATCTTATATCAAGAATAGAATGATGAACGGATTGCGCTATAACAAGAAAGGTTATCAGGAAATATATAGCCGCATTGGCCGTAAGTTCTTTGAATTAGATGCAAATGAGGCTACTGATGTTTATTCCATCTGTCGTGCTAATGGCATTAGTGATCCTAAGGTTATAGGTGATATAGTGAAAGAGGTTGAGCGTTATGAATTTGATCTTCGTCGTGTTAAAAAAGCAATTGGCGTAGCAAAAAAAAGAGCAGCGTAAAACAGTATTCAATCACCGTTTAAACAGAAAAAATGAAAAGTAACTTAGGACTTCAACGCGCTAAATCAGTAACTGATATACTGAAAATAAAAAGACAATCTTTTGATTTTGAAGGATTGTGGGAGGATGCTTTCGGATCTCCTGAGAAGTGCGGTATATGGTTTATATGGGGCAACTCTGGGAATGGTAAGTCTTCTTTCGTTATGCAGCTCTGCAAGTACTTGGCAAAGTTTGGTAAGGTATCTTATGATTCTCTTGAAGAAGGTTCCAGTCTTACAATGCAGAACACATTAATACGATTTGGCATGAGCGAGGTTAATCGCAGATTCCTACTATTGGATAATGAACCTATTGACCAACTTTCTGAAAGGTTGCTTCAAAAGCGTTCTCCTGACATTGCCGTCATTGATTCCTTTCAATATACGCAGATGAGTTATCGCCAGTATATAGCTTTCAAAGAAAAACACAGGAATAAGCTTCTTATTTTCATTTCACATGCAGATGGAAAGATGCCGGCAGGTCGTTCAGCTAAGAGTGTTATGTATGATGCCTCTTTAAAGATATGGGTCGAAGGTTATAAAGCCTTTTCTAAAGGCAGATTTATCGGTAAAACTGGAATGTACACAATATGGGATCAAGGTGCAACTAATTATTGGGGAGAGTAACATTATGGATACAAAAGTAACTAATTACGCATGGTTCTATTCATTATTGAAAGAAATGCCATGCAGCGGAGATAAAGAAGAGCTGAAAACACAGTTAGTATGGCAATTCAGCAATCTACGCACTGAATCATTGAAAGAATTGACCTCTAAAGAATACTTCAGCATGTGCAACCACATGCAACTCGAAGTCAATAAAGAGAAAAGCAAAAAGCCAAAGGCTCCGCTATCTATTGAGCAATTAGAAATGAAACAAGCTCGCTCAGCAGTTCTAAAGAGAATACAGCAGTTAGGCGTTGACACAACCGACTTCGGCAATGTTGATAACTTCTGCCTGAATAAGAAGATAGCCGGCAAGGTATTTAGAAAGTTAACTTTCGATGATCTGAAGGCATTAATACCCAAACTGGAAGCAATCATTTATAAAGATAAAGCATCCGCTACAACTCGAATAAATAAAGCACGATTAAACTAATGAATAAGGAGCTTAATTATATGTCAGAAATAACAGTAACAAACAATGAAGTTGCTCTCAAAATAGCACGCAGACAAAAATACGTTGAAGATCTTGCGCGTATTGTCCGCAGACTCGAAGTACTGAGTGAAGAGATCTGGACACCGGAGCGATTCACAGCAAAAGAATATGAATCTCGTGTGAATGAATACAAGAACCTCGAATTTGAATATGAGGTTAAAGAAAGGAATTTCAAAAACGAGTTTTCGTACAAGGATATTGAGAATGAATTAGAAAGAATCACCAAACAATTAAAATAACATGGAAAAAACAAAATTTGAATTGGAATGTGAGCAACACTGCTCACTGTGTATCAACAGTAGTATGGACATTTGCAATCTTCCTGGTCATTGCAAGGAAGAAGCCGAATTGGCAAGATGCGGAGTATGTGGTAATATCTATTGCTCAGAGGAAGCATTAACAGAACTTAATGTTTGCGCAAGCTGCCTGTCACGATGCAGTCAAAATGTTGATGCTAATAATGAAATCGTTAATGCAATATCTCTTTTTCAGAATAAATATCTGGAGATAAAAAAAGGTGGCTTTTATGAACTACCAATTGGCGCAAAAGTTAAATGTGAAGGTAAAATACTTGAATGTTGTGAATCTTCTAAACAGTTCAATTGCCAAGAGTGCTTTCTTCATACACATAAGGTAATGAGCTATTGCTTAACTGTCTGTCGTGATGATCAGCGCGTAGATCACAAGAATACGGTTTTTAAACTTAGCAAGTAAGATGGGACTTTACGAAATAGTATGTCGTTTAAATGTAGGCGATATAATCGATATGTTTTCTAAGAATGTTGAAAAATGTATAGGTGAAGAAGCAAAGCAAGAACAAAAGTCTTTTCTGAGTTATCATAATGCTGCTTATCATAGGAGCTTATTATCAAAAAAGAATCATCCTCGCAAAATTGTAAATCTTTCAAGAAAGAATACAAGGAATAATATTAAGGGTTTTAATCGGATTAATCAAATCAAATCTTGTGCAAAAATTTTATAAAGTAATAATTGTAGGCAATTTCCATTATTGCAAACTTGTCACAAATGCCGATTACATGATATTGTCTACCTGTAAAAAGACGGCAATCAATCGACTTACTAGCAGATATGAAAATGTTCTTAGTGTTAATATTAAATTCCTTCTTCTGAGAACAATTATAAGAGGAATAAAAACAATGTTTAAATCTAACTAAAGATGAAAATAATACAAACATTGCCTGAATTTGCAAAGCTTATAGGTAAAGAGCTAGATAGATACGATTTGGACGGAAATTTAATCAACTCAGTTGAATGTACAGAGGATAATCTAATTAATTTATATAACAGTCAATTCAAAGAAAAAACTAAATATGGAGCTGAATATAGATATCTAATAACCCCTAAAATCTAAATAAAGTTGAACTAAAATAATTTTTTAACAATTTAATAAATAAAAAAACGATGGACATTAAACATTTATCAGAAAAAGAAAAAGCAGAGCTAAGAGCTGCATTAGCATTAGAAGATCAGACTGAAGAGCAACGAATTAAAGGCGAGAAAGACACTTATAAGTCATTGAAAGAAGAGTTCGTGCTTCGTAACTTCTCAATACTTGAAAGAGTATCACGTGATATGGAAGAAGTGAAGAAGAAGATCTTCGAAGATGCTGAAGTTCTGAAGAACATGAAGAACGCTCTCTTCAATGTAAAAGGTAATCGCCAGACGGATACTTTCACTAGCGAAAGTGGAAAGTACTCTATCAAGCTAGGTTATCGCACATACGAAGGTTGGGATGATAATGTAGAAATTGGCATTGAAAAGGTGAAGAACTTTGTTGCGTCGATGGCTAAGGATGCAAACAGTTCGGCACTTGTAGAAACGGTAATGGGATTGCTCGCTAAGGACCGAAAAGGTTCCCTTAAGGCTAGTAGAGTGTTGGAACTTGAAAAGTTGGCATTGAAAAGCAAAGATCCAGAGTTCCTTGATGGAATTAAGATCATCAAAGATTCATACCGTCCTTCTCCTTCCTGCACATTCATAGAGGTGAGATTCAAAGACGAGCAAGGGAAAGAGAAAACACTGCCTCTGTCTATATCTTCAATAGAATGAAAGAAGAGGAAAGATACTACGAACCAATTAAGACCTTAAACGGTTACGGCGTTCAGCTCGTCGTAACCGGTGATAAGGGATACAAAAAGTTTATTCGTAGATGCTTCTCAGAAGAAGAAGTCAATATCGTAGCTGATAAATTTAATAAAGAACTTAAAAATGGAAAGTAAATTTACAACTAAAGAGATTATTGATATCTGTAATGAACAGGTAGACAGAGCAAATGAAAAGTCAAAGTTTGCACGCTCAAAAGCAAGTAAAGAAGCAGCTAAGTCTGCTGTAGCATTCTTCTCATCAATAGCTACCAATCTTAAATCTTTAGAAAGTTATAAGGATAGTACATGCGGGCTATTTGCGATTGATAAAGATCCTAAAGATGTAGATATTGATTGGATAAGAGAGAATGCTTCTAGAATAGATTATATAATAACTAATAAACAAAATTGATTATGGCAATGCACACATGGTTTGAATGTAAAATCCGTTACGATAAAGCAATGGAAAACGGAATGAATAAAAAGGTTACTGAACCTTATTTAGTAGACGCTTTAAGTTTTACGGAAGCTGAAGCCCGAATAATAGAAGAGATTACTCCATTTATTTCGGGAGAGTTCACCGTATCGAGGGTAAACCCTGCTAATCTTAGTGAACTGTTTCCTTCAGATAAGGAAGATGCAGATAAGTGGTTTCGCTGCAAGCTGGCTTTTATTACTCTTGATGAAAAGAGTGGAGCAGAAAAACGGATAACTACCAATGTGTTGGTACAGGCTGGAGACCTCAGAGAAGCCGTTAAGAACCTTGACGAAGGAATGAAAGGAACCATGGCCGACTACGTTATTGTTTCCGTGGCCGAAACAGCAATCATGGATGTTTATCCTTATGCTGCAAAAGAAGTTGTACCAGCAAGCGAAACAGCATGATAATAGCAGTAGACTTTGACGGAACTCTCCACACCGGAGAGTTCCCCGCTATAGGGACACCGGCTAAAGATGTTGTTGAATATATGCAGAAGCTTCACGAAGATGGCCATTACCTTATAATATGGACCTGTCGTTGTGATCAGAAGCTAGCCGAAGCAATTAATTGGCTTATTGATAAAGGCATTCCATTTGATCGCATTAACGACCATTGCCCGGAACATGCTTCTCAATATTCGACTAATCCCCGAAAGGTGTACGCGCACCTCTACGTTGATGATCGGCAAGTTGGAGCACTGCCTTCATGGAGAGACATCTATATGTATGTTTCAAAACAGGAAATGGAATATAAGTCAAGTAAACTTTTTAAAGACTAATGATATGGAAAACAAAAAAGTAAAAGTGGTTTTAGAGTTAGATAGAGAATGTATTCAATCTTCTCTTTTTCTAATGGGAGAAAAACTTTCAGATGAGATTTGGGAAAAACTAACATCTGAAGATGTTGCGTTGAGTCCTGATGATTTTGGAGAACAAAAAACACAGATGCAGGTTGCATTTTCTTGCTTGGCTATTGCTAAGGTGATGGATAAATAAACTTCAAAGCTTAATCAAAAAGACAAATGAAAACATACGTAATAACTCTTTCTAAAAAGTTTATGAAAGGCCATCCAAGAGCTGGACAAGAAACAGACTTTGCGAGTAAATTTGCTAAAGGTCAATTAGGTTATGTTTCTAAACTAAATAAAATACATACAATAAGATGCAATTATGATTTCTGGGAAAAGCGTATTAAAGAAATTGAAAAAGGGAACGCTATTCTATCAATAAGACAATGGACTGGAAAACCATACCGAAGTAAGCAGGATGTTATAGCTAATTTAAGCCAAAAGGATGGTGTAGGCATTCAAATGCTTGATTGTTCAAGTATGTGTTTCGCTATAGACGGAAAGCTATTAGATGATTTTGATGCAGAAAAGCTTGCTTCAAATGATGGTCTTAGTTTATCTGATTGGAAACATTGGTTTGACGTTGAAAAAGCAACTGGTAAAAAGGCAATTATTCATTTTACTAATTTTAGATATTAAATAGATATGAAAAAACTTTTTATAAAAATAATTAATTCAGTCGGGTTATATACCCGTTCACAATCATATGATATTAATATGGTTGATTTTACCGGATTAAGATGTTCAGGAAGGACAACAAGGTTAGCAGATGCGTATATACAATTGCTCTTTACAACGGGAGAAATTCACGTAAAAGACCATCATTCTAAAGGTATGAAATCATCTCTTCGTTTAAGAGATATCATCCTTCATAGATTAAGTATGGAACATGGTTTTGCTTCTCAGTATCTTGAAGTGGAATATAATTGCATTAAATTGCCTCTAAAGAATTTATGTTCTAATGAATTAGATAGATTAAGAAGTCTTGATGCTGGAATGTGTTAGCAAAAAATAAATCAAATTAAACAACCTGAAAGGACAGGTTGCCGTAATCAACCGGCATATATTATTTTAAAATAAAGAAAGTAGAATTATTGAATAGGTAGAAGAGCCGGATACATAGCGATGTACCCGGCTCTTTTTTTATGGCTCTCCCAAACATTCAATAATAGCCTGGTGTTGTAGCGGTGTTAATGCACGCTGACGTGGCTTGTAGTGAAGGTCCTCTAATCTTATGGATAACTCTTTGTTTATATTGATCCATCGCTTTAGTTGCGTGGATGCTGAGCGAGCTGTTGAATTTGGAAAATATAATTGTGATAGTTCGGAGAGGTAAATAGCTTTCATAGTTTTTGTTTTATTTTACACAAAGATAATAAAAAAGTAATACGCAGTAATTGGCTAACTACTGCGTATTAATAAGGTGATAAATACGCAGTAATCTGTCAACTACTACGTATTTATATTACTACTCCACAATGATCTGTTTCTTAGGCAATTGGGCCACTTGATTGTAATCAAGAATCTTCAACATATTGCACAGCATTTTGCCCGGACGAAACTGAATTTTTGCTTTCTTGATGTTCGATGCCGTAAACTCCTTAGCTGTCTCAGCACCTTGGCTTTGTACCTGCACCTGGAAGTGACCGAAATCTCCCAACTCTACAATTTTACCCGCTCTCAGCCCGGAGATCATCTGGTTAATTAATCCGTCCGACACTGCCAATACATCACCTCTAATTATTGTGCCGGAATGGCTCACGTTGTCGCAGATCTCATCAAGCGGTAATTTACCATATGCCTGCGCTTTTGCGTAGAACTTTCTAGGCTCTGTCAATTGGCGTGGGTTACGTAGCCCCACTACTGAATACTTTACACTCATTTTCTTTTCTTTATTAGTTAATACTACATTAATTGTTGTTTCGCGATAACATTGCAAATATCATGTGTTAGCAATTAATGAAGTCTTATAAGTATTCGAATAGCGTTTAAATGTTAATTAAATGGTGTTTATATGGCATTAAATAAAAAATAAACGGCGTTAATTTTGCAAAAGTTAACGCCGTTTATTATTTTTGTAAAAACAAAGCAATATGGAAGCAAGAAAACTAAAAAGTGACTTATTGGTAGCTCGTGATCGTAAGATGGTAGAAGAGTTCTACAACCTTCACGAAGTGAAACGCCTGCGCATGGATGACGTGCTTCTTAAGCTTTCTGAAGAAATATTCTTTCTCAGTACTACTTATATTTATAAACGAATATTCTCTATCTCAGATAATCGCTCATACCTTGATGTGCTTATCCGATCTAAGATCCAGGCAAAACAAAACTAATACTCTACTTTGAAGTTATTTTCTTCCGGATTAGATATAGAGTTCGTTGATTCTATGCTAATTTCTTTCCCTTCAGTATTAACATCAACATAAATCTTCTCTGCACTATAATCGTGCACATCGCATTCAAATGTTAACCGGTACAAGTTACCAGCTCCACCTGACTCTTCCCGCTTCATCCCCGTTTTTTGCATCTCAAAAAAGTTGGTGCCGCTTGTTCCGTGGAAGATGGCGTTTAACTTCGAGATTAAATCAAGATAACTTAATGCATCATCCTGCATAATTGCGTTGGTGTACGTGTCGCTGAAAGTCTCATAGAATAGATAAAGATCTACTTGCGTTCTTAACCGTTGCACCTTCTTTCCATTGTCCTCTACGTCTAAGGTATTGAATTCAAGGAAAACCGCAGGCGTAGGGAATGGGTGTTCTTCAGTTAGGAAGTTCACCTGTTCATGCCATAGGTCAATGTATAATATCTCCGGTGTAGGTTGTTGCCCTAACTTATCAATAATAAGCTGTGCAAGTTCTTTATATAGGTCGCTCCAATATACCATATCTTTTTTATTTAAATCGGTTATCAATTTCTTTAATCAGCCATTCATCTAATTGTTTCATGAGTGTTGCGCTTTCACCGATGAACTGCCTTTTCGGTATCTTGATTTTGCTACCTACTTTCATCAATGCCATGTTCTTATAAAAACCTGCACGGCCAGACTCTGCTTTGTTTTTTTTATTGTTAGATACCTTACCGCTCTTTGTCTTCGTTATCTTAGATGATGACTTTGAATATAAATACCAAAAGTACTTTTTCATCTTCATGGTAACGGCTATCTCACCGCCATCGTTATGAATAGCTGCATAAGGGATACTTTCATCAACAAAGAACCTTATCTTTGCCTTGCTCTCTTCCTTGCCTTTGATTCCTCTTTTTAAAGCTCCTGATTTAACAAGTATTGCGCCACCACCTTCATTAAAGGCTCTCTTCTCCCAGGGGTTTAATGACGTGTCAAGGAAACCTTGTTGTTCAAAACTTTTCTTAAAGAAATTCACGCCCGACACACGCGCATAGGTGCGTGTATCATCAACAAGTGATTTAACCTGGTCAAATAGTTGCTTTATCTCTTCTTTTTGAGTCATTCTACAGACCTTTAATTATGTCGGTGTGATTTCCTTTTGATACGTCTTTGAACGATAGTTGAACGGCATTATCCTTCTTAACAAGAATCATATTAATGTCATTGAACTTACCACTTTTTTCAATTGCTTCAAATTGTTTGCTCAACTGATTCTTATTAAGCTTTGAAAGATTATCAAGTGATAGCACGCTATAATTGCATCCTTGTTTCTGCGCACTCTTCAGCGCATTCACAATGTCACTCTTAATATTGTTCAGTTTTGACAGATCGGCCAGCTTGCTCTTTATTTGCAAAGATGGATTATCTATATTATCAATATTAATGTAAGGGCGAACAGCAACTTTATAGTTCAGCTTATCGCTGATAGCTCTTGCTGCATTTACATTATCAATCAACGTGTCTGGATTGGCGAAATCGCTGATCTGAACATCTGACTTAGTATCCTTATGATAAGGAGCGAAAGCCTTTTGTAATTCAATCTCTGTGTTTACTTTACTCAACGTTTTTTGCGGGATGCTGAAATAGGGATGTGTTGGCACGAATGGAGTGCCGGTCTTACCTACATTCTGCGCAAATCTATAATCAATTTCAATAGATGGTGAACCTTCTGTTGTTTGTTCTGAGGTCTGTTCTACATCGCATCTGCATCGGAAACCATTTGGTGGATAGTTGACCGACCAAAACGGATCATCAAGCGGCTTAACTACTCCATCCAGCGCAGCATGTTCCTGGCGAGTACGTTGGTCGTTGATTGCTACATACTTCAGGTTAGGGAATAACTTTTTATCGGCAACAAAGCCTGCCCACTTCTCAGCCATCTGAGCCGATGACATCGCAGTGTCATATTCTGCACTCAAATAATTTTCGTTATATTCCTTATTAACGCTTTGCACCTCTTTCTTAAAGTCATTGAAAGATCGCTTATTCCCGTTTTCATCGAAAAGTTTTGCGTTCATTTCCTGCATCTCCTGATAGCTCTTAGCACCTGAGAATCGGAACAAGTTCTCGCGCATGGTTTGCGCTGTGCTAGTCTTCGGTGCGTTGTAACTTTCTCCCCATCCATCCTGAGCGGCTTTGTTAAGTTGATTATATGTCTCCTGGAACAGATCGGCATTAAGAACGCCAGTCTCCACCTTTTGCTCATATATCTGTTGCGCCACCTTGTCAAGTATGTTGGTAAACTTATCAGCAGCCATTAAAGGACTGTTCAAATCCTCTTCAATTACACTCGCTGAGGTTGAATTATCTTTTTTTTTTAAAGGGTCATTCGCAGGAGTTGGCGGAGTTGTTGGTGTTGTTGCTGCCTTAATCCCTGTAATTGGAAGTCCCGTTTTTGCCTTTACTTCTTCCGGATCAAATTCAAATTGGTCTCCAAGCTCAACGATTCCTTTAATGTATTCGCTCACTGTCATTTTCTCTGCATTATCCCATTCCAAGGTATAATTAGCAAACTGAGCGTATACAGGTGAAATCTTAATCAGTTTCGGGATAATAAAGTAATTGAAGTAGAACATAAACAATGCCTTATCTGCATTGTGTCTTGTTTCCTCAACGCGCTCGTGCACTTCGGCCGTGCCAACATACGCCTCATTGCTTGTTGTACCTGTTTGTCCAAGTATTCTGCGTGATATTTGTCTATCACCACGCTCTAATAGCGGGTTAAATGCCTTGTCGCCCGATGCTGCAATCTCTTTTCCGAACTCCACCTTTTCCTGACCTTGCAACACGGCAAACTGGTTGCTCTGAAAATCGGAAAGCATATCAAAAAGTTCGTTCCTTCTCTTCTCGTCCATACGGTCAGTGATAGCGAAGATAGGAGGCACACCATATTTCTCAATAAAGCTCATCCAGCTACCCATACCAAGCTTTTTAGCAAGGATAACAATAGCCAATTCATTGAGCATACCAAGAGACCAATCATTACCAAATTGCAAGTAATAAGGTTCCAACGCACCTTCTTTATAAGATACCCCGGTGTCGTTATATTCTTCGTAAATAATCACTCCTTCCTGAGCAATGAAGTTGCATTGCGGTACTTCCTCTACTTCTGATATCTCCATTAGTTCATTGAGATCTCCGAACCTTGTAAGTGTTGGCCCTTGTATCTTATGAATAATAAAAAGCTTCATTAAGTCATGAAACCATGGTCGGTTAAGCAATGCCTTTAGCTCTTCGTTTTCCTCACCGTTTTTATTGGTAATCTTAAATGAAGCCTGTTGTAGCGGCAATGTTCGGTTCTCTATACATGTCTGAAGGTGATCATCAACATATAGATTTTGATAAAAACGGAATAAGGAAGACCGGCGCGGACGCTCCGGGTCTGTTGCCTCTTGAACGGCACTTACCCAATCTTTTATCTCCTTTGCTTTGTAACTTACTCCCTGCCTTTTATATCCGCCTTGACTCTGATCGCGAATGTGGTATTCGGCAACAATGTTATTGTAAGGTAACTTTTCAGCTACCGATTTAAGAACCGCCTTGTATGTCTTTGTGCGCATCACAACATGCGCCAGCCTCTTTAACATTCCCATTTTAAATATAGTTTTCTGCCTTGCGGCTGTTTCCGTATAATACTTTCTCGCTTCCGTCTGCATTTGTAATTGGCGGGCATCCGGTTAATGTTAACTTGCCTGCTGCAATGTCACTCAATAACTTATATGCTTCTGTCTCCATGTCGACAAGATCATCCGGCACCTTACGAGCTGCATTTCTACGCACTGCACGATATACTATCAGCATTGACATAATGCGGATAAGCAAACCGTTGCGAATCATTGCGCCAGTCTTGAAGATGTCTTCAACCTTGTAAGAGTTGGTTAGATATGCCTTTACTTCATCAATAACAAGCGCCTCAATGCTATCCAACATTGTGGGGTTATTCTCTATACTTGCTACTAGCATCTGATTTTGAATCATGCCTGTTAAATCATCCTGAGTTATGTAGACCATATTAATATGAGTATTTGCGTTTTACTTTCCCCGTTCTATAGGGCTTTACTTCATCCTTCTTATCCTCTACAGGTGTATCATTGTAAAGTTCCAATTTCTTAACTGCCTGTTCGTCGGCATCCGGACTATCATCGTGATAATTGTAGCCTGGCTCTATTCCGAATAGCTGTTTGTTGCCTTCCTGATAATCAGGATCAGCCTTTAAAGCCTCATTATGATAGATGCGGCCGTTCTGATAATAAGGCTGCATAGAAAGTAACAGAAAAAACTTAGCAATTTTTGGCCGGATAACTTTAATCAAGTTCAGTGATTCATGTTGCTCTGCTTCCACTTCATCAATTACCCGCTGTACTTCATCATTCCAGAACTGTGCTTCGTATTGCCACAGTACCGTGACTTCTTGCGCTTTGAATTGCTTTTGCTTCATGCACATCCATTCAACGGCCAGCCTCATTTTACTTTGCTTCACAAAACCATCTATCAACCAGAAGTCTTTTAAATGACGCCCCCAAATCTTCACCGCATTAAAGTCACTTGTTGCATTGCCGGCATACGCGATATCCCAATGCGCAATGATTGCATTCATGGAATGCAGATCGGGCAACTTGCCGTACTTTATTTGTTCCGGCTTAAATATCTTGCCCTTAATAAAAGGTACGTGGTTGTATTCCGAATGAGCCGCAATAATACCCATGTCTTTTTCCTGCTGCATATAGAATGCAGCGGTATACATTGCGCTCCATCGTGGCTGATAGGTAACAGGATCATAAGCCTTTACAAGATGCCAAGTCCAATCGGGGTGGCGCTCTTTTAAAATGGTCTGAACCATGCGCGAAGCAAAACGGTTGTTGGCTCCAATCACACGTCTGTACTTTCCGGTCATGGTTGGTATTACATCGCTTTCAATCCAATCAGCATAATCATCCTGCATCTTTTGGTTCTTGATGGTTTGCGGTGTTTCCAAATCATCAATAATCCATAGGTCCGGTCGGCGGCTTCCTTTACGCAAACCTCTTACTTTTTGTTTTGCGCCAAAAGCCTTACCAATAAATCCGCTCTTTGTGCAGAAATTACCTTTCTCCCAAGTTCCCTGGTTAGCTTGTTCGCCAAAATCATTAATAAGAAGTTCATTGCCTTCGAACTCAGCACGGATATCTTCAAGTAAATCACAAGCTCTGTCATACGTATCTGAGCAGATACACATATACGAGCTTTGTTTGTTCATCCATAACCACAGCGGGATAATTACATCCGCCCAAACTGATTTAGCCAAACCACGGCCCCACTCTTCCCAGCCTTTAAAAGTAGGATCATTAAGGACCATATAGGCAAATTCTATTTGAAAGTCGGCACTGTCAACCGTTGCGTAATGTTGAAGATAAGTCTGAACCATATATAGGACATCGCCTTTAGCCTTATGAATACGATTCATTTTATCGGTCAAGGATTCCATCGGATCAATCTTTAGTCCGGTGCTCCTTGCTCGCTGTATCTTTTCAAGGTATGCCTGTTGCGCTCTTTTATCCTCTACTCTCATTATCCTAGTATTTTGGTTTGCTCATTAACCAGAGCCTCTTGAAAGTCTAATGTTTGCTGATACATATCTGCATCATATACTCGTAGCTTATCAAAGATCATATCCATACATTCAAGGAAGATGCTTAAAGTAATTCTATTACCGTTTTTGCTCATTTCTTGCAATGCCTTGTTCCACTTTGCAACTGCATCATCCAGCGTTGCCGCACTTTTGCGCAAGGTTAGTAACAGCTCTTTGTCTCCTGAGATCTCAGCATCGGAAATATCACGCAATAACTTTAGCTTGTTATCGCTCATAATGCCAATTATCTCACGAATATTATCGCCTTGCTTGGCTGAATTATTCATGCGTGCATCACGTTCTTTTTTCCAGGCACCGGAGTTCTCATTTATCCAGGCGGACAATGTTTTTTGCGACACTCCAATGCGCTGATTGATCTCAACTGCCGTTAAACCATCGTTCACGAACAAGTCGTGAGCTTCTTTCTTTAGCTTGCGATATTTCTGTGTAGTTGCCATCATCTCCTTATTAATTATATGGCAAAAGTGATACATTATATACAGCCTTGAAAAATCATATTTTATAGGCGGCTTGTTTATAGCTTTTTACGGCTATTTAAGGCGCTTTTTCTTCCATTTTTGACCGCCCAAAAAACATGACTTTGCCCCACCTCTTTTTATATCTCATTTTTGCAGTGAAAATAATCTCACGCACTAAAAATTAAAGAAATATGGTAATCACGGCGAAAGCAGAGAATGGGAAAGCTAGAATAGAAATAATTGGGTTAATCTCTCAATGGAAAGATTCTGCAATTTCATTTCGTCAATCAATACAGGACTTAATTGATTCAGGTATTACCGATGCCACTATATACATTAATAGCGGAGGCGGTGAATGCATTGATGCTAATGAGATAGTCAATGAGATACGAAAGTTTCCTGGAAAGATAATCGGTGAAGGCGGTGCCTTAATTGCAAGTGCAGCTACATACATTGCCATTGCATGTGACACCTTTGATATGGCTGAAAATGGACAATTCATGATACACCAACCTCGTGGTGGTGGCTATGGTACTGTTGATGAAGTTGAATCAGCTCTGTCTCTTTTGAAAAATATGAAGAGCACTTATTATGATGCTTATCTGGCAAAAACAACACTTAAACCTGCTGAATTCAAAGCAAAATGGGATTCGGGAGATTTTTGGATGACCGCAAAAGATGCTAAAGCAAATGGTTTCGTAAATAACATTACCGCTAAAGCTAAGATCGACAAGGCTACCGCACAAATGATAACTGCCTGTGGCTTCACCGGCACATTAGACATAGAACCAATAATTAATGAAAAAGAAAAAGACATGGCAGATTTAAAAGCTTATGCAGTGGCACTAGGCCTTAGTGCAACTGCAACAGATGAAGAAATTACGGAAAAGATTGCTGAGAATAAAGGCAAGGCTGAAAAAGCAGACGGCATTATTGCGGCTGATAAAGCACGCAAAACAAATGAGATCAACGCAACTGTTGACCAGGCTATCAAGGATAAAAAGATCACGGCTGATCAAAAAGCCAATTGGGTGAAATTATTGACTGATAGTTTTGAAACCGCAAAACCGATGCTTGATGCATTGCAGGCAGTTGTAACTCCTGATGTTAAGAAACCGGGCGCAAACGGTCCTGTCGATCTTGGTGGTACAACTTTTGAAAAGCTACAGGAAGAGAATCCAGAAGCTTTATTGGAGATGGAAGAGAAAGAACCTGAAAAGTTCAAAGCTCTTTGGGCTGATTTTGAAAAACGTAACAAACTAAATAAATAAGACCTATGGCAACAATTGCAGATGGTAATTACCTCAACCAGTATGTTGCGCCTCAGTTGCTTGCTGAGCGCAGAAACTTTAAAGATGACTTTATGGGAGTGCTCGGAAGCGTTCCAGCGCAAGCCATCACAGCCGATGGAGTTCGGTATAACAAGCTGATCAACAATGTAGGCTTCCTTGTAAACAATACCGCAGAGTTCACGCCTAAGTCTATGACTGGGAAGAAGGTCTTTGTTGAATGGGAAAAGTACGACACTGAACCGACCTCAGTAACTGATGCGGAACTAAGAGCGCTTACTTATGACAAACGCAATATCGTGAGAACTAAACACAATGAAGCTTTTAAGCTTGGTATCAGAAATCACGTGCTTAACAAATTGGCACCTGCCGATGCTACTAATGTGGCTATGCCTGTGATGCGTACTACCGGTGCGGATGATGGCACAGGAAGAAAGAGACTGACTTTTGCTGACTTGGCGAAATATCTGGAAACTGTTAAGCTTCTTAACTTGGCTGTAGCAGATCAGTTATACATCGTTCTTTGTCCGGCTCACGTAACCGACCTTATCATTGATAAGGATGCTGCTACGTATTTCATTGACCGTTCACTTTACATTGATCCTATCACTGGTAAGGTTCGCTCGTTCATGGGATTTAAGTTCTACGAGAATAACGACTGTCCTTATTACAGTTCAGCAACAGTGAAGAAAGCTGTAGGTGCTGCTGCTGTAGCTGGAGATCAACAGGCATCTGTATTCTTCTATGCTCCTAACACCTTGTACCACTTGGAATCAGTGAAGATCTTGTATTCTCCTGAGACAACTGATACTAAGAGTGCCGACCCTACTTCCATTTTCAGAACTCAGACTTACGGTTTGGTTGACAGAATTGAAGATTACGGTTGCGGTGCAATCATTAGTGCTAACGTTGCTTAATCATTAAGTTGTGGCTAAAAAAGAGACAAATAAAACAGCAATTGATACAGCATCTATCGCTCAGGATATCTTCAAAAGGTATCCTGAGAAAGATGAAGTATTCATCACATCGGATGGAACTCCATTCTTACATGAACCACATGCGAAGAATCACGCTAACAAGAATAAGTTGAGAATTGAAACAGTTCTTAGAACTGATTTGGACAAAGAACCCGAAAAAACTGAAGAATAATGAGCTTCAAAGGTATAACAATAAACAAAGTGCAAGGTGGATTAGTGCGAAGCGGTGAAACATCCGACCGCACCATCCTGCTTGTATGCGGTGCAACGGCCGTGGCCGGATTGGCTCATTATGCTACGCTCGAACTTCAAAGTATTGAAGATCTTGAAGCGCTGGGCATAACTGAGGCAACCGACCTCTCAGCCGGCGAGCTTACTCACTACCATGTGGATGAGTATTTCCGCGTATCTCCTGATCGCACACTGCATCTGATGCTTGTTCCTAAGACTGAAAAGGTAAGTACTCTTGTTGCTCAGACATCTTTCAAAGATGGCATTCGGGCAATATCAGGTATTAATTTGGTTGGTGTCTGTGGATTGACAGCTGATGAAACTGTTGGTGCGGCTGTTACTGCTGCTCAGAGCTTAGTTGATTCATTCGGTTCTGAATATATCTACATTGACAGTGCGCTAATTGAAGGGCTTGGCGCTTATGTGCCTTCTTCTCTTGCCACTCTTGTAGATGCCAGGGCTTTGGATTGCGAAAATGTGAGCATTGTAATTGCGCAAGATCCTGCACAGGCGGCTAAGAATGCGGAATACATTGATCATGCGGCTGTTGGTACTGCATTAGGTGGTTTAAGTGCCAGATATGTACACGAGAACCTTGGTTCTGTGGATGTTGAAAACCATACCTCAGCAACGAAAGGAAATGAAAGTTTCCCTCTCACTGATTCAGCACTTGGTAAGTGGCAAAGTGCAGCATTAAGCAACGGTACTAAGCTACCCGCAGTGTCACTTCTTAATCAGAAGTTGATTACTGATAAAGGTTACATCTTCGTAGGTGGATTCAACGGCTATGCAGGCTTTTACTTTAGCAACTCGCCTACTTGCACGCTTGCAACAAGTGCGTATGCATTCATTGAATACAATTGCATCTGGAACAAGGCCGCAAGAATTATCCGCAACACGATGATTCCTCGCGTGAGAAGTAAAGTGCAAGCTGACCCTGCAACCGGATATATTAAGAGCACCACCATAAGTGACTGGGATGCTCGGATACGTAAAGCATTGGAACCTATGATCACAGCCGGTGATGTTGCTGACTTCGATATTTATATCGACCCTAAGCAATCCGCTGTTTCTTCTTCTCCTTATTCTATTAAGGTACAATTGGTTGCTGATGGTATTGTTAACGAGTTCACCGTAGACCTTGGGTTTACTAATAAAGCATAGGACATGGCAGAAGCAAAAACAATAGTAAACAAGTTCGGTAAGCTGGCAGGGTGGAACTCTGTTACTACCAACATGATGGGACGTGACGTAGAGGCTATTACTCAGCTATCCTATGATGATTCTGTTGAGAAGACGAATGAGATGGGAGCCGGCAATATGCCAATTGGACGTGGTGAGGGTAATTATTCTGCTAAGTGCGGTATTACGCTGTATAAAGAAGAAGTAATTGCCTTGCAGGCTTCGCTGCCTAAAGGCAAACGCCTTCAGGACATAGCTCCCTTCGATATCACTGTACAGTACGATTATAACGGCATTCTGTATAAGGACCGTATCCGTAATTGTGAATTCACAAACAACGGTGTAGACGTGAAACAAGGCGATAAAGTTATTGCAACGAAGTATGATCTGATCGTTTCCCATATAGATTGGAATACTTATTAAATCAATATTCAACGGCGTTTGAATAGTCTTTGAACGCTGATTGAATTTTTTCTAAAAACATTAAAAATCACAACTCATGGCTACAAAAAAAGAAACTCCGATTGCTAATGCTGAGACATTAGAACAAAAAGTTAACAACGAAGAAGCTGCTTCATCTGAAGCAAAAAAGATAAGAATGAATGACCCATTATTTGATTGGTCAAAGATTCATGATTTCTCAAAAAATGACTATGTGGCTGCTGCTGCTAAACATGGCGAAAAGAAGTTATACCACATTCACATAGAAGTTGATGAAGACGAGTCTTATGACTATCTGGCTGTTCGTCCTTCTAAATCAGTGATGATGGCTGTTGCCGATTATGGCAAGAAAGAGCTAATAGACCAAGCTAATGCGGTACTTATCAAAAATTGTGTATTGGCTGGTGATATGGATGCTCTTGAAGACTTTATGGTTTATTCTTATGTTATGAATAACCTTCGAAAAATAACAGAACAGGCAGAGACTTTTTTCAACAAAGCATAGCAGATCACGAGAAGCACTTATCCTTATTTGAATTAATTGATGCGATTATTCGAAGAGAATATCACATTGATCCTGAAACACTTGAAGAGGATAAGCTGCTTGATCTCTATGCCGCATATAGGATTCTAAGAAAAAACGAATTAAAGGATACTGAAATTACAATGCAAAATGCACTAATTGAGGTATTCAATAAAATACTACCTTCAGATGGCTAATAAAACAACTCAATGGATATTGGAACTTGTAGATAAGATGTCGGAGCCTTGCAAAGCTGCCGCCGCTGCTTCAGATGCTACTAATGTTCAAATTGATAAGATGCTTGGTTTACTGAATAAGCTTGAAAGGCAATCTGATTCAACAGGTGGTAAACTTGAAAAGTTTGGTAAAGGCATGTTTCTCCTTAATCAGACCGCAGATGCTTTTTCTCAATTAAATTCAGAATTTCAGAACGTTATTGATCCTGGCGTAAAGTTTCAATACGCTATGGCAGATATGCAAGCCATAACAGGACAAACAGGAAAGGTTATTGATGATCTTGGAGAAAAGGCGAGAAGTACAGCTAAAGTGTTCGGAGGTGACGCTGCATCGGCTGTTGACTTGTTTAAAGTATATCTTTCAAAACTGACTCCTGAATTAGCCAAGTCTCCCGAAGCATTAAGTATTATGGGTAATAACGCTTTTACATTAAGTAAAACAATGAGCGGTGATGTTGCCGGTGCTGTTGATGTTCTTACTACTGCAATGAATCAGTTTCAGATATCTACTGATGATCCGATTAAGGCAGCAAAGACTATGACAGATATGATGAACATAATGGCGGCAGGTGCCCGTGAAGGTTCTGCCGAAATCCCTTCTTTAAAATCAGCATTAGAACAAACAGGAATGGTGGCTAAGATGGCCAATGTCTCTTTCGCTGAGACTAATAGCGCATTGCAGGTGCTAGATAAAGCAGGTAAGAAAGGAGCTGAAGGCGGTGTCGCACTTCGTAATGTTATGACAACGCTTTCTCAGGGACGTTACCTTCCTCGTGATGTTCTGAAAGATCTAGAACATGCAGGAATTAGCACCAAAGATTTAACTAATAAAAGTAAGACTCTTTCTGAAAGATTGCAGTCGTTGAAGCCAATTATGAAAGATGATGCATTGCTTAGTAAAATGTTTGGCCGAGAAAATACTGCTGCCGCACTTGCTTTGCTTTCTAATATTCCATTGATGGACCAATATACTAAGGCTATTCAAGGAACTAGTACAGCTACAGATCAGGCTTCTATAATAATGGATACGTATTCTGAGAAAACAAAAAAAACACAATCATGGATTGATGATCTTAAGATTAGTTTTTTTGAATCAACGGAATCTTTAGCTCCATTTATGACAATGGTGGGAGATACCGCCGAATTTATAACCAAAGCAGGTATTGCAGTTTTTGCTTTTTCTCAAATTATGCAGATACCATTAGTTGCATCTTTTGCGGCTGCGTCAAAGGCTGCTATTGCTTGGGCATTTACAACCGTAACAGGGTGTGAGACAATTACGGCTGCATTATCTGCAATGCCATTTTTTGGTTGGATCGCTTTAGCTGTTACTGCAATCGCTGGTATTGCTACTTATTTTTATAAAACATCTGAAAAGTTTAGAGCAATATTATGGGGAGCCTGGGAGGGTGTAAAATCATTGTTTAATAATATCGGTAAATTCATAATAGAAGTAGGAAAGGGTTATCTGGAAGTTCTTAGTATGATCTTTAATCCGGTGAATTGGTTCAGCGATGATAAAACTTTTGCCGCTGCTTTTTCTAAAATAACAAATGCAGCAGTAAATCTAGCTAAAAGCTTTAGCTCTGATGTACAGAGAGGATATGCAGAGGGTATTAATGATTTTAGAAACAGCAATGGAGATGGTTTTAAAAGAGTTAATGAAAATGGTAAACCTGCAATTATAAAAAGTGAAGAAAATAAAAGTGATAATGCTTTAACTATTTACATGCCTCCTAAAACTGGCGTAAAACTTGATCCTAATGCAGTACAAACTAACACAGGAACAACGCGATTAGGCACAGGCAAAGAAAGAGGCTCAGGTTCAGGATTAAGCGGTATAGGTGGATCACGAACAGTTAACATGACTGTGAACTTTGTAAACCACTTTGCCATGACCGGCAAAACAGACATTAAAGCTGTTGCTGATCAAGTGATGCAACAGATAACAGGTGTTCTCAGGGATGCCACAATAGCGCTTGACTAATGGAAAGGGCCGATAAATTTATAATAGGTGAATTGCTTGGTGATGTGTTTGGCATTCAAAGCCCGATATACATTCCTTGGGGTTTCGATCGTAGTTATGAATCGCGCATCTATCAAGGCGTGAAGGTGCTGGATGAAGAAGAAAGTAAAGTATTGAGTTGGATGGGTACGCCTGTAATGGGAACATTTAGTTTGATGGGCGGTACTTACAATACTTACGATGAGAAAGGGCAATTAGTTACAATGAATGTTAACGATTTCCTGATGCCTTATGCAACGATTGTAGAGTTCGCCCGCGCTATGAATGTGACTAAGACTAAGGCAATAGGCAGCAAGGGAACGGTGAAAGAAATATACGGCCTTGATGATTGGGTAATCAGTATTAAAGGTATTTGTCTTACTGATAATGTAAGGGTTGCTTATAAGTCGGCTCAGGAACAATTAGCCCAACTAATTAACTTCAGGAAAATCACTGATACAATCAATGTGCAGGGGGCCATCTTTAATGATAAGGATATATACGGCATTGTGATTGATGATTTAAAGATTACCCCGGTACAGGGAAAGTTTAATGTAATTGCTTACGAGATACAGGCTACGAGTGATAATGTAATAGAGTTGATGCTATGAGTTATGTAATGTGTTCACGTATATCATTTCCAACCAGAGGGTTTAAGATCAGCCTGGTAAATAGTGTGCACATTGAAAGCTCATGGAAGATATTGACCGATACAGCCGAAATTATTCTTCCTCGTAAACTAAAGGATTTTGACAGTAAAAAGATTGAGGATCTATTCCAGGCTGGTGATGAGGTGGTGATTGAACTTGGTTATAACAATCAGTTCTATACAGAGTTCAAAGGTTACATTGCTAAGGTGGCCAAAGGTGTTCCTCTTCGTATTCTCTGCGAAGATGAAATGTACAAGCTAAAGAGAAAGAATGTGAGTGTTTCATTAAAAAACGCAACGCTGCATGAATTGCTTAATAAGATAGTTCCTGAATACAAGCTTGACACGTACGGAGATGCTCGCATCGGAAAGGTAAGGTATAGCAATGTAACGGTTGCCACTATACTTGAAGAGATACAGAAGAAAGTAGGATTCTACAGCTATTTTACAGATGATAAAGTTCTGCACGTTGGCAAAGTATACGGAGATCAAACAAGCGTGAAGCCTGTAACCATATATCTTGAACGCAACGCAGTTGCTGAAGAGCTTGAATATGAGAAGCGTGACAATGATAAGATCAAGGTGAAAGCCGTATCGATAACCAAAGGCGGTAAAAAGCTTGAAGTGTCGGTTGGCGATGATGGCGGTAGCCTTAAGTCTCTCAATTACCCTGGGCTTGTTACTAAGATCGAATTAGAACAGGCCGCAAAAAAGGATTATGAAAGGATGAAAAAAGAACGGTTGGCAGGTAATATCACCTTGTTCGGCATTCCCCGCGTTCAGCACGGAATGATTGTCGACTTTCAAAGTGATCTATACCAGGACAGAACCGGAAGATATTATATTGATAAAGTAACAAAGGATTTCAAAGACGATGCTACATACAGGCAGGTCCTAGAAATGGGAGAAAAAGCTAAATAAGATGAGTGATATAGCTAATGAATTGAAACAAGCTCTATTATCTAAGATAGATGCAAGCAAGCAACCTCAGCTTCGTTGGGTTGAGTGCCTGTCTGTAGATTGGGATAATAAGGTAATGGATGCGAAAGGCATTGCCGATGATTTGGAATATTACGATATAGAACTTGGTGCAGGTGTTTTTGATCTTAAACCGATTGTTGGTGCTATCTGCTTGATCGGCATTGTGGAAGGTGAAGAGTGTAATGGCTTCATTCTGTCAGCCTCAGAAGTTGAGAAGATTGAAATAAAAGCCAATACGCTGATAGAGTTTAATGGTGGAACGCTTGGCAGCATGGTTGATATAGCTAAGATGGTTAGCAAAATGAATGTTATTGAACAGTCTTTGAACAGCCTTAAGACAGCACTTGGTAGTTGGGTTCCGGTAACAGGTGACGGCGGTGCCGCCTTGAAAGCTGTATTGGCTACATACATAAGTCAAACAATTACACCTACACAAGTAGGAGACCTTGGAAATAATAAGATAAAGCAATGAAAGGAATACTACTAGATAAAAGCGGAGACATACAGGTGACGGCAGGCGGTATGGTGGTTGGTGATTCCACCCTACAAAATGCCAAACTGGTTTTGGAGTTGAACCAGGGCGAAGTGAAGGAAGACCCTTTACTTGGGCCGTCACTTACCCGCTATATCCGTGGTAAGTATTCCGAAGAAAAGATATTACGACAAATAAAAATACACTTTCAACGTGCAGGCATTGATTATGATGCATTGAAGAATAGTATTAATATAACGACAACTTAAGAAGATGGCAAAGATTGAAAAGTTAATCCCTATTATCTTTAAATGGGAAGGCGGAGCAGTTAATGATCCTACCGATAAAGGCGGGGCAACGAACATGGGACTTACCCTTTCAACTTGGAAAAGTATGGGATATGATAAGGATGGTGACGGTGATATAGATATTAATGATCTGAATATTGCAACAAAGCAAGACGTGATTAACATTCTTAGAAAACACTATTGGAATCGTTGGTTAGCAGACACAATCACATCTCAGTCTATTGCGAACTTCTTAGTTGACTGGCTTTGGAATAGTGGTAGTTATGCTATTAAAGTTCCTCAGAGAATGCTTGGTGTGAAAGTGGATGGCTTAGTTGGATCAAAAACAATTGCTCAGCTTAATTCAGTGAATGCTCGTAACTTCTTTAATGCGTTGAAAGCGGAACGCATTGCTTTTGTAAACAACATAGTAAAGAATGATCCTACACAGGATAAGTTCATTAAAGGATGGCTGAATAGGATTAATAGCTTTGTTTATGCTGACTGAGACAGGTAAGATAATAATACTAGTGATTCTAATTCTATCCGCTATATGGATGGTTTGGTTATCAAGATGAATAACAATTAATAAATAAAAACACGATGGAAACATTAAACAAAATCGGATTAGCTTGTATAGGGGTATTGGCCGCTATCTTGCAAGGATGCATTAACAGCATTGAGCCAGTTCTCTATGCACTTATTATCTTCTCAATCGTAACATTGCTAGACTTGTTCACCGGCATTCAGGCAAGTAAATTTGAAGGCAAAGCAATTGAAAGCAGACCAATGCGCAACTGCTTTAGAAAGTGGTTAATATATATCGGGGTATTCGTTGGTACAATGATTATCGGGGTTATATTATCATTATTAGCTGCATATACTAACGCAGCAGATGGAGCTACAGCGCGAGGATTATTACTTAACATTCTTAAATGGCAGGCAATAGTAGCAACTTATATAGAAGTTCTTAGTATTAGTGAGAACTTACATAGAAGATATCCGGATAATGTTTATCTATCTATTATATACTATGTGCTCAGCGTTCAGATCAAGAATCAAATACCTCTCTTGAAAGAATATTTTGCACAGAAGAAAGCTAACAAGGATATTAACAATCAAAAATAATAGTAACAATTATGAAAGTAAAAGCAAAATTTAAATGCAACAGCATTACGAATTACAAAGGTCAACAATCTGTGAACATGCACGCTGTGTGTGGCAATTCAGGTGAAAATGCAGATTTTACAAAGTACACTCCCTGTGGTAATCTTGATATCTCTATTATGGAAGATTGCCCGGCATACAATCAATTCATTCCAGGCGAAGATTATTATTTAACTTTTGAAAAATCAGAATAAGATGGGAACAATAATTATACTAATCATTTGGGCTATTTGCCTGATCGGATTGATTTTTTATTTGAAAAAAGGTAAGTCATGCGGGCATGTTCCTGACTTCAGAAAACCAACTGCATGCATAGGTTTCGGAATTGCAACGCTAGTTATGGCAATAGTTTTGGCTTGCAGCTCCTGTTCGGGTACTACTAAGTATATACCTATTGAGACAACTCGCTATGTTACAACTACGGAGACATTACGAGATACGATTATAGAGGTGCAATTAACGGCATCCAAGGAAACGATAATAATGTATGCTAAAGATACGGTGTCTCATTTATTCAATAAATACGCGGATAGTTGGGTAAGAGTAAAAGATGGTTATATCTCGCACTCACTTAACATTCTTCCGGTTAATGTTCCGGTTAAAGCTACAATTAAAGATACATCAATAAAAGATACCATCCGCGTTCCTGTTCCTTATCAGGTAGTAAAGCATGAATTAGTATATAAGGATAAAGAATTGAATTGGTATCAGAATATATGTGTATGGGGATTCAGCATTATATTAGGATTATTTGCCGTTTGGATTGTATACCTCATATTTAAGATTCGTTCAAATGGCATTCAATCGGTTTTTAAATGGCTGTTTAATAAGAAATAAATAATATGAAAGTAACGGTAGTCAATAATCAATGTTTAGCAGATGTTGCGTTGCAGGTCTATGGCAGTGCGGAAGCGGTATTCACGCTTGCAAATGAAAACAACCTCTCGGTAACAGACCTATTAATAGCAGGTCAACAGCTTGATTATTCGTCGGAGAACATAGTCAACAAACGAGTGGTTGACTATTATAAGGCGAATAACATCTGTCCTGTCACTGGCTTTAATGGCGATGTTGACTCCCGTTTATTTGATAATACTTTCGATTTAGCATTTAATTAATAAGTATAGAGATGGCAAGAACAATAGCAGAGATAGGTAATGACATGAAGACGAACTTCATGGCAAACGCACAGCTTCGGAATATATATGGATTCGGAGATACGGCCGTATTTGATGATACTTTCTCAGTCGTTAGCCTGGAGCGAATAATTATCTATATAGTGGCAACGGCTATATGGACGTTGGAGAACTTATTCGATGCGTTCTCGAATGATATCACAACAAAGATTGATAATGCTATTGTGACATCAATTCCCTGGTATTATTCCTCAGCTCTTGCCTTCCAATACGGTGATGATTTGGTGTTTAGTAATGCAACTTATCGGTTTGGATACGCAACGCTAGACACAACAAAACAAATAATTAAATATGCGGCTGTAAGAGAAGTGGTAGACGGTGGAGTCACTAAATTGAAAATTTATTATTCGGGCATTAACAAGGCAGCATTGACAGCTGCGCAAAAAATAGCGTTTGAAGCATATATACGCAGGATTGGTGCGGCAGGCACGCATTATCTGTTTGTCTCGCAAAGTCCTGATTTGCTAGGTCTCAATATGATTATATATTATGATCCTCTTATTATTGATTCAACCGGAATGAAAATTAAAGATGGAACTTACCCCGTTGACCTTGCAATAGATGCTTATCTGGACGGTTTGAAATATGGTGGAGTATTCTATTCTTCGGAATTAGTGGATGCATTACAGGCAACAGAAGGAATAAGGGACGTAGAGCTGACATCCACATACTGGAAGAATGTTACAGCTAATAGAAGGAAAATTGATGCCGATTCGGGCGCCTTCTCTTATGACTCAACAATAGGTTCAATAACATATACATTAGATTAATATGAAGTGGAACAGATTAATAATAACATACTTGCCTCACTCTCTCAGGAGATTGACGGTGTTCGCCATTCTACAAGTGTTAATATCACCTGTAGTGAGACTTTATAATCTATTCATTTCATTGCGAGATGAACAGATTATGAATCAGGCAGGAACATCGCAGGTGTGCATGTTGCAAAAGATAGTGCACGATCAGCTTAATCTTAGCATTGAGATAGAAGAATCTAACGGCCTATCTACCGACTTTATTGTAAAATGTGACTCTCTTGACTTAGACAAGGAACGTCGACTTGTTGCTCTTGTTAGTAAGTATAAGTTAGCCGGTAAAAGCTTTTTATTGAATAATGCTGCGGTAGTGTTCACTCAGGTATGGGGAAACTATGCTTGTGAAAAAGCTATGCTTGCATATAATTGGGGAGGCTATGTATGTGAATTAGCTGTAAAACAGCTTAATGTGCTTACAATAGATTATTGGAAGGATGTTGCAGGAAATACAGGGTTCTATTTGTCGGCAGCCTTGTCTCCGGTTGAAGTAACTCTTGTATGCGAAATCGTAGATCCGCAGAATGGAGTTTTAAAAGAGGAGAAACTTATAACTCATGTTAGACAAACAGTTGATCCTTCCCCTGTTACAATTCTATACCCTATTGTCCAGGAGCAAGACGGAGAGCTTAAGTCAATACGTCTTCTTATCCCTGAAGATGATGCGTATATATATGAACTTTATTTATCAACATGGCCTAATCTTTAATTAAAATGAGCAAAATAAATACAGGAATGCAACGTGCCTCTTCGTTAACTGTAACGAAGACAATAGGTGGAGCACAGGTATATAGCCATGTTTATAACATGCTTGCTGCCTTCTCGACCTATAATGTAATAACGATAACCGAATGTGCAGAAATGAGCGTAGCAGATTACCAAGCAAGGTTATCGGCCTTCAAAATATACGTTGAAAGCGTTGAGGTAGGATTAACGCTGGATATAACCGCAGCTTATCGTGAGAATTTAACATCATGTCCAATAATATAAAAAGAATATAAGATGGCACTACAAGACTTAAAGAATGCCGCACAGGCAATCAAAGATCAGACGAAGATTTATGGAAATACACATACAATGATAGGGGAATTGCTTCTGCAAATGCTTAACATCATACTAACGAATGATTTGATAACTCAATTGTCCGGAACTGATCCGGGCAAAGTGATGAGTCAGAAGGCTGTAACTTCGCTAATCAACTCGCTAAATACCTCGATGGCGAAGCTAACTTCATCCGTTCACATTGATGAATATACTCAGGGAGAAGAAACTATTTATCTTCAGATCTCGTCTCACAATAATGGTGTCGGCCGAATAGGCATAGATTGGGCTGGCAATGCTTTTTTTGAGCATATCGACTCTGATCAAGTTGTTACAAGATATCAGATCGCTTCTAAGGAAGATATTGCCGTAGCGGCTAAAGACGCTGAGAATCATGTGTCACATATAGATCTATATGCTCTAGACATGATAGATAGTGGAATTAGTCTAAATGGTGAATTTCAGGCAATGAGCTCTGCCAAATCATCAAGTGAATTTTATAGCTTAAAGAATGTACGTAAGATCGCTTATAATCTTACTGGTTTTTCTCAGTGCATGGTGATTGCTTTCTATTCGCGTAATTCTGAATTCAACAGCTTTATCAGTGGCGTGCAAGGAAATGATAGTCTTCCTATCCGAGTTGGAGTAGTTGACGTTCCGGTCAATGCTAAGTATGTTAGATTTACTAATATACCTAACAGCCTGGATACTAATTATATTATTACGAATAGCTCAATCTTATCTTATATCAATGACCAATTTAAATAAGTAAACAATATGGAACTAGACAAAAAATGTATTGGGAACGACTTTAAGTTGTTCCTTTATGTATATAGGCTGAATAATAAGGTATTGGTTAGCTATGATGAAGTGCCTGAAGGTGCTGTTATAGAGGATTTAACTAACGCAAAAAACATCGTTCTTAAACTTTATAATAAAAAGAGTTGGGTAACAACAGAGCTTGATCCTATTGTTACTGTAAACGAATTAAAGACAGAAATACCAGTCTCTATTCAACAGGTAGGTACACACTGCGTTTTCCTTGATTACGATAAAGATAATTCTGACCTGAAGGACGGTTTACAGCATTACCGGACAAATCGGGATGTTTTCGATATTGTGTCAACAATGGAAGAAGCAACCTTGGGAGATGTTACCGTGATAGGCCTTGTACGCGCAGGCATAGATGGAATGTCGGCTTTCGATGTATGGAAACTTGAAATGGGTAACAATGAATTAACTATTTCCGATTATCTGGCATACTTGCAAAAGCCGGCTACCGATGCTGTTGCAGCAGGAGAGCTCACGCTAACGCAATACATAGAAGCTGCGCAGGCAGCGCAGGAAGGAGCTGAAACGGCAATGACTATATCTGCAAGTGAAGCTTCGAAAGCGTTAACGTCCGAAACAAATGCAAAAACGTCCGAAACAAATGCAAAGACGTCAGAGACCGCAGCAGGATTATCCAAGACAGCAGCTAAGACTTCAGAGGATAACGCAAAGACTTCTGAAACAAATTCAAAGACTTCTGAGACAAATGCAAAAACCTCTGAGACGGCTGCGGCAGCAAGTGCACAACAAGCGGCAGCCACCTTGGCAGGTAAGGCTAACCAGGCTGATTTAGTTCAGCTTGGGGCAGATTTGGGCGATAACATAGAGCCCGCTTTGGCTGAAATATTAAATCATTTAATTGGCAGAATCGTTGCACTTGAATCAATAATTAAAAACGGAGTATATAAAAATCTGCAAGTAGATTCTCTTGATGTAGTTAAGAGCTTTAATATATACGGCTCTACTAATATGATTATACCTAGCACTGTAGCTCCGACTATTGTGCCTGACTTTTTGGGGCAGAAAATTGTAAACTATACAGGTAAAGTTGTTTATGAAGCAATTGGAGTTTCGTCTGTAAGTGATTGGAAACAAACTACTAATTAATTAAGAATATGAAGAAATATATAAATAATTATTTAACAAAAGCTGCTTATACGGCAGATAGTAACAGAGCGACAACGAAAAGTGCAGTAAGCAACATTGCAGACGGAACAGGCGTTGTCTTTGATGGGAAGAATGTACTTGTTGAAAAAGCAGCAGCAGGAATCGGTGATATCGCTGTATATGACACGGCCGTCTCAGCAGTTAGATTTATTAAATTCGGGACGTACAATGCGACAACTCTGCCTGCTTCAATAACAATCTTAGGAGTAGTATATTACAGAACCGAAAACCGTGTAAACATTGTCTCAAAAAACAATCAACCATCCGCAAGGTGGGCAGAAGGCTATAAAGTGAAGCTTTCGGGTTTTGATTTTACAAGCGGTGGAACATTTACTATCACGGTTAACTCTACTACTACGGCAGCAATAACTTACACTAATACTGACACATTAACAACGATTGCGGCCGCTATTGCTACAGCTCTGACCAATGCAGGCTTTACTTCGGCAACTGGATGGGTTTCAACGGTGGATAACGCTAACAATTGCATTTTAATTGTGCGCAATTGGTATACTCCAGTTATTAATACCTTTGCAATAGCTGATGCAGCGTCTAAAGTTGTAGCTACAATCATTACAACAAAGGATTATCAATGTACCTTATCAGGACTATTAACTGCATATAGTAACATTACAAGAGTAGACGGAAGTGTTAGTTCGTGGGCCGGCGCTAATTATCCTAAATTTTATAGCTACTACTACGCAAGCGGAGGAGCCAATGTAAATGAATCTTTAAAATCGGGTAACGTTGTAAAATTCGCAGTATTTAACGCTACAGATAACCCTATTTTAGTAACTTATTACGGAATTGGTGAGGTTGGATATGCGGCTTATATCAAGGATAAAATGCTTAGATATCCGTATTCTAAAGGTTTGATTATAGATGATAACGGACAGAATAATACTAACCTGCTAGCTCCTGTAATGTATATAGATATTGACGGAGTGCTAAAACCTGCTTATCCTGCTGCATATAATGCTAAACAGTTCGGGGTTGCGGTTAATGGCTATACAACAGGATTCGAGACGGGTAGTTGGTGGCTGCCTTCCGCACGAGAAATGTATCTACTAATAAAGGATGCATTGCTCGATAATTCTGATGTTATTAATAAAACATTGGTAGCTATAAGTGGAGATAAAGTACTTGCGTCAGGTTATTATCCGTGGACATCAACTGAGTATAATGCCAACATCGCCTGGAGCTACTATGGCACGATCGGCAGCTTGTACAACTACAACAAGTTCAGCACGAACAATGTTCGCTCAGTCACCGCTTTCTAGAATTGCTTTTTTCTTAAAACTTTGCGCGCAAGCGCACTCTTAATTATATTGATAATGATTGAAAAGTTAAACATTTACAAAGACGCTTATTTATTAACGAACAAAATCTATCAGGCGTTGCCCCAGATGGATAAGACGCACCGCCATACAATTGGTTCACGAATTTTAGACAGTTCTTTGGATATGTTCAAGTGGATAACCCTCGCCAACAAGACGAGGGAAAAAGTTGAGAGGATTAAATACCTAGATGATTTTATGTCCGATTTTGAAATGTTAAGAGTGTACCTGCGCCTTTGTGCGGATAATAAGATTTTAAAACTAACAACATTATGCTAAAAATAAGATAATAAACAATTATTTAATCAATAAACGAAAACGAAATGGAAAATTTACAAGATCAAATTAATAAGAAACAAGCAGATATACTTGACGCTAAAGCATATCTGTACGAAACTGATTGGGAGGTAATCAAGTCAACAGAACTGAAGTATGTTTTAGCGCCTGAAATCTCTAAAGGTAGATTGGATGCTAGAACTTTGATTAATATCAGGGAAGCGGAGATATTGGCTTTACAAACGGAGTTAGATGCACAGGCGGAAGACACTATTGACCCAATCCCATATTAAACTTTGGGCTGATTTGAGCTAATTCATTCTGTTAATAACTTATTCATAGTAGAACAAAGAAACAGCGTTAAAACACTATTAGAATAGTATTTTAACACTGTTTCTATTATTAATACAATGCGTGTGTGCTTCTACTTTTTCACATTTCGTTTTTTAAATATGCCGTTGAAAGTTTGCAGGATTCACTCTTTTCGTTTTTATTTGCATCTCTTTTCGTTTTTGCGATTATACGCGGGACTTAAATAGATTTTTATAATCATTTAGTGATATAGATGTACACCTTCTTATATAATACTGTAGAGTATAATTATATTAAGTGTAGAGTATATATAAATAAGGTGTAGGCTTAAATTAAAAGATCCGGTGAGAAACCGACTTAGGTTACCTGATGTTTTTAGTAAGCCCCGGTTGATACTTCTTTTGGCAATCGAGTCATCTGTTCATGACATAACGGCAGACTTCTTGTCAGAAACCTTACTCAAACATAAAACAAAGCTGTCATGCTTTAAAAGAATTCGGGTAAATATGATTTTTGGCACGGCGTTTGTTTATAAGTTCACGTACGGTTGCTCCAAACAAATAAAGTAAGAGAGCAATCGATAATATTAAATAGAATAACAATTAAAAATTGAATAATAATCATGGGAAAAATTATTGGAATTGACTTAGGAACTACAAACTCTTGTGTATCTGTATTTGAAGGTAACGAGCCTGTAGTAATAACAAACAGCGAAGGTAAACGTACAACTCCTTCTATTGTGGCATTTATTGATGGCGGCGAACGTAAAGTGGGAGATCCAGCAAAACGTCAGGCTATTACCAATGCTAAGCGTACAGTATTCTCTATCAAACGTTTCATGGGCGAAAACTGGGACCAGGTACAGAAAGAGATTTCACGTATGCCATATCACGTAGTTAAAGGAGAGAACGATACACCACGCATTGACATCGACGGACGTCTTTATACTCCTCAGGAAATTTCTGCAATGATTCTTCAGAAAATGAAAAAAACAGCTGAAGACTACCTGGGACAAGAAGTAACTGAAGCAGTTATCACCGTTCCTGCTTACTTTAGCGATTCACAACGTCAGGCTACTAAAGAAGCCGGACAAATTGCCGGTTTGGAAGTTAAGCGTATTGTAAACGAACCTACTGCCGCAGCTTTGGCTTACGGTCTTGATAAGGCTCACAAAGATATGAAGATTGCAGTGTTCGACTTAGGTGGCGGTACATTTGATATCTCTATTCTTGAATTCGGTGGCGGTGTATTCGAAGTTCTTTCTACCAATGGTGATACTCACCTGGGTGGTGATGACTTTGACCAAATCCTTATCGACTGGTTGGCTGATGAGTTTAAGAACGACGAAGGTATAGACTTACGTCAGGATCCAATGGCTCTTCAACGTTTGAAGGAAGCTGCCGAAAAAGCAAAAATTGAACTTTCTTCAACTACAACTACAGAAATCAACTTGCCATACATTATGCCGGTTGCAGGTGTGCCAAAGCATTTGGTTAAAACATTGAGCCGTGCTAAGTTTGAATCATTGTGTCATGACTTAATCCAGTCTTGTGTTGAACCTTGCCGCAAAGCAATGGACGCTGCCGGATTAAGTAACGCCGATATTGATGAAGTAATCCTTGTAGGTGGTTCTACCCGTATTCCTGCTGTACAGGAACTTGTTGAAAAATTCTTCGGAAAGGCTCCTTCTAAAGGTGTAAACCCCGATGAGGTAGTTGCCGTAGGTGCAGCTGTTCAAGGTGCGGTTTTAACAGACGAAATTAAAGGTGTGGTTCTTTTGGACGTTACTCCATTGTCAATGGGTATTGAAACATTGGGTGGTGTAATGACTAAGCTGATTGATGCCAACACAACCATTCCTTGCAAGAAGAGCGAAGTATTCTCTACTGCTGCCGATAATCAAAGTGAAGTAACCATTCACGTATTGCAAGGCGAACGTCCAATGGCAACTCAGAACAAATCAATCGGTCAGTTCAACCTTGCCGGACTTGCTCCTGCCCGTCGTGGAATTCCTCAGATTGAAGTAGCTTTCGATATTGATGCCAACGGTATCCTGAAAGTAACTGCTAAAGATAAAGCAACAGGTAAGGAACAAGCAATTCGTATCGAAGCTTCCAGTGGTTTGAGCAAAGAAGATATTGAACGCATGAAAGCTGAGGCTGAAGCAAATGCTGATGCTGACAAGAAGGAACGTGAAAAGATTGACAAGTTGAATCAGGCAGACAGCATGATTTTCCAGACTGAAAAACAACTTGAAGAACTGGGCGACAAACTTCCAGCCGATAAGAAAGCTCCTATTGAAGCTGCTCTTACAAAACTGAAAGAAGCTCACAAGGCTCAGGATATTGATGCAATTGATGCTGCAACAGCCGAACTGAACAAAGTATTCCAGGCAGCAAGCGAACAAATGTATGCTCAAGGTGGTCAGCCAGGTGCAGAACAAGCTGGTCCTGATATGAATGCCGGTGCAGGTGCACAAGGTGGTTCTGACAAACACCAAGGTGATAACGTTCAGGATGCAGATTTTGAAGAAGTAAAATAATTGCTGTAGAATAAGCAATAGACATTTATAATGAAGCCGCTGTAAAGTTTAAATTTACGGCGGCTTCTGTTTTTATTATTGTGCGTTATTAATAATTCTACGACGCAAGTCCCTTGCCTGACAGCTAAAAACAAATCTATAAATTGAAGCACTAGTTCACTTTGTACTATTTGTATCAGTTTGGAGAGTGCAAAATAGAAATATAATTATTAGCTTTGGGGCCGGAATAAAAGAACTGTAAAGACTGTCCATATACAACCTGATAGGTATGCTTTATATGGAGTATATAGTTAATTTTAGGTCTGAAAATATATTACTTAATCAATTTATAATATAGAAATATGGATGTTTTAAAAAATATCAATAATGTAAGAAGAACTGTTCTAAAGGATCTGACTAAAAAGATAGGTGCTTCAGAAAGCAACCAGATTGTTGGCTCGTTAGATAAGAATGAAGTTAAAAGAGTATTGATAATAAGACCTAATCATAGACTAGGAAATCAATTATTGATAACTCCTTTAGTTCAGGAAATTACAGAGATATTTCCAGATTGTAAAATTGATTTGTTTGTAAAAGGAGGTATCGCTCCAATCATATTTGAGAATTATCATCATATTGATAGAATTATAAAGTTACCCAAAAAGCATTTCAAACAATTATTTCAATATATTGAAGGTTGGCTCAAACTAAGAAGCCGACGTTATGATATTGTAATAAACGTTGTTAGCGGCTCATCATCGGGTAGACTCTCAACTAAATTTGCTAATGCAAAGTTTAAGTTTTATGGTGATGACAATAATGATCTTCAACTTAAATATTCTGATTATAAACATATAGCAAAAGAACCGGTTTATGGTTTTCGCCATTTTTTGTCAAAGTTAGGAATCACTGTTGCCGATAAAGAAGTACCAACTTTAGATATTAAATTAAGTTCTTCTGAAATGGCAGAAGGGAAAAAGATACTTCAAAGTCTTATTGATAAAAAAGAAGAAAAAACAATCTGTTTGTTTACTTATGCAACAGGTGCAAAGTGCTATACAGAATCATGGTGGCTGAAATTCTATGGAAGATTAAAGACAGAATATCCCAACTTCAATATTATTGAGATTCTGCCTGTAGAAAATATATCGAACATAGCATTTAAAGAACCAACTCTTTATAGTAAAGACATCAGAGAAATGGGTGCGGTAATAGCAAATACGGATATCTTTATTGGTGCCGATGGTGGCGTAATGCACTTAGCCGGCTCAGTAAAAACTCCAACTCTGGGATTGTTTTCAGTTACTAGCTTAAATATGTATACACCTTACGGCAATAATAGTAAGGGTTTAGATACAAACAAACTGAGCATTGATGAATTAATTGGCGAAATGAACAGAATACTTTTGGCATAAAATTGCTTTTTTGCTCACGAAAAAGTGAGGGTAGAGCTAAAATGTGACTGATCCGTGATAGATGAAACGACATCCATCACGGATCAATTATTTTATATCCAATGCTTTAAAGGGAATCGTTAGGGAGTGAGGGTGTGTTTTGTCTTTTCTGTTCTGAATTGGATTTTGAGATTTAATAAGAAGGGAATGTATTTCATTTTATGAAGATGAACTTTATTACAAGAGGCTGCTCTCAAATACGAGAACAGCCTCTTTCTATAGTTTTTGTATCGTTTTACTTTATGAAGTCTTTTTCTATTGTGACTATTTAAACTTAAGAGCCAGGGTTATTAAATGAGATGTTAAATCAGTACTGCGGCTGTAGTAGCTATATCTCATTTCAAGTGTATTAAGTTGCTTTATTCCAAATATCCCATTAACTGAAGTCATACGGAAATTAAGACCAAAAAGATGACTTGTAAATTTAGATAGATCATAATCACTTGTGTAATACGATTCTTTATCTGATAGCATATGCTCCTTTTTTGGTTTAAAGTATTCAACGCCTGATTGACTATTGAAACGATAGAATGGAGCTATAGACATAAATGGAGTAATCTTGTAAGGGACCTCAAGTTCGGCTGTATGGGCAGTAAGCTTCCAACTATCTGTATAGTAACGATAGAAACCACGCAAGATGAACCGGTCTCCTAAAAAGTAATTGGCTCGTACTCCAATAGGCAACTTAAACCGATTATCGGGAAGCTTTTCCGAATAAGCATTATCGCCATTGTCCTTAAAGTAAACCCGTTGATAAGCAGTTCCCAATAATCCTTTTTGGTAGCCAATATCAGTAAGCACAGACATTTGTAGTCGTTGGTTTATAACCTGAGTTAAGCCTAATGCAAGATTGTAGGAATTACGTGGGGCACTATCTCCCTGTTTGTATTGGAAGTTTGGACTTGCAGGACGTAGCTCAACTGGTAATATAACTTTCCATGTATCCAAAAAGACTGAAGCCTTGGCCGAGAATTCGGTATTCTTATCTTTTGAAGCCTTTGAATATAGAACGTTAGCACCTACCGAGGTATAATCGAATTCATTGGAAAATGAAAGACCACCTCCCAGCGAATAATTATGTTTAGTATTCTCAAACAAATAACTGGCTGAAGGTGAAACACGCACATCACCGCTGGATGCAGATGAAATAGTATTTAGGTCTATTTTATCAGAGGAAGCAGAACTATAAACATCTACTCCTAATTCTATACCAAAAATGTGTTTGTTATTTTTCTTATCAAACTTACTTAATTGAAGATCTATTGAGTTTCCAGAATCATCTAGCCTTTCATCACCAATACCACCGGTAACAGCAGAGTTCTGTCCGTTTTGGTGATAGTAACTGGTCACAAAGTTTACCTCGTCAATCTTTAACTTTCTATATTTAGTGCTATCTGTTTGTGCTTTTGAAACATTCAAAAACAAGATAAGTGCAGCCACTGTTATAACTACTTTCTTCATTTTATTATTTGTTTTTAGTTACAACCGCAACCACCGCCGGTTTTTCCTCCATTACCACCCGAAGCGCCTTCTCTATAAAGTAAGAAGTTGTTCTCATATTTCTCAATCTTACGACTAGCAAGTCCCATCTCAGCATCATTGATTCTTGATTTCTGGAAAGACTTTACTGTGGTGCAGGATGTAAGTAGTAATAAACTACATCCAAATGCTATAAAAATAGTTTTCTTTTTCATTCTATAAGTTTAATGTTGTTAGAGAGATATAATTTATTATTGTCGTCAACAAGAATACACTCAATACCATTCAACTGATTGATAAGATTTAAGCCGTTGGCAACACCTAAAATATTTACCGGAGTAGCTATTGCATCAGCTAACTCCGCATTAGTGGTAATTATTGTCACACTTTTTATACCTTTTATCGGATAACCAGTTTTGGGATTGATAGTATGCGAATAAATCTGATTATTGATAGTTACAAATTTCTCATAATTACCGGAAGTAGCAATCGCTTTATTGGTAATGTTAAGTGTAGAAAAATAAGTCTGCCTCAGATTTGGATTGGCTATACCTACAGTCCATGGAGAACCATCTTCTTGATATCCCCATGCATTTAAGTCGCCTGCCGCACTAATAATACCGTTCTTAACTCCTGCTTCAAGCATTACGCGCTTGGCACAATCGGCAGCATATCCTTTACCAATGCCTCCAAACCCAATACGCATGCCTTTATTCTTCAGGAAGATTGTTCTTGTATCATTATTGAGTATGATGTTCCTATAATCAATAAGATGTACCGACTTTTTAGCTTCTTGTGGACTTGGCAACTTGGTTAAAGACTGATTAAAATTCCAAAAATCTTTATCAAGAGAACCATAAGAAAGATCAAAATATCCCTGAGTTAGTGCTGAAATTTTTTGTGCTCTATACACTAAATTAAAGAACTCATCAGGTACCTCTATTGGTTTTATCCCTGCATTTCTGTTTACTTCATTAGTAATGCTGTTATCACTATAGGTCGTAAATAGCTTTTCTATTCGCTTTACTTCATTAATTGCACATGCTATCTGTTCGTTACCAAGCTTTTCATTCTCACTTAGTGTATGAAATTCAAATAGGTTACCCATTAGCTTGGTTTGCACCTTTACAAGTATCATTCCCGAACTATTTTATGTAGCAATTAATTTCTTTTATATAATCTTCCACTGTCTTTTTTTTGTCGTATCCATCCCAAGTCTTTAAAACACTTCCATCTGCATTGGCTAATACTAAAAAAGGGAAAACACCCTGAGGATTATATTTCTCTGCCAACAGATCATTAAATTCTTGTTGCTTTTTGGATAACTGATTTTTTTTCTGACGAGGAAAATCGGCTGTAAGCAACACTAGTTTTTCATCAGCGAATGATTTAAATTCAGGAGTATCAAAGATCACTTTTTTGAATATGATGCAGGGGCCACACCAATCAGATCCTGAGAACTTTATTAAGATCGTCTTGTTTTCCTTTTTTGCTAATACCTGAGTTTCATTAATATCATAAACTTGTGCCTTTGCATATGTAGCCACAAATATTATTCCGAGTATAAGAACTATTTTTTTTACCATAACTTGATATTGTATTGTATGTGTGAATTAGAGGAAATAAGAATTAATAGGCTGAAAGCCTTTTTTTAGCATTATTTTCCATCGGACACAAATCTATACCATTTCCAGATAAGTTGCTGTAGAAATAGTGTTAAAAGAAATATATTCTCTAAAATAACTAAGATATAATTATTAGACAATAATGCACGGAGAATAGGCTATCCTCTAGCATATTTCTCCGTGCACTCTTAATAATTACTTTATTAGCAGCTTACTTTATAATTATCTTTTGTATATTTCAACTTCAACAATGCCCAACTTATTACTGGATGCATCTTGTTTTTTAATCTCTTTCTTACCTGTAATTTCTACAATATTAAAAGCATCCTGCTCCTTGTTTTCTCCTACGAGTTCCACTTTAACGAATTGTCCGTAGGTAGGCTTTACCGGAATGGTGATATATCCAAGGCTTTTTTTTGTATCTCCCTTGAAGACTTCTTTACCATCAACTGTAATGCAAATAGGATAGGTCTTGTTTCTCCAACCATTCATTTTGAAAACTACTTCGGATATGGTGTCATTGCGTTCTAACTGATAGGTAATCCAGTTCTTTCCCTGTTCTCCGTTACTATTCCATTCTGAATCTTCATTATCATCAAAGCTAAAGAGAGCTTTATTTTCATTGCTTCCTGCTGTTACTTTCAAAATGTGAATAGGAACTCTGCTTACAGTAAATGAAGGAGTAGAAGGCGTTGCTCCTCTTTCAAGATAAGAGGGCAGACGTTCTCCTTGAAAATAATTGGATAAGCCGTTCTCTACTTTCATTAGTTTGGAAGTTAAAGAAAGGGATGCCGTTTGTAGTCTATCAGATGAGGCTGTTAAATTAATCTTTCCCGCATTGGTTAAGGTACGGATTAAAACGCGGTTTACCCCACATTCTACCGGCAGCTCTTTTGCCAGGATATAATTATCTTTTCCCTGGGCAATACCTCCTCGCCATTCAGCCGGACCGTCAAGCTTAAATGAGACAAGGTTATTTGCTGTTGGACATCTGTTTCCATCTTTGTCTACAACCTCAAATTCTATTAAAGCCATATCCGCACCATCGGCAATTAATCCATCGGCACTCTCAAAGCTTTTCATGCGGATAGCAAAAGGATCACCAGCTGTGTGAAGTTCATCGCGACTGATTTCCTCACCTTTGTTATTATAAGAAACAGCAGTTAATTTACCCGCTTCCCATTGTACATTTTTAAATGTGAATAAGAACTGATAACTTTGCTCGCCATAACCCAATGATTTTCCATTAAGTAACAATTTAACTTTGTTTCCCGAGGAGGCTACATAAATATCTTTCCTCACCTCTGGGGTATAGTTCCAGTGACCGATGATATGTGTATGCGATTTCTCAACGTCAACCCATCCGTCCCACATTACCTCATGAACAAAGAAGCCGTCTTTTGGCAATCTCATAGCATCTACTTCACCACTTCTTCTATAATTCTCTTCTCCGCGAAAATGAGTATTTGAATCAGAGAAGACAATGTTTACTCCACCTGAACTGACACGTTCACCAGTTCCCGGGCGTTCACGGTAATAATCATACCAACGGATAATATTTTCAATAGCATGAGAATCCTGATTGCGGTTATAGTCAAAAGCATCTTGTCCTTTGTAGAGAGGGCCTGTTCCGTTTTTATGATAAGGATAAGTGAAATCATCCCAATATTTACGTAATCCCTCATCACGTGAGTACTCCATTGCCCACATAGGATGCTGTGCGCTTTTATTAATGTAAAGCATTTCGCCTCCGTATTCTGCGGTCTTGCTATCCAGCATTTCTCGTGAACCAATTGCCCTTCCGCCGCATGGATCATACATATCCCTGATAGCTTTCATCTCTTTCATATGTTCTTCGGAAATGCTTTCATTGCCGCATTCATAAAACATAATGCTTGGATTATTGCGATTATAAATAATGGCATCTTTCATCACTTCCTTCCGCTGTTCCCATCTTCTGCCTGTTATATCTTTCTCGGAATCTCCGGCAGGCATAGCTTGTATTAATCCTACTCTGTCACATGATTCCACATCTTGTTTCCAGGGAGTGATGTGCATCCATCTAACCAAATTACCATTGCTCTTTACCATTAGACTATTACTGAAGTCGCTTAACCATGCAGGCACAGACATACCTACCGAAGGCCATTCGTTGCTGGTTCTTTGTGCATAACCTTTCATTTGAATAACGCGGTTGTTTAAGTAAACCATTCCTTTCTCAAATTTAGTTTTGCGAAAACCAGTTCGTGTTTTTACCACGTCAATAGTTTTTCCGTCTATACGCAAAACGGTATACACATTATATAAGTAGCCATACCCCCAGCTCCAGAAATGAAGTCCGTTTACTTTATCATCAGCTTTAAACAAAGTCTTTTCTCCTGCAGCCAGAGTTTTACTTTCTCCTTTAATTTCTTTAATAATCTCTCCATTCATATCTTCAATGAATGCTTCAAAAGAGATTTTTTGTGGTTTTTGGGTTTCATTTATAACTTCAGATTCTGCACAAATAACTGCCGATTGTTGTTTTATATCAAGATCTCTGGCATAAATATATGTCCCGGTTGTCTGTAAATTGCTGTAAAGAGGTAGTGTTTGGTATGTTTTCGGTGTTATATGAAGCAGTACATTTTTAGGTATACCTCCATAGTTAGCATTAAAATTCTTATCATTCCATTGGAAACTACTTTCGGTACTTTTTTCTTTATAGTTCCATGAGTTATCTATTCTTATGGCAATGATATTTTCCTTCTTTCCGAAGTTTACCAGATTGGAGATATCAAAGCCACAAGCCATGACTCCGTTTTCGTGAATACCTATGGCTTTGCCATTCACGTAGAATTCTCCTCCCTGACGAATTCCTTGAAACTCTAAAAAGATCTTCTTTCCTTTTGCGGAAGAAGGAAGATTAAAATGTTTCCTGTACCAAACTATTCCGGTGGTATGCTTGTCTATTGCAACTTTAAAAGCATCGTCCTCATTAAATGCATGAGGCAAAGTAATCTTTTTCCAGGAAGTATCATTGAATTTAGCCTGTTTGGCTTCGATAGAATCACCAGTAAATAGCAACCATCCCGGGTTGAAATTGTATTTGGCTCTTTCATTCTCATTGAATGTGTATTTATTCGCAAAACTTTCTATTGGCAGTAAAGCGAGTATTAAAAGGTAAATAAAAAAAAGATGTTTCATAGGTATAAAGGATATAAAATTTTGCTGACAAAGATAAGAATGATTGCTATAAGTAATTTGTAAAAGAGTTCTTTTGCATGTTCTTTCGTACATATTCATGAGAAAAATGAAAAGAGAAGCTGGTCACGAGGGTGCAACTTCTCTTTCAAATAAGAAATAGTCTGTTTTTCTTTATTTACTCAAAACTTCTCAATAGGGTGATTTCCTCTTTCCAAAGAGTTTCATCTGGTGTCTCCAGAATAATAGGTATGTTATCGAAACGAGGGTCCTTCATTAGCCGTTGAAAGAATTCTAAACTAATAAAACCTTTCCCGATACTGTCGTGGCGGTCTACCCGTGTGCCGAGAGCTTTCTTGGAATCATTTAAATGGATGGCACGCAAATAGCTAAAGCCAACTGTCTCATCAAAGTCTCTGAATACTTTATTATAGTTTTCTTCATCAAGAAAATCATAACCGGCAGTGAATGTGTGGCAAGTATCGAGACATACTCCCACACGTTCTTTATCTTCCACGCGATCAATAATGTGTTTTAAATGCGAAAACTCATAACCCATGTTAGTCCCTTGTCCGGCTGTATTTTCAATAACGGCTGTAACTCCTTTGGTTTTATCCAAAGCAATATTGATAGACTCGGCAATTCTATTCAGACATTCTTTAGGATCAATTTTACTTAGATGGCTACCCGGATGGAAATTAAGGAGTTTTAATCCAAGTTGTTCGCAGCGTTGCATTTCATCAAGGAACGCTGCCCTGCTTTTCTGTAATCCTTCCTCTTCCGGATGTCCAAGATTAATAAGATAGCTGTCATGTGGTAATATATAATCGGCTTTCAGATCATATTTTTCGCAATTTTTCTTGAATAGTATTATGCTTTCTGCAGTAAGAGGTTTGGATACCCACTGGCGCTGATTCTTTGTGAATAGAGCAAAAGCGTTTGCTCCAATTTCATGCGCATTTACCGGAGCGAACTCCACTCCGCCAGATGCACTTACATGTGCTCCTATATATTTCATGTTATATTATTTATTAATGTTTGTACACCTAATTCATTACAATGATAAAAGAATCAAGAAGGCAATAGATGCGGTATATAGATAAAATAACGTTCCGAGGTACAGAATTGTTGTATTTACAATGAGACTAATTAGTAATTGGTCATCTTGTTATCCAAGCATGTCTGTGCTAAGGTTGGTATCTAATTTAATGCTGACTTGAATTATATAATGAAAGAATAATGAAAAATAAAAAAACAATGCGAGCAAAAGAGCTATCCTTCTTACCGGGAAGTTCTTTGCTCGCAAAGATAATTATTTATGATTCAATTAAGCCAGACTACCAATTTTTTCTAGATTTTCAGCAATATCTTCATCACTTAGTGAGTAATTAACCAAATCACCTGAAAGATACTTATCATACGAAGCCATATCTATTAATCCGTGACCGGAAAGATTAAAGAGGATAACCTTTTCTTCGCCGGTTTCTTTGCATTTGTTGGCCTCCAGTATGGTTGCTGCAATAGCGTGACAGGATTCCGGAGCCGGAATAATTCCTTCAGTTTGTGCAAATAGAATTCCAGCTTTGAATGTATCGAGTTGTTGTAAATCAACAGCCTCCATTAATCCGTCTTTCATTAATTGAGAAACAATTGTTCCCGCACCATGATAACGAAGACCGCCTGCATGGATATTTGCAGGAGTAAAGTTATGACCCAAAGTGAACATTGGCAATAGGGGAGTATATCCTGCTTCATCACCAAAGTCATACTGGAACTTTCCTCTTGTTAACTTAGGACAAGAAGACGGTTCAGCTGCAATAAATCTTGTTTTCTTTCCTTCAAGAATATTGTGACGCATGAAAGGGAATGCAATTCCACCAAAATTTGATCCGCCTCCGAAACAAGCAATAACAATGTCTGGGTATTCTCCAGCCATCTCCATTTGTTTTTCAGCTTCCAGACCAATAACTGTTTGATGAAGTGATACCTGATTTAATACTGACCCAAGTACGTATTTACAGTTGGGAGTAGTAGTAGCAAGTTCGATCGCTTCAGAAATTGCAGTACCAAGTGAACCTGGATGGTTAGGGAATTTTGTCAGAACATCTTTCCCGGCACGGGTAGACATTGAAGGTGAAGCTGTAACCTGGGCTCCGAAAGTCTGCATAATAGATCGGCGGTAAGGTTTTTGTTCATAACTAACCCTTACCATATAAACGGCTAGTTCAAGCCCAAACGCATTTGCTGCATAAGAGAGAGCTGCTCCCCATTGTCCTGCACCTGTTTCAGTAGTTATATTTGTTACTCCTTCTTTTTTGCAATAGTATGCCTGAGCCAGAGCCGAATTTAATTTATGTGAACCAACCGGACTGACACTTTCATTCTTAAAATAGATATGAGCAGGAGTTCCCAATGCTTTTTCCAAACCATAAGCACGTACCAATGGTGTGCTACGGTAATTCTTATAAAGCTCACGTACTTCTTCCGGAATTTCAATCCATGCATCCGTTTGATTTAATTCCTGTCTGGATAATTCTTCTGCGAAAATAGGGTATAAATCTTCCGCTTTCAACGGTTGTTTTGTTCCAGGATGAAGTGGAGGCAAAGGCTTGTTCACCATATCTGCCTGAATATTGTACCAATAATGCGGAATTTCTTCTTCTGGGAGTATGAATTTCTTCGTCTGATTACTCATAATGTATTCTTTTATTAGTTTTATGCTTACAAAATTATGCATTTTTTTTAAATATGCAGAATAAATGTTCGGCTTTTTGTTTTTTATTTAAGTTAGGATTGCTTTCAATTTGAAAAGCAAGAATATGATGGGTTGGTTTACTTTGAAAATATAAAGATTTTCAGGCTTTTTAGAAAGCATTATAACTTTTTTTTAGCGCGATTAAACTTTTTACTTGTTTCTGTGTCAAATAGATCGAATAGCTTTAATGTAGATATACTTATTATATACCGCAAATGAAAGATTTTAGTTTATTTTAGTTTTTAGTTTATCTTGAAAGACCGGCTGATGTGAATTACCCGGTCTTTTATTTGTATATATCCCACACTTTTTGTTTCTTTGCTGTTTGTAAAATAATAAATAAATGAAACGAATAATTTTCTATTTTATTTTGCCGGTTTTCTTTCTGTGTATGTCGGCATGTAATAACAAAAGTAGTAAGCAAGAAGAAAAGAATACGATTATGACGGATAGTGTTGACTCTAATGGAGTGCAGCGAATGCAGGACTCAAAGAGTGAGCAAGTAGTTAATGCTAAAGGAATATCTTTTCATATAGTTCTTCATCGTATTGCAAATGATACCTTGCCGCGTGTAAAGACTGAAGCAGGTGAATGGTTTACAGATAATATGATTTCTCTTAAAATTACACGTAAAGATGGCAGTAAAGTCTTTAGTAAAACTTTTACTAAGAAGAACTTTTCTTCAATAGTGCCTGAAGATTTTCTTTCACATTCTATTCTTGAAGGCCTGGTTTTTGATAAAGTGACAGCTGGTGGATTAAGCTTTGCAGCAAGTGTGTGCTATCCTCAAACCGATCTTTATTATCCAATAAGAATTACTATAACATCAGATGGATCTATGAGTATGGCAAAAGAAGAACTGATGGAAGATGCTTATCCCGAGGGCAAAGAATGAAAATGAATGTGAATTATTTATTAAAAATTCAATAATATAAAAACTTTTTTTTTGTTAAGGTGTTGAATCTATGTTACAGGTTGTAGTAATTACCTGGATTATAATAATTTGTTAAAATGGTGAAATAAACCGAATATAATAATTACCTTTGCCGACCAAAATAGATGTCCTAAAAAATAGAACTATAGATCATGAATCAAAGAAAATACTTCTTCCTTTTATTGCTTATTGTCGTTTGCTTTTCCTCATGCTCTTCTTATAAGAATGTACCTTATTTGAAAGAATCAGAGAAATTCACTGCAGCAGATTATGCTAAAAGTGCTGTATTATATGATGCGCGAATTATGCCGAAAGACCTATTGACAATTACTGTTAGTACAATTACAAACCCAGAAGATGCATACCCTTTCAATTTAACAGTGCCTTCTCCAGTTTCTGCAGGAAAGAATATAACCACTCAACCGGCAATGCAATCTTATTTGGTTGATAATGAAGGAAAAGTAAACTTTCCGGTTCTTGGATTAATTAAATTAGGGGGATTAACAAAAACAGGAGCTGAAGATTTGGTTAAGGGTAAACTAAAAGATTATTTAAAAGAAGATCCTATTGTTACGGTTCGCTTAGTTAATTATAAGATTTCGGTTATAGGTGAAGTTGCAAGACCTAATACTTATACGGTTGAAAATGAAAAAATCAATATATTTGAGGCGTTGTCACTTGCCGGAGATCTTACCGTTTATGGTAAAAGAGAGAATGTTAAGATTATCCGTGAAATGGAAGATGGGCAGAAACAAATTGTTGTATTGAGTCTAAATGATAAAAATATTATTTTTTCTCCTTATTTCTATCTGCAACAGAATGATGTTGTATATATTCAACCTAATAAGGCAAAAGCTCAAGGATCAGATATTGGCTCAATGACAAGTATCTTAATATCTACGACTTCAATACTTGTTTCATTAGCAGGTTTGATTGTTACCATCCTTAAATAAATAGATCTAACTAACACAGTTAATAAATAACAAATTATATGTCTGAAGAATTGAATCAAGTAGGTACAGAAAATCAATCTGAGGAAATTAATATCCAAGAGGTTCTTTTCAAATATCTATCATACTGGAAATGGTTTTTAGTATCTTTAATTGTATGCTTAGCGTTTGCTTTTATCTATTTAAGATATTCTACTCCAATTTATAATGTTTCTACTGCTATCATTATCAAAGATGATAAGAAAGGCGGAAATGGAACAAGTGAACTTTCTGTTTTTGAAGGAATGGGTTTATTGGGAGGTTCAAATAACATTGATAACGAAATTGAGGTTTTAAAATCAAAATCGACTATTAAGTCAGTTGTAAATGCTTTAGGATTACACACGTCTTATCGATTAAAAGGATCAATCAGTTCTTCCGAACTTTATACTAACAGTCCTTTAGAAGTTAGAATGGACCCTCAGGCGCTAGACACTTTGTCGGGCAGCATCGTTCTGAATGCTACAATGAATCCTGATAGGAGTTTAAGTATTGAAGGTCTTGTTAACAACGAAGTAGTTAAAACAACATTGCACAATCTACCTTCTTTGCTTAGAACTTCCGTTGGTGATTTAACTTTCTCTTACCGTCTACATACACCGTCTATTGTTAATAAAGAAATTGAGGTATCTATTAATAGACCAATTAATGTTGCTAAAGGTTATTTAGGAAGCCTCTCTGTTGCTCCAACTTCTAAAACCACATCAGTGGTGAATATCTCGTTATCGGAAACCAATCGTAAACGTGGTGAGGATTTTCTTGCAAAGTTGGTTGAAGTATACAATCGTGATGCAATGGAAGATAAAAATAAAGTTGCATTGAATACTAAGCTTTTTATTGATGATCGTATTGCTATTATTGATAAGGAACTTGGCTCAGCCGAGAAAACAGTAGAAGATTATAAGCGTGGTCAGAAAATGACCGATTTAAAAACTGATGCCCAGTTATTCCTGCAAACCAGTAGCGAATATGATAAAAAATTAGTTGAAGCAGAGACACAGCTTAATTTAGTGGGCTATTTGCAGAAACATGTAACCAATAAAGCGAATAAATACTCTTTGGTTCCAAGTAATGTAGGTCTTGAAGATCCAACTTTAGTTGCAACTATTAATGAGTATAACAAAACACTTTTGGAACGTGATCGTTTATTGCGTACGGCTTCTGAGAGTAATCCTACGGTGGTGGGGCTTAATGGAAAAATAGAAGCTTTGAGAGGTAATGTCTCAGCAGCAATTGAAAGTGTACATCATGGTTTGGTTATTGCAAAGAATGATATAAACCGTCAGACTAGAATTTATAGTGGTCAAATAGAAAATGCTCCAACTCAGGAACGTGTATTTACAGAACTTTCCCGCCAACAGCAGATTAAAGCTAATTTGTTTGAGATGTTACTTCAAAAGCGTGAGGAAAACTCTCTTTCTTTAGCAGCTACTGCTAATAGTGCTAAGATTATTGATGAACCTTTAGCTTCGGATGCTCCTGTATCTCCAAAACGTTCTATTATTTACCTGGTTGCATTTATTCTTGGGCTTGTTATTCCTGTAGTGATTATCTATATTACTGAACTGTTTCAATATAAGATTCGTTCACGCGCGGATGTTGATAAACTTAGCAGACTGCCATTCCTTGCAGAGATTCCTAATCATGAAAGCGAAAGTAATATTGTAGTAAAAGAAAACGATAACGCTTCTATTGCAGAAGCTTTCCGCGCACTTCGTACCAATCTTTTGTTTATGTTGGGTGTTGATAAAAAAGTTATTCTATTTACATCAACTCAGGCAGGAGAAGGAAAGAGTTTTGTAAGTTTGAATGCAGCTATCAGTTTGGCCCTTTTAAACAAAAAAGTACTGATTGTAGGTCTGGATATTAGAAAGCCTGGTATGGCTGAATATCTAAATCTGAACGTCAAAAATGGTATTACAAATTATTTATCAGGTTTTGATAAAGACCTGAATAGCTTGGTTATTCCTTCAGGAATCCATCCTAATCTTTTCGCATTGCCTGCTGGCCCAGTTCCTCCAAATCCTTCGGAACAATTGGTTAAAAAAGCCTTGGATAGTGCTTTTGAGCAATTTCGTAATGACTTTGACTATATTATAGTAGACTCTGCTCCTATAGGAGTCGTTTCAGATACGTTAATCCTTAACCGTGTGATTGATGCTACTGTATATGTTTGTCGTATAAATATTACTGGTAAAGCAGCTCTTAAGTATGCAAATGAGATTATGGATAAGAAGAAGCTGACAAATATGTCTCTTTTAATTAATGGAATTGAAACAGGTAGAAGAGGTTACGGCTATGGATATGGTTATGGCTACGGATATGGCTATGGCTACGGATATGGAGATAACGAAGACAAGAATAGAAAGAAGCATAAAAGGAGAAAAGGAAAAACTGATGATGAAGATACAAATTCTTAATTAAATGATATAAGAGGTATGTTATTTCAGGCATATCTTTAAATAGAAAAGCGGGCACATTAGTATGATTCTAATGTGCCCGCTTTTTTTTTACGACCTTTATTGATTACATCTGCTTATAATCTTTTGCTAATCCACCTTCTCCAGTTTCCTTGTATAAGGAAGGTAAATCGTGTCCAGTTTGTTTCATAACCTGTACCACTTTATCAAAAGAGACACGGTGAATGCCATCTGTAAAAGATGAATAGAGGTTGGCATCAAGAGCCCGGGCAGCCGCGTAGGCATTGCGTTCAATGCAGGGTATCTGAACCAAACCACATACTGGATCACATGTCATGCCCAAGTGATGTTCCAATCCCATTTCCGCTGCATATTCTATTTGTGCCGGACTTCCACCAAATAGCTGATTAGCTGCTGCCGAAGCCATGGCACATGCTACACCAACTTCACCCTGACATCCCACTTCTGCACCGGATATTGAGGCGTTTGTTTTCACAACATTTCCAAAAAGTCCGGCTGTGGCCAGAGCTCTCAGGATTCTTGCGTCACTGAATTCGCGGCTTTCCTGCAAATGATAAAGTACGGCCGGAACCACTCCACACGATCCGCAGGTAGGGGCAGTCACAATTTGTCCTCCCGAAGCATTCTCCTCACTTACCGCCAGGGCATAGGCAAAAACCAATCCACGGGAGCGAAGAGATTGTTTGTATCCGCTTGATCGGATATAATATGCTGCTGCTTTTCTGCGAAGGTTAAGTGGGCCAGGTAAAACACCTTCCTGCTCTAATCCTCGCTTAATAGCTGCTTTCATGGTGGTCCAAACTTCGGCCAGATAATCCCATATATCACTGTCTTCGCACTCTTGCACATATTCCCAGTAGCTTTTTCCACTTACTTCACACCAATTAAGAATTTCCTGCATGCTGTTCATTCCGTAAATTTCTCTGTTATCGCCTCCAACGGGACCTTCTTTTTCTTCGGCCAGAGCACCTCCGCCTATGCTGTAAACAGTCCAGCTTTCCAGCTCTTTACCATCTTTACCGAAGGCTTCGAAAGTCATTCCATTGGGATGAAAAGGAAGAAATATCTTGGGTTGCCAGATGATTTCCACTGAAGCATGAGGCTCCAGTACGGCAATAATAGCTGCATCTGTAAAGTGACCCTTGCCAGTTGCGGCAAGACTTCCGTAGAGCGTTACATTGAAAGAAGCAGCCTCCGGATAACGTGCCAAAAAAAGTTCGGCAGCCTTTTTGGGACCCATTGTATGGCTGCTGGAAGGGCCGCTCCCTATTCTATATAGCTCTTTAATTGATTTCATATATTTTATTTTGTTTTATTTTTAGTTATTATTGTTCTGTTTCAAGTTGAAGTTAGCAATTATAAATTGTTGTTTTATCTATTATCTTTATCTTGAACTATTGGAACTAATAGTATATAAATGATAAATTATCAATTAATAAATAACGCCTGTTGGATACGAATGGTTTTTCAATACCATTTTTTCTTTTTTAAGAACAGATAAGCCACGAAACCTACCGCTACCATGATGACCCACGCAGTGAGGTATCCATATTTCCAATCCAGCTCGGGCATAATCTTGAAATTCATTCCCCATACACCCACGAGGAAAGTCAGCGGAATGAATATTGTGGAAACAACCGTAAGTCGTTTCATGATGTCGTTCATTCGTAAATCGTTGCTGGAAATATAAAGATCGACCAGATAGGAAAGCGTCTCCCTGCATATATCTATAGTTTGAAGTACAAACTGCAGATGGTCATTAACATCATTAAAGAACACCCTATTTGTTTTGTGAAGTAGCTTATTATCGCTTAGAAGCAGTTTGCTGTATTGATCCTTGAGTGGCAATACCGCCCGTTTTATTCTCATATACAGTTGGCGGTTTATTTGAATCTGGGCACCAATATCACTGCTTGCTTTAATAGTGAGAAGGCGTGATTCCATCTCCTCCATTGAATCTTCCACAGCGGATATTGTGATCCTGTAATTTCCCATCACATCGTTCAGTAGTACACTTAAAAGGTAGTCTGATTGTCGGTTTCGGATCTTTAATACATTATTTTGAATAGCAGTTGTTACGTCATTAAAGAAAGGACTCTCTTCTTCGAGAAAAGAAAGTACAAAGTTTTTCCCCTGAATAATGCAGAGTTGTTGTTTAAGTAACCGGTTGTTTTTCTCCAGTTGAAAGAGTTTCAGAATAAGAACCAAATGGTTTTCATATTCCTCAATCTTTGTGGGGTGATGGGGATTGAGTATATCTTGAATGACCAGAAAGTTGATTCCAAAGTAGTTCCCTATTTCCCGAATAGCTTCCGTGTCCTTAAGCCCGTAAATTTGTAACCAATTGATAGCATTCTCACGAATTTCTCCCTGGATTTCGCTAAATTTATTCCCCGAAAATTCATGCATCTCTGTCTCATTATAGGTACAAAGATGCAGGTGGGTGGGAGTGTTGCTCACCCCCATATAGGTTAATTTCTCACTTAGTAGATTATTCTTCATACGTATCCTTCTCTTTTGTGCAATCTGCTATAGCAAAAGTAATGGTTTTGTTTGATAAATAATAATCTTTCCGGTTTTGTTTATATATTCTCTCCTTATATATTCAAAACATCTTGTACAAAAGATTGTTTTCTTTTGTACAGAACAATTAATTCTTTTGTACAAAAGAAAACAATCTTTTGTACAAGAGAATTTAAAAGTATAAGGTTGAATAGAAAAAGTATAACGGGAGGCAGGGAAATAGATGGTGGGAGAGAGACTTTTATACGGCAGGGATACGTAATTAATGGGGGGATTTTGTCTGGAGACTCAGACCGAGTATATAAATTATTAGTGTCCGCTAAACTTTAATATTGTCAATAACCCTTTAGCAGAAGCCTCATTTTACTGTAGTTTCTGCAAGAAAAAAGAAATCCAAGCCCCTTCTAATCGAATAAATACGGTTCTAAGGGGCTTTTTGTCAACTCACAAACTGATTTTTCCCAATCTTTTTCAGGGTGTTCCAACAAGCTTTGAACATTTATATAATGCATCAGCATAATTCTGACCATAGTTGCTAGCCCGGAGAAACTCCATGAGCGCTTCACGCTGCGTTGCAGCAATGTTAATAACAGGTTTGCAATTAGTGTTACCCACACTTGTATTTTGATGGCGTTTGCGCTTTCTCCATAGAAATACTTCAACGGAAAGTTCTGTTTCATCTGTTTGAATAACAATTCGATAGCCCAACGCTTACGGTAAATTTCAACGATTTCTTCATATGAGAATTCAAGATTATTTGAAAGTAATCGTATCAGTTTCTTCTTCTCCTTGTCTGCATATGTGATTATACGAGCTTTGTGTGTGATGATCTTACCATCTTTTCCTTTTTTCGTAAACACCACGATTTCCTCTCTCCATACCATTTTGCCCTCGATATTCATGTGATAAACAGAGGAAATAGTCTCATATACAAGGCTTTTCTTCATCTTTGTAACATACATCACGCCACGTTCGGTCAGTTCTTCAAATTTTCCGTAGTCAATGTATGCCCTATCAAGGGCAAGAAGGTCGTCTTTGTTGAAATGATTGGGAACAAGCATAAAATGATCATGTGCAGCAGCAGAGGTAAAGCATACGTCACACGGTACTCCTTCGTTGGCGTGAATCACCGTATGGCATTTCAATCCTCCTTTCTTTTTTCCCATCTTAGGATTGCGTCCAACACCCTTGAAAATAAGGTTGGAAAACAGACTTATTGTTGTGGAATCGATGATTTGCAGGTGTTTCATCCAACTAGGCAACTTATGAGATGAGCTGTCCGAGGAAAGAATATGTTTGTTATCCTCATAGAGAGAACGGTATATTTCCTCAAACACCTCATTAGGACGCCTCATATTGGCATCAGAAAGAGTGCTGCGTCTTGGAAGGGAAGTTATACCCAGATGAGACAGTTTTCTGCTTTCTGCCTCTGTGGCTGCCGCAATTTCACGAAGAGAATCGAAACGCATAATAACAGCATAAAGCATAACAACCAGATGCTGCCAGGCATCAAATGACTTTACATAGCGTTCACCATCCTTAGCTCGGCTGATTTTGTGTATTTTTTCTTTGCCGATGCATTTTATTAACTGTCCTAAAACCGGCTGTCCGATAAAATGTGTACTTTTGCCCATGTTCTTATTTAACTTTGTGGTAAAAGTCAAAGGAACAAATAAAGGCTGAATCCCAAGCGAGGGAATCAGCCTATTTTTTTGTGCATATAAAAAAATTTAGCGGACACTAATATATATAAATACTTATGTTCACATACACAAGTCTATTAGTTGGGTATCTCGTTAATTTCAAATTAAAGGCCCGCTATTGGGATTAGCAGGCCTGAGTTATAAAGTATCTTTAGATTATTCCAAATCAACAACCGTAATTCCGGCTCCACCAAACTGCACATGCTCGTCCTGGAAATGAGCCACGCCACTAACTGTTTCCAGATATTGCCGGATAAGCTGGCGTAGGATACCTGTTCCCGTTCCGTGAAGAATGCGAACCCTGTCCATACCTATCAGGATGGCATCGTCAATGAAATAGGTAACAGCCTGCAAAGCTTCATCGCCGCGCATGCCGCGTACGTCGATATCCTGTTTAAAATGCAGCTTCTTTTCATACATCTCATCCTGAGTCTGCGAGCTTACAAACGTACTTTTTTGCTCTTTCTTAGGTTGCTGAGCGGTTGCACGTTCAAGTTTGTCGAGTTTAATAGATGTTTTTATCATCCCAAAGGCTACTACTGCATTTTTACCGTTAACTTCCAGCAGTTCGCCCACGGAAGTCTGCCCTTTGATCTTTACCGGACAGCCTGGTGTAAGCGGTTCAATCTTTATCTCTCTGGGAACAATCTTATTCGGGGTGATCTTCTTTTCTTTTTTGCGGTTTTCTTTTTCGCGTAGTTTCTCCATCTTGCGGGCAATTTTCTCCTCATACTCTTTGGAGCCTGCCAAATCAATAGATTCTTTAAAGTCGCTTAGTTCCTTACGAGCCAGTTTTGTTTGCTCTTTCTCTGCCTGTGACTCTTTGATTAAACGGATGGTATTTTCAATCTTTGCGTTTGAATCAGATAATAAGCGTTCTGCATCCTCCTTTGCCTGGCGGATAATCTCCTTGCGGGATTTGTTCAGTTCATCAATCTCTGCCTGATAACGGGCAATGGCATCTTCCATCTGCTTCTCGCGCTGGCGGATACTCTGGCGTTTGCCTTCCCAGTATCTTTTATCTCGCACAATATCCTGCAGGTATTTATCCGCATTGATGTACTCGCTTCCCACAATCTGCGAGGCATCTGCGATTACTTCTTCGGGAAGTCCAATCTTACGTGCAATTTCCACTGCGAAAGAACTGCCCGGATTACCAATCTGGAGTTGGAAAAGTGCCTGCATCAGATGGCGGTCGTAGAGCATGGCTCCATTAACCACCCCTTGATGATCCTCGGCAAAGTGCTTCAAATTTTGATAGTGCGTGGTAATAACCCCGAAAGTTTCTTTTTCATTGAAGCGTTTCAGTACAGATTCTGCTATTGCACCACCAATTTGTGGTTCTGTACCTCCACCAAACTCGTCGATAAGGATCAGACTTTGGGCGTTGCATCCCTTCATCATGTTTTTCATGTTCAGCAAATGCGAGCTGTATGTACTTAAATCGTCCTCAATAGACTGTTCGTCACCGATATCAATAAAGATGTTGCTGAATATACCCGCGTGACTTCGTTCGTGGAGCGGGATAAGCATACCACATTGCAGCATGTATTGCAGTAAACCAACGGTTTTAAGACAAACCGATTTACCTCCGGCATTGGGACCGGATATAATAAGTATGCGTTGTTTCTTGTTTAATTCCAGTTCCAGCGGCACTACTTTTTTGCCGTGCTTCGTTAAAGATAATTGCAACAGTGGGTGAACCGCATCGGTCCAGTCAATAAGTTGCTTGTCTTCCAAAGCAGGTTGAATGGCATTAATCTGTATGGAGAAATGAGCCTTGGCACGAATAAAATCAATCTCAGCCAGGAATTCGTAGCTTTGCATAATCTCCGGTACGGAAGGACGTAGCAAGTTGGAAAATTCAACTAGAATGCGGATAATCTCCCTTCGTTCTTCCCCTTCAAGTTCCCGGATGCGGTTATTGGCCTCCACAACTTCGGTAGGCTCAATAAAGACAGTCTTCCCACTAGCCGATTCGTCATGGATAATACCTTTAATTTTGCGCTTTAGTCCCGGAGCCACAGGAATTACCAATCGTCCGTCGCGCATGGTAGGCGCTACGTCCTTATCCACATATCCTTCGCTCTGTGCATTGCGAAGAATTGCGTTGAGGCTACGGGAAATGCCGCTCATTGTACTGTTTAATTCCCTGCGAATACGGGATAGTTCCGAAGATGCATTATCTTTTATCTTTCCATATTTGTTCAGAATCTGATCAATTTTGCCGATAAGCTGTGGAAACACGGCAATGTCTCCGGCAAGTTCCTTCAGGTGAGGGTAGGGCACAGCCGATTCCTCATCACCTGCCCTGTCGAGAAAACGAACAATGTCGCGAATAGTTTCCAGTGAACGGCGAAGATCGAATACTTCCTGCTCATCCAGATACGTGCCTTCAATGCGAATCTTCTTTAGAGAAGGGCGCACATCAAAAAAGTACTGGTCGGGAAATCCGTCCTCTTCCTGAATGATGCGAACAAATTCCGTTACACGGCAAAGTTGTTCTTCAATCTCGGCAAATTGATCGGTGAAACTCATATTGTCCACACGTTCTTCGCCAAGTGTGCTCAGGCATTTTACCTTCAGTAATTCACGAATGGTGTCGAATCCTATCTTCTGTTCAAAGTTATGGGGATATATCATCTATGTTATCTTGAATAATTGTGCTGCAAAAATACAACTATATCTTTGTTCAGCAAAGAAATATTCAATTTACATAAACCTCAGGGAAATAACGGGAGAATAGTTCCCGGGCATGCTCTAGTTGGGCAGGAGTGTTTTCTTTTACCTCTTCCAGGAGGTAAGGTTTCTTTAATGCTTCATATTTATGCTGTCCCAGCGTGTGATAAGGAAGTATTTCAATGCGCTGAATCATGGAATAAGACTTGAAATGTTCGCACATAGCAATGATATCTTCCTCGAAATCACTGTATCCGGGAACCAATACATAGCGAAGCCACATAGGATGCTTAGTTTCTTCCAGAAAAGCAGCAGTGCCCAAAGTCTGGGCATTGCTACGTTCTGTAAGTATCATGTGATGATCGGGATTGAATTCTTTGATATCTAAAAGAACCAAATCCGTTAGCGAAAGAAGTTCTTTCACATCATCATTCATATTTCCTCCGTTGGAATCCAGACAAATATGTATTCCTTCTTCCTTGAGTCTGCGGAACAAAGGAATCAGTTCCTTTGCCTGAAGAGTAGGCTCGCCACCGCTAAAGGTGATGCCGCCTTTCTTTCCGAAGAAAGCTTTCTGACTGAGAGCCATACGCACAATCTCTTCAATCTCTGTTGGCTTGCCGCCTTTCAGAGTAATTGTATCAGGATTGGCACAGTACTTACAGCGAAAGTTGCATCCTTGCAGGAATACTACCAATCGCAGACCGGGACCGTCGAAGGTTCCCATAGATTCATATGAATGAACGTTGATCATCTTTTTTATTATCACATCTTTGAGTGGAAACTTCTTGAAATAACTTCCAACTGGTGTTCACGGCTCAGGCTGACAAAGTTTACAGCATAACCCGAAACACGAATTGTAAGCTGTGGATAGTTTTCAGGATGTTCCATTGCATCTTCCAGCATTTCACGGTTCAGCACATTCACATTCAAGTGATGAGCACCTTTACTGAAGTAACCATCCATCATTGATACCAAATTGTCAACACGATCTTCAGCTGTTACACCAAGAGATTTAGGTACAATAGAGAATGTATTACTTACTCCATCCTGAGCATCATCGTAATTAATCTTAGCTACAGATGTAAGAGATGCAATTGCACCTTTCTGATCACGTCCGTGCATTGGGTTTGCACCCGGAGCAAAAGCCATACCTTTCTTACGTCCGTCAGGAGTAGCGCCAGTCTTTTTACCATACATTACATTTGAAGTAATTGTAAGAATAGAAAGAGTTGGGCGGGCATTCTTATAGATAGGAAGCTTGCTAAGTTCTTCACTGAAATTGTGAGTCAAATCTACAGCTAAAGTATCTACTTTATCGTCATCATTTCCGTAGCAAGGGAATTCTCCGTCAATATCAAAGCCTTCAGTCAGACCAAGTTCATTGCGGCGGGCAGTAACCTTTGCGAATTTAATTGCTGAAAGTGAATCGGCAGCAATAGATAATCCGGCAGCACCATAAGCTAAGTTGATGCGAGGATTAGTATCAATAAGAGCCATCTGAGCCTTTTCGTAGTAATACTTATCGTGCATGTAGTGAATAATGTTCATCGCATCATTATATACACGAGCAACTTCTTTCAATACAAGCTTATAATTAGCCATCACTTCATCAAAGTTAAGCACGTCGCTTTTCAAAGCAGGAATGCCCTTAATCATTAATGTTCCGGTGTTTTCACATCGTCCGCCATTGATTGCAAGCAATAATGCTTTAGCCAGGTTGGTACGTGCTCCGAAGAACTGAATTTGTCGACCTATGTCCTGGAAAGAAACGCAACAAGCAATTCCGTAATCGTCACTGTGACGAACGGCACGCATTAAGTCGTCGTTTTCATACTGGATAGATGAAGTATCAATAGAAACTTTTGAGCAGAACTCTTTGAAACCTTCAGGTAATTCAGGCGACCAAAGAACTGTTAAGTTTGGTTCTGGAGAAGCTCCTAAATTATATAATGTCTGTAAGAAACGGAAAGAAGTCTTAGTTACTTTATGACGACCATCGTTAAAACGACCACCAAGTGATTCAGTCACCCATGTTGGGTCACCAGCAAAGATATCATTGTAAGAACCCATTCTCAAGTGGCGAACCATACGTAACTTAATCACGAACTGGTCAATCAGTTCCTGAGCAAATGATTCATCAATTGTTCCCTGACTTAATTCGTAATCAATGTAGATATCGAGGAAAGAAGAAACATTTCCAAGAGACATAGCAGCACCGTCTTGCTCTTTTACAGCAGCCAAGTAAGCCATGTACACCCATTGAACAGCTTCCTGAGCAGTATATGCCGGGCGAGAAAGATCCAGTCCGTAATATTCGCCCATCACTTTCATCTCTTTTAAAGCCTTGATTTGTTCACTCACTTCTTCGCGTAAACGAATACGAGCTTCATCCATTGGTCCGGTAAGGTTATGAAGATCTTCAATCTTAGCGGCAATGAGCCTGTCAAGTCCATAAAGAGCTAATCGACGATAGTCACCAATCACACGACCACGAGCATAATTATCAGGTAATCCGGTAAGGAAACCCAGAGAACGGAAAGAACGGATTTCTTCAGTATATACATCAAATACTCCTTCGTTATGAGTTTTACGGTAATGAGTAAAGATATCTTTTACTTTTTCATCCACTTCAATGCCATTTTCTTTGCAGGCCTTAGCTACCACATTGATTCCGCCATAAGGTTTGATAGCCCGCTTCAGTAATTCGTCAGTTTGCAAACCAACAATCAGCTCGTTATCTTTATCTATATAACCTGCTTTATGAGAAGAAATAGTAGATACGGTTTTATTATCGATAGAACGTACACCGTTATTTGCTCTTTCTTCTGCAATTGCAGAAAGACATAAGTTCCAGATTTTCTTTGTACGCTCGGTAGGTCCTACCAGGAATGACGCATTTCCGTCATAGGGAGTGATGTTAGTAAGAACGAAGTCTCTTACATTTATTTCTTTGCTCCAAGATCCGTCTTTAAAGGTTTTATTCAATTCCATAAAAGTATTTTTTTTATTGGTTAGTCTTTTTAGAGCGTACAAAGTTATAACCTTTATTCTAATATTAACTATAAAAGGAGTGAAAAATATGTTATATAACACGTATTGTGAGCTTTGAATATATTTTTTGCCTGTTTATGATAAATTTTAAAGGAAAAGTATTGCAATTGATAATAATTCGTTTACCTTTGCACCGCTTTTAAAGAAAAGCAGTCGTAAAATAGTTATTGGAGAGATGGCAGAGTGGTCGATTGCGGCGGTCTTGAAAACCGTTGAACTGCGAGGTTCCTGGGGTTCGAATCCCTATCTCTCCGCTGAACTAACCGGACAAAACTGGTCAAGTAAAGGTCAAAAACCAACAAATCATATTGATTTGTTGGTTTTTTTGTGTCCAATATGTCCGTTATAAAAGACATGAAAGAGTCTCCCAAATACACAAATCTGCGCCTAAGTCGTTACCTATTCGCTATTAGACAAAAAGGGTGATGTAACCTCTATTATCTTTTTATTTGCTTTTTTCTTTGCTCAAAACAGTGTATTGGTATTTTTTTATATGTATTTTTGCATAAAGCATTAATTTATAAAGCATATGTGTAATTTATTTGATTCTAAAGAGAGAACATATTTGGAAGCTGCGAAGCATAATGAAAATACTTATGAATATTATAATATCAGTGCAAGAGTTGATATAACTAAAGTTAGAAATACTTTACAAGACTGGTTTTGTAATTATCCTAAAGAAGAAAAAAAAGAACTAAAGAGTCGGTTTAAGAAAGATTTTGATTCTGCATTTTATGAATTGTTCTTATATGAATTATTCAGCAAATTAGGCTATAAGATTATCATTCATCCGGATTTACCTTCTTCACCGAAAAAACCTGATTTTCTAATATGTAAAGACGATTTAGAAATATATGTCGAAGCAAAAGTCGTTAAAAACAAGACAAATGAGCAAGAAGCTTTTGAACGGAAAATAAATGAATTTTATGATAATCTGAATAAGTTGAATTCAAATGACTTCCTCTTACAGATTGAATATTTTAATATTCTTACTCAAAAGCAGCCGAGTACAAAAGGGATAATATCATATATTGAACAGGAATTAGAGAAAATTAATCCCGATATATTAAGTGAAGAAGTAAATAAAAGTGGTTTCGAAAAATTACCAACCATAGAATATAATAATGGGGATATTCACATCATTGTAAAACCTATTCCTGTAATTCCATCTACAAGAAAGGAGAGGAAGCGTCCGATTGGTATGTATCCAGTAGAAACATTTTGGGGAGGAGGTGAAGAATCGCTCAAGTATTCTATCGAAAAAAAAGCTAAAAGATATGGAAAGTTAGATAAACCATTTATTGTATGTATGAATTCATTGGACATCATGACATCGGGCAAAACAGATGTTGATAATGCTATCTGGGGGTCATTGGCATGGTCATGGTCTACAAATCCAGAAAACAGGGATGAAAAATGGATACGGCAACTGAATGGTGTATTTTTAGACAAAAAAGGTGCTCGACTAAAAAATCTCACAGGTGTTTTTGTTTCTAAGGTATGCCCTCATAATATTCCTGTTGCAAATTATTGGTTCTATGAACATCCTTTTTCTGAAAATAAAATGGATTTCAAAAGAATCGGACTAAAATTCAATTATGTACACGAAGGACATATTATTGATAACACAGGCGATGACATGGGTGATATACTTAAAATTCCCAAAGATTGGTTGATATAAATCTTCATATCTTTTCCCTTATCAGCCTATGAATATCAGTAGCTTTATAATGGGATCGATGTTTTGCCACTACAAAAAATACCTGTATCTTTGAATCCGATATATATATGCAGAAGAGCATAGGTCAAAGGTGGACAAATAAGGCTGCAAAATTTGTGCCTAATTCGTTACCGATAATAAGTTTGTAAAATATAAAGTGTTGACTTAAAGCTATATGGATGAGAAGTTTTAGAGATCTATCTCTCCGCTGAATAATTGCTAAAGCGATTAAAAAAGTTTTAAAAAGGCATTCCTATGGGAGTGCCTTTTTCGTTTAATTTAAGTTTTATATCTATAATTCTATTATTTTTAGATTGATATAATAAAGATTCAAGTGGACAACTATATATGTTTTATTTAGAGTGAGAAAGGCTGATGAAATATAAGTTTATAGTATTTTTAAAGAATAGAACCTCCCAGGAGTTTGAATACAAGAGCGATGTTGCAGATGTTCTTCCTAGGGACAACGGATATTCTATAACTTTTAGTAATGGAAGAAATTATTATTATGGGGCAGATAAAGTACAATATTACCCGCATCTATCTACACGTGAGGATGTGCGTATATATGAAAAAAATATATTAAATTATAGATATAACACAGTTGATGATTATGGTCGTTATCTGATTTATCGGGATGGAAATAGTTGTTTCGGTCCTATTGAGAATAGTTCTGATATTGAAATATGTGATATTAAAAAAAATATATGCCATGCAAAATCAATAATCGATTACTTCAAAGAAATACTGAAAAAGTCAGGTGGAATATCGTTTGATATTCAATCAGATGAGATGGATGGTAAGAACGTTAATCAAATAAGCTCAGAAATATTACTTAAGGCTCTTAACAATATAGATCTATCAGATTCAAGGTCGGCACTATCCAGCTATCTTGATGGGGTTAATCCTTCAAGAAGCATCTCTAATGAGGTGCTAATCTACCCTTTTGGATGCAACGAAAGTCAAAAAAAGGCAGTTGAAACCGCACTTAGAAATAGTATAAGTATAGTTGAAGGCCCTCCCGGAACGGGTAAAACCCAAACAATATTAAATGTAATAGCCAATCTTATAGTACAGAACAAAACTGTGGCAATTGTTTCAAATAATAATTCTGCAGTATTCAATGTGCGTGAGAAATTAATAAAGTATGGCTATGGAATGCTTGTTGCATCACTTGGAAATAATGAAAATAAAGCTTCTTTTTTTAATAATATAAAAGAGCAACCTGTTGATGAAAACTTTAAGATTTCAAAGGAGGAGTTGATTAAGGCGAGGAGTGAGGTAAGGAATTTAGATGCTATACTAACGAAGTGTTTTCAGTACAGAAATAAGTTAGCTGTGCTAAAAACAGAGTTATCTGATGCTGAAATAGAATTTAGCCATATTAAATCTGAACAGCCACTTAATCAGAATATCAAATCTGAACTTGATAGCAAATTTTATCGTAGCTTAAACTTAGATAAGGCTCTGAATTTTAAAAACTTGATATCCGATGTTGATGTTAAGAAGAAATTGTCCATAATGAATATGCTACGATTTTTTCTGCAATATGGTTTTTGGGGTCTAAGTTATATTAGAAAATATAATGAAGAATTGAACGTTTATGTAAATCATAAATTCTATGAATTATACATTGATAAAATAAAAGCGGAGATATCTGATATTGAAAAGTGGTTAGAGTTTAATCATGATGAATCTAACTTAAAGAAATTCATTGAAACATCTAAAAAGATATTTAATGGTGTGCTTTACGAAAAATATGATTGTTTAGGCGAGGCGGCGTTTAATATTGAAAATTACCGTGAACGGTTTACTGATTTTGCAAAACATTATCCCGTAATCCTGAGTTCCACGCTCTCGCTGCACACGAGTATTCCTAAGGGATATCTTTTTGACTATCTTATTATAGATGAATCTTCGCAGGTGGATATTATAAAGTCCGCCGTATGTTTTTCGTGTTGTCGAAATGTGATTGTTGTTGGAGATAGTATGCAGCTTACTCATATTGTAGATAAACAAAGTCAAGAAGTAGTGGAACAAATTCAAGTTAAGTATAATATTTCTCCTGCCTATGATTATGTCAAACAGAATATTTTGAATTCGCTGAAAAGCTTGTATGGAAATAATGTAAAATCGATTTTGCTAAAAGAGCATTACAGATGCCATCCTACGATTATTGGATTCTGTAATAAGAAGTATTATAATAATGAATTGGTTATTATGACTTGCGGAGATAATCATCCATTCAAAATCATTGAGACAAGTATATCAGGTGGGAGAGATGATCACAACCAAAGACAGATAGATGAAACGGATCTCTATATTCGTGAGAACTATTCTGCTGATTATACGAAAGTAGGAGTTGTCGCGCCGTATAGGAGACATGCAAATATGCTGCAAAAGCAGCTGCCGAATGGAGCTGAAGCCGACACTATACATAAATTTCAGGGACGTGAAAAAGATGTAATTATATTTAATACGGTTAAAAACAAGATCGGGTCATTTATTGATAATCCCAATCTTATAAATGTTGCTGTGTCAAGAGCAGTTAAAGAGTTTATTATAGTGAAACCAGAGTCGATGCTTTTACCACACGGAACAAATATTGGTGATATGATACGATATATATGTTATACCACTGATCCGAAGAATACGATTGTTAAGGGCGGAATTTGTTCCGTTTTTGATCTTCTTTATAAAGAGTACAATAAAGTATTTGCATCGTTTATTTTATCCAATAAGGATATAGAAGGTTCTCCTGCTGAGATTCTTGTTTATAAGTTACTTCGTGAAAAGATATTATCAAACGATTCTCGGTTCTTGTTTATTGATATAGCTAGAGAATATAAACTGAGAGACCTTGTTAGAAATTATCAGTTATTATCGGAAGAAGAAGTCAAGTTTATAAAGAATAATTCCAGACTCGATTTCCTTTTATACAACAAGATTGATAAAGCTCCTATATTAGCGATAGAAGTGGATGGAGTTTCTTATCATAACAATGAATTACAGCGAGAAAGAGATAAAAAGAAAGATCATATTCTGGAGGTTATTGGGCTTCCTATACTAAGATTATCAACCGACGGTTATAATGAGAAAGCAAAGATCGTTGAAAATATAATAAAAGCTATTGGATACTCTAACGTAGCTACCTTTTAGTTATTAGTTAAAATAGGGGCTCATACCGGAAACCTGTGTAATTTATATTTTAAATAAAATTCTCCTCACACCACTTTCATTGAATTGTTTCACTAAGGAATGCCTGCTTTGAAAAGATGGAAGGGCATTGGATATCGATCCATTAGTCAATGGATGAAAATTATTCCTGAATGGCTGAAAAACTCCCGCCGGACATTGGACAAACTCCCGCCGGACATTGGACAAACTCCCGCCGGACATTGGACAAACTCCGACCGGACATTGCACAAACTCCCGCCGGACTTCAACTGAACTCCCGCCGGAATTTACCAATCTCTGTTTTTGCAATTCTACAGAAAAACAAAAAGCTACCATCACTCACTCACTTTTTTAAATCAACAGTTTGATTTTCTGATACATAAGCTAGTGATGGTAGCATTTTTATCCCTAACTGTACTCTCACTTTTTGGGGCTACCCTCACTATTTTAAGCTGTTTTCTGCTAAATTTCTGCAGTTTTTGCCAGTGCCCTGTTTGGCAGAGAAACAGTAAGCGGTAAACCTGACATGTCACTCAGCTGATTTTATTATCCCCAATAATGCCTAAAAGGTCTCGAAAAAGTGATGGTAGGCACTTTTTGTGAGAGTAAAGTGATGGTTCAAAATGCTACCATCACTAAATATATAACTGATTTATAGTATGTTGAATGGATTTAGTGAGGGAGTTAGAGAGTGTGCCGTGAAAATATGGTTCTTCGTCACTTTAGGTGCAAGATATTACATTGAATCTTTTATTTATGGGGCTTTGCAGGCTTTTTATCAGAGTCAATAAATGGCTTATCAAAAAGCATGTAGAATCTTGATTAGATAAGCATTTGAGGCAGTTTGCTTGCACCTAAAGTGACGAAGAACCAACCTTTATTTTTTCTAAAAGTATCTAGCAGTCTAGCGCTAGACCGCTAGATTTCTGCTAGACTTATCCAAGTATATCTAGTACCTATATCACGCTTATAAACAGCAATTTATACAGCTACCGCTAGACTGCTAGACTATTTTGAAAAATTTGAAATTATGTAGTTTTCGCTGGCTATAAAAAGTGACTTCGGCTCTCCGGAAAGATGCGACGGAAGCTTCTTCAAACTCCCGAATAACTTTTTATATCTAAGGCGGGATGTTTCTGCACTTTTGTACAAAAGAATGCATTCTTCTGTACAGAAGATATAATTGTTTTGTACAAGAATTCACAAATATCCCGAATAACTTTTGAAAAAACAAACCGGAGTTTTGTTGCATTCTGGCGGGCTATCTTTTAAAAGCTTTCGGTGAATTGGAAAAGTCAGATTTAGTTTTCTGTAATAATCCATTGTATTCAAAAAGGAAAAATGTCATTAGTGTATACATTAGCAATATAATTCTAGTAGGTAGCTAGTCAAACTTTACAAAGGCAATAAAGTTATGTTTGATGCATGGAAAATTAAGTACGACTGAATCCTCACGATGCTTCTGACACAAATGGTGATTGGACAGGTGATGGTTATACTAATATTGAAAACAGATTAAGGGTATTGATCCAACAAACAAGGCTGAATCGAAGAATTCTAAGCCAAGCGCTATACATTGTTCGAAAAGGAAAGTTTTTTGTAGTAAATAAATACGTTTTAACTTAAGATAGACGCTCATTTTTATATTCATTTACCAAGTTATAGGCTGTCCATTTTTATCATTTTAACCATTTTATTAGAACTTCAGGTCCAGCAATAATAAATATAAGAATGCAGACAATTATGAAAATAACAAAGGAAACTATCCCACAGCCAAAACTTATCTTATCATATTCCTCTTTTTCTTTAGGGGTGTAGTTAGCAATATTATTGTAAGCTTGTTCGCGCAATTTTTTTCTTCCATATTTTGTGTTTGGATTGTATTGATTATACTGTCTCATTAATATTGTTCTATTTTATTTAAAATTTAGATATTCCATTTATAATAAATCAACTTATAGTCAGGGTTGTTTTGTTCACTTTCCCAAAACTTAGTACTCCATATTTCCATATCTTTTTTAGAAGCAACTTTTGCTATTACCTGATCGGGTTTTAATTTACTAATTAACGGCATTGCTTCCATCTTTTCTATTTCTGAGATGTTTGCTGCCCAACCATTAATATTCTCATTTACAGTGACACAATTTTTAACAGGAGTCTTTATTAAAGAGTTTTTTATTTCTCTCACGTCATTTGTCATGCTCCAAAGCTTAAAGAAAAGAATAATTTGTAAGAGACTAACAACAAATACTACTAAGGCAATTAATACATTCATTTTTTGATTTTTTTTTTAGATTAAGATTTATACTAAATACATTTTTTTGCATTTTTTACTGAAGGCTCGTTTATCTCCAAAAGTAGTAGTATTTTTTCAATTTAAAGAATAAGTCGTTTAGTTAATTTTTAATTTATCTATTTGATACTTACTTCTCGCTGTAATATGTATATAACTTGAGACTATTTTTAAATAACATATAAATAAAAAAGTCAGATAAAAATATCTTGTTTTGGATTAATCGGATTTGATTTTTTATTACTTTTGCAAACTGTAAAATGGAAGCAATAAAGATAAATATTGCTTTAATAAGCTGCTAAAGCAGCAATCATATCTTAACTAATTGTGTGATTTGAAACCAAACAGATGAAAGCAGTACTTAAATTTGTAATTGCAGCATAGTTAACCTCAGCAAACCACAGGTTAATGTTTTGGTAGTTTAGGATACTTTTCTGAACAGGTTTCTTATTGTCTTAATAAACGGAATAAAACTCATTGATATATTGTATCAGTGGCTAATTCCTATTACATAAATTACACAAAATATCAATTATGAATTTTAATAATAAAAATCAAATAACCGGCTATCTGTTAGCCGGAGTCATGCTTCTAGCCTTGTTAAACAGTGCTTACTTTTTTCTGTCAATAGTAAAACTTGGTTTCTTTGAATGGTTGGCTTTTAATGCCTGCTCGCTTTCCATTATTATTTATTTGGTATGCTTCATCTGTTTTAAAGTTACTAAAAAGGATTTATTTCTGGCTTTAGCTTTATTGCCGCAATATTTTTATGGAACAATGGGCTTGTTTGTTATGCCTTGGAATGAAGCCAACATGTTTGCTCAGGTTACCCATATTATTATTACACTTAATGTGCTGTGGATTTTATTTGTGCTTCTGAAGAATTCCAAATTTGAATCCATAGGCAAAGGTCTGCTGATTGGAATACTTCTGTTTGTTCCAGTTTTTGCTGTAATACAGTCGTATACACAATTGCACATGGATACGTTTATGCAAATGCTCCAAAATATAAAATAATCGGATATTATTCTCCTTGTAAGCCTTGCAGGGAGAATAATTCTTGCAGATTTATTAATCCTTTAAAATTAGAAATTTATGCCAAACAATAAATTATTATATCCGCGCAAAGACGATAAGACTATGGTTTATCTGAAAAGTTGCGTAAAAAGCCCATTTATAGAGGTGGGCGATTATTCTTTCTATCATGATTTTGAAAATCCATTGGATTTTGAACATAAATGTGTTTTGTATCATTATCCGTATGCTAATAACGACAGGCTAATTATTGGAAAATATTGTTCCATAGCCTGTGGTGCCAAATTTTTATTCAATGGTGCCAACCATACGCTTAGCTCGCTGTCAACTTATCCTTTTCCCGTATTGGCTGATGAATGGGATTTGCAAATACCAGTAACCAATGCCTGGGATAATAAAGGCGATATTGTAATTGGAAATGATGTATGGATTGGTTTTGAAGCCGTTATCATGGCTGGTGTTACCATTGGAGATGGAGCAATTATTGGCTCACGTGCTGTAGTTACCAAAGACGTTCCTCCTTACTCCATTGTAGGAGGAACTCCGGCGAAGTTGATTCGTAAGCGCTTTACCGATGAACAGATAGATAAGTTGTTGAGGCTAAAGTGGTGGGATTGGGATGAGGAAAAGATCCGGCAAAATATCGATAAGATAATGGATGTGAATAAGTTGCCCGATTTGATATAACTGAGTCCAGAACTTCTATTTGCTAACACTTATGGTGTAGTAATTGTATTTTATCATAGAAAGAAAAGTCCCGAAGTAGCAATATCTCGGGACTTTTGTATTTCCACTATTTTTCAGATTAGGGATATTAAATGTTCTTGCAGATTCTTATACCACAAATATTTTAAATAAAATATTGCATTTGTTATCTCTCTTTACATTTGATGAAAATGATAGTTGTAAGATTAATTTAGATTTGTTGCAAAGGATGCCTTTGGAGTGTCTTGCTTCTTATTGGTTTCGCTGTGGTCTTTTCAGGATTCTTAATACAATTCAGCTACCATGTTGGACACCATGGAATGATTGATATGAATAAAATGGTTTATGGCATAAGTTACTCCGAGGCTTAAATGGTTTGCCAATGCATATAAACGAATAGGAAATAAATAACTGAAGGCTGTCAGCCCAATATCAACGGTGTGTATCGTAATAAATTTAGTAATAGTTTGATGAACTATTACTAAATTTAAATTTTAAGTTTATATTTGTATCTTAAAGATAGAGAATGATATTATTCTCTAATTATAAAGATACTATTATGAGGAAAAAACTATCTGGTATATTGAAGTTTACCTGTTTTATATATATTGCTATATTATTAAATATTCTTTTTACTTTAAAATCTTATGGAGCCAATAACCTTAATAATGAGATTTTAATTATTAGTTCGTATAATCCTGAAACTTCTCAGATTGCTAAAAATATATCTTCTTTTCTGGATGAATATACCCGCTTAGGAGGTAAATCTTCAGTTACTATTGAAAATATGAATTGCGGGAGTTTTACTGATGCTTATTTATGGAAAGGGCAGATGAAGGGAATCCTTAATAAATACGTATCAAGTGAATATCGTCCCGGGTTAATTATTCTTTTAGGTCAGGAAGCTTGGTCTGCTTACCTTTCTCAGGATAAGCAGACACATAATCTGATACATCATATTCCGGCAATATGTGGAATGGCCAGCAGAAATGCAATTATCCTTCCTGACGACAGTGTATCACTTGAAAACTGGGAGCCTGAAAGTGTTGATATGCTAACGGATATTCATCCAATTGATAAGATGGCTGGGTATGTTTATCAATATGAGATAGAAAAGAATATACGGCTCATACGTGATTTATATCCAAAAACAAAACATCTGGCATTAGTAACAGACAATACTTATGGAGGGGTTTGTTTGCAAGCATTAGTAAAAAAAGAGATTAAACGTTTTTCGGGTTTGAATCTTATATTGTTAGATGGTAGGAAAAATTCTATTTATACGATAGTGGATAGTATTAATGAATTGCCTGCAAACACTATTATGCTATTAGGTACATGGAGGGTTGATAAAAATAATGGTTATTTTATGAATAATGCTACCTATATGATGATGGCTGCCAATCCAAAGATTCCCGCATTTACTTTAACTTCTATCGGACTTGGGTATTGGGCTGTAGGAGGTTACATACCTCAGTATCGTACAATTGGTAAAGATATGGCTTTAGAGGCTTATTCTATATTGGAAAAGAAAACTTCTCAGAAAGCAAAAATAGAACTTATTCCTAATCAATATACTTTTGATGCAGTAGTGCTGGATAGTATGAAAATTGATGTAAAAAAACTGCCTGAAGGAGCTATATTAATAAATAAAAAGCCTTCTTTTTATGAACAAAATAAGCAAGTGGTTCTGGGAACCGTTTTCTTTATTTTTGCACTTATAATAGGTTGGCTTATTTCCGTTTACTTCTTAATACGTACAAAGAAATTAAAAGATGAGCTAGAGGTTTCAGAGGCAGAACTGCGGGTGTCGAAAGATAAAGCGGAGGAATCGGAGCGTTTAAAAACTGCTTTCCTTGCTAATATGACTCATGAAATACGAACTCCGCTTAATGCCATTGTAGGTTTCTCAAATGTACTGGCTACGGGTGATTGTCCTCAAAAAGAAGTAGTTGAATATTGCAAGGTTATTCAGTCAAATTCAGATCTTCTTTTGCGCTTGATTAATGATATTCTTGATATCTCCCGACTCGAATCAGGCAAATTAGAATTTGTTTATGAAGAATGCAATGTGACATCTTTATGTAAGGAAGCTTTGCACTCGGTTGAATCCGCCAGCGAAACATCAGTGAAATTTGTTTTTAATTCACATGATCCGAACTTTTATTTGGTAACAGATATACACCGATTGCAGCAGGTTTTGCTAAATGTGCTTTCCAATTCCAGTAAATTTACCAAAGAGGGTTCTATTACTTTAGAATTTAGAATAGATGAAAAGGAACGTATGGTCTTTTTTTCAGTAACTGATACTGGAGAAGGAATTCCAGAAGGAACAGAGATGCTTGTTTTTGGTCGTTTTAAAAAACTAAATGATTTCATTCAGGGAACCGGTCTGGGGCTTGCTATTTGCAAAACGATTATAAGTGTTTTAGGAGGTGATATATGGGTGGACCAATCTTATAAAGAAGGTGCACGATTTGTGTTCTCGCACTCAATGGATTTACAGCCTCAGAATTTTATTGCTGAATAAAATTGTACCAAACATTTGGAAATATCAAAAAATGTTGTACCTTTGCAACGCTTTTGAGAGAGAAAGCAATATGAAATTAGTTTTGGAGAGATGGCAGAGTGGTCGATTGCGGCGGTCTTGAAAACCGTTGAACTGCGAGGTTCCTGGGGTTCGAATCCCTATCTCTCCGCCAAGAAAGGGTGCAAATCAACTGATTTGCACCCTTTCTTTATATGCTTCTGTCAAATTACTCAACTGCCATGCTACCTATTACCTGCGAAGTATATAACTGCTCAACATTTGGGTAAGCTGTTTTGTACTGCTCTTTAAGATCTTCGGCAAACTGATAAGCATGGTATTGCGATGATTTCACAGTCGGTTCGCTGTACTCCATGAAAATAAATGTACGATTCACATCATTGTAATGCAACGTAAAGGTAATGTAAGGATAGCTTCCATCAGCATGTTTAACCATTACTCTCTTAAATGTACCCTCAATACCATTATAGCCATACTTGTCCGGATAAATAAAAACAATTCCTTTTGTCTCATACTGTTCTTCGCCTTCGGTGTATACAAACTTGTACCCACCGCCAACTTTTACAGGAATGGTTGCAAGCACTTTTTCTTTCAGTTCTTTTTGGTTACCTACCGTCATATTATCGCCAACAACAGTTGCATCTAATTTTGACATAATAATTTTTTCTGATTTATAAGTTACCGTTACATTTAGAATGTACGAATCTCCGGACGAATCTTTAATCGTAATGGTAGCATTGCCCACACCTAGTGGTTCAAATGAAATATAATTGCTTTGAGTCATCTCGACTTTTAACAACGATGATTCGCAGGAAAAAGAATAAATTCCATTTCCTCCGATAATGGTAACGCCTCCTTTGGAACCATAGTAAAGTTTAGTTGCATTATTTTCAATCTGGTGTAAGGACAACGGCTCAACAGCGGAGTCCTTATCACATGATGTCCAACCGAAAGTAGAAAACAGGATAACCAAGCTACATAAAATTGAGTTGATTTTTCGATTCATTTTATTTGTTTTTTGAATGTTTATTGTATCCGTTTTAATATTCGTAAGTTAATTCAATGGTGTTCTTTTCAGGAACAAATATTTTATAGTCTTCGGGGTAGGCAACTCCGTTCTTTACTTTTAGAATTCTTACGATGTTGGTATCATTCCGGGCTACAGGCACATTTCTAAAAGTCTGATTCTCGCTTTTAGCTACAAAATGATCATAACCACTGGAGTTGATTCCGTATTCAGTATTCAACATCTTTTTTTCATCAGACTTCATCCCCCACGGGAAAAATGTCTGGACTTCGAAATGGTCACCTGTCTGTGTAGGCTTGAAGTTTTTTAATATAACAGTGATATAGTCTTTGGTTGGAACATAGAAAGATACATTGTATACCGTATCCTGTTTTAACGAAATAATCGGGTTATACGAATAAGAAGTTCCAGTTTCGGAAACCTGCTCTGGCAGGAAGTATTTATCCGGATCTAAATTCCTGAAGTCAATCTGTAATTCGAAATAAGAAGAAGATTGGCCTTCAAAAGATTCCACTTCGTTGTCTTTAATATTGAAAGACATATTGTAAGAACCATTTGCATCTGTTGTTGCTTTTCGTTTTAACCAGGAATGGTAACTAGCAAGCCATCGTGCTTCTACATATTTCAATTGTAATTCTACACCTTTTAAAGGGATGTTGTCCGACGTTACAATATGCCCACTGATGGTTGTATAACCGGGAGTACATATAATGTCAGTATCATCATCTTCTTTCTTGCAACTCGTAAAAGTGAAAAGAATGAATAATATAAATAAAAGATTTTTCATGCCTCTTATTATTAACGTTTTATTTAAGTATTAATCAATTAACCACTACATCAACACCGCTGGTTTGGCCTGTAACTACATCGGTAACGATCAGTTTAGTTGTGCCACTTTTTAATGGTGTTACCCGAACTACGGCAGAATTACTTTCCAGAGTATTTATTCACTTTAAAACTCATATTGCAAAGATAAACATATAGAACATAAACACTCTTGATTCAAATCAAGAATTCAGCGGCAGCAACAATCTTCTTCTGATTCTGCTCAAGGTTTCGGGCGTAATTTTTATCAAGGAAGCTATCTCTTTCAAACTGACCAGATTTAAAATATCGGGATAACGTTCTATCAGTTTCTGATAGCGCTCTTCTGGAGAATCGCAATACAATGAAAGTAGCCTATCGCTAGAATCGTTTAATAAGGTTTCTGCAATTTTGCTTCGGAAATTAATGATGCCGCAATTGTCGTAAAAATCGTTAAGCTCCTCATAAGTAAGGAGTAGCACAGTACTGTTTCTGATAGCTTGAGCATCAATAATTGAAGGCTGTTGGATTTGAAATGAGCTGTAGCTAACAACAAAATCATTTTCAAAACTATAGCCTACAATCTGCTCTTTCCCTTCAGAGGTGTAGCCCAAATATCTGAATCCACCTTTCAGGATAAAACCTACATGGTTATGTTTTTGTCCTCGTTGCATGAAGAATTCATTCTTCCCGTATTCCCTTGTGGTGTCCTTTGTGATAAAGAATTGTCTTAATTCGGCAATTCCTTCAAGCTCCATATGTTTTTTTAGAATAGACATAATAAGATGATTTAAAATCATGAACCAACAAATAAACCTAATATTCTCATCCAGACTAAATTTTTACTTGTGTTAGTTTATACAGCCTGGTTGTGCGTCGTTCTACTTTTCTATTGTGATAAATCATTGCCCTACCGATCACAGCCTTTTTTTAAATTTGTTCAAATGTAGCGATTTTTTTTAAATTTATGCAATGGGATTTGTATTTGGTTGTTATATGTATATAATTCCGTGTTTTGGTGTTGTGTTAATGCAGAGAAAAAATAGTATAGAAAGATTATAAATATTTAAAAACTATTCTACCTTTGCAACAGCATTGGTTCTTTTATTGCATTCTCAATAAAAGATTAAAAGGGAATCAGGTGGAAATCCTGAACAGTCCCGCTGCTGTAAGCTCTGAATTAATTGATAGTTTACAATTAATAATTGAAAACTAAAATTAATTCAAACGTTTTGAACTATCTCTGCCACTGGGCTCTGCTTCTTTCTTTCAATAGAAAGAAGACATTTTTCTCTATAGAGAATTTGTAAGAGCTTCCGGGAAGGCGTTCAATAACGGGAGTAAGTCAGAAGACCTGCCATGCTTCATTTTATTTTAGCTTTCGAGGATAGAGCTAAATGCACAGGAATTATCATCTTTCTTTTGCATTCTTTCTGTGTATGTGTTATGCCTCATTATGTCTAATTAACACATTTTTTCTTATGAAATTTTTAAAGTTTTTGTTATTACTATGGAGCATTCTACTTCCATTTTGTAATGTGCTTGCTCAGCAGCGGAATACATTTGATGCTGCTACAAATGTTTATTACCTGAAAGCGGGGGATGGTCACGAAGACATCACTGTCTCTGATGAAATTATATTTAAATGCGTTGCTTCAGGAAATATTCCTTCCTTTAGAGATGCCGGTGTCTGTTTCTCTCCGGGCAAAGCAGGAGATATCATTCAAATTAGTATTGAAGATATTGATCTTGATGGTACTTCTAATTATCTATTGCTTTATAACGGTTATGTTAAAACCGGCTATCCAATGGCAGATGGATGGATTAGCAAACTTGGTAAAACATTTGCCGGCCAAACTTTTCTTTCACAGTCGGTAGATGGTAAACTTACATTTGGTTTTCATAGCTCAAGCTCCAACAGCCAAAAAGGATGGACAATCAGAGTGAAAAGCGTAACTCCTACCAACGTGGAATATGTATCGGCTAGTTCGTCATTGGGTGCTGCTGCAGTAAATAGGGGAGGACGCAGCCAAGTTTTACTTGATATAAATGTTGAAACTTCAGGGATAAATAATCCACAAAAAATAAGTAATTTCAGTTTTAGTAGTTCCATTCCAGTTAATGCAATTCAGTCATTGAAACTTTATTCAGGTAATGAGCTGGTTGGTGAAGTAACAAACAATGGCACAGCTTTTTCCATACCTGCATCATTAGCACTGAAAGGCGGAATAAATCATTTTCAACTCAAAGCAGATATATTGCCCGATGCGGTTTATGGAACAACCCTTCCTGTTAATCTTACGAGCGTAACTATTGACGATGAAGTAAAAACGGGAATTCCAGTACTTACAGAATATGCTAAAGTATCATCAGATATTCTTATCCAGAGTGAACCGCTTACATATACCATTGGTGATTTTATGAATTTCTATGATGATGGAGGTAAGGCAGGTAAGATTTCTGCCAACTTTAATGGAACAATTACTTTTGTGCCAGCTTCTTCAGGTAAAAAAATAAAAATAGATTTCTCAAAACTGGAGATATTCAATACGTCAAGTGTAGGGTATAACGATGCTTTTTGTTTTTATAACGGTAAAACAGTTGACGAAAGCAAACTTAACACAACATTGCTTAAAGAAGGAGAAATAGTAAAATCGACTTCTGATGACGGTGCATTAACTATAACACTGAAAAGTACAACCGGAGTACCGGCTAATGGCTGGGAGGCTATTGTCTCTGAATTTGTACCGGGAGATATGAGTTTCACAGAAGTGTCCAGTACAGCCTCAACTAAAACTATTGTTGCTGCCGGAAATACTAATGAGCCATTGCTTATTTTTAATGTAAAAACAAACAATACGCTTAATCCTTTGAAACTGCAATCGGTCAAGATTGAGTCGGTAGGGACCTCTGTGCCTGAAAATATTAAAAAAGCCAGAGTCTATTACCTTGGAAAGACCCGCAACTTCTCAACAACTAAGCTTGTGGGTGAAACAAATACTTTATCCGGTGAGTTTTCAATAGCTGGAGAACAGGAACTAGCGGAGGGAAATAACTATTTTGCACTTACTTATGATATAGCTGAAAACAGCCTGAACACGAATAAAGTGGCTGCTATCTTAAAGTCTATAATGCTTTCGGGCACTGAACAAACAATGGGTAATCAGCAAACATCCATTCTCACGGTAACAAATGCATTTAAAGCAGAGTCGGGAACCTTTAATAAGACTGTTTATGATGAGTGGGTATATACCGATCAGAAAAGTCCTTATAATCCTGCATATTATAATTATGATAATGCCGATTGCCAGGTAACCTTTACCCCTGCTGCAGATAAAGCTGTAGCTGAAATAGACTTTAGTGCATTCGATGTCTATTATTCTAATTCAACAGCTGGAACAAAAGCTGTTTTTGAAATTTACAGCGGAAGTAAGCCCGATGCAGCAAACCTTCTTTGGAAACTGAATGATAACGCTCAAAGTAAAGTGGGTCCTGGTAAGAAACTCCGTTCAATAGCTACCGATGGCTCTCTCACAGTAAAATTCAATGCCAATACAACGTCTGCTTATTATGCCGGAACAGGTTGGAATGCTAAAGTACGCCCGTTTATAGATCATAAAATGGTTGTAGATAGCATTGTTGCTTTTCAGAATAATACATTTAATATTGCTCCGGGCAGTTTAAATCAGGAAATAGTCGGATTTGAAATAACGACCAATGGCACATTAAATCCGCTTACATTGGAAAGTGTTAAGCTGAACCTGAAAAATTCATTATCGTCAGTCAGCAAAGTTAATGTGCTTTATTCCGGTGCAGAAAAGAATTTTACCAAGGCTGTTCCTATTGGTACTTTGTCGGCTCCAGATGTTAATGAAACAAATATCTCTGCCAGTCAGCTATTACCTGAAGGTAAATCTTATTTCTGGGTAAGTTACGATATTAAAGATGAAGTGGAAAATAATCAGGCTATAGATGCCGGACTCATTTCAATAAACCTGAACGGACAAAATGTATTTGTTGATAAAGGAGACCCTAACGGACAGCGACTCACTAAAAATGAAGTCCTGCTTGCCAGCGGAAATAACGGGCAGCTCACATTATCCAAGTCTCGTTTATTTTACGATAACGGAGGTGTGGATAATTCTTATAATCTCAGCTTCGATGGGCAGATTACTTTCCTTCCTTCTCAGTTAGGCGATGTTGTAAAAATGAAGTTTAATAAATTCAATACCTATTTTAGTCACTACATGTACATTTATGCCGGTAAAGAGGTCAATGCTGATAAATTATTGGCAAAAGTATCAGGTAGTAATCTGCCGGCACAGGTTTTATCAAATTCAGAAGACGGTGCATTGACTGTTCGTTTTGTCTCCACTTCATCAGGTTCTACTAATGCCGGCTGGGAAGCAGAAGTTTCATCATATACTCCTCAGGCTCATTTTGTTGAAACCATAACAACTTCGCAAGTGGGTGAATCAACCATCATGAGAGGTTCAGAGAAAACACCAATACAAAGAATTGTGCTTAAAATTGGTGGTGACAAAGGGAACGTTATAATAAATAATTTAACATTTAATAAAGGTACTACTACCAGTTTAGCCAACATAACCCGAACAATGCTTTACTATACCGGAAAATCAGGCGGCTTCATAGCCAATAATCTACTGGGTGAGAATAATAGCTCAACAGAACAAATCAGTTTTGATTTATCCGATCTTTCTCTTTCCGATGCAGGTGAATACAATTTCTGGCTTGCCTGCAATGTTGATAAGAATACAACAGCTGGTAACAAAATTGGTATAGCTTTATCAAGTATTACAGCTGGCAATACTCAACTTTCATCAATCGTTGCTGCCAAAGTAGTAGAACGTACAGTAAAAAACGGTTTCTCTGGAAGTTATATCATTGGAAAATCTGCATCGGCCGATTACTCTGGATTCGGTGCAGCTATTCAAGCTATGAAAGATGGAGTTGAAGGTCCTGTAACCTTTAAAGTGGAAGCCGGAACCTATCTTGAAACCGTATTACTAAAATACATTCCAGGAACTTCGGCAACAAACTCAATTAAGTTTACTTCACTTTCGGGAAACAACGACGATGTTATTATCAGCGGTTCCGGTTATTCTGAGCCTGCTTATGGCAGTACAAAATACGGAATGTTTTGTGTTGACAGTACCTCGTATGTTACTGTTGAGAATCTAAGTTTCACTCCCACAGATCAAGCTTATCCTTACAATGTGCACATCCGTAATGTTTCACGAAATTTCACTATGCGTAACTGTAAGCTTACAGCTAATCTAATTACGAGTGGATACACTGGAATTAATCAGTTGTATATGGAGCCACTCAACATTGATGGCAGTAATAATGATTATGCAACAATAGAAGGAAACGCCATAACCGGCGGATATATTGGATTATATATGGGAGGCACTAGCTATGTGGCATTAACAAAAGAAACCGGTGCAGTAATTCGTAATAATCACCTTGTAAACCAGGCTTCAAAAGGAATTTACCTATTCGATGAATGCAATGCTGTAATAGCAAAAAATGTAATAAGCAGTGTCACAACTCAGAAAACCGATTATCAGGCAATAGATATCTTCAGATGCAAGGAAACCACTGTTGTGCAAAACAATAAAATCAGTATTTCGCAGGCATACTATTCCAAAGGTATCAATCTTAGAAACGAAATGTCTGGAACTGTAGAAAAGCCCGCATTAGTTTACAATAATGCCATTTCAATAACCAATTCACCAAATGCTTCAACTTACGGTATTGCGATAACCGATAATTGTTCTAACATCCAGCTCTATCATAACACAGTATTATTAAGTGGAAACGGAGGATATACATTTGGGGTTACCGGTACCAATGAAACAATGAAAAACATGGTGCTTCAAAATAATCTGTTGCAGAATAAAACAACTTCAAACATCTATTTTTTCAATAAGGAATCACATCTTAAGGCGTTTTCATTCAAGAATAATGCTTATCTGCTGACCGGAACCTCATTTTCAAACAAATGGGGAGTGGATTTAAATGCATGGATCACTACAGCCAATGAATTAAATGGAATAGCAGAAACGGCTGGGTTTGTAAGTGAAACAGATCTACATCTTACTGCAGCCGGTAGGTTAAACTCTGCTTTACCTGTAGATTTTATAACTCTTGATGCTGATGATAAAACACGCAGTACAATCACTCCAACCATCGGAGCTTATGAGTATGAAGCAATTGTTGAGGCTACCCCTGAAATGGAAATCGGATATCCAAAAATTAAAAATATCACTCATAATAGTGCAGATCTTACAGTGAAGTATAATCAGTCAGGAAAGTTCTATCAGTTAATTCAAAAATCAGATGCAGAAGTACCAACTGTTGCAAAACTGCTTGAACAGACCCCTCAGAATATCAATAAAGCAGAAGAACTGACCACAAAAGTCACCGCATTAAATCAGGCAACCAGTTACAAAGCTTATTGTGTAATGGTAAGTGCATTAAATAAAGAATCAATTGTAACAGCAACCGATATTTTTTCAACAATAAAACAAGTTTTATCACTAAGCGTAATTCTGCCGGGCGAATGGGACCGTATAGAATCCGGAACACGCGTTACACTTTATCCGCAGGTAACCGGTGGTGTTTATCCATACCATTACTCATGGAAAAATGACCTTAACGAAACAATCAGTACAGATTCCATATTAACCGTTCAGCCTTCCGGGCTTTCACACTATACACTTACGGTTGCAGATGCCAGTTTAAAAGACAGTACCCTTAGTACTGTTGTTTATGTGAACGGAACTCAGAAAGTAGCCGATTTTGAAAATCTATATCTGGCAAATGACAGTTATTGGCAGGGGCCTGCTGGTAATACATCCGATAATATGGAAAGTAAATTCTATAGTGGTTCTTACTCATTCAGTAATACTTATTATCCCGACTGGAATTACTGGGGAGGATATGCCTATTCAAATCAAACCTCCACTAGTTTTGATCCGGCCAATTCTCTGACTCAGCAATTCCGCTCAGTGGTAGGACATGGAGCCCAAAACAGTACTAATTATGCAGTAGTGTACACCATGGGAGCTAGAACGGATATTAATATAACCAATAATACAAGTGGTGATGTAATTCCGGGAGTTTATCTTACCAATGCTGCATATACTTACAGTAGTATTATCAATGGCGATAGCTTTGTGGGTGCTCCATTCGGAGAAGGCGACTGGTATAAAATTAAATTTACCGGAACCAAGGCCGACGGCTCAACAACAGAAAAAGAGATCTATCTGGCCGACTATCGTTCAGTCAACGCAGCAGAACGTTTTGTGCTAACCGATTGGAAATGGTACAATTTAAGTTCATTGGGTGCAGTTACCAAAGTAAGTATATCAATTGACAGTTCCCGTAAAAATAACTTTGGTCTCACCATTCCTGCATACTTCTGTATGGATAGTTTTGGAGCAACAGATGCAGCAACCGGATTACAGGACGATCAGATCATTTCAGCAGGTGAGATCAAAGTTTACCCAAATCCATTTACCGAATACATTATTGTTAAATCAGATAAAAATCAGGCAATGAAACTATTTAATATTTCCGGTCAGTGCCTGATAAATACAGACATAACCAGCGGTGAGAACTGGATTGATGTGCAATCTTTATCAAAGGGTACTTATATAGTACAATGTGGTAATAAGACCGTGAAAATAGTTAAGTAACAATTTAACTTAGATATCTGAAAAAGTATTCATGTCACATTTTTTTATAAAAGGACGGTAAAAGCTTTATTTTACCGTCCTTTTTTCTGTGTGCCATTACTTAAATTATCATTTATTTCCTTGAATTAATATGGTATACTCATAATAATTAATATTTATATTAAAATTTCATTATCTTTGAGCTTGAAAATTGATTATAAATAGTGATTCATAATTATTAAGGCCCGATGAAACGAAATCCTTTTTTAGCTCTATTATTAATGATTGTATTAGCATCCTGTAACCCAAGGGTGGCTACTGACTTAGTAAAAATATATTCACCCATTGTTGTACCCGATTCTGTTATTGTTTTTGGAGTAGGTCAGCATGTTCCGGCCTCTGCCAGAACTATTGGACGGGTAAGTGTGGGAAAAGGAAGTATTGCTGCTAAATGCACTTATTCCGATGTTCTCCGTCTGGCGAAAACAGAAGTTTCTAAAGCGGGGGGAAATGGGTTGATGATTACAAGTCATTCAATGCCGGGAAGTAATTGCCATCAGATTGGAGGAAGCATATTGCGCCTGGAAGAAGGTGCGGTGAAGAATGACTCTTTGGCAAACGACGTGTTTAAAGACCTGGCTGCAGAACAAAAAGAAGCTATACGAAGGCGTTCAGTTCCCGGAAATACTTTTTCTGTTAATATTGGTTATGGACATATCTTTAGCGATATATATGCTGCAGACGGTAATTTTATGAATGGAATACCTCAACGTAATGGAGTGGATTGGCGTTTGCAATATGATCATACTTTTTCAAGTGGGTTGGGAATAGGTTTGCTTTATTCCGGATTTCGTTCTTCGGGATGGGTGTATGGCACAAAAGATACTTTCCTTGAAAATTATATTGCGCCTGTGTTGAGCGGACGATGGAAGTTTGCTGATAAATGGATTATGAAGGGAGAATTTGGACTTGGTTATTACAGGCATGACGAGAATGCCGGTAACGGATATCATTTATGGGCCGATGGGGCAGGGTTCAATCTGGATTTGGGATTAGAATACATGGTGACTCCTCATTTGGGATTGGGTGTGAGTGCAGGGCTTTTGTCTGGTTATCTTGGGGATATGAAAGATAATAGAGGTAATACTTATTCTTCTTATAACTGTGATACAAATGGGGTGGCACGATATACTTTGCTTACCGGATTCAGATATTATTTCTGATCGGTTTTTGTATCTCACAAAATAAAAAAAATCCCGCTTGTTTTTTACAGGCGGGATTTTTTTCTTTTGATAAGAACGTTCTTACTTTACCGGAATCTTTTCTATTCTCTTTTGATGGCGACCGCCTTCAAAATCAGTAGAGAAGAATTCTGCCATAATCTGGTCAGCGGTTGCAGTGTCGATAAAGCGACCTGGCATTACCAGAATATTAGCATTGTTATGCTGACGGGCAAGATGAGAGAGCTCTGGAGTCCAACAAAGAGCGGCTCTGATACCCTGATGCTTGTTTAGCGTCATATTAATTCCATTACCACTACCACACATTGCGATGCCCGGATAGCATTCACCGTTTTCAACGGATTGTGCAAGTGGATGGGCAAAGTCTGCATAATCACAACTGTCTGTGGTGTACGTTCCAAAATCTTTATATGCCCAACCTTTGGCCTCGAGCCAGCTCTTAACGAACTGCTTCAATTCAAAACCGGCATGGTCAGAGCAAATTCCAATTGTTTTCATTTTTATCTGTTTACAGTTTATGTTAGATTATAACATTGACTTAACTTGATTATACACATTCTGAGCAGTGAACCCAAGCTTTTCGTCAAGAACCTTGTAAGGAGCAGAGAACCCGAAAGATTCCAAACCAAATACCTTACCGTTAGATCCGGCTAAACCTTCGAGGTTAACAGGAAGACCTGCTGTAAGACCAAACACTTTGGCTCCGGTCGGGATAATTGATTCCTGATATTCCTTGCTTTGACTACGGAATAGTCCTTCAGAGGGAACAGATACAATGCGAAGTTTTACACCATCCTTGCGAAGCAATTCAGCTCCGGCAACTAATGTAGCTACTTCTGAACCTGAAGCGATAAGGATTACATCCGGATTTTCATCAGCTCCGGCAACAGTATACGCACCCTTTGCTGTGTCAGCATAGTTTGTACCTGCTGGAAGGTTAGCTATATTCTGACGAGAGAAGATTAATCCGGTTGGGGTTGAAGTATTCTCCATAGCCAGTTTCCATGCTTCGGTAGTTTCTTCTGCATCAGCCGGACGAAGTACCAACATTGAATTGTGTCCGTTGTGGTTTTTAAGTTTCTCCATCAAACGGATCTGAGCTTCTTGTTCTACAGGTTCGTGAGTAGGTCCGTCTTCACCAACACGGAATGCATCATGTGTCCAGATGAACTTAACAGGAACTTCCATTAAGGCAGCCATACGAACAGCTGGTTTCATATAATCAGAAAATACGAAGAATGTTCCACAAGCGGCAATTACTCCTCCGTGAAGAGAGATACCAATACAAACACATGCCATAGTCAATTCAGATACACCTGCTTGTAAGAAAGCACCACTGAAATCTCCTTTAGTAAAGGCGTGAGTTCTTTTCAGGAAACCGTCAGTCTTATCAGAATTGGATAAGTCGGCAGAAGAACAAATCATGTTTTCTACCTGTGTAGCCAATACGCCAAGAACATTAGCGGAAGCGCCACGTGTAGCGTCACCTGCTTTTTGCTTAATGCCGGCCCAGTCTACTTTAGGAGCTTTGCCAGAGAAGAAATTTTCCAGCTTGGCGGCAAGTTCGGGATTAGCTTTAGCCCATTCTGCTTTAGCTGTATATTTTGCAGCTGTGATCTTTTTCAGTTCAGCAGCACGTTTTGCATAAAGTTCTGCTACTTCAGGGAATATTTTGAAAGGATCTGTAAGATCGCCTCCTAAGTTTTTGATTGTTTCGTCGTAAGAAGCACCGCTGGCACTCAATGGCTGACCATGAGTTGAGCATTTGCGTTCAAAGCTATTGTGTTCGGCTGTAACGGCGCCTTTACCCATAATGGTTTTACCAATGATAATTGTAGGACGTTCTTTCTCTGCTTTAGCGGCAGTAAGAGCCTTACGGATTTCATCAGCATCATTACCATTGATTTTAATAACGTTCCAGTTCCATGCCTCGTATTTCTTAGCGGTGTCTTCGCAGGTTACTGAGTTGGTGTCTGTGGAAAGTTGAATATCATTGGAATCGTAAAACATGATCAGGTTGTCTAGTCCAAGGTATCCGGCCAAACGACCAGCTCCCTGAGAAATTTCTTCCTGAATTCCTCCGTCAGAGATGAATGTGTAAATAGTTTGTTCCATTACTTCACCAAAACGTGCTTTGAGGAATTTGGCAGCAATAGCAGCACCAACTGCGTATGTATGGCCTTGCCCTAGTGGACCGGAAGTATTCTCTACTCCACGCATTACGTCTACTTCAGGGTGTCCCGGAGTAGGGCTTCCCCATTGACGGAACTGTGATAATTCGTTCAAAGTATATTTACCCGTAAGCGCTAACACAGAATACAACATGGGAGACATGTGTCCCGGGTCAAGAAAGAAGCGGTCGCGACCTTCCCATCTAGGATTTTCGGGGTCATATTCAAGAAACTCGGAGAAAAGAACGTTTACAAAGTCAGCGCCACCCATGGCACCTCCCGGGTGACCGGAGTTCGCTTTTTCTACCATAGAAGCTGCTAAAATACGCACATTATCAGCTGCGCGATTCATTAGTTTACTATCGTTCATAACAATTGATTCATTAAGTTTGAAGGCAAAGATAACAGTTTGTGGCTAATTATCAATTAGAAAAGAGTGTTTTTTTAATGTATGCATTGAGGTTGAAAGCGAGGCAGGAAGATATTTGTAGTGGAAAAATACAATAAGTAATTTTCCTGAATGACATTATAATGTCGCTTTATTTTTCCTGCCTCGCCAAAGGAGATTTGCTAGCAGAACAATTCTTTTTCTGTAAATTGTCCTACTTTTAAATATTGTTCATATATAGCTTCGTATGCTTTTGCATTGTTTGCATTAGGGCTATATTCCGAATCAAATCCAGAGCCCATAGCCTGTTGTGCTTCTTCTACTTTTCCGTAAATGCCGGAAGCAGTAGCAGCAAACATGGCAGCACCTAAGGCGCAGGCTTGTTCTGTTTTGCAGACTTTAATAGGCATGTTTAGTACATCAGACATAGTTTGCATAACGAAAGGAGATTTCAGAGAAATTCCTCCAATACCAATTACATTGTCTATTTGTACGCCTTCACTGCGGAAACGATCTACAATGGCTTTTGAACCAAATGCGGTAGCTTCAACCAATGCGCGGAAGATACGGGGAGCAGAGCTTCCCAGAGTTAATCCTGTGATTGTTCCTTTCAGTAATTGATTAGCATCCGGAGTACGACGGCCATTCATCCAGTCTGTAGCAATCACAGTGCTTTCGCTGATAGGAATTAGTTCTGCTTCTTTTGTCAAAGCAGGGATAATCTGACTACATGCTTCATCAACCAATTTAGCTTTAGTAGCTTCATCAAGAAGTGAGCTGTTACCTATAATTTGCTTAATAGGGAATTCCAATACTTGCTTAAACCATGCGTAAACATCGCCGAAAGCAGATTGTCCGGCTTCCAACCCTACGTATCCCGGTATTACAGAACCGTCTACCTGTCCGCAAATACCTTTGATCAGTTTATCTCCCATTTCCTCGTAAGAAGAAATCATGATATCACAGGTAGAAGTACCAATAATACGTACGAGTGTGCGAGGTGTTACACCTGATCCAACTGCTCCCATGTGGCAGTCGAACGCTCCTCCGGCTACAACAACGTTTGTTGTTAGACCCAAACGAGCAGCCCATTCTTCTGTAAGATTTCCTACTGATTTATCGGCTGTTTCTGTTTCAGTGAAAAGACGTTCACGGAAACCAGCTAATACAGGATCAAGAGCAGTAAGAAAGTCTTCACCTGGAAGTCCGCCCCATTTTTCATGCCACATAGCCTTATGTCCTTCAGCACAACGACTTCTTACTATATCTTTTGATTTTGTTACACCTGTAAGAATAGCGGGAAGCCATTCGCAATGTTCAACAATAGAGTAGGCACTCTTACGCACTGCTTCATCCTGGCGAAGCACATGTAGTGCTTTTGCCCAGAACCACTCAGAAGAGTAAATACCTCCTTCATAGGCAGAATAATCAATCTTCCATTCTTTGCAAAGTTTGTTGATCTCAGCAGCTTCTTTTACTGCTGTATGATCTTTCCAAAGTACGAACATCGCATTTGGATTCTCTGCAAATTCAGGAAGTAAAGAAAGGGGAGTACCTGCTGCATCAGTAAACACCGGAGTACTTCCGGTTGTGTCAAAAGCAATACCGACTACTTGCTCCGCAGTTCCTGCGGGGCATTTAGCCAATGATTCCTTTACTGTAGCTTCAAGTACTTCAATATAATCGAGTGGGTGCTGACGATATTGATTCATTGCAGGATTGCAATATTTACCTTCTGTCCAGCGTGGGTAATATTTTACGGCTGTTGCCAGTTCTTCTCCTGTAAGCGCATCAACGATGATGGCACGGGCAGAATCACTACCGTAATCTAATCCTATTACATATTTATTTTTCATACCGGCTTATTAGGATAAAGCTTTATTTAGCATATAATAAATCTCATTCATGCGTAGCTCTTTTTTGAAGCAACTGATAGTGGTGTCTTTATCAATAACAACCATTTCGATACCTGCCATTTCAGCGTAATCTTCCATATATTCCTGAGTAAGGGCAAAGGAGAAGCTTGTGTGGTGTGTTCCACCTGCAAGGATCCATGCAGCAGCACCTACTTCTAAGTTTGGTTGTGGAATCCAAAGTGCGGAAGCAACTGGTAATTTGGGAAGTGGCTTAGATTTGATAACATCTACCTGGTTTACAATCATACGGAAACGATTACCCATATCTACTACTGTAGCAGCAACTCCGGTTCCTTCGTGAGTAGTGAATACCAAACGAGCTGGATCTGCTTTGCCACCGATACCTAATGGATGAACCTCCAGTTTTGGTTTGGCATCTGCAATAAGTGGACAAACTTCAAGCATGTGTGCCTGAAGAATAGCGCTCTTTTCTCCATCAAAGTTAAGTGTGTAATCTTCAAGGAAGGAAGCACCACCTTCAAGACCTTGACCCATGAACCACATTGTGCGGTACAAAGCAGCGGTTTTCCAGTCGCCTTCAGCTCCGAAACCATAACCTTCAGCCATTAAGCGCTGAGAAGCGAGTCCTGGAAGTTGGTTTATTCCGTGTAATGCATCAAAATTAGTTGTAAATCCTTTAGCTCCTTTTGCTTTTAAGAATTTGCGAAGAGCTAGTTCTCCACGAGCTGCTTCAACAACTTGTTTACGATCTTTTCCACCTTCTTTAGCATTGTCTGCTAATGTATATTCGCTTTCGTATACTTTCACTAATTCAGCAATTTCAGCATCAGTTACTGTATCCTGAACTGCTACAAGGTCGCCGATAGGATAGTAATCAACATGATAACCAAGACGCATTTCTGCTTCTACTTTATCACCATCGGTTACAGCTACATTATTCATGTTATCACCAAAACGAATGATAAGCATATCCTGAGCGTCAGCCCATGCAGCAGCTACACGCATCCAAACGGAGATTTTAGCGTGAGCTTTAGGATCTTGCCAGTGACCAACAACAACCTTGCGGTTTTTGCGTAGGCGGGTAACCATGTGACCAAATTCACGGTCGCCGTGAGCTGATTGATTCAAATTCATGAAATCCATGTCCATTTCGCTCCATGGAATTTCTTTGTTAAATTGTGTGTGGAAGTGAAGAAGTGGTTTCTTCAACTCTTGTAATCCGTGAATCCACATTTTTGCAGGAGAGAAAGTGTGCATCCAGGTAATAATACCGATACATTTATCTTCATTATTTGCTGCTCTCATAGTAGCTGTTACTTCAGCTGCAGAGTTTACAGTACCTTTATAAACAACCTTTACAGGAAGGTTTCCTGATTGATTTAGTCCTTTTACTATCTCGTTAGAGTGTGCATCAACAGCGATAACTGCATCGCCTCCGTAAAGGAGCTGAGCTCCAGTTACAAACCATACTTCAAAATCTTGAAATCCCATAATTCTTTAATTTATATTGTTATTAATCTAATTATTCTATTTCTTGATACATCTTTTATTGACCGTAATATGCACCAGGTCCGTGCTTACGATTAAAATGTTTCTCTACCAGCAAAGGATTCATCGTTAGTGCCGGATTTACTGAGTATGCGATAAAAGCCATTTTTGCTACTTGTTCCATAACAACAGCATTGTGAACAGCATCATTTGAATCTTTCCCCCAGGAAAAAGGTCCGTGATTCTTTACAAGCACTCCAGGAGTATGAACAGGATTTATACCTTCGAATCTTTTTACGATTACATTTCCGGTTTCAAGTTCATAGGCTCCTTCTACTTCCTGCTTTGTCATATCAGCAGTGCAGGGAATGGCATCATGAAAGTAATCGGCATGAGTAGTGCCAATGTTTGGTAGGTCAATTCCGGCTTGAGCCCACGCTGTGGCATAAGTGGAATGTGTATGTACCACTCCTCCAATTTCCGGAAAAGCTTTATAAAGCACCACATGAGTAGCCGTGTCGGATGATGGTTTTAGTTTTCCTTCAATCACATTTCCATCAAGATCAACCACTACCATATCTTCGGCTTTCATATCATCATAAGATACTCCACTTGGTTTTATTACTACCAGTCCGCTTTTGCGGTCAATAGCAGAAACATTTCCCCAGGTGAATATTACCAGTCCGTGTTTTACCAGTTCCAGATTAGCACGGAATACTTGTTCTTTTAAAGTTTCTAACATATATTTATTATAACTTAAATTTTGGATCCTTTTTGTAGACTTTATTATTAAACTTATATAAGTAAGCTCCACGTTTAGATCCTGATTTATCTATTTTATCTGTTTTTTCAATATAGTCCATTTCTGCCACTCGCTTACGGAAATTCCGTTTGTCAATAACCTCTCCATATATTGCTTCATAGAGACTTTGTAGCTGAGTTAGTGTAAATAAGTCGGGCAGAAGATTAAAACCAATCGGTTCTATACTTGCTTTCTGTTTCATCAGGTCCCGTGCTTTCTCTACCATTAACTGGTGGTCAAAGATAAGGGGAGGCACATTATTGATGTTTATCCAGTGGGCATTATGTTTCTGCACTAAGTCACGGTCGTATTCGTCAATGTTGATCATGGCGTAATAGGCAGCTGATACGACTCGCTCTCCCGGATCACGATTAATCTCACCGAATATACCGACTTGTTCCATGTACACTTTCTCCAATCCTGTTAGCTGGTTCAACACTCTTTTAGCCGCATCACCTACGCTCTCATCTTCCTGAACAAATCCACCCATAAGAGACCATTCTCCCATAGCAGGTTCAAAGTTACGCTTTAATAAAAGGAGGCTTAATTCTCCCTGATTAAATCCAAAGATGATGCAGTCTACAGCTACATAGAATTGTTTTTCGTGACTATAATAATTATTCATGTTTATAAAATAGTTCAATATTTCTTATTTTGCAACGGAGAATTTAAAGATGCAGTGGCTTTTATATGTTTGTCCTGGTTCAAGGATAACAGAAGGCCAGTCTTTTTTATTTGGGCTGTCGGGGTAATGTTGTGTTTCAAGGCAAAGACCTACACGCTTATTATATACAACACCACGTTTTCCTTTGACAGTTCCGTCGAGGAAATTTCCTGTGTAAACCTGTATCCCAGGTTCGTTGGTAAATACTTCAACTGAAATACCGCTGATAGGAGATGTAAGTTTAGCTGCTACCTTAGTAATGTCACCAGCAGTGTTCAATACCCAATTATGATCATAACCGTTTCCGTTTTTCAATTGGATATAATCGAATTTATCAATGTCCTGACCTACCAATTTAGTCTTTGTAAAATCCATTGGTGTGCTGGCAACGGGAAGAATTTCTCCGGTAGTCATAAATGTACTGTTTACTGGAGTAAATTTATCTGCGTTAACATAAAGAGAATCTTTTGTTACTGAATTATTAGCATCTCCGGACAGATTAAAATAGGAGTGGTTAGTCATATTAATAACTGTTTTCTTATCTGTTGTAGCTTCATAGCTGATGTTAATAGCATTATCTGCTGTCAGTGTATAAGTTACTTTAGCTGTTACTTTTCCTGGAAAATTTGAATCTCCGTCAGGAGAGATACGGGTTAGCTCAATACAAGTGTCGTTAACTAGCTTTGCATCATATACCTGATATTGCCATCCTTCCGGTCCTCCGTGCAGGCAATGACCGAAATTATTCTTTGGTAACTGGATGGTATCTTTATCCAATACAAATTTTCCTTGATTTATACGATTAGCATATCTTCCTACAGATGCTCCAAAGTCGCTGGGGATATGAATATAGTTTGTAATACTGTCGAACCCAAGTACAACATCCTGCATCTTTCCATTCTTGTCAGGTACCATAATAGAAACGATTCTTCCACCAAAGTTCGTAATGCATACTTCCATTCCAGCTTTGTTCTTAAGAGTGAACAGATTTGTCTGTTTCCCTTTTACCTCAGTCTGGAAGTTTTCTGTTTTTAGTCCTGAGAGAGTAGTCTCTTGTTGAGGCTTATTGGCACAGGAGGTTAGTATACCTGCAGCAATGCTAAGTGTTAACCAAAATTTTTTCATTTTTCGATGCTTTTAAGGTGATGTTTATTTAGTGTAAAAGTAACACTTAATTTGATATGACAAGATAGTTTCTAGTATGTTATATAGCAGAAAATGAAAATAAAAGAAGAAATAACAGTCAATTAGCAGGGTACAAAAAATAAGGTGTATCATTCAAAATGAATGATACACCTTATAATAGTAAGTAAATACTTATTTTTAAGCTAATTTGCGGGAACCATCGCTGATAACCACATCATATACTTTAGGACTTCTGCCAAATTTAGCTTTGAAAGACTCTTTTGCATCAGCAATGAATGCATCATAAAGTTCTTCCTTAACCAGATTTATGGTACATCCGCCGAATCCGCCACCCATAACGCGTGAACCAGTCACACCGTTTTTCTTAGCGCAGTCATTCAGGAAATCCAGTTCTTCGCAGCTAACTTCATAAAGTTTACTCATGCCGTGGTGTGTGCCATACATCTTTTCACCTACAGTTTCATAATCTCCTTTTTCCAAAGCGTCGCAAACATCTAATACTCGCTGTATTTCTTCAATAACATATTCAGCACGCATGTAGTCTTCTTCTGTAACGTCTGCTTTCACTGCCTGAAGCATTTCCATTGTGCAATCACGAAGGAATTCTACAGTTGGGTGATTCTTCTTGATAGCAGCAACAACTGTTTCACAAGATTGACGACGTTTGTTGTAAGCAGACGAAGCAAGTTCATGCTTAACAACTGAGTCTAGTAATACTACTTTATATCCTGTTGGGTTAAATGGATAGTATTTGTATTCCAAAGAACGACAATCCAAACGAATTAAACTACCTGCTTTACCAAATACGGAAGCAAACTGGTCCATAATACCACAGTTAACACCGCAATAGTTATGTTCTGTTGCCTGACCAATTTTAGCCAGTTCAAACTTATCAATACCGCAGTTGAACATATCGTTCAATGCAAAAGCATAAGTACTTTCCAATGCTGCTGATGAAGACATTCCCGCACCCAGAGGCACGTCGCCTGCAAAAACAGTGTCGAATCCTTGAATTTTGGCGCCTCTTTTGATCATTTCGCGGCAAACACCAAAGATATATCTTGCCCAGCTTGCGTGTGGAGCATCTTCTTCGTTCAATCCGAATTCTACATAATCTTTCAAATCAATGGAATAAGCTCTTACTTTATCTGTTCCATTGATTTTGATTTCAGCCATCATTCCTTTGTCGATCGCTCCCGGAAATACGAATCCACCGTTGTAGTCTGTGTGTTCTCCGATAAGATTGACACGTCCTGGGGAAGCGTATATAGAGCCTATTGCTCCATCAAAGTGTTTTGCAAAGCGACTTCTTACATATTCAATATCCATAATTCGTGTTTTATTTATATATTTATAATATTATTCAACAGGAATATCCTTGTTTACGTTCTTGCTGCCAATCAATGCATAGTATAGTATGTAAACAACGCCAGCAAATACAATCCAGAAGCTCATCAAATAACTGTTAGTGATATCGGCTAAAGCTCCTTGAAGCAATGGAAGGATACCTCCACCACAAACCATAACCATGAATAGACCTGAGCCCATAGCTGTGTATTTGCCAATACCTTCTACTGCAAGATTGAAAATGCCACCCCACATAATAGAAGTACAGAATCCACAAAGAATGAAGAACATAACACCTATAGGCACAGGAGTAATGCCGAAACTGATATCTGATTTAAATACCGGCATAGAAACAATGACGTCTGTAGGAGCAAATATTCCGATTAACAAGAATATTAAAGCTATAGAACTAACAAGAGTAAGCTGAGATTTACTTGAGAATCTAGCTCCGAAAGCTCCACCTAATAAACGGCCAATCATCATTAAGAACCAATATGTTCCACAAATGGAACCTGCCATGGCAGCAGCCATACCAATACCTTTTGCTCCTTCTGCATCTGGAGCAGTAGTAAGGAATAAGTTTACGAAGTTAGGGATACCTACTTCAACACCCACATAAAGGAAGATAGCTACTGTTCCCATTAAAAAATGGCGAAAAGATAGCGCGCTGTGTGTGTCTTTTACTTTAGTTGTTGTAGCCGACTCTTTATGAGGTTCAGGGATGTTCATTACAAATAACACGAAAAATGCCAAAGCAAACACGCCCATTGCAATAAATAATGCAGGAGCCGCGTCGCTAATTTGCGCACGTGCCACATCGCCAATAAGGTAACCTACAAGAATAGGAACAATTGTAGCAGAAATAGAGTTTCCGCATCCACCGAACTGAATTAACTGGTTTCCTTTCTTGCCGCCACCACCTAATGTGTTCAACATTGGGTTGATAACTGTATTTAACATACACATAGAGAAACCCGAAATGAATGCTCCTGAAAGGTAAATAGCAAAGCTTCCAGCTATTCCCGACAAGAATTGAATACCTACACCGACAAATCCAACGGCAATTGCGGCAAGAGCGGTTTTCTTATAGCCGATTTTTTTTAGCATCATACCAGCAGGGATTCCCATAAAGGCATATGCTATGAAATTGGCGGCATTACCTAATTGAGTCATCCAGTTGGCGGCATTAAACTGATGCTTTACAATTATTCCCAGCGGATTAGTCAGTCCGGTTACAAAAGAAACCATAGCGAAAAGGGCGAACATCATTGCAATAGGCAATGCGTAATTTTTTTGTTGCTTAGTCATTTTATTCTTAAATTGTTAGTTATGTGATTAAATTAGATTTTCTTTTGTTATTTTTCTACTCCGAACTTATAAATAGTCACTTGTTGGTATTCTTTTCCTGGACGCAGAATTGTAGATGGGAAATGAGCATTGTTGGGTGAATCGGGGAAAAGTTGTGCTTCAAAGCATATAGCACTTCTTGCTGGGAAGGTAGCTCCGTGAGCTCCACTGAAGCCATTCAGCCAGTTTCCTGAATAAAGTTGCACGCCTGGTTCGGTTGTATATACTTCCATAAAACGTCCGCTGTTTGGTTCAACACATTTCACAGCAAAGCTAAGTTGACCGGCTTCTTCCTTCTTTAAAACAAAGCAATGATCATATCCTGCTCCGTTTTCTATTTGTAGATGCTTTTCATTAATGCGTTCGCCTACAACATGAGGAGTTCTGAAATCCAGAGGAGTTCCCTCTACTTTAGCTATTTCGCCAAAAGGAATGCACACATCATCAATAGGAATATAGTAGTCAGCGTTAATAGTAAGGATATTGTTGAGGACAGTGGGAGTGGGGTTGGCTATGCCGGCTAGATTAAAGAAACCGTGATTAGTCAGATTAACGATGGTAATTTCGTCTGTTATTGCTTTATAACTTATTAAGAACTCATTTGCATTGGTTAATGAATAAGTCATAATTACATCCAGTTTTCCAGGGAATCCTTCTTCGCCATCCTGTGCTGTATATTTCAGCTCCAGCGTATGCTCGTTTGTTTGTTTTGCATCCCATATTACAGCATGAAAACCTTTTGGTCCTCCATGCAGAGAGTTGGGGCCATTGTTTGTGGCAAGAGTATATTCTTTGCCGCATAAGGTGAATTTGCCTTTAGCAATTCTATTGCCATATCGTCCGATAGTGGTGCTTAGAAAAGGTTCCGGGCTATTGATTACATTATCTATACTGTCGTGTCCCAAAACAACATTTGAATAATTTCCGTTTTTGTCAGGAACCATGATGGCAAGTATTGCAGCACCGTAATTAGTTACTGCTATTTCCATGCCACTGTTATTTTTAAGAATAAATAAATCTGTGGATTTACCGTTTATTGTTTTTCTGAAGTCCTCACGCTTAAGCCCTGATAGGTTATTGTGAGGCATAGAAGTGTTTATCATGTTCATATTCTTTTTATGTTATACCTTGCAAATAAAGTCAAATTCTTCCGTATACCCAAATATATTTCTGTAAAACTGATAGCTAAATTAAGAAAGTTTAGCCCTTTGTTCGGCAATGTAACAAATAGTACCCCATGAAGAAACAAAAAGATACCCTTGACTATCAAAAGGCATACGCCAAGAAAACAAACGCATATGGTAGATTACTTAAAAAAATAGTAATTTTACAACATTGATAGAAATGAATAAAAATATTTAGTGAACAATGAGAAACATATCTATTTATTTGATGGCAGGAGTGCTGTTTATGTCTTGCGCCAAACCAGGATATAAAAAAACAGCGGATGGGCTTATTGTAGATTTAAGAAAAGAACAGAGTTCTGATGTGAGGCTTGTTAGGCTGCAGGTGGTGAATAATAAGGTGATTCATGTATCTGCTACACCCGAAGATAAATTCTCTGAAGAGAATAGTCTTATTATTGTACCTCAAAAAGGGAACAAAACTCCTTTTTCTGTGGAAGAAAAGAATAACGCCGTAGTACTTTCTACTGCTTCTTTAAAAGCGTTCGTTAATTTAAAAACCGGCGAAGTGGACTTTACTGATGCTAAGGGGAATTCCATTCTTAGAGAAAATGAAGGTGGAGGCAAATCCTTTACCCCAATAGTGGTTGAGGGAACCAAAGGTTACACTATGCGTCAGGTTTTTGAATCTCCGGATGATGAAGCTTTCTACGGACTAGGACAACATCAATCCGATGAATTTAATTATAAAGGAAAGAATGAAGACTTATTCCAGTATAATACAAAAGTTTCTATTCCTTTTGTTCTCTCAAATAAGAACTACGGAATTTTGTGGGATAATTACTCTTTGAGCAAATTTGGCGATGAACGTGATTATGCACAGCTTAATCAGTTTAAACTTTACGATGCTAATGGCAAGGAAGGAGGCTTAACCGCTACTTATATTCCTGATGCAAGAACAGGAAAAGCAACTGTAACCCGTAAAGAGTCCGCAATTGACTATGAAGATTTGAAGACAATAAAGAATCTGCCGGATAATCTTCCGCTAGATGGTGCCAAAGTAACCTATTCCGGTGAACTGGAAGCAGATCAAAGTGGCGTTTATCGTTTTTGGTTATACTATGCCGGTTATACTGAAGTTTATATTAATAATGTAAAAGTAGTGCCCGAACGCTGGCGTACCGCATGGAATCCAAATAGTTATAAGTTTACGGTTAACCTGGAAAAAGGGAAACGTGTTCCTGTTCGGATAGAATGGAGACCCGACGGTGCTGTTTCTTACATGGCTTTGAAAGCATTGAGTCCTGTTCCTGATAAACAACAAAACAAACTGGCACTTTATAGTGAAATGGGTAATGAGATAAATTACTATTTCATTAAAGGTAAGAATATGGATGAGGTGATTAGTGGTTATCGCACGCTGACTGGTAAATCTCAGATTATGCCCAAATGGGCAATGGGTTACTGGCAAAGTCGGCAACGTTATAAAACACAAGATGAGTTGCTTGGTGCATTGAAAGAATTCCGCAGGCGCCAGATACCAATTGACAATATTATACTTGACTGGTTTTATTGGCCGGAAACACAGTGGGGAAGTCATGATTTTGATTTGAAGCGTTTTCCGGATGCCAAAGCTATGATTGACTCCATTCACCAAATGAATGCAAAGATTATGATTTCCGTTTGGCCGAAGTTCTATGTAACGACTGAAAATTATAAAGAGTTCGACAAAAACGGATGGATGTATCAACAAGCGGTTAAGGATAGTGTGCTCGATTGGGTTGGAAAGGGATATGTAGGCTCTTTCTATGATGCATATTCAGAAGATGCCCGTAAACTTTTCTGGAAGCAAATGAATGAAAAACTTTACTCTAAGGGAATTGATGCCTGGTGGATGGATGCTTCTGAACCCGATGTATACTCTAATAATGATATGGCATATCGGAAAAAATTATGTGGTCCTACAGTTTTAGGTCCTTCAACTAAATACTTTAATACGTATGCGTTGATGAATGCTAAAGCTATTTATGAAGGACAGAGAGGAGTAGACCCAAATAAGCGCGTGTTCCTTTTAACTCGTTCAGGATTTGCTGGATTGCAACGCTATTCTACTGCAACATGGAGTGGGGATATTGGTACTCGCTGGGAAGATATGAAGGCACAAATCTCTGCCGGACTTAATTTTTCTATGTCTGGAGTACCTTACTGGACTATGGATATTGGTGGATTCTGTACAGAAAAAAGATATATAAATGGACAAAATAAGTATGATAAAACAGGAGAAGAAAATGCAGACTTAAAAGAATGGCGCGAACTAAACACCCGTTGGTATCAGTTTGGCGCATTTGCACCCTTGTTCCGTGCACATGGAGAGTTTCCCTTTCGTGAAGTCTATAATATTGCTCCCGATAATCATCCTGCCTATAAGTCAATTGTATATTACACAAAGCTTCGTTATAATATGATGCCATATATTTATTCATTGGCCGGGATGACTTATTTCAAGGATTACACAATTATGCGTGCCCTGGTTATGGATTTTGAAAAGGATACCAATGTAAACAATATAGGAGATCAATATATGTTTGGCCCTTCGCTGATGGTTTGTCCGGTTTATAAATACGGAGCCCGTTACCGTGAAGTTTATTTCCCTGAGACAACCGGATGGTATGATTTCTATACCGGAAAGTATGTTCGCGGCGGACAGACATTGAAAGTGGATGCTCCTTATGAAAAAATGCCTCTTTATGCTCACGAGGGAGCTATTATTTCTTTTGGCCCGAACCTTCAGTATACAAGTGAGAAACCGGCAGACAAGATCACCTTATATATATATGGTGGACAAAACGGCTCTTTTACATTGTATGAAGATGAGGGAGATAATTACAATTACGAGAAAGGTAAATATGCCACCATTGAGTTTACTTACGATGAAGCCTCTAAATCTCTGATGATAGGCAATCGCAAAGGAGAATTTAAAGGAATGTTGAAGGAGCGCTCATTTAATGTTATATTTGTAGATAAATCAAATCCGCAGCCATTCGATTTGAAAACTAAAGGCAAGGCGGTGAAATATAAAGGGTCAAAGGTTACAGTAAAATTGTAACTCGGGTAATTAAAAACATCTTGTACAAAAGATTGCATTCTTTTGTACAGAACAATTCATTCTTTTGTACAGAAGAATGAATTGTTCTGTACAAGGAAATAAAAATGTGACTTGTAACTTTAAAAATATGAAGAAACACAATTTAATTTTCCCGTCAGTATTTGCATTATTAATGCTTTTGTCTGCTTCGGGCTATGGTATGACTTCGCGGGTGATATCAAATTTTAATAGAAACTGGACCTTTCATTTGGGTGATGTGCCTGAAGCTTTTTCACCCGGCTTCAAAGATAGTTCGTGGCGCAACCTGAATCTTCCTCATGATTGGGCGATAGAAGGCGAGTTTAGCAAAGACAATCCTTCCGGTTGTGGAGGAGGAGCTTTGCCAGGCGGAGTAGGTTGGTACAGGAAATCCTTTACTGTGCCACCTCAAGAGAAGGGAAAAAAAGTTTTTGTCGATTTTGATGGAGTATATATGGATGCTGAAGTGTGGATAAACGGCACTACTCTGGGAAAACGTCCTTATGGTTACATCTCTTTTCGCTATGACCTCACTCCTTACCTCAGGTTTGGACAAAAAAATGTGATAGCAGTTAGGGTGGATAATAGTGAGCAACCAAACTCACGCTGGTATTCGGGTTGTGGAATCTATAGGAATGTGTGGCTCACCATTGCCAATCCTGTGCATGTTGATCAGTGGGGCACATATGTAACTACTCCGAAAGTTTCTAAAGATGGTGCAACCATTGCGCTTGCCACTAAAGTGAAAAATGATTCTAAGGCAGAAGTTACTGCTCAACTTAGTTCTGTGATTTTCAATAGTAAGGGTGGGGAAGTGAAAAACTCTGTTTCCACTGTGAAAATTAAGGCAGGAAAGGTGCAGGAAGTGAAACAAACCCTCGAACTCTCCAAACCTGAACTATGGACATTGCAGAATCCTTACCTGTATAAAGTGGTTTCTCAAATTAGTGTAGGTGGAAAAGTAGTCGACCAGTACGAAACTCCTTTTGGAATACGAAACTTTATGTTTGATGCACAGAAAGGATTTATCCTGAATGGCGTTCCTACTAAAATAAAAGGTGTGTGTATGCACCACGATCTAGGCTGTCTTGGTGCGGCTGTAAATACACGTGCCATTCAGCGTCAGCTGGAAATCCTGAAAAACATGGGCTGCAACGGAATTCGTTGTTCGCATAATCCTCCCGCTCCCGAGTTGCTCGATTTGTGCGACCGTATGGGTTTTATCGTAATGGACGAATCTTTTGATATGTGGCGCAAGAAAAAAACAGCGCACGATTATTCCCGCTATTTTAATGAGTGGCACGAGCGCGATCTTACCGATCATATTCTTCGTGACCGTAATCATCCTTCCATCTTTATGTGGAGTATTGGCAATGAAGTGCTTGAACAATGGACACATGCCGATGCCGATACGCTCGATATACAGGCTGCAAATCTGTTGCTTAACTTTAAACGTGATCCAAAAGCACTGGCAAATAGCAGCGATTCCATGAGTATTAATTCCTTGCTTGCCAAGAAATTGGGAGATATGGTTAATGAACTCGACCCAACACGCCCAATCACTGCCGGAAATAATGAACCAGATCCTAATAATCACCTTTTCCGTTCAAAAGTATTGGATATTATTGGTTTTAATTATCATGAAACATACTTCAAGGATGTTCCCCGGAATTTTCCCGGCAAACCGTTTATCGTAACGGAAGCCACTTCGGGATTGATGACCCGTGGTTATTACCGCATGCCAAGTGATAGTATGTACATCTGGCCTTCCCGCTGGGATGTTCCTTTTCACGACGAATCTTATTCCTGTTCTTCGTATGACAATTGTCATGTGCCTTGGGGAACTACTCATGAGGATTCCTGGAGATTGGTAAAGAACAATGATTTCATTAGCGGAATGTACATTTGGACCGGATTTGATTACCTTGGAGAGCCTACTCCTTACTGGTGGCCTGCCCGTAGTTCCTATTTTGGTATTATAGACCTGGCCGGTTTTCCTAAAGATGTCTATTATATGTATCAGTCTGAATGGACAGACAAAGATGTTCTTCATGTTTCCCCTCACTGGAACTGGAAGCTGGGTGAGACAGTAGATGTTTGGGCTTACTATAATCATGCCGATGAAGTGGAACTTTTCCTTAATGGAGTGTCACAGGGTATAAAAACAAAAGGTAAAGATGACTTTCATGTAATGTGGCGCCTGAAGTTTGTTCCCGGAACAATAAAGGTTATTTCCCGCAAAGCCGGTAAAGTGGTACTCAGCAAAGAGATAAAAACAGCCGGTGATCCTGCTCGGATTGTTCTGTCTGCCGATAGGAAACAGATTTCTGCCGACGGTACAGACCTTAGCTTTGTAACGGTAGAAGTAAGAGATAAGGATGGAAACCTTTGTCCTAACGCCGATAACCTGATTAACTTTGATCTTAAAGGATCAGGAGCTATTGTAGGAGTAGATAATGGCAGCCCCATAAGTAGCGAAAGTTTTAAGGCTAATTTCCGCAAAGCTTTCTATGGAAAATGCCTGGTTGTAATTCAATCTACTACAACTAAGGGAAATATCACGCTGAAGGCAACTTCGGGTAAATTGAAAAGCAATGAACTGTTTATAAATACAACGAAATAATTAAGAACCTAATAATGAAAACAAAATTAATTTATGCGGTAATTGCTCTGACAATGGGCACTGCTTCCTTAAAGGCTCAGCAAATGCCTGCGTATCTGGACCAGAAACAACCAATTGAAGTTAGAGTAAAAGATGCGCTTTCCAGAATGACACTGGAAGAAAAAGTGAAACTCTGCACAGCACAGTCTAAGTTTAGCAGTCACGGCGTACCTCGTTTGGGCATTCCTGAATTGTGGATGAGTGATGGTCCTCATGGAGTTCGCGAAGAAATACTTTGGGATAGTTGGGATATTGCTGGGTGGACCAATGATTCTTGTACTGCTTTTCCCGCACTTACTTGTCTGGCTGCAACATGGAACCCTAAGATGTCGGCCATTTATGGTAAAGCTGTTGGAGAAGAAGCTCGCTATCGTAGAAAAGATGTGTTATTGGGCCCTGGCGTAAATATTTACCGTACTCCGCTCAATGGTCGTAATTTTGAATATATGGGTGAAGATCCCTATCTTGCTTCCATTATGGTGGTTCCTTACGTAAAAGGAGTTCAATCTAATGGCGTGTCTGCTTGCGTAAAACACTACGCTTTAAATAATCAGGAAGTTTGGCGTGGAAATATTGATGTGGAGTTAAGTGATCGTGCACTTTATGAAATCTATCTTCCAGCATTTAAAGCAGCAATTGTTGATGGAGGAAGCTGGAGTATAATGGGCTCATATAATAAGGTACGTGGAGAGCATGCTTGTCACAACGATCTTCTGCTGAATAAAATACTGAAGGGCGAATGGAAGTTCGACGGATGTGTGGTTACCGACTGGGGTGGTGCACATGATACAAAAGAGGCTGTTCTTAATGGACTGGATATTGAAATGGGATCTTATACCAACGGTCTTAGCTCAGGTAAGAATTTTGCGTATGATGATTACTATTTAGCATCAGCTTACCTGAAAGGATTAAAAGATGGTACTTATCCAATGAGTACTATTGACGATAAAGCAACTCGTATTCTCCGACTGATTTTCCGCACAGCGATGAATAGTAGCCGTCCTTGGGGATCTTTTACCAGTGAAGAACATTATAATGTGGCACGCACTGTGGCTCAGGAGGGTATTGTTCTTTTAAAGAACGAAACAAATAAGAAAGAAGAAGCCGTTCTTCCGTTGGATGGCAATAAATATCATTCAATATTGGTAGTAGGAGAGAATGCAATTCGCCGTTTAACTGAGGGTGGTGGTTCATCTGTTCTGAAAGTGAAGAAAGAAGTTTCTCCATTGGCTGGATTGCAATCTAAATTTGGCGATAAGATAAAATACACAATGGGATATGCTTCGGGTAAACCTGCATATGATCATGAAATGAAACCCGATTTTAATACAGATTCACTGCATCAGGAAGCTGTAAAACAGGCTGCAGATGCTGACCTGATTGTTTTCGTTGGTGGATTAAATAAGAATAACTTCCAGGATTGTGAGAATGCCGACCGTAAATCGCTGGCTCTTCCTTTCGGACAAAGCGACTTGATTAATGATTTACTGAAAGTAAATAAGAATATAGTAGTAGTTCTTTTGAGTGGCAATGCAATTGAAATGCCTTGGATAAATAGTGCGCCAAGCGTTTTACAAGCATGGTACTTGGGCTCTGAATCAGGTAATGCCATTGCCGATGTGCTTACCGGTGAGGTAAATCCAAGTGGTAAGCTTCCTTTCTCATTCCCTGTGAAATTAACAGATAATGCGGCACATTCATTTGGCACTATTTCTTATCCTGGAGATGGTGTTAAGCAGGAATATAAAGAAGATATTCTGGTTGGTTATCGTTGGCATGATACAAAAAAGATTCCGGCTCTCTTTTCTTTTGGACACGGATTGAGTTACACTCAGTTTAAATATGGAAAGGTTGTTGCCGATAAAAAGACTATCTCGGCATCAGATGAGTTGACCATTACTATTCCGGTGAAAAATATTGGAGCAGTAAAAGGGAAAGAGGTTATTCAGCTTTATGTTGGAGATGAAAAGTGCAGTGTGCTTCGTCCGGTAAAGGAATTGAAAGCTTTTCAAAAGATAGAGCTTGCTCCGGGAGAGGAACAAACTGTTTCCTTTAAAATAGGGGCAGATAAGCTTAAATTCTTTAGTGAAACAGCACATGGCTGGGTAGCAGAACCCGGACAGTTTAAAATTTATATTGGTTCATCATCAACTGATATTCGTTCAACTGTAAATTTTGTATTAAACTAGTCTTTATACTTAATTTATCAATGAAATAAAACAGGTTATTCATTTTGGATAACCTGTTTTGTTTCTTATGAAACTATTTCTTTTGATTCTTATTTTACTTATTCTTGGTCTAAGAAGATAAAAATAGCACAGATTTATTTGTATTGTGCTATTTTATGCTACCTTTGCGGCCTAAATACTAAAAAGAGAATCTTATGAGAAAATTATCACTGATTAGCTTTATCCTGTTAATCGTTTCAGTTCCAACTTTTGCAGGGGGACTTTTGACAAATACAAATCAGAACGTAGCCTTTCTTCGTAATATTGCCCGTGGTGCATCAATAGAAATAGATGCTGTTTATTCTAATCCAGCGGGTGTTGCCTTTATGAATGATGGTTTTCATCTATCATTAAATGGACAAAGTGCTTTTCAGACAAGAACTATTACTTCTACATTTGCACCGTTTGTTGGCAATGGAGGAAGTGCAACTAAAGTATATGAAGGTGAAGCTTCAGCTCCTTTTATTCCTAGCTTTCAGGCTGCCTATAAGAAAAACAACTGGTCCTTTTCCGGAAGCTTTGCTGTAACAGGCGGTGGTGGAAAAGCGACATTCAATGAAGGACTTGCTTCTTTTGAATCCCAAGTGGCAGTACTTCCTGCTATACTTTCAAAAGTAGGATTTGCCGGAACAGATAAATATGAAGTAAATAGTTTTATGGAAGGCCGTCAGTATATTTTTGGTTTACAGTTAGGAGCTACTTATAAATTGAATGATAATCTTTCTGTCTTTGGTGGTGGACGTATGAATTATGTAAGTAATAGCTATTTTGGTTACTTAAGAAATATCAGTGCGAACTTTAAAGGAGGCGAAATGATAAACCTGAATGATCCTACAGTCAAAGGACAGTTACAAGCAGCTAGAGAGCAATATACGACCAATGCAGCTGCTGCTGCCGCCGCCGCCGTTGCTGCTGCTGCCGCCGGAAATGCGGAACTTGCCGCTAAATATACAGCTGCAGCCACTCAATATACAACTGCTGCTAATACTATTGGAGTAGTTTCTGCAGGTACTGCTGATAAAGAATTAGATTGCGATCAAAGCGGATGGGGAATTACTCCTATTATTGGTGCAGACTTTAAAATGAATAAACTTAATATTGGTGTGAAGTATGAACTCAAAACCAAATTAAATATTGAAAATAAAACAAAAATAAACAGTACCGGAGTTGCTGCTTACAATCATGGAGTAAATACTCCGAATGATATTCCAAGTTTGCTTACTGTTGGTGCGCAATATTCAATACTTCCTACCGTTCGTGCTTCAATAGGATGGAATCATTTCTTTGATAAAGATGCAAGAATGGCCAACGATAAGCAGAAATACCTTAGTGGAGATACCAATGAATACCTGGCTGGTTTGGAATGGGACATCACGGATAGAGTATTAATCAGTGGTGGTTATCAAAGCACAAATTATGGTTTGGAAGATGGATATATGTCGGATATGAGCTATACTGTAAACTCTTATTCAATAGGTATGGGAGCTGCTTTTAAGCTTAATGAGAGCTTGAAAGTAAATGTAGCTTATTTCTTCTCCACCTATGATGATTATACAAAGAATTCTAAGGTTTATAATGGTAACAAACTAGGTCTTGAAGGTACAGATGCTTTCACTCGTACAAATAAAGTATTTGGTGTAGGTGTGGATTATACTTTCTAATAGCATTAATAAGACCATAAATAGAGACTGTCTGAATAGTCATAATATCCTTTTATAAAAATGGGTGTTTGATCTCAGTCCCGAAGAATATAAAATGAACGAGGGCGCTAAATATTTTTAGTGCCCTCGTTCATTTTTTTACTTTTAATAGTTTATACTTTCTTGTTTGCTATATATTTCCTAACTTTGCAGCCGAAATTAAAATACGAAGCCTTGAATAAAGGCCGTGTGCTTGAATAAACCACGTAAAAAACAAGATTATGAAAAGTAAAGTTACTGTTTCCTTTATGCTTATGGGCGTACTTTTTAGTATGTGCCTTGTTCTTTCCAACATTCTTGCAGTTAAGCAATTTGAAATTTTTGGTTTGCCGTCTACTGCCGGATTGATTATCTTTCCTATATCCTATGTTATCAATGATTGTATTACTGAAGTGTGGGGCTTCCGTAAGGCAAGGTTTATTATCTGGGTTGCCTTTGCAATTAATTTTCTGGCTATTGTGCTGTTTCAAATTTCGGTAGCTCTTCCTCCTGCTTCCCACTGGATGATGCAGGATTCCTATTCTTCCGTTCTTGCACAAACACCTCGTATTGCATTTGCAAGCTTACTAGCTTTCCTTATTGGCTCTTTTCTGAATGCTTTTGTAATGAGTAAAATGAAGGTTCTGCATAAAGGAAAGAAGTTTGGACAACGGGCTATTGCCTCAACCATTGTTGGAGAATTAGCTGATACTTTAGTCTTTACAACAATCGGCTTCCTTTTTGTGATTCCTCTGAATGTGGTTTTCCAGATTATTCTGGTTGAGACTGTTGCTAAAACATTGTTTGAAATTCTGGTTCTTCCAATTACGCGTAGGGTAGTGAACTATGTGAAACGTACCGAGGAAACTGATGTTTATGATGAAAATATCTCGTACAGTGTAATTAAAATAAATGAGATTTAATGAAAATGTGTAATGAATCTGCCGTGGTTTTGTTTAGTGGTGGACAGGATTCGGCTACATGTCTTTTCTGGGCAAAAAAACAATTCAAAAAGGTATATGCTCTGAGTTTCCTTTATGGGCAGAAGCACCAGAAGGAAGTGGAGATTGCTCGCACCATTGCTGAAAAAGCAGATGTGGAATTTCATTTGATTGATGCTACTTTTATTAGTAAGTTGGGAAGTAGTTCTTTGACTGATAGTTCTATAGAAATGGATCAGGAGAAACCAACAGAATCTTTTCCAAATACTTTTGTTCCGGGAAGGAATTTGTTTTTTCTGAGTATTGCTGCAGTATTTGCCAGGGAAAAAGGTGTTCGCCATTTGGTAACAGGAGTTTCACAAACTGATTTTAGCGGTTATCCTGATTGTAGGGATTCCTTTGTCAGATCGTTGAATGTGACACTCAATCTGGCTATGGATGAGCAGTTTGTAATTCATACACCTTTGATGTGGATTGATAAAACGGAAACCTGGGCTTTGGCGGACGAACTTGGGGTGTTTGACCTTGTTCGCAACGAAACGCTGACTTGTTATAACGGAATTCCGGCAGACGGATGTGGACATTGCCCTGCTTGTAAGCTTAGAAATCATGGCTTGCAGGAATACCTGAAAAGAAAAAATTAAAAGTAATAACAAAATATTGGACTGATGACAGAGTTAAATGATCAACTTTCTCTTTTAGGGAAAAAGACAGAATATAAGAATGACTATGCTCCCGAGGTTTTGGAAGCGTTTGATAATAAACATCCTGAAAACGATTACTGGGTGCAGTTTAATTGTCCTGAGTTTACAAGCCTTTGCCCTATTACCGGTCAGCCCGATTTTGCGGAAATCCGTATTTCATATCTTCCTGATGTAAAAATGGTGGAGAGCAAGAGTTTGAAACTATATATGTTTAGCTTTCGGAATCATGGGGCTTTCCATGAAGATTGCGTAAATATTATTATGAAAGATCTTATTCGTTTGATGAATCCCAAGTACATTGAGGTTACAGGCATCTTCACTCCGCGTGGAGGTATTTCTATTTATCCTTATTGCAATTATGGTCGTTCCGGAACAAAATATGAAGAAATGGCGAGTTACCGCCTGATGAACAGGAAGTAACTTTTTGTGCTTTTCAACCATTACCCAATAAATAAAAACCATAGCCCAATGCTTTAGAAAGTATTGGGCTATGGTTTTTATTTATTGGGTAATAACTTGAGAGGTTTATTAATATTTATATCAAGCTAAAGAATAGTAAATTAGGAGAGCTCCAATTCGAAAGAATCTTTTAGCTTTATTAAATCAGGATTCTTCTGAGCCATCATTTGAAAACGTTCCACTCTGCTGTAAGCACGAACTGTTTCCTGAGCGTCGCTTACCCTAATATTCATAGTTATCTTGCTATTATGTAATTGAGAACGCAGATAACGCTGAATTTCAGGAATCATAGTTGTTATGTCTTTAGCCACAATTTCATTATCTACCACCATCTCGAAAGAGGTATCGGACAATAACTTCGGAGATGAATTCTTCATGCGCATCATAACTCCCCTTTGTTCGATGGTAAGTGCGTTGGCAAATTGAAGCCAGTAATGATTCAGATCTCTCTCGTTAAAGACAAAATCTTCCTCGTTCTTTTTAATGGATGGAGCTTGCTCAGCAACTTTAGTTTGTTTGGCTTGCTCTCCCTGATAAGGATTCTTTATAGATATGCCCAAACTTCCGGCTTTCATTAAAGGAACCTTCCTTTCTTCCTTGATGCTTATGCCTGATACCGGGCTTTTATGAACCGATGGCGGAGTTGCAGGTCTGGAATCAGATGCAACATTCGGTGAAGCAGAAGGGGTTGCTTGTGCATTCTGAGAAACTGGTACAGCTACTTGTTGCTGTGCCGTAGCATTATTTTGCTGAGTGAAGACTGGTTTTATAGATTGTTTAGGGCTACGCCCATGACTCTCGTCATCAGGTTCCGACGTTAATTGTGCCAGCTGAATTAATGTTAGCTCTACCAGGAAACGTTTATTCTTACTCACACGATAATTTAAATCACAATCGTTAGAAAGTTTCATTGCTTTATAGAGAAACTTAGGATCACATTTAGCCGCTTGTGCTTTATAACGATCACGGATGCTGGCTCCAACTTCCAGAAGTTGAAGAGTATTTGCATCTCTGCTTACCAGCAAGTCACGGAAATGAGAAGCCAGGCCGGTAATGAAATGGCTACCTTCAAACCCTTTATTCAGGATGTCATTGAAGATAAGCAGTGATTCGCCCACATTATTTTCAATCAGCTTGTCGGTCAGGCGGAAGTAATATTCATAATCAAGCACGTTAAGATTCTCAATAACGCTTTTGTATTGCACGTTTCCGGCGGTAAAGCTTACCACCTGATCAAATATGGATAAAGCATCACGCATTCCGCCGTCGGCCTTTTGAGCAATGACATTCAAAGCTTCCGGTTCTGCGCTGATTCCTTCTTTTTGAGCCACATAAGTAAGGTGGTTTACCGTATCCTGCACACTGATTCTGTTGAAATCATAAATCTGGCATCGAGAAAGAATTGTAGGCAGAAGTTTATGCTTTTCGGTTGTGGCAAGAATAAAGATAGCATGTTTGGGAGGTTCTTCCAATGTTTTAAGGAAAGCATTGAAAGCTGCAGTTGAGAGCATGTGAACCTCATCAATAATATATACTTTATATTTACCAATCTGTGGCGGGATGCGCACTTGCTCAATCAGAAGTCTGATATCGTCAACACTGTTATTCGAAGCAGCATCCAATTCATGAATATTATAAGATCGTTGTTCATTGAAAGCTTTACATGATTCACATTCATTGCAAGCTTCACCGTCGGCAGTTAGATTTAAACAATTAATGGTTTTTGCAAAAATACGGGCACAAGTAGTCTTTCCCACGCCTCGTGGACCACAAAACAGATATGCATGCGCCAGCTTCTGAGAGGAGATAGCGTTCTTTAATGTTGTAGTTAATGAGTTTTGTCCCACCACAGATTCAAATGTTGATGGGCGATATTTACGAGCCGATACTATATAATTTTCCATATTTTCTGGATACTTTCTTTTTCAATCTCTGCAAATGTACATTAAATTATCGATTATTAAAACGTAGGTTAAGAAATATTTCTATCTTTGTATCCATATTCAACTTGATGTAATATGATTAAACTTCTTACTGTATGGAACTTTATCAGAAGGCATAAATACTGGATCACAGTACTTATCTTTGTGACAATCATCGGTTTTCTTGATGAGAACAGTATGGTGCGTCGTGTTTCAAGTATCCGTAAGATAAATAGGCTTCATGAAAGTATAAAAGAATATCAGGCGGATTATGATGAAAACACAAAACGACTGAACGAGTTAACTACCAATCCACGTTCTATAGAAAAAGTAGCGCGTGAAAAGTATTTGATGAAGAAACCAAATGAAGACATTTATGTCATTCAAGATGAAAATATAGAAGAAGAACCTCAAAAATGAAAAAATATCTGTCATTAATCTTTCTTATGGGCGCAGTGCTTTTACTAATTGGAGCAGCATCATACATTACTCGTTGGAATCTTTCTCCTTATTTATATAGTGCCGGTGCTTTGGCTGTGGCGGTTGTTCAGATTCTTACTCCTTATAAGGGCAAAGATATAACTTTGAAGCGCCTTTATCGTCAGCAAATATTCGGAGCCTTGTTCCTTGTTATTACAGGAGTGCTGATGTTTACTCTACCTAATGGTAATGAATGGATGTTGACTCTTACTATTGCAGCTGTACTTGAACTCTATACAGCTTTTCGTATGCCGCAGGTAGAAAGTAAAAAGTAGAAAAATATACACGTATGAAAAAAACAATATTGTCAGCAGTTCTTAGTGGCTTGTTGAGCGGTTCAGTGTGCGCTCAAGTTTCGGAATCTCTTAATGTAAAAGAGTGCAAATTAAGTAATGGCCTTTCAGTATGGCTTAACGAAGATCATTCTCAGCCCAAAATCTTTGGCGCAGTGGTAGTTAAAGCGGGATCTAAGGATTGCCCTAATACTGGAATAGCTCACTATTTTGAGCACATGATGTTTAAAGGAACGGATAAAATTGGTACAACAGATTATAATGCCGAGAAAGTTTTATTAGACTCTATTGCCTTGAAGTATGATGAACTTGCGTTGACAAAGGATGAAGTGAAGCGAAAGCAAATTCAGAAAGAAATAAATGCGCTGAGTATTCGCTCTGCTGAATATGTTATTCCAAATGAATTTGACCGTTTAATATCCAGATATGGAGGCAGTAGTTTAAATGCAGGCACTTCGGATGATTATACTATTTACCACAATGTTTTTTCCCCGCAATATATAAATCAATGGGCTGAACTCAATAGTGAACGTCTTATTAATCCGGTTTTTCGTTTATTTCAAAGTGAACTGGAAACAGTTTACGAAGAAAAAAACATGTATAATGATATGATGGGCCATCAGGCTTTTGAGAAAGTAACAGAACGCTTTTTTGCTCCTCATCCTTATGCTTTTCCTATAGTAGGTAGTACCGAAAATCTGAAGAATCCAAAGCTTTCTGAGATGAAAAAGTTTTTTGAAAGCTATTATGTTGCAGGTAATATGGGATTAATCTTAAGTGGTGATTTTAATACAGATGAGATTCTTCCAGTTCTGGAAAAAACATTCTCCAGAATACGTAAAGGGGATGCTCCGAAAAGAGAAATAGTAGCACCAACGCCTTTTTCCGGCAAGGAAGAATTTAAGGTGAAACTGCCAATTCCTATTATCAAGTTATTAGCTCTTGGCTGGAGAAGTGTTCCTGCTAATCACCAGGATGAGGTGGCGCTTCGTATTGCTCTTAGTCTTTTAAATAATGATAATAGTACTGGATATCTGGATAAGCTAACTGTTGAAGGCAAAGTGATGGAAGCTATGTCTATGAATCAAAGTTTAAATGAAGCCGGAGTTGTTGGAGTTCTTGTCATGCCTAAAATATTGTTTCAGTCTTATGGTAAAGCAAAAAAACTGGTGATGCATGAAATTGAAAGAATAAAGAATGGTGATTTCTCCGATGAGTTTTTTAATAGTTTGAAGCTGGAACAAAAAAGAAATTATGAAAAAGATCTAGAGAATATTGATTCTCGTGCTCAGAAGATGTTGTCTCTTTTTTCTGAAGGAAAGAATTGGAAAGATTATCTCAATGAGGTTAAAAGAATTGATGCACTCACCAAAGATGATATAATAAAAGTAGCTAATAAGTATTTTACAAGTAATTATCTTCAGGTAACAAAGAAGACTGGACACTATTCTAAAAATAACCTTACTAAGCCTGGTTTTGCACCGATAATTCCAAAGAATACGGAATCTAAATCGGATTATGCTAAACAAATAGAGCAAATAAAAACCTTGGATGCTCATCCTCGTTTTCTTGATTTTGAAAACGATACAAAAGTGATTCAGATTGCTCCAAAGGCAGTTCTTTACGCTGTAGCTAATCCGGTAAATGATATTTTTACCTTAAATTTGGAGTATGGTAAAGGAACTTTGGAATCAAAGCTATTGTCTCCAATGAGTACATACTTAAATCTTTTGGGTACAGATTCTCTTTCATTTGAGCAATTTAGAGGTAAGTTACAAAATATTGGAAGCACTTTATCTTTTACAGCTGAGCAGGATAAGTTTATTATTCAAATATCAGGATTTGATAAAAATTTCAATGCAACACTTTCATTGGCCGGTGACTTTCTGAAACATGTAAAAGCCGATCCTAAAAAAATGAAACAAGTAATTGATCAGGCTAAATTAAGAACAAAAGCTATAAAGCGATCTCCTGATGAGTTGGTGAAGGCACTGCTAAATAAAGTTCGCTATGGTGAGCAATCCGAATATTTAAATTGCTTATCTGTTTCTGAAATAAAAAGGCTAAGGGGCAAAGACTTTATTACTGAATTTAATGAAGTAAAAAAGGTAGAATGTAATATACACTATTGTGGAAGTTTGTCTGCTAAAGCTGTTGCTACTCAGGTAATAAAAAATATAGCTGTAGAAGAAATTACTATTGCTTCACAAACTCCGGTTTATAGAGAGTTGAATACATATAATGTACCAACGGTTTATTTTATTGATGATCCAAAATCATCTCAAAGTATTGTGGCTGGTTATATTCAGGGAGGGGTAAATAAAGACATTTCGGCTCGTTATAAATCTGTGTTATTCAATAATTATTTTGGTGGGAGTATGAGCTCGATTGTTTTTCAACAGATTAGGGAATTCCGTTCTTTGGCATATCGGGTTCAGGCAACATATAAGTTTCCTTCGTATAAATATAAAGATAAAAGTGGTCAGCTTTTGGCAATGCTCTCTACTCAGAGCGATAAAACAACAGATGCAATGGGAATGCTGGATTCTTTGATTAAGCAAATGCCGGTTAAGGCCGAAAGAGTAGAAACAGCCAGACAGGACGTGGTGAACGAAGCAAATAATGAATACCCATCTTTACGTGAGCGGTCTTCTAAAATTGCATCTTTAATAAAAGAGGGGTATGTATCTGATCCAAACAAAGAGCTGATAGCAGGTGTTGCTAATATGGATATAAAGGACATCGTGGACTTTTACAATCAAAATGTAAAAGGGCATATAATCACTTATGTAGTTGTAGGTAATGCTAAGAAGATTGACATGAATAGGCTTTCTACTTTTGGAAATATTGTTAAGGTGAAGGCAAAAGAGGTTTATAAATAAACGTTATTTCAGTCTACGGAGCGAAAAAATATTTCTATCCCTCACTCCCTCACTATTTAATGTAACCAGCTAAAAAGTAATTGATTACGCCGTGATGGATGCAAATTGATCTCTCACTGATCCCCCACGAAAGGTGTCTACCCTCACTTTTTCGTGCTCTAATAATACATTTTAACTATTTCTTGATGCGAAATTTTGCTTTAGCAGCATATAAAGCCGATAACTATTTTAGATGGCAGGGGTGCGCTAAATTGCAAAAAATGATTCGAAATCGTTAGGGTAGGCTTGAAAAGTGAGGTAAAAGTGATGGTTGAAAATGCTACCCTAACGGGTTAATGCGCTGTGTTCTAATCAGATATATGAAATAGTTAGAGAGTGAGGGTAGCTTTTTATTTTTGCGTAGAATTTCAAAAAAAAGAGATCAAAAAACATCCCGCCTGCTTTTTTAAAAACGTAACCGGATGTTGAGCAAACTCCCGCCTGCTTTTTTTGAAAGCAGGCGGGAGTTTGGAGGAAACCAAACCAGAAAGAATTTCCGTTTATTCGCCAATGATTTTCAACCATTCACCAATGGATTTTATTTAATGGTGAATAATTACAGAATCTGTAGCTTTACGCCAAGAGACAGGTGTATATAATCTTTGGGCTTTAGATAGTTATTGCCAGATGCACTTATTATATAAAGATCACTGGAGCTTAATTCATAGAATAGAGTAACAGCTTTTGCAAAACTAGATTTATCTGAGTTCATGTTATAAGTAAATCGCTGACCGACAAATATATTAGAACGTATTTTTGTTGAAAAGTTGTAATATCCCTTTGGATAACGGTCGGGTTCTTTTACCCAGAAGTCTTCATCAAGAACCGTGTTTATATAAAGACCACAAGCCAAAGGTTCCATTGAAATGTTCCTTCCTAAATTGAACTTCCATGGCATGAAATTCTGTTTAATGGTAAATGTTGCTTTCGCACTTGAAGAATAACGTGGAATATAACCAATTAATAAGTCTGTTTCCCATTGTTTACGTTTCCCATAATCCCACCCAATTCCGGCAGATAGTAATCCCATAGAACCGGCAAACTGTAACTTCGAATAAGTTGGAATCAGCTTTTGCCAATGGGTTTTATACTTTTCTGCTTTTTCTTCATACTTGCTTTTTGCATTTACAAAGAAGGGTATCATCAGGAGAAGTCCTCCTATATATATTGTCTTTTTAATAGTATACCACTTCATAATTATATCCTTCAGGGGTTATAGTAAAGAGTAAATAATTCCGGCCTTTCATATCGTCGCTGCCATAATAGGTAATCCCATCTTTAAATATTTCATCGACCTCTAATCTATGATCATGTGAGTTTACACAAAACTGAACTTTCGGGAATTTATTTACGTAGTATTCAAAGAGCTCAACTGAATTGTTATTAAACTGTTCAGCATACGGCTTTACGTGCATTGCAATTACAGTCTTTTCCTGTCCCGGTGCAATGTTCTGAATCTCTTTTTTCATAAAATTGAAATCTGGAACCGGATGTGAATAGTCGTATTCAAGTGCATTGGTGTTAAGACAGACAAATTTTGTATTTCCGGCCATGAATGAGAAGTTCTCTTCGCCAAATATCTCTTCAAAAATATTCTCACCGTTGCCTAAGCAGTCATGATTGCCCAGTAAAGCAACATAAGGAACCTTAAGAGAATTCATAATATCACGCATCCATATAAATTCTTTCGTAGAACCAAAGTCGGTTAGGTCGCCTCCATGAATTACAAAATCAATATCACTACGCTTGTTCAAATGATTTACGAAAGCTTCCGTTTCGTCATACCAGCGCTGTGAATCGCCCATCATTACAAAGCGAATTGTTGTTTTTCCTTCTGTGTTTTGTTTTATGCATTTTATGTTTTTGGCATTAATTCCTGTTTCACCGCTGATGCGGCCATCGTAAGGGTGATACTCAAATAAATCGCAGGAACTTAAAAACTGGGTCAAGAATAGTATTAGCAGGAGAGTTTTTTTTCTTTCCATATATAATTTAATTTATGGTGCAAAGTTACTATTCTTAGCTCACTGTATAAAGGCTTGTTTGGAACCATTCCTGTTCTAAAAGTCCGTATTCTGTAGAGAATAAGTAGAGTGATAGTTCAATCACTGATAATTAAAAAGCCGTAAACCAATTAATTATTTTGGTTCACGGCTTTTATATAATTCACTCAATATGAGCAATAGTCAATTATTAAATAAGTCCTTTCTTTGAATTTCTTATAAAATCAATAATATTCTGTATTTCATCACTCATCGGAACTTCTTGTTCTACTCTGATAAGAGAATCAGCAATACTTACTTTTGCATGAAATATTAATGCATAGGCTTGAGCTATATGCTGAATTGTTTTTTCTGGAACGTTAAAGTGCTTCATCACTTCTACATTTACTCCATAATAACTTGTAGGATTGCTGGAAGTAACAATATAAGGAGGAATATCTTTCTTAAAACGGCAGCCTCCCTGAATCATACTCCAGGCACCCGCATGAGTGTCCTGAAACATACTTACCATAGAACTGAATATTACATGCGAATCTATGGTACAGTTTCCTGCAATTATAGATTTTATTCCAATCACGCAATGATCGGCAATATTGCAGTCATGGCAAATATGAACGCCATCCATAATGAAATTATTGTTACCAATAACAGACTTTCCTTCAGTGCTTGAAGAACGGCTTATAACTACATTTTCCCGAAATACATTTTTATTGCCTATTTCAAGAATTGTATCTCCACCATGATATGAAAAGTCTTGTGGGGTAGCACCTAAAATTGCTCCCTGAAAAACCTTATTATTATCACCCATGCGAGTACCATTTAGAATACTGGCATAAGGCATTATGGTGCAATTATTCCCTATTATTACATTTTTGTCAATATAGGCAAAAGGGTGTATGGTTACACCTTCTCCTATCTTTGCCTCAGGACTGACAAAAGCCAACGGGCTGATTGTGTTCATATGTTTTTATTTAAAGTTAATTATATTACCTTCCACCACCTAAAGCCTGATACAGGCTGATGACTGATTGAATACGTTCAAAACTATCTTGCACATCGGATAACTGAGCGCTTAATAAAGATTGTTGAGCAGTAAGAACTTCCAGGTAAGTAGACGATCCAAGTTTCATCAATTGTTGTGTCTTGTTAACAGCGCTGTTTAAAGACTCGATTTGCTGTTTCCGTTGAATACACTTTTCTCCTGCAGACTGATATTTATAAAGAGCATTACTTACTTCAGAACCTGCATTTAAAATACTTTGCTGAAAAGCTAGTAAAGCTTCCTGCTGTTGTGCTTTTGCTATTTTTAGTTTAGCAACATTCACACCTCTGTCAAACAATGGTTGTGTAAGTGAACCTACTGCAGTTGCAATAAACTTAGCCGGATTAATGATCGCGCCTCCAGCACTATTTGTCCATCCTGCTGATCCACTCAATGTGATTTTAGGATAGAAAGCAGAACGTGCCTGATTAGTGTAATAATAACTACCAGCCAGAGCCATTTCCGCCTGCTTTACATCCGGACGGTTTGATAGCATTTGCAAAGGTACCCCAACAGAAAAGCTTTCTAACATCTTTTGATCGGCCAGTGTTCCACGTTCAATTTGTTGTGGTGCTTGTCCAAGCAATAAAGAAAGAGAATTTTCTGTCTCCCGGATTTGGCGGTGAAGATTAGGCAAGGTAGCATTAACCATATAGTAGTTTGCCTCGCTTTGAGATACAGCTGCTTCATTTACCATACCTGCTTTTTTCATCGCTTTCATTGTCCGCACATTTTCTTCCCAGATTTTAGCTGTCTTTTCAGTAATATCTAGTTGTCTGTCGAGCATTAGCAGTGTGTAATAGCAATTGGCAATATTAGCAACAACTTGTGTTTGCACAGCCTGGGTGTATGCCTCGCTCTGTAAAAGAGACGCCTTTGCTTCTCGTTTAACATTCAGCATATTGCCAAATATATCTAACTCCCAACTTGCCGTAACCGGAAGTTGATATGTTTTAGTTGCTGCATTTCCATCAAAACTACTTATAGTACCTTGTGGCGAAAGAGACAAAGATGGGAGAAATGCCAGACGGGCAGTAAGCAAAGCAGCTTTAACTTCTTCAACCCGAAGCATGGCTGTTTGTAAATCAATATTCTTAGAAATACCCATATCTATCAGAGCCTGAAGCTTGGAGTCACGAAAAACTTCTTTCCAAGGTAGATTTCCCATATTGGTCGTATCGGAAGCAAGGGTATCACTTACCGAAACAGTATCCCGGTACATACCGGAAGTATCTACAAGTGGCCTTTCGTATGTTTTGTAGATGTTGCAACTACTCAATAAAGCAGTTGCGCACATCATTCCTATTATTTGTTTTTTCATTCCGTTATTCTTTATCAATGTTAGTATACTGTTCCAGTTCTGGCATAGCTTCACTTATATCCATTCCTTCTTTATGTATAGGCTTGAATTTTTCTTGTAAATATTGGAATGCCACAAATAATCCTGGCACTACAAATATCTGACAGATTACACCTATTAACATACCACCAACAGCACCACCTCCCAGTGTTCTGTTTCCGTTAGCACCTACACCACTAGCAAACATCAATGGCAGAAGACCAATAATCATAGCAAGTGAAGTCATTAAAATAGGACGTAGACGAGCTGTTGCACCCAATATAGCAGAATAAGTTATACTCATACCTGCATGCCTTCGTTGAAGAGCAAACTCTGTAATCAGAATGGCATTCTTGGCTAATAGTCCAATCAGCATGATTAGCGCAATCTGCAGATAAATATCGTTTTGCGTTCCCATGAACTTAGCAAATATGAATGCTCCAGCCAAACCGAACGGAATGGATAGTATTACTACAAGTGGTAAAATATAACTTTCATATTGTGCACTAAGCAATAAATAAACGAAAACAAGACAAAGAACAAATACAATTGCAGTGGTACTTCCTCCGGTACTTTGTTCTTCACGTGTCATTCCCGAAAATTCATATCCATAACCTGTAGGTAGAGTTTTAGCAGCTACCTCTTCAATAGCTTTAATTGCTTCACCTGAAGTAAAGCCGGGTTTCGGAGATCCGTTTACAGCCATTGAGGTAAACATGTTGAATCTGTTGATTACATCAGGGCCATAAACTCTCTTAATCGTCATAAACTGATTAATAGGAGCCATCTCAGTACCATTGCGAACAAAAATACTGTTCAATGTTTCAGGATTGATACGGTATTTTGCATCGGCCTGAACGTAAACCCTGTAAAGTTTACCAAAACGGTTGAAGTTAGAAACATACATACCACCATAGTATCCCTGAAGAGTTTCAAGAATCGCATTTGGACTTATGCCTGCCTGTTTACATTTAGCAGCATCCACATCTACCTGATATTGAGGGAATCTTGGATTAAATGAAGTCATGGCTCTTGCAATTTCAGGCCGCTGATTTAAAGCAGCCAGGAAGTTTTGTGACACCTGACTGAAGTTATCCAGACTACCACCCGTTTTATCCTGAAGATTCATTTCAAAACCATTAGTCATACTGTAACCGGAAATCATTGGAGGAGCAAAAATAAGTATTTGAGCATCTTTAATGCTTGCAGTTTGCTGGTATAACATTCCAATAATACTATTTACATCTTGTCCTTTACCTTTACGTTCATCCCAGTTACGAAGTTTGCAGAAAAAACTACCATAAGAACTACCTGCACCTGATATAAGTCCATAACCGCCAATCAGCATGTTGGTTTCAATCAAAGGATTAGATTTCAGCATCTCGCTGACTTGTTTCATAGTTCCTTCGGTACGTTCCAATGATGTTCCCGGTGCCATGCTTACAGACATCATGAATACTCCGGTATCTTCATTTGGTACCATTCCCGATGGAGTAAATTTCATTAATAATACAAGCAAAATGAAACTTATAATAACCAAACCAAATGAGATCCATTTATGTTTGATAATTCGTGATATACTACCTTTATATTTTTCCAGTAATTTATTATAAGTTGTATTGAAAGCGATATGGAAACGTTCCATAAAACTTGTTTTATGATCATCTCCCTCTTTATTATGAGGTTTCAGGAACATAGCACATAATGCCGGACTAAGGGTTAATGCATTTAAAGCAGAGAAACCAATAGCAACAGCCATTGTAACACCAAACTGACGATAGAATACACCAGAAGTTCCTCCCATGAAACTTACAGGAACAAACACAGACATCATAACCAGGGTAATTGAAAGGATAGCACCTGATATCTCACTCATAGCATCAATGGAAGCTAGTTTTGGTGATTTATATCCCTGGTCTATTTTGGCGTGGACCGCCTCAACCACCACTATGGCGTCATCCACCACTATGGCTATGGCGAGCACTAATGCACTTAATGTTAATAAATTGATACTGAATCCAAATAACTTCAGCATTAAGAAAGTACCAATCAAAGCTACCGGTATAGCAATTGCCGGGATAAGTGTGGAACGGAAATCCTGCAAGAAAATATATACAACCAAAACTACCAGAAGAAAGGCTTCCAATAAGGTCATAAGCACCTCATTGATTGAAGCAAATAAGAAGTCATTGGTGTTCATTATGACATTGTATTTTACTCCTGTAGGCAAAGACTTCTCTGTATCCTTCATCAATGAAGTCACGTTCTTGATAATTTCAGTAGCATTAGAACCGGGAGTTTGATATATAATACAAGTTACTGCGTTATGTCCGTTCATATAACTATTTACACTGGTTGACTGAGCTCCTAATTCAATACGCGCAACATCCTTAAGTCTTAGTGTATTCCCCTCTGCAGAGGCTTTGATAATAATATTCTCAAATTCTTCTGTTTTCTGCAGGCGACCTTTTGTCTTCATTACATATTGGAAGGATTGATTCCCATCTTCACCAAATTGTCCTGGTGCAGCTTCAATATTTTGTTCAGCCAGTGCAGCAGATACATCGCTTGGTATTAGCTTGTATTGAGCCATAACTTCTGGCTTGAGCCATATACGCATAGAATATTCACGTGCTCCCATAACACTAGCATCACCTACTCCAGGTACACGCATAATTTGTGGTACGATATTTATCTTGGCATAGTTCTGCAAAAATGTTTGGTCGTACTTGTCATCTGAACTATATATGGAAAATACCATCAGCATACTTGTCTGACGTTTACTGGTAATGACACCTACCTTAGTAACTTCTGCCGGTAACAATCCTTGTGCTTTTGTTACACGGTTTTGCACATTTACAGCTGCCATATCAGGATCACTTCCCTGTTTAAAGTATACATTAACCGTTGCCATTCCATTATTTGAGGCAGATGATGTCATGTAAGTCATATTCTCCACACCGTTGATTGATTCTTCGAGTGGAGCAATAACACTGTTCATTACCGTCTGTGCATTCGCACCTGTATACATTGTACTAACCTGAATGGTTGGAGGTGCAATGTTGGGATATTGTTCGACTGGTAATGATACAAGTCCGATGATTCCCAATACAACAACAAAAATTGATATAACTGTTGAGAGTACCGGGCGGTTTATAAATTTATCTAATTTCATATTTCTTCTGTTTTAATATACACCTATTTACTTAGAAGCTTTTTCAGAAGATTGTTGTGTCTGAGCTTGTTTGGCAGCAGCCTGTTCAGGAGTTATTTCCTTAATTTGCATGTCATCTTTAAGTGTACCTACACCTTCAGTAACAATTTTGTCACCAGCCTTCAAACCAGATGTTACAACATAATTCTGACCATCATCCAAAGAGAATATTTCAATAGGAGTACTTTTTACTGTTGATTTGCTATCAACCACATATACATACTTTTTATCTTGTATTTCATAAGTAGCTTTCTGAGGAATAACAATACAGTTACTCATTTTATAAGGAATCAAAACTGATCCTGTACCTCCGCTTCTTAAAGTGCGGTTTTTATTAGGGAATTTGGCGCGTACATTGACAGAACCTGTACTCTGATCAATAATGCCACTCATCGTTTCTACTTTACCGGTTTCACCATAGATGCTTCCATCTATCATTTGCAATTCTACATTTGACATTTTCTTAAGTATATCTTTCTGTGAATTACCTTCGTTATTAAGACTTAAAAGCTGTCTTTCAGTCATTGAAAAATAAGCATACATATCTGAAATATCAGAAACAGTAGTAAGTGGTGTAACAGTACCTGGACTAGCTAAACTTCCTACACGGAAAGGTATGCTTCCAACAACTCCGTTTGACGGACTTGATACCCGGGTAAATGATAAATTCTTTTTGGCGCTTATCAACTGAGCTTTAGTTTGTGCCAGTGCAGCTTTACTTGACAATAAAGAATTTTCTGCCATCTGCAGATCATACGAACCTATAATGTTGTTTTTTGCTAGTTCACGTTTGTTTTCAGCAGTTAACTGTGCTGTCGCTGTATTAGCTTTTGCTACATTTACTGCAGCCTGAGCAACATTAACAGCTTCCTGATATTGAACAGGATCAATAATAAACAGAGTCTGACCTTTGTGTACAACAGAACCTTCGTCTACACATAAACGAGTTATAGTTCCTGAAACTTGAGGACGGATTTCAATGTCCTGTTTACCTTTAATGACAGCAGGATAAGAGCTTTTTAATTCAACATCTGAATTACCCAAAACAGTAACAGCATACTCTTGAATCATTTCTCCTCCTTTATTTGCATCTTTTTTGCATGAATAGAAGGATAAACACACTAATAATACTCCAATAATTGATAATGGAGTAATAAACAATTTACCTTTTTTCTTAATCATAAAATATAAACATAATGGTTAATATACTTTTTACCTAAAATAACGAATGCAAAGGTGGCAATATTCTTAACAACGAGAAAGTCCCATAGTTCATTATAATTGGTCTGTTTTTCATCATTATGCTTGCTGTTTAACAAAGATATACTATTTTTGTGGTCAAAGAAGAATTAGTAATGAATAAAAGCAATTTCATTTTCGCAAAAGATTCGGTATCAATAGATGATGAATTTACGATGCATTCAGGTTTAGTGAAAGCCTTTGCTTTGGAGTTTCCTGCACATACAGATAAAGGATATGTAGGCTTTTGTCTGGATGGGTATGCCGAAATAGATATTAATTTGAAAAGGCGTACAATAATTAGAAATGAAATTATTTTTGTTCCAAAAAATTCGATTGTTTTTAATCAAAAGGTAAGTGATGATTTTCGTGTTGCCTTTCTTTCCATTTCAAAAAGTATAATGGAAGAATTGTTGAACGATTTGCGTAAATATCCACCGGTTTTTCTTTTTAAACCAGACTTTCCAGCTATTGTGCTGAATGATTTGGATATGAAGCAAATGATGGAATATTTCAGTCTTATGTGGAAAGTGACAGAAGATGTTCAGAATGACAATAGAAGAGAGATAGTTAAGCATCTGTTTTTATCAATGCTGATTAATCTTCATTGGCATGCAAAACGGTACATTGAAGCACCGGTTCCAGTATCACGAAAGCAAGATATGGTTAGAACATTCTTTAATTTGATTTTTGAAAACTTAAAAGAAGCAAAAGATGTCTCTTTTTATGCTGATAAACTTTGTGTTTCTCCCAAGTATTTATCTTCTTTAGTAAAACAAGTAGTTGGGAAACCGGCAAAAGAGTGTATAGATTATTGTGTGATCCTGGAGTGTAAAGCTTTACTAAGCTCTAATGATACTATTCAGGAAATATCTCAGCAGCTAAATTTCCCGAATCAATCTTTTTTTGGCAAGTTTTTTAAAAAGCACACTGGCATGTCACCGCTACATTATAGAAGATCAAGAGTGAAGTAATGACCAATAGTAATATTTGATTTGCATTGATTATGGTCGTATACTAAATGATGTATAGTCCTAAAACAGAAAAGAGATATTGCTTTATTTAATTTAGCAATATCTCTTTTTAAGTTATATAGATTGATATACCTTATTTCTTCTTAGAAGGAGCATATCTTTCATTTAATCCGTCTATAATATCTTTAGTAATATTATAGCCTTTGTCTGCATAAAGTAGATTGTCAAAACCTGTGTTGCTGAAAATCATGCTATATTTATGTTTCTTATTGTATGTTTTCAAAAAAGCATTAATAGAATCACGCAATTGGATGCTGTTTTTCTGGTTCTCAGCCTGTAGCTCATTTGTCAGTCTGGTTTGTAATTCCTGCAAATCTTGTTGTTTCTTAACTAAACGAGCATTTTCCTGTTCTGCTCTCTCACGACTAACAAAAGCATTATTTTGTACCTTACGTTGGAATTCTTTTCCTTCAGCATCCAGTTCACGAGCCTTTTGGTTTAGTGTGGCACGGATGTTTTCTTCTTTCTTCATCATCATTTCATTCAGATCATTCCAGAAGTTGTATTTTGTGAGCAGTGTGTCAATCTCAACATAAGCAACTTTAAGGTTGCTTGGCATTGCTCCTTTAGTATTGGTGTCTACAGATTCGTCCGCATCTGCTTTTTTCCCGTTACATTGTGCAAACATGACAATCACAACCGCAGCTAAGATTCCTTTTGCAAGGTAATTAATTCTCTTCATAATTCGTTTGAATATAGTTTCTAAATAGTTATTTTTCTTTTTTGTTCTGCACTTCATTTCCGAAGATATAATCGGCAGGAAGCGTTCCTTCTTTTATAAATAATAGTTTTATACCTAATAATGATATTCAAATAGCAACAATTAACAGTGTTATAAGAATAGTGTCAAGCATTTCTATTATTTTTGTGCTGCAAATATAGACTTTTGAATGGATTATACGCTCTCTTTTATGATAAAAAGTATGAGTGTTGTTATCCCAAAGTAATCAATTTAACCATATTTAGTATTTATATTAAAAAAATGCTAAGTATAAACAAATAAAAATATATGGATAAAGTAGAACTAAAGCCGGCTCAGGTGTTTCATTTCTTTGAAGAGATTTGTCAGGTGCCTCGTCCTTCTAAAAAGGAAGAAAAGATAATTGAATATTTAAAGGAGTTTGGTAAGAAACATCAGCTGGAAACAAAAGTTGATGAGGCTGGAAATATATTAATTGCGAAGCCTGCAACTAAAGGAAAAGAAAATCTTCAAACGGTAGTATTGCAATCTCACATTGATATGGTGTGTGAAAAGAACAGCAATGTGGAACATGATTTCCTTACCGATCCTATTCAGACAGAAATTGACGGGGAATGGCTTAAAGCGAAAGGTACAACTCTTGGAGCAGATAATGGAATAGGAGTTGCAACAGAACTGGCTATTCTTGCTTCCAACGATATAGAGCACGGACCTATTGAGTGTTTGTTTACAGTTGATGAGGAAACAGGACTAACCGGAGCTAACGCTTTGAAACCGGGTTTTATGAGTGGTGATATTCTTATAAATCTTGACTCAGAAGATGAAGGGGAACTTTTTATTGGCTGTGCCGGTGGTGCAAATACAGTTGCCGAATATACTTATCAGCCTATTCCTGCTCCTCAGGATTATTTCTATTTCCGTGTGGGCATAGAAGGATTAACCGGAGGTCACTCTGGCGATGATATTAATAAGAATAGAGCAAATGCCAATAAGCAACTGATTCGTTTCCTTACTTTGCTTGCCGGGAAATATGATCTTTATCTTTGTGAGATAAAGGGAGGTAACCTGCACAATGCAATTCCTCGTGAGGCATTTGCCGTTTGTGCTGTTCCTATGGCATATAAAGAGTCAATCCGTGTAGATTTGAATATATTTGCTTCTGAAGTAGAAGAAGAGTTTTCTGTTACTGAACCTAATATGAAATGGATACTTCAGTCTGAATCTCCGGTTTCTACAGCAATTGATCGCGATACAACAGCCCGCCTGATTAAATCTTTGTGCGCTGTTTTCCACGGTGTGTTTGCTATGAGTCAGGAAATTCCGGGATTTGTGGAAACATCTTCCAACCTTGCATCCATAAAAATGCCGGGAGAAAACATTATTCGTGTAGAAACCAGTCAGCGCAGTTCCACTCTTTCTTCACGTAAGGATGTATCTGCTTCAGTTAAAGCTGCTTTTGAACTGGGTGGCGCTAAAGTTTCTGTTGGCGACGGCTATCCGGGATGGAAACCAAACCCGGCATCACCTATCCTTAAAGTGGCCGAAGAAGCTTATGTTCGCTTGTTTGGAGTAGAACCTAAAGTGAAAGCCATTCATGCCGGATTGGAATGCGGATTGTTTTTAGAGAAATATCCTTCACTGGATATGGTTTCATTTGGTCCAACACTTCGCGGAGTTCATTCACCCGATGAACGTATGTTGATTCCTACTGTCGATAAATTTTGGAGACACCTATTGGAAGTATTGGTGAATATTCCTGCTAAGAAATAATATTTACGCGCTTTCTGCGTTTTATATATAGGGGTGACTATAAAGTTACCCCTATATTTATCTGTAAACCCATGAAGAATATTTTTTCAATCATATTATCCTGTTTCTTATTAATAGGAATAAGCAGCTTTCTCTCTTCGTGTAATGATGAGAACTTCTCTACTAATCCTTCTCATTTGCTTGCTTTTTCGCAAGATACTCTTTCGTTTGATACAGTTTTTACTTCCATTGGTTCTGCTACCGCACAGATTAAAGTTTATAATCCCAATAAGCAGGCGTTGAAGATTTCTTCTATCGTTCTTGCAAATGCGGGCAATTCGGGATTTAAAGTTAATGTAGATGGAGAAAAAGGAACGCACTTTTCAGATGTTGAGATACAGGGAGAGGACAGTATACATATTTTTGTTGAGGTAAAGATTAATCCTCAGGACAGAGATAACCCTATATTGATGAAAGATTCTTTGGTGTTTACTACCAATGGAGTTCAACAGGATATCAAATTGCTGGCTTACGGACAGGATGTGATTATCTTAAGAGGGAAAACCATTCAAAGGGATACTACATTTATCTCTAAAAGACCAATACTTATTTACGATAGTTTGCGAGTAAACGAAGGTGCGAAATTACAATGTGAGGCAGGAACCCGACTTTATTTTCACGACAAGGCATCTTTGCTGGTTCATGGAACCCTTGAGGCTCAAGGCACGCTTGGTGCACCGGTCTTGTTTCGTGGCGACAGATTAGATAATATGTTTACCGATCTTCCTTATGATAGGATACCCGGACAGTGGGGCGGAGTTCGTTTATATTCTTCCAGTTACCAGAATCGTTTTGATTATGCAGATATTCATAGTGGCGAATATGGAATTCTTTGTGATTCATCGGCAGTTGATAAAGAAAAGCTTTGGCTCACCAATTCCATTCTGCACAATGTGGAAGGCGATGCACTGAGCATGACTTCGTGTAAGGCTGTAATTGCAAATAGTCAGATAACAAATGCCGGAAAGAATTGTGTAAATCTGTTAGGAGGCGAGTATACTTTTACTCATTGCACTCTGGCCAATTTCTTCTCATGGAGCATCCGTTCCGGGGTTGCTTTGTCTTATGCAAACCATAAGGGGAAAGTAAACTACCCAATAAAGACTTCTTTCTATAATTGTCTGATTACAGGTTCTTCGTCCGATGAGGTTGGAGGAAGTAAATCGGATAATGATGCTATTGCATTTGATTATTATTTCTCCTATTCACTTATTAATTCAAAAGAAGAAGCAGCTAGCGATCGCCTGATAAATATTACCTGGGAGAAAGAAAAGAATTTCTTATATATAGGTAAGGAAGATTATAAATATGACCTCCGTCCGGATTCTCTTTGCAAAGCCAGAGACATAGCTGATATTGAGATTGCCCGGAATTATCCGTATGATTTGAATGGCAGAAGTCGTTTGCAAGATGGTAAGCCCGATGCCGGTTGCTATGAATGGATTTCCGGAGATAAATAATCAGTAACCCCTATGCTCCATAGCCGTAATCTATTTGCTGTAATCTTATTCGTTTTAGTCCTTTTGCTTTTTAGCGGACAGGCTTTCCCGCAAACGGCTTTCCGTGTGATGTTTTATAATGTGGAGAACCTTTTTGATTGTAGGCACGACACGTTGAAAAATGATTCTGAATTCCTTCCAAACTCTATGAGATCTTGGCATTACGGAAGATATAAACAAAAGATTAACAATATAAGTAAGGTAATTACTGCGGTAGGAGAGTGGAATTCGCCTGTACTGGTTGGACTTTGTGAGGTGGAGAACGATAGCGTGCTCACTAATTTGGTTAGATTCTCGCCTTTAAAGCAACACGATTATCGGTATGTGATGACTCATTCCCCTGATGAACGCGGCATTGACGTGGCGCTGCTTTACCAGCGGGGTAGTTTTCGGTTGATAGCTAATGATTCTATTCGTATTACTTTTCCGGATAAGAACAAAAGACCAACACGGGATATTCTTCATGTAGCGGGACAGGTTATTAATGGCGATACGCTCGACGTCTTTGTTTGCCACTTTCCTTCTCGTACGGGTGGAGAAAAAGAGAGCGAGCCAAACCGAATCTTTGCAGCTAGTTGTCTGAAGCAGTATACCGACAGTCTGTTTGCCATCCGCACTCATCCCAATATTCTTATTATGGGCGATTTTAATGATTACCCTCATAACAAATCCATTTCAGAAATACTAGGAGCGAAAGCACCTTCTCTGGCACCCGATAATAAAATTCTCTATAATCTTATGGCTACAAAGGAGAATGATAAATCCTTTGGTAGTTATAAATATCAGGGAGAGTGGAATATTCTTGACCAGTTCATTGTTTCCGGCTTTTTATTGAACAACAAAGGCGGGCTCTCTACCTCGGAAAAGCAAGCCGGCATTTGTAATCAGCCATTTTTGCTGGAAAAGGATGAAAAGTTTTCAGGCTATAAACCCTTCCGCACTTATTACGGAATGAAGTATCAGGGTGGCTTTAGTGATCACCTTCCCGTATTTCTCGATTTTACTTTATCCGAATAGTGCAAACGTTAGCATAGCTGATTTATGCTTTTATTTAATCTTTTTTTATCTTGCTTTCATAATAATGGTTATTTTTGGATTACAACCATTTAATACCTGTACCGCTATGAAGAAATTTCATCATCTTATTGGGCTATTTATTGTCTTGGCCCTCTTTTCATGCACGTCTAAAAAGGCGAATACTTCAGATAATTCGTTACCGGGTGTTTCTCATCCCGAGTGGTCGCGCAATGCTGTTATTTATGAAGTTAATCTCCGTCAGTACACTCAGGAAGGAACAATTAAAGCATTTCAGAATCATCTTCCTCAACTGAAAGAACTTGGTGTGGATATTCTTTGGCTGATGCCTGTTAACCCCATTTCTAAACTAAACAGGAAAGGTAAGTTGGGCAGTTATTATGCAGTACAGAACTATAAAGAGGTAAATCCTGAGTTTGGAACTATTGCCGACTTGAAAGAGATGGTGAAGAAAGCTCATGAAATGGGATTTAAAGTAATATTAGACTGGGTGGCAAACCACACCGGATGCGATAATGTTTGGGTAAAACAACATCCTGACTGGTATATGAAAGATAGTCTGGGTAAAATTGTTAGCCCGTTTAACTGGACAGATACCTACAAGCTTGATTATACAAATAAGGAAATGCGTGCTGCCATGACTGATGCAATGAAGTTCTGGGTCAAGGAATGTGATATAGATGGTTACAGATGTGATGTAGCATTTGAAGTACCAACTGATTTCTGGGATGATGTGCGCAAAGAATTAGATTCTATAAAGCCTGTGTTTATGCTTGCTGAGGCTGAGAAACCGGAACTTACCGAAAAAGCTTTCGATATGGGTTATAACTGGCCGTTGAAAGATTTAATGACTAAGATTGTTAAAGGTTCAGGAGCCGAAAAAGCACAATATGTACATAAAAAAGCAGCGGTGGACTCATTAACAAATGCTGTGAAAACTGCCGCGGATATTGATATACTTCTTGCTCATCAGGATAGTGTATTCCCAAAAGATGCATATTTAATGAATCATATCACGAATCATGATTTAAATTCATGGGAAGGGACAGAATTTGTTCGTTTGGGCGATGGTGTGAAAGCTTTTGCAGTGCTTACTTATACACTGAAAGGTATGCCACTTATTTACACAGGACAGGAAGTTGGAATGAATCGTGCACTCAAGTTCTTTGAAAAAGATAAAGCGCCGGACTGGACTAAAAACGAAATGTTTGCTTTCTATAAGAAACTTAATGAGTTGAAACATACACAAGCTGCTTTGGCAGCCGGTGAAAAAGGTGGTGAAATGGTCAGATTCCGCACCTCTTCTCCTAATGTTTATGTTTTTGCCCGTAAACTACCTGCATCGGAGGTTCTGGTTTATTTGAATCTCAGTAAAGAGCCGGTTACTCTTTCATTTAAAGATGAGGCTCCAAAGGGTGATTTTACAGATTATTTCGTAGGAAAGAAATCAACTCTTCCCACTAGTTTGGCTCCATGGGAATATAAAGTGTTTGTGAAATAATTGATTATTTGGTTAGGTTTGTCCTGCTCCAGGCATGTTGTTTTGAAACATTGTCTGGAGCTGTTTTTTTATTCGTGGTGATATGGACCGTTATTCAGTATTGTCATAGCCCTGTAAAGCTGTTCTACAAATATAAGCCGCACCATTTGGTGAGAGAATGTCATTTTGGAAAGAGAAATCTTCTCGTGTGCTGCCTCATACACCTTTTGAGAAAAACCATAAGGTCCGCCAATCACAAATACCAGCCGCTTGTTTACGTTGGCCATCTTCTTCTCCAGCCAGTTAGCAAAATCAACAGAACGAAACTCTTTGCCGAACTCATCGAGCAGAACAATTACATCACCGGGCTGAAATGACTTCAGAATAAGCTCTCCCTCTTTTTCTTTCTGCTGATCCATAGTGAGGCTTTTGGTGTTTTTTAATTCAGAAATTACCTCCATGTCGAAAGAGATAAAGTGTTTTGTGCGTTCAATATAATCATTGATTGCGGTGATATAATGTTTTTCTACCGTTCTTCCTACTACAATTAGTGCTACTTTCATCAGATAATTTCTTTTTTGAGGGATTTTTAAAGTGCAAAAATAGAGCTTTTTCTTTTGAATTAAAGAAATTAAGTATTGTTTTCCAGAAATAATCAATACCTTTGTGTCATATTAATGCTCATTGATATGAAAAAACGAACCTTTTTAATGTTTGCGGCTTTTATGTTTTGTGCCGTCTTTGCCCAGACACAGAATATGCCTTCGGGATTGGCAATGGCCTTTAAAAATGGAAGTGCACAGAATTTAGCCCCTTTTTTGGGTAATCAAGTAGTAGTAATTATCCGCGATAATACACAAACTTTTAGCAAAACAGAAACTCAAAAGGCTATGTCAGGCTTCTTTTCTGCAAATAAAGTTACTGGATTTACAATAAACCATCAGGGAGAAAGAAATGAATCGGGTTTTATTATCGGCACATTAAGTACTGTGAACGGTTCATTCAGGGTAAATTGTTTTTTTAAGAAGAGCGGTAACGATTCAGCTTTAATTCATCAAATTAGAATAGTTAAAACAAATGAATGATTTAATTGACAGACTAATAGACCTTGCTTTTGCCGAAGATATAGGCGATGGCGATCATACAACCCTTTCCTGTATCCCTGCTACCGCAATGGGAAAATCCAAACTTCTTATTAAAGAAGAGGGGGTACTTGCAGGAATAGAAATGGCAAAAGAAATATTTAACCGTTTTGATCCGGAACTGAAAGTGGAGGTTTTTATTAATGATGGTGCAGAAGTAAAACCTGGTGATGTGGCAATGATTGTTGAAGGAAAAGTACAATCTTTGTTGCAAACTGAGCGATTGATGCTGAACGTGATGCAGCGCATGAGCGGCATTGCTACCACAACCCGCAAATATGTGAAGGCTTTGGAAGGAACAAATACCAGAGTGCTTGATACCCGCAAAACAACCCCGGGCTTGCGTATGATCGAGAAAGCGGCTGTAAAAATAGGAGGTGGCGTAAATCACCGCATCGGACTGTTTGATATGATCTTATTGAAAGATAATCATGTAGACTTTGCCGGCGGAATTGATAAAGCCATTACTCGTGCTAAAGAATATTGCAAGGAAAAAGGGAAAGATTTGAAGATTGAAATTGAAGTGCGCAACTTTGATGAACTAAAACAAGTTCTTGATCTTGGTGGCGTAGACCGCATTATGCTTGATAACTTTAATACTGAAAATACCCGTAAGGCTGTGGAAATGATTGCAGGCAGATTCGAAACTGAATCTTCGGGTGGTATCACCTTTAAGACTCTTCGCGATTATGCGGAATGTGGAGTAGACTTCATTTCTGTAGGCGCGCTCACTCATTCAGTCAAAGGACTTGATATGAGTTTCAAAGCTTGCTAATCCTTAAATAAAGGCTTCTTATAATTAATAGAAAACATCCCGGGAGGTAAGTCAATCTCACGGGATGTTTTTTATTTTAGACCTACTCTTTATTATTTTAAGCTGTACACCATTTAAAAGTAAAGTCTACGGTATATATAAATAAGGTGTAGGTCTTTTTAAATAGCTCCCCTTTATGATTTGCTTAACTTATTAGATGAATTCGTCTGGCTTATTAGGCAAATTGGTCAGCTTGTCAGGCTTATTGGTCTAGTTTATTAGGTGAATTAATAAACTTCCTTTATCTTTGTTTGTTATAAAAAATATGGTTATGAGAAATTTTTCTTCTTTTCTCATGCAGCATTTATAAATTCACGAAGTTATACATATAGACAACGCAAAAAACGTCTATACAAAACGAAAGTAAAGTTGGAAGATGAGTTAGAATTGGTAAAAGGATGTCGGGATGGCGATAATGCTGCCCGGAAGAGACTTTACACTCTTTACTCTAAACGGTTACTGGCTGTTTGTTATCGTTATACAGGCGATATTGATGTTGCTCACGATCTTCTTCACGATGGCTTTATAAAGATATATAAGTCAGCTTCAAAATTCAACTATCGTGGTGAAGGCTCTTTGGAATTATGGATGAGTCGTGTGATGGCTAATCTTTCATTGGACTACCTCAAGCAAAGAAAAAAAATGCAGGAAGTAATAGTTCACGAAGAAGAACTGCCCGATGTGATTGAATTGCCCGAAAAGGAACTTTACGAAGGTATTTCTGATGCTCAGTTAATGCTTTTTGTAACAGAGTTACCTACGGGCTATCGCACAGTGTTCAACTTATATGTGTTCGAAGAAAAGACACATAAAGAGATTGCCTCTATGCTTCACATCAATGAACATTCATCCACGTCACAACTTCACAGAGCAAAATGTATGTTAGCTAAGAGAATTAAAGAATATATCTGCAATGAAGAAAAATGAAGATGAATTAACCGAACTGTTTCGCAAGCGACTGAAGAAATATGAGATTCCGTTGCAAGAGGACATGTGGGATAAGCTGGAGAGTGAACTTTCCAAACCTTCCCCAAGGAAGCTGTATTCAGCCTGTTTTATAGCTATTGCTGCAATTTTTCTTCTATTGTTTGCCTGCTCGGCGGCAGTATGGATGTTTACTCCCCGGGAAATGCCGCCTGCATTAAGCAAAGCTTCTGTTCCTGTAGTAGAAAAATATACTGCAATTTCAAAAGCCGGGAAAGTCATTCTTAGTGAACTTCCCGTGGAAAAGTGCAATGACCCCCAACTGATACTGAACAAAGAAGAAATCATTGAAAAGACTATTGAGCTGAGTAGGAGTGATTCTGCCATAGATAAGGTTCAGTCAAATGTAAAACTGAGAGATTCCATTCGCACAATAGGGAATCAACAGTTAGAGGCTATGGCAGAAAATGAGGAAGAAAACATAGAACCTCAATTTAAAAATGAATGGACTATAGGATTTTCGGTTTCTATGGAAAAAGGGAAAACAATATCTTCCATTGGAGATAATCTGGAACCAATTACAATAAATCACAAATCACCAATTTCATTTGGAATATCTATTGGTAAAATCTTATCTGATAATCTTTCTTTGGAAAGTGGTTTGAATTATACGATTTTACGTTCTGAATCGAAAGACCTGAGTGGAACAACTGTAAATAAACAAAATATTCATTTCCTGGGAATTCCTCTTAAACTGAACTGGATATTCATAAACAAAAAGAACTTTGATGTTTATTTGTCTGCTGGTGGAATGCTCCAGGAATGTATTTCTCCTAAAAACGATAATTGCTCAGGAGGTGGTGATGAACAACCAATTTCAATAAATGGGCTACAATGCTCTCTTGCCTCATCCGTTGGGCTTCAGTATAATGCTAGCCAGCATTTGGCTTTCTTTGCAGAACCCGGCGTTGCCTATTACTTTGATGATCATACGATGGCATCTACAATAAGAAGAGAACGACCTCTGAATTTTAACCTTCGCTGCGGAGTGAAAGTAATGTATTGATTGCATATGTAAATTTCCCAAAAGAATCTTTATTATGAAAAACATGATGTGGTCATTACTGATGAGCGTTTTACTTATCATGGGTTGTAACGGTGAGGATGTTGACTTTGATAATCCAAACCCTAAAACATTTGTAAAGCAAATTAAGGCTGGAACGTATGATACTAAAAGTCCTTATGGCTTTGTAGAAGTACCTGTCTTTGCCAAGAAAGATATCCCTGAGCTGATAAGTCATGTAAAAGATATATCTACAGTTCATTATTTTCCAACTTATATGGTTAATTCTTACGGACCGTATGCCAGCTATCGGTTGGGCGAATGTGTAATGTGGACTATTGAATCAATCAGGGTAGGTCGTTATGCCTCTGTTGGGGGCAAACTTATTCATACGGATGTAAATGAACATTTGCAATACGCTTTCCTTTCTGACAAAGAGGTGAAGAGCGTGGCCGAATTATATATTAAATGGTGGGAAAAGGTGATAAACCAGCCGGGATATAATTTAAAGGATCCTTTTTTAGAAGATCCTTTAGGAGGTACTAATTATCGTTGGAATTAAATGACAAAAAGAAATTATCTATTTATATTCTTATTTGTAGCCGGCTTTGTTGCAACCAATGCTCAGCAGCGTCAGGATACATTAAAAAGACATTCAGTAACTCCTATAGGAGAAATATCCCAGGACAAGGAACTTAAGATTAATCCGGAAGCATTAAAAGCGATTAATCTGGGTTCTCCACGTATGTCTTCTTCTTCTTCTTTTATGAATCCTACTAATGTAAGAGATTTAACGAATGAAATTCTGGGTAAGAAAGAGAACCTGAATGAACCCCATGAAGGTAAAATCATGCTGGGCATGTCTTGCTTTTCCTCTTTTTATGAGAATCCTAAGCGTGGTCAGAGGTTAAAAGTAGATCCTATAGGATTTGGTGTTCTGAAAACGCCCAAACAGGGTGGAATGGTTATCAATAAAGATGCTATCACTCCACGGTATCTTGCTTCGGATAAGATGTCAACAATGTTTGGACCGTCTTCCAGACCAGGATTATCTTTTAGTGCTGAAGATATTCTTGAATCTATCTTCTGGAGAAAGCCTCCCGATTTATGGACCCATTATGCCGACCTTCCAAAAAATCTTAGTATAGAAACTGAAATGCCCGATAGTCTTGTGAGAATTCGCATGGCTAATGTGGCAATGATGGATTCTCTTATCAAAACTTCTCAGAAGAAGTATAAAATAGTCTATCTGTTTTGTGATGATGTTGATTATTCAACGGAAAATTTCCCCGAAGTGGTTAAGTATGTTGATAGTCACAAAGATAGATTTGATTTGTTTCCTGTCTCAGGCAAAAAGAATGAAGGTCTTTCCTGTATAGCCAAGTATCTCAAAAAAGTAGCTTACTTTAGTCCGGTATATGTAATGAACGGCACACATAAGGAGAGGCTTATACTTATGCTCGATCAGAATAATCAGGCAATTTCTTTGCTTGCCTGCGATGCAAGTATGTCGAAAAAACTAGATGAGTTGAAGCTATTGCCATAATATGTCATTATTTTCATGTACTTTTGAAAACAAAAAAGCGTATGAACAGAATATGTGACCTTTTTGGAATTCAATATCCTATAATTCAGGGAGGAATGGTTTGGTGTAGCGGGTGGCGTCTGGCTTCGGCAGTAAGCAATGCCGGCGGATTAGGTTTGATAGGAGCAGGCTCCATGCATCCTGAAGTACTTCGCGAACATATACAGAAATGCAAGAAAGCAACAAATAAACCTTTTGGAGTGAATATTCCGCTGATGTATCCTCAGATTGAAGAAATTATGAAGATAGTAGTGGATGAACGCGTTAATATAGTATTTACCTCAGCTGGTAATCCTAAAACATGGACAACTTTTTTAAAACAAAACGATATAACGGTGGTGCATGTGGTGTCAAGTGCCAAATTCGCTGAGAAGTGTGAAGCTGCTGGTGTTGATGCTATTGTAGCCGAAGGTTTTGAAGCCGGAGGACACAATGGGAGAGAGGAAACAACTACTCTTTGCCTTATTCCATCAGTACGAAAAGCAACTACTCTTCCTTTGATTGCGGCAGGCGGTATTGGCACGGGGGCAGGAATGCTTGCAGTTATGGTATTAGGAGCGGAAGGAATTCAGATGGGAACACGTTTTGCGTTAACAAAAGAAAGTTCTGCACACGATATTTTCAAGGAATTCTGCCTCACTCTCAATGAAGGTGATACTAAACTTCTTTTAAAGAAACTAGCTCCGGCTCGTTTGGCTAAAGGAAAATTCTTCTCTGAAGTGGAAGATGCCGAGGCACGTGGTGCATCAGTGGAAGAAATGCGGCAGTTGCTGGGCAAAGGGCGTGCAAAGAAAGGAATGTTTGAAGGTAATCTGGATGAGGGAGAGCTGGAAATTGGTCAGGTATCTTCACTTCTTCATGAACTAAAACCTGCTGCTGAAGTAGTTAAAGATATCATTGATGAGTTCAATAGCTGTCAACAAGCGATTATTAAGTTATCTTCCTTTAAGTGATAAATAATGGTTTGAAAGTGCGCGGGGAAGTATGCCATTTTTTTGTATTTATAGGGGGTGGATATAAATTGCCCGCGCCTCATTCTCAATAGGTTATTTCTTTAAATAAAATAGTAAGACAGAATATAACTAGAAGTTTTTCTCTTTTTAAATGGGAAATCGGGTTAAAATATGTTTCATGCCTCATTATTAGCATTATAAAAGACCTAAAAGTATGTCCACGGCAGAAATGGAACAATAAACCAATGTTTAATTCTTAAAAATGGATTGCCAATAATAGATGGTGTGCATTCAACTAATTTACAATGAAGGCTGTTTCAAAATAGGAATTCACGATCTCTTTGACCGAATTTCATTTTGAAACAGCCTTTCTATTTATCTTTTAGTCATTTAGAATGAAATTAAGAGGCTGCCTTTTTCAGAGACAACCTCTTGATTATTTATAAGTGTACAGGTTCATATTTTAATCCAAATGTATCTGCTACAGCAGGATAAGTAATTTTTCCTTTTACAATATTAAGTCCTGACTTTAAACTGGAATCTTCCCGGCAAGCCTGTTCCCAGCCTTTGCCAGCTAGCATTAAGATGTAAGGGAAAGTTGCATTGGTTAGTGCAAGGGTAGAAGTGTAAGGCACTGCTCCCGGAATATTGGCCACACAATAATGTACTACTCCATCCACAGTGTATTGTGGTTCAGTATGTGTGGTAGGATGAGATGTTTCGAAACATCCGCCCTGGTCAATAGCAACATCAACCATTAAACTTCCCTTTCTGAGTAATTTCAACATATCTCGGGTAATCAGATGAGGTGCTTTTGCTCCGGGTATTAACACGGCTCCGATAATAAGATCGGTTGTTGGTAGCTCATCCTCTATGTTTTGTGTTGAAGAATAGAGCGTTTTTACATTGTGAGGCATAATTTCACTTAAATAGCGCAGACGCGGAAGAGAAATATCTGTGATTACTACATCAGCTCCCATTCCGGCAGCCATTAAAGCTGCGTTTGTACCAACAATACCTCCGCCAAGGATTAATACTTTAGCTGGCTTAACTCCGGGAACCCCACTCATTAGCAGGCCTCTTCCTCCCTGAGGCTGTTCAAGGAAACGTGCTCCTTCCTGTACAGACATTCTTCCTGCTACTTCCGACATTGGGATAAGTAAAGGCAGAGTCCTATCTTCTTTTTCCACCGTTTCATAAGCTATACAGATGGCTCCGGTTTCTAACATAGCGTAAGTCAATTCTTTTTCTGAAGCAAAATGAAAGTAAGTAAATACTACCTGATTAGGCTTTATTAATTTGTATTCAGATTCAATTGGCTCTTTTACTTTGACAATCATTTCTGCAATTTCATAAACCTTTTCTATCGTGGACAGAATGTTTGCTCCTGCCGCAACATAACTTTCATCATCAAAGCCGCTGTTTATTCCTGCGTTGTGTTGTACATAAACAGAGTGACCTCTTTTTACTAACTCCTTAGCACCACCAGGTGTAAGTGAGACTCTGTTCTCATTGTTTTTTATTTCTTTGGGAATTCCAATAATCATAATGATAGATTTTAAAGTTAAACATGGCGAAAGATACACTATTTTTTGATAAAATGTTATTCTGAACCTTCTTTTTATTTTATCTATTTGCTGCCTTTATTATGAAGTAAATATCAAAAAGATTGCTTCAATATTGTTTGTGTTTACAAAATGTTTAATACCTTTGCGCAAAAATATTCAAAAAGGTGTTGTTTTTAGTATTATGATTCCTAAATGAAATTTGTAACAAGGAGCTAAATAGGTAAAAAGAAAAGAAGGATGGAAAAGAGATGGATTATTATGATGACTGTCATGGTTATCTTTAGTATAATAGGATTATTTACACCGGAAACAGCCGGACTTTGGGAACCGGATGCAAAAGTAAATTATACAGATGTTGCCTGGATTATTACTGCAACGATCTTTGTCTTGATGATGACCCCGGGATTATCATTCTTTTATGGTGGTATGGTGCGTCAAAAGAATGTGATTTCCACTATTCTTCAGAGCTTTATTGCAATGGGGGTAATCAGTGTTCTTTGGGTTGTTTTTGGGTTTAGTCTTGCTTTTGGTGATGATATTGGAGGCTTTGTTGGCAATCCGGCTACTTATTTTATGTTTAGTGGAGTGGGAGCCAAAACAAATGAACTTTTATGCCCAACAATACCATTGGCATTGTTTGCTCTGTTTCAAATGAAATTTGCAATAATTACTCCTTCATTAATAACAGGCTCATTTGCTGAGCGGGTTCGTTTTTCCGCATATATGGTATTCATGATTCTGTTTTGTATTTTTGTTTATTGTCCATTGGCACACTGGACCTGGCATCCTGATGGATTTTTACGGCAAATGGGAGTAATCGATTTTGCCGGAGGCATTGTGGTGCATGCCTCTTCGGGTGTTGCTGCGTTAACAGGAGCTATCTTTTTAGGAAAACGTTGGGATAGAGGTGGAGACAGGACTCCTGCAAATATTGCTTTAGTTATTTTGGGTGCATCTATGCTTTGGTTGGGATGGTTTGGTTTTAATGCAGGTTCTTCGCTTGCAGCCAATGCTATTGCTGTAAAAGCTTTCTTAAATACAAATACTGCTTCGGCTACAGCAATGCTTGTTTGGGTGTTTTTTGATTGCCTTCGCGGACGAAAACCATCAGCAATGGGAGCGGCAATTGGTGCGGTTGTTGGTTTGGTTGCCATTACTCCTTCGGCGGGATATGTTACTGTAGGACAAAGTATCTTCATTTCTTTGGTTACAACAATTGTTTGTAATGTGGCTGTACACTGGAAAAACTATGGTTCTGTAGACGATGCCTTAGATGTGTTCCCTACTCATGGAGTGGGAGGTATAACGGGAACAATTCTTACCGGTGTTTTTGTGAATGGCCTGATTGCAGGCAATATACATGTATTTTTGATACACATCTTAGCTGTGCTTATTGTCTGTTCTTATACCTTTGTAGTAACATATGCTCTCTATTGGATAACAAACAAAATGATACCGATGCGTGTTTCCGTTAAAAGTGAACATATTGGTCTTGATCTCAGTCAGCATGATGAAAGTTATGGAATTCGTTTTGAAGAAAGAGAACTGGCCGAGTATTTAGAAATAGAAGAAACAAATAACAAATAAGGACTTTATTTATTACCCGGGATGTATATATGAATTTTTGTGCAAAATAAAGAATTCTCCTGTACAGAACATTGTGTTCTTTTGTACAGGAGAATTCTTTTTATTCTTTTGGGCTTTTCCGATTAGTCGTTATTGATCTATTATAATTTAGCAACAAGGTTCTTTAGTGCAGTTTTAATCTCAGGATATTGGAATGAATATCCATAGTTCAATAGTTTATAAGGAAAAACTTTTTGCCCATTGACGATCATAGAAGCGCCTTCTCCGTAAATGAATCTGAATATAAAAGAAGGAATATGCAATAATACCGGACGGTGACTAGCTTTTGCCAGCGTATACGTAAATATAAGATTATCGCACATTTGAGGAGCTGTGCAATGAATGATACCTTTCATTTTCTTAGTATTGATTATTGTCCAGAAAATCTCCAGTAAGTCATCCAGATGTATCCACGAAAAGCCTTGATTACCTGATGCTATTCTTCCTCCGGCAAAGAAACGGAATGGAAGAAACATCTTTGGGAATGCTCCTCCGTCATTGCTCAATACAACTCCAAGACGGGGAATAACTAAACGTATGTCTGATGAAATTTTTTTAGCCTCGGCTTCCCACTCCAGGCAAACACTTGCCAAAAAGCCTTTGTCGTAAGTTGCAGATCTTTCACTCCATACTTCCTTATCAGTATAAATACCTACAGCGGAAATAGAAATAAATACTTCAGGTTTAGTAGCTAATTCGTTGATTAATTGTACTAAATATCCGGTAGTCTTAATGCGGCTATCTTTTATTTTTTGCTTATTTGCTTTTGTCCAGCGACAATTAATAGAAGAACCAGCCAAATTAATCACCGCATCACAACCATTTAAAAGAGAAATTAACTCAGTTTTCCTGTCGGGAAGATAATGCTCTCTTTTTATGGCATGAACTTCTACTCCTTTATTAATTAGGAAAGCAGAAAGATGCTTTCCTATAAATCCTGTACTGCCTGTAATAGCGACCTTCATAACTTAATTATTTACTTTATAATTTAATAACGTTTCACGATGCCATAATGTTGAATCTTTGTGATTAATATTTCTAATGATTATGCACTTTAAATAAAAATACGTAAGTTTGCAATTCTTGAAAATAGGAATAGTTTTAATGAAAAGATATATAATTTCCCTGATGTTGTTCAGCGGAATTTCGCTTTCAGCACAGGAAAAAGGAAAGGCAGAATTTGTGACGCCATTAAACTCTCCACTCATACTTAGTGGTAATTTTGGAGAGTTGAGGGCCAATCATTTTCACGGAGGACTTGATTTTAGAACACAAGGTAAAACCGGATTGCCGGTCTATAGTATTGCAGATGGATACGTATCTCAAATAGATGTGTCTATAGGCTCTGGTTATATGCTTCATGTGAGGCATAAGAATGGGTATACTTCAATTTATCGTCACATGCTTGGCTTTGTACATTCTATAGCCAATTGTGCTGAAAAGTATCAGTATGAACATGAGCTGGATGAAGTGAGTATTGATCTTCCTCCTGATGAATTTCCGGTAAAAGCCGGTGAGCAAATAGGTTGGAGCGGTAACGAAGGATATTCCTTTGGTCCACATTTGCACATGGACCTTCTTGATACGGAATCGGGAGACTTTGTAGATCCTCTTCAGTTTTATGTCAATGTAATAAAAGACACAAAGGCTCCCCGGGCAGAAGGTATCATGTTGTTTCCTCAAAAAGGAAAAGGTGTGGTGAACGGAAAACAAACCAATCAGTCTTTTTCTCCTTTTGGAAACCGGGTGATTGAAGCATGGGGAGAGATTGGTGCCGGAATCAAAGCACATGATTACATGGACGATGTGTTAAGTCACTATGGCGTTCATTCTGTAGCACTTTATGTGGATGGAAAGGAAATTTGTACAAGTAATATGGATCATTTTTCTGCTTATGAGAACAGGATGATAAATTCATGGGCGTATGCGGGATATATGAAATCTTTTCGTGATCCGGGTAATAAACTGAGGTTCTTACATACTGGTGATGATCGTGGGGTTGTTGTTATCAATGAGGAGCGTGATTATAAGTTCTTATTTGTATTGAAGGATGTGTATGGAAATGCATCGCGTTGTGAATTTAAAGTTCGCGGCCGGAAGCAAGATATTCCTGCATATACCCCTAAGGACAAGTATATTTTAAAGTGGAACGAATTGAATATACTGAAAAAGCCGGGTGTTCAGGTAATCATTCCAGGTGGAATGGTGTATCAGGATGAATCAGTTAATTTTGAAACGTTTGATACTCCCGGTGCCATTTCGTTAGATTGTCAGTTGCACAACCAGGCACTGCCTCTTCATGCGCCATGTGAATTGCAGATAGGTGTTCGAAATATGCCTGTTGCCGACAAAAAAAAATATTATATTGCTCAGAAAAGGGGCAATAGATACAGCTCTGTTGGAGGTGTGTTTACTAATGGTTATGTTTGTGCTGACATTAAAGAGCTTGGTACATATACTGTAAAGGTAGATACAATTCGTCCGAGAATAGCTCCGGTAGGGAAAAGTTACTGGGGAAAAGCAGGAATCGTCTCTTTTTCAATCTATGATAATGAGACTGGAATCAAATATTATAAGGGGAAGATTGATGGAAAGTTTGCTCTTTTCCATTTAAGACTGATGAACTCCCGGTTGAGTTGCAGACTGGATTCCCGGAGGGTTCAAAAAGGAATTCAGCACACGGTGGAATTGCTTTTGATAGACAATTGCGGTAATGCTTCGGTTTATCGTGATTCATTTAAGTGGTAATAATTAAATGATAATATATGAATAAAAGACTCTTAACTTTTGCTTTCTTGCTGTTTGCAATGCTGGCGGAAACCTTTGCCTGTACAAATCTTATTGTCGGAAAGAATGCATCAACTGATGGCTCAACTATTGTTTCTTACTCTGCCGATTCTTATGGAATGTTTGGCTATTTATGCCATTATCCTGCAGGAACGTATGCAAAAGGAACAATGATGGATATTCATGAGTGGGATACAGGCAAGTATCTGGGAAAGATTGAACAAGCAAAAAGAACATATAATGTAATTGGCAATATGAATGAATTTCAGGTAACCATTGGAGAAACCACCTTTGGCGGTAGGCCTGAACTTGAAGATTCTACAGGTATTATTGATTACGGAAGTTTAATTTATATTGCACTACAACGGTCGCGCACAGCCAGAGAAGCAATTCAGACAATGGATAATCTGGTGCAGGAATATGGTTACTACAGTAGTGGTGAGTCATTTACCATTGCCGACCCTAATGAAATATGGGTAATGGAAATGGTTGGAAAAGGTCCTGGCATTCGTGGAGCTGTATGGGTTGCAGTACGTATTCCCGACGATTGTATCTCTGCTCATGCTAATCAATCACGTATTCGTCAGTTCGACATGGCTGATAAGGAAAACTGCATGTACTCTTCCGACGTTGTTTCATTTGCCCGTGAAAAGAAATATTTTAATGGTGTGAATAAAGACTTTAGTTTTGCTGATGCTTATGCTCCGCTTGATTTCGAAGCGCGCCGTTTCTGTGAAGCCAGAGTGTGGAGTTATTTCAGAATGTTTAATCCTGAGATGGATGCATACCTGAGTTACATTCAGGGAACCACCAGTGAACCGATGCCTCTTTATATCAAACCAGCTAAAAAAATATCGGTGCAGGATGTGAAGAATGCGATGCGTGATCATTACGAAGGAACTCCGCTTGATTTAACAAAAGATCTCGGAGCCGGCCCATACAAAAGTCCGTATCGTCCTTCTCCGCTAACATACAAGGTTGGCGATCAGACATATTTCAATGAACGTCCTATTTCTACCCAACAAACAGGCTTTACATTTGTGGCACAAATGCGGGCAGATAAGCCCGATGCAATTGGTGGTGTACTATGGTTTGGTATGGACGATGCTAATATGACAGTTTATACTCCGGTTTATTGCTGTACGGATAAAGTGCCCGACTGTTATGCTCAAGGAAAAGGAGATTATATCACTTTCTCATGGGAGTCTTCTTTCTGGATCTTTAACTGGGTGTCCAATATGATTTATCCTCGGTATAGTTTGATGATTGATGACATGCGTTCAAGTCAAAAGGAATTGGAGAGTGGATTTAATGTGTCTCAGGAAGCTATTGAAGCTACTGCTGCAAAGATGTTGGAAACAGATCCTGCCAAGGCAAAAGCTTTCCTGACTAATTATACAAATATGACGGCTCAGACAACCCTCAATACATGGAAACACCTTGGAGAATTCCTTATGGTGAAATACAATGACAATGTAGTTAAACGTATGAAGAATGGCGCATTTGAACGCAATGATATTGGTCAGCCAGCTCCTGTGATACGTCCCGGATATCCAAAAGATTTCCTGGAAGAGGTGGTTAAAGTTACTGGAGATCGTTATAAAGTGACCAAATAAGTCTGTTTTTAGATAAAAAGGTTATTTGATTAAGTCGGAAAGGTAAAATATATTTCTTATTTTTGTGTCGATATTAATATTATGAATACTGTAACAATTTAAATAAACAATTGTATGGACAATGAAGAATTAATTAAATTTGTAACCGGGAAAGCTCACAAATGGCTCACTCCGGCTTATGATGCAGAAACACAGGCAGAAGTTAAAAGGATGTTGAACAATGATGATAAAACAGAATTGATTGAATCATTCTATAAAGATCTTGAATTTGGTACCGGAGGTCTGCGTGGTATAATGGGAGTCGGTAGCAATCGCATGAACATTTATACGGTTGGAGCTGCAACTCAAGGATTGTCTAACTATCTGAATAAGTCTTTTAAGGAATTAAAGCAAATATCAGTTGTAATTGGTTACGATTGTCGTAACAATAGTCACAAATTTGCTAAAATTTCTGCCAATATATTTTCAGCCAATGGAATAAAGGTCTATTTATTTGAAGATCTTCGTCCTACTCCCGAGGTGTCTTTCACCATTCGTCACCTTGGTTGCCAAAGTGGAATTATTCTGACAGCTTCTCATAACCCGAAAGAATATAACGGATATAAGGCATATTGGGATGATGGTGCTCAGGTACTTGCACCTCATGACAATGGAATTATTGATGAAGTGAATAATGTAGCTTCTGCAGCCGATATTAAATTTAAAGGTAATCCTGCTTTGATTGAAATTATCGGAGAAGATATCGACAAATTATTCCTGGATAAAGTTAAAACTGTGTCTATTGATCCGGAAGCTATTGCACGCCATAATGATTTGAAGATTGTATATACTCCTATTCATGGAACAGGTGTGCACATTATTCCCCGTTCTTTGAAAATGTGGGGCTTCACAAATATTATTCCTGTGCCCGAGCAGAATATTGTGAGCGGTGATTTTCCTACTGTAAAATCGCCTAATCCTGAAGAACCAGCAGCATTGTCTATGGCAATTGCAAAAGCAAAAGCTACAGATGCCGACTTAGTGATGGCTTCTGACCCTGATGCCGACCGTGTAGGTATTTCCTGCAAGGACGATAAAGGCGAATGGGTACTAATTAACGGAAACCAGACTTGCCTGATGTATCTTTATTATATCATCACTCAGTATAAAGCACTTGATAAGATTAAAGGCGATGAATTCGTTGTGAAGACTATCGTGACCACTGAACTGGTGAAAACTATTGCAGATCGCAATAAGATTGAACTACTCGACTGTTATACCGGATTTAAATGGATTGCACGTGAAATTCGTTTGTTGGAAGGGAAGAAGACATACATTGGTGGAGGAGAAGAAAGTTACGGATTCCTTGCTGAAGATTTCTGTCGCGATAAAGATGCCGTTTCTGCTTGCTGCCTCATTGCTGAGGTTGCTGCCTGGGCTAAAGACAATGGTAAAACATTGTATGAACTGTTGCAGGATATCTATGTGGAGTACGGATTCTCTAAAGAGAAAGGTATTTCTGTAGTGAAACAAGGAAAGAGCGGAGCGGAAGAAATAAAGCAAATGATGACTGATTTCCGTAATAATCCTCCTAAAGAGATGGCTGGTTCTAAGATTGTTCTTTATAAGGACTTTCAAACATTGCAGCAGACTGATACTGCAACTGGTGAGAAAACTGTTTTGGATATGCCTGAATCTTCTAATGTTCTGCAGTATTTTACAGAAGATGGAAGTAAAGTTTCTATCCGTCCATCGGGAACAGAGCCGAAGATTAAGTTCTATATTGAAGTGAAGGGTGAAATAAAATCACGCGCAGATTATGATAGTGCAAATGCTGTAGCTGATGAAAAGATTAAAGCTGTAATGACTTCTCTGGGAATCTAAAAAAGACATTATATCTCATATAATAAAAAAGCTGTTTCATTATTGAGACAGCTTTTTTGTTATAGAAACTTTTAGTGGTTATTTTTTGCAGCTACAGCTACTATTATAAGTTGATTCTTCATTTCCTTGTTCCTGAGAAACCAGTTTTGAGTTTTCGAAATGAAATATTGTATTTATCATATACCATCCTTTTATATATAGTTGCTCTTTGTAGTATAGGTCTTCGTGTAATATCTTATCTTTATCGTAGAAAAAGCTTGATTTGTAAGGCTTTCCGAAAATAGAAATTAGTTCTGCTTTGTTCATTCCAGGTTTTACCTTGTCGCTTATTACAAACATACTTTTTGTTTCATCTTGTGGGACGAATGAACCTTGGTTCTCTATTTTTGAAGTAATACAACTGGATAGTGATAATGAGATTAATAGTAATAACCAGATCTTTTTCATATTATTTCTTCATTTTAATATTTAAGAATATAAATGGAGCTTTATTCCATAGCCGAAGCATCAAAAGAGAGAGGAAGTAAACTACCAATTCCTTCTACCAGATAGATACAGCTTTTTCCATAAAGCAAAATGCGAATGGAATTACCAAAACGTTTCTCTGTTTCCAGAATAACCTGCCGACAGGCACCGCAGGGAGGTATGGGTGTCTCAATAAAGTCGCGTTCTGTGCGGGCAGCAATAGCAAGAGTCTTTACTGCAGAATCCGGATATTGAGAATTTGCATAAAACAAGGTGGTGCGTTCGGCACAAAGTCCGGAAGGATAAGCCGCATTTTCCTGATTAGTTCCCGTTACTGTAATACCATTATCGAGTAATGCCGCAGCTCCTACAGAGAACTTGGAATAAGGAGCATAGCTACGCTTGGTTGCTTCTATGGATTGCTCAATTAATTCTTTATCTTCATTTGATAATTCTTCGTATTGGCATACTTTTATAATGGATTTGATCGTCAGATCTTTCATAACTGTGTTGTTTTATAGGTTTGAATAACAAAGTTAATAAAAGAGATTGGTAAATTCGATTATTTTTATGACTTTTGTGTTCTGAAACAGATTAAAATATAGAGAGTATGAGATTATCCCGTTTAATTTTTGTTTCTGCATTGTTGCTGGTTTGCTCAGCCATGGCGCAGGCTCAATATAGAAATCCCAAATATGTGGCTTATGTAAAGCAGTACAGTGATTTGGCTGTGGAACAAATGAAAGAGTATAAAATTCCGGCTAGCATCACCCTCTCTCAAGGATTACTGGAATCAGGAGCCGGACAGAGTTCCCTGGCAAAGGAATCAAATAATCACTTTGGCATTAAATGTGGCATGCGTTGGAACGGACCAAGCGTACTTCATGATGACGATGCACGCAATGAGTGTTTTCGTTCTTATAATCATCCGGACGCTTCTTATGAAGATCATTCGAAATTCCTTACTTCCGGTTCACGTTATGCTTTTCTTTTTCGTCTTGATATTACCGATTATAAAGGTTGGGCAAAAGGATTAAAGCAAGCCGGTTACGCAACTGACCCTTCTTATGCCAATCGTTTAATTACTATTATTGAAGATTACGAACTTTATAAATATGACAGAGAAGGTCTTTCTAAAAAGAGGACTACTCATGAGAAGAAAGAACAAATTACTATTGTATCTCATCAAAGGTATATAGCCAATGATCTGCTTTATATTATTGCCCGTCGCGGAGATACCTTTGAAAGTATAGCAGAAGAGTTTGATACTTTTGCCCGGAAGCTGATTAAATATAATGATCTTCATAAAGATTACACTTTGGCTGAAGGAGATATTGTTTATCTGCACCAAAAGAAAAAGTGTGCTTCTGAAAAGTATACTGTCCATGTGGTTCGTGAAAATGATTCCATGCACAGTATTTCCCAACGCTACGGTATCCGGCTTAAAAACCTTTATAAGTTGAATGTAAAATCGGGTGAGTATGTTCCTCAGGTAGGTGATCTTATTTGGTTGAAATAATATCTAAAATGTAAAACAGTTCTTATAGGAATTTACTTATAATGGTAATAAAGAAAAAGTATGAAGAAAAAGAATCATTATTCCATTTCTCCATGCTTTTTCTTTATTACTTATCTCGTTTCTTGTACTATTAATTATTATTTCAACAGGATAATCTGAGATTTAACTTTGCTTGCAGAACTCATTTTTAGCAGATAAGTTCCTCGAGGTAAAGTGTGTACGTCAAGTTCATTTATACCACTAAGAAGTTTTATAGTCAACACCTCACTACCTGCTATTGTTAAGAGTGTTGCAGAGTATAGCCCTTCGGTATAGTTGTCAATATATAATTTATCTTTTGCTGGATTTGGATATACAATATTTTTGCTTGTTACATTATTAAGACTGGTGCTAGTACTTGTTTTTACAACAGAATCCTGCCATCCGTGAGCTATTACCTGAATTGTGTGCTCTCCTGTATTTAGTTCATCAGCAGCAATTGTTAGTTGCCCCGCTTTCATTGTAAACTGTGAAGTAGTCAGTTCTTTATTGTCCACCAAAACAGAAGCTAGGGAATCTCTCCATGCAACATTATCCTCAAATGTAAGTATAATCTCTTTACCCTCTTGTTTTGCTGTAAGAGAAGGAGCTTTTCCTATTGTAATATGAATTCGGTTTGATACTGCATCGTATGAATCATTGATGTAGAGCGAAGCAAAATAATCTGCTGCAGGTAATTCTCCTGCAGGAATTGAGATGTATCCCTTAGTTGCTCCATATGTATAGTAGAAACCGTCTAGTTGGTCAGTGCCTACAACTTTACCTTCTTTAAAGAGTCCTACCCAGTCTTTTGGAGTACCCGGACCGTTTGCATAATTAATTTTTATATTTTCTCCCGGTGCAAAGTTTGCCTGATCAACAGATACAGACGAAATCTCTGAGCCTACGGAAAAAAACTTACGTGCTACAGGTTCAAAGTAGCCATCTTTGGTAAAGTAATTGATGTAATAATATCCTTTGGATAATGTTTTTGCTGTACCTTCACCTGTGTTTAAGGACATACTTCCTGTCGTTATTCCCGAATTAAGATATAGCCATGAAGAAGAGTAAGAACCGTTTTCTCCAGGAGTTTCTCCCATACGATATATCCCAATCCAATCGTTCGTTAATGAAGGGGCATTTGTATAAGTAATCTTTATTGGCTCGCCTTCATTATACACATTCTTATCAATGCTTATTTGCGGCAAACTACCTACAAAGAAAGGCATGCGGGGAGACAACTCTGTATATCCTCCATCTTTAAAAAGTACGGCGTAATATTGATCCGGTTCAGAAAGAGTAAAGGTAAACTTTCCGGTTGATCCGGTAGTGTATGCCCAACGGTCAGATGTTGATCCTCCCGGATTGCTTCCACTTCGAAAGATGCCAATCCAGGCATTTTGTCCTTCTGGTACAAATTGGTAATCTACAGTAATATTCTGATTTAAATCAAAAGACTTACCAGTGATAGATATTCCCGGATCTCCATCAATACTTCCGGTAACTGTAAACGAGCGTATATCTGACCAGTCGGACCATTCCAGATTATTGTCGCGATAACGCGTGCGAATGTAATAAGCCCCATTTTTTAATTGATTTTTTCCGATACTAATCTGAGTGATGTCTTTATCCTCATTTATGTCAAAAGGAATATGCAAAGGTTTACCTGTTGAACTGAAGATATCTTCTACGTCATGAACGCTGTCAACTACTAGTGTAGAGAAATCTTGTGATTGAGCTATTTGGTATTGTACGGTATTTATCGCATATGTTGTAGTGGTGGTGTATTTATTTCCTTTAAAAGTATGTGGTAGTGCAATTTCACTTTCAGTTTGTTCGATAGAAGGTTTATCGGGAGCAGATTGATTCAGACGTCGACTGAAAGAATCAATTAAAATGTTGTCTACTACAATATCGCGGTTACCAATGGCATAACAGTCTGCTTTCATCTCTTTTTTATTGAAGTCAAGTTCTAGAATCTGATACCCCCAGTAGTCAATAGTTTTTTGTACATCATTCATGTCTTTTTCCGAAGACATTCCCCATAGTTGATCCCATGAAGCTGCTCCGTTGATAATATGGTAAAGAGGATAATCAGTCATTTGTCCTCTATGATATAGGTGATGATGTCCTCCATAGTTAAGAATATGTTTGGGCGTTTCTGATAGTATAGGAACAATTTCATTTCGTACCCAAGATGAAATGTCTCCAACATATTGTTCTGCTTGAATAGGTCGATGGTTTACACTGATTACAAAGTCCACGTTATCATCAGCCTTAACTGCATCTATAACTTTACGTACCCAATCTTTTTGTTCGGAGCCTGTGTGCTCAGTGCTTAGTACAACAAACAAGACTCTTCCTACCTGATAAGCATAGTAGTTTTCTGTACCACTTTTGATGCCTTGATATTCTAGATCTTCATAGTGAAAATGTGCTGCATAATTAGCCATACCCGGATCCTGATATGTTTCGTGATTTCCCACAGCTGTCATAATAGGAAGGTAAGGAGAAAGAAGAGCCGATTTATTAAGGTGAATAAATTCATATTGATCGAGTGTTCCCAAATCCACTTGGTCTCCTACATTCATTATCATGTTGATATTTTCTTCTACTTTACCATATTTTTCTTCAATCTTGCGTTTAGCTGCTTGCATCAACCATTCATAACCACTGCGAGTCTTAATCTGATGATCTCCCATAAGTAAGATGCGTAATGGTTTCAGACTTCCTTTTTCCGGTTCAGTTTTAAAACGGAACACATCGCTCTCTTTGTTTCCTGTTTTTATCTTGTAGGAATATAAAGTACTGGGAGCTAGATTTGTTAGTTGTACGGAATGCCAGTAATAAGAATCTGATAACTTTGCTGCATTGCCTGTAATAGTTTGTGTCAATGTTGCCGGACTATCACCATATATAACCTCACTACTTCCTGCTGCACTGGTTTTCCAGCATATCCATACGGAATTAGATGTAGCAGTTTGCAAATAAGGTTTTGTCATTTCCATATATTGGTTGGGAACTACAGTTACCCTGTGTGCCGTAATTTCCGGGCAGTCACCATTGCCGGTATTCTCATAATAAATGTCAGCTTCACCCAATTCTTTTCCTCCTATAGTAACTGTTTCACCAAGTGCGATAGAATGATCTTGTATTATGGAGATGGGACGACAAATAGATAAATCCAGTGAAAGGGTATCGCTTGTTTCATTATTAAATGAACGAATAACTTTCAGTGCACTGCTTTGAGAAATAAAAGATGTAGCCAAGCTTATCTCTCCACTTCCTTGTCCGGCTATAATTCGACACCCTATTGGAGCTTTCCATAAATACGCTTTGACTCCTTCTGTTGTAGGAACCTTGTAATTTGTTGTTTCATTGATTCCTAATATCGTCTTTCCCGTTATGTTTTCTACGGTGATTAACGTTTTGGCCTGTATGCTACTATATGCAACAACAGATAAGAATACGTACGTGAGTAAATTCCTTTTCATATTTAATAATTAATAAAATTAAGCTGCAAAGTAAGAGCTCTGACATTATGTGGCAGCTACAATAAGATTACAATATAATGATGCTTTGATTGCTGTTTTATAAGATTTTTATAAGTGAGCAATTTCTTTTAGTGTAAGATAACAGAAAAACCATACCTGAAAGATATTAGGCTTTTACTTATATGCGGACAGAGTGTTCATTATCGGACACTCTGTTTTTTGTTATATATACTCATCTTTAGCTATTTAGGCTTTTGGCATACACTTTGATTATTATGTCTATAGAATAAAAAAAGACAATGATATGGACAGAGAAATACCAAAAGAGGTACAACTAAAAGAACGCCGAAAGAAAATTATTAAGATTTCCCTGGTTGGGTTAACTACAATTATTCTAATTGTAGGATTAGTCTCTTTTATGCGTGCTGGTGTACAAAGAAAGGAGTTAGTGTTTTCTATAGTAGATAAGGGTACAATTGAGGTTTCTGTCAGTGCTTCAGGTAAGGTTGTTCCAGCTTTTGAAGAGATTATTAATTCCCCTATCAATTCCCGTATTATGGAAGTATACAGAAAAGGTGGCGATTCAGTTGATGTGGGAACTCCAATTCTGAAGCTCGATCTCCAAAGTGCCGAGACTGATTACAAGAAACTTCTTGACGAAGAACAGATGCGAAAGTATAAGCTGGAACAGCTAAAGGTGAACAATAAAACCAAACTCAGCGATATGAATATGCAGATAAAAGTCTCTGCCATGAAGTTAAGCCGGATGAAGGTAGAACTTCGTAATGAACATTATCTGGATAGCCTCGGTGCAGGAACCACTGATAAAGTAAAGCAAGCTGAGCTTAGCTATAATGTATCCAAACTGGAATATGAACAGCTGAAGCAACAGTATAATAACGAATGCCAGATTGCAGCCGCAGAATTAAAAGTTCAACAATTGGATTTCAATATCTTTCGCAAATCACTAGCTGAAACAAAGCGCACTCTTGATGATGCTCGGATACGTTCTCCTCGAAAAGCCATTCTTACTTATATAAACAATCAGGTTGGAGCACAAGTTCTACAAGGCGGACAAGTAGCTGTTATTTCAGATCTTTCTCATTTCAAGGTTGAAGGAGAGATTGCCGATACCTATAGTGACAGGATTAGCACTGGAAGTAAAGCAATCGTTAAGATTGGTAATGAAAAATTTGAAGGTATGGTAAGCAGTGTGACTCCTCTTTCCAAAAATGGAGTGATTTCTTTCACCGTTCAATTAAAGAATGATTGCAATTCACGTTTACGTTCGGGGCTAAAAACAGATGTCTACATTATGAATGCAGTAAAGGAAAATGTGATGCGTATATCCAATGGTTCTTATTATGCAGGTGCAGGAGAATATGAACTCTTTGTTCAGAGTGGCAACGAATTAGTGAAAAGAAAAGTCCGCCTGGGCGACAGTAACTTTGAATACGTGGAGGTTCTTTCAGGATTAAAGTCTGGCAATCAGATGGTGGTTAGTGATATGAGTAATTACAAAAATAAATCTAAACTTAAGATTAAATAAAGAAAGATCATGTATAAACAATATTTGAAGCAGTCCTGGCAGTTACTAAAGCAAAACAAGTTGTTTAGTAGCATCTATATTATAGGTACCGGACTTGCAATTTCTATGGTGATGGTTATGGCTATTATTTATTATATAAAAATTGCTGATGTTTATCCTGAGACAAACCGCGATAGAATGTTGGTAGCAAAGAGCCTAACAGAGAAGAGCAAACATTCTAATTCAAATTCTAGTTTCTCTTATAGAGCTGTTAAAGAATATTTTTATTCACTCAAATCTCCAGAAGCTGTTACAGCAATTTTTAATGCTTATGGTTCAATCCCTTATATTCAACTTCCAGATAATAAAGAGCTATTGCCTGCGCAAGTGAAATATACAGATAATAATTTTTGGAAAGTATTTAATTTTTCTTTTACTGATGGGAAGCCTTATTCTCAGTCAGAGTTTATTTCAGGCATTCACACTTTAGTGATATCTGAATCTTTGGCAAAAAAAGTCTTTGGATCAGTTCATGTTGTAGGTAAAGCATTATCATTGGACTTTACTGAATATCGTGTATCTGGTGTGGTGCGTGATGTATCTTATGCTACTCCTGTCACTTATGCTCAAGTATGGATTCCTTATACTTGTAGAGATGATTACGAAAATGGTTTTGGTAATTGTGGACTATTGGGCTCTATGCAGGTTTATATATTAGCTCATTCTTCTTCTGATTCAGATAAAATATCACAGGAAGTGCTTGATAAGTTTTATAAATTCAATAATAGCCAGAAAGAAGTAAAGATAAATTTGAACGGACAGCCAGAGTTGTATTGGAAAAGTGTTTTTCGTCTTTGGAGCAATGTAGCTCCTGATTGGAAGGAATTAATAAAGAGCAATTCTCTTTTATTGTTACTGTTATTATTGGTACCTGCTATTAATCTTGCCAGTATGATTTCTTCGCGCATGGATAAACGTTTGTCTGAGATGGGGGTACGTAAGACCTTTGGTGCACCTAGATATATATTATTGAATCAAATATTATGTGAGAACTTATTTCTTACATGTCTTGGTGGGATAGTAGGGTTGTTATTCTCATACATATTGGTTCTGTTGGGTCATAATTGGTTATTAAGCCTGTTTGACGCTTGGGCTACTCCATTACCTGATGGAATAGATGTAGTATTCTCACCTTCTATGCTTATAAACCCTACTGTGTTTATAATAACTTTCGTTGTTTGCCTGATACTTAATTTGTTGTCGGCCATATTTCCTGCCTGGATTTCATTACACAAAAATATTGTTGATTCACTGAATATAAAGAATTAAACTGTTATGCTCAAACAAATATTGAAACAACTGTGGACGCAACGTCGTTCAAACGTATGGATATTATTGGAATTAATTGTTGTGAGTGTTGCCATTTGGTGGGTTATTGATCCTTTATTTGTGATTCGATGCAACCAAAGTATTCCACAAGGATTTAATTATACTGGTATCTATAGAATTACTTTGGGTGAATTACCCCAGAAATCACCTCATTATAAAGCAGAAGAATCAGATTCAGTGAATGCCATGATTAACTTTAATAGAATTATAGATCGAATTAAACATTATCCTGGAGTTGAGGCTTTAACTGTGACAGATTATTGTTATCCATTGTCGGAAGGTAATAGTCAAAGTTCTTATTGTTGTAAATCTAATACAGTGAATGCTCAGAACATGTATTATTATAATATAGGAGATTATTTTCAAGTGTTTCGCTATACCTCAACAAAGGATCATAGATGGCAAACTCTTGCAAAGGTGGAAACAAAAACAAACGATGTATTCATTACCAAGGATATTGAGAAAAAACTTTTTGGGGAAAAGTCTGCATTAGGAATGAAACTAACAGGTGATGATTCTACAAATGTATATACTGTGGCTGGCGTATTGGATTATGTCAAAGCTACGAGTTCAGAACAACCTCATCCGGTAATTCTTTTACCGTTAAAAGATTTAAATTATAGACAGTTGCCTAATGAGGTGCAAATTTTTCTCCGAATGAAAGAAGGCATGGCCGAGAGACCTTTTTTAGAAGCATTTAAAAAGCAAATGTTTGGCGAGTTGTGTATAGGAAACTATTACCTGGTTCAAATAACTCCATTTAGTAAGATAAAGACAGATTATGAATATTCCAATGGAATAACCAATACACTTCGCATAAAGACAGGCTTGGCTATTTTTCTTCTCGTAAACATGTTGCTCGGTATTATTGGCACTTTCTGGTTAAAATGCCGGGCTCGTCGTGGCGAGATTGGTTTACGTATGGTGTTGGGTAGCACCCGGAAAGAGTTGCATAGATTCTTCCTCATTGAAGGTTGGTTACTTACCACTTTGGCCTTTTTAATCGGAATAATCATTAGTCTTCAATTTGTATATATCAATGGGTTTTATCAGTCGGGTGTAAATAATGAGGCCGGTACTCCTTTGGTTAATAATATGTTTCTGCATTTTATTGCAGTAAGTGTTATTGTTTATTTGCTGTTATTGGTTACAGTAATAATAGGTACCTGGCTACCTGTTTCAAAAGCATGTAGAGTTTCTCCTGTAGATGTTCTTCGGGATGAATAATGATTTATATAAAATAGAAAATTAAAATACTTACAATTATGATTAAGCTTACAGAATTAAACAAGATTTACCGTACCGACGAGATTGAAACAGTTGCTTTAGAAAATGTGAACTTAGAGGTGCAAAAAGGAGAGTTTTTAAGTATAATGGGTCCATCTGGTTGTGGAAAGTCCACCTTGCTGAATATTATGGGATTACTTGATGCGCCAACTTCAGGCAAGATAGAAATCAATGGGATAGAAACCATTCAGATGAAAGACAAAGAACTGGCTCAGTTTCGTAATCAGAGATTAGGCTTTGTGTTCCAGAGTTTTCATTTGATTAACTCACTTAACGTCATTGACAATGTAGAACTTCCTTTGCTTTATCGCAAAGTATCTTCTTCCGAAAGAAGAAAGAGAGCACAAGAGGTATTGGAAAAAGTAGGATTAAGTCATCGTATGCGTCATTTCCCTACTCAACTTTCAGGTGGTCAGTGCCAGCGTGTGGCTATTGCCCGTGCCATTATTGGTAACCCCGATATAATTCTTGCCGATGAGCCTACTGGTAACCTGGATTCAAAGATGGGAACAGAGGTTATGGATATTTTGCATAAACTGAATCAGGAAGATGGGCGTACCATTGTGATGGTAACACATGATGAACGTCAGGCAAAGCAAACTGCACGCACTATTAGGTTTTTTGACGGACGACAAATACAATAGAGAAGTAGATAGAAAAATATCAAAGGTTATAGAGTATTTGGTATCCATCAAAGATTGTTTCAAAGGTATTGCTTGTTGAAGCTTTGAGAAATGAATAAATTTAAAGAATAATAGATTCTATAATGTATAAACAATATTTAAACCAGACATTGAATTTGCTGAAAGAAAACAAATTTCTCAGCATTATTTCCATAGTGGGAACAGCATTGGCTATCTGTATGATAATGGTTATTGTGATTATCTATCAGGTAAAGACTGCTAATTATGAACCGGAAACTCACCGCGACAGGATGCTGGTAGTTAAGTGGGCGGGAGCTGTTAATAAGGAACATCCGGATTGGCGCTTTAATTCTATGCTTTCTTTGAGAGTAATTAAGGAATGCTTTTACCCATTGAAGAGTGCTGAAGCGGTAACAAGTGTTCTTCCTTTTCAGCAAAAGCTAGCAAATATACCCGGAGGAACTAATGATTTAAAATGTGATGTAAGTTTCACTGATGATGCATTTTGGAAAGTATTTGAGTTTTCTTTTCTGAAGGGCAAACCTTATCTAAAGGAAGAATTTGAGAGCGGAATAAAGAAAGCTGTTATTACTGAAAGTATGGCACGTCATCTATATGGTAACATAGAGGTTATAGGTAAACCTATTCGTTTAAGTTATGCGGATTATACTATTTGCGGTGTGGTGAAAGATGTTTCTACTTTAGCAGAATATGCATATGCGCAGGCATGGGTGCCTTATACTGTTATAAAAGCACCAGCTTCGAAGGATTGGAGTGACGGTTTGCTTGACGGTTACAGATGTTTTATTTTAGCTAAAAGTAGCTCGGATTTTAATGCGATAAGGAGTGAACTAAACCGAAATGTACTCATCTTAAATGCAGGACAGAAGGAACAGATATTAGATTTAAATGGACAACCTGATACTCAGTTTGTACAAATGACCCGTGTATCGGCAAATGAAGATTCAAAGGTGAAGGAAACTGTGGTAAGGTACTCTCTTGTTCTTGTGGCTTTGTTACTTATTCCAGCCATCAACTTATCGGGAATGACACTTTCAAGGATGAGAAAACGCATGGCCGAGATTGGTGTGCGCAAAGCTTTTGGAGCTAATCGCAAAGAACTTTTAGGGCAAATATTATATGAAAACTTTGTGCTTACTATTTTAGGAGGTATAATAGGACTCGTGTTCTCGTATATTTCAATACTTTTTATGAGAGGATGGCTGTTAAACAACCCATGGGATGGATTTCTAATCGGAACAACTTCATTCACTATGGAAATGTTGTTTCAACCGCTGGTGTTTCTTTACGCACTTATATTCTGCTTGCTCCTCAATTTACTGAGTGCAGGAATTCCTGCCTGGAAGGCTTCACGAACCAATATTATTAACGCTTTAAATGATAAGTAGATGATCAAACATATATTAAAACAGATTTGGACACAACGAACCAGTAACATCTGGCTATGGACGGAGTTATTTTTGGTTTCTGTATTTCTTTGGTTTGTTGTAGACTATCTTTATGTTGCTGCAAGTAATTATTTTACTCCTACTGGCTTTAATATTGAGCATACTTATAAAGTAAGTATTGAGCAACTATCTTCAGAAAGTGCTGAATATATGCCGGTGGATAATAAAACAACCCTTGGCGAGGATTATCTGAAGATAATAAATCGCATTCGTAATTATCATGGAGTAGAGGCGGTTAGCTTGTCAACTTATAGCCACCCTTATGCTTTAGGAAATATATCTAATAATTATGCCCATGATACTACTTTGGTAAGCTTGCAAATCCGTAACGTTACCCCTGATTTCTTTCGCGTTTTTCGTGTGACTAATCCCGATGGCAATACAGAACCGCTGATTACTGGCCTTAAACAAGATAAATCAATTGTTATAACAAAAGATGCTGAACTAAAACTGATGGGTGAGGGGTGTTCTGCTATTGGAATTACGCTGACTAAGCCAGAGGTAGATTCAATAGGCGAAAAAGTGACAGGAGTTAGTACTAACATTCGCTATACGGAGTTTGAAAAAGAAAATTCCAGTGTCTTTATACTGCAAAAAGAATCTGATATAGTGGAACAGAATGATCCTGGATTTTTTAAAATATTAGAGCTTTGCATTCGTGTTTCTCCTGATGCCGACTATGATTTTATCTCTTGTTTTCGGAAAGATATGGCACATCAATTGAGAGTGGGAAACTTCTTCATGCTGGATATACAGTCATTACAAAGCATACGCAATGTTTTTTTCAGAATGACTGGAGACTTCAATACTTTAAAGACCCACCTTGCCATTGTAGCCTTTTTATTGGTAAACATTTTCCTTGGCATTATCGGAACCTTTTGGTTTCGCACAGCATACCGGAAAGGTGAGATGGGACTGCGACTAACACTAGGTTCCACACGTTCCAGTTTGCGGGGGCTTTTGATTGCCGAAGGATTGATTCTGCTTACGCTTGCCATTATTCCGGCAGCGGTAGTGGGGTTCAATATTGGCCATGCAGAACTGGTGGATGTTAAACGGATGGATTTTACGTTCTTGCGTTTCCTTATCGGAATTGTTGCGACCTATCTGTTAATGATCGGTATGATTATTCTGGGAATCGGATATCCGGCTCGTCAGGCAATGAGCATACAACCGGCAGAGGTTCTGCATGAACAATAAATGGTTGGATATATATTTAAAAAACAAAAGGAGTAATTTAAATTCTCCTGTACAGAAGATTGTATTCTTTTGTACAAAACAATTAATTCTTCTGTACAAAAGAATGCAATCTTTTGTACAAGACTAAAACAATGTTTAAGGATAAAAAATAAAGCATATGATATTGATTATTGTTTTAACGATCATTCTTTCTGCATTTTCGTGTGGCGCTTGTGCACAAAGACAGCTCTCACTTGAGGAAACCATTACATTGGCGCGCATGCAGAGCGTGGATGCTGCCGTGGCACTCAATGAGTTGAAAACTGCTTATTGGGAATATCGTACTCATCGTGCAGACATGCTTCCCGAAGTAAACTTTACTGGTACACTGCCGGCTTATAACAAAAGTTACAGCTCTTATCAGCAAAATGACGGATCGTATACTTTCGTGCCTAATAATTATTTAGGGCTTTCGGGACAGCTCTCTGTAGATCAGAATATATGGCTTACGGGAGGCAAGCTATCTCTTATTTCATCGCTCGATTATTTAAAGCAACTCAGCACGGGAGGCTCGCATCAGTACATGAGTGTGCCGGTGGGGTTAACGCTTACTCAGCCTATTTTCAATGTGAATAACCTGAAGTGGAAACGGAAAATTGAACCGGTGCGCTATGCTGAGGCTAAAGCTGCTTATATAGAGAGTACGGAAAAGGTAACAATGAAGGCCATTACTGATTTCTTTGAGCTATTACTGGCAAAAGAAAATATATATATCGCTCGTCAAAACTTAGCAAATGCCGACAGACTTTATGAGGTTGCCAAAGCTAAAAGGAAGATGGGGCAAATCTCTGAGAATGAAGTGTTGCAATTAAAGCTTGCGGCACTTAAGGCAAAGGGAAGTGTTACGGAAATGGAAAGTAATCTGAATGCAAAGATGTTCCAGCTTCGTTCGTTTCTGGGGTTAAGTGAACAGGAAAACATTGAGCCGGTAGTGCCTGCTACGGTTCCTATGACGCATGCAGACTATCAAATGGTGCTGATTAAGGCGCATGATAATAATTCTTTTGCGCAAAATATTCGTCGTCGCCAGTTGGAAGCTGATTATGAAGTGGCTACTGCCAAAGGTGCTTTGCGTAACATAGACCTTTTTGCTTCAGTGGGTTATACGGGACTGAACAAGAATTTTAGTTCTACCTATCAAAACCTAATGGATAATCAGGTTGTGCAGGTTGGCGTAAAGGTTCCAATTCTGGATTGGGGTAAGCGTCGCGGCAAAGTAAAAGTTGCAGAGAGTAACAGAGCCGTTGTGGTTTCTAAAATTAAACAGGAACAAATGGATTTTAATCAGGATATCTTTCTGTTGGTTGAGCAGTTTAATAACCAATCAATGCAGTTAAATATAGCCACAGAGGCAGATGATATTGCTCAGCAACGTTATAAAACATCTATAGAAACTTTCCTGATTGGGAAAATAAATACGCTTGATTTAAACGATGCACAGATAAGTAAAGATGATGCAAAGCAAAAACATATTACTGAACTTTATAAGTATTGGTACTATTATTATCAGATTCGAAGCCTCACACTATATGATTTTCAAAGGAATACTACACTTGACACAGAATTTGATGAGATTGTGAAAAATTAATAACTATATTTGCATAAACCAAAAATATAATGATACTAATAATTGACGATGACCAAGCGGTACGTTCTTCTTTGACTTTTCTGCTTAAACGGGTGGAATATGAAGCTGAGGCTGTTTCCAATCCGAAAGCTGCTCTTGAAGTGGTACGCTCGGTTGTTCCTCAGTTAATTCTGATGGATATGAATTTTTCACTTACCACATCGGGTGAGGAGGGACTTATATTATTGAAACAGGTTAAAATCTTTTGTCCTGATGTCCCCGTTATTCTAATGACAGCCTGGGGCTCTATCGCTTTGGCTGTACAGGGAATGCAGCTAGGAGCATTCGATTTTATCACTAAGCCGTGGAACAATGAATTGCTGCTGAAGTCCATTCGCACAGCGCTTGATCTTACAGCCCAGAAAAAGGATGCATCTCAGGTGATGAACCGTACCGAGATGGACGGGAAATTCCACTTTGATAAGATAGTAGGAAAGTCGCGTGCACTGATGGAAGTACTAAACACGGTGGGGCGCATTGCCCGAACCAATGCATCCGTACTTATTACGGGTGAAAGTGGTACAGGAAAAGAACTCATAGCTGAGGCTATACACGTGAATAGTGGGCGGATGAAAGAATCGTTTGTCAAGGTAAACCTGGGAGGTATCTCACAAAGTCTGTTTGAAAGTGAAATGTTTGGTCACAAGAAAGGGGCATTTACCGATGCTTCATCTGACAGAACCGGGCGTTTTGACATGGCAAATAAAGGAACAATCTTCTTAGATGAAATAGGCGATCTGGATCTTTCTTGTCAGGTGAAGTTACTCCGTGTGCTACAAGACCAAACATTTGAAGTATTAGGCGACAGTCGTCCGCGTAAAGCGGATGTCCGTGTGGTAAGTGCCACCAATTGTGACTTGCGCTCTATGGTAACTGAACGAACTTTTCGTGAAGATCTTTTCTATCGTATTAATCTGATTACCATTCATCTGCCTTCTCTTCGGGAACGAAAAGACGATATCCCCTTGCTGGCCCGTCATTTTGCCGACCAGCAATCAAAGCAGAATGCGTTTCCTTTAGTGAAATTCTCACCGGATGCGATTACTTTTTTGCAATCATTGCCTTATCCGGGCAACATTCGTGAACTTAAAAATTTGGTAGAACGCACTATTTTGGTCAGTGGAAAAGAGATTCTCGAAGCATCCGACTTTGAGAACCAGTATCAGCGAAGAGATGAACTTCAATCTACAATAAAGCCCGGAATGACACTTGATGAGATAGAACGGCAAACCATTCTTCAGACTATTGAAATACATAATAGTAACCTTTCACAGGTGGCTTTATCACTTGGCATTAGTAGGGCGGCTCTTTACCGCAGACTGGAAAAATACGGAATAAATTATTAGTCTGAATATGAAATTGAAAAGCCTCTTCTGGATATTTACATCATTGCTTTTGGCAATTCTTTCTATGCTCACGTATATTGTTATGCAAAAAAGTTCGTGGATGTTCTATCTGCTCGAAGGGCTTATCGCGGTTACTTTTTTATTCCTGATTTTCTTTTATCAAAAAGTGGTGAAACCTCTTCATACCATTGGTAACGGAATGGAGCTACTTAGAGAGCAAGACTTTAGCTCGCGCCTAAGTCCGGTGGGGCAATATGAAGCAGATCGTGTAGTTAACGTTTTTAACCGAATGATGGAGCAGTTAAAAAATGAACGACTTCGCCTTTATGAACAGAATAATTTCCTTGATTTACTGATCAATGCCTCGCCGATGGGAGTGATAATTCTCAATTTTGACGAAAAGATCACCTCTCTGAATCCGGCAGCGGTAAAAGTTCTTGGTATCAATTCTCTAAAGGAAGCTACCGGTAAAAAGCTTCAGGATATAGATTCTCCATTGGCTGAAGAACTTGCAGCTTTAACCCTTCATGATACTCAAACCGTACAGCTAAACGATGCGAATATTTATAGATGCACTTACTCTTCTTTTATTGACCAGGGCTTTCAACATCCATTTGTATTGGTAGAGAGTTTGACCGATGAGGTGATGAAAGCTGAGAAAAAAGCGTATGAGAAAGTGATTCGCATGATTGCTCACGAAGTGAATAACACTACGGCCGGCATTACGTCCACACTTGATACGGTAGAATTAACTTTAGCAGCTGTGAAAAATACGGAAGATATTCGCGATGTGATGCGTGTTTGCATTGACAGATGCTTTAGTATGAGCCATTTTATCACGAACTTTGCAGACGTGGTTAAGATTCCCGAACCTCAGGTGTATAAGTTTAATCTGAATGAATTGGTTGTTTCCTGTAAGCGTTTTATGGAGACAATCTGCCAGAATCGTAATATCTCTATAAATCTTGATCTTTGTGAAGAACTGGATGAGGTCATGATTGATCCTTCATTGTTTGAACAAGTGATAGTGAACATTATAAAGAATGCGGCTGAAAGCATTGAGATCGATGGGAATATCTATATTTCTACCACGGAAAATCCCGCTTGTCTGGAAATAGCAGATACAGGAAAAGGTATTAGCAAAGAGGCGGCGGCCAAACTATTTAGCCCATTTTTTTCTACTAAACCAGCAGGGCAGGGTATAGGACTTATTTTTATTCGGGAGGTTCTTCAAAAACATGGTTGTACATTCTCATTACGCACTTATGAGGATGGCTTAACCCGCTTTCGCATTCTCTTCAACTAATTTGGTTTTATTGTCCTCTTCCGGAATAGGGTAGGATACTATGCCGTGAAATAGCCAGAAAGGTGATAGATGTCGCTAAAATATGATAGATGAGTGAGAGATAAATTGCATCTATCATTAGACAAGATGCTTATTATGAAGGAACTGAACCGGATTGGTGATAGATGATAGATTGTTTTTGCTTTTCTAGCCTGTTCAAATTAGTTATAGTTGTAAGTGCTTATTTGAACACAAAAAAATGAGATACCTTATCTTCATAGGCACTCATTATTAAAAGACAGTGACCAATATTTAGTTGTAATCATTGTTTTAGAGAAAGAAAAGAACTATTTATTTTTCTTATTCTCAGGAACTGTTACAGAGCTACTTCTTGATTTCTCTTTTTGATATTCAGATTTCTCTTTGATAGTAGTCGTAGCTTTTTTCTCTTTCTTGACCTCACGCATTTTGTCTTTACCTTTCATCTCAATTTTATTTAAAATTCAATATTCACAAATGTAATCCTTTTTATTGGATGGCTGCGATTATATAGTTTAAATATAGTTATAATTCGAAGATTGCGTTTGTTTATTGAATTATACTCTGGAAACATGTGGCTAATGAATGAACTATTAAGTAATTAGTTTGATGTTTAATATTTTAAATAATCTAATAGATTCTTATTAATAATGACTTCCTTTTAGACGTATAATTTATGTAGCTTACACTTCCTGAATTTAAAGCGTACAGATTAATAACAAATAAGGGGGTAACCTTTTCTGGAGACCCCCTTATTTGTTATTAAGAACTGTTGCTTAGCTTACGCAAAATTATTAATCAGCTGTATCCCACCAAACTGGATAAGACCAGATCTTATCGAGAAGAGCCTCAGGATTAGATGCATTTAAATTGTTTGAGTTGTAACTTCTTTCGTATGAGCATTGAGCTATACGTCGGAACCAATATCTCTCATCGCTTTTATTAGTGCCTATCATTTTTGTTGCAGCAGTTTGGCTAAACTCTTTTGGTCTGTCAAAATCAGGATAAACCACGCCATAGCTACCTATATTTCCTGCGCTATAGTTAAATCGACGCATGTCATTCCAGTTCTGCAGAGAGTAAGAACAAGCAATATATTTTTGTTGCATTATCTTAGCCATGGTCAACTGATCTGTTGATTGAGCAACAGCTGCGCTTGCTAAAAAAGCATCAATTTGAGTTGTTGGAATAGCACTTCTGTTTAAGTTATCTGTTGAAGGATATTGGCTTAACTTTAAATTCATCAATTCCATGTGAGTACGGATTCCAGTTTTGTAAGCTGTTAAAGCTGCACCTTTCTCTCCTTTTCGAAATAGAACTTCAGCTTTTATAAAGCATAATTCAGGATAGGTCATTAAATGTCCTGGAGCATCCGGACGTGTGTAATATGTACCGGTAGACTGAATTCTTCCATCAGTCGCTTTATAAGTATCATCGTCATTAACCAATACATAATACATAGCTCCTTGTGATCTTAGATTCACATAGACAGAGTCTCCCTTTCGGGCAAGGTCTGTTGTATTAACGGTCCATTTGTGTGATGTCGCGTTATATGTTCCTAAAATTGGTCCTTTATTCAGTCTGATATCACTATTGATCATATCTACTCCTTTAGAGCGAACTAGTTTTATTTGACCATTTATATTAAACTGTGCAGAAGGAATTAACTTATCAGTACGAGGATCTTCTACCCCGCTACCGCCCGTAAACGTATTTGTCAATAAATCAATATACCATTTTGTTGGCAAAAAATAGGTATTCATGCCAATGCCATCATATAATATAGATGTTTTAAGAGGGTCACTAATTAGTATATCTTTATCCGTATCAGCAGCAAGATTATAATGAGTAATAATAGCACTTTCACTATTTGATTGAGCAGCCTTATCCAAAGCGGCTAAAATAGCTGCCGGATCATACATTTTTGATTTTTTAGAAAGATTGTTCAACCATCTTGCTTTCATTCCATAGGCTAGTTTTATCCATTTCTGAACATTTCCACCATTCCAACCATCACCTGAAGATAACTTAGTAGCTGAAGCAGGTTGAACCATTTCAAAATATTTTATGGCTTCATCCAATTCTGCCAAACATCCTTTATAAATAGTTTCCCCACTATCATATTTAGGGCTTAATGAAGTTCCAAAAGCTTCTTTATAAGGCATTTCTCCATACCAATCTACCATGTTTATAAAGCCCATAGCGTGTATCAGTTTTGCTGCACCGATATAGTTCCATGCTTCTTCTGCTTGTGCTTTAGCAATAAGGTCTTCAATATTAGAGCCACAACCTACAAACCACATCTGGTAAGGAGTTACTGCAGAGCTAAGGATTGGATCCCATGCACAAAGTTGGTTGTGAGCATTTCCTGAGCTATAGGTTCTGGTTAATGTTCCTGCTATTAGGGAAGAACGAAGTCCGGCCGTTTCATAACCATATTCGAAATAATGCTGCATACCTGCCAACCGGGAGTCTACAGAAGCAACAGAGTTACTTGCTGTATTTGGGTCTACATTGATATCAAGATAATCATTACATGAGCTTAGAGCTAACAGCCCAAACAAAAATATTCCTATATATTTAATTCTTTTCATAATCATTATTTTTTAATTAGAAAAAACAGTTTTTGTTAGAACGTTAAATTAAGACCAAATGACATTCCAGCTGTTGATGGTACACTACAATAGTCAATCCCCACAGAACTAGAGCCCACAACACCAGAACCTGCGGCACTTGTTTCAGGATCCATTCCTTTATAGTTTGTCCACAAAAAGAGGTTTGTCCCTGTAACTGTTGCGGTAAGCCCCTTTATTACCTTCGTTTTCTTTAATAAAGTAGAAGGAACATTGTAAGACAGAGAAACAGAACGTAATCGCAGCCAATTGGTTTTTGTAACATAGTTAGCTGACTCTTTTGGATAATATGTCTGCCAATACTGTTGAATTAAATATTTGCCACTCTCTCCTTCTGATGAACTAGCTACTTCATTAGTTCCTTTATAGTATTTATCAGCATTAATAGTAAAGTCTTTCTTTTCAAACTCTCCTGTAGCAGGATTCTTGGATACGCCGGATATGGTTATTGAATTACGGTCTAAGCTCTTCTTGCTCATACCAGCATTGGTCATATAATATTCTGTACCATTGTAAATGTCACCTCCGATGCGGAAATCAAGTAGGAATGACAAATTCCAGCCTTTGTATTGTATACTATTATTAAAACCACCCAATAGTTTTGGTTCACGATTAGCTATATTATAAGTTTCCAGATTATCTGAAGTAGGCATTCCTGTACCCCAATCAAGTATTACATTTCCATTATCATCTCTTGCCCATTTAGCTCCTGAGATAGCCATAAAGTTACCATCATTGAATGATGCTGCTTTTGCTTTTCCAACTTGTACATCTGTGACGTATAATATATTTACTCCAGGCAATAAATTCTGAACTGTCCCTCTGTTTCCAGATAAATTTAAGGTAGATTCCCATTTAAAGTCTTTTGTTTGAACAGGAATTCCTGTTATTGAAAGTTCCATTCCTTTATTGATAATATCACCTCCATTTGTTTTTAATAAGATATATCCTGTAGTCTGGCTTAACCGCGGAGTCATAATCTGATTATAACTATTATTGGTATAGTAAGTATAATCAAATCCTAGTCGTCCGTTAAATAAACGAATTTCAAGTCCAAGTTCGGTCGATTTTGTTTTTTCGGGAACTAAATATGGATTACCTCTAGTCCAGGAATTGGTCAGTCCTACACCACCAAGATAATTACGTGGAGACCATAAATAAGTATTTGTTGCATAAGGATCGGTATCTTTACCTACTTCTGCCCATGATGCACGAACTTTACCAAAAGTTAAGATATCACTTTTTGGAAGTAATTCTGTAAAAACAACACTACCACTAACAGATGGATAGAAATATGATCTGTTTTCTACAGGTAGAGTGGATGTCCAATCATTGCGTCCCGTAAAACTAAGATATACAAAGTTTTTGTAAGAAGCACGGAATTCTCCGTATACACCTATTAATCGTTTATTGCTTTTTTCTTGTTGAAATTTCTTTTTTTCATCAGGGATATTTCCAAAACTAAAGAAGTTAGGAACTACAAAATTATAACCCAAATGTCTGAGAACCTCAGCATTTGTTTCTTCTGTACTTTGTCCCAAAAGTAAACCCAAATCAAAGTCTGAAATGGTTTTATGAAAATTGGCCATAAAGTTTGATGAAATATAGTTATAGGTTTGATCAGACTCAGACATCATACCGTTTTGGTAGTCTGTTTTTACTCCTGAACCTGGATAAATAAGAGTCTTTGATTTTGTTGTATAACGATCAGTGCCTAATTTGTACATCACATCCATCCAACTTGTTACTTTGTAATTTAGATTAAAAGAGCCTGTAAAGCGGTTCGTTTTATCAGTCATTTTATCTTTGTTGATAATCCAATATGGATTGTCAACATCATCTTCTATCTCTTGAAGGCCTTCAAACATACGGTATCTTGTGCCATCATCATTTAAATAATGTTTCATATCGTCACTGCGGGAATATCCATAAACAGAAAGCATTGCACCTGTTCCACCAGAACCGTATAGACCACCACTAGTAAGCGTCTTATCTGTATTAGATGATGTATATGCTACACTAACTCCTGCTGTAAGATTACCGTATTTTTGCTCGCCATTAAAGCGGAATGCATTTTTCTTAAAGCCAGTTTGAGGAACAATACCTCCTTGATTAAAATTAGATCCGGAAAGGAAGAACGTTCCATTCTTTGTTCCACCAGAAACACTGGCACTATTGTCGAAAATTACTGAATTATCAAAAAAATCAGAGATATTATCATACATAGTATCTCCAGACTGGAAAGTATCTCCCCAGGACTGAGTAGTATAATTATCAAAAAGACCGGCTTTGTTATATGTCCCTCTTTTGTATTTATTTTGCTGTTCGGGTAATCTATTCACCCAGTTTACACTCAGTTTAGAACTAAGGTTAACGCTTGTACTACCTTCTTGTCCTTTCTTCGTTGTGATAACAATTGCACCGGCTGCAGCGCGGGATCCGTACAATGCTGCGGCAGTAGGACCTTTAAGGACTGACACATTTTCAACATCTTCAGGATTAATATCCATCACACGATTACTATAAGAGGAGCTGGTGCGCATAGCTCCGTCAAAACCGCTGTTTCCTCCAATATTGGTGCCGTTATCGTAAATTACTCCATCTATTACAAATAATGGTTGATTATCACGTTCAAGAGATGTACCTCCACGAAGTACAATGCTTGCACCTGCACCCGCAGAACCTCCGCTCTGAGTAATATTCACTCCTGCAATTTTACCATTTAATGAATTGATAACATTTGAACTTTTATTCTTTAAAAGTTCATCACTCTTAATATCCTGAACTGAATAACCCAAAGCTTTTTTCTCTTTTTTAATACCCAAAGCTGTAACAACGACTTCATTCAGCGTTTTTGTATCTTCAGCTAATTCAATAGCAAGTGTGGGTGAAGAACCTACTGCAACTGTACTTGTTTTATAACCTATGCAGGAAATAACCAAGGATGCTTTAGCCTTTACAGTTAAAGTAAATCCACCATTTAGATCAGTAATAATGCCATTGGAAGTCCCTTTTTCCAGGATGCTAGCTCCAATAATGGCTTCTCCTTTTGTGTCTGTTACTTTACCTTTTATGGTAATAGCTTGCAATTGTTCACTGACGTTATAAACATCATTTACAACAGGAACATTAGCTACTGCACTTATACTTCCTCCTGCGGAAAACAGCAAAGTGACAGCAAATGCTGAAAGAAATCTTTTTGAGAAGGTCCCTCGAATTTGTTGATTCATATTCATTAGAGATTAATAATTAGTTAGATAATAGGTTGAATTGCAATAAAGAAGTAATGAAGAATACAGATGTGACTGTGTTTGTGATGGTTAGTTGGCCATAGGCGTTTTTCTTTAGTAAAGATTCAAATTTAAGTTAAGGATATCATTTCTTAATTATTTTCAGTCATGAATGTGTTTGTTTAAACAAATACATTGTAAATACAATTTAAGTTTAAGCTATTTGCATTTGAGAATTGCTTCTCATACCATCTGTTATATATCAATAAAATACAAATCTTTACTAAAGTTATTGCCCTATTTAATTATTGTTCCAATAAATGAACATTATTAAAATCAAAATAGGAGGTAGGGAATCTCTCAACAAAAAAGATGTTGAGATTATCTCTTTATGATTATTTCACAAATATATTAGATTTATTTTGAAAAGAGAAACAATTATTGATTATTTTTTTGTGTTGAGGTTTGCATTTTAACATTAAATAACTTAGAGCTTATAGGTTTTGGAGTGATATTCAACTAAACCACTCATGGGTGATTCTACTATACTGGCTATTTCTATGCCAAATTCTTTTGCTACTTCGGTCAATATTTTAGCATAGATATAAGCCACAGAGCCTACAAAGCATATAGGATAATTCTGGTAATCATACTGAAATATATTTCGGATGAAGAAGCTACGCAGGTTGGAATATATTAGATTGTATACATATTCATTATCTAAATGTTCGTTCAGGAAAAAAGAAATAGTAGATAAAAAACGGTTTGGGAAAGGATGGCTATATACAGATTCTAGTGCATTGTCTGCCGTAATACGAAACTTATCGTAGAAACTTTCGATAATTTCATTCGGTGCCAGCTTTTTAAGGCAATCGGCCAAAAATATTCTTCCCATAACGGCGCCACTACCTTCATCTCCAAGAATATACCCTAATGAACGCACATTCTGTGTTATTTTCTCACCGTCATAAAAGCAAGAGTTGGAGCCTGTTCCTAGAATACAAGCAATTCCAGCTTTGTTCTTTAATAATCCGCGGGCAGCAGCTACTAAATCGCTTTCTACGTCGATTGGAGATTTGAATTGTGCAACCAAAGAGGCTCTGATTATTTCTTTTCGGTCGTCGGTTGTGCAACCTGCGCCATAAAAGTAAACCTGATCATAGCGTTTTTTAAAGAATACATCCGGCAATCCTAAACGAACGCAATGGCTGATTTCACGTCTTGACTGGAAAAATGGATTTATCCCTTCGGTAAACTCATGTCCAACTACATAATCTCTATCAACAATTGCCCACTCAGTTTTTGTGGATCCACTTTCAGCTATTAGTATCATTTCTTTATGTTTGTGTTTTTAAATTAATCAGTAAATAAGGATTTGAGAAATAATGCGTATTTGTTTTAGAATATTAATATATGAGATGTGTTTTCAAAAATAAGTTATATCTTTATTGAAAGGAACTTTATTCGCTTTAATTCATAAGTTATCCAGAATATTTGATTTTTTTCTATTGTGTTTTTACAAAGTATTTATAGTGATAACTCAACAAATATATAATAAAAGATTTATATAACAAAACAAAAATTTAGATAATTTATGCTTATGGGTGTTTTTTTTAGAATAGATGACTTTTATTTGCCGATGTTTTTTCTCAGATGTAACAAATGAGACAGTTTATTCATTATATTTTCTTTTCCTTTGTCGTATATAAAAATAGAAAGATATGGAAGACTTATTTAAAAAAGGAACAATCCTTGATTTTGAGAAATTGATAAACTATTCTGCAGGTGGAGTAATTAGTAAACAAGTACTTAAGAATGAGGCTGGGAATGTAACCTTGTTTTCTTTTGATAAAGGACAGGGGCTTAGTGAGCACACTGCACCTTTTGATGCAATGGTTCAGATACTTGATGGAGAGGCGATTATAACAGTTGGAGGTAAGCCTTTTAATATGAACCAGGGTGAGACAATTATAATGCCGGCCAATGTGACTCATGCTTTATTTGCGACCGAACAATTCAAAATGTTGCTGACAATGATTAAAGGGTTATAATTTAGAATTTTTTCTATCAAATTATTCATAAGAAGCTGCATTTTTATCATCTTTAAAAAAAGTTATTTTAAGATTCAAGATTGTGGTCATTTTTCTCAAAAATATATTTATATTTGCCAAGAGTATGAAATAAGATACAAAAAAATATAAATATAATAAGAGTTTTAAGATGAGCGTTAAACACCGTTTGGTTATTATGAACTTCCTGCAATTCTTTGTGTGGGGAGCCTGGTTAATTTCTTTGGGAGGATATATGGGTGGCAGTTTGCACTTTGAAGGTGGACAAATTGGAGCAATTTTTGCTACTATGGGGATTGCTTCTCTGATAATGCCAGGATTAGTGGGTATACTTGCAGATAAGTGGGTTAATGCGGAACGTTTATTAGGCATTTGCCATTTATTAGGGGCTGTTTTTTTGTTTTATGCATCTACGGCAATAAGCTATGATCAGATGTATTGGGCAATGCTTCTGAACTTACTGGTGTATATGCCTACTCTTTCACTGACCAATACGGTTTCTTATAATGCATTGGAAAATAATAACTTTGATATAGTCAAAGATTTTCCGCCTATCAGAGTGTGGGGCACGGTTGGCTTTATTTGTGCTATGTGGGCTGTTGATCTTACCGGATTTAAACATTCATGTGCACAGCTTTATGTGAGTGCGGGGGCAGCTTTAGTATTAGGACTCTATTCTTTTAGCTTGCCAAAGTGTCCTCCTGCAAAAAGTGAAAGCAAAACATTACTTTCTTCTTTTGGGCTGGATGCGTTGGTGCTTTTCAAAAGAAAGAAAATGGCTATTTTCTTTCTTTTCTCCATGTTACTTGGCGCTGCTCTTCAAATAACAAATTCGTATGGCGATCTTTTTCTGAGCAGTTTTAAGAGTATCCCCGAATATGCAAATTCTTTTGGAGTAACACACTCGGTGATTCTTCTTTCTATTTCACAAATGTCCGAAACACTTTTTATTCTTGCTATTCCTTTCTTCTTGCGTCGTTTTGGTATAAAGCAGGTAATGCTGATCAGTATGACTGCATGGGTGCTTCGTTTTGGCCTTTTTGGACTGGGAAATCCGGGAAGTGGACTGCCGTTACTTATTCTTTCAATGATTGTTTACGGTATGGCTTTTGATTTCTTCAATATATCGGGTTCTCTTTTTGTTGAGATTGAAACTACTCCGCAAATCAGAGCTAGTGCCCAGGGACTTTTCTTTATGATGACCAATGGCCTTGGTGCTATCATGGGAGGTTATGCAAGTGGATCAATTGTTGACTTGTTTTCTAAATATGAAACTGTTGCCGGACAGACTCAGGTGATTAGTCGTGATTGGCAGTCTATTTGGTTTATCTTTGCCGCTTATGCTTTAGCTATAGGAATCCTTTTTGCGCTGGTATTTAAATATAAGAACGGGAGTAAGATGGTAAAACATTAAAAATGTAGTTTGATCATTTAGGTTCTAATATATAGTAGAATAAAAAATGGTTTAGTTAATCACTGAACCATTTTTTATGCCTTATCAGAATCAGAAAAGCATACAGAACATACATCCGTAACCTGAATTTATACAAATTAATGTATTAGTAATGGAAAAAAGAAATGAAGATGAATTGCTAACAGAAATAAGAAAACAGAATTCGGATTCCGCTTTTAGAGAATTGTATTATCAATGTTACAACCGCTTTTTTCATATAGCTTACTATTATCTGCAAAAAGATGAATGGGCTCAAGAGGTTGTGCTCGATGTATTTCTCGGTATCTGGAATAATCGCTCAATGCTCAATGACGTTCGAAACTTTTCTAACTATTCTTTTATTTTGATTAAAAATGCTTCAATGAATTTCCTTGAAAAAGAGAACAAGAGAAGCACAAGCACATTAGACTCAATAACAGAACCGATTTCTTCAATATCTTCACCAGAAGAGAAGCTGATTGATGATGAATTATTTCAATGTTACATCGATGCAGTAGATGCTCTTCCTGAAAAATGTCGTGAGATTTTTCTCCTTATTCGCGAAGAGAAGAAAAGTTATTTACAAGTAGCAGAGTTATTTAATATCAGCCCTAAGACTGTTGATGCCCAACTGCAGAAAGCTGTATCAAAATTAAAAGAAAAAATAAATGCATTTATTTTAGATTCGAAGTAGGGACTTTTTGAATCTCATCTGTCTTTATTCTTGAGATGCTTACAATCTTAGAGAAGTAAGCTAAGTAAAATAGAAAAAACAGAGGACAAGATGAACCAATTGCCAAAATCAGATAATGAAGTTAACGAGCTTTTAAATAAACTAGTCTCTTCCACACATTCTCCTCAGGGGCGTTTTACAGCCGACAAAAGTTTCAATATATTACAAAAGAAACTTTCCCCCAGAAAGTATATATTTCGTCCTTATCAATACATTTCAGTAGCAGCTGCAATTATTCTTATTTTAGGATTCTCGTGGATGTTTTACTACAATACACAGTCTGTGTCAATAAAAACAATAAGTACACTAGCTGAAATAAAGAAGATAAAATTGCCAGATGGAACGCAAGTAATATTAGACAGATATTCATCTATTCAATTTCCCGAAACATTTAAAGAGAAAATACGTAATGTAAATCTCCTGGGAAAAGCTTATTTTGAGGTGACAAAAAATCCGGCAAAGCCATTTATTGTAGAAACTCAATCAGTAAATATACAAGTCTTAGGTACTCACTTCAATGTAGACGCTTATAAGGATGATCCAAGTGTAACAACCACATTATTAGAAGGCTCTGTGGTAGTTACCAACAAGAAACAAAACAGAAAATTAATATTGAAACCTGACGAAACTGCAATTTATAGCAAACTGTCAGCTACTTTCACTCATCTGAAGAAAGTTGATGCAGAAAAAGATATTGCATGGAGTCAAGGCATACTCTTGTTTAACTCTGCTCCAATGCAAGAAATAGCATTAACTCTGTCTCATAGGTTTAATATCAAAATAGAAATAGACGATACATTTTTAAGAAGACATAAGTTTACTGCGCGGTTTGATAATCAGGAGAACCTATATCAGATATTGGATTTGCTTAAATCAACAGGAAATTTCTCCTATCAAAAAGTCGATAACAAAATTAAAATACAATTAAAACAAAACTAACATGATTTTCTATGTTTTAAGAAGTCAACATGCCAAAAGATTACTTTTAGCATGTATGATAGCCTTTTCCATGTCGTTAATGCAGGCACAAAATCCAGGAGGTAGAGTAACAAATACATTTAGAAATTTTACTCTTGAAGAGTTCATTAAAAGTGTCGAAAAATCTACCGGATACTCATTTATTTATGGTGAAGAAGTTAAACTCAATCAAAGGATTTCTTTTGAAGCAAATGATCTTTCACTTCAGGATGTTTTAAACCGTGCTTTTGCAAAAGAACCGATTGGTTATAAAATTACAGGAAAGCATATTCTTCTGTTTAAGATAAAGATTAAACCTGTAGACCGAAAATATACAATCAGTGGATATGTTACAGACGAAACATCTAAGGAAACGCTTATAGGAGCCAATATCTATGAAAATAGTCATCAGCAGGGAACTACTACTAATCCTTATGGTTTTTTTAGTATAACGTTACCTGAAGGAGCAGTATCCTTAAAGTTTTCATATATAGGTTACAAACTTCAAGATTGTTTTATCCATTTGAAAAAAGATACGGTAGTTAACATTAGTCTTAAAGGCAGCAATGTTCTGCACGAAGTCACTATTTTATCTGATAAAACCGAGACAGGACTTTATGCCACTCAAATGGGATCATTAGATGTTCCCTTGCGATATATTAAAAATACCCCTACAATCCTTGGTGAAGCTGATGTGATAAAATCAATACAACTTCTACCAGGTGTACAGACAGGCATGGATGGCTCGGCTGGAATGTATGTTAGGGGAGGAGGGCCCGACCAGAATTTAATTTTGCTTGATGGTGTACCTATGTATAATGTGGAACATCTTTTTGGATTCTTCTCTGTCTTTACTCCGGAGGCAGTTAAAAAAGTAAGTCTGTTCAAAAGTAGTTTCCCTGCTCGTTTTGGTGGAAGATTATCATCCGTGTTAGATGTGAGAACTAATGACGGAGATATGGAAAGATATCACGGGAGTTTTAGCATTGGTTTGCTTTCTGCAAAAATTAATTTAGAAGGACCTATTGTTAAAGGTAAAACCTCTTTCAATATTTCAGCACGAAGAAGTTATGCCGATCTCCTGATTGCTCCTTTTCTCGATAAAGAAGATAAGCTTGGATATTATTTCTACGATGTGAATGCTAAGATTAATCATAAGTTTTCTGATAAAAGTCGCTTGTTCATAAGTACTTATAATGGCAGAGATGTATATCACTATGATTTTGATAGTTCTGAGAAATATGTTTCTAATTCTCAGGAACAGTCATCAAATGGTGTTTCTGTTGAAACAAGATATAAAGATAAGGTTAACTTTAATTGGGGTAGCACAATAGTGTCCGGACGATGGAACTATATTTTTAGCAACAAGCTTTTTAGTAATACTACTATAGCCTATAATGATTACCATTTCAAACTAAACATGCAAAGCCTGGAAAAAGACAAACGGGATAATCAATATTCAGAATATAATTATCAGGCAAAATATAACTCAGGAATAAGAGACTGGACATATAATATAGATTTTGATTATGATCCTGTGCCAACTCATCATGTGAAGTTTGGGTTCGGATATTTATTCCACAATTTTTGTCCGGAAGTAATTACGTCAAAAATTCATCAACAAGATGATGAGCAATTAAATGATACCACTTATCATGGTGCATCAAATGGCAATGTTTACGCTCATGAAGTTTCTGTTTATGGAGAAGACAATTTTAATTTAACTGATCGGTTTAGAATAAATGCCGGCGCACATATTTCTTGTTTTAATGTGCAAAATCAGAGCTATTTTTCAATTCAGCCGCGCTTTTCTTTTCGTTATCAGTTAGCTGAAGATTTTGCAATGAAAGGCTCGTATACTAAAATGAATCAATACATTCATTTATTGTCAAATTCGAATATTTCTTTACCTACTGATTTATGGGTTCCAACCACCAAAAAGATAAAGCCGATGATATCTCATCAATATTCTGTTGGCGGATATTACACTGGATTAAAGGATTGGGAATTTTCTGTGGAAGGCTATTATAAGGCAATGACTAACATATTGGAATATAAAGATGGTGCTTCTTTCTCTGGGTCGTCAAGCGGATGGGAAAATAAAGTTGAAATGGGAAAAGGTCGTTCCTTTGGTTTGGAATTTCTTGCACAAAAAGTAGTTGGTAAAACAACAGGCTGGATAGGTTATACATTGGCAAAAAGTGATAGACAATTCCAAAAAGGTGGAATTAATGATGGAATTCGTTTTCCATATAAATATGACCGAAGACATAATATAAACATCACTTTGAATCAAAAACTAACGAAGAAAGTGGAAATGTTTGCTTCGTGGTCATTCTCAACAGGAAACGTTGCTACCATTGCTGAAGAAAAAACATCGGTTATTCGTCCCACAGATGTTGGATATACCCAATGGTGGAATATGCAAAATTCAAATTCTTTTCATGGTGCCTCATATGTTTATACCGATAAATACATAAATAGCCGCAATAACTACCGCCTGCCAAACAATCAATGTCTGAACATTGGCATTAACTTTAATAAGAAAACAAAGCATGGCATGAGAACCTGGAACTTCAGTGTATATAATGTATATAATGCAATGAACCCTTCTTATATATATATGAGCACAAAGGAAATACACGACGGTAAGATTGTATATTCACGTCCAATAATTAAGAAAGTAACGATATTACCATGTATCCCGTCGTTTACTTACACATATAAATTTTAAATATTATGAAGAAATATATTATAATTATCCCTATCCTTCTGTTATTATTGACAGCATGTACAAACGAAATACCTTTTAATGAAAAAGACACTGAGAGCAAGATGGTTGTCAACGCTCTTATAAACACAGATTGTTTGGAGAATAGAATTTTTATAAGTCTGACAGGAAAGTATGATATAGAAACGATTAAAGATGTTTCAGTTAATCTTTATGTTAACGGAGTGCTGAAAGAAATGCCTGAAAGTATTGCTGATTCCTGCAGTTACCCTAAAGTAAAATCGTTTCTTGTTAAATCAACTTTTAAGCCGGGTGACAAGGTTAAGATTGAAGCTTCAACAAAAGATGGTAAATATCATGCGTGGGGAGAAGAAACTGTTCCAGACCGGCCAAGCATAATAAAGATTGATACGGCAAGCGTTAGAATGAAAAATAAATATGATTCCTATTCGCATTTTCTTCGCTTTAAAGTTACATTTAAAGACATTCCCGATAAGGATAGTTATTACAGGATCATTGTTGAGAATAAGAAAACATGTGTTTTTCTAGTACAAGGATTAACTGAAAGAGAAGAAACCGTTAATTCGTATGATTATAGTTTTGTATCCAGAGAAGATGTGGTTCTAACAGATGGAAGACCCACCACTGTAGATGATGAGGAAAACGGAATTTCTACCACTTCTTATTCAAATACGTATGGTGTTTTTGATGACTCGCGTTTCCTGAATAGCGAATATACAATGACTGTTAGTCAGGACAATACTTCTTCTTCATATTATTATTATGAAAATATTAAGCGGGAATCAATCAGTGTTACTATATATTTGCAGTGCATTTCAAAAGCCGAATATTATTATCTTCAGGCACTTAATAGGTCTATTGATAATTCCGATGATGATATCTTATCAGAGCCGGTTCATTTACCTACCAATATTAATGGAGGTATTGGCATCTTAGGCTTTAGCACGGAAAACAGTAGAACTATTCAAACATTTAACTGGAATGCTCAATAGGCCTGGAATAATATTAAAACGGAATGACTTATGAAAAAACTCGTATTATCAACGCTTGTACTTTCAGTCTTTGTTTTTCTTAGTTCGTGTACAAGTAGTAAACTGCTTCAAAAAGAGATTCGCACCATACGTGGGGATCTCTTTTATGAGTTAACAACTCCAATATATTCAGATAGCATAAAACATGATGTTTATCTTAATTTTATTGATTACTCAAATATTGATTATGAAACATCAGTGAAAAGAAAATCTATTTTGATAATTCCTCTTATATTTGTAAACTATGTTGGTGAAAGTTTTAACGTAACATTAGGTGAAGGATCTCTTAAAATGAATTTTAGGGAATTCCTTGCTCAGGCTATTACTACAGAATGTAATAGTAGTACTTGCTTTAATCTTTTAGATAGGAATGATACTGTAAGTAAAAAAGGAAAATATATTCTCGACGTAAAAATAACTCATTGCCAAACATCATCAAGGATTAAATTAAATAATACTTCTATATTGTGGTTTGATGATAATCTTGTTTATGGAACTTATGTAGAATTTAATAATGAAAAAGTTCGTCCCGCATATACGGATCTCGCTCTTGATGTTAATCTAAGTTTTGACAGCAAAATAATTTATCATAAATCTTATTCAACAACTTATAAACAAGTTTGTGGAAGTTCTAGCATTGCAACTGCAGCCCGAACGGAAGTTTGTTTGAATAACATGACTAAGTGCCTTTCATTTGCTACAAAAAACATTGTGGAAGATGTATCTAAAGATCTACATCTGGTTATGTTGAACGAAAAATAGTGAATATTAAAATATATTTTATAAGAAGAACATCAAAAGAATCTGTGCAATAATAACTCTAAGAAACATGCTTAGAGGATACACAGTGGCATATGATACGGAAGGATTATCTCCGTGAATGGTGTCATTTACATAATTCAATGCCATTGGGTTTGCCATACTTCCGCAAAGCATTCCTGAAACAGAACCGAAGTCCACTTTCATAACCTTTAATGCTATTAGTCCGGTGATAACTACCGGGATGAAGGTTATGGCAAAACCTAAGCCTATCCAAAGAACACCTTCGGGGCGAATTATGGTTTCAAAGAAATGAGCACCGGCATCCAGGCCCAGGCAAGCCAGATACATGGAAAGTCCCAGCCCCCGGAGCATAAGATTGGCACTGAGGGTGGTGTAAGTAACCATGTGAAGACGTGGCCCGAAGGTTCCTATTAAGATGCCTACCACAATGGGGCCGCCGGCCAATCCTAATTTAACAGGAGCGCTGATTCCGGGAATGTTGAAAGGTATTGCTCCCAAAGCTAATCCAAGAATAATACCGATGAACACAGCTACAAGGTTGGGCTCTTTCAGGCTCTTAACTGCGTTACCTAATACCTTTTCCACATTTTGTATGGCAGCAGCTTCTCCAACTACAGTTAGGCGGTCGCCCATTTGCAGCACTAGCTCTGAAGTGGCAAGAAGTTGTACTCCTGCACGATAAACGCGGCTGATATTTATTCCGTAGTGATTTCTCAGGCGGAGTGAACCAAGTTTTTTACCATTTATCTCTGGACGAGTTACTATTATGCGCTGAGAAATGAGCTGACTGTCAATTGCATTCCAGTCTATATCGTCTTTGTTCCAGTCTGTATGTTCTTGTTCTCCAAATAGAACAGTCATTGCTTCTACATCTTTTTCTGAAGTGATTACAAGCAGGTGGTCTCCTTTTTCCAAAATCTTCTCAGAGGTTGGAATGGTAACCTTGTTATCTCTCCAAAGACGGGAAATAACAAACTTGATACTACTAAGATGAGCAATATCTTTAATGCTTTTACCGTATATTCCGGGATTGAAAACCTGAAATTCGGCAATGTATGTTTTATTGGCCTTATCCTTTTCTGTATCGACCAATTCTTCTTTGCGAACGAATAATTTTCGTATCAGTAAAACAGCTATTATTACTCCTAAAACCCCCAACGGATATGTCACTGCACAACTAAGAGCAGGGGCGCTCGATGGAAGTCCCAGTTGCTGAAGTGTTTGCTGAGCGGCTCCAAGGGCAGGGGTGTTTGTTGTTGCTCCACAAAGTATTCCTACCATATCGGGCATTGAAATACCTGTGGTGAAATGGCATATAATGGTGAACAAGGTGCCGAGAGCTATCAGTATCAGGGAAAGAATATTTAGTTGCATGCCGCCTTTTCTAAAGGAACTGAAAAAGCCCGGACCCACTTGAAGTCCCAGAGAGTAGACAAATATTACCAATCCGAAGGTTTCGGCGTAATTAAGCATTTGAGGATCGATAGAAAGTCCAAGATGTCCCGCCAGAATTCCTGCGAAGAAAACGAAAGTTACGCCCAGTGACACTCCCATTATATGAATTTTCCCCAAAGCGAGTCCCAGGGCAGAGATAAGTGATACAATAACTACAGCTTGTAGCGCAGAGTGATTTATAAATAGTGTGTCAAGCCATTCCATGCTTTTGTTTTCTTTTGTTGGTTTTATCGGGGCGCAAAGATAGGAACTATTTTATGAACAGGTTATTTTTATAGATAAAATATGCGCAATACATATCTTTTTCTGTTTTTTTCTGTTTCCTAGAAGAGTATGATACCAAGTTCCACGATAGGCTTTTTCTCATAGGTTTTACTTTTGTTATAATAGTTGGTTACGCCGTAACCTCCCGAAGCAAATATCCCGAATTTCTTTGCTGGATGATATTCTATATTGACACGTGTCTGAAGCGCATACATCCTTGCAGGAATATCTTCCTCATATTTATTGTGGAAAGTCTCAATGTGCTGATAACCTATATCGCCGCTGAGAAACCAGTTCCTGAATACTTCAAATCCCAAACCGGTACGATAAAAAGCCGAGGCTGAGAATTTCTTGTCTAGATCCAGATAATTACTTCCTAGCCCTAATATAGTATAGAAAAGGTCGTTTTTGAAGCGCATTGCAACATTGCCTTTGCTTGTGTTTCCGCCAAAGAACATAAGCTGATAGCGGGTATCCGGATTGAGGTTAACCAATCCAAACTTTGCTTTGGCCGCACTTTTACTATAGTTTACCAAACCAACCTGCACCCCCGACGTGGCAAACTGAGATATGTTTAATATACCCACCTGACCTCCGTGAAGGCTTTTTGTAATGTTGCTTAATCCCGCAATTTGCAAGCCATTTACATGGACTCCTACATTGCCCAGTCCGGAAATTTGCAGACCGTTTGTCTGTCCTCCTGCAATATTTGTCAGCGAAGCAATCTGAATCCCTTTCATATCATTCCCTGTAACATTTATCAGTCCGCCCACTGCAATACCCGAAAGATCGGCACCTATTATGTTCGCCAGTCCGGCAATCTTTATTCCTTTAGTTGTTGATCCACCTCCAATGTTTATCACCCCAGCTATATCTGCACCAACAGAACTGCTTCCTGTGATATTCATAAATCCCGATAGGAGTAACCCCTTAGTATCATTTCCGGTAATGTTCATCAATCCACTGAATCCTATTCCGTGCAAGTTGTTTCCTATCACATTGGCTACTCCCGAACCAATTATTCCTGTAACATCATCTCCGTTTATATTAGCGAGTCCACTCAGTTGAAAGCCTCTCATGGAACCGCTCACTACATTCGATAATCCTGATATCTGAATTCCGTAAGCATTATCTGTCGTTAAAGAACTAAACCCGTTGATACCTATTCCCTTTAATTGATTTAATTTTGTCACTATACCCAGATTAAGGTAAGTTGCCTGAGATGAGTCGCACGGTTGAGTTGATATCCCTTTCCATAAAGAAAGATTGATTCCGCCGAACTTGTTCTGAGCGTTACCAGGTATACTGCATAAAAACAGCAAAGCGGTAAAAAAAGTGATGTAACGTTTGGCTAATTTCATTTATATTCCTGTTTGTATTTTAAAGCTTTAACCTATAAGATTGTTGCAATATTACGGAATTAAGTTGAAACAACCTTATGCCTAAATGATTTTGTAACGGGATCTTCCTTTAAAGATCTACAGGTAATGCAATAAAGGTGTACACTAAAAAATAAAAAGGTGTACACTCTATTTATGTTTAGTGTACACCTTTTTATGAATTATTCCTTTTGTTTTGTTCTAACTCTCCTTATCCTTTGGCTTCGGTATAAAGGAATCTCTTAATACTTCTTTTAGGAGTCTTTTCAAACTCTTCGGGATATATCTTCATTTTGGCAATCTGGCTGTAAGAAGGAATCAATGTATTTAGTTCAATACGGTTTTCTTCCATCACTCTTTCTATATCCTGATTAGTGAGACCGTGTGCAAATGCATCATCAAAGTCTGGATAAACCAATCCTACTAGTTTTTCATTTTGTGCAACAATAATAGATTCTGCCACATAAGGAAGATTATTGAGTAAATCTTCAATTTCTTCCGGATAGATATTCTGTCCCGATGGGCTGAGAAGCATATTTTTGCTACGACCTTTGATCGTTACATTTCCTTCTGTGTCAATAGTACCCAAATCGCCGGAGTGTAGCCAGCCATCTTTATCGATAGCTTGTGCAGTAGCATCCTCATTCTTGTAATATCCAAGCATTACGTTGTCGCCTCGATACACAATTTCACCTACTATATTCTCTGGATCCGGAGAAAGAATCTTAACCTCCATACGATCTACGGCTTTTCCGCAAGATCCCATTTTGAATTGGTTCCAGTCTTCATAACATACAAGCGGACCACATTCTGTCATTCCGTAGCCTACAGTATAAGGGAATTCAATCATTTTAAGGAACTGTTCAATCTCTTTATTAAAGGCAGCACCTCCCACTACTATTTCATAAAAATTACCACCGAAGGCATTAATCATTTGCTCACGAACAGTAGCTTTTATCTTATCATTAATGATAGGAACTTTCATAAGAATTTTCATCGTTGGAGTTTGCAGTTTAGGCAAAATACTCTTCTTGATAATTTTCTCAATAATCAGTGGCACAGCAATAACAAGATTTGGCTTTATTTCGGCAAAAGCCTGGAATATAATCTTTGGGCTAGGCATCCGGGTAAGGAAATATATATGGCAACCCATGGAAAATTCATAAAGTAATTCAAATGCCAGTCCGTACATGTGTGCCAACGGCAGCATGGAAACAACTTTATCACCTGGTTTTAAGGGGAGCTTATCGTGCCCGTACTTGGTGTTTGACCATAAGCTGCGATAAGGTAACATTACACCTTTTGAATAGCTGGTAGTTCCCGACGTATAATTGATAAGAGCTAGTTCATCCGGTTTATCTTTATGATAAGCAATGTGTTCGGGACGGAAGTTCTTAGGGTATTTTTTTCCAAACATCTCATTCAGATGCTCGCGGGCATGCGTTAGTCTCTCTGAACGTGATACAAGTAATGAGAAGTCGTTCATCAATACTATCCCTTCCAGCAAAGGCATTGCAGCTTCGTTTAAATTTTCCCATACCACATCACCCACAAAAAGCAGTCTGGCTTCCGAGTGATTTACGAGGCTGTGTACATTGTCGGCCTTAAATTCGTGAAGAATAGGTACAGCTACAGCTCCGTAAGTTACTACAGCCAGAAATGTAACGCCCCAAAAGGAGCTGTTTCTTCCGCAAATAGCAATCTTATCGCCCTTCTTTATGCCACTTTCTTCTAGAATGATATGTAATTTTTCTATTTTCCGGGCTACATCTTTATATTGTAGCGTAGTTCCTTTATAATCAGTCAGGGCATCTAAATCCCAGTTCTTCTTTATACTGTTTTCTATGAATGCTATAAAACTTTGTTCCATATTTATTGCACAGTTTTTTTTATTTTGTGCAAATATATAGGTTTCTCATTGTATTTCAAATAAAAATCTGGAAAAAGTGAAATTCAGACCAACATTTAAGATACTTGTAAGCTAGCTATAAAGGTGTACAAAAAACACAAAAGCTCCGTTATGATTATTTATAATAACGGAGCTTTTGTGTTTTTTGTATGTTACAAATCTTAATCTCTTTCGCTGAAATAGCGCAGGAATTGTGTACGCTCATACATGTTTGAACTTTTTACGTCTTTAGCATTCAGTAAACCCTTGAATTGGGAAATGCTTTCGTAACTTTTTTCACTCATCCAGTTTTCAATGCTTTTCAGCATCGGACGAATGCATTGATTGCCTGTTTTATAAATAATACTGCAAATCTCTACAGCCGATGCTCCCACAAGGATAGATTTGATTGCAGCTTCTGCACTGTGTACTCCTCCTGATGACGCATAATCAATATTACTCACAGTTGCCGACGAAATTCCAATCCAACGCAAAGAAGCTGCTAAATCAGTAGGAGAACTTAAAACGTCTCCTGAAATAAATTCTAACTTTTTTATATCAATGTCTGTTTGATATAAGCGGTTGAATAAAACAATGCCTTCAGCACCACTAGCTCTTAACTTGTTTATCAATGAAACAGGGTTAGTAAGATGTGTGCCAAGTTTTATGATAACCGGAATGCTAATCTTACTCTTGACATTCTTTAATATCTCAATGTGTTGTTTTTCAAATTCTCCGCATTCATAATAAGGAGATACCTGAATACTCAATATATTCAGCTCAATGGCATCTGCTCCGGCAACTTCAATTTTTCGGGCAAACTCTACCCACTCATTGTTTGAACAACAATTTATGCTTGCAATAATTGGAATAGAACAACGTTTCTTACTTTCCTTAATAAGGTTTAAATATTCAGATAAATCATGTGCATTTAAATGTTCGGTAAGAAAATTACCTCCTTCAGGATAATAGGCTTGATCGCACGTTTGTTGTACTTTCAGCATAATTTGTTCCTCGAAGAGCGATTTCAGTACAATGGCACCAGCACCTGCCATTTCAAGTTTCTCATTCTTCTCGGCGCTATTAGTTAGCCCCGAACTGCTGATGATTATGGGATTCTTTAATTGCAATCCCGCAAATTCCGTTCTTAAATCCACCATAAATTTTGCGCATTAGTAAATCCTTTCTCCGAAAATTTTACTTCCCACGCGAACAAGAGTACTACCTCCGGCTATTGCCAAAGGAAAATCATGAGACATGCCCATTGATAATTCTTTAAAATCCTGTTTTTGAGCAAAGTATTCTTGCTTTATCTCGGTAAAGAAGTTATTTAAAGAACAAAATTCAGTCTCAATTTGTTTTGAAGAATCAGTGTATGTTGCCATCCCCATTAATCCTTGAATGGATATATTGGTAAGTTCTTTCCACTCTTCACGAGCTAATATTTCTCTGCATTCATCAAAACTGAAACCAAACTTTGTTTCTTCCTGCGCAATATGAATTTGAAGCAGGCAGGGAATTACTCGCCCCACCTTTTCTGCTTGCTTATTGACTTCACTAAGTAATTTATAACTGTCTATCCCATGAATCATAGATACATAGGGAACAATGTATTTTATTTTATTGGTTTGTAAATGACCAATAAAATGCCATTCAATATCTTTAGGCAGAGATTCATATTTCTCTGTCATTTCCTGCACTTTACTTTCTCCGAATATCCGTTGTCCTGCCTCATAGGCTTCCATAATTGCTTCATTTGGATTGAACTTGGAAACAGCTACTAATCTTACTCCTTCGGGGAGTTGAGAAAGTACATCCAGTAAATTGCTTTTAATACTCATTTTATTATTGATTTTCTCCGGCTTGAGGGAATTCAGGTTTAACATCTGGTTCGGAAGCATATGGATACACATCCATAATTGCTGTTTCTGCTACAGATGCAATAACATAATCGGCCATGGTGCCTTTCATTCCTTCATCCAAATTCTTAACGGCTTCGCGAAGATCTCCTGCCTGAACCAATACTTGAGTAGAAATCTTCTTTTCTGCACCGCTTTTTTCATCGAGGGAGATGAATTGCAATTTACATTTAAACCAACGGTCGCCTGTTTCATCTTCAAAGAGTTCGCTATAGTTGGCGCGTTTAATGTCGGCCACAGTAAATTCTCCCGAAATAAAAGGTGTTATCTCTTCAATGATTCGGGCTTCAGCTTCTGTAAAACTTAAAGCGTCTACTAAATAAGGCTCAGTAACCTTTTTATTCATTCCGTTTTCAGCTACCTTATCATAGCGAATTTTGCATTCAAACCAAGTGTGCATCATATAACTGTCTAATTATTAATCGTTAAAATGTTTGTAACTTATAAGTTTAACGGATGGTTCATTAATTTGTATAATCAAATTATATAAATCAAATAAGTTCATCCATAAATCATGAGCAAAGATACTCGTTTTTTTATTTGTTTGCAGTAAGGTTTAAAAATAAATAGTTCTGGATTTATCAAAAAAAAGCATTTTATACTCTCACTCCATCACCAATGCATGCAATGTTTTGATATATACATCCATTGGTGCAATATTGTTCGTAATAAACAGCTTTATTTGTTTTTGTTATGTAGGGGAAAATAAGATGAACCAGTAATTTTATGGAAGATAAAAGTGATAGATGAATTGAAAAGTGATGGATTAGTGATGGATAAATTTCATCCATCACGGGTTAAATTATTTATATACAACGTTTTAAAAACAATAGTGATAGAGTGATGGTTGCTTTTGTTTTATCCGGTTTTGTTTTTAGAAAACTATTAAGCAATTTCTCTCAGATTATTCACCAATGATTTTCAAGCATTCACCAATGGTTTTTATTTATTGGTGAATGCTTTATGGAGCTTATTCGGATCTATTCGTGATGATAGAAGCTGAGCACTTTTTATTTAATTAGCCTTTTCAATTTTCATGGCAAACCCTCCACCTGGAGCCAGATGAACGGCTTGCGTAGATGAAGCATTAACAGTTAATTCCTCTTTTTTATAATCGCGACCTACTCGGTGCGCATTTTTGCCATCCTTAAAGAGTGTAGCTTTATAGTTACCTTTCCCTAAGAAGGAGAGATTAATGCTGAGATCACGTGGTGTCCAGTCCGTTAGTCCTCCTACATACCAGGTTTCTCCTAATCGTCTCAGGGTAATAATGTATTCTCCTATTTTTCCGTCCAGTACTTTTGTATCATCCCATACCGTAGGAACTTTGGCTATAAAATCCAGACATTCTGTTTCACGCATATAGTTCGATGGGTTGTCGCACAACATATTAAAAGGCGATTCGAGGATAATATAAAGAGCTAATTGGTGGCAACGGGTTCCCTGGCTCATTGGCTCTGAATTGATAGGGGCATAACTTCCTTTTGCTGCATTGCGCATTGCTCCCTGAGTATAATCAAGTGGTCCGGCAGCCATACGAATAAAAGGTATGGTCACATCATACTTTACCATATTTGTTGTAGCGGGAGACCATTTCATCTGTTCCAGTCCGTGAACTCCTTCACAGTTAAGTACATTGGGATAGGTACGGTTTAGTCCGGCTGGCTTATACATTCCGTGAAGGTCAAGTATCATATGATATTTGGCACAAGTAGCGGCGGCCCGGTAGTTAAAATCGACCATCTCCTGATCGTCACGATCCATAAAGTCTACCTTAAATCCCTTTACTCTCAGTTTGGAATAGTATTTGCACACATTTTCCATATCACGGTTAAAGGCATGATAACCCGCCCAAAGAATAATGCCCACATTCTTTTTTGCAGCATAATCTACTAACTCTTTAATATTAATATCGGGCACAACCTGCATTAAGTCACTTTTCAGATTAACCGCCCATCCTTCGTCCAGGATTACATATTCAAGTCTGTTGGCAGAAGCAAAATCAATGTAATATTTATAGGTGGCGTTGTTTACTCCGGCTTCAAAATCCACATTATATATATTCCAGTCGTTCCACCAGTCCCAGGCAACCTTTCCGGGTTTTACCCAGGAATAATCAGCTATTCTTGAAGGGGCAGCCAGTTTGTAAGTCATATCACTTTCCGCAAACTGTTTATCTTCCGAAGCAATAATGGCTACTCTCCACGGGAATTCGCGTGCACCATTTACTTTGGCAATAAAATTCTCACGTTCCTTAACCCGGAATTGCAGCATGTTGTGCCCCCCTTGTTCTGTCCGCTTAGGATAAGGAGCAAAAACTCCTTCAAGAGAATTGTCTTTTTGAGCATTATTCAGGTAAAGTCCCGGATAACTTTCCAGATCGGCTTCCGTAAGGCAAACTTTCATACTGTTTCCTGCCTTTACTACCAGTGGAAGAAATATTAATCTATTGCTATCCAGCTTTGATAATTTCTCTGTGACATAGGTGTTTTCGAAAGAGTTGGTGAACTGCATCTCCTTGTTTTTATAATTTGTCACACCATCTAAACGAACGTAGGGTACAGTAGCTGGAAAATCATTGGTAAAGTTATATTTTACTTCTTCATTCTGAATGGTGAACGGCTCTTTACGGTAGTTTATAAAGCGATAAGCCACGCCGTCATTATACACTCTGAACTTTATACCCCAGTCTTTTTTGAAGCGCAGATTTAGTTCATTACAGTGGTCGGTTATTTGCGCCCGTTTATAGAAAGGAGAAGTTATAGTCTGATTGATTGTTTGCCTGGTACTTTTATCAAGTTTAGCATTCTTTCCCCATATTTCTCCTGAGCTCAATGTCATGGAAACAGGTGACGGTGCAATAACTGTTTGATGATTGCCTGTCACGGTATAAGTTATTCTATCTCCAATGGAGATTGTTGTTTGTATGTTTCCATTAGGAGATGAAACAGTCAATGATTTTTGTGCAATACTTATTTGAGTACATAGGCAACAGATTGCAATTATAAGAATTCTTTTAGTCATTTCTTTTGTTTTGCTGTTTTTACTCACTATTAATAATTATCAGTACGGAAAGGTACCATAGGAAGCTCTCTATGATTGTATAGATTCCCAATCTGGAAATTGCGGAAACAATATCTTACAGCTACCGGAACTTTTACTTCTTCACTGGAAACAACGATTATTTTTTTATTTAAATCAGTAACTGCAGTGGCAGGGTGGAATATTTTATCTGCACCTGCAATCTCAAATCCGATGATCCCTTTTTCGCGACTGAATCCATCCTGGGTGTAATTGAAGCTTAGATAAGCTTTATCATCTTTTATTTCCATTGATTTATATTCCGGACCGTTGCATGCAACAGTTTTATAGCCATAAGTGTTGGTCAGAGCCATGTAAGAAAGGCGTTTCCCTACTAATGTTTTATTTTTAGGATGGACATTGGCGGCTTCATATTCCTCAACCAAGTCATTAGTAGAGATCATTCCACTATTAGGAATTAATGATTGTGCCTTGTATTGAGCCTCTCTTAAATAAGCTCCCCATTCACCTTCTCCATATTGATAAGGCGCAATTTCAACATAGTAGAAAGGAAGATTGCCTAATCCCCAATCTTTACGCCAAAGTTCCACCATATTAGCAAGTCGTTGGGCATAAGTATCATGCTTTCCCACATTAGATTCGCCTTGATACCATAGAAAACCTTTTATTGTATAATTGGTTAAAGGCTTCAACATACCGTTATACATAAGCAATGGCCTTAGATATTCACTTACTTTATTTATACCTTCTTTTGATAAATCAATGTCCTTGTATGTTTCAAGCATTTCTCTGTTGGTCCAGCTCTCTACTTTGGAGCCTCCCCAGCTGCAGTTGATAACTCCTACCGGAATATCAAGTGCGCGATTCAATGCCGTGGCAAAGTGATAAGCAGTTGCACTGAATCCAGTAGCGGTTTCCGCATTGCACACCTGCCATTTTCCTGGACAAGAAGCTTGTGGAGTGAATACAGGAGTCTTTGGAATTGTGGCAAAACGAATGCCTTTGTTCTGCCCTGCATTAGCAATTGTTTCGTTAGCGTCTAAGATTGGACAATTCCAGAAGCCGTTTAGCGGCATCTCCATATTTGATTGTCCTGAGCAAAACCATACTTCACCTATTAATATATTTCTCAGTGTAATTTTCTCGCCATCTGAAATAGAAATTTCCCTATTCTCATAGCTGGCCGATGGGGTAGGTACCCATAAAAGCCACTTACCATTTTTATCCGCCTGTGTACGGAAATTTTCATCACTCCAGGACACTTTGACTGTAACAGTTTTGTTGGGCTCAGCATCTCCCCAGAGTTTAACTTTTGTGTTTTGTTGCAACACCATGTTATCACCCAATATTTCGGGCATTTTTACTTTCGCATTTGCTCCCATTGCCAGAAGAGCAAGCAGCATCAGGTAACTAAATTTGTGTTTCATTGTATAGTAGGTAATTAAGATTCCATGATCTGTAATAGATCTGTTTATTTTACTGACACGAAAATAAGCAAAATAAACGATAATAAGATTACTACTGAGAGAAATGTACTACAAATAGTCAAAAAAGTATTAGTTTGTCTTTGTTTAAATTGTTTGAAGGTGTAAGATGTTGATAACTTTAATCATTTAACGAGAATATTTTTGTAATTTCAGTTCTTTTTACGAATTTTGTAAGCTGTTAATGCTACTAATGTAAATCAACTAATGAAAAAACACCGCAATATATTTTTTCTGCTTCTTCTTATATATTCATCTTTTGTTTGTGCACAAGGCAAATTCATGTTTAAGCACCTTGAGGTAAGGAATGGACTTTCACATAGTCAGGTGAATTATATCTATAAAGACAGTCGTGGCTTTATGTGGTTTGGCACAGTATCGGGACTTAACCGGTATGATGGATACACTTACAAACTGTTTCAGCACAACGAAAAGGATACTACTTCCATTATTGACAATTATATTTCAAATATTCAGGAAGATGCTAATGCTGATTTATGGATAAGTACTGGTTCCGGTTATGTAATTTATGATTCTAGAAAGGAGCGGTTTAAAAGAAACGTAGCCAATGAATTAAGAAAGTATGGCATTAATAGGACGGTGGAAACAATCTTCATTGATAAACAAAAGAACTTATTGTGCTATGTCAGAGGATTGGGCCTATATTTATATAAGAATGCCTCAAAGAAACTTCTTCTCTTCAAACAAGACGGGCTGGCAGGAAATCTCAGCAAAGGTAATATTACGGATATTAGTGAGAGCAAAAATTGTTATGTGATACTATATCAAACAGGATTACTGGAATGTGTGAACAAAAACACAGGCAAGGTTTTCAGAAAAGAGAACTATATACCTGCTAATTTTGGTGTAAGTGCTAATAAATTTTTCGCTTTTGTAGACTCCGATGGCGACTATTGGATATACAGTGATGGCAGTTATGGCTTATGGCTTTACCATACAACACAAAGAAGCTGGGAGTATATTAGTAATATGGCAACCAAATCGGCCTATATACTTTCCAGTAATGTAATTAAAGATATTGCACAGGATGCAAATGGAGATGTGTGGATTGGAACAGATCATGGGGGTATTGATGTAATAAACAAACAAAGAGGACAGGTAATCAATCTTCAAAATGATGCGATTGATGAGAGAAGTATCTCGCACAATACTATAAATTGTATTTATAGAGATAATACCAATATTATATGGGTGGGGACATATAAAAAAGGTATATCATATTACAGTGAGAGTATCTTTAAATTTGAGGTAGACCACATGCCTTACCTCAATAATCTGAAGAACTTAAATAATGATGCAACAATCTTTACCGAAGATACCAAAGGAAACTTATGGATTGGTACCAATGGCGCCGGGGTTATTAGTTATAATAAGTCAACCGGGCAACGGCAATTGTATCAGCATATACCAGGGCAAGCAGGGACATTAACCAACAATGTAATAGTGGCCCTTTGTGCTGCTCGTGATGGTAAAATATGGATTGGAACTTATCTCGGGGGATTGGATTGTTTTGATGGTCAGCGTTTCATTCATTACAAGCATGATTCTCAGAATTCTAATTCTTTGGCAAATAATAATGTATGGTCTATTGTGGAAGACAAGGATGGGTATATCTGGATTGGAACGTTGGGTGGTGGTTTACAACGATTAAATCCAAAAACCGGGCAGTTTGTTACCTTTAACAATAGAAAGAGAGAACTGCTTACATCTGAATATATTTCTTCTCTTTGCATGGGGCGCGATGATATTCTTTACATAGGAACGGCTATTGGAATCACAACTTATAATCTTAGGACCGGAGTCTTTGAACGCTTCCATACTAACAAGCGGGGAAATCAGAATTTCTCAAATCAGAATGTTAATCAACTTTATGAGGATAGCCGTGGACTTTTATGGGTGGCCACCCGGGAAGGACTGAATGTGTTCGATATTAAGAATGATAAGATTACACCGATTCATAAAACAGACGGGTTGGCGGATGATGTAATTACAGGAGTTATAGAAGACAATAATAAGAATATGTGGGTAACTACATCCAACGGAGTTTCTAATATTATAGTTGGCACAAATCCGAAGACCGGCGATTACACCTATACTTATTATAATTATGATGAACGGGATGGTTTGCAAAGTAGTGAGTTTAACATGCGGTCCATTCTCCGGTCTTATCGCGGAGAGATTTTAATGGGAGGAATTCGTGGATACAACATCTTTAATCCCGAAGTTATTAAATACAATAGAATTCTGCCTAAGGTTGTTTTTACCGACTTACAACTATTCAATAATAGTGTGAAAGTTGATTCTGTGTACGACGGAAATCTCATTCTCAAAGAAGGAATAAACTGGACGAAAGAGATAAAACTGAACTATAGTCAGAATGTTTTTTCCATAGATTTTTCTTCAATGAACTATGTGTTGCCAGAAAAAACAAAGTATGCATATATGCTGGAAGGATTTAATTCTGATTGGCTGATGACAGACGAGAATGCCCACAAAATTACATACACGAATCTTGCTCCCGGCACGTATACTTTGAAAGTTAAAGCGGCTAATAGTGATGGTTTCTGGAATGAGGAAGCCACCTCTCTTAAGATAGTTATAAAACCACCTTTCTGGCGTTCGGGTATTGCTTATTTTATTTACATCATTATTTTAATTGGAGTTTTACTTCGTGCCCGATTCCAGATTCTTAAAACTGAACGAAACCGTTATAAAGTGCACCAAATAGAACTGGAAGCAAAGAGAAATCACGAAATAGATGATATGAAGCTGCGGTTTTTTACCAATATCAGCCATGAATTACGCACTCCGCTCACTCTGATTATTTCTCCCTTGGAAAGTGTAATTAAAACAATTAATAATGACGAGCATAAACAAAAGCTGGAGATGGTGCATCGTAATGCAGTTCGCTTGCTTCATCTTGTAAATCAACTTATTGATTTTCGTAAGCTAGACGTTCAGGGACATCAGATGAACCTTTCTTATGGTGATATTATTGCTTATATCAAGAATGTATCTTCTTCTTTTGCCGAGCTTTCAGAGAAGAAAAATATTCGTCTTACCTTTTATTCTTCTGTGGACGAGTTGCGTATGGAGTTTGATGAGGATAAAATGGGAAAGATCATGATGAATCTGTTGTCCAATGCTTTTAAGTTTACCAATGAAGGCGGACGAGTGGAAGTATATGTAAACTTGCTTTCTGCTTCAGCAGAAGAACAACTGGAAAGACTGGAAATACGTGTTGCCGATACCGGCATTGGCATTAGTGATGATGAAAAAGAGAAGATATTTGAACGTTTCTATCAGGTGAAGCAAAACGATGAACATAAATTTGGTGGAAGTGGCATTGGTCTTCACATGGTGAAGGAATTTGTTCTTTTGCACAAAGGAACGGTGGAAGTACACAATAATACCGGAAGGGGAAGTGTCTTTGTGGTAACTATTCCCGTAAATCGCAAAACGGGAGAAGAAAAGAAATATATCATTTCAGAAGGGCAGGCTAAGGTTCTTAATGAAAAGTCAGAGGAGCTGGTTGAGGCTTCCGAAAGTAATGTCGCAGTAATAAACCGCCCGGTAATTCTTGTTGTTGATGATAATGATGATTTTCGCACTTTTATGAAGGATAGTCTCAAATCTGATTTTGTGATACAGGATGCCCGTAATGGAAAAGAGGCTTGGGAGTCTATTCTGGATTCTCTTCCCGATATGATTATCAGTGATGTAATGATGCCCGAAATGGATGGATGTGAACTTTGCCGGTTGGTGAAAAGTGATGTACGTACTTCTCATATTCCATTAATACTTCTTACTGCCCGAACAGCAGAAGAGCACAAGCTGGAAGGACTGGAAACAGGAGCCGATGATTATATAACCAAACCTTTTAACTTCGAGATTCTAATGCTTCGAATCAGAAGGTTGATGAAAAGGAGAGAAGCTGCTCAGGAAATTTTCCGTAAACAAATAGAGGTAAAACCAAGTGATATTACAATCACATCTCTGGATGAAAAGTTAATTCAGAAAGCCATTAAGTACGTGGAAGATAATATTAGCAAAAGTAACGAACTGTCTGTTGAAGAGTTAAGTAGGTACTTAGGTATGAGTCGGGTGCATCTATATAAAAAGCTTCTTTCAATAACAGGAAAAACTCCGATTGAATTTATACGTACCATTCGTTTAAAGAGGGCTGCTCAGTTACTTCGCGAAAGTCAGCTGAATATATCCGAGGTTGCTTATCAGGTCGGTTTTAATAATCCCAAGTATTTCAGTAAATACTTTAAAGAAGAGTTTGGTATGTTGCCGTCAGCTTATCAGGATAAAAAGGAAAATGAAGAAAAAGAGAAGTAAATAATCTATTATTTATTTACTTCTCAAAGTAATCACTGAGATTTCGGGCCATGCTCCAAAGCGGAAAGGTAGTCCTAAAAACCCTAATCCTACGTTGACATATAACGATCTCCCTTTTTGTGTATAGAATCCTCCCCATTGAGGATAAATAAGTGAAGAAAGAGAATGATCTCCAAAGGCAAGCTGCATGCCATGAGTATGCCCGGAAAGTGTTAATGCAACATCACTCTGAGGCAAAACTATCTTTTTCCAGTGAGACGGGTTGTGGCTGAGTAGCAATTTGAAAGGTACTTCTTCTGTGCCGATAAGGGCTTTCTTCAGATCTCCTTGCCCGGAAAAAGGAGGCATACCCCAATTCTCCACACCTATAAGTGCAATGCTGTCGCCTTTATGGTGAAGAATGTGATGATCATTGTTCAGCATAATCCAGCCCATATTTGCTTCTTTCTTTTTCAGCGCAATGAGATTATCAGCCTGCTCCTTTGGATTTTTCCATTTATAGTAAGGTCCGTAATCGTGATTACCAAGGATGGAGTACACACCATCTTTCGCACTAAGCATGCTGAGTATTTCTTCATATCCGTCTAACTCGGTTGCCTTGTTATTTATGAGGTCTCCGGTAAACACAATAAGATCGGGGTGCTGGGCATTTACCAGTTCCACAGCTTCTTGTAGAGCCTTTCCATTGCCTGTCCAACTGCCGATGTGAATGTCCGACAATTGCACAATCTTATATCCGTCGAACCCTTTGGGTATTAATGACGACTGGTATGTTAGTGGCTTTATATCGAACTTTGTTTTTCCCCATATTGATCCGTAAATCAATATCCCTACTCCGATTACCGCAGCGGCAAATCCGGCGTAAGTAAAAGGGGTATATGAATGTTTGAAGAGATATCCTAATGGCAGGTCGAAAATTGAAATAAGCGTAAAAGTAAGTTTGGGAAGGGCAAAGATAAAATAGGTCATAACAAACCATCCAACCAGGTGGCTTCTCTCAATAATTTCATCATGACTGGCCACATAAAAGAGATAAACCAAGCCTGTCAGCAATAGGAGTGAGGGTAAAAAGTAAAGATACTTAGTTAGCGTGCTAATCTGAAAATTAGAAATATATATCCTATAAATAAATATGTCTGGCAATATGAGTACCAATAAAAGACATAAGAAGATTTTCTGCATCATGATTTTTGTATAGATTTCAAAAAGTCTTTCCTGCATAAAGCAGGAAAGACTTTCTTTCTGTTAGAGAGTTGTTATGTAAAGAAAAATTTTAATCCTGTTTTAGTTCTCTCAACTCAGCAAGATTACGTTTAATATTCTTTAATCTGTCGTAAAACATTCTTTTTATAATCCAGATTGCAGCGATGCAACCTACAATCCATATAACGGAGAATATAAGTATTGACACTAAATTCAGTGTCATAAGATGTATACAAATTGCTTGTACTAGAAAAGCTGACAAGAAAAAGAATGCAGCAACAAAACATTCTATAATAAAATTCCGATTATAAGCTGTCATTTTTTTAATGACAGTAACAAGTGGCATTCTTTCTATATCAATACTTCTTAGGTACATGTATCCCAGGCTATCCCACACCATTCCGATGCAAAGCATAATCCATATAAACAACCACAGACAGTATTCTTTGTTGCTTTGATTCGCTGTTAGTAGATAATACCCCAGGCCAATAATAGCAAAGAAACCTATAATGAGAGTCACTTTTCCAAATAAAAGCATCTTATTCATCGAATTTCGCGTTTGTTTTGTTCGTTCGCTGATTAATTTGCCAAGTGTATTCTCATCCATTAGCTCGCTTTTCTTCAGTCGGCTATCTAATGCTTCCCATGACTTTTTTAGTTCATCAAGTTCCATTATTCTATTTTTAGCTGTGAGTCATTTTTCTCATTTTATCCTTTATTCTACTCAGTTTGGTGGCTACGTTTGTTACCGTTAGTCCGGTAATCTCCCCTATTTCCGCATAATCTTTCTCTTCCAGATAAAGAAGAATAATAGACTTATCCAGTTGCCCCAAATTGTTTATGAGCCGATATAATTCCGCCAGCATTTCCCGAAAGCTGTCTTCTTCTTCCGTTAGCCATTCCGCTTCTTGTGTAAGCGAAACTATCTCAGGAATGTTTTTTTCTTTGCGAATGAATGAAATACAAGTATTCAAGGTAATGCGATATATCCATGTAGATATCTTGCATTCTCCCCGGAATTTCGGAAAAGCTCGCCAAATATTCAGTACTGCTTCCTGATAAAGATCATTAAGCGATGCTGATTTTGTGGTGTATAGATAGCAGACTTTGTAAATAACACGCTCATATTCTTTGATGCATGCCGTAAACTCCTGCTCTAAGTCCTTATTCATTCTTGTTTCATCCATTTGTCATACACTATTTTAGTCGTGAGAAACAGGGAAAAATCACAAAATTCAAGGAGACCTAATACTTTTTAACAAGGAATGTTCTTTTAAAGTAGTAGGGGTTTCTATAATAAGGCGTAGACCTTTTATTATTATACTCTACACTTTATTTGTTAAAGGTGTAGAGCTAACTATGAATTACTGAGCTTATATTGTCTTAGCTCCGGTTATTAATTATTTAATGTCGGCTATCAATCCAGAATACAACTTTATAGATTGGCTGCCAAAAACTTTTTCATTTCAGAAATCTCCATACCCCTTCTGCGGGCATAATCATTCAACTGGTCTTCGCCTATTTTTCCTATTGAAAAATAGCTGGAAGCCGGATGAGAAATCATTATTCCACTAACCGAAGCATGCGGATACATGGCTCCGTTTTCAGTAAGTTTGATTCCTATCTTACTCATATCAATCAATTCATTCAGCAAGAAGTTAATGGATTGATCGGGTATGGATGGATATCCCACGGCGGGGCGGATGCCTTGATACTTAACTTTTAGCATCTCTTTAATAGTCAGATTCTCATCTTTAGCATATCCCCAGGCTACTTTGCGAATGTATTCGTGCATTTTCTCCACAGCAGCTTCCGCTAGGCGGTCGGTCAGTGTCTGAACCAATATGTGCTTATAAGGATCATTCTCATACATTCTTTCCATGTCGGGGTCAACACTGGAGGCAAATACGCCGACAGTGTCTTTTTGTCCCGAAGAAAGCGGACGAACGAAATCGCTTAGACAGAGATAGGGCTCATCGCCTTTTTTGCGCACTTGCTGACGGAGCAACGGAATTGCCACGTTTCCCACAATAAGATTATCGCCATCTGAGTTAGAATCAAACAGCTCATACATCACTTTAACCTCAAAATCCTTGTCCAGCTGGTCTAGCATCCGGTTTGCTTCTTTATAAAGCTGCATAGCCTCAGCCGCTTTTGGACGTTCTTCCTCGGGAAAGCTGGTGAGCCATTGAGCGCGACAGGAATCACATCCGTGAATTTCTGAAATCTGTCCAAAATGCGCTCCCAATCTCCAGGCATGGAAAAAGTAAAGCCAGTCAATGTACTCTACTAGTTCGTGTATTTTATAAGCTGTTACCATCGGTTATCTGAATTTTAATTCCTGTCCACGATAAGAATCATCTAATTGTCCGTCTGAATATACGGTATGTCCATTTACAAATGTGCGTTCCACCTTGTGAGAATAATGCACACCTTCCAATGGGCTCCAGCCACATTTGCTGAGAACACTCTCTTTTGTTAGTTCCCATTCTGCATTAGGATTTACTATCACGAGGTCGGCCTGATACCCTTCGCGGATATATCCACGGTTGTGTATCTGGAAAAGTTCGGCCGGTGCATGACACATTTTCTGTATCACCTGTTCCTTTGTGAAGTTCTCGGGAGTGGCAAGCTTGAGCATGGTAACCAGTGAAAATTGAATCATCGGCATTCCTGAAGTTGCACGTAAGGCGCCACCCTCTTTTTCTGATAAAAGGTGAGGAGCGTGATCGGTAGCAACTACATCAATGCGGTTTTCTGTGATGGCATGTCTCAGTAATGCGCAGTCAATAATTGTTTTGATTGCCGGATTACACTTTATTCGTGTTCCCAACTCTTTATACATTTCGTCAGAGAATGCAAGATGAGCCACACATGCTTCGGCGGTGATCTTCTTTTCCCTGAGCGGAGCATTTTTGAACAGACCCAGTTCCTTTGCGGTTGAAATATGAAGAATATGCAGTCTGGCACCAGCCTTCTCTGCCAGTTCCACAGCTAATGCTGAAGAAGCATAACATGCTTCGCTGTTTCTTATCAGAGAATGATAGATAATATCGGGATCATCTCCGTATTTTTCTTTTACCAGGCGGGTGTTATGTGCAATAATTGCCGCATCTTCGCAATGTGCTGCGATTATCAGGTCAGTACTACCAAAAACTTTCAGCAGACTCTCTTTACGGTCCACCAGCATATTCCCGGTACTTGAGCCCATAAATAGCTTAACTCCGCACACACGGTGAGGGTCTAATAGAGAAAGCTGATCGGAATTTGTATTTGTTGCTCCAAAATAAAAGGAGTAGTTGATTAAACTCTTCTCGGCTCCCAGCTGAAATTTAGCATTCAGCGCTTCAATGTCTGTAGTCTGGGGAAGCGTGTTTGGCATATCCATGAAAGAAGTTACTCCTCCTGCTGCTGCTGCCCGGCTTTCGCTGAAAATATCAGCTTTATGTGTGAGTCCGGGTTCGCGGAAATGTACATGATCATCAATAACTCCCGGTACCAGGTATTTCCCTTTGGCATCAATTATTTCAGTATATGCTTCCTGGGGAGCAACAGCTCCTTCAATAACTTTAGCTATCTTATCGTCTTCTATTATAACAGATCCTGTAAAACTACGACCTTCGTTAATAATAGTAGCGTCTTTAATTAGTGTACGTTTCATTTCTTTTGGGGGTATTTACGGAAGAAACTATTAAACTTTAGCTGAATAACTCCCATTACTGCTTCGCCAAATATTCCACTATTCATTTTTGAAGTTCCCAGTTCCCGGTTTACAAAGATTACAGGAACCTCTAAAATGTTGAAGCCCGATTTGTAAGCCATGAATTTCATCTCAATCTGGAAAGCATATCCTTTAAATTGAATCTTATCCAGTTCTATGGTCTCTAATACTTCACGGCGGTAACATTTAAATCCTGCGGTGGTGTCTGCAATAGGTATGCCCGTGATAAAACGAACATATTTAGAGGCGAAGTAAGACATAAGCACACGGCTCATAGGCCAGTTCACCACATTTACTCCACTCACATAACGGGAACCGATAGCTACGTCGCCTCCCAGTTTTGTACATGCATGATAAAGTCGGGGTAAATCATTAGGATTGTGTGAAAAATCGGCATCCATTTCGAATACAAAATCATATTTCTTTTCAATAGCCCAACGGAAACCGGCAATGTATGCCGTTCCAAGTCCCAGTTTTCCTTTTCGTTCAATCATAAACAAACGTTCAGGAAACTCTTCATGCAGGTGTTTAACGATAGAGGCAGTGCCGTCAGGTGAACCGTCTTCAATAATTAAAATATGAAAGATCTTATCTAATCCGAATACTGCACGAATTATGTTTTCAATGTTTTCCTTTTCATTGTAGGTAGGAATTATAACGATACTGTCGGAGGCTTGCATATATTGTGTCTATTTAGTAGAACAAAAGTAGTTAATTTATTGTACCTGCAAAAAAGAAACATAATTTTTTAGTAATTTTGCAGAGAAGATTAAATTCTTTTCACCACAGCTCGCACCAATTCCTCAGGCGATTGTTCACTATATGTGTTTTGCATACCCGTTTGATAAGGAATTGGTTGATTGTATTATTCACAATCTGAGGTGGAAAAACAGGTTATTTTATGAATATAACAGAATTACAAAGCTTATATGCCAAACATCCCGGAACGGGAGCTACGGCTAAGCTGCTGGAAGAATCCTCGGTAAAGACGATTTTTCTCGGGGGACTTTGTGCCTCTTCCGCAGCTCTTCTATTTTCCACACTCATTAAGAGTAGCAAAAAATCATTTGTATTTATTTTGGGCGACCTCGAGGAAGCAGGGTATTTCTATCATGACCTTACTCAGATAAACGGGCAGGATAAAATTTTATTCTTTCCTTCATCTTATCGCCGGGCAATAAAGTACGGACAGAAAGATGCCGCTAATGAGATTCTCCGTACAGAAGTACTGAGCCGTTTGCAAAAAACGGAAGAACCTTTATGTGTGGTCACTTATCCTGATGCCTTGGCAGAAAAAGTTGTCTCTCGTGATGAACTGATTGATAAAACATTAAAGCTGAATGTGGGCGAACAAGTTGACACGGGCTTTATTACGGAAGTTCTGTTAAATTACGGCTTTGAACGGGTAGACTATGTTTATGAACCCGGACAGTACGCAGTGCGTGGAAGTATTATTGATGTGTTTTCCTTTTCTTCCGAGTATCCTTATCGTATTGACTTCTTTGGTGATGAAGTTGAAAGTATCAGAAGCTTTGAAGTAGATACTCAACTTTCCAAAGAAAGAAAAGAAAGCATCGCTATTGTGCCCGAACTCACAAAAGGGGTGGGGGAGGAAGTTTCCTTCCTTGATTTTATTCCGGAGGAAACAATTATAGGAACCAGGGACTTTTTTTGGTTGCGTGAACGAATTCAGGCTGTTTACGATGAAGCACTTTCGCCACAGGCTTTGGTTGCACTGGAAGATAATGGGCAGGAAAATGATAATCTGGAGCAAATGCTTATTGATGGGTCAGAGTTTACTGTTCGTGCATTAGATTTTCGCCGGATAGAGTTTGGAAATAAACCAACCGGAACGCCTCAGGCAACGGTGGAGTTTAACTTCTCTGCTCAGCCTATTTTCCATAAGAATTTTGAGTTGGTGAGTAGCTCGCTGAAGAGTTATCTGGAACAAAACTATCAGATCTATATATTGTCCGATAGTGCAAAGCAAGCAGATCGTATCCGTGCTATTTTTGAAGACAGGAATGATCATATTCCTTTTACTGCTGTGGATAAAACTCTTCACGAAGGGTTTATTGATAATACACTCCGTTGTTGTCTCTTTACCGACCATCAGATATTTGACCGTTATCATAAGTACAACTTAAAGAGTGATAATGCCAGAAGCGGGAAGGTGGCTCTCACATTAAAAGAATTGAATCAGTTTCAGGTGGGCGATTATGTGGTGCATACCGACCATGGAGTGGGACGATTTGCCGGATTAATCCGTTTGCCAAACGGAAATTCAACTCAGGAAGTCATTAAACTTATTTATCAAAACGAGGATGTGGTTATGGTTAGCATCCACTCCTTGCACAAGGTCTCCAAATATAAAGGCAAAGAAGGAGAACCTCCACGGTTAAACAAGCTGGGAACCGGTGCATGGGAGAAGTTAAAGGAGCGAACCAAAACTAAAATTAAGGATATTGCCCGTGATTTGATTAAACTTTATTCGCAGCGGAAGGATGAAAAAGGCTTTAGCTTTAGTCCGGATTCATTCCTGCAACACGAACTCGAAGCGTCATTTATCTATGAAGATACACCCGATCAGCTGAAAACTACGCAGGATGTGAAAGGTGATATGGAGCGTGAAATGCCTATGGACCGCCTTGTTTGCGGGGATGTTGGCTTTGGAAAAACGGAAATTGCGGTACGTGCAGCCTTTAAAGCGGCAGCTGATAATAAGCAAGTGGCGGTGTTAGTGCCAACTACCGTTTTGGCATTGCAGCATTTCAAAACATTTAGCGAACGATTAAAGGATTTCCCTTGCCGGGTAGATTATTTGAGTCGCGCCCGCAAGCCAGCCGATGTAAAGACTCTTTTGAATGATTTGAAAGAAGGTAAGATTGGTGTGCTGATAGGTACGCATAAGATTATTGGAAAACAGGTGAAGTTTAAGGATCTTGGACTGTTAATTGTAGATGAAGAACAAAAGTTTGGTGTGTCTGTGAAAGAGAGACTCAGACAAATAAAGGTGAATGTAGATACGCTAACCATGACGGCAACGCCTATTCCCCGAACATTGCAGTTCTCTTTGATGGGGGCTCGTGATCTTTCAGTCATTAGTACACCTCCTCCTAACCGTTACCCTATACAAACAGAGGTGCATACCTTCAATGAAGACATTATTGGTGAAGCTATTAATTTCGAGATGAGTCGCAATGGTCAGGTCTTTCTAGTGAATAATCGTATTCAGAACATATATGAACTGGAAGGGATGATTCATCGTCTGGTTCCCGATGCCCGTATTTGTGTAGGACACGGACAGATGGAACCCGATAAGCTTGAAAAGATAATCCTTGATTTTATCAATTACGATTATGATGTACTGATTGCGACCTCAATTATTGAGAGTGGCATTGATATTCCTAATGTAAATACGATCATTATTAATAATGCGCAAAACTTTGGATTGAGCGATCTTCATCAGTTGCGTGGCCGTGTGGGGCGTGGAAATAAGAAAGCATTCTGTTATCTGCTGGCTCCACCGCTCAGCAGTCTCACTACCGAAGCCAAACGCCGCCTGCAGGCTATCGAGAACTTCAGTGATCTGGGCAGTGGCATTCACATTGCCATGCAGGATCTTGATATTCGTGGCGCGGGTAATATGCTTGGAGCAGAGCAAAGTGGATTCATTGCCGACCTTGGATATGAAACTTATCAGAAGATTCTTACCGAAGCAGTGCATGAATTGAAGACAGATGAGTTTGCAGAACTTTATGCAGAAGAGCTTGTAGCCGGAGAAGAAAAGATAAGCGGACAAAACTTTGTGCAGGAATGTACGGTGGAAAGCGACATGGAATTGCTTTTCCCGGATGAATATATTCCCAGCAGCAGTGAAAGAATGTTGCTTTATCGTGAACTCGATAGTATGGAAACCGATGAAGAAGTGCTGAACTTCCAGAATCGCCTGGAAGACCGCTTCGGCAAAATACCGAAAGAAGGACTTGAGCTGATGCGTATTGTTCGCCTGCGTCGTTTTGCAAAGAAGCTGGGTGCAGAAAAGGTATTCCTGAAAGCAGGGAAAATGACGTTATTCTTTGTCAACAATCCCGAATCACCCTACTATCAGTCGGAAGCATTTGATAAGGTAATTAGTTATCTACAGAAATATTCCCGCAATTGTCAGCTTCGTGAGCAACATACCCGCAGAAGCATGATTATAAAGAACATTGAAACTGTAGAAACAGCCGTGGGTATTCTTAGTGAGATGTATGTAATGTAGATGCTTTTAATTTTTTATTATATTTGCATCGTTCAATAAGCAATAAAAGAATGAAAAAAGTAATAATAGCTGTCTTCTTTCTCGCAGCAAGCCTACCAATAGTAGCACAGAAATCGATAGAAAAGGGATTGCAAAGTATCTCACAACAAGCCGCAAAGGCAAGTATCAACTTTCTTGCCTCCGATGAACTCGAAGGAAGGGAAGCCGGAACCCGGGGCGGACAAATTGCCGGAGAATATATTGTTTCGTTACTCAGAATGATGAATATCTCTCCATTAGGAGATTCTTATTATCAGCCGTTTGATACGTATCGTATAGAACGTCAGAAGAAAGGTAAATGGCAAGTCAATCCGGACTCTATTGCTCTGTTAAAGAGTGGAGTACACAAGCGATTAAAGCTAAACAACATTTTGGGAAAGATTGAAGGAAAACGATCTGATGAATACGTGATTGTGGGTGCTCACTATGACCATGTGGGAATGGACCCGGCATTAGAGGGAGATTGTATTTATAACGGGGCGGATGATAATGCTTCCGGCGTATCGGCAGTGCTGCAACTGGCTAAGGCTTTCCTTGCCAGCGGACAGCAACCGGAACGAACTATCATCTTTGCTTTCTGGGATGGTGAAGAGATTGGTTTGCTCGGATCAAGTTATTTTGTGCAAAGCTGTCCGTTCATCCAGTCAGTCAAAGGTTATCTTAATTATGATATGATAGGTCGTAACACAGACGAAGCAAAACCTCAGCTTGTGGACTATTTTTATACCGAATCTCACCCCGCTTTTGGTGAATGGATAAAAAATGATATTAAAAAGTACGATCTTAAGTTGGAGCCAATTTATCATGCATGGGATAAACCCGTGGGTGGCAGTGATAACGGTTCTTTTGCCAAAGTAGGCATTCCTATTATCTGGTATCACACCAACGCACATCCCGACTATCATCAGCCAAGTGATGAAGCTTCCCGTATCAATTGGGACAAAGTTGTTGAGATTACCAAAGCTTCTTTTCTTAATCTATGGAAACTAGCCAACGATAAGAGTTATTAATCAGAAAGAAGAATTTAATAGTAAGTTTGAACTGAGGTTATAGGTTTGTAATTTCGTTTTGCATTTAGTTAGTAGCCCATTTAAAGGATTCTGACCATTCAAAAAATCTGTCTATTTCTGCTTCGTTTGATTTTAACCACTTAGAAACATCCTGGTCTGTTGAAGATGCAAAAGCTATATAAGAAAAGGCCTCAATTAATTTTTTGTCTTTCATTTCAATAAAATATGGAACATAATAATCCCAAAAAAATCCATAATTTTCTTTTTTTGTTTCTTTTAAGGATGCACAAATAGTCTCAAGTTTCCTGATAAATTGTTCTACTTCTGTTTTTTTGTTATTCTTTTTGTCAAAATCCAATGCTGTCTCCATTGATAATATCATGTCTGTAGCCGAAAAGTTATTATCTTTTGGTTTTCCGGTTGTATTTATGTCACCAAGCATATCAGAATTAATATAGATGTTTATAGATTTCTTTCCAGTCTCTTCAACGTTTGCTTTCATTATTTTTTGTACACTTTCAAGGTTTTGTTTTGCCCTGTCACTTGCAGATTCGAGAGAGAAAAACCTGCAATAAGCCAATAAAGCAGGAATTCTTTTCTTGTTAGTCTTTGACAATCTTGCAATTGCATTATGAGAGCTTGCGTGTTTTGGATTAAGCTTTGCAGATTTTTGGAAACACAATAACGCATCGTTATCTTTACTCACACCCCACAGCGTTATTCCTTTATTAAAATAGAGCAGGTAGTCGTCTGGAAATTGTTTAAGTCCTTCATCATATACTTCAATTGATTTATCAGTTTTCTTTAATCCATCTAATGCATTTCCATATGTTACATAAACTATTCTTAGCCCTTCTTCTCCAGGATGTGTTTCAATTGCTTTCTGGCAATATTTAACAGATTCTTCGTCTTTTTGGGATGATAATAAACTGAATGCCTTTTCTGCCAATGCAAGCAAATTGTCCTTGTCAAGTATCAGAGCTTTGTCATACCTTGAAATAGCACCATCATAATCTCCTTTGTCGTGATAGGCAATTCCTTCGTCAACTAACTTTTCAGCATCTACTTTATTTTGTCCAAATGAGATGTTACACATTAGAGTAAACATCAGAATTAAAATTGTTTTCTTCATGGTATTATTTGTTTGTTTTGATGAATTTAACGGCAACTTGGTGTTTGTTATAAGTGCTATTTATCTGTTGAAGATTTGTTTTTTAACAAATTGACATTGGGTATTTGACTTTTTTTCTATTCTCACAATTACATATCTCGAGTTTCAATTTCATTTTCTTTCAGCTTATATTTAAAGTACTTTCTTAAACCAGTAGAAAGAATTTCAAATTCATTCAGTTCATATAAGCTTCCATATAGTTTAAACGTACAGATATCAGTTGCACTAATAAATGGTTCAGATTTAAGATGACTATGTATTAAACCTGTGACCTTATTCCCTTCATATTCAGTTGGAGAGAAAATTAATCTGGAATGAAATTTTCTCCATGAATTGATGTTTCCTTCCTTATCACCAAAGAAAATATAATCATTACCAAATGGTATTAGCTTTGATTGGCTTGTTCCTAAAATGAAATAAAGTTTATATCCAAGCTCGTAAGGAATTAACTCCATATTAATATTATATCCTTGCGGACAATTTACTTGATATTTTTCATTGTTTAAGGCTTCATTAAACATTTTCTTTTTAATTTGTTGCAGACTCTTTTCAATTTCGGTTAAGTCTCTTACAATCAAATTTTCTTTGCAAGGGTTGTTGAAGTCATTTTTAAATATCGCTTCATAAATACATTTAGTACCTTCTTTTGCCAATACAACAGCCGATATAGAATCATTTCTTTGGTAGATTAAAAGTCCACCAAAATCTTTTTTGATTTCTTTTTTTTCCATTGCTAAATCACTTCCTATCCAGGCTGCTTTTTCGTACTTGTACAAAGTATTTCCTTCTTTTAATATTGAATCACATTTTTGTTTTAATTCAGTTCCGGAAAATGACGTTTGGGCATTTACACCAGAGAATACTGTAACTAAAAGAAAAAGGATGAATGTTTTTTTCATGATTAATGTGTTTTTATTTAAGTCTAAACGTTTCAGGTTGTCTATTATTCCAAGCAATCAAACAATAACATAGTTTCGAGATAAAGATGTTCAGGTCTTCTAAATCGTCTACATTACATTCATCACCTGTTAGTGAGTAATTAGATTTTGCATGAACAATGCTGTTTCTTGTGGCATATAAAATTAATGAAATTCCATGTTTAATACTATTTTGTTTTGACAGTTCCAAATCGTATTTTATGTTTTCATTTTTATATTGATATTTCTTTGAAAGAGCCTTTTTTATACTTTCAGGTAAAAATTCGTATAGTTGAATAATATCAATGCATTCTAACAAAACGGTATAAGTCAATTCGCTGTCTCTTAATGATATATCATGTTCACGAGTTAACTCAAAAATTGAATCCAGATATTTATAATCTCTGTTTTTGTATGGTAGCAAATCTAATTTTCTATTTAGCAGTTCATAAGCTTTCATTTTAGAAACAATGGGCGAACAGTGTTCAATTATCTTGTAATAATATAGGAACTTAATTTCTTCATTTCCAATTGACATTGCATCCACGTACATATCCATTAGATTTGAATAGGTCAATAAATTGTTAATGGAGATTTTTGTATTTTCTACTTTTTCTCCATCAGTTGATATATCTTCAATATCAATAGTCTCATCAAATCCAAATCCGTCACTCATAAACTCACCAATTGAAATAGAGGTACTGTATTTATGGCTTAAATAAAATAAAAATTCTTTTATATGTCTTGTTTCGGTTGAAATATCAAGAACGCTTGTTTCATCTTTATAGATAATTTCGACAACTGTATACATTGAGCATGGAGTAATTCCATAATCTTCATCAAATATTCTTTCTTTTGTTGCGATTAATCCGATGAGGAAAGGATTACTGCACAATGATATAGTAAAATTCTCATTCTCGAATACATTGTTTTTAATGCCTGCAGAGTCAAATAAGAAATCATTTATGTTGATTATTGTTTGCACAATTCTTGAACTTCGAACAGTTGAGTCGCTTGGCTTTACAATAGAATCAATATTTTCTGTATAAATTAAAAAATCAGCTATTGAATATGCAATATCATCAGGCTCGTCTGGAAATTCAATATAGATTTCAGAATCTCCGACAAGAATTTCTTCTTCGCTCTCATCTAATGAAAATGTCTGGTAAAGTTTTTCTAATCGTTCTTTAATAGTCTCGATATTGTCTTCTGTAATAAGGATTTCATTTGCCATGCCAATTTTTGTGTTTGAATTTAGTTTGTTCTTTTGTTGTAAGCTATCTCAAATACGTCTACATTTTCTTTTGTGCACTTATTGCTACGACTACGACTATGGGCTTTGGCGATTTGCTAGAACGTTCGCAGTTGTAGGAGATAAAGTGAATACGGGAGCAAAACCTACAAGAAGCGTATCAGCCGCTAACAGTCTATAGGCGTGTGCATAACCACCAGCTGTTATTCTTTTCCTGTCCACCTATCAGTTATTTCTTTTAATTTATCTATTCCAGTTGGTTCATTCGTCCAGCCGCTAACAAAACTAATGTCATTTGAATCGGGAAGTTGATCTTGAGTTAGTTTGTTTATTCTAATGCGGCTTGGTAATGCTGCTGCTTCACCAACAAATATTGCTTCTCTTCTTGTTAGTGAAGGTAGCATTTTCGTCAATCCTACAAGACTATCTGGAAGAAATTTAGAAACGTGTTCTTGGTCATTTGAATTGGTAAGTCTTAAAATAATCCATGAATTACATTGCGACAATACAGTTGCTTCAACATCTGAAGGTCGCTGCGAAATAAGCATTAATCCAACACCATATTTTCTACCTTCCTTTGCAATTCTTCTTACAGCTTCTTGAGCTTCTTTATATTGAGCTTCTCCATGATTAGGTACATAACGATGAGCTTCTTCACAAATAAATAATATAGGATCCTTTTCTCTTTCCTCTCTTGTCTGCCATAATTTGTATTGAAATAATAATCGAGCTATAAGTGCTGTCAGAGGACCTGCAACTTCATTAGGCAAACCAGATATATCAATGATTCTTAGATTTTTGTCTTCATCTTCACCAATAAATTGACTGAGTACAGTTTCTAAAGTCGGAGATGTTGAACAAAACTCATCAAGTAAAAATGCTAACTGAGGATTTGAACGAAGTACTTTCAGTTTTTTAAGAATAGAATCAATTTTATCACGTCCGGAACTTGCAGCCAAATTCTCGGCTTTATTCGGCTTTTGACCTTGTACTTTATCTATGTGCTTTATTAATTCAGATAATAAGAATGGAATAGGTTTATCCCTATCAAAATTTAAGATCTGGTCGGGTGTAACACCAGCCATAGGTTCATTGTCTTTAGCTTCTCCAAGAGGATTATCACCTAAATTTTGAATTAGTCCACTACTTAAAAGCCTAGCATAAGTAATTGCTTGGTAAACCATATTTGTTTGAGATGTAGCTTCAAATTCAGTTTTGCCAATAACTAAAGATCGAAATTCGTCACTTGACATTAGCCAATAAGGTAACTTTAATTGTTTTGTTTCAACAGAACTTTTTGAGGCTTCGTTATATGCTCTATAGACAATAGCTTTATTTTTAAAAGCTTTTGCGTATTCACCATGTGGATCAATTATAACTATTCGTGGTGAAATAGATTTTCCATCTGAAATATGAGATAAAACAGAATGAAGAATTGAAGCAACAGTCCCAGATTTTCCAGAACCAGTAGAACCTAATATCGCACAATGATGGCCAAACAATTTATCTATGTTTGCCCTACAAACTGCGTTATTCCCACCAACATAATTTCCAATGGGAACCATTGGGTCATTCTTGTTTTCTGCTAGATTTTCTGCAGCTAGATAAATAGTCTCTAATTCGTCATTGAGACATAAAAAAGCATCTTGTAATGGTAAAGGATATGTTTCTATACCTCGTATGAATTTTAATTTAGTATTTTTACTATTCCAAGTTCCTTGACCAAATAAGTCTGCTTCTAAAATTCGTTTGTCATCTCCTGGTAAAATATTTGATTTTCCTTCTTCTGCCAATATATCAGATTGCATTCTAAGCATTCTCACATAACCAAATAATATTTTACGACCGAAAAGAATTTTAATAATACTACCAATCTGACCTACCGAATATACTTGCCCATAAACAGTCCGAGTTAATTCAGTTATATTTATATCTAATTCTATCCGTATAGAATTACCGCTAACTTCAATAATTTTACCAATTCTCAATGATGGTATAATAGTAAATAGCTTCTTATTCATATTCGCCAGTAGTTATGAAATTTGTTAATCCAGAAAATGTCCATCCAAATAAGTCGGTCGCACTTATTGGTTTTATTGGGGTTGTTGAGTTATAATAAATGCCTTTCTTACCTGCAATATAAACTCTATTACCGAAGATATCACTAGAAAGCCATTCATCTAATATTTTATTGACGATAGTAGTACCATCGGGCTTTTCTTCAGTAAATGCGATTAATGTGGTTCTGTTTTTACTTTCGGATAAGGCAGCTTCTATCTCTGCATTTATATGATTATCTCCAAAACTATATCCACAAGTAATCAAAACATTGTCTTCGTTATAGTTTAAAGCATTTCTAAATCCTTTAAACAAATATGAAAATGGATCTTTTTGTGTTTCTACATATTTAGTTGCTTGAGGATATATCATAATATCAGACTTATCAGCCAAGTATTTTGTTCCATATCTTGTTCTTATAAGTTCGTATTTATCATTACGCTGCCAGTCTATAGACCCATGTAGTTTATAAAGGATGCATCTATTGGGTAAACTATCAGAATTCTGAAATTCAAATTGTGGATTCCAATATGCTATTGCACCTCCAGAAAATCCATCTACGACTGTGATTTTTTCAAGTCCGAGTGCATCTTCTAATAAAGTATCATAGTTAGTTGTAAAGAAAGTAAGTTTTGAACGAGATGTTAAGTTTGCTCTATTTAAATATAAAGATTGAACAAATTTAATATGATGTTCAATTTCAACAATTGGATTATTCGAATTACCAATAAGTTCGCTCTCACCATTTATGGAATATCCATATCGTACTGTATCTCCAATTGCTGATATTATAGCTCTGTGAAGATTTAATAATTCACTGTTTGTAAAAGATTCATTTTGAAATGTTGCTGTTTTTGATTTTGATCTGTCAGCTATTGCTATTAAGTCTCCGATATGGCTTAAATAGTGTTCTATATGTGAATCAGTTTCCAGTTCATTCTTTAATAGATTCAGTATTTTCTTATTAGTTGGCTCTGAAGAATCATTTATGATTTTTATTATCCTTTTTGTCAATGGGTACATCAAAGGGATGTTTGATTTGAAGCTTATTCCTGCTCCAAATAACCAGTTCTGTCTACTTGAATCAAGATGTTTTCTTAATTCTTCAACAATAGAATCAAAGTCATATGCTGGCATATAATATAACTATTTTAATGTTGTTTTTTAATGATTGGCCATAAAGACTGAGGTTATGTGCTTTGGATGTTTACGAGAGCATTGCTGCAATTGCGACAATATGAATGTAGAAGTAAAACCTGTTAAGCGAAATTTACCCCGATAATTGGCGTTTATTATTTTTTAGAATCGTTGTGTAGATTCATCGATTTTCTCCCCTTTTTTATATTTTTCAATCAAGCATTTTCTTGTTTTTATATTTAATTCAATATAAAAACCGAGGGCGTAACCGCAAACATGTTCTGGAAGAGTAACTCCATCATACGACCAAATGCCATCATAACTATCTTTAGTCAATGCTCTTAATCTATATTTGTCACTTATCTTTTCATGTTCAGGTCTATTCGATTTTTTCATTTCAATTGCAATCAGGTTATCATTCTGTATATTTTTGCCTCTACTATGAATTATTATATCGCAATTTATATTTATTACTTGACATTCTTCATCTAATATGGTTTTAATCTGTCCGTCTTGCTTTCGGTTATACTCTGTGTCAACAAAATAACCGTGGATATTATTTTCTCGGACTTTATCGTTGAGATGAATAGCAAGTCTACCACATAAACACCTTTCGTTTACATCATTTAAAATGTTCTCTTTTTCTTGTTCTAAAAATAAGTTATTAGATTCATTTAAGATTTTATTTAAGATATTTTCCATATATTACTTTTATTGATTTATCTTACTATTAATTCTTTTGTTAAATAATACATCCAAATGTAATAGTATTTTTTTAATTTACAGTATAAGTTATTTAGTTAATTTTTAATTTATCTGATAGCTATTGGCTTTTGTCCATTATATGTATATAAATGGATACTATTTTAGCTATCCAACAATCTAATAAACCACTAATATAAAGCAGATATATTCCTACTAACATTAAATAAAGATAGAATTATGTTTTAACATATAAGCGGTTACTCCTACTAATATGTCACAGCATTTATTCAAAATTCATTGAATCTATAATTGTTTAAAGTATATAACTAAATATGGTAAAATACGCAAAAAACAAAATAGGAGTGTAGAGGTAATTACTTTCAATTAATATAAATAGTTGTACCTTTGCGTTCAAAATATACAACGATGCAATATTTTGGCGAAATACTCTCTCTGGGTGTGGCTATTTCTTGGACTGCTACAGCTCTTTTTGCAGAGGTGGCTTGTAAGCGGATCGGTTCTTTGCAACTGAATTTAATCCGAATGTTTCTTTCCTTGTTTTTTCTGGCCGCAACTTTGTGGTGGTTTACCGGTGCTCCTTATCCTTTATATGCCGATTCAGAAACATGGTTCTGGTTATCTCTTTCCGGTTTTGTGGGTTATGTGCTGGGCGATTATTGCTTGTTCAACGCTTATGTTCTTATTGGCTCCCGTTTTGGTCAGCTGTTTATGACACTGGCGCCTCCGGCTGCTGCCATATCTGGTTGGATGATCCTGGGAGAGAAGCTTTCTTTTAATGCATTGGTAGGCATGATTGTAACCCTGGCCGGTATTGGAATGTCTGTTCTGAGTAAAGGAACTACTCATAAAATAGGATTGAAGATACCCTTAAAGGGGGTCTTGCTTGGAATTGGTGCTGGTGTAGGGCAAGGTGTAGGATTGGTATTAAGTAAAGTGGGAATGAATTATTATAAAATGTCTGTACCTGCTGATGTGGAACATTTCTCTAACTTATTGCCGTTTGCTTCAACTTATATTCGTGCTATAACCGGTATGCTGGGCTATTTTGTTATGATGTGGTTCCGCAAGGAATTATATACAATGCCTATTGCATTCCATAATGGCAAAGGTATGAATGCAGCTTTGTGGGCTACTATATTCGGGCCGTTTATTGGTGTCTCTGTTTCTTTAATGGCTGTTCAATATACAGAAGCAGGTATCGCTTCTACATTAATGGCGCTTACGCCGATCTTTATTCTATGGCCTTCACATCTCATCTTTAAACAGAAAATTACGACAAGAGAGGTTATCGGAGCTATAATTAGTGTGATTGGAGTATCCTTGTTCTTTATTTAAGAAAACAACAAGTCTTTTCGCACAGGTAGCAGATGAACCTTTTTAATAAATAAGAAAGCCTGCAATGTTAAGTTGCAGACTTTCCCTATTCATCTTTATCTTTTCTTGCCTATGTAAAATACATAACCAAAATATTCCTTGTATTTGTTATAGATGTCTATTTCTTCTTTTTGTCTTTCAAGGAAATCCTTTACCTTATCATTGTTTTTGTATAACAACTCATACTCTTCTATTCTTCTTGCCATGTGAATGTAAAAATTCTCTATCCAGCAACGTTCAGGCAGAATGAAATGTGCCATCGGGGTATATCCTGCATCCTGCATAATTTTGATATTGGCCGATATAGTATCTATTTCAGGATAATTGGCCATCCAGAAGTCCTCAATCTCTGAAGGACGCTCATTGGTAAACCAGGAAGCCTCACTGATGGCAATCATTCCGTTATCCTTCAGATATTTTCTCCACTCAGTCAAACCTCTCTTAAAGCCGATGATGAAGATTGAGCTTTCCGCCCATATCAAATCAAGTTCTTTTTCTTTAAACGGCAAATTGTCCATAGATGCAATCTGTGTTTCTACTCTTTCTTCAAGATGGTACTGATCTATTTTTGCCTGAACCCCTTCAATCATCTCCGGACTAATATCCGAAGCTATGATTTTACTTTCGGTGTTTTGGGCAAGTACCAAAGTCTGAGTTCCTGTTCCGCAACCAATGTCTACTATCTTCGAATCTTTGGAAAGACCATTGATGAAACTCAGTGCCATTTTGGTCTCTTCATCACCACCGGGACCTTGTCTTTTCATGCCCGAAAAGAAATCGAAGATTAACTTCATGTCAAAGTCTGCTACTAATTTAAATTCTTCTTCCATAATATCAATTGTTTCAGTAAGCTTGTTCTTCATTTCGTTAAGGAAAGCATTTCTGCTTCTCAAATATATGATTAATTATTCTGATTGGGATTATACTTTCTTTGTTTTTTTCAAATTCAGAAGAAAAAATATTTTCATCCATCACTCCATCACTATTTTTTTTAACTAGCTGATTAGTAATTTGGTATCCAGTGATGGCTGGATTTTTATCCATCACTGAAACATCACGAAAGGTGTGATCCCTCACGCTTTTGATTACATTTCACAGTTGTTTTATTGTGAGGATTCCAAAGAACATTACTTAGTTATGATACTCTGTTGATTGCACACAAAAAGACGTAGTTTGGAGTTGTCGCTAAAGTATTTCGGCATTAAAGTCTAGATTTGCCAATGTATAATAATTTATTTATCTTTATACTTTTTAGTTTAGATCCGGGTATAAGTATAATTTACACCCGGGTGTAATTGTCATTTAGACCCCCGTCTAAATGATATTAAGATCCGGGTGTAAATATAGAAACATAAAGAGCTAATACATAATAAGCTAATATTATGGCATATATATTGGTATAGTAATTATGTATCTGAAGCGCTAGACTGCTAGAGATATTTTCTTAAAAATTAGATAAGAAAGTATATATTAATGAAGGCTCCAGTAATATAGGATAGATTATTCCAAAGACTGCACCATAGAAGTGAGCGTTGTGATTGATGTTATCTCCTCCCTTTTTATTCATATACTGGCAGTAAACCAGATAAAGAGGACCAAATAAAATACCCGGTATAGGGATAATGGCGAATAAGAGTATTGTTCCGAACGGATTGAAGAATATAGAGGTGAACAACACTGCGGAAATTGCTCCGGAAGCTCCGATGGATCTGTAATATGGATCGTTTTGTCGTTTGATAAGGTCGTAAAGTGAAGCAACAATCATTCCTCCGAAATAAAGCCCCAGATAACCAATTGTACCAAACCCTAAGTATTGAAAACCTTCTTCTATATATGTGCCAAATGACCAAAGAGTGAACATATTCACTAAAAGGTGAGTGGTGTCTGCGTGGACAAATCCGTGTGTAATCAATCGGTGCCATTCATTGTTCTTTATTACCCGGTAAGGAGTGAACGCCAGTTTGCCAAATAGCTCCTGGTTATTGAAACACATGTAAGATAGAATAACTGTGATGCCAATGATAATGTATGTGATCATCTTTAATTTGTTTTTACAATGGTTATTGTTATTAGACTTTCTTTGCAATCATAAGAAATACAGGATAATCCTTCATCACATTTCCGCTTCCTTTTTTCATCACGAAGCATTGTTCTGTGGCAATATCAGTGAAACCTGCTTTCTCAAGGCTTTCCTTAAGTAGCTCCACATCAAAACCATTGTGTCCGTTGAATCCTGCTCCGTGAAAAGATCCGTCTTCCTTATATAAATCAGCAATAGCCAGGCATCCTCCAGAGTTTAGCATATCAAAAAAACGGCTGATAATCAGTTCTGTATTGAGCACATGGTGCAACACCATTTGTGTATAGATAAAGTTGAATGTCTCAGTTTTATATTCAGCCTCTTCAAGATTAAAAATCAACGGCTTTAAATTGGCAGACTTGTTTTCGATCACCTTTTCCTGAAGAACTTTAACCATCTCCTGTGAGTTATCCATTAAAGTAATCTCTGCAAGTTTATCCGATAGCATAAAACTTAATATACCGGTTCCTGCTCCATATTCCAGCGCTTTAATTTTGTTATTTGCAGGAAGCATTTTTATAATTCTATCCGCTATTGCTTTTGAACGTTCCCAGTGAATAGATTCTTTATCCCAACCGCGAGCTCTGCTATCAAATTCATTCATTACCATAGACTATTTGTATTTTCTGGTTTAAGATGCAATATTACAAAATAAAACTTGAATGTAAGGTTGATGAATATCTTTAATTTAGAATGCTTAATAAATAAAAAAAAGGTCCTGTAAAAGTAACAGGACCCTTTTTCATGGTTAAGAGATTATTCTATATAAATGGATAGGGATATTTTATTTAGAGGTGAAAATGCTAATTCTATTCCAGTCATTATTGTCTGGATATGGTTGTTCTTTATCACCGTTGTTTACGATATTGATTCTATCTTCAGCAATACCATATTTTTCTTTAAGAATCTTAGCCACACTTTCAGAACGTTTTTTACTTAATTCCTGATTGAATTTGGCAGTTCCTGTTTTCTTATCTGCATAACTGGTAATTGTTACTTTTGCACCAGGGTATTGTTTTAGGTATTGAGCAGCATTATATAGATTGACTTGTTGGTGAGGATCTATATTTGATTTGCCAATTCGGAATATAACAGCAGCACTAAGATCTGGACGTTTATTCTCAGTATTTTGTGGAGCTACATATTGAGGTTCAGCAGCAACTTGCTTCTTTTCACAACAAGCCTTGTATTCTTCAATCTGAGCTCTTTGTGTGTTAATTTTGTCATTCAAAGATTGAATTAATGCAGCGTCTGCAACATCTACTGTAGCAAAACCTCTGTCTTTAAAGCGGTAAGTAACGCCGGCCAGTACATTTAAGGTACCGTCATAAGGACATCCAAATTTTTCTTGTCCGTTAAAGTCGTCACGCAATAAGTTTCCGTTTGCTTCCAGGTTTACGCTCCATGCATCGTTTAAACGGAAGTCTGCTTGTAATCCCAGGCGTGGAGATACACTATTTGTTGCGTGCAGATTTTCATCAGAGTCTTTAAATCCATGTACATAGCCAATTCCTAAAATACCAATCAGGTTAAACACTCTGTTTTCTTTATAAGGAAGAAAAATATTCGTCATGTTAAACAACGCATCTATGTTACCATTCAGATATTTTACATCATATGTGCTATTGTTTACATAGTTGTTTGATGTCCATCCACCCAGTTGAACACGCGCTCCTACTTCTGGTGAAAAGAATTTACCTACTCCCAAAGCTGCATTCGGACTAATCTTATCTCCAAAAGAAGATGCTTCGTGGTTTTCACTAAATGTGTACTGTCCACCTAGCTGACCTTGGATGAACCAGTTATCCCAGAAACCATACTGTTTTAATGCCTTCTCCTGGTTCTGTGCAGTATTTGTTTCTTCATTCTGCGCAAATAGCCCTATTGGTGCCATTGCTAGTAAAACGAGTAATAATCTTTTTTTCATAACTTATTTAAAATTTAATTATTAAGAATAATTCCTTAAATAAAAACCTGTTGCAAAAGTATCTTCTGATGGCATATTTATGTTTATATAAATTTGCCTAATTTTTATACATTAATGTTTAACTGTTTTTTTATTCAGTATAAAAGCCTTTAATCATATTTTGAAAATGAATTTAAAATACTTATTTTGCACTCATAAATATGTTTGTTCTGCTTCCTGGTTTAATTATCAGGATAAATAGAGCACTTTTTAAAACTAAATAGATTAAGAATGGCACAAATAAAGACCTTGTTTTTTATATGCGTATTTATGTTAGGTATTAATGTTCATCTTTGGGCTCAAAATAGAAATGGTGTTATAAAGAATGAAAAGTCGCTGACTGAAGTTCTTCAAATAATAAGTAAAAAGCAGAAGAAACATATAAACTATAATCCAGCAGTAACTAACAGTATTTATATAAAAGATGTATCAAACGATAAAAATGCGGTTGAATTACTGAACAAATTGCTTGTTAACAATGATCTGGAGATAAAAAAGGCTGGTAGTAATTATTTATATGTCAGGCCACTGCAAAAGATATTGTTAAAGGGATGTGTGAAGAGTAAAGAAACAAAGTCTTCTCTTTCTAATATCAATGTTTTTATTGATTCAGAGACTAATACTCGTACAGATGCCAACGGGAATTTTAGTTTTACTTTGCGAAAAGGTAACCACAAGCTTACGTTCAAAGATAAATCTTATTATCCTAAAACAATGAGTATATCGCTGGTTGCCCCAACAAACTATATAATAGAACTAAAAAAAATAGAACAGAAAAAAGTAAAACCTCAGACTATTTATAAGGATACAAAAAATCAGGATACTTCTATTAATATAGCTCTATCAGATTCATTATCGGTTCAGCAGTCTTATATACCGTATACTTTGCCGGATTCTTTGAGGAAAGAAGCAACGACTGAGCTCTTGCTACCGAAGAGTTCTCCTAAATATGCGCTGAAATCCAATTTGATTTTGTGGGGATTAACAAGTCCAAATCTTGCTGTGGAAAGGAAAATTAATAAGAACTTTACCGCTGAGCTTTTATTAGGACTTAATGTAGGGAAGGCTAAGCAAGATAAACAATCAATATCTTATCTTATACAGCCGGAAATTCGTTACTGGTTGTCCCGAAGTTTTAGTGGAACTTCCATAGGATATCATATCTATTATGCGCATTATGGTGCTGGCGATATAATTTTTCCATTTCAAAGAAAAGGATTATCTGGTGACAACAAGTATGAGGGACACTTATATGGAATGGGAGCTTCTCTGGGTTATCTGTGGTCAATAAATAAGCATTGGAATATTGAAGCAGTTGCCGGAGCAGGTTATGTACACCTTGCTTATGACAAAATAACGTGGAATAATTCATGGAAAAATAAAAAGAGTTTAGACTATAATTATTGGGGGCTTACGAAGGCCTCAATTAATCTAGTTTATGCTTTTTAGTTATCAACCAATAAATCAGTAATTTATGTAGTGTATAAAGCGTGTGATTAAAGCTAATTGCTAATTATTTTATAAAAAAAATCATTTTTTTCTCTTGAGAACCAGTATAAATGGAATCTCTTGGTGTCATAGACAAAAGAAGGAGATAAATTAAAAAAATAAATAATATGGATTTAGATTTTAGTTCTGCTTGTTTTGTATATTTGAACGTACAGAAAAGTAATTACGTTGAGATTAAAACTGAATGTAATAGTGCTATTTTATTTGTTTTATCAGGCAAGGTGTCAGTTTCCTGTATCGATTTTAATCATAATGTACTTATATCGGGCGGCATGTTATTCCTGCCTCCGGGTAATCAGTATAAATTAGAAACAATAGAGTCTTCTGTTTTTGTAAAATGCGAAATGGCAAAGAACTCTTTAAAGAAAGTAAGTCCGTGGTTATCTTCATTATCAGAGAGCATTGGGGAAGATGAAAAGCCATGTTTAATACTTCCTATAAAGTATAAATTAAAGTGTTTCCTTGAATTCTTTAATCAATATTATACTTCGTCTGGATTTGATACTCCGGAGTTGAATGATTGGAAAGAAGAAGGGTTGTTTTTAGTCCTTAAGAATTCTTATTCCATGAAAGAATTAGCTACCTTTTTTTCTCCAATTTTGGGTAAAGACATAGTATTTAAGAAATTTGTATATGCAAACTATAACTCTGTCAGGAATTTACAGGAATTTGCCGACTTAGCTAAATGTAGTTTGAGCGTTTTTTGCAGGGAGTTTAAAAAGAACTTTGGAGAATCTGCTTATCAATGGATGCTTAAGCGTAAATCTCAGTATGTGTTTAAAGACATAATTTCAACCTCCATTCCTTTTCAGGAGTTGGCGGATAAGTATCAATTTTCGTCTCAGGCACATTTTACAAAGTTCTGCAAACAACGATATAATTTAACTCCTAAAGATCTGCGTAACAGTAGCAAAAATTATAATTATCAACATTTAATGCATTAAATAATAATCATATTAATAACTTTTATGCAAATATCTTGGGACAAATTAAGGAATAAAGATGAACAGGAATGGAAACATCTGTTCCGACAGCATGCGGAGTTTCTTTATGCTTACGGAATGAAGTTTGCACACAATGAAGATTTAGTAAAAGATACTATTCAGGAACTTTTTATTGCGATTTATGAAAAACGTAATTCATTGAGTGAACCAACCTTTATAAGAGCATATCTATGTACGGGACTTAGAAACCGGTTGATTAATGAGTTAAAGAAAGATGCTGTAGTTCCTTTAGAGGAGGGTGATTACTCATTCACATTATATATTGATGATGAAAGTGCGGATGAAGAAGAAAGACAATATAAAAAGATACAAAATCTGCTGAACAAATTAACAAACAGACAGCGGGAGGTCGTATATTTGAAATATTTCAAAGGGCTATCCAATGAAGAAATTGCCTATACGTTAGAAATAAACAAGCAGTCTGTTGCGAATCTTCTCTCAGAAGCAATCCGACAAATGAAGAAGGATGCCTCTTTTATATTATTTCTATTACTTATTTTGCGGAGATTTTTAGGATTATGAAAGATGTGGAGCTTATAAATTTGTTAGAAAGAATTTCATCTGATAAAGGTGCTATCTTGTCATTTGAAGAGGAGATTCAATTAAAAGAAGCTTTTTCTTATATTCCATTGATGGATGAGAAACCTGGAGAAAATGTTCTGAATGAAATGGAAGATAAATTGTTCAGTAAGAGCATAATTTTTGAGAAAACAGAGAAGAAGGTCATTTATTGGAGACGATATATTTCTGTGGCTGCATTGCTGGCCGTAATATTTGGTTGTGGTTTATGGATAAAGAGCTTGGAGGTGAAGTTTGAAACAGGAAACAACGAACAGTTAGCTTTTGTATTGCCCGACAAGTCTGAAGTGAAACTTAATGAAAACAGTTCGGCTGAATATAACAGACTTTTATTCTTCTTTAGTAAGAATGTAAGGATGGAAGGTGAAGCTTATTATGTAGTTACTAAAGGTAAGAAGTTTACTGTTGAGACTCCTACACATAAAATATCAGTGTTAGGAACTCGTTTTATGGTTTCGGAAACGGATAAGTTTGACGTCTACTGCTATGAAGGTAGAGTGATGGTAGAGAGTCTGGATAAGAAGGACGTGAAAATTCTTACAAAGGGCAGGAGCTTTAGGTCAGATAAAATATTACAGGAAGATCAGCCCGGCTGGGTTAGTCACAATTATGTTTTTAATAACGTGCCTCTCATTGATGTTATTGAGGCCGTAGAAAAAGAATATGAAATATCTATTGAGAACAAAGAAATTTGTCGTGGATTATTATTCACGGGATCTTTTCCTGCAAAGGACTTAAATACGGCTTTGGAAATTGTTCTGGGACCTTATCGTATGATTTGGGAACAGATTAGTCCGAAGTGTTATAAGATAAACAACTAATTAATTAAACTATTCAATTATTTTTATTATGAAAAAAGTTAAATTGCTGTTTTTAACCGTACTGATGGTCGGAACACAACTGTTCTTGAATTCTTGTAGTGATGATGATGCTAAAAGCGGTCCTTCAAAAGTAAGTTTCTATCTTACTGATGCCCCTTCTCTTCAAGGATATAAAGCTGTAAATATTGATGTGCAGGAAATAAAGTATATTATTAGTGATGGCGCAGAAGTTAATTTGCCTATTACTCCTGCTATTTATAATTTGCTGGATCTGAGAAATGGGAAGGATACATTGTTGTCTAAGATTGTTCTGAATGAAGGAGAACATATTTCTCAGGTAAGACTTATTCTTGGAGATAATAATTCTGTTGTTCTGAAAGACGGTACTATAAAATCGATAGATACTCCTAGTGCTCAGACTTCAGGATTAAAAGTGAATATTCAGGAAAATATTATTACTAGCAGTGGCTATTCTGTGATGATAGACTTTGATGCAGAAAAATCTATTGTTCGCAAAGGTAATGGAGGATATTCTCTGAAACCTGTTATCAGAGGATATGTTGTGGAAAATACTTCTGCTATTTTTGGTGAACTTTTGCCTAAAGAAATTCCATTCAAGGTCTTTACTTTAGTTGGAACAGATTCAATTATAACTCTTTCTGATACAGCACGTAATAATTTCTTTATGCTTCATGGCTTGAGGTCGGGCAATTATACTGTATCATTTCAGGATCCAACATCGCTTGCTATATTGAAAACTCTTTCTGTAACGGTGTTTGGTGGAGATGATAAAAATTTAGGTGCTGTAACAGTAGAATAATCCTAGTGATTTAAAATCCCTTATGATAAACCGATTGGAAGTAATTCCTATCGGTTTTTTGTTTTGTATATTCACGTTGGATAAAATAGAAAGGTCTTTTAACAATGTAAATCCTAATTAATGAGGATTGCGTGAGTCCTGTGAAAGTTGTACTTTTGCACAAAATTAATTATAGAGTCAAAATGTATAAGTCAGCACTTCTATTTTCTTTTTTGCTCTTTTGTCAGAATACACAATCAAAGCCCATTGAGAGTGATACATTAAGTAAGCCTCATGTAATTTTAGATGAAGTGGTTATCACTTCTTATAAAGAGAAAAAAAATATACGTGAGATTCCAGCGTCTGTATCCTATGTTCCGCTGAGTGAGATTCAGAATAAGAACATTGTTAGTATGAAAGATATCAGCTCTTATATCCCGAATCTTTTCATTCCCGACTATGGCTCTAAGCTTACTTCTCCTGTTTATATCCGTGGTATTGGCTCTAAAATAAATGCTCCTTCGGTGGGATTGTATGTGGATGGAGTTCCTTTCTTTGAGAAATCTGTTTTTGATCTTGATATCAATGAAGTGGATAGGATAGAGGTGCTTCGTGGTCCGCAGGGAACTCTTTACGGACGCAACACGATGGGAGGGATGATTAATATATATACTAAAAATCCGTTGGTATATGAAGGAGGCACGTTGAGCGCAACAATGGCCAATTATGGACAAGCACAGCTATCAGGTGCGTATTATGGGAAAGTGAATGATTCCTTTGGTTATTCTCTTTCAGGAAATTATAAACATTCCGACGGATTCTTCAAGAATGACTATACAGGAAATGAAGCGGATAATCTCGATGCCGCTTCAGGTAAGCTGAAATTATATTGGAAAATGAATTCTCGTTTCAATGCAAACCTACTCGTAAATTACGAATATTCAGATCAGGGAGGCTATCCTTATGGTTTAATGGATATGACTACCGGAAAGATTGGGAATGTGAATTATAATGAATATAGTTCTTATCGCCGTGGTGTATTAACTAGTGGATTGACTCTGAACTATTCTTTTGATAACTTCTTGCTAAAATCGGTTACCGGTTATCAATATTCTGACGATAGGCAAGCTATTGATCAGGATTTTACTCCTAAACCACTTTATTTTGTTACTCAGACGCAACGTCAGCACATGATTTCTCAGGAACTGGAAATGAGATCTGCGGGAGATCATCGCTATACTTGGTTGAATGGCTTCTTTGCCTTCCATCAATCTTCAGTAAGTTCAGTGAATGTGTCTCCTACATTGAAAGACTATGATTCACCAACCGATGGTTTTGCTTTTTATCACCAGTCAACGTTGAAAGATCTGATCTTTGAGAAACTATCTGCAACTGTAGGCTTGCGCTTTGATTATGAAAAGGCAAGGCAGGATTATAATTATGTAAAAGTTGTTTCGGGAGTAACACAACCTGTACTTGCTCTTAATACCAAACTTGATTTTACTCAGCTAACCCCTAAGTTCTCTTTACAGTATCAGTTTACCCCATTCAATATGACTTATGCTACTGTGACCAGGGGATATAAAACAGGAGGGTTTAATACTTCTTTTGATACAGAAATAAACCAGACTTTCAAACCTGAATATAGCTGGAATTATGAAGTTGGAACAAAGTTTTTCTGCTTTGGTGACAGGCTAAAAGGCGATTTCTCATTGTTCTATATTGACTGGAGAAATCAGCAAATATCACAACCTTTACTCAGTGGAAAAGGTTCATTACTGAAGAATGCAGGGAAATCTTACAGTAAAGGTGTGGAATTGTCAATGCAGGGAGAAGTAACCAAAGCATTAAATTTGCAGATGAGTTACGGTTTTACGGAAGCAAAGTTTCGCGAATATGCTGGTGAAGCTAATAGTTATAATGCAGGCTTTAACTATTCTGGTAATTATATTCCTTATGTTCCCCGTCAGACTGTGATGTTGGGAGGTGATTATACGTTGAATTTATGCTCAAACTTTATTGATCGATTAGTCTTCTCAGCACAATATGTTGGTACTGGCAAACTTTACTGGAACGATAAAAATATGGTTAATCAGTCCTATTACGGACTTCTCAACGGGAAGGTTTCAGCACGCAAGGGAAATCTGATGGTAGATTTGTGGATAAAGAATGCTACATCGCAGGATTATACCGCATTCTATCTGGAATCACTGGGAAACTCTTTCGGACAAAAAGGTAAACCAATGACTTTTGGTGCCACAATCTCTTTTACTCTCTAATAATTAAATGATGAGCGCGAAACAAACAAATAAGCTATTTACTTTCTTTTCACTTTACATAGCACAGTCTGTGCCTATGAGCCTGTTCAGCACCTTGCTGCCAGTGCTTATGCGGCAGGATAATTTTTCGCTTAGCACTATTGGTTTGCTGCAATTAATCAAACTCCCCTGGATTTTGAAAGTATTCTGGGCTCCCTTTGTCGATAAACGCACCTCTGATCTGGGTTCTTATAAAAGATGGATCTTTTCATCCGAAATGGTTTATGCCGTATTGATTCTGATGGTTGCATTTTTAGATCTGAAGACTAACTTTATCACCATATTTGTTCTTATCATTCTGTCGTTTATAGCTTCTGCCACACAAGATATTGCTACCGATGCACTTACCGCTCTTTCTTTCAACCGCAAAGAAAAAAGCTTGGGAAACAGTATGCAAAGCATGGGAAGCTTTACCGGTGCACTTGTTGGTGGTGGATTGTTACTATTACATTATAAACTTATAGGATGGAACGCTTTACTAATAAGTGTTTCTCTTTTTGTGATGCTGGCATTGATTCCTCTTTTTCTATATAAGGATTGTAAATTTACACCAAAGAAAGGGAAGACACCGATCTGCATGAAAGATCTTTTCTTCTTTTTTAGTCAGAAAGGTGTAGGTCGTCAGTTAATATTTCTGATCCTGTGTTATTCCGGTTTGATAGGAATTCTGGCAATGGTTAAGCCTTATATGGTAGATTTAGGATATAAGACGGCCGATATTGGATTTATGTTTGGTCTCTTTGGATCGTTATGCGGTTGTCTGTTCTCGTATATAGGGGGATATGTGATTCGTTCAATAGGAAGATTTTATTCCCGTATCATTTTTGCCTGCGCCGTTCTTGTAACTACACTACTATTCTATTTCATGTCTTTCACCACTCCGGGAACAGTCGCTTTATATGTAGCAATATTCTGTTTATGGGCAAGTTACGGTCTTTCTTCGGTACTGGTCAACACGGTTGCCATGGATTTTCTGAGAGACGGCCGCGAAGGAACAGATTTTACTTTGCAAACAGTGATTACCCACTTAAGCAGTATGATTATTGCTGTGTTCAGCGGTAAAATAGCCGATTCTTTTGGTTACAGCGGACTATTTCTTGCCGAAGCCGGTTTGGCTGTTATTTCGTTAATATATATACTTGTTTATTTTAAAAAACCATCTTGTCATGAATGAAGATCTGATAGCAAAATATAATGTACCTACGCCCCGGTATACCAGTTACCCCCCGGCAAATTATTTCCATGATCAATTTACCAATGAAGATTTTGAGAAAGCGGTGATTGCCTCAAATGAGACTCAGCCCCGGAATCTTTCTTTTTATATTCATATTCCTTTTTGCCGGCATCTTTGCCATTACTGTGGATGCAACTCTTATCCCATGGCAAAAGACGAGGTAATTGCAGCCTATATAGACGCATTGAAAAAGGAAATCAGGAAGGTGATTCCGCTATTAGATAAGAATAGAAAAATATCTCAGATACATTACGGCGGAGGAAGCCCAAGCAGCATTCCACTTCACTATTTGCAGGAGATTAATGAACTGCTTCTTTCTCAATTCTCGTGCACGGATGCTCCCGAGATAGCTATCGAATGTCATCCGGGTTATCTGGATGAAAAGAATTGGATGGAGCTTATCAATGCAGGGTTTACCCGTTGCAGCATTGGTGTGCAGGATTTTAATGAAAAGGTACTGAAAGGGGTAAACAGAAGACCATCGTTGCTGGATATGGAAACCATTTTCAGTTTGTTGAGAGCGCACAATGTTTCTATCAACATGGATTTTATCTATGGATTGCCTTATCAATCTGTTCAGAGCTTTGAGGAAACACTTCAAAAGGCAGCTTCACTAAAACCCGATCGCCTGGTTACGTTCTCTTATGCACATGTGCCTTGGGTAAACAAAGCAATGCTGATTCTTGAAAAGAATGGTCTGCCTTCGCCACAAGAAAAAAGTGGAATGTACGATGCGGCAAAGCGTATTCTTACTTCAAACGGCTATCAGTCCGTTGGACTGGACCACTTCGTGTTGCCTGATGACGATCTAAATAAAGCTCTTCAGTCCGGACAGTTGCACCGGAACTTTCAGGGATATTGTACCCGGAAAACCACCGGTCAGGTGTATGCTTTCGGAGTTACGGCCATCAGTCAGCTTTCCACGGCTTACAGTCAGAACACGAAAAATATCCCTGAATATATTCAAAAGATGAACGATGGTGAGTTTGACATCATTAAAGGATATACCCTTAATAAAGAAGAACAGATTGCCAAAGAGGTGATTACAACGCTGATGTGTAACAATAAACTAAACTGGAAGGAACTTTCCTCTCACATTGGTGTGGATGAGGCTGTCATCAAACAGGCAATCTCTTACAAGGAAGATCGTCTGACCGAGTTTGCGGGAGATGGAATTATTACTTATTCTCCCGAAGAAATAAATATTACTCAGGAAGGATCTCTTTTTGTACGGAATGTAGCCGCATCGTTTGACCCGCTGATGAAGGGTAACACCAAAATGTTTTCAAAACCTGTTTAAAGAAGCTGCTTTATGGATAAAAATATAAACGTAGATGTTGTAGTTATTGGCGCTGGAGTTACTGGACTCACCACTGCTTTTTTATTGATTAAAAAAGGATTGAAAGTACTTCTTCTGGAAAAGAATTCCAGAGTAGGCGGACAGATGGAGACCATCCGTGAAGATGGATTTGTTTTTGAAACGGGTCCTAACACGGGAGTTGTTTCCAATGCCGAAGTGGTTGAATTGTTTCAAATGCTACAGTCTCGTTGTTCACTCGAAGTGGCTCATAAAGAAGCAAAGGTGCGGCTTATCTGGAAAAATGAAACATTTCATGCATTACCTTCCGGACTCTCTTCCGCCGTTACTACTCCTTTGTTTACATGGAGCGACAAAATACGCATACTCTTTGAACCCTTTCGCAAGAAAGGGAATGACCCTTTTGAAAGTATAGGAGACCTTGCTCGCCGACGGTTGGGTAAATCTTTTCTGGATTATGCAATTGATCCATTTATATCCGGTATCTATGCCGGTGATCCAGGCAAACTGGTTACTCGATTTGCTCTTCCTAAACTTTATAATCTGGAACAAAACTACGGCAGTTTTATTCGCGGTGCTATAAAGAAAGCGTCCGAACCTAAATCAGATCGTGATAAATTGGCCACAAAAGAAGTGTTCTCCGTACCAGGTGGGTTCGGAATGCTGGCAAAAGCTCTTGCCGATGAGATTACAGAGGAGAATATCCGCCTGTCAGTAGGAGATATTCACGTTCAGCCGACTTCTGATGGTTGGGAAACTGTTTTGCCAAATGGAGAAAAGATTCATTCACGCTATATGGTCTCTACCGCAGCCGCTTATGCATTGCCATCACTGTTACCTTTTATTGCAGAAAAAGAAATGAAACCCATCAGCTCATTACATTATGCTCCGGTTATTCAGGTTGGAGTAGGGGTAGTAAAAGCCGACGGTCACGTACCCAATGCTTTTGGAGGGTTAATTCCATCTAGTGAAAAACAGAAGATGCTTGGTATCTTGTTTCCTTCTTCCTGTTTCTCCAATCGTTGCCCCGAAGGAGGAGGTACGCTGTCATTCTTTATTGGCGGAAGCAAACATCCTGAATATCTCTCTTATACAGATCAGCAACTAGAGGACCTTGTAAAAGAGTCATTGCACAAAATGCTGGGATTTCCAGCCGCATACTCCCCCGAAAAGATAAAAATCTTCCGTCATGAACGGGCTATTCCTCAATACGAAGCGGATAGTGAACAAAGGCTGGAATGTATTGCGAATTTGGAGAAACAATACCCAAGTCTGTTCCTAGCCGGAGGTATCAAGGATGGCATTGGTATGGCCGATCGTATTAAGCAGGCAACTAAAATTGCTGAAGAAATTGCCAACTTAATATAATGTTAAGTATTTGATTTATTAAATTTAAGGACCTCACCTGGCTTATTTGAAAGTGTATTTATTGGGACGTTATTTTACTCATTGAAGAAAAAATAATGCCCTAATAAATACACTTTTTTACCACATAATTTATCATAGTGCAAGATACATACGTTTTGCAGAAATCGCGTTTGCACCATTAGAAATATTGAAGTACTTTTATTTGCTTCAATCCTTTGATAGTTAGTTTAATAAATGTTACTATTATTATATGCCTTCTCTTTAAAAGCCGATATTAAACCGAATTAAATTAATCAACAAAATGAAAAGAGCAGTACTATTCATTATTTCCTTGCTGTTCCTTACTATTGGTGGATTTGCAAAATCGCGTACAAGTAGTGAAGCGTTAAGCATTGCAAGTTCTTTTTGTAGAAAGTCTCAAAGTGCAATTAAAAAGATGTCCTTGGAAGGGACTACTTTAAAGTTGGTTTATACCTGTACAGATAGCATTGCTACCCGTTCCTCTAGTGGGAATGTTTATTATTATGTGTTTAATATTGAAAATAGTAATGGCTTTGTTATCGTTTCCGGCGATGATCGGGCAAAAGATATTCTTGGATATTCTGATAATGGTAGTTTTGATATTAACTCCCTGCCACCGAACTTTGCTTACTGGCTTGGTTGCTATCAGCAAGAGTTAAAGGTTTTAATGGAGCAGTCTGATACAGCAACTATTGCTTCATTTCAATTGAGTGCACCTAATGATATAAATCCCCGTCAGGCAAGTTATGCAGCTTCTGTAGCTCCACTTTTGGGTGGAATTAAGTGGAATCAAGATTCTCCATACAATAATTTGTGTCCTTTCTATGAAGGCTCTACAAGAGCTGCTACAGGATGTCTTGCCACTGCCATGGCGCAAGTAATGAGGTATCATAAATGGCCGGTGCAAGGAACAGGATCAAATACTTATACGCCCAAGAGACTTACTACACCATTGACTGTTGATTTCTCTCAAACTACCTATGACTGGGCAAATATGAGTGAAACATATAACAGTTCAAGTACACAAGTTCAAAAAGATGCGGTAGCCACATTGATGTACCATGTCGGTGTATCTATAAATATGGATTATGGTAAAACAAGTAGCGCATATTTCCAGGATGATCCGAAGGCTTTAGTTAAGAATTTTGGTTATGATTCTAATAACCAATATTATATGAGGGACTTCTATTCCAGTTCTGAATGGACTGATTTACTTAAGGTAGAGTTAAATGCCCAACGTCCTGTTTTATATGCAGGGCAATCAACGGATGGCGGTCACCAGTTCGTTTGCGATGGTTATGACAATAACAGTTTATTTCATTTCAACTGGGGATGGGGCGGAAACTCTGATGGCTATTTTGAATTGTCGGCACTCAATCCTGGTTCATTAGGAATTGGGGGAGGAACTAGTGGAGGATATAATTCGGGACAGAATATTATTACTGGAGTACAAAAGCCGAGTGCTTTATCTATTGCTCCACCTTATCAATTATACTTGTATTCGCCTTTAACAACCTCAGCTAGTTTGGTCAATCGTGTTGACTCTTTTACTATCTCTATTATGGAACTGTATAATATAGGGATTAATACCTTTAGTGGTTCAATCGGTATAGCATTATACAATGACACCGGATTTATCAAATTGATTGATGGTTTTTCTACATCATCAGTTGGTACTAATATGGGGTATAATAATCTTTCGTATTATTCGAATATACCCTCTTCAGTAGCAGATGGAAGCTATAAACTTTACAGCGTATATAAAGCAACCGAGCAGACTGATTGGCAAATAATGAGAGGAAAGGTGGGAACTCCTAATTATTTGAATGTAACCGTAACACCATCTAATGTGTCCTTTACTAACCCCGATGTGCTACCCAAACTAACATTGAATTCATTGACTGTTACAGGCAATCTTTATCAAAACAAAACTGGAAGATTCAATGTAAGCATTACAAATAGCGGAGGAGAATATAATTCAGTCTTAGTTATTTATTTACAATCTGTGACTAGTAGTACAGTTAAACAAATCGTATCCAACGATCCTATTAATATTCCTATTGGAGAAACAAAAAACTTTGATTTAACTGGTGATATATCATTAGTTGCAGGGCAATACTATTTATTTGCGATGTATGATCCGGCCAATGATCGTTCGAATGTGAAAACTGTTAGTTCTATTGGTAATTCTTTACCTGTAAATGTATTGGACGAACCAACAGAGGCACCTGTTATGACACTTGCATCCCAAATATCTTTTCCTGACCCAATAAAGGTTAATAAAAGCAATGCGGTACTTACTGCACATATAAAGAATACAGGAGGATATTTTTATAATAAAGTAGTTGCGTTTGTTTTTCCGATAACTGGTGGAGCCTCACTTACATATTTCGGTTATCAACCTGTTATTTTGGATAAAAATGAAGAAAGAGAAATCACCTTCAGTGGCAATATAGACTTAGATCCAGGTTCTTATATTACTGCAATCAGATATTGGAATTTGACAACTTCTGCCTGGGGAAGCTTTACTCCTAGTACTAATGGGCAAATTACATTTACTCTTGTTAATGATGCCACAGGTACGGAACAAACAACCCAGGATAAACCTGCTCTTTACCCGAATCCGGCTACAGATAAACTTTATATGCAATCGGAAGAAGTTGTGAAAATAATCCGTATCACAGACGTTTCTGGAAAACAAGTGTTACTGATGAAACCTGAGATGAGTGGAGAGATTATTATTCCTGTGGAAAGACTCAGTGCAGGAACATATATTCTTCAGAGTGAAACGGCAACGGGAACCAAGGTAAGTAAGTTTATTAAAAAATAGATTAATAAAGAGGGTGGTTTGATAATCATTGCATTATATTGCTGTTCGGTAAAACTTTTTTAGAACAAAAAATGAAGGGCTGAGTTCATCAAAGAATTCAGCCCAAATTGTCTATATTCGTTTCGACCAGATGTCCTTGGCTACTAAAAATACTGACCACACTGTTCACACCATCAGTTTTATTATATTTAGCTTTCCCTATCTTTATCTTGGTCAATAGCTTGATCTATTGTTAAAGTTCAAATATAATTATTTTAATCTATATCAGGTTGAAATATAATGACTTTAATTCTTCTTTTGAACGATATTTTTATTTTTAAGGAATTATTCCTGAATGTTTAATTTATGTGTGTTCTGAAACAAAAAATCAGCAGATTAATTGCTAACAGGATCTAAGACAATACTGTTGTTCTATATTGTCTTGAAGTATGCGTGCGATAATAAGTTGAAAGTTATTCCTGCCTATCCTTACGTGAAAGCCTTTTTGCTTAGGTATACTGAGTATAAATAAGGATTAATAGCTCATCTTTTATTGCATAAAATAGGAGAATAATTCAAAATAAACCTATATTTGACCTCCCATTATCACGAACACTCTAATGTATTTATTCAATGAAGGAAGATTTAATTAAACAAAAAGTTCAGGGATGGATTGTCTCTTTTTCACTGCTTATTCTAATTAGTAAGTTTATTGCTTTCTATATTACTAATTCTGTTGGAATTTTAACAGATGCTATGGAAAGCATAGTGAATGTTATTGCTGGACTTATCAGCTTTTTTAGTTTAAGGTATGCTGCCAAACCTAAAGACAAGGACCATCCTTTTGGACATGGAAAGATTGAATTGATCTCTGCTTCCATTGAAGGTTTGCTTATTATACTGGCTGGAGGAATGATAATCTTTGAAGGTATCAAACGCCTTTTTGAACCGGCTACTATTGGTAAGCTGGATATTGGTATCGCAGTGGTTGCCGTTGCTGGTCTTATGAACTATATAATGGGATGGTATAGTATTCGTATGGGTAAGAAATATACCTCAATAGCATTAGTGGCTGGAGGGAAGCATTTACAGTCGGATACCTATTCCACTATTGGTCTTGTAGTTGGTCTTACTCTACTTTATTTTACCGGGCTAAAATGGATTGATAGTGCATTGGCACTGATTTTTGGTTCTATTATTATGGTTACAGGCATTCAGATTCTTCGCAAAACAGTGGCTAATTTAATAGACAAAGCCGATGATGAAGTTTTGCATAAAATGTTGCAGGCTACATTAAATAACCGAAAACCGGAATGGGTGGACATTCATAATATGAAAGTAATCAAGTATGGGAGTTGTCTTTTTGTGGACTGTGATTTAACATTGCCATGGTTTTATAATATAACAGAAGGACATCAGGCTTGCGAGGAACTGAGAAGTATTCTTTCAGCTGAATATTCTGATCGTGTATTGATTACCATACACTCTGATCCTTGTCTGGAGAAACATTGCAGTCATTGTCAGATGTCAGCTTGTGTTTATAGAAAGTCTCCATTTGTAGCACCGTTACACCTCACTCTGGAGGAACTCACGGCAAGTGATGAAGAGCGCAAAGAATAACAAATAAAAAACTCTTATCCAATTTATTTGTTTTAAAAGAAGGAGTTTTACTAATTCCTTGTTTATAGAAAAATGAAAAGAGCGTTTATATATTTAGTCTTGTCATTAATAATGGCTAGTCAGTTAAGAGCTGAGCATGCAGACTCTTTGTTTGCATTTAATGACTCTTCGCAAATGATAAAACGTCCATGGCGTTCAGCTTTTCAAACTGCCGGACTGAATGTGGGTGTCTGGGCATTTGATCGTTATGTGATGAATCAGGATTATGCAAAGATAAGCCTTCACAGCATTGGAAAAAATATCACGAATAGTTTTGTTTGGGATAACGATAAGTTCTCTACCAATCTTTTTGCCCATCCCTATCACGGAAATCTTTATTTTAATGCGGCACGGAGCAATGGTCTTTCTTTTTGGGAGTCTGTTCCTTATTCCTTTGCAGGAAGCCTGATGTGGGAAATATGTGCGGAAGTGGAACCTCCCGCCATTAATGATTTTCTTGCAACCTCTATTGGTGGTGTGGCTTTGGGAGAAGTGACTCATCGTCTTTCATCCTTGGTGCTCGATGATTCCAAATTTGGATCAAATCGATTCTTTCGTGAGTTTCTAGGAACCCTTATTTGTCCGTCAAGAGGATTAAATCGCTTGATTACGGGCGATGCATGGAAATTGAGGCACCAATATTACAAGTATCACGATTATGAAAAGATTCCTGTAAAGTTCTCGGCAACAATTGGTGACCGTTATCTGGCAGACGATAATCGGCTATTCAAAGGAAGTAACAGTCCTTATGTGGAACTAAATGTGAATTATGGAGACCCTTTGCAAGAGACAACGAATCAGCCGTTTGATTACTTTAATTTTAATTCAACCTTTAATGTGGGAGGAAATCAGCCATTGATTGGTTCTGTTAATCTAATTGCAAAGTTAATTGGGAAATATTTGGAACCTGTACCTGGACATAAAATATTTATCGGACTTTTTCAGCATTTTGATTATTATGATTCAGAATCAGTGATAACCCGATCAAAGAGCATTCCTTTTAAAATATCTGAAGCTGCAGCTTTTGGGTTGGGAATGATTTATCAGCTTCCTACTAAAAACAAGAAGGTAAACATTCGCCAAAGTTCTTTTTTGAATGTTATTTTACTTGGAGGTAGTCTCACGGATTATTATAATGTGATAGACAGAAATTATAATATGGGAAGCGGATATAGTCTGAAAAGTAACACTTCCATTGATTTTGGTAAATACGGAAGTTTTGAATTAAATTTGCAACACTACCGCATATTTACCTGGAAAGGTTACGGAGGGAAAAACTTAAATGATTTAGATGAGGAAGATAAATTATATCTTAACGCTCAGGGAGATAAAGGTAACGCACAGCTTTCTATTGTTAATCCTATGATGAACATTAATCTGAATCCAGGGATAAAAGTGAATTTTGGGTTGTATTACTATTTACGTAACACTCACTATATTCCTTATGATAATGTGCATCATAAAGATGTTTCTTATCATACTTTTGAAACCCGTTTAGGTTTGAGGTATTCTTTCTGAAACAAAAAAAGTTAACATCTGATAGAAACTATTTTTCGCGTTAATTTGTTTAAACTATGTTATATGATTTTGATTAATTCATATCATAGTTAATATGAAAAGAAGGCTGATAGTTGTAACTCTGCTGATTTTCTCTTTGGGTTTGCTTTATGCGCAAAACAAGGTAAATCGTCCGATCAATATTTCATTATGGAACCCTGTATCAACGGCTCCATATGACTCTCTTTGTATTACAAATGCAACTTTAGGATTTTGTTCAAAGACTTCTGTTTTGAATGGAGTAGGAGTAAATATATGCGGTCATTTCAATGAAAAAGGGGTAAATGGGTTAACTGTCAATGGAATGGGAGAGTTTGTAAAAGGAAACATGAATGGACTGGAAATTTCAGGATTCTTTAATGTGGTGAGCGGACATATGCATGGATTTCAGATTGCCGTTGTACAAAACACCAATGTTCTTCATGCAAAAGGAGTGATGCTTTCGGGTATTACAAATTTTACGATTGGAAAGGCCGGTGGTATTCAACTGGCAGGATTAACTAATATAGCAGGTTCTCATTTCAGTGGATTACAAACTACTTTGGGGATAAATATTGCCTCATCATCATCTGATCTTTTTCAAATAGCAGGTTTGGTTAATGTTTGTGCGGAACCTATTAATGGCATTCAGATAGGTCCGGGTAATTATGCCGGTGGAATAAAAGGAATGCAATTGGGATTACTTAATATCTGTGGAGGTGAGGTCCGTGGAGTGCAGGTGGGAATCGTTAATCACAGTAATGATACTTCTACGGTTAAAATTGGGTTGGTAAACATAAACCCAAGGACACGGATTCAGGTGATGGCTTTTGGGGGTAATATTAATAGAAATAATCTGGTAATTCGTTTCAAAAGCCGTTATACTTATACGATTTTAGGCGTTGGAACTCATTATTTAGGATTGGATAATAAATTCTCCGGATCTGTTAATTATCGGGTAGGAGCAGGGCTCACCTTAATGAAGGGGTTATATGTCGGTGCCGATGCCGGTTTTTCTCATATTAGGAACTTTGAAGATGAAAACCAGTCAGATTATCCTAGACGTTTGTATTCTTTGCAATTACGAATGAATCTGGAATATCATCCTATCAGTAAGTTTGGCGTTTTTGCTTCGGGGGGGTATGCTCACACACGTTATTATAGTTCCAAAGGAACCTATGAGAAAAAACCGATTGTGGAGTTTGGTCTTGTTTTGTTTTAATCAGATAAGATGAAAAGGGTATCTGTATATATGATTCTTTTTTTATTGACAATGAGTAATATCCGTGCTCAGCATGCAGATTCTTTGTTCGTTTTTAATGACTCTTCGCAGATGAAAAAACATCCCTGGCGAGCGGCTTTTGAGGTTCTTGGGGCAAATGCTGGTGTATGGGCATACAATCGTTATCAGCGGAAAGTGGATTTTGCAAAGATCAGTCTTCACAGCATTAGTGAAAATATAAAAAGAGGTTTTGTTTGGGATAATGATATCTTTTCATCCAATATGTTACATCATCCTTATCATGGAAGTCTGAATTTTAGTGCTGCCCGCAGTAATGGTCTTAATTTCTGGGAGTCCGCATCTTACTCTTTTGTAGGAAGCTTGGCATGGGAGATATGTTCTGAAACAACTCCTCCTTCCATCAATGATTTACTTACTACATCTTTTGCCGGTACTGCTTTAGGAGAAGTTTCCTATCGTTTGTCATCCTTGGTACTTGATGATTCAAAATACGGGACAAACCGCTTCTTTCGTGAGTTTCTTGGAACAGTGATTTCTCCGGTAAGAGGATTTAATCGATTAATTACCGGAGATGCCTGGAAAGTGAAACATAAATATTATAAGTATCACGATTATGAGAAGTTGCCGGTGAAGTTCTTTATAACTTTAGGTGACCGTTATATGGCAGATGATAATAAGGTTTTTAAAGAAAATAATAATGCTTATGCAGAATTTAAAATAATCTATGGAGATCCTTTTCTGAATAACACGAATAAGCCTTATGATTATTTTAAGTTTAATGCAATAGTTAATTTGGGTGGTACTCAACCCTTGATTAGTTCTGTTAATCTTAATGCAAAGCTTTTTGGGAAATATCTGGAACCATTACCTGGTCATAAAGCATTTATCGGACTTTTTCAGCATTTTGATTATTATGATTCGGGAATAGTGATTAAAGGGTCAAAGAGTATTCCGTTTAAAATAGCCGAAGCTGCTGCTTTTGGTCTGGGAATAATTTATATGTTACCGGCCACTAAAAATGTGACTATTCGGCATAGTTCTTATTTAAATGCAGTTTTACTTGGAGCTAGTTTGACTGACTATTATAGATTAGGGCGTAACTATAATTTAGGAAGCGGATTAAGTGTAAAAAGCCACACTTCCATAGATTTTGGCAAATACGGTAATTTTGAATTGAACATACAAGACTACCACTTTTTTACTTGGAGGGGATATAATGATAAAGATCTTACTAGTAAGACGAACTCTCCCTATTTGTATTTAAATACTCAGGGGGATAAAAGCAACGTGCAACTCATTATTATTAATCCCATAATAGGTAATAATATAACATCCAGAATATATACAAGTCTAGGTCTGTATTATTATTTACGTAATACGAATTATGCTTATATGCAAGATGTCTTTTCCCGAACTTTTGAAGTTCGTTTAGGATTACGATACACTTTCTGACAAAACAGCAAACTGATATAAAATTGAAACTCTTATCCCCGCACTGACTTCTATTACCAATGCGAGGGATGAGGAGTTTACTGAATTATTTCTTTAATGTAAGAATATATTTTTTCCAATCGGGAGTTTTATTCATCTTTTGAGAAAGCATAACAACGCTGTCTCCTAAAACCTGATAGTAGCTGATTTCTTTGTTTTTCTCTGGAGTAAGCTCCCAAACAATGGCTTCTTTATCAGCGGTTGTTCCGTGAATGGTTTTAACTGTTCCTCGGGAAACGTATGTAAGATCTTTCCCTTCGTTTCCTTCAATATAAGTTCTTAGTAAATCATACTTCCCTGCATCGCTCTTCTCCTGAATTTTTACGGTTAGAGTGTAGCGAAGCCCTTTGCCTTGAGAAGGAAGAACGCCTTCAAAAGTTTTGGTTTGCAATGCACCCAATGCAGGATCCAGATTCATTTCCGTACTGTCTTTTGCCGCCTCTTCGGTAGTAGCGTCTTTAGCCTTTTGTTGGCAAGATACCATAGCTCCGAGGACTAAGATAAATAGTAATTTTTTCATGGTAATAATTGATTAATGTAATTAGAAATATTTTTTATTTGATGATAACTAAAAGCTTGTCTACTCTTCCATTATCCATGTCCATTACTTCAAACTGAAGATTCTGATAGGTAAATATATCTCCAGCCTTAGGTATGCGCCCAATGTAGAACATTGCCAGACCACCTAGTGTATTAAAGTCTTCACCTTCCAGGTCATCGTAAAACATGATTCCCATTTCTTCCATAAAATCACCAATATTCAGGGAAGCATCCACCAGATAAGAGCCGTCCTTTCGTTTTACAATTGGTTCTTCAGCCTCTTCATTTTCCTCTAGAATATCGCCGAATATGCTTTCGGTAAGGTCATGCAAAGTAATAATTCCTTCAATGCCGCCATACTCATTGACCACCACGCCAAACTTGTTTTTGTTCTTCTTGAATAGTTCCAGAACTTTTTTTGCATAAAGACTTTCCGGGATAAATAGAGGAGTGTGTGCAATGCTTCTCAAGTTGAATGCACAGTCGTTTCCAATCATCGTGATGATGTTTTTTACAGAAACCACGCCAATAACCTCATCTTGTATTTCATCGGTGAGCAAATATTTGCTGAAATGTTTTTGGTCAATGATGTTCAGAATCTCTTCCTTCGTATAGTTGGTGTGAAGAAACACTACATCTGTGCGATGTGTCATTAGTTCGTTGGCGCGTTTATCAGAAAAACGGAACACATCCCTCAGCATATTCGTTTCGTCCTTATCAATAATTCCCTGCTTTGAACTTTGATGAAGAATCATTTTTAGTTCTTCCTGAGTAATAGTACGTTCATGCCCCTCTATTCCCAGTATCCTATTGAATAATCTGGTCGATACACTGAGCAGGTATACAAATGGGAAGGTTATTTTTGTAACTACCGACATGAAAGGGCACAGCGAAGTCGCAATTTTCTCAGGGTTGGATAGTCCAATGGATTTGGGAACCAATTCACCGATAATAAGTGATAAATAGGTGATAATAGCTATAGTGGTAACCAATGCAAGATCGTCTGCATAAGATACCGAGCCGGGAATCATTTGAAAAAGCGGAGTGACTTTATGTGCAATGGCTACTCCGCCAAAAGCTCCGGATATAATGCCTATAAGAGTAATTCCAATTTGAATGGTGGAAAGAAATTTTTCCGGTTCTTCCAATTGATTAAGTACACTCTTGGCCGACAGATTTCCTTTACTTACAAGTGTTTCAAGCCTTGCTTTGCTTGAAGATACTAATGCGATTTCGTACATAGAAAAGATTCCGTTAAGAACCAAGAGAAGCAAAATAATTGCAAATTCCATTGTGCATTTTAATGATTATATGCGAATGTAGGAGTTTATTTTCTTTTCTGCAATAATTAGTTGCTTTTCTTATTGAACTTTTCTTTTGTATAACGGACTATTAAGGGGTGATTAAGGTTATATTAAATAGAAAGGTCTACATATTTATTCTTTTTTAATGATAAAAGATGTCATTGCAAGTGAACCGGCAACAGAATCTGTTTTATCAATTATTGCATTAATAAGTGTGTTCACGCTTAATCTTGCTTCCGAACACTATATCAAGCGTGGGCCACATTTGTATATGATTTCCGAATGGATACTTACCCCAGGAAAGAGTGTATCCCCCTTTTAATCTTATTGATCTGCTTACCACCCACATAATACTTCCGGAATTCTCCGCAAATAGGTTATCCCTGTTGCGGGTGATGCAAAACATCCGCATGTTTTCTTCGTAAAATAACTTTTGGGAAATAAGACCCTTAAATAATAATCCTGCCCGCACGGATGCACCCTTATAATAATGAGCCATTCGGGGATAGAATAATGGCAGATCAATTGTTGACTGGTAATCGGGCTTACTGTTTCTTATGGAAAAACTTATGCCTGCATCGGCAGATAGGAGAGATGCGCATCCGATAGGTTTAGTAACTATCAGTGAATTGCTTATTGATAATATAAAAGGAAAATGAAACTGAGGAGAGATAAGTCCGCCTGTACCTTTAAAGCTTACCGTATTCAGAAAAAGAGTGGGGTAGCTTACAGAATGTTCACTTGCAAAAAGAAATCCTTTTCTGGTTCCAATTCTAATTTTTAAACCAGCATTAGGGAATATGGGAAATATGATTGCATTTGATTTGAGTTCCATCCTTTTATTTAATCCATACCGAAAGGCTTGAACTATTCCACTTTCCCATTTACCCTCAGGAATTATATAAGCCGTGTTTGCGCTCCATCTGTCTCGCAGGATAGTTCCCTGAGCCGAGAGCATCCAGCATGGAAGAAACGGGAATATGATTGCAATATAGAGCCTGAATGTTTTCATTTGCTTTTTTGCTTTAATGAACATTTGTTTTCAATGCCGTATTCAACGGATTATTTTTTTATAACTATTAATTTACTGCTAACAGGGGCATGATCTGATTCCTTGGTAAAATCCTGATGAACAATCGTTGTTCCGGTTTGCCATTGGTTATTAGTAAACAGATAGTCAAGAGTTCTATCCCATAAATGTTCCGGTCGGGTAGTATGAGTAAAGTAAAGTTGTTGGTTTTGAAGGTATTCGTTCAATGGTATCACACTTTTGAATTCTGAGTAAAGAGGCACTAGCCATTCCTTTTCAGGGGTGTAGTTACTTCCCTCCTTGTGCATCGGGTTGTCTCCTGGTTGGTGATATGATTCGTCCGGACACATATCTTCCATGCAATAGTCGGTCGAGTCACTTCCTGGAGGAAGGGTATTCAGATCTCCGCCCGCTACGAACATAGTTCCGCTGGCCGAAAGACGGTCGAGCTCTTCTTTAAATTCAATTAAATGCTGGTATTTTGTATCATCAGTAGCGAAAGCCGAAGTATGGATATTGACTACATAAAAGCTCTTAAATCCTGGAATCTCCACTTTGGCTTTTACCATGCAGCACCGTTCATAAAAGTATTTTTCCGCAGCACCTTGGTCATTTCTTCGGGCAAGCTGTATTCTTACTGCCTCGCTCAGAGGCCATCGTGAAAGAATTGCATTTCCCTCGTCCATCCTTCCAAGTCCGTCACAGGGAATAAATTGTGCTTTCCACTGCGATCCGTAAACAGCATAATTAAAGTAAGTGTTATCCAGCAACCAGCTAAGTTCATTAATATAAGCCGAACGTGTTGATTTTATATCCACTTCCTGTAGAAGCAGGATATCGGGTTTTACTAGATTGATTTTCCCCGCAATAAGTTTCAGATTATTCATAATCTCATCTGCCGAATATATAACCTTGTAGCCGCAGGCATCACCAAACCATGGGCCTCTGCCAATGCCGAAACGTATGTTCCACGTCATAACTTTGACTGTTGAATCGGGCTGAGGAACACTTACTTTCTTAATCTTTTCAAAGTAATTGGCATTTTCCTGATCATCAAAACTAGTAGCCGGCATCTCGCATGATTTGATAAGAATCAGTAAAACCGGCAGCAGTAAGGTTAAGAAAATAGCTTTATGTAAAATGTGGTTTTTTATGGATCGTTCATTCTCAAATCCCACGGTATAGGCAATAGTCATTAACGTAAACAGTGGACTTACCAGCCAAAACCCAGATGCGGACTGCTTTATTATAGATATTCCAAAGGAAATTAGAACAGCTCCGATATAGATAGGATGACTGGTAAAAACATAGATTCCTTTTTTTACGAAGGTATTTGGTGGAAATGTATTCATAGGTAATCCTTTGCCGAAAATCCATAAATGAAACATACCGGTCACTGCAAGGAGCAGCCCCGTTCCTAAAAGGAGATAGCCCCCAAATAAATTAGCAGGAACAGACAGATGAATCAGGTTACTAGTGTACCTTGCCCAAATGATAAGCAATGCAGGAATAACAATCAAAAATAGAATTCCATACATAACCTTACTAAGACAGATTCTCATCTTTTCCATGTAACTGTTTCATATAACGACCAACCATCGGCTACAACTTTATCATCCCAGCTCAATGTAGTTTTGACTGTAGTAAAGAATTGTCAATGGATAGAATATTATTAATTAAGGGTTTCGGAGTTTTCCTAAACGTCGACTTTTTAGAAATTACATTGTTATAATCAGAAAATACCATTCCGGAATAATGAAACTTTAGACAATAGATTTCAAGATATGCCCAATAAATGATGAAACAATTTCCAACAGCATCAATGAAATCGAAGTAAAACTTCTCTAAATTAAAGCATGTAGAGTTTCCTGGTTTCATTAATATTAGTTGTTATCAGTCAGTCACAATATATAAGTATCAAACAATGCTAAAAACTAATTTGTTCAAAATACATCAACTCAGAGTAGTTAATTCTTTATCATTCAGGTAATTCGTGGTGATGACCATAAAAAAGCTTAAATTATCGACGAAAATCAATGATATAATCAGAACAATAAGTTCATTTTATACGTTTCAATTATAGCACAAGTCTAAAAATTGGACTCATATAAATTGTTCCTTAATTTTAACCGCTAAATATATAGTACTATGGGAAAATATAGATTCTGGGAATGTTTTGATGAAACCATCAACCAAAACGTTTTTGTGAAACTCACAGTTGCAGATATTCGTATTGAGAAGATAACTGATGAATCGGAAGATGAACATGAATTCTTCATTGATAATAATTTCAATAAACATTATCTTGGTAAAATATGGGAAGAACTAGAGTTCGATTCTGATGAAAAGGGAGATCTGTATTATAAAAAGAAAGGATCGACAGAATTGCATGTGAAGGACATAAATAGTAATGACGATCAAAGAAGGAAGGTGGAGGAAGATCCCTTCCACCTATAATTTATTGTTAACATTCATGCAGAATTACTTCCCAAAATCTTTGGGGAAGAGAAATATTTTCAATAGAAACAGCTTCACGAAACAGTGGGGCAATATCGGCGGGAGTGTAGCCTGCAATGCCACAACCTATTTCGGTAACTAAGAAGCGCATATCGGGGTTGGAACTTGCAAAGCGAATAAACTCATCGACAAAAGGAGTTATGGATGCCACCGATCCCGACATTGTTGGTATTCCATAAGTTTGTCCTTGTATACCTACGCCTTGTCCCATTATTGCGCCCCATTGGCAAGCTATGCGTGCAGCTCCACCATAGTGCATTCCTTGTAAGTTAGATCCAAAAACAAAAATCTCATCCTCCTTAAGCTCAGTGATGTGAGGATTTGTAATCCTATCTCGCGGAATTTCTTTCATAATCTTGCTTATTAGTATATGTAACCAATATATTTATGTTTTTGTTCATTAGATAAGGTCTTAAAGATTTAATTTCAGCTACTATTCCTGCTAAAGCTTCTAAATGTTCTTTCATTCAGAGAGCATCCTCTTTTAATTTCCACATAACTGTTTCCTCCTTTTTCTGCTTGTAAAGATAAGGGTTTATAAGATATTGATAATAGTCAACTTCAGCATTATTCTTATATTATATTTTATTGCTAAATATTGTAAATGAATTGATTTTTTTATTAATTTTACCAAATATAGTGATGTTGGCCTAAGTAACAACACAAAATAGAAGGAAAGATGAAACACTTTAGATTTATTCAAATAATGTTGATCTTTACGCTTCTCTGCGTAAAATCTCAAGCGGCTTTAAAGAATGATTATGTATTGATAATTAATTCATATACTGAAGGTGATGCTTGGGCTAATAGAGTTCAGAGTGTTATTACCCAGGATTTACATCATGAAAAAAATCTTTCCGTAAAGCTTGAATATCTCAATAATTGCAGTTTTACTTCGTTGCAGCATGCAAATGAAGTGATGAACCAGTTATATAAAACCTATTCGTATAAGCCTAGATCTGTTGTTATAATTGGCGATGCCGGGTGGATTTCTTATCGAAGTACTTTGCCCGAATCATGGAAGAAAATTCCGGTTTTACTCACCACTGTGAGAGAATATACAATTTCGTTAGAGGATCTTATTTCGGGAAAAGAACTGAGAAAGATAAAACTGATTCCTTTCAGGGAAGCGGCTAAAGGTTTTAATGTAACGGGTATATATTATCCACTTTATATAAAGGAGACAATACTGTTGATGAAAAAACTTATGCCTGAAATGACTAAAGTAGCATTTATTTCAGACAAACGATTCATCAGTTCTTCTGGGTTAGCTCAATTTAAAGAGATAAGGAAAAAATATTATCCCGAGTTGGGAGAAATATCCTTGAATATTAAAGATTTTGATACTCATGATTTACTTGATTCATTAGCAGGTTTTAATAAGCATACGGGGGTTCTTTGTTACGGATGGTATACCAAAAATGAGAATGACTCTGCCGCTAATAATTCAACGGATAAAATACAAAAGATAATTGGCAGTTTTACTCGTACGCCTGTTTTCAGTCTGTTAGATATTGGGGTTGATAATGGAACTTTTGCAGGAGGCGTGTTTCCAACTTGTGATGAATTAGGTAAGAAAACGGTTAATCTGCTATTGCAGATCTTAAACGGAAAAAATGCAAATGAAATACCTTTTCAAAAGATTGACGTTCCACAAGCTCAATTAAATTATGAATATTTAGTCAGATCGGGAATTAATAAGAGGTTGTTGCCTGAAGATGCTGTATATTATCAAAAACCGGATAGCTTTTATCATAAATACAAAACTACGGTTACTACTATTATTTCTTGTTTACTATTATTGATAATGGGATTTTTAATAAGAATATATTATTTGAATAAAAGTAAGAAAAGTAAAGACAGAGAAATTTTGTTACTAAAAAAATATAAGGAACTTTACCATAATAATGAAGAACTATCCTTATTGTTGAATTCAATATTTGACAACATTCCTATTCCTCTTTATGTAAAGGAAGTAGGAGAGGATATTCGTTATACTTATTGGAATAAGAAGGCTGAAGAGTTTACCGGATTGAAATCTGGAGATGTGATAGGGAAAACTGATGTAGAAGTGTTTGGAGAAGAAATTGGGAAAAAGTTTCAGGAAGATAATGATCGTTTGCTTAAGAAAGGCGACTTTCTTATTCTTGAAGACTATTTTCCGCATGTTGATAAAAAACCACATATTACCAGCACGATTAAAACAATAATAAAAAGAAAGAATAAAACATCCTATATTTTGGTTACAAGATGGGATATATCTGAGTTAATAGCAATTCAACGGAAGCTGGAACTGAGTAATCGCGAACTTTCATTAGTACTGAATGTTGGAGAAATTATGCCTTGGACTTGGGATATTTCTAAAAATGAGATTTCTATTTATGATGCTACAAACAATGGGGTGGGGAATCCTGGAAAGGAATGCATTGTAAAAACTTTAAAACAAATGGACTCTGAAATTCATCCAGATGACCTGCCAAAATTTATGGCTTTACATGATGATATATTGAGTGGAAAAATAGATAAATATAGTGCTGATTATAGGGCCTATTACACTGATATTGGGTATAAATGGTTTACAATACATGGCGTAGTTAGTAAAAGAGATAAAAATGGGAAAGCACTTATTATAACGGGGGCTACTTATGATATTTCAGGACGAAAGCATATAGAACAGACACTGATTGAAGCAAAAGAAAAAGCAGAAGAGTCGGATCGTTTAAAATCAGCTTTCATTTCAAATATGAGTCATGAAATACGTACACCTTTGAATGCCATTGTTGGATTCTCAAGGATACTGGCTTCAGAAAATAAGGATAATGAACAATATGCTCAGTTTGCTAATATCATTGAAAATAATAACGAGATGTTGTTACAGCTTATAAATGATGTTCTTGATTTATCTAAAATAGAAGCGGGGGTTTTAGATTTCAATTATTCAAATGTTGATATTAATAATTTGCTTAATGAAATAGAACAAACGTCTAGATTAAAAGTAGATAAGAATATTGTTAAAATATCATTTGAAGACAGATTGCCAGAATGTATAATTAGCACGGACAGAAATCGTTTGGCACAAGTTATCAATAACTTTATATCGAATGCAATTAAGTTCACTAAACAGGGAAGTATTCAGTTTGGTTATTTATTAAGAGATAAGCAACTATATTTCTATGTAAAAGACACTGGACGTGGCATTCCTAAAGAAAAGCAGACTGATATTTTTGATCGCTTTGTTAAGCTGGATTCATTCACTCAGGGAACAGGACTAGGGTTAGCTATTTGCACTTCAATTATGCGAAAACTTGGTGGAGATATTGGCGTTGATTCTTTAGAGGGAAAGGGCTCTACATTCTGGTTTACAATACCCGGTAATAGGATTATAGCCAATTTAGAAACTTTAAAAGTAAAACCCACGAAGGAAAAAGAAGTGACGGTTGATAAAAATGTAACCTTGCTTGTTGCTGAAGATGATGCCAGTAACTATATGCTTGTAGAAGTTTTACTTGGTAAAGAATATAATATTATTCATGCATGGAATGGGGAAGAAGCTGTTCAACTATTCAAGAAAAATAACCCGGATTTGGTGCTGATGGATATTAACATCCCTCTAATGAATGGATATGAATCAACTAAAAGAATAAAGGAAATTTCAGAGAATATTCCAGTTATAGCTGTAACAGCGTATGCTACTGAAGAAGAAAAGATTAAAATAATGAATAGTGACTTCGATGGTTTTGTTTCAAAACCGATTCATGCTATCTTGCTTAAAGAAAAAATAATAGAATTACTTATGTCGAAATGAAAAGTTTAAAAAAGGTGAAAGAGAGAATTCTTTCACCTTTTTTGAACTTTCACATAACAATATGTTTCCACAGAACCATTCTTCCTTTTTGCTTGTAAAGATTGGTGCTTTATCAGATGTTGAATACATGCTACAGAATTATTCCTATATTTGTGTTTTATTTATTAATTGTTCCTGATATGGAATATGGAAACGAACAAAAAACAATGAATTCAGTATATAAAATATTGTTCCTTTTGGAAAATAAAGAGATTATTATAGTGGAAGTAAAACGCACTGATTTAGTTGATGCGCCCAAAGATCAGAAGTATCATTGGATATTCTATGATAAAGTTAGCAACTCTGTTGAAAAGCTTTCTTTCGTGTCAATGAATTCTTCTGAGAATCTTCAGGAAAGAACTTTCAAGCAAGGCGAACTAAATTTTAATAATTCCGAAGGTGTTCTTGAAGGAGATGGTAAGCGGTTTGTTTTGCAGAACCGTACTGGTGATTCTTTGCCGGAAACAGTATTCAGACAAATTTGCCAATATATTGATCTGCTATATTAAAGACTAAATACATTATTATTGGTAATAATAGATTCATTCATTCATTTAGTTAGAATAGAATGGAATACAATAAGAAGCTCTATAAATAATCTGTTTATAGAGCTTCATGTGTAGAATATTATTTAAAAAAAATATAATATTCTGCAAACCTATTCTTTTGTTACTTATAAGAATCTGTATAAATAGCCAAAATATCTTTATCACTCAATGGTCGGGGGTCAAAACTAAATAACCTTCCCATTGTCTCTCTAGCATTTTTTATAAATTTAGGTAAGTCGTTTTCGGTAATTCCATACTCAGAAAGTTTAATCTTATCAACTCCACAGGCTTTCTGCATAGAAGCTAACAGTTGGATAAAATCTTTAGGATCATTACTTTTATCACCAGTCATAGCCTCTGCCATTTTCATGAAACGTTCAGGTACATCATTAATAAATGAAGAGAAATAAGCCAGTGAAATAGCAATTAGTCCAGCTCCATGTGGTAATGCGGGGTAAAATGCACTGATTGCGTGTTCTAATGAGTGTTCCGAAGTACAGCGAGATGTTGCCTCTACCATACCTGAGAGGGTACTTGCAAGTGCAACATCAGTGCGTGCCTCAATATCATTGCCGTTGGCAACTGCTTTTGGCAACGATTTATAAAGAAGGCCAATACTTTTTAAAGAATAGAGTTCACTTATTGGTGTGGCGATATTGGCAATATATCCTTCTACTGCGTGAAAGAAAGCATCAAAACCTTGATAAGCAGTTAAGTGTGAAGGTACAGAGGTCATCAATTCCGGGTCAACAATAGCTAAAACCGGGAAAAGAGGAGGAATGGCATAACCTATTTTCTCATTGTTGTGTGTAATTACTGTCGTTGGGTCTATTTCAGTACCTGTACCCGCTGTTGTAGGAATGGCAATAATAGGTAGCGCACCGCCGATAGCTTCTTTACCTTTGCCCGTTCCACCAATAATGTAGTCCCAATAATCACCTTCGTTACAAGCCATTAATGCAATGGATTTAGCTGAATCAATAGAACTTCCACCTCCTAAACCGATAACAAAATCGCATTGCTCGCGTCTGCATATATCTGCAGCTTCCATTACGTGTTCCTTGATAGGATTAGGGAGAACCTTGTCGTATACAATTGCTTCGGCTCCATTCAATGACAGCGCATTAAGTACTTTGTCCAGATAGCCAAATTTGCGCATGGAAGTTCCACTTGAGATAACAACAAGAGCTTTCTTACCAGGAAGTTTTTCTGTTCCTAATTTTTGGATTGCACCTTGTCCTAAAATTAGTTTGGTAGGAATGAACTGATTAAAAATTGAATTTTGCATCGCTTAATTATTTTATAATTTTTACAATGCAAAGATATAGGTAATGCAACGCTCTTGTTTTTCTAAAAAGTCCTTTTAAACTTTTCTGAAAAGTTCATTTCTAATTAAATGATCGTGGAAGGAGGATATCCATATTCTTTCTTGAACGCAGTAGAGAAGTGAGATAAATTTTTAAAACCTACCTTTAAATATACATCTGAAGGTTTGTATTTTCTATCGGCAAGTAAGTGTTTAGCTTCTTCAAGTCGCTTTTTTATAAGCCATCTGTTTGGTGTCTCATTAAAATAGCTCGCAAAATCGCGCTTAAATGAGGTTAGGCTTCTGCCGGTGTAATGGGCAAACTCTTCAACAGATAAATCGCTTTTGTAATTTGCATTCATAAAATCAGCCAAATCTATTTTCCAATTATCTATAAAATCAAATAATACTTTTCCTAGTTCGGGCTTTAGCTGTAATAAAACCGAAACCGCTTCTTTTAGCTTGGTATCCATCAATTCTTTAGATGGATATTGCTGTACTTTAAAGTATTGTTCCAGAGACAGAAATAATCCGTCGAGAAACGGATGCTTTGGCAGCATTACATGAAGGGTATTATCTGGTATGGAAGAACTTGTAACTGGAATTTTGAATGAAGGATCTGTTGCAATAGATTTTAGAAATGACATTCTTAACTCAAGAAAAAGCCCTTTAAAAGGCTCGCCGTTGCTACTCGGCTTTTTTGTATAAGATGATTACGCTTTAAAAAAACAGAGTCCCCTTTTTTAAAAACTACTTGTTTGTCTTTTGTTTGCAACACCATTTCGCCAGAGCATATATAGACTAGCGTATGATTGGTTATCATATTTTCGCACAACTTGGTGTTATCAACATGACAACAAAAAAACATATCCATATAGTTATATGTGATGACGTCTGAGCAAGCACTCATAATATAATGTTTTTAAATTGGGGGACAAAGATAATAGTTTAATATCGAATTTTCTGATAATCTACATTCTTAGTTAAATATATTTCAGAAGTTATAAATAAATATTTTAAGAAATCTAAAAGACCAGGCTTCTTTCACAGTTGGTGTATTTTTAATATCGCTTACTTGCCAAACTCCGTTGCCATAAATAGTTCCTTTCTCGGTAGCTCCTTCAGGCAATACAGAAATCCAAGGAATTCTTCTGGCGTTCGCTCCAGAGACTGCTTGCTGGAGCTATTTCTTATCTACGAATTTATCCCAACTCTTTTGCCAGAGACAGAATCTCCTTTTCTACATCACGAGAGAGTAACATATTTTCCTTCTTTTACCAGTTCGGCCATTGCGCCAACTGTTTCTTCAATCGGAATATTCGGATCTACCCGGTGAGCATAATAAAGATCGATTGTTTCTATTTTTAATCGTTTCATGCTATCTTGCTTAAAGAAAGAATAGTAGAATTACTTATGTCGAAATGAAAAGCACTATAAAAAAAGGTGAAAGAATTCTCTCTTTCACCTTTTTTATAGTGCTTTTTTATGCATAAATTCTAAATGCTTTCTGTTTAAAAATGCCAACCTACTTTAAGCGATACTTCACCCTGAAATTTTTTGGTATTGTATTCAGTAGTGCCAACAGATACTTTTTCGTTGTTTAATATGTAGTGCACTGCACCCCAGGGCTCAACATAGAAATTTTTATAAATCTTAAAAATATAACCACTCCCTGCTGTCGCTACATAATTGTTGAAGTTATAATTGTTGTTGTCAATTATCGAGGTTATCGTATTATTCCACATTTCAACCCCAGCACCCAACCACCATCCCTTGAAGTTGTAATTTTTGAAGCAATCAAAAATCAAAGCAGTGGCAGTTGTTTTTAAATCTTTAAAGTCATTATTGCCCATAAGCTTATCAGGCATCTGAAATCCAGCAATTACTCCACGAATCCTGAATTTATTATATCCATACCACAATTGCCCTGAGTAACCCAAATTGCCGGTTGAAACACTCATAATTATGGGTAGCAAATCAATTGAAAAACCAACTGTTTGTTTAGTTTTTAGACTATCTGCTTGAGATTTGAGATTTGGTTTGTATAAGGTTGTTTCAACTGCATTTGATTGAGCTGAAACAGTTGTGGCTAAAGCCATTATTACAACAAAAAGAAAGAAATACTTTTTCATATCGTATAGTTTTTAAATATGCGATACAAAAGTCAGTAAAAGAATAAGTTTAATTGCTCCACATTTGTTACTAAATCGTCACTTATAAGAAATTTCTGAACGGATCCTACTTAATGACTTTGGGGCAATACCTAAATAATTGGCAATATGGTAAAGTGGCACACGTTGAAATATCTCAGGAAATTTGTTTAACAAGTCTATATAGCGCTCCTTTGCTGAAAGTACTTGTAAACCAATGCTTTGCTGCACTATTTTTAAATATGCCTGTTCAATCAATATTCTGCCTAATCGCTCTATTTTTGGTATCTTGGTATAGAGATCGGATAAATCCTGTTGTTTAATAACCCATAATTCACAGGTCTCAATAGCCTTAATATTGATTAGTGAGGGCGTATTATTCAACCGGCTCAAATTGTTAGTGATCCAATCTCCATCAAAGGCAAAGTCAGTGGTTATTTCATTGCCATTATCCATGGTTTTGAAATAAATCATTGTCCCCAGACTAATAAGCCCTATATTGTTGCATATCTGACCTTCCTCTAAAAAGAAATCATTTTTATTAAGAGTTTTTAGTTCTAAAGAACTACAGAGTAGCATTAACTCTTCATTTGTCAGAGAAACAATTGGATCAATGCTGCTTTTTATTTTAATAAATTTATCCATATAATACTTGAATGTGTTGTTTTTTGCATATGATCTTTATTTTTGTAAAAAGAACTATAAGTAGACCTTTTTAGGAACTTCATTCCCTAAAGATAAGCGTAATTTTTTTTCTAGTTATAAAGATTATAGTAATTTGCCATCCTTTCGTATAGTTCTATACCACTAGATGGATTGACGAGATAAATATACTCATATTTGAGGACATAAATGGTGAAATCTTGTTTTATAGGCTTGCATAAATTAACTTTTTAATTACTTTTGATGGATTATTGTTTAGAGATAATGCTCTAAATGCAGAACCTTAATACTTTAAAAAATATGATTATGAAAAAGCTCACGCTACTATTCCTCACCATGTGTCTTCCGGTTTTAATTTACGCTCAGTCTAAGTTTCCTCAAAAAGGAAAAATAGAAGTGCAGACAATGAAAAGTATAGTGTTAAATGTCGAACGCAACTATTCAATCTATTTGCCAAAGAGTTACACAACCAATCCTGAAAGAAAATACCCTATCCTTTATTTACTTCATGGTATGAGCGACAATAATACAGGATGGAGCAAACGCGGACATATAGAAGATGTTGCCAATCAAGTTATAGATGCTGACGATGCGTGTGAAATGATCATTGTGACTCCCGATGCCGGGACTGACTGGAATGGCTATTTTGATATGAACGGATGGAAGTACGAAACTTATTTCTTTACTGAATTTATGCCCTACATAGAAAGTACTTATCGTGTGATTGCCGATAAAGAACACCGTGCGGTAGCCGGACTTTCAATGGGTGGCGGAGCAACAACTGTTTATGCTGAGAAACACCCCGAACTATTTTCATCTGCTTATGCCATGAGTGCTTTAATGATGTTGCCTGAGGGTAGAGCTGTTTCCGCAAAGGATAAGAAAGTGGAAGAATTGAATAAATCAGTAATCAGCAATGATTGTGTCAAATTTATAGCTTCTGCAAATGATACAACCAAAGAAAAGCTAAGAACAGTTCGCTGGTTTGTAGATTGTGGCGACGATGATTTCCTTTTCGATACCAACCTCGCCTTCTTTATGGAAATGAAGAAAGCTAATATTCCTTGTCAGCTTCGCGTTCGTGATGGTGGTCATACATGGGAATATTGGCACTCTGCTCTTTATACTACTCTGCCATTTGTATCAAGAGGATTTGCAAAATAAGTACGAAATCGTAAAAAGACCCTCAGCACTTTAGCCGACTGTTCAAGAAGCGGGTTAGTGTTTTGCCAAATGAATACAGAGTGCAGCATTAATTTTGTTTTTTGCGTAAAAGTCTTGCAGTCTAGCAGAGTGTCTCGTTTATTGTAGGATGAACCTCAATTAAATTAGCCGATTTTTATTTTATCTCAGAAATAGAAAAAATCAAAATCATCTGCTTATCTGCTACTAAATTCCTAAAAGTGCTTACTCTAAAGCCTTTCAGGTAGTGGGGGATGATTTTTTATCTGCTACTAAGTTTAATTTATCTTCCACTAAGTATACACCTAGAGAGGTTTTTAAAATCTCTCTAGGGATATGTTATTTTTCAGGAATTATATTTGTGTGATCTTGTACAAAAGAATGCATTGTTCTGTACAAAAGAATTAATTGTTTTGTACAGAAGAATGCATTCTTTTGTACAAGGATGTGCAAACTTGTCTAGTGATTTTATAAAAAATAAACCGGAGTTTTCTATATTCCGGAGTGATATTTTAATAGCTTCCAATGCATAAGGCAGTTGTAAGTTTTCAAGCACCATACCATTCATTTCGCGAAACATTTTAGGGGCTTCTACTTTCAGTATATATTTTAGTAGCAGATGATTTAATTTAGTGGCAGATGATTTTTTATCTGCTACTAGCTGAAAGGCTTTATGGTAAGTGGTTCTAGCTGTTTAGTGGAAGATAGGCAGATGATTTTGTGTTTTTGTTATTTGTTTTATGTAGTGATTTTCATGTTAAAATTCAATTCTCTCTATAGTTTTGAAAGGTAACTGGTTGATTCCTCACTTCCTTGACGTATCTATTGTGCTGAATTGCAGGAATCCATTTAGGAGATTTTTTGATCACATTTTCAGCTATTACGTCAAATCTTTTATCAAAAGGGGTACTGGTAAATATATTTTCAATATCTCCATTTTCATTAACAGTGAAGGTTACTACAACTTTTGCAACGTCAGCATTGACTATTTTGTAAGCAGAAGGAAAGTAAAGATGATCTGAAATATATTTTAACCAAGCCTCAATACCTTCTTTAAATTGCGCATGTCTGTCTGTATTGGTCGTATCAGCTAATAATTCTCCTTTTTCGTTAAAATATTGTTTGTTTACAAGTTTTGATTCATTATATATTTCAATCGAACTGACATTTCCGTTTTTATGAAAGTATTTCCATTTCCCATGTTGCTTCATTCCGTTCGAATATCTTCCCACAGCAGCCGGAATTCCATTGTCAAACCACGAAAACTGAATTCCGCTTCTGTCTTCATTCAAAGATATTGAGTCACTTGGATAGCCATTGGAATGCCAGGATAAACTTGTTCCAATTATTTCTCCATTAGAATAAATCGTTGAGTCTCTTATAAAGCTATTATTATAATAACTTAGCCATAATCCATCCCTCTTATTTTGTACGAATTTTCCAAAAGATCCAGGAACTCCGTTTGCATGATAATAAGTGAATTTCCCATTTTTAATCTCGCACAAAGAGTCTGAATATACACCGCTCATTTGTAATCTTCGTTCTCTTATATAGTAATCCTTTCTAAGATATCCAGAGTCGGTCTTTGCTATTTTACTATAAAATCTTGCTGTGTCAGGTTTACATTCTTTCCATCTATAATCATAATATTTTTCTATATTCTGGGCTCCGGATTTAGTGATAAAAAGAAAGAATAGAAATATAATATATGTCGTTTTTTTTGTGATTGTCATGATTGATTTTATTTTATTATTTGGTTTATATATTCCATGATTTTAATCTACTTCTTATTTCCTTTCGGATGTCCGATAAAAAAGGAATAATAATTTCCTCTGAATCCAAGACTTAAGATAAGCATTCGGCAAACCACGTATAGCAAAATTCTTACTGTTATATGCAGTCTTTTTATTATAGTAGGTAGCGCATTTATACATGTTCTAGCATTAATTTAAGTTTTAGCATTTCATTTTCTTTATTGCAGAGTTTATTCAACCGATTTACTATATTTATTGTTGAAATAATTATATCTGTATATTTATAAGCAAATGTAGGGATGATTATTTACATTAACAATGAATGTTTTGATTTATTTTTAATTTATCCAATAATCATTTTTTCATACCATTTGGTTTCTGTTCAGCCGTTCAATTTTTATAAAAAGTTGAATGGCTGTATAATGGTTAAAATAAATACTTTAAGACCTTTTCGCTTGACTGTGTGGCTTTTTTGGAAAAATTAAATTTATTTGGTGATATAGCTGATGTTTTCTTATAAGGGAAGCCAATTGTATATATCTTTTTCTTATCTTTGTACGGAGAATGATTTTTTATTTATGTGGGAATATTTATTGTTTTATAAAATGAGAAAGATAGCATTGTTTTTTATTTTTGTTCTTATAGGCGTTGTAACCCGAGCTGAAGATAATTACAAAAATGGATATATTATAACCAACACTAACGATACGATAAAGGGACTTGTTGACTTTAAGATGAATAAGATCAACAGCGAAATCTGTCGTTTTAAACTGTCTGAAAAAGACAAAGTAAGAGAGTATCATCCATATGAAATTTCAGGATACCGGTTTGTTGATGAAAAGAAATACTATGTGTCTCGTACAATTACTCTGGATAGTATAGTTAAAAAGGTCTTTCTGGAGTATCTGGTGCAGGGGATGAAGGATCTCTATTATTATCAGAATGATAACGAATATTACTTTCTGGAGGGTGAAAACGGTAAGATGAATGAAATATCGAAAGAGCCTGATCGGATTGTGGATAACAAAATAGTATCTGATCATCGCTATAAAGGTAAGCTGATGTATACTTTCAGGGATTGTGCTGATATAAGAAGAAATGTTGAAAAGGGAAGATTTGATCGTAAAACGATGATTGAACTTACCAGGAAGTATCATGAACAGAAATGTAACACAGGAGAAGAATGTATTGTTTTTGAAAACGATTATAAGAAGCGGTTTACCAAAGTGAATTTTATAGTATATGGTGGTGTTGAGTATACTAAAATGACGGTTACTGACGATGTATTCTTTCCGGTTACAAACCCATCGCCGGTGATTGGTGCAGAACTTTGTATAAATGACCCTCGTATATCAAAACAATTTAGTTTGCGAATAGACTTTTCTATGTCGAAACATAATCTTGTGAAAGATATACCTTTTGGAACGAACGTGAGCGCAGGAAATATGCATTATAAGGTGAAGGGCTATCAGCCTTCTTTATCCATAGGAACAAACTATATAATTTTCAGCGGGGGGATATCTCCTTTTCTGGAAGCTGGAATAGGATATTCGACTTTTAATGGCACATCGGATTCTTATCAGGTCACTTACAAGCAAACTAAGCAAGTGATTAATGGAGAAAATAATGATAGCCCGTATGATAATTTCTGTATGTACAGTTATAATGCGGGTGCTGGATGTAACTTCCGGATTAATGATAAGCATTTTATTTACTGGGGAGTTAATTACAATAGATCTTTTAGTCGTGACATGGGGTTTGTTTTACTTCAAACGAAGGTTGGTTTTGCTTTTTAATTGCTTTGCTTTTAGCTTGATGCCTTGTAGTATGTTATGTGGATGGGCTAAATGAGATTATATAAAAATGTGATTATGAAGATTTTAAGTCAAAAATAGAAGTAATAAAATCAAAAGAAGAAGTGGTATTGTTCTTTTTAAATTATATCTTTATAACTCATTGTTAATCTTTAAAAAACAGCCTATGAAAAATCTAAAAATGTTTATCAATGGGAAATTTGTAGAAAATGCTTCCGATAAATGGATCAATGTTTTGAACCCTTCAACTGAAGAAGTTATTTCACTGATGCCTGATGGCACTGCTGATGATGTAAAAGTAGCTATTGATGCTGCTGAAAAAGCTCAGCCTGAATGGGAAAAGATTCCAGCCGTGGAAAGAGGTAGATATCTTAGGATTATTGCAAACGGTATCAGAAAAAGAGAAGCTGAACTGACTGATATCATTGTGAGAGAAGGCGGAAAAACGCAGGCTTTAGCAAATGTTGAGGTTTTGTTTACTGCCGATTATATGGATTACATGGCTGAATGGGCCCGCCGTTATGAAGGTGAAATCATTCAAAGTGACAGACCAAAAGAAAATATATTCCTGTTTAAGAAACCAATTGGCGTAACTGCGGGAATACTTCCCTGGAATTTCCCGTTTTTCTTAATTGCAAGAAAAGCAGCTCCTGCACTGGTTACTGGTAATACTATAGTAATTAAACCAAGCCAGCTGACTCCTGAAAATGCTTATGTATTTGCTCAGATAGTGGAAGAATCTGGATTGCCTGCAGGTGTTTTTAATCTTGTACTAGGTAAAGGTTCGGTTATAGGTCATGAATTGGCTGCTAATCCGAAGGTAGGGATGGTTAGTCTCACCGGAAGTGTGGATGCCGGACGGCAAACCATGATGGCTGCAGCAACCAATATCACCAAGGTGTCTTTGGAACTTGGAGGTAAAGCTCCTGCTATTGTAATGAATGATGCAGACATTGATTTGGCTGTAAAATGTATTATTGCATCCAGAGTTATTAATACCGGACAGGTTTGCAATTGCTGCGAACGTGTTTATGTGCATAAAGATATAAAGGATGAATTCCAGGAAAAGGTGATTGAAGGAATGAAGAAAATTACTTTTGGAGATCCAAGCAAAATTAAAGAACTGGATATGGGGCCGCTTATTGATGCCAATTCTCTGAAATCGGTTCAGGACAAAGTGGATAAAGCTATTAAGCAAGGGGCTAAGATTGCATGTGGCGGTAAGAAAATAGATCAAAAAGGCTATTTCTTTGAACCTACTGTTCTGACAGATGTAACCCATGATATGGATATTGCACACGAAGAAACCTTTGGTCCGGTTCTGCCTATCATTGAATTTACTGATTTAGATAAAGCTATTGAATGGGCCAATGATTGCGAATATGGGCTTACTTCATCTGTATATACAAAGAACCTGAACACTGCGTTGAAGTTGGTTCGTGGTCTGAAGTTTGGCGAAACGTATGTGAACAGAGAGAACTTTGAGGCTATGCAGGGATTCCATGCCGGATGGCGTAAATCGGGTATTGGAGGTGCTGACGGTAAGCACGGCCTGGAAGAGTATCTGCAAACTCATGTTGTATATATTGAAACTCAGGATTAAGAGATAATTTAAATCAAATAATTTTTGATAAATGTTCACTGAAACTAAGATCATTGAAAAGCAATAGCTTCAAAGATGTATAGGTTTCAGTGAACATTGTTTTTATTAAAGCTTGTTCCCTAAAACTCAAAAGTAATTCCCAATGTAGGAATCACCGTACCGCTATCCTGACTGATGTATTTCATTTTATACCGTTGCTGATTTATCGGTGCAGATGGATTTTCAATTACTCCGGTACTCATTAAGGCATCAGCCTGCTTAATCTGACTTCCGGTTATATTCTGCAAATCAATGTAGAAACCAAGCATGTATTTCTTTAAATAGAAGGTCTTGTCAACTCTCAGGTCTATGCGAGTATAAGCAGATAAGCGTTCGGTGTTGTACCTGGAATAATCATAATATGCACGTCCTTGTGCATCCCATGCGGTTACCAGTGACGACTTATCTACATCATAAGGAGTGTAGGGTGAACCACCTATACTGCTGATTTTTGCTCCGAAACTCCAGTTATTGGCAAAATTATATGTTCCACCCAGATTGAAAATGTATTTGTTATCCCACGAAGAAGCGATGTACGGACTTTGTTCGTCTTTTCTGTATTCACTTTTAAAGAGGGTGAGGGCGGAAGATAGATTTAGCTTTTTCACAATAATCCATTTCGCCATCAGCTCAATACCGTATGAACGCCCTTGAGCAGTAGGTGTTAGTTCTTCGTTTCCCACCACACCATAGTCGGCTCCTTTATCTGCAAGAGGAATATTATCATTAACGGAGAAAGGGATTTTATCATACTTCTTGTAGAATCCTTCGGCGGTAATCTGCAGATTCTCACTGTGTTTGTAAGTCAGCCCGGCACTGTACTGATCAACGGTTACATATCCCAGACCTTTATTGAGATAAATCCCGTTGTTATCTTTGTAGCCCAGTGCGGTGTAAGCCGGCAACTGATAATATCGGCCTACATTTCCACTGAAATAAACATCGCCTATAATCTGGTAGGAGAGGGATAACCTTGGCGAAAGCTGGTTGCTGAGCTTATTCATCTGCGAAGTATAATTGCAGGCATCGCCTCTTACTCCCAGCGAAACAGTCATCCGTTCATCGGGTGATTCATAATTCATGGTTCCAAAGAATCCCCATCTGACCATATCCAGAAAAGTATGGTAGTTGTATGTCCTCGATTGATTGGTATATGCCTTCTGAAAAGTGGTATTGGTATATTGAGTGTGGTCCAGATTTGCTCCGAAGTTCACTTTCATTGTTCCGAAGGTGGAGGAATTTTCTACGCGTAGTTTAGTCTCCTGTTCCAGCGAACCATATTTCAGAGTTAGATTATCCGGTGTGCTTTCATCATTTCTCAGATATTTAGTGAGGTGATTATTCAGATAGCTGTGACTCAAAACAACAGTCTGGATATGTGCGCCTGCATAGTGCTTGTAGACTGATCCGAGGGTGAATGTTTCCTGCTTAACAGTGGGTAGATAACTGAGTATGTATTCTGCTTTTTCACCCGTCAGACTTTTGTTCAGTTTCATATTGTCAATACCTGTAAGTCCAAGGAATGTAATTTCATTATGCTGGGATAATCGTGTTTTTGTTTTAAACTGCGCATCGGTGTATGTAGGTAGGAAAGGCAATCCCAGTGCTTTGAAAAGGAATTGCAGGTATGACTGACGGACAGAAGCCAGGTAAGTTGTCTTTTTACTCAGGTGGCCGTTAGAAGTAAGAGAAAACTCTGCTGCTCCGAGCGTTGCCTTCATCGAGTTTTTCTCCATATTCCCATCCCGCAGCTTAAAGTCGAGCACGGAACTCAGTGCATTTCCTTTGCTTGCAGGGAAGGCTCCTGTATAAAAGCCTACTTCGCGGATAAGATCGGCATTAATAATTCCCACCGGTCCGCCGGATGCTCCCTGCGTACTGAAGTGATTGATATTGGGAATCTCCACTCCGTCCATAAAGAAGCGGTTTTCCGAAGGTCCTCCTCCACGAACAATGAGGTCGTTACGGTATCCCGTTGGCGAGTATCCCACTCCCGGATAGTTTTGTACAATGCGGGAGATGTCACGGTTTGCTCCCGGACTTTTCTCAATTTCCTGCAATCCAATGAGACGAAGTCCTACCGGGCTTTCCACATTACGTCTGAATACTGAGGCCGTAACACTGACTTCTCTCAGCTGAGTAATATTTTCTTCTTGCTCAACGGTTATAAAAAGGTCTTTCGTGGAAAGGATATATTCAGGTGTAAGCACAGTATTGTATCCCACAGCCGAAACCTGCAAACGGTATATTCCAGGGGTTACATTTTCAATGGTGAAGTTTCCAGTGGAATCAGTCACTGCACCCAGCCCGGTTCCATAAATAGCTACACTGGCAAAAGAGACAGGCTCCCGTTTACCTTTATCAATCACATTGCCTTTAATTGCGAGCTTTTGCTGCGCTGTCGCTGTTATTGCAATGCATATAAATATAAATATATAGATTATTCGTTTCATATGATATTCATTTTTTATGTATTAACAAAAATAGATTAAAAATGTTACATGCTACTCTCTTTTTGGCTATTTTTGCGTCATCTTTGACAAAGAATAATTAAATATTAATCAATTGAAATATGAAAAACCGTATTTTCTCTTTATCCTTTCTGTTGCTGTTTGCTTTAGTTGCAAGCGTAAGTGCGGCAAAAGTAGATACGCTACTTGTGAAAAGTCCTTCCATGAACAAAGATGTTAAGGTGGTAGTAATTACACCCGATGGTACTAAAGCCTTAAAGAATGTAACTTATCCGGTTCTTTATCTCTTGCACGGGTATAGTGGCAATGCCAAAAGCTGGATTGAATTAAAACCAAATCTGCCAGAAACTGCCGATCAGAATAAGATAATCATAGTTTGCCCTGATGGTAAAAATAGCTGGTACTGGGACAGTCCTAAGGATTCTTCTTATCGCTACGAAACATTTGTATCTGATGAGTTGGTTAAATATATGGATGCTCATTATAAAACCATAGCCGACAAGAAAGGGCGTGCCATTACCGGTCTCAGCATGGGTGGTCACGGAGCATTGTGGTTAGCATTCCGCCATAAAGATATATTTGGTGCTGCAGGAAGTACCAGTGGTGGGGTAGATATCCGTCCTTTTCCTACAAGTTGGGAAATGTCAAAACAGTTAGGTGAATTTGCAGCCAACAAAAAATCGTGGGATGAACATACCGTGATTAATCAGATAGATAAGATTCAAAACGGTGATCTGGCAATCATTATTGACTGTGGAGAGGGCGATTTCTTTCTTAATGTGAACAAAGATCTCCACGAGCGTTTACTGGAACGGAAGATTGATCATGATTTTATCACCCGCCCCGGAGTTCATAATGGTAAATACTGGAATAACTCCATTGATTTTCAGCTTTTGTTTTTCAATAAGTTTTTTGAGAGATAACAATTCATTACTCCTTGACAGGAGCTAGCCATGCTCCATTTGTTTTCTTTCTATCCAGAGAACTCTGACCTATATTTAATCCGATAGAAACTGATTTGGTGCGGGCGGTCTTTACGATACTCGCACCATTTATTAATGCAAGAGCTTCCTTTAGCATAACTTCATCTGTACTGCCCAGTTCTTTGAGCGTATTATAATCAGCCAGTTCATCTAGTTCTACATTCGTCGTAAAGCCACTGGCATAATCGGATTTATCTTCCGAATTGTATAGTTTACACACAATTGGATGAATTATCCAGTCATATTCATCCGATTCATAAGCTTGTGATCCTAGATTTTTCCCTTCAGTAGTGGTTCCTATTAATGTAACATTCATAAACGGTTTCAATCCGTTGATAAGTGCTTCGGAAGCGGAGGCTGTATAGTTGGTCACTAATACATACAGGCGAGGAAGATTTAAATTGGCTCCATCTTTTATTAAATTGCTGTCAAAGTTATATGTGTATTGCGAAGGAGTTGTTTTATTATTGAATTTTGCTACGCAGAAAGCTTTGCCGAGTGCCGAGCTAGGGGCCAGCATAGTACCAAGTAGCTGACTGGTGGAAACATATCCTCCCGGATTGTATCGAAGGTCAAGTATAAAATCATTTACATTTTGGCTTTTAAAGGAAGCAAATGTTTGTCGCAACTCATTTTCGTAAGTAAAATCATCGGCATTGTCATTAATGCCGGTCGAAAAACGATTATACATAAGGTACCCGATTTTGTTTCCTGAGTTGCCAGTAAGCACCTCTTTTACCAGAATAGGATTATCGTTTACTGCCCGTGCCGCAGTAATGGAAAGCGATCCGCTTTCTACAAAAGGATTTTTTGCATTTCCAGTAAATATTCCTAAGGTAAGTTTTACTCCGTTTCCGGTGTATAACTGAGTATAATTTGTACTGGTAATTTTTTGTCCGTCAAAAGCAATGATCCAGTCTCCACGTTTTAGTCCGGCATCACTGGCCGGGCTTTGGGGCAACACATAAAGCACGCGGACAAATCGTGTACTATCCGTGGTGAAGTTCATAAACTCAAATCCGTAAGATGAGCTTTCGTCTATACTTTTAGTCGTTACTTTTTTCTTTTCTATCCAGGAATAATAATAGCTATTCTTCTTTTCCTTACTAGATAATAAAGTATAGAAGTAAACATCCGGATTGGCATAAGGGTTAAGTTTTGTGCTATCCGGAATTTCATCATACCAAAGATATACATTCTTCATTTTGATATATATCTTGCTATTAACTCCTTCGGTATCTTTGTAATCCAGTCTCCTGTCTTCTCCCTTACAGGACGTGAATAAAACAGAAATTGTAACTCCTAACAGAACAATGAATAAATATGATTTGTTCCTCATTAAATTATCGCTTTACTTAATTAAGACCACAAACTTACTATTTCTTATTGATTTATACCATAAAAGTGGTATAAAAATGACTATTTTACGTGATTGTGCACTTTCTCTTCACACGCTATCTTTGCAATATTAAAAAACAATTAAAACAACAATATTATGGCTAAGATCGCAAAACAATTAACAGATTTGATAGGAAATACTCCTTTATTGGAACTTTCTCATTTTAATGCAGTTAAGAATCTGCAGGCAACAGTGATTGCCAAACTAGAGTACTTTAATCCTGCCGGTAGTGTAAAAGATCGTGCGGCGTTTGCAATGATTCAAAGTGCTGAAGATAAAGGAATACTTAAACCGGGAAGCGTAATAGTAGAACCAACCAGTGGAAACATGGGAGTGGGACTTGCCTTTGTTGCAGCGGTAAAAAAGTATAAGTTGATATTAACCATGCCTGATACGATGAGTGTTGAGCGCAGGAACCTACTTAAAGCACTTGGTGCCACTTTGGTTCTTACTCCGGGAGTGGAAGGAATGAAAGGGGCAATAGCGAAAGCTAATGCAATAAAGGAGGAAATTCCGAATGCTGTTCTTTTACAACAGTTTGAGAACGCTGCTAATCCGGATATTCACCGCAGAACAACAGCTGAAGAGATTTGGAGAGATACCGATGGTAAAGTTGACATTTTTGTAGCTGGTGTTGGAACAGGTGGAACTGTATCAGGGGTAGGTGAGGGATTGAAAAAGCATAATCCTAAAGTTAAGATTGTAGCCGTTGAGCCTGTAGACTCACCCGTATTATCGGGAGGGAAATCTGGTTCACACAAGATTCAAGGTATAGGAGCTGGATTTGTACCAAAGAATTATAATTCCGAAGTGGTGGATGAAATACTTCAGGTAAGCAATGATGACGCAATCCGTACCGGTCGTGAACTGGCTTCGCAAGAAGGTCTTCTGGTAGGAATCTCTTCCGGAGCAGCAGTCTTTGCAGCAGCCGAACTTGCTAAACGCCCTGAAAATGCAGGCAAAACTATTGTAGCATTACTCCCGGATACAGGCGAACGTTATCTTTCAACATTGCTTTATGCATTTGAAGAATACCCGCTATAAAGCACAACTCATTTTAGTTTATCAGATAATAAATACCTAAAATATTAAAGAAAATGACAACAAATAATTTGAAGTTTGAAACATTACAAGTTCATGCAGGACAAGAAGTCGATAAAACAACACATTCACGCGCAGTACCTATTTATTTAACCAGCTCTTATGTCTTTGATGATGCTCAGGACGGAGCGGATTTGTTTGGATTGAGAAAGTTTGGAAACATATATACCCGGTTAATGAATCCTACAACGGATGTATTCGAGAAGCGAGTAGCTGCATTGGAAGGTGGACTTTCTGCCTTGGCTACCTCTTCCGGACAATCGGCACAGTTCATTGCTCTGAACAATATTCTTGAGGCTGGCGACAATTTTGTTTCTACCTCTCACCTCTATGGAGGAACGTATAATCAATTTAAAAATCAGTTCAAACGATTGGGCGTAAAAGTTCACTTTACACCAAACGATAATCCCGAGGAATTTGAGAAGCTGATTGATGATAAAACAAAAGCTCTTTATCTGGAAACAATTGGTAATCCAGATTTGAATATTCCCGATTTTGAAGCCATTGCTGCAGTAGCTGATAAACATGGCATTCCGCTCATTGTGGATAATACCTTTGGTGCTGGTGGTGCTATATTCCGTCCATTAGAACATGGAGCAAGTGTAGTGGTGGAAAGTGCTACCAAGTGGATTGGCGGACATGGAACTGCCTTGGGTGGTGTGATTGTAGATAGCGGAAAGTTTAATTGGGGCAACGGTAAATTTTCGGTGTTCACTGAACCGAGTGATAGTTATCATGGATTGATATTTTGGGATGCTTTTGGTGCTGACAGCCCGTTTGGTAACATAGCCTTTACGCTTCGTGCTCGTACAGAAGGGCTTCGCGACTGGGGTAATACAATTTCTCCATTTAATTCTTTCTTATTGTTACAAGGACTAGAGTCTCTTTCATTGCGTGTGGAACGTCATGTCTCTAATGCGTTGGCCCTGGCTCAATGGCTGGAGTCTCGTCCCGAAGTGGAATATGTGAATTATCCCGGACTGGAAAGCAGTCCGCATCATAAACTAGCCGTGAAATATCTTAAAAGAGGCTTTGGTGGTGTTCTTTCCTTTAAACTAAAAGGTGGAAGTGAACATGCCGACAGCTTGATAAATAATCTGGAACTAATCAGCCATTTGGCGAATGTTGGTGATGCTAAAACTTTGATTATTCACCCGGCAACGACTACACATGATCAGCTTTCCGATGCGGATAAAATTGCTTCAGGAGCAGTACCCGGATTACTTCGCCTATCAGCTGGTATTGAAAATATTGATGATATAAAAGCTGATTTAGAACAGGCTTTAAATAAACTATAATTATGAGAGCGCTGAGAATAGAATTATATCAGCCATCCTATCAAGAGGATTTTGTCCGTCTTAATTCAGAATGGATAAAAACTTTTTTCCATTTGGAAAGTTCAGACCGAGCCGTATTTAGCGACCCAAAAGGATACATTCTGAATAAAGGCGGACAAATATTTTTTGTAGTCAATGAACATGGAAAAACTGTAGGATGTTGTGCACTTGTTGCCCATCCTAAGGAAGCAAAATATGAATTGGCAAAGATGGCTGTAGCTCCTGCCTATCAGGGTAAGGGAGTTGGAAGCCTGCTGGGAGAAGCTGTATTGGCTTATGCCCGGAACAACGGATATAAAAAACTCTTTCTGGAAGGAAATACTAACATGCGAGCTTCCATTGGTCTTTACCGAAAGCTTTGATTTAAAGCTGTTCCAATGCGTGGATCTTCTTATAAACGTTGTAATATTATGATGGAACTGAATCTATAATGCCACAGTGTAGCCATACACTTGTTTATCCTTGTCTTTTAATTGTTGTTGTTTTAAGTGGTGACAGCCGGGGCTTTTTAATTTGTGAAAATTAAAAAGTTTCGGCTACACTGCTTTGTCAGTCTTTGCAAAGAATTTCTCCACTTCCCACACAAATCTGTGAATCTTTATCATACACCACACCAAACTGTCCGGGAGCAATGCCTTGCAGTTTTTTGGAAGATTCTATTCTGTAAATGTTTCCGTCGTGTGTCAGCTTACCGGGAATGAATTCCGGAGTGTGACGAATCTTGAAGGTTACATCAATTGATTCTTTTACAGATTCCCACGGATTGTCTGTTATGAAGTGGAAATCGTGCATGCTGAATTCGTTACCATATTGTGTCTCCACATCGTAACCACGGGAAACATATATAATATTCTCTTCCAGATTCTTTTTAATAACGAACCAAGGTCCGCCTCCTAAACCTAATCCTTTACGCTGACCGATAGTGTGGAACCAATATCCCTTGTGAGTTCCGATTATCTTTCCGGTTTCCAGTTCCACAATCTTTCCTTCTTTCTCGCCTAAGTAGCGGCGGATAAAGTCATTGTAGTTAATCTTGCCCAGAAAGCAAATTCCCTGACTGTCTTTTCTCTTAGCAGTAGGAAGTGCGGCACGCTGCGCAGCATCTCTTACTTCGCTCTTCATCATATTGCCAAGAGGGAACATCAGTTTAGATACTTGCAGGTAATCAATCTGTGCAAGAAAGTCGGTCTGGTCTTTCACCGGATCAATGGCTGTAGAGAGATAAACCTTTCCGTCCTTTTCTGTAGTAGAGGCATAATGTCCTGTAGCGGTCTTATCGAAATCCTTACCACATTTCTGTTCAAAACAACCAAATTTAATTAGTTTATTACACATCACATCCGGATTGGGAGTAAAACCATGGCGCACCTTATCAATAGTATAAGAAACTACATTTTCCCAATATTCCTTTTGTAAGTCAATAATCTCGAAACGGCATCCGTATTTTTTTGCAATAAAAGTAGCCATTTCAATGTCTTCTTCTGCCGTGCAGGTAAGATCTTCGTCACTGTCCATTCCGATCTTTATATAAAATAAAGCCGGATCATATCCTTGTTCCTTTAGAAGGTGTACAACAACTGAACTGTCTACACCTCCTGAGAGTAATGTTGCTATTTCCATAAAAATAAATGTTATATATAATATTCCGCCAGATCAACAATCCCTGCTCTCATGGCGTATTTGGTTGCTTCGTGAACGTTGTTGACTTCCAGTTTCCGGAAGATATTTTTCCGGTGCGAGTTTATTGTGTGGAAGCTTAGGTTACGTTCGGCGGCAATTTCTTTTGTAGTTTTACCTAATGCAATTTCTTTTAAAATAATTTTTTCCGTATTGGTCAAGATATTCTCTACGGGAACCGAGTGCTGTTTACCAATCAGCATATTGCTTATATGATTGCAGATAAACCTTTCCTTATGCATGGCGCATTGTAAAGCGGAGGTTATTTCTTCTTTAGAATTGTCTTTCATTACAAAGCTGAACTGCTGACTACTGTATAGAATCCGTTTCACAAACTCTTCACTAAGCTCATCGGAAAAGAGAATCCAGTTTGCTTTTGGGAATCGTTCAGTAAGGATCAGTAACTCTTCAGCCCCGGAAAAATCGAACAGCGTATAGTCCAGAATAACCACAGCTTCTGGAGATGTACGAAACTCTTTAATCAGTTCCGCACGGTTATCAGCTTCTGTAATATTGCCAACATCTTTCAAACCACCGAGCAAGAATAGTATCCCTGCTTTGGTAATATCCTGATTGTCTGCAATAATATACTCTCTCATAATTCCTTACTCTTATGCTATTCTAGAATGAATTTGGGTGCAAATTTACGTAAAATAGTGGGATTATTCTTCCTGATGAATATTTTTATTTTTTCTTTAGTTAAAGTTGGTTGCTTTGTCTGCTGTTACATTGCTTGCACTTATACATCTTTCTCCTTTTATGGCTTGTGCAATTTAAAAGTAAACATTAAATTTGGCATCTTATAATAAACCAGGCTAGTCAGAAGAGAACGAAGTAATGAAACAACATCTAACCATCACCTTTATTTTTATAATTGCGCTACTTTGTAATAGCGTAAATGTAAATGCTCAATCGGGCATCACTCCAAAAACCTTGTGTGAAGAACTGCAAAAGGGAATTTTTACAATTAAGAAAAAGACAGCAGTTTATACAAACTTAGAAGGTGAGGAGCGGACAAATATGCTCAGCTTTTTAAAAGAATCATCTTTGAAGATTTCAAAGAAAGGAAAGCTGGGTAAGAAGAATACAATAAGTTTACTCCTGGTGGAAAAGTCTGAAGAGCTTCCTTCTCCTGAAAGTTATCAGCTTTCTATAACTCCTGCAAAGATTACAATTTCGGCAACAAATGGTGCCGGATTATTTTATGGTGTTCAGTCGCTCTTGCAATTGGCAAATCAGAATGAGGATTCAAGAATTATTAAACTTCCAGCATTACTTATTAAAGATACGCCACGATTTGGTTATCGCGGATTACATCTGGATGTTTCTCGTCATTTTCTTTCCAAAGAGTTTATAAAGAAACAGATAGACATGATGGCTTACTACAAACTCAATCGCTTTCACTGGCATCTGGTAGATGGTGCAGGATGGCGTATTGAGATAAAGAAATATCCGTTACTTACTGATAGTGCAGCATGGAGACCTTATGACACATGGAAAGAATGGCATAAAAATGGCAAACTATATTGTACTAAAGAAAATCCTAAAGCAAAAGGAGGGTACTATACTCAGGAAGATATAAAAGAGGTGGTAGCGTATGCTCAATCTCGTTTTATTACTGTTATTCCCGAAATAGAAATGCCGGGACATTCAGAAGAAGTATTAGCCGTTTACCCGGAATTATCTTGTTCCGGAAAACCTTACGTGGACTTAGATTTCTGCATTGGCAACGATAGTACTTTTACATTTCTGGAAAATGTGCTCACAGAGGTGATGGAACTTTTTCCCTCAAAATATATCCATATAGGTGGAGATGAGGCTACAAAGAAAGGATGGAAAACTTGTCCCAAATGTCAGGCTAGGATGTCAGGTGAGAATCTGAAGAATGTAGATGAATTACAAAGTTACATGATTCATCGCATAGAAAGATTCCTTAATGATCACGGACGAAAACTGTTGGGATGGGATGAAATACTTCAGGGAGGTTTGGCTCCCGATGCCACAGTGATGTCCTGGCGAGGAGAACAGGGTGGAATTGCTGCAGCTAAAGCTGGTCATCAAGCCATTATGACTCCCGGTGAATTCTGCTATTTCGATGCTTATCAGGATGATCCATCTTCAGAACCAAAAGCTATAGGCGGATTCCTGCCATTAAAGAAAGTATACTCATATAATCCGGTGCCAGATTCTCTCAGTTCAGAAGAGAAGAAACTTATTCTTGGTGTGCAAGCTAATGTCTGGGCAGAGTATATTTCTACACCGGAACACATGGAGTATATGATTTATCCTCGCTTACTTGCATTGTCAGAGGTTGCATGGACGGCTCCGGAACGGAAGTCATATACTGATTTTCATGAGCGTGCCCTTAAAGCCGTAACGTTTCTTGAAAGTCGCGGATACAATACTTTTCATTTGAAAGATGAAGTGGGAGAACGTCCTGTAAGTCTGGTCAGGGAAAATCATCTGGCTGTGGGCAAAAAAGTTATTTATGCTAATAAATACTATCATAACTATACAGCGGGAGGAGACTCTGCATTGGTTGATGGTTTAAGAGGCGGTTGGGCGTATGCTGATCACCGTTGGCAAGGTTTTATTGGTAAAGATTTGGATGTTACTATTGATTTAGGCTCTTCAATGACTGTTCATTCAATCAATGCAGATTTTATGCAGATCATAGGTCCTGGAGTATGGATGCCTCGCAATGTGGAAATCTTTGTTTCCGAAGACGGCATAACATTTACTCATCTCAAACAGATAGATAATGATGTTCCTGAAAATAAAGAAGAACTTATTTATCGTGATTTTGGATGGGAAGGTAATGTTGTAGCGCGTTATATCCACTATGTTGCTCATCCAAACAATAAAGGAGGGTTTATATTTACTGATGAAATTATTGTAAAGTAAGATTGAGTTCTAATATAGATTGAAAAGTAGGATATTTAGTGAGGATATCCTACTTTTCTATTTTTACTCATTATCTCGTATTATTTTTCTACTTCTGCACCAACACTTATTCCCAACTTAACTGGTAATGATTCCCATTTTCCCTGACTCGTTTTTCTGCAATAGGATTTTGCTCCTATCATTCCCGATGCCAGATATAATCCTCCTTTTCCTAAATCCTTAATAAATTCCATTGTAACAAGTGTGTTTCCTTCAACAACAATATCGTTCAGTTTATTATCAGATAAATTTGCATTCAGAATGAATCGACTTTTGGGTACTTTCCTGAAAACATAAATTGGATCGCGCAACACATTTACAAAAGTCTTTTTGTCTGTCTCTTTGTAAATATTCAGACGAAAACAAAGACTGTCATAACTGCAATTTGACACTTTTATAGATATGTTATGTAAAATAGCCCGTTTCTTAATCTTTAATAGAACTCCCATTTCATATCCCTTTCTATTATCTTTGAAACCTGCTTGAAAAAACACCTTGAAATTATTACCTAACTTTTTTTCTTCTATATGAATTGGTTTTATTACTACTTCACTCAGATTAAAGACTTGCGGCTTTAGACTGATAAGATGAGATTGCTTTTTGAAATCGGTAACCTTTATTGTAACAGGGGTGTATCCTGTATAAGAAAAGCGGATGGAATCATTCTCAAATAGAGGATCAATATTAATGCTATAGTGCCCACTGACATCTGAAACTGTACCTACGTCTTTTCCAATTACACCAATATTTACATATCCCAGAGGCTCCTTTTTCTCATTAAGAACATTTCCTGAATATGTTTGGGCGAATGTGATAATGGGGAAAATAAATAAGATAATTAGGTTGATAGATCTTTTCATTTTAAATACAGGATTTAGGTTCTATAAAATGTTTTCGATATTTGCCAACACAAAACCAGAACTTGTAAGCAAGATTTATGTGGTAGGAAAATATGATACAAAGTTATTACAATACAATCACATAATAGTGCTTTAAACTATTAATTTGTTGTTCTATTTTTATATTTTATGTTAATTCTTTTTCTTGTATTACTTTTTACTAACAGGCAAAGTTCCTTTATACTTCATTCTCTGTAATCAAAAAAACATCTATCTTTGGACTCCAAATATCTGTTATAGAATTATGAATCAATTGAAATTTGTAGAAATAGAAGAGGAAGATCTTTCTTTTGTGAAGGAGATGTATGATTACTATACCCTTAACACAACAGTGGTTTACTCAATAGATCCTGTTCCGATGGAAGATATTCGGAGCTTTGTTCCTGTTAAAGATCCTCTTTATCGCTCATTTATGCTCATTACTCCGGAAGGGGAGAAGTGTGGCTTTTGTTATTTTAATAAGTTTAAACCTCGTGCGGCATTTAGTGTATCGGTTGAGATTACAATTTATCTGAAACCTGGATTTGAGGGCAGGGGATACGGAACCGAAGCTTTGCTGAGGCTTGAGGAGTATGTCCGCGAGGGAGGTTTTACAAATATTGTTGCGCTGATTTCGGGCGATAATATGGTTAGCCGTCATTTGTTTGAGAAGTGTGGCTATACTTGCAGTGGGAATTTAAAGAATGTGGCCCGTAAGTTTGACCAATACCTGGACCTGATGTTTTATCAGAAATTGGTATAGATTAAAACCGTTTGTTACGTTAAGGATAGTTGCTTCTCGGCTGAGAAAGTCCGCCGGAGAAGTTCATAAAATTAATCTGCCCAAAATGAAAATAGGAGTAAAAAGTAACTGTGATGGCGTTGATTTCTCAGAAGTTGTGGAGATTCTGAAGAAAGTAGGAATGAAGTATCATGCTCCTGAGGTTCAGGAAAAGGCTTTCAGGAATAGCGCCTGTACGATCTTTCTTTTCGACGGAGATACATTGGTGGGATTTGGACGGGCTATCAGCGATGGAGTGATTCAGGCTACGGTTTACGATGTAGCCATTGACCCATCTTATCATGGTAAAGGTCTGGGGACGATAATCATTGAGGAGATCAAAGAAGAACTTTCCGGTTATAACCTTATTCTGTATGCGTCTCCGGGAAAAGAAGATTTCTACAGAAAAAATGGCTTCAGCAAGATGCTTACAGGGATGGCCTTTTTTCAGGATGCAGAGGCAAAGAGAGAAAAGGGCTTTATTGAATAAAGGTTGACTGAACTTTATTGTAATATAAAAGTAGGTATTCAAAACATAGTAACCCCACCAGTAATGGAATATATCTCATTGCTGGCGGGGTTACTATAATAACATCGTATTAGTTTTAATCTTTAATAAACTCCAGATCAGCTACTATTTTTACATTATCGCTAATCATTGCTTCTCCAAATTTAGAGCCAAGATTGTAATTTGAACGCTTAACAACTCCGGTAACTTTAAATCCTGAGACCTTTTTCTGATTCATTGGATTGGTGATTTCGCCAAGGAAAAGAACATCCAGAGTCACAAATTTAGTTATCCCATGCATTGTAAGATTCCCCATTAACTTAAAATTCTTACTGGTAATCTTTTTGTGTGATGTACTTACGAAAGTAAGAGTTGGATATTTCTCGGCATCAAAGAAATCAGCACCTTTCAGGTGATTGTCTCTGGCTTCAATATCTGTATTGATACTTGCTACTTTTGCAGTTAAATCTACCTTCAGGTCACTTAAATCGGCTTTTGCTGATTTAACTTTAACGCTAAAATCAGTAAAGCGGCCGCTTACTTCTGATATTGTCATGTGCTTAACGGTGAAACCTAAGCGCGAATGTGAAGGATCATTAGTCCACGATTGCTGAGCGAAACCTGAAACAGATAAGGCTACTAGCATTATAAATGATAGAAAGGACTTTTTCATAACTTAATTTTTTTAATTGATTTTATTGGTATAATAACGTAGAAGATGATGAAAAGTTCATTTTATTCGCTTTCTTTTATATTAGATAAGGTATGAAATAGAAGCCTTTTGATTACATAGAACTTACCTAGAGATATGTTCTTAGAAACAAAAGAGTAAAGGAATTTGTTGTTTTTACTGTACTCTTTAACAAAAACAGTATGCTAAAAGCAATCATCAAATATTTCCTGGAGAATAGGCTTGTCACGGCAATTTTATTGATTGTGATTATTGTCTGGGGATTGTCAACTGCTCCGTTTAACTGGCACGGCGGATTGCTTCCGCGTGATCCTGTTGCTGTAGATGCTATTCCCGATGTGGGCGATAATCAACAAATTGTTGCAACGGAATGGATGGGAAGGTCACCGAAAGATATTCAGGACCAGATCACTTATCCATTAACAACATCTTTATTGGGTATTCCCGGAGTTAAAACCATTCGAAGTACTTCAATGTTCGGGATGTCATTTATCTACATCATCTTTAATGATAATGTGGAATTTTACTGGAGTCGTTCCCGGATACTTGAGAAACTCAATTCGTTACCTTCAGGTACTCTTCCCGAAGGAGTTCAACCATCTTTAGGACCTGATGCCACTGCATTGGGACAAATATTCTGGTATACATTGGAAGGAAGAGATCCCAAAACCGGGAAACCAACTGGCGGCTGGGATCCTCAGGAGTTACGAACCATTCAGGATTACTATGTGAAATACTCATTATCCAGTGCCGAAGGGGTTTCCGAAGTTGCATCGGTAGGTGGTTATGTGAAGGAGTTTCAGGTAGATCTGAATCCCGAAGCAATGCGCTCTTTCGGAGTATCAGTGATGGACGTGATGGATGCGGTTAAAAAGAGTAATCTGGATATCGGAGCCGAAACCATGGAGGTAAATAAGGTGGAATATCTGATTCGTGGATTAGGGTATATCAAAAACCTTGCCGATCTTGAGAATGCTGCCATTACATCGAGAAACAATATCCCCGTGAGGATAAAAGATGTAGCGACGGTAAACTATGGTCCGGCTACACGCCGTGGAGGGTTGGATAAAGAAGGCATAGAAGCCGTTGGTGCTGTTGTGGTGGCAAGGTATGGTTCAAATCCAATGGACGTGATTAATAATGTTAAAGAAAAGATTAAGGAAACTCAAGCCGGAATGCCTCAGAAGGTATTGCCGGATGGGAGAGTTTCAAAAGTAACCATTGTTCCGTTCTACGATCGTACTCAGCTTATTAAAGAAACAATTGGTACTCTGGAAAGTGCATTGAGTCACGAAATTCTGATTTGCATCATTGTGGTTATTGTATTGATTGTGAATCTGCGTGCTTCCATTGTAATTGCAGGAATATTACCACTTGCCGTATTGAGTACTTTCATCATTATGCGTTATGTGGGAGTTGAGGCTAATATTGTGGCTTTATCGGGAATTGCTATTGCCATCGGTGTAATGGTCGACGTGGGAGTAGTCTTTATGGAGAATGTAGTTCGCCACCTTGATTTTCCGGAGAATAGAGGAAAAGCGCATGGACAATATCTTGTAACATTGATTTATAATTCTGTGACTGAGGTATCCGGAGCAATAAGCACTGCAATGCTTACTACCATTATAAGTTTTATTCCAGTGTTTGCCATGCAGGCCCAGGAAGGAAAGATGTTTCATCCGCTGGCTTATACCAAAACATTTGCTTTGGCATCAGCCTTTATTCTGGGGCTAATTTTATTGCCTACTTTAGCCTATTGGATATTTTCTCTAAATATACCAAGGAGAGGAATTCGTAAAGGGGCAAATATACTGCTGATTGCGGCAGGCATATTATTGTTTGCTATTAATGGAGTAATTCCTGCGTTGGCGCTTACTGGCATAGGAATAAATAATTTATTGGTTTATAAATGGAAACCGGGGAAGGAGCATTATCCCAATTACATCAATATAGGTATAACGCTGTTGACAGCTGTCTATTTATTATCATCAGAATGGTTACCATTGGGACCTCAAAATGAAATTCTGCTCAATATGTTATTTGTGGCAGGTATAGTAGCCGTTATTTTGGCACTGTTGTGGTCGTTGGTTATTCATTATGAACGGATTCTTCGTTGGTGTCTGGCTAACAGGTGGAAATTCATTTCTATTCCCATTTTTACGGTACTATTTGGTATGGTGATATGGATGGGATTTGACAAGATATTCGGTTTTGTGGCCAAAGGATTTGAAACTATAGGTTGGAATACATTTCGGAGAACATCTTTTTGGAGTGGTGCCAGCAAAGAGTTCCCTGGAATAGGAAAAGAGTTTATGCCTAGTCTGGATGAAGGCTCATATCTTTTGATGCCTACAAGTATGCCACATTCGGGAGTGGAACAGAATCTTCAGAATATTGAAAAGCTTGATAGACGATTGAAGGGTATTCCCGAAGTAGAATTGGCTGTGGGTAAATGGGGACGTGTAAATTCGGCTTTGGATCCTGCACCTATTCAAATGTATGAGAATACTATTAATTATCGTCCGGAGTATATGCTGGATGATAATGGTCAGCGGGCACGATTTAAAGTAGACCGTAAAGGTCGCTTTATGCTTATTGGGGACAAAACGTACGATCCTGAGAAAGGATTTCGTATTATTCCAAAAGATAGTCTGATTCTCTATAAGTATGGAGAATATTACCGTCAGTGGCGTCCCCAGATTAAAAATAAGAATGATATCTGGGACGAGATAGTTAAGGTAACTCATCTTCCCGGACTGACATCCGCACCTAAACTTCAGCCCATTGCCACACGTATGGTTATGCTTTCTACCGGAATGAGGGCACCAATGGGATTAAAAATTTATGGCCCCGATCTGGAATCCATTGAAAAAGCCGGGAAGATGATGGAACAGGCATTGAAAGAAGTTCCTTCCGTGCTTCCAGCATCTGTATTTTATGACAGGGCAGTGGGAGCTCCTTATCTGGAGATAAAGCTAAACAGAGAGAACATGGCGCGTTATGGCGTTAAGGTTTCCGATTTACAAGAGGTTATTGGTGCTGCTGTGGGTGGAATGAAACTTTCTACGTCTGTGGAAGGTCGCGAACGTTTCCCTATCCGGTTACGGTATGCAAGGGAACTGCGTGATAATCCACAGTCACTTGGTCAGATATTGATACCTACTTCTACCGGAGCACAAGTACCTTTGAATGAACTGGCGGATATCAATTATGCCAAAGGAGCGCAGATGATACAGAGTGAAAATACCTTCCTGCTAGGTTATGTTATCTTTGATAAAGTGTCCGATAAAGCAGAAGTTGACGTGGTGAACGATGCACAGAAAATATTGGATACAAGGATTAAGGAGGGCAAGATTGTACTTCCCAAAGGAGTGACATACAAATTTGCAGGGAACTATGAACAGCAAGTACGGGCAACGAACCGATTATTGATTGTAATACCGATCAGTTTAATCTTTATATTGTTGATCCTTTATTTCCGTTTTAAGTCAGTAACTGCATCGTTTATTCACTTCTCGGGTGTATTTGTGGCCTTTGCCGGAGGGTTTATTCTTATCTGGCTATACGGGCAGGATTGGTTCCTCAACTTTAGTATTGCCGGAATGAATATGCGGGATCTTTTTCAGATGCATACTATTAATCTGAGTGTAGCGGTTTGGGTAGGATTTATTGCCCTCTTTGGTATAGCTACCAATGACGGAGTTTTGATGGGAACCTATATTCATCAGATGTTTATTGATGAGAAACCTACCACTAAGGATGAAATTCGTGAAGCTGTAATTAAGTCCGGACTTAGAAGAGTACGTGCAGCTTCAATGACCACGGCTGCTACCTTGATTGCTTTGTTGCCGGTGCTTACTTCTACCGGAAAAGGTTCTGATATAATGGTACCTATGGCTATTCCCACATTTGGGGGAATGTTGATTCAGACCATGACTATGTTCGTGGTTCCGGTTCTTCAGTGTTGGTGGCGGGAACATGCCGTAAAGCATAACCGATTGCCCGAACAACTTGAAACTAACTATTCAATTCAATGAGATGAAAAAGGAAATAATATTTAAATATGCTTGCCTGTCGGTTATATTACTGACAACAAGTTTCGGCCATCTCAAAGCACAGGATAGTCTTGCCGTTTATGTGGAACGGGCTGTTAAAAACAACCCGAAAGTACGCGCTGATTTTGCAGCTTATCAGGCTTCTTTGCAACGTGTTGCTCCTGCAGGATCATTGCCCGATCCTGAATTAGGATTCAGTTTTTATTTGAAACAAATGGAGCAGGTAAATGGCAAAGAAGTTGGAACGCTGAACCTGATGCAGATGTTTCCGTGGTTTGGGACGCTGAAAGCTGCCAGGTCGGAGATGTCATGGATGGCGAATGCTTCCTATGAGAAATTCAGAGAGAGTAGCCTTGATGTAGCCTATAATGTTCAGGTCCAGTGGTACCAGTTAAACAGTATTCAGGCAAGACTTACGAATGTCAGAGAGAATATTAAACTATTGAAATCGTTGGAAGAGGTTGCTCTTTATAGGTATAAATCGCCTGGCGCTAAGGGAAGAACGGGAAGTCCGGCTCCTTCTTCATCGGTCTCTTCTTCAGCTTCTTCGGCAATGGCAACTCCTACGGCAGGCAGTGGTATGTCGGGAATGGGAGGTGCTTCATCCGGAAGTATATCCTCCTCAACAATAGCCGCCGGTCAGTCGGCATCCATGGGAAGTAACATGCCTTCCTCTTCAATGAGCGGAAGTAGTGGCGGTATGTCTGATGTGTTACGTATTCAGATTGAACGGACGGAGCTTGAAAATACTTTGGAAACAACACAATCTCAGTTTATCTCGACACTTGCAGTGTTCAATGCTTTATTGGGACGCCCGTCGGCTACATCTGCCTTTGTGCCGGATACCTTGCAACTGAAGCCATTTATAGCCAATGATGCCGCTGTATGGCAAGTAGTTGTTGAGCGAAATCCAATGTTAGCCATGTGGAAAGCAGAAAGAGCTTCCTATGAAGCAAAGGGCGAAATGGTAAAGAAGATGGGATATCCCATGATAGGGATTGGCTTGGAGTACATGATTAATAGCAAAAAACCGATGGACCCGAATGATATGAATACAATGAGCAGTATGAATGGAATGGACATGATAATGCCTATGGTTAAGTTCACATTGCCTATCTACAGGAAGAAGTACAAAGCTCAGCTTAGTGACAGCAAATTTATGAAACAGTCCGCTGAACTGCAATATCAAAACGCTCACAATGAGTTGCAGGCTAGTTTTGTGGCTATCAATCTGCGAATAACCGATGCATCACGTAAGATAGCACTTTATGCAAAGCAGCGCCAGCTGGCACAAACCACGTTCGAACTAATGCTTCGCGAGTTTGCAACTTCCAGTGTGAGTTTAACAGATGTGCTACAGGTGCAGCGGGAATTATTGAATTACAGTTTAAAACAGGTGGAGTCTGTTGTTGAATATAATACGGCTGTTGCTGAGTTTGAGAAGATAATAGCTAAGGATGACCTAATAATAAATAAGAGATAAAATGAAAAAACAATATAATAAATGGATCAATGAAACTTTGAAGAAGAGTTCTTTACGGTATCTGCTAATCTTGTTAGTCGGACTGGCTTTAGGATGGCTCTTTTTCCATTCTTCCGGTCATAACGACAAGGCGTCTGCAAATACAGGTAAAGAGGTGAAGGAACAGAAACATACAATTTGGACCTGCTCCATGCATCCACAAGTCCGAATGGATAAACCTGGCAAATGCCCTATCTGTGGCATGGATTTAATTCCTTTAAAGGAGGGCAGTTCATCTGAAGATAGCTCTGCAACTATCGATCCTAATGCTATTCAGTTATCTGATGAGGCTTTGGCACTGGCAAATGTGCAGACATCGGTTGTTAGTAATGAAAATCCGATGAAAGATTTGCGCCTTTATGGCAAAATTCAGCCCGATGAACGGTTGATGCAGTCACAAACAGCTACAGTGAACGGTCGTGTAGAGCGTCTTTGGGTAAACTATACAGGAGAATCTGTGAGAAAAGGGCAAACACTTGCTTCTCTTTATTCTCCGGAACTATATACTGCACAACAAGAATTACTGGAAACAACCCGGATGGGGAGCTCTCAGCAAAAGTCTTATCTGCTTGATGCGGTTCGTGAGAAATTACGCTTATGGAATTTCACAGATCAGCAGATAGCTGCGGTTGAAAGATCGGGAAAAGTCTCTCCAATAGTGGAGATAAAAGCAACAACCAGTGGCAAGGTCATTGCAAAGCAAGTGAATCAGGGTGATTATATAAATCAGGGTGCTGTACTGTTTCAGATAGCCGATTTATCTCGTGTGTGGGCGGTATTTCAGGCTTATGAGGGTGATCTGCCATTTCTTAAGCAAGGCAATAAGATTGATTTCACCCTTCAGGCAGTACCGGGGAAACTCTTTTCCGGAAAGATATCCTTTATCGATCCTGTTATTAATCCTTCTACACGTACTGCCGGGGTAAGGGTGGAATTAAATAACCGTGACGGGAAACTGAAACCGGAGATGTTTGTTATTGGTAATGTAAAGGCTTATTTGACTCAGTACAAAAAACAATTGGTTATTCCACAATCGGCAGTATTATGGACAGGTAAACGTTCGGTTGTTTATGTCAAGGTTTCCGGAATCTCTGTTTCTACCTTTATGATGCGGGAAGTAGAGTTGGGGCCTTCACTTTCGGGAACTTATGTGGTTCTCAGCGGACTTACGTCCGGTGAAGAGATTGTAACAAATGGAGCCTTTGCCGTTGATGCCAGTGCTCAGTTGGAAGGTAAACAAAGTATGATGAATCAAGATGAACCGAAAACTAAAAAAACTCACAGCATGCCGGGAATGGATATGTAGTGTGATTAATACAGTTAAAGTTTGCAATTTTATAAATCAAAAGACATAAGGTAATTGTTATATATTGACTAAGTTATATACATAAAACAATGAAGTATTATATTAGCAAAAAACTGAATACCAGTTTTGATGAAGCGTTGATCAAAGTTACCGAATCATTAAAAAGTGAAGGCTTTGGTGTGTTGTCTGAAATCAATTTACACGAAAAATTGAAAGAGAAACTGAATGTAGATTTCAGGAGATATAAGATTTTAGGAGCGTGTAATCCTGCTTTCGCATACAAGGCGCTACAAAGCGAAGACAAAGTTGGGACGATGCTCCCGTGCAATGTAATTATTCAGGAACTTGCCAAAGATGAAATAGAAGTTGCTGCAGTTGATCCTGTTGCTTCAATGATGGCTATAGATAATTCAAGTTTGGAAAGTATTGCCATAGAAGTTCAGGAAAAGCTTAAGCGGGTTATTTCATCTTTGTGATATCTTTAGGACTAAAATATAATGATCTGTTCTTTTAAGTCGTGATTAATATTTAAAAATGAATTGTTATGAAAACAAAGTATTTTTATTCTCTAATTCTTGTGATAGGATTAATTTTTGTTGGTTCTTCTTTTAATAGTGTTTATGGTCAAAATCAAAAAAAAACTACTACTACCTGTAAGCAGCAAGCAATGAAATATACTTGCACTATGCATCCTAAAGTTGTAATGGACAAACCTGGGAAATGTCCAAAATGTGGTATGACATTGGTAGAAAAGAAGGAAATGAAAAAAGGAGCTATGAAAAAGATGAAGAATATGAAGGATTCTACAAAGATGAAATATACTCCTAAAATGAAAAGCATGCCTATGAAATAGCATCTGGATATAATTCCGGAAAAGCAAAGCTCCTAAGTCTCTGTCAGGTTGATGCCAATATAAGCTTTGTTATTAGATTTAGTTTAGAATAGGAATGTAGATGCAACTGAAGCTTTTAAAAATAAGGTGATTATGAGAGGATTTTATCCAATTCATAATCACCTTATTTAAAGGTCTCATTTGCATTTCAATTGAAAAGTAGAGTAAGGAACTCTCTCTAAACTTACTTAACTCTTCTGTTTTGTTGGTTATTAGCTTTAGCAGGCCTTGACTTGCCAATTCTTTTCCCTGTAGGCTCTACTTTTTGGCCATTCTTTTTTGGAATAAATGTAGCTGGTTTATCAGATTTTGTTTTCATCTTTATTTATTTGTTTGGGGAGTTTCTCAATCAGCTATATAAGCAATTTTCACTACAATCTTTCTGCCAATAGTTTCCTTATCGGAAGGCCAGATGGATGCTTTGTGCAATTCATCGGGGAAGAGCAGGAAAAATGTTTTGCCGGACAAGTTATAATACTTGATTTTATCTCCGGTATAATTAGCACAGTCTCTCTTAGCATCGTAAGCTTTCACTTCTTTAGCGTCAGTATTGGAGATAAGTCCCATACGTTCTGCGCCGGTAAACATGTACTGCAAATCGATGTATTTTTTGTGCGATTCAATCAGAACCACGTCCGGTGACTTTGTTTTTGCATCTGCCACATTAACAAAACAACGGTTGCCGTCAATAGGATATTTACCTACAGGCATGTTGGCAAGGTCATTCTCTTTCAAAAAGTTGAAAACCTTTTCCCACATTGCTTTATCTTTGTGATACTGAGTTGCAAACTTTACATAATCTGTGGTTTTATTAGGTACAATGTTCAAACCGTTTGCCCATTCTCTACCTTTTACCCATTTCTTTGAATTACTTTTTGTCCATTCTCCGTTTTTAGTTTGTGCCGAAACCATGGATACCATTGCAATACATAGCATTGAAATAACTGCTATCTTAGCAAAAAAAACTTTTTTCATATCGTTTATAATTCTATTATTTTTATTGTGGACAAAGATATACAAAAAAAAACTGGGCAGGGATTCTACGGGAAAATATTAAGATGTTTTATTCTCCTCTGTAATATGATTCCAAGAAACAGCGGGCTATAAAGTCCCAGTTATCATGAAGCAATTCTTTGCCATGTTCTGCTCCTTTTGCACTGTTTATTTGTGCATCCGGCAATCGGTTGCTTTCTTCCAGGTATCTTAGTAAGTCGACAGGGCAGCTTCCCTGTACGGTGAATAAGTCCAATGCATTTTTTGCTGCTTCTTCGGCATTATACATTGGATTCCGTTCATCCTTTACATACGCGGCAATATCCGGCGCAATCAACATCCCTTTAGGATTGGCATAAAGCACAAAATTCTGGAAATCTTTTAAATCCGGCATCATATTATCGTCGTTGTCTTCCCATTTTAATCCGTTGATAAAGAATTCCTTGAGCGCTTCGTATGATTGGATATACATTAACGGTTCGTCCTGGCTGGCTTTCATAAAGGTGGCATAAACCGGATCCTCAATCTTTTTTGCTTTAGTTACCGATGCAGCGGGATGAATATCTTCCTCATCATTTAGTTTACGTGTAGAGTATTCTCCAAAGAACCACCATGCGTCATTATAAAAAGCACAACACACCATAATTACTGTTTTCCATGGGATAAGTTCGGATGAGTCTTTGATGGATTCCTTTGTAACGTCAATCTCTCTGCCGTTTGCCACGGAGCGAATTCTAATGTGCAAATTACTTTTCTCAATAACATAAAACTCTTCACGGTCTATGAATTCGAAAGAATCAAAATAGCCGCGGTAAGGTTGGTTTGAACCAGCGATGGCCGAAAACCATTCGTTTATGTTAAGAGCCAGCGGTCCGCAAGGATCAGTGAACATTAACCTGTTAACCGCATCATGAACGATAGCGCTTTTTTCTTTATCTGATGCTTTGGGATAATATTTTTGTACCTGCCCAATGATCTCATTGATTGGTTCTTCATTGCACGCTGCCAATAGATAGGATTGGAAAAAGAACCATTCCGCATCATTGGCAAAGGCAGGAAATTTGCTGTAGTCTTTCTTTTCAAAAGAGAAAAAGTCCGTCATGAAAGAATTATCAGGAGCCGTTTCATATTCAGCATCAAGCAGATCAAATATTTCCTTGGCAAGAGTCATTAAAGAAACCTCTTGCGGATCAAGAAACTCTTCCTTATCATTGCCTACATAGAGCTGAATATTGAGCCAAAGCAGAAAAGCAATATCTTCACAGTTTACTTCATCTTCTAAATAGTTTGAGGGGAGTGAGTAAAACGGCAAATACTTGCCATAAAGTTCTTTGTTCTTTAGTATGAATGCCCTCCAGATTCCCAGTTGCGAGATAACATCTTCAAAATAAGCGGCAAGCTGGCATGAAATAGTAATCTTTATTTCCGTGCTAACCGGAATATTAACGATAGACTGATTCCATACTTTCAGAATATCATTAGACAGGTCGAGGTAATACTGATCGACTTCCGTTACACGGTTATAGGGATGTAATGCAAGCCAGTCCTGCATATATATGGATGATGCGTTTGCTCTCATGATTCTTTTCTTTATATAATTATTTTGCTGACAAAGATAATCAGATTCTTAAAAGAAATAGTTCTCTTTTGTGTTTGTTTTTATACTTTTGCGTCCTATGATTGAGTTTGACGCAAATATGGTTTGCCGGATGATGAATGAGGCCGGTCAAAAGCGGACACCTTTTCTTTTCGGCGTTGATTTTGAAATGGCAAAAGGTTTCTTTTATGAGAATCCTATGGATAGTCAGTCCGTGCTGTTTACAGTGGGAAAGCATTCTAATCATTCTAAATTGCAGGTTGATATTGATGACCCTACTTTGCTTAAAAAGATACCGGAAGGTTATGATGATTACTTATCCAAATTTCAGATAGTAAGTTCCGCACTGCATAAAGGAAATTCTTTTTTGCTGAACCTCACTGAGAGAACAGCCATAGAGTGTAATCTCACTCTGCAAGATATTTATTCGCGTACTCATGCGCTTTATAAAATCCTTGTGCCTGGGAGGTTTGTCTGTTTCTCACCCGAAAGTTTCGTAAAAATATCCTCCGGTGAAATATCCTCTTACCCTATGAAAGGAACTATAGATGCAGCTCTTCCACATGCAGAAGAGCACTTAATGGCCGATTATAAGGAAACATGCGAACACAATACGATTGTTGACCTGATAAGAAATGATCTTAGTATTGTGGCAGAGCATGTTCATGTGCGTAGATTCAGGTATGTGGATGTGTTGAAGACAAATGATAAGGAACTGTTGCAAACAAGTTCGGAGATTTGTGGTACACTTTCCAACAATTACCACGAACGTCTGGGGAATATTATCTTTGATATGCTTCCTGCCGGATCAATTAGTGGCGCGCCTAAGCAGTCAACAGTGAACACTATTCGCAAAGCAGAGAAGATTAACCGGGGTTACTATACCGGAGTTTTTGGTTATTATGATGGTGAAACATTGGACAGTGCCGTAATGATTCGTTATATAGAGAAAGAAAACGAGAAATATTATTTCCGAAGTGGGGGAGGGATTACGGTCAATAGTAATCCGGAAGAAGAGTATCAGGAAGTTTTAGATAAAATATACTTGCCATTATGAGTAAACAGCATCAATTTTTAGAAACAGTTAAGGTAGTGGATGGAATATTTATTCATCCTGAACTTAATCTTCAGAGGATGAAACAAACCATGAAGGAAATCTATCATTCCTCAATAAAGGATACATTTTTTCAGGAGATGATTATTCCCGAAGAGATGAAACACGGAGTGGTAAAATGTCGCATTCTTTATGGCGCTTCTATTGATGACGTGGAGTTTCAGCAGTATGTTTGCTGTAAAGTTTCATCTTTAAAGCTTGTGAATGGGGCAGATATAGATTATTTCCGAAAGTATGCCGATAGAAGCTCCTTGATGAAACTTCTACAGGAAAAAGGTTCGTGCGATGATATTCTGATTACTCAGAACGGAATGATAACCGATACCAGTTACAGCAATGTGGTGTTGAGTGATGGCAGCAGTTATTATACTCCGTCCACTTATTTATTAAACGGCACTTGCAGGCAACAGTTGATTGCAGAAGGTAAAATTACACCAATAGAAATATCAGTAAGTGACCTGTCTTCTTTTGAAAATATTTATCTTATCAATGCCATACTTGATTTGGATGACGAGGTGATTGTTCCGGTTCGGAATATTTTACGCTGAACAAGCGTTATAATTCAGATTTATTCTCCAGTAAATTCAAATCATTGGCCAATAATTGTAGAACGCAAGGTGAATAAAATATATTTATACGCCTTACGTTGCTTTTTTATCAGTTTTTTATAATCAAATGTCATGAATGTGTATTTACTATAAAGCTAATCAATGAGTTATGTCTTGATTTAATTTTGGATAGTATTCCTCTAAAAAAATAAATTTATTGCTAGAATAAATTGAGGGGGTAACAGGGTACTCTCTTCTGAAACCCCTTGGTATCCGCGGTGTCAAACTTTATACCGGGGCATATAAAAGAAGTATTTATAATAAGTTTGTCACACACTTTGAAAAATACAGACATACTCACCAACAATTCGTATCTTGAAAAATACCCTTCTTAATATAATTCCACGCTTCTCTGATAATCTTTAGGAGATACTCCTACCATCTTTTTAAAATATTTCCCAAAGAAACTTTGATTGGTAAAGTTAAGCATATAGGCTATCTCCTTTATACTGTATTCTGAGCTTTGAAGAAGTTGCTTTGCTTCAAGAATAACAGTCTTGTTAATCCATTCATTAGCCGACTTTCCAGTTGTTTGCTTTACCAATAGAGAAAGGTACTTGGGGCTAATACAAAGCTTATCGGCATAAAAGTTTACTTGCCTGTTTTCCTTGAAATATTGCTTTACTAATTTAAAAAAATCCTTGGATAACTTTACTTTCCTGCCGCTTTCTCCATTGTAACAGAGCGTTTGCGGGTCAGGGGCATTCTTTGCATAGGCATTCAGAATATCAATATAAAATATGGATACCAAATTTATAAGTTTCTCGCGACGGAAGACACGATTAGTGTCCGATATTTCATCTTTTATAAGCATAAATATCTGGTTTATGCTATTCTGAAGGTTTTCGGATAGATCTTGCCTGTAGTAATTAACAAACGATTTATCTTTATTTATTGCACAAGGAATCTGAAGTGCCCCAACAAATATATCCGAGAGAACTATCATGTATCCATTGAGTTCATCATTCCCGGACTTCATACTAAAGGGGATATTGGGAGGCAAATAAGCTAAGGCTCCTTGAGATAAAGAATGGGTAAAACCGTTAATCTCCACTTCCAAGATTCCTGCGCAAACCATAATTATTCTAAAAGTGTTTATAGGCTTCAGATATTTGTCGGCCGGAATGTCCTTTTGCAAAAGATAAAGTGCAAAATCATTATTTAGTATTCCTATAGCAGGCAGAGGGGATGTAAATCCCGTAATATTTAGCGTTGGTATTGCTATGCTATTTAAACTCATTGTTGCTTTGAACGGATTAAGTAATTACAAAAAATATTTTGATAATCATGCAAACGTCACTCTTTTATCTGATACTGGCAAAACAAATCGACCAAATATAGTAAAAGTTGATTAAAGACTTCATTTAATACTATGAACTTATAATATGGCTATAATATATTTGTCGGTTTTTTTTAGATTTACTTGCAATGTTATCTCTATAATTTATAATTTGATTAAATATTCTTGTTCTATTAAAATTTGATCGTTGTTAATTTCTTTACGATTTCTTTCTATAGCTAATGATAGCCCAGCTATTAAAGAATACAGCAAAAAGACTTAGCGCAATTATCTGTGTACCAAGTTCCATAATGTTGCTGCCTTTTAGATAGACTAACCGCATTACCTGTATAAAGTATTTCAACGGATTGAATATGGTAATGTTTTGTGCCCAGTGAGGCATACTGTTAATTGGAGTAAAAAGTCCGCTCAACAGAATTAGGACCATCATGAAAAAGAACATCACAAACATGGCTTGTTGCATAGTTTCGGAATTATTAGAAATGACCAGCCCGAATCCCGAGATTGTCAATACATAGAGAATTGCAAGCAAATAAATAGTGATAAGATGCCCAGTTGGTAAAATTCCGTATACCAAAGCTGCCAGACCGAAACAGATTGTGAGCACTAAGAAGCCGATAATCCAGTAAGGAATCAGTTTAGCCAGAATAAACGTAAACTTACTAACCGGAGTAACATTAATTTGCTCAATTGTACCTTTCTCTTTCTCGCCTACAATATTTAGAGCCGGAAGAAAGCCACAAAGAACGGTCAGAAGTATTACCATTAGTGCCGGAACCATAAACACCTTATAATCAAGATGTGGATTAAATCGGTTTTGTGTTACAAGCTTAATAGAGGGGGTAATGGCTCCTGTTTTTACCGGTTGCACCCATTTGTCTTTTATATCAGCAGAAAAATCCATTACAATACTGGATAGATAAGAACTTCCCAGCCCTCCTTTGGTTCCGTTTACCGTATTTGCTGAAATTAGTAATTTGGTATTTCCTTGTTTAATAAGATCCTGTTCAAAGTTAGCCGGAATCTCCATAATTATATCTGCATCTCCTGATTCAATGTTTCTCATAGCTTCATCATATGAAGATGAAACACCAGTAAGGTGAAAATATCCCGAAGAAACAGCTTTTTGAATCAATTGCTGAGAGTAGTGACTATGGTTATTATCCACTACGCTAAGATTGATGTTTTTTATCTCTAGATTGGCAACCCAAGGGAGTACTATCATCATTACGATAGGATAACCGATGATTAAACGTGGCAGAAAACTATCTCTAAGTATCTGCTTGAATTCTTTTTCTATTAAATATTTTATCATAATCTATTCCAGTCTGTCGTTAAATTTCTTAAGGCTAATAACAAGCAAAGTAAATCCCATTAGTGTAAGTATGCCAATTTCTTTGAGAACAAAAGTAACCTCCAGTCCTTCGATCATAATCTTTTTTACGGCAGAGATATACCATTTTGCCGGAATAATATCAGAGATACGTTGTAAGATGAAAGGCATGTTTTCCGTTGGGTAAATCATTCCTGAGAAAAACATAACGGGCAACAACAGCACCATACCAGAGGCAAGCATTGCTGCAACCTGAGTCTTTACAATAGTGGAAATTAATAATCCCAGTACCAGTGATACAAAAATAAAAAGAAGAGACACTCCAACAAGTAATGTAAGGCTTCCCGCTATTGGAACACCTAAAACGAATACGGAAAGTAAGAGTATGGTTGTTATATTAATACAGGAAAGAGCGAAGTAAGGAACCGCTTTTGCTACAATAATATAAATTGGTTTCACGGGTGATACCAAAAGAATTTCCATTGTGCCTGTCTCTTTTTCCCTCACAATGGAGATGGAAGTCATCATGGCACAAATCAGCATTAAAATAAGTCCCATTACTCCGGGCACAAAGTTATAAGCTCCTTTCATTCCTGGGTTATAGAGTAATTTGACCTCCGGAGTAATTGAAAGTGGAGTTTTATACTGACCACTGATTTCCTGTTGGGCTGCATTAAGAACGTTAGTTACATAACCGGTTAAGATGGATGCCGTGTTAGGGTCTGTACCATCGGTAATAAGTTGCACAGAAGCATCTCCGGTATGGAGATAGTTTTCGCTAAAATGCTGGTTGAAAATAATCGCAATATCTGCTTTTCCCTTTCGGAATATAGACTCTATGTCTTCTGGCTGATCAATTACGCTGACCACATTCATATACTCGTTTGCATCTAGCTTATCAATTATCTTTTGTGTTACCTCATCTTTTGAAGGATCAAAAACCGCCACACGAACATCTTTAACTTCTGTGGTAATGGCAAATCCGAAAATAATAATCTGCACAATAGGCATACCTAGTAGTATAAGGATAGTACGCTTATCGCGGGAGATATGATAAAACTCCTTTCTTATGAATGATAGAAACTGTTTCATTATTTTATTCTCCTCTTTTCGCTTTACGTGCCAGTTTGTAGAATACATCTTCCATTCCGTGAGCACCAAATTGTTTCTTTAAATTAGCCGGACTATCCAGTGCTTCAATTTCTCCATCCACCATGATAGATACACGGTTACAATATTCTGCTTCATCCATGTAGTGGGTGGTTACAAAGACCGTAATACCTCTGTCAGCTGCCTGATAGATTAGTTCCCAGAACTGACGGCGCGTGGCAGGATCTACTCCTCCGGTGGGCTCGTCAAGAAAAACAATCTTTGGCTCATGAAAGATAGAAACAGAGAAAGATAGTTTCTGTTTCCAGCCAAGCGGCAAGCTTGCAACCAGCGTGTTTCGTTCCGATTCAAAGCCAAGTCTACTGAGTAGTTCATCTGTTTTTACTGCGATATCTTTATCCTTCATTCCATATATCCCGGCAAACAAACGAATGTTTTCCCAAACCTTCAGGTCTTCGTAAAGAGAGAACTTCTGACTCATGTAGCCAATGTTCTTTTTTACTTGCTCCGATTGTTTCCCTATATCAAAACCCGCTACCTTTCCGCTTCCGGATGTAGGCTTACTAAGTCCGCAAAGCATTTTCATTGCTGTGGTTTTGCCGGCTCCGTTTGCTCCAAGAAAGCCAAAAATCTCACCTTCACATACATTGAACGTGATGTGATCAACAGCCGTAAAGTGTCCAAACCTTTTTGTCAGATCTTTGGTTTCTATTACTATATTATTCTCATTCATACTTAGTTTCTTTTTTAGCTTTCTTTATTTTGAAGCCAGCTGCATGTAGCAATCTTCGATGGTCGGTTTAATAGTTTGAATTTCAATATCCGAATGTCCTTTCTCCTGCAAATACTTTTTCAATGAAGCAATAGTTAGCAATGATTCATCTACTGTTATATGATGCACTTCTCCGAATGCAAAACAACTTTCTATTCCCGGACAAAGCCGTAAATCATTTAGCAAAGCTGACATCTTCAGGCTTCTTGCCGACCAGATTGTTTCTTTGAAGTCACTGATAATTTCCTGTGGAGTTTCTATTCCCAGGAAACTTCCGTTTTGAATCAAAGCTATACGGTCACAAAGCACGGCCTCATCCATGTAAGGAGTTGAAACCAGAATGGTTATTCCTTGTGCTTTTAGAGCTTTCAGCATTTCCCAGAATTCTTTTCTTGAAACTGGGTCCACACCTGTGGTGGGCTCATCAAGGAAAAGTACTACGGGCTTATGTATCAATGCACAACTAAGAGCCAACTTTTGTTTCATACCTCCCGAAAGTTTTCCGGCACGGCGATCTTTAAAAGGTTCTATTTGTTGATATATATCTTTTATCAGGTAATAGTTCTCTTTAATGGTAGTGTTGAATACCGTTGCAAAGAAAGTTAGATTTTCCTCTACGGTCATGTCCTGGTAAAGAGAAAAACGCCCCGGCATATAACCTACCCGGTTACGAATCTCTTTGTAATCCTTTACCACATCCAGTCCGTCTACAGTAGCACTTCCACTATTTGCCCTTATCAGCGTTGTGAGAATACGGAAGAGAGTAGTCTTCCCAGCTCCATCGGGACCGATGAGGCCGAATATCTCACCCTCGTTCACAGAGAAAGAGATGTCGCGCAAAGCTTCAACTTCGCCGTATTTTTTTGAGATATGTTCTACTTCAATTGCTGCCATTTTTTCTTTTGTCATTACACAATAGCTTCAGTTGTTTTTATAATCATTATTATAGTTTCCGCCATAGCCTTACTTTGTAAAGCTAACTTCCCCGTACATGCCGATCTTTATATCTCCCCTGTTTTTTACGGCAATCTTCACCGCGTAGACCAGATTTGCACGCTCATCCTTTGTTTGAATACCTTTCGGGGTAAATTCAGATTTACTGGAAATCCAACTTACTGTGCCGGAATATTCTTTCACATTTTCTCCTCCGTAATCGGCAAACACTTTCACCGTCTGACCTATTTTAATTTTTGACAACTGATCAGAGGTTATGTATGCCCGTAAGAACAGATTCTCAATATCTGCGACCTTAAAGAGAGCCTTTCCCGGAACAGCTAATTCTCCCTGCTCTGCATATTTGCTCAGTACCGTTCCCTTTATCGGACTGTTGATGTGGCATTTTTGCAATTGATCTTCCAACTGAGCAATCTGTATTTCAAGTGCAGAACTTTCTCCTGTAACACTTGCATTACTGTTCTCCAAAGTAGAAGTCTGGGCTGCCAGTTGTTTCTGAAGAAATGAAATCTGTGCATTGATGTCATCTACTTGCTTTTGATTGGCTGCATTACTTTTTACAAGATTTTCCCAACGGTTCTTTTCCCTGAATTGAGTGGCAATCTGTTGCTTGATAGCTGCAATTTGTTTATTAACATCCTGGCGGCGGCTTCTCACTGCTGTAGTATTTGCCTGTAACTGCAGCTTTTTAAGATAGAGTTGTACGGTATCTACATATCCCACTTGTGTACCCTGTTCTAAAAGTTGTCCTTCGGTTACATTGAATTCCATAAGTTTGCCAGAAGCCTCTGATGAAACAATCACTTCAGTAGCTTCAAAAGTTCCTGTTGCATCATATTTACCTTCGTTATTTCCGCAGGCTGACAAGATTGTAGTTGTAATTGCACTGAATAGTACTCTTTTTAAAAGTTTCATATTAGTTAGAATTTTAATTGTTCGTAGTGTTTTTATAATTGTAGATGGACATCAGTAACTGAATTTCGTGCAGCACTTTATTCTGCTTTGCCTGATCTTCTGAATTTATCTCCCGAAGTAACTCTGTTACACTTAGTGTGCCGTTTTCCACTTTTATTTCTGCTGCTTTCTTTATACTTGCACGTAATCGGATAATCTCATCATCATCCTGCATCAGTTGCTTCATTTTATCAATTTCGTTGTTTTGCTGAGTCATCTTCAAGTTGGTGTTGAACAGGAAAGTCTCTTTTTGCACGGCAATGTTTTGCTTACTGGTTTCCAGCAATTTTTTTTCATTCTTTTTTGTGTAAAGACCACCGAAGTTCCATGATAAGCGAGCCCCCGCAATGTAATAAGGAGTAAATTCACTTTTTAGCATATTTAATGCCGGATTACTGTATCCTCCTTGCACGAACATGCCTAATTTAGGCAGATTTTTAGAATTGATCATGCTTTTTTGAGTTTCGAACAAGTTGCTCTGCGCATCGAACAGTTGCAGTTCTGGTCGGTTAATTGTTTCTGACAAAGAAACACTTTCTGCAGCGGATGGCTTCGTTAGGTAAGTATCTTCTTTTATTGATTCCCCAATCATGGCAATTAGCATTTCCCTATAAGCTTTGCGGGTAGCTTCCAGTTCCACTTTCCGCTGGGCAGTGTTTAGCTGATTCACTTTTACTGCATCCAAATCAGCCTGATTTGCAATGCCGTTGGTCATATAAGAAGTTATTTGGCTGTAGTTTCGTTTCAACTCATCCTGCAACAGAATATTTTGTTTTATTTGTTCGTCAAGTAATAAGATTCCGAAGAAAAGCTGGTTTATCCGTTCATTGATGGCATACATATCGACATCTAGTTTTTGCTTATCGACTGTAGAACTAGCTTCTGTTATTTTCTTTTGATTGTGGATAACACCACCATCCCAGATAGTTTGGTTTACTTCCACAACTGATTGATACTGGTCCTTGTTTACCCCCTTTATCACTACATTGGGAAGCGTAATAGGAAGTTTGGTAACTTCGGATTGATAACTGGCTTTTGCCGATAAAGAAACCTGAGGCAGATAACCCTTATTTGCGTTTGAAAGGTTATATTCTTTAGATTGTTCTATTAAACCATACTGCTTCACCAACGGATAGTTTGCTTGCGCTTTCTTATAGCAATCATCTATGGACAATTGCCCATAGATAGGAGAGAAGGCGCTGCTGATAAAGATAGTTAGAAGGAATGTCACTTTTTTCATAAATACACTTTTTTATTTATATGCAACTTATTTGTTTAACAAGGCTGTTAACGGATAGGCAAAAAAACTACACTTGCAATCTTTTTAAAATTACTTTTACATTCTCTGTTTTTCTTTCCTCAAGTAGAGAATTATAATCTTTTCCTATAGATTTTGCAACCCCTCTAATTATAGGAAGTGCCACAAAGCCAAAAACATTGAGAGAAACAATATCCAGAAGCAAATGTACAGGATCAATAGGAGCGATTTCTCCCTCTTTAACTGCACAATCTAATTCTATTTTTAGTTTATCAATAACCGTTTTGATTGCTGGGATAGCCAGGCTATGAAACTTATTTAACCTATCTTGATTTGTAAGGAACTCATTTAAAACAAAAAAAGGTAATTGAGGGTTCGATGCCAGAAAATCAAAGTGTGCTTTAACAATGAACTCCACCTTTTCCATAAAAGGCAGATTTGCTTCTACTTTTGGCATGAATGAATTTGTTAAAAGACTTATTTTCTTTTGAAAAACCTTTTCAAAAAGATTTTCTTTTGTGCGGAAATAGTAATGGAGCATAGCATGGTTTACACCAGCTATTCTGGCTATTTCAGTTGTCTTGGTCAAGGCATAACCTTTATCCAGAAACTCCTGTTCGGCAGCTTCCATTATAGCCTGTTCGGTATTAATTTCTTCTTTCTCTTTCATAATAACATAATTGTTTAACAGTGTTGTTAACTGCTGCAAATGTAATATGTTTTTATATAAAAACAATAACTTCTATTATATTTAATGTTTTTTAATAGTTGGAAGAGATGCTTCGCTCCATTTAATTTAATGAGTCTGTTCTAAACGAAAATAAATTGCCATAATATTGTTCTGCTTCATACTTTTAATTACTTTTGGTCATCAAAACTGATTTATAACTATGTTTTTGATATCAAATATATCTTTTATGACAAATAAAATTGTTACATTTGGAGAAGTTCTGTTGCGTTTAACTCCTCCTGACTACTTGAAATTTTCTCAGACAAGAGAATTTGTTGCAACTTATGGTGGAAGTGAGGCTAATGTTGCTGTTTCATTGGCTAATTTTGGTCTGAATAGTGAATTTGTAACCCGCTTACCTAAGAATGATATTGCTGATGCTTGCATTAAAGAACTTCGTTCACACAATGTAGGGATAGATAGCATTGTTTACGGAGGAGATCGTCTTGGCATTTATTTTCTTGAAAATGGTGCTGTAGCTCGTCAGTCAAAGGTGGTTTACGACCGTGCCAATTCATCTTTCTCAACTCTTCAACCGGGAATGATTGACTGGAAGGAAGTGTTGAAGGATGCTCATTGGTTTCACTGGTCGGGTGTGGCAGCAGCTGTTTCACAAGGTGCGGCTGATGCCTGCATGGAAGGAATAAAGGTGGCCGATAGTATGGGACTGACCATTTCCTGTGATCTGAATTTCCGCAAGAACCTATGGAAATATGGTAAGACTCCGGATGAGGTAATGCTTCCAATGGTGCAGTACAGTGATGTAATCTTTGGCAGTGAGCCTGAATATGAAAAAGTATTGGGTATTGCCAAGGTTGGATTTAAAGCAGTAACAACCGATGAAAAACTGAATGAAGATGGTTTCAGATCAGTTGGCGAACAAGTTGTGGCAAAAGTTCCTCGTTGCAAGAAGATGTTCCTCGAATTGCGTAACTCAATCAATGCGAATCATAACACTATTGCCGGAGTTGTTTATTCAGATAACACCCTGAAATGTTCTAAAATATATGATATCACACATAATGTAGATCGTGTAGGAGTAGGAGATGCTTTTTGTGGTGGAATGATTTACGGATTAGTAGCTTATCCGGGTGATGATCAAAAAGCACTTGATTTCGCAATGGCGGCTTCTTGCCTGAAGAACACTGTTTATGGTGACTTTAATCTGGTAACTACTGCCGAGGTGGAGAACCTTATGGGAGGTGATGGTTCCGGTCGTGTTTCACGATAAGTCAAATTGAAGAATAATTTAATGCGCTGTTTGGCGTATTAGCAAAAATAAAAGCTCTTGCAATCGAATGGTTACAAGAGCTTTTTTGTTTAGACTTACTTCTTGAATATTTATCACGAAGCTAGTAAATATGATTATTAGTGAACAGATTTATTTCTTATTTTGAGCAACCTTTATATTTAAAAGTGTAAACCGAGCTTTGTGTTGTATCGTGTAAATAGTTATCTTTAGAAGTCTCGAAATGAGAAATTAGTGTTTATCTTTGTGCAATCATATAATTCCATCTGATATCCTCTTTATAGATAAAAATAAGAAATATAATGAAAAAATGTCTTTGCATATTCTCTATATTGCTGTTCCTGTTAAGTGTTCCTGTGCGTGCGATTCATGGTAATGAAAATGGTTACTTCAGTAAACAAAAAGGAGCTAAAGGTATATCTGTTTCTGAAGATGTTCAGAAGGATGCTCTTCAGAAAGTTTTTAAACTTCGGCATGGAGATTTGATCTTTCAGAATGTAAATTGCGGTCCCATGTGTGATGCGATCAATGAGGTGACTAAAGGTTATCATGGAGCGAAATTCTCTCATGTTGGAATTATCAGTATTAATAAAGGAACGATTAATGTGATTGAAGCTATATCGAAAGGTGTATCGGTCACTCCGCTGGCAAAGTTTCTGAGTAGGAGTGTAGATGATAATGAAAAGCCTTGTATTGCTATTGGAAGGTTGAATAATAGCTACCAGTCTTTGATCCCCAAAGCAATTGACGAGGCTCAGAAGTACATAGGCAAACCATATGATGACTACTTTGATATTACAAATGATGCATATTACTGCTCGGAGTTAATCTATTTAATCTTTCTAAAAGCAAACAATAATATTCCGATATTTCCCCTTGCTCCAATGACTTACAAATCGCCTACAACGGGTGAGATCTTTCCTGTATGGGAAGATTATTTTAAAGGGCTGAATATTCCTGTTCCGCAAGGCAAGCCAGGCATTAATCCCGGAGGAATATCTTGTTCTGAATCTCTTACCATGTTTTTTCCCTTCAAGTAAAGTAATATTGATAATGACAGCTTAATTACGACTCGATAATTATAAAAATACTCTGCCGAATTGAACGTTAGTTCAATTCGGCAGAGTATAAAGGTTCAGAACTCTCTTGTAAAATTTGAATAAACGAGGTTAAGCCTATGAGTCAATTAGAACTCAAGGCCTACTTTAATATTGAATCCGCCAACTGTTTCTGTTGTTGTGCCATTATAGCCCCAATCTACATCAACTTTTTGCATTGAATATCCTATTGAAAAATTTAAAGTTTTTAAGGCTTTGCTGTCTAAAGCAAATCTAACGCCGGCATTTGGATTAAGATAAAACCCTTCGAAGTCAGAAGGTGAATATCCAACCTTTAAGCCGACAAATGGAGTGATAGCATTATTCATAAAGTTTGTTCTAAAGTCGGCATATATTGGAAGAGCGACTTTGTTTGAGTCAAAATAATAATGAACACCGGTACCTACTCCTAAAAACAAGTAAGGGTTGAACTGATAACCATATGTGCCATTAACCTCCAGTTCATCCTCGCCAAAATCTCCTGTTCCGGCAGTGTATCCCAAATCTAAGAAACCTTTGTATCCATTCGTTTCTCTATATTGAAGATTCGAACTCTTTTTTGTGTGGGTTGTGTTGTAATAAGGTTCTTTTGTGATTTTTTCAACTTCATCAAAGTTATATACAAAAACATTTCCATCATTAGTCTGTATTTTTATAAGCTTGTTAGGCTGCTGTTCAATTATAACACCTCTGATAATGCTGCCGTTTTTTAGATAAACAACTTCTTGAAGGTCGTTCTGGGCATAAGTAAAGCTCATAAAACAGAAAAATGAAACTAGTACTAAAAAGATTTTTTTCATGATTTTTATTTTTATATCTCAGGTTCCTACTGCGATAATTTAGAAATACTATAGTGCGAGGAACTGGCATCTTGACAGATGTCGCACTTTTTTATATTTGAGTTGTATAATTCGTTTTTATATTCGATTTACTATCGTAGACTATTGATTATTAATATTTTACGAATAATTCTAATGAATTTAATTCCTGTATTTCTATGTTCTTTCCGTTTAAATAATAAGTTTAGGCTTTATTTACTCATTTCTTTACTTATCCAAATAGTCCACTGGTCAATTTTTGTACCTAGTGTTTTGGGATTGCTTAATTTGATTCTTATATCTGGTTTTATGCCTGTTTCATCTATTCCTTTATCAGGTAATCTCTTTGAACGTGACATCGGATAATAAAGTGTCATTTTCGAATTGGGCATATTGATAGAATTTAAATTTGAAAAATCAAGTACTCCCATTGTATTATCTTTTCCATAGAGAGTAACTTTATCACTACATGCTTTTGCATTTAAAACAAATTGTTCCGCAGAACTAGCTACATTCCCATCAATTATTATCGCTACTTTGCGTGGTAGTTCAGATACTTTAGTGCTTGTAATTTCCATTGCAGATTTACCGTCATTCACAAACTCATTGAGATGCGCTTCCATTTTCTGACATATTCCATTATAGTATGCTCGAACTTTTTCATTTTCAAGCTTTGAAGTAAATTCTTTAAATGCATTAATGTTATTTTTGCTTGAAAGCCATTCTATCCCCTCAATCACACCTTTATGAGTATATATTAATCCTAATAATGAATCAAATGTAAAATCCATGCCGCCGCCATTACCACGAATATCAATAATAATGTTTTTACAGTTTGATTTTTTATATTCTTCTACCATATTTGCAATATCGGCTTTTCTGCTCTCATCAAAATCAGGTATACGGATAATGAAAGTACTACTATCTATTTTCTTAGCAAGAAAATCAGGCTGATAGTTGTAAGTTTTGCCTTTGTTTTGTTTCACCCCTATAGGATAACGTAAATGTGCGTCGTTAAACCAAGATATATAGCGACCAATGCATTCATCTTCGTTCTTCCCCTTAGAAATAGCTTCTTGTATTGATAATTTAAGTTTATCATATTCAGCGCGGTTCTTTTCTGTTACCTTTGAAGAAAAACCGGCATAGTCATTTTCAACAACTTGCACAGCAAAGTCAAAATCTGTACCTTTTGTTGCTTGTGCATTAATCTTAGGAATATAACATACTCCCCAAAAGACAACTAAATAGAATAATTTAAATTTCATTATTTTTAGTATTAAAGTTCTTTAGAAATTTCAGATATCAACCTTTTTATTTGCTCTTGCAATCGATAATTATTCTCACACAATCTGTTATATTTTGATTCCTTTATGTATGACGAAAATACTATTGCCGTAAAAAATGCAAAGATAATAACTATAAGCTTTTATTTATAATATTTTGTTAGATTATTTCTGATAAAAATATAGTAAACAAAAGTAATCAAGTTTTTTATTTTGAATGATTTCTTGAATAGCTTGTTTTAACAATATAGATTTCCTGTTTTGTTAATGTATTATCTAATTAGTATATATGCCTTGCTATAAAATAGGGATGATACCACTTCCCGAAGCTGCCATAACCTGGGGAAAGGTAATATGGGAATTTAAGAATGCAGGTCTAAAAATGAAATCATCTGCTACCTGCCACTAAATTTGCATAAATCCCTTTGTTTATGGTGCTTTGAACTAGTGGCAGATAAAAAATATGTACCACAAAAATCAGTTTATCTGCTACTAATTGAGGATATCTGCCACTAAATTTAGCTTATCTTCTTGTCTCTGGCAATGATAAAATGAACTTTTAAAATATGAAAGCGACAGTTTGTATTTTTCTTGTCTGGAATCAAAGTCAGTGGTAGATGATTTAAAATTAGTAGCAGATAGGTTTTATCTACCACTGTTTAGTATGCTGGTAATCAGTTGTTTGAATAAATACTAGTGGCAGATGAATAGTCTGTTATTTTTATCTCCTACTGACTTAATGTGTTTATATTCAACACTTTAATATGGTTTTAGTGGCAGATAGGCGAAAATTTATGGAAAAACTTTTTTCCGATAGAGCAAACTCCCGCCAGTCTTCAAAAAAGACAGGCGGGAGTTTGCTCAACATCCGGTTATGTTTCAAAAAAGACAGGCGGGAGTTTGAAGTGTTATTCGCCAATGATTCTTATTTATTCGCCAATAATACAGCTTGGTATTTATTTAATATGTCTGACTTTGGCATGGAGGTGTATGTAAGGTCTTTAGCAGGAGCTTTCGGTTCGATAACAGTGAAGGTGAAATTGTACGGGTTAAAAGATGGTAGCCTGAAACTTGAGAGTAAATAATAATGTTTAAATCCCCGTAATCTAAAAGATTACGGGGATTTAATATAATGGATTAACCTAAATTACTTAGATAAAGCTTGAGAAACAACAACAGCAACTGCTACAGTAGCACCTACCATTGGGTTGTTACCAATACCTAAGAATCCCATCATTTCTACGTGAGCAGGAACTGATGAAGAACCAGCGAACTGAGCGTCTGAGTGCATACGTCCCATAGTATCTGTCATACCATAAGAAGCAGCGTTATAAAAAGTAACTTATATTCTTAAAAGTGCTTATTATTAATTGTTTATATTTAAATTAAGCTCATTCTTAATTCAGAGAGTACTTATAAAAATTATGTTAGGCTGCACTATGGACAAAATCTATAAATATCCTCTTTGTAAAAGAGAAGTCTTTTATGTGATTAAGTTAATGTGAAGTTGTTCATTTAGAAGTGCTGAATAAGTTTTATCATTAACTTTTAAAGTTCAGGTAGGTATGAAAATTGTTATTCCCATATATAATTGAAATTTTACGGTTTTTACACCCATGCCCAACTTATAACTTTTCTTGAAATATTATTCTAGTACTCAATAATCGTAAAATTCAATTCCTTGCTTTTTAGTTTCTCGATTAGATCATCGAGACTTTGCTCTGTTGAATAATCCACATTATATCCAGTTAATATTCTTCTTTTATTCAACTCAAATAACCACGCTTGAATTTTATTGATCATGTATGTGGAGCAATTGACAAATTTTAAATAATTGACGATTGTAGAGGCTTCAATTAAAGAGGTATTAGTCGTTTTTCCTAATTTATATAATGAATTAAGAGTACCTTTAATAGAAGATTCTTCTTGTAGATTCAGTTCTTTAAATTGGCTAAATGATAGATTTATTTCATCTAGGCAATGTTTTGTTACTGAATTGATCGTTCTTTTTGATTCCATGTCATAATTATTTTCTCTTCAAAAGTAATAATTAATTTCTTATTTCTCTCTGTTATAGTAAAATAATGTTTGTGTCTTCTATAGTCATAATAAGAAAAACAGCAAATGAATTGCTCCACTTGCTGTTCCATGCCTTTTATTTACGTGTAATGATAATTTCATATGCAATATCTGATTGAACATATAAATGTCACAGTCTGTCATTCTTTTAGCATAACAGGCAATTATTCATGCTTATCAGTATTACGACTTATTGTTAAAGAGCATCTATGTTCAGAGGTAATAATAAAACTAATATTATAATTAATCATAGTAACTTTTAAAATGTATCACTGAATAATTTCTAATTCTGTTAGATTGTTATTCTGAATAAGATCAATAAAGTTTTGATAATCACCTCTAATTTGATTGCCTGTTACAATTATTGCCTTTTCGTTTCTATTTTTGCTCACCATAGATGAATAAAAATCAGCTTTTTGCCACATCGGTACTATAGCCTTTGTAACATTGTCAAAATCATTTATAACAATATAAATCAATCCCTCGCTATGTGAAATTAATATTCTGTTAATCCATTCCCATTCATAAAATCCCAATTTAGTTGAGTTTCTACATGTATCAGGGCCAATCCATAAGCCATCATTGGAAATTCCAAGCATTGCTTCATTTTGCATGAATCGAAAAAACTTTGGCTCGCCCCAACTCAAGATAAAATCACTTTTAATCTCATCGTATTTCCTTTTTTGATAATTCATAATCATAAATTAAGTAGTTAAACATATTATAATAATAAAACCTATAATCGTCCCAATAATTAGTAATTGATATAATATTCCAGAAAATGCACTCTTATTGAAAGAATAATTCCAATTGTTTTCTGGAAGGTGAATTGCAATAACTATTGTTTTTTTTTCTGTATATGATTTCAATAGTTCGTTAATAAAATAGTATCAAGCTATGCTGCAATAGCAGCAAACTCAATAAGTTCTTTGAAAAGTTTGTCATTTAATCTCTTGTTTGGTCTAATGCCAGACACGCAAATAAATCTTTGAAGCAGGAATGCGTTGTGCATCATCGTTTTAAGTGAAGCCATCGAAAAGCTTATTCCTTTCTCTTTAGCAACGAGCTTTGCCACATTCACAGCTGTTAATGACGCATTAAAATTAAACTTCAGCTTAGATAGATTCCTTGCCTGACACTGGTTCAATCCGGTAAACTGCTTGGCGTCCCTAAAATTAAACTCAATCTGGAAACGAGTGCGATATGTTTCTATCACATCTTTACCGGAAAGATTGATATCGGTAGAGAAATAGAGTTTATGTCTTTTCCCGTTATCAGAAATCCAAATTACTAGTTTTACCATTTGTTTCAAGGATTTGGAATATGCTATTGTGGTATAAAGATTGCCTTTGTCTATATGTAGTAAATTGATCTTCTCAAACCTGTTTAAATCTAAGTTGGCAAAATCAATTTTGCTATCATATAGTTTTGGTCGCCCTCTTTTTCCTGTAGGTTGTTGCGTGGTTGGATAAAATAGAACAGCGTCATCACGAAAACGGGAAATTAGATGAAATCCGAGTTTGGCAAGGCCATCAGTGAAGTTCTTCTTGGAAAAATAAGCATCTGCAACAATGTATTTTGTGACACTCAGCAGTTTAGTTGCTTTTTCCTCAAGAACACCCAAATACCAACTTATAAGGTTTCCGTCATAATTTTCAAGAGTTATAGAATCAGGTGTTTGAACAGCTTCTAAGGATATGCAATCCTTGTGGTCAACATCAATCAAACCGATTCCTAAAATCTCTAGTCCTCGTTTTGCAGCGCCTGCACAGCCAGACCAGAAATAACCAATCCATGGAGTCTGTTTACCGGATTTGGAAATATAGCTTGGATCAATAGCTATGGCTTTCCTGGTTCCTGTCAGAATCCTTTTTGAAAGAGACAAGTTGAATGAAAGCCAGTCAAATTCCTTGGCTGAATTCATTCTAAAGCGTTGCTCACAGGAGTGACTGTATCTTCCTAGTTGAAGATAATTTATTCTTTGGGAGATTACCATATACAATAATAATGTTTCAATAATGAATTCTTTGAAACTTTTATTTAACTTTGTTTCCATTTCAGAAAGAACATCCTTACAGATATCCATATATTGGTTAAGTATGCTTGATTTTATCATATTTTCTATAGCGTCGAATACTATAAAAGTACTAAAAATTAGCGACTTAACCAATTTTTTCTATGACAAAAACCAAAGATAATGCCTTGTTTTACAAGGGGTTGATTAATTATTTAACGAAGTATTGTGATTTATTACTTGCAATTAAAGTAAATCTTATATTTTTATCAGTATTAAATTGAATGCTTTTTTCTCCGATATTAGGTAGCTTTTCAAAACAAAAATCTTCATCAGCTAATTTTCCTAAAACTGTGACATTATTTGCATTTGTTACATGCCAAGATAAAACAAAATCTTCGCCAGTTTTGATGCTTCTTTTATTGCTCTGAAAACTTATGATTTCTATATCTTTATCGTTTTCTTTAACATAAAATAGTTCTTCGTCATAGATAGCTTTTTCTTGAGGTTCAATTAATATTTTATATGCATTTTGAATTTCTTGAAACCGATTAGTATAGAATATATCTCCATTATGCTTATCTGGATGATATTTAAGTACTAAAGTTTTATATGCTTTTTTTATCTCTTCTGGAGTAGCATCAAGTTGTATATTTAGTATTGAATATAAATCTTTCATATCCTATTTATAATTATTGTTTTTCTGTAATTGAGCCCATTTATTGTATGAAAAAGTGTAAATGATAATGCTGATGAAAATCTAGATATCTTAAACTTTTTTGAACCTTTTGTATTTAAACAATAATTTAGAAAAGTATATCCATTATTCAATCTTAATTTAACCATCTCAGAATTTGGACAATTCCAATATATTACAATAAAATCACCTTCTTTTATGTTTTTTTTGTCTGAATAGAATTCTATTTCATCTTGTTTTCGAACATTTGAATCATTAAAATTTAATTCAAGCATTGCTGCAAGTTCCCATTCTTTTATAACTGTACCATATGAATTGGTTATTTGTAGAGTGTCAAAACCTATTGAAACTAAAATTCTTGACATATTGCAAATAATAAAGCCACCCATTGACGCAATCTCATTATTCGTGAGACACCCTCCAAGGATTCTTATTTTTATCCCTGAAAATAATAAATTTGAGAATTGGTGTTTGTAGTTGCTATTACCAAATGTAGTTTCTGCTTTTAAAAGGATGGGAATATCATTGTTGATGAAAGCATTACGAGCATGCTCGTTGAAGTTACTTATAACTTGTTTTCGTTCTCCGTATTCAGAAAACCAGTTAAGAATTTTATTCCACCACATAATTAATAGAATTTCTAATATTTTATTGTCTGTACTTTCATTTGATAGTTAATAAATGGAATAAATAATATTCAAATATATATATGTTCTCATACCACATAATAATAACACATTCCATTTTGTATATCCTTAAGAAAGGGTCTGCGCAAGGAATGTGAACGTTTGTCTCTACTATCCTTGGGTTGTTCTCAAATTTGGCTATTTTCTGAACAAGGATAATATGTTAAACGCTTCGTTTTTTCTAGAAATGTGCTTCCGCTTTCGGAATTGCTACAAATATAGAGAAAAGTATTTGTTTAGAAAAGAAAAAGTGAATAAATATTAAATCACTCCTTCATCAGCGAAACTGTAATAAGTCTCGTTGCTTACAATTATGTGATCTAGCAAGCTTATTCTCATTGTTTGAGCAGATTCTTTTACCTTCTGAGTTAAGCTGTTATCTTCTTTACTTGGTGTAAGATTACCAGATAGATGATTGTGAGAAAGAATGATTCCGGACGCATTAGATAGAATAGCAGCTTGTAATATAATCCTTATATCCGCTGTTGTCTCACTTATGCCACCTTCTGATATGCTTGTCACACCTAAGACTTTATTGGCTTGATTTAGTAGAACGACTTTAAATGACTCCTTATGTTCTATGGTGTCTTTGTCATAGAAGTTGTCAATTAGTAGCTTGTAAACGTCTGCGGAACTATAGACTCTTAAATATTCTGATGCTTTCACTTTGGGATGGTAGGTTATCTTAACCTCGCTGACCTTTTAAATGTTACTCATAATTGTATGCTTTTAATGGTTTGTACTAAAGCAATCTTGCAGATGTAATGAGTAGCTAGATTTAACATTATAATCATTTGATCTTGTTCTGTTTTAGTTACTTTTGTGACAGAACAATTTAGACATAAAGTATAATGAATGAACTAAGAGAGTTAATTAGTCAACTAGAAACATCAAATGGAAATGAGGTGTTTATTCTACAGAAGATAAATGAACTATTTCTAACTAAACTGATGATTAGTATAAAGGAAAATTTAGTCTTATATCCAACAGAAGTCGAAGCTTATTATAATCATGTGACAAGGTTCCCAGATTCTTGTGTTCATATGAATGAACTTCAACAAAATCATTTTGGGAAACTTTACTTCCATCGAAAAGGGAAGAAGAAAGAGAATGCAATTCTTTTCTGGAATTATGGCGGTATTGATGTTTGTATTTCAAGCGGTAACTACTATTTGAGTATTCTAATTAGAAGTGCTAGAATTAATTCAGAAGAGAAGCCTATTTCTGGACCTTGTAAACTGTTATGGGAAGTTGCCGATTGGGTTTGCAATGAAGATAATATTCAGAAATTATCAGAAGAGAACACTGCGACTCTTAATCAATTAGAAGAGAAAGTGGTACTAGTAGAAACAGACAATAATGATATAAGGAGGGTCAATTCCATTTCTGTAACAAAAAGGAAAGGTATTCATAAGGGTGATTATGTTGAGGCTCCTTTGAGATCAATCATTGACAAATAATCTTTGAGGTACGAAAATAGCCATTCCCTTATAAGAGGAAAGTTCTATAATTTTTCTACCTGATAAGGGTAGGACATTTTGAGATGGGGTTAATAAGACTAACCATCTCATTATTTTGTCCTACCCATTAAATCAGAAGCTCAAACAATCATATGAGATCATTTATAGACTAATAATATAGTATTGTTGTTATAAGAGCCTATTCTTCTATGATGTTTGTAAACTCTTTCCATCCTTCTGCACTTTTGTAGGCTTTGGAAGAGCCTTTTGGAATATATAATTTTAACCTGTTCTTAGACTCATCAAAGACTGAAGAATTTATTGTTGGTGGATTTTGCGCTTTGCAATGTATCTCTGATAATCCAGTACAATCTTCTAAAGCACGAGCACCAATAGAAATGACTCTATTGGGTATTATAATTGAAGTTAGGCTAGAACAATGCCAAAATGCACTTTCTCCAATAGATGTAACGCTTTCAGGTATTGTTACGGTAGTTAATTCTGGGCAATATGAAAATGCATCTCTACAAAGAGTAGACACGTTATTGCCTATATTTACTGATTTTAATCTAGTGCAAAGATTGAAAGCTCCCACACCAATAGCAATTGTATTTCGAGGAAGAACTATTGAATTCAATTGTTCTAAATTATAGAACATATAATTTGAAACACAATTATTTTCTGTGTTATATTCGTATTCTTGCCAAATGTAAGGAATTCCACCAGCTACGATGTTAACATTCTCCAAGTTAAGTTTAATAAGTTTCCCATTTGTCATGTGGCAGTATTCTCCTCCTCCAGTCATTTCACGAATGTATTTAATATCAGTACCATTTAAATTACCAGATAATATCAGTTCTTCAATTAAGTATTTATCTTTAGATGGTATTAATGTAGACAATGTTCCTGCTTTCTCAATATGAATTGTTCTAGAAACAATCTGGGCTTGTGAACTGAAACTCAAAAATAGACACATTAGTGTTATTACTAGTTTAAGAGTGGGATGTTGTTTCATATATATTATTTGTTCTAATTTAGACATAAATACTGTTTATTCTTGAATGATTTCTGAAAACTCATTCCATCCTTCTGCGCTTTTATAGATTGTAGAATATTCTTTTGGGACATAAAGCTTGCATTTTGCAGCTTTTCTAAAATTGAAATTACCTTCACCAATATTCGGAGGTATCGTATTCTTAATATGAACTTCTTTTAAGTTCTTACAATAAGCAAAAAAAAGATCTTCAACATAAGCTATGCTGTTACCTAAATAAACAGAAGTTAGTCTTTCACAACCAACAAAGGCCATGCCATCAATTAAAGTCACACTGTTTGGAATAGTTATAGAAGTAATCCCAGTACAATCATCAAAAGCGCACGAGCCAATATGGGAAATATTGTTTGGCAGGATTATTGAGGTTAAATTATCTAGGCCAAAAAACATTTCTTCTGAAATCTTATTGTATTCTGTATAATGTTTGCCATAATAGTACTCACCACCAGGTACAATGTTTACATCTTTCAGATTAAGTTTAGTAAGCTTCCCTTCAGTCTTTGGCTCTTTTGTATCTTGTAACAGATAATCACGTCCTGCCATTTCACGAATGTATTTAATATCAGTACCATTTAAATTGCCAGACAATATCAGGTCAGTAATCAGGTATTTCTTAGTAATAGGAATTAGAGTAGGTAAAGTACCAGCAATTTCAACTTTAATATCCATTTTCCCATTTGAATTTCCAAATTGAGTCAAATATTTACCAGTAGATGACATAAGCATTGGCAAAGTATCCATTGTATCTACTTTATAAGCCGTTTTCTCATTTTTGAGAATGTTATGTATATCAGGATTTTTTTTGCATCCTAACATAGACAATGAAAGGATTACTATAAATAAGATTGCCTGTTTCATAATGTATTACTGAATGTCTTTAAAACCTTCAATGTTCTTTTTTTTTGAGATTGACACAAATATAGAAAATAAGGTTTGTTTAAAAGAATAAATGCCAACAAATCTCAAATCAGTTCTTCATTTACGAAGCTAAAGATGGCTTCACACTATTAAGCAACCTAGTAATTTGTACTCATAATTTCACTACTGTAGATAGAGAAGGAAGCCAAATATTTAAAGCATCCGAAGCAAATGCTATTGCTAAAACAAGAAAATATAATTGAATAATATCCTTAATTGTCTGAACTAATGCAAACGAAAAGAGGCAATCATTTAACGAACTGTATGGATATAAAAAAATCTCCATAAATCAATGATTTACGGGGATTTTATATAGCATTTAAGCTAAATTGTATAAATAGTTTCAGAGCTTAAAACATATATGCAAAGCCAATAGCAATATTTTCGCCGCTCAAATTGAAACCGAAAGCTTTTCCTGCCTGAGGATAATTCTTCTTATAGCCCAGAAAACCTATTTTAGAGATGAACTTAAATCTTTCAGCTACTTTAATAGCTACGCCAGGTTTTAAACCAGCTTCAAATCCGGTTCTTGTTTCTGATTCATTCCCGATTTCTGATTTTACTTTAGATAAACCCACTCCGCCATCAATAAACAGACTGATAATTTCTTTATCAAAATAGGTATAACGTGCGTAAGGAGCAAATGTAAATACTTTATATGTAGAGACAGTTCCATAGTTTTCTCTTTCCTGACCATAGCTTACTGATGCTCCAATTCCCCATTTCTCAGTTAGCTCATAAGTAAGTTCAGGAGCTACTTCAAAGGATGTGGTGTTTTTGTCTGTGTTACGCCAGAAGTTAGCTGTTCCGGCAATTTCAAACTTTTGAGCATAAGAGGTGAGGCTTGTTACAGCCAGTGCAAAGAATAGAATAAATTTTTTCATTTTTAATGTGAATTTTGTTAATGAGTCTGCATAAAAGCAGAAATCCCCGTAGCCATCAGACTACAGGGATTTATAATATGTAGTTTTAACTAAATTACTTAGATAAAGCCTGAGAAACAACAACAGCAACTGCTACGGTAGCACCTACCATTGGATTGTTACCAATTCCTAAGAATCCCATCATTTCTACGTGAGCAGGAACTGATGAAGAACCAGCGAACTGAGCGTCTGAGTGCATACGTCCCATAGTATCTGTCATACCATAAGAAGCAGGACCGGCCGCCATGTTGTCAGGGTGAAGAGTACGACCTGTACCACCACCTGATGCTACAGAGAAATAGCTCTTACCTTGTTCGATACATTCTTTTTTGTATGTACCTGCAACTGGGTGCTGGAAACGAGTTGGGTTAGTAGAGTTACCTGTAATAGATACATCTACACCTTCTTTGTGCATGATAGCTACACCTTCACGAACATCATCAGCACCATAGCATTTAACTGCTGCGCGAGGACCGTTTGAGTATGCTTTTTCCATAACAACTTTCAATTCGCTTGTATAGTAATCGAATTCAGTTTGAACGTAAGTAAATCCGTTGATACGTGAAATGATCTGAGCAGCATCTTTTCCAAGACCGTTCAAAATAACACGAAGACGATCTTTACGTACTTTGTTTGCCATTTCAGCAATTTTAATTGCACCTTCGGCAGCTGCGAATGATTCGTGTCCTGCAAGGAATGCGAAACATTTTGTTTCGTTACGAAGCAAACGTGCAGCAAGGTTACCATGACCGATACCAACCTTACGGTCTTCGGCTACTGAACCCGGGATGCAGAATGATTGCAGACCGATACCGATAGCTTCGGCAGCGTCAGCTGCATTTGAACAACCTTTTTTGATAGCGATTGCTGCACCTACCACGTAAGCCCATTTCGCATTTTCAAAACAGATTGGTTGTGTTTCTTCACACATTTTATATGGGTCGATACCATTAGCATCGCAGATAGCTTTTGCTTCTTCGATGTCTTTGATACCGTTAGCGTTTAGCGTTGCATTGATCTTGTCGATACGACGTTCATAACTTTCAAATAATGCCATATTGTATTTCCTCCTTTATTTATGCGTGACGTGGATCAATGAATTTAACTGCACCTGCTTCTTCAGTAAAGCGTCCGTATGTACCGGTCACTTTCTTAAGAGCTTCATTAGCATCGGTGCCCTTCTTAATCTCATCCATGAATTTGCCCATATGAACGAATTCATAACCACAGATTTGATCATCTTCATCTAAAGCTAGAGTTTTGATGTAACCTTCTGCCAATTCAAGGTAACGAGGACCTTTTGCCAAAGTACCATAAAGTGTACCTACCTGGCTGCGGAGACCTTTACCTAAGTCTTCAAGACCGGCACCGATAATCAAACCACCTTCAGAGAAAGCAGATTGTGTACGTCCATAAACAATCTGAAGGAAAAGTTCACGCATTGCTGTGTTGATAGCGTCGCAAACAAGGTCAGTGTTCAATGCTTCAAGGATAGTTTTTCCTGGAAGAATTTCTGCTGCCATAGCTGCAGAGTGAGTCATACCAGAGCAACCGATTGTTTCAATCAATGCTTCCTGAATAATTCCTTGCTTTACATTAAGTGTTAACTTACATGCGCCTTGTTGTGGAGCACACCAGCCAATACCATGTGTTAAACCGGAGATGTCTACAATTTCTTTTGATTTTACCCATTTTCCTTCTTCTGGAATGGGAGCTGGTCCGTGATTAGGACCTTTTTGTACAACACACATGTGTTCTACTTCCTGTGAATAAGTCATATTAGCTCTTTTTTACGTATTAAATAAAAAAACCCGTAACCTTGATTTTTTCAAATCGAACGCAAAGTTAGTTCTTTTATTCTTTTTTTGCAACGCATGTTCCATTTTTTGCAACGTATGTTTCGTCACTTTATAGAGAAATGAATTAAATAGTTTTCATTTCTCTGCCTTTTGTAAAGTCAATATTGCATTTAGATAACTGTTGAGCAAATTGGGTGGAAGAATGGAAGGGCTATAATGCTATTTTAAAGACGGTTGTTTCTTTTTCCTGAATCACTTTAAGAATGGAAGGCTGCGAAATTTCCACCTCCACACTACTTTCTGTAGTGTGGAGGTTTTGATATAAAAATCCCGTTAGAGCATAAAATTCAATTCGTGTGTCTCCTTCGAGCCCTTTAATGGTGTTTTTAGTACCGCATTTATAGATAGATACGGATGATGTTTTATTTGTGCAAGGTATGGCGGTGGGGGTAGTGTATACGGGATATGTTTCGTTTATTATAGTTTCCGCATCTGAGTTTCCGCTTTTCATTATATGTTCTACCAGGCTATTTAAATAGACCTCAAGATTTGTGTATCCACTTCCGTCTTTAAATAGGGCAGCACCATCGCTTATGTTGTTAGGATTCAAACCGTTGGCTGTTTCCCATGTATCAGGAATACCATCGCGGTCTGTGTCTGTGGGGGCTGCATTTGTTGCAAGCGTGGGCCATCCGCCTACATCATTCGGATTGTCGATAATGCCAAGTCCGCCAAGTAAAGACCCTTTGTATGTATAAGTTCTGTTTCTGGCTTCTTCAACAATACGTGCATCCTGACTGTCTCTGTGAAGGGACGCTCCTACATAAGAAAGGACCTTTTCAAATGCTGTTTCTGCGGAATGTGTAGTTACCGCTGCATGTTCGTATTCGGTAGCCGATTTGATTTTATCGACAGTCATTTCAGAATTATTTCCATTGTCTATATTAATGCCGCTCCAATCCCAGTTGGCACCTTTGTCGGCCATATAGTTACCGCTCAAATAGAAAGTGCCATAAATGCCTTTTGGTTGATTGTTTGATCCGTCGTCTGCACCAGGTTGGAAGATACGATACTTTATACTTGATTTTGTGGCAGGTCCTGATTTGTAATAGTTGTTCACAAAATTGTAACTACCACCTTCACCGGCATATCCGCTATTGGTACTTCCCCAATTGTAGAAAACATTATTACGCAGGTCGGCCTTTTCCAGAGCAGGTTGATTGGAATAGCGGGTTCCGCACAAGCGAGGATTACGACTGTCGTGATGTGCCAGCATGTTGTGGTGGAAGCTTGCCCCTTTTCCTCCCCATATACCGCCGTATCCGTGGTATCCTTTCGGGTGAAGCGATCCTCTCAGACTCTCAGCCAATAAGCACCATTGCATGGTAAAGTTTGTGTTGTCATAAAAAGAACCACACTCGTCTGTACACCAACTCATGGTGCAATGGTCCAGGATGATATTCGATTGGTTACGTCCCCACATGGCATCACGGTCTATATGTCCGTCTGCATCAGGTTTATCCACTCCAAGGCGGCAACGGGTAAAGCGGATAATTACATTGCTTGCATTGACCGTTACATTGTAATTTTTCAGGCAAATGCCATCTCCGGGAGCTGTTTGTCCGGCTATAGTGATATTCCCATTTGATATTTTAAGTTCAGACTGCAGTTCGATGGTGCCCGATACATCAAAAACAATGGTTCTGTTTCCGGATAGGCTTACTGCATAGCGTAGCGAGCCTGCGCCACTATCATTTAAATTTGTAACGTGATAAACACTGCCGCCTCGTCCGCCGGTGGTTGTTAAGCGGGCATAGCCTTCGGCACCCGGAAATGCCGGTGTTTGTGCATGAGCTGTTAAGTATGCGAAAAGAAACAGTATCGGGATAATCTTTTTAATCATAATAATCTATTGATTTAATTAGTTAATTTGTCGGTGCAATATTACTCCATATTTATAACCTTTTTGTGGATTAATTATTTATTCTTGTGGAAATCTTGTTTTAAATATTTAAATACCTCAGATATCAATGAAAAATATAATTTAATCTATTTTCTTGGATAATTTACCCAATAATATATATCTTTGACAGCTCTAAAAACAAACAAATAATAAATGGCTACAACAATCGAAATTTCGGATAGTGCGTTAAAAGAAGCAGCGTCTCTTGGAATGGATGAGTTTATCGGTGTATTTACCAATAAATATCTGGAGGTGATAGGAGGGGACTTAAAAGCAGAAACGATGGAACGGCTTAATGGGTTTCAACACTCTTTGCTGGCATATCATTTTTTTCGGGAAGAAGTGATGGAAGGTGGCTTTGTGCAACTTATCCAAAATGGATACGGGGGCTATATTTTTGATAATCCTTTTGCTAAATCCATGAGGTTGTTTGGACTTGATGAATTTTCAAAGCTGATCTATAAAGCTAAGAAAATATATGATGAACATAAAGAAGATTTGGTGAAGGAAAGAAGTGAAGAGGATTTTATGGCAATGTACGAGCAGTACGAAGCATTTGATGATTTGGAAGAAGAATTTTTAAATTCAGAAGAAGAAATATCCTCTACTATTGCCGAATATATCGATAATCATTTGGAAGAATTTGCAAATATAAAATAAAAGTGATGCAGTAATCAGCAATAATCTGCGTTTCAAGTTTTATATTTTGTATTTTCAAACTTAATAACACGGAAAATGAAAAAGATTAAATTTATTGTTTTGTGCCTGACTTTAATAATGGTTCCTTTCTTGTCTTCATGTATTGACAATGAAGGTAGTTCATCATCATCATGGGATTTTTCTCAATGTGCAACAGTTAACCAAAGCTATCTTGGAGGTGGTATAACTCTTGTTACAGACAATGGTCTTAATTTGACCCTAACTAACCCATCATATTTGAAATTTAAGGATGGAACTTATCCGACGCGAATAATTGGGTACTATAAATTGGCTGATGGAGAGGTATTAAAAGACGGCAAAACTAGTTATAACGTGACAATTGTTTCAGCTAGTGTAATTGTAACTAAAGATTTTAATCAGAAGTCGGATACTTTGAAAAACAGTTATAACTTAACAAGTATTGATGCTTTTTATATAGCAAATAATTATATAACAGTATCATTATCATTTCCTTATGCGAATGGCAATAATGTAAGCTTTGATATGTACAAACAAAAAGTAGGTAACGATACACTCTATGTAACATTAAATTATTCTAGTGGTGGAAGTACCGGTACTGCTTATTATCAGGCAGGACAAATACCATATAGTTTTAAAATGCCTACATATATTGATAATATACAACCGAAAAATGATTCAATCTGGGTAAAAATCTCGGCGAAGAGTACCTATGAAACAATAGTGAAGAGTGCACGGTGCAAATACGAATATTAAGAATTGAATTACAAAAATTTATTTAAGAAAGTTATGTTACTAATTTCCTCTCCTGCCAAGGCATGGGAGGAAATTAGTTTAGAAGAGGATAGACGAAAGGGCTTGGCTACTTTTGTCTATCCTATGATTGGTTTATGTGGTATGGCCGTTTTTGCAAGTGTGTTTATTTATCACTTTGCAAGTGAAGACCTTACCCCTAACCAACTTTTTCAATTAGCCATGACCAGATGCTGTGGCGTTTTTGTTGCTTTCTTTGCCGGATATTTTCTTGCGGCAAAGACTGTAAGTAAAATGGCGCGCAGCATGTTTCGTGTTGATTGTGATTTGTCAAAAGCGGAACAACTAGTGGGATACGCTATGGTTGTTCCTTTAGTCTTGAAAATTATAGTGGAACTGATTCCGGCTTTTTTTATACTTAAGCTCATTTTCCAGTTCTACATTATCTATGTAATTTGGGAGGGAGTAAGAATTCTTTTGAAGATGAATGAAAACAAAAGTACCTGGTTTTCCATTTTATCTTCTTTAGTGATTCTTTTTTGTCCGTTCATAATTGAATTCATTTTTAATAAACTGACAGTTATTTTAAACTAGACTTATGAAACTAGCTCCTGTAAATATAAAAAATAAACGCGCCGCTTTCGATTATGAGTTAGTGGATACTTTCACTGCCGGCATCGTGTTGACCGGTACGGAAATTAAATCTATTCGTATGGGTAAAGCCAGTTTGGTGGATACTTTTTGTTTTTTTGCCCGACAAGAACTGTGGGTGAAGAATATGCATATTTCTGAATATTTTTATGGTTCCTATAATAACCATATTGCCCGCCGTGACCGTAAACTATTGCTTAATAGAAAGGAGTTGAAGAAACTGGATAGGGCTACCAAAGAAACCGGCTTTACAATTGTTCCGGTTCGCATGTTTATTAATGAAAAAGGCTTGGCTAAAGTTGTAATAGCTTTAGCTAAAGGTAAAAAGCAATATGATAAACGCCAGTCATTGAGAGAAAAAGATGACAAGCGTGACATGGACAGAATGTTTAAAAAGTAAAGATGAAAGACTTTCCTGAACGTCTATTGAAATGTGTTAAATCTGCATTACCAAAAGCGGGTAAGATAAGTCTCTGGCTGTTGAAAATTATACTTCCGGTCTCGCTTCTCGTGCGGTTCCTTCAATATTCGGGGATATTGAGCTATCTTGCAGAATATCTTAATCCGATATTTCAGTTAATCGGACTTCCGGGTGAAACAGCCATTGTTTTTCTAACTAGTATTTTCCTTCCGTTATATGCTTCCATAGCTGTGATGACTTCCCTGACCATCACTTTGCGTGAAGCTACCATTGTTGCTATTATGTGTCTTATAGCGCATAATCTTTTAGTTGAAAGTGCCGTTCAGAAGAAGACAGGCTCTTCTTTCTGGTGGATGTGTATCCTTCGCATTGGTATGGCTCTCGTTGTGGCATTTGTACTAAACCAGATAATGCCTCTTTCAACTGCGCGCTTTGAAATTGTAACCCAACCGGAAGTCTTTTCCTCTGTTGGTGAAGTATTGAAAGCTTGGTTTAGTACTTCCATTACGCTTATTATCACAATAGTTTCGATTGTATCCATTTTGATGATATTACAGAAGTTACTTGAGGAATATAAATTGTTTGATGTAATTTCTCGCCCTTTGAGCCCGTTCATGCGCTTTTTTGGAATGCCTCAACAGGCTTCTTTCTTATGGATTGTAGGCAATGTGGTAGGTTTGGCTTATGGCGGAGCAATCATGATAGAACAAACAGAGAGTGGAATACTTACCAGAAAAGAGGCGAATGTGCTTAATCATCATTTAGCGATATCTCACTCTTTACTTGAAGATACAATTCTTTTTGTAGCACTTGGTATCAATTTCTGGTGGATTGTGCTCAGTCGTCTGGGCTTTGCATTTATAACCGTTTGGTGCTTACGGCTCAAAAATTATCTTTTTATAAACAAGTTGCATTCGAACGCTGTTTAAATAATACTTGAACAGTTTTAATATATTATTTATAATGAAACCAACCATTCAACAGTTAGTTTCCGAGCGCATCCTTATATTGGATGGAGCTATGGGCACAATGATTCAGCAGTATAATCTCAGGGAAGAAGATTTTCGTAACGAACGCTTTGCACACATCCCTGGACAGATGAAAGGAAACAATGATTTGCTTTGTCTTACCCGTCCGGATGTTATCCGGGATATTCATAAGAAGTATCTTGAAGCAGGGACCGACATCATTGAAACAAATACATTTAGTTCCACTACAGTTTCCATGGCCGATTACCATGTGCAGGAGTATGTACGTGAGATTAACCTTGCTGCTGTGAAGATTGCCCGTGAGGTGGCAGATGAGTTTACCCGAATGAATCCCGGCAAACCAAGGTTTGTTGCTGGTTCTGTGGGACCTACCAATAAAACTTGTTCCATGTCTCCGGATGTGAATAATCCTGCTTTCCGTGCCTTGTCGTTCGATGAACTGGCAGATGCCTATCAATTACAAATGGAAGCTTTGATTGAAGGGGGAGTGGATGCCATTCTTATTGAGACAATATTTGATACGTTGAATGCGAAAGCGGCTATTTTTGCTGCTGAAAGTGCAATGGAAGCTAGGGGTGTTAAGTTGCCTATTATGCTTTCCGTTACAGTTTCTGATACAGGAGGACGTACTCTTTCCGGTCAGACTCTGGATGCTTTTCTGGCTTCCGTACAGCATGCACCGATTTTCTCGGTGGGACTCAACTGTTCCTTCGGGGCCAAGCAGTTAAAGCCATTCCTTGAAGGCCTGGCTGCTCGTGCACCTTATTATATAAGCGCTTATCCTAATGCCGGACTTCCAAATAGTTTAGGGCAATATGACCAGACTCCTGCGGAAATGGGTGTGCAGGTAAAAGAGTATATTGATGAAGGATTAGTAAATATTATAGGTGGATGTTGTGGAACCACCAATGAATATATAGCCGAATATGCTGCTTTGATTAAAGGAAAGGCTCCGCATAAACCGGTACCTGCTCCAGATTGTATGTGGCTTTCGGGATTGGAATTGCTGGAAGTAAAACCAGAAATTAATTTCGTGAATGTGGGTGAAAGGTGTAACGTGGCTGGTTCGCGTAAATTCCTTCGACTCATTCAGGAAAAGAAATACGATGAAGCACTTTCCATTGCCCGCGGACAAGTGGAAGACGGCGCTTTGATTATTGACGTAAACATGGATGATGGTTTGCTGGATGCAAAAGAAGAAATGACTACTTTCTTGAATCTGATTGCTTCAGAACCTGATATTGCCCGTGTGCCTGTGATGATTGATTCCTCTAAATGGGAAGTGATTGTTGCCGGACTTAAATGTTTGCAGGGAAAATCTGTTGTAAATTCCATATCGTTGAAAGAAGGCGAAGAGGCATTTCTTGAACATGCGCGTACCATAAAAAAATATGGAGCAGCAGCCGTGGTTATGGCGTTTGACGAAAAAGGACAGGCCGATACTTGTGCACGCAAAATTGAGGTATGCGAAAGAGCTTACCGTCTGTTGGTGGATAAGATTCAGTTTAATCCTCACGATATTATCTTTGACCCCAATGTGTTGGCTATTGCAACCGGAATGGAAGAACATAACAACTATGCGGTGGACTTCATTAACGCTACGGCATGGATAAGAAAAAACCTTCCCGGAGCACACATTAGTGGAGGTATCAGTAACCTGTCTTTCTCTTTTAGAGGGAATAATTATATTCGTGAGGCTATGCATGCCGTGTTCCTTTATCATGCTATTCAGCAAGGCATGGATATGGGTATTGTTAATCCGGCTACAGCAGTAATGTATAGTGATCTTGATCCCGATTTGCTGGTAAAGATAGAAGATGTGGTGCTCAACCGTCGTCCGGATGCGGCAGAGATATTGATTGAAACAGCTGAAAGTCTTAAAGATGCAGGTAAGGATAATAATCAGGCAGCTGTGAAACATGATGCCTGGAGAGACGAGAATGTAAACGAAAGATTGAAATATGCACTCATAAAAGGTATTGGTGATTTTCTTGAAGAAGACCTTGCCGAAGTTATTCCACTATACAATAAAGCAGTGGATATTATTGAGGGACCTTTAATGGACGGCATGAATACTGTTGGCGAACTTTTTGGAGAAGGAAAGATGTTCTTACCTCAGGTGGTGAAAACGGCCCGTACCATGAAGAAGGCAGTTGCTATACTACAGCCGTTGATTGAAGCAGAAAAGACAGAAGGTTCCTCTTCTGCAGGAAAAATGCTTATTGCTACAGTGAAAGGTGATGTTCACGATATAGGAAAGAACATTGTTTCTGTGGTGATGTCTTGTAATAATTACGAGGTTATCGACTTAGGAGTAATGGTTCCTGCCGAAACTATTGTGCAGCGTGCAATAGAGGAAAAGGTGGACTTTATTGGTCTGAGCGGATTAATCACTCCTTCACTGGAAGAAATGGTGCATGTGGCTGTTGAACTTCAGAAAGCCGGACTTGATATTCCTTTAATGATAGGTGGGGCAACAACTTCCAAACTGCATACAGCACTTAAAATAGCGCCTGTTTATAGTGGTATAGTGGCTCATCTCAAGGATGCATCACAAAACGCTTCCATTGCATCTCAATTACTGAATTTCAAAGCCAAAGAGAAACTGGCCGAAGAACTCAACAAAGAGTATGAAGATCTTCGTCAGAAGAATGTGAATAAGAAAGCTGATACTGTTTCAATTGACGAAGCTCAAAAGAATAAACTGAAGTTATTTTAAATTAATAAGCTGGGTACCTTATGAATACTTTTTATTACTCGTCTCCTGTGGGGATTCTTGAGATTAAATCGACCGAGTGTTATATTACTCAGCTATTATTTAAGAAATATGCAGGAACATCTTCTGATGCAATTCCTGAAGTGTTGAAGGAGTGTATTCGTCAACTCGACGAATACTTTTCCGGAAACCTACAGAACTTCTCACTGCCTTTGGCTCCCGAAGGAACACACTTCCAGCAGTCTGTGTGGAAAGCTCTGCAAACTATTCCTTACGGGCAGACTATTAGTTACAAGCAACTGGCAGAAAAAGTGGAAAACCCCAAAGCTTGCCGTGCTGTAGGCACTGCCAACGGTCGAAATCCTATAGCAATTATTATCCCCTGCCATCGGGTGATTGCTGCTGATGGCTCATTGGGCGGTTATGCCGGTGGACTGGATACAAAGACTACACTGCTCAGAATTGAAGGGATCAATCGATTCTGATAATTGCTAAATCTTAATATTAAAATATTAACATAGCATTGCGTTCTCACAATGTTATGTTTGGATTATGGTGCATTTAAATTCATCATAAATAGCTTATTTTATTTAGAATATTACATTAAAGTACTCGCATTAATAAATATAATTAATATATTTGCGTATTAAAACAATATTCAATTAAAATAATATCATGAATAATTTACTTGAAATAGCTTCTCAATTTAAAATTAATGGAACTGTTGATCAGGTACTTCCATTAGGATCGGGGCTTATTAATGATTCGTATGAAGTAAAAACAAGAGGTGAAGAGAATCCTAATTACGTTCTTCAAAGAATTAATAATACAATTTTTCAGGATGTGGATCTTTTACAGAAGAATATCTTCTTAGTGACGTCTTTTATTCGTAAAAAATTAGAGCAAAAGAATGAAGCAGATATTGATCGTAAGGTTATTACATTAATACCCGCAAATGATGATAAACTCTATTATTTTGATGGAACAAGCTATTGGAGAGTAACGCTTTTTATATCCAATGCTATAACAAAAGAAACTGTTGATGCTGCTAACTCATATACTGCCGGAGTAGCTTTTGGTGAATTCCAGTTTATGCTGTCCGACATTCCAGATGAGCTGGGAGAAACAATTCCTGATTTTCATAACATGGAATTTCGTTTGAAGCAGCTTCGCGAGGCTGTTGAAAAGAATGCAGCTGGACGCTTGTCTGAAGTACAATATTTAATTGATGAAATAGAAAAACGTGCTGATGAGATGTGTAAAGCTGAACGTTGGTACAGAGAAGGAAAACTGCCTAAAAGAGTTTGCCATTGCGATACCAAAGTAAACAATATGATGTTCGATCAGGATGGTAAAGTACTTTGTGTTATCGATTTGGATACAGTGATGCCAAACTTTATATTCTCCGATTATGGAGATTTCCTTCGCTCTGCAGCCAATACAGGTGATGAAGATGAGAAGAATCTTGATAATGTGAATTTCAATATGGAGATTTTTAAAGCATTCACTAAAGGTTATCTTGAATCTGCACGCTCATTTCTGCTTCCTGTTGAAATAGAAAATCTTCCTTATGCAGCGGCTTTATTTCCATATATGCAGTTAGTCCGTTTCCTAGGTGATTATATTAACGGAGATACATATTATAAAATTAAATATCCGGAACACAATTTGGTACGTTCAAAAGCACAGTTTAAATTACTTCAAAGCATTGAAGAAAAGTTCCCTGAAATGGAAGCATTCATTGCTGGCTGTTTATAATAAATAGAGAACCTTATTTATCTCTGACATACATTCTAATAAATCTAACAAAACAGCAGGAAGGGATAATCCATTAGGGTTATCCTTTTTTTTGTAAGCCATTAGCTTAAATTCATTCGTCAATAAATGAAATCCATAAAGGAATAGTTGGGAGATTATTCCTTTATGGATTTTATTTATTGGCCATAAGATATAAACCGAATGAAAATAAATGGAATGGGTACTCAGAACTGGTAAAAGTTTGTGTGCGGAGGGATTAATAAAAGACTGTTTCAGAGCTATTTGGAAGAGCTGGAAAAGATAAAAAAGATATAGACAGAAGATTGAAGAACTCCTTTAATAATTAATGTTTGATTTTCCTCTTATACACTTTGTAGCGATCATTGATATCTCGAACAAAATTATAGGTCTCTCTTCCACGGAAATAACCATTCTTGCACACAGGGTCTGTGAAATATTCCTCGTTGCTTTTTAAAAGAATATATTCTTCCACATTATCAAACCACACAAATTTGTTTTTGCCAAACTTTTCAGCCAGTGCCATTGCGTCGTAGATGTGTCCCAGCCCTGCATTATATGCAGCAAGGATAAAGTTTTTCCGTTCCCTTTCATTGGGAATCATGCTAAAACTTTTGTTGATGGAAGAAATATACTTTACCGCTGCCTTTATGCTCTCTTCGGGCATTTCTTCTTCCCCGGCAGACAATCCCATGGCTCTTGCAGTACGAGGCATTAGTTGCATTAGCCCTTTCGCTCCCGCCCATGATACAGCCTTTGGGTCAAAGTTCGATTCGTTGTAAGCTAGTGAAGCAAGGAGTCGCCAGTCCCAATCAATATCTTTTGAATATTTCTTGAACAGCTTGTCAAAATGAGAAATCTTTCCATGCTCTATAGAAAGGATGGGAGAGTGAACCATTGTTTTGTTTAACTCGAAATACCTTTTTGTACTGGCGGTGTAGTCGGGTGAAGTTACATTCTTTTTGTACCAGTCACTGGCAGCCTTTGCAAGGAGTGGACAGTTGTTCCTTACCGCCCATGATGCCCGTTGGTCAAAACTAACAGATAGTTCAATATTAATATTGGAATAATAAGTTGAGTTCAGTTTGGCAAGGTCGTTATCACATATCGTATACTGAATTTTTCCATCTGCCACCTGAGTAATCAGGTCCTCCGCTGAAATGCTGTCGCTCGTAACCTTATGAATCTTGATTCCTCCTCCCAATTCTTTGTCCAGGTTAACTAACCGGTCGTAGTACTTTCCGGGTTTCACATAGACATCTTTTCCTATCAGTTGAGTTACATCTTTCAGCGGCTCTGTTTTCCCATTATTTTGCTGAACAACCACCTGATGAGTAATCACTTCCAGTCCGCAATAGGTCAGGCTGTCTTTCATTTTCTTTGTAACCGGCAAACTATAGGCAATCATATCTCCTTTACCTTCCTTTAGTTTGCTAACCAGTTCAGGAATATTTTTAGCCACTTCCACCCGCATTTTTAATCCCAGAGAACGAGCAAACTGTTGGCTAAGTTCATACTGAAATCCCATTTCCTGTCCACGGTAAATAAAGTAAGAAGTGGAACTGTAGAGCGTAAGAACAACCAGTTCTCCGCTGTCTTTTATCTGAGGCAAATCGTAAACATTCACATCTGTCTTGCTCGTCTGCGCATTTTTGCAGGCTAGCAATGAGAAGAGCAGAAGGCAGGTGAGAAGAAGCTTACGCATACATTTTGTTTCTATTATTCTTGATTCAGATTCTTTTCAATAAACATGGTTAATATGTCAATGGCAACCTGATTATTTCCGCCTTGTGGAATAATTAAGTCGGCATACCGCTTTGTAGGTTCAATGAATTGTTGATGCATTGGTTTCAAAACACGGGTATATCTCTCCATTACCATTGCAGCCGTACGTCCACGTTCCACTATATCCCGGTTTATTACCCTAATCAATCGCTCATCAGAATCAGCATCCACAAAGACTTTTAAATCCATCAGGTCACGTAACTTCTTATCACACAAAGCAAGAATACCTTCTATAATGATAACATCGCGTGGCTCAATGTGAATAGTTTCGGGCTGGCGGGTACATGTGAGGTAGGAGTAAGTAGGCTGTTCAATGCTTTTTCCCTTTTTAAGCTGTTGGATATGCTTTGAAAGCAAGTCCCATTCAAAAGAATCCGGATGATCAAAATTTATAAATTGTCTTTCTGCAACAGGAACATCACTACTATCCTTATAATATGAATCCTGTGGAAGTAATACAACCTCACCTTTGGGAAGACTCTCAAATATTTTACGAACTACGGTAGTTTTACCTGAACCGGTACCGCCTGCTATTCCTATTATTAACATGGTTTTATATTGCTTTATTAAAACAAATAACTTAATTTTGTGCACAATTCATATGAATTGCATCTGTTTGCAAAAATAGAATAATTAATTAACATAACAACGTATGGTACGACACATTGTATTATTCCAGCTGAAAAAAATAGGATCAGAGAGTGATAAGCTTGCTGTAATGAATCAATTTAAGGAAGCTATCGAAGCTTTGCCAAAGGATATTGATGTAATTCGAAGTATTGAAGTGAAATTTAATATGAATCCTGCCGAAGTTTATGACATTGCATTAGTGAGTGAATTTGACACATTGGAAGATCTTAATATCTATGCAAAGCATCCTTTGCACGTAGCTGCCGGAAAGATATTGGCAGAGGTAAAAGAAAACCGGGCTTGTGTGGACTATGAGTTTTGATTAAAACTATAACAAAGATGAGAAAAATACTATTTCTACTCTGTTCGTTGTTCTTGTTAGCAGGTAGCATTTCTGCTCAGATACAAGATCCGGTAAGTTTTAAAACGGAATTTAAATCGATAAGCGAAACTGAAGCGGAAATTCGTTTTACGGGAACTATCGACAAAGGATGGCATGTCTATTCCGTAAATCTACCATCGGGAGGACCTATATCCGCTACATTTAATACAGATAAAATGGACGGAGCCAAACTGGTTGGCAAGTTGACTCCTCTAGGTAAAGAGATAGCGCAGTTTGATAAAGTATTCGAGATGAATCTGCGATTTTTTGAGCATAGTGTTACTTTTGTTCAAAAGATAAAGATTGCCGGAGCCACATATAACATAAAGGGGTATTTGGAATATGGCGCATGTAACGATGAAAGTTGTTTGCCACCCACACAAGTACCGTTTAGCTATCAGGGAAAAGGAAGTGCCAAAGCTGTGGCCGAGGCTGCCGCAACTTCGAAAGAAGAAGCAAAAACAACTGATGCAACAAAAATACTGCCAATTGATACGTTGACTGTTGCTGCAAAAGATACTGTTGCTGTAACCGATTCCGCAACAATAACGAACTTCTGGAAACCGGTTATAAACGAACTGAATAGCTTTGGTGGCACAGTAGATCACAAGAACTATTCCTGGTTATATATATTTATTACAGGTTTTTTGGGTGGTTTACTGGCGCTCTTCACTCCATGTGTATGGCCTATTATTCCAATGACGGTAAGTTTCTTCCTGAAACGTTCTCAGAATAAGAAGAAAGGAATCCGGGATGCCTTTTTGTATGGTGCTTCCATCATTGTAATTTATGTAGCTTTGGGGCTTGCCGTAACGCTCATTTTTGGAGCAAGTGCGCTCAATGCCTTGTCCACAAACGCTGTATTCAATATCCTGTTTTTCCTGATGCTGGTAATCTTCGCCGCTTCATTCTTTGGAGCATTTGAGATTACGCTGCCTTCTTCCTGGAGTACGAAAGTAGATAGTAAGGCCGAGAAGACCGGCGGATTGCTTAGCATTTTTCTGATGGCATTTACATTGACACTTGTTTCATTCTCGTGCACAGGTCCCATTATTGGATTCTTGCTGGTGCAGGTTTCTACTACCGGAGGTATTATTGCTCCTGCCATTGGAATGCTTGGTTTTGCAATTGCTTTAGCACTTCCTTTCACCCTCTTTGCACTGTTTCCTTCCTGGCTGAAGTCAATGCCTCGTTCGGGTGGTTGGATGAATCAGGTTAAAGTGGTATTAGGATTTCTTGAACTGGCTTTTGCTCTGAAATTCTTTTCCGTGGCCGATTTGGCTTATGGCTGGAGATTATTGGATCGTGAAACATTCCTTGCTTTGTGGATTGTGATTTTTGCATTGCTTGGTCTTTATTTATTAGGCAAAATCCGTTTTCCGCATGATGATGAAGATGGCAAAGTATCCGTGCCTGCTTTCTTCATGGCTTTAATTTCTCTCGCATTTGCCGTATATATGGTTCCCGGGTTGTGGGGTGCTCCTTTAAAATCGGTTAGTGCTTTTGCTCCTCCCATGAAGACTCAGGATTTCAACCTCTATACAAATGAAGTACGTGCCAAGTTCGATGATTATGACGCAGGTATGGAATATGCAAAGCGGGAAGGTAAGCCTGTAATGGTAGACTTTACCGGTTTTGGATGTGTGAACTGTCGGAAGATGGAGCTTGCAGTATGGATTGATCCGAAAGTAAGCAATATTATTGAGAACGATTATGTGCTTATTTCTTTGTATGTAGATGATAAGAAATCTCTTCCTGCACCAATTACTGTTACTGAAAATGGTACGGAAAGAACGCTGAAGACGGTGGGCGATAAATGGAGTTATCTGCAAAGAAGTAAGTTTGGCTCAAATGCGCAACCGTTCTATGTGTTGCTCGATAATGAAGGAATACCGCTTAACAAGTCTTATGCTTACAACGAAGATATAGACAAGTATGTGGAGTTTCTGCAGGGAGGTTTGCAGAATTACAAAAAGAAATAAAAACGTACTGATAAGAAGATGAAGAAGATAATTAATCCGTGGAATGATAAAGAAGGGCACAACTGTTTTGGCTGTTCCAAGCATAACGATAGTGGAGTAAAGATGGATTTCTATGAAGACGGTGACGAAGTTGTCAGCGTGTGGAAGCCTCAACCTCAATTCCAGGGATGGGTTAACACTCTTCACGGTGGCATTCAGGCCGTTTTACTGGACGAGATCTGTGCATGGGCTATTCTTCGTAAACTTCAAACTACCGGCGTTACCTCAAAAATGGAAACCCGGTATATGAAGTCCGTTAGTACAGACGACTGTCATCTTACCCTTCGGGCAAGTATTCAGGAAATAAAACGTAATATTGTCATTGTGGAGGGGCGGTTGTATAATGAAGCCGGCGAACTTTGCACAAAGGCGGTTTGCACTTACTTCACTTTTTCTCAGAAAAAGGTGCGCGAAGAGATGCAGTTCCTTGGATGTGATGTAGAGGAAGAGGACGTAAATCCTCTAAATTGTTAGCTATTAATATCTTTTTGTGATAATTATTTGGAAATACAAATAGATTAGTTTACTTTTGTCGCATCAATCAAAAAAACAATATGATTAATACAACTATACATCATCATCATTTTCCTAACGAATAAATCGGTGGGCGTATAGAGTATATGTATATATGAAATAGAAAGGCTTGCCGTTATGGTGAGCCTTTTTTTATTCCTTTATTGATTCAAATTTAAAACAAAATAATTTATGCTAAGAATTGCCGTACAATCCAAAGGCCGTTTGTTTGAAGAAACAATGGCTCTTTTTGAAGAATCAGATATAAAACTGAGTTCTCACAAGCGATCTCTTCTTGTTCAGTCGACTAATTTTCCTGTTGAGGTATTGTTCCTTCGTGATGACGATATTCCTCAGGCAGTAGCTACGGGAGTTGCCGATGTGGGTATTGTGGGTGAAAATGAATTTGTGGAGAAGAAAGAGGATGCTGAGATTGTTAAGCGATTAGGATTCAGCAAGTGTCGTATTTCTTTGGCTATTCCTAAGGATGTCGATTATCAGGGACTTTCCTGGTTTAATGGCAAAAAAGTTGCTACTTCTTATCCGGCTATTTTGCAGGACTTTATGAAAGCTAACGGAGTGAAAACAGAAATTCACGTGATCTCAGGATCTGTGGAAGTGGCTCCGGGAATTGGATTGGCTGATGCAATTTTTGATATTGTCAGTTCAGGTTCTACTTTAGTGAGCAACCGATTGAAGGAAGTGGAAGTGGTCATGAAATCAGAAGCTTTGCTTATTGGTTATAAAGACCTGACTTCGGAAAAAAGAGAAATCCTCGAAGAGATGTTGTTCCGTATGGATGCCGTAAAGACTGCCGAAGACAAAAAGTATGTGCTGATGAATGTACCGAAAGATAAACTGGAAGAGATTATTGCGGTCCTTCCCGGAATGAGAAGCCCCACAGTGATGCCGCTTGCACAGGACGACTGGTGCTCTGTGCACGCTGTATTGGATGAAAAGCGTTTCTGGGAAATTATTGGAAAACTAAAAGCTCTTGGAGCTGAAGGTATTTTAGTGTTGCCTATTGAAAAGATGATTCTTTAATACGTCTATGAAAGTAATCAATTATCCCAAAAATGATGAGTGGCAGGAAATTCTGAAACGCCCCGCGCTCAATACTGAAAGCTTGAACGAAACGGTAAAAGGTATTCTGAACCGTGTGAAGACCGGGGGCGATAAAGCCGTGCTTGAGTTTGAAGCTACTTTTGATAAAGTGCAATTGGATAGCTTATCTGTTACAGCGGAAGAACTGAAAGAAGCCGAAGGTTTGATCAGCGAAGAACTGAAAGCGGCTATTTTACTAGCCAAAGAAAATATTGAAACCTTTCACCAGGCACAATGTTTTACCGGAAAAAAGGTGGAGACCCGTCTGGGAGTGGTTTGCTGGCAAAAAGCTGTAGGTATTGAAAAGGTGGGATTATATATTCCTGGAGGAACAGCTCCTCTGTTTTCTACTGTGCTGATGCTGGCTACTCCTGCCCGTATTGCCGGATGCAAGGAAATTGTGCTTTGCACACCTCCCAACCGGGAAGGAAAGGTTCATCCGGCCATCTTGTTTGCTGCCCAACTAGCCGGGGTAAGCAAGATATTTAAAGCGGGTGGGGTACAGGCAATTGCTGCTATGGCTTACGGCACGGAATCAGTACCGAAGGTATATAAGATATTTGGTCCGGGAAATCAATACGTAACCGCAGCCAAGCAACTTGTTTCTTTGCGTGATGTAGCAATTGATATGCCGGCCGGTCCTTCTGAAGTGGAAGTTCTTGCCGATGCTTCAGCTAATCCGGTTTTCGTAGCTGCCGATTTATTGTCGCAGGCAGAGCACGGAGTCGATAGTCAGGCTGTGTTGATTTCTACATCAGCTGAACTGATTGAGAAGGTTCTTAAAGAGGTAGAGCAACAACTGGCTCGTCTTCCACGGAAAGAGATTGCTGCCAGATCATTGGAAAATAGCAAGCTGATTCTGGTGAATAATATGGATGAGGCTATTGCAATGACCAATGAGTATGCTCCCGAGCATCTGATTATTGAAACGGAAGGTTATGCGGAAGTCGCTGAACGAATCACCAATGCTGGTTCTGTATTTCTTGGCTCTTTAACCCCCGAGAGCGCAGGCGATTATGCTTCGGGTACCAATCACACGCTTCCCACCAACGGATATGCGAAAGCTTACAGCGGTGTGAGCCTGGACAGCTTTATCCGCAAAATTACTTTTCAGGAGATTAACAGCCAGGGCATTCAAACCATTGGTCCGGCCATTGAAATAATGGCGGCTAACGAGCAACTGGATGCTCACAAGAATGCAGTGACAGTAAGGCTTAACAGTTTAAAATAACGAACCATGAAAGCACTAAAAGAATTAACCCGTCCGAATATATGGGATTTGAAACCCTATTCTTCGGCTCGTGATGAATATAAGGGCGTAGAAGCTTCAGTGTTTCTCGATGCCAATGAAAATCCGTATAATGGTCCGCATAACCGTTATCCCGATCCTTTGCAAAGAGATCTGAAAGAAATGCTTGCTCCGATAAAGAAAGTAAAACCAGAGAATATTTTTCTGGGAAATGGCAGCGATGAAGCGATTGACCTTGTATACCGCGCTTTTTGTGAACCGGCAGTGGATAATGTGGTTGCCATTGATCCTACTTACGGCATGTATAAGGTTTGTGCGGATGTGAATAATGTGGATTATCGCAATGTGTTGCTGGATGATAATTATCAGTTCTCGGCAGATAAGCTTATGGCTGTAACAGATGAAAACACCAAGCTCATTTTCCTTTGTTCGCCCAACAATCCTACCGGGAATGATTTGCTGCGGACGGAAGTTGAGAAAATAATCACAAATTTTCAAGGTCTGGTAATTCTGGATGAGGCTTATAATGATTTCTCAGAGAAACCTTCTTTTCTTTCCGAACTGGATAAGTATCCCAACCTGATTGTTCTTCAAACATTCTCCAAAGCATGGGGATGTGCCGCTATCCGTCTGGGAATGGCATTTGCCTCACCCGATATTATTAGCATTCTCAACAAGATTAAGTACCCGTATAATGTAAATCTGCTCACTCAAAAGCAGGCCATTGAAGTGTTGAAAAATTATTCTCAGGTAGAACGTTGGGTAAAGATGCTGATTGAGGAGCGTGCTTATCTGGAACAAGCCTTTGCAGCCCTTCCTTGCGTGGAAAAGAATTATCCTTCGGATGCAAATTTTTTCCTCACGAAAGTAACTGATGCCAAAGCGATCTATAATTATCTGGTTGCCAAAGGTATTATTGTCCGCAACCGTAGTTCCATTGCTCTTTGCAAGGACTGTCTGCGGGTAACGGTAGGAACACGCAAGGAAAACGATCAGCTGATTGAAGCTTTGAAGCAATATAAATGAAATGTATGAAGAAAGTATTATTTATAGATAGGGACGGCACGCTGGTTATTGAACCACCCGTTGATTTTCAACTCGACTCTCTCGAGAAGTTGGAGTTTTATCCAAAGGTATTTAAGAATCTTGGTTTTATCCGCAGCAAGCTCGATTTTGAGTTTGTAATGGTTTCCAATCAGGATGGACTGGGCACAGACTCTTTTCCCGAAGAAACTTTTTGGCCTGCACACAATAAAATGCTGAAAACTTTCGAAAACGAAGGAATCACTTTCGATGATTTCCTGATTGACCCAAGTATGCCCGAAGATAAGAGCCCGAACCGCAAACCAGGCATCGGGATGATGGGGAAATATCTGGAAGAAGGAGCTTATGACCTTGCCAACAGTTTTGTACTGGGCGACCGTATCACTGATGTGCAACTGGCAAAGAACCTGGGATGCAAGGCTATCTTCTTGCAGGATTCAACGGATGAACTGAAACGGAAAGGACTGGAAGATGTTTGTGCACTTGCTACTGCCGACTGGGACCGCATTACGGAGTTCCTATTTGCAGGTGAACGTACCGCACAAGTACAGCGAACCACTAAGGAAACAGATATATTTGTAAAGCTGAACTTAGACGGAACCGGAGCGTGCGATATCTCTACCGGACTGGGATTCTTTGATCACATGCTGGAACAGATAGGAAAACATTCGGGCATGGATTTAACCATCAAGGTAAAAGGTGACCTGGAAGTAGACGAACATCATACCATTGAAGATACAGCTATTGCTTTGGGCGAGTGTATTTATAAAGCATTGGGAAATAAGCGCGGCATTGAAAGATACGGTTACTGTCTACCAATGGACGATTGTCTTTGTCAGGTAGCACTCGATTTCGGAGGTCGCCCCTGGTTGGTTTGGGATGCAGAGTTCAACCGCGAAAAGATAGGAGAGATGCCTACCGAAATGTTTCTTCACTTCTTTAAATCTTTAAGTGATGCAGCCAAAATGAATCTGAATATCAAAGCCGAAGGACAGAATGAACATCATAAGATAGAAGGGATCTTTAAAGCATTGGCGAGAGCTTTGAAGATGGCGGTGAAAAGGGATATTTATCATTATGAGTTGCCTTCTACCAAGGGAGTGCTTTGATAATATCAGTTTGTTTGTTCGCAGCTAAACTGCCATAAATAAAGCCGGCTCTTTTTGAGAGCCGGCTTTATTTATTCAAAAAACTTTTTCTTAAGTATCGTTGTAATTTTGCCTTTTCAGTAAAGGCATAAAGAAGAAAATTTGAATAGCTATTCTTTTATTCTAATTCAGCATAATTCTTAATCATCAATTCCATGTAATTTTCCAATAGGTTTGCATCTTTAACTTCCCATTTGTTTTGTTTTTCATTCCATCTGAAAGAAACATAACCTGGAGCATCTTTTCCCATTTCTTTGAAATAAATAGCTTTTTGCTTTTTAAGAGAAAAATCCTTCTTTTTATTGCTCCACAGGGCAAATTCGTGAATCTGATTTTCTCCTACAGCAGTTGTGGTAAGCAAATAATAAGGAATCCATTTCTTAGTGAAAGCATTCCAATAATAGGCCGTTTTGTTTTTTGACTGACCGTTTTCGCTAGAAGTAAAATCATATTTCAAATAAGGAGTAAGAGCGCATGAAGTTGAGTCATATAAAAATACAACTTCTTTATCTTCGCTCTTGTTGTAGATAAAGCTTCTGGAGTTTCTGGCATTTACTGCCTGCATACCTGCAAATAATAAACAAATAGTAATGCTAATTACTAATGTACGGCTACTTAATTTAATTGCTTCCATAATTATGAATTTAAGTTGTTATTGTCAAATTGATATTATAATTATTCTATTTAACTATTATGTTAGATGTTATATCTTCTTGTGTATATGATATCGCTATATATTGCTATCATATTGCTCGACAAATATAGATACTTGAAATAACATAAAAAAGAAAAAACCAATAAAAAATGAATATTTAACAAATAAATATTCAAGTAATAAATAACTCTACAATTTGATTCTTCACAAAAAAAGCAAAATCATGTCTCATCCGTCATTAATTTCAATCAACCATTTGAGTGATAGCTAAATAGAGAATGATAGATACTTTTTGTTTACAGCTTATCTATCATTCCTATCTGTCATCTATCATGCCGTGAAGCGGTTGTTTTTCGCCGTTTTCTTTAGAATTCAGATTCTCTCTGAGGTGATACATTGCTGCCATAGTATCTTGTTTAAGTGATAATAATTGTGTCTTTCACCGAAAATAAGTGGTCACTCATATGTGTGACGATAAGCACACGGCTGAAGGCTTATCGGTTTTCATCTGAGTGACAATGGTCACACATATGAGTGACCACTTATACTTCATGGTAAAGATGCTTAATATAGCAACACAAAAAGCTAATTTGATTCTTTGCCTCACTGTGTGGAACAGGTGGCTAAAAGATTAATATGAAACATATGGAGAAAATAAGTGTGGAAACTCAGGTAAGATTTTTATCGACAGCAGGGGAGGATAATAAAATTTAGATAGATTTCATGTTCAGAAATTCTCTCATTTGAAGTAAATCTAAGGCGACACATAATAAAATAAAAAATCCCATTCCAATCAATGAAGCGTTGTAGGCCCACTTAATTTTTTTAATAAAAACATTCCATGCAGGATGCTCGATATCGTCCATAGGGGCAATTATAGCTTCACTACTAATAATCCAGGCAATAAGAAAAACAATAAATCCTATTAATACAACCCACCCAAGAGTACTTCCTGTAAGTGCCCAACATATTGCGCCAGATCCAATCCAAATAGCAATGTTTAATAGAAATAAGATTTTTGTATAGATTCTCATGTCTTCTGAATATATTTATTCACATAAATGTATATAATTCATTCTTTTAGTGACTCTGGAGAAATAATAACGTCAAAGATATGCTTTCTTTATGAAATAACAAAAAATAACACACGATTTTATTTTACTTGATGTTTTATAAAGGTGTTAAATACTTTTGTGAGTTATGACTAATAATGATTTAACAATTAGTTTATTGTGTTTGTTCGATGGATGTAATTATAAACAAGATGAGAGACTTAAAACCTTGAAAAATAGATATGAAAAGATGTATTTAAGAGACAAATAACGGCCTTTATTACGGAGAAAATACGTAATAAAGGCAGTTGTTATTTCTAATATAGGGCAGGGTAGAAGAGAAGCAATAATTTTGTCTGTACGGTTGAATTATAGTTCCTCAATTTCTTTTAACCACAATGCTGAGCTTGCATCACTTGGCATACGCCAGTCGCCTCGTGGACTGATGGAGATGCTTCCTACCTTTGGACCGTCGGGCAAGCAGGAACGTTTAAATTGCTGGTTGAAGAAACGACGGAAGAATGTGTGTAGCCATTTCTTAATTGTTGCCTTGTCATATCTTCCCCCAAAAGCAATGCCTGTGAGGTAGTATATTTTAGCAGGACGGAAGCCAAAGCGCATTGTGTAATAGAGGAAGAAGTCGTGAAGCTCGTATGGACCTACCAAATCTTCTGTCTTTTGCGAGATATTTCCATCCTCGTCGGCCGGAATAAGTTCGGGACTGATTGGGGTATCCACTATATCAGTCAAGATAACCGCGGCATCTTCTTCCACTTCATTCTGGCTAACCCAGTTCACTAAATATTTAACCAGTGTTTTTGGTATGCTTACATTTACTCCATACATAGACATGTGGTCGCCATTATAAGTAGCCCATCCCAATGCCAGTTCGGAAAGGTCGCCTGTTCCAATTACCATACCGCCTGTCTGATTAGCTATATCCATAAGGATTTGAGTTCTTTCTCTTGCCTGTGAGTTCTCAAAAGTAACGTCGTGCACATTTATATCGTGATTAATATCTTTAAAATGCTGCATGCAGGCTGCTTTTATATCTATCTCGCGGATAGAGACTCCAAGCTCCTTCATCAAACTGATAGCATTATTGTACGTGCGGTCTGTAGTTCCAAAACCAGGCATCGTAATACCCAGAATACCTTTTCTTGAAAGTCCTAGCTTATCGAATGTTTTTACGCAAACCAGCAGAGCGAGAGTAGAGTCCAGTCCTCCTGAAATACCTATAACTGCTGTTTTAGACTGAGTATGCACAATACGTTTTGCCAACCCTGAAACCTGTATTTCGAATATCTCTTCACACCTTTCATTAAGTGTTTTGCCTGTTGGTACAAAAGGAAGAGCTTCTATTTTACGAGTGAGGTTCAAAGGCTTACTGTTTGTTATCTCTGTTGTTACACGTATGCAATCAGTGTCTTTATAATCGCCGCTATTTGCAGAGAAAGTAGTATTGATGCGTCTTTCTGTACGCAACCGTTCCACATCTATTTCAGTAATAATCAGTTGTTCTTCCAGACAGAAGCGTTTGGATTCGGCAATTAAAGTTCCGTTCTCGTAAATTAATCCGTTGCCTGCAAAGACAACATCTGTAGTTGATTCTCCAAATCCGCAGGAAGAGAATATATATGCGGCTATACAACGGGCTGATTGCTGACAAATAAGCGAGCGAACATAGTTGTGCTTGGCTATCCCTTCATTGTCGGCAGAAAGGTTAATGAGTATCTCGGCTCCTTTTAGCGCCAGTTTGGAACTGGGAGGGATAACAGACCAGAGGTCTTCACATATCTCTACACCAAAACAAGCATCGGGAGTGTCGAATAACAGGCTTGAACTAACGGGTACCAGCTGACCGCAAAGACGAACTGTTTTGTCAACCACGTCTCTGGCGGAAGTAAACCAGCGCTGTTCGTAAAATTCCTTATAGTTAGGTAAGTAAGTTTTGGGAACCACTCCCAGAATTTTTCCTGCTTGAAACACAACCGCGGCATTCAAAAGGATGGTATTGGTTGTTACCGGCATTCCCACCACACAAATAATATCCAGTTGGCGGGTATTATTCATTACTTGCACTAGCGCCATTTCTGCTTTTTCAAGCAAAAGTTCCTGGGCAAATAAATCGGCGCAGGTATATCCGGTTATACATAGTTCCGGGAAAGCGATAATCTGAACACCTTTTTCTTCGGCTTCATGTATCATTCCCTCAATTTGTTCAGCATTATACTGGCAATCGGCTACTTTTACCCGTGGCACTGCCGCGGCCACTTTTACAAATCCGTAGTTCATTTTTCCTTATATTAATCTGATTCGATAGTGCAAAAATAGTGAATTCTAAGTTATTCCGGTTAAATAAACAACTTTATTTATTTGCAGCGATATTTAGTCAGTAATAGAAGGAAAAATGAAGCTTGTTGGTCAGTGTTTTACCCCATTCACAGTGATTTGGCTATATTCTACCATCTCTGCGTCATCAGTCACAAATAGCGGACGTCCGTCGGGCTTTTCATAATGGAAATCAACATTATTGAATGTGATGTTTTTGGCGTGACGAATATAGAAACCGGAAGCAGGGATAGTTCCAAACATTAATGGATCCGGGTAAACCTTAACTTGTTCGGGAGGAATAATCTTTCCGTCTTCACTGCTGTATCCGCCTTTATAGTAAATGTGTATGTCGCTCAAAGTGACATCTTCAATAATGCTTCCCGGTACTCCGCTTATGATGGATGAGTATTGAGAATCGGCATTAAAAACATTTACATTGCTGATGCGTATTCTTTTCATGCTCCCTCCGGGTGTTCCTTCCGGACTTCTCATACGCCCACCCAGACGAAGAAAGATAGGTGAATTTACAATGTCACGCATGGTGATATTGCTTACTACAATATCTTCCAGATGTCCACCGTCAACACTTTCCAAAGCCAAACCCCTGCATCGGTCAAAGATACAGTTGGTTATTGCGATATTCTTAAATCCGCCGCTCGACTCAGTTCCTAGTTTTATTCTTCCGCATACATAAGCATGATCGGGAGCCTGCGGTTCGTCTCGCTCATAAGTGGCACTCAGTGCGGTTCCCTGATCAAAACCGGATACAAAACAACCGGTAATAGTAACATTCTCTGTATCTCTGAAGTATCCTAAAGCATAAGAAGCTTTCAGAACAATGGCATCGTCCCAAGGAGAATTGACGCTACAGTCTGTAATGCGTACATTCTTGCAACAGTCAATATCAAATCCGTCACGGTTTGTGTCCACTTTCAGGTTTAGCACACTCAAATTATCCACACCTGTTGCAAGCAAAGCAAAGTGTCCGCAACGTAGCATGGAGAAATCTTTCAGAATCACATTCTTGCAGAGCTTCAGACTGATGGCTTTGTTTCCTGCTCCAGTCAGGCGACTTTCCTCGCGGGATAGTCCTTTTCCGTAAATTTGTCCGGGACCGCAAATAGTTATGTCTTCCAGTCCGATGCCCCAGATAAGAGAGTTCTGCCAGTGACTGTGGCCAAAGTCCTGATAACGGTTAAATTCGTTTGCCTCAGCAACATCATATCCCTGATCTTTTGTAGGAAAGGCTGCAATAATACGAGCGCCCGATTCCAGATAAAGAGTAATATGGCTTTTCAGACGAATGGAGTAGCAGGCATATTCTCCGGAAGGAACATAAACCGTTCCTCCTCCGTCATTGGATGCACTAAGGATAGCCTGGTTAATGGAAGGAGAGTCTATCGTTTTACCGTCGCCTTTAGCTCCGAAATCTCTCACGTTGTATGTCTTTGCCTGAAGCTGAAAAATACTTGTAACTACAAAGAGCATGAATAGGATATATGTTTTTGTATGTCTCATAGATTAAAATTCCTTTTTAAAAAGTTCCGGTATCATAAAACTGTTATAATCAGCCTTTGCATTTTGTGTATAAAAGCAGAAGTAGAGTTTACCATTGATTAACTTACTGGTTCCGGTAAGAGCGGGAGCATCTGTTTTTTTTCCTGATTGGTGAAAGATTAATGGGCTTGTTTGCTTATGTGCATCAGATAATCTGATATCAGATTCTTCAGGAACAACTGCCTGAACTACTTTCAGGTCCAGACTTTCGCCATAATAAACGGTGAATGCGCTACCTTCCACACTGAATACATTGTCTTTGCAATATTCAGGTTTAAGGCTGCTATCTGCTTTATTGGGAAGTACTTTTGCATAACTTCCTCCGAAGCTCCAGAATAGCTCAATCCCGGCAGGTAAGTTTAATTCTTCAACTTCCATAACGAATCCATTGCTATCAGTTAATTTTGCAACCCGGACAATTACTTTTCCTCCCTTCAGCAAATTATCCTCCAGAGTATACGTCAGCTTTCCATCTTTCTTATTAAGTTTTACACTCTTCAACTCACTACACCAAAGACTTTTCTCACCAGAGATGATTCCCAGTTTAAAGTTTCCGGCCATTTGAGGAAAGTGAAAAGAAAACTCCGGTGTTTTACATGCCAGTACTTTGGGCTCAGCTTGTGTACCGCTTAACACAATAGAGAACTTTCCATCTTCGCCCGCATAGGAATGAATGCCAGCAAAGATAAATAACATAGCAAAAATGATTTTCCTTAATTTATTCATAGCGGATATCAGTCTTAAGATTTGTGTTTTCTTTAAGCTCTATTTTACTCTTATCAGCAACATTCAAACGTATTTTACGCAGGCTGAAATGATCAGTGAAAGTTACTTTTCCAGCTTCGGCAACATCAGCCTTGATGTTATACAGATAAAAGCTTTCCAATTTTAATTTCTTGCTCCAACCGGATGCAGAAATAAACTGTTTGGCATTCTTAGCTTTTACATTCGAAAGATAAACATTTTTGAAATGCGGATAGCCTTTTTCTGCAGGAACTACCGGAGTTAGCATAATCTTCCAATGTTCCGGAATCTCTTTTCCAACATATTTATCGGGCAAAACAGAGTAGCTATAGCTGGGATTCCAGTTTAAATCGGCAGCTAAAACACTACCTACACTATCGGCTTTCACGTTGTCCATATAGATATTTTCCACTGTACCGCCTCTATTCATGGCCGATTTAATTCGAAGGGCGGAAGAAGTTCCATAAGCCTTCATGTTATATGCCAGAATATTGCGAATAGAACCCGACGTTTCACTACCACAGGTGATTAATCCTGCTCCCTTCCGGGCAATACAATTGCGGATTACCACATATTCCGTGGGACGGTTAACCCGAAGTCCGTCGGCATCTCTTCCCGATTTAATGCAGATATTATCATCATTGCAATCAATATCGCAGTTTTCTATCAGAATCTTCGTGGAAGAATCAATATCAATGCCGTCCGTACTTGGGCCGTGACCACCCACATTGTTATTGATGTTTATTCCATTGACGGTGCAGTATGAGGAATACAAAATCTGAACAGCCCAGAAGCCTGTTCGCATAACGCGAATGCCCTGAAGAGAAATATTCGAGCTGTTTGATATTAAGATACCCCTTACCCGTTTGCAGTCGTAATCTACAATCCAGCGCAGTCCTTCTTTCTCGTATTCTTTTCGCATGTTCCAGTACTTATCCCAAAAGACTTTCCCTTGACAGTCGAGTGTTCCTTCTCCCGAAATGGCTGCATTCTTTTGGTCAATAACATTAATGACCGCTGCAGGCCATTCCATTTCAATGCCGGCAATCCGTGATTTGAATTCAGGATAATCATTGATATCTGTACTTGCCATTAAAGTTACATCTTTGCCTATGCACAAGTTCACTCCCTTTTTAACAAACAAAGCACCTGTAAGGTAGTTTCCTGGTTCAAAAGTTACAGTTCCTCCTCCGGTGGAGCTACATGCATCTATTGCATTCTGTATTTGCCTGGTGCATATTGTTTTTCCATCGTTTACCGCATTATAATCTTTCACATGAAAGGCTTTATTGCCGGGGTAGGTTTTTGCTCCTACTTCCGATGCCCAGGAAAGGTTGTGCTTTCCATTCTCCCCGATCCAGTTAAAAGAGGGGATTGTTTTTTCCTGAGCCCAACATCCGGTAACTAAAACGGCAAACAGAGAAACTAAAAAACTTTTTTTCATACTTATTTTACTTGATTTTAATTACCATCAGGCTTTTCAACTTCAGTGAAAGGGCTTTGATTCCAATGAAAAGAATCAATTGCATCTGGCTTCTTAGGGTTGAAAGGTTTATAATCTTTTCTTAAATACTTAACGAGATCCAACTTATTGGCTTTCATTCCTTCAATGATGCATTTAGATATTTCGTATGCTCCATAAGGATTGAAATGGGTATTGTCTGCCAGAGCCTGTGTCTGCCCAGGGTAAGTGTTGGCAGGATAATGTACAAATGCTTTTGTTGATAGTTCTACTCCCCATGCCTCATAGAGTGTTCGTGTCATGGCGTTGAGATCAATTAATGGAACATTCTCTTCACGAGCCAGTTTCTTCATTGCATTTGGAAATTCTCCGTGAGTATCCATAATTTTGCCCTCTTCATTAAAACTTCTTCGTTGGGTAGGAGTTACCAAAACAGGATGCGCTCCACGTGCTTTGGCTTCGGAAATAAAGGTGCGTAGGCTGGTCGTGAATGAAAGGTAAGGACCTTTGTCCGGACCTTTTTGTTTCTGATCATTGTGACCAAATTCCATAAAGATATAATCGCCTGCTTTCATCTGAGTAAGTGCCTTTTTAAGTCTTCCCGCAGAGATGAAAGTATTGGCAGATTCTCCTGATTCTGCATAGTTGGCGAAACAAACATTCTTGTCAAAGAACCGTGGAATCATTTGTCCCCAGCTTGCCCACGGTTCATTATCCTGATCTACCACGGTAGAGTTTCCACATAGAAAGATGGTTGGAATGTTATTCACTTTTTCAATGGTCAGCGTTTCTAAAAGAGGAGCGTTTCCATTAAATTCCAAAGTCAGTTTATTATCCCAATTGAGCTTTTTCTTTTCCCGTGGTTTGATTTTTACATATTCGTTCTCACTGATTTGAGTATTGCGCTTATTAATAATAAATGTTTCCTCAACAATTTGTCCTTGTTTAGTAGGAAGGTTCTCAATAAATAGGCGACGTGACTCACCTCTCACAGTTGTTATTCCGGCTTTGTTTTTTGAACCAAGTCTTACTGTAACTTTATAGTTTCCATCAGGAACCTGAACCGAGAAATAAAAAGGCTTGTTTTCTCCCATTGAAGTGGGCTGAAGATCATATCCATAACCTTTTTCGGCCGTATATCTGTTTACAGGATCTATTTTTGTATATCCCTTTTTAGCTTTTCCTAATGTGAAGTCGAACTTAAATTGTTCCTTTTGTGCCGTACAAAAGGAACTAATTAATAAGGCGATGGCTAATAATTTAAAATTCATATATCTTTTCTTTTATCTTTAAATTCCTTTATCTCCTTTTACCGGTTTTAATTCATCGGGTGAATCTTTTGTATATGAATCAACCTTCTTTGCTTTTTTCGTAAACAAATCTTTTATCGATTCGAGTGGAATGGTTGTTTGCGGACGGAAACCATCGGAATTCATATAGTCTAAAATTGCTTTATACATCTGACGGGCAACAACCCTGTTATCCGGATCAGATTTTATATCCATACTTGTCATCATCAGTTTACCGTTTAAAACCTTTGCTTCAAAAAGCATTCCTATTTTACGGCTGATAAACCAGGTGTCAATGCTTTGTACCAATGGTTGAAAATCGGCAGGAAAATCAGTGAACTGCATTACCTGAGTTTTATTAAGCAATTCCCACCATTGCAAGTCGCTATGATAATCTGTAGGGAAATTCTTGAAAAGTGGGTGGTAGTTGTTCACAAAGATTCCGGTTGTGTGTGGAGGACGCATTTTAAACCATGAAGTATTCCAGAAAACGGGAGTGAAATACTGTGCCACCTCTTTTCCGTAAGTGATTTTTCCGGCAGCTGTAAGCAACACGTTTCCTCCGCTCTTTAATATTTCGGTTGCTTTTTCGTCTACTGAATCGGTTACATAAACAGTTCCCTTATCAATAGTAACGGTTGCAGGATATACCCAGAAGTCCCAGTCATTTACGGCCTCGGTATCTTCAACTGCAATTTCCAGATTAAGCTTCTGAGCCTTCTCAATAGAGCCAAGCGCAAACTTCACAGAACCCAGGTTAAAACAGTTTCCTACTGGAATATCTTTGGTGCTAACTATGCCTTTTGAGAATACTTTGCCATACTCATCCGTTATCTTATAAGTGGTTTTTGCATTCTTTAATGCACTCTTGCCAAAATGGGCTATTTCAATATCGGCCTGAAAGGTTTCATTGTTCTTATAAACGAACTTCTGTATTCGTGCAAGAGGAACCGTTGGACTGCAGAAACGGCGGAATTCCGGCGCGTTGATATATCCCTTTTCTTCCCAGAACACATTAAGCAAACCAACCAGGGCCGTTCCCTGACCGGAATAATCATTCAGACTTAATAACTGGAATCCAGCATAATCGGGCGTGCGTAATGTCTTTTCTATCTCATTTTTATAACACAAAGCCTGAAGCTTTCCCGAAGCCATCATAAAATTGTGTCCCATATTTCCCATGTTGCCCGCTTCCAGTAAATCTTTGAATATCTCAAAGTTCCTTGCTTTGTTGACTCCTGTATATTTTCTAATCTCGTTAAAATCAGGGAACGCGCACCATTGTCCGGTTTCGTGAGAAACATAAGGTTGGGATACCGTATCAATCTTTGCATGATAATCGGACATTGATTCCGGCATGGAGTTTGCCCAATCCAGTCCGCGTGCTCCGGCTTTCACGTGATATTGACTTTTGGGTTGCCATTGCCAGCTACCACCTACAGATGCTCCGGTGTATACTCTGCGTGAATCTTTTGCCTTCCAGTAATCTACAAATTTACTAACCCATGCCACCCAGCGTCCTGAAGGTTCATTGCCGCAGGCAAGCATGCAGAAAGATGCGTAATTGCCATATTCTTTAGATATGCGGATTGTTTCATCCATTAGATATTTATCAATAGGTTGTCCCATTCCGAGTTTAGGTCCGTGATTTGGCCAGCTTGGTCCTTCGGGCTGAAGATAAAAACCAACCAGGTCTGCCGCTTCAAAAGCAGCTGTCGGCGGACAAAAAGAATGGAAACGCATGTGATTTAATCCATAGTTTTTGCAAATACGGAAAACCCTTTCCCAATCTTCAATCTGCATAGGTGCATATCCGGTTAAAGGGAAGTCGCAGTTCTCAACTGTTCCGCGAAGTACGGTTTTATTTCCATTCACATAAAACCATTTTCCTTTTATTGTAAAGTCGCGCATACCGAACTGAACCTCTTTTTCTTCGCTCTTGTTTCCGTATACAATCTTTGCTTTTAGTTTATATAAAGCAGGATCAAACTCATCCCACGTCAGCATACCATCTCCCATTGGAAGATCCATTTCCAGAGAAAGACTGTCGCCTTTAATCAGAATGTTTTTAGAAACGGGTAGGGCAGTATGTGTCCTTTCAGAATTGAAGCTTTGAGCAGAAAGTATTACTTTTGCCGATACATTCCGAAGCTTATCCGATTTAAGTAGTATTTTAACCAACGCTTTCTTATTAGCCAGGTCGGGGAATACTTGTATGTCATCAAAATGAATGGTAGAACCTGCAGTCAGAGTCATCTTTCCAACAATTCCGTTCCAGTTACCTTGTGTCTGGTCTGTTACACTATGTGAATCGGGTCCAACATTGATTTCTTTCAGACGATTATCCACACGGATGGATATTTTGCATTTACCAGGACGAATATAACTGGTAAGATCATATTCATGAGGAACACAAAGACTGTTTTGCATTCCTACTTTTTTATCATTAACCCAAACGGTTGTTTCTATATGAGGACGTTCCAGTGAAAGAACAATTCGTTCCCCTTTCCAGGAAGAAGGGATGGACACTTCCTTTTGATACCATGCCACACCCACATAATGTTTGTCGGGAGTGAGGAAGAAGGGCAGTTTAACCTTTCCATCAATTCTATATTTAGCCATGTAAGGGTTATAATAATATGAACTGTCGTAAAGACTCCCAGTCCATTTAGTGCGGACACTAATATCATCACCTTTTAATTTTTCAGGCATTGATCCCGGAAGATTGATTTCTTCTTTTAAACGATTCCTGAACCATTGTTCAACGACTCCGGCATCTTGCCTGTCTATCTGAAAATTCCATTTCCCGGAAAGATCAATGCTATTCTGAGCACATATAACATGGACGAATAATAAGGATAAAATGATTGATGAAATAATTCTTTTCATAATGTTTACTAATGAATTTATGTCGCTAAGATACAGCCTTTCTTTTATTTCTTAAATAGAAAGTCGTACATAAGCATAGAATTTCGTATAAAAAGCCCTTTATTAGTGGCTATTTGTACAATAATACATTTGTTTTATCCATCTGTCTATGAGAATTTACACCCTTCTCTTTTAACCATTATATTAATAAGTGTATATTTGTACACTTAAGAAGTCTTACATCTAATTTTATTGTTTATGAAAAGAATATTCATTTTTTCCTTTCTCCTTTTCTTTGTGGTATCATTCCTCAGCGCAAAGGGAAAAACATATTTATTCTCTTACTTCACAGGAAATAGTGAGGATGGTCTTCATCTGGCTTATAGTAACGATGGATTAACATGGGAAGCCTTGAAAAACGGGAAATCATTTTTATCTCCAACTGTTGGAAAAGATAAACTAATGAGAGATCCCAGTATTTGCAAGGCACCGGATGGAACTTTTCACATGGTATGGACTTCCAGCTGGACAGACCGGATTATAGGGTATGCTTCCTCTAAAGATTTGATAAATTGGTCTGAACAGAAAGCTATTCCGGTTATGATGCACGAGCCTACAGCCCATAATTGCTGGGCTCCTGAATTATTTTACGATAAACCTTCGAAATCCTATTATATCTTTTGGGCAACAACTATTCCGGGACGACATAAGGAAGTGTCGGTAAGTGAAAGTGAGAAAGGGTTAAATCATCGCATTTACTATGTTACAACCAAGGATTTTGAAACCTTCTCAGAGACAAAGATGTTCTTTGACCCTGATTTTAGTGTCATTGATGCAGCTATTGTTAAAGATAAGAATGGCGAACTGATTATGGTAGTGAAGAATGAGAACTCAAATCCTCCGGAAAAGAATCTTCGCATTACTAAGATTAAAAATATAGAAGATGGATTCCCTGTTCAGGTGTCGGAACCTATTACAGGAGATTATTGGGCGGAAGGACCCTCGCCTCTGGTTGTTGGTGATTCTCTATACGTGTACTTCGACAAATACCGCAATCATAAATATGGAGCAGTCCGTTCAAAAGACCGCATTCATTGGGAAGATGTATCATCAGAGATATCTTTCCCAGACGGAACACGTCACGGAACTGCATTTCCTGTTAAGAAATCGGTTCTGAAAAAGCTATTGAAAGAAAATTGACATTAATAATAATACTATGAAAAGATTCTTTTTGCTCTCATTTTGTTTCTGTGCGAGCATTTTTTGTTCATACTCACAGAATAAGAAGTCATGGTTTGTGGACAAAGACCTCACTCAGACAGGAGTTTATTATTATCCTGAACATTGGAACGAAAATCAGTGGGAAAGAGATTTTAAACAAATGCACGATCTGGGCTTTGAGTTTACCCACTTTGCCGAGTTTGCCTGGGCGCAGTTGGAACCCCAGGAAGGAAAATATGATTTTGCCTGGCTTGACAGAGCAGTAGCTTTGGCTGCCAAGTATAAATTGAAAGTAATAATGTGCACCTCAACCGCTACTCCACCAGTGTGGCTGAGTCGAAAATATCCTGAAATTCTACTAAAGCAGGAAGATGGAACGGTGTTGGATCATGGTGCCCGTCAGCATGCATCGTTTGCATCACCACTTTACAGAGAACTTTCTTTTAAAATGATTGAAAAGCTGGCTCAGCATTACGGAAACGATCCGCGTATTATTGGCTGGCAGTTAGATAATGAACCGGCAGTTCAGTTCGACTATAATCCAAAGGCAGAACTGGCATTCCGCGATTTCCTGAGAAAGAAATACAGTAATGACATTCAGTCACTGAATGATGCATGGGGAACAGCTTTCTGGAGCGAGAAGTACAGCTCTTTTGATGAGATAACACTTCCTAAAATGCGCCAGATGTTTATGAATCATCATCAGATACTTGACTATCGTCGTTTTGCCGCCGGGCAAACAACCTCATTCCTGAACGATCAGTGTCTGCTGATAAAGAAATATGCAAAGAATCAATGGGTAACCACTAACTATATCCCTAATTATGAAGAAGGACACATTGGCGGAAGCAAGGATCTTGATTTCTTGTCTTATACCCGTTACATGGTTTATGGAGGAAAAGAAGGCATTGGCAGAAGAGGATATCGCATTGGCGATCCGTTACGAATTGCCTTTGCCAATGATTTCTTTCGTCCTGTAAAAGGAACTTACGGTGTGATGGAACTTCAGCCCGGACAGGTAAACTGGGGAAGCATTAACCCTCAACCACTTCCGGGTGCGGTAAGGTTATGGCTATGGAGCGTATTTGCCGGAGGAAGTGATTTTGCTTGCACCTATCGTTACCGTCAGCCTTTATATGGTACAGAACAATATCATTACGGAATTGTAGGTTCCGATGGGGTAACTGTAACTCCGGGTGGAAAAGAATATCAGCAGTTTATGCAGGAAGTAAAGCAATTGCGTAAGGATGCATCTTTTCGTGAAGATAAACCAAAAGAATATCTGGCACGTAAAACTGCCATTCTCTTTAATCATGAGAATTCATGGAGCATTGAACGTCAGAAACAGAATGAAACATGGAACACAATGGCTCATGTCGATAAATACTATCGCCAGTTAAAAGCATTTGGAGCTCCAGTAGACTTTATAACCGAGGATAAAGACTTTAGTGTATATCCTGTTATGATTGCACCTGCCTATCAGTTGGTAGACGAAGCCTTGATTGCCCGTTGGACTGAATACGTAAAGAATGGCGGTAATTTGATTCTTACCTGCCGTACCGGACATAAAGATCGTAGTGGCAGATTATTTGAAGCTCCATTTGGTTCCAAAATTGATAATCTGACAGGGAATAAGATGGATTTCTACGATCTGTTATTACCCGAAGATCCGGGAATCGTTATGATGGATGGTAAAAAACACAATTGGAATACCTGGGGAGAAATATTGATTCCGGGAAAAGATTCTGAAACATGGGCTACTTATACCAATGAATTCTATGAAGGTAAGCCTGCTGTAACAATGCGTCATCTGGGAAAAGGAACAGTAACCTATGTGGGTGTTGATTCAAAAGACGGAACATTAGAAAAGGAAGTTCTGACAAAACTGTATGCTACCCTTAATATTCCGGTTATGGACCTACCTTATGGAGTGACAATGGAATATAGAAATGGTTTTGGTATCGTTCTTAATTATTCCGATAAACCTTATGAATTCCAATTACCAAAGGGAAGCAAGGTACTTATAGGAGAAACGAAGATACCTACAGCCGGAGTTTTGGTATTTAGGATGATTCACTAGCGTGATGATTCCCCTTTTTTAGTGCGCGGGCAACTATGCCATTTTTTTGTTTTCTAAGGGGGTGAGATATAATTGCCCGCGCCTCATTATCAGATGTTTATTTCTGAAAATAAAATAGTAGGACAGAAAACAACCCGGGATATTGTTTGTTTTTAAAGAAAAACAGAGTTAAAAAGTGTTTTGTTGTTCATTGTCAGCATTTTAATTTACTATAAACTATGCCCACAGGCAGATATTGGTTCCTAAAAACGTTTATATCTAATATGTTTTTGTATTCGTTAACAATGTGGCGGAGTATTTTCATTACAGCTTATCTCTTTTGAAAATAGTGCTTAATAATTGAAAAAACTAAAGGTTGTTTTACTTAATCTCCGGTTATATATTTTTATTTATAGGCGGGTGATTTCAGCGTATAAGGATAAGTTCCGCTCGCGCATTAACATATAATGATGCAAAAAAAGGAGGAATAATCTCTCGATCTTTCCTCCTTGTCAATTTGTCTATTAATCAGTTATACCTAATTAATCTATACCTTATCCTACCTATGAAACTATTTTAATCTGTAAACTTCCGATCCAGCTAAAAGGAAACATCCCACACCATAATCCTCAAAGTCGGGTACACTATCATAAGTAGTGGGTTGTCCGTCTTTAGGCTCTTTCCCTGTTCCTTGAACGTACCCAAGCAAACCATCAGGATGTACAGCGTCTTTAACCATGGCGTTCCATGCTTTTGTTACAACCGGAAGATATTCTTTTTTATCCAGATAACCGTTTGATATGCCCCAGGCCATTCCATATACAAATAATGCAGTACCTGATGTTTCTTTTCCTCCAAAATTACTGGCATCGTGTAAACTTGCATTCCAGAATCCATCTTCACGCTGACAATTCTTTAAGGCCTTGCTCATTGCAGTAAAATCATTCAGATAATCCTTACGATGTTTTTCATTGGCAGGAATCTCATTGAGAACACGAACTAATGCGGCGTATACCCATCCATTACCTCTTGACCAATAACAATCCTCTCCGTTTGGTTCTTTGTAAGGAGGAACAAAATCCTTGTCTCTCCACCACAAAGCGTCTTTAGGGTTATACAATCCATTTCCACCATGTTTGTTGCGTGAGAATGAATACATTTCCCACATCTTATCAAAATACTTTGGCTCATTGAATGTTTTCCCTAATTTAGCAAATACCGGCATACCCATTTGTATAGCATCAATCCACGACCAGTCATCATTCTGAGGCGTATTTACAACCATATCAATAGAGAGCCTGATGTTTTTTAGCTTTTCAGGAGACGGACTAATCCGGTAGAGATCAATGTAAGTTTGTCCGCAACACTGATCATCTGCATTTCGTGTTGTATTCCCGTTTCGCAATCCCCATTTATGATAATTAGCCCAGTTATTCGCATAGTTATAATAATCTTCCCGTGGATAAATAGTATGCAATTCCATTAATCCTTCATAATATACTCCGCGTGTCCATATATTACTTGGCCTTTCTCTTCCAACAAATGAAGGAGTACTGTAATCGGCATACTTTTTCATGAAATAATCATTAACCAGAGTAGTCGTTTTTAATATTTCATTTCGATCAGGAAGTATTTGTGCCGATGTATGAACGAAGGTAAAAACAATTAGTAAAAATGGAATGAATGTCTTTTTCTTCATATATATGTATTTAATGTATTACAGCTACTAATAAACAACATCTGTTCTGTTGAATGGAAACAAAGATCGGTTAAAAAGTTAAATTAATAAATGGAATATTATACGTTTTCATTTATTATAATTCATCTGAACAAAAATCCATTGTTGTTTTTGCTATGCTAACTTACCTTTGTGATGCTAATAAGTATTATAATATATAAGGCATGTGAATATGAAAAAAATCTTAGTTCTAATTTTACTTCCTGTTTTATTCAGTTTTCAAAGTGCTCCTGATAAGGTGCGCATTTATATTGCAGGCGATTCAACGGCTCAGACCTATGATACGACTAAAACTCTGCAACGAGGGTGGGGGCAGATGTTATCCTCTTTTCTGGACGATAAGGTGGAAGTTATAAATAAAGCCAAGGCAGGAAGAAGTACCAAATCTTTTCAGGATGAAGGACGATGGACCGAAATTGTTTCTAATATAAGAAAAGGAGATTGGGTAATTATTCAGTTCGGACACAATGATACTTCAGATAAACCCGAACGTCATGCTTCTCCGACAGACTTCCGGAATAATCTGATAAAGTTCATCAATGATGTTCGCCAGAAAAAAGCAAATCCTGTTTTATTGACCCCTGTTGTGATGAGAACGTTTAAAGACGGAGCATTGGTTGATGACCGACTGAAATTGTATCCTGGAATAACCCGTGAAGTAGCAAAGGAATATAATGTTCCAATGATTGATATTAATTTGAAGACTAGAGACCTTATATTAAAGATGGGAGATGAAAGATCTAAGTCTTTATATATGTGGTTGGAACCGGGAGTTGATCCTTCGAAACCTCAAGGAAGCAAAGATGATACACATTCATTGGAAGCAGGTGCCACTCAAATAGCAAAATTTGTTGCAGAAGGCATTAAAGACTTGAAATTAAATGGCTTATATAAGCATGTAAAATAGTGTAAGTCCTGTTAGATTATAAAAATACATGCAAATGTACGATTATCTATTGTCATTAATCGATATTTAGTCTACGTTTGCTCCATGATTTCACATTTAGAGAGATCGCTTCACACAATAATAGTGAACTTTATTTAAAAACTAGTTAAACTTATATTTATGAAAAACAAAAAGCAAATTAAACGGCTGGGTATTTGGGGCCTATTTCCTAGGCTTCTCTTGGTTGTCTTATTCTCTGCAGTAGCTTCATTTGTATTTGCACAGAACAAAACTATCACAGGTTCTGTAGTTGATGCAAAAGGCGAGTCGATTATTGGTGCCAGTGTATTAGTAAAAGGTTCTTCAAATGGTACTATCTCTGATATTGATGGAAATTTCTCTCTTAAGAATGTAGCTAACAACGCAATCTTACAGGTTAGTTATATTGGCTATGTTTCTCAAAGCGTTTCTGTAGGAAATAAAAGCAGTATAAAAGTTATATTGCAGGAAAATTCTCAAGTCTTAGATGAAGTTGTTGTTGTTGGTTATGGTACAGTAAAAAAAGCAAATGTGGTTGGCTCTATTTCTAAAGTTACTTCAGAATCAATAGAAGACCGTCCGGTAACCCGTGTTGAGCAAGCATTACAAGGACAAATGGCAGGTGTATCTGTTAGAAATACGTCTGGAGCTCCTGGTAGCGACATTACTATTAATGTTCGTGGTATAGCGTCAATTAATGGTGAAAGCACTCCTTTATATGTAGTTGATGGTGTTCCTATTGATAATCTTTCAGGTGTGAATCCTAGTGATATTCAATCTATTGATGTATTGAAAGATGCAGCATCTGCTGCTATTTATGGTTCTCGTGGTTCAAATGGAGTTGTATTGGTAACAACTAAAAAAGGAAAAACAGGCAAACCGGTTATTTCTTTAAATGCTTATGCTGCATATTCAAACGTAGAACGTAAAGTAGACGTAATGAACTCTGATGAGTGGATTTCTTTTAATAAAAAATGGTACGATCGTCAATGGGTTAATACTTCTGGTCAAAGTGCAACTGTAAGTCAGGCAGACAGAGTTTTATATGCTCAAAATGCAACAGGGAAAGTTTATAATACTAGAGATTTATTAGGCGGTGTGCGTAATACTTATGGGATTTATGATCCATATTGGGGGACTGATCAAATAGAGGCTATTGATTGGCAGGATGCATTGTTTAGAACAGCTCCTACTTATGATATTCAATTAAATGCATCGGGTGCAACAGAAAAAATAAACTATTCAGTTTCAGGTGGCGTTTTCCAACAAAAAGGTATTGTTTATGGCTCTTCATATGAACGTTATAATGTTCGTGCAAATGTTGAAGCACAAATGACAGATCGTATTAAGGTTGGTATTAGTGTAGCTCCTTCTTATGGAAGACAAAAAGGTGCAAATGTAGATGGTAAGGATAATGCTGTAGCACGTGCATTGAGTTTTCCTGGTTGGGTTCTTGCAGGATCAGGGCGTAATGCTGGTGCTGACCCTTACAAGTTTTATGGTACATGGGGTCCTGGTCCTAATAATGTAAGTCCTTATATTCAAGCAACCGGTCCTGAAAGACAAGAACCAGACGTTCGTGTAAATACATCCTTGAATACTACTATTAATTTAGCCAAAGGATTAAACCTTGTTGGTATGGCTGCATGGAATTATCGTTCAAACTCAGAAAGAATTTATACACCTACGTGGATAAATGGAAAATGGGATGTAGCAACACATCCGGGAGAATATTCTACTTCAAGTTATACCACTCTGCAAGCAAATAATTTATTGTTTCAAGGTTTATTGACTTATAATAAAACGTTGGGTATTCATAGTATTGATGCTATGATTGGTGCTTCGCAGGAAAGTTATAGCGAAACAACATCTAACCAGAGTCAATCAAATTTTCCAAATGATAAGACTTGGGTGTTTATAAAAGATACAGGTTCAACAACGAACAAGAATGAGATTGATTATAACAATAATGCAATTCTTTCATTCTTTGGGCGTGCGCAATATGCTTTGATGGATCGTTACTTGATGACTGTTTCTCTTCGTCGTGATGGATCTTCTAAATTTGGTTCAGAAAATCGTTGGGGATTCTTTCCTTCTGTCTCTGGTGCATGGAAGATAAATGAAGAACCTTTTGTTCGTAGTCTAGAATGGATAGGAACAGCTAAATTGCGTTTGAGCTTGGGGCAAGCCGGTAATGACCGTATTGGTTCAGCACAGTTTCTTTCAAATATGAGTGCATTGAATTATGCTACCGGAACAACTCAGGGGTTGACTTATGGATATGTTGTAGGTAATATTGCAAATTCATTGCTTGGATGGGAAACAACAACTTCATTCAATGCCGGTATTGATTTTGGTATATTGAAAGACAGAATTTATCTGTCAGCAGATTATTATAAAAAGCGAACTAAGAATTTGCTGTTGAAAGCTCCGGTCTCATTAATTACAGGTTTTACAAACATGATGGATAATGTTGGTAATGTAGACAACTGGGGTTTAGAGTTTCAATTGAATACAGCGAATGTTGTTAATAAGAATTTTAAATGGAACAGCTCATTTAATTTATACTTTAATAGAAACGAAATAACAAGCCTTGGAACTGATAATTCAGATATACGTTCTGGACAAGGTAATACAATTATTCAAAGAGTAGGACATGCTATAAACTCTTACATGTTACTGAAGGTTGACCGTACTCTTCGTACTAGTGATTTTGAAGCAGATGGTGTAACTCCGAAAACTGGAATTGCTATTTATTCAGGACAAAAAGCAGGAGATACTAAATGGGTTGATGTAGACAAAGATGGTAAAATTACTTCTGCTGATTATGATATTGCAGGAAACTATGAACCTAATTTCGAATGGGGCTTCACTAATACATTTAAATATAAAAACTTTGATGCATCTATTTTAATGCAAGGAAGAGCTGGCGGTAAGTTGCTCTCAATCGGATCACGTGGATGGAACCGTGCAACAAATGCTCCGACTTATAATTATTTGAAACGTTGGTTATATGATGCATATTGGTCAGAAAATGAACCAGGAGATGGAAAAACTCCAGGATTCTTCTCAACTGTAACAGGGAACCAATATGATACTAACTGGTTATATGATGCAGGTTATATTCGTATTAAGAATATTACATTAGGTTATACATTACCATTTAAGGCTAATAAATTCATAAGCAAAGCACGTATTTATACATCCTGCGATAATGTGTACATGTGGGATAATTATGATGCAGGATTCTCTCCTGAAGCAGCAACACAGGATAATGCTTCATCAGACTGGGGAGCATACCCTCAATCAAGAACATATTCATTTGGTGTTAACATTACTTTCTAAAAAATAGAGCAATGAAAAAGATTATATATTTTGTAGTTACACTTGTAGTAACTCTTTCTGTAAGCTCCTGTTCGGATGCAATTGATATATATCCGGTAGAGAATAATACTGCAGATCAATTCTATTCATCAGAATTTGAGATGAAGCAAGCAATAATAGGAGTTTATGCTCGTTTGGGCCGTAATGGAACCAATACGGATTTTCCAACAGATTTCTATTATCAGTCATCGGAAAGCCGTTCTGATAATTTGTATTATGGAAGTTTGGCCAATGCGCAGCGTGACCAAATTGATATGCGCCTTTTCCATGTAAGTGATGTTACCGATCTGAATACTTCAATTTATGGTCGTATGTACCAGATGATTAAAGATGCAAATAATTTGCTAAGTAAGGCTCCTGAAACATATACAAGATATCGTGCTGAAGCTTCATTTTTACGTGCTTTAGCATATTTTGAATTGGTAAGAGCATATGGTCCACAGCCCGTTATTATCACACCTATTACAAACGAAGAGGCTAAAACAAAGGTAAGACAACCAATTGAAGAAGTCTATGCCCAGATTATCAAAGACCTGGAGTTTGCTGGAGCAAATCTTGACCCTGTTTATACAGGAAGTGATGCCGGACGTGTTGGTTCTTTAGCGGCTAAGTGTCTTTTAGGAGAAGTTTATGTCACGATGGCTGGTTATCCTTTACATGATAATACCGCATATCAGAAAGCAGAAACAACTTTAAGTGCTATAATGAGTGACGTTAAAAAACGTTTTGCTCCCGATTACTCATATATATTTGATGTGAAAAAAGAAAATACATATGACTTGTTTTCTGTTCAATTTGCTTCTGGCGGACAAGGCTTAGGATCTTCTTTGGCTGGTTATGTTACTAATTCCGGATCTTCAGGGACAAGTTTTCCTGAATGGGCATACTCTGGATATCCTCAACAAGGGCAAGACTTTAGAGTAGATACTCTTTTAGTAAAAGAAATGAAAGCATCTGGAGATAAACGTTTGGCAGCAAGTGTTGCTGATGGATTCTGGACAAAAGCAAGTCATGGTTATACTCGTGCGGATTCTGTTTCTTATTATACAACCCGGAGCGTTATGATTAAGTATTTGACAAAAGATAATACAAATGCAACAATTAAGTCATGGAATGATTATCCTTTGAATGTACCAATTCTTCGTCCAGCTGATGCTTACTTATTATATGCAGAAGCATTGGTGAATAACAATAAGGCAGGTCTGGCTAAAGAATGGGTGGACGCTATTCGTACTCGTGCCGGATTAAAACCTTTGGCATCTGATCCTACGATAGGTGATATAATGGGCGAACGAAGAAGAGAGTTCTTGGGAGAAGGGAAACGTTTCTTTGATTTAGTTCGTATGGGAGAAACAACCTTTGTGACAACATTAAAAAATTTCTCAGATCATTATAAGCATGTATCTATGGGTGCATCTGATCCTACTGTAAGTGATATGCTGTTACCTATTCCATTATCTGTTTTGAATATACAGACTTCTTGGAAACAGAATTAGAAATGACTGTTTAAAATCATAGTTCTACCTTATTTACTGATTCGGAATTTTTCAATTTCGAATCAGTTTTTTTATATGATGGGAATGCTATTTTATATACGATTTGCTAAAAGCCGTAAAGACGGAGCTTATTATGTGACTAAACTAGTGACAAAAGCCAGCAAACAATATAAGGTATTACCTAAAAAATAATCAAATATGATGAAAAAGATCATTGTAACATTTCTTTTGCTGCTCTCTATCGGAGTATTCGCTCAGCCCAATTATAATTATTCGGTGCTGAAACGTGAAAAACTTGGGCGTGGAGTAGTAGCTATCCGTGAAAATTCTCAGACTGTTTTTGTTTCCTGGAGGTATCTTTCTTCTGATCCGATGAATATTGGCTTTAATGTTTATCGTAATGGAATTAAGCTAACTAAGGAACCAATAGTAAAAGGAACATTTTTCAAAGACTCTGATACGGATTTCGGTAAAAAGGTTTATACCGTAAAACCTGTAATTCAGGGAAAAGAACAGGAAGAATTATCTGATACATACATTCTTTCGGCTAATGCTCCGATAGGATACATTAATATTCCTCTAGATAAGCCGAATGACGGAGTAACTCCTTCGGGAGATAAATATAGCTATTCTCCGAATGATGCAAGTATTGGAGATGTTGATGGAGATGGCCAATATGAAATCATTTTAAAATGGGACCCTTCAAATGCTCATGATAATGCACATAATGGATATACCGGTAATGTTTACTTTGATTGTTATCGGTTGAGTGGAGAAAAACTCTGGCGAATTGATATGGGGCATAACATTCGTGCCGGAGCTCATTATACTCAATTCATGGTCTTTGATCTGGATGGAGACAACAAAGCAGAAATTGTGATGAAAACATCTGATGGTACAGTTGATGGAGCAGGGAAAGTAATAGGGAATCCGGATGCGGATTATCGGTCTGCTACCGGACGTATTCTTACCGGTTCTGAATATCTGACTGTTTTTAATGGAAAAACAGGTGCTGCCATGCAAACAATAGATTATATTCCGCAGCGGGGAAATTTGATGGATTGGGGTGATGACCATGCTAATAGGTCTGATCGCTATCTGGCTTGTGTAGCTTATTTGGATGGAGTGCATCCCAGTGTGGTAATGTGCCGTGGATATTATACTCGCACAGTGCTTGCTGCTTTTGATTGGGATGGGAAACAATTATCGAACCGCTGGATATTTGATTCAAACATTCCCGGCAATGAAGGTTACGCCGGACAAGGTAATCATAATCTTCGTGTAGGTGATGTGGATAGTGACGGTTGTGATGAGATAATATATGGATCTTGTGCAATAGATAATAATGGCAAAGGACTTTACACTACCGGTATGGGACATGGAGATGCAATGCATATGACTGCTTTTGATCCTTCCAATAAAGGACTTCAGATATGGGCTTGTCATGAAAATAAAAAAGATGGTTCTTCATTCCGGGATGCTCGTACGGGGAAAGTTCTTTTTCAGGTGAAAAGTTCCATTGATGTAGGTCGTGCAATGGCTGCTGACATTGATCCACAAAATCCGGGAGTGGAAATGTGGTCTTATGAAAGTGGCGGAATTAGAAATATAAAAGGAGAGGTTGTTAATCCTGATATGAAAACACTTTCCGTGAACTCAGCAGTGTGGTGGGATGGTGATCTTTTGCGTGAACTTCTCAATAAAGTAACAATTAGTAAATACAACTGGAATATAGGCAAATGTCAACCTATTTTTACTGCTGATGGATGCAGTTGGAACAATGGAACGAAAGCAACGCCCTGTCTGCAAGGAGATATTATTGGCGATTGGAGAGAAGAGGTTTTGCTTCGCACATCGGATAATTCCGCTTTGCACTTATATATTTCAACTATCCCTACAGAATACCGTTTCCATACATTCTTAGAAGATCCTGTTTATCGTATAAGCATAGCTACACAAAATGTAACTTACAATCAGCCTACACAGCCGGGGTTTTATTTTGGTTCTGATCTGAAGAAAGGTATATTCCGAGGATATGATTTCGGTTCAGACAAAAAATAACTTTTTGACTCTTACTTAATGATTTTATATATGAAAAGATTTATTCTATTGATTGCTGTAATGCAGATGACTTTCGGTTTCTCATTATCGGCACAGAAAAAGGAAAAGATAAACGATTCTAATGTTGCACTTCATTTATTGCAACCTGCCTACAATGTTCCGTATGGTGAACTCTCAACAGGAACAATAAAAAATGATTTGAATCGCATTCTTTCTTATCTTGAGGTTGCTACTCCGGCTCGTGTAGTCGATAAGAATACGCAAAAGGAAATTAGTGACTATAGCAAGATTAATGAAAATTCGCAGCTTGACCGTGGAACTTTCCGTTTGGCCAGCTACGAATGGGGTGTTACTTATGCAGCGATGCTTGATGCTGGTCTGGCAACAGGGGATAGCCGTTTCTCTGATTATGTTTATAATCGTTTTCGCCTTTTGTCAGAAGTAGCCCCCTCCTTTAAAAAAGTGCTGGATGCTAACGGTTCTACTGATCCTCAGATGAAACAACTTTTGACTCCGCATGCCCTTGATGATGCGGGAGCAATGTGTGCCGCAATGATAAAGGCGAGCCGGTTGAATCCGTCATTGCAGCTTCGTCCGGTAATTGATAATTATATGAATTACATCATGTATAACGAATATCGCCTTTCCGATGGAACTTTTGCACGCAATCGTCCTCAGAAAAATACGCTTTGGCTGGATGATATGTTTATGTCTGTGCCCGCAATCGTACAGATGGGAAAACTGACAGGAGAGGATAAATATTACAACGAAGCGGTGAAGCAGATCCTGCAATTCTCATCACGTATGTTTGTTAAGGAAAAAGGGCTTTATCGCCACGGTTGGGTAGAGGGCATGAAGCAGCATCCTTCCTTTCATTGGGCAAGAGCAAACGGATGGGCTCTTCTTACATTAGTGGAAACTCTCGACTTTTTGCCTCAATCTCATCCTCAATATGATGTGATACTTGAACAACTTCGCGCACATATTGCCGGTTTGGCTGCTTGTCAATCTGGTGAAGGTTTCTGGCACCAGCTTCTTGACAGGAATGATTCTTATCTGGAAACCTCGGCAACTGCAATATATGTTTATTGCATTGCTCATGCTATAAATAGGGGATGGGTAGATGCTGCGGCTTATGGTCCGGTGGCTCAGCTTGGCTGGCATGCTGTTTCCACAAAGATTAATGCAAAAGGAGAAGTGGAAGGTACTTGTGTAGGAACCGGGATGGGATTTGATCCGGCTTTTTACTATTATCGCCCGGTAAATACTTATGCGGCACATGGCTACGGTCCTGTAATTTGGGCTGGTGCCGAAATGATTAAACTGCTTAATAGTCAATATCCTAAGATGAATGATAGTGCCGTGCAATATTATTCAACGCGTCAAAATACTTCTGCCCCAATTTTTAGTGTAGATGCAAGTACTGGTCGTCCCGAAGCAATTGTTGCCGGTAGCAGTAGAAAAAATGAAAATGCTCCTGTTATCTTTGTTATTGGTGATTCAACAGTGAAAAATGGTCAGGGAAAAGGCGATGGAGATATGTGGGGCTGGGCTGCTTTCTTTGATAATTTCTTCGATACGAGCCGTATTAGTGTAGAAAATCATGCTCTTGGCGGACGAAGTAGCCGTACTTTCCTTACCGAAGGTTTGTGGGGAAAGGTACTTCCCGGAATTAGAAAAGGAGATTATCTCTTTATTCAATTTGGACACAATGATGGAGGGCCACTTAATACTGGTCGTGCCCGTGCATCATTAAAAGGCACCGGCGAGGAATCGGAAACTGTTATTATGGAACGTACCGGCGGACCGGAAGAGGTGTTTACTTTTGGTCATTATCTACGTCTTTATATCCGTCAGGCAAAAGCACATGGAGCTATTCCGGTTGTGCTTTCTCATACTCCCGGCAATAAATGGACTGGTGATAAGATGAACCGTTGCGATGAAACTTATGGCAAGTGGTCTAAAGAAGTGGCTGAGCAGGAAGGCGCATTTTACATTGATGTAAATGAACGTAGTGCCCGTAAATTTGAAGCTATGGGAATAGAAAAGACAAAAGCTTACTATAAGGATGGTGTACACACTACTTTTGGTGGGGCTATTCTAAATGCAAAATCGGTTGCTGAAGGATTGCTTGATTTATCTGATTGTCCGTTGAATCAGTATATTAATAAATTGGCTTTATCGAAAGAATATAAAGCAGCCGGCAAACCATTGTTCCGTGATCCAATCTATGACGGAGCAGCCGATCCTGTTGTTATCTGGAATAAACAAGAGCAGAAATGGTTCATGTTTTATACCAACCGACGTGCAAACATAACTAATAGTAAAGGGGTAGACTGGGTACATGGAACTCCTATTGGCATTGCTGAATCTACAGATGGTGGAACTTCCTGGACGTATCGGGGTACGGCTAATATCAATTATGGTTCCAAGGATGTTACCTATTGGGCTCCGGATGTAATAGAGAACAATGGCATATATCATATGTTCCTTACTGTTGTTCCGGGCATCTTTACCGACTGGAAACATGAACGTGAAATTGTTCATCTTACCAGCTCTAACCTAATAGATTGGACCTTTAATTCAAAAATTCCTTTAGCTTCTGATAAAGTGATTGACGCAGGCATTGTTAAAGCTCCCGATGGAATGTGGCGCATGTATTATAACAATGAGAAAGATCGTAAGTCTATTTATTATGCACAGAGTAAGGATCTGAATAAATGGGAAGATAAAGGTAAGGTGATTAGTGACCGTGCGGGTGAAGGTCCTAAGGTTTTTGCATGGAAAGGAAAATATTTCATGATTGTAGATAATTGGGACGGACTGGCCGTTTATTCATCCGATGATATGGATAGTTGGAAACGCCAGGAGAATAATATCCTTCGGGAACCGGGTAAAGGTATAGATGATGGAACCAATGGTCTGCATGCCGATGTGGTGGTGAATAATGGTAACGCTTATATCTTTTATTTTACTCATCCGGGCAGAATATCCACTCTCAAAGGTAAATCAGATAGCTATGATACCAGACGCAGTTCTGTTCAAGTAGGGAAACTTGAATATGAAAACGGAGAAATTAAGTGTGACAGAGATAAGCCTGTTTACATAAACCTAAGATAATCACAATCTAAAAAGAAAAACACAATGAAAAGAGAAGCTTTTAAAATGTATCTGAAACCGGGTTTTGAGAAAGAGTATAAAAAAAGACATGCCGCTATATGGCCTGAACTGAAGAAATTACTCGAGGAAAGTGGCGTTTCAGATTATTCAATCTTTTGGGATAAAGAAACCAATATACTTTTTGCTGTTCAAAAAACAGATGGTAATGGTTCCCAGGATCTTGGAGATAATCCGATTGTTCAGAAATGGTGGGCTTATATGACAGATATCATGGACACAAATCCGGATAATTCTCCGATTTCAATTCCTATGGAAGAAGTCTTTCATATGGATTAAATATCATTTTTGGGTAAAAGAAACCTGAATAAACTTTTTTTAGGCTTTTACTTCTTAAAAAAGGATCATATTGTTAAGCAAAGGCTACGAAAAATTGTATACTTTTGCTTAGCAATATAATCTTAAGGTTTCTTATATGAAAAGACACATCCTATTTTTTCTTATATTTTTCTCCTTTCTTATACATTCTTTTGCGTCAATAGAAATACGCTCAAAGCAGATTACTACAAGTAACGGATTGGCAAATAATTCCGTTCGCTATATTCTTCAAGATAGCAAGGGGTTTATCTGGATGGGTACTCTCAATGGATTATGCCGTTATGATGGCAATTCATTTATTACTTTTAAACCCCAGTTCGGCAATAACCTATCATTAGTTGATCATCGTATTTTTGATTTGGAAGAAGATAAGAATGGTTTTTTATGGATAAATACTTCTGCAGAATTATATAGTTGTTATGACTTGAAACATGATTGCTTTGTCGATTTTACGGGTAATGGAGAACTAAAGCAGAACTATTCTAAGAAGATTATTGCTAAAAACGGAGATGTATGGTTGTGGTATTCAGGAAACGGATGTCGCCAGGTGAAGTATGCGGACGGTAATTTTTCCTCTGTGACTTATACAAAAAAGAATAAGACCTTAACCAGCAATCTTGTTGTGTTTGTGTCTGAAGATTCAAAAGGAACGATATGGATTGGAACCCAACGCGGACTTACCCGGGTATCTAACGGTAATAGCACTATAGTAGATAATCAACGGAATTTCTTTAAATCCATTTTTTATAATGGGCAAACATATTTTGTAACTAATCAAAATGAAGTTTTTTGGTATAATCCGGTTGCCCATAAGTTGCAAATCATGGCTTCACTGCCTGGCATGGTTCAGAGAGCTACACCTACCGGCTGTCTTCTTTTAAAAGATGAATGGGTTATATTTACCGATGCAGGTATATATATATATAATTTTCATTCAAAGAAATTACGTATGGATAACAGCCTGTTTAAGGAAACAATACTTTCGGGCTCTACTATTACTGATAATAAAGGCAATTGCTGGATTTATAATCATTCAGGAAAGATATGGTATATTAATGTTCAAACAAAAAAAACAAAGAGTTTTCAGGTTATTCCTAATAACAAAATAAACTACATTGACAATGAACGATATCATATTGTGCACGATTCCAGAAACATTATCTGGATATCAACTTATGGTAACGGATTGTTTGCTTATGACATAGCCAAGGATGAGTTAGAGCATTATACTTCAAATATCAATGGCTTTAGTCACATTAGCTCGGACTTTCTTCAAAGTGTGATGGAAGATAAATCGGGCGAGATATGGGTAAGCTCAGAATTTTCAGGCATCTCTAAAATTACAGTCTTAAATGAGAGCACCAATCGTATTTACCCGGAAGATAAGTTGTTATCAGACCGCTCAAATACAATCCGAATGATCTCTAAAATGGAGAACGGAGATATTTGGATAGGTACAAGAAAAGGCGGCATATATGTATATGACTCTAAATTGAATATAAAGTCTCCTATGCATAGTTTTCATTCGAATATCTATGCCGTGAAGGAAGATGTTAAAGGAAAAATGTGGATAGGAAGTCGTGGTGATGGACTTTGCATTGACAATGTGTGGTATAAAAACGATTCAAAGAATCTGAATTCAATCTCAGATAATAATGTTTTCTCCATCCTTAAAGATAGCAGAAACAGAATGTGGGTAGCTACATTTGGTGGTGGCCTTGATCTTGCTGTTTTCAATAACGGAAAATATATTTTCAAACACTTCTTTAATCATTTTTACGGGCAAAAGCAGGTAAGAGTACTCCTGCAAGATAAGAATGGAATGATTTGGGTAGGAACCAGCGATGGCGTTTATGTCTTTAATCCCGATTTACTGATAAAGAATCCGAAAAATTATTATGTGTTCAATTATAATAATGGCAAACTGAAAAGTAATGAGATACGTTCCATTATGCAGGATAAGAATGGTCGTATATGGATTGGAACATCGGGTGCCGGGTTTAGTACTTGTGAATTGAAGAAAGATTATAAAGAGATAACCTTTGAGCATTATAATTCTCAAAATGGATTGGTAAATGATGTGGTTCAGTCAATGAATGAGGATGAATCGGGGAATTTGTGGATTGCCACGGAGTATGGTATGTCTAAGTTTAGCCCTAAATCCAAGGTTTTTGAGAATTATTTCTTCTCAAGCTACGCTTTGGGCAATGTGTACAGCGAAAATAGTACAAGTAAATGTAAAGACGGGAAATTGATTTTTGGTACAAACTATGGACTAATTGTATTTGATTCCAAAAAGATAAAAAGATCTTTCTTCTCTTCTCCGGTTGTATTTACCAGTCTTAAAATAAATGGCATCAATGTTAGTCCCGAAGATGCGGATTCACCTTTGAAGCAATCCATATCCTATTCTGATGAAATTACGTTAAATCACTCTCAGAACTCTTTCGTACTCGATTTCTCTTCTTTTAATTTTTACGAATCAGAGCTGACAAAGTATTCCTATAAACTGGAAAACTATGATAAAGACTGGAGTATGCCCACATCTTTGAATTTTGCTGCATATAAAAATCTATCTCCCGGAGAGTATCTCTTAAAGGTTAAAGTGTGCAATGGTTCTGGCTTTTGGGATTCTCGTGTAACAACATTAAAGATAGTTATTGCTCCTCCATTCTGGCTTACTACCTGGGCTTTTCTTCTTTATGCATTAGTCTTGGGCGCAGCTCTCTATTTTGCTTTTAAAATAGCAAGAGACTTTACAAGGCTTCAGAGTAAGATACAGGTTGAGAAACAACTAACCGATTATAAACTGGTTTTCTTTACCAATATATCTCATGAATTCCGTACTCCTTTGACTCTTATCAAGGGAGCACTTGAACGAATTCAACGCATGGATAATGTTCCCAGGGAATATCTTCATCCGTTGCAAACAATGGAGAAAAGCACCAATCGTATGATGCGATTGATTGATCAGTTGCTTGAGTTCAGGAAAATGCAAAATAATAAATTGGCGCTTTCTCTGGAAAAAACCGATGTAATAGCTTTTGTATATGAAATATTCCTGAGTTTTAATGATACATCGGAATCAAAGAATATGGATTTCCAGTTCAGCCCTTCCGTTAACTCTTATGAAATGTACATTGATAAAGGAAAGCTCGATAAGATTGTTTATAACCTGCTTTCCAATGCTTTTAAATATACACCTTCTAAAGGAAAAGTTTGTTTGAATGTGAATGTTGATCAGGCAAAGAATGTGCTTCTTATACAGGTTACAGATACCGGAGTGGGCATTCCAAAGGAGAAACGCGATGAGCTGTTCAAACGATTTATGCAAAGCAACTTCTCTGGCAATAGTGTAGGAATAGGGCTGCATCTGGTTAATGAATTAGTTGGCGTGCACAAAGGAAAAACAGGATACGAAGAAAACATCGGTGGTGGATCTGTATTCAGCGTTACCTTGCCTTTGGATGATAAGGTTTATAGTGAAAAGGATTTCCTGATACCTAATAATGTATTATTGAAAGAAGAACAGTCTATGAATAATGTAAAACTGACTGTTCAGGAAGCTCAGGAGTTTGCTAATGCTGTGCCTTTGAATAATTACAAAATACTGATTATTGAAGATGATAATGATGTGCGTCAGTTTCTTAAGGAAGAGATAGGAATCTATTTTGAAGTGGTAACTGCAGAAGATGGTGTTGACGGTCTTGAAAAAGTACAGGAATATGATCCCGACTTGATTGTATGTGATGTGTTAATGCCTAGAATGAATGGTTACGAAGTGACTAAGAAGTTAAAGGACGACCTCCAGACTAGTCACATTCCTGTTATTCTGCTTACAGCTTTAGGTACTCCCGAAAATCATTTGGAAGGTATTGAGAGTGGAGCCGATGCTTATATTTCTAAACCATTTAGCGTTAAACTACTCTTGGCACGAATTATTAAGTTGATAGAGCAACGGGAAAAGTTACGGGAAAAGTTTTCCAGCGAACCGGGTTTAAGTCGTCCTGCTATTTGTTCTACTGATAAAGATAAAGAGTTTATAGATAAATTGCATGCTATTTTGGAGACTGAAATTGCAAATGCTGACTTTTCCGTAGATGAGTTTGCTGTTCAAATGAAACTGGGAAGAACTGTCTTTTATAAGAAAGTAAAAGGTATAACCGGACACTCACCTAATGAATATCTTCGTATTATTCGTATGAAGAAAGCTGCGGAAATACTTCTCTCTACTAACCTTACTGTGGCAGAAGTATCTTATAAAGTGGGTATTAACGATCCGTTCTATTTCAGTAAATGCTTTAAAGCGCAGTTTGGTGTGGCGCCTTCTATCTATCAAAAACAAGAAGAAATAAAAAAATGATCCAATTTTATTTGTTTATATAAAAAATCCCTATATCTTTGCAAACGTTATAAGATTGTAATGATTACAACTTGAAACTAAAAACTAACTAGTAATGGATGCATATAATAAACTAATATCTTGTGACATTAAGCCTTCTGTTCAAAGAATTGCAATAATGAACTATTTGTTAACCCATCGTACGCATCCATCTGCCGACGTTGTTTATTCAGATTTGAATACATTAATGCCAACTTTGTCAAAGACAACAGTGTATAACACACTGAAAATTCTCGCCCAACATGGCGCTGCCTTAATGCTTACAATTGATGAAACTAACGTTTGTTTCGATGGAGATACTTCTCCTCACTCGCACTTTTTGTGCAAGAAGTGCAGTAAAATATATGATTTACCTATGATTTCATCAGTAAGAGAGGTAATGCAAATGGAATCTGATGGATATATGATAACTGAAATACATTACTATTATAAAGGCATTTGTAAAAAATGCCTGAACGACTAAAATATTAATTAATTAAAACCAAACAGAAAATGAAAAAATTTAGATGTACAGTTTGTGGTTACGTTCATGAAGGTGACTCTGCTCCAGAGAAATGTCCATTATGTAAAGCTCCTGCCAGTAAATTCGTAGAAGTGGTTGAAACTTCAGGTGCACTTACTTTTGCTGATGAACATGTTATTGGTGTAGCTAAAGGTTGCGACGAAGAAATGATTAAAGACCTTAATAATCACTTCATGGGCGAATGTACAGAAGTAGGTATGTATTTGGCTATGAGCCGCCAGGCCGATCGCGAAGGTTATCCTGAAATTGCTGAAGCTTTCAAAAGATATGCTTGGGAAGAAGCTGAACATGCTTCCAGATTTGCAGAATTACTGGGTGATGTTGTGTGGGATACTAAAACAAACCTACAGAAACGTAAAGACGCTGAACAAGGTGCTTGTGAAGACAAAAAGAGAATTGCAACACGTGCAAAACAATTGAATCTGGATGCTATTCATGATACTGTTCATGAAATGTGCAAAGACGAAGCTCGTCACGGAAAAGGTTTCGAAGGTTTATTCAATAGATATTTCAAATAATAACCGGAGTTAAGGTATTACTTCAGGTTTTATTAATAAAAAGGTCTACACTTTATTTTATAAAAGTGTAGACCTTTTAAGTTTTTAGTCTACACCTTAATTATGTAAGGTGTAGTTGTTTTTATAAATATGTCCTTTTGTTTAGTCTTAGCACTCTTTTTGTCTGGGGTAAGGTTTCTAATAGAATTAGCCTTTATTTAGCAGGCTTTTTTAAAAGAACCTGATCTATGGCCCGTTTAAAAGTAGCCTTGTCGGCCGCTCCAACAATTACCTGTGGATCACCCTTCATAGGGATAAACATGATAGTAGGCAGACTTTGAATACCAAGAGCTGAGGCTAAATCCTTTTCATTGTCTACATTGACTTTATAGACAGAAATTTGATCCTCATACTCCTTTGCCAACTCTTTTATCAGAGGAGCAACCATTCGGCAGGGACCACACCAGTCGGCATAAAAGTCTATCACTACAGGTTTGTTGCCTTTAAACTTAAATTCCTTGGTATTAGTGTAATCCGCAATGTTTTTTAGAAACAAATCTCCCGTCATCTGGGATACCATTCCTTTTACAGGTTTATCTATCTTTTCTTTTTTCTCTTCCTGTGGACGGGTGAATGAGTAAGTGATTATACCCACCATTGCAAGAACTGCAATTATCAGAATTTTCTTCATACTAAGTTATTGATATTTTTCTATTACGTCTTTCAAATCTGTAGCCTGCATTACTCCCGATTGTCTCCACAATGGTTCGCCATCTTTAAAGAGCATTAGGGTAGGGACGGACTGGATGTGATATTTTGCTGCCAGATCTTCATTTTGATCCACATCTATTTTAACTATTCTGGCTGAATCTCCAATTTTTTCTTTTAAATCTTCGAGGATAGGTGCCATCATTTTACAAGGTCCACACCATTCAGCAAAGAAGTCAACTAAAACCGGACTTTTGCCTTTTATCAATTCATTGAATTTTTCCATGTTCTTTTTTTTAGTTTACTTATCAATTATCCATTCTTGGATACAAACTTATGATAATATTTGGACTAAAACACGTAACTCCTTTATTTTGTTTTTCCAATTAGAGTTTATAAATCTACTTTTCTCTTTTTTAAGTTTGCAAAACAGCTTCTTATTTACTCAATAAAGGCAATATAAGAAGTGTTATTGATAGAACAATAAGAACAGTTACGGCACCCCAGCCAATAATGTTATTAATGGGTTTGTTGACATATTTACCCATTATCTTTTTATTGTTGACCAGCATAATCATACATACCAAAACAACCGGCAGAAGTATACCATTAATCACTTGCGACCACAATGAAATAGCTATAAGCGGTGCATTAGGAATTTAGATGATTAAAACAGAGAGAATCAGGATACCTGTGTAAAGGACATAAAATTCTTTTGCTTCGTCCCAGTCCTTGTCAATACCTGCTTCGAATCCAAATGCCTCGCACACGTAAAATGCTGTGGCAAGTGGCAATATGGTGGCCGAAAAAACAGACGCAACGAAAAGGCCAAAAGCAAATAACTGTGAAGCAAGTGCTCCGGCAAGAGGTTTTAAGGCTAAAGCCGCATCTTTTGCTTCATTTATCTGTATCCCATTTGTATGCAAAGATGAAGCACAGGCTACAATAATAAAGAAAGCAACAACTACCGTGGCTACACATCCCACAACAATGTCAATGATTGAATATTTATAATTCTTCATTGTTAAACCCTTCTCAATGACGGACGATTGCATGTAGAACTGCATCCATGGGGCAATAGTTGTACCTATGATACCAATAACCATGGCAAGACTTTGGGTGTTCATTTCCATTTGAGGGTGAACAATGGCATGTCCAATCTCGCCCCAGTGTGGTTTCCCCATAATGGCTGCCACCACGTACATTAATAATGATAAACTAAAAAGCAGGAAAATGCGTTCAGCAATTTTATAGGTTCCTTTAACGACTAATAGCCACACCAGAATGCCAACAATAGGAACGGAGATGTACTTACTTACACCAAAGATTTCCATACTACCCGCAACCCCGGCAAATTCAGTGGTTGTATTGCCAATGTCGGCAGTAAGTAAGCCGATAAATATGAGGAAAGTAATTTTTACGCCTGCATTCTCACGAATAAGATCGGCAAGCCCTTTACCTGTAACAATACCCATACGGGCATTCATTTCCTGAACAACAAGAAGTACTATAAATGAAGGTATAAGTGTCCATATAAGATTATAACCGTAAACCGCACCTGCAACTGAATAGGTGGTAATTCCACCTGCATCATTATCAACACTTCCGGTAATTATTCCCGGTCCTAAAATAGCTAAGAACAATCCCAGCTGACGAAAAAAAGTTTTTTTATTCTTAAACATAGAAATGAGCTCTTATTTATTAGTCCTGCGTTTGTCAATTAAATCTTCAATCACATCATCAATAACGACTAGTCCCTGTAATACACCTTCACTATCTATTACCGGAATAGCCAGCAAGTTGTATTTTGATATGATTTCGGCAATCTCATCAATTTCCTGATTATCGCGCAAGTATACCGGAGAAGGTTTCATGATTTCACTAATTTTTGCATCGGGTTGAGAAACAACGATGTCTCTAAGCGAAAAGGTAGCAATTAATTCTTCTTTCTCATTTGTAACGCAGAGGTTGTATAACGTAGCGGCTTCCGGTTTCTTATCTCTCAGCTCATGAAGAACCTCATCAACGGTTGTGTTTTTATTAAATGCCAATACTTCGGTAGACATGATACTGCCCACAGAGTTTTCCTCATAAACCAGTAATTCCCTAACTTCCTGCGATGTCTTTTTCTCCATTTCGTTTAGAAGAAGCTCAGCCTTCTCTTCTTCCAAAGCATTTAGAATATCGGCAACCTCATCGGCTGGCATTTTTTCCAGAACATCGGCAGCTTTTTCTATCGAAAGACTTTCAATAATATGGATCTGAACATCGGTTTCCAGTTCTTCAAGTACATCGGCAGCCTTTTCTTCATCGAGTGACAAGAATACTTCTGAACTTGCCTTTCTGCCTAAATCTTCAATAATATCGGCCAAGTCAGAAGGATGGAGAGTCTGAAGTTTTGAATGACTTTTGGAAAGTTTTATGTTGAAATTTGAATAATCAATAGCCTCTACATCTGCCCAAAGAATAAATTTAGAGGGGATGTTAACATTAAAATGTGACAACATAATTTTAAGAGGCTTTGCAATACCAACTCTCCGCAATAATCCTTCAATTCCTATATCAACGGCTACGGCAAAAGTGCCATTGGGTATTGAAACTAACCGAATATCATTTACGCGAACAAGTTTTCGCCCATTGAGGTCAACAATCTGTTTGTCGAGAACCACACTGGCCAGGTATAGGTCATTATTTATATTTTCAGTCGGTAATTCTATCAGTTGATTACAAGTAATTTTTATTTTACCATTAACTTTTTCAACTTTAAAATATTGGAAAGAATAAAATGCTGTCTGGTTATGATATTTAAGCATAATGCCATTAACCAGCGGACGTTCTAAAGATTGATTTGAATAATCGGAATCGACTAATAAATCCTTTACGATGCCCACAAATTTACCATCGGTATTAAATACTTTTTTCCCGATGACACGGCTTAAATAAAACGTGGTCAAAGAATTCATATGCTCCTTTCTGTTTTAAGATATAGAAAGAAACATACACAAAAGGGGGATGCCAACTCTGCTATATCAGGTTAATAAATATTTTAATATATCCGCAGGGCCTTCGTCCATTTCTTTTTAGTTATATTGATTTACGCCGCAAAAGTAGTCTTTTTTGTGCGAAGAGAGCAATAAATCTCAACTTTAAATTCACAAAATGAGTTAATTGGTTATGGGCCATTGTTTTATAGGGAAGTAAAAACATATAAATAACATACGCCTGGACGAGTACTCCGTTTACTTTCTTTATAGAATCAATATTCAATAAATATGAAAACCTTTAATTCAAAAGGCAAATTTTTTATTTTTTAAGCTTGTTTTGGGCTATTTTTTACTACCTTTGCACCCGAAATCATTTTAAACACAAAATGGACGATTATCATAGTATGAATTAAAATTTGAGCAAAGCGTTTCATGACTGAATCCTTTGTTCATAATGAATGGAGGGTAAAACATGAAAACTTTTCTAAGAAGTAACTGTGGCTTAGAAGTGATCTCTCAGTGGGAGCCAAATTGCTGGATTAATGTCGAATGTCCTAACTCAGAGGACTATAATTACTTACAAAATACTATAAAAGTTCCTGAATATTTTCTTTCGGATATTGCCGATATTGACGAACGTCCCCATGTGGAAACGGAAGACGAATGGACTTTTATCATCATAAGAATTCCGCATCGTCAGGATGATTCCAAACTGCCTTTTATAACTGTTCCTTTGGGTATTATCTTTAAAGAGAATGTGTGCATTACAATTTGTCATTATCAGACCAATATGCTCAAGGATTTCCCTATTTATTATCAACGGAAGAATATGGGGTTCACTGATACGGTAGATCTTATTTTCAAACTGTTTCTTTCTTCCTCCGTTTGGTATCTGAAATCTCTTAAAGTGATTAATCAACGAATAGAAGCGGTAAAAAGAGACCTGGAACGTTCCATTGAAAATAAGGAATTGCTGGCGCTTTTTTACCTGGAAAACTGTCTTACATTCTTTATCACTTCTCTGAAAGGAAACGAAATTCTGCTGTCGAAACTGAAATTTAAATTACCGGTAGACGAGTTGGATGTGGATCTTATTGAAGATGTAGAGATTGAACTAAAGCAGGCGCACGAATCGGCCAATATTTACAGCAATATTTTAAGTGGAATGATGGATGCATATTCTTCTATCATTAGTAATAATGTAAATAGCATCATGCGGGTGTTGACTTCCATCTCTATCATACTAATGTTTCCCACTCTTATTTCCAGTATGTTTGGTATGAATATTAAAAATGGTATGGAGAATTCTAATTGGGGATTCGCCATTATATTTGGATGTTCAATCCTTGTGTGTGCCGGGTTTTTATGGTTTTTCAAGAAAAAACACTGGATGTAATTTAAAAATAGAAATAACTTCATAAGATAGTAATATCGCATTCATCTTATTGTAACGTAATTGCATGACTTTTGTATAGCAAAAAACAAAAGCTTATGCAATTACGTACTTATTACCCTACCGTAGTCCTTTCGGACATTCACTTGGGAACTCCTCATTCCAAAACAGAGGAGGTGAGCAACTTCCTCAAATCTATTAATTGTGATAAACTAATCCTTAACGGAGACATTATTGATGGCTGGCATTTACAGAAAGGCGGACTGAATAAATGGAAGCCGAAGCACACTCAGTTCTTTAAGGTAATTATGAAAATGATGGAGAACTTTGGCACTGAAGTAATTTATGTTCGGGGAAATCATGACGACTTTTTAGATAATCTGGCTCCACTGACTCTTTATAATATCAAAATCGTAAAAGATTATATTTATGAAAGTCACGGCAAACGCTATTACGTTACTCACGGAGATGTTTTTGATTCAGTAACTACTCAAATGAAATGGCTGGCTAAACTGGGAGATGTAGGTTATTCTATTCTACTCTGGTTGAACAAAATTTATAACGCCCGCAGAGTAAAACAAGGAAAATCTTATTATTCACTGTCACAAACCATAAAACAGAAAGTAAAGTCGGCTGTTTCCTACATATCCGACTTTGAAAAAGAGCTGGTGGAGTTAGCCCGGATAAAACGTTGCAACGGCATTATCTGCGGTCATATTCATCATCCGGAAAATACTTATTACGAAGAGATACACTACCTTAATTCCGGCGACTGGGTTGAAACATTATCGGCTCTGGTAGAGGATGAAAAGGGAAACTGGAGCGTGCGTTATTATGAAGGAGCGTTGATGCAAACGGATCAGAACGATATCATTGAAGAAATAAATATAGCCTCATGAAATTTTTATTTATTGTTCAGGGAGAGGGCAGGGGACACTTTACTCAGGCCATTACATTGGAAGAAATGTTACTGAAGAATGGACACGAAGTGGTGGAGGTGCTGGTGGGAAAGAGTTCGTCGCGTTCGCTTCCCGGCTTTTTTAACCGAAAAATTAAAGCACCGGTAAAAAGGTTTACAAGCCCTAATTTTCTTCCTTCTGCACAAAATAAAAGAGTACACTTGGGTAGGAGTGTAGCTTATAACTTACTGCAACTGCCAGTCTACATTAAAAGTATGATTTACATTAAACAGCGCATAGAAGAATCCGGCGCCGACGTGGTTATTAACTTCTACGAACTTCTAACCGGACTCACTTATACCTTTCTGCGTCCCCGGATTCCTTATGTGTGCATTGGCCATCAGTACCTGTTTTTACATCGTGATTTTGAATTTCCTCAAAAAAATCCTCTCAATCTTTTTATGCTTCGCTTTTTTACCCGTCTTACAAGCCTTCGTAGTTCTAAAAGGCTCGCCCTTTCTTTTGCCCGAATGTGCGATGATGAAAAGGGAAGTATAAAGGTTATTCCTCCATTGTTGAGGCCGGAGGTACTTTGTCTTCAACCTGAGCAGGGCGATTACATCCACGGATATATGGTGAATGCTGGTTATGCCGATCATATTATCTCTTATAACAATAATCATCCGGACTTGCCGATGCACTTTTTCTGGGATAAGCCCGATGCGCCGGATGAAACGAAAGTAACTGAAAATCTATCTTTCCATGCATTGAACGATATGGACTTCCTGAAATACATGAGCGGTTGCCGGGCGTATGCCAGTACTGCCGGATTTGAATCCATATGTGAGGCCATGTATCTAGGTAAACCGGTAATGATGGTTCCTGTGCATATAGAACAGGATTGCAATGCTTATGATGCAGCCCGGGCCGGAGCCGGTATAGTAGACGATTCTTTCAACCTGGACAATCTACTTGAATTCTCAACGAAGTATGTTCCCAACCGCTCTTTTGTTTATTGGGTAAATAGTTGTGAAAGAGCACTTATTGAGGAACTTGAAGATAAAATGGATCAACATTCAATTTTTGCTATTCCGGCATTATCTAATTATTTTTAGTGATGAGACTTAGAAAAGAGGATTATGTTTTGGAGCAGACAACCGATGGTGGTTATTTCGCTTATCTTTCTTACAACATACATTGTAATGCTTGTGGAGAAACTCCTGAAGAAGCATTGAATAATCTTCTGGATAACATGAATGAATATATCAGTGATATGTATCTGGTAGAAGAGTTTGTGTAACAAATACAAAAACAAAAAATCAGTCGAGTAGCAGATAAACAGGATTTAGTGGTAGATAATTTTGCATCTGCTACTGGTAGAAAGTCCTTGCTGTAAGGCTTTTTATGCGTTTTAGTAGCAGATGGTGGAGATGATTTTGCGAAAATGTTTTTTTTCTAGATTATTCATCTTTACTTTCAATCCGTTTTCGTTCCTTATCGAAATCAGAAAGATAGTCACGATCCTGAACCACCCTAAACTTATTATACTCTTCGTAAGCCTTAATTTTTGCCTGCTCAGCATTGATTTTTCCCTTATCTAAAAGAATCGGGTAGGACGATAGTTCAAGAAAGCTATCCAAGAATTTAGCCCAATCTTCCATTGTAGTGGTAATTCTTCGTTTGGCTCTGTTTTCTGCTAAATCCAGATAGGCTGAAACAATTTGATTCAATTCTTTAATATGGGTTTCAGATAAATAATTTTTTGCTACGCCTACATCCGATTTTAGAACCTTTCCATCCGGCGCTTGTTTCCAGTTCGTTAATCCCATGTTATGTTTAGCTGCATCGGCGTGTGTATAAATAATCTCTGCGGCGGTTTGTCCTGTTATGGCCCAATGCAGTTTATTCTGCACTTTTGCATAGAATTCTTTAGTGGTTGGAGAATCTTTCTGGTAATCATCTGCAGTAGCATATATATCTGTAATTTTCTGGTAAAGCATTCGTTCTGAAGCACGAATCTCACGAATACGTTCCAATACAAGCTCAAAGTGCTCTTTGCTCCAGCTATCACCTTTCTTAAAACGTTCATCGTCCATAACGAATCCTTTCCGGATATATTCGCTCAGAACTTGAGTTGCCCAAATACGGAATTGAGTAGCTTTGACTGAATTAACCCGATAACCAACGGCTATAACAGCGTCAAGATTGTAAAACATAGTTTCATACTGTTTTCCATCATCGGCAGTTATCTTAATTTTTTGGATAACTGAAAATTTATTAAGCTCCCCCGACTCAAATATTTGTTGAAAATGGTAACTGATGGTACGGACATCAACATTGAAAATCTCAGCCATTCTTTTTTGTGTAGTCCAGAATGTATCACCATCAAAGGTGAGCTCTACTCGTAGATTTCCTTCCGGATTACTATAGAAAATAATGTCCGCATTCTCCCTTATATCAATACTTTTCTCTGTTTCAATCTTCCCTGAAAAAAAATCTCTGGCTAGCTTTACTTCATCCTTCTTCCCGTCAGCCTGCATAGCAATAAGTAAACAAGCATATTGAGATAACTTTATATTTTCTACTTTCCTGGAAGCACCTTTACCAACCTGGATCATATCGCTCACGTGGGCGAAATGATCGTCTTTATTCTTGTTGTTTGTCTGGCACAGATCTTCTGCTTTGTCAATTACTTTTTTGAATTTACTGTAATCGGAATATCCTAAAGATACACATAGATCTCTTGACATCCAGTAACTATTACCGGAAGCATCGGTTTGCTTTATTTTATTGAATATGGATTGCATGTATGGGGCGTTGGCTATTTATATTGTAAATATAGTTATTTTTCTTTGCTTGTTGTATTATTGGGTATAAATTTGTACGTATTCTTGCATAATGGAGATAACATTTTAGGTAAGGCATACTTTTAATATCCTTACTTTTCACATGGTCTTCAGCTATATAGTTTAATAAAGTTTGTATTGAATTTAATAAGCTTTATCTATTTGTTATTATATTCTATACTCCTTAAATTGACTAATATTTACAATGTCAATATCGAATACTTTTTTAGACAGATCAACTAGTAAAGGGTAATTAGTATCAAAATTGGACAGGTTATTTCCAATAATTAGAGATCTTGGTTCTACTTCAATTTTTTCGAATTTTCTATTTATATATTTGAAATCTTGATAAGGCGATAAAAGGTTGTCATATAAGGCTGTTTGTAAGTTTGAGCTATCTGTGGTTATTTGAAGCCTATATTCTTTTTCATGTTCAAATCCTCTGCTTTTAATGTAGAATTTATATATATCTATATCTTTGAAATAGATCCTGATGCCATCTTTCTCTAATTTGTCTGCAATACTTTTTAATTTGCTATATCCTTCTTCCTTACCAGTAATATAACGTATTTTCTGGATTTTATCTTTCGGAATAGAACAATTAAGACATACGCCTTTACCTTTATCACCATATAAAAGCCACATCAATGGATCGTCATATTTATCTGTAAATGATGAGATTAGTGCATTTCTGTTTTTTATTATATTTTTATAGACGTCTGTTTTGTTGCCGTTTGAATAGGCTTTACAAATAGTCTCTCCTAAAAAAAGGGACTCTGATAAGTCGTTCATTGAAATAATAGAATTCATTCTAAACGATCTATTAACAAGCATAGAATAATATGTTTGCATAGACATATACTTATATAGGAAGAGATCACCTTTTTCATTTTCTTCATTTAATGATATTCCTATTACTCTAGCAATATCCCCTACAATAACATATCGATTGGAATGTGTATCAAATTTGATTTCAAAATTTTCTAGATTATTTTCCAGAAGATTCTTTTTGATTTTCTCCTCTTCTTCATAAGAGGATATAGGGAATAATTCACTAATCATTTTATCAAAATTAACATGTTGCTTATCATTATAGTTGCAAGTTAAAAACTCATCAATATGTACAGTTTCCAAATTCCATTTAGTATTCCATTCAGCATACCATCTAGAATCATTATGCATTGTAATTGTGAATGCCCCCTTAACTGTACGACTACCATTACTATTAATTATGTTAGAAATGTAATAGCGGAATTGAATATACTTAGTGTTATCGTATAAAACAACAAGAGAAGTGTTCTGATCATTTACTTCAATGTGGTATTTTGTTCTCTCAAAATTAATAAGGGACAGGTGGTGATTTATTTTTTCAACAAAATCCGAGAAAGAATATCTTTTCATATATTTTTATAACTAGTTAGCTGAATTTGTTAAAAATAGCATATGCTATAATTGTTTTAAAGTCTAAACGGTATGGATACTACCAGCCTTACTCAAACCGAATCATATCCACTAACTGCATAAAATAGTCTGCAGACCAAATATCCATTTCTTGAGGATTCTTTATAAAAGGTTTCACATCAGCCTTTACCATCTCAATGTTAGTATGGGCAATCTTTTCTTTGAGTAATGATTTAAAATTGTCTTGCGTTAATTCACCCTCCTTTAGTGAACCAAATTGATATGTTCGTTCGCAGAGATGTTTGAAGTCTAGTGCAACATTGTTACGGGCATACCATTCAAAGTCATACCAGTCACGTCCCTTTACTCGGTTTTTCCAGTTACGGAAAAGAAGTGCGTGCATCTTGCCTGCATACAAATCGGGCAATGTGTAGCAACGAGTCATAAATGAATAGGGTAGAAGTAACAGCTTGGACTCAGTAGAGAAACCCAACGGGGGATTTATATCTACCTCTATTTTAATCTTTATAGCATGTTCTGTTGTAAACTGTAAATTGTATATAGCGGTATCGTCCTTTAGAAAAGCAGATTCAACATTGCTCTCATTTTTCTTAATCTTTCTATTGATTACCACATTTCGCCCCAAAGCATTGAATTCACTGATAATAGATTCAAAGTAGTTTTCGAGTATAAAACTTTCATCTGATTGCAATAATGAGAAATCCATATCTTCTGAAAACCGCTGAACGCCATGGAAAATACGTAAACAAGTGCCACCATAAAATGCTGCTTTATCAAAGAATCCGCCTCGATGTAATCCTGCAAGTGTAACCTGTTGCATTACTTCGTGTAGTGCATTTGTATAGTCGTTATTGGTTTGCATCTCGTAACGAGACATCATTTGATCAAATAGGTTCATTGCTTAATAGGTTATATAATAGCATTAATTCGGGCTTCCTTTTGTTGCTGATAGTTGCACATGCTTTGATGATCTCCAGATTTACATTTTTCAGAGCGGAGAAATCTACCCTTAAATCTTCTTCCAAAAAGATCTGCATTGCTTTAGCGGATTGTATTCTTATTCCCTTTGTGGAAATAATCATATCACACAATGCTTTTTCGGGTGTGGCTATTACAAACGCATATTTGTTTTCATAAATCTCTTGTCGTAATCCAATAGAATAATAACTGGGGTTTATCTGTATATAATCAAAATGCCCTAGTGGGGTAGTAAAGTTTTTACTTCGCTTTAAAGATGCTGATTTTACAGTGTAAACTCTCTCGGGGATTATTTTATAAAAGGACAAGGCGCTTTCAAAAGATACATAAGATGGGCCATAAAGATGGTTTGCAATTAGTTCAGTAGATAAAGTTTGCCCATGTACCTTAGGCGTTACTACAAACAGTCCTTTCTTTAACCTCACCAGATATCCGGCTTCTTCTATACGCATAACCTTATCCTTGGGTGATTTGTAATCTCCCAAAGTAGAGATCAGTGTACTGAAGTCTATCGGTATGATACCAAATTGCTTTAGAATATCCATACGAACTTTGTTTTATAGGCTGTAAATATAGCAATTTTTACATAGATAATAGACTTTTTGTCGATTATCTATGTAAAATCTGCTATAAATTTAGTAACTCATACCAAATTACAATACTGCAATAACGTTAGTATAACCAAATTTTATATCAGAAAATGCACTCTCATAGTGCAAAAAACAACAAATATTGCACTTTTACAGTGCATTTATCTCTGGAATCTTAGAAATCGAACAACTATTATCTTCTCATATAGATTATAAACTCAGAACAATTCCCTCATAAAAAACAAAAAGGAGAAGATTAACTCTTCCCCTTTTATATTGTTTGCATTTTTGCCTGATAACTCAATACTGAGTTACTAAAGCAAGATGCCTATTCCTTAATTGTCATTTCCTTAACCAGATGTGAAGCTCCGGCAAACTTATCGATAATGAAAAGTATGTAACGAATATCAACTACAGCCGCGCGTTGTGAGGAAGGGCGGAAAGCGATGTCTCCGGTTAATCCTTCATAGTTACGGTCGAATGCTGTACCAATCAGTTCACCTTTACCGTTAAACACAGGACTGCCGGAGTTGCCACCGGTATTGTCTGTATTGGTAATAAAACAGATAGGCATTTCGCCATTCTTCATGGCATAGTGCCCAAAGTCTTTGTTGTTATATAGCTCTTTCAGTTTGGCAGGAACAACAAATTCCCAGTTGTTGGGATCCTCTTTCTGCATTACACCTTTCAGAGTTGTATAGTAATTATATACAGCACCGTCTGCCGGTTCATAAGACAGCACTTGTCCATAAGTGAGGCGCAAAGTAGAGTTGGCATCCGGATAGATAGCTAGTCCCTCTGATTTTCTCATTTCCATCATACCTTTTACCCATGTTTTATGAGCAACAGAATAGGTTTTGTTTATATCCTGCATCTCAGTGGTAGTCTGAGCCAATCCGTTTACTACAGAGATACTATACAACACCATCCAGTCTTTGTCAATAGTGTTGATAGATGGTTTCTTGATAAACTTATCAAAGTTTTCTTTTGAGCCAAAGATAGAATGATTGAAACAAGCGTCAATAAATGCAGAAGAGTTACCTTTAAAACGATCTGCTATCACATTGAATATGCTGATTCTTTTTCCTTCAGGAATTAAGGCAGCATAGACTTTTAGCATTTCTTTAGATACCTTTCTGTCCACTTCCGGACTATAATCCTTGTTGAAATAGCTATCTGCAGCTTTTACTAATGCTTCTTTTTCTGAATTTATCTTCTTTTGATCCTTACTTTTCAATGCATTCAGAAGTCCTGCGGTAGAAGGTACTTTAGCAAATTCAGTACCTCTGGACAAAGCCTCGGTGATAATTTGCTGATGATACATTGCATCTCTGCGTTGAGCTACAATATCACGAATCTGGTTAAATGCTTTCTGATAAGAATCATCATTGTGTGCTTTACCGTATGCAAGAAGCTTCTCTTGCTGTTCTTTCTTTGTATCGAGAACCTTCAAGCGAACCAGTCCTTCGTTCATACCAATGGCATTTTTCCAGTAATTAGCGGAAGAGGCATATTTGCTGGCATACTGAATACGTACAGCAGGATCTTTTTGCATTTCTTCCATCATAACTGTCTGGCGAACGCCACGAATGGTGTCGCGTGCAAAGTTGGTTGTCTGCATCCGTTCTTCCACTTCATCAGAAATCATATAACGCCAGTTGTTTCCAGGGAATCCCATGGTCATGGTAAAGTCGCCTTCTTTCACGCCACTGATGTTAAGAGTAAGATGTTTTTTAACCTTTAAAGGAATATTATTTGCAGAATATTCTGCAGACTTTCCATCTTTGTCGGCATAAACACGAAACATGGAGAAGTCTCCTGTATGGCGGGGCCACATCCAGTTATCGGTATCGGCACCAAACTTTCCTATGGAGGAAGGAGGGGCTCCAACCATACGAATATCCTTGTAAACTGTCTTCACAAAAAGGTAATACTTATTTCCTCCGTAAAATGCTTTTAGTTCAAAAACAGTGGCTGGAGTTTGCTCAATCTTGTTTTCCTCGGCAAACTTAGTAGCCACGGTTGCCAGATATTTAGGTGAAAGGTAATTTAAACCTTCAGGATCTTCATCTTTCTTTAACCGATCTTGTACAAAAGCAGTAACGTCCAGAATTTTATCAATGAAAGTAACCGTCAAATCTTTGCATGGCAGCTCCTGTTCACGAGTCATTGCCCAAAAACCATCGGTTAAATAATCATGTTTCACTGAACTATGTTGTTGTATATAGCTGTATCCACAGTGATGATTCGTCAGAATAAGACCTTCTGCTGAAATAACTTCACCAGTACATCCTCCACCAAAGTGAACAACTGCATCTTTTATGCTAATGCCATCCGGATTATAAACCTGGTCAATAGGTGTTTCCAGTCCCAGTTCATACATTGCAGCGGCATTCTGCTCCTTCAAATCGGGCAACATCCACATTCCTTCATGAGCATAACTGCCCATGAAGTACATAAATGCTGCCGTTGCCAATAATATTTTCTTCATAAAATAAGAATTACTTTATTCAACAATGGTCATTTCGTCAATGAGATGCTTGCTGTTGCCCAGCTTATCAACAATAAATAGTACGTAACGGATATCCACGCAGATACATCTTTGAAGATCATTATCAAAGTTAATATCTCCGCTTAATGATTCCCAGTTGCCATCAAAAGCAGTTCCAATTAATTGACCGTTTCCATTGATGACCGGACTTCCGGAATTACCTCCGGTAATATCGTTCGTGGAAAGAAAACAAACAGGCATTTCACCATTCTTCATAGCATAACGTCCAAAATCCTTGTTGTTGTACAATTCCTTTAGTTTTGCAGGAACATTAAATTCACGGTTGTTTGGATCTTCTTTTTCCATGATTCCTTTCATGGTGGTGAAGTATTTAAAATGTATTCCGTCTTTAGGGTTATATGATTTCACGTTACCATAAGTCAAACGAATGGTGAAGTTAGCATCTGGAGAGGAGGGAACAGGTTCTTTCATTTCACCCAATCCGCGTACATATGTCTTGTGAAGCAAGGTTAGTGGTTCTGCTAAAGACTTGCTTTCATCGGTAAGTGGTTTTAATTTGTCATATTTTGAACGAACAAACTTTGTCATTAAATCCTTTTCCAAAGATTTTTTTGAAGGATCTTTGATAAAACGATCGAAGTTTGCCTGATTAGCAAAAATAGAATTGTCATAGCAAGCATCTACAAATTTGTTATAATCACCTTTGAATTCTTTTTCAATCAAAGTATAGATAGATGGACGCTGTTCGGTCGGAATCATTTCAGCATATAATGGAAGAAGAACTTTAGCCACTTTGCGGTCCACTTCGTGATCGTAATCCTTATTGTGGATTTGTGCAAATGCCTTTTTCATCTTTTCAATAGTAGACTCAATCAATGCTTTATCTTTTTTTTCTAATGCGCTTTTAAGCGTATCGCACAAAATATAAGGAGTGCCAAACTCTATTCCGGTTAAAAATACTTCTCTGAAGCAAGTCCATTGATAATTGATAGCTGAAGTTTTTGCTACTGCATCATCAATACCCTTTACTACATCCACATATTCCTGATTTCCTTTTGATTTGGCAAACTCCTGGAACTTGTTTTCCTGAGCAAGCTTTGTTTCAATAACTTTGTTATCGATAATAGCTTTATTCATTCCGATAGAGTTTTTCCAGTAGTTACTTGATTGTGCGTATTTACTGGCATACTGAATACGTACTTTATCGCTTTTTGCCATTTCTGCTTTTAAAACGTCCTGGCGTGCTTCACGTACGCGGATTCTTGGAGCATTTTGTGCTTCCATGCGTTCCTTAACTTCTGAAGCTGTGAGGTAACGTGAAGTGCTTCCCGGGAAACCCATAACCATGGCGTAATCTCCTTCTTCGACTCCTTTTAATGAAATGCTCAAGTGCTTTTTACATTTCAAAGGAACATTATTTGCACTGTATTCTGCTGGTTCGCCGTTGGCATCGGCATAAATACGGAACATAGAAAAGTCTCCGGTATGACGAGGCCACATCCAGTTATCTGTTTCTCCGCCAAACTTACCAATTGATGAAGGAGGGGCGGCAACCATGCGCACGTCACTGTATTTTTTCTTATACATTAAATAGTACTTATTTCCTGCATAGAAAGGAAGAGCCTGAGCACTGATACCCGGCTTTCCTTTTAAGTTGCTTTTTGCCAATAGTTCATCAGCTAGTTTTGTGAGGAAATTTGTTGTATATGAATCAATAACGGTTGTTTTACCTTCTTTTATCTGAGCATTTACAATATCAGTTATGTCTTCTATTCTTTCAATATAAGTAAACGCCAGTCCTGGAGTAGGAATCTCTTCTTTACGGCTTTTAGCCCAGAAACCGTCAGTTAAATAATCATGCTCTACAGAGCTGTGTTGCTGGATGGCACCAAATCCACAATGATGGTTGGTAAGGATTAATCCCTCTGAGGAGATAATTTCACCTGTACATCCGCCACCAAAAATACCTACGGCATCTTTGAGCGAAATTCCATTTGGATTGTATACCTCGTCAGCTTCCAAAAGCAAACCTTGCTTTTTCATCATCTCGATGGAATGTTGCTCTTTCATTAACTGAAGCAACCACATGCCTTCATCCGCCCTTGCGGATACAAATGTCAGTACTAATAGTACGAACAAAGAAGTCTTAAATTTATTCATGCAATTTATATTTAGTATTTATTTTGAAATGCAAAGATATAATTAATTAAATATTTATTTAATATTTGAACCAGCTTATACACTCCGAATCATCTTTTATAGTTCTGTAAATGGAGTAAATGAATCTATTTATCAGTTAATTTTTAATTTAGTATTGAAATTTCATCTACAAAAGTTTTAAATATTGATAAAATGTTTCTTTGACTGAATTATTGGTGTTACATTTGCCTTGTATTATTAATAATGACTTTATATATTTAGACAGAATATGCTGAAATTCTACTCTTCATTGGTTCTCATTTTATTTGCATTGACCTCATGCAGTAAAAGTTATAAAATAACAGGTGTATCTTCTGTTTCCAGTTTAGACGGGAAAATGTTGTTTCTTAAAGTGGCTCAAAACGGAAAATGGGTAGCGGTAGACTCCGCTGAGGTTATACATGGCGAATTTGCTATGAAAGGATGTGTTGATTCTGTGCAAATGGTATCTCTTTTTATGGATGATGAAAATATTATGCCAATGGTTCTGGAAGGTGGAAATATTGAAATCTCCATATCTAATACAAAATTGACAGTTAAAGGATCTCCTTTGAATGATAAGTTATACACTTTTGTAGATAAAAAGGCATCTATGGATACCCGGGTAGAAGATTTGGGACATAAAGAAGCCAAAATGATTCTTGATGGTGTGGATCCCGCAGAGATAAATGCGATACTAACTAAGGAAAGCGATCAGCTAATGAATGAAATGAACGCTTATGTGAAGTCCTTTATTGCTGAAAATTATGAAAATGTGTTAGGCCCCGGAGTCTTTTTAATGATGTGCAGCAATTTTCCTTATCCATTAATGACACCTTCTATGGAGGACATTATAAAAGGCTCTCCTGATTCTTTTAAAAACAATCCTTTAATAAAAGAATATGTGACTAAGGCACATGAAAATATGCAATCAATTCAGGAACATCAGATGATGCAACAAAGCGAACAGCAGGCATCAGTGATGCCTCGGGCTGCTGCTAATAATTAATCCTGGTCAGGATTGAGCACCATTCCCTGATGTTTTTGGGAAATGGAACTTTCTACCATCTTATAAGATTTTTCCAGTGTTTCTTGAATGTTTTTTGTTCCTTTTCCTTTTGGGAGGATCGGCTGATGAATGGTGAGCGTCATGTTATGGCGATGAATCCACTTTCCTGTGCGGGGAAGGATATCAAAAGAACCGTCAATAGTTAATGGAACAACAGCCAGTTGTAAATCGTCGGCCAGTTGGAATGCTCCTTTCTTGAAATAACCCATATGGCCGGTGAAACTCCGTGCTCCTTCCGGAAAAACTACTACGGAAGTTCCTTCTGTTAGAGTTGTCTTAGCTCTTTGAATTGTTTCCAATACTTTTCTAGGGCCGCTTCTGTCAACGAAAATGTGACCGGCTTCTTCACAAGCTCTTCCCACAAAAAGAATTTTTCGTATTCCCTTTTTCATCATCCACTTAAAGTTTCTTCCCAGATAACCATAGATAAGGAATATATCAAACGCTCCCTGATGGTTTGCAACAAAGACATAAGATGTTTTTCCTTTAATGTTTTCTTTTCCGTTTACTTTTACGCGTATTAATAAAAAGAAGCATACTAGTCTTGACCATATTTTACCGGGATAATATCCCCAAAAATGAGCACTTCCTAAAGTGCATCCTGCAATAGTAATCAATGCAGTTAGAATTGTTATTACAAGAAGTATAGGAAGTGCGATGCAAATTTGGTAGATATAATATAAGACTTTCATTGAGTTATTTTAAAACGCCTAATTCTTTTCCTACTTTAACAAAGGCATTGATACATCTGTCTAAATGAACTTTGTCATGTCCGGCAGAAAGTTGAACACGGATACGAGCCTGGTCTTTTGGTACAACAGGATAATAGAAGCCTGTTACATAAATGCCTTCTTCCTGCAATTTGGCAGCATATTCCTGTGACAGTTTAGCATCATAAAGCATCACTGCACAAATGGCACTTTGAGTTGGCTTAATATCGAATCCGGCTTCAATCATTTTTGTACGGAAGTATGTTACATTCTCTGCCAGCTTATCATGTAAGTCGTCATTCTCTTTCAGCATTTTGAAAACTTCCAGACTTGCGCCAACTACTGCGGGAGGAACAGAGTTAGAAAATAAATAAGGACGGGAACGCTGACGAAGTAATTCGATAATCTCTTTGCGACCTGTAGTGAATCCACCAATGGCTCCGCCAAAAGCTTTGCCCAATGTACCAGTCATGATATCAATTCGGCCGTAAGTATTAAATTGTTCGTTTACTCCATGCCCTGTTTTTCCAACAACACCGGCAGAGTGACATTCGTCAACCATAACAAGTGCATCATATTTATCTGCTAAATCACAGATCTTGTCCATTGGAGCCACATTTCCATCCATTGAGAATACGCCGTCTGTTACAATAATACGGAATCTTTGTTCTTGTGCTTCTTGCAAACACTTTTCAAGTTCTTCCATATTTGCATTTGCATAGCGATAGCGCTTTGCCTTACAAAGTCTGACTCCGTCTATTATTGAAGCATGATTCAAGGAATCTGAGATGATTGCATCTTCTTCTCCAAGTAAAGGTTCGAATACACCACCATTTGCATCAAAACAAGCAGCATAAAGAATTGTATCTTCTGTTTTGAAATATTCTGAAATAGCAGCTTCCAGTTCTTTATGTATATCTTGAGTTCCACAAATAAAACGCACAGAAGACATTCCATATCCGCGTTTATCCATCATTTCTTTAGCCGCGGCTATTAAACGGGGATTGTTTGATAATCCCAGATAATTATTTGCACAGAAGTTTAGTACTTCTTTGCCGTTTACTGTAATTGCAGCTTGCTGTGCACTTTCTATTAGTCTTTCTTCTTTATAAAGCCCGGCTTCCTTAATCTCAGTGATTACATTGCCAAGATAATTTTTCATCTTATTGTACATAATTATAGATATAAATTATTTGCCTGATATTTATTTGATTACATAACATAAATGTGGTTTCTATTAATCACTTTACAAAAGTCAACATAATTGTTTGAATAAACAAGGTTTTTGAGCTTATAATAATAAAAAATGTACTTACTTTGCAGTATAAAATAACAAATAAATAGTAAGTGCAATGAAAAATATTTTGGTAGTAGGAGCTACCGGTCAAATTGGATCAGAACTCACAATGGAGTTACGTAAACGTTATGGTAATAATAATGTAGTAGTAGGATATATTCCAAGTGCAGCACCTCAAGGAGAATTACGTGATTCGGGACCTTTTGAAGTGGCAGATGTTACTGATCCTAATATGATTACTGAAATAGTTAAAAAGTACAGGATTGATACTATCTATAATCTTGCAGCACTTCTTTCTGTTGTAGCAGAAAGCAAACCTATGTTGGCATGGAATATTGGTATTAATGGCTTACTCAATATACTGGAAGTTGCCCGCCAATATAAATGTGCTGTCTTTACTCCAAGTTCAATTGGTTCATTTGGTTCGTCAACTCCACACGTTAAAACTCCTCAGGATACAATTCAGCGTCCATGTACCATGTATGGCGTAACAAAAGTGACTACCGAACTTCTCAGTGATTACTATTTTAATAAATATGGAGTTGATACTCGCGCGGTTCGTTTTCCGGGTATTATATCAAATGTAACACCTCCGGGGGGAGGAACAACGGATTATGCTGTGGATATATATTATTCGGCAGTAAGAGGTGATAAATTTGTTTGCCCCATTAAAGAAGGTACATTAATGGATATGATGTATATGCCTGATGCATTGAATGCCGCAATTTCTCTTTTGGAAGCTGACCCTACGAGATTGATTCACCGCAACGCTTTCAATATTGCTTCAATGAGTTTTGCGCCTGAAGATATTTATGCTGAAATAAAGAAAAGCATACCTTCTTTTGAAATGGTTTATGATGTGGATCCATTAAAACAAGCCATTGCAGATAGCTGGCCCGATAGTTTGGATGATACTTGTGCTCGCCAGGAGTGGGATTGGAAACCTAAGTTCACCCTGGAGAGTATGACAGTAGATATGATTGAAAAATTGAAAGCCAGACTTTTTTAATAATTGTGGCTGGAGTATAGACGGAAAGAGATAATGTTAATATACGGCATCATAAGCGAACGATTTTTATTTATTGCTCAATGCTTGTTTGTTTATAGAGGAATAAATGAAAATGATTGGTGAATAAAAATAGCAGACATTATTGAATTCTTCTTTTTCGGCATATAAGAGGTGAATATAATATATATATTGTGTAATTTAAAGATAATCAATATGTTATATGCTAATATCTGGTTTGAACTATTTTATCTTGAAAAAACAGAATTATAAAGGTTGTTTTTGAGGGGGTAACCAGGTATGTGTCTCTGAAACCCTTTGGTAGTGGGGGTGACAAATTTTATACCAAGACATATAAAAGAAGTATTCCACGAAGTTTGTCACACACTGTGAAATATATATACATGTAATCGGCGTCTATAAAATAAGAAAGGCTTCTGTTTCTTACGTAAAGAAACAGAAGCCTTTTAATCTTATTTTTTTCTAGCTACTCCGTAGGTTTTCCTCCTTGTGCTTCTGGTCTTTGAGGTCTGGGTCCATATTGCTTACCCTTTCTGGAATTCATTTTCTGAAGTCTGTCATTTTGTAATTCAAGATAAGTAACGTATTGCTCTTTAGTCAGATTCTTTTTTATCATTTCTGTCCGGGCATCCTTTATCTTGCCAACTGATTCCTTCATCTCTTTCCTTGAGATTTCTTTCTGGTCGCGAAGAGCTTTCATCTGAATCTGTAAATCTGCATCTCCTTTTTTTAGGTCAGCAACCTGCTTGTCGCTCAGCTTTAATTCCTTAATCATTTTTTCATTAGGAAACACACGATCTCTTTTTTCTTTGTCGGGTTGACCGGCCTGCAGTGAAGAACATACACTCATTAGCACAATGGCTAATGTCATAAAAAACTTTGTTTTCATATTACGTCTATTTTTAAATTGAACAAAAAAGAAAATATATTGGTTCCGGCCGGAACTTCTATTTTCTTAGACGTAAATAATTGATTAAGGTTTAATCACTAGTCGGTCATATGCAAAATGAATATTTGGTGGAAGTGTTTTTTCAATTTCGGCATGTAATCCCATGTGGTGACTCATGTGAATAAACCAAGTCTGTTTTGCTCCAATACGTTTTGCATTCTCTATGGCTTGCTTCAGATTCTGATGTGTAAGATGAGGCTCTATTCTTAAGGCATTCATTATAAGACAATCCAAACCTTCAAGCTTACTATATTCTTCTTCCGGCATAGTGAGCATATCAGTAATGTATGCCATATTTTCAATTCTATATCCAAGAATAGGACTTTTTCCATGATATACCCGGATGGGCAGTATCTCTACTTGTTCAATATTAAAAGGAGCTCCCCACTTAATGTTGGTTATTGATATTTGAGGAACCCCTGGATATTTATGTTCTGCAAAGCAATAAGGCATACGCATGCGTAGTCGTTGGGCAGTGTGTTCTTCTGTATAAATAGGAACTTCGCCAAAGCGGCAAAAAGGACGCAGATCATCAATTCCTCCTACATGATCATAATGCTCATGAGTAATAAGTACACCGTCTAAGCGTGCATATTTACTGTGAAGCATTTGTTCACGGAAATCGGGTCCACAATCTATCAGAATATTCATTCCTTTTGTTTGAACCAAAGCTGAGGCCCGAAGCCGGTTGTCGTGTGGATCGGAAGATGTGCATATAGGACAGGTACATCCTACCTCTGGCACACCAGTTGAAGTTCCGCTTCCTAATATTGTAATTTCCATGATACTATGAAATAAAACACACTTCCGGATGAATCTCGATATTGAACAATTTCTTTACTGATGCTTGTATTTCGCAGGAAAGATTAATGATTTCATCGCCAGTTGCATTTCCTTTGTTTACAAGTACCAGTGCCTGTTTGCTGTGAACCCCAACGTGTCCCACGATTTTTCCTTTCCATCCGCATTTGTCAATCATCCATCCGGCTGGAACCTTTACTCGGTCCTGGTCTATTTCGTAATGTGGAATTTCCGGAAACTGTTTTTGCAGTTCCAGAAATTGTGAACGCGGAATAATAGGATTCATAAAGAAGCTGCCTGCATTACCTTCAACTTTAGGATCGGGTAGTTTGCTGTTTCTGATTGCAATAATAGCCTCACGAATAGTTGCTAGTGATATTTCAGGATACTTTTCTAATTCAGCTTTGATATTACCGTACTCAAGATTATAGACAGGATGCTTGCTTAATTTATAAGTAACATAAGTAACGATGAATTTATTTTTAAGTTCTGATTTAAAAATGCTCTGACGGTAAGAGTAAGTGCAATCTGCATTGGAAAAACTCTGTTCTTTTGCGGTTGCTATTTCCATCGTGTCAACTTGCGTAATCAAATCTTTTGCCTCTACTCCGTAAGCACCAATATTTTGTACAGCACTGGCTCCAACTTCTCCCGGAATGAGTGACAGATTCTCTGCTCCGGCCCAACCTTGAGATACGCAATGAGCAACGAAATTATCCCAGTCTACTCCGGCACCTACTTTTACTAAGACATAATCGTCGGTGTTTTCAATTACTTCAATTCCTTGAATTCTTGAGTGAAGAATAGTTCCTTTGTAATCAGAGACGAATAGTAAATTGCTTCCGCTTCCGATCTGTAAATAAGGACCGTTCATAAGTTCCTTGTCGCATAAAATTTGTTTTAAATCATCGGTGCCGGAATACTCGATGAAGGTATCTGCTTTTATATCAAACCCAAAAGTATTATGAGGAAGTAGCGAATATTGTTTTTTTATTGTAATCATCTTACTATCTATTTGCAGGCAAATGTACTAAAAATAAAATTAGTTACTCACATCTTCAAACTTATAAAATTCCCATTGATTTCCTTTTCGCTTGAAATAAAGCGTATTTGAGAATCCGTTTCCCAGCCCTTTCAATGCGAGAATTTTTGTTTCTGAACTATCGGCATTACTCTGCCCGTAGTTGATATTTGAGAGTTGCACTTTTGGAAGTGTTGGCGCAAAAGCAAACCATTGATTGATCTCCATAGTTGTTTCTAAAATAGAAAAATCATCATCAGGATCTGTAGTTACAAAAATAAGTGGTTCGTGAATTCGCGACCGTTGAAATATACTATCATTAGCAAATTTATGAAAGAACTCAATAAAACTTTCATTCTGGCTGTTTCTAATAGATGTTAGAGCAATAGATTCTAACATCCATGCACCATTTTCGCGTTTGAAATTATATTTCTTTATCTTATTGGTATTCATATAATACCATTCAAACTGAGCAGATTTAAGAGAAGTATCAGTCATTAAATCCATGTCAGACTCATTATCAAAAAGCATGGTGTAGTAGCTTTGCTTAATGAATAAATGGTCTTTTTTCCAAAAACGTCTTTCTATCTTTGATGCAGAATTCTCGTTTTTGAAAGTAAGAGGGAAATGAATTCTTTCTTGTTGCATCTTTTTGTCAGAAGCAAAACTAAAAAGAAAGTCGTCGAACGTTTCATCCGCTTTGACAGCTTGTGGTATATTTTCAACTGAATCAATAGCCGTTGAGTCTGTATCCTGATTTGCAGAATCGACTAAATTCGTTAGTGATTTAAAAGGATCTATCTTTGATTTATTGCTATTACAAGAGGCTAATAAAAACAGTGTGACAGCACCTAAAATTATCTTTTTCATTTCATTCTGCAATACTTGCGGATCTAATAATAAAACATCTCAATTAAAAAACGTGCAAAGGTATATCTTTTATTCTAATTGAAACAATCTTCTGAACTGTTTTTTCAACTAATTTATATAAAAACATAGCATAACATACAAAACCGGAAATCTTTAATTAAAAGAGATCCGGTTTTGTATGTTATTTGTACTGTGTGATTAGAATGGAAGATCATCTTTAGCATCAGTAACGGTAAATTCTACCGGAGCCGATTGTTGGATAGGTTGGGCATTAATGCCTGCACCTGAATTACGATCTATTTTCCATGCGCGAATGTCATTAAACCATTTGCCATTCCATTCACGGCAATCAATATCGAATGATACAGTTACTTCTTCATCCATTTTAATGGTAAACTGATCAATTCTGTCGCCCCACAGATTAAAACACATTTTTTTAGGATATTGATCATGTGTTTCAATAACATAATCTTGTTTCTTCCATTCAGTTCCATTTCTTCCTGTTCCGCTTTGCTGAGGCAGGACTGCAATTATTTTTCCACTTATTTCCATATTCTTGTTATATAATTCGGGCTGCGAAAATAGTGTTTTATGTTTTATAAAGCTAATGTTTTAGTTTTTTTCTTTAATCTTTTGTTTGCTGAGAGAATCTTTTTATTTATCTTTGTCTTTCATTATAAGTATAATAATTTAAACTCATATAAGTATGAAATTCATCGTTTCGAGTACGGCTTTATTTAGTCATTTACAAGCAATAAGCCGTGTAATTAACTCTAAAAATGCATTGCCTATTTTAGACTGTTTTCTCTTTGAATTAGAAGATGGAAAGCTTTCTGTAACTGTATCTGACAGTGAAACGACAATGGTTACTTCTCTTGAGGTAAATGAAAGCGATGCAAACGGTAGGTTCGCTGTTGGTGCAAAAACCATTTTGGATGCATTAAAAGAAATTCCGGAACAACCGCTTAGCTTTGAAGTTAATGCTGAAACGTATGAAATATCTGTGCAATATCAGAATGGTCAATACAGTGTAGTAGGACAAAATGCTGATGAATATCCACAGCCTGCTTCATTGGGTAATAATGCTGTGCGTTTGGAAATGAATGCCGGTTTATTGTTAACCGGTATTAATCGTGCTATCTTTGCAACGGCAGATGATGAATTGCGTCCGGTAATGAATGGTGTTTACTTTGATATTACTACAGAAGACATTACGTTTGTTGCTTCTGATGGACACAAACTGGCACGAAGTAAAACTATGGCAGCGAAAGGAAGTGAAAGAGCTGCTTTTATTTTACCTAAGAAACCTACAGGATTGCTAAAGAATCTTTTACCTAAAGAGGCCGGAACTGTTATCATTGAATTTGATGACAGGAATGCAGTCTTTACTCTTGAGAACTATCGCATGGTATGCCGTCTTATTGAAGGACGTTTTCCTAACTATAACTCAGTAATTCCTCAGAATAATCCACATAAGATTACTGTTGATCGTTTGCAGCTAATTAGCGCGCTGAAGCGTGTATCTGTGTTCTCTTCACAAGCTAGCAGTTTAATAAAACTACGTGTGCAGGAAAACCTGATTATTATCTCTGCACAGGATATTGACTTCTCTACTTCTGCCGAGGAATCTTTGGTTTGCCAGTATCAGGGCACTCCAATGAGCATTGGTTTTAAATCAACTTTCCTGATTGATATTTTAAATAACATTGCTTCTACTGATGTGATTATTGAATTGGCAGATCCGTCTCGTGCTGGTGTTATTGTTCCATTAGAACAGGAAGAAAATGATGACTTGTTGATGTTGCTAATGCCGATGATGTTAAATGACTAAAAATATAAAATGAACTTAAACCTGAAAAATCCGATTGTTTTTTTTGATCTAGAAACGACCGGAATAAATATAAACTCTGATAGAATAGTTGAAATTTGTTATTTGAAAGTATATCCTAACGGAAATGAAGAATCAAAAACACTTCGCATAAATCCGGAAATGCATATCCCCGAGGAATCCTCAAGTATACATGGCATTTATGATGAAGATGTAGTCAATTGTCCTACTTTTAAAGATGTAGCAAAGAATATAGCCCGCGATATTGAAGGAGCTGATCTTGCCGGATTTAATTCCAATCGTTTTGATATACCTGTGCTGGCCGAAGAATTTCTTCGTGCGGGAGTGGATATTGATATGAGCAAACGTAAGTTTATTGATGTGCAGGTCATTTTTCATAAAATGGAGCAACGGACACTTTCTGCAGCATATAAGTTTTATTGCGACAAAAATCTTAATGATGCTCATACTGCTGAAGCAGATACACGTGCTACATACGAGGTTCTTAAAGCACAACTTGATCGGTATTCAGATGATTTGCAGAATGATATGGCTTTCCTTGCCGATTTTTCGGCTTACAATAAAAATGTAGACTTTGCCGGACGCGTGGTTTATGACGACAATGGCGTAGAGGTCTTTAATTTTGGGAAATATAAAGGCATGGCTGTCTCAGATGTTTTCAAAAAAGATCAGGGTTATTATTCATGGATGCTGAATAGCGACTTTACATTGAACACAAAAGCTGTGCTCACAAAAATAAAATTGCGCGAATTTAACGGAAAATAAGCAGACATAAGAATAGATGATATGTTGAAAGGAAAAAAAATAATTCTAGGAATAACAGGAAGTATTGCTGCTTATAAGGCTGCCTATCTTATCAGGGGACTGATAAAAAAGGGGGCTGAAGTTCAGGTAGTGATAACTCCGGCTGGAAAGGAATTTATTACTCCCATTACTTTATCTGCTTTGACCAGTAAACCTGTAATTAGTGAATTCTTTTCGGGAAGAGATGGGACATGGAACAGTCATGTGGATTTAGGACTTTGGGCGGATGCAATGCTGATTGCTCCAGCCTCGGCATCTACAATCGGAAAGATGGCTAATGGGATTGCTGATAATATGCTTATCACCACTTATCTTTCTGCAAAGGCTCCTGTCTTTGTTGCTCCGGCAATGGACCTGGATATGTTTGCTCATCCTTCTACTCAAAAGAATATTGAAACACTTCGTTCTTTCGGAAATCACATTATTGAACCGGGAGAAGGAGAGCTGGCCAGTCATTTGGTAGGTAAAGGACGAATGGAAGAACCGGAGGAAATTATCTGTGTGCTTGAGGAGTTCTTTGCTAAACAAGAGGACCTTTCAAAAAAAAAAGTACTGATAACTGCGGGGCCCACTTATGAAAAGATTGATCCGGTAAGGTTTATTGGTAATTACTCATCAGGGAAAATGGGCTTTGCACTGGCCGAAGAGTGTGCTTCCAGAGGTGCTGAAGTAACTTTAATAGCCGGACCTGTACAAATAGAAGCGGTTCACCCTAATATACATCGTATTGATGTGGAATCCGCACAGGAAATGTATGAAGCTTCTGTCGCAAATTATCCTTCGTCGGATGCCGGAATCTTGTGTGCAGCGGTAGCGGACTTTACTCCTGAAGTAGTAGCTGATAAGAAAATAAAGCGTAAAGGTGATGAGCTAACGGTTGTGTTGAAACCTACTCAGGACATTGCGGCTTCATTAGGAAAGATAAAGCGGGCAGACCAATTGCTTGCTGGCTTTGCTCTTGAAACTAATGATGAGTATCAAAATGCTCAAAGTAAACTGGAACGAAAGAACTTTGATTTCATTGTTCTTAACTCTCTGAATGATGAGGGTGCCGGTTTTCGTCATGATACGAATAAGATCGCAATCATTGATAAAAACGGGAAGACGGATTATTCGCTGAAAAGCAAACGTGAAGTAGCAGAAGATATCATTGACCGCTTGGTTCTGATGATAAAATAATCACAAAGAAAAAATGAATAGAAAGATCATTCAGAATGTATTCCGTTGTACTTGTTTTAGCTTTTTGCTGCTTTTTTTCTCATTAACGGGAAAGGCTCAGGAACTGAATTGTAAAGTGAATATTAATTATTCGAAGATTCAAGGAACAAATATGCAGGTTTTTAAAACATTGGAAACTGCTTTAACGGAATTTATTAATGATCGTAAATGGACTTCTGCCCAATATAGTGTTGCCGAGCGGATATCCTGCAGTATGAATATCACGGTGAAAGAGCATTCTGATGATGGAACTTTCAAATGCGAACTTCTTGTTCAGGCTAATCGCCCGGTATTTGATGCAAGCTATAATACTACGCTTTTTAATTTTAAAGATGCGAATTTTAATTTTACTTATCTGGAGTTTGATCCTTTAGAGCTTAGGGAAAATCAGATAGACAGCAATCTTACTGCGGTCATTGCATATTACGCTTACCTGATAATAGGCCTGGATATGGATTCGATGGCTCCAATGGGAGGTACAGATGTTTTGCGAACAGTTGAGAGCATTGTGACTGCTGCCCAAAGTATGTCTGAAACCGGATGGAAAGCTTTTGAAGATAGCCGTAATCGCCACGGAATAATTAATGATTATCTGGATGAGCAAATGAAAGCCTTCCGTCAGATGATTTATGATTACCACCGGTTGGGACTGGATGAGATGGCTCAGAATGCCGATAGGGGAAGAGCGAAGATTACCGCTTCTTTACAGGAACTTAAAAAAGCAAAGGAAAATAAGCCAATGTTTGTTTTGCCACAGTTGTTTACCGAAATAAAGAAAGACGAACTGGTCAATATTTATTCCAAAGGTACGCAAACAGAGAAAGAACAAGTGTATAATATGTTAGTTGATATCAATCCTGCTCTATCAAATGACTGGGATAAAATAAAGTCTTCGAAATAAATTATGTTGCAATCTATATCAATTCAAAACTATGCGCTGATTGACACTCTTGATATAACCTTCGATAAGGGCTTTTCTGTCATTACCGGTGAAACGGGTGCGGGAAAATCTATTATCCTTGGTGCCATTGGTTTGTTACTGGGGCAGAGAGCTGACGTAAAAGCCATCAAGCGGGGCGCTTCTAAATGTGTGATTGAGGCTCATTTTAATATATCCTCTTACCAGATGCAATCTTTTTTTGAAGAAAACGAGTTGGAATATGATTCCAATGAATGTATTTTAAGAAGAGAATTGCAGGCTACAGGTAAATCACGTGCATTTATAAATGATTCTCCGGCTTCCCTTATACTGATGAAGGAGTTGGGAGAACAACTTATTGATGTGCACTCTCAGCACCAGAACCTATTGCTGAATAAGGAAAATTTTCAGTTGAACGTTTTGGATGCGTTGGCTGGTGATGAGAAAGAACTGTCTGATTATAAAGAGGCTTATCAGTCATACCGCAAAGTTGCTGAAGAGCTAAGCATACTTACGGAACTTGAGGAAAAAAGCAAGGCAGATGAAGATTATGTTCGTTTCCAGTTAGACCAGTTCGACGAGGCTAAACTGGTGGAAGGTGAAGATGCGGAATTGAAAAAAGAAGAAGAAATTCTGAGTCATGCCGAGGAAATAAAAGAAGGACTTTACAGTACCGAACAAATTCTTTTGGGCGACGAAGGAGGATTGCTGAGCAACTTGAAAAAAATAGCCGGTACTCTTCGTTCTCTGAAGGAACGTTACAATGCTGCCGGAGACTTATCCGATAGAGTTGATAATTTATCTATTGAGCTAAAAGAGGTTGCCAGAGATTTAACCAGGGAACAAGAGAATATTGAAGTTGATCCAGGCAGACTGGATTTTGTGAATGAAAGGCTCAACTTGATTTATACATTGGAAAAGAAGCATCATGTAAGTACGCTTGAGGAATTGATTCAAGTTCAGGAAGAGTTTCGTGCTCGTTTGAATGCCCTCAGTTCGTTTGGTGAACAGATTGAAGTGCTTCAGAAACAAAAAGAAGCATTATATGGCAAGGCCGAAAAGGCTATGTTGCTGCTTACTAAAAAACGTACACAGGCAGCCAGGAAGGTGGAGCATGAGATGCAAAGTCGCCTGATTCCCCTTGGAATGCCTAATGTTCGTTTTCAGGTTCGGATTATTCCGAAAGCAAACTTCGATGCAACAGGTGGAGACAATGTGGGCTTCCTTTTCTCTGCCAATAAGAATGCCACATTACAGAATATATCATCTGTGGCTTCCGGTGGTGAAATAGCCCGGGTAATGCTTTCATTAAAAGCAATGATTGCTGACGCCACTCAGTTACCCACTATCATATTTGATGAAATAGATACCGGTGTGTCCGGAGAAATAGCCGATAAGATGGCGGAAATAATGAAGGAAATGGGATCATGTATGCAGGTAATCAGCATAACTCACCTTCCTCAGATTGCCGCTAAAGGCAAAGTACATTATAAAGTATATAAACAAGATAACGAAACATCGACCAGCAGTAATATCCGCCGATTGAAACAGGAGGATAGGATAGAGGAGATAGCTCACATGTTGAGTGGGGCTACTTTGACAGAAGCGGCGATGAATAACGCTAAAGAATTATTAAAAGAGTATGGAAAAGAATGAAATGATATTTGGCGTACGCGCCGTGATTGAAGCCATTGAGGCAGGTAAGGGAATTGATAAGGTTCTGGTGAAGATAGATATCCAGAGTGAACTTTCAAAGGAGCTTTTTGCTGCTTTAAAAGGAACAAATATCCTTGTTCAGCGAGTGCCTGTAGAGCGCATCAATAAGATAACGACGAAGAATCATCAGGGTGTGGTGGCTTTTGTTTCCGCAGTGACTTATCAGAAAGTGGAGGAGTTGGTTCCTTTTCTTTTTGAACAAGGTAAGGTTCCTTTTTTTGTGATGCTCGACGGAGTAACAGATGTACGTAACTTTGGAGCAATTGCCCGTACTTGTGACTGTGCAGGAGTAGATGCCATTATTATTCCTACACGCAACAGTGTTAGTGTAAATGCAGATGCGATTAAAACTTCAGCCGGAGCGCTTCATACATTACCAGTATGTAAGGAACAAAGCCTTACCGCTACTCTTAAATTTCTCAAAGAAAGCGGATTCAAGATTGTAGCAGCGACCGAAAAGGGAGATTATGACTACACAAAAGGAACTTATACAGATCCTATCTGTATCATTATGGGAGCAGAAGATACTGGTGTGTCTTATGATAACTTAGCCTTGTGTGATGAATGGGTTAAGATTCCTTTGTTTGGTAAAATAGAGTCGCTGAATGTTTCTGTTGCCGCAGGGATTTTAATTTATGAGGCTGTGAAACAACGTGGTTTTGATAAAGAATAGAACACAAATATAACCTATAATCATGAGAAATAAAATACTATTTATAGTTCTTTGTCTGCTTTCGCAGTGGACAATGGCGCAGAAGGAGGCTCCCAAATGGGTTGAGAAATCAAAAAGGGCAGTCTTTTCTGTGGTAACATATGACGCTAATGACAAATTACTGAATACCGGTAACGGATTCTTTATATCAGAAGATGGAGTAGCGTTGTCTGATTACACATTGTTTAAAGGAGCTGTCAGAGCAGATGTGATAAACTATGAAGGCAAGCAAATGCCGGTTAAAGCAATATTGGGTGCAAATGGAATGTATGATGTGATCAAATTTCGTGTAGATCTTGGTAAAAAGAGTACGCCGGCATTAACATTGGCTGCAGGAGTTCCTGCAAAAGATGCTCAAGCAATTATGCTATCTTATTCCACAAAGAAAGATCGCTCCTGCACCATAGGGAAGATAGAAGAGGTTTCCAATCTTTCGGGACCTTATAAATACTTTAAGCTGGCCATGTCAATGAAAGATAAGATGGTCAGTTGTCCGGTGCTCACTGCAGATGGTGAAGTCTTTGGATTAGCTCAGAAGAATGCAGCAAACGACACTACTCATTGTTATGCCATCAGTGCTCCTTTTGCGAACGGACTATCTGTCAGCGCATTCGATTTTAATAGTTCAGAACTGAACAATATAGGTATTAAGAAAGCTCTTCCTGGTACGGAAGATCAGGCTTTGATAGCTCTTTTTATGGCTTCCTCGCAACTGACAGCTGATAAATATATTTCTCTGTTGAGTGATTTTGTTGAGCAATATCCAAACAGTACAGACGGATATATCCGTCGGGCGAATTACTATGTTTCGAATTTTCTTGATGTAGAACATATTGCTTTGGCTGAGGAAGACCTTAATATGGCAATGAAAGTTGCAGATAAAAAAGATGATGTGTTTTATAATAATTCACGTTTAATGTATATAATTGCTCTTCGTGGTAAAGACGCTCCTTACAAGAATTGGACTTTTGCTAAATCGCTGGAAGAAATCCAGAAAGCTATTGAAATAAATCCTCTTCCTCTCTATACTCAGCATCAAGGAGATGTTTATTTCGCATCTGCAGATTATGCCAAAGCTTTTGAATGTTATGATAAAGTGAACCACTCTAACTTAGCTTCGGCTGAAACATATTATAGAGCTGCAAAAACGAAAGAGATGTTGAAAAGTGATTTGAGTGAAGTTATAGCTTTACTGGATAGTGCTGTTGCTAAATATGCTGCTCCTTATCCTAAAGAAGCAGCTCCTTATATCTCCGAACGCGCTATAGCCAGGAGTGACAAGGGAATGTATAAAGAAGCTGTTACTGATTATGATTTGTATTATGAAGTGATGGGTGGCAAAGTAAGTGCAATGTTTTACTATCTTCGTGAACAGGCTAATTACAAGGCTAAGAACTTTAAACGTGCATTGGAAGATATTCAAAAGACTGTGGAATTGGAACCAACGAATAAAGACTATCTGGCTGAGTATGGAGCTGTGAATCTGCGTGTTGCCCGTTATGATGAGGCTATAAAGAATCTGAAAGATGCGCTTGTTATTGATCCTAAGTTTGCCGCTTGTTATCGTTTAATAGGTTTCTGCCAGCTGCAACAAGGTAAGAAAAATGAAGCTTGTGAGAACTTTAATAAAGCTAAGGAACTAGGAGATGAAGCTGTACTTCCAATGATTGAAAAGAATTGTAAGTAAGATTTTTATTTTCTATATACAAAAAAAGGATTGCCGTAATGGTAATCCTTTTTTTGTATATAAGCTCTATATGGTCAAGTAACCTTAATATTTTATATTATAAGGCGAAATAACATTCAATTAACTCCATAATTCGGTTGTTTTCAATTTTATATTCATAGAATCTGCAAGTTTCAGAATTGAATACAATTTGTAGAATTCTGGCTTGAATAGTAATGGTGTTATATAAAAATAGAAAATCCTTCAGGAATTGATCCTGAAGGATTTTTAAATGCTTATATCGAATAATAAAGTCTGCTAATTATTCAGCAGCAGCTTCTGGAGCAGCTTCTACAGCAGGAGCAGCTTCTTCTACAGCAGGTGCAGCAGCGGCAGCTTCTTCAGCTAGATCAGCAGCTTTCTTATCTGCTAATACTTTAGCTTTTGCTTCATTGATTTTCTTTTCAGCATCTAAGCGTGCTTTTGCATCAGCTTTAGCAGCTTCGTCGTTCTTAGCTTTCAATGCAGCAAGACCGGTTTGTTTGTTATTCTTCCAAGCTTCGAATTTAGCTTCAGCTTCAGCTTCACCAAATGCGCCCTTAGTAACACCACCAAGTAGGTGTTTTTTCATGTAAATTCCTTCGTTAGAAAGAATGTTACGAACGGTGTCAGTAGGTTGAGCTCCAGTAAGAACCCAATATAATGCACGGTCGAAATCCAAATCTATTGTTGCAGGATCGGTATTAGGGTTGTAAGAACCGATTTTTTCAATAAACTTACCATCACGTGGTGCTCTGCTGTCCGCAATAACAATCTGATAGAACGCATAGCTCTTGCGACCGCGTCTTTGTAATCTGATTTTTGTTGCCATTTCTAAATAATGTTTTTAATTAATGATTTGAATTAATGCTAATATCTCGTATTAGCGGCTGCAAATTTAGTGCTTTTGTTTTGATTGACAAAGAGTTTGGCTGCTTTTGTTTAATTATTCTTAAACCGGCAATTAACTTTACCCTCATGAGATTGGTTTGCTACCCCCTGAAAGGTAAGGTTGCTTGCTTGCGCAAGATGGATATTCAGCTTGTACAGGCTGATAGTAATATTCTTTTATGTCTTATTTTATCAATTCTTAAAACATAATCAGACTTTTAGTTGTTTATATTATATTTAAAAATAAAAACCAGGAATATTATGTTAAGCAAAAAATTACAAGATGCAATTAATGAGCAGATCAATATTGAAATGTGGTCGGCCAACCTTTATTTATCTATGTCAGTGTTCTTTGCAAAAAAAGGTTTCAACGGTTTTGCTGCATGGATGAAGGCTCAGTCAAAAGAAGAATTAGGTCACGCCTATTCCATGATGGATTATGTGATTAAACGTGAAGGTACAGTTACTGTAGGAATGATTAATGTGGTCCCTACCGGTTGGGGGACTCCTCTGGATGTTTTTGAGAATGTGTTTAAACATGAGGTTCATATTTCGGGCCTTATTGATAAATTAGTAGATATTGCCGCAGGTGAAAAAGACAAGGCCTCGCAAGATTTTCTGTGGGGATTCGTTCGCGAACAAGTGGAAGAAGAAGCTACTGCCAAAGAAATTGTGGATCACATTAAATTGGCCGGAGATAATGGTATATTCTATATTGATGCTAAGTTAGGACAAAGAAAATAGAATAGTTCACAAAAAAACAATCACCGAAAAGAAAGAATCTTTTCGGTGATTATCATATAGGCTAATTATACAGTGAGATTAATACTGCATAATCAGATTTTTAAAGTCGGTTCCTTTCTTAAACGGAACAATACTAAATCCGTAAGTAATAGGTTCTTTACCTGTAAAAATCAGATATTTATCGTGTGGTAAAGCGCCCCAGCTATCGTCTCCTCCAACACCCATCATTCTGTAATCAATAAATAGATCAATTAACTTTTGAGGCTGCGGGTCAGTTAAGTGACGGTGGTCAGTTTTTTCTGTTATTGGATCGCCATTGTGAATACTTTCTCCACTATCCATGCTCTCTAATTTATAAGGAGAAGCATTTAGCTCAAAAGTACGGTCGGCAACAAATAGTAATCCTTTACCAGTTTTGTCTGCAAAAGCACACCAACGGATATCGGTGCGGTGATTATTCTCTTGCGGACGGATATAAGGTTCATAGTTATCCTTTACATTTGTTTTGTATTCACCATAGAACTGTGCGGTACGACGGTCACGATAGTTTTCTTTTGGGCCTCTTCCGTAATAAGTCAGGTTGTCAAAAGTAATAGGTAACTGCATTCTTAGTCCCACACGAGGAATCATCGGAGTCTTTTCATTAGCGGCAACAAATTTATTGTCAACCTTGATTATTCCGTTCTCGTATACTGTGTAAGTAACATCCCAATGAGAATCAGTTTCCGGGAATTCATATGTGTAGGAAACTACACTCTTATTGTCCTTGCTAACAGTAAAACTCTTAGCTACAACATTCTTATAACTTGCATCTTTCCATACTTTTAGTTTATTAGGAAGATTTGCACCGTAATCGTTATCAGTTGGTGCACGCCAGAAGAAAGGATGCAATCCCTCACCATTAAGAATATATTCTGTTCCTTTATGTATATAAGAAACCAACATTCCACTCTTTTTATCAAACGTTGCCTTGAAATCCTTACCGGAAAGAATAGCCTGAGTTTCTGTTTCTTTCACTGAAGCCGGGTTCATCTCCGGGCTTTTAGTCTTCATATAAAGATTAATATATTTCTGCTCACGGGCAATCACATATCCAACAGGAAGAAATGGTTCCGCAGTTCTTATTTTTGCTTCGAACTCTATTTGGTCATCACCTGTGGTGGTGCGAGGAGCAGGCAGGTTCTTCAAATCAACTGATACAGAATCGCCAGGAGCGCAATCTATATTGAAGTTTTCAGTGATAACAGCCTTTCCATGATTCCTTATAGTATAACTGAAATCATATTTATTCAGATTGGTGAAGAAGAACCCATTATGGATTGTTATTTTCCCGTTTTTGACATCTAATTTACCGAAATCAATATTTTGATAGATTTTACGCATTTCTTCAGTCGCCGGTTTAGTAGTACGATCGGGATATACCAAACCATTGATACAGAAATCGCCATCTGAAGGTGTACCTATTTTTCCATAGTCGCCGCCATACGCCCAATACTTACGTTCGTCTTTTGTCTTTTCAAGTAAACCCTGATCTACCCAGTCCCATATACATCCACCTTGTAATATAGGATATTTTTTAATGATATCCCAATATTCTTTGAAGTTACCAAGGCTATTTCCCATAGCGTGAGCATATTCGCAAAGAATCAGCGGACGGTCTGAATTAGGATTTTTAGCATATCTTTCAATATCAGCTGGTCTGGAATACATTGGACAAAAAATATCTGTATTCCATTCCAGTCCGGCACGTTCATATTGAACTGGGCGGGATGAATCTTGTGATTTCAGATACTTATAAGTATTATAGAAACAAATCCCGTTTCCAGCTTCGTTTCCTAATGACCATGTGATAATGCAAGGATGGTTTTTATCACGAAGATACATATTTTCCGTACGATACATGTGCGCAGTTTCGAAAAGTGGATTATTTCCTAATGTGCCCCCTTTTCTAGTATCATAACCCATTCCGTGAGATTCAATATTTGCTTCGTCAATAACATAAATTCCGTATTGGTCGCACAATTCATAAAAACGTTCCTGTTGAGGATAATGGCATGTACGTACTGTATTTACATTATATTTTTTCCATAATTCAAAGTCCTTCATCATTAACTCTTCTGTTACATAATGAGCAGTTACTTCGTTATGTTCATGCACGTTTACCCCTTTAACCAAAATAGGTTGTCCGTTCACCAAAAGCTGTTTGTTGGTTATAGCTATTGTACGGAAACCAACCTTTGCACTTGTTGCTTCGAGTAACTTTCCGCTAGCGTCTTTTAGTGAGATAACTAATGTATATAAGTTCGGTGTTTCGGCTGTCCATGCTTTTACGTTCTTAATTACGTTTTGTCCGAAAGTAAGTTTAGCCGATTCATTAACTGCTTTTTCTTCTTTGCTTTGTAGAACAGTCTTTCCATCTGCATCCATCAAATTGTATGAAACGGATACAGCTTTATTTGCTCCGGATGCATTATTAATAAGCACATCCATACTGAATTCGCCATCTTTGTATGTTTTATCCAACGGAGAACGAACAGTGAAGTCGGCTATACGAACTTTAGGTTGTGCATAGATATAAATATCTCTTTCAAAGCCGCTAAGTCTCCACATATCCTGGCATTCTAAATAGTTGGCGTCTGATAAGCGATGGATTTGTACGGCCAATATATTCTTTCCCGGCTTAGCAATTTTAGTGATATTGAAGCGGGCTGGAGTTTTTGCATCTTTGTTCATACCTATGAATGTGCCATTCAGGTAATAGAATGCTGCACCTTTTGTTCCATCCGCACTCAAAAAGATTTCTTTTCCTTCCCAGTTGGCAGGAAGATTAAAGTCGCGACGATACGTTCCTGTAGGATTCCATTCTTTTGGAACAAACGGAGGGTTTGGTTTATCCCAGAAAGGTTTATAACCTGGTGAGGTAAACTCATAAGTGGTATTCACGTAAATAGGAGTGCCAAATCCCTGACGTTCCCAGTTACCGGGAACTTTAATGTCGCTCCATTTGCTGACATTATAATCCGGATTCATAAAATCTGTGGGGCGTTCATCGAAATTCTCTGCGTAATTGAATTTCCACACACCATTTAGAGAACGACGGTAAGTGTCAGTCTTACGGTCGTTCTTGATTGCTGCCTCTTCACTGGTGTAAGAGGTAAATGTACTTCGCGGAGTTTCCCTATTAATGCTTGTCAGATTCGGGTTGGTTATTATATCGTACCTGTCTGCCTGTGCGAATGACAGAAGAGGAACGAAGGCTAACCAAGCTAGTGCTAGTTTGTTTCTCATAAGTTGATAATTAAAAGAAAAGAACTCTCTATTAGTACAATAAAAGATATACTATACTAGTAGAGAGTTCTTTGTTAAAATGTTGGTTATTTGTATTTATAGTTCACGAAGCCATTTTTCCAGTTCTTCGGTCCATTGACGCTTGTATGTGAAGTTATCTCTAAAGCCCCATCCATGACCACCAATTGGATAAATATGCATTGATGCAGAAACTTTGTTCTTTAGCAGAGCCAGGTAATAATTTACCCCGTTTTGTGGTGGAACTGCACCGTCATCATTTGAAAGAGCAATGAATGCCTTTGGTGTTTCAGGCGTTACCTGCAATTCATTTGAGTATAATGTTTCTAAATCTTTGCCCGGGTTTTTGCCAATTAAGTTTTGACGTGACCCTCCATGGGTATATGTCTTATCCATTGTGATAACCGGATAAAGTAATATCTGGAAATCCGGGCGAGTTTCAGCTGTGAAGTGTGTTGCCAAAGTAGAGGCCAAATGTCCACCGGCCGAAGCACCCATAATACCTACCTTATGTGTGTCAACTCCCCATTCTGCAGCATGCTGGCGAACAAGGCTAATTGCCTGTCTAGCATCGGAGAGGGGTACATCACTGTGCCCGTTAGGCATACGATATTTCAAAACTACATAGGTAATTCCCTGAGTATTGAACCACGAAGCCATGTCGTGACCTTCATGATCCATTGCCAAACGGCTGTAACCACCACCCGGGCACATAATAATTGCCTTGCCATTACCATTCTTTGCAGGATAAATGGTAATAGTAGGTGAGATTACATTGCTAATTCTGTTTTTCTCATTCTCTTGTTCAGTACCTTTCAACTCATTGGAGTTTGGTGCTCCATTAGGCCAAAGAGGCAATTCAATGGGCTTTTGAGCAAAGAGAGAGGTCGTTGCAGCTAACATCATTGTCAATAATAACTTTTTCATTTTATTTTTGATTAAGAGATTTGTGCATTGTAGCTTTTACAAAGTAAACAATCAATGCAGCGTAAGCAACCAGTGAAACAACTTCCGACCAGGAGTTCTTCAACCATTCTTCTTGTACAAGGTTAATTCCGCCAAAGCGCATAACAGCACTGATAACTCCCATCAGGGCACCACCGGCAATAAATCCGGAAGCAAGAAGAGTTCCTTTTTCTCCACGCTCAGAATTTATGGCTGAATCACCTGAACGTGAAGTTACGTACCAGTTAATTGCTCCACCTACTACCAGAGGGATATTTAATTCCAGTGGAATAAACATACCCAATGCGAAGGCCAATGCCGGAATTCCAAAAAGCGTAAGTATAATGGAGATAATTGCTCCAATTCCATAAAGTATCCATGGGGCACCAACGCCGTTCATTAACGGCTCAATTACTGCTGCCATTGCATTTGCTTGAGGAGCAGCCAACTGACCACTTGTAAATCCGTATGTTTTATTCAATATAATCATTACACCACCTACGGTTGCAGCAGATACGATTGTTCCCAAAAATTTCCATGTTTCCTGTTTGGCAGGAGTTGTTCCAAGCCAGTATCCAATTTTTAAGTCGGTGATAAAACCTCCGGCCATAGACAACGCAGTACAAACAACGCCACCCATAATCAATGCTGCTACCATTCCTGTAGGACCTTTCAGACCTACTGATACCATTACCACTGATGCGAGAATAAGAGTCATCAGTGTCATTCCGGACACAGGATTTGTTCCTACAATGGCAATTGCATTAGCTGCTACAGTTGTGAAAAGGAAAGTAATAATTGCTACCAGAGAAATGGCTACTATGGTGTGTAGAATATTTCCTTGCATCACATCAAAGTAGAAGAAAAGAAAAACTAATATTAAAGTCAGGATTGAACCGATAGCAATAATCTTCATGGGCAAGTCACGTTGTGTGCGCAGTACATTTTTCTCTGGATTTTCTTTGCCGCTCATTTCCTTTGCTGCTAGTCCAACAGCACTTTTAATGATTCCCCACGATTTAATGATACCGATAATTCCCGCCATAGCAATACCGCCGATACCGATGCTTTTGGCATAATATTTAAAAATCTCTTCCGGGCTCATCATTCCTACAGCCGTATGGATGTCAGGGTTCCACATATTCAGTACACTGTCTCCAAAGATTAAAGAAAATCCAGGAATGATAATCCACCAAACGGCAAGTGAACCAAAGCAAATAATTGAGGCATATTTTAATCCGACAATGTATCCAAGGCCAAGTACGGCAGCACCTGTATTTACTTTAAATACCAGTTTGGCTTTATCGGCAATCATTTCGCCAAATCCGCATACACGGGTAGTGAAGTTCTCGTTCCACCATCCAAAGGTAGCAACGATAAAGTCATATAAACCTCCCACTAAACCAGCTATTAAAAGTGGTTTAGCCTGATTTCCGCTTTTTTCACCGGAAACAAGAACCTGTGTAGTGGCTGTTGCTTCAGGAAAAGGATACTGACCATGCATTTCCTGCACAAAGTATTTACGGAAAGGAATTAAAAACAAGATACCAAGAACACCTCCCAGAAGAGAACTAATAAATACCTGGAAGAAGGTAACTGACATTTCGGGATATTTTGCCTGAAGAATGTATAAAGCAGGTAATGTAAAGATAGCACCTGCCACAATCACACCCGAACTAGCTCCGATGGATTGAATAATCACATTTTCACCTAATGCATTTTTTCTTTTTGCAGCACTTGATACTCCTACGGCGATAATAGCAATTGGAATTGCCGCTTCAAATACCTGACCTACTTTTAATCCCAGATAAGCAGCTGCTGCAGAGAACAAAATTGCCATTGCAATTCCCCATAGAACCGACCAGGGGGTTACTTCCTTATACTGCTTGTCGGCAGACATTAGTGGGTTATAAACTTCTCCCGATTTAAGTGGTCTGAATGCATTTTCGGGCAATCCCGTGAATTTTTCGTCTTCTTCGTGTTTCATATTTAATAAATTGTTTTTTTTATTGAACTTCAAAGAAACAAAAAATATAACTGATATGCAATTCTGAGTTTAACTAAAGTGTTTGTTTTACAAAAAAAAAGAGGCTACTGCAATATAGCAGTAACCTCTCCTCATTTACGAATTATTTGTTGGTCGAAAATAGCTTATTTAATTTCAATCAACCTTTCAGCTTTCTTTTCTTCTTCAGGACTCATTTTGGGTATATTAATCATTAGAACTCCATTATCCATACACGCTCCAATTTTATCTTTTACCACATTGTCCGGAAGAAACATTGTTTGTTGAAATTTAGTGTAAGAAAATTCGCGTCTTAAGTAGCGACTCTCTTTATTCTCTTCCTTGTTTTCTTGTTTTTTCTCCATTGTAACAACCAGTTGATTGTCTTCATCAATTTTGATGTTGAAATCTTCTTTTGTCATTCCCGGAGCTGCTACTTCCACTTTGTACTCATCTGCTGTTTCAATAACGTTAATAGCAGGGGCTGTAGCGTTTGATTTTACCATCCAGTTAGTGTCAAATAAATCATTAAACACATCTGGTAACCAATTTTGAGATCTTCTAACAGGCATCATAATTTTAATCTCCTATCTTTAAAAGTTAAACATTAAATTTATTATGAACTGGGTTTTTATGAACTCAAATTCAGTATATATAGAACAATGTTTATGCCAGGAAGGTTTACTGAATATTTGTCTTTTCAGGCTGACAGATTTTCTTTCTATATTTATTAATTCTGTCAATTTGACTCTTTTTACTGAGGTGTTAAAGATGCTTTTAGAATAGATTATATCAGCTTGAAGCGTAATCTCAGCCTGCCTTCTTCGAAGTCGTGGCTGATTATTTTGAATGTACCAATTTCAGATGTGTTTTTTACATGCATTCCAATGCAAGGACAAGTATCGTAATTACCTACTCGCACAATGCGAAGCGTATCACTGGCATCATCGGGCAAACGAGTAAGGTCGAATTCCTTCTGTGCTTCGGCAGAGGGCATCAACTCATCCGTTACATCCAGATTCATTGCTATAATTTTATTTACTTTATCTTCTACAGCCTGCAATTCTTCATCAGTAGGGCAGGTGGGGAGTGAATAATCACATTTGCTTTTCTTTTTCTCTATATGAGCGTTGACAGAGCGTGTGCATCCAAATGTTCTTACCATTGTTTGGTTGAGAATGTGTTCTGCTGTATGCATCGGTGTGCAATAATCTTTCTTGGGTTGGTTTAATATTGGTTGTTTTTCCATGATTGTGTTCGATTTGCTTACTGCAAAGATACTATTTTTCTATAGATAGTGTTAGCCCCTGTTTTTTTATTAATTCTTCGTAGTAAGGAATAAATTCTTTAAAAAAACAATCTTTTCATTTTTAGTCCATTTATCTATGTCTGAAAGAGAGAAGTTGCTAATATTTCCATTTTTCTCTCCGATTAGAAAATATGTATCAAATTTTCCTTTTTCGATTTGTCCATATATCCTATAAACAACATAATTATTGATGCTGTCATTTTCAAGTGGTTCTCTTTTTAGTCCATGTGAATCAATAAAGTATTTTGAGTCCCATTCATAAAAGGTTTTCACGAAATTATATCCAGTCAGAGAACCTTTTTTGTTAAATTCATACTTATTGTATCTTGAAAAGGCAATGGCAATTATAATAAAATCTTTATTTTTAAAGAACTGTTGCTTACTTACTGTATTATAGTTTGTCTTTTCCCATTTTCCAGGTAATGTTACAGAACCATATGGAAAGACAAAATAATCAGTCTCATTTTTTGATTTATTATATTCGCCCCCAACAATCGTACTAACTCTTTGAGTTGCACAACTTGTAAAAAAACTGATTATTGTCAGATATAGAATGATCCTGATGATATTGGTTTTCATAGTGTTTTGCCAATTAATTTTATAATTTATTCTTATTTGTTGATATCGTTCTCGATTTTGATATATGTTGTATGCTTTCCTAAAATTGGTGCTAACATTCCTGCAATCGTGACCGTAGGACTTTAACCTAGCCTATGCTATGAGATGTTTATTATTTATTTATATTAAATTTTTCAACCATTTTTCTAGGTGGGTAAGTGTGTAAAATTGAGAATGTTGTTAAAAACCACCCCGATATTATCATTGCTAGGTTAGGAGCCATTCTTTTTATCTCTGATTCATCAGTGAAATCAACAATTTCTTTCGAAAAAAATGGTATAACAGACAAACTCAGCAATACTATGCCGATGAAAAGAATAGTCAATGGTAAATAAAAATGGTCAGTCCACCAATAGTTAATCCGATTAGATAATCTTATAGGTAATCCAAGAAGAAAACAGAAAACTATACTGATAAAAGAAGCTATAGCTGCAAATATTGGTTGTATAAAAGTTATTCCTATAAAACCGTTAATTCCACTTGAATAATCTATTAATGCAAACAACATATAGGTTAACATCAATACTATAAATGTTGCACCAATCTGAATTAATGTTATTACTATTTCTGATATGTATGTAGACTTTTTAATTTTACACATATATACTTTGTTTAATTCATTAGGTTTATCTTTTTTGAAGCTTTTATTAAAAAGGATTATTTTATAATATATGAAAAATAGTTACATAAAACTATTTTTCATATGCGAATTCATTTAATTCTTCTAATTCTTTAGCAATTTGTGATTCCCATTTTTGTTGTTTAATCTGATCAGTTGCAGAACTTGTATCTAATGTGTATTCGCTTTTGCGATTAGCAAAGTCTGTCATAATCTGGTTATCAAGTTCTTTAGCAATCTCTAGTCCTGAAATTAGTTTCTTTCTATTCTCTCGTAGTGCTTTCCTTAATTTACGGGCGTATATTTCACATAAATCAAAAAGAGTTTGCTGATATTGCAAAGATTGCTGAACGTTGGCTGTAGTATCAATCTGAGATGCCGATTTAATCATGTAGTTGTGGACTTTCTTATTGAAATTCTTGGTAAGAAAGTCGAATCCTTTTACTTGATAATCGACACAGAACTGAGCTAGAGTTGTTCCTTTTTCCATATTCCTGGTTTTAATGCCAAAATTATTGGTCGTTAGTTTCTGGGTAGCACTCCAGTATATTAAATTATCATCATTTGTTTTTTGTGCATATACTTCTCCTGAAAAGAAGAACAGTATAATTAGAATGAGGAGGTTGCTTTTATTAATACGTTTCATAATGGGGTTGTGAATTTTATCTTTATGCAAGTGTTTTGAATTTCTTGAAGAATTATCAATTTGTTATATTAGTGGCAATAAAGATAATTATTTTTTGATTAATTAGAATCAATAGATTGAAATATTGTTCAAATATATAAAAAGAAGAGCCGCAGGATTGTCATGAGATAATGATTCTGTAGAGAAAAAACAAAAATGATCTGCTACCTGCCACTAAAGTTCTTGAAACTTCGATGATCAGGACTTTTAAACTAGTGGGAGATGATTTTTTAAGTGCATTTATCTGCTACTAGTATTTGCTATCTGCCACCATTCCTTTAGTGAATTTTGATTTTAGCGGCTATAGTGTATAGTTTTGGAAGCCTTTGGGGTATGGGCAAAAAAAAAGGAGTCACGCCTGACTCCAACCTTTGTTAACCTTAAATCTAATACTATGAAAAACACAGTGCAAAGATACGGCTTTTGGTGATATCTCCAAATATTTCTGCTGAAAAAGCATGCTTTATAACATGATTTAATATTTGGAGATTCTAATTGTTTAATTATGCAAAAAATAAAGGCTTCACCCAACATTTAAATTCTCCTGTACAAAACAATGTATTCTTTTGTACAGAAGAATGAATTGTTTTGTACAAAAGATTGTTTTCTTTTGTACAAGGAGAAATAAATGCGTAGTTATAGAATATAAAAAGAAATAGGGTAATTAGCATATTATACCTATCTTTGCAAAAGAAGCGTCCGCTTTTGATTAGCAGACATTCATCATCAAAAACAAATTAAAATGTCATTTGAAGCAACCAAACGAGAGTGGAGCGAACTCTATACCTTTTTTCGTCTCCTGAGTGACGGGGTAGTTTATGCCGGGTCACCACAAGTACAAAAGAGAGAGGACGCGTGTCTTCCAATTGCATTGATTCAGCGGGAGGAACACGATGGAACCCGTAAATATCTTATAGAGAGTGAAGAAGTTCACATTATAGGAGAAAAAATTGATAAAGTAATTCCCCGTGAAACATTTGGTGATGTGGCGGATGCTGTATTGGCGGCAATGAAAGGATCGTCTGAGGATATTGTTCTGTCTCCCGATGGAGTGGAGGAATTTCTGGATGAGGTTTCTATTTTTGATCTTGAAGCCCGTACTGACGACCGCACAGATTTTTATATTGCGTTCTATCACGTGGATGCTCCCCTCACAGGCTTTAATGTACGTTCGCGGTTGAGTGCCATGAATCCTTTACTGGATGGTGGACGATCGGCCAATTTGAAGTTCGAACAATTGGGCGTTAAGTTTGCTAACCCGATGATTAATAGCGTAAATGCGCTGGAAATGCCTGATGTAGTAGCGGAGAGAATGCAGATGATTGACCATTTGGGTGGTGTATTAAAGTATTCGGATGTGGCAGATAAGGTGTTTCGCTGTAATCTTTCCATGATTGATCTGCATTTTCCGCGTGTAATTGCCGAGATGCTCCGTATTATGCAAACAGATGGCATCACTAAGGTGACCGAACTTACTGAGCGCATAAAGGAAATTAATCCGTTGAAAATTAAAGAGGATTTGATTGGGAAACATGGTTTCTATGAATTCAAGATGAAACAGTTCCTTTTGGCTCTTGCTCTTGGCATGCGTCCGGCGAAGATTTATACCGGCGAAGATTCTGCCGTATCAGGTATTTTGCTTGTTACAGGGGGAGGAGAGGTGCTTTGTTATCAAAAGTCCGACAAAAAGGTGTTTGAGGATTTTCTGTATTTAAACTCCCGATTGGAAAAGGGATCTACTGCAAAGGATAAATATGGCTTTCTTGAAAAGGAAAATGGGGCTGTTTATTTTAAACTGAACCTGAAGATAGGATTCACAAAGCGATAATTCGCAAAGAAGGAAACATATATATTATAAGATAAGAAGGGCAGCCTTAAAATAATTTCCTGTCATTAAAGATAGTCGGAATTATTTTAAGGCAGCCTTTTATGTTTTTTCTTTTATTGAGAGACACTGCTTATAATACAAACTTTAATATTTTTCCGCTGAATCCTTCTACAAATGTTTCTGTGGGTCGGTAAGGGAGAAGACTAAGCTTTTCTTCTTTTTCTGTGAGCAGTTCTGTAGCTGTATACGATTCATTTTGAGGAATCTGCAGGAAATCGAAAGCATGACTTGGTATGTTTACTGAAATTTTAGATGCATGCTTATCGAAATTTGCAATGATAAGCAATAGCTCATTCCCTTGTTTTCTGAAGAATGCATAATGTTTGTGCACGTTGAAATCTGCTTTTCCAAAATTCACATACATCAGGTCGAAAAATTGTCCTTCATAAATGGCTTTTTCCTGGTTGCAGAGATTCAGCAGCTTACTATAAAAGTGTTGCAGCTGCTTTTGTTTATCCGTCAGAAGCTTGCCGTCGAACTTATCTTTGTTTCTCCAATGCCTCACTGTAGCTACACTCCAGTAATCAAAAATAGTAGTTCTTCCATCTTTTCCGCTGAATCCTTCTTCATCCATTCCGTGCTCGCCAAACTCTTGTCCGAAATAAACCATCACGGGATTTACATTTATGCATGAAGCAACAATCATGGTCGGAATTCCTTTAATGCCGTTGCCTGCCAGGAATGTTGACGCGAATCTTTGTTCATCGTGATTTTCTATGAAATTGAGCATCTGTTTCTCTATTCCTCCCAGGTTTTGCCAGCATCGCGTAATATCGGACGCTGATTTATATCCGCACGCCACATCGCGAAGAGTCTCGTAAAGACCTACTTTATCATATAAATAATTGAATCCTCCATTGAATAGATAGTTATGATATTCCTCCGGTCTATATACTTCTGCTATAAAAATAATATCAGGATACTTGTACTTTACCTGTGAAATGGCCCATTTCCAGAAATCCACAGGAACCATTTCCGCCATGTCACAGCGAAAACCATCGATACCTTTGGCAGCCCAGAAAAAAAGAATGTCCAGCATCTTTAACCAAGTATCGGGTATCGGATAAAAATGGCGGGTTCCCCCATTGGCATAGTCAATTCCGTAATTCAGTTTAATAGTTTCGTACCAGTCATTAATGCCGGGAAAAGCATCGAACTTGTCGTTGCCTGTTGCTTTGGCGGGAGATTCATGATATACTTTTGGTGCACTCCCTTTCATGTCAAATTGCCCATTCAACACGGTTTGCGGGATATAATAAAAATTATTATACGGGCTGAAAGCACTTTCCGGATTATCGGTTTCTCCTAAATCTTTAATATGCTTGGGCTTTGAATCGGAATAATACTGCCGGGCCACGTGATTGGGTACAAAATCAATGATAAATTTCAATCCTGCCTGATGAGTGCGCTCTGCCAAAGCTTCAAATTCTGTCATCCGAAAAGGTACATTATCTGCTAAATCAGGATCTACATCGTAATAATCCTTTATTGCATAAGGAGAACCTGCTTTTCCTTTTACAATAGCCGGATGATCAGCGCGAATATTATATTTGCTGTAATCGGTTTGCGTGGCATGCTCAATAATTCCGGTATACCAAACATGAGTTATACCCATTTTTTTTATCTCGTTTAATGCATTGGGTGTAAAATCGGAGAATTTACCGCAACCATTTTCTTCTATAGAACCATTCTTGATGCAATGGCTGTTGTTGTTCCCAAATAAGCGAGAAAAAATCTGATATATAATTATCTTGTTTCCTTTCTTTATTTCCATATTGTTCCTTTCTCTTCAATAAGCTTGTTTAGTACTTTATTTGCAGAATCATATCCATGCTTAAATATTTCTTCAGCTTTTCCTAATTCCCGGTTTCCATATCCTTTCAGGCCGTAGGGTTCAATTAGTAAATCGCTGTTTTCTCTGTCAGGAAAGGTGTTGGCACGAAACATGAAATGATAAGAACGAAGTGCGATATCCAGGATATTCATTTTATATTTTCCTGCAACGAGTGGACTTACATTTATAGCAACAACTTTCTCACACTCCTTGCGAATAGTTGAAACCGGAAGATTCTTAAAAACCCCTCCGTCTACATAATTAGTTCCATCAATAGTTACAGGTGCAAACATAACCGGCATACAACAAGAGGCGGCTACTAATTCTGCAATATTTCCTTTGCTGAACTGTACGCTTTTACCATGGTCAAGATCTGTTGCTGTAATAATGAGTGGAATTTCCATCTCTTCCAGCCTTTTATGTTTGAGATTAGTATTTAGAAAATCCTTAAAATCATCTAACTTAAAGAATCCTGTTTTTGTCATTGCCCAGCTGGTTAAGTCCATAAACTTATATCCGTTAAAAACTTCTACAGCCTTATAAGGCTCGTATCCATCAGCATAAAAAACACCGGCTAATGCTCCCGCACTTACTCCCGAAATAATATCTGGTTTTAAGTCGTGTTCCAGTAAAGCTTGTATAACACCTAAATGAGCAAACCCTTTTATGAATCCGCCACTGAGGGCGTATCCTATACGGTGGGGCTTGTTAGTCTGAAAATTATTGTATTCTACCATCTCTTTTTCCTGCTATTATAGTCGCTACGAAATTACTAAATAATTTGTTAGTATATGAAAAGAGGCCGAACTTTTTCAAGTCCGGCCTCTTTTCATAATATATGATGTTTTTATGCTATTCCATGTGCATTAACTGTTGCCTCAATCTTTTTAATTAATCCTTGAAGAACAGCTCCTGGTCCACATTCTGTAAAATCAGTAGCACCATCAGCAACCATATTCTTTACTGTTTGTGACCAGCGTACCGGACCAGTAAGTTGTGCAATCAGGTTTTCTTTAATCTGAGCAGGATTTGTTTGAGGAAGTGCGTTTACATTCTGATAAACCGGACATTTAGGCGTAAGGAATTCAGTACTGTTGATCGCAGCTTCAAGCTCAACTTTTGCAGGATTCATAAGTGGGGAGTGAAATGCGCCGCCTACCTTTAATGGAAGAGCACGTTTTGCTCCGGCAGCTTTCATTAATTCACAAGCTTTTTCAATTCCAGCTATTGAACCGGAGATTACAATTTGTCCCGGACAATTATAATTGGCAGCTACACAAACTTCATCTTCAATGGAAGCACATATTTCTTCTACTTTCTCATCTGACAATGCAATAATTGCAGCCATGGTAGAAGGTTCAGCTTCACAAGCTTTTTGCATGGCCATAGCACGTGCGTAAACAAGTTTTAATCCGTCTTCAAAAGAAAGTGCGCCTGCTACAACTAGTGCTGAAAACTCACCAAGTGAGTGACCCGCCGTCATTTCAGGTTTAGTATCATCATCCTTGCAAAGTGCTGAAATTACAGAGTGAAGAAAAACCGCAGGCTGAGTTACTTTTGTCTGACGAAGATCTTCATCTGTTCCTTCAAACATAATATCCGTAATGCGATATCCTAGAATATTATTTGCTTTTTCAAAAAGTTCTTTGGCTAATGCCGAGTTTTCATATAGGTCTTTACCCATGCCCACAAACTGTGCGCCTTGACCTGGGAATACAAATGCTTTCATACTATATCTTGTTTTTATGTTTATGAATAACGGGCGCAAAGGTAATTATAATTTAGTTATAGTTGAAACTATTTTTCTTGTTTTCATTCCCAGAGTGGGCAATAGTGATAGATGCGCCCAAAAAGTGATGGGAAAGTGATAGCTAAATTTTATCTGTCATTCTTTATATTATTGATTATAAAACAATTAAATCAAAAAATGATAGATGATAGTAAGTTTTGCGTTTTTGTGCCCAATCCTGGTTTTAGTTGATTTTTTGATTGGTATATATCAAAAAAAAGTAGGTAAAGCTTATGCTATACCTACTTTTAATATTTCTTGTAGTTGTTATGCTTTTGGAAGCGCTTCTTTTACAACCATTTGACGGCCTTCAAATTCAGCACCGTTTAATTCCTTGATAACGTTTTCAGCTTCTGTTTGATCAGGCATTTCTGCGAAAGCAAAACCCTTAGATCTGCGTGTGTCGCGGTCGATGATCAACTTAACTGAATTTACTGTTCCATACTCTTCTAATACTTGATTAAGATCTGATTCTTTAACCTTATAGCTAAGGTTGCCAATGTAAATATTCATACGAATAAAATTAAAATAAATAAATTTGTTATAAAACGCTGTAAGTTTTAAAAGATCTTTTTCGTCATTTAAATATGCCCGAATAATTACGGGTAAATTGTATAGAAGATTGAGAACGATGTAAACTATCTTGTTTGTGATTGCAAAGGAATGCTTTTATTTTTAATATCAAACTATAAATGGCGTTTATTTTTTCGAATAGCACTTATTTATATTATTTTAACAATGTATAATTGGTAAATTATGCCTTATTCTAAAACTATATTCTATTTATATATTCCGTGATAAAAGCTTTGTCTAAAAACAGAGTGGGGTATAATATATAAAAAGAGGTAGATAAAGCTTATGCTATATCTACCTCTAATATATTTTTTATAGTTGTTGTTATGCTTTTGGAAGAGCTTCTTTTACAACCATTTGACGACCTTCAAATTCAGCGCCGTTAAGTTCTTTAATAACGTTTTCAGCTTCAGCTTGGTCAGGCATTTCTGCGAAAGCAAAACCCTTAGATCTGCGTGTGTCGCGGTCAATGATCAACTTAACTGAGTTTACTGTTCCATACTCTTCTAAAACTTGAATAAGATCTGATTCTTTAACCTTGTAGCTAAGGTTACCAATGTAAATATTCATACGAATAAAAATTAAAAATAAATAAATTAAAAATAAAACAATGTGATTTTCAAAAAAGATCTGTTTTCGCTATTTAAATAGCCCGAATGAACGGGGAAATTATTTAGAAGATTAAAGAACTTTTCAAACTATCTCTTGTTTGATGGGTGCAAAGTAAAGCATTTATTTTTGATATCAAACAAAAGAAAGCCGATTATTTTTTAATTAAGTGCTATTTTATGTTATTTTAAGAAATGGCTCGTGTAATGATGTGCTCTTATAAAGAATATTAGAATAATGGATTTCGTGATATTGTGTTGATGCTAAAATACAATAACTACCTATCTTTAAAAGTCTCTGGATATGATTTAAAAGCTTTATTAAAAGGATAAAATATCAAATTGTAAAAGATACAATTACTATTACTTAAATACATATTGTAAATTCTACAATATAAACATAAATCATATTGTAATATATATGATATTTATAATGCTGATAAATAATGTGTTATACGAGATAAATTTTTTATTATTTTATTTGTAACTACGAATAATTGCTTTATATTTGCATCGCTTAAATAAACATTATGGAACACGATATTAATGAAAATAAGTTAGTGAATCCACACGTCTCAGTTGACTGTGTTGTGATAGGATTTGATGGTGAGCAACTAAAGGTCTTACTGGTAAAACAGGTAGGACAAGATGTGGCAGACACATATACTGATATGAAACTTCCCGGTAGTTTGATTTATGAAGACGAGGATTTGGATGAAGCTGCACAACGTGTTCTTTGTGAACTAACAGGGATAAAGAACGTCAATTTACTTCAGTTTAGGGCTTTTGGCTCAAAGAATAGAACACATAATCCTAAAGATGTAAGGTGGCTGGAACGCTTTCATCAATTGAAAAGCAAAATTGAACGTATTGTTACAATCGCTTATCTTTCAATGGTAAAGATTGATAGGAAGCTGGAAATTCTTTCAGATAAGTATGACGCATGCTGGATGGAAGTGAAAGATTTAAAGGTGCTTGCATTTGACCATAATCAAATTATTTCTGAAGCCATTACCTATATTCGTCAGTTTGTAGAGATGAACCCTTCTGTATTATTTGATTTATTGCCTCGCAAATTTACCGCATCCGAGCTCCGTGTTTTGTATGAACTGGTATATGATAAGGATTTCGATGTTCGCAATTTCCATAAAAAGATTGCTATGATGGAATATGTTGTTCCGCTTCAGGAGCGTCAGACTGGTGTTCCTCATCGTGCGGCTCGTTATTATAAGTTCGACCGGAAGATTTTTAATAAGCTTCATGGCACATCAAAATCATTTAGTAAGTAATTACCTTAATATATAATACCTTATAATTATGTTTCTATTAGGATATGACATAGGAAGTTCGTCGGTAAAGGCGAGTCTTGTAAATGCCGAGACAGGAAAATGCGTTTCTACTGCATTTTATCCAAAGGCAGAAATGAATATTACAGCTGTTAAAGCTGGTTGGGCAGAACAAGATCCTCAGGCATGGTGGGAAAATTTAAAGTTGTCCACTAAATCAATTCTGGAGGAATCGGGAGTTAGCGCTGCTGAAATTAAAGCAATTGGTATCTCTTACCAGATGCACGGATTGGTTTGTGTGGATAAAGATCAGAATGTGTTGCGCCCAGCTATTATCTGGTGCGACTCACGCGCTGTTCCTTATGGACAAAAGGCTTTTGAAATGTTAGGCGAGGAGAGATGTCTTTCTCATTTATTGAATTCTCCGGGTAATTTTACAGCATCTAAGCTGGCATGGATAAAAGCAAATGAACCTCAGATATATGAGCGGATTTATAAAATAATGCTTCCTGGTGATTATATCGCAATGAAACTAAGCGGAGAAATATGTACTACGGTTTCCGGACTTTCAGAAGGAATGTTCTGGGATTTCAAAGAGAACCGTCCGGCTGGTTTCTTGATGGATTATTTTGGTTTTGACTATTCTTTGATAGCAGATATTAAACCTACATTCTCTAATCAGGGTGAAGTTAGTTTGGCTGCTGCGAAGGAACTTGGCTTAAAAGAAGGTACACCTGTTACTTATCGTGCAGGAGATCAGCCAAACAATGCACTTTCCCTGAATGTGTTTAATCCAGGGGAAATTGCTTCTACAGCCGGAACATCAGGTGTAGTGTATGGAGTAAATGGAGAAGTGAATTATGATCCTCAGTCAAGGGTAAACACCTTTGCTCACGTAAATCATACTGAAGAGCAAACTCGTTTGGGCGTATTGCTTTGCATTAACGGAACAGGGATTCTGAATTCCTGGGTAAAAAAGAATATTGCTCCGGAAGGCATTTCTTATAATGAATTGAATGTTCTGGCATCCAAAGCTCCTATAGGTAGCGGTGGAATCAGTATTCTGCCTTTTGGTAACGGAGCCGAGCGTATGTTGGGTAACAGAGAAATAGGTTGTTCTATCCGCGGACTCAATTTTAATACACACGGCAAACATCACATTGCCCGTGCTGCTCAGGAAGGTATTGTTTTTTCATTCAAATACGGAATTGAAATCATGGAGAATATGGGGATTCCGGTGAAGAAGATTCATGCGGGTCATGCAAACATGTTCTTAAGTTCTATTTTTCGTGATACACTTGCCGGAGTAACCGGCGCGGTTATTGAACTATATGATACTGATGGATCGGTAGGTGCTGCCAAGGGTGCAGGTATTGGTGCCGGAATATATAAAGATAACAATGAAGCTTTTGCAACTCTCGATAAACTTGATGTAATTGAGCCAAATGCAGCTAAGTGTCAGGAGTATGCGGATGCATATAATCAATGGAAATACAGACTAGAAAAATCTATGTCTAAATAAACATATCAAAATACAATAAACAATTTTAAATCAAAAAGTATTATGGCAACTAAAGAGTATTTTCCTGGTATAGGAAAGATTAAATTTGAAGGTAAAGATAGTAAGAACCCAATGGCATTCCGTTATTATGATGCTGAGAAAGTAGTTAACGGAAAGAAAATGAAAGACTGGTTGAAGTTTGCTATGGCTTGGTGGCACACACTTTGCGCTGAAGGTGGCGATCAGTTTGGTGGCGGAACAAAACAATTCCCTTGGAATGGTGCTTCATCTGCTGTTGAAGCAGCAAAAAACAAACTAGATGCTGGTTTTGAATTTATGCAGAAATGTGGCATTGAATATTACTGCTTTCACGATACAGACTTAGTAAATCCAAGCGATGATATTCAGGAATATGAAGCAAACTTGAAAGCTATTGTTGCTTATGCAAAAGAAAAACAAGCAGCAACTGGTATTAAATTACTTTGGGGCACTGCAAATGTATTTTCTCATGCTCGTTATATGAATGGTGCTGCTACTAATCCTAACTTTGATGTTGTGGCTTGTGCTGCTGTTCAAATTAAGAATGCTATTGATGCAACCATTGAACTGGGTGGTACTAACTATGTATTCTGGGGCGGACGTGAAGGTTACATGTCTTTGTTGAATACAGATCAGAAACGCGAAAAAGATCATTTGGCAATGATGTTGACCAAAGCTCGTGATTATGCTCGCGCTAAAGGTTTCAAGGGTACATTCCTTATTGAACCAAAACCAATGGAACCAATGAAACACCAATATGATGTGGATACAGAAACTGTTATTGGATTCTTAAAAGCTCACGGATTGGAAAATGATTTCAAGGTAAATATTGAAGTTAACCACGCTACATTGGCCGGTCACACTTTCGAACACGAATTAGCCTGTGCTGTTGATGCAGGTATGTTAGGTTCAATTGATGCTAATCGTGGAGATGCTCAGAATGGTTGGGATACAGACCAGTTCCCTATCGATAACTTTGAATTGATTCAGGCAATGATGCAGATTATCCGTAATGGTGGTCTTGGCAATGGTGGAACAAACTTCGATGCTAAAACCCGTCGTAACTCTACTGACCTTGAAGATATCTTTATTGCTCACATTAGTGGTATGGATGCTTTTGCCCGTGCATTAGAGAATGCTTCAACATTGTTGAACGAATCTCCAATCTGCAAAATGGTGAAAGATCGTTATGCTTCTTTTGATGGTGGAAAAGGAAAAGAATTTGAAGCAGGTAATCTTTCTTTGGAAGATCTTCACGCTTATGCTGTTGCTAAAGGCGAACCTACTCAGGTTAGCGGCAAACAGGAATTGTATGAAGCAATTGTGAACATGTATTGTTAATCACTTCTGTAACGTCAACGAATAAATATTCCTATATGCCGGCGGATAGTAATATCCCGGCATATAGGTCTTTTTAATCGCTGACCTATTTAATTCTAATTCTATTAATATAAAAAACATATGTCATCAAATACAAAACAAACAGGGCTATATCTTGCGTTGCTAACCTTAGTAGCAACTCTTGGCGGACTGTTGTTTGGTTATGATACTGCTGTGGTGAATGGAGCCGAAAAATCTTTGGTCGATTTCTTCATTAGTAATATTACAACCGACAATGCTTACGCGGTAAGTATGATAACCCAGTATAAATTATTTGTAAGCTCAATTGTAATTCTTGTACTTGCAATACTTTCATCACAAATATTCAAATTAGTAGGCAAAACTAAAGGTGGAATTACTGTTTCTGTATTATTTCTTATTGCTATTATCTGGATCATTAATTATGTAGCCAAAGCAATTCCTACAGATGCTATTGAACTTCAGGGAATGGCTGACTCAATAAAAGGTTTTGTTATCTCCAGTGCATTAATTGGTTGTATTATTGGTGGATCTATTTCCGGTTTTATTTCTAATTCATTGGGACGTAAGAAGGGGCTCTTTATTTGTGCCATAGCTTTCTGCGTTTCGGCTATTGGCGCCTGGAACCCTGATGGTTTTAATTTCTTTTTTATGAATGACGCTTATTCATTCGTAATTTATCGTATAATGGGTGGTTTGGGAGTAGGTTTGGCTTCGGCTCTTTCTCCTATGTATATTGCCGAAATTGCTCCGGCCGAGAGTCGTGGTAAACTGGTTTCCTTTAACCAGTTCGCTATTATTTTTGGTATGCTGGTAATTTATTTTGTGAATTACTTTATAGCTAAGTCGGGCGATGCTCAATGGCTTACAGAAACAGGATGGCGCTGGATGTTCTTCTCCGGAATTATCCCTGCAGGCATTTTCTTTATTCTGTTGTTCTTTGTTCCCGAAACGCCACGTTTCCTTATGATGAAAGGTAAGGATAAAAAGGCTCTCAGTGTATTGACTAAGATTGTGGGTGAAGAAAAGGCTATATCTGAAATAGCTGAGATTAAAGAAACACTTCACGAAAAAAGTTCGCCTTGGTTATCTTATGGCTGGGCGGTGATTGTTATTGGCATATTACTTTCTATATTCCAGCAGTTTGTAGGTATCAATGTGGTACTTTATTATGCCGGAAATATATTCCGTAACATGGGTGCCGACACTGACTCTTCTTTGCTGCAAACCATTGTGGTAGGAGTTGTTAACCTGACATTTACCTGCGTGGCTATTGTTAAGGTTGATAAGTTTGGCCGTAAACCGCTGATGATTATCGGTGCGTTGGGTATGGCGGTAAGCATGATTCTTCTTGGCTTTACTTTCTATTTCCAAACAGTTGGTATGGGTTCATTGATCCTTATGTTACTTTATACAGCTTCTTTTGCAATGAGCTGGGGACCGGTAACCTGGGTGCTGTTATCTGAAATCTTCCCTAACTCCATTCGTGGTGCTATGTCTATTGCTGTAGCTGCACAATGGTTGGCCAATCTGATTATTTCATGGACATTCCCTATGATGAACGATAACAAATGGCTTTCAAGCATTTTCCATCAAGGATTCGCTTACTGGATTTATGGTGTAATGGGACTTCTTGCAGCATTCTTTGTGTGGAAGTTCTTGCCAGAAACAAAAGGTAAGACTTTGGAAGAGATTGAGAAATTCTGGAAAAAATAATATTTTTCTTCAATAAAACAGAAAGGTGGAGCAATGGATTATTGCTTCACCTTTTTTTATATACTACTTATTGATCTTTAAGGATATTTTCTAAAATAGTCTTACCTTTGCAAAACGATTAAAAGACATCACTTAAATTATGACAAAGAAGATTGTGTTACTCGGCTCCGGAGAGTTAGGAAAGGAGTTTGTTATTGCAGCTCAGCGTAAAGGACAGTATATTGTGGCTTGCGATTCATATGCCGGAGCACCTGCCATGCAGGTAGCAGATGAGTGTGAAGTATTTGATATGCTGGATGGAGATGCATTGGAACGTGTGATTAAAAAGCATCAGCCCGATTTGATTGTACCCGAAATTGAAGCCATTCGTACCGAACGACTTTATGAATTTGAGGAACAGGGAATACAGGTTGTTCCAAGTGCCCGTGCGGTAAACTTTACTATGAATAGAAAAGCCATCAGAGACTTGGCTGCAAAAGAACTGGGTTTAAAAACAGCAAAGTATTTCTATGCAACTTCATTGGAAGAGCTGAAAGCGGCAGCAACCGAGGTTGGATTTCCATGTGTGGTAAAACCTTTAATGTCATCTTCTGGAAAAGGTCAGTCACTGGTTCGTTCAGCAGAAGAACTTAATCATGCCTGGGAATATGGTTGTAACGGTAGCCGTGGCGATATAAAAGAATTGATTATTGAGGAATTCATTCAGTTTGATAGTGAGATTACTCTATTGACAGTAACACAGAAAGACGGACCTACACTTTTTTGTCCACCCATCGGACATGTACAAAAGGGAGGCGATTATCGTGAAAGTTTTCAACCGGCACATATTGATCCGGAGCATTTAAAAGAAGCTCAGGATATGTCCGAAAAGGTAACAAGAGCTTTGACCGGAGCAGGAATCTGGGGCGTGGAATTCTTTTTGAGTCACGAGAATGGGGTTTATTTCTCTGAATTATCTCCCCGTCCTCACGATACAGGAATGGTTACCCTTGCAGGTACACAAAATTTAAATGAATTTGAACTTCATCTTCGCGCGGTTTTAGGGCTTCCTATCCCAGGCATTAAGCAGGAAAGGGCAGGAGTGAGCGCTGTTATACTTTCTACTATTGCCAGCAAAGAAGCTCCACGTTATAAAGGAATGGAAGATGTGGTGAAGGAAGAGGATACTTATCTTCGCATCTTTGGTAAACCCTTTACTAAAATAAATCGCCGTATGGGTGTAGTACTTTGTTATGCGCCTATTGGATCAGATATGGAACTACTAAGAAATAAAGCAAAAGAGATAGCTTCGCGAGTAGAAGTATACTAATTTTGCATTACTCCTTTTTTAATTTATATTTCCTTGTACAAAAGAATTGATTCTTCTGTACAAAACAAAACAATCTTCTGTACAGAAGATTGTTTTGTTTTGTACAAGACTCTAATAATCTTCTTATTCCTTTTTTATATCCTTCACTTTCTTTTAAATTTGTTTGTCCCTCTGAACATCTTACCCTTATAGTTTGTTAAATAACAAATACGGAGTAAATATTTAACAAATAACCAGATGATGAACAAATCGGATATAGGGTTGATTGGTCTTGCGGTGATGGGCGAGAACCTTGCGCTGAACATGGAGAGCAAAGGATGGCGTGTTTCAGTATATAACCGTACCGTTAAAGGGATTGAAGAAGGTGTGGTAGAACGCTTTATCTCAGGGCGTGCAAAAGAAAAGAATTTGGTGGGCTATGATAAGATTGAGGAATTTGTTAATTCCATAGCCGTTCCTCGTAAAATAATGATGATGGTGAGGGCAGGCAATCCTGTAGACGAACTGATTGATCAGCTTTTACCGCTACTCTCTTCCGGTGATATTTTGATTGACGGTGGAAATTCTAATTATGAAGATACAACACGAAGAGTAAAGCTGATTGAAGAAAAAGGATTTTACTTTATTGGAGCAGGAGTGTCGGGTGGAGAAGAAGGTGCTTTGCATGGAGCATCAATCATGCCGGGAGGTTCTTCTGACGCATGGTTCGAGGTAAGACCAATATTACAAAGCATTGCGGCCAAAGCAGAGGATGGTTCTCCCTGTTGTGAATGGATAGGCGGCGGCGGTTCCGGTCACTTTGTGAAGATGATTCACAATGGCATTGAATATGGTGATATGCAATTAATATCGGAAGCATACTTTGTAATGAGACGCTTGCTCGAAGCTTCCAATGAAGAGATGGCAGCTTACTTTGCAACCTGGAATGAAGGTAAGCTGAAGAGCTATCTGATAGAAATTACCTCGCTTATATTGAAGCACAAAGATGCTGACGGAGAATACTTGATTGATAAAATATTGGATACTGCCGGTCAAAAGGGAACGGGAAAGTGGTCGGTAATCAACGCAATGGAACTTGGAATGCCACTTAATCTAATTGCTACGGCGGTATTTGAAAGAAGTCTTTCTGCCCGGAAAGAACTTCGTGTTGAGGCTTCCCACATTTATCACCGGGAGTCTTCCGAAAAAACCTATGTTGCCGACGAACTAATTAAAGAGATATATCATTCTCTTTATGCTTCAAAACTGATTTCTTATGCACAAGGATTCAATGTTTTAAAACAGGCATCAGAGGAATTTGGATGGAAGCTTAATTTAGCTTCTATTGCCCATCTTTGGAGAGGTGGATGTATTATTCGTTCTGCTTTTTTGAACGATATAGCTAAAGCATTTGAAGAAGACAGGCATTTGGCCAATCTGTTGCTGGCTCCTTATTTTAAGAATGAGATTGTAACTTCTTTGCCTTTTTGGAAACGATTGATTGCTGTTGCAGTCAAAGAAGAACTGCCGGTTCCTGCTTTCTCATCGGCCCTTAATTATTTTTATTCCCTCACAACAGATAACCTGCCTGCCAATTTGGTTCAGGCACAACGCGATTATTTTGGAGCGCATACTTTTGAAAGAATTGATTTGCCGCGTGGGATTTTTACCCACGAGAACTGGACCGGACAGGGAGGAAGTACAAAATCGGGAAGTTATAATGCCTAAACATGGAATGTTATGAATAAACCAGATAGTATGGTAATGGTTATCTTTGGGGCGTCGGGCGATTTAACCCGCCGTAAACTGATGCCTGCCCTTTACCTTTTATATAAACACAAACGGTTGCCCCGGCATTTTGCCATTCTTGGTGCATCGCGTACCGAATTTACCGATGAAGAATACCGTGAACGTATTCGTTCGCAACTTCTTCGCTTTGTGAAACCAGAAGATGCGGATGAGGCTCAGATTAGATCTTTTGTCCGTTTGCTATATTATTTTCATATGGATCCTGCTGATCCGGATGATTATCTTCTTCTTCAACCCAGGCTTTTGGCATTGGATTCATTGATTGGTAATCATGGGCATTACCTTTATTATCTGGCTACGCCACCTTTACTTTACGGAGTGATTCCTCAGTATCTTAAAAATGTAGGACTAAACCTGGATAAAGGTGCGCTGGGAAAGAAACGGATTATTGTAGAAAAGCCTTTTGGTTATGACCTGGAATCTGCCCTGGAACTAAAGAATGTCTATTATAAAGATGCGTTCAGAGAAGATCAGATTTTCCGTATTGATCATTATCTGGGAAAAGAAACGGTGCAGAATATATTAGCTTTCCGATTTGCAAATAGTATTTTTGAACCACTTTGGAATAGGAATTACATAGATTATGTAGAGGTTACGGCTGTTGAAAATATGGGAATTGAACAAAGAGGTGGCTATTTTGATGGAATAGGAACTTTACGGGATATGGTGCAGAATCATCTTATTCAGTTGGTTGCGATTACTGCAATGGAACCTCCAATGGCTTTCAATGCTGATTGTTTTCGGGATGAGGTGGCAAAAGTATATCAGTCTTTAACTCCGCTTATGGAGGAAGACATGAAAGAACATATAGTACGCGGACAATATACAGCTTCCGAATCAAAAAATGGGTATCGTGAGGAGAAGGATGTTAATCCATTGTCACGTACTGAAACCTATCTGGCAATGAAGCTTGGCATTAATAACTGGCGGTGGAGCGGTGTGCCTTTTTATATCCGTACAGGAAAATGCATGCCTACGAAAGTAAGCGAAATTGTTGTTCATTTCAAGCCTACTCCTCATAGTTTATTTAATTGTTCGGAACGGCATTGTCCTACTGCTAATCAGTTGATTATACGTATTCAGCCAAATGAAGGTATTGTCTTGAAATTTGGAATGAAATTGCCCGGGTCAGGATTCGATGTAGAACAGGTAGCTATGGATTTTAGTTATAGCAGTTTGGGAGAGCTTCCTACGGAAGATGCCTATGCCCGTTTAATTGAAGATTGTATATTAGATGATCCTACACTTTTTACCCGAAGTGATGCGGTAGAAGCTAGCTGGCGGTTCTTTACTCCGGTGCTGGATTACTGGAGTAAGCATCCTGAGATGCCTGTATATGGTTATCCGGCAGGAACATGGGGGCCAAGAGAATCTGAAGCAATGATGCACGAGCATGGTGCCGAATGGACTAATCCGTGTAAAAACTTAACGAACACAAACTTGTATTGTGAACTTTAACTAGAACAAATGATAAAAATAAATAAGTATCCGTCCTTTCTGGACGCTGCCCACGGTCTTACCAAAGTTCTTCTTGAACAGATAAACCAGTGTGGCGGGAAAAATTTCCATCTGGCAATTTCGGGAGGAAATACTCCAGCCGCACTTTTCCGGTTGTGGGCAGATGAATACAAAGAGGTTATTCCCTGGAAGCATCTGCAAATTTATTGGGTAGACGAGCGATGCGTACCTCCCGATCATCCCGAAAGTAATTTTGGTATGACCAAATGTATGCTTCTCGACAGGGTTCCCTTATCCGATTTACAGGTTCACCGCATTCGTGGAGAAGGTTCCCCTGAGGTGGAAGCGAAAAGATATTCTGCATTAATAGACAATCTATTGATTAAACATGAAATATATCCGGTATTTGATTGTATTCTTTTGGGTATTGGTACTGATGGGCATACTTCTTCTCTATTTCCCGGGCAAAATTATTTGTTAATATCTCCCGAAACGTATGCTGTGAGTGTGAACCCTCAAACTGGTCAGCAGCGCATTGCTTTGACTGGCTTGCCAATTATTCATGCAAGCAACGTACTCTTTTTCGCTACGGGAAAAGATAAAACGGAGATATTGAAAGAGGTGATTAAGGGAGACGATAGATATCCGGCAGGATATATTATTTCTCGTCTGGCTAAATCTGAACTATTTACTGACTGTCTGTAAAATGAATATTCCCCGCTACCTAACCACTGTCAGACGGGGAATATTACAAAAACTAGACTTAACTAAACTAAACTATTCTATATTGAGTTCTCGCAACTCCTTAACTGATACGGAAAAATCCGCATGACTTTTGACGCGTTGCAGAACTAATTCTCCAACTTTTTGAGCGTCTTCCCGGCTTTTAAATGCTTTCTCTACTGAGATTGCCGGAATAACAGGCTGATCAATCAAAATCCTGTCTCCCTCTTTTATTTGATAGCCATATCCGCCTTTTACTGTTGTTACTGCCAGTTGCATTTTAGGCGAACTATTAATATTCATTCCAATAATAACTGCAACAAGAACGAATATGCTTATAATGCTACAAATAATAATTTTTCTATTCTTCTTCACGTTCATATGGCAATAATTCCCACATATCATCATAATATAGACTGCTGCTACCTCCGGTTACTACAAATCCTTTTGTTCCGGTAGAGAATCCTACTGCACTATAGCGGGCGGAGCCTTCAAATGCTGTGTAATCATCATCACTATCACCAGACCATAGGTCTGTAGTAGGATCATATATCCAGTAGTCTGTTTTAATTGAACCTGATGCTCCTGTTACAAGATATCCTTTTCCGTCAATAACAAAGCTTATAGCTTTTTCACGGAGAATACCTGCATAATCATCATCGTAATCTTCATCATCGTTAGTATCTGCTATATCTCTTAATTGTGACCATGCTCCGGTTTTTGGATCAAATTTCCAGAAGTCATATACATAAGTTCCATTTCCTTGTCCGCAACAAACATAAGCTATATTATCAATTACGAATGATGTACCCGAACGACGTTTGCTGCCGCTGAAACCATTCATTCCTGTTGTTCCGTCCATAATAACCCATTTGTCTGAAGATGGATCATATCGATAGAAATCTTTTAAATAATTATCATCATATCCTGTTCCTACATAGCCATAATTATCAATAGCAAAAGATAAGGCACAATATCTTGCAGAGCCTCCAAAATCAGCTTTTTGAGTCCACTCATTAGTTGCCGGATTATATTCCCATGTATCTTTAAGATACGTATTTCCATTGTATCCGGTTGTTATATAGCCTTTTCCGTTAATAGAAAAACCTACTGCCGCATTTCTCTTTGCACTCTCAGGTAAACTAGCTTTCTGAGTCCAGCTATTGGTTGATACATTGTATTTCCAAAGGTCATACAAACGATTTTTACCATTATATCCACAACAGATATATCCGTCTCCATCGATCATAAATGAGGAAGCTTCACTTCTTGCTACACCATCAAAGTCTGAACGCTGTTTCCAAACACCTTGAGTGTAAGAACTTTCTGATGTGCATGATGAAAGAACGAATGTGATGAGGCAACCTATTAATAGTAGCTTTTTCATCTTTTTTAAATACAATACATTCATAATGTTGTTATTCGATATTAATTTCTTTGCCCAAAAGTAGCTTTGTCAGGAGATTCCTACAAAAGTAATCGACCAATTGATTTTATTTATAGTCGAAACGGATTGATTAACCCATTAAAGCAGTGGGTTATGAGAAATTATTTAAAAAAGGAATAATAAATAGCAACGTAGATAAAAAGTCGTGTTTGGTCTATTGTATTTTAATTATATAGGTATTGCTGCTTCTTTTGCATTAAAACTACTTTGAAAGAATATGAAAAAGAGACTGTTTTTAATATCATTGGTTGCTTTGCTAATTTGTTCTTCCTGTCATGATGAAACGTCTGCCTTAGGCAGTAACTGGGTTGAAAGTGATTTGAGAAATGTGCTAACAGATACTTGTACGGTCAAAATGAGTACTGTCTTGTTAGATTCTATCAATACCTCTAATAAAGAGGTTGCCCAGCTTGGATATTATAAAGATGATGTGTGGGGAGCTATTTCGGCTTCTACTTATGTAGAGTATTCTCCAGCTACCTTTACGCCAGATGAGAACCTTGCCTATGGGTTTGATTCCCTTACCATATCTGTGAAATGTAATGGAGACTATGTAGGCGATACTCTTGCTCCTTTGAAGGTTCATCTTTATGAGTTGACCCAAAATGTTGAATTAAACAGCAATAGTGGTTACTTATACAATAACTCAAACTTTTCTCATAAACCGGCTCCTTTTTCTACAATTAGTATTCAGCCTAAGCCAAATGGGAAAAATATATTGGAATATCGTCTCTCTGATGATTTGGGAAAAGCCTGGTTTAGTAAAATATTATCAAAATCTGATGATTTTACTTCTTCTGATAATTTTAAAAAATACTTTAAAGGAATAGCTTTTATTCCCGATGAAAACACTAATAAGTCTATCATGGGATTTGCAATTAATGATTCCAGTTTATGTATTACCTTATATTATCATGAAGTAAGTGAGTCTTCTAATGATTATACTGTTCGGTTTTCTCCAACTACTACTAATTTTAATAAGGTAAAGCACGATCGTAGTAATACTCCACTACAACTTTTTAATAAGGAAACAAAAGAATTAGTGTCAGACAAGATGTTGAATATGTCTTATGTACAGGGTCTTACCGGTCTTTACACGAAAATAGAGTTTCCTTATCTTAATAATTTATTAGAAGTTGGTCAGATGGTTAGTATAGAATCGGCCACGCTTTATTTGTACCCTGTTAAGGGATCTTATGGAATACTAAATCCTTTGCCACCTTCTTTAGCTCTTTATAAATCAAACGAGGATGATGTGACTGAAGATCAGATTAAAGATATTTTGGGTACATCTGTACAAACAGGAAGTCTTGTTACTGATGAAGATTTACATGAGAATACTTACTATTCTTTTGATATTACCAGCTTTATGCAAAGTAATTTAGGAAAGATAGGTGTAAATAAGAAGAATCTACAATTGGTTTTACCCGAAGCTAAAATAAATACATCATATCAAAGTGTGGTGTTTGGTGATATGAAGTATCCTCAAAACCAGGTAAAGGTAACGGTTCTTTATAAAGTTTATAAAACAAATTAATATAGAATATATTACACTATGAATACGTTAAGACTACTATTGTTTTCTTTCTTTGTATCTCTTTTTTTTAATATTTCGGCTCAAAATAGTACAAATTCTCCTACTTCAATGTTTGGAATAGGAGATGTCTCTATGGGTGAGGCTGGAAAATATGTTGGTATGGGAGGAGTTGGAATTGCTCTCCGTTCAGATAATTTTCTGAATGGATTAAACCCTTCTGCCCTAACAGCTATGGATAGCGCGAAATTTGTTTATGAAGCAGGAGCTAATCTCTCATTTGAGAAATATAATTCAAGAGGAAGAAGTACATCTTCTGTTACAGGTAATGTTCGCAATTTGGGAATTGGTTGCCGTATTCTTCCTTCCTGGTATGCTGCGGTTGGAATTACACCGTTAAGTAGTATGGGATATGCAGTAACTATTGATCAGCCGGTGGAAGGTACTGACGGTGGTACTATTTCTTCTTTATTTGAAGGTAGTGGCGGTTTATCCAGGGTTTATCTCTCAAATGCATTAAAGCTCACTAAAAGATTCTCTTTAGGGGTTAATCTTTCCTATGTAATGGGAAATACCACGCAGTCTGAAATACAAGGAAATACAACTATAAAGGAAATATCTTATAAGAAAGCTTTTTATGCAGATTTTGGTATTCAATATAATACTGCTCTTAATAAAAAATGGAATATGACATTAGGGGGAGTGTATGGAATGAAACAACAATTGAGCCTGGATAATACGCTGACAGTAATTAATTCATCAAACAGTGAAACATCTACAGAATCTCTGAATTCTAAGTCTCAGTTTCTTCCTCAGTTTTTTGGTGCTGGTGTTGCTATCAACAATAAACGTTTAACGCTTACTGCCGATTATAAATATTCACAATGGTCTAAAATGGTGTCTACCAATTCATCCGTTTCATTTAATGACCAGCAACAGCTGAATTTTGGTGCTGATTTACTCTCTGGTGATGCGTTTACAAATCCATGGCATTATATGGTGGGAGCGGGTGTCTCTAATTCTTATGTGGTAATTAAAAATCAAAAGCCTTTAAATTATCATATTAGTGCTGGTTTAGGCATTCCTGTGATGACAGGAAATCTTCTTTCTGTTGGAATTAAATATGATTCTCAGTGTGGCGCAAATGCCAGTACACAGAAATCTCAGAACTTCTCTTTCTTTTTAAATATGACATTTTCTGAACGTACTCCTCGTTCCAAAATATATTAAGAATTCATTTAAAGGTCTTTTAGCAGTATCTCACTGTTTTTCTTTTGGTATAAATCGCGTGCTTCTATTAGTGTATGCCAATGGTTCTGGAATTCATCTTCCTTATCGACTTTAAAGTCTTCGGAACCATTGGTATCTATGCGTTCCAATAACACAGCTACATTGAGTTTGTTTATATCCATCGATGGCAGATATAAAATATTATCACTTTTAGTATCTGCCACAAGTTCATGAATCAGATTTATTTCTTGTAGCAGATCAAGAATGTGGTGAGTGAGCCTGATTGGTATTTTGTGTTCCGAAGATATCTCTTCTGCTGTATATGGTGTATCACCATTCTCAAACCGCTTACATATGAGTGACATAATAAGGATGGAAAGGAAATCTCTGTAGCGTCGGCTAATGTTTTTGGTGTCCTTTTCAAAGTTGAAATTTTTTATGTTTTGCCCAGCATAAGTAAGCTCGGCACCGAAGAGGCAGATGGTCCACGAAATTTGAAGCCATAACAGGAACATAGGTATAGCTGCGAAGCTACCATAAATGGCATTGTACTTTGTTACTGAAATCTGTCCGCTGATATATAAGAATTGGAAAGCTTGATAGGTAGTTCCCGCAATGATCCCTGAAATTAGTGCATGCTTAAACTTAACTTTTGTATTGGGTATAAAAATATAAAGAGCCGTGAACATAAACCATGTAAGAACAAATGGGATTGTTCGTACCAAAAACTTTAAGATTGGCGCAAGTACCACAAAACCCTCCATGCTCTTTATCATTGTACTCATAAAGATGGTGAGTCCTCCCGAAACAACAATCAGGACTGGTAAAAGCAGAAACATGGAAAAGTAATCTGTTATTTTTCTGTATAAAGTACGGGGCTTTTTTACTTGCCAGATACTATTAAAAGTAAGCTCAATGTTTGCTGTAAGGTTAACAACTGTCCAGAGTAAAAGGACTAATCCAACTCCCACGAATACTCCGCTTTTAGTCTGTTTCAGATACGAATCAACAAATCCAAGAATAGTTTTTGCAGCAACTTCCTGACTGCTTAATCCTCCTCTTATTTGTTCCTCCATCATGTGATCAAAGCCAAATCCCCGGGCAATGGCAAATAAAATAGCCAAAAGAGGAACAATGGAAAGCAGTGTGCTATAGGTTAATGCAGAAGCCTTGTTCGTTATACCGTCTGTCGTAAAGCGCTGCACAGCCAGGATAATTGTTTTTATAATATTATAAAAGGAGAATTTGGTATGAGTTACTTCCGTTTCTGAAACTCGCCAGATATCGTAAGTAATGAAATTTAAAAATACTTTTATTTTCTTGTTCATAGCTTTAGTCAGAAGTTATAAAAGTTTATAAAAAGAAAAAGCAGTCAACCTATAAGCCGAGTTCTGTTCTCTATATGTTAAACATATAAAGTGTCTGTCATTTATCTGGACTTAATGTCACCATTAAGTTCTAGCGGTCTACCCTCCGACATGGGGCGAGCAGCCCTCCATAGCGTCGGTTTACATGACCTTACAACTCCTAAGACGTACGGCTCTCATGTCGCCATGAGACCGGTAGGCTCTTACCCCACCTTCTCACCCTTACCTCTCCGAAGAGCGGCGGTTATTTTCTTCTACGTTACTCTACCCTCGCGAATAGCTTTCTGTTAGGAAGTAGGATGCTCTGTGTTGCCCGGACTTTCCTCCCGCATAAAATATGCGTGCGACAAACCGGCTGGCTGCTTTTCTTTTGCAAAGAAAGTGAAAATAATTGAAAGAACAGTCATTCTTGTCCGCTTTTTCCTAATGTACTTTGTCGAATGGAGTTTTCGTTCAGTGATCTTTACTGGAATGAGTTTGCAGTTTACAACACAGGAATTTCCTCTTTTGAACTTGCTTGCATGTCTTTTTTTTGATGGTGGTGACAAACGATTGCGTGCTTTTACAATAGTGCCTCCATCCGGGTGTACATCACCCGTACACCCGGATGGAGGCTGTCGTTTGATCCGGATGTAAACGGTGGGTACACCCGGGTGTAGGAAAATATATTTACCGAGCAATCCGTAAGTGCGTGACCATTATACAATCGCGCGGCTTCTACGCACCTGTCGAGCACCATCTATTTTAATGGTTATTAATAACTTAGCTGTAGTTTGCGTGACATGCGTGAGATGCGCGATTGATTTTTTTTGATTTGAGTCGTCCTTATTTTAGGATAGCTGAGCCGTTACGTAGTCTGCTTATTTATATAATGTAATTTCTATTTATTTGATGCTTTGATTTATTGCCCTTAAAACGGGTAATTAAAGAGTAGGGCTAAAAATCCTATCAAGGCATAGAGCAATGTGTTTCTATTATATTAAATTTATTTCTTAAAAAATCTAACAAAATGTATCCGTTGATAAAAATAATAATATCTTTGTATATGTAAGATAATCATTTAATGCTCATCAAAATGAAAAAAAGTTTCCTTTTGTTTCTCATTCTATTCAGTGGGGCTGTAATGTATAATTATACTTCAGCGAGAACTCTTCCAAAACGCGTTAAAAAGGTGGTTGAAGCGGTTGAGCAAAAGTATGCTCCTGATAAGAGAGATGCTGTGTTTGAACTGGAAATTAAAAAGAAAAGGAAGACTCTTACATTAAATGGCTCCACCTCGGTTCCTGAAGCAAAAGCTGAACTGATTTCTGCTTTACAAGATAAAAAATATAAAATAGTCGACAACTTTCGTCTGTTACCCGATAGCTCGTTGGGTGAGAAAGTGTACGGAGTTGTGAATCTGTCTGCAGTCAACATTCGCAAAAAGGTTAGTTTTGCAAGTGAACTGATGACTCAGGCCTTGCTGGGCACACCGGTAAAAATATTGCAGGAAGATGAATGGTACCGGGTACAAACACCCGATAACTATATTTCATGGGTAAATACTTCCAGCATTTATCCTATGAATAAGGCTGAATATAATGCATGGAATGCGGCAGATAAAATAGTTGTGACTTCTCATTACGGTTTTACTTTTGAGAATCCGGATGTGAACTCTCAAACCGTGTCTGATGTAGTGAGTGGCAATATGCTGAAATGGGAAGGAACAGAAGGTGAGTTCTATAAGGTTTCGTATCCCGATGGAAGAATGGCTTACTTGCTTCAAAAGGCAGGAATGCCCCAAAGTAAATGGATAAATTTAGATAATCAAAATGCTGAAAGCTTAATCCGGACAGGGAAAACATTGATGGGTGTTCCATATCAGTGGGGAGGAATGTCGGCCAAAGGTTTGGACTGTAGTGGATTTGTAAAGACTGTGATGTTTCTTAGCGGAATAATATTGCCTCGTGATGCTTCTCAGCAGGCACTAGTGGGAGAGAGAATAGATATAAGTAATGGGTTTGATTCTCTGAAACCGGGAGATTTATTGTTTTTTGGAAGAAAAGCAACTCCTGAAGAGAAAGAAAGGGTTATTCATGTGGCTATCTATATGGGAAATGAAAAATTTATTCACTCTCAGGGATACGTACATATCAGCAGTTTTAACCCTGAAGATAAGTCGTTTGATCAATACAATCTAAACAGATTAGTGGGCGCAACTCGTATACTCGGACATGTTGGATCTACCGGTATCAGCACAATTAAAACAAATCCATTTTATCAACCTCAACAATAATACTGAATATATATGAGTCAGGACAGAAGACAATTTATAAAAACCGCGGCTATGGCTGCTATTGGTTCCGGGCTGGCAATGCAAGGCGCATTAGCCGGCGAATTATCTAACTCTCTTTTTTCAATTAATAAACATACTCATTCAGGTAAAATGAAACTAACTTTTCGACCGTATGATTTAAAACTGAAACATGTTTTTACAGTTGCGTCTTATTCCCGAACTACTACTCCTGATGTGCAGGTAGAAGTTGAATATGATGGGGTAGTAGGCTATGGCGAAGCCTCCATGCCTCCTTATCTGGGAGAATCAGTAGAGTCTGTAATGGCTTTCCTTAAGAAAGTAAATCTGGAACAGTTCAGTGATCCTTTCCAATTGGAAGATATATTAGCGTATGTTGATGGTATCATGCCTGGAAATACTGCAGCAAAAGCATCTGTTGATATAGCACTTCATGACTTAGTTGGTAAATTACTGAACGCTCCATGGTATAAAATATGGGGACTTGATAAGGAAAAAACTCCTTCTACAACCTTCACAATAGGTATTGATACAGCTGAAATAGTGAAAGAGAAAACGCTTGAGGTTGCCGATAAGTTTAATATTCTAAAGGTGAAGCTGGGACGGGAAAATGACAAGGAAATAATTAATGCTATCCGTTCTGTCAGTCAGTTGCCCATTGCCGTGGATGCCAATCAGGGCTGGAAAGATAAATATCAGGCGCTGGATATGATTCTGTGGCTCAAAGAGCAAGGCATTGTAATGATAGAACAACCCATGCCAAAAACACAGCTCGATGATATTGCATGGGTTACCCAACAAAGTCCGCTCCCTATTTTTGCCGATGAATCTCTTCAGCGATTAAGTGATGTAGCTAAACTGAAAGGCGCTTTCACCGGAATAAATATAAAACTGATGAAATGTACCGGTATGCGTGAAGCATGGAAGATGGTTACATTGGGAAAAGCTCTGGGCATGCGGATTATGGTTGGATGTATGACCGAGACTTCTTGTGCTGTTTCGGCTGCAGCTCAATTTTCTCCGGCTGTCGACTTTGCCGATCTGGATGGGAATCTTCTTATTTCGAATGATCTGTTTAAAGGAATGGAAGTAGTAAAAGGAAAGATTACATTGAACGACCTTCCGGGTATCGGTATAACTAAATTGTAGATTTATGAAGAAAACGTGCTGGCTTGGTCTGTGCGGGATGTTATTGCTTACAGGCTGTGCCTCCCGTTTAGCAGCAACGGATGATTTTCAACAAGATAAGTTGAATCGAACCCGGATTGATTTTTCTAAAACAAAGGAACAGGTTCTTGATTATATTCGCAAATATATACCGGATGTAACTGAAGATCAGATGTTGCAATGGGAAAAAGAGAAATCACTGGAATGCATGATTATTGACGGAAAGAAGATGTATTTCTACAATGCTGCGCCCAATCTTTTTCGCATCAATAAAGAAGCTATTGCTATAAAACAGGCAAAAGACGGATTAGTGCAGGATGGCAAAGATAAAGTAAACTCTACTCATGTGCCTCAGGTTGTAAGCGAAGCAAAGGCGAAAAAAGAGACGATAGTTCATCCGGTAAGAATGCGGGTGAAGTATACCTTAACCGTAAAGCCCAATGTTGTGCCTGATGGAGAGATAATTCGTTGCTGGTTGCCTTTTCCACGTACCGATCAGCCCCGCCAAACAAATGTAAAGCTACTGAATGTCAGTGAAAATGAGTATACGATAGCCCCTGCTAAGTATAAGCATTCTACTTTGTATATGGAAAAGAAACAAGAGAAAGATAAACCTACCACCTTTTCCACAGAATTTGAGTATACTTCCAGTGCCGAATGGCATCAACTGAAGCCAGAAGATATTCTTCCTTATAAAAAAGACACTCCTTTATATAAAGAATATACAAGTGAGAGGGAAATGCATATTCGGTTTACACCACGCATCAAAGAACTTGCCCAACAACTGGTGGGCAATGAACAAAATCCGTTTCTAAAAGTAAAGCGCATATACGAATGGATTAATCTGTTTCCGTGGGCTTCCGCACGAGAATATTCCACTCTTGACAATATACCTGAATATGTGCTTGATAATAAGCATGGTGATTGCGGGCAAGTTAGTTTGCTATTCATTACATTAGCCCGTTATTGTGGCATTCCTGCAAAGTTCCAAAGCGGATTTATGATGCATCCGGGAGCGTATAATATGCACGACTGGGCTCAGGTATACTTTGAAGGAGTAGGATGGGTACCTGTTGATCAGTCGTTTGGACTCTTTCCCTCAGATAATGAAGATGAAAAGTACTTCTTTATGACAGGAATTGATTCTTATCGCATGATTGTGAATGATGACTTTTCCAGTTCTCTTTTCCCAAAGAAAAAGTATCCTCGAAGTGAAACTGTTGATTTTCAGCGAGGGGAAGTTGAATGGAGAAAAGGCAATATTTATTTTAATCAATGGAAGTGGAATCTTGAAATAGAATATCTGAAATAACTTTTGTCATTTGTTTTTTGTCATATTCTCATCTAACAAATGTAAATTTGTCAGTCTCTGTGGTTAACCGCTGTTAAGCGTGTTGTTTCTGTGTTAAAAGATAGCAAAAATCAATGACAAGATGAATAATTGAATAGTTTTTGTTGTTATTTTAACGTCAGTAATGTTAAACTCAAACAGAATATTAACAAATTAAATGTTAGAAATGATATGAAACAAAAAACGAAAAACATCTTAGGTTTAGGACTTGTGATCGCTATCAGTTCAGGAGTTGCAGGAGTAACAACATACTCAATAGTAGCTCCAAAGAAAGCAAATATGGCATACGAAGAGCTATTTGAACAAAATCCAAAAGTTCAGCGTGCCAGTTTTAATGTGGCAGATGCTGCTCCTGTAGATTTTACTTTGGCTGCAGAGAACTCTGTTCATGCCGTAGTTCATATTAAATCCACTATCAATGCAAAGACAACCACGGTAGAAGTGCAAGATCCTTTCTCTGATTTCTTTGGCGATTTCTTTGGAAATGGTAATAGTGGCCGTCAGCAAAGACAAGTTCAAAAACCGAAGCAAGAGGGGATAGGTTCCGGTGTTATTATTTCAAAAGATGGTTATATTGTTACCAACAATCACGTAATTGACAACAGTGACATTATTTCAGTTACTCTTAATGATAAGCGAGAATTCAAGGCTCGTCTGATTGGTGCGGATGCTGCTACAGACCTGGCTTTGATTAAAATAGAAGGGAACGATTTTCCAACTCTTCCGGTGGGAAACTCTGATGATCTGAAAATTGGAGAATGGGTGCTTGCTGTAGGTAATCCATTAAATTTATCTTCAACCGTTACGGCTGGTATTGTTAGTGCAAAAGCGCGTAATCTGGGCATAGGAGGCGGAGGAATTGAGTCTTTCATTCAGACAGATGCAGCTATTAACCAAGGAAATAGTGGCGGTGCTTTAGTAAATACACGAGGAGAATTAGTAGGAATAAACTCTGCCATATATTCGCCCACAGGTTCTTATGCCGGTTATGGATTTGCAATTCCAACTACTATTATGAAGAAAGTTGTTGCCGATCTGAAAGAATATGGAACAGTTCAGCGCGCTTTGCTAGGAATAAAGGGAGGCGATAATAATGCCGAACTTTCAAAAGAAAAAGATTTAGGTGTAATCAATGGTGTTTATGTTGATGAGGTAATAGATGGAGGATCTGCTGCCGATGCTGGCTTGAAAGCAAAAGATGTGATTGTGGCAATCAATGATAAAGATATTAAATCGATGGCCGAATTGCAGGAAACAATCACTCGTATGACTCCTGGAACCAAAGCTAAGGTGAAAGCTATCCGTGATAAAAAGGAAAAGACTTTTGATGTGACATTTAAGAATTCACAGGGAAACACTAAAGTAGTAAAAAATGCAGGGATGGAAATTCTGGGTGCTGCTTTCAGAGAACTACCTAAAGACTTGAAAGAACAACTGAAGCTTAGTTATGGATTAGAGGTTACCGGCTTGCAAAGTGGCAAGATGAAGGACGCTGGAGTAACTAAAGGTTTCATTATTCTGAAGGTTAACGGACAGCCTGTTAGCTCTACATCTGATTTGGAAAACGCATTAAAATCAGCAACTCAGTCGCCGGAACAGGTTCTTTTCATGACTGGTATGTTCCCGTCAGGTAAGCGTGCTAATTATGCGGTAGAGCTTTCTACTAAAGAATAAAATTCTCTGCACTGATACCGATTACACAGATTTGCAGGAATTTTATTATATTCTGAACAAATCTGTGTAATCTATGTCTATTTATGCTATAAAAAAACAAAATAGCGCTCTATATTACGTTAAATATGAATATTTTGTTGTAACTTTGTCCCTTCAAATTTGTTTTATAAGCATGAGACAATTAAAGATTACCAAAAGTATTACTAACAGGGAGAGCGCTTCGCTTGACAAGTATCTTCAGGAAATCGGTCGTGAGGACTTGATTACTGTAGAAGAAGAAGTGGAACTAGCCCAACGCATTCGTAAGGGAGACCGTGTGGCATTAGAAAAACTGACACGTGCAAATCTCCGTTTCGTTGTATCCGTAGCTAAACAGTACCAAAACCAAGGTTTGAGTTTGCCCGACTTAATTAATGAAGGCAATTTAGGACTGATTAAAGCCGCAGAGAAGTTCGATGAAACGCGTGGATTTAAATTTATCAGCTATGCTGTGTGGTGGATTCGTCAATCTATTCTTCAGGCTTTGGCAGAGCAGTCTCGTATTGTTCGTCTTCCTCTTAATCAGGTAGGTTCCTTAAATAAAATAAATAAGGCCTTCTCTAAGTTTGAGCAAGAAAATGAACGTAAGCCGTCACCTGAAGAATTGGCAGATGAACTTGATATTCCCGTTGAAAAAGTATCGGATACTCTGAAAGTTTCAGGAAGGCATATTTCTGTAGATGCCCCTTTTGTTGAAGGAGAAGATAACAGCTTGCTGGATGTGTTGATTAACGATGATTCGCCAATGGCGGACCGTGCCCTGGTCAATGAATCTCTTGCAAAAGAAATTGATAGAGCTCTTTCTACGTTAACCGATAGAGAAAAGGAGATAATCCAAATGTTCTTCGGTATTGAAACGCAAGAAATGACGTTAGAAGAAATCGGCGATAAATTCGGCCTCACACGTGAGCGAGTTCGTCAGATTAAAGAAAAAGCTATTAGACGATTAAGACAAAATTCGCGTAGTAAATTGCTCAAATCTTACTTGGGATAAGTAAGAAATTCAATTTTTTAGAAAAAAGTATATAAAGCCAGCTAACCAAAAGTTAAGCTGGCTTTATTTTTATCCCATTTTACTTTGGCGTTATCTGCTTTTCGTTATCTTTGTGTCGAAATATTATAAATATACTTGTATATGAAATTTGTAAAAATCGTATTACCCTCGATAGTGATGCTATGTATGCTCTCATCGTTCTCCTTCTCAAAGAAAGCCAGTCAATCTGTATATGCCTTTGGTATTTCAGCTTCATTTACTGATTCTGTAGTTTATTACACAGAAATTCAGACGCTTGACAGTGCCTCTCTTACTAAGGAAGGTTTCTTGCCTAAAAGAGAAGTATACAGCACTCAACTTAAAAATTATCTTGAAAGTAAAGGACAAACGAATCGTACTTGTATGATTTATTTTTCTGAGAGTAAGAAAAAAATTGCCACAGAATTTGAAAAGCTTTCAGCTAAATACAAAAAAAATAAATCCGTTTCTCTTCAAAAGATTGAGAAAAAAGATTTTCAGTTCATAAAACCTGAGTAATGAATCTGACTATTATTTATCTGGATTACCAATGAAAAAGCTCTATTTACTATTCACTGTCATATTTATATTCAGTGCTTGTCATAATAATGATGAGCCTACACCGGTTGCGGAAGATACCCGCACTGTTTTGGCATATATGGGAGGTGATTATTTGACTTCAGACTTGAATCAGAATATAGCTGATATGGTTCAAGGATATTCTGAGGTTTCTGATGGGAACAATTTCCTGATATATATGGATGATGGAGTTACTCCCACTTTATATCGGCTGGAAAAAAATAGCAGCGGAGTTATAGAAAAAAAGATTATTAAAACTTATTCTAATCAAATATCTGTTGACCCGGCTGTTATAAACCAGGTTTTCTCTGATGCTTTTTCTGTTTATCCGGCACAAAGCTATGGGGCTATTTTCTCATCTCACGGTACAGGATGGATTCCTGCAACAAAAAAAATTCAGGCAAAATCTTTTGGTAGTGATAACGGTTATCAGATTGATATTGTGGATATGGCATCGGTTATGGAAAATATTACGTCTAAATTCAAACGTCTTGATTTTCTTTTATTTGATGCCTGTTATATGGGTGAAGTTGAAGTTGCTTATGAGTTTAGGGATTGTGCAAACTATATAATTGCTGCTCCGAATGAGATCTGGAGTACAGGTTTCCCATATAAGCTAATTGTGAAATATTTATTCGACTCACAAGCTAATTTTCAAAAAATCCCAGCTCAATTTTTTGATTACTATAATTTAACTTATGATGATCATAGACTTAATTCTACAATAGCAATGATCAAGTGCAGTGAAATGGAGAATCTAGCTACAGCAACCAGAAAAATTATTGCAGCACATCCATCGGAATTCTATACGATTGTTCCTAGTGGCATTCAATTATATGACCGTTTTGGCTCTTCTGATCATTTCACTTATGATTTTGGTCAATTGATTGAAAGTATAGCAACTCCTGCCGAATGGGCTAGTTTTAAGAATCAATTAAATGCAACGGTTGTTTACAAGGCTGCAACAAATTTTACCGGGCCATATTTATCTACTAATCCAATGAGTTCCGGAGCCGAATTGCAAATTGACCCCAATCATTTTAGTGGTTTGGGCACATATATTCCTAAGGCAAGTCAAATAACTTATATAAACTTCTTTAAAACACTTTCCTGGTTTGACGCATCCGGTTGGAATCAAACGGCTTGGGGCACAAATTAACGCATTAAAATATTTATTATATCATGCAAAAACTACTATCGCTTCCTCCTAATTTAGTAGATTGCTTCCATGAGATTGAAGGGACAGATCATAAAGATTGGTTTTGTACTTCGGACCCTATTGGTGCAAAACTAGGTTCGGGTGGTGGAACTACCTGGCTTTTGGCTGAATGCCAGAGAAATAATGCTCCGGAAACTAATTTTAGTCAGTGGATTGCTCAGGAAAAACGCATATTACTTCATGCAGGAGGGCAAAGTCGTCGTTTGCCGGGTTATGCTCCTTCTGGTAAAATACTCACCCCAATACCTGTTTTTAGGTGGGAAAGAGGACAACGACTAAAGCAAAATCTGCTTTCGCTTCAGCTTCCTCTTTACGAACAAATAATGAAGAAGGCTCCGGATTCACTTCACACACTGATTGCTAGTGGAGACGTGTATATCCGTTCGGAGAAATCATTGCAGCCTATTCCCGAAGCGGACGTGGTATGCTATGGATTATGGGTGGATCCGTCGCTGGCAACTCATCATGGTGTATTTGTTTCTGATAGAAGAAGTGCGGATAAGCTGGATTTTATGCTTCAAAAACCTTCTCTTGAAGATCTTGGTAAGTTAGCTAAAACGCACATGTTCCTGATGGATATTGGCATTTGGATGTTAAGTGACCGTGCTGTGGAATTATTGATGAAGCGATCTCAATCATCCGAAAGCACTGAACTCAGATATTACGATTTATACTCTGATTTTGGAATGGCTTTGGGCGATAATCCCCGCATAAAGGATGAAGATCTCAATGCTCTTTCAGTAGCTATCCTTCCTCTTCCAGGTGGAGAATTCTACCATTACGGAACAAGCAGGGAACTCATTTCTTCCACACTTGCCGTGCAAAATCTGGTAAGAGATCAGCGTGAGATTATGCAGCGAAAGGTGAAACCTCATCCTGCAATGTTTGTGCAAAATGCTGAGATAGGAGTATCGCTTACTGCAGATAATTCTGAATTATGGGTAGAAAACAGTTTTGTAGGCAGGCGATGGTCGTTAACTAATCAGCATATCATTACCGGAGTCCCGGCTAATGACTGGGAGATGAAACTTCCGGCTGGAGTTTGCGTGGATGTTGTTCCTATTGGTGAACAAGATTACGCCGCCCGTCCTTATGGATTAAATGATGCCTTCAAAGGTGCTCTTGATAAAAAAGAGACTTTGTTTATGGGAATGTCGTTTATGAATTGGTTGCATGAAAGAGGAATCAAAGCCGATGAAGCAACGTTTGGACGGACAGATGATCTTCAGGCTGCAAGGTTATTCCCTGTATGCGATAATATAGACGATTTAGGAATGCTACTTCGCTGGATGATTTCGGAACCTGAACTGGAAGAAGGAAAGAGAATATGGGAAAATTCCGTTCGGCTTTCTGCTGATGAGCTTTCTGCTAAGGCGAACTTAAAAAGACTTTGTGCCCAACGGGAAGCATTCCGGAAAATAAACTGGCCTGCACTGGCGGCTAATTACGAGAAAAGTGTTTTTTATCAGTTAAACCTGGCAGATGCAGCTTCTGAATTTGCCAGTCAGCAAATAGCTTTACCCGAACTTCTGGCAGAGGATGCTCCTTTAATGACACGTATCCATAATCAAATGTTTCGTGCCCGTGCATTACAATTGCAACAAAAAGAGTATAAAGCTGAGGAACAAAATGCATTTTCTCTGCTTAGGGAGGGATTGATAGGCTCTTTGTCTGCGGTTAAGCAAGAACCTTTTCTGAATGTATATCCCGATCAGATTGTATGGGGACGCAGTCCGGTACGTATTGACCTGGCTGGCGGGTGGACGGATACTCCTCCTTATTGCCTTTACTCGGGCGGAAATGTAGTTAATATTGCAATAGAACTCAATGGTCAGCCTCCTTTGCAGGTATATGTAAAGCCATGCAAAGAGTATAAGATAATACTTCGTTCAATTGATTTAGGAGCAATGGAAGTTGTTTCTACATACGAAGAGTTGAATGATTTTGCTAAGGTTGGTTCACCTTTCTCTATCCCCAAAGCTGCACTTACTTTAGCCGGCTTTGCTTCGGCGTTTGCTTCTAAATCCTATAAATCACTCGAAGATCAGTTAAAGGCATTTGGATCGGGCATTGAAGTTACTTTGCTGGCTGCTATTCCTGCAGGCTCTGGTTTGGGAACAAGTTCCATTCTTGCTTCTACAGTTCTTGGTGCTGTTTCTGATTTCTGCGGACTGGCTTGGGATAAGAATGAAATTTGTAAACGCACACTTGTTCTCGAACAACTGCTTACTACCGGTGGTGGCTGGCAAGATCAATATGGCGGTGTCTTACATGGAGTAAAACTACTACAAACGAATAAAGGATTCGATCAATCGCCTTTGGTGCGTTGGTTGCCCGATTATATATTTAGTAATCCCGAATATAAACCTTGCCATCTGCTTTATTATACAGGCATAACTCGTACGGCAAAAGGAATTCTTTCGGAAATTGTTTGTGGTATGTTCCTTAATTCTACAGAGCACCTCACATTGCTTAGTGAGATGAAAGCCCATGCACTCGATACCTACGAAGCTATTCAACGTGGCAACTTTGAAGAGACGGCTGCACTGATTGGTAAAACCTGGAATCAGAATAAAGCATTAGATTCCGGAACTAATCCACCTGCTGTAGAAGTAATTATAGATTTGATAAAAGATTATACACTTGGATATAAACTTCCCGGTGCCGGGGGAGGGGGCTATCTTTATATAATAGCCAAAGACCCGAAAGCTGCGTTACGTATCCGCGATATTCTGGCAGAACATCAACCAAACCCTAACGCAAGGTTTGTGGAGATGAATCTTTCTAATAAAGGATTGCAGGTTAGTCGCTCTTAATTTGATTACTTATATAAAAGTAAAAGTCCTCTTATCTGAAGATTATAACAGATAAGAGGACTTTTTATTAGTCTTTTGGTTATACTGTTCTATATCTTTAATTAGTATTAGCTTTCATTTGTGTGTTGTACTGCATGTGCATGTAAACCTAATGTGCATTGATTAAAAGTTCTTCCAACTCTGTAATTGATATGAAATACTCAAAATTTGCTGATATCTTCTGCTAAATCACTCCTGATATTTTGAATAACCTGGCCTGCAAAAATAAATCTTTCGTTTCATTTATCAAATTCCTGGTTATACATTAAATAATTCTTGTACAAAAGAATGTAATCTTCTGTACAGAAGAATGTTTTCTTTTGTACAAAACAATTTATTCTTTTGTACAAGAAAAAAATAAAATCCCGCCAGCTTTTTTATTTCTGATAAGAGAGTTGACTAAATTGCTCGCCGGAGTTTGGGAAACAGATGACCGCAGCTTTGGTATTTCATATTATTGTCGCTTTTATCTATAAACTGCATTTGGTCAACGATAATATGCAGGTGGTCAAAAGAATTTGATCCCTCCATTTTTAGAGACTAGCTTTGCATAGAACTAAAAAATGATATAATTATGTATACTTTAAGTTGCCTTTCTATTTTATTGAATTCTTTTATATGTTTAAATGCTTTTTCTGCAGAAACAAGCGCATTATTAAGCGGTAAAGTCCTTGTAGAAAACAAATCACCGCTGGAAGGTGCTCAGGTTTTTTTGTTAGCTCAGAAAGATTCTTCTTTTGTGAAGGGAACTGCTAGTGATAATAATGGAAATTTTGTTTTCAGACAAATAGCTCCGGGGCGTTATTTTGTTAAGGTTTCCATGCTTGGGTATAAAAAGGAATTCAGAAACACTGTTGTTGAAGACGGAAAACCGGTTGTACTTTCGCCTGTATATATGGAAGTGGAAGCTCAGAAGCTGAATGCAATTGTAGTAATAGGCAAAAGGCCACCAATAGAGATTATGGCTGATAAAACTGTTATTAATATTGAATCGTATTCATTAAGTTCCGGAAATAGTGCATTATCTGTTATGCAAAGTCTTCCGGGTGTAATAGTTGGCAATGATGGCTCTTTCTCATTGAATGGCAAAGCCGGAACAAAGGTCCTAGTTGATGGAAAGACCTATTATCTGGGAGGAATAGAGTTGGTTAATTACCTGAAATCTACTCCGGCTTCAGCTCTTGATAAAGTAGAATTAGTCACAAATCCATCAGCAAAATATGAAGCAAGCGGAAATTCGGGTGTTATTAATATAAGAACTAAAAAATCAAAGATGACTGGCTTTAATATGACCCTTAATTCAAGCTTCGAACAAGGTGATTGCGGGCGGTTTAATAACAATGTTTCGTTCAATCATCGGAATGGGAAAATAAATGTTTTTGGAATGTATGGCTATTATACAGGGCATGACTTTATTGATTTAAAAGTTATCAGGAAAATGAATAGTTCTTTATCTCCATCATATACTACATTCGATCAGAATTCGTTTCGCAAAAGAGCAGATGATAATCAATATTTTAACGCAGGGATTCAATATTATCTGTTGGACATGACTACTTTTGAACTTTCAGCCAACGGATACTCTGCCAAACGTTCGGAGAGAGGGAGAATAAATTCAGCTTTTTATAAGTCTGTATTGAAGAATGATTCAACTCTTAATTCGTTTACCGATAATAATGAGCATAGAAATAATTTCAGTTCAAGCCTGAACATGCTCCATAAATTTAATAATAAAGGTAAAGAGGTTAATGTTTCTTTTGATTATCTGCACTACTCTCTTGATGAGAATCAGATTCATAATGATAGTTTTGTGGGATTGAATGGTGTAACAACAGACGAATATTCAAAAGGATTGAAGAACGGAACAATTAATATGTATTCTGGTAGAGCTGATTTTACTTATCCGGTATCTGAAAAATTGTCCTTCGAAACAGGAGTGAAATCTGAATTTGTGAACATCGATAATGCATCTGCATATCAAAATAAGGTAGAAATGAGCTGGCTTCCGGATTATGGATTAAGTTATCAGTTCCTTTATAAAGAAAATATAAATGCTGCTTATATCAGCGCTAAGTATTCCTTAAATAAGTTTCATCTTGAAGGCGGTATTAGATTGGAAAATACAAATGTGAAAGGTCATCAACTAGGAAATCAGCAACATAATGATTCTTTATTTACCAAGTCGTACACAAATATATTCCCTACAGTTATGCTGAGCTATTCTCTTAATGATATGAATTCTTTTAGTTTTACTTATGGAAGAAGGATAGGCAGACCTAATTACAAAGATTTGAATCCGTTTACTTATATATTCGATGCTTATACATACGAGCAGGGAAATACAGCATTACAACCACAGTTTTCTGATAATTTTGATATATCATATGTGCTAAAGAATAATTATCGTATTGGTTTGTTTTACGGTACAACTCAAAAGGCCATAGTGAAATCGTATATCATTAATGACAGCGAAAATAGAGTATATGTTATGCCAACTAATATGTCATCTTATAACTCGTACGGTTTAAGGGTGGGCGTAGGAGATCTTTCATTTGTGAAATTTCTGCATTCAAGCATTAATGTTGGTTTAGTGCGTAATAATTATAATTGGGATTTGGATGCTTTTAGCAACAAGAACAGAAAAACAACCATCATGTTCAGTATGAATAATAGAATAAGCTTACCTAAAGATTGGGCGGCGGAAGTTACCGGATTCTATAATGGTAAAATGGCTTACGGACAAATATCCGTTTCTCCTATGTGGCGACTTTCTGCCGGAATTCAGAAGAAGTTCCTGAAGGGAAACGCTACTTTTGGAATCTATTCAAATGATATTTTTAATTCATACAGAGAAAAAGGAAGTGGCATTTTTAATGGAACATGGGCTAGTACCAATGAAAGAAATGACCGATGTGTAATTGGAATCTCTTTAACTTATCGATTCAAAAAAGGGTATATTTCAAAAGAATATAAGAAAAAAGGAGAATCTTTTGATACAAAAAGAATAAATTTGTAGTATAACTACCTTAAACAATGAAAACAAAGAAATATAATATATGGTTTTGGACTGTTCCATTGATTTTTGCAGCTGTTGTAATGGCAGGCATTCGTCTGGTAAGTGATACTCCAACAGGTTACAAATTCTGGGAACGACCTTTAGAATGGAACCTCATTGAGTTTGGTTTCGCAATAATAATAGCGTATCTGTGCCAGTTTACTATGATCTATTTGTTAGAAAGAAATAGTAAACACATCGGAAGGCTGACATTTAAGATGTTTCTTTCGGAATATCTTATGGTTTTGACTGCAGGAATTATTCTATTCAACCCTTGTCTGGCATTAATACATTATCTGATAAATGATCCTCTGGGAATAGATGATATTACAATTGCTAATACTGTTTTTCTTTTGGTGCTTATTATCATCTATTCTCTTTTTAGAGGAAATCAGATTCTTAATGCGTATATTGATCAGAAACTGCAGACTCAGAAAATAGAAAATATGCAGATTGAAACAGAACTGAAATTTTTAAAAGCTCAGTTCCATCCTCATTTTTTATTCAATGCATTAAATACTATTTATTTCCAGATTGACGAGAAGAATGAGACTCCAAGAAAAACGATTGAGCAGTTGTCGGATTTGCTCCGCTATCAGCTCTATGATGTTAATCAGACAGTAACTATTGAGCAAGAAATTAACTTTTTGCTTACTTATATAGATTTGCAAAAGGTGCGGATGAAAGAAAGTCTTAAACTGGATATTAATTTTAATCCGGAGCTTAAAAATCAGAAAATTCACTCTTTACTTTTGTTTCCATTGGTTGAAAATGCATTGAAATATGTAGGAGGGGAGTACTGGATAAAGATAGATGGTAAACTTGATGGAAATAGATTGTTGTTTGAAGTGGTTAATGCTATACCTCAAACTCCTTTTTCCGCTTCGAAAATAGGTGGAATTGGACTGGAAAATCTAAGAAGAAGGCTTGAACTGTTATATCCAGGCAAGCATAAACTTATGATTTCTAAGACTGCAGACTCTTATAAGGCAAATTTAATGATCGAGTTTTAATTTAAATAATAGCCAAGATGAAAATTAAATGTATAATAACCGATGATGAACCGATAGCAAGAAATGGAATTCAAAGCTATGTTGAAAGACTTGATTTTCTTGAATTAGTGGGCGTTTGTGAAGACGCAATACAACTAAGTAACACCTTGAAAACGCAGCAAGTAGATTTGTTGTTTCTTGATATTGAAATGCCTTATATGTCGGGCATTGATTTGCTCAGTAGTCTGGTTAATCCTCCTAAAGTAATTATTACCAGTGCTTACGAGCAGTATGCAATAAAGGGATATGATCTGGAAGTTGTAGATTATTTGCTAAAACCAATTTCTTTTGAACGATTTCTGAAGGCAGTGAATAAGGTGTATGACGTGATTGTAAATCAAACAGCACCTATATCTCCTGATTATTTCTTTGTAAAAGCAAATCAGAAACTGGAAAAGATTTTCTTCAAGGATATATTATATGTTGAGGGTATTGAGAATTATGTGGCTATTCAAACTCTTTCGGGAAAGTTTATAACTCATTCTACATTAAAGCTAATAATAAAAAATCTTCCTGAACAACTTTTTATTCAAACGCATAAATCTTATATTATAAACGTAGAAAAGGTATTAAATATTGAAGGGAATATGCTTGGAATAGATAAATATAAGATTCCAATATCAAGGACTTATAAAGAAAAAGTGCTGGAAGCTATCCTTAAAAACAAATTGCTTAGTGGTTGTTGACTCTGCTATATAAAACAATAATAGGACATATCACATGCCCTATTATTTAATTTACTCTATTAATCAACTTAATTACTTGTTCAGATAGCTCTGAACTTTACCAAATGTTTAATTCTTATTTATATACCAATCGTATATCATTGCAATACCATCTTCTAATTCCACTTTGTGTTTCCAGCCCAGACTATGAAGTTTGGAAGGGTCAGTCAGCTTGCGCATGGTTCCGTCGGGTTTATCGGCATTGAAAACAATATTTCCTTTGAATTCAACTTTCCCGGCAACGAGGTAAGCCAGGTCTTTTATAGAAAGTTCTTTTCCTGTTCCAATATTGATGTGACAGTTGCGCACCTCCTTGCCAGTTCCTTTCAGGTCGGCAAAGTTCACGTTTTCCATTATAAAGACACAGGCATCAGCCATATCTTCGCTCCAAAGGAATTCGCGTAGGGGAGCACCTGTACCCCATATTTCTACATTGACTTTTCCATCAGCAGATTGAGTAATGCCGTACTTGTTTAACTTCTCAAGAATCTTTTCCTGAGGAGCATCTCCGTTTACGTCTTCTACCGGTGCTGTATTGAAATCCTTTCGAATCTCGTCCCAGCTACCCGCCATCAATTGTTTGCCTAAGTGAGCTTTTCTAATTAAAGCAGGCAATACATGACTGCGTTCAAGGTTGAAATTATCATTAGGACCATAAAGGTTAGTAGGCATTACTGCAATATAGTTTGTATTATATTGCAAGTTAAAGCTCTCACACATTTTCAGTCCGGCAATTTTAGCCAGTGCATACGGTTCATTGGTATACTCCAGTTCTGAAGTCAGCAAACAGTCTTCCTTCATTGGTTGCGGAGCATTGCCCGGATAAATACAGGTACTTCCAAGGAACAAGAGTTTTTTAACTCCCGTACGGTAAGCATTATAGATTACATTATTCTGTATTTCCAGGTTTCGGTAAATAAAATCGGCCCTGTAAAGGCTGTTTGCCACAATACCGCCCACGTGTGCCGCTGCCAGAAATACGTATTCCGGTTTCTCCTGATCAAAGAATTCCATTACAGCAGCCTGATTGCATAAATCCAGTTCTTTGTGTGTACGAAGAACGAAGTTATTATATCCCTTTTTAATAAGATTATTTAGAATAGCAGAACCTACTAGTCCGCGGTGTCCGGCTACAAAAATCTTAGCGTCTTTTTCCATCATCATTTATTTGCGATCATCTTTCTTACCTTTTCCATATCATGTTGTACCATGATTTTTACCAGTTCCGGAAATGATGTTTGTGTTGGGTTCCATCCAAGTAATGTTCTGGCTTTGGTTGGGTCACCTAATAATTGCTCAACCTCGGCCGGCCGGAAATATTTTGGATCTACTTCTACCAATACACATCCGGTGGCAGCATCAATTCCTTTTTCATTAACTCCCTCACCTTCCCAGCGGATGTCAATACCTGCTTCTTTGAAAGCCAGCGTACAGAATTCACGTACGGTATGCATTTCGCCGGTAGCAATTACAAAGTCCTCGGGAACATCATGCTGTAAAATCAGCCACATACATTCTACATAATCCTTTGCATAACCCCAGTCACGTTGTGAATCAAGATTTCCCATGTAGAGCTTGTTCTGCACGCCTTGCTTAATACGAGCTACTGCCAAAGATATTTTTCTGGTTACGAAAGTCTCACCACGACGTTCACTTTCGTGATTAAACAAAATACCGTTTACAGCAAACATACCATAAGATTCGCGGTAGTTTTTTGTGATCCAGAAACCATATTGTTTAGCTACGCCATACGGGCTACGAGGATAGAAAGGAGTTGTTTCTTTTTGTGGAACCTCTTGCACCAAACCGAAAAGTTCGGAAGTAGAAGCCTGATATATTTTTGTTTTCTTTTCCAATCCAAGGATACGTACAGCTTCCAGCATACGAAGAGTTCCTACAGCATCTGTATCTGCTGTATATTCTGGTACATCAAAACTAACCTTTACGTGGCTTTGGGCAGCCAGATTATAAATTTCATCCGGTTGAATTTGCTGAATAATACGAATAAGGGAACTGGAGTCGGTCATGTCTCCGTAATGAAGATTAATGGTTCTTTCCTGTTTCATATCCCTTACCCATTCTTCAAAGTATAGATGTTCGATACGTCCGGTGTTGAAAGAAGAAGAGCGGCGAAGTATTCCGTGTACTTCATATCCTTTTTGCAATAAAAATTCGGCTAAGAAGGAACCGTCCTGCCCGGTAATCCCTGAAATCAAGGCTTTTTTCATGTCTTTTATTATTAGTCTATTGATTATTTATGCTAAAATTGTGTTAACAATATTATTAATTGGTGCAAAGATAAGTTGTTTCCCTATTAAAAGAAAGGAATGACTAATAAAAAGAACATAAATCTCTCAATAATTTCTTATTGGTTGTAGTGTAATTATTAGAAAAACATGATAATAGCTAATTTTATATATGAAATATGATGCTTTTATTCTTTCATATATAATTAAAAAAATGCTGAAAAGTAAAGGCTTTATTTTATGTTTTATAAAGAGTTTATTGTATATATTTGTTTGAGTAATTAGTAGTTAAATGCAACTCATGCACATTGATGGCTATCCTTAACTGTGCTGAAATAAATTCATGTATTCTTTCAGGTATAAAAAAACAAGCACTGACTCTTTATGAACCAGTGCTTGTTTTTGTTATTTGTTTTTTCAGAGCTATTCTACAACATTCTCATCTATGCCTTCTTCTATAGCAAGACTGTCTGTTGCTGTTTCGTCTATTGAATCGTTCTCAGCTTTAGGATAAGCTGACTGGCATTGATAAGATTTAGTGATTGGTTGTTTAGGTTTAGGGAACTTGGCCTTGTACTTTGATAGGTGAGTATCGGCAAGCACCTTTTCCATGAAATAACCAAAGATAGGCAAAGCCGTTTTACTACCTTCTCCAAGCTTTCCTGTCCTGAAGTGAATACTACGATGCTCACCTCCAACCCATGCGCCACCAACCAGGTTAGGAGTTACACCAACAAACCATGCATCCGAGTGATTGGATGATGTTCCTGTTTTTCCACCAAAATCAGTATTGTATTTGAATAAGTCAAATGACCATAAGTTTTGAGTAGTTCCCATAGGTTCTGTAAGTCCTCCCAGAAGCATTTGCGTCATAAGGAAAGATGTTTCGTATGGGATGGCTTGTTTTTGTTCAGGTACATAATTAAATAATACGTTGCCATTACGGTCTTCAATGCGAGTAACTAGTACAGGATCGTGTGTCATACCATCATTGATTACCGTGCAATATGAATTGACTAGTTCAAGTAATGAAACATCTGAAGAGCCCAAAGAAATGGAAGGAATATTATTCAAAGGAGTTTTTATACCCATTGCATGAGCAGTTTTAATAATCTCGCCAATACCTACTTCTTTTGCAATTTGTACGGCAATACTATTTATAGATCTAGCAAAAGCAGCCTTTAGTGTCAACGTTTGACCGGAGTAATTTCCATTGGCATTGCGAGGTGTCCACTTTTTAAGCTCTCCTTTTTCCATTACTTCCCACTCAATATATTGATCTACGCGCTCATCGCAAGGAGACATTCCCTTATTGATTGCCGTGGTGTAATCGAATAATTTAAAGGTAGAACCTGGTTGACGTTTGGATAGAACCTTATCGTATTTCCATGAATTGAAATTTATATCACCTACCCATGCTTTAACAAATCCGGTTTGAGGTTCCATAGCAACAAATCCGGTATGCATAAACCGTTCCATATAACGAATAGAGTCCATTGCACTGATATTCATCTCTTTCACCCCAGTATTATAGTCAAATACTTTCAGAGGGTGAGGCTTATTCATATAATAGTTAACAGAATCTGGCTGATTAGGATATTTTTGTTCCAGAATCTTATAAAACACAGTTTTCTTTGCCAAAGCCTCAATGAATCCTGCTATCTCCTTATGATTCTTATCTTGCCACGGATTTTCTTTTCCCCAATGGCTGTCAAAGTTTCGTTGTACAATACGCATCTGTTTATCAACCGCATCTTCAGCGTATTTTTGCATTCTGGTATCCAAAGTAGTATATATTTTCAGCCCGTCAGAATACAAATCAATATCATTCTCCTTACACCAATCTCTCAGAGATTCTGCTACTGCTTCTCTAAAGTAAAGTGCTTGTCCATCATAATTGGTTTCAATGCTGTAATTAAGCTTAATAGGAATTTGTTTCAGAGAATCAAACTCGGCAGTACTAATAAGATGATGAGTTAATAGGTTTTCCAGTACCACATTACGTCGTTTAATGCTTTTTTTAGGATTAAGGCGCGGGTTGTAAGTAGTGGTAGCTTTTAATAAACCTACTAATGTTGCAGCTTGTTCAATGGTAATATGCTCAGGAGTTGTGTTGAAATATGTTTTACATGCTGTTTTAATGCCATAAGCATTACTACCAAAATCCACCGTATTAAGATACATGGTAAGGATCTCTTTTTTGGAATAGAATATTTCAATTTTTACTGCCGTTATCCATTCCTTTGATTTCATGATAAGTATTTTGAGTCCCGGAATATTTCCTAAAAGGCCTCTGGAATATTGCGAACGAACCTTCAACATGTTTTTTACTAACTGCTGAGTAATAGTACTGGCACCACGGGCATTGCCTTGGGCCATATCCTTTATTGCCGCAAAAACTCCTTTTAAATCAACTCCAAAATGCTCATAAAAACGCTCATCTTCAGTGCATATAAGTGTTTTTATTAATATCGGTGATATTTCTTCAAATTTTACCGGAGTTCTGTTTTCTCTAAAATATTTACTTATTAATTTCCCGTCTGTGCTATAAATTTCCGAGGCTACGCTTTGGTTTGGATTGTTAATGCTCGACATACTAGGCGATTTTCCAAACAGCCAAAGGAAATTTATATCTACCATGAATAGATAGAGAGAGAATAAAAGAATTAAGGAACAAAAAACTATTACTATTTTCTTATACCAAGCAGAGTTCTGGTAAAAAGATTTGTATTTGGCTCCTAATGTTTTACATTTGGATATAAAAAAAACAAAGGCGGATTTCCCGCGAGAAGCCAAATTTCTGTTATCAAAGTTTGTCATCTAAGTATGATTCAATTGTGATTGATTATAGACTATTGCAATTACTTGCCGTTGTCTTTTATTCTCTATAAAAAGACGTGGCAAAAGTACTAAAATTGTTTCGGATAAAGGGATTCGTGACGATAAAAATAATACCGATTTAATAAATCTTATTAATGTGAGTATAGTATCAGGAGTTAAGGTTTTGATTATTATTACTATAGCTCCGTTTTTAGTAATTTTTATTAGAATATGATTAGACTAAATTTAGATTAGTTCGTAAATAGTTTTTTTTAAAATAAGGATAGTCAATTCACGGTATTAAGATTCGCTCTGCTGGAGTAGATACCTTTTTAAGGTAGGAGCATAGAATAATCATTTCTGGTTTGTTTTCCTTATTTCTATTTGATTAATTTTCCAGGTATTGTTCTCTTTATTTAAGGCTACATAAAGAAATTTATTCCAATAGTTTCTATTCTTTGCCATTTCGTCACCTCTAAAGAATTGCCCTTTGATAATAATTTTATTTTCATCAATGGTTATTGTCTCCAATATTTCTATGCCGCTCATTGGCTCAACGTCCATTATCCAACGATAAATGTTGAAGAAATCACAACCGATCTTTTTGTAATCATCAAGGTCTGGAAGCTTATCATTTAATTCATTGAATTTAGTTTTGCTAACTTCTTTAATGCAATTCTGGTACGAAGTAATTTCACTATTGATAAGACTGTCGGTAAAATTATAAAGTCTAAGGTTATTAATATACTTACCCATATCCAAAGTTGTCATTCCCACCGAATCGGCTACGAATATAGGTTGATATTCTTCAATTTGCCCACTTTCTATTACGCTAAAGTACCATTTATAGAAATCAATCACAACAGATTCAGGACTCTTCTGTGCAAGAGCCTTCACTGGGAGTAATAAAAGAAGTAATATTAAAATATTGTTTCTCATATAATTTCCTTTTTATGAATGTATTACCCTAAAATTAAAACGTTATAATGATAGCATTAGTTCCGCCACGCATAAATAATTTTAGTTGTTTTTTATAAAGCAGGAAAAGAGATTAACAAGGCGGGGAAGAAATCAAAATGTATTGATATCTTCCCCGCCTTTTGTTATTGTTAGAATAAAAAGGAAGAATTACCTTTTAGAGAAGTCGGCATTGGTTTTTTTACCGCTTTTTGATATCAGAAGAACAGGGAATACATATTCCACCATCCATTCTTCAGAATAGCCAAGCTTATCTTTGTACTTTCTTACGTCCTTGCATGTTTTACGCAACTCATCCTTTTTCCAGTCATCCTTAGTCAATATTTTATGAATTGTTTTTGCTGTTATTTCATAAAGAGCCTTTCTGAAGATACTTGGCAAGGCTATTTTAAATTTCATTTGATCGCTTATAAGCATTAGCAAATCATTTGAAAAGCCCTGGAATAGGAATAGGAACGATTGCGCGTCATTCTGTTTTTTGCAGTTGTTCTTTAAGGATGAATCTAATTCTTTAAAGAATTGTTCGCTCAGACCATATCCCTGCATCAACATTTTGCGCGATTGCGATCTCTCTGCCACTCCTAGTCTTCCACCTTGAGTGGGAATCTTAAATGTACGTTTAAACGTCGCTATATCAGGCAATGCGTTAATATTGGTAATACCAAGATTGATTGCCATTGTTGATTGATAATATACACGTATTAACGTAAAATAGTATTCAATTCTTGACTGAACAAGTTCTGTTTGTTCTTCTTTTGATTTTCTTAATTTGGGAAAAAATTTCATATGTTCTTTTTAAATTTGAAACTAAGATAAGGAGTTCCTGTTAAAGAGAGGCTATATTCTCTATGTTTTTTTTTGATTTTTATGTTTTTAGGAAATGGAATATTCTTATCTTGCTAATAATAAACACTTTATAATATCGCCGGATATTTATCCCCGGCGATATTTTTTTTAATAAATCAGTACTTCTTTATGGCTTTCATTCCTAATAATCAGAAGTTTATTTTTGCTCCAATGAAATAACTTCTTGGTAGAATGGGCCCATATACAAAATCTGAATCACGATCCTTTTCTTTATCCTGATCAGATTGGTAAGCATTGAATATGTTTTGTACACCGGCATTCACCTGAAGAGCAATTTGCTTATAAACGGGGAATATGTAGCTTAACTTCACATTCATATCAAAGAAATCGGGAGTGGTAACATTCATATCTTTCTGAATATAACCAGCTGCATGTGGCACAAGCATACTTCCTGTATATGTTCCCGAAATTGAAGTCTCAAACCTTTTTATGGGAGTAAGCTTTGCTGTGAAGTACCCATAAAGATCAGGAGTACGAAGCATTTTCTTTGTGCCTAAATCTTCAGATGCACTCCAGTTCTCCACTTCTTTATATCTGCTACTTTGAAGAGTTGCTCCGGTTTCCAGCTGTAGTAGAGTGGAGAAAGCAATTTTACCTTCGGTTGTGATTCCCATAACTTTGGCTCCGGAACCATTTGTCCGTTCTTTCAGTATGGTACCTTCACTGTTTGTTCCCACATCATTAAGGATAAATACATCTTTCAGATTGGTATAGAATCCCTCGATACGAAGATTTACGGGGAACTCTCCAATGGTGTGGTACAGATCCATTGAAGCGCTTAGACTTTTAGACTTTTCCGGCTTCAGATTGGACACAGAGTGAATGATGGCTATTTCTCCACCCACAGCAGATACATGAAGATCTTCGTCAAAAACCTGCGGAGCACGGAAGCCGGTTGAATAGCTCAGACGGAAGTTTAAATTCTCAAACGGATTGTATCTCAGTGTTACTCGCGGACTAAAGATTGCATGATCTATAAGATTGTGCTTATCCAATCGTCCGCCAAATAAGAATCCCCACATATCGTTCTTCCATTCGTTCTGCAGGAAAACACTTTCAGAGTGTACTGTTTGTGTAATGTTACGGTTATATCCAAGAATTTCATCATGCAGTTTGTCGTATGTGTATTCTGCACCTCCGGTAAACTGGGCCGGCATAAACAGGCATTTCGCCCAGTTATAAGTATATTGACCGCCTGCTACATAAGTCAGATCGTTAGTATTGCCGTAGCCTCTTAAATCCTGACCGGCACCAGAGTAACTCTTTCGTTGAACACTTTGCATAGATGTGTACAGATTTACTTTGTGCTTATAATCAGAAGAAAAAAGATCGTAATTTACACCTCCGCCATTAATAGAATGTTCAGCTTCTTCGGCCACATCAGCTTCGTGAGGTTGCAGATTTAAAAGATTGCCACCTCGTCTGTTATCAGTAATATTGTGATATTCCAAAGACAACTTCGAGTAGTCGCTGGTTTTGAGATATGAATGTAACCCGACTGTTTTGCTGTTCATCTGAGTGAGATCTGTAAATCCATCTTTATCCTGATCATATCCGTCACGGTATCTGCTTTGTCCGAAGATAAATAAACCAGCTTTGCGATCATCAGTAATCAGCGATGCGTTTAGTGTTGTGTTATTATCAAATGCATTTGATCCGCCGATAGAAGTAATGTCGTGAGAGAACTCTCCTGAATTGCGGGTTGGTTCTTTAGTTATTATGTTGATAGTTCCTGCAATGGCCGATGAACCATATAAGGCAGAACCACCACCTTTAACAACTTCAACCCGTTCAATCATATTCTGAGGAATTTGTTCCAATCCGTATACTCCGCTTAGTGAGCTATAGATAGGGCGCGAATCGATCAATATCTGAGTATAAGAACCTTCCAGCCCATTAATCCTTACTTGTTCTGTTCCACAGGTGTGGCAATTGTTTTCCACCCGTACTCCCGATTGAAAACTTAATCCTTGCGCCAGACATGATGAGTGAGTATCTTCAAATAATTTAGTATCCAGAATATTCACCAGTGAAGGAGCCAGTCGCTTAGTAGTTTCGTTTCTGTTGCTGCTTACCACTACTTCATCCAGGGAAATAAGATCCTGAGTGAGCTCAACATCCATTTCTATTGTTTTCTTTCTGGCTACAGAAACATTCATAGTCAACGTGCGATAGCCAACCGACTTAAACTCAAGTACCCAGTTTCCTATGGGAAGATTCTCCATAAGGAAATGCCCTGAGGTATCAGAAGTTGTACCTATTGTTGTTCCTTTTACAGATACATTGATATATGCCAAATGTTCTTTTGTTTTAGCATCAGTAATATGCCCAAAGATACTTGCATCAGTGGGTGTCCCTGTTGGTTCCATACCCATACATGGCAGTAGGGTACAGATAAAACAGGAAACTAATAAGATATATTTTTTCATTATTGTTTCTTATTTTAAAATACACAAAATAGTATGCTCATTCACATTATGGAAAGAGCATAAACGGTTATTGTCTCTATTTTAAAATAAGAAGGGAGGGGCTCTTAAGGAATAAGAATGAAAGAAAATCTGTGTAACCTTGAAGATGTTGATTGCAGCTTCAATAGTATGTACTGTAAGGTGAACAGTAAGATGAAAAACGGCAGATTTCTCATAAGGAAACAACTGAAACTGACAGATAGCACAATTGCAGGAAGAATCGCTGCAATGATGAGTTGCACTGTTTTCTCCCGATTCATGGGTATGGAAACTCTTCACAATCCCTATAGGGGCGATGGTGAAAAGTAATAACCATGCAATGACTGCTTGTCTTCTCAGGTAGAGTTTCATGTTGCAAAATTAATTAAAAAATAACATCTATTGCTTTTATTTTGTTTATAGATTGTTTAAAAAGAAAAAACGGTCGGAACTTTAAATGAATTCCGACCGTTATATGAATTGTTATATTGTAATAACTAAGACTTATTTATTGAATAGAGACTTTGCAATACCCATTTCCAATCCTCTTAGTTCAGCTAATCCTCTCAGACGTCCAATGCAGGAATAACCAGGATTTGTTTTCTTCTTCAGGTCATCAATCATTTGATGTCCGTGGTCTGGTCTCATTGGAATAGAAGTTTTACGTTCTTGTTCCACTTCAAGCATAGCTTTCATCATGTTGTACATATCTACATTTCCTTCCAGGTGGTTCGCTTCATAGAAGTTGCCTTCAGCATCACGTTGAGTGCTGCGGAAATGAACGAAGTTAACTCTTTCACCGAAACGTTTCATTATGGCAACAAGATCATTGTCTTTGCAAACTCCGAATGAACCTGTACACAAGCATAAACCGTTAGATTTATTTGGAACAGCATCAATCAGTTTCTGGAAATCTTCTGCAGAGCTTAGGATACGAGGTAAACCAAGGATTGAGTGAGGAGGATCATCAGGGTGAATAACCAGCATTACATCTGATTCATCGGCTACAGGAGCAATCTCGCTAAGGAAATAGATAAGGTTTGCACGAAGTTTCTCAGCATCAATATCTTTGTAACGATCTAACGCTTCCTGGAACTGTGCAATAGTGAAGCTCTCTTCTGATCCTGGCAGACCGGCAATGATATTGCGTTCCAATGTATGCTTATCTTCGTTGCTCATTTGTTCAAAACGAGCCTTTGCTTTAGCTTGCTCTTCAGCAGAATATTCATTCTCAGCACCCGGACGTTTTAGAATAAACAAATCAAAAGCCACGAATGCAGCTCTTTCAAAGCGTAGAGCTTTTGAACCATCAGGCATGGTGTAAGCCAGGTCCGTACGAGTCCAGTCCAGTACAGGCATAAAGTTGTAAGTTACAATATTGATGCCACACTTACCTAGGTTGCAAAGAGATTCTTTGTAATTGTCGATATATCTTTGAAAATCACCAGTCTGAGTCTTTATATGTTCGTGTACAGGAACACTTTCAACAACAGACCATTTAAGTCCTACTGATTCAATCAGTTCCTTACGTTTCATGATCTCCTCTATAGTCCATACTTCTCCATTAGGGATGTGGTGTAATGCATTAACTACCCCCGTAGCGCCAGCTTGTTTTATATCCCAAAGAGAAACAGGATCGTTGGGACCATACCAACGCCATGTTTGTTCACATAGATACATAATTTCTATATTTTGATTGAATATTATTAGATTGTAAAAGCATTGAACCCACCGTCTACCACAGCTACGGTGCCTGTAACAAACTTAGATGCGTCACTGATAAGGTAGTGAACGGTTCCGTACAAATCTTCCGGTTCTCCAAAGCGATTGAATGGTGTGTGAGCCATTACGCTTTTTGCCCTGTCAGAAAGAGAACCATCAGGATTAAGCATCAGCGCCTTGTTTTGAGTGGTCAGGAAGAATCCCGGAGCAATAGCATTCATGCGGATGCCATTCCCAAATTTCATTGCCAGTTCACCTGCCATATATTGGGTAAAGTTATTTATTGCAGCCTTTGCCACTCCATATCCCGCAACCCTTGTAAGTGGACGAAGAGAAGACTCTGAAGAGAAATTCAGAATGCATCCGTATTTTTGTTTAGCCATTTCAGATGCAAACACTATGGAAGGAAGAACAGTGCCAAATAGATTCAAGTCAACCACAGTTCTCATAGCCTCTACGTCAAGATCAAAGATGGTTTGACTAGGAGCAATGGTTGCGCCTGGCATATTACCACCTGCTGCGTTGATAAGAATATCAATTTTGCCATAAGTATTCAGAATTTGTTTTTTGCATTCTTCCAGCATCTCTTTGTTAGTAACATCAGCTTGAGCGAAAATAGCCTGTCCGCCCTGCTTCTTTATTTCGCATACCAATTCGTTACCCGATTCTTTGCTTCTGCCTATAATCACCACTTTTGCTCCTTGCTGAGCCAGGTACATGGATATTCCTCTACCCAAAACGCCGTATCCACCTGTTACGATAATTACTTTACCTGAAATATTAAATAAATTTTCCATGTTTTTACCTTTAATGATTTTTTTAATACTGATCGCCTTATTCTTGTTCGTTGTAAATTACTGCAAATATAGGGCTAAAGATTGAATTATGCAATATTTGTGTACGAACACACTTTTGTTAGAAAAAGGCTATCACACTTTGAGTAAGATCTTATTTTCTAAACTCAATTTTCTGCTTACTGGTATCTCTGAACAAGTCTTTTCCCAAAACGGAAAGCTTGTCTCCTTGCACAATTACTTTGGATAGCATGTCGCAGTCAAGGAATGCACCTTCTTTTATTGTTTTTACAGTGGGAGGAAGCAATAACTCGCCTGATAGGTGAATGCATCCGCTGAAAGCACGCTCGCCGATGGTAACTAATTTCTGAGGCAGATTGACAGACATCAGATACTTCTTTTGTGTGAAGGTGAAGTCTGGAATCTCTGTTGCTGAGGTTGCAGATAAATCGAGCGATACAAGTTCGGGCATGTAGTCGCGGATTACCTTGAAATCTTCTTCGTTCAGATTACCTTTGATTGTGAGGTAGTTTAGTTCACCCGGTTGATGTCCGGCTTTCATAATCTCGTTTCCCAGTTCACCTGGTTTGGTTATGTTGATAGTAAGTACCTCGGGAGTACCTTCGAGAATGGCAAATTTATCCCATCCTTTCTTTTTCTTGTATACGTCTTTGCTACCTGCAGGGATAAATACGGCAGTCAGGCTGTCGTTCATTGCTCCTTTCAAGAGGTTGGGAGGAGTCTTTTTATTTATCTGCACAATGGTCAGGTTATCGCAGTTTTTAAATGCGTAATCTTCAATGTTTATTGTGTTGGTGGGAAGAAGAACTTTTTTTAGTGTTTTCTTTCCGTGAAATGTTCCACCTTCTCCATTGCAAAAAGCATAAGCGGGTACAAAAGTCATTGGATAAATATAATATTTCTCGGGATAAGTTCCCTCTTTACCCATATATCCTGTGATACTGGCATTAGAAATATCCAGTACTTCCAGCTTTGCCATACTGTCGCGCATAAGTTTAAAGTCCTTTGCATTGATTTTTCCGGTCAATGTCAAATTGGTTACGTTCTTCGCTTCTTCTTTGGTGAGCTGTTCTTTCAGCGTTCCGGCCTTAGGAACGAAAAGTGTTTTGCTTACTGTCTGTGCCGTTACAACACACACGTTGAGACATAATAGAAAAAGTATTCCTAATTGTTTTCTTTTCATGTGTTTATTATTTATATATTCTGATCAATTCCTTTCATGCTAAGCTGCACCCGTTTTCTTCCCAGGTCCACACTATCAACGCGTACCATTACTTGCTGGTGGATGGATACAACCTGAGTAGGATCACTTACAAACTTGTCGGCCAATTGTGAGATATGTACCAATCCATTCTCCTTGATTCCCACATCTACAAAACAACCAAAGTTGGTGATGTTGGTTACAATGCCTGGCAGAACCATGCCTTCCTGCAAGTCGTTGATAGTTTTCACGCTCTTGTCAAACTCAAATACCTTTATTGTAGACCGGGGGTCTCTTCCCGGTTTCTCAAGTTCCTGCATTATATCGTTTAGCGTAGGCATTCCCACTGTTGATGTTACATATTGTTCCAGCTTTATTTGTGCGCGAAGTTCTTTCTTGGTGATTAGCTCTTCTACCGTGCAGTTTAAATCCTTTGCCATTTGTTCCACAATATGGTAGCTCTCAGGGTGAACAGCCGAATTATCCAGCGGATTGCCTGCTTGCGGAATGCGAAGGAACCCAGCACATTGCTCAAATGCCTTAGCTCCCATGCGAGGGACCTTCATCAATTGCTTGCGGGAATTAAAAGCCCCGTTCTCTGTTCTAAAGTTAACGATGTTTTGTGCCAGTTGTGGTCCCAGCCCGGATATGTAAGTGAGCAAGTGGGTGCTGGCAGTATTCAAATTTACTCCCACCAGGTTCACACAGTTCTCTACCGTTTGATCCAGAGATTTCTTTAGCTTTCCCTGATCCACATCGTGCTGATATTGCCCTACGCCAATTGATTTAGGATCAATCTTTACCAGCTCTGCCAGCGGATCCATCAAACGGCGACCGATAGAAACCGCACCGCGCACCGTTACATCGTATTCAGGAAACTCATCTCGTGCTATTTTAGAAGCAGAATAGATGGATGCCCCGTTTTCGCTCACCACAAAAACCTGTACCTCCCGGTCAAAACGCAGCGAAGTAACAAACGCTTCCGTTTCCCGGCTAGCCGTACCATTACCAATGGCAATAGCTTGTATATTATAAGCTTCCACAAGTTTTGAAACCTTTTTGGCAGCCATTAGTTTTTCGTTTTGAGGTGGGTGAGGATAGATGGCTTCGTTGTGAACTAGGTTGCCTTGCGCATCCAGGCAAACCAGTTTACAGCCGGTGCGATATCCCGGATCTAGTCCCAGTACCCTTTTCTGTCCCAATGGAGCGGTCAGAAGGAGCTGGCGCAGATTCTCGGCGAATACACGGATTGCTTCCGTATCAGCCGTTTCTTTAGAGAATCCGGAGAATTCCGTTTCAATGGAAGGCTTTAGTAATCGCTTATATCCATCCTTTACAGCTTCGGCCACCTGCATTCCGCATGCATTGTTGCTGTGCACATATAACCGTTCCAGTCGTTCGGTACACTCTTCATCATCGGGAGAAATGCTCACTTTTAGCAATCCTTCCGCTTCTGCCCGGCGGATAGCCAGTAACCGGTGAGAAGAGCAACGTTTCAGTGGTTCCGAAAAATCAAAATAGTCTTGGTATTTAGCAGCTTCCTCTTCCTTGCCTTTCACCACTTTGGCTGTGATAACCGCCTGTCTGTTAAAGAGATTACGAACCTGATTACGGGCACGCTCATCCTCATTTACCTGTTCTGCAATAATGTCTCGCGCACCCTTCAGTGCATCTTCCACATCCTTTACGTCGCCCTTCACAAAAACTTCCGCTCTTGCAGTAACATCGTTTTCCCTTTGCATTAATAGCAGGGTAGCCAAGGGTTCAAGCCCCTTCTGTCGTGCTGCTTCAGCGCGGGTTTTCCTTTTTGGTTTATAAGGCAGATAAATATCTTCCAGCTCCGTGCCGTCCCAGCTTGCTTCAATTCTTTTTTTGAGTTCAGGGGTTAGCTTTCCTTGTTCTTCAATGGTGCTAAGAATAGTCTCCTTGCGCTTTTTTAACTCGCAAAGTTTATCGTATAATTCCTTGATGTTTTCAATTTGAACTTCGTCCAAACCACCGGTGGCTTCCTTGCGGTAGCGGCTGATAAAAGGGATTGTGGCTCCGTCGTTAAGTAATGATAATGTGCTACTTATCTGCTTTACGGCAATATTGAGTGCCGAAGAGATCATTGTGTGAAATAACTCCATTTTGTGTGCTTTGCTATAATTTCTGAATAACAAAGATACAGAAAACAAGTGGGGTTTCATGGAAAAATAGTTACTTTTTAACTAAAAATAAGAGAGACGATAAATGGAACGATGAATTTAGGTACCTAAATAGTTTATAATTAATGCGATAAGTGACCCTCTTTCTAGGCGAACCGTAAAAAATGCTCTCCAAAATGTCAAGTCATCTAAAAAAAGAGACTTGAGACTTTACCCAAAGCCTCAAGTCTCTTTTTTTAGATGACCTTATGTTTTTACACGTTATAAATACCCGTTTGACAGGAAGCAAGAAGATGCCTGGAAAAGAAAGTGTGATAGGTGTGATAGTGTGATTGTATAGTTGAAGACTATATATAAAGGGGGCATCCTATAGAGTGCCCCTTTGTATATATACCTCCAGAATGTACTCTCACACCTTTCATCCCTATCACTCCTGAAATCAGAAAAGAAATTTATAGTTCTTGTTTAATGCCTGTTATTTAGCTATTTACAGTTGTTTATCTACTGTCTTGTTGCTCCGTCCCACTTCCACAAAATCAATTTCATAAATGGCATAAAGAGCTCTTTTGCTACTCTTTTTTGATTCAAAACCGTAATTTTTAAGCACTTTTTCAAGGGTTATTGCACCAAAACAGGTAATTTTGATGCCTTTTTTGTGCGAAATTTGCTTTAAAATTTCACTTGCCGACAAGAAGAGGGGGTATTCTTCGGCCAACGGTTTACGGAAATAAGCGAGCAGAAACTCATCTTCGGGAGGCAGATACTAAAACTGTAGCCCCATTCCAGTTTATTTCTTCGCCAATAAATAAAATTCAGACTCCAATGGTTTTTTGTTTATTGAGCAATAAATTTAAATTATTGCTCAATAATTTAAGATAATTAACCAATGCTTTTTGCCGTTTATGGCTAAAAATGTGTTTTTTTCAGTAAATTTGTATTCGATTTCGATATTTAAATATGCAAAAACTATAATGAAACGACTAACTATCTCTTTATTACTGGTAGTAATTCTCGTAGGAACACTATTTGCACAACCCCGGGAGGTCGCTATAAAGCTTATTCATACTTCCGATATTCATGGCGGATTTTTCTCTTATGATTTTATCAATGATAAGCTCATTGGTGGGGGCATGGATCGCGTAAGCTCATATGTTAAGGAGCAGCGAGAACAGTATCCGGAGCATGTGTTACTTCTTGATGGAGGCGATCTGTTGCAAGGGCAGCCTATAGTTTATTATTATAATTATCTGGATACTGTTTCTCCTCATATTTGCGCCGATGTGATGAATTACATGGGGTATGATGCCATAGAAATGGGTAATCATGATGTGGAAACCGGTCATGCAGTGTATGATCGCTGGATTAGTCAATGCAAAGCACCTGTTCTTGGAGCCAATGTATTGCGCAATGATGGCAGTAATTATCTTCAACCTTATAAAATATTTGTAATTGATGGAGTAAAAATAGCAGTGTTAGGGCTTATAACTCCTGCTATACCGTCATGGCTTACTGAAACACTTTGGAAGGGGTTGCATTTTGAAGATATGGAAATATCCGCCAGGAAATGGATGAATATAATTAAGGAAAAAGAACATCCCGATATTATTGTTGGTCTTTTCCACTCGGGTGTAGAGGCATATAAAATAGATGGGGTATTTAATGAAAATGCTTCTGCTGATATTGCCAGAAATGTACCAGGCTTTGATGTGGTGATGGCCGGACATGACCATTCTCGTTACTGTGAAAAGGTAATAAATGTTGCGGGTGATTCTGTGTTAGTCATTAACCCGGCTAAGGGAGGATTCGGTGTTTCGGATGTGTTACTGAAAGTAAAACTGGAAAATGATAAAGTGATATGGAAAGATACAAAAGGTAAGATTATTAAGATGAAATCTTATCAGCCTGACTCAGTTTTTTTGAATCATTTTGCTTCTCAAATAGCTCTTGTGAAAGCATATGTATCACGTCCTGTAGGGAAGACGGATAAATCTATTTCCATTCGTGATGCTTATTTTGGTCCGTCGGCATTTATTGATTTTATTCATACCGTTCAACTGGAAACTACAGGGGCCGATATTTCATTTACCGCACCTTTAACGTATGATGCCCATATTGATAAAGGGACGATCCGCGTATCTGATTTATTTAAACTTTATCAGTTTGAGAATCAGCTTTGCACCATGGAACTTGCAGGTGCCGAGATAAAGAATTATCTGGAAATGTCTTATTCTATCTGGACTAATCAGATGAAGAGTCCAGATGATCATTTATTGCTTCTTAAACAGGATAAAAGACAGAGATATGGTTTGGTGAATTATAGCTATAACTTTGATTCGGCTGCAGGTATTATTTATACGGTAGATGTAACAAAACCTGCCGGATCGAAAGTGCAGATTAAGAGTATGGCCAATGGAAAGCCATTTGATATGGCTAAAAAGTACAAAGTGGCTATAAGCTCTTATCGTGCAAATGGAGGAGGTGGACTTCTTACAGATGGTGCCGGTATTTCCCGCGATTCCCTGAATAGCAGAATACTTAATACATCAACCATGGATTTGCGTTATTATATAATGGGATGGATTGAAAAGAATGGAACCATTTCTCCTCATGCTTTGAACCACTGGGAATTTATTCCCAGTGAATGGGTAAAGCCAGCCGCAAAAAGAGATAAAGAATTATTGTTTAAATAACTAATAAAATGGCCGAGTCGCTTAAAAAGATAGAAGGAACAAAGGAGGAAATTTACAAAACATTGCTCCCTCAGATTAAATCATTGATTGAAGATGAAGAAGATCTGATTGCTAATTTGTCGAATGTTGTTGCTGTATTAAAGGAAACTTTCGGATTCTTTTGGGTTGGTTTCTATTTTGTAAAAGGAGACGATCTGGTTTTAGGACCTTTTCAAGGACCATTAGCCTGTACCCGTATAAAGTACGGCCGGGGCGTGTGTGGCACAGCCTGGAAAGAAGTTAGCACACAAGTAGTGGCCGATGTAGAAGCATTTCCCGGGCATATAGCCTGTAGCTCTCTTTCCCGCTCCGAAATTGTTGTTCCGTTAATAAATGATGGAGTAGTGTGGGGGGTACTCGATATTGATAGTGCAGAGCTTAACACGTTTGATGAGATAGATAAACTGTATCTGGAAAAGCTAGCCGCAATGCTTTTAAGTCTATTTCTATCTATTATTAGTTAGTAATGCGTTTTTTATACAAAAAATATTGTTAAATTGAAGTGTTATTAAAATAAAGTTGTATCTTTGTGGCTGTTGAAACATTCGACGACACTCCTGCGGTGAGCGAGAATGTACTCCAAAATCAATTATATCCCAAAAAACTCATTTTATTTACGTCCATACTTTAGATGAATAAGCTCGTTAACCGTGTGTATTTACTTGTGTGTAGGGCCAAAATATAGATTAAATCAAACTTATTTTATACGTATGTATAACATCATTCAATTAAACGACAAAAATCTGTCGGAATTACAATCCATTGCACAAGAATTAGGAATCAAAAAACCAGAGTCTTTCAAGAAGGAAGAACTTGTGTATAAAATACTTGATGAACAGGCAATTGCAGGTGCAACCAAAAAAGTGGCTGCAGAGAAAGATAAAGACGATCGTCGTGACGATAAAAAGAAACGTTCGCGAATCAGCGTTGTAAAGAAGGATACTCCTGATAAGGTTTATACTGCAAACAAAGAAAAAGCTGAGAGAGTAGAATCTACAACTCCTGCTGCCGCACCTGCACCAGTTGCAGCTGTAAAAAGTGAAAAAACAGTAGTGACAGAACAGCCTGCTCAGGAAAAGAAAGAGCCTTCAGAAAAGCCAGCCAGAAAAAAAGCTCCTAAAGCAAAGAAGCCAGTTTCAAAGAATGCTGAACCAGCTGCGGATTCCGCTGCAAAAGTTCAGGCACAAGTTCAAACTCCTGCTCCGGTACAAACTTCTACTACGACTCAGACTCCAAAGACTCAGGCTCCAAAGGTTCAGGTTGCTCAAGCTCAGGCAGAGCTGGAATTTTCGGAAGCTGCACCTAAAGCAGTAGAAAGCGCGCCTGTTGCTAAGAAAATAATTAAAAAGCCAATTCTTCTTTCAGAGAAAAAAGAAGAAACACCAGCACCGGTAGAAAAAATAGAAGAAGCTCCTCGTACTCATAAAGACATTATATTGCCTGAAGCTGAACTTTCACTTGATTCTGATGATGATGACGACGACTTTATCCCTATTGAGGATATGCCTTCTGAAAAGATGGAACTGCCTTCTGAACTTTTAGGCAAATTTGAATCAACCAAAGTTGTTCCTCCTGCACCTCAGCAACAAAGACCACGTGTACGTCTTCGTGAAAACGAACAACACGCTCCAAAAGCAGGTAAGCCTGCAAATACAAATCAACGTCCTAATCGCCCTGCAGTTGCAGAAGGAGAAGCTGAAACTGCTCCGAAAGCACCTGAACGCAAGGTTATTGAACGTGAGAAACCTTATGAATTCGATGGTATCTTAACCGGAACAGGTGTACTGGAAATTATGCAGGACGGATACGGATTCCTTCGTTCTTCAGATTATAACTATCTTTCCTCACCCGATGATATTTATGTGTCTCAGTCACAAATTAAGCTTTTCGGACTGAAAACAGGTGATGTGGTTGATGGTGCTATCCGTCCTCCAAAAGAAGGCGAGAAATATTTCCCGCTGGTAAAAGTCGAAAAAATTAATGGTCGTGACCCGGCATTTGTTCGTGATCGTGTTCCATTTGAACATTTAACTCCTCTTTTCCCCGACGAGAAATTCAAACTCTGCAAAGGTGACCGCAGAGATAGTCTGTCAACCCGTGTGGTCGATTTATTCTCACCAATTGGTAAAGGACAACGTGGTTTGATCGTGGCACAGCCAAAGACTGGTAAAACTATTCTTTTAAAAGATATAGCCAATGCAATTGCAGCCAATCATCCAGAAGTATATATGATTATCCTGCTTATTGACGAACGTCCTGAGGAGGTAACAGATATGGCTCGCAGCGTAAATGCCGAGGTTATTGCTTCTACTTTTGATGAACCAGCTGATCGTCACGTGAAGATTGCCAGCATTGTACTCGAAAAAGCAAAACGTATGGTAGAGTGTGGTCATGACGTGGTAATTCTGCTCGACTCAATCACTCGTCTGGCTCGTGCTTACAATACAGTTTCTCCTGCTTCAGGTAAAGTATTGTCTGGTGGTGTGGATGCCAATGCGCTTCATAAACCAAAACGTTTCTTTGGTGCGGCTCGTAACATTGAAAACGGAGGCTCGCTTACCATCCTTGCTACTGCATTGATTGATACCGGTTCTAAGATGGACGAAGTAATCTTTGAAGAATTCAAGGGTACAGGTAACATGGAATTGCAATTAGATCGTAATCTATCCAACAAACGTATCTTCCCGGCTGTTAATATTACAGCTTCCAGTACTCGTCGTGACGATTTGCTGCTTGATAAGCAAACGCTTGACCGTATGTGGATTTTACGCAAATACCTGGCTGATATGAATCCTATTGAAGCAATGAACTTTGTGAGAGATCGCTTAGAAAAGACCAGAGATAATGATGAATTCCTAATGAGCATGAACTCTTAAGAAAGAAATATAAAATAAATCTGAAGAGTGAGGGATGCTATTAGTGTGTTCCTCACTCTTTTTTTGCTAGTAAAACTAAACTTAAGTATGTATACCAACAAACAGATCTGGAATGTCAGCTCTCCAATCTTTTTAAGTCTGCTGGCACAGACTATAATAGGTGTAACAGATACCGCTTTCCTTGGTAGGGTAGGAGAAGTGGAGCTGGGTGCGTCTACTATGGGCAGTTTGTTTTATATCTGTGTCTTTACTATTGCTTTTGGATTTAGTACCGGATCTCAGATTATAATTGCCCGGAGAAACGGTGAACAAAGATACAAAGATGTGGGACCTGTAATGATTCAGGGAAGTTTCTTTTTATTGATAATAGCTGTCTTTGTTTTTAGTTTTTCTAAATTCATGGCACCCGGCATAATGAGACTACTTGTTTCGTCCGACAAGATTTTTGATTCCACCATGGCATTCCTTAACTGGCGTATCTATGGCTTTTTCTTTGCCTTTGTTAATGTTATGTTTCGTGCGTTTTATATTGGCATTACCCGTACCAGGGTATTAATCATTGGCGCGATAATAATGGCATTGGTAAACGTAATACTTGCCTATACACTCATATTTGGACATTTTGGTTTTCCTGAAATGGGAATTGAGGGAGCGGCTATAGCCTCAGTCATTGCCGAAGCTTCATCAGTTCTGTTTTTTATACTCTATACATATATCAAAGTTGATTTTAAAAAATACGGGCTGAATAGGTTTAGATATTTTGATATTCATTTACTGACTCGTGTGTTAAGTATTTCCAGCTTTACAATGATGCAATATTTCCTTTCCATGGCTACATGGTTTGTCTTCTTTGTGGCAGTAGAACGCCTGGGGCAAAGAGAGTTGGCGGTGGCCAATATTGTAAGAAGCATTTATGTAGTGATGCTTATTCCTGTAAATGCACTTTCTACAACAACAAATACACTTGTCAGTAACACGATAGGTGCGGGAGGAGTTAGTCAGGTGATGCAGATAATGAATAAAATAGCCAAACTATCCTTTATGATTGTATTTTCCATAGTGGCACTGGCGGCGCTCTTTCCGGAAGCTATTTTATCAGTATATACCAATGAAGTAGCATTAATAAAAGAATCCGTAAACAGCGTTTATATTATTTCCATTGCCATGCTGGTAGCCTCAGTATCAAATGTATATTTCAATGGAATATCAGGAACCGGAAATACTCGTTCCGCACTTATGCTGGAAATCATCACGCTGATTTTTTATACCGGATATATCTTTTTAGTGGCCGTTTATTTCAAGGCTCCAATCGAGATTTGCTTTAGCATTGAGATACTTTATTATGTTCTCTTGCTAATTGGAAGCTTTATTTATCTGAAAAAAGCAAATTGGCAGAGTAAAAAGCTCTGAAATATGCAATAATTTTGTATTTTTGCGATCCTAAACAGGTAATAATAACAATATAACATATGTTCGATAATTTAAGTGAGAGACTGGAAAGGTCTTTTAAGATTTTAAAAGGTGAAGGAAAAATCACCGAAATCAATGTGGCGGAAACTCTGAAAGATGTGCGTAAAGCCCTCTTAGATGCCGATGTGAACTATAAAGTTGCTAAAACTTTTACAGATACAGTTAAGGAAAAGGCTCTGGGACAAAACGTGCTTACAGCGGTTAAGCCTAGCCAGTTAATGGTGAAAATTGTTCATGATGAACTTACCGCACTGATGGGTGGTGAAACTGTAGATGTAAATATCAAAGGTACTCCCGCGGTTATCCTGATGGCTGGTTTGCAAGGTTCCGGTAAAACAACCTTCTCCGGAAAACTTGCAAAAATGCTTAAAAGCAAACGTGGAAAGAATCCAATGTTGGTTGCCTGTGACGTTTACCGTCCTGCGGCTATCGAACAGCTGCACGTATTAGGAGAACAAATTGGAGTTCCTGTTTACAGCGAAATTGACAGTAAAGATCCTGTTAAAATTGCTCAGAATGCAATTATTGAAGCCCGGTCAAAAGGATATGACCTGGTAATTGTCGATACAGCCGGACGTTTGGCTATTGATGAACAAATGATGAACGAGATTGCCGCTATTAAGGCTGCTATCAAACCAGACGAAATTTTGTTTGTTGTTGACTCCATGACTGGTCAGGATGCTGTTAATACTGCTAAAGAATTCAATGATCGTTTGGATTTTAATGGTGTAGTACTTACCAAGTTAGATGGTGATACCCGTGGTGGTGCCGCTCTGTCTATCCTTTCGGTAGTAAGCAAGCCAATTAAATTTGTGGGTACAGGTGAAAAGATGGAAGCTATAGATCAGTTCCATCCTGCTCGTATGGCCGACCGTATTCTGGGAATGGGTGATATTGTTTCATTGGTGGAACGTGCTCAGGAACAATACGACGAAGAAGAAGCCAAACGTCTTCAAAAGAAAATATCAAAGAACCAATTCGATTTTAATGACTTCTTAAGCCAGATTGCTCAGATTAAAAAGATGGGTAACCTCAAAGATCTTGCATCTATGATTCCAGGTGTGGGAAAAGCAATTAAGGATGTTGATATTGACGATAATGCCTTTAAGAGCATTGAAGCAATCATTCATTCCATGACTCCTGCGGAAAGATCAAATCCGGAACTTTTGAATGGATCACGCCGTACCCGTATTGCCAAAGGTAGCGGAACAACCATTCAGGAAGTGAACCGCTTGATGAAGCAGTTTGACCAGACTCGCAAAATGATGAAGATGGTTACCAGTACAAAGATGGGCAAGATGATGCCTAAAATGAAAAAATAAAAACAGTAAGAATATGCAATTAATTGATGGAAAAGCAATATCGGAACAAGTAAAGCAGGAAATAGCTGCCGAAGTTGCCGAAATCGTTGCAAAAGGCGGTAAACGACCTCACTTGGCTGCTATCCTTGTTGGTCATGACGGCGGAAGCGAAACTTACGTTGCAGCCAAAGTAAAAGCATGCGAAGTGTGTGGTTTTAAATCTTCTCTGGTTCGTTATGAATCGGATGTTACTGAAGAAGAATTGCTGAATAAAGTAAGAGAGCTGAATGAAGATGCCGATGTAGACGGATTTATCGTTCAGTTACCTTTACCAAAACATATCTCTGAACAAAAAGTTATTGAGACCATTGACTACCGCAAAGATGTGGATGGATTTCATCCAATTAATGTAGGGCGCATGTCTATCGGTCTGCCTTGTTACGTATCAGCAACTCCAAACGGAATTATGGAACTACTGAAACGTTATAAGATTGAGACTAGCGGAAAGAAATGTGTGGTATTGGGACGTAGCAATATTGTAGGTAAGCCAATGGCTTCTTTGATGATGCAGAAAACTTATCCCGGCGATGCCACAGTAACAGTATGTCACAGTCGCTCACACGATTTAGTAAAAGAATGTCAGGAAGCAGATATTATTATTGCGGCACTAGGGCAGCCTAACTTCTTAAAAGCAGAGATGGTAAAAGAAGGCGTTGTTGTGATCGACGTAGGCACAACCCGCGTTCCTTCAGACAAAACCAAGTCGGGATTTAAGCTTACCGGAGATGTTCTCTTTGATGAAGTTGCTCCTAAATGCTCATTTATTACTCCCGTTCCAGGTGGAGTAGGACCTATGACTATTGTTTCTCTCATGAGAAATACTTTATTGGCAGGAAAGAAAGAAATATATAAATAACTCTTTTCGATGAAACATCTGATCCTTTTGGTGACTGTTGTTTTCTCTTTTTCATGTAGCTCTCCTTCCCACAAGAAGGAGGTTGCTGATAGAGGGGATACGATTGCCACCAAAAGGATCACTCTTTTATTTGCAGGTGACTTCATGCAGCATAAGGAGCAGATAGACGCAGCAGCTACTGATAACGGATATGATTATCGCGATTGCTTCAGCCTTGTGAAAAACGAAGTTAGTAAGGCCGATGTGGCAATAGGCAATCTGGAAGTAACGTTAGGTGGCGAACCTTACGAGGGATATCCCGGATTCAGTGCTCCCGATGAATATATGCACGCCATTATGGATGCTGGCTTTGATGTGATGACCGTGGCAAATAATCATTGCCTTGACAGAGGTAGTAAAGGTCTTGAACGAACTATCCGTTTACTCGATTCTTTGAATATTCCCCATCTTGGAACATATCTCAATATAGAAGAACGAGAAAAGAAATACCCCCTTATTATAGAAAAGAAAGGCTTTCGCATTGCCTTACTGAACTATACCTATGCAACAAATGGGCTAAGAGTAAAAAAGCCTAATGTGGTTAATTATATAGGTAAGAATGAAATGTTGCTCGATATTGAGAAAGCTCGTGCAAAGAATCCCGATTTTATAATAGCCTGCATGCACTGGGGAACGGAATACCAGTCTACCCCTGATGATGAGCAAATAGAATTAGCCAACTGGCTGTTTGCTCATGGTGTAAATCATGTTATTGGTAATCATCCGCATGTGGTGCAACCTATGGAGCTGCGTTATGATCCTGTTAAAAAGCAAAAACACGTGTTGGTTTATTCGTTGGGTAATTACCTGTCAAATATGTCTGCGCTTAAAACAGATGGCGGGGTCATGTTTAAAATGGAACTATGTAAAGATAGTACGGTGCGGGTAGATAAATGTGGCTATAGTTTGGTGTGGACATCACGACCTAAGCATAGCGGCGAAAAAAATTATAAAATAATTCCGGCGGCAAGTCCATATCAAGAGTTACCTTTAAGAGCGGCTAACCGACTGAAAATCTTTGTGAAAGACTCCAGAAAGCTCTTTGCCACGCATAATAAGGGAATTGAAGAATATGTTTTTTGATAAAATTATTATAGCAAAAGTTTGGAGGTTTAAATATTATGCCTATCTTTGCATCGCATTAGGAAATAAACACGGTGGATGTAGCTCAGCTGGTTAGAGCGTCGGTTTGTGGTTCCGAAGGTCGTGGGTTCGAAACCCATCCTCCACCCAGAAATGCAAAAGGTCTTGAATAATAATTCAGGACCTTTTTTTATGGTGTGCATTTTATGGGCCTATAAAAAAAGGAGGATCATACCGAAATGCTGAGGGCTTGAAGATTTAAGCATAAATTTTGGATAATCTGAATAAGAAGAAAGAAATATCTCTTACTCCTCTTAGTTGTGCTCTAAATTGTTTGATTTTTGCATTAAAAGATTCGCTGGCCGCATTGGTTGCACGATTTCTAAAGAAAGCAACGATTCTTAGATAATGCGTTTGTATCGTTCTTGCCACTGTACCAAAAGACAGGAATCCTGAGTTGTCTACTTCATCATACCAATGTGCTAACTTTGTTAAAGCCACGTCTGCATGCTTTGACTGATGATAAATAAGCCCTAACCGCATACTTAAATAATATGCTTTCTTTATGTCAGGGTATTCTCTAAATAAAATAGTTGCGCGTTTACTTTGGGAACTGCTCCATGCTGTTTCATTTTTGAATAGAAGGTAACGGCTTCTGGCAAGAAGTTGTTTATTTGTGTCTCCGTTTTCAAAAACAGAAGGTTTATATTGGATTCCACAAGCCTTAGCATGGCTAATCTCTATATTTTCTTTATCCATTGCCTCCCAGCGTGCTTTAATGCGCATTTCCTGTACGGCTTCAAAAGCCAATTGCTGTACATGAAAGCGGTCTATCACTTGCTTTGCACCAGGAAAACAAACCCGTGCTATCTGATTCATGTTAGAAGCCATGTCTAAAGTAATCTCACGCACCTGAAAACGTCGTTTGCGCGATAGTTTTAGCAACACATCCGATACGGTTTTCACATCTGTTCCTTTAATCATGGCAATAATGCTTCCTTTCCTGCCTTTAGCTTCCTTATTGATAAGAATGGTATATAGCTCGCCACGTGAAAGGCTTGTTTCGTCAAGTCCTACATAAGCACCAATATTCTTCTCAAATAAGACCCAATCTTGTGCATGAGAGAGTTGATCCCATTCTCTGTAATTACTCAGATGATTCTTATATTGTGATTCAAGTTGCTTAGCATCCAATCGATAGTGCTCAGCCAAGGAACTAATACTTATGGCTCGAGAGTCGATCCATAGCTTTTAAAAAAGACGCAAATTCAGAAGAGATTTGCGTGCCTTGAGCCATTAATTCCCAATTACGGGATATGTATTTTTCTTTTGTATGATTGTACCATCTCCGTTTCTTTATATAAAGAATGCAACTACGACCACGCATAGGGTAATCATACATACGGACTTCTTCATAGAATCCTTTACTTTCCAGTTTGTCGTTTTTATATTCCTCAGGAGGGTTATTTTTTTCTTCGAAATAGATTTCAACTTTGTCGGTAAGCTCATTGAATTGGGTCATCTCGAAGTAATCAAACATACCATCAGGAAAGATAAAACGGAGGAATATATCGTAATCCATATTTTTTTTGGGCAAAGATAACATATTAAGAATTCAATCCCCTCAGGATTTCGGTATGATCCAAAAAGGAGCCCTCTTATTTTGAGAACTCCCCGATTATCTGTATTATTTTTTATCTACGAATTTATTTTCACGGGCACTATAGCGAGGGCCAATATTTGGATACTTCTTTAATAATACTTCAATTGCTTCAATATCCTCTTTTGAGAATTCAACATTTACTGCACCCGCATTCTCTTCCAGATATTTTCTTCTTTTTGTTCCGGGAATCGGGATAATATTGTCGCTCTGTGCCATTACCCAAGCGATGGCCAACTGAGCCGGTGTGCAGCTTTTGTTTTCGGCAAATTCGGCAAATGCAGCAGAAAGTTTCTGATTGTTGTCCAGATATTCGCCTTGATATCTAGGCAGATTTGCACGAAAATCATTTGAAGCAAGTGAACTTACATCCAGTTTATTGGTAATCAACCCACGACTCAACGGAGCAAACGGAACGAAAGTGATACCCAACTCTTTGGTCAAAGGAATAATTTCCTTCTCTACATCACGTGTAAGCAGCGAGTATTCGCTTTGCAAAGCAGATATTGGATGAACGGCATGTGCCTTTTTCAAATCTTCTGCCGTACACTCACTTAAGCCCAAGTAACGTACTTTTCCTTCTTTTACCAGGTCGGCCATGGCACCAACTGTTTCTTCAATTAGAATGTTTGGATCTACCCGATGAGCATAATAAAAATCGATTGTTTCTATTTTCAATCGTTTTAAGCTCTCCTCAACAGCTTGCTTCATCCATTTTGGTGAAGCATCAACATAAGATTCCCCGCCTACAAATACATCACCGTTACCTCCTCTGATACGGAATCCAAACTTTGTTGCAATGAAAATCTTATCACGGTTTGGCACAAGAACTTTGGAAATCAGTTCTTCGTTTACACCATTGCCGTAAATATCTGCTGTATCCCAGAAGTTGATTCCCAAATCTAATGCATATTCTAGTGTTGCAATACTTTCTGTATCGTCAGCTGTACCATAGGCAGCGCTCATTCCCATGCAACCCAATCCTACAGCCGATAATTTTTCTCCTGTTCTTGCTAATTCTTTATATTTCATAAGATCATATTTATTTTTAATTTATCACTTTACAATTTTCTTTTCACGCAACCATTTCATAACATTGCCTTTTGATTCTTTTACCTTACTTCCTCTGATTGCAAGCCCTTCTGTAACCGTCGATTTAGGACATAGTTTTTTTATGTCTGAAACGGTGCGTCCCATTTCGCTTCCTTCGTGTGTCATAAACGGTACAATCGTTTTTCCCGACAGGTCATAGCTAGACAAAAACGTTGCAACAGGAGGTGCCATTGTGCTCCACCAACAAGGAGAACCCACAAATATGATGTCATACGAGCTAATATTCTTTACCTTTGTTTTTAGAACAGGCTTGTATTTAGCATTAATCTCCTTCTTAGCCTGATCTACGCAAGCCTGATAATCGCTTGGATAAGCCTTAACCGGTAGAATCTCAAAAATGTCTCCTCCTGTAAGATCCTTTATTTGGTTGGCAACCTCTCTGGTGTTTCCACTATGTGAAAAATAAACAACCAGAATCTTTTTGGTTGCTGACGATGATTGTGCCTGCATGCTAATACTTGAAAGTAGCAATGCAAATGTAGCGATAAAAAAATGTTTTGTTTTCATATATAGTTAGTTTAAAAGCAGATACTTATTAAAGAAATTTTCTAGTTTGTCAAATGGAATTAAATCGGTCTTGTCATACAAATCAACATGACCAGCGTTAGGCACAATATATAATTCTTTTGGTTCGGCAGCACGTTTGTATGCGTCTTCGCTAAACTCCTTTGAATGCGCCTTATCTCCTGTTATAAAAAGCATTGGACGGGGAGAAATTGTTTCAATATCATTGAAAGGATAGAAATTCATAAATTTCACAACACTCGTTAATGTTGGGTGAGTCGTGAGTTCCGGAGAACTCATTTTTGGTGTATATTCACCTCTCGGAGTACGATAAAAATCATAAAACTCACGTTGTATCGGGTCAGTATTGTTCTCTAATTTATGAACTGTTCCACCGATATACTTGGTTTTACCTCCTGTAGACTCTACATAACGCTGTTCCGCTGCTTCTGCAATAATATTCTTTCTCTGTTCAAGATTCTGTGAATGATTTAAGGCGTTACGGCTAGCCGAACCCATATCATACATACTGACTGTAGCAATGGCTTTCATTCGAGGGTCAATCTTTGCAGCACTTATAACAAAACTTCCACTGCCACAAATTCCGATAATACCAATTCTGTTTCTATCAACAAACGGACGAGTTCCGAGAAAGTCAACTGCAGCACTGAAGTCTTCAGCATAAATATCAGGAGCAACGACATTGCGTGGTTTTCCTTCACTCTCACCCCAAAAAGATAAATCAATTGCTAAAGTAACAAACCCACGTTCTGCCATATTTGAGGCATATACATCAGCACTTTGTTCTTTTACGGCTCCCATAGGATGGCCAACAATGATTGCGGCATGTTTTTTATTCTTGTCTAAATTGGCTGACATGAAGAGATGCCCGGCAACTTTCATATTGTATTGATTCCTGAAAGTAACCTTATACATTTTTATATTTTTGCTTACCTTAAATGTCGTATATCCCATCGGATTTACCTGTTCCATTTCTTCTGTTTTTTTATACTGCTTTGCTTGTGCAAAAGCCTGTCCGATAGTAAGAATGGATATCATGGCTATAATTGTTATTTTTTTCATGACAAACTGTTTATGAATTGTTAGATTTTAATTTTAATTGTTCTCGTTTGATTCTTCCCTTCTACTTTCAGAATATAAATTCCTTTTGGAAAGCTACTTATATTAAGAATGTTGGATGAGGTACTTGACACTATTTTCCCATTTATATCTATTAATGAGATTTTCTTAGCATAGCCTGTATATTGTAATACCCCATCATTTGAGATATTAAACTCAACACTGTTTTGTTCTACAGACTCAATTCCGATAGTATTGTTCAATACTTCAAACGTTACAGTCGGATTATTTGACCCAAGTGCGGTTTTAAGCCCTGTTGGATTCTCGATATACCCAATAGGGGTGTAGCTATACGAAGTGGTAAATGTTTCATAAAAAAGTACAATGTAGCTTTGCCCGTAAAGCATTAAATCTCCGGCATGTATGGTTTGCGGATAAAGCGGGGAAGAAGGCAGGTTGTCTGAGAGAGAATAGTATTTTTCGTTTCTATTCAACTCATTCATACTGATGGTCATAGGTAGCAATGCGATAAACGCTTTTGCTGTTGCATTATCGTATGTTGTGGCAACAAACGAAGCAGAACCTGCTGTGATTTTAATTTTTGCAGTTTCCTGGGCATTCATATTTATCATTGAAATCAATAAAAAGATGGCAGCAAGAGTTGTTTGTTTCATTGCAAATAGTTTTTAACCAATAGTTTTAATGACTTTAGCTGGTACACCCGCCACAACAGTATTAGCAGGTACATCTTTCGTTACTACTGCACCGGCTGCAACTACTGAATTCTCGCCAACGGTAACGCCAGGCAAGATAGTAACTGCGGCTCCAATCCATGCATTGCGCCTTATTACAATAGGTTGCACCGTAAGAGCTTTTCGTTCGGAAGGATTTAATGGATGTCCTTCAGTTATCAGGTTTACTTTAGGACCAATTAATACATCATCTTCGATGGTTATCCCTCCCATATCAAGAAATGAGCAGGCATGATTGATAAAGACATTTTTGCCAATACGAGTAAATTGCCCGATATTGATATAGAATGGCACAAGAATAGTACTGTTTGAACCCATTTGAGAACCGGAAATTTCGTTCCAAAGTTCACGAACACGCTCATTATTGGCAGAGACGTTTAGCTCTGCCAATAAATTTGCGGTACGAGAAGCGGCTTCAAATATTTGGGAATAGTTAGGGTCATTAAACGGAACTGTTTCGCCTGCTCTCAACCTGTCAAAAATGGTTGTGTTAATCTCAGATTTACTGACCATTATTATCTAGCATTTTCCAGCACTGTTCTAATCATCTCTTTGGTATAAAAATCTTCTGCTCCCCACATATTGGCAACAACAGATAATTTTTCAACTAATACAGGAATGTCTTCTTCCGGAATATTCCCTTCTTTTAATGTTACCGGTGTTCCTATTTTTACATACCATTGTTTTAATGCTTCTATACCGGCATCGGCTCCTTCAACATTGAACATGTTTTTAGCAAAACGTTCGAAACGTTCCGGAAGCAAGTTCTTTTGCCATTTCATCCATGCAGGAACTATGATTGACAAACCTGCTCCGTGGGCAATATTATACTCAGCCGACAATGTATGTTCTATAAAATGTGTATCGAACCGGTTATTTTCTATGCCACAAAAAGTGGTGAAGTTCAACGCTTGTGTGGCCGCCCAGGCAAATTCGCCTCTTGCCTCAAGGTTATCTGCATCTGCAAGCAGAATTTCAGTGGTTCTCATTACTGTTTTCAGGATATTTTCAACGTATCCTGCAATGAATTCGGGCAAATAGGTGGCCGATAAGTACATATCTAAACTATGTGCAAAAATATCAGCTGCCGAATAAACCAGATATTCTTTGGTAACAGTAGTTTGCAGTTCAGGGTTTATTATTGAAACAGTAGGGAAAGTAGCCGCACCAGCCAGACTAAACTTTTCTTTTGTCTCGTCTTTGGTTACTACTGCATAATTGTTCATCTCGCTACCAGTTGCCGCAAGTGTCATAATGTCGAAAATCTTCAAAGCCTTGTTGGGAACAGCTTTATAAGTGAAGAAATCCCAAACATCCCCTTCGTATGCGGCTCCTGCAGCAATAGATTTTGATGAATCCAGAACAGAACCACCACCAACAGCCAGTACAGCTTCAAGCCCTTTAGCCTTAGCCAGTTTAATACCTTCATATACCTTGCTTAACAGGGGATTGCTTTGCACGCCGCCTAACTCTTCAAAATCTATTCCGTTATCAGCCAGAGATTTTGCAACTGTATCAAACAAACCGCTTTTCTTTATTCGGTCTGAACCATAAACGATTAATACTTTTGATACATTATATTCAGCAATGTATTCCCCTATATTTTTCTCTTTTCCTGTACCGAATTCTATTCGGGTAGGATTGTAAAATGTGAAATCTTTCATTTTAATTGTTGTTTAAATTGTTTTTATTTAGTTTAAAATATTGCAGTACTTAACCATTTAACTATTTCCGGATCACGATGATCAAGAAAACTACTACGATTCATATCAAGTGCTATAATCGCATTCATATCTTCCTGAGCTAGTTCAAAGTCGAATATATTGAAGTTCTCAATAATTCTTTCCTTGTGAGTCGATTTTGGAATAACCACAATACCTCTTTGCGTTAACCAGCGCAGAATTATCTGTGCAACACTCTTTTCGTATTTCTTTGCAATCGAAATCAGTAGTTCATTTTTGAATATATTATTTCTGCCTTCAGCAAACGGTCCCCATGATTCAATCTGAACATTATTCTCTTTTAAGAATTTAGCTGTTTCTATTTGCTGACAGAAAGGATGTGTCTCAATTTGATTTACAGCAGGAGCTACTTCATTATGAAGTATCAAGTCCATTAAACGATCAGGTGGAAAGTTGCTGACACCTATTGCTTTGATTTCACCTTCATGATAAAGTTCCTCCATCGCTCGCCAGGAACCATAAACGTCTCCAATGGGTTGGTGAATCAAATACAAATCCAGATAATCTAACTGTAAATTGTTTAATGACTTCTCAAAAGCTTTTTTTGTATTCTCGTAACCGGCATCTTGAATCCAAAGCTTTGTAGTGATAAACAACTCTTCTCTTGCCACACCACTTCTTTTGATTGCTTTACCAACTGCGTCTTCATTTCCATAAGCTGCAGCAGTATCAATTGAACGATAACCAGCAGTTATCGCATCAAAAACACTATTTTCACATTCTTCGGCATCAGTTACCTGATAAACGCCAAATCCTAAAATGGGCATTTCTACACCATTATTTAATACTACTTTTTGCATAATTTTCTTTATAGTTGGTTTATAAAACATCATTATCCTTTAACCATGTTTCTACGCTTTTTCTAGAAGATGGAGATTTTACACTTCTTCCTTGTATAGCTAATGCTTGAAATACGTCTGAATCCGGGTTAAGCTTTTCAATATCTTTTACGCTTCTTGATAATCCACTGCCCTCGTGAGTGCAAAATGGAATAATAACTTTTCCTGATAAGTCATATTCTTCAAAGAAAGTGAAAACCGGCATAGGCATTGTTCCCCACCAGTTAGGATATCCAATAAATATAATATCATATTTATCTATATTTTCAATGTGAGTTGATAGCTCAGGTCTGGCATTCATACGCAGTTCCATTTGTGCAACATCCGTAGCCTGAGTATAATCTTCAGGATAAGAATCTACTGTCTCTATCTTAAAAAGATCACCACCAGCCATTTCCTGAATCATCCTGGCTATCACTTCAGTATTGCCGACAGAAAGATTAACAATCGATCCTCCCACATAGTTGTTGCCTGATCGTGAATAATATGCGATTAAAATATTTTTAGGTTTTGTATTCATAATTCTTTTTTTAGTCTTATAATTTTCTGTCTTTTATATTTTTATTCACGATGCAAATTTAGCCTGTATTTTTCAGATGATTGTTATACAGATTACTGGTATGCATACCATTATTACAGATACTAATTTTACGTCTGTTTCAGAACGTTTCTTTATTTAATCTTTTTCCACCATTGAGAAAACTGCTGAGTTGTATCTTTTAGATTTACCGGTTCGCCAATCATAGGGGTCAGAGCCCTAATATTGTAGTGTTTGGCATCCTTTACCAGTTTATTCAGTGGTTCATCCCATTGATGTGCTGCCAAAGCAAACTTTGAATTGTGAACTGGTAATAAACTTTTTGCTTTCAAATCAAGTGCAGCCTGAAAAACCTGTTCGGGTAGTAAATGAATATATTTCCATCGCTGGTCATATTGACCTTGTTCCAGTATTGCCAAATCTATGGGACCAAATTTAGTTCCTATCTCTTTAAAATGTTTGTCGTATCCGCCATCACCTCCGATAAATATTTTCATAGATGGAGTTTGAAGCAGAAAAGAAGCCCAAAGGGTTTTATTCCTCTTTAAGCCGCGTCCCGAGAAATGACGTGCAGGAGTGGCGGTAGCCACCCAGCCCTTATCTAAATCAGTATGCTCGTACCAATCCAGTTCGGTAATCGAAGCGGGATTATAACCCCAATATTCAAAATAAGATCCAACTCCCAGTCCGCAGATTACTTTTTTAACCCGTGGCTTAATCTTCATCACAGTTTCATAATCCAGATGATCCCAGTGATCATGCGTGATAAAAAGATAATCGATATCCGGAATATTTTCTGCTTTGTAAGCATCAGAACCTTTAAAAGCTTTAATCATCCATGAAAAAGGAGAGGCATGATCGTTCAGAACCGGATCTACCAGAATCCTTTTTCCATCAATTTGAATAAAATAAGATGAATGTCCCAACCACACCAGTACATCTTTGTGAGGATCCAGACTGGCGAGATTTGTTTTAATAACAGGAATTAAATCGGTAGGAGTAACACGCTCTTTCTTACCGAAAAGAAATTTGTACATAGCCGTTATCTGGTTATCCTCTCCGGTCAAAGTTGGCGTTGGTGACTGATTTTGAAATTCACCATTCCTGTAATTAGGAGATTGTTTGATTCTTTCCAATCTTTCCCCTTTAGGAAGTTTTCCAAAGTTTGTTCTGCCAAGGACGATATATGATAACAGCGACAAAAAGAATAATGATGTAAATGAGATATACATAATACGTTTCATAAATGATGGGCTACTGTTTTTTGTTTATTCAGGTATAACTTCGTTTAAGCATTTTAATGCATTCAGCGTGCGAGGATATCCAATATAGGGTAAAAGCTGTGTGGTTACACTTAGCAAGGTCTCTTTGTCATTGCCCACTTTTACATTGCCCAGAATATGACCTTTAACCTGTGATTCAGTGCCACCCATGCTAATGAGCATGGAAAAGGTTAATAGCTCTCTTGTCTTTGCATCTAAACCGGTACGAGTTTGATAATCGCCGAAGCAATTTGCCGACAAGTACTTTTGTATATGCAGTTGATTCTTTGGCGACTGCTCGTACATTTTGTCAATGACATCTCCAAAAATATCCTTTTGAAGAGCCAATCCTTTTTCCATACGGGTTTCTGGGGTAGTGGTCGATTGTCCTTTTACCGGTAATTCAATTCCCCTTTCCTTTAGTATTTCGTTGGCAGCATAAATAAAATCTATCACCTTGGCCACTCCAACATAAGCAACCGATTGATACAGAATCTCCTTAATTTCAACCGGTGTAATACCCACATTGAGAGCTCCATTTACAAACATTTTATATTCCGTAAGTGCACCCTGAGCAATGGTGGAACCCATAATCATCATCACTTTGGTTTTAGTATCCAGATTGCCATATTTGATTACTTCATCAAAAGCAAAATTATCGAATATCTCAATCAATTCAGGGTCGGTTTGTTTAGCTTTTGATTGGTATCCCGGCCATAACTCTTCGTGATTTTTAATAGCTGTTTCAGTAAGACTCATATGCATTTTTATTTTTATGATTTCTGTATTCCATAATCATATTATTTTGATGACGCAAAATTATGCTGTATTTCCGGTGTGGATGTTATACATATTACTGATATACATACCATTATTACAGATACTGATTGCTACCTTAATTAAATAACAAAAAAAGTTCTATTTTTGTATTGTAAACTAATACAAGTATTTATGAATGAGATATTAAAAGTTGAAAATATTTGTGACTACAATGCCAGACTAGGACTGGAAACGTTGCACCCATTAGTTAGTGTCGTTGATATGTCAAAGTCAAATAAGATGCCACACATGCGTCATAGTTTTGGCTTTTATGCCATATTTCTGAAAGATGTAAAATGCGGAGATCTGATTTATGGACGTAACTATTATGACTATCAGGAGGGAACATTGGTATGCATTGCACCGGGGCAGGTTCTTGGTGTTGAAGATAACGGAGAGTACTTTCAACCGAAAGGTTGGGCGTTGTTGTTTCATCCGGACTTGATTCGTGGCACCTCGCTGGGGCGTAATATCAAAAACTATTCATTCTTTTCCTATGAAGCTAACGAGGCCCTTCACTTGTCAGAACAGGAAAGAGTTGTTGTGATAGACTGCTTGCATAAGATAGAACTGGAACTGAACCATTCAATTGATAAACACAGCAAAACATTGATTGCATCGAACATTGAGTTGCTTCTTAATTATTGTGAGCGCTTTTATGACCGCCAGTTTATTACCCGCGAACATATAAATAAAGATGTCTTGGTGCGGTTTGAGAATTTGCTTGAAGATTATTTTACGTCGGACAAGCCACAGAATATTGGTTTGCCTACAGTGGGATATTGTGCTGATAAGCTTAATCTTTCATCAAACTATTTGGGTGACTTGATTAAGAAAGAAACCGGCAAATCAGCTTTGGAACATATACAACTGAAATTGATTAATATAGCTAAAGAGTTAGTATATGACACAAGCAAATCTGTTAGTGAAATTGCTTATGAACTGGGATTCAAATACCCTCAGCATTTCAGCCGACTGTTTAAGAAGCGCGTTGGTGTTTCGCCAAATGAATATAGGGTGCAGCATTAAATTGTTTTTTCGTGAAAAAGTCTTGCAGTCTAGCAAAGTACTTCTAATTAATTGATTCTTAATCTTATATATCCGCTAGACTTGTCTGGGATAGTCTAGCGGTAATCTAGCAGTCTAGCACTTTACTCTTTTCTTTTATTCGCAATATTCTTTTATAGCGTCAGTTATCATTTTTTTTGTGTCTCCAAGTTCGTAACCCTTTTTTAAGTCGCTACAGATTTTGGCTCTCTCGTCTGTTGGAATCTCAACGTTTTGTTTGGTTGCGTAAATTGTGATTTCACTATTCTTACTTAAAGCACGACTGTCTTTAAATTCATATTTTCGGATTCTGATAAAAGCTCTCTGACTATATGCATCCTTGTTTAAAGGTTCTATTTCAATTGTTTTATCACAGTCAATAAGTGCTTCGTCAAATTTTAGGTCGTACAAATAGGCTCTACTTCTATGAAAATAGACATCGCTGTAATTTGGATATAGTTCTAGCGCTTTGTTGTAATAGTTTACAGCATCTTTATAATTACCTTTTTCAAAGGCTTCAAGCCCTTTCTCGAAGAGTGAATTCGCTTTAATTTCTTCTTTAGCAGGTCGTGCTTTACCCGATTTATAATCTGTTTCCCATTTTATAGCCCCAGTTGAATACCATTCAGTCCAAACTCCTTCTTCTTTTCCATTCTTTAACATTCCTTTATATTGAAGTTTTCCATTTTGAAAGTATTTTCCTGATTCTCCGTTTAGTATTCCTTTTGAATAGTTTCTGTATAATCTAATAGTTCCGTCTTTGTAATAATATGTCCTTAATCCATCGTCTACTCCATCATTTATAAATCCCTCTTCTTTCTTAATTCCATTCAAATAGTAGTCAATGTATTTTCCTGTGTATGGTTTCGAGGAGCCTTTTAAACACCATTTATCATCTATTTTATACAATTTGTTAATAAATGACGGGATTTTCTTAATCTCGTCGGCTCGCTTAGTATATTCTTTTGTGAAAACGAAGATAAGCTTGTTGAAATCGTATATTTTATATTCTCCAAATTTCTCTTTGTTAGTTACAACCTCAATATGGTCAACAGTCTTTTCCGATATATTTCCTTCTTCTTCCGTAATTTCATGAAATATTGGAATTGAGTCTACAACGAATAATACTTTTTCTATCTTCTCTTGTCCGTAGACTATGGTAGACATTAATGCCAGTAAGCTGAAAATTAGTCGTCTCATAAGTTCTTTATTTTTTGCTAAAAGCAATAATTATTTTAGTTAGTTTAGTCATACTATGTTTTTTTGTTCGGTAATTGAAAGTTTAATCATTTATATTGACATCCTGGTAGCATTACAATTCTGCCTGTAAGTTTTTATCTCTGGTTTCAGTCTTTTTCCTCTATTCTTACCTTGATTAACAATTTGATAAATTCGACAATTGCGTATGTCTAGGTAAGCATTATAATTGTAGTAATACTTGCTTGGATGAATGCCTTTTTTTATAGCAGTAAAATTCTTTTGTAGCCTTGCTGTGCAACTATCCCAATCTTCTTCTGGTTCGTCAGAATTGAATGTAAGCGCAAGACCTTTGAATATAGGTTCATCAGTTTCTCTTATAGCTTGACAATGAAGCAAAGATATAAGTGTTTCATCAAGAACCTTTGCACCAGTATCTATCGTATCGTTGAGATTTAAAACATTGATAGCCTTGGTGATTTCTTTTTCAAATGTAGTATTTGTTCTCTTAACTCCTTCAATCGGTTTTTCAAATTCAAAATTCCAATAATCACGATATTTGTTTGAAAAGAGTGGAATAGCATAATAGTCTCCTTTTGAATTTATTAGAATCATAATTTGTTGTTGATCTTCAATGCTGTCGGGGGTAGAATACAATTGAAGTTGAAATTTGTTCTTATCGTATATTACGGTCCGTACCAACTTATAATAGTCTGATTGATTTGATTTTCCTCTAGGCAATTGAGGGAACTTATTAGTCAAATCAGAAATTGCCTTTTCGATATTTACTTCTGCAGTTCTTGGCTTACAACTGAAAAAAGTTATCAGTATTAATAACTGAAGAAGAAATATTTTAAACAAAGGTGATTTCATGATAATTTTTTTTTGTTTTTTATAAAGAATCAAAGTTAGAAAGTTTTATTTAATTCACCTAATTATTTTTCTAGTTATTTACAATTAGATTGCTTACGAATTGGAATTCGATATTCTCAGCATTTTAGCCGTCTGTTCAAGAAGCGTGTTGGTGTTTTGCCAAATGAATATTGAACTTGGAACTAAATTTAGTTATGTGAAAAGTACTTCAAGGTTACTCTATAACTCCAATAGATTTTTTTTGAAAAAAATATCTGCTTATCTGCTACCAATTTAAACTAATGATTTGATTATAAATATATTATCTAGTGGGAGATAAAAATAATTGCCATTTATCTCCCACTAATAAATTACTAAGTTGTTGATTATCAGGATGCGTTTTAGTAGCAGATGATTTTAGTTTAGTAGCAGATAGAAATCATCTGCCACTAACTTGAAGTCACAGCCCTTACAGCATTCAATAAATCTCCAACTAGCCTTTTTTAATATCTCTCGGAAGATTTTATTTTTCAGGCGGGATGTTTATATTATCTTGTACAAAACAAATGCATTGTTCTGTACAAAAGAATTAATTGTTTTGTACAGAAGAATGCATTCTTTTGTACAAGGATGTACAAACTTGTCTAGTGATATTTTAAAAAGTAAACCGGAGTTTTGTTGTACTCCGGGCGTTATTCAGAAAAATCCTCAGTGAATTTTCTAAAACGATTTAATCCTTCTAGTAGTACAGAACGGGGACAAGCGATATTCCACCGCATAAACGTTTCACCGTTTGCACCGTACATCGTTCCTTCATTCAGCCACAGTTTGGCTTTCTCTAAAAGTAACTGTTCAATTTCTCCTGAATTCTTGTGAAGTGCTGAGCAATCCATCCAAACCAAGTAAGTGCCTTCAAGTATGGTTAATGGGAATTGTGGGAGGTGGCTTTCACAGAATTCTTTCATACAGAGGTAATTCTCGTAAAGATAGACATTCAGCTGATTCAGCCATTCCTCTCCTTTACTGTAAGCAGCTATAAGCGCTTCTACACCAAAAGGATTCACATCACAGACCTCATTTATATTGATGGCTTTATCTACTTTGCTGCGTATTTCTTCATTGGCGATAATGATATTTGCAATCTGAAGTCCGGCCAAATTAAAGGCCTTACTGGGCGAAATGCAGGTAGCAGAATGTTGCAGCAATTCCTCGCTAAGAGAAGCAAAAGGAGTATAGGTATGTCCCGGATGAACGAATTCGCAATGGATTTCGTCGGCAATGACAAATACATTGTGCCGCAGACAGATTTCACCAATGCGCATCAATTCTTCACGCGTCCATACACGTCCGGCAGGATTGTGAGGATTGCAAAGCAGCATTACCTTTACTGCCGTGTCAGCAGCTTTGCGCTCTAAATCATCGAAGTCAATGGTATAAGTGCGGTCGGCATAAACTAAATCACAGGTTACCAATTCACAACCATTATTACGAATGGAGGAGAAAAAACAGTTGTACACGGGTGTCTGCACCAGTACCTTGTCGCCCGGAGATGTTACAGCTTTGATTATGGCCGATATTGCCGGAACTACTCCGGTAGTGTAAATAATCCACTCTTTAGAAATCTGCCAGTTATGCCTGCGACTAAACCAATCTATTATCTTTTCATAATAAGTATCGGGCACCTTTACATAACCAAAAATGCCATGTTCCACGCGCTGCTTCAATGCCTCGATGATAGGTGGTGCCGTACGGAAATCCATATCAGCCACCCACATTGGAAGAACATCCACGTCCGCAGTACTATCCCATTTATAGGAGTTAGTACCACGACGAGAAATTATTTCATCAAAATTATATTTCATCTCGGGATTAATCAAAACAAGTGTGATTGTCCCAAAGTTTCAGTTCACAGTCACCAGGCGCTTTAACGTTCTTGTCAATAATGATTTCGCCATAGCTGTTAGCAGTAATACTTCCGCTACGAGGATTCTTTACACTATGAACCGGACTGTTGATAGTAGCGTTTATACTTGACTGTTCAAATGCAAGATCGGCATCATCATCCATCGTGCAGTTTTCCATTATCAGATCAGTGGCATAGCAAAGCGGCTGTGTACCCGAAATCTTACAATTTACCAAACGCAGGTTCTTTGAATGCCAACCAAGATATTCACCAGTAAGGGTAGAATCATAAACCGTTACATTCTCTGTATTCCAGAAAGCATCTTTGGAGAAGATTTCGGCATTCCGGATTTCTACATTCTTGCAATACTGAAAAGAATAGTTTCCATTCAGCGTAAAACCATTAATTTGTATATTAGAGCCATGTGTAAAAAGGTAGTCACCCTTGTCTACCCATACGTTGTGTAACTCTACGTTACTGCAATACCAAAAGGTTTCCAACGCATAAGGTAGTTGCACGTTTTTCAGCACCATACCATCTATCTCGCGAAACATTTTAGGGGCTTCAACCATTGTATCTGTCATACGGAGATTCCGGGAATACCAAAGCGCAGCACGAGCACCTTCTTTGAACAGACAGTTTTCGATAACAAAACCATCGTTGTGCCAAAATGGGTATTTGCCCTGAAATTCACAGTTTACAGCTTCAATATTTCTACATTCTTTCAGTGCTGATTCTCCAGGATAAATAGTTACTTCTTCCAGACGCAAGTCATGGGTAGCAAACAGTGGACGTTCGCCTTCGTAAGATCTATTTTTAATTAGTTCCATTTTATTACTCAATTTATTATCAGTATCTTTTTAATGCTGCAAAGGTACAAAGACCCAATAGGCTTCCTTGTACACAAATTACGGATAAGCATACCCGTATTACTGATATTCAAAAAACAAGTTTATTTGTCTCTGAATTGATAATAATAAAATGATAGTTGTTTTTAGGGTATGTTTTAGTAGCAGATGATTTGATTTAGTGGCAGATGATTTTTTATCTGCTACTAACTGAAAGGCTTTATGGTAAGTGGTTTTAGCTGTTTAGTGGGGGATAGGTAGATGATTATGTGTTTTTATTTGTTTTATGTTAGAATTGTCATGTTTATATTCAAAACGTGTAGGGTGTTCGCCAAATAAATATAGAGCGCGGTATTAATTATGCAAAATAAAGGCTGCCTTGATATTACATTAATCAAGGCAGCCTTTATTATAAAAGAGAATTTATTATTTCAATATTATTCTTCGTCAGCAAACATAGGATCCCATGCAGGAAGGCGAGTTGGCTTTTGTTTCAGGATATCCAACACTTTGGTTGGCACATATTTCTTTTCTACCACCAAGCGGAACATGTACTCATTGAACCATTCGTTGGTCATAATTAAATGTCCCTGGTAGCCGTTAGCTGCTCCCCAGCTATTCTCTACCATCCATTTTTTAGGTTTACCATCCTTGTCAAGATCTACCGCCATTAGTGTCATTGCATGAGAAGAACCACTGGCAAAACTTTGCACACGTTGTTGTTTGTTCATCCCAAAGGTGGTACCCATTAAAGAAGCATAGTCGTAATTGTTTATATCGAGCAAACCTCTTTCAGAATTAAGGAACTTGCCCACATCGCATGAGAAATACATCATTGTGCTATCTTTCACAGACTTGATTGCCATCTCTTTAATATCCTCAATAGGCAGATTTACATACGTCCAGTTCTTTCCATCGTAACGGTGACGGTCGAAATCAATTTCATAACTTTTATAAAATTCCCGGGTAGGGTCGTTCATCAACATTACATAGTTATTGGTTAGGTCCTTGTTTACATATTCATTGAAGAACGACATTGGGGTGTACTGTTTTGTATTTACAGGATTGCCTTTTGCATCATTTCGTGTCCAGGTAAATTCGGTAGGAGGAACCCCTAAGTTAAGAGCCAGCATGCGGTAAATAGTACCCAGCATCTCTGTTTTACTCTTCTTTAATGAAGCTTTTTTTGCTCCCTTAGCCGCCTCGTTACGCAGTTGCAACCCATATTCACGTAGTTTCAGGCTGATAAGATTAGCCATCTGAGAAGTGTTTTCGCTGCTGTTTGTTTCGGGCATCACCTCTTTAGGAACCACTCCATATTTTCCAATTATATCTGATATGCCGGTAAACTGTCCGCCGTCGCTCAATGGGTTCTTGAATAACCATTCCACCATCTGATCGTTCATGGGTTTTTCATACGTATCAATCACACCTTGAAGGAAGAGATTTGATTTCTCCAGTTGATCCCAAAAGAAACAATAGTTTTGTGAAAACTCAAAAGATCCTAAACCATACTTCGCAATCATTTTGGCTCTCATCACGTTTAGACCGGAAAATAACCAGCAACGTCCCGACTTCTGTTGGTTGCTGATTCCTTTCGACTCAACCTTGTTAGAAAAATAAGTGTCCGAGCCTTTCAGATTATCCTGGTTTAAAGCCAGCTTACTAATTGTGTTACCCCCGATAGCGTTGCGGATAGCCTTGTCTGATGCTGTTTCCTTATAACTTTGTTGAATGTTTTGTAGCATGTCGTTCGAAATGCCTCCATCACTTTGCTGAGCATTGGCATATATTGCCACACCCAAAAGAAATGCCGATAGAATTCTTTTATTCATGTAAAATATACTTTTGTATTTTATAATTAACACAAAAGTAACTATTCTAAGATGCGGTAGCAAATGTTTTTAGCATAAAATCATTGTCAGGGAAGTTTCTGTATTACCTTTTTAGCCTGGCACGATACAAAGCAGGATATATCCGTTTTCCATCTACTTCTTTGCTTTCAAATATAATAACCTCGGATATGGTGAACTTTCCTGGTCTGCTTAACGAAAACGAAGATAGGTTGGCTTCCATCTCTTTTGGGCGTGAGAGCAAAGAGATGTGGGGCTTGAATTGTGATTTTTGCAGAATAAATCCGTTCTTTTCCAGTTCTGTATGAAGATCGCTCCATAATTGAATCAGTTTTTTTGTGCTTCCCCCTACGCCAGCCCAAAACGTGTGCGCTCTTGTAAAATTAGGAAAAGCACCCAGTCTGTCAATATTCAGCCTGAACATCTTTTTATCAGAAACTACATTATCTACTATTTTAGCCAATACAGGAATTGATTCAGAGGCAGTTTCTCCCAGAAATTCTAATGTGACGTGAAGATACTCTGCTGGCTTCCATGAACCTTTAATTCCCAGTTTTTTTAGTTGTAACTGCGATTCAAAAAGAGATTCTTTCACATATGCCGGTAAATCTACTCCAATGTATATTCTCATAATTATTCTTGCTTCTATCTCCACAACAAAAATAAGAATGAAATGGTTTTAAATTATTGGTATTGAATATAAATGGGCTGCGGTTTTAATTTTATCAGTTCTGGTGGCGTAAGCATTCGGTGAGGTGGCCGTTTAAGGTCGTTCTTGTAAAACAGCTTGAATCCGGTAAATTGTACCGGTTCCCGATATATGTAAGCATGATAGGTATCATATTTTAGCACCGGTGCACCCCATCCGTCCATGTTTATCACAATCTGTACTTCGGGATGCAATACTATTTTCTTATACTCTTTAACCATTCGTTGTGTAAACCGATGTACGATAAAGATTTTTGGGGGTAAATTGTTTTCCCTCACTACCTTTGCCAGATAATCCGAGCAATAATTTATATCACTTGCTTCGTATGAACCTATCTTTGTTCCTGGTTTGCTGCCATCTTTCATTGAAAACTCCGGGTCAATAGCCAGATGCACGTGAGGCATTCTTAAATACTTCTCCAATAAAGGGATTTCATCTCTTACATTGCTCAATGCGACCTGTACATCTAAAAATACAATGGCATTTCCCATTCTGGCTATCGATAATGCCGAATCTATCTGGATTTTTGGCATGCGTGCCCGATATTTTCCGTCTTTCAAAGGATAGCCTTGTGCCACCACGGCAATATAATGGATGGCAGGTTGCACCGGAGTACGCGGATCGGCTTTTTCCCAGGCCCTTACTTCGGCATTTAATCTTCTCCACAATTCTTTTGGAGGATATTCGCCCAATATCCCCATTCTTTTTGAATAAAGATTGCCATAATATGCTACTATTCTTTTGAAAGGCAGAATGGCTCCTTTTATAGGGTAGGGCTGGCGTTTTACCGGCCATCGCCCGGTGGTGTCGCCATTTGCCAGAGCTTTTAGCTTCTTGTTGTAAGCCAGGGTATCTATTGTGACCGGTTCCTTTTCGTGTTTTTGTGTTGCAGATTGTTCTGTGTTCTTCTCAATAGAGCTCGATTTTGTTTTTTCAATGCATCCGCTAAGGATGCAAACTGTAGCAAGCGCAAAAAGAATTAAGTGTTTTATCATAGTGGATTTAGAATTCAGCATCAATAATTAATCAGAAAACAAATGTAACAAATCTAAGGAATAGATACAACTATTTTAAAAAATATATATATTTGCATTTAAAACACACAAAAACTATTTTCATGAAAAAAGTATATGCTTTAATTGTATTTTTCGCTGTTGTTTCGTTTCAATGCATGGCTCAGGTAAAAACTTATGTAGAGGTCGATTCTTTAGGGAAAAACACCAATTTGAATAAATTTCTGATTGATAACGATGCCAAGGTTATAAAGCATTATACCGGTGTGTCAAATTCTCGTAATATATATGGTATTAGAGAATTGATTGATGTGGATTCTTGTTCTGTGAAATATAACTGCAGCTGCACTCCTTCCTTTATGGGCGATATAACAATAACTGTGCATCAGTTACCGGAAAATAATAGAGTTCAGATAACTACGGAATCTGCAAGTGCCACTAAAACTTATTATCTCAGAAAAGATTAATAAGCGTCAGGTTTGATATCTATGATATAAAAACAGATACACTATGAGAGGGCGATTATTCCTTCTTTGCGGTTCATTTATTGGGCTGGCATTTGTTAGTTGCAATTATTCCCGGGGGAAGCAGAATGATATTGACTTTGTAAAAGCAGAAAAAGCTGTTATAAAGGAAAATTCTTCAGCTGTTAAGCAAACCATGAATACGGCTGCAGAAATCTATGCAAAACCACAGGTGCCGGTTCTCTGTTATCACCGTATTGCCAATAACAGAAAAGGCGATTATTCAGTAACTCCTGCCACATTTGCCTCACAGATGAAAACATTGGCTGATAGTGGTTATCACTCCATCCTGCCGAGGCAATTGTATGATTATCTGCTATATAATAAGGCATTACCAAAGAAGCCTGTAATGATAACATTTGATGATTCGCGAGCCGAGCATTCTAAAATTTCCGCTCCCATAATGGGAAAATATGGATTCAGGGGTGTTTTCTTTATCATGACTATTACGTATAACAAGAAGAATTACATGACAAAGGAACAAATTGCAGAGCTGACAAAAGCCGGTCATACTGTTGGACTGCATAGCTGGGATCATACGATGGTAACCAAATATTATGATTTGGATTGGGTGAAACAGGTGATAGAACCCAAAAAAGAGTTAGAGAATATAATTGGTGTGCCGGTTGAATATTGGGCTTATCCTAATGGTGTTTACAACCATAAAAGCGCTGTAGAATTAAGCAAATACTTTAAACTATCATTTATACTTTTATCAAAACGCGATTCAATTGAACCGCTACAAACCATATGCAGAATGATTGTTCCGGAATGTACTCCTCAAAGAATGCTGAAATCAATGCACAGAAATTTTAAATTCTGAAGTCTACCTTTCCTGTTCTGTTATTTTTTATCTTTGCAAAAAACGAAAAGGAAGAAATATGGCAAATCAGATTATTGAAAATAAAATATTTAAAGGCATAAACTATCAGGATGAACCTCTTGCCAAAGGAGAGTATGACAATTGCACCTTTCTTAATTGTCTTTTTATCAACGCCGATTTATCGGGCATAACCTTCGTTGATTGTTTTATCGATGAGTGCGATCTTAGTATGGCAAACATAAAAAATACTGTTTTCAGAGATGTTCGGTTCTCAAAGAGTAAAATGGTAGGTCTCAATTTTGAGGAGTGCAACAACTTCCTCGTATCATATTCCTTTGAAGAATGTTTCCTTAATCTGGCTTCTTTCTATAAGTTGAAACTAAAAAACACCAGTTTTAGGAATTGTAATTTACAAGAAGTTGATTTTACTGAAGCCGTTCTTACCAATTCTGTCTTTGATAACTGTGACCTTAGCAGAGCTATCTTTGAACAAACAAATCTGGAAAAAGCAGATCTTCGTACCTCATACAACTATTCTATTGATCTCGAGATGAACAGGATAAAGAAAGCCCGGTTCTCAAGGATGGGAGCTCTGGGATTGCTTGATAAATATAATATTGAGATAGAATGAAACGGATAATGTCTTTGGTTATTACTTTCACATTCATATAATTTCAAGGTTCACTAATTACTGCATCGTTTTTTGCATTTGCCTGTTCTTTCTAAAGTTATTATTGTTTTTTTTAAGTGCGGAAAATCACCCTCTGTTTTTTCTTATTATAGGGGGGTGTTTCGCTCCGAGGAGACCTTTTTAAATGTTTTTCGCATACAGATTTGCGGCTCTTCTGTTTTTTCCATAACTTGCAAACCTTTATCTGCTTAGACTTAAAATTTAGAAAATGATTATATGAATAAAGTTTATAAGTATTTGTTTTGCCTTTTGTTAATAGGCATGGGAGCTACTCAGGTAAGTGCTCAGCAAAAGAAAGAAGCGATTGAAAAGAAGGTTGCTGCCGACGAGAGGGGATATATTGTAAAGGAGGGTGATAAAGCACCCGATTTTGAACTGAAACTTACGGATGGTAAGAAAGTTAAGTTGTCACAACTTAGAGGTAAGGTGGTGATGCTACAGTTTACAGCCAGCTGGTGTGGTGTTTGCCGCAAGGAAATGCCTTTTATTGAAAGGGATATCTGGCAGAAGCATAAAGATAATGGTGCATTTGTGTTGATTGGTATCGACAGAGATGAGCCATTGAATAAAGTGCTTGAATTTGCCGCACAAACAAAAATTACTTATCCGATGGGATTGGATCCCGGAGCTGATATCTTTGCGAAATATGCTGATCGCCAAGCCGGAATTACTCGTAATGTGCTTATTGATAGGGATGGCAAGATTGTGAAACTCACTCGCTTATATAATGAAGAGGAATTTGCCGGACTGCTGAAGGAAATTGAAAGTCAGCTGAAGAATATCGGTAAATAACTATTCTGATATTTCCTTCTTATTATAAGTTTTTCAGCCTGATAAAGGTGTCTATAAAGGTTGTAACAATTTAAAGTATTTCTGGTCTAAATGTTTGTATCTTGCAATAGCAAATAGATAAAAACAACTTTGTAAAGATTGTAATTTAAAATATAATTCATACTTTTGCAAATAGATCAATAATAGGCAATAATAAATACAATGAAATACGTAGAGGAAGCACTCGACTTAGATTTTTTTTACACAGTATTGTTCAAAAATGAGAAAATATCTATTTCTGAGGAACTAATAGATAAAGTGCAGAAAAGTTTTGATTTTTTAAAAGAATTTTCTTCAAATAAAATTATCTATGGAATAAATACAGGTTTTGGTCCGATGGCTCAATACCGTATTGAAGATAAATCACTGACTGAATTACAATATAACATTATTCGCAGTCACTCTACAGGAGCAGGGAATCCTCTTCCCGAACGCTATGTAAAGGCAGCAATGATAGCTCGTCTTTATACTTTTTTACAAGGGAAGTCGGGTGTACATCCAGAACTTATCCATCTGCTCCTAGAATTTATAAATCGAGACATCTGTCCTTATGTTCCCGAGCATGGAAGCGTGGGCGCAAGTGGTGATTTAGTTCAGTTGGCCCACATTTCATTGACTTTGATTGGCGAAGGAGAGGTGTTTTACAAAGGAGAGAAACGTAAAACAAGTGATGTGATGCGAGAAACGTCATTGAAGCCTTTCTCTATGCATATTCGTGAAGGATTATCAATTACTAATGGCACATCGGTAATGACTGGTATTGGACTAGTCAACTTAATTTATGCTAAGAAGCTACTTCATTGGTCGGTGGTTGCTTCGGTGATGATGAACGAAATAGCCTCTTCGTATGATGACTTTATGTCAAAACCTCTTAACGAGGCTAAACATCACAAAGGACAACAAGAAATAGCCAGACTGATGAGAGAGTGGGTGAATGGCAGTACTTGTGTGCGTAAAAGGGAAACCGAATTATATAATAAAAACCATACGGAAAAGATTTTTGAACACAAGGTTCAACCTTATTATTCATTACGCTGTGTGCCCCAAATACTTGGACCAATTTATGATGAACTGGTGAATGCGGAAGAGGTGTTGATAAATGAGATAAACTCAGCTTGCGATAATCCAATAGTAGATCCGGAGACACAGAGTATTTATCATGGTGGAAATTTTCATGGTGATTATGTTTCTTTCGAAATGGATAAGTTGAAGATAGCTATTACTAAGTTGACCATGTTAAGCGAACGTCAGCTTAACTATCTTCTTCATGATAAAATCAATGGTATTCTTCCTCCATTTGTTAACTTGGGGGTATTGGGATTGAACTATGGCTTACAAGCTTCACAGTTTACCGCAACTTCTACTACTGCAGAATGCCAGACCTTGTCTAACCCGATGTATGTGCATAGTATTCCCAATAATAATGACAACCAGGATATTGTAAGTATGGGTACTAACTCCGCTTTACTTGCCAAGACGGTTATAGAGAACTCTTATCAGGTAATGGCAATTTTATTTATGACAATTGTGCAAGCAGTAGATTGTTTAAGTATTCAGTCACAACTGTCAAAGCGTACGATTGCCGTATATAATGAGATTCGTGAATTCTTCCCGGTATTTAAAGAGGATACTCCTAAATACAAGGAAATTGAAGAGATGATAAAGTATTTAAAAAAAGAATTTAATTAAGTTATGAAATATGCGTTAGTCACAGGAGGAAGCCGGGGTATTGGCAGATCTATCTGTTTAAAACTTGCAGAAAAAGGCTATTTTATTCTGATAAACTACCAATCGAACAAAGCGGAAGCGAAACATACATTGGAAAAAGTACGTCAGTTGGGCTCGGATGGTGAGCTGATGCAGTTTGATGTAGCCAATGCAGAAGAGGTAAAAAACGCTTTAGAACATTGGCTGGAACAGCACAAGGGAGAATATATTGAGGTACTGATAAATAATGCCGGCATTCGAAAAGATAATTTAATGTTGTGGATGCCCGAGAATGAATGGAACGCTGTTTTAAATATCGGGCTGAATGGCTTTTTCCATGTAACACAGCAGTTGTTGAAGAATATGCTAGTGAAGAAATATGGTCGTATAGTTAACATTGTCTCTCTTTCAGGAATTAAAGGATTACCAGGTCAGGTAAATTATTCTGCTGCAAAAGGGGGAGTAATTGCTGCTACAAAAGCTCTTGCTCAAGAGGTCGCAAAGAAGAACGTGACAGTAAATGCTGTTGCACCCGGATTTATTAGTACTGATATGACACAAGGACTTGACGAAGCCGAATTGAAGAAAATGATCCCTGTAGGACGTTTTGGAAAGCCTGAAGAAGTAGCCGATTTAGTTGGATTCCTGGTTTCTAAACAAGCATCTTATATAACAGGAGAAGTTATCTCTATCAATGGAGGCTTATATACCTAAATAAACAGTAGAATGAGAAGAGTTGTAATAACGGGTATGGGAATCTACTCGTGCATAGGTAAAAATCTAGAAGAAGTAAAAGACTCATTATATAATGGGAAGTCTGGTATTGGCTTTGATCCGGTAAGAAAAGAATTAGGATATTTTTCTGCACTTACAGGAATCTTGGAACGTCCTGAATTGAAGAAATTATTGGATAGACGACAACGTTTGTGCCTTCCCGAACAGGGTGAGTATGCTTTTATGGCTACATCAGAAGCATTTAGGAATGCTGGCATTGACAAATCTTTTTTAGAAGAACATGAAGTGGGTGTATTATATGGCAATGACAGCAGCGCTGTTCCCGTAATTAATGCAATAGATATAATCAGAGAGAAAAGGAATACTGCTCTGGTGGGTTCGGGGTCTATTTTTCAATCCATGAATTCTACCGTGACGATGAATTTATCTGTTATTTTTAAGCTGCGAGGAATCAACTTTACCATTTCTGGAGCTTGTGCCAGTGGCTCTCATGCTGTTGGAATGGGATATTTACTTATTAAATCCGGACAGCAAGATTGTATCTTGTGTGGTGGAGCACAAGAGGTAAATCCTTTTTCTGTAGGTAGTTTTGACGGGCTCAGTGCTTTCTCTACTCAAGAAGCAGAGCCGCACAAAGCTTCTAAACCTTTCGATAAGAGACGTGACGGACTAATTCCCAGTGGTGGTGGGGCAAGTTTGGTACTTGAAAGTTACGAATCGGCATTAAAAAGAGGAGCTCCTATCCTGGCTGAGGTAGTAGGGTATGGATTTTCATCGAACGGTGATCATATCTCTGTTCCCAATGTGGACGGACCAGCAAGATCACTTCGTATGGCGATAAAAAATGCAGGAATAGGTCTGGAAGAGATAAAATACATCAATGCTCATGCAACCTCTACTCCTGTAGGCGATTTGAATGAGGCAAAAGCTATTGCTGAAGTCTTTGAAGGTCACACTCCATTTGTATCATCTACCAAGTCGATGACAGGACATGAAATGTGGATGGCTGGTGCCAGTGAACTTATTTATTCTATCCTGATGATGAACAATAACTTCATTGCTCCTAACTTAAACTTTGAAGAACCCGATGAGGCTTCTTGTTTACTAAATATTCCGGCTAAACGCATCGATACAGAATTTGATACCTTTTTATCAAATTCATTTGGCTTTGGAGGAACAAATTCTACATTGATTGTGCGTAAGTTTAAGGAATAACTATTGAAAAATAAATTATATAATAAATAAATTAGAAAAATTGATGACTGATCAAGAAATTATTGAGAAGATTAGAGTAACTTTAGCTGAAGAATTTGAAGTTGATATTGATGTTATCCAATCAGAGGCGCCTTTGATGCAGACCCTGGAATTAGATAGTTTAGACTTGGTAGATATGGTTGTATTGGTGGAGCAGAATTTTGGTTTTAATATAACAGGACATGATTTTGTTGGGGTAAAAACGTTTCAAGACTTTTATAACCTGGTAATAACACGAATGCAAGAAAAGAAGTAATGCCAATTTGGAACGGTAAAACAAGAGGAGGTGAATGGGGATATTTGTTTTTTATTTACTTGATTAAGTATTTGGGAATAACCTCTTCATATGCTTTTTTGCGTTTAATAGTTCTTTATTTTATCCCTTTTGCTCCCAAAGCAACAGCGAGTACCTGGATATATGCCCGTAAAATATTGAATTATAACAGAGCGCAATCGGTAAAACTGTTGTTTTGCAACTATTACCGTTTGGGACAGGTGTTAATTGATAAGGTAGCTATTGGAAATGGAATGGTTGATAAATATCATTTTAAGTTTGATTGTTATCAGGAATTTCTGGATGTGCTGAATGGTGATCAGGGAGTGGTGATGATTGGGGCGCATGTGGGTAATTGGGAAATAGGTGCTCCTTTTTTTGATAAGTATGAAAAGAAGATCAACATTCTTATGTATGATGCAGAGCATCAAAAGATAAAAGAAATTTTAAAAAAGAATGGCACGGCAGCAAAATATAAAATAATCCCGGTAAACGAGGATGATTTAACGCATGTATTCAAGATGACGGATGCGTTAAATAAAAAAGAGTATGTCTGTTTTCAAGGAGACAGGTATGTGAATAAAGACAAATTGCTTACCTGTTCCTTTATGGGAGAAATGGCTTCTTTTCCTGCCGGACCATTTATTCTTGCATCAAGAATGAAGGTTCCTGTGGTGTTTTATTTTGCCATGAGAGAACCTGGCAGGACTTATCATTTCCATTTTGCAATGGTAGACAAGATTATTAGGAATAAGAATAAAAAACCAGAGCAAGTGTTGTTGGAGCAGTACGCTTCAAATCTTGAAAAGCTTTTGAAGCAGTATCCCGAACAATGGTTTAATTATTATCGATTTTGGGAAGAACCGGAATCGTGATGAATAATGTAGTTTGATTCAAAATATAATGCTATGAACATATTCCCATTATTAGAAAAAAAGTATTCTAAAGAACAACTATCGGCTCCAGATGCACAGCGATTGGCTCAGGAAATCGCATTTGCTCCTGTAGTATTTCAGGTTTCTCGATTAATGTTGAAATTTGGAATTTTCCATTTACTGTCTGATGAACGTAACGGACTTACCTTAAATGAAATAGCAGAAATGAGTGGACTTTCACGTTATGCTGCACAAGTGTTAATGGAATCGTCATTGACCATTGGAACGGTATTAATTAGTGACGAGCATTATAAATTAGCTAAGGCGGGTTGGTTTTTATTAAATGACCGGATGGCACGCGTAAATATGGAATTTAATCAGGATGTGAATTATCTTGGATTATTTCACTTGGAAGAGGCTCTCCTTAACGGAAAACCCGAAGGGCTGAAAGTTTTTGGGGAGTGGCCAACCATTTATGAAGGTCTGTCAAGTTTGCCTGAACAAGTTCAGAAAAGCTGGTTTGGTTTTGATCATTTCTATTCAGATGGTTCTTTTGAACAAGCATTGAATATTGTTTTTGCTAACAATTTAAAAACACTATTAGATGTGGGTGGAAATACCGGGCGCTGGGCTTTGCAATGTGTTGGATACAATGAAACAGTAGAAGTGACAATCATGGATTTACCACAGCAGTTGGATTTAATGAAAATGCAGGTAGCCGACAAAGTGGGAGCAGACCGTATTCATGGATATGGAGTCAATCTTTTAGATAAAGAGGTTCCTTTTCCCAAAGGATTTGATGCTATTTGGATGAGCCAGTTCCTTGATTGTTTTTCAGAAGAAGAGGTGATAAGCATTCTTACCAGAGCAGCGGTTTCAATGGGTATTCATTCCCGGCTTTATATTATGGAAACATTTTGGAATCGTCAAAAATTTGAAACTGCAGCTTATTGTCTTGCACAGACAAGTATCTATTTTTCTGCATTGGCAAATGGCAACAGTAAGATGTATCATTCCGATGATATGGCACGTTGCGTAACAGAGGCAGGGTTAGAGATAGAAACAATTTATGATGGTTTGGGATTAGGGCATAGTATTATGCAATGTAAGTTAAGATGAAAAGAGAAATTATTGCTCAAGGAGTTGAAATACACGTACTGATACCTCAACGTCCACCAATTGTGATGGTAGATAAGTTCTATGGGGTGGCCGGCAATAGTTCTTATTCCGGATTAACAGTTACCTCAGATAATATCTTTTGTCAGGATGGAAATTTTCAGGAAGCAGGCATCATTGAATTTATTGCTCAATCGGCAGCAGCTCGTATTGGCTATATTTATATTCAAAAAAAGGAACCGGTCCTATTAGGCTTTATTGGCTCAGTAGATAAGATGAAAATATATAATCTACCTTCAATAGGTGCAGAATTGGAGGCTGAAATAGCAGTGATACAAGAGGTGGCCGATATTACGCTGATTGAAGCTTGTGTTAAGGTAGCCGACTGCACAATAGCAACGTGTAGGATGAAAATATTTCTAAATAAAGATGGCAAAGAAACAAAATAAGAATTGCGCAGCATTGATTGATCGTACCTCATTAAGAGTGCGTTTTAGTGAAATAGATTCTATGCAGATAGTGTGGCATGGAGAGTATGTTCGTTATTTTGAGGATGGCAGAGAGTCTTTTGGTAAGCATTACAATCTTGGCTATATGGATATTTATAGTCAGGGATATATGGTACCCATTGTTGATTTGACCTGTCAGTTTAAGCAATCTTTATCTTTTGGTGAAGAGGCAATTATAGAAACAAGGTATATAAATTGTGATGCTGCGAAGATACTCTTTGAATATACAATTTACCGGGCAACAGACCAAACAGTAGTAGCTACAGGAAGTTCCACCCAGGTTTTTCTGAATCTGAACAAGGAACTTGAATTACTTAATCCTGAATTTTATATAGAGTGGAAAAGGAAATGGAGAATAATTTGAATGTCTATATCTCCTCAGATAATATTATTAGTTCTTTGGGGTTTACTACGCAAGAAAATATAGATGCCATACTAGCCTATCAAAGTGGCATTCGTGTAAACAGTGATAGACGAATAGCTGATCAATCTATTTGTGCCGCTGCAATTGATTCGGCCAGATTGGAAAATCTAGTGAAACAACATCATTTGGAGGAGTATACTCATATGGAACAATTGTTTATTTTATCCATAAAAGAGATGCTTTCTCATTCTACTGTTAATCCTGATGAGGTAGATTGTGGGCTCGTTATCTCTACAACAAAAGGTAATATTGACGTGCTCCAAAAATACGTTGATAAAGTAGACAATAAAGTTTTCTTATGGGATATGACGGACAGAATTGCTAATTACTTTCATTTGGAAAATAGAGTTACGGTGGTTTCAAATGCCTGTATATCGGGTGTTTCTGCATTGATTGTCGCCAAGAGATTGATAGAAAAAGGAATATATAAGAAGGTTATTGTGGCTGGAGGAGATATTCTTTCCCACTTTATTACTAGCGGTTTTTTATCCTTTCGGGCAGTAAGCGAGAAAGTTTGTTGTCCATATGATTTGCATCGGGATGGGTTGAATTTAGGAGAAGCTTGCGGAAGCATTCTTCTTACTGTAGAAAAACCTGATAATGCGGTTCTTTTAACGGGTGGTGCAGTTAGTAACGACGCCAATCATATTTCTGGTCCATCACGTACCGGTGATGGACTATATTATGCCATCTGTCAAGCGATGGAAGAGGCAAATATGAAAGCCGGTGATATTAGCTTTGTGAATGCACATGGAACGGCAACTGTTTATAATGATGAAATGGAATCAAAAGCTATTCATCTGGCCCAATTGCAACATGTTCCTGTTAACAGTATGAAATCTTTTTTTGGTCATACAATGGGAGCATCCGGAGTGATTGAATCAATCATTTGCATTCACGAGCTTAAAGAGGGAATTTTATTCGGAACCTTAGGCTATCGGGAATCAGGCGTTCCTATGCCTCTGATTGTGCAGGAGAAACATAAAAAGATGTCGATGAAATCGTGTATAAAGACTGCTTCAGGTTTTGCCGGATGTAACGCTGCGATTGTTTTATCGTTGCCGGCCAACGCTCAGAAACCGATTGATAAGGAAGGTTTTTTAATAAATGTACCGACAAAAGTATCGATTGAAAATAGTCAGATAAAAGTTGATGATCAAATAAAGTTTAGCTCTGAGAACAAAGAGTTCAACTTGTTTATACGTGAAGCTTATAAGAATCTGGGGGAGAATAATCAAAAGTTTTATAAGATGGATGATATGTGTAAAATAGGATATGTTGCAACGGCATACCTGTTAAAAGAGAAACCTTCTTATTCTCCAACGGAGATAGGGATTATTCTTGGTAACTCCAGCTCTTCTCTTCATACAGACATTAAACATCAGTTGATAATAGATAAGGAAGGAGATGCAGCTGCCAGTCCGGCTATCTTTGTTTATACTTTGCCCAACTTAGTATTGGGAGAAATTTGTATCCGTTATAAAATACAAGGAGAAAATACCTTTTTTGTAAGCAAAGAGTATAATCCCGATGAAATGGAAGAGTATGCAAAAATTGTAATGCAAAAAGGAAATTTGAAAGCTTGTATCGTAGGCTGGTGTGAGTTATTTGGTAATCAATATAAAGCAGAATTTAAAATTATAGAAAAGCAATAAAAATGGAACAACTAATAGAAAAACTAAAAAAAGAATTAATTGAAGAGTTAAACCTAGAAGAGATAACTCCCCAGGATATAGACGAAAATGCACCTTTGTTTGGAAACGAAGGATTTGGATTAGATTCTATTGATGCATTGGAAATAATATTAATCCTGGAGAGAAATTATGGCATAAAGATGGCAAATCCGAGTGAAGGAAAAGAGATATTTTACTCTGTATCAACACTGGCTGCTTATATTAAGGCAAATCAGAAATAATGCGAATTTTTGTAACTGGGATAGGTGTAGTTTCGGGTATTGGGCTAGGTGTTGAAGAAAATATAGAAGCTTTTCGGCATATGAAGCACGGAATGGGGAAGGTTACACTTTTTCCAACAGAGCTATCTGTACCTGTATCTGAAGTTAAATTTACGAATGAGGAAATTAAAAAGAATTTAGCTCTTCAATCCAATAAGACATACTCTCGCACAGCATTGCTGGGTATGCTGGCAGCCAAAGAGGCATTGAACGATTCTCAGTTAGACACATCTTCTTGCAGAGTTGGATTTATATCTTCTACTTCGGTTGGAGGGATGGATTTAAGCGAGAACTTCTTTATTCAGTTTAAGGAAAACAATGCAAAGGGACGACTTAGGGAAATTGCTTCACATGATTGTGGAGACAGCACAGAACGGATTGCCTCTTATTTGGGGATACAAGGTTTTGTGACGACTGTTAGCACAGCTTGCTCTTCTGCTGCCAATGCAATTATGCTGGGTGCACGTCTGATAAAAAATGACCATCTGGATGCTGTTATTGTGGGTGGGACAGATGCGTTGTGTAAATTCACATTGAATGGCTTTAATTCTCTGATGATTTTGGATAAAGAACACTGTCGTCCGTTGGACAATTCTCGTGCTGGTTTAAATTTAGGAGAAGGTGCAGGTTATCTGGTTTTACAGTCTCAAAAAACGATAACCCAACAACCCTATTGTGAATTGTCTGGTTATGCCAATATAAACGAAGCGTATCACCAAACAGGTTCTTCTCCCGAAGGATTGGGTGCATATATGTCTATGAACAAAGCTATCCTGCAAAGCGGAGTGCCAGAGGAATCGATTGACTATATCAATTTACACGGCACTGGAACTCCAACTAATGATTTGTCGGAGAGTAAAGCAATCAAACGGATATTTGGTGAACGGGTTCCACTATTAAGCTCAGTGAAAGCATTTATTGGTCATACCCTTGGAGCTTCAGAAGGTATTGAAGCTGCTTACTCAGCTCTTTCTGTATACAAAGGAATTGTTTATCCCAATTTGAACTTTGTTCATCCCATTGAAGAAACAGGTTTAATACCTGTTACACGCTTTCAGGAAGGGTTAAAGATAAGGCACGTTTTATCTAATTCATTTGGTTTTGGAGGGAATAATTCATCGTTGTTATTTTCATCAGTGGAGGATATATGATGCAAAAATGTTATATCAATAGTGTTGCTTCTATACATCCTGAAGAAAATGAAGGCTGTTCGCTAGTGCATGCTTGTGAGCCCGACTATAAGATGATTATCACCAATGCGGGGTTAAGAAGGCGGATGAGTCGTATTATAAAGATGGGAGTGGCTTGTGCTTTGGAAAGTATGAAACATTATTCTTCGTCACAAATTGATGCTGTAATCACTGCTACAGGTTTAGGTTGTCTTTCTGATACCGAAAAATTCATGAATGCTCTGATTGATAATGAAGAGAGAATGTTGAATCCCACGCCATTTATTCAATCAACGCCAAACACCATTGGCGGACAGATAGCATTACTTTGTCAGATTCATGCCTACAATGTGACTTATACCCACAGAGGATTCAGTTTTGAGACAGCTTTGATTGATGCAATGATGCGAATCAATGAAGGTGACGAACATGTGTTGGTTGGAGCGATGGAAGAGATAAACGAAACAAGCCATCTTATCATGAAACGAATGGGATTACTTAAGGGAGTTAAGACTGGAGAAGGTGCACAGTTCTTTGTCATAGGAAATGAATCGGATGAGAATAATCCTCAGCTAAAAGGAGTTGAGATATTTATGACTCTAGGTTCCGAAGAACTTCTCGAAAAAAAAATTAACGAGTTTCTAGCGTTTTATGGTTTGAATAAAGAAGATGTGGATTGCCTGATGACAGGAAAGAACGGGCATCAAAGACAGGATGTAATCTATGTGAATATAGAAAACCGACTCTTTCCTAACGCTTTTTACAGTACATTTAAAAATACTTGCGGTGAGTATCAAACAGCGTCTGCTTTTGCTGTCTGGAAGGCAACGAAGATGTTGAACGAAGATGGAATGATAAAGAATGTTTTGATATATAATCATTATAACAATATTAACCATTCATTGATCTTAATAAGTAAAGATATATGATATATTTGATTGTTATACTGTTGTTCCTGGTATTTATGTTTTATGCTTCTTACAGTATAAAATCAAATATTTATGTAAGAGCTTTTTGTGAAAAAGAAACTTTAGAAAGAGTGGTGGCAATTACGTTTGATGATGGACCGGATACTGTGCAGACTCCCAAGATATTGGATGTATTGCAGGAATATGAAGTACAAGCCTGTTTTTTTTGTATAGGAAACAAAATAGAAAATAACGAAGAACTTATTCAAAGGATAGCCTTTGAAGGTCACTTGATAGGTAATCATTCTTATTCCCACACGAATTGGTTTCCTTTTTATGGAAAACGGAGAATGAATAATGACCTTAGATTGTGCCAGCAGAAATTAGAGAAGGTAACGCAAGAAAAGATAACCCTTTTTCGTCCGCCGTTTGGAGTGACAAATCCAACGATAGGAAGTGTGGTAAAAAAAATGGGATTTACAGTTATAGGATGGAGTATTCGTTCGTTGGATACTCAGCAATCTTCTTCAGAGAAAGTGTTGCAGCGCATCCAAAGACAATTGCATCCGGGGGCAATCATTTTGTTGCACGATACATTGCCACAAAGCGAACTACTATTAAAGATGATATTAGACCTTTTGGCAGATGAAGGGTACAAGATAAAGAGGCTAGATTTAATGTGATAAAAATAAGAAAGAAATGAAGGAATTAACCGTTTATTTATTAATGTTCTTTTTGTTTGTATTACCTGCACAGGCACAAATGAAGAAGATGAATTCTGCTCAAGAGTTTGAAAAGAGATTATTTCAGGAAGCTAAAACCATTCAATCAATTGAGAGCGATTTTACACAAGTGAAATATTTAGATGTTTTTGATTCCAAGGTAACATCAAAAGGAAAGTTCTATTATAAAAAAAGCAACATGATTTGTATGAATTATGCTCATCCTATGAATTATCTGATTGTGATAAATGGCGGTAAACTGAAGATTGTGTCTGATGGGAAGAAAAATGTTATGAATTTGACTGCCAACAAGATGATGAAGGAAATGCAAGGAATTCTCACTGCTTGTATGGTAGGAGATTTATCACAAATGGCGTCTAATTCTCATCAGGAATATTTTGAAGATGCCAACTTCTATTTGGTGAAAATTAAGCCAACCAGTAAGGCTGTTCAGGCATATATAAGCAGTATGCAAATCTATCTTGATAAAAAAGAAATGTCGGTACATAAACTGCGGTTGTTTGAAACTGCTGAAAACTATACAGAATACACATTCTACAACAAGAAATTTAATTCATTGAAAGATGATACGAAGTTTTCGGTACGCTAGTTTTGCACTGATTGTACTTGTGCTAATTTCTTGTTCTCCCAATATTGGACAGAAAATGGTTTTTTTGCCACCCATTGTGAATGTGGATACTACTATTCAGAAGTATAATATTCAGATGGACTTTATGAAGCACCATTTTAGTGGAATACTAATGGTGAGAAAAATTGCTGATAAAGAGATTCGGATCATCTCTTCTACCTATTTTGGACTCAGTCTTTTTGATTTATCTCTTCAAGGTGATTCCTTAAAGGTAAATAGTTGCATAGAACCTATGCGAAAAAAGAAGATTGTGAGTCTGTTAGAGGCTGACTTTACGTCCATTTTTCTTCCTCAAAATACCTTTAAAGTAAAGAAAAAGAGAGAAGATTTTGAAAAGAGAACAAAAGGCTGTGGATTCTCAAAATCAATCATTGAATTATCCGGGTTTACAGGACAACAAGCTGAATGCATAAGCATAAGGCATCCTTGGATACGGATTGAAATTAAATTAGATAAGTTGAACGAAAGCACTGAAATGAATGTTACTGACTAATTTTTATAAAGTTAATAAGGTCTCTTCCAGAGTTACTGAATGGCATGTATCATTAGAACTAATGGCAAAACATCCTTTATATAAAGGACATTTTCCTGAACATCCAATTGTTCCGGGAGTATGTATTATACAAATTATCAAAGAATGCACGGCAGAGATTCTAGGGAAAGAAATGCAATATGAATACATTTCTTCTTGCAAGTTTCTCTCTGCAATCAATCCAACTGCGAATAGTTGTTTGGAATTAACCTTGTGCACGAAAGAATTGGAAAATGGAAATATACAGTTGCACGCAGAGGGTGAGTATGAAGGAATCAAATTTGTGAAGCTAAAAGCAACATTGCTAAATAAGTAATATGGAAAGCAAAGAAAACTGTTTTTGGAAAGAGAAACTTCAACATCTTGGTGTGGTTGTTTTAGTGCCTACGTATAACAATGCAAAGACGCTAAGTGCAGTTATAGAAGAGGTAAAACTATATTCAAAAGAAATAATTGTAATCAATGATGGCTCTACAGACAATACCGCGCAGATACTCTCTGGTTTTACAGAGATAAATGTGATCACTCATACTAAAAATGCAGGTAAAGGAAGAGCCTTGAATGATGGATTGTGTATGGCTAAGAAGATGGGCTTTCGTTATGCAATCACGATTGATTCCGATGGACAGCATTTTGCATCCGACATACCGGCTTTTATCATAGAGATAGAGCAAACACCCGATTCTTTAATTGTTGGAGCTCGCAACTTGACTTCTGACAACATGCCAGGGAAGAATACTTTTGCCAATAAATTCTCGAACTTCTGGTTCACCTTGGAGACTGGTTTGAAATTGACAGATACTCAGTCGGGCTATCGGTTGTATCCACTGCATAAGTTGGGCTCAATGAAATTCTATACTGCAAAATACGAGTTCGAGCTGGAAGCTATTGTTTTTGCTGCCTGGAATGATGTGTGTGTGAAGAATATCCCCGTTCATGTATATTATCCCCCCGCAGAAGAGAGAGTTTCTCATTTTCGTCCTTTTTGGGACTTCTTTCGTATCAGCATATTAAATACAATACTTGTGCTTATCACTTTTTTGTGGATAGTGCCTAAACGTTTCTGCAAGAAGTTATCGATAAATAATATCAATCGGTTCTTGAAGGAGTGCATTTTTAATTCTAAAGCATCCAATAGTAAAATAACTCAAGCCGTTATGCTAGGTATATTTATGGGCATTATTCCCGTATGGGGCTATCAGATGTTGCTTACGCTTTTCTTATCATCTCTTCTTAAATTGAATAAAACGATTTCTATTATTGCAGCGAATATAAGTTTGCCCCCGGTAATTCCTTTCTTACTATACGGGAGTTATTATATTGGCTGTAAGGCGATGAATCGTGTGCCGGACCTTAATTTTTCAAATGTATCTTTAGAGAATATGAAGAATGTATTAGAACAATATGTTGTGGGAAGTATTATACTAGCTTTTTTGTGTAGCTTAGTAGTTGGAACTGTAACATTTAGTCTGCTATCAATATTTAGAAAGAAGACAATATAGATCGATTTTTATTAAGAATATATTATGACGAAGTTTTTTATCAATTTATATAATTATTTTCAGCAACATAAAATACAGCTCTATTTGTCTCTTGTGGCATGTGTGTGCGTTATGACTTTCTTTGCAACCAAAGTGAAGTTTGAAGAGAATGTGACTAGCTTTTTCCCTGATACAAAAGGAATGCAGAACTCCACAAAGGTTTTTAAGAACCTAAAGGTAAAAGACAAGATTATCGTCATGTTCTCCGCTTCTAGTAAAAAATCAATGCTTGACAAAGAGGCATTAGTTGAACAGAGCAATCAATTTGAGAAAGACATCACAGCAAGAGTTGGGAAAACACATATCAAGGACATCTTCTCTCATATCGATGAAAAGATGGTTGGAGGGATAAGTGATTTTGTCTACGATAATCTTCCTTTGTTTCTCACTGAACGAGATTATCAGCACTTTGATTCTTTACTGAACAAAGAAAGCATAGAAAAGACGATGGAAAAAAACTATTCCACAATTCTATCGCCAACAGGAATTGCGTTGAAGAATTACATTATGAGAGACCCTTTGGGACTTGCAAATGGTACCTTGAAGCGCCTTCAAAACTTCCAACTTGAAGCAAACTACAACATTGAGAACGGATATATATTCTCCAAAGACGGCTCTACACTCTTGTTATTTATCACTCCGATATTTAGTACAGGCAGTACGGGTGAGAATGATAAGCTAATAAAAGTTATTGAAGAAGAACTATCGAACTTAAATCAGAAGAATCCATCTATCAAAGCGGAATATTTTGGAGGTCCTTCCGTGGGAGTGTACAATGCCAGGCAAATAAAGAAAGATACGATGATAACGCTGACTATAGCTCTAGTTATTATCATTGGATTTATGTCGTTGGTTTTTAAGAGGAAGAGAACAATCCCCCTTATTATAGCCCCTGTACTTTTTGGAGGGCTATTTTCTTTATTCCTAATTTATTTCTTGAAAGAAAATATATCTGCTATTGCAGTAGGAACAGGCTCGGTAGTCTTTGGTATTGCATTGAGCTATTCAATTCACATGTTAGCTCATCAAAACCATGTATCTTCCGTACAACAACTCATTAAAGAATTAGCTTACCCATTAACTGTGGGAAGTTTTACCACAATTGGCGCTTTCTTTGGGTTGATGTTTACTAGTTCGGAACTGTTGCGGGACTTTGGGCTGTTTGCTTCTTTAACGTTAGTAGGAACAACGCTTTTCTGCTTAATCTATCTGCCTCATTTCTTGAAAGGACAAGTTGATGTGGAGCAGGGAAGAGTGCTTCGTTTTATAGAGAAGATTAATGCGTACTCTTTCGAAAAGAACAAATGGCTGATTGCAGGGATTCTAATTCTTACGCTTATCTGTCTGTTTACCTCACAAAAGGTAACCTTTAACGATAATATGATGAGCCTAAACTATGAACCCAAACATCTTAAACAGTCAGAAGATAAACTAATGAACCTTTTTGATAAAAAAGAGAAAACAGTGTTGTTTGTGAGTGTGGGTAAAGATATGAATGAGGCTTTAAAATCGTACACCAAGACCAACAAACAACTGTCTCTTCTTAAAGGTAAGGGAGTGATAACTGACTATGCATCGGCTGAACTTTTTATAATTCCACAAAATGAACAGCAACAACGTTTAGATAAATGGAATACTTACTGGACACCCCAGAAGAAAGTATTCATCAAAGCGGCTATTCAGACTGAAACAGCACGTTATCATTTTAAAGATACGGCTTTTGATAATTTCTATTGCTGGATGGATAAGTCCTTTACACACTACGACTTTTTATCAGAAAAAGGTTCATTAGGTAAACAGCTAAATGATTGGCAGGTTGTTTCGGATTCTATAACTATGTTGGTCACTCAGGTGAGATTAAGCGAGACAGCAAAGGCTGCTGTTTATAAGAGTTTTAAAAGTGATAACAATCTTGTGATATTTGACCGGGCCTATTTTGCTAATAAATGGGTATCTGCGGTAAATAATGATTTCTATTTGATTTTGTACATTTCTTCATTTCTTATATTCTTTGCTCTCTTAATTTCGTATGGACGAATAGAACTGACGTTGATTAGTTTTCTGCCTATGCTAATCAGTTGGGTGATAATTTTAGGACTTATGGGCATATTGGGTATCCAATTTAATATTATCAATATTATTCTTTCAACTTTCATTTTTGGCATTGGAGATGACTTTAGCATTTTTATTATGGATGGCCTGCAGAGTAAATACCGAACCGGACAAAAGATGCTGAATTCACATAAAACCGCAATTTTCTTTTCAGCCTTTACCACTGTGGTGGGAATGGGAGCATTGATTTTTGCCCAGCATCCGGCTCTTCAGTCCATTTCGTTTATTTCAATTATTGGTATGCTGGTTGTGGTGCTGGTTGCTTACACCATTCAACCTTTAATTTTCCATCTTTTAATCGTTGCACCTACATCTAAAGGATTGCCTCCATATACACTTTTTGGCTTAATAAGAACCTCCCTCTTTTTTCTTCTGTTTTTACTAGGATGTGTCATCCTTCGTATTCTTATATCTATTCTATACTTCATCCCGATAAAAAAGTCATCAAAGAAGTCTTTTATAGGTTATTTGATTATGCACACTTGTCGTTGCATCCTTTTACTCTCATTTTTTGTAAAGAAGAAGAGAATTAATGTATCTACTGAGGACTTCAAAAAGCCTTCTGTTTTAGTGGCTAATCATCAATCTTATATTGATATATTAGTGCTTTTGTCACTTTCTCCAAAGATTGTTATGTTCACCAATAGCTGGGTGTGGAACTCACCATTTTTTGGTGCGATTATCCGCTTTGTCGATTTCTATTATGTTGGAGAAGGATACGAACGCAATGTGGACGTAATGAAAAAGAAGGTACAGGAAGGTTACTCGATAGCCGTTTTTCCAGAAGGAACAAGAGCGTATGATGAGAAGATAAAACGTTTTCATAAAGGAGGATTTTATCTGGCTGAGATGTTACAATTGGATATTATTCCTATTGTTTTGTATGGCAATGGAAAGGTGATAGCAAAAGCACAACCGTTTAATATACGTAGTGGAATTGCTGTTACGAAAATTCTTTCCCGTATTTCTTATGATAATGAATTGTTTGGTAAAACCTATCAAGAACGAGCCAAACGTATTTCTGCTTATATGAAAAATGAATATGCAGTGGTACTAAAGGAATATAATGTGCCCGGGAATCCTTATTTATATAATTCGTTGATACAAAACTATATTTATAAAGGTCCTGTAGAAGAATGGTACATACGTATCAAAGTCAGGATGGAAAAGAACTACCGTTTGTTTAATGACCTTGTTCCCACAAAGGGACAGATTGTTGATATTGGTTGTGGGCTCGGACCATTATGCTATATGTTATCAATGCTTTCAGGAGAAAGACATATTTTAGGGATAGACTATGATGAAGATAAGATTGCGGTAGCCCAACATGGTTGGGCACGGAATGAACGCATCCGGTTTATCTGTGCAGATGCTATAAACTATCAATTACCCGAAAGTGATGTCTTTATATTAAATGATATGCTTCATTATATGAATGAAGAGAATCAGGAAGCCTTATTAAAAAAGTGTGCTGGATTGCTTCATAATAACGGGATGATAATTGTTCGTGACGGAAATACATCTGATGTTCAAAAGCATAGATTAACCCAACTAACGGAGTTGTTCTCTACAAAAATTATAGAGTTTAATAAGACGGCAGAAAAACTATGTTTTATCTCCGAAGAACGGATGATACAAATTGGAAAGGAGTGCAAGATGGATTTTCAAATCATTAAGAATGATAAATATACGTCCAATATGATCTATATATTCAGAAAACGAAGTTGATTATGAGCAAATACGATATAATTATTGCTGGAAGTGGTTTAGGAGGACTTGAGTGTGCTGAAATTCTTAGTAAAGAAGGGTACAATGTGTGTGTGTTAGAGAAAAACGAACTGTTTGGTGGATGTTTTCAGACTTATAGCCGAAAAGGGCATTTGCTCGATACAGGTATTCATTATATTGGAAGTTTGGATGAGGGGCAGATTATGCACCAATACTTTAAGTATTTTGGTATTATGGATAAATTAAATATTTCGAGGTTGGATGAAGATGCTTTTGACCAAATCTACTATAAGGGAGGCAAATATGAATTTGCTATGAATCATTCGCGTTTTGTTGAAAGGTTAAGCGAACATTTTCCTCATGAGAAAGAAAATTTGCAACGTTATGTCTCTTCTTTAAAGAATGTAGGTAGTCTGATAAGCGTAGATAATCTCAAGAAAGGTATTATAGCAGTAGAAGGAATGAATTATTTCTCTACTTCTGCTGCCGGTTTTATTGCGGATACGACTAAAGATATCAAATTACAAAATGTGCTTGCAGGAACCTCTATGTTGTATGGTGGAATAAAAGGAACTTCTTCATTTTATCATCATGCAATGATTCTGAACTCCTATATAGAGAGCTCTTATCGTTTTGTCGACGGGAGTGCGCAAGTAGGCGATCAATTGATACACGTGATAAGAGAGAATGGGGGAACTGTATTAAATAGAAAAGAGGTGACACGAATTATTGTTGAGGATGAGAGAGTGAAAGGCGTAGAGGTTAATGGCGAAGAGATTATAGAAAGTGATTATGTTATTTCCAATATACATCCTAAACGTACGCTTGAATTATTAGACAAAAGTCGTTCTATTAAGAATGCTTATATTTCAAGAATCAATTCTTTAGCAAACTCTTATGGCATTTTTACTATTTATCTGGTAATGAAGAAAAATAGTTATCCCTATATGAACCGGAATTATTATATACATGGTGATAATGATGTATGGTATAATCTTGATAAGGCAAAAGGAAAGACAACAAAATGTATGATTTCGATGCAAGTTTCGTCGGATAGCAATTCTTATGCTGATGTTATTACAATACTGACTCCTATGTATATTGATGAGCTGAAAGCCTGGGAACAAACAAAACCGGGTCGGAGAGGAGAGGAATATCTTCGATTTAAAGAAGAAAAAGCACGGCAAATTCTACAATTCGTTCACGAACATGGCATTAACTTTGGCGATAACATAGAAAGTATGTACACTACCACACCATTGAGCTATCGGGATTATACAGGTACGGCAGATGGTTCAGCTTATGGGATAATAAAAGATTATAAGTATCCACAAATGGGACTTGTATCTACAAAGACAAAACTTAAAAACCTGTTTCTTACAGGTCAGAATCTAAATGTACATGGTGCTCTGGGAGTTACCCTCACGGCTATAATTACTTGTGCAGAGTTCCTAGGAAACGAATATTTAGCTAAAAAGGTAGGAAATGCATAAAATTGCAAAGAAAATAATAAAGTATTTTGGCGCGGCATTGCTGGCTTTCATATTAGTGACAGTTGGCATTATTTGCTATTTGTATTATTCAGCAGATATGCTTATGCCCAAAATTGCACCAGAAAAACAAATGTATCAGGTAGAGAAAAAGGATAGTCTTCGTAGCTATGGTGACAATTATCTAAGGCATAGTGAATCTGGATTATGGGAGTTGATGGTTCGTGGAGATGCTTTCCATCGCGGAGAGGCTATTGGGAACTTATCCAAAGATTTACTTTATTATCAGGAAAAAGTTTTTGTGAATCAAATAAAGAGTATTGTACCTTCAGAAAGATATTTGAAGTTTCTTCGTTTCTTTACGGTGATATTCAACCGTAATTTAGGAAGGAACATTCCTGAAGAATTTCGAAAAGAAATTTATGGAATTTCTTTGTCTTGCACTCATGAATATGATTTTATCGGAACTCCCTATGAGCGACAATTAAATTATCATTCAGCACATGATCTTGGTCATGCAATGCAAGATTATATGTTAGTGGGCTGTAGCTCTTTTGCTTCTTGGGGAAAGAATAGTGCGGATTCTTCTTTAATAATAGGAAGAAACTTTGACTTTTATGTAGGTGATGATTTTGCACGAAACAAACAGATTGCATTTTATATTCCCGATAAAGGTTATAAATTTGCTTCTGTTGGTTGGCCTGGTATGACTGGAGTTTTGTCGGGTATGAATGAAACAGGGCTGACTGTAACTATAAATGCGGCCAAGTCTAGTATGCCAATATCTTCTGCCACTCCTATTTCTATACTCACCAGAGAGATACTTCAATATGCCTCTACTATAGAAGAAGCATATGTTATTGCTCAAAAAAGGAAAACATTTGTATCTGAATCTATATTAATTGGATCGGCAAAAGATTCCAGGGCCGCAATTATTGAGAAATCTCCAGAGCGTATAGCCTTATTTACTGGAGATGGAGAGCAGCTTATTTGTACTAATCATTACCAATCCAAAACATTTAGCCGGGATAAAGGGAATTTGGAGAACATAAGAACCTCAGATAGTCCTTATCGTTATGCACGTTTGAAAGAACTTCTTAGGGAAAATGGTCCTATCAATGAAAAAAAAGCAGCTGTTATTCTTCGTGATTTTATGGGAATGAACGATGCTAATATTGGCTTGGGAAATGAGATGTCAATCAATCAGTTTATTGTACATCATTCGGTGATATTTAAGCCTGAAAAGAGACTTATCTGGGTGTCTACCTCTCCGTGGCAATGTGGAAAATATGTTGCTTATGATTTGAATAAGATATTTAATGGAGAGGTGAACTTTAGTCAGGAGATATGTGACAAGACACTGACAATTCCTGAAGATGAATTTCTAAAAACGTCCATGTTTAATCAATTATTGATATATAAGAAGTACACCAAACTAATTAGGGCACGAATAAACAAAAGAGAGAGAGTTGCAATAAATATTGTGAAAAATTATGAAGCTTCTAATCCTGAAATGTACTACACTTACGAAGTGCTAGGTGACTATTATCATGCATTGAAAAATAAATCTAAGGCCACTAACTATTGGAGGACGGCATTAACCAAAAAAATTCCAAAACTTGACGAGAGAATACGTATTCAAAATAAACTAACTAAAAATTTATGAGATGAAAAAAGATCAGAGTGTTCAATTCTCTTCCCCAGAGGAGATAAAGAAGTTTCAGGAACAAAGACTCATTGAGGCTTTGGTTTATCTGCAAGCTCATTCTGCTTTTTACCAAAAGATGTTCAAAGAGCACCACATTGATATTACTAAGATCAGAACTATTGAGGATTTGCAGCAAATACCAGTAACAACAAAGAAAGATCTTCAACTTTATAATGAGTCTTTTATTTGTGTTTCTAAAGAAGATGTAATAGATTATGTTACAACATCGGGTACATTAGGAGATCCGGTGACATTCGTGCTAACATCAGAGGATCTTGATCGATTGGCTTACAATGATTATCTTTCATTTACAACAGCAGGGTTGTCAAAAAGTGATGTGATGCAGCTTATGACAACGATAGATCGTCGTTTTATGGCTGGGTTGGCATACTTTATGGGTGCTCGTGAACTAGGAATGGGAGTGGCACGTGTGGGCAATGGGATACCAGAACTCCAATGGGATACTATTCATCGCATTCATCCAACCTGTGGAATGGTAGTTCCTTCATTTCTTATAAAATTGATTGAATTTGCAGAAAAAAACGGAATAGATTATGATACTTGCTCAATGAAGAAATGTGTTTGCATTGGAGAGGCTTTACGTAGTCCCGATTTCTCATTGAATACTTTGGGTAGAAAAATACATGAAAAATGGGAGTCTCTTGAATTGTATTCTACTTATGCTTCCACAGAGATGCAGTCTTCATTTACAGAATGTGAACAGTTTCATGGTGGACATCTTCAGCCGGAATTGATTATTGTAGAATTTCTTGATGATAATAATTTACCAGTAAAAGCAGGTGAACCAGGTGAAGTAACTATTACAACGTTAGGAGTGAAAGGAATGCCATTATTGCGTTTCAAAACAGGAGATCTTTGCTATTATCACGATGAACCATGCGCTTGTGGAAGAAAAACAATACGTTTAAGTCCGGTTTTAGGACGTAAAGGACAAATGATAAAGTATAAAGGCACCACTCTGTATCCACCTGCTCTTTTTGATATATTGGACAATATACCTAAGATAAAGAACTATATAATAGAAGTCTATACTAATGATCTGGGTACGGATGAAATACTTGTCAGGGTAGGAAGCGAAGATAAGAGTGTAGCTTTTTCAAAAGAAATTAAAGATTTGTTTCGCTCAAAAGTCAGAGTGGCGCCTAGTATTAATTTTGAGTCGCCAGAGTATGTTGCAAAGAAACAAATGCCGCAAATGAGTAGAAAAATAATTAAATTTATAGATTTACGTTTGTGATGTATTACTCTATTATTTTTTTTGTATTTTTGTGTGTTGTAAAATATTAAGTGTTTATCTTAAAAAATATGATCATGAAGAAAATTTTATTATTATTTGGTCTATTAGTTAGTTCATTTGCTTTTGGGCAAAACAATAAAGAACTAAAAGAAATTAAGAATGTAAATTTCTATGGTGTTGATTTTTCTTTAGCAAAAGTGTATGGAGCTGCAGAGACTTCGGAACAGTTTAAAAAAGCATTTGATGGTATTAATTTTCTTTTTATATCTGAAGCAAAAAAATATGATATTGCAAAACTGCTTAATAAGACTGTAAATAAGGTAGAACTTGATATTGCGAATCAGTTAAATAGACAAGTAAAACTGGATAAACTGATGGCTGATAATAATTATTATTCAGTGGATTCTAAAATTTTGTCTGAGCATATAAAATCATTGCCTATAAAAGACGAAAAAGGTGTGGGGCTAATTCTTGTTGCACAGTTATTAAACAAAGCAAGTAATAAAGGTACTTTCCAAGTAGTGTACTTCGATCTTGCATCAAGAGATATATTATTAAACTGTCCTTCGGAAGGAAAAGCTAAAGGCTTTGGTCTTCGTAACTTCTGGGCTGCGTCAATGTATAAGGCTTTAAAAGAAGCAAAAAAATGCTCCAAATAAGTGTCTTTTATTAATATGAATTTGAATGAGAAGAGGGTATTTCTGTAAAGAAATGCCCTCTTTCTATATCATTACCTGAATCAGATCAGTTCAGCCTTATAGCCTGCTTTTTGAACCTGGTGGATAATTTCATCGGCTTCCTTATCTGTTTCCACTGTCAGAACTTTATCTTTAGAGTTGACGTCAATAGACCATTGTTCCGGTTTTACTATATCGTTCAGACTCTTACCGATGGTGGCAACGCATCCACTGCACATGGCACTGGTTTTAAATTTTAATGTTTTCATCTTACTACTATTTTTAATTATTAAGATAGTTACTTTTTATTGTTATTGTCTTTAATCTCAGGTACTAATACTGCGGTACATTTTACCTTATCAAAAGATTTAATCAGCTTTTCAGGAGTGTTCTTTTCAGCATCGTATTTTATGATAACAATGCGGCTTGGTACATCTGTTTTTATCTCTTTTACTCCTTTTTCAAAACGAAGCATATTGGTGATTTTTGCTTCATGAATTTCACACATCATATCCTCTACTTTGAGAGTGATACTTTTAATATCTTTTGCTGAAACAGTGTTTAGTGCAAAAAAGATAGTTACGATTGAAAGAATTAATTTTGTTTTCATCATCTTGTTTTTTAGTCAGTCATTCTTGGTAAGTTAAATCGGATTCCCACATAGAACTTGCTTCCGTGTTGCACTGGTCCCCAAATCATTGTGGAGTCAAAATTGTTTCCGTAAGGATCATTTGCAGCAACAATAGGATTTTTCTGTGTAAATCCTGTTAGATTCTCTGCTCCAACATAGATGGAACCTAAACGGAAGAAGCGGGTAATCTGTGCACTCAGCTGCGGAAAGCCTTTATAGCGTTCGTTCCATGAAGGGCTTCCGTTTGCATTGGTATAAGGTGAAGGCATACGTCCGCTACCGTTGAACTGAAGGGTGGTGTCAAACTGCCATATCTTCATTGGAGTTTGGTAAGAGGCTGTTACCAGTCCTTTGTATTTACCTGTCAGCGGTTTCTCTTTTAAAACTCCATTGTAGGTAGTCTTTACATCTGTTATTCGGTAAGCCGCTGTAAGTGTGAATCCTTTAAAGAATGGATAAGTGGTTTCCACCTGAAAGTTCTTTGCATACGATTTTCCATCCAGGTTATAAAAGCTCACTGCGTGAGGATCAGTATCCATGTCGGTTACTACCTGTTTAACGAAATCGGTATAGTAATACTCGGTGTTAATGTTCAGCGTTTTTCCTGCTATAGGAAGATAGAAAGAAGCGCTTGCTCCAAAGTTCCATGCCTCTTCCTGATTCAGATTATCGGCGATATTCACATTACGACTACTTGCCAGCAGATAATTATTCTCCGCCAATACATGAGTGGTGCGGTATCCCTTTCCGGCAGAAGCACGAAGGTTTACATACTCATTCATATTATATTTAATATGAGCACGAGGAGTCACAAAGAATCCGTACTGACTGCTGTAGTCACCTCTCAAACCAGCCATTAAAGTCCACTTTTCATTTGGATTATAGGTGTATTGAGCATAAGCTCCGGATACTGATTCTTTGATAAAATCGTCCGTACTTGGTTGAGCATCATCATGTGTGAGTCTATAGCTTTGATCGTAAGAATCATAATTAAAGCTTAGTCCGGTGGATAGGTTGTGCTTTTTTGTAAAATCGGTTTCAAACAATAGAGAAGCATAGCCGTTGTTCTGATTTACATCGTAAAGCTTTCTGCCAAAGTACGAGTCCTGATCATGCACACTTCCAGAAAGGATTAACGCCACACTGCTGTTATTCTTTGGATTGAGGATAAAGGCATTCTTGGCAAACAGTTCCACCCTGTCTGTATTAATCCCTATACGATAAGGATTGCTCATATCGTTCATCTGTCCGCTAGCTCTTTTTTCACTAAGCCCTTTTATACCACCGTGAAACATATAGTTGCCTTTATGGTATTCCCACCGATTTTGCAGATTATATTGCTCCATAGTAGGAGAGTCACTGAATCCATCATGGTTGTCATCTTGCTCTTTGGTTTCATTCTCATAATGAGCAAAGACCATTGTGCTAAGATTCTTATTTAGAAGAACAGATGCATCAGCATTTGCTTCAAAGCGACCCATGGAATTCCCGTAAACATTTGCGGAAACGATATCTGCTGTCTGTGGTTTTTTGTACTCCACATTAATCTGTCCGGTAATTGCCTCGTAGCCGTTCTTTACGGAACTGGTTCCTTTAGAAACCTGAATACTCTGCATCCACGGTCCGGGAATATATCCCAGTCCGTAAGGAGATGCTGCTCCGCGGAAGTTAGGAATGTTTTCAGTAAGCATCTGTACATAAGTGCCCGATAATCCGAGTAGTTTTATCTGCCTGGCACCTGTTGCCGCATCACTGTAAGATACGTCTACCGAAGGATTTGTTTCAAAGCTTTCGCCCAGATTACAACAAGCAGCACGAAGCAGCTCGGTAGAAGTGATGGTTTGTGAATTCAGAATACCGGCTCTGTTTTGAACTAATCCTATTTTTCTACCAGTGACCTGAACCTCTTTTAGTTCAATGCCCGGTTTGAGCTTAACCTCTATAGGAAATGTTGTTTTTGAATTGATAGCGAGCGTAACAGGCTCATAACCAATAAAGCTTATTGTTAGTTCTTTATTTCCAGTTAAAGGCTTTATTTCAAATTTACCATCGATATCTGTAGTTGTTCCAATGGTAGAGTTTTTCCATGCAACGCTTGCTCCGATTATAAGTTCGCCATCCGTATCGGATACTGTTCCGGTAATCGGTGGTTGTTGTGCATAGGTACTTGTAGCTAGTAAAGCCAAAAGTAATGCAATATATATTTTCATTATTTTTGTGTATTTAAAGATGGTTTAATTATATAAGTTCTCAACTACCACAGAAAACCATGGTAGCACGAAACTGATAATCAAATCACTAATACACAATAGAGATTGAGATAATGCCGCGAAGAATACGTACCGGGCGGATAGCCATAGTCTTCATTTAGCGCAATCTCAGTTTGAGGTTGTTGATAAGAATATGGAGTAAGGGCATCTGCAACCAGGTTCAGTATGGGGGTAACAGAGATAGAGGCAGAAGCCTTCTCAAAATTACCAACCTTAAGAATGGTGGTTTTGGTGCAATTGTGATCTTTGTCATTGCAACAAGACATTTTCATCTCTTGCTTTTGCGGGCAGCAATAGCTCGTAAGCGGGATGCCTGCGCCTATGTAGATAAACGCAAGTACCAGAATATAGATGAATGTATGCTTAATATGTCTCATTACACGTTACAATTGATTGCAAATATAACAGTATTTTTTTGATCTTAATTTCTTATTAACTTTTTTTACTTACTCTTTACTTCGTTTTCCAATGTTTTTCCATCAATAAAATCCTTTATATTCTGTAGGGTGGTGTGCGCAATATTTCTTAAAGCCTCTTGGGTAAAGAAGGCCTGATGAGAGGTAACTATTACATTATTGAAGGAGAGCAAACGAGCCAGTACGTCATCATCCATGATCTTGTCCGACTTATCCTCGTAGAAATAATCACCCTCTTCCTCGTATACATCGAGTCCTGCAGCACCGATCTTTTTATTCTTCAGACCTTCAATAAGGGCATTGGTGTGGATCAACTGTCCACGTCCGGTATTGATAATCATTACACCATCTTTCATTTTACTGATTGAGTAGTCATTAATCAGATATTTAGTATCGTCAGTGAGTGGGCAGTGCAGAGAGATAATGTCTGAACTATGATAAAGTTCATCCAAAGATGTATATACAATCTGGTTTTCACGAGCAAAATTGAGATCCGGATAAAGATCATAAGCAAGAATATTCATGCCGAAGCCTTTTAATATATGAATCAGAATCTTTGCTATTTTCCCTGTTCCAATAATACCTGCAGTTTTTCCATGCATATCAAAACCCATCAATCCGTTCAAAGCAAAATTACCGTCACGGGTACGCAAGTATGCCCGGTGAGTCTTTCTATTAAGTGCCAGCATAAGTGCCACTGCGTGCTCTGCCACTGCGTACGGGGAGTAAGCCGGCACGCGTACTACTGTCATTTTTCCTTGTGTGGCAGCAATGTCTACATTATTAAATCCAGCACATCGCAAAGCAAGTAACTTCACTCCGTTCTGAGCCATAGCATCAATAATCTCGGTGTCGGCCATGTCATTTACAAAGATGCATACAGCATCAACATCCTTGGTTAATATTATATTGTTTTTATTGAGATGTCCTTTAAAGTATTTTATCTCGAAATTGAATTCTTCATTAACCTTGTTAAATGATTCTTCGTCATAAGATTTAGTATCAAAAAAAGCAATAGTGTATTTTTTCATATTTTCTCTGTTTTTGTTCTATAACAAGTAAACGGTAATGAATGTTTGAATTCGAGTTCAACAAAGAATTTGTTGTTATTGCAAAAATACCTTTTTTATGATAACCTGATCTCTTTTTTTGATTTTTATTATATAAATCCCTTTTGTGAGTGAAGAAGCCGGAATCTTTATTTCTCTGGTTGCACTTGCTATATCCGCCTTGAAAATAGTTTTGCAATCAATGCCAATTACTGATATTTCACTTGCAGCATTGTCATTGGGGAGCTGAACATAAATTGCTTTATCCTGTTTGCTGAAGTAAGCGGAAACCTGATTTTCGAATTGGTTTGCAGAGATAGAGGTTACTGTATTTTTTGTTAAGGTTACATTTATGGAATCATTAAATTGATAACCTCTGAAGGTTACTGCCAGCTTTATATTTGTTTTTGTATTTAGAGGTACTTCGTTTGTTGTGAGATTAATTGATTTTGTATCACCTATGATTTTTCCATTTGCCATCCATTGATAACTGTCATAATTCATTCCTGCGTTAAGCGCTAAGCCACTTTCCTGATCAGAAATGACTGTTTTCTCTGAGAAGCATTTCCCTAAATCTGCTCCAAAATAGAACCCCGGTTGAGTAGGTTGGTTATATGCCACATTTTGTGTGGCTATACTTATGCGGTAAACAGGGTCTTCCAGAAAGGTATGAAAGCGATAATTAGTTTCATTTGTGGATACATATAACCTTAGCGATTTATTATCTTGTGTTCTAAGTAGCAATTCTTCTCTCCAGTCTCCCATAATGTCGGCAACCAGACAAGGGTTTGCCTTAGTTGTGTTGTTAGAGGAACAACCACTTGCGCTCAGACAAGAGGAGCTGCCTCCGGCGGTATAATTGTATTTGGTAATGCTGGTGCCGTCTTGCAGTTCACGTAACAAATCTCCGTCCCACCAGGCAGCCATATTTGTAGATACGCCGCTTGTTGAACTTCGAACCACTTCTCCTTTTATGTTTCTTATGCCTCCTGATCTTGACGACCACATCTCAACTCCTTTATGATTAGGATCTATGTCAGCAGCCATGCAACGTCCTACATCTTCGGCACTTTTTACCTGAAAAAGGACTTTTCCTGTTTGAGTATCTCTGTATGTGGAACCATCGACTTTATTTTCGTGACATGACCAAACTTGTAGTCCTCCTTTTACGGGGTCAAATACAGTCATATGTATTGCGTCACCATGCCCTAAACCTGTTGTGTAAAGACCTTTTCCATTATCGTCAATTGTACATGAACCGTATACAATCTCATCTTTTCCATCTCCATCCACGTCGCCTACCCTTAAACTATGAAAGCCCTGTCCCGCATATCCACTATTGCCTGAATCCTTTGAATCGAAAGTCCATTTTTCCGTTAACTCTCCGTTTTGCCAGTCATAGGCCACAAGAACTGTTCGGGTATAATATCCGCGGCACATTACAACGCTGGGATGAATTCCATCTAAATATGCAATGCAGGCAAGGAAGCGGTCTACCCGGTTTCCGTAATTATCGCCCCACATTGATTGCATCTCTGAAGCAGTAGTTGCGCTTCTTGCTGGTTTGTAATTTGTGGTTTTCATTGCAGCTCCCGTTTCACCGTTAAATACCGTAAGGTATTCCGGTCCCAGCAATACCCGTCCAATTCGGGTATATCCATTTGTAGCAGCCAGTATGCGGTAATCTGCATTAGCGTTGCCAATAACAGTTCTCACACCATCTACTGTGCCGTCGGCTGTTTTCATAACAACCTCTGCTTTCCCGTCTGAATCAAGATCATATACCATAAATTGGGTATAATGAGCCCCGGCACGGATATTCTTGCCTAAATCAATTCGCCAGAGCTTTGTTCCGTTTAACTTATAACAATCAATAAACACATTGCCTGTACATCCGTCAATAGAATTATCCTGAGAATTGGATGGATCCCATTTTAAGATAATCTCAGACTCACCGTCTCCATCTACATCTCCAATGCTTGCATCATTGGGAGAATAGGTGTAAGCCACATTATCAGGGGTGGTTCCTCCTGCGGGTACATCCATTGGAATATTAATATATCCGGTTGGTGCATTATTGGGTAATATATATGGAACACAAGCCGTGGAGCTCTCAATATTGTCAATTATTGGTTTTACAGTGTATGAACAACTGCTGGTGGCAGTCAAGGTGTCTACGTAATATGTTCTATTTGAGATTGGTGCTTTATTTATTCTTGTTCCGTCCCGGTATACATTAAAAGTTGTATTGATGGGATCTGAAGTGAGATAACGCCAGCAAATAAATACGTTTTCACTGTTTTTACGTATGGCTACTACACCCCGGCCTAATTTCTCCATTTTTATCTGGCTAAAATTATAGTTTGGCTGAGCTGTTGATTGAAGAGAAAATAATAGAACGAATAATAATAAAAGTGTAGAATATTTTTTTTTCATAGCAACATAAGGTTATATTGGTTTGTGTTCCTTTTTTTGTTGACAAATATATAGCTTTATGTGCGCATTATGTATGTAATTTTGTTTGAAAGCATGCAAAAAATGATGTAAATGAATAGTGTGATAAAAGATAATCATTTATTCCATATTAAAATGAAGTTAACAAAAATATATATAAGAATTGCAAGGTACTGTACTTATAATGATCTGTTGCTAAGAAATGCAGCAAAATCTTTTTTGTAACTTTCACTGATAGGAATATATGTTTTACCAAAAACAATACGGTTTCGGTCAATCACTTTTATCTTATCAATCTGAACAATGTAAGAACGATGTACTCTCATGAAGTGTGCCGAAGGAAGAAGCTTTTCCATTGACTTCATACTCATTAATGAAAGAAGTGGCTTGGGTTCACCTTCGGTATAAATCTTAATATAATCTTTTAATCCTTCAATATAAAGAATGTTGGCTAATTTAACCTGAACTAGTTTATAATCACTTTTTACAAAGATACTGTCAATCTCTTCTTTTTGTAGAACAGCATGTTCTTCTGAAGGAGGGGTAGCTACAGGAAACGACGGACGGCGAACTACCTCGAACCAATTTAATGCTTTATTGGCTGCCTGTAAGAAATCAAGATAGCTGATGGGCTTGAGTAAATAGTCGAGCGCATTGACTTTGTAGCTGTCCAAAGCATATTGATTGAAAGCTGTAGTAAAGATAATGCGAGCCTTTTCACCAATCATTCTGGAAAAGTCGAGTCCATTGAGCCCCGGCATTTGAATATCAAGAAATATAAGATCAATTTCGCTGCTTTGAAGTTCCTCCATTGCTTGCAGCGCACCAAGATATTTCCCAGTCAGGTTGAGAAAAGGGGTTTTGAGCACATAGCTTTCCAGCAAGTCAAGTGCTAAAGGCTCATCGTCAATAATACAGCAGTTAAGGGTCATAGTTTTTTTTGTTGCGTTATTCTTCTTTGTTTATAACCAATCTGGAGAAATATATGTTGTCTTTTATTTCTTTTTGCCATATATAAAGTCCGGGATAGAGTAGTTCCAGTCGTTTTTGAAGAGACTCCAGTCCAATACCAGAACCACTCTTATCGTGCTCATTTTTTGGAAAATAACTGTTATAAATGTTGCATTCAATGTTTCCGTTCTCATGTTCCTCAAGCTTGATGTTAATAAAGGAAGGAGCACTGTAACTTATGCCATGTTTGAATGCATTTTCAATAAGAGATATAAAAAGTAAAGGAGCAATTCTGGTGTCAGTATTAGATAATATACTGAATTTTGCATCCACTTTAACATTGTCCGACAAACGGATTTTCATCAGCTCAATATAGTTCTGCATAAACTCCACCTCTTTTTTCAACGGTACATAAGTTTGATTGTTGTCATAGAGTACATATCGCAGTAATTTGCTTAAATCGTGTACTGCCTGTTGCGCCTTTTCCGGAGAAAAGGTTATCAGTGCATAAATATTATTCAGCGTGTTGAGCAAGAAATGCGGATTTAGCTGGTTTTTTAGATTCTTCAGCTCTGCTTCAGTCTTACTTTTTTCAGCTTCCGCCTTGCTTTTTTCAGCTTCATTTCGGGCTGCTTCTGTTTCTGTCCAGCGATAACTCATTTTAATTGTTAAACTCAGTCCCACGGTAAGGGCCAGAGAGAACAAATCACGAAAATAGAACGACCAGTTTGATGGAGCAAATTTCTCAGGATGAAACTCTTTCATCATTTTATCCATAGGTGGAAGAGGTGGTTTAGGAATAGGAGGAAAATTCATCTGTTGCCAGAAATGCAATCCAAGACTCACAATTGCCACAAATATGATGTTGATTATCACATAACGTCTTACCTGCTGACGGAAAAAGAATTTAGGGATCAGATAAAGATAGTTTGCATAAAACACCACAAAAAATGAGAGAGGTACTGCCGAATGACGAAAATACTCCGCCAGGCTTATGGCATTATTCCCTTGTCTGTTCATAAAGAAAAAAGGGAAACCAAATAAAAGCCCCCAACCTAATATGTGTATAAACAATTCGAGGGGTTGATGATTCTTGATGTTTTGCTTCATAATTTATGCAAATATAATAAAATGGAATTCTGATTTACATTTATATTTGAATTATTCATATCGTATAGCTTCAATCGGATCCAGATCGGCAGCTTTCTTTGCAGGATACCAGCCAAAGAAAATTCCTGTGATGGTACATACTCCAAATGAAAGGAATACGCTCCATGGTTGAATAAAGATAGGCCATTTTGCAATTAATTTGACTCCAAATGAGGCTCCTACACCTAGTATTACGCCGATAATCCCACCGGTGATGCTGATAAGAATTGCTTCAATAAGAAATTGACTCAGAATATCGATTCCCCGGGCTCCAACGCTCATTCGCAGACCGATTTCACGGGTGCGCTCTGTTACGCTTACGTACATGATATTCATAATTCCAATGCCACCCACTATTAATGAGATGCCGGCGATGCACGCAAGGAGTACAGTCATAAGATCAGTGGTGGAGCTCAGCATGGTACTGAGCTCCTTCTGACTGCGGACATTAAAATCGTCATTGTCCGTTTCTTTGAGTTTGTGGTTGTGGCGAAGAATTGTTGTAATTTCATCTGTAGCTTTGTCTGTCATGTCCTCGGTCAGAGCCGAACAATATAATTCTTGTATGTGTGTTATGGCGAGTACCCTTTTTTGTATGGTGGTGTATGGAGAGAGAACCACATTGTCCTGATCCATGCCCATACTGTTGTATCCTTTACTTTTTAGTACACCGATCACTTTGAACGGAATTTTATTGAAACGAATGACTTTCCCCACCGGATCTTCTCCTCCGGTAAATAGGTTGTCTACAATTGTTTTACCTATCAGGCAGACTTTCGCCGAAGAAAGTATATCCTGATCGGTGAAGGAGTCGCCGTTCTCCACGGATAACTGGCGGATACTAAGATAATCCTGTGCAACGCCGTAAATGGAACTGGGATAGTTGTTGGCTCCGTAAATCAACTGTCCACTGCTATTAACTACAGGAGAAACACCGGCCAGGTATTTACACTTATCGCGCAATGATTTATAATCTTCCAGCTTAAGTGTTTGCATGTCACTGGCTCCCTGGCGTACTCCTCCACGTTCCATGTTACCCGGCTGAATCATTATCATGTTACTTCCCATTTCGGAAATCTGGCTCTGTATGCTTCTTTTTGAACCTTGTCCGATGGCAAGCATGGTGATGACTGATGCTACACCGATAATAATTCCCAGCATGGTAAGGAACGTTCTGAGTTTGTTGTTGTCCAGTGCCCTAAGTGCTATTTTAAATAAATTTGTTCCGTTCATTTTTTAATCTTTTTCAATGGGCAACGCATCCAATGCTTCTTTGGCAGAATGAACTGTTTCGTTTATTATATCCTCAATAATATGGCCGTCCTTCAAAAGAATATTCCGACTGCAAAATCGTGCTATTTCCGGATTATGAGTAACGAAAATAATTGTTCGTCCTGCGGCATGAAGCTCCTGAAAGAGCACTAATATTTCATACGATGTGCGGGTATCCAGATTTCCGGTAGCTTCATCGGCCAGGATAATCACCGGATCGTTCACCAATGCCCGGGCAATGGCTACTCTCTGCATCTGTCCACCGGACATCTGATTACTTTTGTGCATCAGCCGGTCGCCCAGTCCCACCTTGACAAGTGACTGTACGGCTTTCTCTTTTCGTTCTGTTGCCGATATGGTTGCATTATACATCAACGGCAATTCTACATTTTCTATGGCTGTGGTCTTAGGTAGCAGATTATAGCTCTGAAAGACAAAACCTATTTTCCGATTACGCAGTACAGCTCGTTCTGCTTTCCCCATTTCCCGTACTTTGACTCCATCCAAAAAGTACTCTCCCGAAGTGGGAGTATCCAGACAGCCCAGTAGGTTAAGAAGTGTAGACTTTCCTGAGCCGCTGGTTCCCATGATGGTGACAAATTCTCCCTCTTCGATGGAAAAAGACACGCCTCGTAGGGCATGTACAGTTTCCTCTCCGACAATGAATTGTCGCTTGATGTTGGTTAGATTAATTATGGGTTTATTCATCATGATTATTTCTTTTTGTTTGCTCCCGGCCGTTGTGGCATGAACGGCGAACTCTCTCCCTGTTTTTGTTCTCCTCCCTGAACTGCCTGTGTGGTCTGTCCCGGCATTTGTCCTACTGTAGCGTCAACTACAATCTCTTGTCCGGCTGCAATTCCTGATACTATTTCAGTGAGTGAACCGTTCGTGATTCCTATCTCCACAGGAATTGCCGTGAAGGTTCTTCCTTCTCGTTTCCATAAAATCTTATGTATATCATCTTCTTTGATACCTGATGCTTTTACCACTTTGTCTTCCGCGCCTATTGTTGGTTCTGTGGGAGTAAAACGCAAGGCTTTGGATGGTACACTCAATACATCATTCTTTTCCAGCGTGTAAATGGTGATGTTTGCTGTTAGTCCCGGTTTTAGTTTCAGATCAGGATTAGGTGCATTGACCACTACTTTATAAGTAACCACATTACTTGTGGTGGTTGCTTCCTGACGAACTTCCGTAACGTCTCCTTCAAAAGTATCGTTAGGATAAGCATCTACAGTAAAACTTACACGTTGTCCCTTCTTTACATTACCTATATCTGCCTCGTCAACGTTGGCAATTACCCTCATCTTTTTCAGGTCGTTGGCTATAACGAAAAGGGTAGGAGTACTGAAGCTGGCAGCCACAGTTTGTCCTGCTTCCACTGAACGTGAAAGTACCACTCCATCAATAGGTGAGTAAATCATGGCATATCCCAGATTGGTTTGAGCTTTATGCAGATCATTCTTGCTTATATCATAAGAATTCTTTGCCTTTTGATAGTTGTAGTAAGCTGTTTCATAATCAGTATCACTTACCAGATTCTTTTCGTGCAATGTTTTTGAACGGGTATAATTCTTTAGCTGATACTCATATTCAGTTTTGCATGAAGCCATGCTGCTTTTCTTGGAAGCTAGCTCTGTGAGTAACACTGTTTTGTCTAGTTCAGCCAAAAGCTGACCTTTTTTCACTACTGTGTTATAGTCTACTAACAGCTTATTTACAATTCCGGATACCTGGGTACCTACTTCTACCTGCGTAACAGGTTCTACAGTACCGGTAGCAGTGACCATATTGCTTATGTTTCCCTTGGAAACTTTAGCCATTTCAAAGGCAACTTTATGTTGCGGAGCAGCTCCACATAACATCCATGCAGCAATTCCTATTACGAGAATTGCTGAAACAGATGCGATGATTAATTTCTTTTTCTTATTCATAGCGTAATCTTTTAATTTTTCAGTGTGATTTCTTCTCCCCGATAGAAATTCAGTAGCTGGATATTGAGTAAAGTCATATATTTAGCCTGTAAAACTTCTTGTTGTGAGCTCAGTAGGTTATTCTTTTCTGTCAGTAATTCAACCGTATTCTTCATACCCAGATTAAATTGTTCATTAATTAGTTCGTAACTGGTTTCGGTAGCTTGCAGCTTTTCTGTTGCAGCCTTATAACGATTCTGAGAAGAAACAGCATCCAGATAGATCGTTTCTATTGTTTTAAAGAGTGTTTTTTGCTCGTCTAGTTCACTCAGTTCACTACTAAGTACCTGTAATTTGGCTTTTTGAACAGCACTTTTTGTTTTACGATTATTAAAGATGGGAACACTAACCGATAGACCGATTGAATTATTCCATCCGTTTTTCACCTGCTCACCAAATGTAAAATCGGTACCTGTTGTGTGGCTGGTTCCTACCCCTGCGCTTAGACTAAGTGTAGGCATATATCCTGCTTTAGCAATAGATACATCCAAATTGGCAGTCTGGGTATTCAGTTTGCTGCTCTCTATCTCCGGCATAATAGTGAGTGCTGTACTGTAAATCTGCATTTTATCGGGCAAAGGGAGCAGTACTGAATTGTCCTTTAATTCAGGAAGTTCAAGATCCATCTCTTCATTGCCATCCAGCTCTAGTAATTGCTTCAGTTGCAGTTTATAATCCTTTAAAGTAGTCTCTGCCACTACCAATTGATATTTGTCTGTACTGTACTGAGACTCTAATTGAGCTACATCTGTTTTTGAAATAGAACCGGCATTCAGCAATTCTTTTGCACGGTTCAACTGAGCAAGTGAGACTTCAATTGTACTTTGATTTGTCTTCACTGATTCATACGCATAAAGAATCTGAATATAGTTCTGTATGATAGCTATTTGAATATCATTCTCAGCACGACTTATAGACAATTCCTTAATACGGTTTTGAATGTCCGCTTGTTCAATAGTTTTTGTTCGTTTGCCACCATCATAAACAGTTAGTTCGGAGCTAAAACCATAGTTTCCGCTATAGCTACTCCTGTTTCCATCTCTAATATTATTTAATGGCGTGTTTACAATGTTATGACTTGTGGAGAAAGATAGAGTTGGAAACATAGCAGCGCGGGCTGTCTTTGTATCTTCCTTACTTTCTTCCAAAGCAAGTTTGTTCTTTTTAATTTGAATGTTCTGTTTCATTGCATAATTAATGCAAGAATCCAAATTCCATTTCTGAGGTTTCTCCTGCGCCAATCCAACTTGTATAATAAGTATAGAGAGTGAAATCATTATTATCCTGTATCTTTTCATACTTTCTATTCGTTAGTAATATTGCAAAATTATCCACCAATCCAGAGAAATAAAATAAAAATATATGAATCAGGTAATTATCTCGATAAATACTTTGTTTTTATCGATTATTTACTTTTCTTTGCTGTGTTAATTTAGCAAATTTATGGTTAAAAGAAATATCATAGTCCGTATTTATTACTTCTATATAGAAGGGTTTCGCACTATGACTTTGGGCAAAACTCTATGGGCGATTATTCTTATCAAGCTTTTTATAATGTTCTTCATTTTGAAATTTTTCTTTTTCCCAAACTTTCTTGGGAAACAAAAAACGGAGGAACAAAAACAGGATTATGTGGGAAATGAATTAATAAACAGAGCAAATCTTAATAAATAATAGTATGTTAGAAAGTATAGATCCTTCATTAATAGATTGGTCGAGGGCACAATTTGCTCTCACTGCAATGTATCACTGGCTTTTTGTACCGCTTACGCTTGGGCTGGCCGTTATTATGGGAATCATGGAGACCCTGTATTACAAAACCGGGAAGGAATTTTGGAAGAACACGGCTAAGTTCTGGATGAAGCTGTTTGGTATTAACTTCGCTATTGGTGTGGCAACAGGTATTATCCTTGAGTTTGAGTTTGGTACAAACTGGAGTAACTATTCCTGGTTTGTGGGCGATATTTTTGGTGCTCCGCTTGCCATTGAAGGCATTCTGGCATTCTTTATGGAATCTACTTTCATTGCTGTTATGTTCTTTGGATGGAACAAAGTAAGCAAGGGCTTCCACCTGGCTTCCACCTGGCTCACTGGAATTGGTGCTACTCTTTCTGCATGGTGGATTCTAGTAGCTAATGCCTGGATGCAGAATCCTATAGGGACTGTTTTTAATCCTGATGCTGTACGTAATGAGATGATGGACTTTTTTGCTATTGCTTTCTCTCCCGTTGCTCTCAGTAAGTTCCTTCACAGTGTGCTTTCGGGCTGGATTTTGGGAGCCGTATTTGTGGTAGGGGTAAGCGCATGGTTTCTGCTTAAGAAACGCAATAAGGAATTTGCTATTGCCAGTATGAAGATAGGAGCTATTGTTGGTTTGGTATCTTCTTTACTTGTCGCCTGGACGGGTGACAGTTCTGCTTATTTAGTAGCCCAAACCCAGCCTATGAAACTTGCTGCAATGGAAGGTTATTATAATGGACAACAAGGTGCTCCGCTTGTGGCAGCGGGCTTGCTTAATCCGGATAAGAAGAGTTATAACGACAATATATATCCTTTTATAGTTGACGTTAAAATGCCAAAGATACTATCTTTTCTTGCCACACGTGATTTGAATGGCTATGTGCCAGGTATTAAGAATATAATTGAAGGTGGATACAAGTTAAAGGATGGATCAACGGCTGTTCCTGCTGCCGATAAGATAGCGATGGGTACAACGGCTATCTCTGCTCTGGCTGCTTATCGGGCTGCAATGAAAGCTGGGAACAAGGAAGATGCGATGTATTGCCGGGAAGTGCTAAAAAATAATATTCAATACTTTGGTTATGGATATATTAAGGATGTAAATGAGCTGATTCCAAATGTAATGCTTACATTCTATGCTTTCCGACTTATGGTTATATTGGGGGGGTATTTTATTTTATTCTTTGCTTTGATTCTTTTCATGTCTTACAAAAAGAACCTGGCGGAGGCTAAATGGATGCATTGGGTAGCCTTACTTACTATTCCTTTAGGATATATAGCCGGGCAAGCCGGATGGGTGGTTGCCGAAGTTGGCCGTCAGCCGTGGGCCATACAGGATATGCTTCCTACATCTGCATCAATATCCAAACTTGATGTGGGTTCGGTGCAGACTACTTTCTTTATCTTCCTGTTCCTTTTTACTGTGATGTTGATTGCGGAAATTCGTATTATGCTAAAGGAAATAAAAAAAGGCCCGGAAGCCTGATAGAACAATATAAATTATCATTTAATTCGTCATTATCATGAATACAACTTATATATTACTTCAGCAATATTGGTGGTTTATTATTTCTTTATTGGGAGCACTACTTGTTTTCTTGCTTTTTGTACAAGGCGGAAACTCGTTACTCTTTTCTGTAGCCCGCACAGAGGAACAGCGTAAAATGCTGGTAAACTCCACTGGTAGGAAATGGGAATTTACCTTCACCACCCTTGTTACCTTTGGAGGAGCGTTCTTTGCTTCCTTCCCTTTATTCTATAGTACCAGTTTTGGTGGTGCTTACTGGCTCTGGATGATTATTCTTTTCACCTTTATCCTGCAAGCTGTCTCTTATGAGTTTCAGTCGAAGGCCGGAAACTTACTTGGTAAAAAGACCTATCAAACTTTTCTTGTGATAAACGGAGTAGTGGGGCCGGTGCTTTTGGGCGGAGCTGTGGCTACTTTTTTTACAGGATCTAATTTTATTATCAATAAAGATAATATGACCGACCAGCTTATGCCGGTAATCTCTTCCTGGGCAAACGGTTCTCACGGGTTGGACGCATTACTTAATATATGGAATGTAGTATTTGGATTAGCAGTATTCTTTCTTGCCCGCGTACTAGGTTTGCTCTATTTTATCAATAATATTGATGATGAGGAGCTACAGCCAAGGTTTCGCAAGGCATTACTGCCCAATGCTGCTCTGTTTCTGGTGCTTTTTCTTGCTTTTATAATTCGTACCTTATTTGCTGATGGTTTTGCTGTGAATCCTCAAACCAGAGAAATTATTATGGAACCTTATAAATACCTGACCAACTTTATTGAAATGCCGGAACTACTTTTTTTCTTCTTGTCGGGAGTATCTTTGGTTATTTTTGGAATTAGCATATCGCTTGTTAGAACTAATTTTAAAAGAGGTATCTGGTATTCAGGAACTGGGACAGTTATGACTGTTCTATCTCTGTTTCTATGCGTAGGGCTCAATAATACAGCTTATTATCCCTCTACGGCCGAGATGCAAAGTTCGCTTACTTTGGCCAATAGTTGCTCCAGTCTTTTCACCTTGAAAACAATGGCTTTTGTCTCTCTTCTAGTACCATTTGTTATGGCTTATATATTCTATGCATGGCGCGCGCTTGATAAAAAGAAGATTGATGCGAAGGAGATGGATGAAGGCGGACATTCTTATTAATGCCATTTTAAGATATTGCAGATGATATTGGTTGCATTATCAGTTGATAAAGGCTGCGAATGAATTATTTGCGACCTTTGTTATTGAATAATTGTGTTGAAAAGAGGATAAATCTGGTGAAGTTGAGGTATGTGCAAAAAAAAAGGAGTCACGCCTGACTCCAACCTTTGTTAACCTTAAATCTAATACTATGAAAAACACACTGCAAAGGTACAGCTTTTTGGTAAACCTCCAAATGTTTCCATAAGAAAAGTATGTTTTATAACATGAATTAATGTTTGTGATATTGAAATGTTTAATATTGCAAAATGCTGAGTACAAATTAGTATATGGGTTTTGAAATAAATGAATAGCTATTTTCTACCTTTGCAGTGATTTTATTGTAAGTTATCTTTGGCACTATGGTAAAGATACGATTAACAGAATGATAAAAATGATGGAGAATAGCGAGTATTTTGATAAGTATGAAGAGAGATTAACTGAAGTCTTAGTGAAGCTATGTACTGAATTAGGTGTGTTGAATGGTCAACTTCTTGTAGCTGAAGAGCTGGATGAGAAGTGGAAAGAAATTGCACCTGAATATATGGTGGATGCAGTTCCTCAAATACAGGATTATCCAACGGTGTCAGTTGCATGGGCTGGTTATCTTGGTATTGGATTAGCTGTTCTTTGGGATAAGGAGTGGACTAAGTATAAGGATGATTCTAATTTATATAAGTTTTTTGTTCAGCCACGCGGCTTTGATTGTATGGACGAATTTATAGTAGAGGAGTTGCTTGGTGTAGAATTGGAATCGAAAGAATTTGTAGAAGTTGAAGGTGTGATGCGTAATTGTGCTCAAACAGCTGTTACCATGATTAGAAAAGAAAATATAGAACCGCAAAGTCCTGATGCTTTTTATGTGTTTGCCCGTTCGGTAAATGTTATTTTTAAAATAGGTGTGGCAGTTGCGTTGAAGCACCTGGGATATAAGTATGAAAAGGTAACAGTGGCAAACCCTCTGCAGAACTAAATTTTGCCTGTGTTGAGGTATGTGCAAAAAAAAAGGAGTCACGCCTGACTCCAACCTTTGTTAACCTTAAATCTAATACTATGAAAAACACACTGCAAAGATACGGCTTTTGGGGAAACCTCCAAATGTTTTCATCGAAAACATATGTTTTATAACATGAATTAATATTTTGCATTATCAAATGTTTAATAATGCAAAACAGTGAGTACAAGATTTAGTATGATTTTAAAAGAGATGATAAGTTGTTTTTCTCCAATTGTAGATAAAGATACCACTCGTATGGTGGTGGGAACTATGCCAAGTGTGGATTCACTTCGTTTTACTGAATATTACGGAAACTCAAGGAATCAGTTCTGGAAAATACTCTTTTCAGTTTTTGAAGGCGGACGCATTCCGGTTGATTATGAGGATAAAGTCTCTACTGCAAAGAGTCATGGCATTGGTTTGTGGGATATTCTGGCTTCTTGCAAGCGGGAGGGGAGTCTGGATAGTAATATCAAAGAGGAACAATTCAATGATTTTCCTACTTTGCTAAAAGATCATCCCAATATAAAGATGCTTATCTTTAACGGACAGAATAGTTACAAGTATTTTTTAAAGGCTTATGGGCAGTTACCGGGAATAGAATATAAGGTGATGCCTTCTACCAGTCCGGCAAATGCCATGAAGAACTTTGATGCCAAGTTAAAAGAGTGGGAAGAGGTAATGTGTTTAGAATATTAAAAAAACAAACAATTGAGATGACCAAATCTTAAATCATGTTATTGAACATACTTTTTATGGGTAAAAGTTTGGAGATATCACCAAAAGCCGTACCTTTGCAGTGTGTTTTTCATAGTATTAGATTTAAGGTTAACAAAGGTTGGAGTCAGGCGTGACTCCTTTTTTTTTGCCCATACCCTAACTTCTAATCAAGAACCTTAGTTTAATGGTTATTTCTTATTAACCACTTCATCATTAACCCCAACTTTCATACTTAGAAAACATAAACCTTCCGAATTGAAATCATATATTTGAAAGGAGTGTTGGCGATAGCCTATTTGAATGAACAGAAACTCAATTTTCTGATTAAACAGACCAAACTTTCTTCTCTTTTCGTAATTTCTTTGTATTTTTACCCCCGTAACATTAATAACTAAAGATTATGTTTTCAGGAATCATAGAAGAATATGCCGAAGTAGTGGCTGTGGTCAAAGACCGCGAGAACCTACACATTACCATGAAGTGCTCGTTTGTTAACGAACTAAAGATAGATCAGAGCGTGTCTCACAACGGCGTTTGCCTTACTGTGGTCAGTAAAACGGACGATACATATACCGTAACAGCCATGAAGGAAACCATTGACTGCTCTAATGTTGGTCTGTTTAAAGTGGGCGATAAGGTTAACGTGGAGAGAAGTATGATGATGAATGGCCGTTTGGACGGACACATTGTTCAGGGGCATGTGGATCAGACTGCAACCTGCGTGGCTATTGATGATGCGGATGGAAGCTGGACATACACCTTCAAGTACGCTTTTGATAAGGAAATGGCTAAGCGTGGATATATGACAGTGGATAAAGGTTCGGTTACAGTGAATGGTGTGAGTCTTACGGTTTGCAACTCCACAGATGATACCTTTCAGGTAAATATCATACCTTATACTTACGAGTATACAAACTTTCATACCTTTAAGGTAGGCACGGTAGTTAACCTAGAGTTCGATATAATAGGTAAGTACATCAGCCGGATGATTCAATACAAGTAATCTCCAAAGCAGAATATATAATATTTCCCGAAGCAGATAAATAATCCTCAAAAATATAGAATGATGAATGATTTTCTGGAATTGGTCAAGGCGCGTCAGAGCGACCGGGCTTATGACACCACTCGTGCCGTGGAACCCGAAAAGCTGGAGCGAATACTTGAAGCTGCCCGCCTGGCTCCTTCGGCCTGCAACGCTCAGCCCTGGAAATTCGTGGTGGTAACTGATAAAGAGCTTTCCCAAAAAGTAGGGAAAGCTACTGCCGGACTGGGGATGAATAAGTTTGCCAAGGATGCTCCTGTGCACATTCTTGTGGTGGAAGAGTCGGCAAATATCACTTCTTTGTTGGGTGGTAAGGTGAAAAATAAGCACTTCCCGCTCATTGATCTGGGAATAGCTGCTGCTCATATTACTTTGGCCGCCGAAAGTGAAGGACTAGGCTCTTGTATACTGGGGTGGTTTGATGAAAAAGAGATTAAATTGCTTACAGGTATTCCTGCTTCCAAACGATTGGTACTGGTTATTACCATTGGTTATTCTGCTAAAGCTAAAAGGCAGAAGATACGGAAAGAGAAAACAAAAGTAGTTACTTACAATAAGTACTAGTAGATTCTTATAAATAGTACTGAGGAAGATAATTTTATAACTAAACAGAAATTATAAAGTCTCTAATAAAAAGTATCGTTTGATGTATATCAAAGCCTATCTTCGATATATATCAAACGATACTTTAGATATATATCAAAAGGGTGCTTTGATATATATCAAACAAAGAATCTTTCAAGGAATCTTTGTTTATTTTCCTATTTTAAATCCAACCTTCACCCCTTTACATTCGTTGAGCATGGTAGATATTGATTTTACAGTTGCCTCTGCATTGGTAGAATTACTCATGGAAGAAAGAAGTTTCATCATTTTGTTTGCATCAAAGAGAAGAGAGGTTGTGCCGTTTTCGGCAGTTACGTTTCCGTTTATACTAACAGTTAGTTGCTGATAGTTTAGCACCAATGCACCGTTAGCCTTGTTATAGGTGTAACTACCTGTGTATTTCTGTGTTCCCACTGTGTTTACAAACGCTCCTTTAGCGGTAAAGATAAAATTACTTGCACCTGGATTAAAACCTGTCTGTGCACAGTATACATCCAATTGCTCCTCTATTTTATCGGTAATAACCTTCGATCCCATTTTGGTTATCGCATTGTCACTATCAAAAGCACAGGCTGCTCCTTTGTATTTCCATACACCTACAATGCTTTGTGGTTTGGTACTGGTTACTGCACCGCTTACCTTGCTAACTGCTTCGTTAACATTCTTACTGTTTAGGATATCTCCTAAAGACTGGGCGTTCATTGAGCCCGAAAAGAGTAGCATACCCAATAAGGCTGCTATCAGAATACTGTTTCTTCTCATTTTTACTTTTGATTAATACTCTTATTTATGTTTTCTATATAATCAAGGATGTCCATACGTCCCAGTTTATTCTCTGCAGAGGTGACAAAGTAGGGTGGAAGTTCCTCCCACTCATCGCGAAGCTTTCTCAGGTAACGGTTAATGTTGTCTTTCAGCTTTCCCGAAGTCAGCTTATCTGCTTTGGTGAAGATGATAGAGAACGGTATTCCGTTTTCGCCCAGCCATTCCATAAATTCCATGTCAATCTTCTGAGGCTCCAGTCGACTGTCTATCAATAGGAAAAGATTCGTCATCTGTTCCCGTTCCAGGATATAATCCTCAATTAATGTACGTAAGCCCTCTTGACCGGCTTTTCCACGACGTGCATATCCGTATCCGGGAAGATCGACAATATACCAATTATCATTGATGATAAAATGATTGATCAACATTGTTTTTCCCGGAGTAGCCGAGGTCATAGCCAAGCCTTTGCGCTTGGTCAGCATATTGATCAGACTAGATTTTCCAACATTGGAGCGTCCGATAAATGCGTATTCGGGTAATTTACCATCGGGGCATTTAGATGCTTCAGCATTGCTGATAACAAACTCTGCGCTTAAGATTTCCATATTTCTTGTTTTAATTTATTTCTATTGTTTTGTGAGATGAGAGTTAGTCCGGCAAAAGTCAATGCTCCGTTGAACATCAGCAGTTCGTAACCAAACTTATATCCACTATATTTTTCTGTTAAAGAACTTATTGCATAACATATTACTGGTGATGCAACAGCTACATAAGACACAAACTTGTCACGCGGTTGCAGGCGGGTGAATAGTCCGAAAGCAAATAGCCCTAGTAATGGACCATAGGTGTAAGATGCAATTGTGTAGATGGCATCAATCACACTTTTGTCATTTACTATTTGGAAAATACAGATAACCAATACCAGTACAACTGACATTCCGAAGTGTACCAGGTGTCTCTTTCTGGTTGCCACTTCTTCACTGTCTTTTCCTATTTCCAGAATGTCTACACAAAAACTGGTGGTCAGTGAAGTGAGTGCGGAATCCGAACTACTGAAAGAAGCCGCAATAATCCCGATAGAGAATAAGATAAGCACGGAAGGACCAAGATATCCCTGCGCGGCAAACATGGGAAGAATATCATCCGATAGTGCAGGCAGGGTTAGATTCATCTTCTGTGCCAGCACCAGTAACAGGATGCCCAGACAAAGGAACAGGAAGTTTACCGGAATGAATGAAAAACCGTAGCAATACATATTCTTCTGTGCCTCTTTCAGATTTCTGCAACTCAGGTTTTTCTGCATCATATCCTGATCAAGCCCTGTCATTACAATGACTATAAAGATACCGCTGAAGAACTGTTTGAAGAAGTTCTGCCGGGTGTGCCAGTCATTGAACTCAAAGATCCGGAAATGTTCGTTGTTACTGATAGTAGAAACCACACCTTTAAAATCCAGATTCAGAATTTGTGCCGTTTCAATAATGATAAGAACTAAAGCCGCCAGCAGACAGAAGGTGAGTACCGTATCTGTCCAGATAATCGTTTTAATCCCGCTCTTTTTGGTATAGAGCCAGATGAGCAGTACGGTAACAGCGGCAATGCTCCAGAAAGGGACGTTCCATCGTTGAAATACATAGGTATATAGGATAAGACAAACCAGATAAAGCTTGGCGGCAGCCCCTACCATACGTGAAAGGATAAAGAACGAAGCCCCTGTTTTGTAAGCGCGGTTGCCAATGCGCGTACCCAGATAAGTATATATGCTGGTGAGATTCAGTTTGTAGTATAAAGGAAGCAGCACATGAGCAACAACCAGATAGCCAAAGAAGAATCCAAAGACTGTTTGCATGTAAGTCATGTCAATACCCCGAACCATTCCCGGAACAGAAACAAAAGTAACCCCTGATATAGAGGCGCCTATCATTCCGAAAGATACTACATACCATGGCGATTTGTTTTCTCCTTTGAAGAAAGCAGCATTGCTGCCCCCTTTCCTTCCCGTTATATGGGCAATAATAAGCAGAATACCGAAATAAAGAGCTATGGTCAGTAATATATAGTAACTGTTCATAAATTACAATTTGAATGTGCAAAGGTAGGAATTTATTTTCTATCTTTGCGAGGTCAATAGAGAAATGTATTTATGAATCAACAATATCCATCGGCTTTACTAGAGAAAGCAGTAGGGGAGTTCGCTAAATTACCGGGTATCGGCAGGAAAACAGCTATGAGACTGGTACTTCATCTTTTACGCCAGGAGTCATCTGCCGTTGAGGCTTTTGGCAATGCCATCATTACATTAAAAAGAGAAGTAAAGTATTGCAAGGTGTGTCACAATATTTCTGATACAGATACCTGTCAGATTTGTGCCAATCCGCTACGGGATGCTTCAACTATCTGTGTGGTGGAGAATATCCGCGATGTGATGGCGGTGGAAGGTACTCAGCAATTTAAGGGATTATATCATGTATTGGGCGGAGTAATCTCTCCCATGGATGGCATTGGACCGGGAGACCTTCAGATAGAAAGTCTGGTGAAACGGTCGGAAGAAGAAGGAGTGAAGGAGGTGATTCTTGCACTGAGCTCTACCATGGAAGGAGATACCACAAACTTTTATATATTCCGCAAACTGGCAAAGGCTAATGTTAAGCTAAGTGTTATTGCGCGGGGAATCTCTATTGGCGATGAGTTGGAATACACGGATGAAGTTACTTTGGGCCGCTCCATTGCCAACCGAACACTATTTACAGGTACAGTATAATATTAAAAAGCTAAATGGATAAACAAATTAAAGCGGTAAACCGCATAATGCAAACACAGTATGGTCTTTATATAGGCTTCACAATTCTGTTAGTCATATTATTTCAGTCGGAAATTATTATTGAGGGAGCTTATGCTGCTGATTTTAAAATGCAGTACATACTTCAAACAATAGGTATTCTTACCACAATTGCTCTTGTTCCTTTTTCACTGAAAATATTTAGTGTAAAACTCAATAAAGTAATTAAAGAGGCCGACCTGGAAAAGGCTTTAAGGCTTTATCTACACTGGGGCTACGTTCGCCTTATGATGCTTGCCCTTGTTACCTACCTGAATATAATTATTTATTATATGACTCTGAATAATATCGGAGGTCTTTGCGCATTAATTGGAATTACTGCTTCAGTATTCTGCTTGCCCGGCGAGAAAAAGTTACGCGAAGAAATGAATTTAATTACAAATAACGAAGAAAATAAAGAAGAGATATGATTATTGCTGTAGATTTTGATGGAACTATTGTAGAACATGAATATCCTAAAATAGGAAAGGAAATACCATTTGCCATTGAAACATTGATAAAACTTCAGCAGGACCAACACAGACTAATTCTGTGGAGTGTTCGTGAAGGGCGTTTGCTGGAAGAAGCAATCGAGTTTTGCCGTGAACGTGGTTTGGAATTCTATGCCGCAAACAAAGATTTCCCTGAAGAACACGGCAGGGGAAAAGGCTATTCACGCAAACTGAAAGCTGATCTTTTTATTGATGACCGTAATCTGGGTGGCTTGCCCGATTGGGGAGTGATTTATCAAATGATTAAAAATGGTTCCTATAGATGTGGAGGCTTTGAAAATGCTGAGGCTGGCAGAGCAAAAAGAAGACCTGCAAACGGGAAGAAAAAAAATATATTTACGCGTATTGGGGAAGCTCTAGATAACCATAACGGCGACTTTTAATTAAACGTAATGAAACTGTCTGTAGTCATAGTCAATTATAATGTGAAGTACTTTCTTGAATTGTGCTTGTGTTCGTTGTATCGTGCTATTGACCAATTGCCGGCTGAGGTTTTTGTGGTGGATAATGCTTCCACTGATGGCTCGCTTGAGTATTTAATTCCTCGTTTTCCAAAGGTTAACTTTATAGCCAACAAGGAAAATGTGGGTTTTGCGCGCGCCAATAATCAGGCAATAGCTCTCTCTCAGAGCGAATATGTCCTTTTGCTTAATCCGGATACTGTGGTGGGCGAGAACGTGATAACCGATTGTCTCCATTTTATGGATTCTCATCCGGCAACGGGTGGGGCGGGTGTAAAAATGATTACCGGAGATGGTTCTTTCCTGCCCGAGAGTAAGAGGGGTTTCCCTGCTCCTATGACTTCCTTGTACAAGTTTACGGGGCTTTCCAGATTATTTCCAAAGTCTCATCATTTCGGAAAATATCATCTTCGATATCTTAATGAAAATGAGTGCCATTCTGTCGATGTGCTGGCGGGAGCTTTTATGCTATTAAGAAAAGCATCTCTGAATAAGTGCGGGTTACTGGATGAGGATTTTTTTATGTATGGAGAAGATATAGATTTATCTTATCGCATCACGAAGGCAGGGTATGAAAATCACTACTTGCCTTATCCCATTATTCATTATAAAGGTGAGAGTACCAAAAAGGACTCCTTTAAGTATGTGCGTGTCTTTTACGAAGCTATGGCTATCTTTTTCCGGAAACACTATCCTCACTATAGTACTTTATTTGCCTGCATAATAAAGATGGGCATTTATTTCAGGGCATTGATTGCTATTCTTAACAGAATTCCAAAACAATTATATTTTCTAGTCAAGGGGAATAATGGTGCTTCAGACTTATGTTTTTTGGTGCTGGGTAGTGAAAGAATGATTCATGAAGTAAAAAGAATTTGCCAGAATAATGGTATAGGAAGTTCGCATCGATATTTTGTAGCCGATGAACAATCAAGACCTGAAGGGCATATGGAAATACATTCTTCTGAAAAGAAGTTTACCCACATTGTTTATGATAGTGATGTTTATTCTTATGAAAATATTATTCGTTTAATCTCGTCTTCTCCTCAAAAAAGAGTAGAACTGGGGTTGTATTCCGTAAGTACCGGAGTATTAGTTACCCCTCAAAATAGTTACCAATGAAACCAACGTATTTGATCAACGAACAAATTTGTCTTCGCGCACCAGAACCCGAAGATCTTGATATTATGTATAAGATGGAAAATGATCCATCGTCATGGGATGTAAGCTGTTTTGTTGTACCCTATTCCCGTTATGTTTTAAGGCAATATATAGAAGCCTCGCAAAATGATATCTTTGCCGATAAGCAACTGCGTTTGATGATTGTTTATCGTGAGACCAACGAAGTAGCTGGAGCAATTGACCTTACGGATTTTGTTCCAATGCATGGGCGGGCAGGAGTAGGCATTGCGGTGAAAGATAAATTCCGCCGACAAGGATTTGCCCGCCAGGCATTAGAACTGCTCGTAGGGTATTCTTTTGATTTTCTACATTTAAGGCAACTATATGCGTATGTGTCTGTGAAGAATGAAGCAAGCCATAAACTTTTCTGTTCTTGTGGCTTTACTCAAGTAGGAATTTTGAAAGACTGGCTTCGGGTAAAAGATGGGTACGAAGACGTCTTTTTCATGCAGCTAATAAATCTAGTTTAAAGACGGAGTAATTGGGAAATGTGACCAGGTTTCATATTTCCCGCCTAGATTGCCCAAGGCTCTTTTCCACATACTTTTGATTTCGTCAATCATCAGGCTAGGGGCATCTCCTTTTCCTATCATCCAGGTGTTCTCTTCAATCTCTTGATTCAGTTGTCCATCCTGCCACCCAGAATAACCCAGGAAGAAGCGGATATTTCCTTCCAGCTGATTGCCTTGAAGTACGTAATCTTTAATTTCTGTAAAATCGCCATTGAGGTACAATCCTCCTCCAATGGCAAGAGCTCCTTCCACATGCTTCAATGTGTGTAAATAGAATAGTGTGTCCGTTCCCATCGGTCCTCCTTTGTAAAGAGGAATGTCTCCAAAGTATTTAAACTCATCCACCACGTCGTTCAGTTTCATTGGCAGAAGCTTATTCATGATAAGCCCCATGGTTCCTTCTTTTGTGTGGTCAACAAGAAGAACAACCGAACGACCAAAAATTGGATCACGCATAAAAGGTTCGGAGATAAGGATTTTTCCCCGGGAAAGAATAGCGTTGTTTGATTCAATTTTGAAATAATCCTGGTTCTTTTCCATCATAAGTTAAATTGTTATTATATTAAGAATTCGTTGATTTGAGCCCCTAATATAATAACAATTTAATCATTTCAAAGAATTACACTGTTATTTTTTACTTATTTGCAGGATTATTTTTCTCAAACAATTGCATTCTTTCTTCTAACTGATTATACTGATGATCTTTAATGAATGATGTGCAGGCTCTTAGCCCTTCCTGGTCGCTACCTGTGGTTACAAGCGAAATGGCACTTACACCGTAATACATTAATTCTTTCATCAACTCTCCGCTCTTCATGCCCGGATAGCCTATTGTGAAGTAAAATCCGTCGGCAACAGGCTGATCCAGATCCTTGTCGTATACAATATGGAAGCCGTGGCGCAGGAAGATATCCTTTAACCTGCGTGCCCGTTCGCCATATACACTTACTTCTTTCACAAAGTTATATGTTCCTTCATTAGCAGCTTTCAGTATTGCCGCCATTGCATATTGAGCCGAGTGACTGGCTCCCGACGAAAGTGCGTAAAGTACACGATGAACAAATGCACTTCCAAATGTACATCCTTCATATCGTTTCACAAATCCAGGATATGTCTTCTTATATAATGAATTAGAAATGCAGCTCACCCCAATTCGCTGACCGGCATAGCTAAACGCCTTTGAACCCGAAATCAGTAAAATATAATTGTCTGTATAATGTGCCACCGTTGGCTGGTAAGGTGCCTGGTACGGAACGCTCAGGTCCGTACGGAAATCCATGGCAAAGTAGGCCAGATCTTCCAGGACAATGACATCATACTTAGTAGCCAGTTCGCCAATTACTTTCAGCTCTTCCTCTTTGAGGCACACCCAGCTTGGGTTATTAGGATTAGAGTAAATAATAGCCGAGATGTTTCCTTGGCTAAGATAGCTTTCCAGTTTGTTGTGCAGCTTGTTTCCACGGTAGTTGTACACATCAAATGTTTCATATTTCTCTCCCATAACCATCAGTTGCTGCTTTTGTACCGGAAATCCCGGATCAATAAAAAGAATCGTATCTTTTTTCTCGTCGCACTGACTACACACCATAAAGGAAGCATAAGTACCCTGCATGGAACCGGTAACCGGAATACATCCTTCCGGGCTGATATCCACATTAATAAAAGCCTTCACAAAGTTAGCAGCCTCTTTCTTTAACTCCGGTAGTCCGTTTATATCAGGATACAGGCTAGCAATTCCATTTTGCAATGCTTCAATCTCAGCTTTAACTCCTACAGCCGAAGGAGGAAGTCCTGGAACACCCATCTCCATTTTAATATATTCAACACCCGAAAGCTCTTCAGCTTTTGCAGCAATAGCTTTTACTTCACGAATTGTTGCCTTGGATAAGTCGGCAATGTGCATTTCATTGATTGCTTCATCAACGAATTTACAATCGATAGGAGTCTTTTTCATTAGTTTCTTATAATTATGTCCGTTATGTTAATTGATGTGCAAATATACATAATAATTTCAGCCCTTTTAATTTTAGGTTTACAAAAATAAAGTGTGGCATAAGTCATTCATAATCAGTATTAGTATAAAATAGTTTAAAAAAAACATCTCAAAGCTATTGCAGATCTGAAAATAACGTCTATCTTTGTATCGCAATCAAGAGAGATAGCGATTAAAAAAACAATGGTGCGTTAGTTCAGTTGGTTAGAATACATGCCTGTCACGCATGGGGTCACGAGTTCGAGTCTCGTACGCACCGCCATTTTAAATTTAATTTTTTATAAAGTCCTGGAGTCAATTGATTTCAGGACTTTATTTTTTAATTTTACAGCTTATTCATTCTTCCGTACACCCCGATGTATCAGTTCTTTACACCCGGATCAACAAAATATTTATTGGTTAATTTTACAGGAATACGGGCTGAACCGCTTTTATATCTGGCTGAAGCCTGTTTTTCTTTTCATTTTTCTCCCTCCAGATACTCTTTTTTAAAGATGTTAACGCAAAGAATGAATATTGATAACATTAGCGGACCAAAAATTATTCCCATAAAGCCAAATAAGGATAGCCCGATGAAAACTCCAAAGATTGTGATTAAAGGGTGTGTGTTTGCCAATCTCTTTTGTAAGATAAATCGCATTAGATTATCTGTATTGGTCGTGATAATGATAGAATAAGCTCCAAGTCCGATGGCATGATCCCAGTCGCCCGTTAATAAAAAATAGATTACCAGCGGAGCCCAAACCAATCCAACTCCTACAATAGGAAGAATTGTTGCAAAGCAACTTACAAAACCCCAGAAAAGAGGGTTGGGTACTCCAAAGATTAAATATCCAGCTGTTGCAACTCCCCCTTGTATTATTGCTACCAGAGGAATACCTATGGCATTTGCCTTCACAATCATGTTGATTTTTGTCAATACACTCTTCTTGTTGGCTTTCGTAAAAGGTAATATCTCGTAAAAGAAGGTTTCCATCTCCCTTCCTTTAAGAAGCATAAAAAAGAGAACCAGGAGCATTACAAAAATATTAATGGTGAAGCCGCTTATATTCCCTACTAAAAATTGCCCCACCTTTGGTAATAATGAAGTTATGAATGATATGTTATCACTATTGAGTACATTATAGTCTATTTTCTGATGAATGAGATCTGCAATATGCTTAATAGATGAAATATAAGCTTGCGGATCAAGATTTATATTCTGTAATTTACTTATGAGCAGCCACACTACCAGTGAAATAGGGATAAGAAAAAACAATGCAGCTTCAAGTAACATGAGTGTTGCTGCAAGGTAATTCTTTATATGTTTTTTCTCGGTCAGATAAAACATTTGTTTCCTTACCAGAAGATAAATGGTTGTAGCACCAAGAATTCCGGTAAAAAAAGGAGCAAACTTAATAAACAATATTATTCCTAAAACAAGAATAATCGTTATAAGTGAATATTTGCAATATTGTTCTTTTGCTTTCATATAAATTTTGTTATGGCTTCATATATCTCAACTATTATAAGAAAAACAAAGGATATGAAATAATGTTCTTAATCTCATATCCAATTAAATTTATGTCTGGTTATGATAATTACCCAGGGTTATCTAAATTCTTCTTGATTTATAAAACAGGAAAAGGTCTCAGCCTTTATATGCATTTACATTAAGTTGTAAATTTACCACTTTATTATTATTGTTTTTCAGTATTTATTAAAATAATTATGCAGATTTACATAGAAAATAAAAAAAAGTAATATATTTGTTACGTTATACTAATTATACATTAGGCTATAGTCTTTAAAACACAAAAGATGCGACGAATCTGCAAAATAATTAATTGATAATGAAGAGAATATTGGTGACTGGCGGAGCTGGTTTTATAGGTTCCCATTTGTGTACACGGTTAATAAAAGATGGACATAGTGTTATTTGCCTTGATAATTACTTTACGGGTTCAAGAGAGAATGTATGGCATTTGACGAATAATCCCCGTTTTGAATTGGTTCGCCATGACATAACCAACCCGTATCATGCGGAAGTAGATGAAATATACAATCTGGCATGCCCCGCTTCTCCCATCCATTATCAGCACGATGCTGTTAAAACAGTAAAAACCTCAGTGATGGGTGCCATTAATATGTTAGCTCTTGGCAGGCAAGTTAGTGCAAAAGTTCTTCAGGCTTCAACCAGTGAAGTTTATGGAGATCCCATAGTTCATCCGCAAACAGAGGACTATTGGGGAAATGTAAATACCATAGGCATTCGTTCCTGTTATGATGAGGGAAAACGTTGTGCCGAAACACTTTTTATGGATTATCACAGACAAAAGAGACTTCGAATAAAGATTATCCGGATCTTTAATACGTATGGTCCCAATATGCATCCCAATGATGGTAGGGTAGTTTCCAATTTTATCGTTCAGGCTTTAAAGAATGAAGATATCACACTTTATGGAGATGGTAACCAGACTCGAAGCTTTCAGTATGTAGACGATCTGGTGGAAGGAATGGTTCGTATGATGAATGCCGATGATAAATTTATTGGTCCTGTGAATATAGGCAATCCAAACGAATTTACTATAAAAGAACTAGCCGAGAAGGTGATTGAACTTACCGGTTCAAAATCTAAATTTGTTTATAATCCACTACCCAATGATGATCCAAAACAGCGCCAACCCGATATCTCTTTGGCAAAGGAAAAGCTAAACTGGGAGCCAAACGTACAGCTGGAAGAAGGACTGATTAAAACAATAGACTATTTTAAGAACATAATTTAATAGTATAATGTTATAAACATAATCTTCAATTAATACCAAAAGACCAAAATACTTGAAATACAAAATTACCTGAAATATCCGAAATGCCAATAAAGAGAATGAAGATGGAGATTACCCCCTCAGAATATAAAATATTAGTAGTTGATGATGTCTTGTCCAATGTACTATTGCTCAAGGTTCTATTGAATAATGAAAAATTTAATATTGTTACTGCCATGAATGGCACTCAGGCACTGAAAATGGTCGAATCAGAATTACCCGATTTGATTCTTCTGGACGTAATGATGCCCGATATGAGCGGTTTCGATGTCGCTCAACAATTAAAAGCAAAGCCTGGATTTGCACAGATCCCTATTATTTTTCTCACAGCTCTTAATTCTACAGCCGATATTGTGAAAGGCTTTCAAATGGGAGCCAATGATTTTATTACCAAACCGTTTAATAAGGAAGAATTGATTATTCGGGTGATGCATCAAATCTCTTTGATAGCAGCCAAGCGGATTATCTATAACCAGACAGAAGAACTTAAACGTACTATCAAAGGCCGCGATAAACTTTATTCTGTTATAGCTCATGACCTCCGTTCGCCTATGGCCTCCATTAAAATGGTGCTTAATATGTTGATGATTAACCTGCCGGGAGAAAAGATAGGAGAGGATATGCATGAACTGCTCAATATGGCAAATCAAACTACCGAGGAGCTTTTTTCTTTATTGGATAATCTGCTGAAATGGACGAAAAGTCAGATTGGAAAATTAAATGTTGTTCCCCAGGATATTGAACTAGTGGGAGTTACTGCCGGTGTTATTGAGATTTTCTCTATGGTAGCGGAACTTAAGCAAATAAAGATAAATTTTCAGACTCCCGATCAACTGGAGGTTCGTGCCGATATTGACATGATAAAGACTGTTATTCGTAATCTGGTGAGCAATGCTCTTAAATTCAGTAATCCGGGAGGCGAAATAACAGTTTTAATTAAAGAAGATGAAGAGCAGGTTGTCGTCAGTGTGGTTGATCATGGTCGTGGCATTAAAGAAGAAGATCAGGGAAAACTGCTTCATGTAGATACACACTTTACCACCTTTGGTACCAAGAATGAAGAAGGATCGGGTCTGGGACTTTTGTTGTGCCAGGATTTTGTTCGGAAGAATGGAGGTGAACTCTGGTTTACTTCAACGTTTGGTGAGGGTTCTACTTTTAACTTCTATCTGTCTAAAAAATCATAATAGCATTTACTCCTTCTTTACTGATAGCTCCATAATCACCGGATTATGATCGCTGAAGTCAAAAGAAGGAGAGCTATATTTTCTTCCCGTCAACTCCTTGGAATGAAAAATGTAGTCAATGCGAAAGAATCTATGAAGATAACGGAAAGTAGACTCAAATCCCGAACCTGCACTCTGAAAACCATCTTGTAATTTCTCTTTCATCCGGTGATAGGAATAAGATGCTGGAGTATCATTAAAGTCTCCGCACAAAATAATTGCATTCCTGGTTGTGTCAATTGCTTGATAAAGCTTGTCAGCCTGATTTGCACGTGTTTGCGAGTTTGCTGTCATCTTGAGTAAAATTTCTTTTACCGCCTCCTTTTTCGACTCGTAAAATCCGGCAACCGTTATTTTTCTCAGCAAATCTTTCGTCTGATTAAAATTGGTGGTCTGCAGGTGACAATTGAACACGCGTACAGGCGTATGCCCAACCTTAACATCCACCCACATGGCACCCTTATTCGAAGAATCAACTAAAATATCAGATTTGTTCTCTATCGGGAACTTACTGTAAATAGCCAGGTCCATTCCCGGAGTCTTGTTTTTGTGAACAGCTACATAAGGATAGTCCTTAAACATAGCGGAGATGCTATCTATGCTGAAGAACGAATTTTCAGAGAACTCCTGCAAGCAAACCACATCCACCTGTTTTTCTTTCATTAGTCCGGTCACTTCACCCACAGAATAGATTGAAGGATCCCCGTGAAAACCTTGTACATTAAAACTGGCTACCCTGATTAATCTACTATTAGCAATTGGCGGGAGCTCTTTATTCGAAAACTGATACTTGGCAGAGATAAATTCATAATTGGCAGCAATAGCGATTATAGGGATCAATATCCATATTTTCCACCGGATGGCCCAATAAAGCATGATAAGCAGGTTGGAAATGATTAACGGGATCATTCCCAGTCCCAAAAGAGGAAGCAAGAATTCTTCATTCGGATTACTACGTGAACCAAGTCCCACAATAATAGTGAACGCAGCCAGTGCGGCAGTAAAAAGGATACCAATAAAATTGAAATACAGAAAAGTGGCTTTCTTCCCCATCCGCTACAAGTATTTCTTCAGAGTTTCAGTTAAAACATTCAGAGAAACAGGTTTGGGAATAAACTCATTGCAGCCACATTTCAAAGCAGCTTTTACGTCGTCATCATACACAAAAGCACTCAAAGCAATGATTGGAATATCAGGTGAAACTTGCCGGATCACACGTGTTGCATCCAGTCCGTCCATATTGGGCATTTTTATATCCATCAGAATGATGTCGGGCTTGTGCTCTTCAAACATAGTCACCGCTTCTATACCGTCACGTGCATGTATCAGCTTAAAATATTTGCCAATCATCACATTCAGCAGTTTAAAATTACTGTCATTATCTTCAGCCACTAGTATCACCTGTCCTTTTTTGCCCATATGTTGCATATCCTCACAGCGGGTGAATTCTATTTCTGTTTTGCTTTGTTTCTCTTCTTTCTCAGGTATTATATAAGGATGAGTGAATGTAAATTCCGAACCTTGTCCAATATCAGATTTTGCACTGATAGAACCTCCCAGTTTTTCAACTATTGATTTACAGATAGAAAGACCAAGTCCGGTTCCTTGCGCAGTGGTATTCAGTTTAGTAAAACGTTCAAAAACATTCTTTGCCTTATCCTTGGGAAAACCTATTCCTGTGTCTTTTACGTAACATTCTATAAGATTATTCTTTAGTTTGTAACCAAATCGGATATTGCCTTCCTTTGTAAATTTAAGAGCATTTCCAATAAGATTGGAGAATACCTGTATCAGTCTGTTTTTGTCGCTGTAAATCCATAGCTTAGGATCCGAATCTTCAAAAATAAGCTCAATGTTATCAGGAAAACGAAATCTGTGTGCATCAAAAACCTCCTGGCACATTATGTTTAAATTGAGAGGCTCCTCGGTAAACTCCATTATTCCCGATTCAATTCTCGACAAATCAAGTATCTCATTGATCAATTGTAATAGCTGGCTGTTGTTTGCTTCTACTATTTTATAATACCTCATTCGTTCACTGGCATTCTGAGTATCGGCAATCACCCTCGAGAAACCAACAATGGCATTCAGTGGGGTGCGTATCTCGTGGCTCATATTTGCTAAAAAAGCAGATTTTAGCATATCCGATTTTTCAGCCTTTTCCTTTGCACTGATTAATTCATTTTCCAGCCGTTTCAAATTCGTGATGTCTGATTCCAAAGAGATAATTAAAGGAGCTCTATCTCCGTTTTCTGCAAGTAACTTCTGCTTGTGAATAATGTGTCTATTATCTTTATTGTCAGAAACTTCTTTATCATATATTAGTGGCTCTCTATCTTTTAGAATAGCTAAATCTTCATTTCTGTATGTAATGGCAGTCTCATCAGGATGAATATCAAAATCAGTCTTTCCTATAACATTCGTTGATTTTATATCATCATAAGCAACCGTGTTCCTATAAATATATCTAAAATCATTTCCAGTGTCTTTCACAGAGATGGCTAGTGGAATATTTTCCAGTACGGTTTTCATAATCTGGTTCACTTCCTTTATCTGCGCATCATATCTCATTTGTTCCGATATATCCCTTCCAAAAGTCCAGATAATATCTTCACCCTCGGAATCAGTTATAACATAAGAGAAAAAGTCAAAAGCCAGAATGTCCTTCAGATGTGGAAAAGGCTTTTCTTCCACATATCGAACTATATCAGTAGGGGTAGAAAATTCATTGCGAATCTTCATCCACCTCATTTTTAGGTCATTGCTTACCAGTAAATCACTAACTTTAATAGTCGACAAATCAATATCATTTGTCAGCCGGTAATGTATACGAAATTGCTCATTGGCAAAAGCGAGTGTTCCATCGGGCTTAAAAGCAAAAATATCTTCCGATGCATAATTTACCGCTTTTGTAATATTTCCCAGATTTTCATCCAGTTTTATAATGTCTGTTATATTTTGGCTGTAGCCTTCTACACACTCATTACCTTCTGTCAGATTTCTATTTATCGCTTTAAGTCGCAGAAATACCAATTTATTTTTCCATAAAATACGATATTCAAAAGTTTCTGCCTCTTCTCTATTATAAATAATCTTATCAATCCATGCTATAAATCCCGGACGATCATCCCTATGTATTTTGTTCAAATAATCTTCCAGCGAAATAGGTTTATACTTATCGCTATTTGACATTGCACCCGTATATCCCTTATAATGAAATGTTTTTGATTTATATTCATATTTCCATTGACCAATTTTAGCGGCTTTCTCTACTTCATGCAACTCATTATTTGTTTTCTCCAGCTGTAGCTTTATTTTGGTTCTTTTTGTAATATCTCTGTATTGACACAACACCAATCCCTCTTCAAACGGATACATTATGCACTTAAAGTAATACGTTTCTTTGCCAATAGGAAGCTCGTAATTTTTTATTGAAGTAATCTTATCTTTTACCACCTTTTCAAATTCCTTTTTCAAAGGTGCAATTGTTTCTTCAGGTAATATATCAAAGAAGTTTTCGCCTATTATGTTTTTTCTTTTCTTTAAAAACCAATGATTTGCATGTATCGCCACATCAACACAAATACCTTCATTATTGATTAAAAGCATTGTATCTGCAGTCATCTGCAAAATTTTATCAGAGTATTGTGGGTCGTGCAAAAATCCTTTCATAATTATCCTTCTTTGAGGTTAAGGTGAAATAACGAGTAATTACCCAACAAATGTACAAAAAAATAATTTAAATAAGTAATTATCCCGATTATTTATAAAGATCTGTTAACCTTTTCCCAGATTCCATTATTTTTATTCTTTATTAAATAGGAAATTCCTTTAACAACATTGATGTTCATAAACAGAAAATAGAAAGGAACGTATAGCACTTTATTTTTTATTTGTCTGGTAGATAAATAATATCCCCCTATTCCGGATAAATAAAATAAGAGCTGAAGAATCAGTAAGATAGCGTATGTATCAACCCCCTTTGTTATAACTAGTAAAATATTAAGCGGAAACATTATAAATAGCAAAATAGGAGTGATTGACCATCTTAATACCCGGTGTGATATATACTGAAAACTCAACATTCTATAGCGGAATATATTTAGCAGAGATCGCAGTCTCCAGATTGATTGCAAGCCACCCGCGGCAATGCGTACCTTTCTCTTTTCCTCTTCCTTCATATTCGTTGAAGCCGATTCTATAGCATAAGCCTTGTCGCAGTAAGCAATCTTATACCCCTTTTGTGCAATTCGGAGTGACAATATAAAATCGTCCAGCAGCGTATCCCTTTCCATTACCTCGAACAATTCCCGGCGAATGGCAAACAGTTCGCCTGCCGCACCCACAGCCGAATATAAACGAGAATCCAGCGCTTTAAGTGTAGATTCATACTTCCAGTAAATACCTTCACCACCACCCGCAGCACCATCCTTCTCCTTGCTGGCAATCCGTTTCTCTCCAGCCACACATCCCACCTTAGCATCTGTAAATTCTGCAACAATATTTCGGATAGCCTCACTGTTAATCATCGTGTTTGCATCCGTGAATACAACAATGGGAGAGGATACAAACCCCATTCCCCGGTTCAGCGCAGCCGTCTTTCCCTGTCGTTCCGGTTGAAACAAAACTGTCACCTGCGGATATGATTTCAACAATTCATTCGTACCGTCATTACTACCATCCGTTACCCACACAATTTTTAGTTTATCTGTTGGATATTCCAAAGAAAGGCAGTTGTCCATCTTCTCTTTTACTACAGTTTCTTCGTTGTAAGCCGTGATAAAGAGCGTTACCTCTGGTTTCGGTAAATCCTCCTCTAATATTGTTTTTTTAGGTTTTAGGAAGAGTTCTTTAATCTTAACCAACAGGTAAAGTACTATGCCATAACCTATGTAGGTATAGAATACAATTATTAAGCTGAACCAGAAGAGTGTTTCTATGAATTTCATTAAAGTTTTATTTTATTAAGTTGGATTCCTCGTCTTTGTAGTCAGCAACAGAAGCTTTTTTAAAGATAGCCTTTAAGCTTTTCATCGCTTTAACCAATCTTTTAAAGAAACTTTTAAAGAATGAACCATCCGCATTCAATGTTCCGTTACTTGTTAAAGCCCGTGCTTTTCTATTAGTAATAAAAACCAGTTTACCATATTGCTTTAGAGCTAAAGCCAAAGAACCATCTTCACCCCGTATAATATCGGTACGAAATCCTATTTTACGCCCCATTTCGGTATTGAATCCAAAAACCATACCACGAACACACAACTCAGGACGTTTGAAAGATTGGAATTTTAAATAAATATCTCTCAATAACTCATAGAAAAATAAGCCGGCTTTCGAATGTTGTTCATCGGTCATAAAACTCCATAAAGAAAATACACAAGATACCCCCGGCTTCCTTAATTGGTCCACAAGTGTTTGAATATAGTGTGGAGGATAAAGCGTATCAGCATCAATACAGATATAATATTTGCCACTGGCATGATCTAAACCATATTGACGTGCATGCCCCGGTCCTTTCTTTGGTTCATCAAACCATTTTACCCCTACCATATTTAATGCATCTGTAGTTCTATCTGTAGAGTTATTATTTATCACTATAATCTCAATAGGAAAATCACATTTGTTTTCACTCAAAGACCAAAGACAACTTAAAATATGTTTCTCTTCATTGTGGGCAATTGCTACCACTGAAACAAGAGGATTCTCGTTAGCCTTTTGATTTAGTTTGTATTGAATATCTTTGATAATTTCCTTTGGAACTTCTTTCAGAGGCTTTTCAAAGATGGATATATATTTAGAATACCAGATCATAAATAATAGAATTATTCTTGTTTATTTTTATCTTTTTCTGATTGCAGTAATGAATCAAAAAGCTCTTTCCATTGCAAAGCGATATTTTCTATTTTGAAACGTCCCGAATTGATTTGTGCTTGCTTACCCATTTCCTTTCTAATATCTTCGTGCTCAATTAGATCACAGATCTTATCGGCTAATTCCTGAATATTGCCATTTTCAACTAATAATCCGTCAACCTCGTCTTTAATAATATCTCTTGGACCACATGGACAGGCGAAAGATACTACAGGAACTCCGCAAGACATTGCTTCTGTAATTACCATTCCAAAACCCTCAAATCTTGAACTAAGCACAAAAATAGAACTTTCACAATATTTATTCATGATGTTAGTCACTGCATCTTCAAGAAAACAAGAAGATTCAAGTTGTAATCCTTTTACTTGATTAATGAATTCTTTTCTATCTCCTCCGCCATATATATAAAGTTTCCAGTCTGGATGTTTTTTAGATATAAGGCTCCAACTCTTTATTAATAAATCAAATCCTTTTTGATAAGAATATCTTCCGACAGCTATTACTTTGTGCGAAGAACAATTTGATGTTTTTTCAGGGTAAAAAGAGAGTGGGTTATTGATAACTGTTATATTTTGTAATTCCGGCCAATTATTAGCCTCTTCATTCGTAAGTATAATAAATTTAGATAATTTTTTTATATTTATTAAAAACAACTTTGCCCATAAATTTTTAAACAGTTGAGAAAAAAAGTTTTTTGAATCGATAGACATTGCATGATAAGAATTTCTTGTTACATGGAATTCTCCAATCTTAATGCTTCCATCATTAATTGTATTGATAAAATTTAATTCTCTTCTAAGTGTAGAAATAGTGATGTCTGGCTTGTAATTATATAGAAAAGAAGAAAACTTCTTTTTAAAAAGATAATATTTAAAAGGGTAGCTAAACAGTTTTCTGATTTTTGATTGATTTTCAGGAAGATCAAATGGAATGTCTAAATCCACATGATTAACGTTTTTCGATAATTCATAATATGGATTTCTTCCTTGTTGCTCAGATGTAATTATAGTAACTGAATAACCAAAATGATCAGCAAAATAATTCGCTTTTAAGGTAATTATTCGTTCTAAACCACCTGCAGTATAAAGTGAAGGCAGATAATAAACTATTTTCATTTGAATTTTATTTTGCTATATAATTGAACAAATAATTTGACTCTTGTAATTCTCGTCAGAACTTTCAGTTACAATATTGCCATTAGCTGCTTCATTGACGAATTTTGATGGTATTCTAACTTTTCTTTTTGCATTCATTCTATACCATTCATATTCAATATCAACATGTCCGGCATCTATAGCTTGGTAACCCGATTTAAATAAATCGTATGATAATACTGTTGCTGTCGGGCCCAATGCAATGAGAAATAAAACTTCTTTTTCTATTTTTAATGCTTCATTTAGTATCGTATCATAACTATTGAATGCATTACGAGCAGGGCATAAAATACGGCGTACAGAACGTGCATTATTAAATAAATCATTTCCAACGCCTAAACGACTTGTTTCTCCTTCAATGAATATGATATCCCGATTATTCCATATCTTTTTCATTTCAAAGAACCAATTTTTGCTTTCTTCTTTTGATGCATAATCCATATATGGACGAGTAACGAAAGTGTTGTAATAAGTACGCTCTGAAACTAAGTACTTATCCCATAAATTACCATATAGATAGAAGTGTGTCCTCCAAAATCTGCGGGCACTTCTAGTATATCTGTTTAAATTTGAAAATGTGTCAGATATGCAGACTAAATGCTTCTCATTCTTACTTTTAATAATATCAATTAGTCTTTTAGCTAATTCAGGATTACCCTCTTGAAAACCAATAGACTTTGATATGGTAAGTAATATTTCGCCATCTCCGTATCTACTTATAGAACAGCGTTCTTCCGCTATTTTTCTAATGGTTTCGTCAATTGATGCTATGTAAGGAATTGTTTTCTGTTTTTTTTGAAACACAATATACCAAAAGTTATACCACTCAACAATAGTTCCATATCTCAGTTTATACCGGATAGTAGTGAATATTTTTTTTAATTCCATAGTATTCTATTCTTGGTTAATGTCAGATTCATCTAAAACGTGTTGCATTTGTTGCTTCCAGGATAATGTGCTTTCAATTGTTGCTCTTATCTCAGAAGGCATAAATTTCTTTGAATGGTAAAATGATATTAATTTATCAATATCCAGTGGTGTATCATCTGGAGACGCTTTTATAATATATGGCATATTTTCAAAGTCGTCATCTATTTCAGAATAAACAAAAGGAATTCCCCTTGCTGCATATTCTATGTTTTTTAAAGTCTTAATCTTTGTAATATTACTTCGATGACGAGCAAGACTTCCTATGCCAAAGTCTGATTTATCAAACAGATCGTCGAGCGCTTCGCCAAACATTGCACCGTGAAATATAATAAATTTCTCTAAATTATTATTTGCGACCATTCTTTTATACTTTTCTACAACTTCAGGTACACCGCAACCAACAATATGGAAATACACTTCGACCTTATGTAGGCTTTTGTAATAATTAGCAAGTCCTTCAATTGCTCTGTCAAATCCATGCCAAGGATGCATTGTTGCTACTCCAATCATATGGAATTCATTATTTGTATCATTAATGCAAGATTTGATTTTTACTTGTTTAAAATCAATTCCATTAGAAATGCGAATTGTAGGTCTTTCCCAAATTGTTCTATAATCAGAAAATGTAACAACTTTATCTATTTTCTTAGCTAAGATTTTTCGGAAACATTTGTCAATGAATAATATACGCTGATAAGGCATAGGTAGACCTTTGTATTCTTGATCATAGGGGTACGTTGGTATTTCCATTATAACTTTCACATTATGCTTTTTTAATCTATTTAGCATATAAATAGTAAATGGATTCGCATTATGATCATATCTCATATATATAAAGTGTATATCATTTTTGATCACATAATCAACAATCGAAGAAAATTCAATGCGTTTTAATATTTTTCCTCTAAGACCATTTCCATAATCTTTCAGAATATAGTTGTCAATCATTCTTCTCTTATGATTGCTCGTATCATCCAAAAAACAAGTTTTTAAATCAAGTCCACACTCTTTTAATGCATTTATTTGGTAACGTATTTTTTTACTAATACCATTAAACTCTTCAAATCCATGAAATATAAGAAATAATGCCTTCATGTTTTAATATTTATAAACAATTTAGAAAGTTTTGCTTTATAATATCAGAATAAATATTCTGAATTACTAAATGTTATTTATTTTATTGTGGTTCTCTAATCTTTAAACTGTAATAAGACATATTAAAATTTATACAAATATACAATAATTATTTGCACTTTTTATTTGTTAAGTACAATAATTCCTGTTATTCTGCTTTTTACTGCAATCTTTTGTCTAATTAGAATGTGTCATATAATTATTCCCATTTAATATTAACGTACTTAAACGTTAATATTAAATGGGAATAATTATATTTGTGCTATAATGTGGATAAATAGTTGAGATTCTTCCAATTTCGGTTTATTTATAATTATCGAATTAGTAGTTTAATTATCTTTTAAGTTTCTTGAAAATTGATATTATATACGAATAATATGTTTTATTTTTCTAATTATGCTTTTCAAATTAAATGAGTTAAATCTTAAAAATACAATATGGTTTATTCAACGTTGACGGATAGGATTGGAAATAATCTTTTTCAAATCGCAGCAGGAGCATCACTTGCATACCGTAATAATTGCGCTTATAAAGCATGCATTACTGATTTTAATCTTCCTGACAATATGAGATTAAAGGATTCAGTTGATCAATACAAAAATACAATTTTTAGGAACATTGATTTTTACGATGGAATACCCGAAGATTCAATTGAATATGTGCAGCCTGGATTTCATTTCATTCCCGTTTTATATTTTGATAAAATAAGATTGACCGGTTATTTTCAGAGTGAGAAATTTTTTGAAAAAGATTATGTACGAAAACTTTTCGCAATAGATCCTGTTACTCTTGCTTATATTAATAATAAATATAGTGATTTGTTTTTGAATAATGAGATGATTTCACTTCATGTGAGAAGAGGAGATTATGTAGGCCGTCCACAGCGTCAACCAATATGTGGTATGTGCTATTTTATGAATGCCATTAATTATTTGGGTAAGGATAAAAAATATTTAATATTAAGCGATGATATTGATTGGTGTAAAAGAAAGTTTTCAGGCAATAATTTCTTTTTTTCAGAGAAAGAGTCACCTGTTATTGATCTATATCTACAGTCAATGTGCGCTCATAATATAATAAGCAATTCATCATTTAGTTGGTGGGGAGCTTGGCTAAACAATAATCCCGGTAAGATTGTAATAGCTCCTAAGCAATGGTATGGAAAAAAACTCAATTATTTAAATTTGAATGATTTAATTCCGAAAGGGTGGATTAGGCTTGATAATCCAAAAAGTTTTTTACTGAAATTGAAAATATTTTTTTATGATTTAAAAGATATTTATTATAAGATAAAAAGAAGATTAATAGTAAAGCGTAAATAAAAATACGGTTATTTGCGTTTTAGTATCTTATTTACATATTCTGATATTCCAATTCTTTTATCTAACTGTTTATAAGAAAAATATATGGAAGTTATTGCTAAAAAAGAACTTGTTATATATGCATATAATTCACTGAATACAATAAACGAAACAAATACCATTGTTATAAGTATTGTTTGAGTAACAAATATTTTTTTCAGGCTTTTATTAATTGAAAACCGATAGAGTTTGGCAGTTACAATATTTATAACCAAAAAATATGTGATGTGCATAAACAAGAAAGAATACGCAAGTCCTATCAAACCACCAAGCCAGTAACCAACGATATTAAATAAAAGCGTGCTTATGTTAGTGTAGCATCCTTCAAGAAGGAAAAATGTTTTTTTGTCTCCTTTTGCAAAAGAAATGGCACCAATTGAATATGATGATGCTTTAAATGCCATTCCAAGAGCAAGAACTCTGATAAAAGTGGTGATTGGCATAAACTCACTTGAAAGTAAGATGCGAATTAGTAATGGAGCAGTTAAGGCTAAAAGTATCAATACCGGTGTTGCAAGCAGTAATGTTATTTCTCCTTGTTGGTTAACCATTTTCTTTATTTTAAAGTTGTCATCGCTAATAGCTGCAAGTCTTGGGAAAAAATCGATTGACATGGCTGTAAAAACCAAACCTACAGATTGGCTTGTGATACTCATTCCGGCTTGATATAATCCTAAATCGGCTGTTGATCCGTAACTACAAATAAATGTATTTACCAAATAGTTTACAAGTGATCCTATAAATGTAGCTCCCATCATGGTTATTCCTAACTTAACCATCTCTAATCCACTGCTAATAGTTTTTTTCGTAGAAACGTTTACCGATGTGGTTTTTAGCTTTGATGTGTAATACACACTAAATAAATAGCTAACAGCTGAAGCTAGAATTAATGATGGAACAATGGCTTTTATACCCCAAAAATAGTAAAGAGGGCTTGAAATACATAATGCAATTAAAGAGCCTGTAAGAGATAGTTTGGCAAAAGACTTTAGATTTCTTGTACCTTGAAGTAAGGCTGTATTCCCTGTAGTTAAAGTGTTAAATACCAGCATTACAGACAATAAAATGAATGCCCAGGTGTAATTCTGATTTTTAAAGGCAAAATGACTAAGAGCCGGAGAGAAACAAATTACAATTATTGAACCTAAAGCAGACGTTAAAATCAGCCATCGGCGAAATATTTTTATTGTTACTGATATCTTATTTATATCCCCGGTTTCTGATGATTTTGATATTTCTCTTACCGCACTGAAGTTTAAGCCTAAACCGGAAATATTATTAATCATTGTGATTGAAGAAACCAGTAAACTGTTTACACCCATTCCGGATGCTCCTAGTAACAATGCAATGATCTTTCCACGAACAAGATTTAAAATAATTTGGAAGACTTGTACTCCACCAAACAGTGACGTTGCTTTTGCAATACTTTTATATGAGTTTTTATTATGCTCCGTCATCGCTTATTTTTTAAAACACTTGATTTTATGCATATAGTAAATGGAAACAAGAAAACAATAATATTTTTTATTCTTAAATGTTTAAGGAAATCAGAATGAATGCAATAAAAAAGAATGCTGACTCTTTCTTTTAAAGTGAGGGTTCTTGCATTATAAAGCATGGGGTTTATGATATAGCTTATTATTCTCTCAATAATATTTTTGATGTTCTTGTTTTTGTTGCTCCCCCAAAAGCGGAGTTCAGAAAATACTTTTATATAACTGTTTATGCTAAGGGATGATTTTTTTTGAGTCATTATTGAGTTAAATCTAATTCTGCGTTTGAAAAAAGATCTGTTAATCCTGCCTATTTTTTCAGCTTGAAGATAGAGTAGGGGTGTAAATAGCTCATCTTCATGAATGATTTTCGGATAAAAAAATAAATTGATTCGTTTCAAGTAATCCAGGTTGATAAAGCTCAGCCAAACCGGAGCCTTATATTGATTAACACTTAACAAATAACTAATTAGAGCGTCACCAGTATAAATAGTATCTTTTATGTTCTTTCTTATATAGTCAATTGAGAATGAAATGTTTTCATTATTTAATACTTCCGCATCGAAGAAAACAAGATCCAAATCATTTTTTATACATTTATAATAGCAGCATTCCAGTGCATCAATATCCAGTAAATCGTCACTATCCATAAAGTAAATATAATTACCTTTGGCTTTTTCTATTCCTGTATTTCTTGTTATTGATAGTCCTTGATTCTCTTGGCTATATATTTGTATTCTGTTGTCTTTTTCGGCAATTTTAGTTACAACATTCAAACTGTTATCAGTAGAACCATCGTTTATAACAATGATTTCAATATCTTTTAATGTTTGATTGACAATACTCATAACAGCCTTTTTTACATATTCTTCCGTATTATATACGGGAATGATAACACTTACTTTTGGAATTGTCATAATTTCAATATTATTCATTTTAATAAACAACGCCCTTTTTGCCGTTTATTATGTATATTCCTTTTAAAAGGGGTACTTCAATTAATTTATGATCTGCTTCAAACTGTTTAATTAATCTCCCATCAATACTGTGAATGTTTATTAGAGAAAGGCTCTCGTTTTTAATAATAAGTTTTCCTTTACAAGAAAAAACTTTTATTGTCTCTGAATTTATATTATTTACAGCTGTTGATAACGAAGGTTTTATCTCGATTAAATTTATTGGAGCGTAAAATCCAAAGCTATAACCAAATGGTTCTCTCCAGGAACAAATTAAGAGGGTATTGTCATTTACATTCACATTTTTTATTTCAATGTATTTAGAATTATTATTGTTGAAAAAATCAGAATTGGGTATATATACAGCAGAATTGTTTGCTTGATATCTATAGTTTTGGAAATCATTGCTTTTTCCATTCTTTGAGCTAAGAATTCGTAGATCGTAATTGCCGTTTGGAACTTCAATAAGTCCGGCGATAAGTCTGCGGGTTTCGGGGGTTATTTTATTATTGCTTCCAAAGAAACCGGCATTTGTAATAAACCTGTCCGGATATTCTCCTTCATCTCCTGATAATACAGGATTCTGTGACGCTGCTCCTCTGTTTACCCTATCTGTAATTCCATATTTATCCTTTGCTGTTCTAATTACAGCTGTGTCTTTTGCCAATTTCATTACAGGATTATCAGAAGTATCATATAGTTGTATGTTTTTCCATCCTTTATTCATGTTGAAATTTACATTGTTCAGCATTTTGCCATTCACAAATTCTTTTGTGTTTGATAGGTTATCTCCACTAAAACCAATTACAACTTTTTTTTCTGAGTTGAGCAATTCTATTGAGGTTGAAATAATTACTGATTCATTTACGGCATTTTTTAGTTGCGCATAGATTATTTTATTTCCTAAATCAGATGAAAGATTAAATAGAGTTGAAGTAACCAGTGGTAGCCACTCTGTATTTTCAAAGTTTGCTGATTCACTTATTCTGTAATAAGAAGCTGTTTCACTTGCTTTAAATGAAATGGAGACAAGATTGTTTTCCGTAGTTTCAGCACCATTATTAATCGCTAAATCCGTGAGAATAGGATGTACTGTCATTGAATTTATCCGGTTAATATATGGTTCTTTTAATCCGGTTTTTAATTGTGAAATAAAATATATTGCATCTTCATAAGCTCCGATGGTTTTTTCTTTTTTATATATTGAGACGTATCTTTCGGCTCTTTCGGGTAATGATTCATTGAAATTCAAATTAACAAGTAATTTATTGTCGTTGATGCCAAATGAGGTTCCAAAGACATTGTCTCCTGATGTTACATTAACTCCATCTATTTTTGAAATTCCGTTTAATAAAACTGAAATGCTGTGAAAATAGAAACTCTCTGCTTCAGAGATATCTAATGTAAAACGAATTTTCTGGCCCTCAACTTCCTTTTTGAAAGTGGTATTTTTCTTGCTATACCAATACTCAAAAAACTCATCAATTGACGGAAACCAAACGGAATCATCGCCGGTAGCACCAAATCTTCTCTCAATTTCATTAAAGAATGCACTGTCGGTTTCTTTTGTGCATCTGTGAACAGAACCTATAATCCATGTACGTGTGGCTTCATCTGAATCGTGTTGTGTCTGAACCTTTGCTATCAGCTCATCAATATATTTTGTTCCGGTTCCATAAGCAAAGATTCTTTGTACTGTTATATCCGTTTTATCAAGAGTAAACTCTGAATTAAACGGATATACAGTTTTAATTCTCGGATCACCGCTTTGTGCCATAATCATTTGAATTGAATTATTGTTTTTGGAATAATCAATGTATTCATGCCAGTTGTTGGGTTCAACCATAATTTTGGGTACTCTATCAATTAAAGATGAAAATCGAGCTGAGTCAATCGAAATGCATGAATCAAATTCAGCTTTTCCGACTCTTTTATTACATACATCATGGAATGCTACAGTAAATCCAAAATCGGCCATTAATCGTGTTTCCTTAGCTGAGTTAGATTCTATTAGTATACCTGCATCAGCATTTCTTTCACCTAAAAAATTCCACCATGATGCAACTGTGGAAGCAAATCTATATTTTATACCTGCACCATCAGTATATTCAAGGAACTTTGAAGGAATATACCCCGTTGTTTTTCTGTAAATTGTTCCATTTGAATTAAACGTCCAATTATGGTGAGGGTAAAATTTTTTTTTGTCTGAAGTGTCAAAGTAACTCATTTGTGCATCATCTACCCATTTTTTATTCACTAAGCAGAATATATTATTCCAAATAGAATAAGAATCATCATTAATCCATGATACAGTTACTTTCTTATTATATTTCAACTTAGGAAATTCTAAGCTAACGGCACTTGCGTCCACTCCCGTTGGTACAGTAACTTCAAAAGTAATAATCTTATGAGTGGTATTTGCCTGCAAAGAAAATGTGTTTATTAGGAAGAATATTGTTGTTACGAGAATGAGGTCAAATCTTTTCAGATATGTATCCTTATATTTAGGTGTACTATATTTATTCATGAATATTCTTATTTCAAGATTTTTCAAAGGTAACATAAGTATTTCTATTGAGAATAAAAGATTATTTTAAGGATATTTCTATTAATCTAAAAAAAATTGACTAAGATTCTATATTGTACTTTAATACTCCTAACAGCCTCTTCCACATACTTTTCCGTATTGTATACGGGAATAATAACGCTTACTTTTGGGATTATCATATTCTACCTTGTTAATAACTTAATTTCATTAATTGCAAAGATAGCACAATTTTCCTATAAAAAAGCAGTAATTTCGCGCCCTTTGCAAAATTTAAACAATATAAAATGACTGAAGAAGAAAAAGCGCGAAAGGAATTTGAAGAAAATAAGGCTAATGCAGATTTTCATTACAGAGAATTACAGAAATGTTTAAAGAATAAACTGTCTATAGCATCAAAGCTAGCCGCTCTCAAACAAAAGACTCCTATTTTTGAATGGACCGCTTCACCACATATTTTTATCTCAATTTTTTATGAGATGGTTGACAATGGGCACCTTATTATGCCCGATGGATTTAATCGTTATCGGGCTGTAGAGCGTATTTGTAGAGGAGTCCGGTTCCGTTTACAAAATGGTGAACAGGGTGCCTTTATTGCATCAAAATCTATGCATTCGTACTTCACTCAACACTTTTTAGATAAAACTTTGCTTATGTGTTTTTATTTTGATTTGTTAATTTAACATTAACAAATGCGGGTTTTTAGTTTGTAATATCCTAACTACTAATCGTTTATATTAGATGAAATTTGTTTGATATTTCTGTCCGATTATTGTAATTTTATTTACCATAATATCTGAATTTTGTAAACGAAAATTCTAATATAAATTAAATGAAAAACATTACAGCTTTTTCGGGTTTTAACAAACCAATGGGAAACAAAGATCTGCGGGAGTTCCTGCGGGAAGTGAAAAATGGTCGCTTTAGAGCTGAAGTTGAGAAAATTCGCTCGTTAATCAGTGAAGGAGCAGAGGAAGAGGCTCAGCGGCTGAAGAAGTTACTTGCCTCTGTTACTGTTTGTGCGCTGTATAGCGGTGGTAGAAGGGATGCAAACCTCACAGAGTATTGCGGAATGGTGGTGCTTGATCTGGATGATCTTTCACCGGAAGAGGTGATCAGACTACGATCCATTATTGAGGCGGATAGTCATACATACGCATGTTTTGTGAGTCCCGGCGGACTGGGGCTAAAGGTGTTGGTCTGCGTTGCCGGGAAAGATGGCTCGCTGCCTGCTGAACTGAACGAAATCAAGAATCTGCACAGGGAGATGTACAACACGGTGATGCGTTATTATACCGTGCTTACCGGGGCTACCATTGACGTGTCGGGCAAAGATGTGGGCAGGTTGTGCTATGTTAGCTATGACCCGCTTCTTTTTATCAATGAGCAGGCGGAGACTTTTACAGACAGTGCAGAGGAAACTTCTGTGACGGGTGCTAAGGAAGAGAAAGCTCTTCTCCCAAAGACGGATTCGAAGAGTTTATCGGGCAAAGTAAAGAGCTTGCCAGGCGGTGCAAAGGGTGTATCGGGTACTGCAAAAGGTATAACAGAGACTTTTGCCGGGTGTGTGCGTTACACTGCCAGGAAGCAGACTTACAAGGAGGGAAACCGCAATGTGTTTATCAATCTGCTGGCAAATAACTGTAATCGTAAAGGATTATTGAAAGCGGATACGGAGCGTTTATGCCTGGCAAAGTATGCTGATATGGAAACAGAGGAGCTGCTTTCTACCATTCGCAGCGCTTATATTCATGCTTCCGAGCATGCCACGGCAAAGGATGCCGGAAACACGCAGGGGAATCTTGATGATGTGGAACATTTCCTGGTAGGGAATTATGAACTTCGCTACAACGTGGTGAGTACCCGGATGGAGATTCGTGACAAAGATTCTAAAGACGCCTTTGAGAACGTGGTAGACAGGAGAGAAAACTCCATTTGGCGAGCGGTGAATAAGGAGGGCATTAAGTGTAAAATGACTGATGTGCGCTATCTGTTAATGTCCGATCTGTTTCCTTCTTTCAACCCTTTCGATAGCTATTTTCAGAATCTTCCCCCGTGGGATGGGCACGATTACATTGCTCAACTGGCTGCAACGGTGAAAACGGATGATGATGCCTATTGGCTGTTTTGTTTCCGTAAATGGTTGGTGGCTATGGTGGCTTGCTTTTTGCAGAAAAATACGGTGAACCATGTGGTTCCTGTATTCTGTGGAGAGCAGGGCAGGGGCAAAACCCGCTGGACGGTAAGGATTCTTCCGCCCGAGTTGCAGGCTTACTATGCCACCGCCTCTATCGTGGAACAGGAGAAAGATTTGCTTTTGAAACTGTCTCACCGCGCCCTGGTCAATATTGACGAGCTCGATGTGCTCTCTCCGCGCGACATGGCCAAGCTGAAGAAACTCATTACGCAAATCAGCATTGACGAGCGCAAGGCTTACGGGCATCACGAGGAGAGTTACACCCGCCACGCGTCACTGATTGCTTCTACCAATAATGAAAAGATTCTGAACGATCCCACCGGATCCCGTCGTTTTATCACCTTCCTGGTGAGTGATATTGACGATAAGTTTACCATTGATTATTCGCAGCTGTATGCTCAGATAAAGCATTTGCTCGACTCCGATTTTCGTTTTTGGTTCGACATGAAGGAGATTGCCCAGCTGAACAAGCACAACGAGCATTTCCAGTCTCTTCCTCCCGAAGAGGAGTTTCTGCTCAACTATTTTCGTAAACCTTTGCCTGGAGAGTGTCCCCTTTATTTGCCCGCAAGTGAAATTTTAAAGCGAATTTCGCACAAAACAGGCATGCAAATTACAAGTTTTGGTACAATAACCCTTGGAAAAGTGTTGAAAAAGTGCGGTTTTGAATCAAAAAGAAGCAGCAAAGGAACTCTTTATGCCATTTGTGAAATTGATTTGAGTGAAGTGGAACGGAGAAGTAAAATGATTGATGTAGAACATCAAGTTGTTGAAAATAAGGTCGTTGTTGCCAATCCTGAACTTCCTTTTTAATCTCCGTAGTGATAGGGTTATAGGTTGTGACGACATGTTTGAATACATATAGTAGAAGGGGCACTCTATAGGATGCCCCTTTTCCCTATATAGCCTCTAAAGTAAGGATCACTATCTATCCACCTATCACATTTCTATTTTTCCAGGCATCTTCTTGCTTTCTGCCAAACGGGTATTTTATGACGTGTAAAAAACGTAAGGTCATCTAAAAAAAGAGACTTGAGACCTTGGGTAAAGTCTCAAGTCTCTTTGATAGAAATGACTTGACGTTTTTTTTGGGCAATTTTTTACGGTTCGCCCAGAAAGGAAACTATCAGTTCCACTTGCCTGGGTGTAAACAACCGGTCCATTTTACTGAAACCGGTAGAAAGCAATCGCTCACTTAATTCTCTGTTGTGCTCAATCCATTTTATCAATGTGCGCTGTGCCGATCGGTCACATAGCAGAGGATTGTATATCCTCGACAATTCAGTCTTTGAATAACTTCTGAGTTCAAAATCTTGATCCATCATCTTTGTTTTTAAGGTGTTTTTTACCTTTTAAAGATACGAAAAAAAACTCATAAAAGCAACTTTTAGACAAGATAAAATGACATAAACGCACACGTTTATGCACCATGTTACACGTTCGGCAATATTCCGGATACCCCCACATTGTCATGCTGTATCTTTGTAAGGAAGAAAGGGAAGGGCCCCCCTTAATGAAGTTATTAAACCATTAAAATGTAAAAAAACATGAGTGTAAAGTATTCAGTAGTAGCGAGAAGAAATCCGAGAAACATAACAGATCCTCAAAAGTTTTATGCCCAGGCACAAGGCAGCGGCGAGATGGGTTTTGATTCCATGTGTGAAGATGTGTCCAGCCGTTGCACGGCGACAAAAGCAGATATTTCTGCCTCAATTTCAGGTGCATTGGTCTCTATCCAGCAAAGCCTTCGTAAAGGAGAAGTCGTTCGTTTCGGCGATTTCGGGAGTTTTCAAATTGGTCTTCGCAGTAAAGGAGCGGTAACGCAGAAAGAGTTTAACGTGGGACTTATCAAAGGAGCCCGAATTACTTTCCGTCCCGGCAAATTGCTCACCAATACGCTGAAAACCCTGGACTATGCTCAGGTGGCAAAGCTTCCGGTGAAAGAGCCCGTTATTGAATAAGAGGTATAAACCACGCGAAACAGTAAACCGGAGAGGCGAGAAGCGGGGCAGCCTCTCCATTATTCTTTAATCAATTAAATCAACTCAATGAATGTAATCAAAGAAATTCTCAATGCTTGCGTGCTGGTCCTTCCTTTCCTGAGAAAGAAAGATGCCAAAGAGATGCAAGATTTTACCGACCTGGTAAAGAACCAGTTCGACTATCTGATGGAGCAGATCACCCGGTTTGAAACCGACTATTTCGAACTGTCCGAGAAAGTGAAGCAGATGTATCAGGAGATCATCCTCCTGAATGCCCAGCTCAGTGAATCACTGAAAGGGCAATGTTTGGTGACCAGTTGCAAGGAACGGCAATAGATGAGAAAGCGGGATAGCTCTCCTGAAAAACAGAGTTATCCCGCAATCTTCATTTCAGCTTACCGGCTATAGGTGCAGCGATATACAGAAGTTCCCGTAATTAGAATTACGGGAATTTTAAAGAGAGAGAAGATTACGGGAAATTACATTTTAACCTGCTGTCTATCAGTTCGGTTTAAAAGGAATTACGGGAATTAAATGAAACTGAAACGTAGTCCTCAGCAATGAGGATGAATAACAGAATAAAAAAATGAGAGAAATTAATCTGATAGTAATACATTGTTCGGCAACACGGGCAGACAGGGATGTAACAGCACAAGATATTAATGCGGCGCACAAAGTACGGGGATTCAGCTCGTGGGGTTATCATTACTACATCCGAAAGAGCGGAAAGGTGGAACCCATGCGAAATTTAGATGAAGTAGGAGCCCATGCCCGCGGTTACAATGCCAAATCAATAGGCATCTGCTACGAAGGCGGACTGGACATCAACGCCCGCCCAGCCGACACACGCACCCCGGCTCAGAAAACATCGCTGCATGCTTTGGTTGGCAAGCTCCTGAAAGGGTTCCCCGGCTCAAAAGTAATAGGACACCGGGACCTTAGTCCAGACAAGAACTATAACGGGATCGTTGATCCTTGGGAGAGGGTGAAAGAATGTCCCTGTTTTTCCATTCTGGAGGAATTCTTATCAAAATAATATTATCAAAAGTGACTCTGATTAATAGTAGATTAGCTCAAATTACAAAGTCTTCTTTTGATTATCTTATACTTTTGATTAAAGAAGTAGTGGGGTAAATGGAAACAACTAAGAAACCCTCCCGCTAAATGGCTGTTTGCCGGTTAGCGGGAGGGTTTTATACCTACTCTAATTTATTTGAATACTTTAATCCGTTCATCCAAAGGTTTGAATTCTTTCTCACCAGGCCCTTTAGTAGGAACACCAAAAGGCATTTCAGCTACCAGTTTCCAGTCAGAGGGCAGATTCCATGTCTTAATAACCTCTTCATCAATCAGCGGATTGTAATGTTGCAGAGAAGCACCAAATCCTGCCTCTTCTAGCATTGTCCAGATAGTAAGCTGATGCATGGCTGAAGTATGATTTGACCATACCGGGAAATTCTCCTGGTAAGCAGGAAAAGCATTTTGCATACTTTTAACCACAGATTGATCTTCGAAATAAAGCACGGTGCCGTAACCGGCAGCAAAAGCTCCGTCAATTTTTCCTTCAGTGGCAGGGAACGCATCAGCGGGAACAATTTTCCGAAGGGTTTCCTTGGTAATGTTCCACAATTTCTTATGATTCTCACCCAACAAAAGCACCACCCTTGTTGATTGTGAGTTGAATGCCGAAGGCACATTGGTAATGGCAAATTTTACGATATCCTCAATCTCCTGATCAGAAACAAGTGATTTATTACTGATGGTGTAATATGTTCTGCGATTCAGTAAAGCCTCTTTAAAACTTTTTCCCATAATAAAATCTCCTATAATTATAAAAAACTCAATAATTGTTTTCTTAAAACAATCAATTGAGGAAGTTGTTTAGGAAAATAGTTTTTTTTAGCTTTTTATTCTAACCCACTCTTTCTTCTCAAAATCGTATTGTTTGACAATCTTTGCAGGGTTACCTGCTGCTACACTGAAAGAAGGAACTGAATGGGTAACAATGCTACCTGCTCCAATAATACTATGTTTCCCAATGCTGACTCCAGCTAAAATAATAGAATTTGCACCTATCCACACATCATCTTCAATCACAATAGGTAAAGTAGAGACACCCTGTGAAGCAATCGTGTTGTCCACATCGAGATAATTGTGATTGAGCCCAGAGATTGTAATCCTTTGTCCGAGATTAACCCCGTTTCCAATCTGCACAGGTCCAATAATCGTATTCCCTAATCCGATACGGGAATTGTTGCCAATAATTAAATCGCCCACTGCATTATTCAAACAAGAAAAATCTTCCACAACGGAATGGTTTCCCAATGCAAAGTGATTAAAAGGGACAAGATCTTTCCGTACACTACGATAAATTACCGACCCTTTACCTCTTTTCAAATAGGCAAATTGAAATATCCGTATCCACCATTGCGGGCGAGTCTTCACCGGGTGCATTATAAAGTTAAGCGCTAAACGCTTTATGGCAGGGTGTTGCTTCAATTTAGCTTTTAGTTGCTGAGAATTCATTTTTGTAGTATTAATGTTCACCGTGATCTGTATGAATAAATTTTTTATCAGCTCCTTTAATCCTGAAAAGATTCAAAAACATCAGAATAAATAGCCAAGGAACTTTCTTTATAGCTTTAGTTAAACGTTTGTCCACTAAATAATCAGGAATTGCCAGGCAAAATGTAAGTCCTAAAATGAATAATAATCCCCACCATTTTAAGGATGTTTCCAAATCAATCATTGTTGTGACAATGGAAATAACACTAATACCTCCCAAAAGTATAATACGTGGAAGCATCATCCATTGGAAAATTTTATCTGCATAGTCAATGTTTCTATTGATAATTGCTCCTGGTAAATCGAGGAAAGAATTGGTCAGCGCATTATATTGTGATGCGATCCATCGGCGACGTTGGTTATAAAAGATTTCATCTTTTGGCGTTTTTTCATCATATACAGGTACATCGTCCAAATAATCAATATAAATGCGTTGTTTCAATAATAATCCTTCCAATTCTTTATCTTCTCCGGAAGAAAATACTTTTTTAATGTTTTCTTTGAACCAACTGAATTCAAAAGCCATGCCAGAGCCAATCAAAGCAGAAGAAAGTCCAAGTTTTACATGCCCTTTCCGAAAAATTGAGTTATTGATTTCTTCACTTACTGCATCCAGGATGGCTGTGTTCGTATTTATATTCTTAGCCATGCGATGAGCCTGAATAACGTTTGCGCCAGATTCATAAGCGTTACTGAACTTTTGCAAAAAATCAGGATGAACAGTGTTGTCTGCATCCATAATCAAGGCCATATCGTATTTTCGGTCGGAAAGTTTATCTATTGAAAAGTTCAGTGCTTTTGCTTTTGAACTGTTTTCAAAATCAACAATAAGCAGTTCAATAGGTAATTGCCGAAGTCGTTGATTGGTTTCATCTTTCATCTTATCGGAAATAACAATAATGTCATAGTTGTCTTTTGGATATTCCTGTTCCAGGAAGGATTGCACGGCCTGTTCTATTACTTTATCTTCCTTATAAGCAGGGAAAAGTACTGCAAAACGGTATTTCTTCTTAGCCGGAGGGTAGGAGTAGGTAGTTTTTAGCATACCTGCAATTGCAAATACAAAAAGATACCCCACGGTAAGTGCCATGAAGAAAAAGAGTATAGAATCTATTGTGTCTATAATCATAAGTCCATTCATGTGTTAACTGAGTTTATGTTCTAACTTTAAGAAAGCAAATATGCCTTTGAATATTGCTTTTACTAAATCTGTTCTGCCTTTCAAAAGAAAGACCAGGCTATTCTTTGGAGCAGCAACGAGCAATTGATATAAAATCGAGTTCCATCGGGTGATTCCGTATCTGTTACGCCAGGCATACAACAACCGGTTGCGGGTGAGATAAAAAGTGCGCAGATAGCTTTGCTGACCTGTACTTTGACTTTCTTTGTGATACACAGTGCAACGAGGCTCATACCACAATTCATATCCCGCTTTTTCCATTTGAGTACACCAATCCAGCTCTTCATAGTAAAGAAAATAAATTTCGGGCATATATCCTACTTTTTCAATCACTTTTTTTTTTATCATCATGGCTGCGCCGTGGCAGTAAGAGGTGGCGCAATGACTTTCATATTGTCCGTTGTCCTCTTCTCCGAATCCAATCAGATCATTGCGTAAAGTAACTGCTGAAAGCGGAAGATATCCTGCAAACTGAATTTTACGTGGAGGGAAGGCAAATTTAATTTTTGGCGAAACAGCTCCAACCTGAGGGCTGCTTTCCAGTCTTTTAATCAAATAATGAAAGGTATCCTCATCAACAAAGGTATCGTTATTTAATAAGAAAATGTATTTCCCTTTTGCTTTGCGTATGCCCAGATTGTTTCCGCCTGAAAAGCCTAAATTCTCTTCACTCCTGATAGCGATAATATGCGGATAGTTCTCTTGTAAAATAGCTGCTTCATTGACTTTGGAAGCATTATCGACCACAATTATTTCATAAGAAAGAGATATGTGAGTCTGAAGAGACTTTATTAGCTCACAAGTGTCTTTCAATCCATTGTAGTTAACGGTTATAATGGATAGCTCAGGTAAGTTGTTCATGTTCTTCTAATTCTTTATCGTAATATTTCCCCATGAAGACAAGCGCCAAACAGATGTAGAATAAAAAACAATTAGGGAATTGAGCTAAAAGATCGTTTCCGTAGGCAGATATAAACATACCAAATACTCCGGATAACAAACCTGCTAAAATACCTCTTAATCTTTTATTCTTGATTTTAAATAGAATAATATATCCTGCAATAAGGATTGATGAGATTAATAATAATAGATATATTACTAAGCCAACAATGCCTGTTTGTATCCATACCTGAACATACCATGAATCACTGGGTATTTTAGAAATCTCATAATAAGGACTGGATTTAGCTGCTGGTTTTCCATAGAATCCAATGCTTGTTCCAAAAGGAATATTTGACATATATTCTTTTAATTTTTTCTGATTCTCTAATCGGGTGTTTAGTGATGCATCATTCTGATCAAAAGCCGTTCTCATTCTTTTAATTTGCTGGTTGTTATTTCCAATTGTTGTAAAGTTTAAAAATAAAAAGGCTGAAATAATTAGAAATGTAGTTGGTAACATTATTCTCCAGTTCTTTGAGAGAATGGCAAAGAGAGCATATCCTGCAAAAGGAACAGCTAAAGCCCCTCTAGTACCAGAAATAATCATACCGTAAGCACCTGACAGTGCTACCATAAAGAAGTAAATCTTGACCCATTTGTTTCTAATAAAAAAAACTGCTGTAGAAAATGCAACCATTGAAAAGCCCATACTCGAACCATAGTTACCGGCATCAGTAAAAAATGAAAAGAAACGAATGCCTGAATGGATTAAATGAGTTCTGGCTCCACCACCAATAAATAACCAATATAATTCAGCAGAATTGAATCCGTGATTCTTTTGCCAATAACCCCAAAATGCCCCTAGAAGAGTTAGGACCGACCAGATGAAGAGAATGATAATAAGATGTTTATATTTACTAAGCAAAACTGGGACTAAAAGAACCATTACTAATGGATAAAAAGCCATTCCGCGAACTTTTGTAAACCAATCAGTAAAAGATGTAACAGCTCTAGGATTTAAAAGTTCTAGTATACAAAAAAATAACCAAATTGATATTATTAAGAGTAAGTGGATTGAGTACTCTTTTCCATTCTACTTTTTCATGTAAATTGATTTTAATAAGAAGTGCTACAAAAGATGAATAACAATAACTAGAATCCATTATTAACACACTTATAGGAATTGGAAATGAAATATATCGGATAACTCCCATTATAAAATAATTAGCTTAGTAAAGAGAATTATAAAACTCCATACCGGATTTTTTAATAATAGTAAACAAGTTCCGATACGGCTAATAAACGGGATGGAGAGCAATGATGTGCTCCAACATAATGCAGCCCCTTTGCATAGTTACTATTGCATAAAATATAGACAAGAAAGATCAATAAGCCTGCATATATACGAATATTTTGGGCGATTATCCATTTGGTTATATTGTTCTAGTCAATGTTCGCATTATTTTTTATTCTGAAGCTGTTAATCCAAATTGAGAAAACCTGTATATTAGATTGCTGAATTTTATTGTGATGGAGGAAGAAGACCCGTAAAGCTCTCTACAACATTACTCGTTCTGCTTTATTTAGCATATATTACAACGGGAGAATTTTCAGCTGTTTGCTAACTTTTTTAATTGATCTAGTAGCAGTTGATCAGTCAATTTCCATGTTTTGTTGGCTCTTGTTATTACCAATATTTAATGCTTGCTTCGTTTATTAATGTTTCAGGGATGGTGCACTCCTATTAACGGTGGATACTCCACTATCAGAATATCAGCGTCAGCATCAGTTGATTTGCTCTTTGTAAATCGTTCATCAAGACTTTGCCAGCAAGTAAAAACTCTCTGGAATCTAATTCGAGAAATCTTCGTTCCAGGATATGACGTTTTACATTTAGTCCAATAGAGTTCCCAATATTCTTCCAATTGTTTTCCAATAAAAGATTTACCATCTCCGGTTTCCGTACTCAGTACAGGTTGATAATTCTCTTTTCGCTGGTTGGCAGGTAACATAAGAATAACGTTACTTGCACATAAATTTAGAAGCAATCTTGGTTTCGTGGCTTTGCTAAAGTTCCTGTATTACGACACCATTTCATTCCCCGGGAAAGCTCCGATCACTTTGCTTGATGTAAGTCTTTCGGCCCGGATTCTATCTCTTATTGTTCTATCAAGTAATTCCACAAGTAAAGAAAAGCCTAAAATAGCGAGAATACTACCAAAGAAAACTGTCATTACAATTGATTTTCTGTTGGTTGCTTCTGCAGCCACGGGATATACCGGCGGATTTATTATTCGTAAAGTCGCAGAGGTCATTTGTAGGTTTTTCTGTCGTAATCGGGCGGCATTTAAACTGTTAAGCATGGACATATAATTCTGTTCTGTGAAGCTAATCTCTCGTTCTTTGCGTTTCAGGGTGTTGCCGATAGGTGAATAGAATATGTATTTATCATCAAGCAGTTCTTTTCTGGAGTCCATTAATTTGAGCTTAGCTTCTGCTTTTTCCATATTTAGCATTTGCTCAAACCATTGTTGCAAAATCTCCTCAGAGGCGATTTTTTCTTTGGTATACTTTTGGTTGCTGAATTTTTCCGCAAAATTAGAAAAGTCTTCTTCTTCTTTTTTAAGTTGCTTTTTATATGATTTTAAATCCTGATCTTTTACAGAAGAATCTTCATCCTTAAAGGTCTCTATATCGGTAATTTTAGAAGTAAGGTGACTGATTTTCTGCATTCTACTAATAAATTCGGTATTGTTACGCAGAGACTTAATATGGCTATCCATCCTTTTCTCCAATTCTGCTATCAATGTTTTTGCACTGCTGTATTCAAGCATAAAATCTTCGCATTTTTGTTCATATGCAGTGCTTTGAATTGCAACTTGCTTTGACTGTTCTCCATAATTGATGATTCGTTTGCTTAAATTATAAGCTGTTAAAGAATCTTCGGACATTTCCAGTTTTCTTGTTAATTTGGCTAATTCTTCTTCGAAGAATTTAATTACATTGTTTGTCTCTCCAAATCTTAATTCCTGATATTGCTCTACAAATTCTTCATTTAAGATTTTTAATGTATTATAGGCAATGCCGGGGTCTCCACTCGAAAATTTGATCTCTATCATATCACTGCCGCCAATTCTGTTTACTTTGATTTTATTAAATAAAGCGCCGAATAACTATAATCGGGGTGATTCCAGTTGAATAAAGTCCGAAAGACAAAATTATTGGATTGTTAGGTTTTTCATAAGCCTGCAAGGTTGGCGATGGTTTTCTTTTCGTCTCTTTTTATCAATGAGCTTTAGCACCTCTTTAGGTGTAATGTGTAATAATGCTTTGTACGTACGAAGACTGGATATAGTTGTTATCATGATCAGGGTCGCCGTGCATCATGTTTTGTGCATAAAGACGCTTAAAGAGACTCTTTTTAGTGTACTCTTCTGATGATTATAATATTTAAAATATTATCTAACGTGGTGCTTTGTTGACTTAAATTTATACCTGCTCCACTTGTGGTTTCAATTGTATAACCTGAGATAATACCTGTATAAACAGTTGTATTGGTATTATAGGTCCGCCCCATATGTTTGGTTGAATAAATAGCCAACAAGGTAAGCATGGCAGGTGCAATGATTAGCCACCACCGAATGCGATATACGAATCTGGAAAGATAGAGTAGATATTCCATAACTCAGTGCTTATTTTGTTTTACTTTTATTGATAATTGGAGTTCGCGCAAGCATTTCCAGTTTTAAGAGTGAACTATTTAATGTGGCTCGGGTAGACTCGTAATCGCTGGCTGCTGTTATTTGTATTTGCTTTTGATTGCTTAGTGTGCCTGCATCTCCTTTACCATTAAGAAAATCACTTTCTCCAACCTGATATTGTGCATTGGCAAATGTCATATATTCAGCCTTTAATTTCAAAACTGATATGTTAGAGAGGATAGAGGTATATAGCTCAATAATTTGTTGTTTTAGCCCATCCATAGATTGCTCTTTTTGCAAGTCGGCCTCTTTTATCTTTAGTCTTTGTTGGTTATTTCTCTGCTTCAGATCAATTCCGGAGTCATATCCCCGATATTACTCTCTTGTGCTTGTGATGGAAGTACAAAGCATATAAAGTAAAAAAGAATGATGGAAAGCAATTTATTTTTCATCAGAGCTACGATTAATTCATTATTTACACATTTTCTTTCTGAACAAAAGCTGTTGCAGTCTTTAAAATAATTTTCATATCCATGCCAAAAGAATAAGTTTTGGCATATTGAATGTCCAAAAGCTTACGTTCCTCTGCGGACATTTTCCCCGCATCTCCTCGCTTTTCCACTTGCCAAAGTCCGGTAAGTCCTGCCGGAGCCATGAAACGGTCTATGTATTCATCGCTGGTAAGCAGTTCGGCTTCGTAGAGTGGGAGGGGGCGGTTACCCACAATGGACATGTCTCCTTTAAGTATGTTGATTAACTGTGGGAGCTCGTCAATACTGTATTTACGAATGAAACGTCCCACTTTTGTGATGCGTGGATCGTTCTCTAGTTTAACAAAAGCATTTTTCTTCTCAATACTTTTTTGAGCAATATATTCTTGTTCGGGAATCACATAATCATCTGATATAAGAATTATTTCGTCAGGATTGATTTCTGCTTCTTTCTGAGAGTTTGTCGTTTCTTCTATTACGGCTTCATCGTCTTTATATTGATTCAGATTATTGAATTCCTTCAGTCGTTTATCTGAGTTGGTGTACATGGAACGAAACTTCAGGAAATCGAATATCCGATAGTTGCTGCCTACCCGCTTGGATTTATACACGATGGGACCTTTACTTTCCATCCGGATAGCAATAGCAACCAGGATGAGAAGTGGGGAAAGGCACAACAGGGCAATACTTGAAAAAATGATGTCGAATAATCTTTTTCTTAAAGGTAAATGGAAATGCTTTATTGAGCTCTGATTTTGAATGGCAGCCTGGAATTGATGCTGTCTTTTAAAGATAAAATCGATTGTCTGATCAAAGTTTTCTTTACTGTCATTGTGAGACAGTGTATTGCAAATTCCACTTTTTAAATACAGGGGGCTCTCTTCTTTTGTTAATTTGTCCGTGATAAGAACAATATAGGTGTGGTAAAACTTATTATGTAAATAGGATATATCTGCTAAATCCTTTTTTAAGATTCCTTTCTCAAAGAAGATAATAACAGGTTTCTTATCACTACATTGAGATAACCATTGAGTAGTCTCATAGTAAGTCCCCGTTACTGTCATTTTGCCTTCAGATAACTGGCTAAAATGAGTAATTGTCTGTTTGCTTTTACCTATATAAACGAGATGCTGCATTTATTCCTTAATTATTTTTTTTATACGGATTTTTAATTCCATAGGATTGAAGGGCTTCAGGATATAATCATCGGCTCCTTCTTCAAGTAACCTAATTCTCTCGGAAGTACTTTCTTCACTGGAGAGCATAATTACAGGGATGGGGCTGAACAATGCATTGGTTTTGATATAATGCAAGAATTCATCTCCACGCATCTCTGGCATTCTGATATCTGAGATAATCAGATCGGGTATGTTTCCTTCCTGCAGCCAGGCGATGGCCGGAATTGGGTTTTCAAAATAAGTAAGGTCAAATTCAGTTGAAAGATAGATGGAAACTACCTTTGCTATAGATTCTTTATCGTCGATTAATAGTACTTTTTTTTTCATCGTGTTTTATATCTTGAGAGTGTTTGTCTTGTTTGGGTACAAAGTTATTTAAAATTAAGATTTAATAGTTGTTTTTCTCTATTTTTTTGTATAAATATAGGTGGCATCTCCATTTGAACTGTTGTACCAGTCCTGACTGGTGGTACCACCTGAAGTAGCCCATGACTTAAATTTAGGATAAGCTTTCATAATACTTTCGGTCTCTAATGGATAATTAAAAGATCCTGGAATTATCAGTCCCCAGATCAGATTATCAGTGCCTCTATAATATACACCGTTGAGTGATAGATCGTTATTCGAAGGGATATTGGTTGGACCTCCTCCAAAAAAAGTCGTTATCGCCTTATCCGTAGGTAAATATCCTGCCAGGTGAATTTCTTTTCTGTTTTCTGTTTTAGCATCGGTTACTACAAAATAATTCAGGTACTTTACAGCAATGTCTGTTGGACTGACAGTGCCACTCTTAAAATTAATGGTTGTTTTTACTTGTTTGGGAGTGATATACTGAGATTTTGAAATAGTATTTAGTAAATCCGATCTTTCGCTTGCATTATCTGATAAGAAATGGTGTGCTTCATTGAAAAGAGGAATCACTGCTTTGGTTTGTCCGGTTTCTATTCCTGTGGAACCAATTGTAAAAGCTGTGCCGGTTAACCGGTTGTTAGGGGTATCGGATACAACGGAAACACTGGTAATGCTGCTTGCCGAAACGTGGTCTAGCTGAAACGCTGCTCCCAGTTTTTTGCCTGCTCCTGCTGCCATTAATCTTGCAGTGATAGTCATGCTCGTTACCATACTCTTATTATCAACCATAAAAGAGGTTCGACTTTCCACGACAAGGTCGTTCATGTCATAATCTCCATAAGCTGGCCAGTAATCTTCTATGGCATAGGTATAGACACTGCTGGTAGGTACTTCTATGGGAAAAATAGGATTTACAGGTGCGGTTCCTTTCGGATAGCTTCCTTTTCCGGTACATTCACTTGCGGGAATAAGTACAGTGGGGCTTCCATAACTGACCATATGAGCAGGAGAAATGATGTGATTTCTATTACCATTGGCAGTATAATCTGAACACTCCAATTCCAGATTGCCCTTGAAAGTAACACTTTTTGAGCCGTTGCAAACAACTTTTTTCATACGGGCAAGGGCAAAATTAGAACCTGTGCCGGTTCCAGCCAGTGTACTTGCCCAGGAATTAAACGTGGTTGTACCCGTAACATCAAACAAAGAAAAGGCTTCCATGTTTACCGCTGTTCCCTTAGGGTTAAAGTTTACGCATGATAGGATGGTACTGTTATGTAAATAGAATGTGGCTCCGGAAGTAGTAATACCTCCTGTAACGTTTATATTGCAGTAATTATCAATCATAAAACCATATGAAGCATCTATTGAACCCAGTGTAAGGACACCATGGTTCTCGATGGTTCCGGTCTGTGTGAATTCTGCAATATTCACCGTTGAACTGTTATTATAGAAAGTACCACCGTTCAACTTCATTTGGTTGAGGTAGAACTCTCCGGCGTTGTAGATGTTTCCCCCGGTATTGGTAAAATTAATGTTGATACTCTTTTTGGCTGGGTTAAAAATCCCTCCGGGCATAATAAACAGGTTTACTCCATTATAACCGTTGATAGTATGACTGCTACTTCCAAAAGAAATTTTTCCTCCATTCAGCACCACAACTTCGAGCCCATTTTGGAAGTCGCTTTGGTTAGAGGGTATATTCCATTCTCTTTCTACAAAAAGGGTGGTGGTTTGCCCGCCCCAGAATACGATATTCCCGGAATAGGCACCTCCGGTAATGACGTATGATTTTCCTGCAGTCAGTGTCTGAGTGGTTGCTTTCAGATCTATAACCGTGGCTCCGTCTCTGGTTCCCTGATAGGTTGGAGCGGTAGCCGAACGAGTGTTAATTGCTCTCGATTTAACGGCTGCTGGTGGCTCTCCTGAAAAGTTAATTGTGATCTCTTTGGCATCAATTATTCGTTCCTGTACTATTTTCAAACCATTGGGACCTGTTTGGCGGATATAAATGGCTTCAAGAGCTTGTGGAAAGTTTATCTCTGATGCATATGCTTCTCCTTTTTTAGCAACTCCTTTGGCTAATAAAGTGGCATTAGAGTCGAGAATAGGATTATTATCGAAAACTTCAACGATATAATAGTATTCGCCATTATATTCATCATTTACGTTCACACTCAAATTTATGGAACTTATAGTTGACCAGTTAAAGTCATCGGGAACGCCTGTAAATGGAGATGGAACCACGTAGTATGGGTCGTAATAATCATCTTTACAGCTAGATAGGGCTATAAAAAGAATAAAAATGAATAGTTTGACAGGTATTTTAATTGCGTTTATTCTCATAATTTTTATAAAAAATGTTTATTGGGAGCGTTTAACTTTCCTCAATAAACAAAAATATAATAATTATTTGATTTTATACTCTATTTAATGATTTAATTTAAAAAACTGAGGGTGTTTCACAATACTAAAAAAGAGCAGAATGTTAATCTTGCTCTTTTTTAGTATTGTGAAACTTATTTTTATTTATAAATAGAGTCGCTGTTTGGTGAATTGTACCAGTCAACGTTTGCTTTTCCACCAGAAGAGGCCCATGTTTCAAATTTATCATATGCCTTTAATATGCTTGTATTTTCTACCGGATAGTCAAAGTTAGCAGGAATCATCATTCCCCAAACGAGATTATCCTTACTCAGATATTTCTTATCTCCGTTAGGTTTGTCATCTCCTGTTCCGAATAAACTAGTATTTGCTTTGTCTGTAGCATTATATCCCGCTAAGTGAACTTCAGTTCTATCTGTTTTCTTTTTATCGGTTACAATAAAGAAATTCAGGTTTTTAATATCAATATCGTTTTGAGATACTTTGTTTTTATTAAACGTAATTGTTATTGTTACAGTCTTAGCTGGAACCTCTTTTCCAGCTTTAACGGTATTTGTTATTCCAGAAGTTCCAAGGAAGCTGTGTGAATTGTCAAACAATGGAATTACAGCCATTTTTTGGTCGCTTTCCACATTAAAACTATTTACTTCAAATACTGATTTATCAGTTGATGTTACTGAATATGCAACCCCTGTAACATTTTCTGCAGCAACTTTGTCTAATTGAAATGCTGCCCCCAAAGATTTGCTTGCGCCTATAGCTCTTAAATCAGTTTTGATTACCAATGTTTCTACATGATTAGCATCATATAAAGTAAATGAAGGAGTAATGCTTACTACTAAGTCATTCATATCATAATCTCCGTAGTTTGGCCACAAATCTTCCATTGCATAAGTGTAGTTGATACCTGGATTAACTATGACAGGAAAGGTTGGATTAGAAGGATTACCACCTGTGGCTGGAGTATTTCCTTCGGAACATCCAATTGATGTAATGGAAATAGTTGATTCGCCTTCTTTCACCCATTCTACAGTTTTATCATATCCATACATTTGATTTGATGAATCAATTGTTTGTGCTACATGATTACTACATTCTATTTGTAATTTACCTCCATAGTAAACAATTGGATTTGTTCCGGCTGTGTTTTGAATTGCTTTTTTAACTTTTAGTAAAGCATATTCAGTACCTGTACCATAAATGCCATTGAGTGCTACGTTATAATTTAAATTAGCTTGCTTTTTTACATTTAGGATTGCTTTGTTTCCTAACTCTATTCGTGTATTGTTTAAATATAAGGTATTACAGCTAACAGATGCACCAGCATCAATAATTAGTTTACAGTCATTCAGATTAAGGAAATCTGTTACTATAAGTTTGCAGGCATTGAATGAGTTTAGGTTAGTAGCAGATATTGCCATGTTTTTTGCTGTAAAAGTGCCACTCTCATTTCTCCATACTGCCTTTGTGCTTGTGATAGATGCTTGCTCTGTAATATTCACAGTACCTGCATTGGTCATATTGCTATTTCCTGCCAGCTCAAAATTTAGAGCAGTGATAGTACCACCTTTATTCTCTATATAACTATCTTGATTTTCCCCACTAAGCTTTCCTGCTAAAGTAATAGTACCTTCATTATATAATTGTCCCGAGTTACTCACTTTTATATATGAGCTTGCAGCTGTAGCCTGAATGGTTCCTTTATTTAATAGTTTAACATTGTACCCAATTTCGGTAGAACCATTTAATATAAGCTTTGCGTCGCTACTAACAGATATCACTACGCCAGATTGTCCGAAGCTGTTATCTTTATCCAAAGTAACTTCGGCTCCTGGAAGAAGATATAATTTGCATCCGGATGCTAAGTATAGGCTTGTTATATGTACTTTTCCTGATGCATACAGATTTCTATCAGATGTCCATAAATTTATCCCTTCATTAAATCCATCACTTAGAGTGAAGTTTTTAGCTTTGTCTTGGTTGTCCTGAATATATTTTTCGGCTCCAGTTGGTGCTGATGTTGCAAAGTCACTTTCTGAAACACTAATACTTTTGGTTGACACATAACTAGAAACACTTCTTGTAGTAGCTCTAGTTGTGGTTGCTGCAAAATCCATTGTCACAGTGCTTGCAACATCAACAACACGCGTTACGCTTATTCCTGTTGGGGTAGTTTGGCGAATAGCTATGCTTTTTAATGTTTGAGGAATTGAAAATTCAGTATTGAATGTCTGTCCTTTTTTGGCTACTCCCTTAGTCAATAGTTTTGCATTACTATCAATCACAGGGTTACTATCAAACACTTCCACTATATAATAATACTCTCCATTATATTGATCATCCACATTAACCGTAAGGTTAACAGATGAAATTGTTGACCAGTTAAAATCGGAAGGTATTCCTTTGATAGGTGCATCTTTTGAGGCGGCATATTCAGGATCGTAAAGATCTTTTTGGCAACCAGCAATAAACAGCGAAGATGTAATCATGGTCAATGCCATCACTTTCTTAAACGTTGTTTTCATTTTGATAATGTTTTATTTTGATAATTTTTTATTTTTTATTTTTAATCTTATGCACATAATAAAATGCTTCTAATTTCTAAATAAAAAATCTTGTGCAAAGATATTTCAATTAACATTATATTTACTATAAAAGTTGAATATATATAAATAGAATTAACTTTATTTATATATTTGAGCTCTTTTTAGAATATTTTGGTTTGTTACTTATCTATTTTATAATTAATTATAAGCAATTTGATTTCTTTAAATCAGATCTATTTTAAAGACTTTCTTGTTTGTTATTTATCATTCTTTCTTTAGATGAGTAAATAATATAATAAATAATTTTATTATTGTACTTTATTTCTTGCTTTTTTTGAGTTACTTTTGCATACTATACATTTATACGAATCATTGGAACATTTTTTAGGGAAAAATTGTTTTAACACTAATAAATAAACAATAGAATATGAGTTTTAATATACCGGATATTGGAAAGAAGCGTGTTGTAATAGTTGGGGGTGGTTTTGGCGGACTTAAGTTGGCCAATAAATTGAAGAATAGTGAATTTCAGGTAGTACTGGTAGATAAGAATAATTATCATCAGTTTCTTCCTTTGATTTATCAGGTGGCTTCTGCTGGATTGGAGCCAAGCTCAATAGCCTTCCCTTTCCGAAAGATTTTTCAGCACAGGAAGGATTTTTATTTCCGCTGGGCGGACGTTGAAGGTGTTAATTCAGCAAATAATGAAATAGAAACATCCATTGGTAATTTGAAGTATGATTATCTGGTGCTTGCTGCAGGAACGGAAACTAATTTCTTTGGCAATGCAAATATAGAAGCCGCCGCTATGTCAATGAAGACAGTGGAAGAGGCGATGACTATGCGAAATGTGCTGTTGTCAAATCTTGAAAAGTCGCTCACTTGTGAGGATATTAAGGAGAAGCAGGCATTGCAGAATATTGTGATTGTGGGCGGAGGTGCCACTGGAGTAGAAATATCGGGAGTGCTTTCTGAAATGAAGCGTTTTATCATTCCAAAAGATTATCCCGACATGGATGTTCACAAGGTAAATGTTTACCTGATAGAGGCTACTTCTAAATTATTGAGTGCCATGTCTCCTCAATCGTCTGCCAACTCAGAGAAATTTCTTAGAGAAATGGGTGTAAATGTGATGATGACTACCAAAGTGCTTGATTATAAAGATGGCAAAGTGATACTTGACAATGGAATAGAGATACCTACACGTACTTTTGTATGGGTGAGTGGTGTAAAGGCAATTACATTTGATAATATTGAGGCCGACATGCTGGGCAGAGGATTCAGAATTAAAGTTGATGAATTTAATAGGGTAGAGGGATTGAAGAATGTCTTTGCTATTGGTGATGTTTGCCTGCAGACGGAAGAAAGTTACCCGAACGGACATCCACAGCTGGCTCAGGTGGCTATTCAACAAGGAAATTTGTTATCTTCTAACCTTGAAAAGCTTGAAAAGGGTAAAGAAATGACTCCTTTCCATTATCGTGACCTGGGATCTTTAGCTACTGTGGGGAGAAATAAAGCGGTAGCTGATTTTAAACAAATAAAAACGCATGGATGGTTTGCCTGGATAATATGGTTAGTGATTCACTTGCGTTCAATTTTGGGCATCAGAAACAAAGTAATGGTTTTAATAAACTGGGTATGGAGTTATCTTACATACGATCAGTCTATTCGTCTTATCATGGCTGCAAAAAGAGTGAAAAGACCGAAGAAGTGTTGTTGATAATATACAGATAACCCGTTAACTGAATTAATCTGTTGCAAGAATAATATGCAAAAAGATTAATTCAACTAACGGGTTTGATACTTTATTAGAAGGTTCTCTCCTATGAGCTGGCAATGGCTTTATTCTTCCAGCAGCTTCTTTGCATCCACAAACTGAGCAATGCCAGATGCTACTTTCTTGGCATCACGCATGGCGAGCACTACTGTTTGAGGGGTGTTAACCACGTCTCCACCGGCAAAAACTCCTTTGCGGGTAGTCATGCCATAAGGGCGTTCTTTGGTGATAACGTATCCTTTTTCGTCTACATTGATTCCCGATGTGGTAGACACAATTCTGTTGGCAGGTTGCGATCCGATGGCTAGCAAAATCTTATCCATAGGAATAACTTTCTCACCATCATTAGTCATGGCTTTAATTGCTTTCAATCGTCCACGCTCGCCCAGGAACTCCCTGGTATCTGTGTCCCATAAGAATTGAACACCTTCTTCTACCGCTTCGTTGTACTCGGCCTTAAGTGCCGACATGTGCTCCAGGCCTTTGTAGTAGATGATGTAAACCTCCTTGGCTCCCATGCGAATAGCTGTGCGGGCTGAGTCCATTGCCACATTTCCGCATCCAATAACTCCAACAATATCTCCTTTTTTTACGGGTACTTCATTTCTGTCTACACTACCGCTGTTGTTTAGTGTTACCATTCTAAGAAAATAGGAGGATTGAATAACTCCTCTTGGTGTATTGCCAGGTAAATTTATTGTTTTGGGTTTGGCTGTTCCCGATCCAATAAATATTGCATCAAACTTTTGCTGGTCAAACATCTCGTCTACCGTGATGTTTTGTCCTACTATGCAGTTTGTTATATATGTAACGCCCAGTCCCTCTATTTTCTGGATTTCTCTTCTTACTATCTCTTTAGGTAAGCGATATTCGGGGATGCCATACATTAGCACACCACCTGGTTCCGGTTCGCTCTCATAGATTACTACATTGAAACCATCGCGGGCTAAATCTCCAGCTACCGTTAGTCCGGCTGGTCCCGAACCTATAATAGCCACCTTTCCACGAGTCTTGGGTGTAAGCTTTTCACGGATCAGGTTCATGTTACTGTCAAAGTCGGCAATGAACCGTTCCAGTTTTCCTACCCTAACTGGTTTTTGTTTTTTATTTAATATACAGTGACCTTCGCACTGTTTTTCGTGAGGACAAACCCTTCCGCAAACAGCTGGCAGGTTGCTCTTTTCATTGATAATATTCATTGCGCCACCTATGTTTCCCATTGACAACTGATGAATCCATCCGGGAATATTGTGCTCTATGGGGCATCCTTGCACACAAAGAGGGTTCTTACAGTTTAAGCACCTTTTTGCCTCGTCAATAGCCTCTTTTATATCGAAACCTTCATTTACTTCTTCAAACTTTAAATCTTTTGATTCCATAGGCTTTATTTTTTCTTTTTCTTTCTAATTTTTACTTAAATGAATGTTTTTGCAAACTATGCATTGCAATTATTGGGCAAAGATAATACTGTTTTGTAATATATGGATTGCAAAATAGCATTATTATTTATAATAAACAGTAAAACCAGACAGAGTATCCAGCCATCTTTTACCAATGAATAGCCGCTATTCAATTTATTTTTTTAATTTTGCAGTATTCATTATGGAATTAACCTTATTGAATAACGGAAAGATTTATGATAAATAAAATATTATATAGTTTATACAATAATTGGCGGGCGATTATAACCTGGACCTTTTGGGGATATGTTTCATTAATGCTTGCGCTATACCTTATAAATATAGAGTTGAATAGTATTTGCTTTTCTATCTTCTTCTTCCTTTTAGGATTATGGATAGGAAGTTGTCTTTCATATTGGCTGAGGGATGAGATAAAGTATAGGGATCTGGAATAAGTTTCTAAAGATCCCGTGTTATTTCTCCGGCAATAGAGGAGTTCATACGGAAGCGAATTTCTTTGTTGCTGTAACCATGTCCTAAAAGGAACATTAACTTGGTAACCGCACTTTCCACTGTACTGTCATATCCACTTATTACTCCTGCCTGCAATAGTTGAAGTCCTGTTCCATAGCGTTCCATCTCTACACCACCCGAAGAACATTGGGTAATGTTTACAATGATGATTCCACTTTCGGTAGCTTCTTTTAGTTCCCGTATAAACCACTCTTTCTGAGGAGCATTTCCCGAACCAAAGGTTTTTAGTACAACAGCTTTAAGTCCGGTAGAGCGGAGTATGGATGATATGATTCCTTCTTGCATACCCGGAAATAGTGTTAGGATTACTACATTGGAATCAAACAGGAAATGAGGTTTCAGGGGTTTGCTCTCATCCGGTCTGAGTATACGTGATGGTTCATATTTAATATGTATGCCAGCCCTGGCCAAAGGTGGATAATTGAAAGAACGGAAAGCGTTGAAGTTTTCCGCATTCATTTTGGTGGTACGGTTTCCACGCATCAGGTGATTCTCAAAGAAGATGCATACTTCGGGTACAACGGCTTTTCCATCAATCTTGGCGGCTGCTATTTCAACGGCGGTTATCAGGTTCTCTTTTCCGTCGGTACGAAGCATGCCGATGGGAAGTTGTGAGCCTGTGAGAATAACCGGCTTACTAAGGTTCTCGAGCATGAAGCTAAGGGCGGAAGCTGTATAGGCCATGGTGTCTGTGCCATGAAGAATCACAAAACCGTCATAATTGTTATAGTTATAATTGATAATCTTCACCAGCTTAGCCCAGGCTTGCGGTTCCATGTCGGATGAATCAATAGGAGGGTCGAACTGGTAGGAAGATATACGGTAATTGAACCTTTTGAGTTCGGGAACATGCTTCATTAAGTGATTGAAGTCGAAGTTCTCTAACGCACCGGTTTCTGGATTTTCAATCATACCAATGGTTCCACCGGTGTAGATTAACAAAACTGAAGGATATTTGATAAGCATAATATATTTGCATTGTTAATTACAGGTGCAAAGGTAGTGAATCTTTCAAAATATCCATCAAAAAAAACAGATTACACCGTTCCTGGAACTGAACTGGTTTAGTTTGTTCTAAAAACGGTGCAATCTGTGTTAATTCCTCCTTTTTTATGGAGAAGCAGTGTGATTTGTTAATCTTTCAGTTGAGTTACTAACTTATTTACTGCTGCAGGAATACTCTCCTCTTCGCCCAGTAAGGTAACAAACTTACTTCCAATGATAGCTCCTGAGGCATATTCGCAGGCTGCTTTGAAAGTAGCTTTGTTTGAAATGCCGAATCCCACCAAACGAGGGTTGCTAAGTTTCATTGCATCAATTCGTTTGAAATAGTTTTTCTTTTCTGTATCAAATTCATTCTGTGCCCCGGTAGTGGAGGCAGAAGATACCATGTAGATAAATCCGTCTGAGTGCTCGTCAATCAGGCGGATGCGCTCCTCACTGGTTTCGGGAGTAATCAGCATAATGATTTTCAGGCTGTAGCGTTCGGCTATAATTCGATATTTTTCCTGATAATCCCTGAAAGGAAGATCGGGGATAATCATTCCGTCGATGCCACACTCAACACATTTACGGCAGAAGTTCTCGAAGCCGTATTGCATAATTGGATTGAGATAACCCATAAGGATAAGTGGAATCTTTACATGACGACGGATATTTCGTATCTGTTCGAAAAGAAGTTTCAGTGTCATTCCATTGTTTAATGCTTGCGTAGATGCATTCTGTATAACAGGACCGTCGGCCATCGGGTCGCTGAAGGGGATACCGATTTCAACCATGTGCACTCCCTCTTTCTCTAGTTCGCTGATAATCTCGGCAGTATCGTTTAGATTAGGATAGCCGGCAGTGAAATAGATGGAAAGGATGCCTTTGGTGTTGTTGTACAATAACTGATTAATTCTATTCATTTCTATTTTTATTTTTATACTTGTTCTATTTTCTTAATTCATTGATAAACCGGCTAAGCTTTTCCACGTCTTTCATTCCGGGAGCTGTTTCAAATTGACTGTTAAGGTCTATTCCGGCAAAGCGTTCATGGTGAAAAGCTTTAAGTTCTTTCACACTCTGGGGAGAGATGCCTCCACTGAGTAGAAAAGGTGTCTGTCCATGGTAATGGGAGAGTACCGACCAATCGAATTGTTTACCGGAACCACCGTGTTCCTCACATTTCGTGTCGAAGAGAAAGTAGCTGCAAAGTCCTTCATATTTTTCCGTTGCTTCCAGGTCGGCTGGAGCGGATACAGAAAAGGCTTTTATCAGGTTCAATCCTTTGCCCCGCAAAGATACACAATATTCTGATGATTCTGTTCCGTGGAGTTGCACAAAATTTAATGAAAACTGTTTATTTATTGCTACCACGGCTTCTTGTGTCTCATTGACGAAAACACCCACTCTTTTTACTTTTTCGGGCAGATAGGAGGGCATCTTGTTCACATACCGGGAAGAACCGGGATAGAAAATAAGTCCCATCATGTCGATACCCAGCTTCTCCACCTGTTTGATATTCTCTGCATCCCGCATTCCACATACCTTTATTACCATAACTTTCTCAGTTTAGCTGTTTGATAAACTCTCCGAGAGCCTTTCCCGGATTGTTTGTTTTCATAAAGTTTTCTCCAATCAGGAATCCACGGAAGCCAGCTTCGCGAAGCTTCTTTACCGTTTCCGGAGAGGAAATGCCACTTTCCGATACAAGCAGAGTGTCTTTAGGAAGCAAGCTTGCAAGGCGGAAAGAGTTCTCTATATCGGTAACGAATGTTCCCAGGTTGCGGTTATTGACTCCCACCATTTCAATGCTACTGTTTACATATTCAAGCTCCTTTTCGCTGTGTATTTCCAGCAATACTTCCAGTCCCAGTTCATGCGCTTTTTCTGCAAGGAAACTACATTCCTCTTTTTCCAGTGCGGCAGCAATAAGGAGAACGGCATCAGCTCCTACAATTTTGGACTGATAGAGTTGATACTCATCAATGATAAAGTCCTTCCGCAGGATGGGGATGTTTACCCCCGGACGGGCATTGCGCAAATCTTTCAGACTTCCGCCAAAGAACGGAGTATCTGTTAGAATAGAGAGTGCCGAAGCACCGTTTGCCGCATAAGCAGCAGTGACTTCCTTGGGAGAGGCATCTTTGCTGATCCAACCCTTTGAGGGCGATTTACGTTTAAACTCTGCAATGATGCCGCTGGTAGAGTTAGCCAAAGCCTGTTGCATGGAAATCATCTTTCGCTCTTCTGTTGCTTCGTCTTGAAGCGTTTCCAAAGAAATAACCTTCTTCTGCTCGCAGATAGTGATTCGTTTGGCTTCAATGATTTCCATTAGTATATCTTTCATCTATTATAAACTGTTTAGTTCAACAAATTGTTTAAGTGTTTGCAGTGCTTTTCCGCTTTCAAGTGATTCACGGGCAATGGCAATGCACTCTTCAATACTTTTCTCCGGACAGATTACCTGTATGGCAAAAGCGGCATTGACTACCACACAATTTATTTGTGCCTCTGTTGCTTTGTTATTCAGCACATCATCAAAGATGAGGGCTGCTGCTTCAGGAGTGTCGCCACCGTATAGGGCGGCTTCCGTGCAACGCTTGAATCCTAATGATTCGGGAGTATAAATCTTTTCGCTGGTTGAATCTACCACTTTAAAGTCGGCAGTAAGGGAAATCTCATCGTAACCGTCCATGCTGTGCACCACGGCAAACTTACTTTCGCTTTCCTGATAGGCATAGCTGTAAAGTCTCATCAATGGCAGGCTATACACGCCCAGCAACTGATAGGCGGGCATCACCGGATTTACCAGCGGACCAAGCATATTGAAGAAGGTGCGCACGCCCAGACTTTTACGGATAGGGGCTACCGCTTTCATTGCCGGACTGAAAAGCGGAGCGTGCAGATAAGCAATGTTGCACTTATCCATACTTTGGCGCAGCTTGTTTACATCAGAGGTAAACTTCACACCATGTTGTTCCATTACGTTACTTGCCCCACTAACCGAAGTAGCACCGTAATTTCCGTGCTTCACCACGGGGAAACCTGCACCTGCCACCACGAAACAAGCTGTTGTTGAAATGTTGAACGTATTCTTCCCGTCGCCTCCGGTTCCCACAATGTCTATGGGGCGGTAGTCGGTTAAGTCAACCTCCACGCGCATTTCCAGCAATGCATCCTTGAAGCCAAGCATCTCATCTACGGAGATGTTACGCATCATGAATACTGTCATCAGTGATGCTACTTGTGAATCGTTATATTTCCCAAGGGAGATGTTTTGAAGAACTTCTTTCGCCTTTTCTCGACTAAGATATTGATGCTCAAAGAGCTTATATAGTATATTTTTCATTGAGTTATTTATAAAAATAGTTGTTTGTAAGCTTCAGTATTTATTCGCCTATAATTATCATTTATTGATGAATGGATTTTATTTATTGGCGAATAATTTCAGAGGTATTGCTTAATAGTTTTCAATGCCGAAACTTTGGAAAAAACTCCCGCCGGGTTTTTAAAAAACATAACCGGACTTTGGGTAAACTCCCGCCGGGTTTTAAAAAAAGCTGGCGGGAGTTTTTTCTTTTCTATTTTAACCAGTTATTAATGATTTCATGCCCTTTGGGAGTCAGTACCGATTCAGGATGAAACTGAATACCTTTTACATTATATGTCTTGTGACGTATTGCCATGATTTCTCCTTGCTCATCTTCAGCAATTACTTCCAGCTCGTTAGGGAAATTTTCATTGCTTATAATCCATGAGTGGTAACGCCCCACTGTTATTTCGTTCGATAATCCGCTGAACAGTGAATCTTCTTTCACAATCTTTATAGGAGTTTCCACACCATGGAACACCTCCTTCAGGTTAACCAACTTAGCTCCAAATGCTTGTCCAATGGCCTGATGACCTAAGCAAACACCAAGAATGTTCTTTGTTGGCGCATAACGGCGGATTAGCGGCAGCAGAATACCTGCCTCTTCCGGTATGCCCGGGCCCGGTGAAAGAATAATTGTATCAAACCTATCCACTTCGTCGAGTGTTATCTGATCATTGCGGTGCACTTCTATGTCTGTGAATCCCAGTTCCTTTACCAAGTGAAGTAAGTTATAGGTAAATGAGTCGTAATTATCCAGTATAAGTATCTTTTTCATTGTTTTGGTGGGTGTTTAGTTTTTCAGTGTACAAGCCAGGTCAATTGCTTTTTTCAGTGCGCCTAGCTTATTATTTACCTCCTGAAGTTCGTTTTCGTCATTACTCTTAGCTACAATTCCCGCGCCTGCCTGATACCATAGTTCATTATTGCGACTCACAAATGAGCGGATGGTGATGGCCTGATTCAAGTCACCGTTTAGTCCGATAAAACCGATGCAACCACCATAAGCGCCACGACTTTGGTTCTCAATTTCCGATATCAGTTGCATGGCCCTTACTTTAGGAGCACCCGAGAGTGTGCCGGCAGGGAAGGTATCAATGAATGTTTTTATCGCATTGCTTTCTTCGTTGAGTTCGCCACTTACGCGCGATACCAGGTGAATTACGTGACTGTAATATTGTACCTCTTTGTAGAAATCTACCTTTACATTGTGAGTATTGCGGCTCAGATCATTGCGGGCAAGATCTACCAGCATTACATGTTCTGCATTCTCTTTTGGGTCGGCCAGAAGAGCTTCTACCAATTCCTTGTCTTTTGCCACATCACCTGTGCGGCGGGTAGTTCCGGCAATTGGGTCAATGCTTGCGTGCTTGCCGCTCACCTTGCAATGTGTTTCGGGCGAAGAGCCGAAGATGCGGAAACCGCCAAAGTCAAAGTAGAACAGGTAAGGAGAGGGGTTTATGGAGCGAAGGGCACGATAAACCTTGAAGTCGTCTCCCGTAAAAGGCTGAACGAAACGGCGGGAAAGTACAATCTGGAACACATCTCCGCGAAGGCAATGAGCCACTCCCTTACGAACATATGATTTATACTCCTCATCTGTAATGGGGCTCCGCTCTGGTCCTTTGGTTGAGAAATTATAAGAAGCAAAGTTGCGGTTCTCAAGGATTGTCTCCAGCTCATTGAGTTCGCTGTTTTCGCCATCCTGTAACAGCTCTACCAGGGTAAGCTCATTCTTGAAGTGATTAAAGATGAGCACATATTTATATAGAATATAAAGCAAATCGGGTGCATCATTTTTGGCATCGTGAGATTCCTGTACAGGTATGTGCTCAAAGTAGCGCACCGCGTCAAAGGAAGTATATCCAAACAGACCGCAGGAATCCTGGTCATTGCCCGTTACATTTAGTTTTCCAATGAAACCATTCATTGCGTCGGCCACGGTAAACTGATCCGTGATGTCCTCTTTTAATATAGTATTGTCCGGAAAACGAGTAGTGCATACGTTGCTGTTTACCCCAATGCTAGCCAGAGGTTTCAGCGCAATATATGAATGACTGTTCACATTTCCATGAAAATCCGAGCTTTCCAGTAAGGCCGATTCCGGATAAATATCCCGTACTTTAAGGTAAACACTTACGGGAGTGTGCAGATCGCTCAGCACTGTTTTGCTAATGGTTTTGAAATTATATGTTTTCATTTTGTCTTTTTATTAGTCGTTCATAAAGCTAATATAAGTATCCAGGTCCTTGTCTCCGCGTCCCGAAACGGTGAGTACCACCACATCTTCCGGTTTAAACTTTAGTTTGCTTAAAGCACCCAGCGCATGAGCCGATTCCAGGGCAGGAATAATTCCCTCTATCCGGGTTAGCTCAAAGGCTGCCTTTATGGCCTCGTCATCATTAATGGCAATTATTGTGGCTCTATTCTCTGTGGCAAGGTTTGCATGCATAGGTCCGATGCCCGGATAATCCAGTCCGGCCGAGATAGAGTAAGGTTCCACAATCTGTCCGTCCTCGTCCTGCATCACCAATGTTTGCGCGCCGTGAATAATTCCCATCTTTCCCAGTTGGATAGTAGCGGCCGACATTCCCGTGTCAACGCCCTTTCCTCCTGCTTCCGCCAATACAATCTTCACTCGTTCATCGTCAATATAATGATAAATAGTTCCCGCCGCATTACTTCCGCCACCTACGCAGGCAATCAGATAATCGGGATAATCGCGCCCTTCCTGTTCCAGTAACTGTTTTTTAATCTCTTCGCTGATAACTGATTGCAAGCGGGCAACCATATCTGGATAAGGATGAGGCCCTACTGTGGAACCAATCACGTAATAAGTATCCGAAGGATGACAACACCAGTCGCGGATAGCCTCGTTGGTGGCATCCTTTAAAGTCATGTTTCCCGAAGTTACCGGACAAACCGTAGCACCCAGCATCTTCATTCTCTGTACATTAGACTGCTGACGTTCAACATCCGTTTTGCCCATGTAAACAATGCATTCCATGTTCATCAGCGCGCAAACAGTAGCCGTGGCCACTCCATGCTGACCAGCTCCGGTTTCGGCAATAATCCGCTTCTTGCCCATTCGCTTTGCCAGAAGAATCTGACCAATGGCGTTGTTAATCTTATGTGCTCCGGTGTGGTTCAGATCCTCCCTTTTCAGGTAAATCTTGCAGCCATACTTAGCCGAAAGGCGATTGGCAAGATAGAGTGGGGAAGGACGTCCTACGTAATCCTTGAGCAAGGCATTAAACTCTTGTTTGAAATCATCACTTTGCAGAATATCCAGATAGTTGTTCTTTAAATCTTCCACACACTTGTAAAGAATCTCGGGAACATATGCCCCGCCAAACTCACCATAATAGCCTTCTTCGTTTACTTGATACGTTTTCATCACTTATATAATTTAATTTTTTAATTGGCAAAAAAAATAGAGGCCTGTCGCAGGTGCGACAAGCCTCTATAAAATATCCTTAAAACTTCTTTTAGTATATATACACGAGTACTGCTTCCTTACGACTTTCGAGGTTGTAAGAAGCGCCACCAACATGCAATTACTAAATTTGTTTTCATTTTCATTTGTTTGTTATACGGCTGCAAATTTAGATACTTTGTTTTAATCTGCAAACATTTTGAGATATTTTTTTTCAGATTGACAGTTTTTCTTTTGAATTGAAACAAAAAACAAACAAAGTAAAAGGCTGCCTGTTCTCCTGTTCAGCCAAAGGAACTATTTGATTCTCGGGAAGATGACCTGACATTTTGTGGGAAACCTCAAGTCTTTTTCTTTGGAATGACTTGAGGTTTCAAGCAAAATGACTTGACACTTTCTATATGTACATAAAGTTAGAAAATTTATATGTTCAGATATTCAAAGTAGAATCTGGTAAAATAACTGTCATAAATATCTGCTATGGTATATGGCTCGCCTGTTATATCTGAACACAAATTTTGAAGTTGATGAATATAGTGAATCTGTATTTCTTTATACCATATAGTATTATCCGATTTATGTATCACAAGTTCCAAACTGCCATTGTAATATCGATAAATATCTTCTTGATAGTCTACTTTGGTAATATTTCCTGATTTGTCATTTATATACATCCTGTTTATATGAAATTTTAAATCCAATAAACAGTCAACAAATAACTGAGCCGGTTTTATTTCCTTATTAGAGACCCAATTGCAACTATTAATTTGTAGAGAAGAGATTTTGTTATCCATATATTCTACCTGTGTAACCTTTACAATTCTAGCCATTGTCAATTCATTATTGAATACAACAAGATTTCCTGGCCTGTATTTATCAATATCTTCCATAATATAAATATTTGTAAGTGTTTGACTTTTGAATAATATGCGGATAACGATTAGTTATTTCGTCTTTGTAGGACTAAATGTATTTATATATTTTGAAGGATACAACGCATGCTTATTTCAAACATGCATATATTGAAATAAATAAGATTATGCGGTAGAAAAACTTGTTTATTAGGATATTATTATTTTATGCGTAAATCCATATTTCCCATTACATGAAAAGACATAAGCTTTTATAGAATTTAAGAACCTAAAATAAATCATTTCTTCGCAGCCGGTCTTTCAAAGATTGGTACTATCAGTCTTTTTAGTTGAACTTTATTAGTCTATTTATTGTTATAAAGAGTGGATAATTATATCTTAATTCTGTGCGATAGATTTTAAAAAGATCTTTAATGTAATAATTAATTATCTATTAACCTATAAAATATTAAATTATGAGAGCAGTAAAGGTTGTTTTTTATTTAATGGTTTTATTAATCTTCAGTAGCTGTAATCTACATAAAAAAAATCTGCCAATAGGCTCATGGCAACTGGTTTATGCTAAACAGATGTCCGGAGATTCAGTCATAACTGATTTTCCTGGTAGTATTACTGGAAGTCAGATGAAAATATGGTCAGATAAGAATTTCTTTTTTATTGGCAGTAAGAAAGTTGCACCCGATACAGTGGCTGTAGATACTTATGGTGGAGGAACTTATAAATTAGTGGATAATAAATATCAGGAAACTGTTTTATATCATTTTAATAAGCTTGCGTTACATAAAATATTTGATATGATATTAGAAATTAAGAAGGATACTCTTACTCAGTCATGGCCTGTTGATCAAGATGGAAATGTGGTCAGAGCTAATTATTATATTGAAAAATATGTAAGGATAAAGTAATTCAATTTTTATCTATTTACCCCTAAATCTTTAAGTATGAAAGTTAGGTATATTTTTTATTTAATGGTTTTAATAATCATTAGTAGCTGCGGTAGTAAAGAAATTGAGCAGCCGAAAGTACAAGGTGCGTGGCAGCTGTATTATTGGAAACGCGTTGCTGCAGATACGATAGCATTTGAGGTAGTAGGTTATGTTACCGGAACTGATATAAAAGTATGGTCAGGGAAAAACTTTATTTCTGTTGGTCAATTTAAAGAAGATACTACATATCAGGACAATTATGCTGCAGGTACCTATAAATTGAATGGTAACCAATATGAAGAAAATATTTTATATCATGTTAATAAAATATATATAGGTAAAACTATTAAGATGATATTAGAAATTCAAGGCGATACTCTTATCCAATCATGGCCTACTGATCAAAATGGTCAAATAGACAAAAGTAATTATAGTATTGAAAAATATGTAAGAATCAAATAATTGGATAAATAAATAATAATGGAACAATAATCAGGTCTTACATCCTATATTTGCGAAGTAAGACCATTTACTTCCAATAAATTCTTTGGCTGTAATATTCGCTCAATATAGATTGTTATGTATAGAAACTCGTCATTGCTTCATTTTGTCTTCATGCGCGCGCGTATATATATAATGTATACTCTCCGATTTTCTTATATTGCAGATTAAAAACATATGTTCTATAACACACTTGTCAGTCAGTCTGTTACATTTTTATTTCATTTTATTTTAAAAAAAGGTGCATCTATATTTGGTTTGCATAGTCAAACCGACTACTTTTGCACTCGCTTTACAAGAGAAGTGAAGCGTGTTTAACTGACATACTGAAAAGAAGATGCTTTGCCAACGAGTCCTGAAAAAGTTTTGAGAAAAAATAATTCAGAAAACATTTGGAGGTTAACTTTAAAAGTTCTACCTTTGCATCCGCTTAGTAAAAAAGCAAAAACAAATTCGTTCTTTGAATAAAATTTAGATATAAACAATACAAGTAGTACAAGCTCTTGTTTAGTGTGCTTTTAGCATACGAAACAGAGAAATAAATTTCGAACCGTCAAGTTATCGTAAGTGATTACGTTAATAAGAAAAAAAAATAAGAACGGAATCCTGAACAGAATTAAATAAAACTTTTACAATGAAGAGTTTGATCCTGGCTCAGGATGAACGCTAGCTACAGGCTTAACACATGCAAGTCGAGGGGTAGCAGGGTAGCAATACCGCTGACGACCGGCGCACGGGTGAGTAACACGTATCCAACCTTCCCATCACTCGGGGATAGCCTTTCGAAAGAAAGATTAATACCCGATAGTACTTTTTTGAGGCATCTTGAGAAAGTTAAAGATTTATTGGTGATGGATGGGGATGCGTTCCATTAGATTGTTGGTGAGGTAACGGCTCACCAAGTCTTCGATGGATAGGGGTTCTGAGAGGAAGGTCCCCCACATTGGTACTGAGACACGGACCAAACTCCTACGGGAGGCAGCAGTGAGGAATATTGGTCAATGGGCGAGAGCCTGAACCAGCCAAGTAGCGTGAAGGATGAAGGTCCTATGGATTGTAAACTTCTTTTATAGTAGAATAAAGTGATCCACGTGTGGATTTTTGTATGTATACTATGAATAAGGATCGGCTAACTCCGTGCCAGCAGCCGCGGTAATACGGAGGATCCGAGCGTTATCCGGATTTATTGGGTTTAAAGGGTGCGTAGGCGGAAAAATAAGTCAGTTGTGAAAGTTTGCGGCTCAACCGTAAAATTGCAGTTGATACTGTTTTTCTTGAGTGTACATAAGGTAGGCGGAATTCGTGGTGTAGCGGTGAAATGCTTAGATATCACGAAGAACTCCAATTGCGAAGGCAGCTTACCGGGGTACAACTGACGCTGAGGCACGAAAGTGTGGGTATCAAACAGGATTAGATACCCTGGTAGTCCACACAGTAAACGATGAATACTCGCTGTTTGCGATATACAGTAAGCGGCCAAGCGAAAGCATTAAGTATTCCACCTGGGGAGTACGCCGGCAACGGTGAAACTCAAAGGAATTGACGGGGGCCCGCACAAGCGGAGGAACATGTGGTTTAATTCGATGATACGCGAGGAACCTTACCCAGGCTTAAATTGCAGATGAATATGTGGGAAACCATATAGCCAGCAATGGCATCTGTGAAGGTGCTGCATGGTTGTCGTCAGCTCGTGCCGTGAGGTGTCGGCTTAAGTGCCATAACGAGCGCAACCCTTATCGATAGTTACTAACAGTTTAAGCTGAGGACTCTATTGAGACTGCCGTCGTAAGATGCGAGGAAGGTGGGGATGACGTCAAATCAGCACGGCCCTTACGTCTGGGGCTACACACGTGTTACAATGGGGGGTACAGAAGGTCGCTACCTGGCAACAGGATGCTAATCCCAAAAACCTCTCACAGTTCGGATTGGAGTCTGCAACTCGACTCCATGAAGCTGGATTCGCTAGTAATCGCGCATCAGCCACGGCGCGGTGAATACGTTCCCGGGCCTTGTACACACCGCCCGTCAAGCCATGGGAGCCGGGGGTACCTGAAGTACGTAACCGTAAGGAGCGTCCTAGGGTAAAACTGGTGACTGGGGCTAAGTCGTAACAAGGTAGCCGTACCGGAAGGTGCGGCTGGAACACCTCCTTTCTGGAGTGATTTCGTTCTTAGGTTCGGATTTTACTTTGTACTGCTGGTTTTTGTTTATGTTTATATTAAGAAATACAAGAGATTAGAAGAAGCCGAGCCGAAAGGTAAGAGGTTTTGAACGACAGTCCTATAGCTCAGTTGGTTAGAGCGCTACACTGATAATGTAGAGGTCGGCAGTTCAACTCTGCCTGGGACTACGCGAAAAATTTAGGAGCATACCACTTAACCAGTAGGTAATCATGCTTTAGAAAAATTTCGGGGGATTAGCTCAGCTGGCTAGAGCACCTGCCTTGCACGCAGGGGGTCAACGGTTCGAATCCGTTATTCTCCACCAAAACAAGACTAAGGTCTTGGAATAGATCTTTGACATAATGTACAAAAGCAAATAAAGAAGTAATTTTTAGAGATAAAAAGAGCTAAAAGTATATATCGAACCATATGGCAATTTAAAACGTATAACTACGAATAGATTGCAGTGTTTGAAGAAAGTAAGCAAGGGCGCATGGCGGATGCCTTGGCTCTCGGAGGCGATGAAGGACGTGATAAGCTGCGATAAGCTTCGGGTAGGTGCAAATGACCATTGATCCGAAGATTTCCGAATGGGACAACCCAATATCCTGAAGGGATATTATCCATTGTATAATGGAGGCGAACGCAGGGAACTGAAACATCTTAGTACCTGTAGGAGAAGAAAATAAAAAATGATTCCGTAAGTAGTGGCGAGCGAACACGGATTAGCCCAAACCATGGATGTTACGGCATTCATGGGGTTGTAGGACCACGATATCGGACTTATATTGGAGAATGGAAGACTCTGGAAAGTGTCACCATAGAGCATGATAGTTGCGTACATGAATCCAATGTATACTGTAGTGGTATCCTGAGTAGCGCGGAGCACGAGGAATTCTGCGTGAAACTGCCGGGACCATCCGGTAAGGCTAAATACTCCCGAGAGACCGATAGTGAACCAGTACTGTGAAGGAAAGGTGAAAAGAACTTCGAATAGAAGAGTGAAATAGTCCCTGAAACCATGCGCTTACAAGCGGTCGGAGCAGCTTCGTGCTGTGACGGCGTGCCTTTTGCATAATGAACCTACGAGTTACTGTCACTGGCAAGGTTAAGAAATTAAGTTTCGCAGCCGAAGCGAAAGCGAGTCTGAATAGGGCGAATTAGTCAGTGGTAGTAGACGCGAAACCAAGTGATCTACCCATGGTCAGGTTGAAGGTTAGGTAACACTAACTGGAGGACCGAACCGATAAGCGTTGAAAAGCTTCCGGATGAACTGTGGGTGGGGGTGAAAGGCTAATCAAACTTGGAGATAGCTCGTACTCCCCGAAATGCATTTAGGTGCAGCCTTGATAATTACTAATGTGAGGTAGAGCGACTGATAAGATGCGAGGGCTTCACCGCCTATCAAGTCTTGATAAACTCCGAATGCGCATTAGTTTGATATCAGGAGTGAGGGCATGGGTGCTAAGGTCCGTGCCCGAGAGGAGAAGAATCCAGACCATCAGCTAAGGTCCCGAAATAATTGCTAAGTTGAACTAACGAAGTCAGATTGCTAAGACAGCTAGGATGTTGGCTTGGAAGCAGCCATTCATTTAAAGAGTGCGTAACAGCTCACTAGTCGAGGAGTTTGGCGTGGATAATAATCGGGCATAAGCAATTTACCGAAGCTATGGAACCAGTAATGGTTGGTAGGGGAGCATTCCACTCTGCGTTGAATGTGAAGCGTGAGCTTTGCTGGAGCGTGTGGAAAAGCAAATGTAGGTATAAGTAACGATAAAGGGGGTGAGAAACCCCCTCGCCGAAAGACTAAGGTTTCCTGATCAACGCTAATCGGATCAGGGTTAGTCGGGTCCTAAGGCTCAGCCGAACGGCGAGGCCGATGGCAGAAAGGGTTAATATTCCCTTACTACCTTAAAGAGTGACGTGGAGACGGAGTAGTGAAAGTGTCGCCAGCTGACGGAATAGCTGGTTAAAGGGTGTAGATATTGGAACTCCAGGCAAATCCGGAGATCTAGTCGAACCTGATAGTACCGAGAGCCCTTGTGGTGATTGGATAGCACACGTAATCAGACTTCCAAGAAAATCCGCTAAACTTAATCTTTAAGGTACCCGTACCGTAAACGGACACACGTGGTCGGGTAGAATATACTAAGGCGCTTGAGTGAATCACGGTTAAGGAACTAGGCAAATTGACCCTGTAACTTCGGGAGAAAGGGTCCCTCAGTAATGAGGGCGCAGAGAATAGGTCCAGGCAACTGTTTAACAAAAACACAGGGCTATGCAAAATTGAAAGATCAAGTATATAGCCTGACACCTGCCCGGTGCTGGAAGGTTAAGAGGAGATGTCATCGCAAGAGAAGCATTGAATTGAAGCCCCAGTAAACGGCGGCCGTAACTATAACGGTCCTAAGGTAGCGAAATTCCTTGTCGGGTAAGTTCCGACCTGCACGAATGGTGTAATGATCTGGACACTGTCTCAACCGTGAGCTCAGTGAAATTGTAGTATCGGTGAAGATGCCGATTACCCGCGATGGGACGAAAAGACCCCGTGAACCTTTACTATAGCTTAACATTGAATTTGGGTAATTGATGTGTAGGATAGGCCGGAGACTATGAAGCAGGCACGCCAGTGTTTGTGGAGTCACTGTTGAAATACGGCCCTTTGATTATTTGAGTTCTAACCCGCATATGCGGGGACACTGTTTGGTGGGTAGTTTGACTGGGGTGGTCGCCTCCAAAAGAGTAACGGAGGCTTCTAAAGGTACCCTCAGGACGATTGGTAACCGTCCGTAGAGTGTAATGGCATAAGGGTGCTTGACTGGGAGACCGACAAGTCGATCAGGTAGGAAACTAGAGCATAGTGATCCGGTGTTTCCGTATGGAAGGGACATCGCTCAAAGGATAAAAGGTACTCCGGGGATAACAGGCTGATCGCTCCCAAGAGCTCATATCGACGGAGCGGTTTGGCACCTCGATGTCGGCTCGTCACATCCTGGGGCTGGAGAAGGTCCCAAGGGTTGGGCTGTTCGCCCATTAAAGTGGCACGCGAGCTGGGTTCAGAACGTCGTGAGACAGTTCGGTCTCTATCTATCGTGGGCGTATGAAATTTGCGTGGCTCTGACACTAGTACGAGAGGACCGTGTTGGACTGACCGCTGGTTTACCGGTTGTGCCGCCAGGTGCATTGCCGGGTATCTAAGTCGGGATTGGATAAGTGCTGAAAGCATCTAAGTACGAAGCCAGCCACAAGATTAGATTTCTTAGGGTCGTTGTAGACGACAACGTTGATAGGCTGCAGGTGTAAAGACAGTAATGTCAAAGCCGAGCAGTACTAATTGCCCGTACACTTTCTTCTTAGCCAGTATGGTTGGCTATATAAGGGCTCTTTTCTATCATATGAGAGTTCTTCTTTATTGCTTTTACATTGTGTTTATCTTAATAAAATAAGAAATTAAAATATTAAGGTAGCTATAGCATCAGGGTTCCACCTCTTCCCATTCCGAACAGAGAAGTTAAGCCTGATCACGCCGATGGTACTGCGTAACAGTGGGAGAGTAGGTAGCTGCCGTTTTAGCAGGGAGTCCTGGTCATCATAAATGACCGGGATTCCCTTTTTGTTTGGGCAAATTTTATGCAAAAAAGGGATATCGGATCACCATCTATTAATGTAGAAACCTTATAGACATAGGCTAAAGTAGGGCTCACCCGATATTTAGTGGGGCTACGCATAAAGTTTAGTCAATCTAAAGAAGAAAAACTTTATATCAATCACTCCTCTAAGCTGTGCCCTAAATTGTTTGATCTTTGCATTAAAAGATTCTGCAAATGCATTGGTCGCCCTGTTTGTAAAGAAGTTCAATACCTCGTTGTAATGTTCGTACAATGTTCCTGCTATGACATTAAAACTTTTAAAGCCAGAGTTGTCGGCTTTGTCATACCAACGTGCAAGTAACATCCTGGCTGCATCCTTTACCGTGTTCTTGTTGAATATCATTCTCAGTGAGTGCGTTAGAGAATAAGCTTCTTTTATAGGATCAGTCCGAATTCTTGGGGGAATGTTAAACGTAAAAAAAATGAATCTGACTCAATTTGTTACAATTACATCTCTTATAATATTTATATTAATAAAATGGCTCTAGTTCTAGAATAGACTCTTTTATTATAATTAATAAAAGAGTATTGTAAGATTTATTATGTCTTATCATGCAGTATATTCTTATTTTCTGCATTTAAAGAATAAATCTGAATAACTTTAAATATTAATTATATGATAAAGCGAATCTTTCTTTTTAATTTTCTATTGTGGACAGTTCTAATAACTGCTTTTCCGCAAAACGCTTCAGAAGCTTGCTTTGAAAAGGGATATGTGTGCCTTAAAAATGGAACTGTATTCAAAGGAAAATATATCTATTCTTCTACCTTGGATAAGGTACGAGTTATAACCGGTAAGACATCGAGAGTCTTTAATGTATTAGATGTGGAGATGATTTCCCGATCAAAACCTGATGGTAAGCTAATATATGATGATAATGATTCTGGTTTCCCTCTTTCTACCAAAAAGTTTTTCAATTTAACTGAAATAGGTGTACTAGTGGGAAATCCAGACAATAAGAAAGATGCGCCTTTTATTTTTCATTCTTCTTTAAACTATAACTTTGATAAGAAGTTTTCTGCAGGTTTTGGTTTGGGCGTAGAATTCCTGAATGAAACTTATATGCCAGTTATATTGAATGTGATGTATAGACTAAAAAATAGTAAATTTTCACCTTTTGTTATGCTTCAGGGTGGATATGAAATTCCTATAGATGGTTCACGTATTACATATAACAAAGTAATTCCTCAGGATTTTCTTTGGAATAGTTATTGGACAGGTAATAGCCAGGAAAAGCTGGATGCAAAGGGTGGTTTCTTGTTTAATCCTTCCATAGGCCTTCTGTTACATCTTAATTCCAATATTGGACTGAATATGTCTGTTGGATATCGTTATAATAGGTTGAATTACTCAGCTGATAAAGATTATAAACTTGATGTAGACTATAACCGCTTGATGTTTAAATTAGGAATCACTATCTATTAAATTTATTGCTATGAAAAATAAATATATCTATCTACTACTGTTGCCTATACTTACATTTATATCATGTATGGACAAATACACGGAGACATTAACAGTCAATTCTCCTGTTTATATGAGCTATCAAGAGTTGCGTAGTGCTGTAAAATCTGTTCCGGCCAGCGATCTTAAAAATCCGGGAAAGATTTATTTTAAAGATAACTATCTATTGGTTGTAGAGAAGTTAAAGGGAATTCATGTTTTTGATCTTTCTACTCCATCTAATCCAAAGAATGTAGCTTTTATTGAAGTTCCTGGATGCGTTGACTTAGCCATTAAAAATAATATTCTGTATGCGGATAGTTATGTGGATCTAGTTGCAATTGATGTGTCTGACATAACAAAGATAAAAGAGGTAAATAGAGTAAAGGATGTGCTAACCTATGCAGTACCACAAATAGATCCTAATTACAAGGTAGAAACAGTGGATAAAGAAAAAGGAGTAGTCGTTGCTTGGGAGCTGGTTAGAGTTACACGTGAAATTGAATATCAGAATAGTCCAATTTATCCTATGTGGGATGAGTATTATACAAGCAATAGTTATTCTAACTTAGATGCAGGAGGTGGAGGTATATCTGGTAGCTCTTTCGGGAAAGGTGGTTCTATGGCTCGTTTTGGATTGTATGATAAGAATCTTTATGTTGTAGATAGCTATATACTTACCATGTTTGATGTTAGTAATCCATCTTCGCCTTTGAATATTGGAAAACAGTATGTGGGCTGGAATGTTGAAACTATGTTTATTTATGATAATCACATGTTTTTTGGAACTACAAACGGATTGGTTATCCATAGCCTTGCAGTGCCTACTGTACCAAATTACATTAGTACCTTTACCCATGCAACCAGTTGTGATCCGGTTGTTGTTCAGGATGGATATGCATACATAACCCTCCGCGGCGGACAAACTTGTCATGGCGATATTAATAGATTGGATGTGGTAAAACTATCTGCTGATTATAAAAGCAATCAGTTGATTGCTTCATACAATATGACTAAGCCATACGGATTAGGTATTGAGGGTAATACATTGTTTGTTTGTGATGGAGATGCCGGGTTGAAGGTGTATAATGCATCCGATAAGACAAAAATTGCAGATAATTTGATTGCTGCTTTTCCAGGAATAAAGACTTATGATGTAATCCCGGTCAACGGTTATCTGTTTATGATTGGTGATGACGGTTTCTATTTATATGATTACTCAAACATAAATGAGATTAAGCAGATCAGCAAAATTCCTGTAACATTATTCTATGCCGACTGATTATATTTTGAATGAACGAATTCGTATATATGATACTTGAAAAGCTTCCCATGCTTATAAACAGTTTTTTATTAAGCATAGGGAGCTTGTTTCTTTAATTAGATATTATTTCTTCTACTAACATAAAAACAGTTGTTACAGACTCTGCCTTAGCAGGTGGAACATTTAATTTTTCATTATAAATTCTTTTGGCTCTTTCAATAGCCAACTTTTGTCTGGTCTTTTTGGTGACAGGATCCTTTGCCTGTAATATTTCAAATAGATACTCATTTACAATTTTACTACCTTTCCCGGCATAATGTCCACCTAAACTTTTGATATGTCCATTAATTACGTTATTGTATTCATCCCGATGTAAGAGACCACCATGATGATCAACAAAATGCAGGATCAGCCAATATTCAAAGGCCTGATTAGAATAGGCACAAAAGAACTGGTGCTCTGTTGCTAATTGTATGGCCTTACTAAACATCTGACTTGTAAAGTCGTCTTTATCAAATACACACCACACTTCATCTGGCTTTTGTCCGTCAGATTTCAGAGAATACAGTTCAATAGCCTTGTTTACAAGAGATACAGTGTTATAACCAAGCCCCACTGTTTCAATAGCCACATTAGGCATTCTGAACTGATTAAAATAGGAAGTCTCAGTATTTTTCCCTTCGCATACAATCAGAAATCTTTTTAATGTAGATCGGGTCGGTGCTTTTCTTGTTAAATCGGGAGTCTCACCTCTTCTTTTTCTTAGTTTAATTTGTGGTTTGTGTTCTTGTGTATCATCGAGCGTTATATGTTTCACTCCATCTTTAATCTCCATTTTCATCGTTCTCTTCCTCTTTTTTAGTGGTGAATGACTTTGGCATGTTTTTTAAATAAGGCACGGCTCCTAATCTTCCTTCCAGATATTTTTTTTGCAGATTAACTCCTGATCTCAGCATAAAATCGGCTGCAGAGGAGAGGGTTGCTTCTCCGTATCTATTCTTGGAAACGAAGTAAATCTGATCTTTTCTGAAAAGATCACCCGATAATAAGTTTGTGTTTTGTGTATTGAATATTAATTGTGCATTATGAGGATTGGTTTCCTTTGAATGAAATAGCTTAAGCAAAGCCACAATCAGATCGTGATGTAATCCGGAATCTAGTTCGTCAATAAGAAGTATTTTACCTCTTTCCAAGGTATCCAGGATGGGAGCTGTCAATGATAAGAAATGAATTGTTCCGTTAGATTCTTCTTCCAGTAAGAATGGTGTTTCAGCCACGCGCAATTTGTTCTCATCATAGACTGTATGCAGAGTCTGAATTTCGTTCTTATTAATCGGATGACGCACGAAATCGTTGATGCTGAAATCGGCATCTTTCATCAGACGAACTATCTTTTGCTTCATTGGAGTGGTTAGCTTATCCAACGTGTAACTTTGAACAGTGTCGCCATCGGCTGATAACATATTTACGTGGTGGAACCATTTTACGATTTTTTGCGATAGCTGATCGTTGAACTGTGCTAATACGGTAAGCAACAGACTATCTTCACGAATCATATCTTCTTCTACCAAACTCTTTATACGTTTTAGCTCGGATATGTCAAAGTTAATATCCTTTCCTTCGCGATAGAAAAGCTCAGTCTCCTTATCTTCTTTTTTATAAAGCCATTCGGCAAGGATTTTTTTTCTGGTCAGCTCAAAACCATACCGATACTGTATGTTATTGAGTATAAATACTACTTCAAAGAAACTGGGACTTTCTTTTGTTTCTGTGTTCAGTCTAAACGTATCAATGCTGAAATCTTTATCTATAGCATTATTTGTAGATCTTTCAACCATTAAACGCATAAACTGAAAGGCATTCAGCAGTTTAGTCTTTCCACTGGCATTTGGACCGTATATTACAACGGTTTTTAGAAGATTGTGTGTATCAGATTTGATAACATTATCTTCATTCTCTTTGATATGTCGAGATGCTACTAAACTTAATTTAGTTTCATCCTTAAAGCATTTGAAGTTTTCAAATAGAAATTGAACTAACATAATCTTATAGGTATTAGTTCTACAAACTTACATATAAATCCTGGAAATATAAGCGCGTCAAATAAAAATCTTTTAAAGTAAAGACAGCGAAGATAGCACATGGCATTTATTTACTTGTTCAGTGAATATTTGTTATTTTAAAACTTTAAGCTAATGCCACTATAAACAGTTGCACCAGGCATTGGAAATCCGGCATTAATCATATAATTCTGGTTTAACACATTCTCTCCCTTTGCAAAGAATTCTATTGTTTTTGAAGGACGGAAAGATGCGCGTATATTACACAATACATAGCTTTCCTTCGTTTGCTGAGTTCCAACTTTAGTATAAAGGTCGTTAATATATTGCAAACCTGTTGAGACTCCCCAGCGCTTACGATAATATTTTCCACCTATATATAATTGTTGCCCGGGAGCAGCCGTTACAGGGTATTTCATGTGTAACCAGCTATAGTTAGCCGTTAAATCCAGATATCGGTTTATCTGATAAGTAGATTCCAATTCTAATCCGTAGTTCTTAACTTTTCCAATATTTATATTTAACGGTCTGCCGTTCTCCAATACTGTCTGAATTAAGTTCTTGCCATTAATAAAATAAATATTGAGGGCTAATTGCAAGGTCTTATTCATCAAAGTATGAGCGGCAGAAAGTTCATAATTCATCAAATGCTCTGGCTTTAGGTTAGGATTCTGAGGTGGAAACATATACATTTCCCGGATGGTTGGATTACGAAACCCTTTGCTTACAATTGCCTTTAAAACGGTAGATTCCGTAGCTATATAATTCAAACCAATTTGAGGAACCCATTCTGAGCCAGTTTGTTCATTATAATCTAGTCTGACACCTGCGTTTACGGCAATTTTATCTGTCAGAATCTGACGAAAATTCAAGTATCCGGCTACCTCGTTGATGTGCTTATTAATAATATCTACGTTCTTATTGGCGAATTCATTCCATGCATTTCCTCCAAAACGAGTGTAATCAATTCCTGCTGTGATCTGATTTCCTTTAAAGAATTCGTAAGACTGATATAAAGAGGCTCCCAACATGTTATCCTTGGAATGATACAGGTAATCCTTTGGAGAGTCTCCCGAGAAGTAGCCATCATTGATTTGATGATTGCCAAAATTATAAAATAACTTCAATGCACCGGATGTGTTTTTATATTTGTTCTCCAGTGAAATGGAAGTCATTCCACGGAGCACTTCAGCGTCATTATCGATAATTGGTTTCGTAATTATGCCAGGATTGGCTGCATTGTAGTGGGTTAAATTTACATCTGCTAAAGCATTCCAATGATTAGAGAATTCATAACCTAGTTTTGCGTAACCACTATATTGATTGAACTTTGAGTTTGTTCGCTGCCCGTCTGTTCTATCATAACTAGCCGACACATAGCTGCTAAATTTTTCTTTGCGATAACCATTACCTGCTTCTGCACTAAAAGTATTATACGACCCATACATTGCGCGTGCATGTGTGTAAGCTCCTTCTGTTTCCTGCTTTTTTGTGATAATATTGATAACTCCTGCCATTGCATTGGAACCATACAAAATAGAAGCTGGGCCGCGAACAATTTCTACACGTTGAGTCATTGGAGACTGGTAAGCATCGGGGAGGGGATGTCCCATCATTCCCATGTATTGGGGATGTCCGTCTATAAGAACTAGCACCTGCGTATTTGGACTTCCGCCTATTCCGCGGATACTAATGCTACCGGCAGAACCGTTTGCAACTCCGTATCCCATCACTCCTCGTCCGGTAACAAACATTCCTGGAATTTCTTCGGAGAGCAAAGGCATTATGGATGAGTTATACCGGTTTCCTATATCATCACTATTAATAACTGAAACTGTCATGGGAAGATAGCGACGGTTTACTTCAGTCATACTGCCGGTTACAATCACTTCATTCAAATGAATGGAATCCTTCACAGATTCTTTCTCAGGAATAGAACCCTTCACGGTTTGGAAGGTTAAACAAATTATAATTGAAATAAGATGTTTTTTAATCATATTATTACTGAAATAATTAAACAAAAGTCCTCAAAGATACATTTATTGCAGGACTCATAAATCAAAAGAATCCATTTTGTTTTCCTTTTGCATGTGAAATTTTACAGTACAACTCAATCCTATTATCATTCAATAGAATCAGTTAAGACACTCTTAAGTTTGTTATTACTTGAGCTCAAATTTATCTTTTAAAAGAATATTATTGCTTGATGCACCAATCATTATTGTAAATGTTCCAGGTTCAGTTACAAATTCCATTTGTTGGTTGTAAAGAGACAGATCTTCATGGTTAATAATGAATTCTACTTTCTTAGTCTCACCTTTATCCAGATTGATTCTTTTGAACTTCTTTAGTTGGATTTCGGGAGTAGAAACAGAAGCAACATTGTCTCTTAGGTAAAGCTGAACTACTTCATCTCCTTCACGGTTACCACTGTTCTTTACATCGCATGATACATAGAATGTGTCTTTGCCTGATTGTTCTATCTTTAGGTTTGAGTATTCAAAGGTGGTATAACTTAAACCATATCCGAAACAGTAAAGTGGGGCACTGGTACCTTCAACGTATGAATTCTGTTCACCAAGTGAATAATATACAGGTAACTGACCTACAGATCTTGGAATAGATACCGGCAGTCGTCCGGCAGGATTGTAATCGCCGAAAAGAACTTCAGCAATAGCTGTTCCACCTTCCTGTCCGGGATACCATGCAGTAAGCAGGGCATTCGCTTTTTCTGAAGCTGCATTCATATTCAGAGGACGTCCTTCAATATAAACTACTACAAGAGGTTTTCCGGTTTTGATTATTGCCTGAAGCAGCTTTTCCTGATCTCCCAATAGATCCAGTGAAGAACGGTCGTATCCTTCACCACACTCCATATCAGATAATACTTCTTTCTTTTTATCAGAAACTGTAGCTGCTCCGGTTTCTTTGTATTCTGTTGAGAAATCGCGGGCGCTTGAACCTCCAAGTACCAGAACAACAACCTCTGATTTCCTGGCAGCTTCTACAGCTGCTGCAATATCACTTTCTGTAGTATCACGGATGGCGCATCCTTTTGCATAATTAATCTTTGTATCTGCAGAGACAATGTTCTTGATTCCATCTAATACAGTTTTGATGTTAATTCTCTCTTGTGGAGCAGTATAATCACCAAGCTGGTTATAGATGTTATCAGCATTCGGACCAATTACAGCTACGCTCTTTATTGATTTATCCAAAGGCAGAAGCTGGTTGTTTTTCAGGAGCACAATACCCTCTCTTGCTACTTCTTTAGCCACCGATTGATGCTTTTCGCTACGAACAAGTTTGGCTGCATCTTTTGGGTTCATGTATGGATTTTCAAATAATCCCGCTTCGAACTTCAATCTTAGAATGTGGCTTACAGCACTGTCAATATCAGCCATTGATATCAGATTTTCCTGAAGTGCCTTTTCCAAATTATTTCCATAAGCATTGCCCCCCAAATCCATATCCGTACCTGCTTGAAGAGACTTAGCGGCTGCTTCTTTTACATTGGCAGCTACACGGTGACCGTAAACTCCTTCAATACTTCCTAAGTCAGAATAAACAAATCCTTTAAAGCCCCATTCGTTTCTCAGGATATCTTTCAATAGATAACGATTAGCAGTACAAGGAATCCCATCTATAGAATTGTAGGAAGTCATTACAGTTTCAGCGCCAGCCTTTACAGCCATCTTGAACGGAGTAAGGAACTCGGAGAATAACTCACGTTGTCCAATCTGAGCGCGTCCGCCATTATGGCCTCCCAATGGAATACCGTAACCTGCAAAATGTTTCAGAGTAGAGTAGAACTGAGCTTTCCCATTCTGATCCTTAGCCTGCAGACCTTTGACAAAAGCACTACCCAATACTCCGATAAGAACAGGATCTTCTCCGAAAGTCTCTTCCATTCTCGACCAGCGAGGTTCGCGTGCCACATCAAGAATTGGTCCATAGCCAATGTTTCCTCCCTGCAATCTGCATTCTAAGGCGATCACCTTTCCCATCTCTTCCATTAATTCCGAATTCCATGTGCTAGCTTGCCCCAGTGAGGTGGGGAAGACCGTTGTTCCTATGGCCATGTGTCCGTGAGCGCACTCTTCTGCGAAAAGAATAGGAATACCTAGTCTGGTTTCTTTTACTGCATATTTTTGCAAGGCATTAATGGCCTCTGCAGCCTGTTTGGGAGAAAGCCCGGTAACCAACGTTTTTCTAGTCCAAGGATCAGCTCTAAGTGTTGCCCAATAAGAACCTATTGGTCTGTTCTGCATCTGAGTCTTGAAAAGATCTGAAGGGATAACACCTTTGTCTGTTTTGGTATACATCTCCCAACCAAGCGGACAACAAAGCTGACCAATTTTATCATTCAGCGTCATCTGCGAGATTAGATTACTGATTCTCTCCTTTATGGGCGCCTTTGGATTCTTGTATAATGGTTGTGCATAAAGTTGAGAAGCGATAAAAAGTGAATAACATACAGCTATGAAATGCTTTTTCATCTTATTTCTGTGTTTTAAAAGAGAATACTAGAGGTTCTTTATTTGTTTTTGATGCGCGTGGAAGGTTTACTTTAACTTTATTTCCTTCCTGTGTCCATTTTACTTTTTTGCCTGTTTTGAGTAATATCATAGCACTGTTTTTTACCGGGATATTATTCTCCCACTCAATGCTCTGAGGCAATTCTTCTTTTTCGCCTGGAACATAAAGAGCATAGAGCTTATTGCCATCTTTGCTTGCTGTGAACCAAACATTATTGCTCTTGTAGTTTGGTGTGATACGTGTACTATAGATACCTTCACCATTCACTTTCAGCCATTGACCTATTTCTTTCAGAATTGCTACCACTTCAGGTTGGATAACACCTTTCGGGGTAGGACCAACGCCCAACAGAAGGTTACCACCTTTTGCAACAACCTCAATGAGGTCGGCAATTACAGTGTTTGCAGATTTGAACTTAGCATTAGGTGTCCATCCCCAATCCGGACTCAATGGAATGCAACTTTCCCAAGGATAGTTAAGTTGTTCTTCCGGTATTGAACGTTCCGGAGTCTGGTAATTTTCATATTTACCATGAATGGTTCTGTCTACAATCAATATATCAGACTGGTGTGTGCGAGCCATTTTGGCTATAGAATCCATTTTAATATCTTGTTTTGGAGCAGCTACCCATCCACCATCAAGCCAGAGGATATTTAATTTGCCATAATTGCTCATTAATTCCTCAATCTGGTTATAGGTGAACTTCTGGAAAGATTCCCAACGGTCAGGGTGTTTGTTTATATTGTAATTAACGTTTCTGGTTGGAGTAGCATATCTGGGCCACCAATAATATTCGCAGTGCCAGTCGGGTTTTGAAAAATAGGCACCCACCATAAAGTCTTTTTGACGGAAAGCTTCAAATACATACTTAGCAACATTAGCTTTTGGATTGCTCTTGAAAGCACTGTTCATGATTGAAAAATCTGTTTGTTTAGTATTAAACAGATTGAAACCATCGTGATGTTTGGTAGTGAAAAGCATGTATTTCATTCCAGCTGCTTTTGTTACATCAGCCCATTGGTCAGGATTAAAATCTGTAGGATTGAACTTTTCGATAAGCTTATAATAATCTCTTTTGTAATCTTCGTAAGCCATGGTACTGTCTCTTGGAATCCAGTCAACATCTTCCGAACAAATAGACCAGGATTCTACAATACCAGGGATAGAGTATAATCCCCAATGGAACAGAACTCCGAACTTAAGATCCTGCCATTTATCTAGTTTTTCTAAAACTCCTTTCTCTTCAGGCCATTGATATTCAGTGGAACGTTCATGTACAAAACCTTGTTGGGCTTGTATTTCAATAGGAAGGGCTGTTAGCAGCAACCCTATGATAATAGTGCCAGATTGTTTAATAGATGCTGTTTTTATTTTCATTTCTAAATTATTTTAGGTTTAGACAATAATCAAGTAAGGCAAGCATATCAGAAGCCTCTTTAAAATCAAGCTTATGCTCATTGATAAAGGGATTAATTGCCTCTTGCTTATTTTTGAATAGATTCAGTACGCTTTTTTTTTGTTTTTACAATCGTGTTTTTTGTTTGTAAATGTACAAAAAACATAAGAGGCTGCTACCAAAAGATCTCTTTTGAAACAGCCTCTTAATTTATTTAAAGATTTTAGTTCATTTTATAAGTAAAAACTACTTCGTGATTAAGATTTCTTATTCACGTCTCGGAGGTTTATTTTGCAACATCCCACCAAACACGGGTATTGTTGAAATCATTTTCATTTTGCAAGCCTAGTCCGCTTAAAGCTGCCTTGTAATTATCAGGATTTACCTGAAGTTCTGATGCAGGATAAGGCATACGGCGAACAATAGCCGGACCATAGTTTCCTATAGTGCTCCAGTTGTCGTGAGCAGAACATCTTTCTTGTAAGTTAGGATATCCAGAACGACGCCAGTTAGCATAAGTTTCATACTCGTCGCAGAAACAGGTAATCCAGTACTGTGTATTGATTTGTTCCAAAGCTTTGGATGCATTATACGGATTAGCAGCCAGATAACTGTTGATTGCTGAGGATGAAAGATAGGTGTTGTACAGGCCCTTGGCATTGCTGCTAGGATACTGTGAGAATTGTTCCATTGCACAACGAACACCAGCATTATAGAATGTTTCAGCGTTACCGCTTATCCAGCCGCGATAGGCAGCTTCGGCCAGCAACAGATTTGTCTGTGCAGCTGTACATACAAATGAAGGACCGGTTGGGTCTGCATAAGTAGAACGGTTAGGCTGTGAGTGAGTCTTCTTATAATAGTTTGCACTACTTGGAGTAGACAAGACTTCAGTAGTATATTCGGCAGGAAAGTATTTCTTGATAGAATAACTTGAAGTTGGTCCCATGCTGAAGAAGCCAATCAAACCTTTTTGCTTTTCAGGAGCTGAATTTTCGGCAATAGCTGGATCTACATCTTTTGTATCATAAGCTGTAGGATATACAGCCATGATCAAAGGAATACGTGGATCATTAGCATTTTTCAAAACATCAAAGAAAGTCTTATTAATGTAAGCCACACCCGGATCTTCATGTACAATAACTTTTGCATACGGTTCGCTTGAATCGTTGGTAGCTACACCACCTGTATGATCAAGTTTACAGTTGTCAGCCGTTTCTGTAATTACACCATTGGTGTATGCTTTTGCTGCATATTCTTTGGCTTTATCAGGACTCACTTTGCTTAATCTCATGGCTACACGCAACATTAATGAGTTGGCAAACTTTTTCCATTTAGATACATCACCATTATAATACAGATCCTGGTTTGCCAAAGAAGCTGTTCCAGATCCCAGATTAGCTTGCGCTTCATCAAGTTCTTTTAAAAGGTCTGTGTAGATATCTTGCTGCTTATCGTACTTAGGATAAGGAAATTCACCTGGTTGACCAGCCTGACTGTAAGGAATGTCTCCGTGAAGATCAGTAACTTTCTGGAAGATATGTGCACGTACTATACGGGCAATCTGATAGTTTTGTTTCATATCCGGATCATCTTTCCATTTTGCAATTACAGTCTGAATATCACGGATAGCTCCACGGTTGCCACCACTTAATACTGATCCCCAGTAAGATGCAGCATAGTCACCAGAGAAAGAGTTGATACCATAGCTCCACCACCATCCGCCGGCAGCTACATGCTGATTCCACTGTGAAAGATAGATCATTCCCGTACGCCAAATGTCCCAATCAGAACCCAATGCCTGATGCTGGGCGTTAGAAAAGACCATTGTGTAAGGCACATTGCCTTCATTCAAATGCTCCGGATCGATATTTGTATCGCCAAAGTCGCCACAACTAGTTACTACTGTTAGAGAAAACAGTGCGGCACATGCGTTTTTTATATATTTATTCATATTATTAAGCTCTTAACTGATTAGAATTTTAGATTTACATTGAAGCCGATATTGCGTGTATAAGGATAACCATTCAATTCAAGGCCCTGACCGTTGCTGTTATTATATGCAGATTCAGGATCAATATTGTCGGTATGCTTCATAATTGTCCAAGGGTTACGTGCAATTAAGGATACATTCAAACCTTTCACTACTTTCAGTTTAGACAGAATACTTGTAGGGAATTCATAACCGAGAGAAAGTTCACGCAATTTAATAAAGCTTGCATTGTAAGTAAATTCTTCTGCAATACCCTGATCTCCAATTTTTCCCCAGTAGTTGCTGGCTCTTACAGCAACTGTATTGGGCTGACCGGTTGCTTCATCGATACCTGGGAAGATGTATGTCTGGTTAGGTGCATCAACGGTACGGCCTTGCAGAGTGTTTTTATGCAAACCACTGCCGTATGCTATATAGTTGGTTCCGGAGAACAATTTAGCACCGAATTTGAAATCTACCAGGAATGCCAGAGTAATATTTTTATATTTCAATGAGTTATGCCATCCGCCAGTATATTTGTACACGCCGTTACCAAGACTTACCTGCTCGCCATTGTTTTGTGGCAGACCGTCTTTCAATAGCAATTTACCGTTGGTATCACGTTTGTATTTGTAACCAATGATTTCACCATAGGAGGAACCCAGTACGTTATAAACACCAACCTGTCCAACATTTGATGTTGCGCCATCTATAGCCAGACGTTTTACACCATCACCAAGAAATTTTACTTCTGACTCGTTGAGAGCGAAGTTGAATGTAGTGTTCCACATGAAGTCATTACTCTTCACCGGAGTGGCATCTACCATGAATTCGAAACCTTTGTTTTGGATTTTACCAACATTCATAATTCTTGAAGAGAATCCACTGGCACTGGATATTGAGACCTTAGCAATGTCATCTTTTGTATCTTTCACATAGTAAGCCATATCGAAATTCAAACGGCTCTGGAAGAATGAAAGATTTAAACCAATTTCCTTTTCAGTAATCTCTACCGGTTTCAAGTCAGGATTGGGATAAGTATCGTTGTTTACTGTAACAACCTGCTGTCCGTTTACTTTATAGTTGAGAACTTTGTAAGTCATCATATTCTGATATGCGCTGGTACCGTTGGATGCCATAGCCCATGAGGCACGAATCTTACCAAAATTGAACCATTCCGGAGTTTTAAAGGTGTCTGTGAATATCCATGATCCTGTAACAGAAGGATAGAAATAACTGTTATTATCGGGTGACAAGGTAGAGAACCAGTCATTACGTCCGGTAACATTCAGGAATAATTGCTTCTTCCATCCTAAGTCGGCAGTGAAATAAAGTGAATTAACTTTATAATTTGAATAACTTATTTGAGCGCGTGTATCTGTTGGGTCAAGGTTGTTAACAGACCACAATCCATCTACAACAAACGGACGTCCGCCGTTGGCAGGATAATAAGTTTTACTAGTATTAATCTGTTTGTTTCCACCAAAGGTAGCACCAACAGACCAGTCGTTGACATCTTTATTAAATCCAAGGAGGAAGTTGTAGTTCATTTCATAATACGTCTTTTGGAATTCGGTCAAATAGCCATTAGGGTCTGCTGCTGCGCCTATTGGCTGAATTTGTTTGAACTCAAGGTTAAAACCGTCGCGTTGAGCTGCACCCTGAATGTATAACCAATCTGTAATATCCCATTTTAGAGTCATGGAACCGGTAAGACGGTTTTTTCTAGAGTTGTTGGTTTTTCGATATTGCAACCAGTAAGGGTTATTGAAGTAAACGCTGTTGCCGGAAAGCATTTCTTTGCCATCGGCAGTTGTACCCCATTTAGCTGTTTCGCTACCACGTTCCATCCAATTTATGTCGAAAGAGTTAGCATGATATAGAATAGCAGCATTGGTGTTGCCGTTGGCGTCTGATAGATTGGAACGGCCTTTAGACTTCTCGAATACGTAGTTGGCATTCATAATAAAGTGCAGATTCTTACGGATATCATAAGTTGTATTCATGTTCATTCCAAACTGACTATTGTTGGAGTTCGGAAGAATACTCTTTTCATAATTATTGGTCATACCAAAACGATAGGTAACTTTCTCATCAGAACCTGAGATAGCCACAGAAGATGAGTTGCTTACTCCTGTATTATAGAAATTCTTGAAGTTATCAACGTTAGAGTACTTGTAGTTCTGACCTAAGAAGTTGACAGCATTGCCACCATCGAGGGCTTCACCCCAGTTGCTTCTATCCGAATCTATGGCAGCCTGCTTGTCCATCGGACGCTGACCATCGGAACCTTGTCCGAATACTTTCTGAAAATCGCGCTGATCATAAATCGCGTTGAATGTAAGGTTATTGTTAACCTCCACATTCATTGCTTTTCCTTTCTTACCAGACTTGGTCGTAATTAGGATTGCACCATTACCACCACGATAACCGTAAAGGGCAGATGCAGCAGCACCTTTCAGGATCTGAATGTTTTCAATATCATCAGCATTGATGTTATTCAAACCGTCACCCATATCAAGACCACCCCACTGACCAGCAGAACCTTGGTTGGCGTTGTCGAAAGGAACGCCGTCTACTACATATAGTGGCATGTTATTACCGGTTAAAGAAGCATTACCACGGATAACTACACGTGAAGAACCACCGGAACCGGTTGAATTGCCGGCAACACTCACACCAGCCACTTTACCGGAAAGAGCATTACCAATATTAGGATCACGGGCAAGGGTAAATTCTTCACCGCCTACCTGAGTTGTTGAATACCCCAGTGAACGGGTCTGACGTTTAATACCAAGAGCGGTAACAACAACTTCATCTAAAACAGATGCATCGTCAACCAAGATAATATTGATAACAGTTCTGCCTTCAACTTGAACAATTTGTTTTTTCATACCTATATAAGAAAAAGACAATTGTGCGTTAGGAGCAACTTTTGTTAATGAATAATTACCATCTAGGTCAGTAACTGTTCCATTTTTTGTACCAAGTACTAAAATACTCGCGTTGATAACAGCTTCGCCTTTAGAATCAGTAACTTTACCTTTTACAGTAATATTCTGTGCCATAGCTGCTAAAGAAATGAATGAGAGGACGAGTGCAAGTACGATTCCTTTCTTAAATTGAAGGAAACTGAGAAGTTTACTTTTTTTCATTCCATTTTTTTTCTTTAAGATTAAACATTTGATTATTTAGAGTTATTAAGTCAATTTATCAGTTAGTAATGTGAATATATATCTAGTATAGTTAATTGTTTCACAAATACAATAGTTCGTTAATAAAATAGTATCGAGCTATGCTGCAATAGCAGCAAACTCAATGAGTTATTTGAGACTTTTGTTTAACTTTGTTTTTATTTCAGAAAGAATATCCTTACAGATATCCATATATTGGTTAAGTATGCTTGATTTTATCATATTTTCTATAGCGTTTAATACTATGAAAATGCTAAAAATCAGTGACTTAATCAATTGCTTCTATGGCAAGTTTTAAATATAATTCATTGTTTTTACAGCATTTTAATTAATTATTTAACGAAGTATTGGCAAATATAAAAAATAATATTAAATATAAAAGACATAATTTGATTTTTCTTCATTAAGTTAGTTAGAAAAATGTTCTTGAAATATTATTTAGGGCATTACTTAATAATTATTAAATTTAGGCTATTTAGCCTTTCAATCTGTTACTTTTGTCATTGTATCGTGCATATTTAATATTTGGGGGAAATAATTATTTTACAATATTAGTTCTGCCAATCCTTTATTAACAAATTATAATTCAATTTGTTTGATTTTAGTATGCTTATTTATTGTTATACTACCGGTTGCTTAGAATAAATTAAAGTGTGGTTTATCTTCCACCTACTATCTATTTACTGCCACTAACTAAATATTTTATTAAGTTTGTTCTATTTATATATAAATGTCTAGTCATTCCTGTTAAACAGACTTGAGACTTTACTAAAAGTCTCAAGTCTGTTTTTTAATATGATAAGATAAAATAAAAAAGTGCATTGATAGTCTACATAAAAAACAGAAAATCCTCGTAGCTATCAGGCTACGAGGATTTAATATAAATCTATAAATGATTTATTTAACAATAATACTAACTTAAAAATGCAGTCCGATGACAACCAATTATCACTTTGGGAATCTTAACGGAACAGCAGTGATAATATTTATTTATTATCAATTAAATATCTTTCTTTCAAATAAGTAATCCATTTATCAAAAACATCTCCTTTTGAATGTTTTATCAATGCTTCTATAAAGTTCTCGTAAGTAATGCCAATCAAATCATTCTTTACTTTGAGAAAGGATTGATATTCGGGCAGAACTCTTGAGAAATGCTCGTTTCCTTTTGGATACATAGTGATAGAAACGAAATGATTGATTTCACCTTTCTGTTTAATGCTTTCTCCTAACAACTGGTTTCTCCAAATCTGTCTGTAATCATCGAGAATAAGCTTATCTAATATTCCTGCCTTAAATAATCCGGAACTGTTGGTTACTAACCAATATCTACTTTTTGGATTTTTTAAATCAATGTGTTCTTTAGAACCTTTCTTTAAAGGGAAACTCTGTTCTGTATATTTTATTTCTATACCCAAAGCTCCTACCTTATTATCAGAATGTACGTATTCTATATATACATCAAATGATGTTTTATCATTTAAGTAATCTTCAGCAGCCTCGGGTGCATACTCAATTGTAATATAGTTGATTCTCTTAATTGTATTTGAAACAAATTCATTAAGCACATCTTTTGCTAATTCTAAATCCGTACTCAATGGAATAAAGAAATTAAAAGGAATATGCTCACTCCTTAGCAAGTTCGAATATAGTTGTTTGTTATATCTTGTACCATATCTTTCATATACAGCATCCAGAATGCCAAACTCAGGATAGAAGTTTAATCCCTTTTTCCCGTCTTCTTCTTTCAGCATATTACCAAACTCATCACAGTCAACACTTAGAACCTCTGCTCTATAAGTAGATTGATATAGTCTGGCTTTGCGTTTAAAATCGTCATCTTTTGTATATTGTTTCCCTAATTTCATAGTTCTGTCTTTTTTAAGTTTGTAATCATTTCGTTTGATAGTTCTTTTGTAATTAGAGCATTAAAGAAACAAATATGCTTTTTGTTATTTCACTAAAAAAACAAAAGTAATTAATAATCAATGATTTTCTGTAATAAAACAAACTTATTTGAATTTAAACGATAGCTGCTTATACCCGGGAAAGGAAATTTCCTCCCAGGGATTAGAAACACTTAGTCCTAATAAGCGGATTGGGTGTTCGGTAATATCAACCTCATTTAGTAATCCTTTAGCTAGTGGAAGTATCTCTTTTAAAGTAGTGAGAGGATGATCTTTGCTTATGCAACGAGTTTTCTGTGTAAAATCGTTGAACTTTATTTTCAGGGTAAGCGTATAACCTTTGAAGCCCGATTTCTCCAATCGGCGGATTAGTTCTTTGGTTACGTGGTATAGCTCAATGATGATGGAACTTTTAATCACCAGGTCATGTTCGAAAGTCGTTTCACAGCCTACTGACTTGCGTTCTCTTTCCGGCTCTACCGGACGAAGATCAATGCCACGGGCAAAGTTGTAATATATTATGCCAGCCTTTCCAAATTGCAGGGTAAGAAATGAGGGGGTGCTTGTGCGAAGATGTGCACCGTTGTGAATGCCTAGCGCATGCATTTTTTTTGCTGTAACTTTTCCCACTCCCCAGAAAGACTCAATGGGCAGTTTGTCGATGAAGGCTTGTGCCTGACTTGGGTGGATAGTACACAGCCCATCCGGTTTACGATAGTCGGAAGCAATTTTTGCCAGAAACTTATTATATGAGATTCCTGCCGAAGCCACCAGTTCCTGCTTTTCCCATATTCGCTGCTTAATCTCTTTGGCAATATCCACAGCCAAATCAATTCCCTTTTTATTCACAGTAACGTCCAGAAAAGCCTCATCAATAGAAAGAGGCTCTACAAGGTCTGTATATTCGTGAAATATTTCATGTATTTGGGCGGAGATACCTTTGTAGACAGACATTCGCACAGGAGCAAAGATAAGATCAGGGCATAACTGACTAGCTTTGACGGACGACATGGCAGAATGAATCCCATAAAGTCGGGCTTCATAGCTGGCTGCGGCAACAACACCACGTTCCTCATTACGACCTACTACCAAAGGTTTCCCACACCATTCAGGATGGTCACGTTGTTCCACCGAGGCATAAAAGGCGTCCATGTCAATATGGATTATTTTTCTTTCTTCCATTGCTATATTCCATGAACAAAGGTAATGGATATTATCGGTATTCTTTTATCTTTGTTGCAAATAAAACTTAGAACATGATGGACTTATTTAACGAGATTACCGAATTCAAGACTTCCATTGCTATTCGTAAGAAACTAGTAGAATACAGTGTGGTAAAGACTTTCAAGGAGGGAGATGACATTCTTCGTGAAGGATCTTATATTCACGGAATTCCTATTATTGCCACTGGAAGCGTAAGGGTGATGCGCACCAATGACGATGGAAGGGAAATTCTGCTTTATTATATTAAAACGGGTGAGAGTTGTGTGATGTCTATCCTTGGCGGACTGCACAATGATACCAGCAAGGTAAAGGCGGTGGCCGAAGAGGATACGGAGATTTTCTTTATTCCGAATGACAAACTGGCTTCTCTTATTAAGGAATATCCTCAGTTTCTTGATTATATTTTCAGGTTGTATCACAAACGCTTTGAAGAATCGCTGGATATAATCAACGAAATTGCTTTCAAGAAGATGGACGAGCGGTTATTGGCTCTTTTGGAAAAGAAGACAGAGCTTTATCATGACCAGACAATTAACATCACTCACGAGCAATTAGCTAATGAACTTGGTACGGCACGGGTGGTTATCTCTCGTCTTCTCAAGCAATTAGAAGAATATGGTGCCGTGAGTTTAGGGCGCAACAAGCTAACTGTTTTAAAATCTTTGAAAGGTTTTATACCGGGCAACGACTGAACTATTCTCTGTTTTTCATTGTTTTTTCTAATAAAGTAACCTTGTGTAACAAAAGTAGCTGACCACGATTTTCTGATGCTCTACCTTTGTTCCATAATTAAAAGAAAAGGGACAATGAAAGAACAGATGAAAACTATCAGATTACTCATGGCCGGAATGTTTTGTTTTGCGGCTTTTTTGCCTGTAAAAGCCCAGACAGAGACTCGCTTTCTGAGCCTGAACGAAGCTGTTGAGACGGCTTTAAAGGAGAACAAACAACTTCTTTCTACTTCGCTCGACGAAAAGATTGCGCAGTCCGATTACCGCAAGAGTGATGCTATCTTTTTACCGCAGGTAAATGTTTCGTATACGGCCATGGTCACCAATGATCCGCTGAATGTATTTGGATTTAAACTCCAGCAGCAATCTGTTACAGTGCAAGATTTTAACCCGGTATTACTAAATAGCCCCGATGCATTGAAAGATTTTAATGCAAACATCGAGGTGCAAATGCCTTTACTCAATCTTGATCAGATTTACATGAGGAAAGCCGCTGCAGCTCAAAAGGAAGCAGCCCGCTATGGTACGCTTCGCATGAAGGATTATATCTCTTTCGAGGTGAAGAAGGCTTACCTTCAACTGCAACTTGCTTACCGTGAAAAGAGTGTGCTCGAAGAAGCATTGGCAACCTCCGGTGAAGTGTATGCTTCCGTAGAACGTTTTTTTGCTCAGGGATTGATTCGTAAATCGGATGTACTTAATGCAAAAGTACATGTGAGTGGCGTGGAAACAAATCTGGAGAAAGCAAAAAGTGCAGTGGCAAATGCTTCCGATTACCTGAGTTTACTCATGGGACGTCCAACAGGAGCTGTCTATCAGGTAGAAGAGCCTGCTTCATCAATAATAACTTCCAATACTTCTGTATCTAATCTTCGCTCAGATTTCCAGGCAATGGAGAATGCTGTAACGGCAACTGAGATGATGAGGAAATCTTCCGCTCTTTCTTTGGTTCCCCGTCTGAATGCTTTTTGTAACTATCAATGGAACGATAGGAAGTTTGCCTCCTTTGGTTCTGACAGTTATCTGCTAGGAGTGCGTTTGTCGTGGACATTGTTTAATGGAAATCAAAGCAAATATAACGCTCGCTCCAGCAAGTTAATGGGAATGAAAATGCAGGAACAACTCAGCGATCAGAAAATGAAAGCGCAACTGGAGTACAACAAAACCAGCAGAGATCTTGATGATATAGCTTTTGAACTGCGCAAACAGAATGATATGGTGGAGCAGGCTGCAGAAGCACTCCGCATAACAAAGGATAGGTTTGAGCAGGGACTGGAAAAGACAGCCGACGTACTTGTTGCTCAAACTCAGCTTTCTGGTCAGCAACTCAATTATGCCCGCACTGTATACAAACAAAATCTGACGGCTGCATATATGGGATTCATTACTTCCGGCGAATCAATTAATAAATAATCAAACTCAAAAAGTAAATTCTATGAAATCAATAAGATATATATCCGTAATGTTTTTCTCTCTGGTTGTGGCTGGAGGTATGTTTCAGGCTTGTTCTTCTTCAGATAAGGAGACTAACGTAAATGAAGTGGCTGTATCTGTAGTAACTGCTTTACCTTCCTCTTCTCAGAATGCAGGTATTTTGGCTAGCGGTCAGATTGAAGCCGGACAAACAGCGGTGATTAGTACCCGGGTAATGGGCAGTATCAGCCGTATTCATGTAAAAGCAAGCGATAAAGTTGCAAAAGGACAATTATTAGTTAGTATCTCTAATGCAGATATTCTGGCTCAAAGAGCACAAGCTGACGCGGCAATATCCGAAGCTAAAGCGGCTGCAGCTGTATCCGCTAAGGATGTGGAACGTTTCAAACAGCTATATCAGAATCAAAGTGCTTCGGTAAAGGAATTGGAAAACGTTACCTTGCATCATCAATCTATCAGTTCCAAACTGGAGACTGCTCTGCAAATGAGGAATCAGGTAAATGCTATGCTGGCATATACACGTATAACGGCTCCTTTCTCTGGTGTTATCACCAAGAAGTTTATGGATGAAGGGAGTATGGCCAATCCGGGAATGCCATTGCTGGCTTTGGAACAGAGTGGAAACTTCCAGGTCGTGGCTTCTGTTCCCGAATCGGACATTGCCAAGATAAAGCAAGGTACAACAGTAAACCTTACAGTAAAGTCTTTAGGCATTACTTTTCCCGGAACAATTTCGGAGATTAGTCCATCATCTCAGTTCACCGGCGGGCAATATGGAGTTAAGATTGCAATAGCCGATAGTAAGTCTTTAGGGATCAAAGCCGGAATGTATGTAAATGTGGTGATACCCGGTGAACAGACAAAGACTTCTCAATCTTCAGCAATGACTGTTCCTGTGAAAGCCATCGTTAATAAAGAGCAGCTTACAGGTGTGTATGTGGTAAGCAACGACAATAAAGCTTTGCTTCGCTGGGTCAGGTTAGGTAAACAAATGGGAGATCGTGTAGAAGTACTATCTGGACTTGCTCCGAACGAACGTTTGGTGGTAAGCGCGCAGGGACGTATTTACAACGGTTGCAAAGTGAATGAATCAAAATAAATAACGACTGAAAAAGAATACAACTATGAAAGAAGGTTTTGCAGGAAGACTAGCGAACGTATTTATTCGCTCTAAGCTCTCCGTATTATTGATGATTGCTTTCTTGCTCCTTGGAGCATTCAGTATATTTCTGATTCCTCGTGAGGAAGATCCGCAGATTAAAGCACCTATGGCAGATATCATGGTGGCTTTTCCCGGAGCTACACCTACGGAAGTAGAAAACCGGGTATCCATTCCTTTGGAAAAGGTGGTATCTAATGTAAAAGGTGTGGAACATGTTTATTCAACTTCAATGAATGGAATATCCATGGTCTCAGTACAGTTTTTCGTTGGACAGGATATAGAACGATCACTTGTTAAACTATATACTGAGATTATGAAGCACATGGATCAAATGCCGCAAGGTGTTTCAATGCCTTTGATAAAGACTCGCGCCATTGATGATGTACCTGTGCTGGCTCTCACTTTATGGAGTGATCATTATGGAGATTATTCTCTTGGTCAGATGGCTGAGGTTATGACAACTGAACTAAAGAAAGTACCTGATGTAGCTGCCGTAACTATCCTTGGCGGAAGAAGTAAAGAGATTAAGGTTGTATTAGATAAAGACAAGATGACCGGTAATCACCTTGATATGGCTGGCATTTCAAAGTATATCCAAGGTAGCAATATGCAATTGGCTTCGGGAAATATCCTGAGTGGTGATTCTGCTTTCTCTGTACAGTCGGGTAGTTTTCTGAAAACAGCCGACGATGTAGCAAATCTGGTGGTTGGCGTAAATGAAGGTATGCCTGTTTACTTGCGTCAGATAGCTCAGGTGGAAGAGGGGCCGGGCACTCCCAGTCAATACGTATCTTACGGAGAAAAGGGTAATCATCCTGCGGTGACTATTGCCATTGCAAAGAAAAGCGGCGTTGATGCAAAGAAACTAGCCGGAGAGATATTGAATAAGGTAGATCATTTGAAGAAAGAGCTTATTCCTTCGGATGTAAATGTAACAACAACTCGCGATTACGGACAAACGGCTTCAGATAAAGTTTCGGAACTCTTGCTTCACTTATTTGTGGCTATTGTTGCGGTAACATTATTTGTAATGCTGGCTATGGGCTGGAGAGGCGGACTGGTAATCTTCCTTTCGGTTCCGGTAACCTTTGCATTGACACTGTTCTCTTATTACTTTCTGGATTATACCTTAAACAGGATTACGCTTTTTGCTTTGGTATTCGTTACAGGTATTGTGGTAGACGACTCAATAATAATAGCCGAAAATATGCACCGTCATTTCAGAATGAAGAATCTTCCGTTCATTCAGGCGGCCATCTATGCTATCAATGAAGTGGGTAATCCAACTATACTGGCTACCTTTACAGTAATTGCTGCCGTATTGCCTATGGCTTTTGTCTCCGGAATGATGGGACCTTATATGAGTCCGATGCCTATTGGCGCATCTATTGCGATGATCTTCTCACTATTGGTTGCCTTAACGCTGACTCCTTATCTGGGATATATTTTCCTTCGTTCGAAAGAAGATAAGAAAGAGGAGAACAGTGAAGAGTCTGAAGAAAATGGAACTTTGGAAGATAGCAAGGTTTACAGAATCTATAAGAACATTGTATCGCCTATGTTGGAATCACGCAAAATGAGATGGACCTTTATGCTTTCCACTGTTGTTTTGCTTCTGATATCAGTTTCGTTGTTCTTTACTAAATCGGTTCCGGTAAAGATGTTGCCGTTCGACAACAAGAATGAGTTTCAGGTGGTGATTGATATGCCTGAGGGAACTACACTGGAGCGTACGGATGCAGTGACAAAAGAGATTGCTGTATATGTTGCTTCTAACAAGAATGTGGTGAACTATCAGACTTATGTGGGAACCTCGGGCCCTATAAACTTCAATGGCTTAGCTCGTCATTATGATTTGCGGAGAGGGGAGAATGTGGCAGATATTCAGGTAAATCTCAAAGATAAGGGTGATCGTAAGCTACAAAGTCATGATATAGCTAAGGCTGTTCGTCCGGGAATTCAGCAGATTGCTAAAAAGTATAACGCTAATGCCAAAGTCGTGGAGGTTCCTCCTGGTCCTCCGGTGCTTTCAACATTAGTAGCTGAGATTTATGGACCCGATTATAAGGAACAGATAAAGGTTGCTAGTCAGGTGAAAGATATGCTGAACCGCACTTCTGGTGTTGTTGATGTAGATTGGATGGTAGAAGCAGATCAGAAAGAGTTTACTTTTGATGTAGATAAGGAGAAAGCAATGCTGCGCGGAGTGGCTCCGGCACAGGTTGTTGCTGCAATTCAGTCGGCCGTTGCAGGTGAGACTGCTGGTGTGGTTCATCAGGAATCTTCTTCTGTATCAGTTCCTGTGAAACTGCAGTTGGCAGATGCCGATAAGAACGATATCAATAATCTGAAAAGCCTGACAATTGTGAACCAACGTGGCGAGAGCGTGCCAGTTGGAGACCTGGTTCAGGTTAAAGAGAAACTGAAGGACAAGAGCATCTACCGGAAGAATCAAAAAGAAGTGGTTTACGTGGTAGGCGATATGGCCGGTAAGTTGGAAAGTCCGGTGTATGCCATGAACGATATGTCTGATCACCTGAAGGAGATTAAACTTCCCAAGGGATATCAATTGCAGGAAAACTATACCAGTCAGCCTAAGTTTGAAGATGAATTTACCTTGAAATGGGATGGTGAATGGCAGATTACTTATGAAGTATTCCGCGATCTGGGTATTGCTTTCCTGATAGCAATTATCATAATCTACATGTTGATTATAGGATTGTTTCAGAACTTTACAGTACCAATCATTATGTTATCGGTAATTCCGTTGTCACTTATCGGTATAATACTTGGTCACTGGGTTATGGGAGCTTTCTTTAGTGCTACTTCCATGATTGGCTTTATAGCCTTGGCAGGTGTGATGGTGCGTAATTCCATTCTTCTGATTGACTTTATTGATATCCGTCTGAAGGAAGGGATTCCATTGAAGCAAGCCATACTGGAGTCTGGAGCAGTGAGAAGTATTCCTATTTTGCTTACTGCGGGAACTGTGGTATTGGGAGCTATTGTGATTCTTTTCGATCCGTTGTTTCAGGGACTGGCAATCTCCCTTATGGGAGGAACTGTTACAGCTACGTTGCTTACCCTTGTGGTAGTTCCATTGCTCTATTTCAAATTAATGCGTAATAAATATAAATAAATATATTATGAAACTACTAGTTGTAACCAGTCTGGCCGAACATGCTGATAAAGTGGCCGGGATGCTCACTCATTCGGGTGTAAAAGTCTTTAGCAAAACAGATACTACGGGCTTTAAAGAAACGCATCGTCCTAATTTGCTTGATAGTTGGTATGGTAGCTCCAATGGAAAATATAATTCCGTATTCTTCTTTTCGTTCACAACAGAAGAGAGTGCACGAAACATGCTTCAGGCAATTAATGAATGTAATCTGGAAAAGAAGAACCGCTTTCCGGTGAGAGGATTTATTCTTCCGGTTGAGGCTTCAACCATTGCCGAATAATCAGCTAAATGAAATTCCTCTTGTAATATTTAGCAAATGTTATAAGAGGAATTCTTTTTAGCTCTGTGCAATTCGTATAAAATTGGCCACTTCTCTGCCCAAAACCTTCATGTTCATAAAGGAGAGACGCCCGCCTTCACGTAAGTTTGCTTTGATTTCGCAGATATGCAGGTCGCGGTCTCTTGATGCCATGTAAACAAATTCAGTATCGAAGAGGAACTGATTAATTCTGGTCTTTAAAAAGAGCTCTTTTCCTTTGCGGTTCATACCCTTGAGTCCTCCCTGAGCATCGCTGAATCTCATGCCCAGAACTATCCAGTTTAGTATTCTTGGTAAGATAGACAAATAGCTTCGTAGGGTATTCATGCTGAAATTCTTGAAATAAGAATTGGTCCGGGCACCCACAACTACGTCATACCCTTCTTCTAACTTATGAATCACAGCCTGCAAGCTTTCCTTGTCGTAAGGGAAATTCCAGTCAGAGTATATAATCATGGATGAGCAAGCTGCTTCCATTCCTTTCCTTACAGCATATCCTTTTCCTTTGTTTTCGGAATAACTAATTAACTGTGCACGAGGTATGACGGCTTTAAACTTTTCAATCCCGGCATTATCCATGTGAATTGAAGATCCGTCATTTACTACAATTACATGAAATATCTTATCGGGACAAAACTTATTTATTTGCCTCATGTTTTCATGAATTATTTCCTGCCAATTGGCGGTAGGGTTGTAACAAGGCAGTATAATGTCAATCTCATTGTTTGTGTTTGGCACTAGCTGGGGTCTCTCTTCTCTTCTTGGAATTCCTTCCTTGAGGCAGAAATTAAGGAAGCACAGTTCGTAGCATATCTTTAGCCAGATAATAAAGCATGGTAAAGATTTAAGTGCAAATGGGAAGACAAATATCTTACGTACTTCAGTGGGGAATAAATCGCTGCTTGATAATCCGGTTAGGAAAAAGGCAAAGATTAAAAGAGTCAGATTAAAAGAGGTAGTCTGGGAAGGAGTCTTGATGTACCAAATGGCAATTCCTACCATAGCGATAATATAGGAACTTGATTCACTTGCTGTGCTAAACAATACTGTAAAAAGTAAAGTCGAGGCAAGTATCATCATCCTAAAGCTTTTAGAACGGTATTGCTTAATTCGCAGATATGGCAGACAGAAAAGAATAAATCCTGAGATAACCAGCCATAAGTCTGAATAACTGCTGCTGCCACTTATTTTTCTAACCATTCCCAGTAAGGAAATGTTTTGGTAATAAGCAAAAAGATTCTGATGATTTTTCTCAATAAGATCAATTATCCAGGAATTATATTGTGTCCACACATAATCGGGTGATGTGTATAGCATAGGAAAAAAGAACATGATAATACTCCAAAACAGGCAGGAGAAAAAGAATCTTGTTCTGCTTCTTGAAAAAGGCAAAAAGGCTAGTCCTACAATTCCATATACTTTAGTAAATGCACCCAGCATAATGAAAAATGCTGCCCAAAAGTCTTTTTTCTTTTCTATCAGGTGAAAAGATAATATAATCATGGCGGTTATTCCTACATTGAATTGCTGTGAACAGAGAGAACTATACAACTCTATTATGCAAAATAGGTATACAAACAGATGCTGATTTCTGTTCATTGCTAATTTTCGTATGGCATAGTATAGCAACCATGCATTGGCAGATACCCATAGTACTACACCCAAAATATCTGGAAGAACAGAGAAAGGAGAAATTAATGAACTGAAAAACACACCATAATGAGTGACATCGAAATATTCTGTGGGGTAGTGTTTATAAAGAGGAAGCTGATGAACAGCGTGCCAAAACAAGTTTTTAAAAATGAGATAATTGTTATACGATCCTCTGAAATATTTCAATAGCCCGCATATAACAGATGTAATAATCCATAGTGAGAATATAAAACGATAATCTTTAAACAAAAGATTATTTAAAAATGAAGTCTTTTTTCTATCCATAGCAATTAATAATAGTAGATTTATCTTAATTATTATAACAGATCAAAAAAGAATATTCCCTATAGGATTCTATATTCTATTGTTAAGAATGCATAATTGCATCTGCCTTGCGTGCTGTGATTGTTAAATAGATTTGCTTTTACGCTTGTTTCTCCATATTTCTATAATGGCAGGAATTACAGAGATAACAACAATTGCCACAATTAGGAACTTTAAGTTATTCTGAACAATTTCTAAGCCTCCCAGAAAATAGCCGAGGTAAGTTAGCAATGTAACCCAAATTACTCCTCCTACAATATTATAATGGGCAAAATGACGGTAACTCATATGTCCCATACCTGCAACGAATGGGGCGAAAGTGCGAACAATAGGTACAAATCTAGCTAAGATAATGGTTTTACCGCCATGCTTTTCATAAAATGCATGTGTCTTGTCCAGATAGCTTTGCCTGAATATTTTCGAATTGGGATTACTAAACAGCTTTGTCCCGAAAAACCTTCCTATTATATAGTTGCAGGCATCGCCCAAAACTGCTGCTGCAATAAGCATTAGAACCAAAAGATGAATATTCATGTTATTGGTTGGCAAAGAAGCTAATGCTCCTGCTACAAATAGTAAAGAATCTCCCGGTAAGAAAGGAGTTACTACCAGTCCGGTTTCGCAAAAAATAAGAATAAAAAGAATAGCGTAAATCCAGAGGCCGTATAAGCCAACTATTTCATATAAGTGCTTGTCAATGTGGAGAGCAAAATCGATAATAAATTGAATATATTCCATAACATGTAGTCTTTTGTCTTAGTATATCGGCAAAGATAATAAAATTCCTTGTTATTCCATTTTAAAAACATTGTAGAAATAATTATGTAGAACCCTTTTAAATAAAAAAGGTATTCTGGCCTTTGTTTAATCACTCTTGTTTGTTTTTTATTTCCTTGTACAAAAGATTGCATTCTTTTGTACAAAACAATTAATTCTTCTGTACAAAAGAATACAATCTTTTGTACAGGACATTATAAACCTTAGGCGGCATATTTTTTTTTGCTGGTTAAGCATGTCTATTCATTCCGTTTAGAATAGTGGAGATTTCACGTAGCTTTATGGATTATTAAAACAAAACATAGAACAATATTCTGTTTTTTTCTGTTATTTTACCTTCAAATTTGATATATATGAATCCAGAAACAGGTATAAACTTCTAATTAAATAACAAACATAATGAATAACTTTACTTTTCAGAATCCTACTAAATTAATTTTTGGTAAAGGTATGATTGCTTCTTTGGCAAATGAAATACCTGTGGATAAGCGAATTATGATTACTTTTGGAGGTGGCAGTGTAAAAGCAAACGGAGTTTACGCTCAAGTAATGGAAGCGTTAAAGAATCATCATACGGTTGAGTTCTGGGGCATTGAACCCAATCCGGCTATAGAAACCTTGCGTAAGGCTATTGCGCTGGGAAAAGAGGAAAAGTTAGACTATCTTCTTGCCGTGGGTGGTGGCTCGGTTATTGACGGAACAAAGCTTATTTCGGCAGGATTGCTTTATGATGGAGACGCATGGGATTTAGTGCTGAATAGTAAACTGATAAATGGTTCTGTACCTTTTGCTACAGTGCTGACATTGCCTGCTACCGGTTCTGAAATGAATGCCGGGGCTGTAATCTCCCGTAAAGAAACGAAAGAAAAATATGCTTTGGGAGTCAATTTTCCTGTCTTTTCTATTTTGGACCCTGAAGTAACCTTTTCACTTCCTTCCCGTCAGGTGGCATGTGGCATTGCCGATACTTTTGTTCATGTGGTAGAACAATACATGACCATTACGGGTCAATCCAGACTGATGGACAGATGGGCGGAAGGTATTCTTCAGACGCTGGTTGAGATTGCACCGAAAATAAAAGAAAACCAGCAGGATTATGATGTGATGGCTGACTTTATGCTTTCGGCAACGATGGCATTAAATGGTTTTATTGCACAAGGAGTATCCCTGGACTGGTCCACTCACATGATTGGTCATGAGCTTACAGCTCTTCATGGGCTGACTCACGGTGCGTCACTTGCCATTGTTTATCCTGGTACATTGAGGGTGCTCAGGGAAAAGAAAGGCGATAAGATTTTGCAGTTTGGCGAACGGGTGTGGGGAATTACTGCTGGATCTCGTGAGCAACGCATTGATTTGGCCATTGAGAAGACTGAGAATTTCTTTCGTTCAATAGGTTTATCCACTCGTTTGCACGAAGAAAATATTGGCAATGATACAATTGATGAAATTGAACGTAGATTTAATAAACGGGGCATGGCTTGTGGTGAAAATGCTGATGTAACAGGTGCGGTAGCCAAAGAGATTTTGATCAGTTGCCTATAAGTTTTGAATACTAGAGGGTAAAGAATACTCTACCACTATTTATAGTTAAGGCACAGAAAGTGGATTTTTTATTCCATCTTTCTGTGCCTTTTTTATATTTCTTGTTTCCTTATTACTCGTTTATAACCAACTGGCAGTTTCTGGTCTGCGTATTAGTTAAACAAAAGATTTACTTTATCTCCTTTTTGGATTGGAATTTCAATGAATTTTTCTTTCTTGAACGTTTTATTTATTCCTTTTCCTTTAACCTGTACTTTAGAAATACCTGCGGGAACTTTTAATTTATAGATACCACCGTAAGCTGATTGAATGGCACCCTCTGTAGGTTTTCCATTACTCCATGTAACATCTACTGTTGCCCCATTGCGAGCCCTAATACCTTTGAAACTTCCTTCAGTCCAGCTCTCGGGTATGGCAGGCAGGAGATTGATAAATCCTTCGTGGCTTTGCAGCAACATTTCCATAATGCCGGCCGCACCCCCAAAATTACCGTCGATCTGGAAAGGAGGATGTGCACAGAACAGGTTGGGGAATGTTCCTCCGCCTCTCTGATCTGGTGTTTCGGGCTTATAGCTTGGGGTAAGCAGACTCTTGAAAAGCTTGTAGGCACGATTGCCGTCTCCCAACCTTGACCAGAAATTCATTTTCCATGCACGCGACCATCCCGTTGCTTCGTCGCCTCTGCGGTTAAGGGTTACCTTGCAAGCCTCTGCCAGTTCGGGTGTTTGGCTCAGTGTAATCTGATTTCCCGGGTGCAAACCGTAAAGGTGAGATACGTGACGATGATGCACATCCGTCTCTTTGTAATCCTCCAGCCATTCCATCAGATATCCTTCCTTGCTCACTTGGAAAGGAGGCAGTTTTAGAGAAGCGGCAGTAAGCTGATTACGATATTCGTCATCACATTCCAGAATCTTTGATGCCTTAATTACATTCGAGAAAAGCTCCCTAACCAGTTCGTTATCCATGGTAGGTCCCATGCAAATGCTTACTTCTTCTTTCCCGTCTTTTACATAAAAACTATTTTCAGGTGATGAACTGGGTGCTGTAACCAGCCAGCCGTGGGTAGGTTCTTGTATCATGGTAGAGAGAAAGAATTCAGATGCACCTTTTAGTATGGGATAGATTTCTTTAAGATAAGTTAATCCGTCTTCAGTTTTGTTATCTCCCATGAATTGATAATGATCCCACAAGTGAGCACAGAGCCAGGCTCCGCCTGTATTGGTTGCTCCCCAGGAAGGGTGTTCGCCCGGAGCGGTATAATTCCATACATTGGTCATCATATGTGCCACCCATCCTTTGGCATCTGTCCCATAGAAAGCTTTTGCAGAGGCTTCGCCCGATGCAGTCATGTTCTTTGTCAGCGCCAGAAGCGGTTGGTAAAGATCGGCAAAATTGCCCGGCTCCATCAACCAATAATTCATCTGAATATTGATATTTAAGTGATAATCACCGTTCCATGGCGTACTAATTGTATTGGCCCACAATCCCTGTAAGTTGGGTGGGAGAGTACCCGGCCGTGTGCTGCTGATAAATAAATAACGTCCGTATTGCATGTAAAGCGCAGCCAGTGCCGGATCATCCTGTATCTGGAAAAGACGGATACGCTCATCAGTTGTAAGCTGCAGCTTATGCTGTACATCTGCTGCCTTTGAACCTGGATTTCCGATAGCAACACTTACCCTATTAAATAATGATTCGTAATTGGCAATGTGTTCCTTTTTAAGTTGATTGTATGAAGTGGCAAAAGCCTTAGCCATCAGTGGGTCTACCAACGATTTGTATTCTTGGTTATCTAGTTCGAAATCTGTTCCGGCAGATATATAAAGCTCTACACTATTGGCATTCTTTACTTCCAAACCTTCGTTACTAACGGATACTGATCCACCGTGCGTTTTAGCTCTGAGTTTAGCTGTGAACGAAACACCATCTTTGCCTTTCACTCCACTGTCCAGAATACCTTCCATCACCAATTCGTTTTTGTCCGCGTTAACCGTAGCCCGTTCGGGGCGATTAAACATAGCTTTGAAAGAGATTGCGCCTATTACATCAGGGGCACTGATTCTGATAACAATCACATCTTTACTTCTGGAAACAAAATATTCACGCTCATAAGCAATGCCATCCTTATAAAAAGATGTTTTGGCAACAGCGTTGTTCAGGTCCAGTTCCCGTTCATAAGTATCCTCCCGATTGTATTGAGGCGAGTTCTTTTTAGCTTTCTTAGTATATGAATAGTTTATGTCCAGATTTCCCAGCATCTGATAGCTGCCATAAGTTCCTCCCATTTCGGGTTTTACGGGAACAAAGTGTTTGTACATCACCTCTTGTGCTTCCACGTTTTTTCCTTGCAGCAGTAGTTCTCTGATTTGAGGCAGATAAGTAGCAGCCTCGGGGTTGTTATAATTCGCTTCCGAGCCCGACCACATGGAGATGTCATTTAACACAATACATTCTTTATTGATTCCACCATCAGGCATCATTCCCAAACGTCCATTACCCAATGGCAGGGTTTCTTCCCACAGTTTGGCAGGGGAGGTGTAGTGCAAGCGAAGATTAGGGTCGGGTACGTTCTGGCTTTTCTTTGCAGCCACAGAAATATTTATTGCAGCAAGTAAAGCAATAAAAAGAACAGTTAACTTAGCACTTGTTGTTTTCATAAGAGAATATAGGTTTAACGAAAATATTCTACTACTATATATGGCGTAAAGATAAAGAGCCCCACTATTGAAGCGGTAATGGCGGTAATTAGTACCGCACCGGCAGCAATATCTTTCACATCACCCGCTGTTTTGTTCTGTCCGGGAGAAACCAGATTTACTAGTCTTTCAATGGCCGTATTGAATGCCTCAGCAGCAAGTACCAATCCTATACAGAATATAATTGCTATCCATTCGATGCTGGTTATGTGAAACATGAATCCACAGATAATAACAGCAATTGTAATTACCAGGTGAATCCATGCATTGTGTTCTTTACAAATAAAGCTACCTATACCTTTCCAGGCATAGGTAAAGCTTTTCAATCGTTTTTGTGTGCTGAATTTCTCCATAACGTTAGTTCCGGCTTATCTGCTTAACTCCTTTTATGCCCTGAAGTTTTTTAATCAGCGCATCCAGTCGTGACGTATCGTCAATAGTAACAGTAATAGTACCCGAAAAAAGTCCGTCGTTCGAATTAACATTAATAGATCTCAGATTAACATCCTTTTCTTTAGATATTATAGATGAAATATTGGTTACAATACCAATGTCATCGTGTCCTATCACCCTAAGCGTGATAGGGTATTGTTTACCAATAGCTTTCCCGGCCCAGCGAGCTTTCACAATACGATAGCTGAAGCGTTCCATCATTTGGGGAGCATTTGGGCAATCTACACGGTGAATCTTAATTCCTCCGCTTACAGTTACAAAGCCAAATACTTCGTCCCCATAAATCGGACTACAGCATTTTGCCAATTTAAAGTCGAGCCCTTTAAGATTCTGGTCAATAACCAGTACATCATCCTTCGCAGTTTTTTCATCTGTAGGAGTTTGAATATTATAAGTTTCCGCGCTTCGGTAAGGTATCTCTTCATGACTCTCTGTTTCCTTCTTCAGCATCTCGGTGTACTTCTCCAGAACATCGTTAACTTCCAGTGTTTCGTCGGCTATGCTCAGATAAAAGTCTGTTACGGTTTTGAATCCCAGCTTTTTTATCATACGCATCATCACCGTTTCATCATATTCAAGCTTGCGGTTTTTGAACTTTCTCTGCAAAGTTTCCTTGGCAAAGTCTGTTTGTTTGCTTGCCATTTCCTTAAGCTCCTGACGAATCTTTGTACGCGCTTTTGAAGTGGTTACAATATTAAGCCAATCCTGCTTTGGATATTGCGTATTTGATGTTGTGATTTCCACCTGATCTCCACTGTTAAGAGCCTGCTTCAGCTGAACATTCTTGCCATTTACCCTCGCGCCAACACATTTGCATCCAATTTTGCTGTGAATATGAAAAGCAAAATCAAGAACAGTGGCTCCTTTTGCCAGCTTAAACAAATCTCCTTTCGGTGTAAAGACAAATACTTCATCTTCATACAGATCTAGTTTAAACCGATCCATAACTTTCATTGAATCGTCTTCACTATTCTCTAAAGCTTCTCGTACAGAGGTGAGCCATTCATCTAGTCCGCTTTCTCCTTTTATCCCTTTATATCTCCAGTGAGCAGCCAAACCACGTTCGGCCACTTCATCCATGCGGTGGGTTCTTATCTGCACTTCAACCCATTTACCTTCAGGTCCCATTACTGTGATATGAAGCGATTCGTATCCGTTGCTTTTGGGAATTGAAAGCCAATCGCGCAAACGTTTAGGGTTGGGCTGATACATATCCGTAATAATTGAATAAGCTTGCCAGCAATCCATCTTTTCCCGTTCAAGTTCCGCGTCAATGATAATACGGATGGCAAACAAATCATAAATTCCTTCAAAAGGCGTTTTTTGCTTCATTATTTTATTCCAGATGGAATGAATGGATTTGGTACGCCCTTTAATATCAAACTTCAACCCAGCTTCGGTAAGCTTCTTTTGAATTGGCTCTATAAAAGTCTCTATGTATTTATCCCGCGATGCTTTTGTTTCATTTAGCTTATCCTTTATCTGGTAATAAGTCTCTTTTTGTGTGTATTTAAGCGAAAGATCTTCCAGTTCCGACTTTAATTTGTACAGTCCCAGTTTGTGAGCCAGTGGAGCATATAGATAAGCCGATTCATTGGCCACCTTCAAGCGATCTTCCACATTGGGGGAGTTCTTTATCTGGCGCATAATGTTCACCCTGTCGGCAATCATAATTAGGATTACCCGCATATCCTCGGCAAAGGAAATCAGTAAATTGCGAAAGTTTTCTGATTCTATAGCTGCACTTTTAGCATAAAGCTCACTGGTTTTGAGTAATCCTTTTATAATAACGGCCACATCTTCTCCATATATCTCACGTATGGACTCAACCGTACAAAAATTATATTTTACCATATCATGAAGCATGATTCCTGTGAGACAAGAACCTTTCATCCCAATTTCTTCGGATACGATAACTGCTGTTTGCATATCCCTTATCACGGGATTCATGTCAAAACTATTGCGTTGCATGCAGTTGGCCTGAATAGCCTCATAAAGGTGTTTTTTTAACTTCTGTATATCTTCCCGGCTGATACTTTCTCCTGCCGCATACAGTAATCTTCTGTATAAAGAGCGTAGTTCCACTATCTCTTTATTTGTGAAAAATGAGGTATGTTCCATAACTTTTCAAATTCTGAGGTAAAAGTAGTTTTTTTCTTTCTTTTATGGGTTATGATAAATAACTTTTTGTATTTTTGAAGATGAATTTAATAATTTGATGCAATGATTACACCTAAAGACAAAGAACTGCTTGCTAAAAAGGGTATATCGGAATCACAGATAGCCAGACAACTGTCTTGCTTTGTGAAAGGTTTTCCTTATTTGAGGCTGAATGCAGCCGCATCTGCCGAGAAAGGAATTCTGGTACCGGAGGCCGAAGCGCAGAAGGTATACCTTGCCGCATGGGAAGAGTATATAAAAGAAGATAAAACTATCGTGAAATTTGTTCCTGCATCTGGTGCGGCCAGTCGGATGTTTAAGGATCTTTTTGAATTTCTGGGGGCTGAATATGATAAACCAACTACAGCCTTTGAACAAGACTTTTTTGCTCAAATTGCATACTTTGCTTTCTATGAAGATCTGAATGCCGTTTGTCTGAAAAATGAGAAACAGGATATTCCGGCATTGGTGGCTTCCGGCAATTACAAAGCTGTGGTGGCGAATCTTCTCAACGAAGCCGGACTGAATTATGGCTCTCTTCCTAAAGGGTTGCTTAAATTCCATAAATATAAAGACGGGGCACGTACACCAATGGAAGAGCATTTGGCCGAAGGTGCATTATATGCTTCGGGTAAAGCTGAAAAGGCAAATGTGCATTTTACTGTTTCCTCAGAGCATCGCGCACTCTTTGAAGAGTTGACAGCTCAAAAGGCGAAAGTTTATTCTGAGAAATATAATGTGGAATATCATATCTCTTTTTCTGAACAGAAGCCCAATACAGACACTATTGCTGCTGATATGGAAAACAAACCATTCCGTAGTGAAGATGGTAAATTACTGTTTCGTCCGGGTGGGCATGGCGCACTGATTGAGAATCTGAATGATTTAGTTGCCGATATTTTATTTATCAAAAACATAGATAATGTGGTACCCGACAATTTAAAAGAGGATACTATACTATATAAAAAGCTTATTGCAGGGGTATTGGTAAAATTACAAGCACAAGCATTTGAATATCTGGAGCTATTGGATAGTGGCAAATATACTGCCGAACAAATTAGAGAAATCATTCGGTTTGTACAGAAGAAACTATTCTGTAAGAATCCCGAGACTAAAGATCTTGAAGATGTAGACTTGGTTCTTTATTTGAAAAACAAACTTAACCGTCCTATGCGTGTGTGTGGTATGGTGAAGAATGTAGGTGAACCGGGCGGAGGTCCATTCCTTGCATATAATCCTGATGGAACCATCTCATTACAGATATTAGAGAGTTCGCAAATAGATATGAACAATCTAAAATCGAAAGAAATGTTTGAGGAAGGAACTCATTTCAATCCGGTAGATCTGGTTTGTGCTGTTCGTGATTACAAAGGACATAAGTTTGACCTGACTAAATTCGTGGATCCTGCAACGGGTTTCATTTCATATAAGTCTAAGAATGGAAAAGATTTGAAGGCATTGGAACTTCCTGGTCTTTGGAATGGTGCGATGAGCGACTGGAATACTGTTTTTGTAGAAGTTCCTCTTTCTACATTCAATCCGGTTAAAACGGTGAACGACTTGCTTCGCCCGCAACACCAAAATAATGAATAGACGATAAGAATAAAAGAAAAAGGCTGTTTCAAGAGAACCTTCACTATTTCCAAAAATAGAAAGCAGCTCTTGAAACAGCCTTAATTGTTATTTTTTATATTTCTATGCTCATAATATAATCATTCATATAATATCCGTTTCCGATAGGGAAATCGCCCTTCTTTACTTTTTTCATTCCCATCAGTTCGTAAAAGTGAAATGCTTTATTGTGTTTATTCACATTTAGTTCCATTGTGCAAGGAGCCGGATGAAGTTCCTTTATGTACTTCATTGCCATTGTTATTAGAAATTTTCCTGCACCACATCCTTGAAAGTCAGGAAGTATGTATATTTTTTGTAAATGAAACAAGTTCTCATCCTGTTGTTCAATGGAGAAATATCCGCAAGGCTCGTTGTCCTTGTAGCAAATAAAGTATACGTGTCCTTCGTTCATTTGTTCTAAAATGCTTTCGGGAGCATACATCATAGTGAACATATAATCAAGTTGTTCAGGAGAAAGAATTTTTTTGTAGGTAGCAGGGAAAACTTTCGCTGCCAAGGTGTTAATCAGCGTAAAATCCGCTGCAGTAGCTTTTCTTGTAGTAAACATTTGCATTTCTATCATAAAATTTTGCCAAACCAAATAATTCATAAGAAGACACAATTGCCGATGAGTCGTAATACCGAAGTGACTCAATCATTGCTTCAGCCACTTTTCGGGCATGAATAGGGCAACGCTTTTGGAGCAAACCAATTTTATTCATTGCTCTGCTCAATACAAATCCCAAGGCTTCACCCAAACGCTTTTCATTTCTGTTGCCATATAGTTGGGCCGGGCGTACAATCACAATCTTTTTAAAAGGTAGTTCCTTTACTGCTGTTTCCAGTTCTCCCTTCATTTTCATGTAAAAGAAAGGAGACTTGACATTGGCACCAGCCGAAGATATGAGTACAAATTCACTGACACCATTACGTGAAGCTATATCGGCAAAATTATATTGATACGTAAAATCAATTTCATATTGCTTTTCTTTACTCCCTGCTTTTGCCAGTGTTGTTCCCATACATGAGAACAATACATCACCTTTTACGAGATTTTCCCAATATTCAGGTGTAGAGAAGTTAATCAAATGCTCTTCGAGTTTTTGATTAGTGATGTTTAATGATTTACGTCCAAACACCACTATCTTTTCGAATTCCTGGTCGTTTAATAATAAATCAACCAGCTGAGTTCCCACCAATCCAGTACCTCCAATAATGATTGCTGTTTTCATAGTGTCTCTCATTTAGCCGTGAACTGCAAAAGTAATAAGAATAAATGGAACTTGGTTCATTGTGAGTATATTATTTTTTCCTGATTCTTAAATATTTCACAATGTAAGTCATTGGTTATCAGTTTTCTTCTTTGAAAAAGTATAAAATAGAACCATCAATAATGCGGATAGGGTGGCTGTACCTGCCCCAAAATAAAAAGGAACCGCTGAATTTACGTGATCATATAGCAAACCTGCGATAACACTTGCCGGTAGTAAAGTAATACCTAACAGTGCGTTATAAATGCCTAAGCCAGTTCCTTTTTTATTTGTGTCAAGAAGATCACTAATCAATGCCTTTTGAATGCCATCCGTGGCTGCCGAATATAAACCATAGAGAGCAAATAAACCCGTAATCATGGTAATACTTTTTGTAGCTCCAAAACCATAATAAACAATTGCATACACCAGATAACCAAAAATTAGTATTTTCTCTTTCCCTATTTTGTCGGATAGGATACCTAAGGGAATAGCCAGGGCTACCGAAACAATACTCATAATAAGATAAACCAATGGTATATAAGCAACTTCAATGCCAATGTCATTTGCTTTGACCAGCAATAGGGCATCTGTAGAGTTGCCTAATGTAAAAAGAAATATGATTCCCAGAAACAGATAATATCGTTTGGAATAGTCCTTGAAATGAAACCCGATCAACAATGATTCCTTAGGCTTTTTTGTTTCCTTTATGCCGAAAACGAGAACAAAGATTCCCAATATACCAGGAATCCCAGCTAATAAGAATACACGGTGATAATTGCCAGGAAAAGCTGAGAGAAGACCAAAAGCAACCAAAGGACCTAGAATGGCTCCGGTATTATCCATCATTTTCTGAAGACCAAAACCTTTTCCAGTCTCTCCGTTTGTTGCACATCCTGCTATCAAACTATCTCGTGGTGCTGTACGAATACCTTTGCCTGCGCGTTCAATAAATCGTAAATACAACACTTGGATAGGAGTGTATACAAAGGTATAGAAAGGTATTATAATAGCTGAAATGCCGTAACCTAAAATCATAAACGGTTTATTCTTTCCAATCTTGTCACTCCAGAAACCAGAAAGAGTTTTTAGCAGTGCGGCAGTGCTTTCGGCTATACCTTCAATAATGGATAAAGTGGTTTTTGATGCTCCTATAGAAAGCTGGAACATGGGCATAATTGAATATACCATCTTGGTGGAAACATCCGTAAGTAAGCTTGTTAACCCCGTATAGAAAATATTTCTGTTAAAACCAAATATATTTTTTCGTTGCATTTCTTCAAAAAATAATTTTCATCTAACAAAGATATCTAATTATATCCTGGAATAAGTATAAATACCTATTAAATATAAATAATTCAAGACAAGTTAAGCCCCTAATAATGATAATCCTTAGTTCCGTTTGGCAGACCATTTTATTATTATACTTTTGTGCACAATACTAAAGTAAATATTCTATATATGATATTCTATTTTTCGGGAACAGGAAATTCCAAATGGATAGCTCGCGAAGTGGCGGCTTATCAGCATGAAAAGATAATTTCTATTGCGGATGAGATGGTTGGTCTTAATAATACGTTGCAATACACTTTAGCGGAAGGGGAGATAATTGGCTTTGTTTTCCCTGTTTACTCATGGGCTCCGCCTGCAATTGTTCTGGAATTTATAAAGAGGATTAGTTTTACTAACTACCGTGATCATTATCCTTTTTTTATTTGTTCCTGTGGCGATGAGGCTGGATTGACTTTGCAAATTATGCAAAAAGCTGTTTGCAGGAAAGAATGGAAGTGGAAGGCCGGATTTTCGGTTATTATGCCAAATAATTATGTTTCGCTTCCCGGCTTTGATACTGATTCCAAAGAGCTGGAGCAGAAAAAGCTTAAAGAATCGGTTGGGGAAGTTCGGCGAATAAACGGAATATTAGCTAATCGCACCGAACAGTATTTTGAATGCAAGAAAGGGAGCTTTGCTTTTTTGAAAAGCCGGATCATAAATCCGCTATTTAATAAATTTCAGGTTACAGCCAAACCTTTTTACGCAACGGACGATTGTATTGCATGTGGACTATGTGAAAAACACTGCCCAACGCATAATGTTAAGGTTGATAGTAAGCCTGTATGGGGCGATAATTGTACTTCGTGTCTTGCTTGTTACCATATTTGCCCACGTCATGCAATTAACTATGGAAAGGCTACGTTAAAGAAACATCAGTACTTTCATCCTGATGAAAATAGATAAGTAAATAAGAGAATCTACAAATCTATAATTGATTATGTTGTGTCTTTTTTTATCGCTTTATCCTTCTTTAGCCCTGAAAAATATGGATTAAGGGATATCAACAAATAATGCGGAATATTTCTGGCAATGTCCTGAGAATTAAGAAAAATGTATTTAAACTAAACATCTGCAATGGCTTAATTGTTACCTTTAGATAAAAGTGTTATATCTGCTCTATAAGTATTAACTCTCTAATCTTAAGAAAAATGAGAAACGATAGCTCTGTTGCAACGCTGCTCTTTATTGTAATTGCGGTGTTTGGCGCATTATTGGCATTTATTGTTGACAGTGAATTTAGGACTGGCATGAGTCAGACTATTCTTGTTGTGTTTTTCTTTGCTGCCGTGTTTGCTGCCTGGTCTACCAAAGTGGCAACTCAGTGGAACAGAGCTGTTGTGCTTCGTTTGGGAAGGTTCCAATCGCTTCGGGGGCCCGGTATCTTTTTTATTATTCCCATAATAGATGCTATTCCTTACTGGATTGATATCAGAGTTATAAGCACTTCGTTTAAGGCCGAAAAGACACTTACTAAAGATACGGTTCCTGTTGATGTGGATGCCGTACTTTTTTGGAAGGTTATTGACCCCAAAAAGGCAGCACTGGATGTTGCCGATTACTATAGCGCTATTAGCTGGGCTTCGCAGACTGCTCTTCGTGATGTGATTGGGAAAACGGAGTTGGCTGATATGTTGGAAGGACGTGATAAAATTAGTTCTATTTTACAAAGAATTATTGATGAAAGAACTGAACCCTGGGGTATCAATGTAATTTCGGTAGAGGTTAAGGATGTACTTATTCCTCAGGGATTAGAGGCTGCAATGTCTATGCAGGCACAGGCTGAACGGGAACGTCAGGCCAGAGTTATCCTTGGTGATTCGGAACGACAGATTGCTGGTAAGTTTGTTGAAGCCGCTGAAATTTATTCTGAAAGCGAGAATGCCTTCCACCTTCGTGCTATGAATATGCTTTATGAAGGATTGAAAACAAACGCTACCATTGTAGTTGTGCCAAGTACGGCTGTTGAATCTATGGGACTTGGTGGTCTTGCCGGAACTGTTGCTTTAGCCGATGTTGTTAAAAAAGAAAAAGCTGCAAAACCTAAATATACGGAAAGACCGGAAATGTGATAGAGAATTTAATATAATTGTAGTAGCATTAATGTAACTATCAGCTATCCCAAAATCAGGGCAGCTCAAATCAAATAAAAATCAATCGCGCATCTCACGCATCTCTTGCAAATTGAAGTTTAGCTATTGATATACAGCAAAATAAATGGTGCGTGACTTCTGCGTAGAAGGTGCGCGTTTGTATAATGGTCACGCACTTGCAGAATGCCCGATAAATCTATTTCCCTACACCTGGGTGTACCCACCGTTAACATCCGGATCAAGCGGCAACCTCCATCCGGGTGTACAGACGGTGTACATCCGGATGGAGGCGCTATTGTTAAAGTACGCGTAATAGGTATACAAGTGCGTTACTTTACGCGATAAGCGTGATATAAGTGATTTAAGTAGTTACCGCATTAATGGTAATTCGTTAATTATCTATAATTTATAGTACTATGCATAACAAAGTACTCTGGTTATACATATATTTGTGTAGCCAAATAAAAAAAGAGTATGAATGTAGACAATGTTAAATCACAAATGCGCAAGGGGATGCTCGAATATTGCATCTTGTTGCTGGTGCATAAGGAGCCTTCCTATGCTTCTGATATTATTCAGAAACTGAAAGAAGCAAAGCTGATAGTGGTGGAAGGTACACTTTATCCGCTACTTACGCGACTGAAAAACGATGATCTGCTTGAATATGAATGGGTAGAGTCTACTCAAGGACCTCCCCGCAAATATTATAAGCTTACACCTAAAGGAGAAGTGTTTCTTGGCGAACTGGAATTGTCATGGAAAGAACTGAATGATACTGTTAATCATATAGCAACAAATGAATCGATATTAAAATGAAAAAAACATTGACTGTGAATTTAGGGGGCACGGTCTTCCATATTGATGAAGACGCGTACCATTTGTTGGATAAATATCTTGCAAATCTTAAGTTACACTTTCGTAAGGAAGTAGGGGCCGAAGAGATTGTGAAGGATATGGAACTGAGAATCTCGGAACTTCTTACGGAAAAGGTAAATGCCGGATTTCAGGTTATTTCCATTGATTATGTGGAAGAAGTAATTAAGCGCATGGGAAAGCCGGAGGAACTTTCAGGCGAAGAGGCGAAGGATGATGAGAAAGCTACAGGCGAACCTCACCAGGAAACCTATTCGGACAAAGAATCAGCTCAGGCTCATCGTCGTTTTTATCGTAACCCAGATGATAAGGTACTGGGTGGTCTGGCGTCTGGTTTAGCTGCTTATATGGGATGGGATCCTACTTTGGTTCGATTGCTTTTGATAGTTCTGGTATTCTTTGGTATCGGGATTGTAATTCCTATATATATTGTATGTTGGATTGTGGTTCCAGAGGCTCAGACGGCTGCCGAAAAGCTTTCTATGCGTGGAGAGAAGGTTACTATTGAGAATATTGGCAAAACGGTAACGGAAGGATTTGAAAAGGTGTCGAGTGGAGTGAATGATTATGTAAACTCAGGGAAACCGCGCACAGCTCTACAGAAGATAGGTGACATATTTGTTCAGATTGTGGGAATATTTATAAAAGTGCTGCTTGTGTTGCTCGCTATATTGTTCTGTCCGATGTTATTTGTTCTGATTATTGTTCTTTTTGCCTTAATCGTTGCTGCTATTTCAATTGTTTTAGGTGGCGGTGCCGCATTTATTAGCTGGCTTCCGTTAATGAACGATTGGACAATGGTTTCCGCATCACCGGCTAATGTCATTCTAGCTTGTATTACGGGCATTGCTTTAGTGGGCATTCCTTTAGCAGGATTGGTTTATTCTATTTTTAGAAAACTGTTTGACTGGAAACCGATGCCTTCAGGGGTTAAAATGGCATTTGTCATACTTTGGGTGATAAGCCTTATAGCCTCTTTCTTTTTGTTTCCTTCAGTAGCCTGGCCTTATTGGGATCATCACATATATAGTATCACGATTTAAAAGTTCTGATTCGTTCTTTTTCACAAGCTACAGATAGCTATTTTTGATTTAGTAATCATTAATAGCTGTCTTTTCGTTTAAGAAAAAATAAGTTAAGTCTTTGATTTGTTGATTGTTAATATTTAAATGTAAAAAAATGAAAATGAAAAATGTGTTTTCTGAGTTAAAAAATAGCTAAAAAAAATTGCGTGTTCTATTTTGTTCTTATCTTTGTGAATCGCAAATTTTGATTTGACACAGAGAAAAATAACAAAAAAATATAAAACAATAGCTTATGTCACAAATAGTAGGGCATATCTCACAAGTAATAGGTCCGGTAGTGGATGTGTTCTTTGAGAGTAAGGGTGAAAAGATACAGTTACCGAGCATTCATGATGCTCTGGAAATTAAACGTTCCAATGGTAAAACACTTATCGTTGAAGTTCAACAACATATTGGTGAAAATACAGTTCGTTCGGTGGCTATGGATAGTACAGACGGATTACAGAGGGGACTTGAAGCTGTAGCTTTGGGAAAGCCAATTACTATGCCTGTTGGCGATCAGGTGAAGGGGCGTTTGATGAATGTGATAGGAGAGGCTGTTGATGGTATGGAAAAATTAGATATGAGTGGTTCGTATCCCATTCACCGTGAGCCTCCTAAATTCGAAGAGCTAACTACTTCAAGAGAAGTTTTATATACCGGAATAAAGGTGATTGACCTGTTGGAACCTTATGCAAAAGGTGGTAAGATTGGTTTGTTTGGAGGTGCCGGTGTAGGTAAAACGGTTTTAATTATGGAGTTGATCAATAACATCGCTAAGAAAGGAAATGGTTTTTCCGTATTTGCTGGTGTTGGTGAACGTACACGTGAAGGAAATGATTTACTCCGTGAAATGATTGAATCGGGTGTAATCCGCTATGGCGAAGAATTTAAAAAATCAATGGCTGAAGGGAAGTGGGATTTGTCTTTAGTGGATAAAGAGGAAATGGCAAAGTCTCAGGCTACATTGGTGTACGGTCAGATGAATGAACCTCCTGGTGCACGTTCTTCAGTAGCCCTTTCTGCTTTGACTGTTGCGGAATCTTTCCGTGATTCTGGTGCAGCCGACGGAGTACAAAAAGATATTTTGTTGTTTATTGATAATATTTTCCGTTTTACACAGGCTGGTTCTGAGGTTTCAGCATTGTTGGGACGTATGCCTTCTGCTGTAGGATATCAACCTACACTGGCTACAGAGATGGGGGTTATGCAGGAACGTATTACTTCTACTAAGAATGGATCCATCACTTCTGTTCAGGCTGTCTATGTGCCTGCCGATGACTTGACAGACCCTGCTCCGGCTACAACTTTCTCTCACTTGGATGCTACAACAGTACTTAGCCGTAAAATCACTGAATTAGGTATCTATCCGGCTGTAGATCCATTGGAATCTACTTCCCGTATTCTTGATCCACTTGTAGTTGGTGAGGAACATTATGATACTGCTCAACGAGTAAAACAGATTCTTCAACGTAATAAGGAACTTCAGGATATTATCGCAATTCTTGGTATGGAAGAGTTGTCTGACGAAGATCGTCTGACAGTGAACCGTGCTCGTCGTGTACAGCGTTTCTTGTCTCAACCATTTACAGTGGCCGAGCAGTTTACAGGTGTAAATGGCGTAATGGTTTCAATAGAAGATACCATTAAGGGCTTTAAGATGATTATGGATGGTGAAGTAGATTATCTTCCTGAATCAGCTTTCCTGAATGTGGGTACTATTGAAGAGGCCATTGAAAAGGGTAAGAAACTTTTGGATCAGGCTAAATAATTGCCGTCTTAGGATTTGGCAAACTAGCACATTAGAATTATGAAATTAGAAATATTATCACCGGAACGTTCGCTTTATAAAGGAGATGTAGATCTTGTAACTTTGCCCGGTACGCTTGGAAGGTTCACTGTACTGCAAGACCATGCTCCGTTAATCTCTTCTTTGAAGGAGGGAATCATAAGGATTAAACCTTATGAAGGAGAAGAAGTGGAACTGTCAATAAAAGGAGGATTTGTAGAAGTCAAACAGAACACCGTTTCTGTTTGCGTAGAATAGAAATAGAAAAAACACAATCTTAAATCTAGTATTTCATGAAAGCATTGCGAAAAAAATTCCTTATTCTATTGACCGTAGTAATGGGAATTGTTAGCGTTATTGGCGGAATTATTGTTTATTTTGTACTCCCAAAGGAATTGTTTCTTTGGTATCTGGGCATTCCTTTGTTTTATTACATGATGGGATTTGCTTTAGGTGAAGTACTTAGAAGAGTTAATAGGGAATCGAATGATCGGCTGTTAAATATCTACTTAATGATTAAAGTAGCAAAGATCATTGGTACTGTTATGTTTATGGTGCTTTACGTGATGCTTATAGATAAGTATGATAGAGAGTTTGTGATTACTATTGGAATCTTTTATCTGATATATATGATATTAGAAACCAAATTCTATTTTGATTTTGAAAAGAGTTTAAAAAGAAAAAAGACGAATGAAAAGCTTGAAGAATAATATAAGGAGATATTCATGGTTATTGCTGTTTATACTGATACCCGTGTTGTCGGTCTCTGCTCAGGAGTCCAAGGGTAATGGTGAGGTAGATGTGAAAAGCATTGTATTTGGCCACATCGGTGATTCTTATGAATGGCATATCACGACATGGGGACATACACATATCTCCATTCCGTTGCCTGTTATTGTAATGGGTAACAATGGTCAGTGGCACATGTTTCTTTCTTCTGAATTCCATCATTCTCCTACTGGCGAACATGAAGGTTTTTATATAGCCAAAGAAGGTGCGTATGAAGGCAAAATTGTAGAAAAGAATGCTGGTGGTGCAGAAATAAGACCTGTAGATTTGTCTATAACCAAAACAGCTTTTGCTATTATACTCAATAGTATTCTTCTTTGTGTGATGATTCTTAGCGTAGCTCGCTGGGCTAAGAAAAGTCCCAACCAGGCTCCGAAAGGTTTTGTGGGATTCATGGAATTGTTTATCATGGATATTAATGATAATGTAGTAAAGGCTTGTATCGGAAAAGGTTATGAACGTTATGCTCCATATCTGCTTACCGTATTCTTCTTTATCTTCTTTAATAACTTAATGGGTTTGATTCCAATATTCCCGGGAGGTGCAAATGTAACAGGCAACATTGCAATTACGTTAACATTAGCTTGTTGCACGTTCCTTGTTGTGAATCTTTTCGGAACAAAAGAATACTGGAAAGAGATTTTCTGGCCGGATGTACCTTTGGCTCTGAAACCAATTATGATTCCAATAGAAATAGTAGGTATCCTTACCAAACCATTTGCCTTGATGATTCGTCTCTTTGCAAATATGATGGCAGGACACTCTGTAATTCTGAGTCTTGTTTGTCTTGTGTTTATCACAGCTGTGATGGGGCCTGCACTGAATGGTTCGATGACAGTTCTATCTGTTCTCTTTGGGATTTTTATGAACATTCTGGAACTTCTGGTTGCATACATCCAGGCATACGTATTTACAATGCTTTCTGCTGTATTTATCGGATTATCTAAAGTTGAACCTCATCACGTAAAATAATTAAAAAGAATTTTCAATAATAAAATAAATATAAACCGTTAAAAAATAAAAATTATGTTAGGAACAGTATTATTACAGGCAGCAGCTGCCGGTTTGGGATTAGGAAAGTTAGGTGCAGCAATCGGTGCAGGTATTGCAGCTGTAGGTGCTGGTATCGGTATTGGTAAAATTGGTAGTTCTGCTATGGAAGCTATTGCTCGTCAACCTGAATCAGCTGGAGATATTCGTATGAATATGATTATTATTGCTGCTTTGGTTGAAGGTGTTGCCTTGTTTGCCGTTGTTGTTTGTTTCTTAGCTCTATAATAACATGTCATTATTACAACCTGAATTCGGACTTTTATTCTGGATGCTCCTCTCTTTTGTACTGGTGTTTATCATCCTTGCTAAATTCGGTTTTCCTATCATTACAAAGATGGTGGAAGATCGTAAGCTGTTTATTGATAAATCACTGGAAGCTGCTAAAACCGCTAACGAACAGTTGGCTGGTATTAAAGCAAATGGAGAAGCATTGCTTACAGAAGCCCGTGAAGAGCAGGTGAAAATCCTGAATGATGCAGCAGCTATTCGTGAAAGAATTATCAACGAAGCAAAAGTCAATGCACAACTGGAAGCCAAAAAACAATTAGACGAAGTAAGAATTCAAATCCAGGCTGAGAAAGAAGAAGCTATTCGCGACGTTCGCCGTCAGATAGCAACTTTGTCTGTTGAAATTGCCGAAAAGGTAATTCGTAACACTCTGAAGAAAGACAAGGAACAGATGGATATGATTGATCGTTTGTTGGATGAAGTGACAGTTTCAAAATCGTAAACAATGAATATAGGTATTATTCCCATGCGTTACGCTAAAGCGTTATTTGCTTTTGCACAGGACAAAAGTCTGGAAGAGAAGGTCTATGCAGAAATGAGCATGTTGTCTCATAGCTTTGCAGAACATTCTTCTTTGAAAACCGTACTTGATAATCCTGTTATGAAAAGTAAAGACAAGCATAAGCTTATATGCACTGCGGCCGGTACTCAGGTGAGCGATGTATTTGTGCGCTTTATTGACTTGGTGTTGCATCATAAAAGAGAAAAGCACCTGCAGTCTATTGCTTTGATGTATCAGGATTTATACCGCAAAGCTAAATTAATCTCCATAGGATCATTGGTTACAGCATCTCCTTTGAGTGCTGAAACTGAAAATCAGATGAAGACAATGTTGATGAAAGACAAGAAAGGAATACTGGAATTTAAAACTACGGTAGATCCTGAAATTTTAGGTGGATTTATCTTTGGTATTGATACCTACCGCTTGGATGCTAGTATTGCAACGCAGCTTAAACGGGTGAAAAACCAGTTTATGGATAAGAATAGAAAAAGTATATAAATAAAGAATTATGTCCGAAAATATAAAAGCAAGTGAAGTTTCCGAAGTGTTGCGTATGCAACTTGAAGGAATTGATACCAGCCTTCAGTTTGATGAAGTGGGGACAGTACTTCAAGTCAGTGACGGTGTAGCCCGTATATATGGTCTGAGGAATGCTGAAGCTAACGAGCTGCTGGAATTCGACAATGGCATTAAAGCTGTTGTAATGAACCTGGAAGAAGATAATGTAGGAGCGGTGTTACTTGGTCCTACTGATCAGATTAAGGAAGGATATATAGTAAAACGTACCGGACGTATTGCCTCTATCAATGTAGGTGAAGGTATGCTGGGACGTGTAATCAATCCGCTTGGTGAACCACTTGATGGTAGAGGTGAGATTACTGGTGAACGTTTTGAAATGCCATTGGAGCGTAAAGCTCCGGGAGTAATTTTTCGTCAACCGGTAAACCAGCCATTGCAAACGGGTTTGAAAGCTGTTGATGCTATGATTCCTATCGGTCGCGGCCAGCGTGAGTTGATCATTGGTGACCGTCAGACAGGAAAGACATCTATTGCCATTGATGCTATTATCAACCAGAAAACTAATTATGAAGCTGGTGATCCTGTATATTGTATCTATGTTGCAATAGGGCAAAAAGGTTCTACTGTTGCTACGATAGTTAATACATTAAGAGAAAAAGGTGCGTTGGATTACACGATCATTGTTTCTGCAACTGCATCCGATCCTGCCGCATTACAATATTTCGCACCGTTTTCCGGTGCTGCAATTGGTGAATATTTCCGTGATAGCGGACGCCATGCATTAGTTGTTTATGATGACTTGTCTAAACAAGCAGTTGCATATCGTGAGGTTTCCCTGATTCTTCGTCGTCCTTCCGGACGTGAAGCTTATCCTGGTGATATCTTCTATTTGCACTCTCGTTTGTTGGAGCGTTCTGCAAAGATTATCAATCAGCAGGAAATCGCATGTCAGATGAATGACCTTCCTCAAAGCATGAAGAATATAGTGAAAGGTGGTGGTTCACTGACCGCTCTTCCAATCATTGAAACTCAGGCTGGTGACGTTGCCGCATACATTCCTACCAATGTGATCTCTATCACTGATGGACAGATCTTCCTTGATACAGACTTGTTTAATCAAGGTAACCGTCCTGCTATCAACGTAGGTATTTCTGTATCTCGTGTAGGTGGTAATGCACAAATCAAGGCGATGAAGAAAGTTGCCGGCACATTGAAAATTGATCAGGCACAGTTCCGTGAGTTGGAAGCATTTACCAAGTTTGGAGGTGACATGGACCCTGTTACTGCTTTGACTATTAATAAGGGACAAAAGAATACTCGTTTGCTGGTGCAACCTCAATATTCTCCAATGCCGGTTGAACTACAAATTGCGATCTTGTATTGTGGAACACATGGCTTGCTAAAATCAGTTAAGCTGGAAAAAGTTCATGAGTTTGAGAAGAACTTTTTATTGGATCTTCAGAACAATCACCAGACAGATGTGCTTGATGTACTGAAAAAAGGTATTATCAACGATGAAGTATCTGCAATTATTGAAAAAGTAGCTGAATCTATTTCGAAAGTCTATAGTAAATAGGAGGTAATATGGCATCACTAAAAGAAGTAAAAGGAAGAATAGCGTCGGTTAACAGCACTAGAAAGATTACGTCGGCCATGAAAATGGTGGCATCGGCTAAGCTGCACCATGCGCAAAATTCTATCGTGAATATGCTTCCTTACGAGAAGAAGCTGCATGCCATGCTAACGGCTTTCCTCTCAAATGAAGCCGATATTCAATCACCTTATATGCAGGTACGTCCGCTGAAACGGGTGGCAATTGTTGCATTCTCTTCTAACTCTTCTCTATGCGGGGCATATAATGCCAACATAGCCCGTCAGTTAAATTTGATGGTTGAAGGATATGAATCAACAATTGGTAAGGAAAATGTTCTGGTTTACGCTGTTGGAAAGAAAATTAGTCATGCAGCAAAGAAAGAAGGACTGACTGTTGAAAGAGAATATCTGGAAATGGCAGACAAACCTTCTTACAAGGAAACCTTTGAACTGGCTCAGAATTTGATGAAGATGTATGTTAATAATGAGATTGATAAAGTAGAAATACTCTACCATCATTTTAAAAATACGGCTTCACAAATACTAACCCGTGAAAATTATTTGCCTGTAGAGTTTCAACCTACTGAAGAGCCAACTGAACATCAATGGGCTTTAGATTATATATTTGAGCCTTCAAAAGCTGATTTGCTTGCTACCTTGGTGCCACAGGTTCTTGGCTTGAGAATGTATACGGCATTGCTTGATTCAAATGCATCAGAGCATGCTGCACGTACAATGGCAATGCAGATCGCTACAGATAATGCAAATGATATAATTCAGGATTTAACTGTATTGTACAATAAATCCCGTCAGCAAGCTATTACAAATGAACTTCTTGATATTATAGGAGGTTCGTTTAAGTAGATTTTATATGACTTAATGAAATAGCCTTTATTCAGTATTAAAATGCTGATTAAAGGCTGTTTTTTTGCTAATATCCAGAATCTGGTGACTGTATCTTCTTTCTAATCAACATGGGGAACAAAAGAACCCCCTGTTGATTAGAATTAGCATTTGTGATTCTATCTGTTTGAATGTATATATAATTTATGTGGTGGTGACAAACTTTGTAGAATACTTCTTTTATATGTCCCGGTATAAAATTTGTCACCGCTGCTATCACGGGGTTTCAGAAGGAGATACCCTGTTACCCCCTCCAAAACAACCTTTTGTTTTTCTCTTTTTGGATGATAAACCGTTTTGTTTTTGAATTGCGTCTAAGAGGTTGATACTGTTGTTGTTAAAGGTAACGTATATTGAATTACCCCTTAACCTGTAGATTAACTAAATTTATTTCCTGTAAATAATTTTAGTCTTCAAAATAAATTCAAACCATTCTTTTTGAAGATAGGAGAGAGGGAGGAGTGAAATAGAATATACATCCTGATTCTACAATGTAAAAGAGCCATTCCGGCACTAATAATAGAGTGCGAAATGGCTCTTACATATCTGATATGTATTTATAATATCAGCTGAAAAGAATTATCTTCCCGTTGCTTGCAGATACTTGGTTTTCTTTACCAGATAATTTACCCTTGCTTCGGTATTCTGATCCCTGCTTTGTTGCAAAAGAGTCTCAGCATCTAGCAAATCATTCAAAGCAACAGTTCCGGCTTTGTAGAAATCATTATTCAACCGAAGGTTTTCACTCGATGACTGCACGGATTTCTCAGCCAGATTAACTTGTTTGTATGCCTCTTCCAGCTCATTCCACAGCTGTTGCATTTGAATAATAAGCAATTCGCTATTGTTTTGCTTAGTGTTCTCGGCCATTTTCTCATTCAGCTTTTGCTTGTTGATGGCATGAGAACCTCCCCACCATCCGGAAAGTGGAACGGCAACAGTTGCATATACCATACCAAAACTGCGGCCTTTATCCATTAAATCATGATACATATATCCGGCACCCACAGCAGCCTGAGGCAAGTATTCGCCAATCTTCATTTTTGTTTGCAGGCGATTGGCTTCCACATTCTTATCCAGTAACTTGTATTCTGTGCGGTTGCGCAGAGCTTCTTCGTGGTTTACCCGGTATTCCAGCGGAGATACCAAAGAATTAAATGCAGCCGTGTCCGTAATAAAATCTTTTGATTGAATACCCATATACTGGCATAAGGCTAGTTTTGAGATAGAAAGACCATTTTCCACTTTCAGCTTATTGCTGGCAATTTCGTTTTGCTTAAGTTCAACTCTCAATACATCGTTCTTGTTCGTTGTTCCGGCTTTGTAAGCAGCCGTAACATCCTTGTGCAGATTCTCAAGCATCTTCTCAACCATCTGGATAGTCTTCATCTTTTCTTGCAGAGAAACGATTTGCCAATAATATTGTTCAGCATTAACGGCTACTTCATCCTCTGAAAGCTTCAGTTGATAATCGCTTACTTCGGTACCTAACTTAGCCAGTTTGTTGCCATTGACTATTCGTCCGCCAACAAAGACCGGCTGTGTGGCAGTTACCCCGCCAACAACACCGTTTTTCATCATTGACATGCTCATGCCCATAATATCTACGGCAGCCATACCTTTATTGGCATTAAATCCGCCTCCCATGGCGCTCACCACAGGGAAATAGTTTGTGAAAGCCTCTTTCTTTGTTTCACTGGAAGCACTTTGATCCAGTCGGGCATTCTTAACTCTAACGTTGTTTTCCAGGGCCAGTTTCTTGCATTGTTCCAGCGTAAGCACCTCTTGAGCAGAGATGCTTAATCCACCCAAAAGGAAAAGACTTAGGAGTGCTATATTTTTCTTTTTCATTTAATCAATCTTATCTAGAAATTTATATTCGAATAATTTTTATTTATTCACCAATGGTTTACGGGTTATTCCCCAATGAATTTTATTTATTGGGGAATAAATTCCAGCCATTATTCAGGTGATACAATTCCTTTGTTATCCCCTCTGAAAAGTATCCAGTATGCTACAGGTAATACTGTTACAACCAGAACCATTGATATCAATGTTCCGAAGCAGATAACCGTACCCATTGGTCCCCAAAGCGGACTGTTGCTTATAATCATTGGGATTACACCCATTGATGCTGCGGCAGATGTGAGGAAGATAGGGCGCATACGTCGCTTTCCTGCTTCAAGAGCCGCCTCATATACCGGAAGTTTGTGCTTGTGTCTTAGTTCTTCCGCATATTCGAGCATGATAATTCCGTTTCTTACAAGGATACCCATCAGACTCACAATACCAAGAATAGCTGTAACACTGACATCTTGCCCCATTACCAGGACGCCAATTGCTGCTCCAAAAACGGTCAGTGTCATTGAAACAAGGATTAGCAATGCCAGGTTTATTTTTCTGAAGTGGAATAATAGGATCAAGAAAATAATCATAACAGCTATAAGTAGTGCACCTATAATCTGAGGAAGAGTTTCTCCATCTGATTCTTTCTGACCGCCCATGCTTAAGGTTACACCTTTAGGTAGAGATATGCTTTCAAGTCTCTTCTCAATTTTGTCAGTCATAGCGGTTGTGTTTACACCTCTTTTTACATCGGCATTAATAGAAAGTGTTCTCACTCCGTTTCTACGGACAATCTGTCCTTCAGTCCAGTCGGGAACTATTTTGGCTATCTGACGAAGAGGCACTGATACTCCCGGAACAACAGACTGAACATATTCATTGCCCAGATCTTCAAAGTTAGGATCTGCCTTTCTTTCGGCTTTCAGTTTAACCTGCATCGGGTAATCTCCGTCCCATAAGGTGGTTAGTGGAATACCCGAACCGAAACGCATGGCCATGTTTGCAGCTACCAGAGATTTACTAATTCCAAGACGATTGGCTTCATCGTTATTTATCTGAATCATTGCGCCTGGAGTCTGTTCTTCAAAATTAGGGCGTACCAAAGACAAACCATCCATGTTTCTTAATGTAAGCAGTACTTTCTCTCCGGCTTTATTCAAATCCTTCAGACTATCGCCACTCAATCTCACTTCAATGGGAGATCTGGCTTCCGAATAATCCAGCTGCTTGAAGCGGACATAGGTGTTCGGAAAATAATTTGAATACTTATCAGTCAGTTCATCCAGCAATTCAACAGTAGCTTCCGGTGAAACTGTGTTTACAATATACTGTGCATAGTTGCTTCCAGGCATGTTAGGTGCATAAGCAGTATGGAAACGTGGAGACCCTTCACCTACAAATGAAGTGATGGACACCACCCGTTTGTCTTTTTTCATTATGCCTTCAAGTTGATTGACCACAGCAGCTGTTTGTTCAATCGCTGTTCCCTTAGGCAAATAGAATTCTACGGCAAACTGGTTACGTTCGGCAATAGGCATAAGTCGTTGTGGCAGTGTGCTGAACAATATGCATCCGACAACTACAGTTATCACCCCAAGACTCAATGTAATCCATGGATGTTTGAAACACTTATCGAGCAGTATTTCATATTTCTCTTGCATTATGTCCAGCAGATTTTTCTTCTTTTTCTTTCCCTCTCTGGCTTGTTTCAATCCTTTTGATATAAAGAAATACTGCATATAAGGAACTAATAACATAGCTACTAATAAGGATACACCCAAAATAATGCTTATAGACCAAGGGAATACCTGTATGAAATCATTAATCATTCCCTTTGTTGTTATCAAAAATGGGAAGAATGTGATACTGATAGCCAACGTTGCAGAGAAGATAGACTTAAACAGCTTCATGGCACTCATAACAGAAGCATGCCAACGCGACATTCCTTCATCGAGATGTTCCAGATAGCTATCTATAATAACAATAGAATTGTCCACAATCATTCCCAGCGTTACAATCAATGCTGCAAGAGTTACTGTATTCAGCTCAATACCGAATGCATAGAACAATCCCAGCGAGATAAATATGGATATAGGAATTGTTGACGCTGCTACTGAAGCAACCCGCATAGGGAGTAAACACATTATGACAATGATTACAGCCCCAATAGCAATCATTAGTTCCTTAAGGAAGTTGAATACAGAATCTCCCACCACTTTCGATTGATCGGCTATGCGGTAAATGCTCACACTTTTGGGCAGTTCCTTCTGATAAGATTCCAGCACTTCATTTACATCCTTCCCAAACTGAACAATGTTATTCCCTGAACGCATCTCCATTGATAGCAGAATACACTTCTTTCCGTTGTTCTTTATATAAGAGTCCGGATCAGGATATTCACGAATCACACGAGCCACATCCTTCAATCGGATTACGTGACCGGTAGGATCGGAATAGATAATCTGTTCAGCAATATCTCTTTCAGTTTTATAAGTCTCAGAAACATGAATGGGCGCCACAAAGTTCTTATTGTCCACCGATCCGCTCATGGTTGTAAAGCCCTGAGTGAAAAGATTGGCAGCCAGCATAGTAGAGCTGATGCCGTAAGCAGCCAGCTTTTCCTGTTCTATGTAAATGCTAACTTGTTCCTTCTGCAATCCGTAACTACGAAGATTGGCCACAGCATCAATGCGTCGCAGTCTGTTCTGCAACTCTTCCAGATACTTCTCCAGTTCGCGGTAAGTTTTATCCTCTGATTCCAGAGTAATAAGCAATGCCGAAGTATCGCCAAAGTCATCATTCGCCATCAAAGCCAGAACTCCTGAAGGTAACTGAGATTTGAATCCTTCCAGTCCGTGTTTAAACTTAGACCAGAACTCATCCTTGTTTTTCACATCGTCATTCAACTCTACATTAACTATAACCATTCCATCTTTTGAGGTGGAATAAGTCTTTTTCTTCTTTACTTCTTTATAGGTGAAGATGAATTTCTCCAAAGGCTTGGCCAGTTGTTCCTCAACTTCAGCCGATGTGGCACCGGGATAAACCCCGATAACCAATCCTTGACGGATAGTGAAAACAGGGAATTCCTGTTTGGGCATAACCTTAAGCGAGTAAACCCCGAACATCACAAGCAACGACGTAATCAGAATCACGATTTGTCGGTGCCTCATGGCCAATTCTACTATGTTTATTTTTCTTTTGCTCATTTTACTGCGATTTTCATTCCTTCACTCACTTTTTGATTTCCTTCAATGATAACCTGATCGCCGGATGTTAATCCGTTTGTAACCACCACTCCCTGGTTAGTCAGTGCGCCGGTCCCCACGATTCTTCTTGTAGCTTTGCCATTCTTTGCCAGCCACACAAAGCGTTCACCGGAATCAAGAATCTGAATGGCACTATTCGGAACAAGAATGCCACCTTGTTGCTGGTCGGGCGATGAGATATATACCTCACAAACCATTCCCGGCATCAGCTCACGACGAGGATTACTTAGTTTTACTTTAACTTCGTAAGTATGTGAAAGAGGATTGGCAATTACTCCCTTTTCGTCTATTTTTCCTTCGAATGATTTATGATCCAGCGCTGCCACGTTAACCTGAGCGGTTGCTCCTTTCTTAATACGCGCAATCTCATTTTCCGGAACGGATACTTTTACGTTTACCTTATCTATGGTAACCAGTTTAAAAGATTCCAACCCCGGAGCAACATTCATTCCCGGATCAATGGACTTTCTTGCAATAACTCCGCTAAAAGGAGCATACAGATTGCAATCGTGAAGATTCTTTTTGGCAATGCTCTCAGCGGCTTGTGCCTGTTGCAACTGAGTTTGAATCTCTACATACTTAATTTCCGGCAAACTACCACTCTCATGCAACTGTGTCAAACGTTTGTATGCATCCTGAGCTTGTTTCAATGAGGAATTTGCAACACTGTATGAATTCATCAATGTAGCTTTATTAAGAACAGCAAGCAGTTGTCCCTTTGAAACGCTCTGTCCTTCCGATACTAAAACTCTTTCTACAGTTCCCATCACTGAGAAACTAAGGGAAGAACCAGTATTTTCTTCAACTGTTCCCACATAGTTATGTTCTCCTGCAGCAGTAGACATGGATACTGTTTCTACTTTTACCGGGATAGCCTCTTCGGCTGCAACTTCTTCCTTTTTACCCTTACAACTAACAACCAATAATAGCAACGCAAATGCGTATACTTGTTTTCCTTTTTTCATACCATATTATTTATTATACTATTGATTCTAAATTCTTTGCAAAGTTGAGGAGTAAACTTAATGATTGGAAGTTCCTGAATACCCCTTAATTGTTCTATTTGTCGCATTGTATACCTTGGAATGATATTTTTATTATATATTTGCGCTAAAATAAGACATATGGAGCAAACTAGAGAACATAAAATTCAAAGATTAGATCTTTCAACAATTGATAAAGATCCTGACTTTGATTACATTGATAATGATTTTGCAATATTCAGTGAAATAAATGAAGTTCCAATTTTTGATTATCCTACGCGGATTGATTTATGTGTTTTTGCTATTCCTATAACAGGACATGCGCGCGTGGGAATTAATCTGAAAGATTACTATTTGAAAAGAAATGATTTAACACTTATCGTGCCTGATCAGATTATTCAGTTACACGAAAAGAGTGACGACTTTTCGGGAATATTTTTTGTTCTTTCCAAGGAATTTATGGATGAAATAGCAGTTAACCTTGAAAAGGTTTTACCTATATTCTTTTATATAAAGGATCATCCTTCTACTGCACTGTATGATCAGGAAGTAGCTTCGATCATGAAATATCATTCATTCCTACGTGAAAAGGTTAAGGATAAAGGGAATGTTTATCGGAAAGAAATCACAAAAAATCTGCTCCGTGCTCTTGTATTTGAGATTTATAGTATATTTGAAGAGCACTTACCACCAAAAAGATTTCAGTCACGCAAGGAAGAACTGTTTGAATCGTTTCTCATGTCTGTAAGCAAGAACTTTCAAAAAGAACGTAGCGTTACATTTTATGCAGAGAGTCTTTATTTAACCCCTAAACACCTTTCCAGAGTGATAAAAGATATCAGTGGCCGATCTGCCGGAGAGTGGATTGATCAGCAAGTTGTTTTGGAGGCCAAGGCCAGACTAAAAACAGATTCCTTGACAATTCAGGAAATATCCGATCAACTTGGTTTTTCCAATCAGTCCTTCTTTGGGAAATACTTTAAAAATCATACAGGAATGTCGCCTACCGAATATCGTAAGAAGTAGTTCCTCATTATCGGAAGTCTTATTCGGAAAGTTATAAAAAGTGAATAGAAAATGGTTTTATTGGTAATAGCCCTTAAACAAATGCCCCAGAGTATCTAATTATCAAAATTAACAGTTGTAAAGTCAAATTTTACAATAGAATATATCCCATAATTGCATAAAATTGTATCATAAAAAAAAGGTAAAAAATGAGTGTCGTTTTTTTATCTTTAGTGTCGTATTGCTAACTCTTATAAAAACATTTATGAATAGAATTATTTTAAATGAAACTTCGTATTTCGGAGCCGGTTGCCGAAGTGTGATAGCTGTAGAAGCTAACCGTCGTGGTTTCAAAAAAGCATTTTTTGTTACTGATAAAGACTTGATTAAGTTTGGTGTTGCTGCCGAAATTATTAAAGTTCTTGATAACGCAAATATTCCTTACGAACTATATAGTGACGTAAAAGCAAACCCTACAATTGCAAACGTGCAGAATGGTGTTGCTGCTTTCAACAATTCAGGTGCCGATTTTATTATTGCTCTTGGTGGTGGCTCTTCTATTGATACCGCTAAAGGTATTGGTATTGTAGTTAATAACCCGGAATTTGCAGATGTTAAATCTTTGGAGGGAGTAGCTAACACAAAAAATAAGGCAGTGCCTACTTTTGCGTTACCTACTACTGCGGGTACTGCTGCTGAGGTAACAATCAACTATGTTATCATTGATGAGGAAGCAAAAAAGAAAATGGTATGTGTGGATCCTAATGATATTCCTGCTGTTGCTATTGTTGACCCAGAATTGATGTATACAATGCCTAAAGGCCTTACTGCTGCTACAGGTATGGATGCTTTGACTCATGCAATTGAAAGCTATATTACTCCAGGTGCGTGGGCTATGAGCGATATGTTTGAAATGAAAGCAATTGAAATGATTGCTCAGAACCTGAAAGCTGCAGTTGATAATGGAAAAGATACTACTGCACGCGAAGCTATGTCTCAGGCACAGTATTTTGCAGGAATGGGATTCTCAAATGTAGGTTTGGGGATTGTTCACTCAATGGCTCACCCATTGGGAGCATTCTATGATACTCCTCATGGTGTTGCCAATGCTTTACTTTTACCTTACGTTATGGAATATAATGCAGAATCTGCTGCTGCTCCTAAATACAAGGATATTGCAAAAGCTATGGGCGTTAACGTAGAAGGAATGACTTGCGAAGAAGGTGTGAAGGCTGCAATTGATGCAGTAAAGGCATTGTCTATCAGCATAAACATTCCTCAGCAGTTACACGAAATAGGAGTGAAGGAAGAAGATATTCCTGCTCTTGCCGTAGCTGCATTCAATGATGTGTGCACCGGAGGAAATCCACGTGCTACTTCTATTGAAGATATTGAAAAGTTATATCACAAAGCTTTTTAATTTCCGGTCAATAACAGATTAAGATATAATAGCCTTCAATCAGTATTCAGATACTGTTTGAAGGCTGTTTCTATTTAAGAAAGGTATCTTAAGCAAATGTAACTTACTCGAAATAAAATTATTAATAGTAGAAAGTTAGTTTAGATATATATCAAACGTATGCTTAGATATATATCTAACACATGCTTTGATATATATCTAAAGAATTGTTTGATATATATCAAAAACAAAATGTCTTTTGTTGAAATGTTAATAATTCATATAGAAAATCATTTCCCCCCTTTATGGTTTAGCATAATGTCCCTTTTGAGAGATTGATTATTTAATTTTTGATTGTTTGATTTACTTTTAACTATTAAATTTATAAAATAATATCCAATATTATATGTATTTGTAATATGAGTACCCAATGGGTATGATTTCTTATTTTAATGCAACTTCTATTCGTTCTTTATTATTAATTTTGCAACCTTAAACGAACATATATGAAGACAGATATTGAAATTGCCAGAAGTGTTGAACTAACAAAGATAAAGAAGGTAGCATGTGAGGTTGGTATTCCCATTGATGAAATTGAAAATTATGGCCGCTATATAGCTAAAGTACCCCTACATTTAATTAATGAAGATAAGGTAAAGCAGAGCAATCTGATTCTTGTAACCGCCATTACGCCTACAAAAGCGGGAATTGGCAAGACTACCGTTTCTATCGGGCTTGCATTGGGACTAAATATGATAGGGAAAAAAGCAATTGTTGCTTTACGTGAACCATCTCTTGGTCCTTGTTTTGGAATGAAAGGTGGAGCAGCGGGAGGTGGATATGCACAGGTTCTTCCAATGGAGAATATAAATCTTCATTTTACGGGAGATTTTCATGCAATAACTTCGGCGCATAATATGATCACTGCCTTACTGGATAATTATCTGTATCAAAACCAGTCTTCAGGGTTTGGATTAAATGAAATCCTGTGGAAGCGTGTTCTCGATGTAAATGATCGCTCTCTTAGAAACGTGGTTGTGGGAATTGGCGGAAAGGCCAATGGCATAACACGTGAGGCGGGATTCGATATTACTCCTGCATCGGAAATCATGGCTATCCTTTGTCTGGCCAGAGACCAGAAAGATCTTCGTCGCCGGATAGAAAACATATTGCTTGGATTTACTTATGAAGGCAAGCCGTTTACTGTAAAAGATCTTGGTGTGGCCGGAGCAATCGCTGTATTGCTGAAAGATTCTATTCATCCAAACCTGGTGCAAACCACAGAGAACACAGCAGCCTTTGTTCATGGCGGACCGTTTGCAAATATTGCTCATGGGTGTAACTCTATACTTGCTACGAAGATGGCTATGTCTTTTGGCGATTACGTGGTTACGGAAGCTGGTTTTGGTGCTGATCTTGGTGCTGAGAAATTCTTTAATATTAAATGTCGTAAATCGGGATTACAGCCTAAGCTGACTGTGATTGTGGCAACTGCTCAGGGGCTAAAAATGCATGGCGGAGTAAGCCTGGACAAAATAAAAGAACCTAATCTGGATGGGCTCAGTGAAGGACTAAAAAATCTGGATAAGCATATTAATAACATTCATACCTTTCATCAGAATGTAGTGGTTGCTTTCAATAAGTACAATACAGATTCGGAAGAAGAAATAGCAATGGTTCGTGAATATTGTGAGTGGGCCGGAGTAGGTTTTGCGGTGAATGATGCTTTTGCACAAGGTGGCAAAGGGGCACTGGAACTAGCACAACTGGTAGTGAAAACCATTCAGGAGAAGCCATCTTTACCGCTTACTTTGACTTATAAAGATGAAGACTCAATTCCTGAAAAGATTGAGAAAGTGGCCAAAACCATTTATGGGGCAAAGATGGTAACTTTCAGTAGTCAGTCTAATAAGATGCTGAAAATTATTAAAGAAATGGGAATATCTAATTTTCCTGTATGCATTGCCAAAACACCGTATTCTTTTTCTGCCGATGAGAAAGCTTATGGAGTGGCAACCGACTTTGAGTTACACATCAGAGATATAGTTATTAATAATGGAGCCGAAATGATTGTTGCCATTGCCGGAGATATTATGCGTATGCCTGGCTTACCCAAAGATCCTCAGGCAACAAGAATTGATATTGTCAATGGTTTTATAGATGGGCTGAGCTAATCTATATCATTTTCCGAATACAAAACAGCATAATGGGTGCAGATATCAAAGATCAATCTTTGTATATTTGTGCCCATTAATGTATCAATGTATGAAAATGAAATGCAAGATTATTTTTCTCATAACCTTTTTAATCTTTTCGACCGCCGGAGCTCAGACAAAGTCGCAGGCTGCAAAAGATTTTAAACCGGAAGATGTTTCTAAGTTCTGCAAATCCCTTAAACCGATAGGAAGAATTCTTGAAACGGAGGATTATTATGTGTGGTGCGTAGCCCCAATCTACGGACCGGACGGCAAAGTTCACGTGTTCTATTCCCGTTGGCCGTCAAAATATGGCATGGGAGGGTGGATTCATAAATGCGAAATAGCTCATGCAGTGGCCGATCGTCCCGAAGGACCGTATACATATGTGGAAACAGTGCTTGCACCTCGCCCGGGATACTGGGATGCCACAACTTGTCATAATCCGCATATAGAGTTTGTTGATGGTAAATATTGCCTTTTCTACATGGGTAACAGCAATGGTAAAACCAATACCAAACGCATTGGGCTGGCTACTGCTTCTTCTCTAAACGGCCCCTGGACCAGAAGTGATAAGCCTCTTCTCGAAGCCGGAACAGAAGGCTCATGGGATGACCATTGTACAACAAACCCTGCCTTTATAAAGCATCCAAATGGAGAGTATTGGCTCTATTATAAATCATGGAATAATGTAGATTATACACAGGAAAAGAATGGAGTTAAGGGGAACCGTAAATATGGTTTGGCTATAGCAAAGAAACTGGAAGGCCCCTATGTTAGTTATGAGGGAAATCCGTTGATAGACTTTTCTATTTATGGAAAGAATCAACAGGTGGAAGATGCTTTTATCTGGTATCAAAAAGGGAAATTCAAAATGCTGATGCGTGATATGGGATTCTACAATCATACAGTGGGATTGTATCTGGAGTCAAAAGATGGAATTCATTGGGGAAAACCTCAGATAGGGTGGTATGGTGCGGACGCTTATCTGGATGAACCACCAGCACCGAAACACTTAACACGCTACGGTCGATTTGAAAGGCCGCAAATATTATTCAAAAATGGTAAACCTGCTTATATGTTTAATGCCATGCAGGGTGGAAAGTATATGACTGCTTCGGGCTTTGTCTTTAAACTTAAATAGATAATTTTATTGATTAAGAACCGATTCTTTGCTCTTTTAGGTTAGGTAAACGTATAGCATTACCAATATATTCTCAGAACTTGTATTCTGGTTCGTGTTGGGAGATTCAAATGGAAAAGGACGCCAAATGCTTGACGTCCTTTCTTTATAATCTATTGAATAATTCAATTAATAAGCAAATAATGGATATTTTTCCATTGTCTTGTTTACTCTCTCACGAACTGAAGTGATAACAGCTTCGTTGTCGATATTAGAAAGAACTGTTTCAATCATTTCAGCAATTTCCAGCATTAAGTCTTCCTTAGCACCACGAGTTGTGATTGCAGGAGTTCCTAAGCGGATACCTGAAGTTTGGAATGCAGAACGTGAGTCGAATGGAACCATGTTCTTGTTTGCTGTAATATCGGCAGAAACTAATGCTTTTTCAGCAACTTTACCAGTTAAATCCGGGTATTTGCTGCGCAAGTCTACTAACATAGAGTGATTATCCGTACCTCCGGAGATGATAGTGAAACCTCTGTCAATTAAAGCTTGTGCTAATACAGCAGCATTTTTCTGAACTTGTTTTTGGTATTCCTTATATTCTGGTTGCAAGCATTCGCCGAAAGCAACAGCTTTAGCAGCAATTACGTGTTCCAGCGGACCGCCTTGTACACCAGGGAATACGGCAGAATCAAGTAACTGAGACATCATCTTGATTTCTCCCTTCGGAGTTTTCTTACCCCATGGATTTGGGAAATCTTCTCCCATCAGGATAACACCACCACGTGGACCACGAAGAGTTTTGTGTGTAGTAGAAGTAACAATGTGAGCCCATTTTAAAGGGTTTTCCAATAAACCGGCAGCTATAAGACCAGCAGGGTGAGCCATGTCTATCATTAAGATTGCTCCAACCTTGTCGGCAATTTCACGCATGCGTTTGTAATCCCATTCACGTGAATAAGCTGAACCACCACCGATAATCATTTTAGGTTGTTCGCGAAGTGCTACTTCTTCCATTTGATCATAGTCAACGCGACCAGTTTCTTCTTTTACATTATATTCGCAAGGAGTATAAATAATACCTGAAGTGTTAACTAATGAACCGTGAGAAAGGTGACCACCGTGTGCCAGATTTAATCCCATGAACTTGTCTCCAGGATTCAATACAGCAAGGAATACAGCTGCGTTAGCCTGTGCTCCGGAGTGTGGCTGAACATTAGCCCATTCTGCTCCAAAGATTTCTTTTAGTCTGTCAATGGCCAGTTGTTCACTTTGGTCAACTACCTCGCAACCGCCATAATAACGTTTGCCGGGATAACCTTCCGCATACTTGTTTGTAAGGCAAGACCCCATGGCTTGCATTACTTGGTCACTCACAAAATTTTCAGATGCAATAAGCTCGATGCCTTTGAGCTGTCTTTGATGCTCTTTTTCGATAATGTCGAAAATTAAATCGTCTCTTTTCATTCTAAGTATGATGATAATAAGTGTTTTACTCGAGATTCTTTATTAAGCGCACAAAAGTAACCAAAAAAAAGGGAATTTAAAAGTGAATAAAGGGAAAAAATAAAAGATTAAAAGATTACACCCAGTGAAAAACTGAGTAAATTACTTCTTCTTTTGAAGATCATATTAGCTACTTCTTCTGATCCATCTGCGTTAGATTCAATGTATGTAACTGATTTAGAAATATTATTTAATCCAACTTCATAACGAAAATCAAAGAATATATTTGAAATATTTACTCCAACGCCGGCCACTACATTAACGTTAAACGGATACAATTCTTCTTTTATTCCTTTCTGATCAAAATTAGTGAATTCCAGCTTACTCTTCTTGTCCCATACATACTTTATCTTGGGCCCAACAAAGAACGCCATACCATATGGTCCATTTTTAACAAAATTGTATCCGTAGAGCACTGGAATTTCAATGGTATGAATAGTCGAATTAATGCTCGCATAGTCTGGTTCAATATCAGGATGTTGAGAACCCATTTTATCAAAAGATATTTCGCATTTGCTCACATGATAGGAAATTTCGGGTTCAATGAAATGTTTTTTCATATTTACCCTTAGGAATAGTCCTCCAAAGTAGCCTACTTTATAGTTGTTTTGAATTTCGTTGATTGTAATGTCTTTTATCTTAAACTCATCAACAAAGTACATAGCCGCATTAAAGCCTCCTTTTATTCCGAAATTGACTTTCTTCTCATAGGTACTTTTTGGCTTTTCCTGTGCAAACAAGGAAAGGCTGCATCCAATAATTAATAAAAGTAGGATAGTTTGCTTCATGTTTATTTCTTTTTCTCGACCGACCATCCAAATTTACCTATTTTTTCGCCCAAGTCAAAATAGTCACCATGTACGTATACCAGAGGATTACTTTTTGAAAATTCGAACTTCCCGGTTTTTGTATTCATATACTTTTCGTCTGCTTTTACATTTACAACGTCGGCTATAAACATATCATGCGAACCCAATGAAATAATTTCTTTTATCCGGCATTCTATACAAAGAGGAGATTCTTCAATGATGGGAGCATTCACTACAGATGCCTTGCCTGGGGTGAGATGCATCTCGGAAAATTTATTGAATTTTTTCCCGGAACGTACGCCGCACCAGTCTGTGGCGAATGCCATATCCTTAGTAGTGAGATTGATTACGAATTCCATGTTTTTTTTCAGAATGGGATAGGAGTGACGTTCCGGACGAACAGAAATATAGCACATTGGAGGGTTCGTACAAATAGTTCCCACCCATGCTACGGTTATAATGTTATATTCACTTTCCTCGCAACCACAACTAACCAATACCGCAGGTAGCGGATAAATCATTGTTCCCGGTTTCCAGTCTTGTTTCATTATAAAATTCTACGTTGCAAAATTACAATATCTTCCTTTTTTAACTCTTTCTCGCAATAGTGACACTTGAGAGCACAATTCTCCTTATCAATCACATGGAAAAGTGTGGGCATTGGTTCATTATTTGTAATGCATTTGGGATTAGCGCATTTTACAATTCCTTTTAATTCATCGGGCATGTTAACTTCTTTCTTCTCCACAACTTCATATTCGCGGATAATGTTAAGTTTTACATGTGGTGCAACAACGGAAATGCGGTTAATTTCTTCATCATCGAAGAATTTATCTGCAATTTTAATAATTCCTTTCTTTCCCAGCTTTTTGCTATCCAGGTTAAAACCAATTGTGATGTTGCAATCCATCCGTTCCAGTCCAAGCAAAGAAACAACGGTAAAGAGTTTCTCTGATGGTATATGATCTATTACAGTGCCGTTCTTCAGAGCAGCAACCTGTAGCTCTTGTCTAATTTCGCTCATTGAATTAAATGATTGATTAATAATGAAAATAAATAATTATATGATGTGTGGTTATTCCTTTATATCGTCTAAAGTGATTCCTAGTACATCACAAATAATAGCCTGACGGGCAAATAGTCCGTTACGGGCTTGTTGGAAATAATAAGCTTTTTCGTTGTCATCAACATCATATGCAATCTCGTTTACACGTGGAAGCGGATGAAGAATACGAAGATTAGGGCGAGTGTGCTCCAGCATGCTATTCTTTAAAATATAGACGTTCTTTACGCGTTCATATTCCATCAAATCAGTGAAGCGCTCACGTTGTACGCGTGTCATATATAAAATATCGGCTTCAGCAATGATTTCTTCATTGAAATCCGTATGTTCTACATATTTTATGTTGTTCTGCTCGCAGTAAAGTTTATATTCTTCGGGCATTTTTAATTCATCCGGAGCAATGAAATGAAATGTAGGATTGAAATGACGCATAGCCATAATCAATGAGTGAACGGTGCGTCCATATTTTAAGTCGCCTACAAGGAATATGTTCAGGTTTTCAAGCGTACCCTGAGTTTTTTGAATGGAGTAGAGATCAAGCATGGTTTGTGAAGGATGCTGATTGGCTCCATCGCCCGCATTAATAATAGGTATAGGGGCTATCTCGCTTGCATATCTTGCAGCACCTTCTAAATAATGGCGCATAATGATCAGATCTGCATAATTACTAACCATCATAATAGTGTCTTTTAAAGTTTCCCCTTTTGATGAGCTTGTTGTTGATGCATCAGAGAAACCAATAATTCGTCCTCCAAGTCGGTTTACAGCTGTTTCAAAACTCAACCGGGTACGGGTTGAAGGTTCAAAAAAAAGAGTTGCCACTACTTTTTCGTCAAGGATTTTTCGGTTTGGATTGTTTTCGAACTGTTTTGCCATCTCCAGAAGGTAGAGAATCTTTTCTTTGGAGTGCTCGGCGATAGTTACTAAACTTCTATTTTCCATATTCTTATCTATTTATCATTGAATGTACAATACGGAGCGTAAAGGTATGGAAAAAAATGATTATTAGAAAGTTCTTTTAATTAAAAGATTTATTATAATTTTGCGGCAAACTAAGAAATAGAAAATATGAATCAAGTTGAAGTAAAAGGTACTCCCAGATCTATAAAAGGGTTGGTCCGATGGCTGTGGATAGCGTTCGGAGCTTTTATAGCTTTATGTGCAGTTCTCTTTTGTTTTATAGCATGGGGATGGATAGGTTATATGCCCGATGTGGAAGAATTAGAAAATCCTAATTATAAATTTGCCACAGAAATTCTGTCAAGCGATGGTAAAACTCTTGGAACTTGGTCTTTAAGTAAGGAAAACCGCGTATATGTAGGTTATAAGGATATGTCTAAATCCTTAGTTAATGCGCTGATTGCCACGGAAGATGTTCGTTTTGAGGACCATTCCGGTATTGATATTCGCGCGCTTGCACGTGCTATAGTAAAACGAGGATTGCTTTTCCAAAAGAATGCCGGAGGAGGTAGTACTATTACTCAGCAGCTTTCCAAGCAACTTTATTCTCCTGGCGCGGGTAACTTTATGGAACGTTTGTTCCAAAAGCCTATAGAATGGGTGATCGCAGTAAAACTGGAACGCTATTATACGAAGGAAGAGCTTCTTACAATGTATTTTAATAAGTACGATTTTGGTAATAATGCGGTTGGTATTAAAACCGCTTCTTATACTTATTTCTCAAAAGAACCTGCTGATTTAAAGATTGAGGAAGCCGCGACTTTGGTAGGTATGTGTAAAAACTCCTCATTGTATAATCCCGTTCGTCGCAGAGATCTGGTTGAAAAACGTCGTAATGTCGTATTAGATCAGATGCGGAAAGCGGATTATATTACAGAAGAAGAGAGAGATTCATTGATGGATATTCCTTTGAGACTAAACTTCCATCGTGTAGATCACAAAGAGGGTCTGGCAACCTATTTCCGTGAATATCTTCGCATGATGATGACAGCTAAAGAACCTCACAGAGAGGATTACGCTTCATGGCAATCTCAAAGGTTCTACGAAGATTCCCTGGCATGGGAACATGATCCGCTTTATGGATGGTGTTCTAAGAACAAGAAGAAAGACGGAACCAATTATAATATCTATACAGATGGTTTGAAGATATACACCACTATTGATTCGCATATGCAGCAATATGCCGAAGAAGCTGTGGAAGAACATGTGGGACATTATCTGCAACCTCTTTTCTTCAAAGAAAAGAAAGGTAGAAGTACTGCTCCATATACCAGTCAATTGACCAAAGAGCAGGTAAAAGATATTTTAATGAAGTCAATGAGACAGTCTGAGCGTTACAATACGATGAAAAATGCCGGATATTCTGAGAGTGAGATATTAAAAGCATTTAAAACTCCAGAGCAAATGTCTGTATTTACCTGGCACGGGGTGAAAGATACAGTGATGACTCCAATGGACTCTATAAGATACTATAAGTATTTTCTGAGAACCGGATTTATGTCAATGGATCCAACTTCGGGAGCTGTGAAGGCTTATGTTGGCGGACCCAATTATGCTTTCTTCCAATATGACATGGCACAGATAGGACGCCGTCAGGTGGGTTCAACAATTAAGCCATTCCTTTATGCTCTTGCCATGGAAAATGGATTTACGCCATGTGATGTAACCCGCAATGTAGAGCAAACTCTAATTACCGGTACAGGAGAAGCCTGGAGCCCTCGTAATTCTTCACGTGCAAGATATGGAGAAATGGTTACTCTGAAATGGGGTCTTGCAAATTCAAACAACTGGATCTCGGCTTACCTCATGAGTCGACTGAATGCCTCTTCACTGGTACGTTTGATACATCGGTTTGGTGTGAAGAATCGTAATATTGTTGCCAGTCCTTCTCTTTGTTTAGGACCTTGTGAAATATCAGTAGGAGAAATGGTGAGTGCTTATACTGCATTTGTGAATAACGGGCTTCGCTGCGATCCAATGTTTGTTACAAAGATTGAAGATAGTGAAGGTAATGTGATTGCCACATTCCATCCTCAGATGGATGAAGTAATCAGCGCTTCCAGTGCTGCTAAAATGCTGAACATGCTTCGTGCGGTAATCAATGAAGGTACCGGAGGTAGGGTTCGCCGTTATACAAAAGCAGATGTAGGTGGGAAAACCGGAACTACTCAGCGTAACTCTGATGGTTGGTTCGTAGGATTTACTCCAAAACTGGTAACCGGATGTTGGGTAGGAGGTGAAGATCGTGATATTCACTTTGATACAATGTTTTATGGACAGGGAGCAGCTATGGCACTTCCTATCTGGGGCATTTATATGAAAAAAGTTTATGCAGATAAATCCTTGGGATATTCTGAATCTGACGTATTTCCTTATGCCAGTCAGAATGTTTGTGGCACCGATTCCATAGCATCTGAACCTTCGGGAGGTATGGATAGTCTTTTTTCAGAGTAAAGAAACTATAATATAAGAGCTCCCTCATTGTTTATGCAGACAGTGAGGGAGCTTTTTGTTTATATATAACTCTTTATAATCCGAATTCCTTCAATCCCTCAATAATGAAATCTCTATCCAAGTCACTTTTCTTAAGGACCAGTGAATCATACATCAGCAAATCTATGTCCAGCTTTACTATCTCGTTCTTTTTATCCTCTGGAAGACGCCCTGCCTGAGCTTCTATTTGTTTGAAAATGCTTTTTACTTCTTCAATGGATAGTGAGGTGGAAGCCTTTGCCAGCTGATTTATGAAATGGGCAGAATTATGCATGCCAACAGGGATAGTATCTTGCTCTGATCCAAAGCTTATGCCTGGAAAATGAACTGATAATTGCTCCTTTGCCAGTTTAATATTAGTAATTCTATTTGTGTTCGAGCCAATAGAAATAAGGCAAATGTGTTGTTCCATTACTTTCTTTTTGGCGACAAATTAACGGTAAAAAGCGGGTATTACCAAATATTTTTGTATTTTTGAAACTTTTATTGAATCATAAAAATATCATAATGAAATATATTGGAATAATACCGGCAAGATATGCTTCCACACGCTTTCCGGGCAAACCTTTAGCCATGTTGGGCGGGAAAACTGTTATTCAAAGGGTTTACGAACAAGTACGCGATAGTTTGGATGAAGCTTATGTTGCTACTGACGACGAACGAATTGAAAAAGCTGTGAAAGCTTTTGGCGGGAAAGTCGTTATGACATCCGAATTGCATAAAAGCGGAACTGATCGCTGCTATGAAGCTTTCACTAAAATAGGAACAGGATACGATGTTGTGGTAAATATTCAGGGAGATGAACCATTTATTCAACCATCTCAATTAGAGTCTATAAAAGCTTGCTTTGATGATGCAACGACTCATATAGCAACATTAGTCAAGCCATTTACTGTAAGCGATTCTTTTGAAGCTTTGGAGAATGTGAATTCACCAAAAGTTGTTGTGAATAGAAATTGGAACGCGCTTTATTTTAGCCGTTCAATTATTCCATTCACTAGAAATAGTGATAAAAAAGACTGGCTGAAGCAACATACATATTATAAACATATTGGCTTGTACGCTTATCGTGCAGAAGTTCTTAAGGAAATTACAGCCTTGCCACAATCATCGCTTGAAGTAGCGGAATCTCTGGAACAACTTCGTTGGCTGGAAAATGGATATACCATCAAAGTAGGAATTACCGATGTGGAAACCATTGGAATTGACACACCTGAGGATCTAATTAAAGCTGAATCATTTTTAAAGAATCAATATGCTGAATAGAAAGGTTCAACCAGAAATTAAAGCAATGGAAAATATTTCTATTGCTCTTCCCCAGAGGAAAATTATGCCCAACGGTATACCTTTAAATGTTATAGAGGCTGGCAGTCAGGATGTAGTTAGGGTGGATATTCTTATCGGTGCAGGTAAATGGCATCAAACTCAGCAATTACAAACTCTTTTTGTCAATCGGATGCTTAGGGAGGGAACCAAACGATTTACTTCGGCGGAAATTGCAGAAAGGCTAGACTATTATGGAGCATGGCTGGAGCTTTCCACATCTATGGAATATTCGTACATAACCCTTTATTCCCTGAATAAGTATTTTGCCAGCACATTGGAAATTGTTGAATCCATTGTAAAAGAGCCAATCTTTCCGGAAAAAGAGCTGAAGACAGTTGCTGAAGCTAACAAGCAGCAGTTTCTGATTAATAGTACAAAGGTTGAATATCTGGCACAGAAAAGCTTTGCCTCTTCTGTTTTTGGTGACCAGCATCCTTGTGGATGTTTTGCAACTGCTACAGATTATGATCAGGTTACAGCAGCATGCTTAAAAGAATTCTATGATCAATATTACCATTCGGGCAATTGCAGTATTTACGTTGCCGGCAAAGTTACAGAAGATATTCTGAAATTGCTTGAGAGCACATTTGGTAATGATTCATGGGGACAGATTGAGCATGAAGTATCCATGTCTGCTGCCCAAATTAACTCAACATCTTTGAAACGTATATTCACAGAACAAGCCTCGGCTATGCAAAGTTCCTTGAAAATTGGGAAGGTGATGATTCAAAGAACTCATCCCGATTATTTTAAGATGAGAGTCTTAATCACAATCTTCGGAGGTTATTTTGGAAGCCGGTTAATGTCGAACATTCGTGAAGATAAGGGTTATACTTACGGTATTTCTGCCGGAATAGCTTCTTATCCGGATGCAGGGGTTTTTATGGTTTCCACTGAAGCAGCAAATGAATACGTTGAAGATATTATCAAAGAGGTTTATTCTGAAATGAGTGTATTGCAAACAGATTTAGTTCCGGAATCAGAACTGAATATGGTTAGGAATTACATGTTGGGAGAAATGTGTCGCAGTTATGAAGGTCCCTTCTCACTATCTGATGCCTGGATGTTTATTCAGACGTCACACCTCTCTGATTCTTATTTTGAAGAATCACTTAAAGCGGTACAAAATGTAACGTCCGAGGAACTTAGAACTCTGGCTCAAAAGTATTTTGATCAAGAAAAAATGATTGAGGTTGTTGCAGGTAAAAGTATCTAAATCTATAACAAAACCTAATAAATGAAGTCTTTTCATAGATTATTGTTACTTTTGCCTCATATGTGTTTATAAATATCTTTCTACTATGCGAAAATATATCTATATATTCTTTTTATTTTTCTCTGTGGCTACTTATTCTCAAGCTCAGGGTATTGGTGGTTTCTTCTCTAAAATTAAAGAATCTTTTGCTCCTTCAACGGAACTAAAAATAGGCAATTATACTTTTAAAGATGGTTCAGACTATACAGGTGAACTTCAAAAAGGTAAGCCTAACGGCAAAGGAAAAACAATCTTTAAAAATGGTGATGTGTATGATGGCGAATATGTAAATGGCAAACGGGAAGGTTTTGGCGTTTATTCTTTTGTTGATGGTGAAAAGTACGAAGGACAATGGTTTCAGGATCAGCAACACGGCAAAGGTACTTATTATTTCATGAACAATAACAGGTACGAAGGAATGTGGTACACCGACTATCAACAAGGAACGGGTACAATGTATTACTACAACGGAGATGTATATACCGGAAATTGGGCTAATGACAAGCGAGACGGTAAAGGTACTTATAGCTGGAAAAACGGAGCAAAATACGAAGGTGACTGGAAAGCCGATAAGAAAAACGGTAAAGGTGTTTTGGTATGGGAAGATAAATCAAGCTATGAAGGCGACTGGAAAGACAATGTACGTTGGGGAAAAGGAACTTATTCTTATCCTACAGGAGATAAATATTCAGGCGATTGGGTGAATGACATTCAAGATGGGCGCGGTACTTACTATTTTCATACCGGAGAGAAATACGAAGGCGATTATTTAAAAGGTCAGCGTACCGGAAGAGGTTTGTTTGTTTTGGCTAACGGTGATAAGTATGAAGGCGACTTTAAAGAAGGAATGCAACACGGGCAGGGAACTTTTACCTGGAGCAACGGTGCAGTATATACCGGTCAATGGATGAACAACCAAAGAAATGGAAGAGGTGCTTATACCTGGGGAACGGGAGATCGTTATGAAGGTGACTGGAAAAATAATATTTATAACGGGCAAGGTGTACTTATCCTGAAAAACGGAACTAAATACAAAGGTGGATTTGTTAACGGGATGGAAGAAGGATCGGGAGTGCAGGAAGATAAAGATGGCAGCCGCTTTGAAGGTTTTTTCAGACAAGGAAAGAAAGATGGCCCTTTTGTGGAATTTGATAATAACGGAAATATAACCAGACGCGGATCTTACAAATTTGGTGTAATTGATAATGTAGAACAGAAATAATCCTTAAAGGTGTTTTCGGCGAAATAAAAAATATGCCGGTGTGTTGATATCTTATTATCTCCACATCGGCATATTAACTTATTGGGGGGTAATATATTAAATAATATATTGTGAACTGATTGATTCGTTGTTGTATACTCTACGGATTGTGTTGGCAAACATATCGGCAATAGATAATTGTTTTACTTTTACGCAACCTTTACAATAAGGAATACTGTTTGTGAAAGTCATTTCAGTAAGGGCGGATTCTTTTACGCGATCCGTTGCAGGGCCCGACATAACACAGTGGCTTGCAATAGCACGAACTGAAATAGCACCGGCTTCCAGCATAATATCGGCGGCTTTTGTAATAGTACCGGCTGTATCAACGATGTCATCTATTAAAATAACATTCTTACCTTTTACATCTCCGATAATTTGCATAGATGCAACTTCGTTAGCTTTAATGCGCGACTTATTGCAAAGAACCAATGGAACACCTAAATACTTAGAATAGGAGCTGGCTCTTTTAGAACCGCCAACATCTGGAGTTGCGATTACTAATTCGTCAAGATTTAAAGACTCAATGTATGGTAAAAAGACTGCTGATGCATACAAGTGATCTACTGGCACATTAAAGAAGCCTTGAATCTGGTCTGCATGCAAATCCATGGTGATAAGGCGGTTAATGCCAGCTACTGTTAATAAATCGGCTACTAGTTTAGCTCCAATTGCTACGCGTGGTTTATCTTTTCTATCTTGGCGAGCCCATCCGAAATAAGGGATAACTGCTACGATACTTTTGGCTGACGCGCGTTTGGCTGCATCAATCATAAGTAAGAGTTCCATTAAATTGTCTGAGTTAGGGAAGGTAGATTGTACTAGGAAAACATGTGAACCTCTGATTGATTCTTCGTAAGATACTGAAAATTCCCCATCAGCAAAGTGGGTGATATTCATATTTCCGAGAGGACAGTTTAGGCTTTCGCAAATCTTCTCTGCTAGGTATCTGGTGTTAGTTCCAGAAAATACCATAAAAGGTGCTTTTTCGCTCATTTTTGTAATTGAATTACCTTTATATTAATTTGTGCGCAAAGGTATGAAATCTTGCTGCAAAATGAAAGACTTATTGTATAAAATGTGTTTTCAAATAAGCAAATTCCCAAATAAATCCTTAGATTTGCCCGTAAAATTGATTAGAACCATGCTAAAAATCAAAGCTTTACTCGCAATATTTATTTTGTTTTTAAATATTCTTTGTTGCCTGGCTCAGACTCGTAAGGTAGGCGATCATACTTTTTTGTGCAATCTGATGAACAAAGATGTATTCTTTAAACCCTATCTTGATAATGCGGAAAAATATGAAATACAGATTATATATACTCAAATAAATCGTGATAGTTTAAATGTGCCTCATTTTACTCAATACGATTATCAACTGGATAGCAAAAGATTCTTTAATCCGGCTAGTCTGGTTAAATGGCCATTGATTCTTCTGGGAATGGAAAAAATTAATAATCTGACCCCTGCTTATGGGGTTACTATATACAATAAGGTTGCTTTTTCAGGAAACTCTGATTGCTCGCCACGTGTGCTGACTGATTATCTGGCACCCGATAAAACGCCTCGTGTGGCAAATTACATCAAGGAGATGATTTTGGTAAGCGATAACAATGCCTATAACCGGATGTATGATTTCCTGGGACAGGAGTATATAAATAAGCGTTTGGCTGAAATGGGATATGATTCTACCCGAATAATGCTTCGTTTTGATGCATGTACCCGGGAGCAGAACCGTGCCACCCCGGTGGTTTGCTTTTATGATAATAAAGATTCGCTCATATATAATCAGCCATCTGCTACCAATCCTGTTCAGCTTACTAATCCTTTGGGAATGGTTCAAAAAGGAGGAAAAGACTTTCTGTATTTCAATAATATGCCGCTTCAGGATATTAATGACCTGATGCTTTATGCTTTCTTTAAAGAGGTTGCACCGCAAAAGAAACGCTTTAATTTAACGGACGAGGATTACAAGTTGTTATACAAATACACAGCTATGGCTCCTAATGAGAGCGAGTTTCCTCCATTTAAGAAGAATAGCCGCAAATACCCTGTTCATCTGAAAAAGTATCTTTATTACGGGCAAAATTCAATGATACCAAATCTATCGGGATTAGAGATTCATAATATGGTAGGAGAGTCTCATGGTACCTTGTCTGATGTGGCCTACTTTGTAAACCCTGAAACCGGAGTAGAGTTTATGCTTTCTGTCGTAATAAATACTTGTGATGGTAAAATAACTCCGGCAAACTATCATTATAAGGATATAGGTCAGCCATTTATGGCTAGGTTAGGCAGGATGATTTATGAGTTTGAGCTGCAAAGGCGTAAGCATTAATGTTGATATACCAGATATTTTGAGGTATATTTCGTGAAAATCTCTTATATTATAGTGTTTTATGAAAGTACATACCTCTTCTTTTTAATATTTAGCGTATTTTTGTAGCATGAATATAAAACAAGAACAAATAGAACAGGCTCTTAAGAGTTTAAAGATAGAAAATCTGAACCCAATGCAGGAAGCCTCCATAAGGGCTAACAGCCAGGGGAAGGATGTTGTTTTACTCTCTCCAACGGGATCGGGTAAAACATTGGCTTTTTTGCTTCCTTTGCTACAAGAACTTAAACCGGAAGAGAATACAATCCAGAGTCTGGTGCTGGTTCCCTCACGTGAACTGGCATTGCAGATTGAATCGGTATTCAAATCAATGAACACCTCTTTTAAAACTTGCTGCTGCTATGGAGGGCACCCTATATCGGATGAAAAGAAGAGCATTCTAGGCAACCATCCTGCAATTATCATAGGTACTCCCGGACGTATCAATGACCATTTGAATAAGGGCAATTTTATGCCTGATACTATTCATACATTGGTGATTGATGAGTTTGATAAGTCTCTGGAATATGGTTTTCAGGACGAAATGTCGGAAATCATTGCTCAACTGCCGGGATTAAAGAAACGCATACTTCTATCGGCCACTGATGCTGAAGAAATTCCTGCTTTTACGGGGTTAAATGAAACAATCAGACTCGATTACCTGGTGCAGGATGAAGAAGATGTTCGTTTGAAACTAATGAAAGTGCTTTCGCCGGATAAGGATAAAGTGGAAACTCTTTTCCGCTTGCTTTGCACCATGGGCAGCAGTTCCACAATAGTATTCTGTAATCATAGGGATGCAGTGGAAAGGGTTAGTGATTATTTGGCTTCAAAAGGGCTCTACAATGAATTTTTTCACGGAGGAATGGAACAACCCGACCGCGAACGTGCTTTATATAAGTTCCGCAATGGCAGTTGTCATGTGTTTGTCTCTACAGATTTAGCTTCCCGTGGATTGGATATTCCCGAGATAGAGAACATCATCCATTATCATATACCTATTAATGAGGATGCCTTTACCCATCGTAATGGTAGAACTGCCCGCTGGGATGCAGAAGGAACTTCATACATTATTCTCAATGAAGATGAAAACCTGCCGGCATACGTAACGGAAGAACCGGAGATATTTAACTTGCCTGCAAAAACAAATCGTCCTGCCCAGCCACTTTGGGTTACCTTATATATAGGTAAAGGGAAGAAGGATAAAGTGAACAAGATTGATATTGTTGGCTTCCTTTTCAAGAAAGGTAAACTAGGGAAAGATGATATAGGTCAGATAGATGTAAAAGAACATTTCGCCTTCGTTGCCATCCGACGCTCAAAACTGAATCAAACCCTTAACCTTATTCAAGGAGAAAAGATAAAGGGAATGAAAACAAAGATTGAGGAGGCAGATTAATTTCCTCTGGAGACATTTATTTTATCTTGTACAAAAGATTGCATTCTTCTGTACAAAACAATTCATTCTTTTGTACAGAAGAATGAATTGTTTTGTACAAGGGCTATCTTTTGTTCCGTTTAGTTTTTTTTGTTTCTCTAAATAGCCTGTGCAATACCCAGTTAATGGCGCAAATTATAAAGCTGAACATAACGGCAGTGCCAAAACTCGCTACCTTAAAACTATCCATTAACCAGTCCGCCATAATAAGTATAGCTCCATTAGCCACTAATAAAAACAGTAAGATAGTTAGCAGGGTGGGAATAACAGATAGCATTTGAAGCCCCGGTCTTACTAAAATATTAAAGATTCCTAATAGAAGAGCTATGAAAGCTGCATTCCAAAATCCTCCTGATTCTATTCCGGGCATAAAAATGATGGTCAGATAGATCAACGCTACCGATGCTATAAAGTTCATTGTTATTTTCATATTTTGCCTCCTTTCTTATTAGAAAACGAATTCCTACGTGTAATTGTTCATTCCAGACGGATAAAGTAATTTAGATAACAAAATGTAGGTACAAGTATGCTGAAGCGAATAAATAGAAAGTAAAAAGGGCTATAGATACTATATTTTTATATTAAAACGTTTGCTCCCCCAAAAAAAAATAGTAATTTCGCAAGGTCTTAAAATTCAAGTTATAATATTGTATAATCAAAACAAACTTCAAATGAAAAAGCATAATTTTAATGCAGGACCTTCCATTCTTCCACAATCAACAATAGAAAATACTGCGAAAGCTATTTTAGACTTCAATGGCTCGGGACTTTCTTTAATGGAAATAAGTCATCGTGCAAAAGATTTTCAGCCAGTTGTTGATGAAGCTGTAGCACTGTTTAAAGAACTTTTAAATATACCCGAAGGCTATTCGGTCCTTTTCCTTGGTGGTGGTGCTAGTTTGGAATTTTGTATGATTCCTTATAACTACTTAGAGAAAAAAGCTGCTTATTTGAACACTGGTGTTTGGGCTAAGAAAGCATTAAAAGAGGCAAAAGCATTTGGTGAAGTAGTTGAAGTTGCATCTTCAGCTGACGCTAATTATACATTTATTCCTAAGGGTTATACTATTCCTGCTGATGCGGATTATTTCCACATTACAACGAATAATACAATCTATGGTACTGAAATCCGTACAGATATTGATTCTCCTGTTCCATTGATTGCAGATGCATCTTCAGATATCTTCTCTCGTCCTATGGATGTTTCAAAATATGCTATGATTTATGGTGGAGCACAAAAGAATCTTGCTCCTGCAGGACTTACTTTCGTTATTGTAAAGAATGACTCTCTGGGTAAAGTTTCCCGTTATATTCCTACAATGCTTAGCTACCAGACTCATATTGATAACGGTTCTATGTTTAATACTCCTCCTGTAGTTCCTATTTATGCAGCGCTTGAAACTCTTCGCTGGATTAAAGCTCAGGGTGGTGTTAAAGAGATGGAAAGAAGAGCTATTGAAAAAGCAGATTTGTTATATGGTGAAATAGACCGTAACAAATTATTTGTTGGAACAGCTAACAAAGAAGACCGTTCATTGATGAACATCTGCTTCGTAATGAAAGAAGAATACAAGGATCTGGAAGCCGACTTCATGAAGTTTGCTACAGAAAAAGGTATGGTAGGTATCAAGGGACACCGTTCAGTAGGCGGTTTCCGTGCTTCTTGCTATAATGCATTACCAAAAGAAAGCGTTGAAGCTTTGGTTGCTTGCATGCAGGATTTTGAAAAACTACATTAATATAAAAAACTAATCACCACAGATTGCGCCGATTTCACAGATTATTCAAAGTCTGTGAAATCTGCGTTCTCTGTGGTGAACTTTTAAATACATAAGACTATGAAAGTATTAATCGCAACAGACAAACCGTTTGCTAAAGTTGCTGTAGACGGAATTCGTAAAGAGATTGAAGCTGCAGGCTATGAACTGGCCTTACTAGAAAAGTACACAGAAAAGAAACAATTACTTGATGCCGTAAAGGATGCTAACGCTATCATTATTCGTAGTGATATTATTGATGCGGAAGTATTAGATGCTGCTAAGGAACTAAAAATCGTAGTTCGCGCAGGTGCAGGCTATGACAATGTAGACCTTGACGCTGCTACTGCTCATGGCGTTTGTGTTATGAACACTCCGGGACAGAATTCCAATGCTGTAGCTGAATTGGCTCTTGGCTTGATGGTGTTTGCTGTTCGTAACTTCTATAACGGAACTTCAGGCTCCGAACTTATGGGAAAGAAACTAGGTATTCATGCTTATGGTAATGTAGGTCGTAATGTGGCTCGTGTTGCCAGAGGTTTTGGAATGGAAATATATGCTTATGATGCTTTCTGCCCAAAAGAAGTAATTGAAAGTGATGGCGCTAAAGCTGTAGACTCAGCCGAAGAACTTTATGCTACTTGCGATGTGGTTTCTCTTCACATCCCTGCAACAGCAGAAACAAAGAACTCCATCAACTATGCACTTCTTAATAAGATGCCAAAAGGAGCTATGCTTGTAAATACTGCCCGCAAAGAAGTTATCAATGAAGCTGAACTTATTAAATTGATGGAAGACCGTGCCGACTTTAAATATGTAACCGATATTATGCCTGCTGCAAATGCTGAACTGGCTGAGAAGTTTGCTACACGTTATTTCTCTACTCCTAAGAAGATGGGTGCTCAGACTGCTGAAGCAAACATCAACGCGGGTATTGCAGCTGCTAAACAGATTGTAGGTTTCCTGAAGGATGGTTGTGACAAATTCAAAGTAAATAAATAGATAATAATTCTAACCTACCATGCGCAAAAAGATATTTTCATACGTAATATTGGTATGTTACTCAATAGGGTTGCTTACTTTTTCTCTGAGCAGTATTTTTAGAGATAGTCTGTCCGATTTTGCCAAAGGATTCTGCGAAGGCCTTTCTATTGTTTTTATCCTTGCAGGTTTTATCTATATGTGCTGGTGTGCTGTTAAGAAGAAAAACCCTTATAAGATTTAATTTATGGCAATAATAAAACCTTTTAAAGGCATTCGTCCTCCACAAAAATTAGTTGAAGAAGTTGCTTCTCGTCCTTACGACGTGCTAAACTCAGCAGAAGCTCGTGAGGAAGCTGCCGGTAATGAGAAATCATTGTATCACATCATTAAGCCGGAAATTGATTTCCCGGTAGGAACAGATGAACACGATGAGAAAGTCTATTTAAAAGCAGCTGAAAACTTCAAGAAATTTCAGAATAACGGCTGGTTAGTGCAGGATGATAAAGAACAATATTATGTCTATGCGCAAATAATGAACGGCAAAACTCAATATGGTTTGGTTGTATGTGCTTCTGTTTCCGATTATATGAACGGAGATATCAAGAAGCACGAGCTTACCCGCCGCGATAAGGAAGAAGACCGAATGAAACATGTTCGCGTGAATAATGCAAACATTGAACCAGTGTTCTTTGCTTATCCTGATAATGCCGAATTAGATACTATTGTAAAGAAGTATACTGCAAACAAGCCAGTTAATGAATTTATTGCTCCCGGAGATGGCTTTGGTCATCAGTTCTGGATAATTGATGAAGATGCTGACATTGCAACTATTACAAAGCAATTTGCAGCAATGCCTTCTTTGTATATTGCCGATGGTCACCATCGTTCGGCTGCTGCTGCCTTAGTAGGTGCCGAGAAAGCTAAACAGAATCCTAATCACAAAGGAGATGAAGAATATAACTTCTTTATGGCTGTTTGTTTCCCTGCAAATCAACTGACTATTATTGATTATAACCGTGTGGTGAAAGATCTTAATGGATTGACTCCACAGGCTTTCCTTGCTGCACTAGAAAAGAACTTCATTGTAGAAGAAAAGGGAGCAGAGATTTATAAACCTCAGTCATTGCATAATTTCTCCATTTATCTGGAAGGAAAATGGTATAGCCTCACTGCCAAACAAGGAACTTACAACGATAATGATCCTATTGGTGTGCTTGATGTAACCATCTCGTCTAACTTAATTCTGGATGAAGTTCTTGGCATCAAGGATCTTCGTTCCGACAAGCGTATTGATTTCGTTGGTGGAATCCGTGGCTTGGGCGAATTAAGCAAGAGAGTAGACAGTGGTGAAATGAAAGTAGCACTTGCGCTTTATCCTGTTTCCATGAAACAATTGATGGATATTGCAGATAGTGGTAACATTATGCCTCCTAAAACAACTTGGTTTGAACCAAAACTCCGTTCAGGATTGGTTATCCACAAATTGAGCTAATTTATACTTTCACCACAGATTACGTGAATTGCAACATTTATTCTATTGGGATAATGGCAATATCTGGTAATCTGTGGTGAATCTTTTTTTATTATTAATCCATGATATTTGTGTAATCTATGGTAAACGACGATACTTATAAAACAATAACCGAAATTTCTGAAAGTATTTATACTGAAAAGCGGAGTAAGTTTATAGCTATTGCCATACCTGTGCGTACCGTAGAAGAGATAAAAGGCTATATCGAGCAATACCAAAAGAAATATTACGATGCCCGTCACGTTTGCTATGCCTACATGCTGGGACATGAACGGAAAGATTTTCGTGCAAACGATAATGGAGAACCGTCGGGAACAGCAGGTAAACCCATTCTCGGACAAATTAATTCCAATGAACTAACTGATATTCTAATTATCGTAGTTCGCTATTTTGGAGGAATAAAGCTGGGAACCAGTGGCTTGATTGTAGCTTATAAAGCTGCTGCCGCAGAATCAATAGCAAATGCCACTATTATTGAAAAGACCGTAGACGAAGACATCACCGTTTCCTTTGAATATCCTTTTATGAATGATATTATGCGGGTGGTAAAAGAAGAAGAACCCGAAATTCTGAGCCAGACTTACGATATGGATTGTGTAATGACTCTGCGCATCCGCCAGTCTGCCATGCCAAAGATGAGAGCCCGATTGGAAAAGGTTGAGACTGCAAGAATCATTGAAGAAGAAGAAGAAGAAGAAGAAGAAAAGGAAGAGGACGAATAGAAATAAGCATTTGCTTTGCCCTTATTTTATATATTACTACCTTTACTGGTTCTTCGTCACTTTTTGTGGAAGGTATTGTATTGAACCCTTTATTTATGGTGTTTTGCAGACTCTCTTTCTAAGTCAATTAATGGCTTATTTGCTTCCACCAAAAGTTACGAAGAGCTCTTTTATTTTAACGAAATAATATAGTTTTGTATCAGAACCCTTTGTTTGCTATTAATAGAATATTAGGCGCTAAACTAAAAATATTTTCCTTTTAAAAAGGCTACTAATCATTGTCTTGCAAGGCAAACTTTAAAATATATATTTGAATCATTTAAATAAGAACCAGAATGGAAAGAATAGAACCAAGCAAACTTACCGAGAACTTTTTTGAAACAATGGCCAATGAATGGATGCTTATAGCAGCAGGAGATAAAGATAAGTTTAACATAATGACTGCCAGTTGGGGTGGGATAGGATATCTTTGGAATAAACCTGTAGTTTATGTATTTATCCGTCCCGAACGATATACGTTTGAGTTTATTGAGAAAAAAGACTTATTCACCATTTCTTTCCTGGGAAAGGATAATAAAGATATTCATAAAATCTGTGGCAGCAAGTCCGGGCGTGATATTGATAAAGTAAAGGAAACCGGGCTGGTTCCTCATTTTACTGAGCTTGGCAATGTTACCTTTGAACAATCCCGTTTAACCCTGGAATGCAAAAAGCTTTATTCAGACACAATTAAGAAAGAATGCTTTGCCGATCAGGCATTTATTGAAAGATGGTACGATACACACGGTGACTTTCATCAAATGTATGTGGCAGAGATCGTTAATGCCTGGATTTAATATTTAATTCAGAAAAAGCGCCCGCAAGTGCGTGACCATTATACAATCGCGCGGCTTCAACACAGAAGTCGCGCGATTTTTATTTTGTTGGTTATTAATAATTTAATAGCTGTTTGCGCGACATGCGTGAGCTGCGCGACTTTTATTTATTCTTTGTCACTTTTGGTGGTAGATGTTACATAGAATCTTTTATTTATGGCGTTTTGCAGGCTTTTTATCAGATTCAATAAATGGCTTATCAAAAAGCATGTAGAACCTTTATTGGATAAGCATTTGAGACAGTTTGCTTCCACCAAAAGTGACGAAGAACCCTTTTATTGAATTTTAATAGAAGAATCTCTGATCTGAAGCTGGGTGGGAATAATAACTTGTTTTATTTCCCCGCCATCTTTAAGTTGATTAAGTAGCAGATTACATGCTGCTTCTCCCATCTTGTATGTCTGGTGAGTAACCGCTGTCAGATTGGGTTCCACATAACAGGCATGCAACTCATCTGTGTAACCAACTAGAGCAACGTCTTCCGGTATTCGTAGGTGCTGTTGCTTTATTTCTTTCATGGCAGCAAAGGCAAGAGCGTCGTTCATTGCAACAATCGCATCCGGCGGATTAGGCAGAGATAATAGTTTGCGAGCCGCCTCTCTTCCTTCATCATAAGTCATTTTTTCACAGACCACCAGTTCGCGTTCAATGGGAATTCCTTTTTCCCTCAATGCTTCCAGATAACCATGTTTCCTTTGCTTAACAATATCCAGATGATTGCTTCCTCCTATAAAACCTATTCTTTTAGAGTTGTTCTCCAGTAAGTGGAGGGTAACTTGTTTGGCCGATTCAATGTTATCAGCAACCACGGATGAGAATAGGTTCGTCAGACAAACCCTGTCGAAAAAAACAATTGGGATATTAGCATTGGCCAGATTCTCAAAATGGCTGAAATCCTTTGTCTCTTGCGATAAACAAGCAATGATACCTTCCACTCTTGTATTCACAAGATGATCCACACATTGTTTCTCGCGTTCATATTGCTCATAGGAAGAGGTGATAATGGCAAAATATCCGTTTTGTGTGGCCACATCTTCTATTCCGCTGATTATGGAAGAGTAGAAATGAGTAACGATATCAGGAATAATAATGCCAATGATTCTCGGGGTATCTTTCAATAAGCTGATGGCAAAAGGATTCGGACGGTAATTCAGCTCTTTAGCCAATGCCTTAACTCGCTCAATCATGGCATTACTTATTTCAGGACTTCCCTTTAAAGCTCTTGATACAGTTGAAATAGAGACTCCCAGTTCTGCTGCTAATTGCTTGAGTGACACATGTTTTTTCTTGTTCATTGCATTCATTTCCGTATATGCGAATAAAGATCAATAACTTAAATCGGGCTCAAAATTACTAAATATTTGCTTTACGCAAAGCTTTGCGTTAGTTTTTAAGGAGAAAGCATATCTACATCATTGATAAACATCTATTTTTGATTCAAAATAATCTTTATAAAATTAAAACCATGGATTACAAGGAAATAGGAAAGACAGGAATGAAAGTTTCCAGTCTTAGCTTCGGAGCATCGTCATTAGGTGGAGTGTTTCACGATATTCGTGAGGCTGAAGGAATCAAAGCTGTATTTACAGCTGTAGAAAACGGATTGAACTTCATCGATGTATCTCCTTATTATGGACATTACAAAGCAGAAACCGTGTTAGGAAAAGCTTTAAAAGATATGAACCGTTCAGATTATTACCTTTCTACAAAGGTGGGTCGTTACGGTAAAGATGGCGTAAACTTATGGGATTATTCAGGAAAGAAAGCAACTGAAAGTGTTTATGAGAGCATGGAACGTCTTCACGTTGATTACATTGATTTGATTAACGTTCACGATATTGAATTCTCGGATATGAATCAGGTGATTAACGAAACACTTCCTGCTTTAGTTGAATTGCGCGAGAAAGGAATTGTGAAGCACGTTGGTATTACAGACCTTCAGTTGGAAAACCTCAAGTGGGTGATTGATCGTGTACCCGAAGGAACTGTGGAAAGTGTACTTAACTTCTGCCACTATTGCCTCAATGATGATAAGTTAGCCGATTTCCTTGATTATTTTGAATCCAAGAATATTGGTGTTATCAACGCATCTCCACTGTCAATGGGATTACTTTCACAACGTGGTGTTCCAACATGGCATCCGGCTCCTGCTTCATTGGTAGAAGCTTGCGCAAAGGCTGCTCAACACTGTGCTTCAAAGAACTATCCTATCGAAAAACTTGCTATTCAGTACTCGGTAAGCAATCCACGTATTGCAAGTACTTTGTTCAGCTCTGCTAATCCGGATAATGTTCTTAAGAATATTGAATTTGTAAATGAGCCAATCGACTGGAAACTAGTTGAAGAAGTGCAGGACATCATTGGCGATCAGAAACGTGTAAGCTGGTCTAATTCTTAAGCCTTCAAAGGATTATGGACTTTAAATTAGATTATAAAATAATAGATGCGCATAGTCATCTGTGGCTGAAACAAGATACTGAGGTCAACGGATTGCCTATCCGCACCATGGAAAACGGACGTTCATTCTTCATGGATGAAGTCCGCCAGATGGTTCCTCCGTTTATGATTGACGGAAAGAACAGTGCCGAAGTGTTCCTTTCAAACATGGACTATGCTCAGGTGTCGGCTGCTGTGGTAACGCAGGAGTATATTGACGGAATACAGAACGATTACCTGTTGGAAGTAATGCATAAGTATCCCAGCAGATTCTTTGTTTGTGGAATGTGTGAGTTTCGCCGTCCGGGATATTTTGCTCAGGCAAAGGAACTAATCGCAGCCGGCTTCAAGGCAATAAAGATTCCTGCTCAGAGATTGCTTCTGAAAGAGGGAAGGGTTTACCTGAACTGTGAAGAGATGATGCAGATGTTCCATTATATGGAAGATAATGGCATTATGCTTTCAATAGATCTGGCCGACGGAGCAACGCAAACCGGAGAATTGGAAGAGGTGATTAAGGAATGTCCCAATCTGAAAGTTGCCATCGGACACTTTGCAATGGTTACCATGCCCGATTGGCTGGAGCAGATTAAACTTGCCCGATATCCGAATGTAATGATTGAATCGGGAGGTATAACCTGGCTTTTCAATGATGAATTCTATCCTTTCAATGGTGCGTTGAAGGCTATTAAAGAAGCAGCCGACCTTGTAGGAATGGAAAAACTGATGTGGGGATCTGATTACCCACGCACAATTACGGCTATTACTTACAAGATGTCTTATGACTTTGTGCTGAAATCAAATGAACTTTCTTACAATGAAAAGGCTCTTTTCCTTGGAAAGAATGCCGAGAAGTTCTACGGATTCAAGGATCTTGTAGAGTTGCCGTACATTAAAAATATGTCCGAATAGAAAACACAACAAAATAATATGAATTTAAAAAAAACAAATGCGCTACCTTTAGCTCTTATCTTTAGCTTATTCTTTCTATGGGCTATCAGTAGTAACCTTTTGCCAACCATGATAAGGCAGTTGATGAAAACTTGTGAGTTAAGCACTTTCGAAGCTTCATTTACAGAAACAGCTTATTGGCTTGCTTATTTTATATTCCCTATACCTATTGCTATGTTTATGAAGCGATATAGCTATAAGTCGGGTATTATATTTGGCTTGTTGCTGGCTGCTTTTGGCGGATTACTTTTCTTCCCTGCAGCTATATTTAAAGCTTACTGGGCATACCTCACTATTTTCTTTATCATCGCCACTGGTATGTGTTTTCTGGAAACAGCAGCCAATCCTTACGTAACAGCGTTGGGTAATCCGGCTACAGCTTCAAGAAGACTGAACCTGGCGCAATCATTTAATGGTTTAGGAGCGTTCATCTCTGCCATGTTTCTTAGTAAGCTGGTGCTGAGCGGCAATCATTATACCCGTGAAACTCTTCCGGCTAATTATGCTGGCGGATGGGATGGCTATATTCAGATTGAAACAGACGCAATGAAGCTTCCTTATTTAATCCTTGCCGGTGCATTGATCATTATTGCTGTTGTTTTTGTCTTCTCTCATTTGCCAAAAATCAAAGAAGGCAACAGCGTGGAAGGTGAAACAAAGACAGGTAAACTGATTGATTTCAACGTGTTGAAGCGTTCACATTTACGCTGGGGAGTTATTGCTCAGTTCTTCTACAATGGCGGACAGACTGCTATCAATAGTCTGTTCCTTGTGTATTGCTGTTCTTATGCCGGATTGTCTGAAGGAAAGGCTACAACATTCTTTGGCCTGTATATGTTATGTTTCCTTAGCGGACGATGGATTGGCACATTGCTGATGGCCAGATTCCGCCCACAGGACATGCTTCTTGTGTATGCGCTTGTGAATGTTTGTTTGTGTGTAGTTATTATGTGCTGCGGAGGAATGACCGGACTTTATGCTATGTTGGCCATTTCTTTCTTTATGTCCATCATGTATCCCACACAATTCTCATTAGCATTGAAAGATTTGGGTTCAAACACCAAGAGCGGTTCCGCATTCCTGGTTATGGCCATTGTAGGAAATGCTTGCCTGCCACAACTTACGGCTTACTTTATGCAGCTTAACTCACACATATATTATGTTGCATATGCAATTCCGTTGGTATGCTTCCTTTTCTGTGCCTTCTATGGTTGGAAAGGTTATAAAGTTATTGATTAATCAGAGTTTTTTAAAATAAAATAATTATGAAAGCGATTCAAATTACAGCCCCTGGAGAACTAAAGGTGGTGGAAGTAAACAAGCCAGTCATGAAAGATGACGAGATCTTGATTAAAATTAAATACGTAGGTTTCTGCGGTTCCGACTTAAATACTTTTTTAGGTAAGAACCCAATGGTAAAACTTCCTATTATCCCTGGTCACGAAGTGGGTGCAGTAATAGAAAGCATAGGTAAGGACGTTCCAGCTGGGTTTACAGTTGGAATGAGTGTAACCGTTAATCCTTATACAAACTGCGGTAAGTGTGCATCTTGCCGTAACGGAAGAGTAAATGCCTGCGAGCACAACGAAACATTTGGTGTACAACGCAACGGAGCAATGGGAGAGTATCTTGCCCTTCCATGGTCGAAAGTAATTCCTGCTGCTGATACCACTCCAAGAGATTGCGCGCTTATTGAACCAATGAGCGTAGGTTTCCATGCAGTGTCACGTGCTCAGGTAACTGACATTGATGTTGTAATGGTTATTGGCTGTGGAATGATTGGCATGGGCGCAATAGTCAGAGCTTCATTGCGTGGAGCAACAGTGATTGCTGTTGATCTTGACGATGAAAAGCTTGCATTGGCAAAGCGTGTAGGTGCGGCTTACGGCATTAACTCAGGAACAGAAAACCTTCACGAACGTCTTCTTGAAATAACAGATGGTCTTGGACCAGATGTAGTGATTGAAGCTGTAGGTAGTCCTTTCACATACAGATGTGCTGTAGATGAAGTTGCATTTACCGGCCGTGTGGTTTGCATTGGTTATGCTAAGAGTGAAGTCTCTTTCCAGACAAAATACTTTGTTCAGAAGGAGCTTGATATCCGTGGTTCACGTAATGCTATGCCTGCCGACTTCCGTGCTGTTGCTAAATACCTGCAACAAGGAACTTGTCCTAAGGACGAATTAATTTCTAATATTGCAACTCCTGAAAATGCACTTGGTGCAATGGAAGAATGGGCTGCAAACCCTGGAAAAGTATTCAGAATACTTGTGGAATTTTAAATACTAAACTGTAAAAAGAGCCATCTGGAAGTAATCCCTTGATGGCTCTTTTGCTATCTTTTCTCTGTTCTCTTTTGATTTAACAACAATAAAGTGGCTCGGCTGAGTATTACTACCTGAGGGAGCAAGGCGGGCACTTTCAAGTAGTTCAATTATCTTTTCTTCCTCAACTTCCTGATTCTTATATTTTCTTATGCTTCTTCTGGCTTCAATCGCTTTAATCATCATTACCACCTTTCTATTATTGATTATTACAATATTCTCTTTTAAGATGCAGAACTCTTAGCCTTTATACGGGGAACTTCTCTTTAAGTAAATCTTCTAGTTTAATCAGTTCATCCCTGTACTGAGCAGCTTCAAGGAATTCAAGCTTCTTGGCAGCATCGCGCATTTGTTTTTTAGTCTTCTCTATATTCTTTTCAAGCTGTGACCTGTTCATGTACTGAATAATAGGATCGGCTGCCACATTTATGCCTGTTGGTTCCACGTAAGCTTTAGGAACGGTGGTTTGCTGCCCATCTCCACTGGCGAATACAGACATCTTAAGTGCTTTTTTAATCTGCTGAGGAACAATTCCATTCGCTTCATTATAGGCTAACTGTTTTTCCCTGCGGCGATTAGTTTCATCAATGGTTTTCCTCATACTATCGGTAATCTTGTCCGCATACATAATTACCCGTCCGTTAACGTTTCTAGCCGCACGCCCTGCTGTTTGAGTAAGCGAACGATGGGAGCGGAGGAAGCCCTCTTTGTCCGCATCAAGAATGGCAACGAGAGAAACTTCCGGAAGGTCGAGCCCTTCACGAAGAAGGTTAACCCCGATAAGTACATCGTAAACGCCTGAGCGAAGATCTTCCATAATCTTTACCCGGTCCATTGTTGCCACATCACTGTGAATATAGTTACACTTAACACCGTTGCCCAGCAGGAATTCTGTCAGCTCTTCGGCCATTCGTTTGGTTAGTGTGGTAATAAGCACACGCTCTTCCACCTCAATAGTCCGCTGAATCTCCTCCATAAGATCATCAATCTGGTTCATGCTTGGCCTCACCTCTATGATAGGATCAAGCAGTCCGGTAGGTCTTATTACCTGTTCCACAACAATACCTTCGCTCCTTGCCAGTTCATAATCGGCAGGAGTGGCACTAACATAGATAATTTGTTTGGCAATATCCTCGAACTCTTCAAATTTAAGCGGACGGTTATCCATGGCAGCCGGAAGGCGGAAACCATATTCCACCAGGTTTGTTTTGCGGGCACGGTCGCCTCCATACATAGCTCTGATCTGAGGCACGCTAACATGACTTTCGTCTATTACAATAAGGAAATCATCGGGAAAGAAGTCCAGCAAACAATAAGGACGAGTGCCCGGTTCTCTGCCGTCAAAGTAACGGGAATAATTCTCAATGCCCGAACAATGTCCCAGTTCACGCATCATCTCCATATCATAAGTAACCCGCTCATATATGCGCTTTGCCTCATAAGGTTTCCCTATTGATTCGAAGAATTTTACTTGTTGGGTTAAATCATCCTCTATCTGATGAATGGCATTTATAGTACTCTCTTTAGTAGTCATAAAGAGATTGGCCGGATAAATTTTATAGCTTTCAAAAGATGTTATCTTAAGTCCTGAAAGCGGATCAACCTCTTCTATTGAATCAATCTCATCTCCCCACATCACCACTCTCAATATGCTGTCCGAGTATGCAAGATAGACATCAATGGTGTCTCCCTTCACACGGAAATTACCACGATTCAGTTCTACATCATTGCGTGAATAAAGACTATCTACCAGTCGACGAAGAAGAACATTCCTGTTCATGGCTCGCCCGCGCTCTATCTCAATTACATTGCTGTAAAAGTCGGCAGGGTTACCCATACCGTAAATACACGACACGGAAGACACAACCACAATATCTCTACGCCCTGAAAGGAGGGCAGATGTGGCCGCCAGTCTCAGCTTGTCTATCTCATCATTGATAGCTAAATCCTTTTCAATATACGTGTCACTACCCGGAAGATAAGCTTCGGGCTGATAGTAATCGTAATAGGAAACATAATATTCCACCGCATTGTGAGGAAAGAAACTCTTGAATTCACCATAGAGCTGTGCCGCCAAAGTCTTATTATGACTTAATATCAAGGTGGGTTTATTTACGTTCTTAATTACATTTGCAACTGTAAACGTTTTCCCCGATCCGGTTACTCCAAGAAGTGTTTGCGCAGGAAGTCCCCCGTTAAGACCTTCGGTTAGCTGAGCAATAGCTTCCGGTTGGTCACCTGTGGGCTGATAGTCTGATGTTAGTTCAAAATCCATCTTGTATTCATCTTTAAAAACCGTAAAGTTACACATTTTACTATATAAAAGAATGCTTATAGGAGTTATTTTGGAGCATTAAACTAACAGGATTTTAAAAGGCCCGCGAATGATTATTGTTGTCCTGTACAAAAGAATTAATTGTTCTGTACAAAACAATTAATTCTTTTGTACAGAACAATGCATTCTTTTGTACAAGGAAATAAAAACATCTCTTTTATGATTTAAAAAAGAAGCCGGAACATGGTAAAAGCTCTGATCGATAAAAATTCCCGATTCATCGGTGTGTTTCAATTATCTGGTCACAAATAATAGTTTTTCCAATTTATTTCGTTACTTTGCATCAGTTTATCACAAAAAGGGATAGAAAACTATAAAAACATAGCGAAATTAAAATGATTTGGAACGAAAGCATCGAATGCATGAACCGCGAAGAACTTCGCAAGATTCAAAGCATCAGATTGAAAAAAATGGTGGAGTATGTATATCACAACACGCCTTTCTACCGAAAAAAAATGCAGGAATTGGGTATTACCCCTGATGATATTCATGGAATAGAAGATATCGTTAAACTTCCGTTTACCACAAAAGCAGATCTTCGGGATAATTATCCGTTCGGACTTTGTGCTGTACCTATGTCGCAGATTGTACGAATTCATGGTTCATCCGGTACTACCGGAAAGCCAACCGTTGTAGGCTATACACGCAAGGACCTGTCACTGTGGACAGAGTGCTTGTCCCGCAGTTTTACTGCCTATGGAGCAAGTAATAAGGATGTTTTTCAGATATCTTATGGTTACGGACTATTTACCGGTGGACTTGGAGCACATTATGGAGCCGAGAACATTGGAGCATCCGTTATTCCTATGTCCAGCGGAAACACAGATAAACAAATTCAATTGATGCACGATTTTGGAACCACCGTTCTATGTTGTACCCCTTCATACGCTCTTTTTATAGCCGATGCAATTAAAGATTCGGGCATTCCAAGAGAAGACTTCAAGCTTAAGGCGGGTGCTTTTGGCGCAGAGCCATGGACAGAGAATATGCGTAAAGAGATTGAGGAAAAGCTGGGCATAAAGGCTTACGATATATATGGATTAAGTGAAATTTCGGGTCCGGGTGTGGGGTTTGAATGCCAACAGCAGAACGGTACTCACCTTAATGAAGATCACTTTTTCCCCGAAATAATAGATCCTGTAACATCTCAGCCTGTTGAGGCTGGTAAGCCCGGAGAATTAATATTCACTCACTTAACTAAAGAGGGTATGCCGCTTTTGCGTTATCGCACCAAGGACCTTACTGCCCTTCATTATGAGAAATGTGAATGTGGCCGCACATTGGTACGCATGGATCGTATTCTGGGCAGATGTGACGATATGCTTATTATTCGTGGTGTGAATGTATTCCCAACACAAATAGAAGCTGTTATACTTGAATTGCCGGAATTTGAACCACATTACCTGCTCACTGTAGACCGTGTGAACAATACCGACAGAATGGAGCTGAAGGTTGAAGTTCGCCCTGAGTATTATTCAGATGAAATAAATAAGATGCTTGCATTGAAAAAACGGATTACTTCACGATTGCAAAGCGTTCTTGGACTTGGAGTCGATGTTAAACTAGTGGAACCCCGCAGCATAGAACGAAGCGTGGGCAAAGCTAAGCGAGTGATTGATAATAGAAAACTATAGTTAATCCTTTAATGAATCCATTTATAATTAATATATTGTAAATCATAATATTATGGTAGCAAAACAATTATCTATTTTTTTGGAAAACAAATCCGGAAGACTCACAGAAGTCACTGAAGTATTAGCCAGGGAAGGTATTAACCTTTCAGCTTTGTGCATTGCCGAAAACGCAGATTTTGGTATTCTTCGTGGAATTGTTTCTGATCCTGATAAAGCATATAAAGTACTTAAAGAGAATCATTTTGCTGTAAATGTAACAGATGTTGTAGGCATTAACTGTCCAAACGTACCGGGTGCTTTGGCAAAAGTTCTTACCTACTTATCAGAAGCCGGAGTATTTATTGAATATATGTATTCATTTGCCAACAATGACTCGGCAAATGTAATTATCCGGCCCAGTGATATGGAAACCTGCATCAAAGTTCTGACCGAAAAAAAGGTTGACCTTTTAGCTGCAAGTGATTTATATAAACTCTAATAGGGTGTATTAGGTTTGTAATCATTATTTTTGTATTAAAAAACATTGAATAATTGTATTATTCAAAGGGAATCTGTAACTTTGCGCATTATTTTGAATGAAATGAAAAGAAATATCATCCTAACATTACTTATAGCAGGTGCTCTCTCGTCTTGTGGAGAATATAATAAGTTATTGAAAAGTACTGATTATGAGTACAAGTATGAGGCGGCTAAGAATTATTTTGCCAAAGGCAAATACACTAAATCTGCCACATTGCTTGAGGATATGCTTATACAGTTAAAAGGCACGGATAAAGCCGAAGAATCTTTGTATATGCTTGCAATGAGCTATTATAATCAAGGGGATTACACTACCTCTTCCCATTATTTTACGACTTATTACAATACATATCCTAAAGGAACTTTTGTAGAGTTAGCTCGTTTTCATTCGGGTAAATCTTTGTGTCTGGATACTCCGGAAGCTAGATTAGACCAGTCGGGAACATATAAAGCTATTCAGGAATTACAGATGTTTATGGAATATTTTCCACAAAGTTCTAAGAAACAGGAAGCTCAGGATATGATTTTTGCTTTGCAGGATAAGCTAGTGCTTAAAGAATATTTAGCTGCAAAACTATATTATAACATGGGAAATTACATGGGTAATAATTATCAGTCATGTGTAATAACAGCACAGAATGCATTGAAAGATTATCCTTACGCCAAGCTTCGCGAAGATCTTTCTGTTTTAGTGTTACGCTCAAAATATGAAATGGCTCTTCAAAGTGTTCAGGAGAAGAGATCCGATCGTTACCGCGAAACAGTAGACGAGTATTATGGGTTTAAAAATGAATTTCCGGAAAGTAAATACTCAAAGGAAGTAGAAAAGATATTTAAAGAATCAAGCAAAGAAATTAAAGAATAACTACACAAATAGAATTATGGATTACAAAAAAACAAATGCTCCAACTAACACCGTTACACGTAACATGATGGATCTGTGTTCCGATACTGGCAATGTTTATGAAACAGTTTCAATTATCGGTAAGCGTGCCAATCAGATTAGTGTTGAAATCAAAAGTGATCTGGCTAAGAAATTGCAGGAGTTTGCTTCATATACAGATAATATGGAGGAAGTATTTGAAAATAGAGAGCAGATTGAAATTTCTCGCTATTATGAAAAATTGCCTAAACCCGACTTAATTGCCGCACAGGAATACGAGGAAGGAAAGGTTTATTACAGAAATCCAGCAAAGGAAAAAGAAAAATTATAATAATATCTTCAGGTAGGCCGTTTCTTTACTGAAGCGGCCTTTCTTTTTTATATTTAATAACCCGAACTCAAAACGATTATGATACAACGCATTCAAAGTGTTTATTTATTGCTTGTGACAGCTTTATTGACAACTAACATTTTTCTACCTGGTGCCGGATTAAACTATACTCCATGGGGGCAATTGGCAATACTGATTTTAGGTGCTTTGGTTTCATTTGCCACCATCTTCTTATTCAAAAACAGAAAGCTGCAAATAAGGATGTGTATTTTTAATATGCTTATTATGACAGGATATTACATTGTGTTTCTTTTGTTTGTGCTTATGGCAAAGAGTAATATTCAGGCACCTTTCCAGTTCTCTTTCGGTCTTTGTCTGCCATTGATTGCCATGATTCTTAATTATCTGGCAATTCGTGCAATACGTAAGGATGAAGATAAGGTCAGAGCTGCAGATAGAATCAGATAATAACTTTCCGCTTTAGCGGGTTCAAAAGTCAAAACATAAAAAAGAGGTCTCTTACAATTTAGTAGGAGACCTCTTTCGCTATAAGTAGCTATTGTGTGATCTTATTTTGTAATATCAAATAAATAAGTTAATCTCACTGAAATAGTATTGTGTGACGACTTCTCAAAATTATTGGTATTTACATTTTTGTTTTTATAGAAATCTGAAAGTCCGAAATAGTAGCGTCCTTCCAGTAGAAACTTCCCAATCCCTGTGGGTATTTCAAAACCTGCGCCTCCTAAAATACCATAATCAAATTTATTGTCTGTCATCTTCCCGTATTGGTAATTGATGCCATTGGGGCGACTACTTGCATTCCAGTCGGCACTGAAGCGTTCTTTCTCACTTAATAGAAAGGCTACCTGAGGTCCCATGTTTATGAAGAACTGTCCTCCATTATCTTTGCCAAAAGCCAGATGAGTAAGGAATGGAACTTCGATATAGCTCATTGTACGACTATAGGTGTTTGAGTTATCTTCAATCATCTCTTCCCAGCCTCGTTGAGAGTAGTTTAGTTCCGCCTGCACACCGCATATCATTGCAAAATACTTTTCCGAGATATAGCGTGCTGTCAATCCTCCGGTATATGCCAGATATTGTTTTTGTTTAATGCTGGGCGTAAAGGATACTTTGTTAATGTTAGCACCGGCATTTACACCTACTGAAAAGTTACTTCTTTGGTCTCCCAGTTGCGCTGCAGCTGGAATAGATATACATACTAATAGCAGTAATAGAATATATTTGTTCATGAGTTATTCGAAATCAAATTTAATTAATTCATAGTTTTTTGAGAAATTCACGAAGAACACTTTCTTATTAATAAATCCTCCCCAGTTATTTGCCCGTTCAAACTTGAAGCCTGTTTGAATAGGACGGATAGAGTTCATCTGAGCCATATGTTTCTCAAATCCTGTGCCATACTTTGACAGGGAATTAAGGAAGAAATATCCCATATCAAATCCCAGCATTCCAAATTTAGGATAAGTATTGATCATGTCTTTACTATACCATTTGCGGTAAGAAGATATAAATTTAATAGCTTCCGGCAATAAATTATTGGTATAGAAAGAGGAATAGAAATAAGTATCCAGTTCATAAAACTTTGCCAGATGATCTTTTGTATAAGTCTGCCATTCCGGGTAGCCAAACAAATGAATGTTGTTATTAGGATTCTCTTTTACCAGTATTTGTAATTGAGGTAAGCATTTTAAAAGTGTCATATTTGAACCAGAAGTAGGGATGAAAATATTCTCTTTCGTTGCATTAAGCGCTGTTTTAAGAATAGAGGCATCAGCTGTAGCTTTTAGTACTTTATAAGGAATATTCTGATTCTTAAGTTCGCGTTGAAAGCCCTTGATGAATTCTTTCTTTTCTCCGTCACTATCGTCCGCATCCAGGAATATTACATTTGCTGATGTGAATTTACGCAGGAAATGTTCATAAACTTCAGAGTATAAATAAGAATGAGGTGTGTTTATCTGAAAAACAGAAGGATTATTGAAAACCTGATTATCCTTTGAACTAAAAGGAATAACAAGCTTTATGTTGTTTGCTTTAGCAAAGCTAGCCAGAGGCTTGATATGTTCACTATGCAAAGGACCAAAGATTACATTCATTCCCTTAAGCTCTTCTTTTTCAAGTATTGAATTAATTGAAGAACGTGCACTTCCTGAGTCGTAAGTATAAACCTCTACAGAGGTTCCGCTTCTCTTTAAACTGTCTACAGCTAAAAGGAAACCTTCATAAAACTCAACCATACGAGCTGATTCGGCTTTCCCTCCACCATCCAGCATAAACGGTAAAATGATTGCGGCTTTTACTGTTGATAATTTCGTGTCTTTTATTTTGCGGGTATTGAATAGCTCAGTATCACTGGGAATTTCCTTTACCTTTACCTCTACCTTAGGAGTAGGATAGGGAATACAAATAAGCTCTCCCTTTTTTATCCCGTTTTTTAATTCAGGATTAGCAGCAATTAATTCTTGTTGAGTAACCCCGTATTTCTGGCTGATGCTAAAGATGGTTTCCTTTCTTTTCACCTGATGCATATCCTGGCAATTAGACTTTACAGCTGGTCTTAAAGCAGTCTGTGCATTGGTTGATTTAGTGTTATTATCAACTATTACAGCATTTGCCGGTATTACAATAACCTGACCGGCTTTAAAATTATCAGAACTTAGACCGGGATTGGCATCACAAATATCCTCAGCAGAGACTTTATATTTAAGGGTTAGCCCATAAAGAGTTTCTCCTCCTTGTATTGTGTGAAATGACTGAGATTGTTTCTTTGCCTTGTTTTGAGGAATACGAAGTGTTTGGCCGGCATATAGCTTTTCATTACATCCGGGATTCAATTTTAGAATATCTATCGTTGCAACATTGTATGTGCTGGCAATTGAATAAAGACTTTGACCTTTTTCAATTGTATGAAGAAAATAGGAATTGTTTTCCTGAGCTGTGAGCGGAAAACAAGAGAATCCCGTAAACAGTAAAGCAACGTACAACGATTTAAGTGAATTCATTTGTTTAAATATCATTTTTATTTTAAATCTAAAATGAGAAGCAAAGGTACAAAAATCTGTTATATTCACATTATATAATGAGTTAAGAAAATAATATTCGCTTTTTTAATTAAATATTTCAGAAGGAAACATTAATTTTGCAAATATCACGTTAGGTATATATAATCCCTTTACAATAAATAATATTATTATTGCAATGAATCAAAACTATAATAGAATAAATAAAATTTCAACCCGAAATAGTTGTAGCCTGATTCTGCTTTGCTTTACTGTATTTCTCTTTACACTTCCATTGAATGCGAAGGTTAAAGAGATTAAAGTGAATCCTGTTGCCAAACAACTTTCTGAAAATGGCAAAGTTGTTGAAGGCGAAACGATAGAGCCCGGTGGACAATTTACCGGTGCCGCACCTATGGAAGTAGAATTTACTTCTAACGTTACAGCTGCATCATCAACTCTGCGGTATGAATGGAAGTTCTCCCAGGATGCGGACTTCTCATCAATACTTCTGAGCCGTTTTGATGAAGATGTTACGTATACTTTCACCAATTCAGGTACAAGCTATATTAAACTCTACATCACTGATACAGCAACAAACGAAACGTATGAGTCTGATGCCTTTATGGTGGTTATCAGTGAATCGGAATTGAAAGTACCTAATGCCTTCTCACCTAATGGCGATGGAGTTAATGATGTATTTAAGGTGAAGCATAAATCATTGGTTAAGTTTAATGCATCTGTGTTTAACCGATGGGGACAGGAACTTTATAAATGGAAAAATCCCGATGAAGGATGGGACGGAACATCTCATGGCAAGGCGGTAAAGGATGGAGTTTACTTCATTGTTGTACAAGCTGTTGGGTCAGATGGAATTAAATATAATCACAAAGGAGATATAAATATTCTGCGTGGTTTCAGTGGTACAAGTACTGGTGGAACAACTGGAGAATAAATTAAGAATATGGTTGACGAAAAAGATCAGGTAAGAGTGTACGGTGCGCGCGTACACAATTTAAAAAACATAGATGTAAATATACCTCGTTACAGCCTCACGGTTATTACCGGATTAAGCGGAAGTGGTAAGTCGTCTTTAGCATTTGATACAATTTTTGCAGAAGGACAACGTCGGTATATTGAGACTTTCTCTACGTATGCACGTAATTTCTTAGGTAACATGGAGCGCCCGGATGTAGATAAGATTACCGGACTGAGCCCTGTTATTTCTATAGAACAAAAAACCACGAATAAGAATCCCCGTTCTACAGTGGGAACTACCACGGAAATTTACGATTATCTCCGTTTGCTTTATGCAAGGGCAGGAGAGGCATATTCCTATCTTTCCGGAGAAAAGATGGTGAAGTATACTGAAGAGCAGATTTTAGATTTGATTCTACGTGATTACAAAGGAAAAAAAATCTATATGCTTGCACCGCTTGTAAAAGCCAGAAAAGGACACTATAAAGAACTTTTTGAGCAAATACGGAAAAAGGGATATCTGAATGTTCGGGTTGACGGAGATATCAAAGAAATTATGCATGGCATGAAGCTCGACCGTTATAAGAATCACGATATTGAAGTGGTGATTGATAAAATGGTTGTGGGAGAAAAAGACAGCCAGCGATTAAAGCAAAGCGTTGCTACTGCAATGTTACAAGGTGAAGGATTGCTAATGATACTTGATGCCCAGACTTTAAGTGTGCGCCATTATAGCAAAAGGTTGATGTGTCCGGTTACAGGATTGTCTTACCGCGAACCGGCCCCTCACAATTTCTCCTTTAACTCTCCTCAAGGGGCTTGTCCTAAATGTAAAGGGCTAGGGGTGATTAACCAGATTGATATTGATAAGATAATTCCAAATCGTGACCTTTCAATTTATGAAGGCGGCATTGTTCCACTGGGTAAGCATAGAAATATTATGATATTCTGGCAGATAACCGCTATTCTGGAGAAGTATGAAGCCAAACTGAAAACACCGATCAAAGATCTTCCTGATGATGCTCTCGATGAAATATTGAATGGTTCGGATGAAAGAATCAAGATTGACCGGAGCCTGATAGGATCATCTTCTGATTATTTTATGTCTTTCGAGGGAGTGATAAAGTATATTGTAATGGTTCAGGACAGGGATGCCTCTGCCACTGCTCAGAAATGGGCGGACCAGTTCTCCGTAACCACCGTATGCCCTGAGTGTAAAGGAGCAAAATTGAATAGAGAAGCGCTACACTTCCGTTTTCATGATAAGAATATCGATGAACTTTCATCCATGGATCTTTCAGAACTCTATGAATGGCTGAAGAATGTAGATCAGTTCCTGAGTGACAAGCAAAGCAAGATTGCAGTTGAGATACTAAAGGAAATCCGTACCCGTCTTAAATTCTTATTGGATGTGGGTTTGGAATACCTTTCACTCAAGCGTGCTTCGGCTACCTTATCGGGAGGAGAAAGCCAGCGTATCCGATTGGCAACCCAGATTGGTTCTCAGCTTGTAAATGTATTGTATATCTTAGATGAACCTAGTATCGGATTACATCAAAGGGATAACGAAAGATTAATCAAGTCTTTAAAGGCATTGCGCGATTCGGGAAATTCCGTTATCGTTGTAGAGCATGACAGAGATATGATGCTTGCTGCCGATTATGTGGTCGATATGGGTCCCAAAGCCGGTCGTTTAGGTGGAGAAGTAGTCTTTGCCGGAACTCCGGAGGAGATGCTTAAAACAGATACACTTACTTCCCGTTATCTGAATGGGAAAGCTAAAATAGAAATTCCTTCAAAGAGAAGAAAAGGAAACGGACTAAAGCTCATCCTGAAAGGAGCCAAAGGAAATAATCTGAAAGGGGTAGATGCTGTTTTCCCTTTAGGAGAGCTGATCTGTATAACCGGTGTATCAGGAAGTGGAAAATCCACATTGATAAATAATACACTGCAGCCCATTCTTTCGCAAAAGTTCTATCATTCATTGCAAGACCCGTTGCCTTATGATTCAATAGAAGGCCTCGAAAATATTGATAAGGTGGTTAATGTTGACCAGTCTCCTCTGGGAAAAACTCCTCGTTCTAATCCTGCTACCTATACGGGTGTCTTTTCAGATATTCGTTCCTTGTTTGTGGGATTACCTGAGGCAAAGATAAGGGGATACAAACCGGGACGTTTCTCATTCAATGTATCAGGCGGACGGTGTGAAACCTGTTCGGGCAATGGATACAAAACAATTGAAATGAATTTCCTTCCGGATGTTTATGTTCCTTGCGAAGTATGCCATGGTAAGCGATATAACCGTGAAACACTGGAGGTTCGCTTCAAAGGAAAGTCCATTGCCGATGTACTGGATATGACAATAAACCGTGCTGTTGAGTTCTTTGAAAATGTTCCTCAGATACTTAATAAGATAAAAGTACTTCAGGAAGTTGGCTTGGGATACATCAGACTAGGACAACCTTCAACTACACTTTCCGGTGGAGAGAGCCAGCGAGTGAAACTGGCTACCGAACTTGCTAAACGCGACACAGGTAAAACACTTTATATTCTCGATGAACCTACAACCGGACTCCATTTTGAGGACATTCGGGTACTGATGGGGGTGCTGAATAAGTTGGTAGATAAAGGAAACACCATCATTGTAATTGAGCACAATCTGGATGTAATTAAGATGGCCGATTATATTATAGATATGGGACCTGAAGGAGGAAAGGGTGGAGGAGAACTTCTTAGCTGTGGTACTCCCGAAAAGGTGGCACAGTGTACGAAAGGATATACCCCTAAGTTTTTGAAATTAGAATTAGAACATGAAAGTAAATAAAACCAATGCCGCGCGTTTGCTCGATAAGGCAAAAATAGCCTATGAACTGATTCCCTATAACGTGGATGAAAGCGATTTAAGTGCCGTACATGTGGCAGCAGAATTAGGAGAAAATATAGATCAGGTCTTTAAAACACTGGTTCTTTACGGAGATAAAACCGGACATTTCGTTTGTGTGGTTCCGGGAGATAAGGAGGTCAACCTAAAACTGGCAGCCAAGGTTTCAGGCAATAAAAGCTGTGATATGATACCCATGAAGGAGTTGCTTCCCACCACCGGATATATCCGTGGCGCCTGTTCTCCAATAGGTATGAAGAAACATTTCCCCACTTATATTCACGATACTTGTCTGCAATATCCATATATATATGTAAGCGCAGGGCAAAGAGGATTACAAATAAAAGTTGATCCCAGAGATGTAGTTAAAGAAGTGAGAGCAGAAGTCTGCACTCTTTTTACAGAAGAATAAATAAATTATTAATCATATTAAATCCAAGAAACAAAAACAATGAAGAAATTACTCTTATTGGTTGCTGCACTTTGCATACAAAGCAGTGTAATGGACCTAAATGCACAAACTGCGAAAGGAAAAACCGCACAAAAGAAAAGTAAGATTACAGAGAAACAGACTAAAGGAGATTCACCAGTAGTTGCAACTCCCGTAGTTATGAAGAATCAAATGGATTCTATTGCTTATTCAATGGGACTGGCACAAACACAAGGGTTGAAAGATTATTTAGTTAGCAAACTTAATATAGACACAACTTATATTAATGAATTTGTAAGAGGCATCAATGAGGTGGCTAGTTCTACAGACAAGAAGGCAAACGCTTATTATGCCGGAATTCAAATTGGTCAGCAAATCAATAGCCAGATGCTTCAAGGCGTTAATCAGGAAATTTTTGGAAAAGAATCTGCTCAGAGCATCGATAAGGATTTATATTTAAAAGGCTTTATAGCCGGAGTTCTTGGTAAAGGTGGTGCTATGAGCATTAGCGATGCACAGAACTATGTTCAGGAAAATGTAGAAAAGATTAAAGGTAAAAACCTTGAGCAATCCTTTGGACCCAATAAAGAAGCTGGCATAAAGTTCCTTGCCGAGAACAAATCAAAAGAAGGCGTGGTAACTACTGCAAGTGGCTTGCAATATAAGATTGTTACTCAGGGAACAGGAGAGGTTCCTACTGCCGAAAGCAAAGTGAAAGTTCATTATAAAGGAACTATGCTTGATGGAACAGAGTTTGATAGCTCTTATAAAAGAAATGAACCAGCTACTTTTGGTGCAGGTCAGGTTATCAAAGGATGGACAGAGGCCCTTACGTTAATGCCTGTAGGTTCTAAATGGATTCTTTATATCCCTCAGGAATTGGGTTACGGTTCCAGAGAAGCCGGCCCTATCAAACCATTCTCAACTCTTATATTTGAAGTTGAATTGCTAAGTATTGAAAAATAATCAACACTCACAAAATTAATTTATATGCTAAAAGGACATCCAAAAGGATTATTTGTACTTGCCCTTGCAAACATGGGCGAGCGATTTGGTTACTACACCATGTTGGCTATATTTGTACTCTTTATCCAGGCCAAATTTGGTTTCGATAAAGATGCTTGTAGCCTTATCTTCTCTAGCTTCCTGGCTTTAGTTTACTTCCTTCCACTATTTGGAGGTATACTTGCCGACCGCTTCCTGGGTTATGGAAAAACCATTATTCTAGGTGTGGTTGTTATGTTTCTGGGCTATTTTTTGTTGGCCATCCCAACAGGAGTAAATGCAATGGCTAAGATAATGATGTTTGGTGCACTGGGCTTAATAGCCATTGGTACAGGTTGCTTTAAAGGTAACTTGCAGGCATTGGTAGGTAATCTGTATGATGATCCTAAATACAATTCCAAGCGCGACATGGCATTCAGCATTTTCTATATGTGTATCAATATCGGTGCATTCTTTGCTCCATCGGCTGCAGGTGCTGTTTACAACCATTTCCTGTCAAAGGCCGGTCTTACTTATGAAGCAAAGATTCCTGCATTGGCACATCAGTTTACTAACGGAACCATTACTCCCGAGGGATTAGAGAGCTTTAAACAGCTTGCCGAAGCACAGACTGCCGGAGCAAGTGCTAATCTTTCAGCTTTTGGAGCCAATTATATTGAAAAGTTATCTGAAGGATACAATTATGGCTTTGCCGTAGCTTGTATTTCTTTGGTATTCTCTATGTTCATCTTCCTGGCATTCCGCAAATATTACAAGAGTGCTGATATTACCGCACGCGAACAGGAAAAGGCCGACAAAGCTTCCGGACAAACAAATCATGTTGAAGAGCTTTCTCCTGCCGAAACCAAACAACGCATTATTGCCTTGTGTCTGGTATTTGCAGTTGTTATCTTCTTCTGGATGGCTTTCCATCAGAACGGATTAACGCTAACCTGGTTTGCCCGTGATTATACAAATGGTGCTGTAGATGGATTTAGCAGAATCGGATTCCGCTTGCCGGCTATGGTGATGATGATCATTGCATTCTACGGAATTCTGGGATTTACTCAGGCAAAGAAAATGGGAGCAAAGATTGCAAGTGTCATTGCCCTTGTAATTGGTGCAGGTGGAGCGTATGCTTATTATACAGGCATGCCCGAAGTGATTAATATCACTCCCGAAATCTTCCAGCAGTTCAACCCATTCTTTATCATCATTCTTACTCCGCTGGCTGTAGGCCTGTTTGCCATGCTTAACAGCAAAGGAAAAGAACCATCAGCTCCACGTAAAATTGGTATGGGTATGTTTATCGCTGCCCTGGCTTTTGTCTTTATGGCTGTAGGCTCATTAGGCTTACCTACTCCCGATGCAATTAAAGCTACCGGTGGAGTGAGTGATATTTTAGTTTCACCAAACATGCTGATTGGAACTTACTTCATGCTAACCATTGCCGAATTGTTCCTTAGCCCAATGGGTCTTAGCTTCGTTTCCCGTGTAGCTCCTCCTAAATATAAGGGATTGATGCAGGGTGGCTGGCTTGCCGCTACAGCTGTAGGTAACTACTGCGTTGCAATCATTGGTCACTTGTGGGGAATAGAATTATGGATGCTTTGGGGCATTTTGGTTGTTCTCTGTGTATTGTCGGGCATGTTCATCTTCTCTATTATGAAGAAGCTGGAAGCTGTTTCAAAGTAAAGCTAAAAGATAGAATCAGATAAATTCTTTTTGTAAAGTCCCTCAGCTTAATTGTTGAGGGACTTTATTTTGTTATGGAAAATAAATCATCGCTTGTTTGTGCAATATACAAATGTTTTGTATGTTTGAATTCTTCAACTAATGATCTTATAGAATTCATAAAACAAGTAAGCTTATGAAAATAGATATTGTAAAAGCGTGGATTGATGATGAAAAAATCTATATCCAAACAAAACAAGGACAGGTAAGAAACTTGGATATTGCTTCCTTTCGCTTGTTGAAGAATGCCACTCCCGCACAAAGACAGATGTTTGAAGTTGGCAAGTACGGTCTTCATTGGACAGAACTTGATGAGGATTTATCTTTTGAAAATTTCTTAAAGGGAAATTAATTGCTGATGATGCAGATTACATTATGCAATCTCCTTTTTAAACTCCTGTATGTTTTTATACCCCTCAATGTTCAAAATATGAATAAGCCGCATAAAAGAAAGTTTTCCTTTTTTATGATAGCCTATCAGATTATCACGGGTTCTCAGAAAATCATTTTCATATAATTGCTGAAACTGAATAACGATTGTTTCGCCGTTTGAGAACCTAATTTTACAGTAATTATAAACTCCGTTTGATCGTTTCGGATTAAAATCTCCTTTATAAGTCGTGATAAGCCTATCCTGAAAATCAGAAACCTGAAAGTCGATTTTATCAATATCGCTTAACATAATGTCTCTATAGTTTATTTTAATAGAATCTTCTTCTAGTTCTAAAACTCCACAGAATTCCCCTCTTAAAGCTTCTCGTGTCGTTATTGATGTAAATAACATCACTACTCCTATAATAGTAGTTAGTAGCCCTAATATTGTGGCGAAATATTCAAGAGGACTTTCTTCCAGGTATTTATCTGATATATATCCTGTAGCAATACATATAGCCAATGATGTATAAATCACCATGTTGGGTGTTAGTGCAAACTTGTCCGATCTTTTAAATATTTTGAATTGAATGTTGTTATTCATTATATTCTTGATAAAGTTGTGATTACTTGCAAATATATTAATAAATTTAGTATACAAGAATTTAATCCTCAATAATTATTCCCAAACTTCCTCCAAGACTGCGTGTCTGAATGATCACTAATTCTGTTTTTAGTTCTTATTAGACCTCAGGTTTATGCGTATCACAGAAAATATTTTAAAAAAGAAGAGTGTAAAACGTCTATTTATGTATAAAAAATATATCTTTGACATGTTTATTTTTTTAGGGTGTAAATCATACAGATAATGAGTCTGTATAATTTCAGTTCTCACGCTTAGATATTATTTTAGCCAAATCAGAGAACTATAGGCGTAAACTATCTTATATGAAAAAAGTGTTTTTAGTTGTGGCTGTTTTGTTAGGATGCAATATGCTATCAATGGCACAAGATTCTCAAACAACCGACTCAAAGATTTCATGGAATGTAAAGACTGGCATGAATATTAGTAACTGGATAGGAGGTTATTCTTGGGATGCAAAAGCAAAGGTTGGCTTTAAAATTGGTGCCGGAATGGAATATGCATTAGATGAAACATGGTCATTACAACCATCGTTATTTCTGACAAGTAAAGGAACAAAAAGAGATGGAAGATACATGGGAAAAGGAACAGCCAATCAAATGTATCTTGAACTGCCTGTCAATATTCAGGCAAGAGGGCCTGTTACTGATAAAACAGATGTCCTTTTTGTAGTAGGTCCATATTTTGCTTATGGTGTAGGAGGTAAAATATCATATGATGAAATTAATTATACGGGATCAGAAAATATATTTGGTAAAAATAAAATCAAAAGATTTGATATCGGAGTAGGAGTAGGTGTGTTATTTGAGGTGAGCAAAGTGATTTTTGGTTTTGAAGGACAGTTGGGATTAACAAAAATTGTAGATGGTGCTTCGTCTGATGGTTCTCCAAGGAATATCAACTTTGGTGTGACTGTTGGATATAAATTCTGATTTTAAATATTCAGACAAATAGAGATTCCTGCATTACTTGAATATAAGTATGCAGGAATCTTTTTGTGTTATTGTTCAACCCCTTATTCCCAAACCTCCTCCAGAACCGAGAAACAGGGACATTCTTTCACTCTCTCCGATGGATCAATAATCCCGTTGTAATTCTTATCTGGACTTAGATCGCGATGGCCTACTACTTTGCAGCCCGGGAACTCTTTCAATAGCTTGCTTACCAGTGCGTGAAGTGCTATTTGCTGAGCCAGTGTGCGTGTGTCGGCAGGTTTGGCGTTGCTGTCTAAGCCACCTTCGTAGCACACCCCGATGGATTTGGCATTGTATCCGCGGGCATGTGCACCAACCTCATCGAGGTTTCGCATGGGTTCCACCTTTCCGTTTTTGCGGATGTAGTAGTGATAGCCCCACGAGCTAAATCCCCGTACTTTATGTGCTGCATTGATGTCCTGTGCTGTTATGTCTTTGTCCGCCCGTGTTGCCGAGCAGTGTATTACTATCAAGTTGATTTCTCTCATTTTGTTTTTCTTGTTACTTTTTAAATTCCCGTAATTTGCTTTTAACACTCTTGATCTACAGTAGTTTATAACTTTATTTCCCGTAAACTTTTAAAATCCCGTAATTTACTTTTAGCACTCTTGATCTACAGTAGCTTATAGCTTCGTTTCCCGTAAACTTTTTAATTCCCGTAATTTACTTTTAGCGCTCTTGATTTACAGTAGCTTATGGTTCTATTTCCCGTAAACTTTTAATTCCCGTAATTTGCTTTTAGCGCTCTTGGTTTACAGTGGTTTATGACTTCTTTTCCCGTAAACTTTTAAAATTCCCGTAATTTGTTTTTAGTGTCCTTGGTTTACAGTAGTTTATGGCTCTATTTCCCGTAAACTTTTAATTCCCGTAATTTGCTTTTAGCGCTCTTGGTTTACAGTGGTTTATAGCTTCGTTTCCCGTAAACTTTTAAAATCCCGTAATTTACTTTTAGCACTCTTGATCTACAGTAGCTTATAGCTTCGTTTCCCGTAAACTTTTAAAATTCCCGTAATCTGCTTTTAGCGCTCTTGGTTTACAGTGGTTTATAGCTTCGTTTCCCGTAAACTTTTAAAATCCCGTAATTTACTTTTAGCACTCTTGGTTTACAGTAGTTTATGGCTTCGTTTCCCGTAAACTTTTTAATTTCCCGTAATTTGCTTTTAGCACTCTTGATTTACAGTAGCTTATAGCTTTGTTTCCCGTAAACTTTTTAGATTCCCGTAATCTGCTTTTAGCGTCCTTGATTTACAGTGGGTTATAACTTTATTTCCCGTAATTTGCTTTTAGCACCCTTGGTTTACAGTAGCTTATAGCTTCATTTCCCGTAAATATTCATAATTCCCGTAATTCGTTTTAAGGCAGGGATTTCCCCTGCCTCTACTTATTGCCTGTCTTTACAACTAGTGGCCAAACATTGCCCTTTCAAGGCGGTGTTGAGCTGTGCGTTGAGGGTAATCATCTCCTGATACATTTGCCTTACTTTCCCGGAAAGCTCGAAGTAATCTGTTTCAAACTTCGTGATTTGCTCCATCAGGTAGTCAAACTGGCTCTTTACCAGGTCTGTGAACTCCTGCACTTGCTTGGCATCTTTCTTTTTCATGAAAGGAAGAATTACCTGCAACACATTTAAAATCTCATTAATAACTCTCATTGTGGTGGTTTTTTTGATTGATTGTTGAATGATAGGAGAGGCCTCCCCATTGTGAAAGAGGTTGCCTCTCCGGTTTACTGTTTTAGTTGGAATTTGTCACTCCTTGCCCTGCCTATTCTACTACCGGTTCTTTTACGGGAAGCTTGGCCACCTGCGAATAGGTTAGTATCTTTTGCATGTTCGATAGCAGTTTGCCCGGACGGAAGGAGATTTTAGTCCCACAAATCATGCTCGAGGTATACTCTTTTTCGGTTTTGGCACCCTGGCTGCGCAATCCAATCTGGAAACTGCCAAAGCTGCCCAGGCGCACAATTTGTCCCTTTGCCAATGCCTGCTTCATGGTTTCAAGCACACTCTCAATTACTGCCGATACATCTGCCTTGGTTACCGTGCATCGTCCGTTTACGTCCTCACAAAGCGCGTCAAAATCCATTTCGCCGTATGCTTGCGCATGTGCGTAATACTTACCTGGTTCTGTGATTTTTGAAGGATTTTTTCTTACTACTACTGAATACTTTACACTCATCTTTTTCTGTTTTTAATTGATTATTACTACTATAAAGAGCTCTTATTCCATTTGTTAACCCTACAAAGATAAGGTAACGGTAGAGGGGTGAAACAGTAGAATGCATTGAGCCTTATTAGCGTTAATTAGATACAATTATGAGGCATTATATTGACTTTAATTCTTTGATAAACGGCTAAAAATTGGTAACTTTACGGTAATGGAAACACATAAAAACGTGATAAAATGGAAGAAGAATTTAGAATTCGCACCTACACAAAGGTAGAACTTGCCTGTCTTTACAACCCCTTGATGACCATTCCCGGAGCATTGCGCACCCTTGCACGGTGGATCTCGGGCAACAAATCTCTTGCTGCCGAGCTTTGCCAGCTGGAGTACAACCATCGCAACCGCATTTACACGCCACGGCAGGTGAAAGCCATTGTGAATTACCTGGGTGAGCCATGACCGTCTCAATTACTAAAAGGAACCACAGATGACCGGGCATTGTTAGTTATCCGATTGAGCCGTAGCCGTCTTAATCGCTAAAAGGAACCACAGGCGACCGGGCATTGTGAGTTATCTGGGTGAGCCGTAGCCCGCTTCGGGTATAGGTCTTGATGTGAAATGAAAAGAGAGAAAATGCTTAGCGTTCTCTCTCTCTTAGTTGGTTAGGATTTGCAGAAATCAGGCAATTTGTAAACTTGCCCAATTTGAAACGGTAGTAAGAAATAGTAGAATTATTTGGTAAGTAAGTTTAAAACCGGTTATTTAGCCTGCTTCATCAGCCACTCCATAGGCGGCACATAATCCTCAATCTTGGTCATGCTTTTGTTGTGCGAGAAATAAACCGTGCCCGTTTCTCCGTTACGGTGCTTGGCGGCGGTTAGTATGCCCAAACCTTCGGTGGGATATCCGCTTTCCTTGTCGGTTGCTATTTTAGACAGAGCCGGGCGGTGAAGCAATATTACAATATCGGCATCCTGCTCTATGGCGCCACTCTCGCGTAGGTCATTCAATTGCGGACGACCGGCATAGCGTCCCTCGGCCTCTCTGTTTAGCTGACTGAGCAACACAACCGGGCAGTTCAACTCTTTGGCCAGCAATTTTGATTTGCGTGCTGCGATGGCCACCTCCTGTTCGCGGTTGCGGTTGTCCTTTCCATGCGTTTTCATATCACTGAGCTGCAGGTAATCAATGAAAATAATATCGCATTTTCCCTTGCTTTTCAGTAAGCGCGCCTGGGCACGAATGGAGTCAATGCTCATTTGCGGACTATCGTCAATAAGGATGGGCAGCGTGCTCAGTTCGCGGGCGGTTTCCTCTGCTTCCGTCCACTCATTCTCATTGGTAAGTCCGTTGCGCCAGGAGTACGGGTTTATGCCGCTCTCCATCAGAATAAGGCGGTCGCCCAGTCGTTCACCCTGCATCTCGATGCTGCAAAACAGCACATTGATGCCCGTTTTGGCTGCCATCCGGGCAAAGAAGAGCGTCACCATTGTTTTACCCACTGCCGGACGTGCGGCAAACACCACCAAATCGCCATTCTGCCATCCCGAGGTAAGCTTGTTGAGGTCTGTAAGCCCCGTGTCAATACCCGTTACACCATTTTCCGACCTCTCCATTCGCTCCCTGGCTTGTTCAATCGTGTCGCACATCAGGGCTTCCATGTCCCTTAAATTGTCTGCCTTTACCGCATCCTTCTCTATCTGCGAAGCCAGTTCCTGCATGTTGCACACCACGTCTGCAATGTCCACCGCCATTTCCTGAGCGGTGGACAGTAGTTTGCTTAACCCCTTGTTTAACTCCCTGCGTAGAAACAGATCTTTTATAATGAGGCAATGACTTTGCAGGTGAGCCGAGCTAGCCACCTGGCTGCTCAGCTTGGTAATGTAGTAGGGTCCGCCCACCTTGTCCAGCTCCTTGTTGCGGCTCAGCTCATCGGCCACGGTAATGAGGTCAATGTCTCGTCTGTCGTTATACATGCGCATCATTGCGGCAAAGATAATGCGGTGATTATCATAGTAAAACATCTCTGTTCGCAAAAACTGTACGCCCACAGCCATTGCTGTAGTTTCCAGTAACAAGGTTCCTATAACAGCCTCTTCCATTTCACAATTAAATGGCATGTTTATACTCTTTTCCATCATTTTACTTTTTCGGGTTTATACGCACTCATCAACACCTTCGTCATAAAAACATTTGGCTCTCAGGTAATTGGCGGCACTTTTAAAGAAAGCCCGTTTGCCCACTATCTCACAATAATCTTCAATATTATTTATGGCAGCCTTTTTGTCCTTCGATGCCAGCTTGTTCCACTCCTTGCGCGCCAGTCCGATGTCAACTTTGCGCAGTTGGGTTATTTCGTGATACTTTTCCCAGAACTGTATAAACAGATCCTCGTTTTTTACCTTCATATTGGAAATTAGCGAAGGCTTTCCGGTCCACAGGTCAAAGTCTATTACCCGGATTGATTTTAAGCCATACTTCAAAGGCGTAATGCTAACCAGCTTTTCCTCCTCCATTTTGTCGAAAAAGAATCTGGATTTACTGGTAGTCCAGTTGAATAGTTTAGCCCAGCTGGCAAACGATAAAAAAGATTCACCCCTTTTGCATATCATGGTTTCCCCTTTTATTTTAGCCTCCTTATCTTCGTAATTTACTTTTGTGAGAACCATCAGGAAGGCTTCCAGGTATGAAAAGCTAGAGTCTTTTCGGCTGAATTTATATGCCAGTAGACTTTTAGGCACAAGCACATATCCTTTTGTTAAAGCATTGAAAGGTAAATATTTATCTTTTTTCATAGTAATTTAGTTTCTGAATGTAGATTATTCTCAAAATGGCCATTCTGATTTGTTTTTCGATGCAAATGTATGGGTATAAACAATGCGCTCCAAATTGAAAATGTAAGAATCGACAAATTAATCACTTTATGCAGAAAAAATCACATTTGTAGTAAAATGTAAAAAAGATAGTAGAATGAAATTTATTTTAAGTAGTGCTGTTTTTGTGTGAAAAACCAACCAACGAACCTGCCGATGAACCTGCTGATTTTACGCTCATGCAAAACAATGAAATACAGGTAGTTATGAAGGAAATATATTTCTTCAGCGCTCATTGAGCAGCACTGAAGAAATATATTAAATAGTTTTATTTTTAAATAAAAAATAAAAGCCGTGTAAATCCTTGAATATTTTGAGATAAGAAACAAATTTCTCAAACCGTTTGCCTCACTCTTAAAGCAGGTGATATCCGGATGGCATACCCCAGTATTCAACTATAATTTCCATCTGCTTAGGAGTAATATACTTGTTGGTTATAATAAAACCGGCTTCTTTTAGTTTACTATATAGTTCTTTGTCCTCTTCAATCTTTTCGATGAAACGCTTTTTGCAAACGTCGGTTCGGGTGCAGTCTTTAAAATACATAGAGGCTACTTTTGAAGTAAGAAAACATGCTAAACAGGAACGCTTTTTGGGGCTTGAAGTCATAGTAGGAATTAATTTTAATTGTTTAGAATTATTAAATATTTATTTAAGTACTGAAATGCACTAACTATCTGCAAATGTAAGTAAAAATAGTGCTTATATTCAAATATAAATCAATATATTTTTCAAAATATTTCAAAAAGAATGTAGCAAGATTATTTACCCGTTAAACAGGGTTTAACGGGTAAATAATCTTGTGGAAAAATTAAAATAGTTGATGTAAAATTTATTGGTGAATGGTTGTTGGTTTATTGGGCAATGGATTTTATTTATTGGGGAATAGATGGGGGCTGATTGGAGAATAAATTGGATGTTATTTGTTCGGATTGAGGTAAATGTTACTCTTTGTAAGAGTAAATGTTTGGCTAATTTTATTTTCAAGACGAAAATAACACTTTTTCTTCTGTGAATTCCATTTTATGTTGTAAATGCTCTATATTTGCAGGGTAAAAACAACACACATTCTCAGACTATCTATATTGTCTTAGTTGTAAATACCCTATATTTGCAGGGTGAAAACAACCAATCATGATGTTATAGTTAAGAGTTGCGCGTTGTAAATGCCCTAACTTTGCAGGGTGAAAACAACTTATTCTACAACAACCTCTTTCTTAGGCAAGTTGTAAATGCCCTATATTTGCAGGGTGAAAACAACTTTTTAACTCTTCGCCTTTCAAAGCAAAGAGTTGTAAATGCCCTATATTTGCAGGGTGAAAACAACTAAATTAAACATTTAGCAAGCGCACCGGACGTTGTAAATGCCCTATATTTGCAGGGTGAAAACAACCACAATGGGGGTGCTCAGTATATCCCGACTGTTGTAAATGCCCTATATTTGCAGGGTGAAAACAACATTATTTATTTGCTTTTGATTCGCGCTCACGTTGTAAATGCCCTATATTTGCAGGGTGAAAACAACTTAATTTGTGGGATTAATAAACTAACCTGTGTTGTAAATGCCCTATATTTGCAGGGTGAAAACAACTGTTAAGTCCTCTTTTATCACAAATGTTTGGTTGTAAATGCCCTATATTTGCAGGGTGAAAACAACATAAAGCCTGTATTAGTCTAAAAGCTAGATTAATACAGGTTTGCTTTGTGTTTAAAATCTACTTTTTGTCCATATAATTAATATACATGAGTCTGTATTTTTATTTTTGATAAAAAGTAGAATATATGAAAGTAGACTTTGCAAAATAAAGCAAGTAGATGGTGGTGCTTGAAGATGATGGGGCTAAGAAATTATTTAAAAAAAAAGTCTAATTGTGATGCAAGATTTTGAATAAATTTCGTTTAATAATAAATGCGATCAATAATTTAAATTTTTAAAATATGAAAGGCTTTAAATTTAATTTTGGACTACTTTTAGTCATTTTCTCTGTACTTGGTATTACCGGATGTTCTGATAAAGAAGACGAATCTTTGTATTCGGAATGGGAAAAATGTTTGGATAATCATACTAGTAATTATGTATTTGACAATCAAGGTAGGTGCCTTGGAGATGGTGGAGGAATTAGTCAGGAGAATTTTGAGAAGATGGTCACAGGGCATGGATGGAAAAATTATGGAACCTGGGAGATTGACGAGAGTGGAAAAAGGCTTCCTGACGATTTTTATAAGAATGTTTATGGAGTTTATCCTGCTAATTTCTATTTTACAGAGGGGAATAAAATTACAACTTATCGAAAAGATGACTCAAAAGCAAACTCTATACTTTCCGATACTCAGTCATACATCTTTGACGGTAGATATGAGGGGGCACCAAGAAGTGTGATATCGCTAGCAGATGGTTCTTATATGCAAATAACAGGTTGGGATTTAGGTATACATCCCTCTTTCTGCGCAGTCTATCCATTAGGCTTAAAACGTAATAACAAAGATGTTTATGGCGTTTCTATTTTTGTGCAAATGACAGAAAAAGAGTTGAAGGAATTTCAAGCTGCTAACAAATTATAAAATAATAGCAATTTTCATGAACTGACTATCTTTAATGGCAGAACTGTAAATACCTTATATTTGCAGGGCAAAAAAACATAAAGCCTGTAGTGATCTATGAAGTAGATTATTACAGGCTTTTTAATGAATTTAATTCACTTTTTGACCGATAAATTAGCTTTGTATCGTATATTTTTTTATATTTGATACAAAATAGAATATATGAAAGCAGACATTACAGCACAAAACAATTCCTTGACACTTACTGATAACCCCTATTATTTCGCTCACTACGCCAACATGGCCAGGCATAATGCTTATATAGTTCTCAATGAAATAAACGACAAAATTTACAATAACAAAGTAGAAATACCCGAAGATGGACTAGGTGAATGTAAGTTAGTTAAGTCATTTTCAAAGAAAAACAAAAAGGCAGATGAATATGCACGCATCATCAAATTGTTGACAGAGCATTATCCGTTTATCCGCTTTTATGCTGATAGCTCCAAAGAGATGGGAAATATACCTTTAAATGCTTATTTGGATATACTCGATAAAATAAGGAATGAAAATAATCATTACAATTATATTGCTGAAAGAAAGGAGATTAGCAAAATACAAGAATTGTTTGTGTTCGCAAAAGAGAAGGCGCAAGGGCGCATGATTGAGTTCTCTTCTGAAGACTTCGATCATCTGGATAACAGCAAGTATTATGCAATGACAGAAGATGGAGCATTGACCAATACCGGAATCTATTTTTTCCTTTGTCTGTTTCTCGAAAAGAAGCATGCCTTTCAGTTTCTGTCGAGAATAAAAGGATTTAAGCATAGAGAGCAGAAGTCTCACAGGGCTACGCTCGAAGTATTTACTCAGCTATGCTGCCGGCTGCCTTATCCAAAACTGGAAAGCAGTGATGTGGCACTGGATATGCTTAATGAAATAGCCCGCTGTCCCAACGCACTTTACGGTGTGCTTGAAAATAAAGACAAAGAGACATTTAAGGCAGAGTTTAAAAGCGATGCAGCCAATAGTGAAACGGAAGTACCCGAGCCTGTGATGAAACGCCACGATGATCGTTTCCCTTACTTTGCATTGCGCTACTTTGATAAAAGCCAGGCGTTGGATGGCATTACTTCTCACTTGCAACTGGGCAGGCGTGTAGCTTCCAATCCTCATACAAAGAAGATTAGTACCGAAGTTCGTACTCACGAAATACTTAAAGATATGCGAACCGCTCATCAGCTTGCTTATTTTGAAACTGATGCAGCCAAAGAGTTTTATACGAATATACCTAAAGTGGAGCATTATGCGCCTCAGTATCGCATTGTGGGCAATAGAATTGGAGTGTTCTTTGACTATGAGTGTTGGGATCATTATACTGTTCCTAAAGAAAACGTAAAGCCCAATGCTATTATCAGTACCCATGATCTTGGAGCTCTCTACTTTTACAACCGTCTTTATAAGGAAGGCAGTGCAAAACAATCGCCCAAGGAACTGATGAAAAGCTATCTGGATAATATGAACAGACTGTTTGCCGATATTAAAAAGGGAAACATAAAGCCTGTGAATGGTGGTGAGAAACTCACTCCGTTGTTTAAAATAAAAGATAAAGAAGATGAGTATGAAACCAGACTGGAGAATCTGAAAGAATTATCGGCCTTGCTTCAGAAGGAACTGGATAAGCAGGGATATGGAATAGAAGTAAAGAATCTGCCCGATGTGTGCCGTGAATATCTTCTAGGCTACAAGGAAAGCTCTGCAAAAGATAAGGCAAAAAGGAGATTCAAACGAATGCTCAGAGAAACTCAGTTTGCTTTAAAGAAGGTAGAGCGAGTTTTAAGTCGGGAAACCCCACTGCCGGCAAGTGGTTTGAAGGTGGGTGAAATGGCACAGGAATTGGCGCGGGATATTGTTTTCCTCATAAAGCCAAAGATAGTAAAGAAGACAATAAAAAGCGGAACAGACGAGGGAAAAGAGATTGAGTGCAAGCAGAAAATCAATAATATGGAATTTGATGTGCTGCAAAAGATGCTTGCTTTCTATCCTGTTTACAAAGAAGAGATCGAAGGTTTTCTGTGGGATATGGTAAACAAGAGAAATCCGAACGCTTTTTCGCATCCTTTCCTGTTTAAAGTTCTAATGGAAATAAAGACTTGTCGTAACTTGAATGATTTTTATAAAAAATACTATTCATACAAAGAAAGATGGCTCAATAATTTATCAAGGAATATAACTCCGGAAGTAATAACCGACTATGAATATTTCCTGAAACTGGAAAACGGTAATGCATTTCCTCACAATTATAATGGGGAGGCTATCTTTATACCATCGGGTTTCTTTAATAAGGAAATAACCCAGGCAATGAAGCAGATTGGGTATAAAATAGAGAATCCTGAAAAGGGGGCCAATGCCGCTTATTGGATAAAGCAATACTTTGAGGGTAAATCTCAGCCGTTTTATAACTTGCCACGTTATTACAATGAATCGTTAAGTGGCGAACAGCCTGTTTTTGTAGAAAGAGACATGCTGAAAAAGCAAATACTGGAAGGCGATTTTAATCGTTTAACGGAGGATGAACAGAAAAAAAGAAAGGTGTTAGCAAAAAGAATCAGGGAGAATGAATCGGAGATTCTTACCAACCAGACTAACGACCGCGTGCTGTATCTCATGGCAATGGAACTGATAGACAGTGAAAATCCATTGAAAAAGAACGAAATTGTTTCTGTGGGATATAACATAAAAGAGGGTGCTAATTTGCTTGAGAATAACAATAAGGTGAGTTGGAACATTCAGGGCAGAAGGGTAGTAGCCGAACTTCCAATAAAGCGCTACGGAGAGTATCGCCGTTTCATGAAAGATCGCCGATTGGAGAACTTACTTAAATACTATCCCGAAGGCTTGGAGCTACAGCTTGGAACATTAAAAAGTGGTGAAGTAGAGGAAAAAGGAACAAAGTATACCAACAGCAATCTGGTGGATGAACTGGAACTGTTCGATTTGAAACGGAATGAATTGATGGAGCAAGTTTATCAGTTCGAAAAAATTCTGTATACAAACTATGCTGACGAGATAAAGAAAACTCTTCCAGATGAAGAACGAAACAAGCCATACATTGAACATTTCTATTATCTGAAGTATGCAAAGAATGAGCTGAAACTGTCTAAGGTTATAGGTGAGTTGGAGGACGAACATTTCAAGGAACTTCGTAATAAGATTTGCCACAATCAGATACCTTGTACAGACTGGATAATGGAGCGTGTTAGTGCCAATAAGGAAGAGCCTATGATTATAAACCGTATTGTAGACGAAATTCTTAGTATCTACAAAGAACTGAATAATCAATTAATCATCATTACAAACTCTAAATAATGGAAACAATGAAAGAGTGGCTTGGTATATTACTGGAACCTTTAGCTGTTATTGTGGCAGTAGCCATAACATTGTGGTGGGGACATAAATATTGGAGGAAGCAAAAGAATGAAGAAGGTCTTTTTCTGCAAAAGCAGAAACTCTATGAAGCAAAACTGGAAGCGGTAAAAGCAGTCTGGGGGCTGATAATATTTTTCTCAGAGAACGATAACGGTAAGAATATGTTTCAAAGAGGAGGCAAGAACGGACAGGGCGAAAAGGAAATCTATTTTCGTGCAGATCAAGCTAAACAGTTCTTTGACCAACTAAACATTGTTTTCTTTGAACAAGGGCATGGTGCCTTTCTGGAAAAAGAAATAAAAAACTTAATCTTTGAACTACGCAGTCAGGCATACGCATGGTATCACATAGCCTCAAAATCTCCGGAAAGGAAAATTGTAATAGAAAACGCTCAAAAGTATGACCGGATAGTGGAAATAAGAGAACAATTGATAAAGACTTTAAGGGAGTTATTGCTGGTTCACTAGCAAGGTAAAAAATAGCAAAGCCGAGAACCGATATTCGCATTCGGTTGTGGATGCTCTATGTTTGAAGGGTGAAAACAACAATTCTTAACTCTAAATGATAGTAGATAGTGTTGTAAATGCTCTGTATTTGAAGAGTAAAAACAACACGATCTTTAAGCACAATGATCAGTGGCATGTTGTAAATGCTTTATATTTGAAGAGTGAAAACAACTTGAATCGAAAGAAATTACAGGCATAACAGTTGTAGATGCTCTATATTTGAAGGGTGAAAACAACACCAACGAAAGCCGTTCCGGTTCCTTCTTTGTTGTAAATGCTCTGTATTTGAAGAGTGAAAACAACCAATATGTTCAGGTAAATCATTTTTTCCAAGTTGTAAATGCTCTGTATTTGAAGAGTGAAAACAACTAGAAACTATTAATGAATACCAGAATAAGAGTTGTAAATGCTCTGTATTTGAAGAGTGAAAACAACTATTTTTAATTCGTTCAACCATTCGCTCAAGTTGTAAATGCTCTGTATTTGAAGAGTGAAAACAACATGTTGTCTGCGATACGCAACATATTAGCGTATTGCAGACACAAAATGATTCATAATCCGATACTGGATTATATTGAACTAAAGAAATAGTCTCTATTTTTTATTTGTAATACATAAAAAAGATGGAAGAAACAAGTAATTTTAAACTAACAGAAATGGATATAGAAAGCTTTAAAAAGGATTGCAAAGCATTTAAGATTAATTAAAGTTTTCTCTGAAAATACACTCAATATTATAGCTTTTATTTGAAAAATATTTATATCTTTGTAAGTATATCTGCGAGATTAGAACTCGTGTATAACCAACAAAGAAGTCTAAAACAATGAGCACAGAAACCAATAAAATAAAGCAACTGATAAAGCAAGGTGAGGGGCAGGAAATAGAGTTCAAAGAATAAATATAGTTCTAAATGGTAATTGAAAAATAATCATGTACTAAGTTTATGTTAGAAATAAACTGAAGGGCATTCTTAAGATAAAAGTATTAGAAAGTCGAATAGAAAAATGGATAAATTAATATATAAAGAATCTCTGTATCTTTTTTGAATATATACGATAAAAAAGCTACTTTTGCATGTTATTATATTTTAGAATAAATAGAATGAAAAAGGATTTATACGGGCAATTAGTCATTGAAGGATTTGCCGAACAGGCAGATGAGGAATTAGCAAATCTGGCGGAAAATATGGTTGAACCATTTGACCCCAACGAAATCAGAATAATACCTCAGACCCTTTCTATCGATAATCTCGTTGCCCGTTTAAGAAATCAGGAAATTGATTTAAATACAGCCTTTCAAAGAAAAGCAAATCTATGGAAACCTGAGGTGCAAAGTAGATTGATAGAATCACTGATGCTAAAACTTCCTTTACCTGCATTCTATTTTGATGCGAGCGTAGACGATAAATGGCTTGTAGTTGATGGCTTACAAAGGTTATCTACTCTGAAGAATTTTATTATTGATGAAAGTCTTCCTTTAACTGGATTAGATATATTAAAATCATACGACAGTAAAAACTTGCATTTTTCTGAATTACCCCGTATGATGCAACGTCGGATTCTGGAGGCCAACGTTACTTGTTTTTTAATTAGCCCAGGTACTCCACAAAAAGTAAAATACAATGTTTTTAAGCGTATTAATACTGGGGCTTTGTCATTGAATGAAATGGAAATCCGTAATGCACTGAATCAAGGAAAAGCTTCTGATTATTTGAAAAAGTTCACTGAAAGTGATCGCTTTCGCACTCTTATTCCATTACCAAATGAACGAATGGAAGATAGAGAATTGGTCTTGAGATGTATTGCTTTTATGCGTCGTTCTTTTTTAGAATATGAAAGCCCTTTAGGTTCATTTTTAGATAAGGCAATGGAAGATCTGCAAAACGTTAGTGAAATAGAATTTGAAAGTATTAGTTATTTGATTTGTAGAAGCATAAAGATAAGTACTCAAATATGGGGGAAACATCGGTTTAGCAGATCTGTAATAAATGACGTAATTAAATATAAGCTAAACAGCGCTTTGTTCGAGGCGTGGGTAGTTGTTCTTTCTAAACTATCGGATAATGAGATTGAAAAAATTATAGAAAATCAATATAGACTAGGATCTGATTATAAACAATTATTCTCTGATATAACGTTTAATGAATCTGTAACTACTTCTACAGCAAGTAAGAAAGCTGTAATAAATCGTTTTAAATATATTGAATCACTCGTTAATAAATACAAATCATGATAACAGCTGTTAGTCTTGAGAATTTTAAAGCATTTACGGATATATCATTGGATATTTCTCCATTAACTCTTTTTACTGGAAGAAATGGCATGGGTAAATCTTCATTTATTCAAAGTTTATTATTGCTTCGTCAATCTTATTTAGAAGATAAATCTTTGTCAGAACTAACTTTAAATGGGAAACTGGTATCTATTGGATATGGAAAAGATCTGTTAAATATTCATGCCTCTGGAGAAGATATTATTAAGTTTTGTATTCAGTTTAATTCAATAGTTTGTGATCTTGCTTATGCATCTGTAGCTTCCTCAGATAAATTGAAAAATCTGAAAGAAAGCACTTTATCTGATATTAACTCGCAGTCTCTGTTTACTAACAATTTTCAATACTTAAATGCAGAAAGAACTTCCCCTAGCCGTACTTATGATGCATCTCCAAATGCAGTGGAAGTTTTAAAAACTTTAGGAGAAAAAGGACAATACACGGTGCATTTTTTAGATAAATACAAGTTTGATGCAATCCCGAATCCATCATTAAAACACCCACATGCTAAGTCTATGGCATTGCTAGATAATGTGAATGCCTGGTTAAGTGAGATCTCATCAGAAGTAAGAGTAAAACCTCGGTTTCATCCTGAATTGCAAATTTCTACATTGAGCTTTGAATTTGTAGAAGGAACGGATACAACGCCTGAATTTACATCTATAAATACAGGTTTTGGGCTGACTTATGTTTTACCAGTGGTAGTGGCTATACTTAGTGCAAAGTCTGGCGATTTATTAATTGTAGAGAATCCAGAATCTCATCTTCACCCTCAGGGACAAGCTATTTTAGGACGCCTACTTGCTATGGGAGCAGCTGCAGGAGTGCAAATCTTAGTAGAATCTCATAGTGATCATTTGTTTAATGGAATGAGAGTTGCTATTAAAGAGGGCATTTTAAGCGAAAATAATTTCTCTGTCTATTTTTTCTCGAAGTCAACTGATTCTCATTTAATAACTGTTGAGCAACCTTTAGTGGATAAGAGAGGACGATTATCCTATCAACCTACTGATTTCTTTGATGAATATAACAAGCAGCTAGGGCAAATTATCCAAAATAAGTAAGTATGATATATATGCTGAATGAACTATCCCAAATTAAGGTCTACACAAGGCTTCAGGTTTATGGGATTATGGAATATTTTGTGCTTGCCGCTAATGAAGCAGAATCAATATTGTTACTTGATGAATTAAGGATTGATGAAATTCTGGGTAATAATTTATATGATCTACAGCTCATGAATAATTACTCTATCGGACAATGGATTGAAGACGATAATGTTGATGGAGACTTAAAAAGTAAGTTTTTGTCAATTGTTTCCACATCCCCTTTGGTCAATAGGGAAGAAATAAGCAGATTTGAATCGGAAAATTGTTATTATGAAGGTCAATTGGGGGCAGGTATAAAAGCTGCTTTATTTTATAATACTTTTTGCATTAATTTCTTTATTGGTAATTATGTTAATGTTATATTATTACCTATTAAACATGAATATATTTCAGATGGCGAACTTAAAAATGATGATGAAATTATTAAATGTTTTGCAACTCCATCAGATGTTCTAAAACATAAAGATTGGTTCTTGAATTTCCAAAATGAGAATTTACAAAGAAGTAAGGATCTATGGGATAAAAGGACTGAGTTCTTTCCTAATTTAATCCTTTGTGATGCCGTTAAATCTCAAATTTCAAGACTTGGAAAATCAACAAATCTAACTAATGTTATTGATCGATTAAGAGCCTTGGATAAAGTCGCTTTTAATTGGACTAGTGGGAATTTTAACTATCAACAAACAAATGATTCTTACCGTCTAACAATCCATCCCGAATCCAGTCTAACACTTGATAATTACAAACAATGCAGAATATTCTCGTTGCCAGATAATCGTAAAGAACTTTTTGAGTTACATATTATCACGGGTGATTTACGAATTCATTTTTATCCTGATAACAATGAAAAAAAGATTTATATAGGATATATTGGACGCCATTTAAAAACTTGGTCTTTTTAAAATTGTGTATTAAATTTTTGCAACTTCTTAATGATTACCTTTTATCTTTGAACTATTTAAGTTTATGACACTAACCGAAAAACTATCAGAAGTAAAAGAAGCAGAAGACTTACAGAAGTATTTTGCAGAAGTAGCAGACATACTTCTAAACAAAGGCAAACTAGTTATTAATGGAACAGAATACCGTCTCACCGAAATAGAATTCTATTATAATGATTGGGATAAGCACAAAGACATCTTTGCGCATAAGGTAAAAGAAGATATAGAAAATGGAACATGGCGTTTTCATGCTTCGGGTATTGATATCGTCTTTGAAAAGGGAAAGAAGAGCGAACATGAAATCTATGGTGGCATCTTACTGCGGGCAATAACTCTGGCATCAAACACAGATGAAAAGAAGAATAAGCAGAATGATGTGTATGGACCATTAAAAATGAGAGCATTACTTGGTAATGAACTTAAAGCTCTTAGGAGTACGCTTCAGGGGAAGGGGTGTATAAAAAAAGAATATAATATCTATTGGATGGATGATGATAATGCATTTAATAAAGAGACAAATCAATTTCTACCTCTTGCTGTGCCTCGTGTGGGGCTAACATTAAAAGGAGAAAATGAGATTCTCAAAAAAGAATTTATTAATAAGCCTTACCGGTTTATTATCTATCCCATGAAGGAACATAAAGGCAAGGAAAGCGTGATTGCCAAATACTGTGACTATGATGCAGATAAGTTCAAAGAAGTTTTTGGATATAATCTAGCAAAGAAATAATAGTTACTAATTGATGTAATCCTGTATGCATAATATTCTTTATTTTCTCTGAAAATACACTCTACATTATAGCTTTTATTTGGAAAATATTTATATCTTTGTAAGTATATAGTGAGATCAAAAACTCGTCTATACCCACAAAGAAGTCTAAAACAATGAGCACAGAAACCAACAAAATAAAGCAACTGATAAAGCAAGGTGAGGGGCAGGAAATAGAGTTCAAAGAATCCTATTCATCACTGACGCGTTCAGTGTTTGAAACAATCTGTGCTTTCCTGAACCGCAAAGGAGGTTAACACGGGCAGACCATCCCTGGATTAATATGACACGAAGAGATATTGGTTTCGGCACGTATGCGGTTAAGGGATTCTTATACCGGGCAGGAAGGCTATACTCTTGCCGCGGCACTGATGTTTGGAAAGGAAAACACATTGGCAAGTGTTTTGCCTCACTATAAAACGGATGCTCTTTGCAGAAAGGAAGATGTGGAGAGGTACGACGACCGTGATGATATTCGCTGCAATCTGATGGGAGCGTATTCCCGTTTGCTGGCTTTTATCCGTAAGCATCTGCCTGATAGATTCTACCTGGAAGGGAATCAGCGTATGAGTATCCGGGAATTGATATTTCGTGAGGTTGTGGCAAACCTTTTGGTGCACAGGGAATTCTCGAACGCTTATCCGGCTACCATGACTATTTACAAGAATAATGTGGTAACCGAGAATTGGAGTCGTCCTTATGTAATGGGGCGCATCAACCTGGAAAACTTAAAACCGCATCCAAAGAATCCGACTATAGCCAACTTCTTCAAACAATTGGGATGGGTAGAAGAACTAGGATCGGGAGTTAGGAAAATGTACAAGTATTGTCCTATTTATGTAAATGGTGCATTGCCTGTTATTGAAGAAGGCGATGTGTTTAAACTTACTATTAAATATGACACTGGTGGTGATGAGGGAGTAAATGAGGGAGTAAATAAACCTCTAAGTGAGAATGAAGTATCGATTATATCTCTCTTAAAAATAAAACCTGGGTTAAAAGCTAATGAGATATCAACGCGTATTGATAAAAGTATTGCGTCAGTAGAACGTTATATAACTTCACTTAAGAAGATGGGAATAATAGAGTTTAGAGGTGCACCTAAAACTGGTGGATATTACATTATAACTGATAATGAAAAAGACAAATAACGTTGGAAATGAATAAATATAAATTCAAACCCTATGCCGGTGAATAGTACTTACTAATGAGAAATTGATTAACCAACAAAAGAACCTATGAGAAAAACATTAATAGCATTTACACTCTTTTCAATGTGCATTGCATCTGCTGCCAATGCAAATCCTTCAGGCTGCTTACTAGCCGGAACAGTGCAGGTGAACGATTCTATTCATCCTCAGCAACGAAAGACAAAAGGCTATACTATAGAAGAGGTATTTCCCTTATTTCCCGGAGGGCAGAAGGCTTTAAATAAGTACATTGCTGAGCATTTGAAATATCCGGAAATCTCTGCAAAGAATCATATAGAAGGCACAGTAAATGTTCATTGTGTGGTAACTAAAACCGGGAATATTGAAAAGATAACCGTAATGACTTCTCTTGATAAGTACTGCGATGCGGAAGCTGTTCGTTTAGTGAAGGGTATGCCACAATGGATTCCTGGTAAAAGGAATGGCAAAGCGGTTGATCTGTTTTATGTTATTCCTATTAAATTTCAGCAACTTAATAAAGTAGTTGATTCATTTAGTGAAGATTTACTAAAAGGAACAGAAAAAGATACAGTGCTGGCTCCCGAAAATAATCCCGAAACTATTTATGTGGCTGTAGAACAAATGCCTCGTTACGTGGGAGGAGAAATGGCCATGAATGAATTTATAGCAAAGAACCTAAAGTTTCCTGAAGAACGTATGGATGATAATATAATAGGAAAGGTGTTTGTACGTTTTGTTGTTTCAAAGGATGGAGATGTGAAAGATGCTCAAATAATGCGTTCGCTTGATGTTGCTTTTGACAAAGAAGCTCTTCGGGTAGTTAATAGCATGCCCAAATGGATTCCTGGAAAGCAGAATGGAGTAAATGTTCCTGTATATTATATTGTTCCTATTGCGTTTAAACTTTCTTCAAAATAATGCATAAGATAAAAGGATTCTTTGAATAATTAACCTATCTTCGCGCCTCAATTTAATATCTCCTTAAGTAAACTAATTATTATGAATGAACAAAAGAAAAAGTTGGCTCAACTAATTGAGGCTGGGGTTGACTCTCTTGATATTGTTATTACAAAAGAAGAGATTCTGAAACAAGATATATCTGCTCCGTTAGCTCTTCTTTCCGAACTTTTAGATGATAAGGTCATTGCATTATATTTCAGAGAAAAGGTTAAACTTTCTTTCAATGGATTTGATGATCAGGGAAAGAAGCTGTGGGAAATACCAGAGGTGAGAAAATACATCTGTAAGCTTGATAACGAATTTCATTACTGGTTCTATTTTTTATCAAAAAGCGAAGAAGAATTATATTTAATTCATCAATGCCACATGATACCTTTTCTCTCTGAAGAAGATAATTTCGACCTCAATATGGATAAGCTTAAACAGAATTTTTTTAATAAATGGGTGCCTGCATTGACTAAGGCTTGTGATTTTACTGATATGTCTGAACAAGAAACTCATGAGATGTTCATGAGAGTGTATCAATACGCTTCAAATAGAGGGACTGCTTAATTATCAATACAGACCTTTCAGAAAACAAAAAAATATGCGCTAAACGTTGCATAATAGCATTCGGTTTAGCGCATATTTTTTGTTTTCAATCGCTTATAATATTGTATCATGAACATTGGTTAATTAACCATCGTAAACGATAAAGTTTAGTGAATGGAAGCAATTCTATAATGCTGTTGCTATGTTGCTTCCAGTCACTAAATCTGTTAATAGGTTCATTCATTTTGTTCTGAATATCAATCTCTTTCAACCATGTTTCCAGGTTAGCATATTTAGTTCCTTCTTTTCGTTCTGAATATCAATCCCTTTTCGGAGTTTCCTTTTCTTTCCTATCTGTTGATTTTGATTGTCTTGTAGAAGTATTCTCCCGTCTTGGACTAACACTCCGGTTTCGCTCGGGTTGAGTACTTTTTTGTGGGGTTGTAACATCCTGTCGTCTATCGGGCTTATTCCTGTCGGGCGAATCTGGTTTGGAAGGACGGGTAGGCTCATTCACATCTCGTTGGCGAACTGGTGGAACATTAATATTTTGCGGAACCTCTCTTTTCTCAGGTCGTATAGTGGGTCTTTCAACCGGGGTTACTTTCTGATTCCTGTCTGGTGCATCCCTTGCAGGGGTACGCCTTATATCATCCTTGTTGATTACACGTGCAGGAGCTGTTTCTCTTGTATTACTGTTCCTGTTAATCTGAGGTCTGTAAATTCGTAATTCTCTGTTCTGTATTTCTTGTCCGGGCTTATTGGTCTCTCTGATGTTATATTGGTTAATTCTGTTTCCTGATGCTCTTTGAACAGACTTCCTGTCGGGTCCGTATACATAGGTTGAATGTCGTTTATTGTCATTGTAGGTACGGTCAATGACTCTGCAATCTCTGAAAATTCTTTCGTGATCTGAACGATTGACGTAATAACGATGTATATCTTTTCTTCCAAAATCCCGGTCTCTCACAAAGCACCAATGATCATGACGACTATCATATCTTCTGTCAAAGTAAAAGGAAATACTCATGCCTGGAGCCATTGGCGACCAGCCGTAATAACCATCCGCCTGAAGCCAGTTGACCCATGCCGGTCCCCATTCATAGCCTGGCACCCAGAACCATCCTAATGCTTCATTAAATCCCCATCGTCCGTAATGGAATGGTGCCCAGCCCCAATTGTAACTTGATACCCATGCCCAGCCATACGTTGTGTTTACCCAATATCCGTTGGTTGAATAGGGAGAAAAGTCTTCTCTGACAAAGGGAATCCATACATAACCATAATCGGGATAATCAACCCATTGACCGAAAGATCCTAATTGATCATAGAATACCTGAAAACTAACATTTGTTTGCTGATCTAATGCACTACTTGAATATGATGCGCATGATGTAGTCAACACAAATATTAGGGTGATGATTTGAATGTTTGTTTTCATGACTTGCTATTTTTAGAATGAACAACAACTTGATATAAGAAATTTATTTGCACCAATAGGTCATCCCTCTGCTTACTATCAGTGAAGGTTTAACCATCAGGCTCTATCTTTATGTATGTGAGGATGATAGGTGTGTAGCCTCCATTCGCTAATCTTTCGTGATTGAGACTGTTTCTATTTGAAACTATTCTATGTAAAATAACAATGCGCGCAGAAATAAGTTTCGTTTTGATAGAAACTTTAACCTGAAAGATATTGGCAGTGATGCGGAATGCCATGCAAAGCAAAAGGAGGGGATTAATGAAATATTCAGATTGTAAGTAAGTTTGTGAGAAGGGCATTAAAACAGTTAACTCACAGTTTAGTAAAATATTCAGTCTAAATCAGTTTGTTTCAGCTATAGATGTATAAAAGCAAACTCCTGAATCAGGTGTACACAGATGGCAAGCAAAAGAGACTCCGTGAACAAGCAAAAGAGACTGAGTGAAGTGCCTTGCAAACAATAATGGCTGAACTTATAAAAAGCTCAGCCATTATCACTAATATAATTATCAGAAGTACTATTTCAACCATTTATCTAACCATGCAGCAAAGGTTCTTTGCCATAAGATGCCGTTCTGAGGCTGAAGCACCCAGTGGTTCTCGTCGGGATAGATAAGCAACTGTGCAGGAACGCCGCGAAGCTTGGCTGCATTGAAAGCCGACATACCTTGTGAGGCAAGGATTCGGTAGTCCTTCTCTCCGTGAATGCAGAGGATTGGGGTATCCCACTTGTCTACAAACTTATGAGGAGAATTGGCAAATGTGCGCTGTGCTGTGGCATTGTTCTTGTCCCAGTAAGCACCACCCATATCCCAGTTGGCAAACCACATCTCTTCTGTCTCCAGGTATTGTTGTTCCATGTTGAAGATTCCGTCGTGAGCAATGAATGCCTTGAAACGCTTATCGTGATGTCCGGCAAGCCAGTACACAGAGAATCCGCCAAAGCTGGCACCTATGCAGCCCAGCTTGTCAGCATTGACATAAGGTTCCTTTGCCATTTCATCAATTGCCGATAAGTAGTCCTTCATACACTGACCACTGTAGTCGCCACTGATTTCTTCGTTCCATTCCTTACCAAAGCCAGGTAATCCACGACGATTAGGAGCTACAATGATATAGTCGTTAGTTGCCATCATCTGGAAGTTCCAGCGGTAAGACCAGAACTGGCTCACCGGTGATTGTGGTCCGCCTTCACAATAAAGCAGGGTAGGGTATTTCTTGTTAGGGTCAAACTTAGGAGGGTAAATAATCCAGGTAAGCATATCCTTACCATCAGTTGTCTTTATCCAACGTTCTTCCACCTTTGACATCTCTACCTGATCGTAGATGTGTTTGTTCTCAAAAGTAAGCTGTTTAGCTTCGCCTTTCATTGAAACGGTATAGATTTCATCGCCCATGCTCATGGAATGACGGGTAGCCAGTAATTGTTTGCCCATCAGCTTAATTGCAGCATAGTCGTGAACACCATCGGTAAGCTTTTGCTGCTTTTTGCCTTCACAGTCTACCTTGTAAATCTGAGAGGTTGCATGCCATACACCGGTAAAGAAAAGGCTTTTGCTATCAGCATTCCAGATAAAACTTTCTACGCTGGAGTCAAATGCTTTGCTTACAAACTTCTTCTCTCCGGTAGCCAGATTCATTACGAACAAACGATTCTGGTCACTCTCATAACCATCGTGCTCCATACTTTGCCAGGCAATGTACTTTCCATCAGGAGAATACTGTGGGTTCTGGTCATATCCCATCATCCCTTCAGTGATATTCTTCGTCTGCTTTGTAGCCAGATTATAAACATAGATATCTGAATTGGTAGAGAGGGCATAATTAATGCCGGTCTTCTTGCGCGAAGTGTAGGCAATGTTCTCACCTTTCGCATCCCATGCCAGTTGTTCTATACCACCAAAAGGTTTCATTGGCGACTCGTAAGGTTCGCCTGCCATAATATCTGTAACATTAGCCAACGCAGAACCATCAAAATCGGCCACAAAAGGGTGGGGAACAGTAGTTACCCATTCATCCCAATGCTTGTACATAAGATCTTCCACAACAACTCCACTAGCCTTTGGAAGGTCGGGATACTTATCTGCCGTACGCTGACCATACTTTACCTGCGATATGAAAAGAACTTTTTTCCCATCGGGAGAGAAAGAAAATCCCTCAATGTCCTTATCCAAACCGGAGAGTTGCTTCCGCTCACTGCCATCGGCATTCATCTCCCACAGCTGATTACTGCCGCTCTCTGAGCAAAGGAAAGCAATCTTGCTGCCACCCTTAATCCAGATAGCCTCATTCTCGCCAAACGAAGTGTGAGTAATCTGCTGGTTACCCGTTCCGTCTGCGTTCATTACAAAGACTTCCCTGTTACTCTTATTCTGAGGAACGCTGTAGTATGCCACTGTGTAGACGATCTTCTTCCCGTCGGGCGACACATTGAATCCTCCAATTCGTCCCATAGCCCATAGAGCCTCGGGAGTCATTCGTCCACCTTTAATTACTATGTCGGACTTTCCAATAAGCGGCTCGTTGTTGTTGCCGGCTGTTTCTGCCGTAACTGTTCCGGCAAGCATAAGTGCTGCTGACATCATTACTAATTTTGATTTTCCCATGTATTTAAATAAATTATATATTCGTTATGCGAAAGTAATCATTCCGTGTTAATTAATTATTCTTTCAGGTAATCTTTTTTACGAGTTGTGCAACTCAACGTTGGTGAGCTGCGCAACTCACAGTTTCGAGCTGCGCAGCTCACAGTTTCGAGCTGCGCAGCTCATTGTTTCGACCTGTGCAGCTCACGGGAATAATTTAACCGGAAAACAAAGCAGTAGTGGAATGAAAAAGAAAAGAGGCGGAGATAAACATTATCTCCGCCTCTTAATATATGATTCAATTATGAATTATTTACCTCCGCGCTTAGCTTTTAAACGTTCGCGTTCCTTAGCCATACGTTCCTGATCTTCCTGCATCTTAGCCATCTTAGCCATTAATCCGGAAGCCTTCTTCTTATTAGGATTATTTTTATGAGCTTCTAGTTTTGCAAGTAACTTATCTTCATTGACAAATCTCCGTAGCGCAATCATAGTGAAGATACTAATTAATGTTGAGATTAAGTAGTAATAGTTCAATCCGGCTGCATAATCATTCAAAATAAAGATGAACATTACCGGCATTACATACATCATTGCTTTCATGCCCGGCATTTGCTGTTGACCAGTGTCTTGCTGAGCCATTGTATACTTAGTGTTAAGGATATTAGCTGCCGACATTAACAAACAGAACAAACTCAGGTGAGTTCCAATGAATGGAATATTAGTACCCCATGTAATGAATGCATCGTATGTTGAAAGGTCGTCGGCCCAAAGGAAACTTTGCTGACGCAATTCAATAGCACTTGGCACAAACATAAAGAGGGCAATTACAATAGGCATTTGCAACAACATAGGCAAGCAGCCACTCATTGGGCTCACTCCATATTTGCTGTAAAGGGCCATCGTTTCTTGTTGCTTCTTCATAGCATCTTCCTTCTTCGGATACTTTTGACCGATAACATCGATCTGCGGTTTCAGAACTCTCATTCGTGCAGATGATATATATGATTTATAAGTAAAGTAGAAGATTAGTATTTTTACAATAATGGTCATAAACAAGAGAACCATACCCATGCTTAGTCCCAGACTTGAAAGCCATGCAAAAAGATTCACTGTAAATACTTTATTGATCCAACGTAAGATAGACCATCCCAGTGGAACCAATTGGTCTAGCTCCAGCTTGTCATTGTCGGCTCTCACAGAGTCAAAAGCTTTCAGTGTTTTATAATGATTAGGGCCAAAATAGAAATGCATATTGGTAGACTTAGCCCCTTTGGAATCAAAGAAGGTACTCATTGCTGATGAGTAATCTTTCAGATAACCAGAGCCATCATTTTCCAATTTAGAGCTCAATACACTCTTTTCAAAATTCTGATCGGCAATAAATACGGAAGAGAAGAACTGGGTTTTATAACCAATCCATTTCAGTCTTCCAGCTACAGTAGCATCTGCATTTTTACTTTCAGAAAGATTTTCAGTATCGGCTCCATCGTACTTATACATAAGATAAGCATAACGGCTTTCGTACTTATATCCTCGTTCTGCCTGACGCAATTTCTGTTTCCATTCAATATCCATGTAATTGATTGAAGGAGAAAGCTTATCGACCATGCCAGTGGCTTTAACACTAAAGTCGACCATGTAATTCCCTTTATGCATGGTATAAATGAAGTCGATATAACTACTATCGGTGGCAGCCAAACGCATAGTCAGAGAAGAGTCGGTCTTGTTTACAGCCTGGAAATAATAATCTTTAGTTTCAATTTTTTCGTTCTTATTATAGAAGAAGAAATTCATACTAACATCGTCTTTGTCAAAAAGAACCAAAGGTTTTTTATCCTGCCCGTTGTATTTCTTGAGCATGGCCGAATAAACTACTCCGCCTTTGTTAGAGAACGTTAGTTTTACTAAATCATTTTCAATGGTAGTAAAGCTTTCGTTTCCTTTTGCTGCATTGTAAAATGTTGCTGTAGAGTCAACCAGTTGAGCTACGGCGGCAGTCGTGTTTGTTAAAGCAGCTGCTGCTTCAGCTCTGTTGGCCGAATCTTTGTGAGCCAGGGCTTGAATGGAATCCTGATAGTTTTTTTGAGCAATCTGTTGTTGCTCGTCTGGCCGTGTTAAGAAGGTAAACCCTATCAGCACAGCTGCAATCAGTCCGAATCCCACTAAGGTGTTTTTGTCCATAAATTACAAATTATACATTATTATTTTAAAGTCTTATTTATTAATTGCAGCCTTAATAAAGGAAACAAACAGTGGATGTGGGTTAAGCACAGTACTGCTATATTCAGGATGGAATTGTGTACCGATATACCAACGCAGAGTAGGTATTTCTACAATTTCCACTAAGTCGGACTCCGGATTAACTCCTACACACTTCATTCCCGCCTTTTCATATTCGGCTTTATAGAAGTTGTTGAATTCATAACGGTGACGATGGCGTTCCTGAATATGTTCTTTCTTATAAGCTTCATAGGTCTTTGATTTCTTGTCTATAACGCATTCAAACGCACCCAGACGCATGGTTCCACCCATGTTGGTAATTGCTTTTTGCTCTTCCATGATATCAATTACCGGATACTTAGTGCTTTCATCCATTTCAACAGAGTTTGCATCGGCATATCCTAGTACGTTTCTGGCAAACTCAATGGCAATAGACTGCATACCCAGACAGATACCAAATGTAGGAATATCATTTTCACGAGTATACTTAGCAGCAACAAATTTTCCTTCGATACCTCTTGGACCAAATCCCGGGCAAATAACAACACCATCAACGTGTCCTAGTTTCTCAACTACATTGGCTTCGGTCAGCTTCTCGCTCTGTACATACTCAATCTTCAGTTTACGGTCATTGTAAGTTGCCGCCTGAGAAAGAGATTCCAGAATAGATTTGTATGCATCCTGTAATTCTACGTATTTACCTACAAGAGCTATTTTAACTTCTTTAGTAGCTTTAGCTCTTCTTTCTAAGAATCCTTTCCAGGAATCCAGATTTGGTTTATCACCAATAGGAAGACCCATTTTGCGAAGAATTGTTTCATCAAGCCCTTGTTCCTGCATCTTTAATGGCACTTCATAAATGCTTGGTACGTCAGTTGACTGAACTACAGCTTTATCTTCTACATTACAAAATAATGCAACCTTCTTCCTTAAGCTATCACTTAAGTCATATTCGCTTCTAAGTACCAGAATATCAGGTTGTACTCCCAATTCCTGTAATTGCTTAACAGAGTGCTGAGTTGGTTTTGTTTTCAATTCTTTGGCAGCAGCAAGGAAAGGAACATAAGTTAAATGCACGCAAAGTGCCGAATTGCCCAATTCCCAACGAAGCTGACGCATGCTTTCAATGAATGGAAGTGATTCAATATCACCTACAGTTCCTCCAATTTCAGAAATTACAAAATCATATTTGTATTTGTTGCCAAGGAACTTTACATTACGCTTAATCTCATCAGTAATATGAGGTATTACCTGTATGGTTTTACCTAAATAATCACCGCGACGCTCTTTGTCTATAACGCTTTTATAGATACGTCCCGTTGTAATGTTATTAGCCTTAGTTGTCTGTATATCCAACATACGCTCGTAATGTCCCAGGTCAAGGTCACATTCATGACCATCAACTGTAACATAGCATTCACCATGTTCGTATGGGTTAAGTGTTCCCGAGTCAATATTGATATATGGATCAAATTTCTGAATCGTCACCTTATAACCTCTTGCTTGAAGTAACTTACCAATCGATGATGCAATAATTCCTTTACCTAATGATGAGGCAACTCCTCCTGTGACGAAGATGTACTTTGTTTCTCCCACGACAATACTATTTTATTATAATTAATTATGCGGTTTTATGAACCTTTTAAAAAACGCAAAAATACAAAAAAAAGAGGAAGTAAATAAACTTTCCATCTAAAATTAATATAAAAAACAATATTTTGATAATCTTTCTTCTAATTGGATATTTAATTATAACTTTGTGTTTTATTAGTTTTTTTAATGTGATATGAAAAAAGAAGTTATATTATTTACTCTATTGTTCTTTACGCTTACTTTGTCTGCTAATAAAAGAGGTAAGTCGTATTCTTTGGATACCGTTAATCAGGATACTATCCAATCTCCTTTCCTTAAAAAGTATAGTGATACACTTTCGGTACTACGTAGCCGATATATTGGAGTGCTGGATTCAATTAACAATGATTCTGTACCTGAAAGATATATTGAACTTAACCCACGATATTACAGGCTGTTTGTACCTTTGGCATATTATTATTCTCCCATTCATGACGCTTTCAATCCTAAATGGAAGCCTCTTGGAATAAAGGAACAGGAATATCCGGTTGATGAGCTGTTTCCTATTGACAAGAACGCTTTTAATGAAACGGAAAGAATTAATCGTATTGTTAACAAAGCTTTACTGACTGCTTATCTTTCTCATCCCGATCTTGTTATTAATTGGGAAGACAATATAACCAGACAGTCAATCTTCAGGGTAAGAGATGAAGAGGAGCTAAGACCTAAAACATCCGTTGCTAATCTGTTTAAGCCCGAACCTATGACTAATAATGTAGGCAAGGTTCGTGTGATTTTACAAAAACCAAACTTCTGGTACACCGGAGGAAACGGGGCTTTGCAGTTTACTCAGAATTTTATATCAAGTAACTGGTACAAAGGAGGCGAGAGCACCAACTCCGTATTGATGAATCTTCAGTTGAATGCAAATTACAATGATCAGCAAAAGATACAGTTTGATAATATGTTTGAAGCAAAAATAGGCTTTAATACTGTATCTTCTGATACTATTCGTCAGTATAGAATAAATACAGACTTGCTACGTATATCCAGTAAGTTGGGTGTAAAAGCTACATCTAATTGGTATTATACCGTTTCGGGTGAATTTAATACTCAGTTCTTCCGCAATTATAAATCAAATACCAATCAACCGGTATCAGCCTTTCTTGCTCCGGCCAATTTGATATTAAGTGTCGGTATGGATTACAAGATAAATAGAAAGAATTTAACCCTGTCTGTGTTCATCTCACCAGGAGCTTATAATATGAGATATGTGGGCAACAAAGAGATTGATGAAACACAGTTTGGACTAAAAGAGGGAGAATCTTTTTTACATGATGTAGGTTCTAAATTTCAGTCGAACTTGAAATGGACTATTGTTCCATCGGTAGTTTGGGAATCTCGCCTTTACTATTTTACAAGTTACAAGAAGGTGGAAGCGGAATGGGAGAATACCTTTAATTTTGTGTTGAATCGTTATCTGTCAACTAAGCTTTTTTTTCACGGACGATTTGATGATGGTGCAAAACGAAAGGAAGGAAAGAGCTATTTTCAATTAAAAGAACTGCTTAGCTTTGGTATAAATTATAGCTGGTAAATAGCTCAATAACATATTAAATAAAACAAAGACTCCCTGTATGTCATAATTGATATACAGGGAGCCTTTGTTTTATTTAAATTCATTTCCAGCTTTTATAAACCATTCTCCACTAAATAAAATTTATTGCAGAATAACTGAACTTTATTGGTGAATAATCTGCCTTATGATATTAACATCCTATAACTCAAAATCAGCATCATTTTATAGCCTCATTTACATTAAAAATGAGTACATTTGATTCATTAAAAACAAATAGGTATGTTAAATCTGGAAACCATTACTGAGAAAGTGCGTGAGTTGGCTATTAAAACAGGTGCCTTTCTTAAAGAAGAACGAGTAAATTTTAACCGTGAGAGGGTTGAAGAAAAGAACTCGCACGATTATGTGTCTTATGTAGACAAAGAATCCGAACGTAGAATTGTGGCTTGTCTTTCAGATATTCTTCCCGAAGCCGGCTTTATAGCCGAAGAAGGCTCCGGTAATCTTGAGAACGAAGAATATTGCTGGTTGGTTGATCCGCTTGATGGAACAACAAATTACATTCATAACAATGCTCCATATTGCGTTAGCATTGCTCTGAGAAATAAAAAAGAACTCTTGGTGGGCATTGTTTACGAGGTGTGCCGGGATGAATGTTTCTGGGCATGGAAAGGAAGTAAGGCTTACTTAAATGGTGAAGAGATTCATGTATCCGATGTAAGTACCATGGATACTGCATTTATAGCTTTAGGATTTCCTTATAACTATAAAGAATATAAACCGATGGCCCTTCACATTGTTCAGGAACTATACGGAAAGGTTGGCGGATTGCGTTTGCAAGGAGCAGCAGCTGCCGAAATCTGCTATATAGCGGCAGGTAGATTTGAAGCTCGTATAGAATCTTATCTTGGCCCATGGGATATTGCCGCAGGAACATTAATTCTGATGCAGGCCGGAGGTAAAGTTACCGACTTTGAAGGAGGAGACACGTTCTATTCGGGGCATCAGGTTTTGGCAACAAACGGCAAATTACATAATCAGTTGCTGGATGTGGTTAAAAAGAGAGAAGAATAGCTGGGTTACCTCATTTTTATTTGAAATGCTAAGGTAATGCTATTTAATTTTTGTAAGTTTGTAGTGTTAAAAAGAAAAATAGAGAGATGAATATACCTACTATATTTCAGTTTCTAAAGGAGCTTTCAGTAAATAATAATCGCGAATGGTTCAATGAACACAAAGATGATTATTTGAAAGCTCAATTTGAATTTGAAAACTTATTGACTGTTATTATTAACCAAATAGCTCTCTTTGATGAAGATATCAAAGGGGTTCAGGCTAAAGACTGTACTTACCGCATATATAGGGATACACGTTTTTCACCAGACAAGACGCCTTATAAAATACATTTTGGCGGATATATAAATGCTAAAGGAAAGAAATCAGAGCATTGTGGATATTACGTACACCTTCAGTTAGGAAATTGTCTTCTGGCAGGAGGTAGTCTGTGTCCTCCTCCTAATATATTGAAAGCTCTCAGACAGTCGGTTTACGACAATATAGATGAATATCTTTCCATTGTTGAAGATCCTGCTTTTAAAAAGCATTTTCCGGTTATTGGAGAAAACTTCTTAAAAACAGCCCCCAAAGGTTTTCCTAAAGATTTTAAATACATTGACTATCTGAAGTGCAAAGAGTTTATTTGCTCTTGTCAGGTGCCCGATGAATTCTTTTTAGATAAAAATATGTTGGCTAATGTATCTGATATTTTTATGCAATTGAAACGCTTTAGCGATTTCACCAATTACACAATAGATGAATTCGAATAAAGAAATTAAAACAAACAAATATTAATCAACTAAATTATTAACATTATGGTAGTAGATAAAATTGAAAATTTAGACAAATATGTCTCTTTAAACCCTCTTTTTGCTCAGGCTGTTGAATTCCTTAAATCACACAATCTTTCAGAAATGGAAATTGGAAAGACCGAACTGAAAGGTCAGGATTTAGTGGTCAATGTTGCACAAACAACACCTAAGACAAAAGAACAGGCAAAACTGGAAACTCACAATAAATTTATTGATATTCAAATACCTTTGTCGGGCGTTGAAGTAATGGGATATACCCCTGCTGTTGATTGCATGCCTGCTGATGCTGCTTACAATGCAGAAAAAGATATTACATTCTTTGAAGGATTGGCAGATAGCTATATCCCTGTTAAACCAGGAATGTTTGCTATTTTCTTCCCAGAAGACGGACATGCTCCTGGTGTAAGCGAAACCGGAGTTAAGAAAATAATAGTTAAAGTATTGGCTTAATTATATTAACCAAAAAGATCTCTATGGATAAGACACTGAATTTAATTAAAAGAGACCCATGGCTTGAACCATTTAAGGGTGCAATAGTAGGACGCTATGAGCATACGCTCAACAAAGAGTCTGAATTAACCGCGAATGGAGATAAAACGCTTTCGGACTTTGCTACAGGATATTTGTATTTTGGATTGCATAGAACAAATGAAGGATGGATTTTCCGTGAATGGGCTCCTAATGCCACTCGTATTTATATGATTGGCACATTCAGTGACTGGAAAGAGAATGAAACTTATTCCATGCAACGCATCGATAACGGTAACTGGGAATTGAAATTACCTGCCGATGCGTTGCAACATGGTGAATTATATAAGCTGAAAGTTCATTGGAACGGAGGACAAGGTGAACGTATTCCGGCTTGGGCTACACGAGTGGTTCAGGACGATATTACTAAAATCTTCTCAGCTCAGGTATGGAATCCTGAAGAAAAATTCCAGTTCAGTAAAACTTCATTTACCCCAAAGACCGATCCTCTATTAATCTATGAGTGCCATATCGGTATGGCTCAGCAAGAGGAGAAGGTAGGAACATACAATGAATTCCGCGAAAAAATACTTCCTAGAATTGTAAAAGCCGGATACAACTGCATTCAGATTATGGCAATTCAGGAACATCCCTATTACGGAAGCTTTGGCTACCACGTTTCCAATTTCTTTGCTGTTTCTTCACGTTTTGGAACTCCCGAGGAGCTTAAACAACTAATTGACGCAGCTCACGGGCTGGGCATTGCCGTGATTATGGATATTGTTCATTCTCATTCAATTAAGAATGAGTTGGAAGGATTGGCAAACCTAGCAGGTGATCCATGCCAATATTTCTATAAAGGCAGCAAAAGAGAACATCCCGCATGGGATTCACTTTGCTTTGATTACGGTAAAAATGAGGTGATACATTACTTGCTATCCAACTGCAAATATTGGCTTGATGAGTATCAGTTTGATGGATTCCGTTTTGATGGAGTAACGTCAATGTTGTATTATAGCCATGGTTTGGGAGAAACTTTTGTGGGCTATGACAACTATTATAATGGTCATCAGGACGATAATGCTATCTGCTACCTTACATTAGCAAATAAACTGGTACATCAGGTTAAACCAAACGCTATTACTATAGCAGAAGAAGTGTCGGGAATGCCGGGACTTGCCATTAAACCCGAAGATGGCGGCTACGGATTTGATTATCGTATGGCAATGAATATTCCTGATTACTGGATTAAAACAATCAAAGAAAAGATTGACGAGGACTGGAAACCTTCATCCATTTTCTGGGAGGTAACCAATCGTCGTAAAGATGAGAAAACCATTTCTTATGCCGAAAGTCACGATCAGGCATTGGTAGGAGACAAGACTGTTATATTCCGCCTTATTGATTCCGATATGTACTGGCACATGCAAAAAGGAACCGAAAACTACAAAGTAAATCGTGGAATTGCTCTTCATAAAATGATTCGTTTAGTTACAGCCACCACAATCAATGGAGGGTATCTAAACTTTATGGGAAATGAGTTTGGTCATCCGGAATGGATAGATTTTCCACGTGAAGGCAATGGCTGGTCATGCAAATATGCCCGTCGTCAATGGAATCTTGTAGATAATAAAACGCTGACTTATCATTATCTGGCCGATTTTGATACCAGGATGATGGCACTTATTAATGGCATAAACGGCTTCCAGACTATTCCAATACAGGAAATATGGCATAATGACGGCGATCAGATACTAGCATATAAACGCAAGGATTTTGTTTTTGTTTTTAACTTTAATCCGGCTAAATCATTTACCGACTATGGATTCCTTGTTGAACCAGGCTCTTACCAGGTTGTATTAAATACAGATGCTAAAGAATTTGGCGGTAACGGATTATCGGATGATAGTATAGAACATTTCACTAACTTTGATCCTCTTTATAAAGGTGAAAAGAAAGAATGGCTGAAACTTTATATTCCTGCCCGCTCGGCCATGGTATTGCGTAAAATTGAATAGCATATGTATAGTTACAATTCTCATTCAGAAAAAAAAACAGCCCGCACCATTTCCTGTGTTAGCGGGCTTCTTTTCTGGATTTTCAGTTTCGTTTTTCTATCTGTTAGCTTTCAATATTTATTGAACTTAACAGAAGATTTTTCTCTTTTCGTTTATGACGTACCTTTCTTTCTTGAAAAAGTTAGTTGCCCGGGCGGAGTGCTTCTCTATCTGGCGTGTTTCTTTACGCAGTTTCTGTATCATCCATGGTTGGGAGCACTAATAATCACAGCTTTATTGCAGCTTATTCAGTGGCTCACACATAAATCTTTTGATTTTAACAGAAAATATTTTATTTTTTCATATATCCCATCGTTCCTTCTCTTAATAATTATAACAAACATTGGACGATCTCTTTATTTAATGACTCATGTTGAGTCTCTGTTTACTTATATACTAGGGATATTCTTTTTGTTATTAAGTTACTTTTTCTTTCGGAAAATACAAGATCCCCGTAAATGTCTCATTACTTTAGGCTGGTTGTTTCCATTGCTGTTTTTTGTAATGTCGGGCAGTATTGCCATTTATTTCTTTGCAATCATTTTAATATGCCGCACATGTTCAATTAACAATAAAAATAGTACTTTGGCATATTCAATGTGCATAGGATTATATTTGCTATCATTCCTGTTGGCAAAATTTCTTATCTATCCACATTCAACCTATTCACAAGTATTATTTGGAACCTATCCTACCATTCCTTTGAATCAAAGCGGAGGAGGATTATTGCCTCATTTATTGCTTATCTTCTTTTTCCTGTTTGCAGCTATCAATCAACGCTTCGTTTCATTAGGGAACAGGATTAAGTCTTATGCCAGATGGACTTATACAAATCTTATCTGCTTACTTGTTTTCTGTACTATCACAGCTTGCATGGCAAATTTTAATGATGATTTCAGATATGAAATGGTGATAGACCGTGCCATTCAAGACAGAGATTTTGACAAGGCTTTGAAAGTTGGGAAAGGTGCTCCTCATCCAACAAGAGAGATGACCGTGCTTCGTAACTTTGCTTTAGTACTTTCGGGAGAAGCCGGAGAGAAGATGTTTGAATACACACAAGATTTTAAATCGGACGGACTGTTCCTTGATTATAGCAAAGAGGGACTTTCATATCCGGCCGGATCTATGATTTACTTTAATTTGGGAGCAAAGCATTTGGCATCTGAATGGGCCAACAATGATTATCTGCAAAAGAAACGCTCCTATAGAATGCTAAAGAATTATGCTCTTGTGGCTACGGTTAACGGGCACTTTAACGTAACAAAGAATGCAGCCGGAATATTAGATAACACATTATTCCATTGTGATTTAGCCCAGGAACTTCATGAGTTTTCTTTAGATAGTACTTTAATAAGTAAGGATCCAGTGTTGGGAGACATAAAAAAACGATTGTCGGATAAGTATTACGAATTTCCTTCCAAAGGGCAATACTCAGGGTTTATTTGCAATTTCTATCGCGAAAATCAGGATAATAAAGTGGCATACGATTATTACATGATGTCTGCATTGCTTAATAAAGATCTGTCAAAGTTTGCCTGGGGAGTAAAGCAATACAAAAGATATTACAGGAACACTTTGCCAAAGCATTATGCCGAAGCTGCTGCCCTTTGTAAGTATCTGAATAAAGATTCATTGCTATACGTAAATCCCTCAGCTCAACAACAGTTTGATGAGTATCTGAAACTGAAGGCAGAGCAAAAAAATCCTGCAGCGGAGAAGAATATTATGCGCCGCAATTTTGGAGAGACCTATTGGTGGTATTATATGTACAAATAGAGTTTGCTGGTTTTGTAACTGATTAAGAATCAATGGAAAGCCTTTATTGATAGTTGTTTTAGAACCTTTGAATTGTTAAATATACGATTTAGGTGAGCTAAAATACTGCGAATAGATTACAGAAAGTCGGTACTATTCAGATGCAGACAGTGTATAAGATAAAAACCGTTCTAAAAGACAGCATCAGGACGGATACTTTACACTGTGTGGAATATAAAAACAATTGGATTGATTTTGTAGGATGCTATAATAAACAGAACGAGTTTGAGGGTACAATAGAATCCCGAGACAGCCTTATTTATGAAGAACATATTATTCCAAAGCGATTCCTTGGATTTCTATGGAAATATGGTTGTAAGGAACGAAGGCAAAATATAGTTAGTCGGAATCCTTATACTAAAATCGTGTCTGCTGAGTTTATTACAATAAAAGATTAGCTCTCTTCGCAGTGTAGAAGTCTCTAGTTATTAGGTAATTTAAAAAGCCTCTCTGTTCAAATGTTGAGAGGCTTTAATTTTATTATAGTTGTTATAATAGCTTTCCAAAAGCTGCATTACCATTCATATCCTGCAAATCAACTTCAGCTTAAAATTTAATAGTATCTTGAACGATACGCAGACCAACAGAAAAGTCGATGAAAGGGGCAACGTATTTGATTTTCGGCGAACATTCGGGCTTCAAATAGTTGTCGAAGATAGAAGATTTTCTTTTGCGCTGGGAGCATGCTGAAGAATAGAACCTACTATTTGGCAATTATCCAATTCTTTACAGTCACCGCAGGTATTAAATCCTTTTTCATATACACATTTGCGGATCTCGCAATAATCGCTGCAATAAGCAAATTTCACTCCGTCTGCACGACACCCCATACAATTTATGGTTGCTGCTGTAATCTCCGGTGCATCGTTCATTACACTCCACTTTTGAGCGGTTTTTTCTCTTAACTCATTGTCATTTCCGACAGTGGCTATGCGGGCATCGCAACTTTCGCAATCTAATCCGCAACATGCAATTAATTGTTTCATTATTTGATTATAACTATTTATATTTTTTGAACCTCTGTATGCAAATATAGAAAAAGTGCAGTCAATTATATCTTATGAACTGCACTTTTTTTGTATTCCAACAAATAAACAGTTTACAGCTTTATCCCTTTGCTTTTCTTTTGCAGTTGTATAATTATGATAAAGTTTGTCAAATTGTTCCTTAAACCAGTCGGAGATATTTCGTCCGTGTTCCTGTGAGTAGAGCGTGCCGCTATATTTCAAGGGTTTAAGTGTTAAAAGTTTATCACTCTATTCGGGAGTAAAGCCAACAGAATGGTATAGCTTATTTATGCCGAATGTATCAACAAATAACAAGAACCACTTATGTCGTAATGAAATAAAATGAGCGATTAACTTTGCAGAAAAGATTTCCCCAAAAAGTATTAAAATGAAAGAAAAATTTTATCTTTGCTACAACTAAAAAAAGATAAAAATGGATTACACTAAATCAAAGAAAAGAGATATAATAGTAAACTCGTTAAGCTGTTATGAACCAGGAATGCAACGTTACCTTTCTCTTTTAAATGATCTTGAACGTTTGATGAACAATACTGAAGATGAAAATGAAGCATCTATACCTATTGATCTTGTTGCAGAGCTTATGATGATACAAGAAGAACTTTATCAAAAGGCAACGAAAAAGAACAAAGAGGAAGCTAACTAATTAGATATTTCAATCCCGCTATTTTCATAACGGGATCTGTGTTTTTACTCGTTGTAATTGAGATAATATATTTGTGCACAAGAATAGCATGATTTACAAAGGTTCTTTTTATAATTAACTAATAATCTAGTTTATAGTCCTATAGATTGAATCAGTGGTATTACAGGTACTAGAGTTCACATAGCTATATAAAAAGACAGGGTGGCAAATACTAATTTTGCCACCCTATCTTTTTATATAGTCACATCTTTATTCAAATGTCTCGTACCTGGTTGTAAGCAGTTTGCGGTCTCCCAAGGTGTTATCCACCCGGGCTACGTTTAGCCAGAATTTATTATCACGTACCGATTGAATAGGATATGCAGCCTTTTCACGCGAATAAGCATGTTCCCATTTATCGGCTATCATTTCATATTCAGGGTGCGGAGCATTTACAAGAACATTATCGTTTTTATCCGCCGTACCATTCTGCACTTCCATAATTTCCTGATGAATGGCATGCATCACATCTATAAAATTATCAAGTTCAGCTAAGCTTTCACTTTCTGTAGGTTCAACCATTAATGTGCCATGAACAGGGAAAGATAGAGTAGGGGCATGATAGCCATAGTCCATTAATCGCTTGGCAATATCATTCTCTGAGATTCCTGTTTGCTGATATATGTCGCGACATTCCAATATCATCTCGTGTCCTACGAAACCATTTGCGCCCCTGTATACTATTCCATAAGCATCTTTCAGACGGGCAGCCATATAATTGGCATTTAATATTGCAATACTAGTTGCTCGTTTTAATCCTTCGGCCCCCATCATACGGATATAACCGTAAGTGACAGGAAGTATGCCCGCGCTTCCATAAGGTGCTGAGGAAACCGTATCCTGAGAACCCCCAGTGAAAGGATGCTCGGGTAAGAAAGGAACAAGATGCTTTGCTACACAAATAGGTCCTGCACCTGGTCCGCCACCTCCATGAGGAATGGCAAATGTTTTATGCAGATTAAGGTGGCAAACGTCTGCGCCAATGGTTCCCGGATTAGTAAATCCAACCTGAGCATTCATGTTTGCACCATCCATGTAGACTTGTGCTCCACAGGAGTGAATAATTGCACAAATCTCTTTAATCTCTGTTTCAAAAATACCATGAGTGGAAGGATAGGTAATCATCAACGCAGCCAGATCATCACGGTTTTCTTCTGCTTTAGCGCGAAGATCGTTTATGTCAACGTTACCAAATTCATCGCACCCGCAGATGATTGGAATAAATCCAGCCTGTACTGCCGATGCAGGATTTGTGCCGTGAGCCGAAGCGGGAATCAATACTTTATTACGGTTTCCCTTACCCTTGCTAATCAGATAGGTACGGATAACACGAAGTCCGGTATATTCTCCTGCCGCACCCGAATTGGGTTGGAAGCTAACTCCCGAAAAACCCGTTATTTGTTTTAAGTATTCACCTAAATTATAGATAAGCCAATTGAAACCTTCTGCCTGGTCTTCGGGAGCAAAAGGATGGAGACCTGCGAAAGACTGGTTCGACAATGGGAATAACTCGGCAGCAGCATTCAGTTTCATGGTACAAGATCCCAGGGAGATCATGGAATGTGCCAATGAGATATCTTTCCGATCGAGGCGTTTGATGTATCTCATCATTTCTGTTTCTGTGTGATAAGTATTGAAAACAGGATGAGTAAGGAAGCTGCTTTTGCGTTTGTGAATATCTTTAAGTGAACCTGTATCTGGTATGGAACTTACTTCCGTAAACTCTTTTTCGGCTGCTATAGAGAAAATGGAAAGAAGCACATTTACATCGCGAATATCTGTTGTTTCATCAAAGCTGATGCCCACATCCCCGTTCTCAAAATAGCGAAAGTTTACTTTCTTACTTTGGGCAATGGTTCGTATTTGGTGGACTGATACCTGATTAATAAGCGACAAACGAATAGTATCAAAGAATTGCTCGTTATGTTGTTTGTATCCTAACTTTTTAAGGACCTTGCTTACATAGGTTGTTGTATTATGAATGCGGCTGGCAATATTCTTTAAGCCATCTTTTCCGTGATAAACAGCGTAGAAACCCGACATAATGGCTAGCAATGCCTGCGAGGTACAAATATTGGAAGTTGCTTTTTCACGTTTAATGTGTTGTTCGCGTGTTTGCAGTGCCATGCGGTAGCATAGTTTTCCATATTTATCTTTTGACCATCCAATAATGCGGCCCGGCATATTTCTTTTATATTCATCGCGGGTGGCAAAGAATGCAGCAGAAGGACCTCCGTAATACATAGGGATTCCCAGTCGTTGAGTAGAACCGAAAACAATATCTGCTCCCCACTCTCCGGGTGGCACAAGGAGAGCTAAACTCAGAATGTCGGCAGCCACGGAAACTTTACAGCCAGCAGCATGTGCTTTCTCTGTAAACGCCCGATAATCTTCTACATTACCATCTGAATTTGGATATTGAATGATACAACCAAACACATTAGATGTAAATTCAAATTCCTTATAATTACCTGTTTGCACCTCTATTCCCTGAGGAACCGCACGGGTATTAATCACTGCAAGTGTTTGCAAAAAGATCTTTTCATCAACGAAAAGCACATTTGCTCCCAACTTTTGCTGATCGCGTGAGCGGAGTCCGAACATCATATTTGCAGCTTCGGCAGCAGCGGTAGCCTCGTCAAGAAGGGAACAGTTAGCCAGTGGCATAGCTGTAAGATCGGTAATTACCGTCTGGAAGTTCATCAATGCTTCCAGGCGTCCCTGTGAAACCTCCGACTGGTAAGGGGTATAAGATGTGTACCATACCGGATTTTCGAGCACATTTCTTTGAATAACGGCAGGGGTAATGGTGTCATACCAACCCATGCCTATATAAGAGGTATAGAGCTTGTTCTTTGCTCCCAATTTACAAATATGCTCAGTAAAAGCACGTTCGGTTATTGGTTCGGGAAGATTCAGAGGCTTCTTTAAACGAATATTCGAAGGGATGGTTTGGTTGATCAGTTCATCAAGGCTTTTTACACCAATGGTAGTGAGCATGTGTTCCATATCTTTCTCTTCAATGCCAATATGTCGGCCGGATAATAGATCTGTTTTCATAGTATTATTTTTTTACTTGAAGTAATTATAGTGTTTTCTCTTTCTATCTAAAAAAAGGATTTTCGGTTTTCTCTTCACCTATTGTGGTGCGTGCGCCATGACCGGGATAAACAACCGTATCATTGGGTAAAACAAGCAAACGACTGCAAATGTTTTCCATCAATTCATCAAAGTTTCCTCTGGCCAAATCGGCTCGTCCAATGCTTCCCTGGAACAAAACATCCCCCGAAAACATGCAATTTTCTTCTTTGCAGTAAAAAACCAAACTGCCCGGCGAATGTCCCGGTACATGAATGGCCTCTAACTTGATGTTACCAAAAGAAATAATGTCGCCATCGCAAATATAATTACCAAGAGGCACCGGTTCTTCCTTCAGTTCAAAACCAAACATGCGCGATTGTTTAGGTGCTTGTTCAAGCCAAAACTCATCTGCCTTGTTTGCTTCCGCTTTCAAACCATATTCCTGTAACATGAAAGGGTTACCAAATATATGATCCAAATGTAAGTGAGTGTTCAGCAGATGCTTTACTGTAAGTCCATTGCTGTTTATATAATTTTTAAGCGCTTGTTTTTCTTCCTCATAAAAACACCCTGGGTCAATAACCACAGCTTCGTTACTATCATCACTTAAAACGTAACAATTTACGGGAAACATATTAAATTCAAATCTTTTTATTTTCATAAAAGGCAATTCTTAAACTAGTGGAACATAAACAACTTTCTTTGTTTCAAAAAACTCTTCACCAAAGAAATCGTTGATGTTATAAATAACTGTTTTATTTTTAAAAGGTAATGTTTCATGTTGCAGTTCGCCTCCTTTTAAACAAATGAGGCCATTGGGCAACGCATTGATTTGTTTCTTTGAAATATTCTTTTTTATAATTTCTATTAAATCGGAAAGTGGCATTACGGCACGGCTTACCACAAAGTCGAACAATTGCTTTTCTTCCTGTGCACGGGCATGGCGGAAGGTAACATTCTTTAAACCAATGGCATCTGCCACTTCATTTGCCACACGAACCTTTTTGCCAATACTATCTACCAGATGAAATTTTGTTTCAGGAAAAAGAATAGCCAGTGGAATTCCCGGGAAACCTCCTCCGGTGCCAAGATCCATCACCGTGGTTCCGGGCTTGAAATCGATAACCTTTGCTATTGCAAGAGAATGGAGCACGTGATGTTCATAAAGGTTTTCGATATCTTTTCTGGAAATCACATTGATTTTGGCATTCCAGTCTAAATACAAATCATAAAGAGCAGTAAATTGACGATGCTGCTCTTCAGTTAAATGAGGGAAATATTTTAGAATAATCTCCATTTTTTAGTTATCTTTTTTAAAACTCAAATTAATATTAATACAATTCATCTGCAGGGTTAACCTCTTTCATGAGTGATTCTACAGCCTGGAACGAAAGTTTTATAGTTGTTGTTCCCATAACATAGGGAGCTATTTCGTATACGTTATAAAAGAAGGAGATTCCATCTTCATTCAAATAGAAATTTTCGGTAGGAGAGAGCGGTTCGGTTATGAAATAGCCAATCTCTTCAAGCTCGGCTTCAGTAGTTACCTTATTGCTCTTTTCAAGTTCGGCCAGCAACAAACGGGTAAGCTCTTCTTCGTATCCCTCGTTAAAGAGATCTTTGAGATGAATTTGCTTACCGGTTAGCAGGTCAAAGTTTAAAAACAGAGAAGCATAGTTTCCATGTGCTCCGCCGGTATAGTCGTAAGTGTCAATCTTACAGACCAATACTCCGTCTTTGTTAAAGATAGACTTAGACTTAATGCTTTTGCTATAGTTGTACCATGCATGGTTAAGTTCGTCTTCCGGATTATTTTTTTTATCTTCCAGATAGAACTGTTCCACATCATTTTTGTACCCCTTTGCATAGGCTACTTTAAATGCCGTAACCGCAGCTTTAGGGTCTTTTCCTATATATTCATTTCCAAAACAGGTAGCCAGCAGTGTATTGTTCACACTATCCTGAAGGGCTTTGCCTGATGCTTTTGTGATGTAAGCAAAATTAATATTGAGTTCACAGCCAGGTTTTAATACATCATTAAAGAGATGTGATGTTTCTTTAACCACTATGCTGTCAAAAGTGAGCTTTTTAGATTCATCTTGTTTCTTTCCTCCACAGGAAAACAATGTTGTTCCTGTCAGCAATATTATAGAAAGAATTGTGAATGAGTTTCTTTTCATCTTATTATTATACTTTAAAAGGTTGTAAAACTATCCTTTTGTCAACGACAAATATAAAACTTATTAAGGAATAGAGCTAATAAATAAGAAAAATTAATTGCCAAAATCGCTTAATTCTACATATCTTTGCAGTGATGTTAAAAGGAATAAAGTTCATATTAGCCTGTATACTCTCTCTCACAATTGTTTATGTGGGAGCAGGGGCTAACTTGTCACATTGCGGATGTACCCATAACACATTGGCAAAATCAGGTGCAATGGGTGAATGCCGTTGCAATGAACTTAATGGAAAAGCTGGACATAAACCTTGTTGCATGCATAAATTTGGCATGCAGAACGGTAAATGTGCTCATCATGGCAGAACCAATTGCTGCAGAACCGTAATTTATAAGGTCGACTTGCAACAGAATTCTCAGGATATGGGTTTCAATGCTCCTGTGTCTGCACTTCTGCCAAATCACTTTCAAGTAACCTGCCACGTCTTGCCGGCTGAGATTCGTGAAATAGATTCGTATGTCGATCCACCTGGCCCTTCCTCTTCAAGGTTTTATCTCAATCTCTATTCTACACTTCTAATTTAGTATTCCATTTCTTCGGGTTATCTAAGGGAAAGTCTCCTTTAATGTTTCTGTTTTGCAGTACACTTATCGATATTTAAGTGTAGAGTAAATTTAATTTTGGTGTACACCTAATTTTTAAAAGCTGTACATAAAACAAAGAAGATAACCTTAGTAAATTCCTTATGTTACGTTATATTTGCAGTAATCAATTAGACTGATAATGTAGCCTTCAATATTATATTGAGATTAGTTTAAGGATATAATAATAACATAACAATACCAGGTTTTAGAATTATATTAATGTATGGTTGTGCTAAAAGATCATTTGCATGACTTTCAATTATTATCCAAACAATAAGTTAAAAAGCTTGTTGAATGGAGATGAATAAATAGTAATTACTTATGAAGAAAATAGAAAATAAAACATATCCGGTGCTTAATATGCATTGTGCCGGTTGCGCAAATAACGTAGAGAAGACAGTAAATGCTCTTCCCGGTGTAGAGAAAGGAGCTGTTAATTTGGCAGCAAATACCCTTTCCATCGAGTTCGATCGTCTTGTGTTATCCCCCGAAGCTTTACAGGAAGCGGTGCAAAAAGCAGGATATGACCTGATTATTGAAGAAGAAAACGCAGCTGAATTACAGGAAGAAGAGCAACGAAAAGGATACAGAAAACTAAAGATGAAGGTAATTGGAGCATGGATATTTGTGGTACCAATGATGCTACTCTCCATGGTGTTTATGGGAATGCCGCATGCTCATATAATTATGCTGGTACTTGCCTTGCCTGTTATGCTTATTTTTGGAAACTCATTCTATATTAATGCCTGTAAACAGCTGAAGCTGGGCAGAAGCAACATGGACACGTTGGTGGCTTTGAGTACTTCCATTGCTTTTCTTTTTAGTGTGTTCAATACTTTTTACCCCGAATTCTGGACGTCTCGCGGGCTTGAACCACATGTGTATTACGAGGCTGCAACAATGATTATCGCATTTGTGCTGATTGGAAAGCTCCTTGAGGAGAAAGCAAAAGGAAACACCTCATCGGCAATAAAGAAGTTGATGGGATTGCAGCCTAAAACTGCCCGCATTATCAAGGATGGCAGTGAAGAGACAATATTGATTTCGCAATTGCAAGTAAACGATTTAATCAGCGTTCGCCCGGGCGAACAAATACCTGTGGATGGAACGGTACATGAAGGCAGCTCTTTTGTAGATGAAAGTATGATAACCGGAGAGCCCATTGCTGCGGAGAAGAACATTGGCAACCAGGTACTGGCAGGCACAATCAATCAGAAGGGTGCTTTTGTGCTGAAGGCCGCGAAAGTGGGAAAGGACACCATGCTGGCCAACATAATAAGAATGGTGCAGGAAGCACAAGGGTCCAAGGCTCCGGTGCAAAGGATTGTAGATAGGGTAACGGGAATATTTGTTCCGGTGGTGCTTGCTTTGTCCATACTAACGTTCATTGTCTGGATCTCTTTTGGAGGAATGAATTCCTTCTCTCACGCATTACTTTCTGCCGTATCTGTGCTTGTTATTGCCTGCCCTTGCGCACTGGGGCTTGCCACGCCTACTGCCTTGATGGTGGGAATTGGTAAAGGTGCCAGCAACCATATATTGATAAAAGATGCAGTGGCTCTGGAGCAAATGAGAAAGGTAAACACTGTGGTGCTGGACAAGACCGGCACATTAACCGAAGGACGCCCCACGGTATCCGACTGGTTATGGGAACATGGTGAAGATACCCCTTTTAAGGAAATTCTTTTAGCTGCCGAACTAAAATCGGAACACCCTTTGGCCGACGCCATAGTTGATGAACTTCAGTTGCAGGGAATTGCTCCGGTTGCACTCTCTTCCTTTGAAAGCATTACCGGAAAAGGGATACAGGTGCATTATCAGGATAGAATCTATTGGGCAGGAAGTAAGAGACTGTTGACTGATTTTGAAGCCACCGCGTCAAGCTATTTACAAGGAATGATAGAAAAATATCAGAACGAAGGCAAAAGTATCGTTTATTTTGGGCAAGAAAGCACTCTGTTGTCCGTCATTGCAATTAGCGATAAAGTAAAACCTTCTTCAATAGAAGCTGTTAAAGCGTTACGCGAAATGGGAATCAGAGTGTGCATGCTTACCGGCGATGGAGAATCCACAGCCGCTATAGTGGCCGAAAAACTAGGAATTGGCAACTACAAAGCCGAAGCATTACCTGGCGATAAGGAAGATTTCGTGAAGGAACTTCAGGCAGAAGGCAGAATTGTGGCAATGGTGGGAGATGGCATCAATGACTCTCAGGCACTTGCCCGCGCAGATGTAAGCATTGCCATGGGAAAAGGAACCGATATTGCCATGGATGTGGCAATGGTTACTTTGATCACGTCTGATTTGATGCTATTGCCTAAAGCATTTAAGCTGTCAAAGCAAACGGTGAAACTGATCCATCAAAACCTTTTCTGGGCATTTATCTATAACCTGATAGGCATCCCCATTGCAGCCGGAGTACTGTATGCTTTTGGCGGTATACTTCTCAACCCAATGATTGCCAGTGCGGCAATGGCTTGCAGCTCAGTTTCGGTTGTGATGAATAGTCTGAGTTTGAACTGGAAGAAGTTATAAGAGAAATAGAGCGGGAGACTCAGAATATCGGGTCTCGTAAAATAAAAAAATAAGGCATTCAGGAGGTTTATACTCTTGGGTGCTTTTTAAAACTTCTGAAATTGGCTGAGCGAATAAATGCAGGTTGAGAAGTAAATAGTAATGGCTGAATGTTGGTTAAAATTGTTTCCAGCATTCAGCCATTTTCCTTTATGGAGGCTTTTTTCTATTTGTTTTTAATCTTAACGTTGTTTACTGTAACGTTCTTTAAAATGAATGGAGTTATAGCATCAAGGTTTATTTTGTCATTCTTTGCTTTTATGTTCAGATTCTCAAAAGTAAAGTTTGTGAGTTTATATTTATCAGACTTTTGCACATTAAAGAAAACATCACATTCAAGATCAATATTGCGCATCGTTACATTGTCTGAATAAGAAAGAGGCATATCTTTTCTGTCTTGCAAATTAAAAAACTGACTCCAGGGTTTGATGAAAATAAAGCTATTGGCAGTGCCTTTGATATCTTCAACTCTAATATATTCGTATTTCTGAGGAGTGTCGGGACGCATCTTAAGCCACAATAAACGATTGGCATTGTTAACAGTACAGCGGCGAAGAATTATATTCCGATCGTGTAAGGACTCACTTCCGCAGGTAAGTGCACTATGACAAAAACCGTAAGTACAATCTTCTATAATGATATTAGTATTGCTGCCGTTCTTTGGATCCTGATCTGCCCATGTGCCTTTTCCACCTTTAAGTGCAATGCCATCGTCATTTGCAGAGATAAAGCAGTTCTTAACCAGGAAATTATTGCAGGCATCAATGTCGATGCCATCTGTACTAGGTGCTTTTACAGGTTCTGCCGGTGAAAATATATATAGATTAAGCATCTTCACGTTATTACACTTGTAAAAGTGTGTTGTCCAGAAGGGCGAATTAATAATACGAACACCCGAAATCTGTACGTCATTGCTGTTTGACACATAAAGTAACCGGGGACGCAATTCATCCATATTAGTACATTTACTGATTACAGCACGACGTTTCCAGAAAGATTTCCAGTAACGCATACCATTCCCATTAAGTGTACCTTCGCCCGAAATGGTGAAACCATCAACGTGGTCGGCATTTACCAAAGCCGGAAAATACTTCAGTGTCTGTCCTTCCATGCGTGTTTCAACGATAGGGAAGTTACTTATGTCGTCACTGCCTTTCAGTACGGCATTCTTTTCTAAATACAGGTGTGTTTTAGGTTTGAAAAAGAGTGAACTACTCAAAAAAGTTCCTTGAGGGATAACTACCACACCTCCGCCTTCCTGTTGGGCACGGTCAATAATGGATTGTATCTTTTCTGTTTGCAGAATAGTGCTGTCATTTGCAACTCCGTAATCAGTAATGCGATATATTTTCCCTAAGGTCTTAATATTAACAACTTCGTTCTTTCTAAACCAATCAGGGATAGGTGTACCATCCGGGAATTTTTCTTGTGCAAATACTTGTACGCTAATGAGTGCAGATAATAACAATACTGCTAATCTATTGCTTCTCTTGTTCATTCTATTTTTCTTTTTTAGAGTGTTTGTAAATGAAATATAAGCAAAGGTACCCCGTTTTTTGCTTATATGCAAATTAAGTGTAATGGCAAATTTTGAATGAACATTAAGTTAAGCTGAAATAATAAAGCTATTATTATGATTTCCAGCAAATGCTTTCTAACTTTGTGAAGTCATATACTTAAAAAACGCATCATGAAACAAGAATATACAGATTGGCAATTAATTTCGTACGCTGAAGCGTGGCAAAAACAAACGGAGCTTTTCGATGAGCTAGTCCGTGCAAAGCTTGCCGGAGAAGTTTATACAAATTATCTGATTACATGTGAACACCCGCATGTCTATACGTTGGGGAAAAGTGGAAAGGAGCAGAATATGCTGCTGGGAGAGGAGCAACTTCAAAAGATTGGAGCCTCTCTTTATCATATAGACCGCGGTGGAGATATAACCTACCACGGTCCTGGTCAGATAGTTTGCTATCCTATTCTTAATCTGGAAGATTATACGCTGGGATTAAAAGAATACATTCATGTGCTTGAGGAAGCTGTTATAAATGTTTGCGCTCATTATGGAATAATAGCCGGCAGACTGGCCGGTGCAACAGGAGTATGGCTGGATGGAGATAGCAAGCGTGCCCGCAAAATCTGTGCGATAGGAGTTCGCAGCAGTCATTTTGTAACGATGCACGGATTAGCTTTCAACGTCAATACCGATCTGAATTATTTCCATTACATTAATCCTTGCGGATTTGTTGATAAAGGGGTAACCTCTATAGAAAAGGAGCTGAATCAGAAAGTAGATATGGAGCAAACAAAATCTCTGCTGCGTAGCGAAATAGAGCAATTGCTTGCAAAGAGATAGCGATGGCATTATAAAAAGAAAACCAGGAGCCGGATTAATGTCCGTACTCCTGGTTTTCTTTTTTATGAGATATCTTTGTTCAGAATCTTATTCTGAAGACTCACTTTTTACTTTTTAAAGAACTTCTTTGTATAAGTACCTTCTTCTGTTTCAATTTTAACAAAGTAAACACCCTGGCTTAGTTCATTTACTGAAACTTGAACGTTTCCTGTAATCTGAGGCTCTTGCTTTATTAATAATTTACCCGACATATCCATTACCTGAACAGATTTAACCAAAGAAGGCGACTGAATATTAAGTACATCTGTAGCTGGATTAGGATAAATATTCAACTGGTCTGTAGCTGCATTCTCAATACCCGTAGCAGTAGTTACATAGAATGGAATCTGACCGCTTGTTGTAGGTGTTAATTTCGTCCGGGTATTATTATAGTAGTAGTACAGAACAATATTATATGTAGCAGCATCCAGATAAATATTTTTATTAAAGGTTATTGTTTTTTCTTCGTTCGTATCAAGAATAACATTAACAGGGCCCATGTAATCTACATTATACCCACCGGTTGATGGAAATATATAGGCTATTAAGCTTTCATTAAAATACCCACCTGTATTTTTAATTTTTGCAGTCAGTTCTAATGCAGAACCATTTGTTATTGTACTGCTTGCTAATGATATATTTTGTGATAACGATAATACCGGAGCCAATGTGGGTGCGCTCTGCACCGTTACACTTACAGAATTATCAGTGCCTGGAGTTAAAAGAATCATTGATTCATTTCCCTGATCATTATTAGTATCATATTTGAGAGTGAGTATATAACTTCCTGGAGTGAGATTTACATCTCCTGTTAGTTCTATTGTTTTCGTTTCTCCAGAAGGAATGGTAACAGGAACATGAGTTATTTGTTGAGTTAACAAACCGTTGGTTGATGTTAATACTGCAGATATATAAGAGTTAAACTCACCTCCGCTATTTTTAATAGTAGCACTGAACCGACCGGCTTTAGTATTATACAGATTACCTATTGTTTTTACTGCTTCCGTTAAAGTCAATTTAGGATATACATCCGGAGTAGCAAATGTTATGTTCGTAGATGTCACTGTTACATTAAGTGAATTTGGTGTGCCTACCTTATTTCTCATAATAGACCAGGTGCTCTGATCTGTTGCTTTATAAATAGAATACAACTGATATGTTCCATCATTAACTGATGAAGGAATTATTACCCCTGAAGCTGTGAAACTATCATTTCCATAATACGATTCAAGACCTGTAATATCATATTGTTTTAAAATAGATACTTGTGTGGTACCTTGATAAAGGCCCAAAGCTATTGCTCCGTTGAAAGTTTTTGCTCCATAATTGGCATATCCATAATTAACACCGAACGTTAGGTTTCTTCCTACGTTTGAAACACTTGCCTGCATAATATTGATAAGATCTATCTCATATGATGCTGTGCTTGTTTGTGATGGTTTTTGAATGCCAATAACCATATCCTGCCCTTCAGTAAATCCACCTGATCCTCCTCCAATTCCCGGAGTCTCTACATTTAAAGATGTTAACTCGAAGTATCCATTATAGGAACCACTCCATCCCCAGTTAAAGTGGAAAAGATTAGCTGAATTATAACCATCGCAAATAAACTGATGACCACCGTCAGCTGATGAACCGCCATATAATATGGGGCGAGCTGAATTCAATTCTGTTTTTATAAGATTGATCCATTCTGCTTGAGTATAATAATCTCTGGTTACTAGCTGTGCATTTGGGTCATAACCAAAATAATTGCTTAGTGCTGCCGGAATGTCATTACTATAGGCACCACTTGAAGCTGCTGTATAATCCATGTTTACAGCTACTCCGCAATGGTACATCAGTGTAGCCACAGCTGTATCTTGAATAGCTGTACTGGTGCCATAAGTATTTAGCATATTTGTCCAGTTGTAAGTAGTCTTTGAGAAATCAACAGTAAGAGGCTTGCTTAATTGTGCCGGTCTATAGCTATGTGTGCCAGCTCCTTTTACCGGCCACTGATAATATTTCATAATTTGAGCCATAGCAGTTGCCACACAACCGGTAGGTGCTTTCTCTGTACCTATTTTAGGACAAAAAATATTGTATGGAGCACTTTGATCCCAGGCTATTGTTCCTAAAAGAGGATTTATATATGTTGCAAAAGTACTTGCTTTTGTTGTTACCGGTGTACTTGTTGTCGACACTGAATTGGCTATAGCAATTGTATCCTCTGCTATTGCGGCTAATGCCTTCAGTTCCCTTTGATAAAAGCTCATCCAGTTTTTGAAGTTATCCGGCATATTATCTGCCGAGAAACTACCACTGTCAGTATATCCCAGAATGGACTTTGCCCTGTCGTCTCCCGACACTACTACAAATCCGCCGTTAGTGCCTACATTAAATATATAGTAATAGACATTACTTGTAGAACCCGAGGTACGTGTCTTTACTGCTGAATCAGTACATGAATAAACTAATTTTAGCGTTGTAGGTGAAGTAGGTAAAGAAGCTGTACGTATAGAAGATGCTTGCTTGTTCCTATAAAAAGAAGTAGCTATTGTTTGTGCTTCACTGCTGGTTAATTGTTTGGAGAATGCCCCTTGAATGCAGAATAATAGTAAAGCAAAGAGTAATAATGTTTTTTTCATTCGATGTGTTTTAGACTAATTTGTACTTTTTTTAGAAATCTATTTGCAAAGATATGAGAATGTTGTTCTGTTTCCAAAAAAATATGACAGAATGTGTGTTTTTAACTAAAATTCCTGTAAACTTTCAGATAAAGTGGCAGCTGTGTGGAAAGATCTTTAACAAAACCTTGATGAAAATAATTGTTGGAACTGCCTTTGGAATATGGCTATTTTCTTCAGGATTTAATGCCTTTTTTTATGCGTGTGACAAATTTATCGGAAATATATCTTTTATATGTCTGGGTATAAAATTTGTCACCCCCTCTATCAAAGGGTTTCAGAGGGAGAGGGTCTGTTACCCCCCTCAAAACAACCTTACGTTTTTCTGTTTTTTGAAAAAAATAGTCAAAAATAAAATGAGAGCTGATTAATAGATTTTTATTCGAAACCCTTTATTGTTCCATAATAATGCTGAATGACCTTATTTTTGCTTTTTTGCAGCCAGGGAAGTTGTCATCAATAAGTGCATTCAATTCTTTTATTTCATCTTTATATTGTGTACGAAGTCCGCAATTAATCAATTCCTTTAGCGGATTCTTTTCGGCGATTCTTGAAAGCATCTCTTCCATAGAAGGCGCTTCAGACAAACGGCTATACTCTTCGTAAGTGTAATTCAGAAAAGCCACATTCTCATTAATTCCCCGGTTATCTAATAAATAACCATTCTTCAGAGCAGTTGGCTTTGCCAGGTTTCCTTTATAAAACACATCTGTTGGGGCAGGGTAGGAGATGATTTTTGTTTTCTCGCTATTCATAATGACAGGGACTAGATTAGCATAATCTTTGATGGTTTTATAAATAACAGCCTGTGGCCCGGGAACAAAAGAAATATCTCTTTTCATAGATGATTCTTTTAAAGAATTAGTTGTTGTCTTACCGCAGTGGCAAGACAGCAGCGTAAACGTTAATACAATAATTGTCAATACTTTTTTTTTCATTGCTGAATTCAATTTTTAATAAATTTAATTACCTTGATTCCTGTTTCAGTTTCTATCTGAAGAATATACGTACCTTTACTAAATCCTTCAACAGAAATAGTAATTTCTCCGTTCACTTCTGGTTTAATTAACAGCACTTGCTTGCCCGATAAATCTATGATACATATTCTTTTCACAATATTATCCGATTGCAGATAGAGTTTATCTATAGCTGGATTTGAAAAATATATTTTAGATGTGAGCGGAAGAATAGATATTTCTGTAGGTTCGGTAAGTACATTTACTGTTAAACGATTAGTGAAAGCACTGTATAAGGGATTAGAACGATCGTTCTGCAGATCATAATATGCAATTAAATGATATTGTGCGGCAGGCATAAAAATGTCGTCCACTAATTCAATGTTCTTTGTCTCTCCTGAAGGAATATTTATAGGATCAACGCAGACCACCTGAGAAGAGGTTGTGTCATTAACTGATTTTAATTGAATTACTAAATTAGAGTTATATTCTTCTCCGGTACTTGTAATATTTAAATTGAATCGTCCTGTTCTATTTTGATAAAGATTGTCTGTAACAGAAAAAGAATTTAATGTAAGCTTTGGAAATACATCCGGGGTGCTGAAAGTAACATTAGAAGAGGCAACAACTACATTCAGATAATTAGGGGTTCCTGTTTTTCCTCTCATTATTTGCCAGCTGCTTTCTCCGGCAGGTTGGAACACACTATAAAGTTTATAGGTGCCTGCATCAACATCTGATGGTACACTGATATTTTTTAAATAATCGGGATTTACATATCCGCTGTAAGTTTCCATTGATGACGTATAATAGCTATTAATCAGTTTAACGAATCCGTTATTATTATATAATGCTATGCCTACTGAGCCAATGAAGGAATTGATCCCCATATTAAGCATTCTCATCGACACACTAAAAGGAGCGGCACGACTTATTGAGTTAGCCGAAACTGTTAAAGGAGCGTTTAAGTTTAGCTGATAAGGCGGAACAGTAGATGAAGCATTTGGCTTTTGTACTCCAGTAACAATGCTTTGATCGGAATTAAAACCTCCGCTGGTTCCACCTCCTACACCTAATGCAGAAGGATTGAGTACTGACAATTCAAAATATCCATCAGAGTTTCCGCTCCATCCCCAGTTGAAATGGAACAAGCCGTTGCTGTCATAGCCATCACAAACAAACTGGTGCCCTACATCTGTAGAATGCCCGGAATATAATACCGGACGCTGAGCATTTAACTCTGTCTTTATCATATCCAGCCATTCTGATTTAGCATAAAAATCTCTTTGATAGCACTGGATGCCGGAATCATAGCCAAAATAACGTATTAAAGCTTTAGCCATATCATTGGTAGAAGCCCCACTTGATTTGCCATAATTCATATCTACAGCCACTCCGGCATGATACACCAATGTGGCTACTGCCAGGTTCTGAGCTTCTGTGTTTGAACTGTTATATGTTTCGGCCATATTAGCCCAATCATAAGTAGTTTGAGAAAAAACAACGCTCAATGGTGTTGAAGAAACGCCAGGCGTATAAGAGTGTGATCCTGTTCCGCTTACAGGCCATTTATAATATCTCATGACTTGTGCCATGGTAGTAGCAACGCATCCTGCAGCTGCTTTTTCAGCAGTATTAGTGTCAATTATCGGGCAAAGATTATTGAATGGAGAACCTTGATCCCATTTGATTCCTGCTAAAAGGGGGGTAACAGAAATTGAATAAGATGCCTGACGGGTATTTGCATCATTAGAGGCGTTCAGTTGAATTGTTGAAGTAACTGTAGTTGTTTCCGGTTGCTCCATCAATGCTTTTATCTCTTTTTGATAAAAATCAAGCCATGCCGAGAAGTTAGGAGGTAATGAGCTGCTGTTAAAGCTTCCTGTATTAGAATATCCAAGAATTTCTTTTGCCCGGTTGTCACCCGAAACAATAATAAAGCCACTCTTATCGCCAATATTGAACACATAATAATAAACATTCTTAATAGATGAACGTGTAGAAATACCATCCGTGCAGACATAAGCTAACTTTAAGGTTGTATTCTCTAAAGACATCCTCTTAATAGAATATTGAGCCTTTTGATAGAAGGAATTGGCAATGCTGAATGCCTCATTACTTGTTCTCGCTATCGCAAAAATATCTGTGACAGATATTAGCAAAAAAGTAATAAATAGTATTGTCTTCTTCATTTGTTTCTTATGTAATATGTTTGTCGCGAAGAATCATACATGCTATATTAAAGTGCTAAAAGTAGTGATTTTTACAGATACTCCAAACTATTTTATAAGAATAGTTCTCTAATAGTCAGTAATATATTGAAAGCCGATTAGTCTGAAGGTGGTAAGGTTGAAATAAAAAGAGCGTAAACATTTTAATGTCTACGCTCTTTTTATGATTAGTGTATTTTCTTAAATGAATTGAACTGTAAATATCTTTATTTTTTGATGAATTTACTTACTTTGATACCCGCTGCTGTTTCACTTCTAAGAATATATGTTCCTACGCTTAGCTCATTCACAGGAATGGATATTTCTCCACTTATTTCAGGTTTCATTAATAATACTTGCTTTCCTGAAAGATCCATAATACTGATTGTTTTCACAACTTCATCCGATTTCATAAAAAGTATATCAGTAGCTGGAATTGGATAAAGAATCAGCTTATCCTGTTTTGTTTGCTCAATACCTGTCGATTCATTCGGAAGAGTGAAAACTAATTTTGTGTAGTCGTTCGGATCAAAGAATGAATAGCTATTGCCAGATGTTGTACTATAGGTTACAACTGTTAAATAAGAACCTGGTTCCAAATCGATATTACCACTAAAGGCTATTTCTTTTTCTTCATTCCTATCCAATATAATCTTTTGAAAGCCAAAGAAAGTAAGTGCATTATAATCATTTATTGGATATACAAACGCAACTACATAATCCTCGAAATATTCTCCGTTATTTTTAATTTTAGCCGTAAGTACCGCATTTTCTTTATCAACCTGTGCTGCATTAGGAAATGAAATCTGGGATGTTAACGTAAGTGCGGACTTTTCCGTAGGTTCGGCCAACACATTCACAGTTAAAGGATCTGCAAGAGAATTGAATGAAGATGCAGTTGTGCGATTGTTCAATGGATCATAAAATGCATATAAATAGTATTGTCCGGTAGAAAGAGAAACATAGCCCATTAAATCGAAACTTTTTGTTGCTCCTGAAGGTATATTGATAGGGTCTGAGCAAAGAATCTGAGTAATTGAACTATCTGCAACCGATCTTAATTGAATAATTAAATTAGAGTTGTATTCTCCTCCGTTATTTGTAATATTTATATTGAATCTTCCTGTTGTGTTTTGATAAAGGTTACCTGTTGTGGAAAATGAATTTAGTGTAAGCTTAGGCAGTACATCAGGTGTACTGAAAGTGACGTTGGAAGAGGTCAAAGCTACATTCAGATAATTGGGAGTACCTGTTTTACCTCTCATAATTTGCCATTCAGACTGTTCGGTTGCTTTATATACGCTGTATAGTTTATAGTTCCCATTTGCAACTAAAGAAGTAGTTATACTAGTAGAATAATCAAGACTTGGCCAACCGTAATAAGGATTAATTGTTTCATTGGAATAACTTTTGATTAGTTTGACAAATCCGCTTTCATTATATAATGCAAGACCAATTGAGCCACTGAAGGTATTCACTCCATAATTGTACAGTTCGGCCTTAATGGTAAAAGAGCCGGAACGACTTACAGTATTAGCTGAAGTTTTTAATGGCGAATTTATGTACAGTTGATAAGGTGCAATACTGGATGAAGCACTTTGCTTTTTTACTCCGGCAACAATGACCTGATCATAATTAAACCCACCGCTGGTTCCACCGCCAATACCTAATGCAGCAGGATTGAGTACTGACAATTCAAAATACCCGTCAGAACTTCCACTCCAACCCCAATTGAAATGAAACAAACCATTGCTGTCATAACCATCACAAACAAACTGGTGTCCTACATCTGTAGAACTTCCTGCATAAAGTATGGGACGTTGGGCATTTAACTCAGTCTTAAGCAAATTCTCCCATTCCGATTTTGAATAATAATCTCTTTTATAGCTTTGCAAGCTAGAATCATAACTGAAGTTTTTAATCAGAGCATTAGCCATATCAAGGATGTTTGCTGAACTTGATATATCGTAATTCATATTAACAGCCACTCCGGCATGATACATTAATGTGGCTACAGCTAAATTTTGGGCCGCAGTGCTTGAACTGTTATATGTTTCGGCCATATTTCCCCAATCATAGGTTGTTTTAGAAAAATCGACACTTAAAGGTTTGGCATATCCGTAAGGAGTATAGGTATTTGATCCTTTACCGCTCACAGGCCATTTATGATATCTCATTACTTGTGCCATGGCTGTAGCAACACATCCTGTAACAGTTCTTTCGGGTGATTGAATGCTGATAGTGGGGCAAAGGTTATTATATGGAGAACCCTGATCCCATTTGATTCCTCCTAAAAGTGGAGTAACAGAAGTTGCAAAAGTTGTCTGGCGGGTATTTATAGCAGGCGCATTCAATTGAACAGTAGAAGTTGTCACTGCTTCTGGCTGATCCATTAATGATTTCATCTCTTTTTGATAAAAACCAAGCCATGCCAAAAAGTTAGATGGTAAAGAGGCACTGTTAAAGTTCCCACTGTCAGAGTATCCAAGAATTTCTTTAGCACGATCATCACCCGAAACAATAACAAAGCCATTATCTTCTCCTTTATTGAATACGTAATAATAAACGTTTCCATTTAAAGAACGGGTTGCAATACTATCTGTACAAGTATAAGCTAACTTTAAAGCCGTACTTCCTGATGACATTCCCTTAGTTAAACTTTGGTATTTTTGAGAAAACGAACTTGCAATATTTAATGCCTCACTAGTTGTCCTTGATTTTGAAAATCCATTAGTAATAAAAAGGAATAGAAAAGTAATAAAGAACAGTGCTGAAATTTTGAAATTGTTCATTTTGTAGTTTAGTTATAATTGCATTAGTCTTGTATTCACTTGAGGGTGTAGAAGCATTCTGTCTGAATGCCCTATTGAAAGATTGGAATTACTATTTATTGTAATTTATTATCTTAATAAATGTCTGGAACTTTTTGATAAGAATCATTAGCTATACCCAATTTATTGGTATAAGCACGTGGCTTTGAATGTCCAGGTGGGATCAATATATATAAAGATAAGAGGAATAAAATGATTCTTCCCATAATAATCGTGTTGCGTCTGTTTTAAAACTATGTTTGCTTTAGTAATGCAACAAAATTAAGTATTAAATTCGGTATATCAGCGGGTTACATTAAGTGCTATTAGTAAAGAGGCATATAATAAATGGCAGAATATAATAAAAGATTGACTCTTTTTCAGATGAATTTATGCATTTCAATTTCCTGAAATCATTCCTGTAACTTGTATATAGAAAAAGAAAGAAGAGATTGTCTTTTGTCTGTGATATTTAAAGCAAAGTAAAGAAATAGGAATGAATGTTAAAACTTAAAATTTATAGATAATTTGCAAAAATTAAATATAATGGAGAAAGCCGGAGAATGCACTTTTCTTTTGCATCTCCGGCTCTATATTATTAATAAAAATGCTATTACAGTGTTACGCCTGTTTTAAATATTGCAATTTCACGATAGTTTTTCTTCTCGTTATTTACTAATTCACCACTTGCTACTTTTATTATGTATTCAGTAAAACGTTCACAAGTTTTTTCCATTGGTTCATTCTCCAGGATAACACCAGCGTTGAAATCAATCCATCCCGGTTTGTTTTTAGCCAGGTTAGAATTTGTTGAAATCTTCATGGTTGGAACAAAAGTACCAAACGGGGTTCCTCTACCAGTTGTGAAAAGAACCATATGACAACCAGATGATGCTAAAGTTGTTGCTGCCACTAAGTCATTTCCTGGAGCACTTAATAAATTAAGCCCTTTAATCTGAATTCGTTCGCCATACTTCATAACTCCCTTAACCACACTCTTTCCACATTTTTGTGTACATCCCAATGATTTTTCTTCCAATGTAGAGATTCCTCCAGCTTTATTTCCCGGAGAAGGATTTTCATAAATAGGTTGCTCGTTACGAATAAAGTAATCTTTAAAATCATTGATTAAATGAACTGTTTGTTCAAAGAGCTCTTTGTTCTCACAACGATTCATTAGAATTGTTTCTGCTCCAAACATTTCCGGCACTTCAGTAAGTACGGACGTTCCTCCCTGAGCAATCAGGAAGTCAGAGAACATTCCAAGTAATGGGTTTGCAGTAATACCCGAGAATCCATCCGATCCACCACATTTTAAACCAACACGAAGTTCTGAAAGAGGAACATCCACACGTACATCTTTACTAGCTTTAGCATAAAGATCACGTAAGATAGTCATTCCTTCTTCAAATTCATCGCCAACCTTTTGAGTTTCCATGAATGAAACCCGCTCTGTGTCATATTCACCAATAAATTCACGGAAAGTAGTCAGCTGATTGTTTTCACATCCCAGACCCACAACGAATACGGCACCTGCATTTGGATGAAGAACCATATCACGTAAAATCTTGCGTGTATTCTCATGGTCGTCTCCTAATTGCGAGCAACCATAATTATGAGGATATGCCACAATAGCATCAACACCTTTACCTGCAGTTTCACGGCGAAGTTCTTCTGCTAATTGGTTAACAATACCATTAACACAACCAACTGTAGGAATAATCCAGATTTCATTTCTAACGCCTACATCACCATTCTTACGTCTGTAACCTTTGAATGTAAGATCCTTATGAGCAATGTCCAGCGCTTCAAGTGCAGGATTATATGTATATTCAAGTAAACCGGATAAATTGGTTTTAATTTTCTTTTCGTTAACCCAATCTCCTTGTTTTATTGAACAAATTGCATGACCAATTGCATAACCATATTTAATAATATGATTATCAATCTCAAAATCCTTTAATGCGAACTTGTGTCCGGCAGGAATATCTTCATTCAGTTTTATATCCAATCCATTTACAGAAATGGTTTCTCCAGCCAATAAATCTGAAACCGCAACGGCTACATTATCAGCAGGATTAATTTTCAAATACTTTGTTTCCATTCTTTTTATATTCTATTATTATAAATTTATTTTTGAAAATCAAGATAAAAATCCACAGTTTCTACAGTCAACAAATCTATTGGCATATAGTTGACAGCGTTTACCTCTTTCTTAAATATTAAATGATCACATAATGCCTTAATACCATTATATCCCTGAATTTCGGGTTGCTGAGCAATCAATATGGAAACAGAACCATTTCTAAGGCAGGTCACGTTTCTTTCCAGTAAATCATATCCCATTAAATTGAAATTCTTAATATTTCTTTCCTGCAGATATTCTCCAATAACATGAACTTTTGAATTAAAAGTAATTCCGCAACTTACGGAAGGATGTTCTGCAAAATATGCATCTAGCAACTCTATATCTTCTTTAGGACATTTCGGATGAAGATTTAGCTCGGTTATATGGCAGAAAGGAAAGTGCTCATTCATATAAATTCTAAATCCCTTATCTCTGTTTTCCTGTTGGTTAGAACCGGTAATACCTTCTTTTATTTGACGGAAGATAGCAATCTCCCCTGTCTTTCCAGCCATTAACATTAACATTTTTGCGGCAAAGTATCCACTCCTTTCCGAGTTCTGACCATAAAAAGCAAGAGGATGCAATTCGGGTATATTTGAGTCTATAAATATATAAGGTATAGAAAGCTCCATAAGCTGGTCGGTAAAACGACGGGTAATATTGATAACAGTAGGAGATAGTAAAACCCCATCAGGATGCTCTGTCATTATTTCATTGCCTGCAGTTATGAATGAAGTATAATCATAAGGATCATAGAAATGCATCTTCAATGAAATATTAAAATCAGAATAAGCGGCAACTGCATCATTCAGTCCTTTTTCTACAGCCGTCCAGTATTCTCCTTCCAGATGCTGGGGAAGCAAACAGATAAAAAGATATTTCTTATTTGAAGCAAGAGCACTGGCATACATATTAGGTTGATAATTTAATTGCTTTAAAATTTCTTCAACCCGTTTCTTACTACTTTCAGACACACCGCTTCGTCCATGAATCACGCGATCAACGGTTCCAACTGACACATCGGCCAGGCGTGCTATATCTTTTATTCGTATTCTTTCCGGCAGTTCATCCATAGTGTGTTATCAATTGGTTATTCGTGCTCGGGCACAATAATAATTTATTTTTTTTCATCGCAAATATATAACAATTTTTGTAATTACAAAAATATTTGTATCTTTGTGCACGTACACGAATTAGACGTTTTAGAAAGTAAAATTAAGCTAAGGAACTTATCTATAGTTGTTTGTACGGAACTGGCATTACATATAATAATCTGAAAGATAAAAAGATAAATTATTTATTTTAATTAGAAATAGAATTATGGGAAAGAAAGTTGTTACTTTTGGGGAAATAATGTTGCGTTTAGCAACTCCCGGTTATTTGAGATTTTCACAAGCGAAAGAATTTAATGCTACTTTTGGCGGCGGAGAAGCAAATGTTGCTGTTTCTTTGGCAAACTATGGCTTAGAAACTGAGTTTGTGACTCGTCTTCCTAAAAATGACATCGCTCAATCTTGCATTATGGATCTTCGTTCACATAATGTTGGAACTAAAGAAATTATTTACGGTGGTGACCGTGTAGGTATTTATTTTCTTGAAACCGGTGCTGTGGCGCGTGCTTCAAAAGTTGTTTATGACCGTGCAAACTCTTCTATAGCAACAATTGAACCAGGAATGATTAACTGGAAAGAAGTATTTAAAGATGCAGAATGGTTTCACTGGACTGGTATCACTCCTGCATTATCACAAGGTGCTGCCGATGCTTGTCTTGAAGCTATCAAAGTTGCAAATGAAATGGGAGTAACTGTTTCTACAGACTTAAACTTCCGCAAAAACCTTTGGAAATACGGTAAAACCGCATCAGAAGTTATGCCTGCGTTAGTAGAAGGCTGTGATGTAATTCTTGGTAATGAAGAAGATTGCGAAAAAGTATTTGGTGTAAAACCAGAAGGTTTTGATGTTGCAGACACTAAAGGCGAAGTTAATGCTGCAGAATTTGAATCAGTATGTACTCAGATGATGAAGAAATTCCCTCGTGCTAAGAAGGTAATCGTTACTCTTCGTGGTTCTATCAATGCAAATCACAATACATGGGGTGGTGTTCTTTACTCTGATGGTTCATTGAAACAATCAAAGAGATATGATATTACTCACATTGTAGACCGTGTTGGTGGTGGCGATTCATTTATGGGTGGCCTTATCTACGGATTGATTTCTTATCCTAATAATGATCAAAAAGCTTTGGAATTTGCAGTTGCTGCTTCTTGTTTGAAGCATACAATCTATGGTGACTATAACTTAGTTACTGTTTCTGAAGTTGAGAACTTAATGGGTGGTGACGGTTCTGGTCGTGTTTCTCGTTAATTGACTATAATAATACAATAAAATGGCAAGATTTTCAAAAATACAGGTGCTTAATGCAATGGCAAGCACTGGGATGGTTCCCGTTTTCTATAATAAAGATGTTGAAGTAGCAAAGAATGTTGTAAAGGCATGCTATGCTGGTGGTGTTCGTGCTTTCGAGTTCACTAACCGTGGCGACTTTGCACAGGACGTATTCGCAGAACTAGTAAAATGGGCTGCAAAAGAATGTCCTGAAATGATTCTTGGAATTGGTTCAATTATCGATCCAGCTACAGCTGCTTTGTATCTTCAGTTAGGTGCAAACTTTATTGTTGGACCATTGTTCAACCCTGAGATTGCAAAAGTTTGTAATCGCCGTTCAGTTCCTTATACTCCAGGATGCGGTTCAGTTTCTGAAATTGGTTTTGCACAGGAAGTAGGATGTGATCTTTGCAAAGTATTCCCTGCAGGTAATGTTGGTGGTCCTTCATTCGTTAAGAATGTTAAAGCTCCAATGCCTTGGTCAATGTTAATGGTTACAGGTGGTGTTGAGCCAACAAAAGAAAACCTTACTGCATGGATTAAAGCAGGTGTAACTTGTGTGGGTATGGGATCTAATCTTTTCCCTAACGATGTAGTTGCTGCTCAGGACTGGTCATGGGTTTCTGCTAAATGCCAGGAAGCTTTCGGATATATTGCCGAAGCTCGCAAATAATAAAACGGTAGATTAGTGTAGTTTACCAAACTAAAAAAGAATACCCCGATAAGGTTGATTGAGGGGTACTCTTATATTTTGTTTAAATTGTTTAAAGGGGGGCTTAGCCATCGGGAATATTCATATAAATGAAATCCCGGTGGCTTGCTTTTTATATGGAGATGCAGCTAAGCTCTTTTATTCCAGATAATAATGATTTGTTGGTCTCAGATTATCATCTAATTCATAAACCAGAGGAACTCCTGTCGGAATTTCAAGGTTAGAAATATTCTCATCACTAATATTATCGAGATATTTAACTAATGCCCGCAGACTGTTTCCATGAGCGGCAACCAGCACTGTTTTACCTTCAAGCAAAGAATGTGCTATATAATCCTGCCAAAAAGGCAATACTCGCTTAATGGTCATTTCAAGAGATTCGCCAAATGGAAGAACAGTTGGGTCAACACCTTTGTATTTTTCCTCTTTTGAAGCACAGCGTTCATCATCAGGTTCCAGTAGAGGAGGAGCAATATTGAAACTTCTACGCCATATATGTACTTGCTCATCTCCGTATTTCTGAGCTGTTTCGGCTTTGTTAAGTCCCTGCAATGCACCATAATGACGTTCGTTTAGTCTCCAGTGATGAATCTCGGGTACCCATAATAAATCAGTTTCTTCCTGTAATAGATGTTGGGTTCTAATCGCACGCTTTTGTACAGACGAATAAGCTATATCGAAAGTGATACCAGCTTCTTTCATTCTTTTGCCTGCCTCTCTGGCTTCCTTTTCTCCTTTATCGCTTAAATCAACATCGGTCCATCCGGTAAATCTGTTTTCCTTATTCCAAATACTTTCTCCGTGTCTTATCAATATAAGTTTTTTCATATCCGTATTTATTTTTAATCTTTTATACTAATACAATACTTCGTTAAATAATTAATCAACCCCTTGTAAGACAAGGCATTATCTTTGGTTTTTGTCATAGAAAAAATTGGTTAAGTCGCTAATTTTTAGTACTTTTATAGTATTCGACGCTATAGAAAATATGATAAAATCAAGCATACTTAACCAATATATGGATATCTGTAAGGATGTTCTTTCTGAAATGGAAACAAAGTTAAATAAAAGTTTCAAAGAATTCATTATTGAAACATTATTATTGTATATGGTAATCTCCCAAAGAATAAATTATCTTCAACTAGGAAGATACAGTCACTCCTGTGAGCAACGCTTTAGAATGAATTCAGCCAAGGAATTTGACTGGCTTTCATTCAACTTGTCTCTTTCAAAAAGGATTCTGACAGGAACCAGGAAAGCCATAGCTATTGATCCAAGCTATATTTCCAAATCCGGTAAACAGACTCCATGGATTGGTTATTTCTGGTCTGGCTGTGCAGGCGCTGCAAAACGAGGACTAGAGATTTTAGGAATCGGTTTGATTGATGTTGACCACAAGGATTGCATATCCTTAGAAGCTGTTCAAACACCTGATTCTATAACTCTTGAAAATTATGACGGAAACCTTATAAGTTGGTATTTGGGTGTTCTTGAGGAAAAAGCAACTAAACTGCTGAGTGTCACAAAATACATTGTTGCAGATGCTTATTTTTCCAAGAAGAACTTCACTGATGGCCTTGCCAAACTCGGATTTCATCTAATTTCCCGTTTTCGTGATGACGCTGTTCTATTTTATCCAACCACGCAACAACCTACAGGAAAAAGAGGGCGACCAAAACTATATGATAGCAAAATTGATTTTGCCAACTTAGATTTAAACAGGTTTGAGAAGATCAATTTACTACATATAGACAAAGGCAATCTTTATACCACAATAGCATATTCCAAATCCTTGAAACAAATGGTAAAACTAGTAATTTGGATTTCTGATAACGGGAAAAGACATAAACTCTATTTCTCTACCGATATCAATCTTTCCGGTAAAGATGTGATAGAAACATATCGCACTCGTTTCCAGATTGAGTTTAATTTTAGGGACGCCAAGCAGTTTACCGGATTGAACCAGTGTCAGGCAAGGAATCTATCTAAGCTGAAGTTTAATTTTAATGCGTCATTAACAGCTGTGAATGTGGCAAAGCTCGTTGCTAAAGAGAAAGGAATAAGCTTTTCGATGGCTTCACTTAAAACGATGATGCACAACGCATTCCTGCTTCAAAGATTTATTTGCGTGTCTGGCATTAGACCAAACAAGAGATTAAATGACAAACTTTTCAAAGAACTTATTGAGTTTGCTGCTATTGCAGCATAGCTTGATACTATTTTATTAACGAACTATTGCTAATAACGAATTACTTTCTGATATGTTTAATTGAAAAATCAAATTTATAAAATTCTCACGATAACCTGTTATTTTTAGGTATAAAAAAATCCCTTACCGAATTATTTCGATAAGGGAATATACTTAGTTTTGTGATCGTGTAAGTAGGTAAATCAGTTATGGAAAGGCAATCTTTATATTATTTGTCCTTCTTTACCAGCTTAAGGATACGTGTTACGGAGAAAGATTGTTTATGGAAAATAAACATGGGCACCGCCACACCAACTACAAGGGCAAACAAAATAAAAGTAGCTGTTAAGCCATTTCTGAAAATGGATACTATTATTTCTACTGAATCTGAGTCATCTTTGCATTGAATGAATTTCACCAGAAAAAGAACTGTTTTATATGCAAACATTCCGGGAATCATTGGTAAAAGCGAAGGGAAAGAAAACACTTCAGCAGGGCAATGAATCATTTTTGCAAAGAGAATACTTAGCAAACCAATAGAAAAAGCAGCAATAAAAGATGCCGAAGCAATATCCAGTGATGTGCTATGCAGCAGGCAGTAACGCAATCCATGTCCCACAGCTGCCAGAAGTGCAGAAACTAAGATAGCCTTGCGGGGAGGATTGGAGATAACAGCAAACCCAACTGAGGCAATTGCTGCAAAAAAGCCATCAAAAATCATAGCTTGCAATAAATCATAGTTTATCATAATGTTTCTACTCCTAATAATAATAATGTGAGTGATAAGCCAATTGATAGGCTGATAATTAATAATGCAGCGTTAATTAAACGTGAGACTCCGGCTAAAACATGGCCTTCAATAATATCAATAATTCCATTAATCAAAGGTACACCGGGAATAAGGTAAAGCACACTGGTACCCAATGCTATTTGAGGGGTGGTTCCAATATTGTAAAGAATGGCAGAGCAGCCAATCATGGAAGCAACAAAGGCTGATACCACAAATACGAACAAATGATTTATATGCTTTTCCATCATTTTCTGACGCACAAAGAAACCTACCAATGTTGCAATAAAAACGATGACCATTGCTTGCCAGTCGCCAGTAAAAAGACGGCAGAATGATGCATTGGCACATGCAACAAGGAAAAGAACCTGCCACTTATTCATACGAGGTTTGCTAATGATATCCTCATATTTAGCCTTTAGTTCATCTAAAGACAAATGATCATCATAAGCTTCCCAACTTAGAGTGCTAAGCCGTGAATTAATTTCAAAATTCAAAGCCATTGGCTTGATTTTATTTACAGTACTGTATGAATGAGAATTGTCCTTGTCACGCAAGGTCATGATGATAGTTTTTTGAAAGATTGTCATATCAACAAAAAAACCAAAAGATTCTGCTATACGCCCCGTGTTACGAACAATACGCGACGTATGAACACCTACGCCCATCAGGCTGGTAGAATAGTCAGATAAAAACTTCGATAGCTCTTTGAGCTCTAAATGAATGTCCATTTGATTAAAATCTAATTTAATTATATGGATTTCATATATCGATTTTCAGATTTAAAAAAGGTGCTCTTTTCGGGCGCAAAGGTAATCAAAAGAGATAAAAAGAAGACTGTAAACAGACCTTTTTATTTGAAATTGATTAAAAAATTGGTTAAATATTATAAGGACATAAAAACTGTGACTAATATCATTCAAAACTTATGATGCAAAGATAAAAGATTCAATGTTTCATAACATTTAACTAGCATTAAATCAAATATCAGTTAAATATTACTTTAAAACTAATTATATTTGTGAGAAATATGGATATAGATGAATAAACTCCGCAATATATTTTTCTTTATTGCTGCCATACTGATGCTTTCAGTAATTCATTCCTGTACAGGAACACCTTCTGCACGGGAAGTCCGGTTATTGGATTCTCTCAATCAGCGGGCGTATGATATGCGGTATAAGCAATTGGATTTATCTTACAAGGAAGCTTTTCTGGCATTCAATAAGGCCGATGTATACGATCAGGGAAAAGCTGAAGCCTGTAATAATCTGGGATTCTGCGCATTTATGAAGATGGACTTTGATGCGGCGGAAAGGTATTACAGAAAGGTGTATAAATTAACTCAGAACGAGCTGGAACTGGTTATTGCCGATATAGGGCTGATGAAAATATACCAGCGTACATCTATGAATAAGGAGTATTATGATTGCCGTAATAGTGCCGTACGCCGAATGAAACGCATTGATGAAGATCAGTCTGTCTTTGTGGATGTGCACGAAAAGAAACGTCTGAACTATGCCCGCACCGAGTTTTTCATTGTATCCTCCATTTATTATTATTACTTGCAGCAGGAGCATGAAGCCATTCTATCAATTAATCAGATTCAGGATTCCGATCTTGACACTGATACTGCTCAAATTCTGTACTATTACTACATCAAAGGTTCGGCCCAGCTATTTGAGAAGAGCGCCGTGCAACAGAAAATAGTCAGCCAGTTTGACGCGCTTTACAAATGCTGGATGCTGAGCCGGAATAATTATATCTACTTTGAGGCAAACAGCCTTCAGGGAATATCTTCATTGCTCAACAACAAAAATATTTTTAGCCAGATTTATAATGAGCGCCCGCGGGCAATTCAAAATCTGAATAGCTATTATCATTTTCAGGATAGCGAAATTGCGGCATCTGATACGGTTTTAACGTTGAGCCTTGCCCAGGAAGCCCTTCAGAAGTTTAAGAAGTACAAAGATATTTATCAGATAGCCGGTGCTTATGTCTCCATAAGCAAATATTACAATATTCACGGTCACTATAAGCAGGCGCTCGACTCTCTAAGCAAGGCGTTGGATTGCGTTAACCAGCATCACAGGCTTTATTATGATGCAGGGAAAATTACGTCACACGTACTGAAACCGTTCTCGGAACAAGACACTGTGTACATGGAGCTAACCTGGATTTCAAAGGATGGCATTAAAACCGTTCCCGAATGGATATCCCGTATCCGCGAACAGTTGAGCGTTACGTATGCCGGATTGGGCATGAAAGTACCGTCAAACTATAACCGGAATATTTATCTTGATATACTCGATTATACCCGTCAGGATAAGGAACTGGAAAGCCGTTCGCAGCAATTGGAAAGAGAAGACCGCCAACTGAATGTTCTTTCATTGTTCGTTTTCACAGGTATCTTTTTGCTGATTATTCTTTTCTGGGGACTGAACTCACGTTCCAAGGTGCGCAACCGGAAACATACCGGGCGGCTGAGAGCCACGCTCGAAGTGTGTCAGCGTATTACGGCTTCAATTCCTGTTGACGTGAGAAGTACGGACGAAATAATTTCGGCTGTTGGCGCTGCTATTCAGGCAGATTTAAAGCAGCTGTTCCGTGCTTATTCTTTGCGGATTGGAATCTTTGATAAAGAGACAAACGAACTTGTATATCCTTCTATTACAGAGGATGAAAATATTGATAATGAATTAGTTGATAGTGATTTAATAAAGTCGTCATTCAATCTTTATTTGCCGGAAGAAGAGAGTGCGGTAGGGGTTATTGAGCTGTACACCCGCCACAAGATGACTAAGGATGAAAAGGCTTTGATGAACGTTATTGCTCCATACATTGCCTGGACACTGGGCAACGGTCTCACATTTATTTCTTTGGGCGATGAACGAATCAGACTTGAGAAACAACGTTATGTGTATGAACAGCACATTTCGGATAATAAGCGGCAGAACTTAATAAAAAAAGCCTGCATGGCCATTGTTTACGGTATCACTCCTTATATGGACCGCATTATCAATGAGGTGCACAAGCTTACCAGGAAAGGTCTTTTGCAGGATGAAACGATTAAATACGAGAAATATCAGTATATTGACGAGCTGGTAACCAAAATCAATGAATATAATGATATTCTGTCTCTTTGGATAAAAATGAAACAGGGCTCGCTGAACCTGAATATTGAAAACTTTGAACTGAACGAGCTTTTCGAGGTGCTGGCAAAAGGTAGAAAAACCTTTGAAATGAAGAATCAGACGTTCAAAGTGGATTCTACAAATGTTACCGTTAAGGCGGATAAGGCCTTAACTATGTTCATGATTAACACGCTGACCGAGAACGCCCGCAAATATACTCCAAAGGGAGGCACCATCCGTGTACACGCTCAGGCAGAGGGAGATTACGTGGAAATATCCGTATCCGATACGGGAAGAGGAATATCTCCCGAAGATGTGGACCGGATACTAGGTGAAAAGGTGTATGACTCCAGTCAGATAGGAATGGAATCATCTGATAAGGAAGAACTTTCCAAGAATAAAGGTAGCGGGTTTGGACTGATGAACTGTAAAGGAATCATTGAAAAATACCGTAAAACAAGCGATCTTTTCAAGGTTTGCCGGTTTAGCATTGAAAGTACTCCGGGCAAAGGCAGCCGCTTTTATTTCCGCTTGCCTACAGGCGTTCGTAAAACACTGGGCATATTTATATGCGTACTTATCACAGCAGGATTCAGCTCCTGTGGTAAGCCTGTGAAACCAGTACCAAAAGAACGTCGCTCAACTGATTCAACCTCTGCACAACCCAAAAAGACGTATGACAAACTGCTAACCGAGGCTTCTCTTTTTGCAGATACGGTTTATTATTGCAACGTAATTGAGAATTATCCGCTTGCCTTGCAATATGCCGATTCGGCCATATCGAGGTTAAATCGTCATTATACCCGGTCTGTACGTAAGCCTCGTTATTTTATGACCTTGAAAGGACAGGGACAATCGGCAGAAATCAATTGGTGGAACGAAATGGTCAATTCAGATTATTATGTGATACTGGACATTCGTAATGAAGCTGCCGTGGCTTTTCTCGCACTTAAGCAGTGGGACAACTATCAGTATAACAATGCCGCCTATTCCGGGCTATACAAGTTGATTAGTGAAGATAATTCCCTCGAGGATTATTGCCGGAACCTGGAGCATTCCACCAATAACAAAGTGGTTGCCGTTATCTTATTCATCCTGCTCCTTATCATCTTTTTTATAGGATATTATCTGCTTTACATTCGTAAGCGCCTCACTAACAGATGGAACCTGGAACAGGTGCTCGAGATAAATAAACATGTGCTGGCTTCTTCCTTAACGCTCAAGGACATTCCCCGACACATTGTAGACAATTGCTTTGATGGCATCAATGAACTGCTTACCATCGACATGCTCAGCATCGGTGTTTATAACGAGGACAGCCATAAACTGGAGTTTGCTTATAACCCTCATCAGATGGAATGGAACGATACTTCTGTTGAAATTAAAGGAGAGCACGAAACGCTTACCGAAGTGATGCAACGTTGTTTTGATACGCAAAAACACACGGCAGGCAAATTGAAATCGCTTCCTTTTTATAATAATGATTTATATGATATATACGTTCAGGCACTTCCGCTCATGGTTGAAGTAGGCGAGACTCATCGCTGTGTTGGTGTACTTGCCTTCCTTAAACAAGACGAAAGCGAACGTGAAAACGACCGGTTACTCATTGAACTAATCACCAATTATGTGGCCATCGTGGTGTTTAATGCGGTAGTGAAACTAGCTACCAAATACAGAGATATAGAATCGGCGGAGGAAGATACCCACAGGGCTTCCTGGGAAGATAGTTTGCTGCACGTACAGAATATGGTGCTCGATAACTGCCTTTCTACCATCAAGCACGAAACTATTTATTACCCCAGTAAAATTAAGAATACCATCGATAAACTGGCTAAACAGACACTCACACCTGCGGAGGAAAAGGAGCATATTGAAACGATCAGTGAACTGATTGATTATTATAAAGGGATCTTTACCATCCTGAGTTCTTGTGCGGCAAGGCAGTTGGAAGAGGTTACTTTCCGCCGCGGAACAGTAGAGGTAGACGAGCTGATAACGCATGCACAGAAGTATTTCATCAAAATGAGCAAGCGCGCGCAGAGTACTGTCTTGTTCCATGCCGAAGGGGGTGGGCAGAAGGTAATTGGAGATATTATTCAGCTAAAATTCCTGTTAGAGAATTTGATTGATGAGTGCCTGGCTGTGCCCGAAGATGGAGAAGTGATTCTCGAAGCAAAGGCTGATGGTGAGTTTGTTCGTTTCCTTTTCACCGACAGGAGAAGAGAAAAAACAGTGGAAGAGCTGAATCAGCTTTTCTATCCCGACCTTGCCCGTATGACGGCATCTGAAGAGGGACAACTGAAAGGAACCGAATACTTGCTTTGCAAGCAGATAATCCGTGACCACGACGAGTTTGCCGGTCAGCGGGGTTGCCGCATCAATGCCGAACCGTCTCCCGAAGGAGGGTTCACCGTATACTTTACTTTGCCAAAGAAAAAAGAGAGGTTGAACTGAAAAGAGCTCTAAACCAGTCCTAGAATAAGCGGGAGCGGTTAAAGCATTCAACATCGGTTGAACTGTAAAGAACTTTAAGCATGGCTTCGAACAAGCGGAAGCGGTTAAGCATTCAGCACTGGTAAAGCTGTAAAGAGCTATAAGCCTGGCTTTCTGCCTGCTTGTTTAGTCAAAGTAAAGCAGACTTAAAGGAAAGCTAAAGCAGGCTTTAAGAAAAATAAAGTGAGTGTTAAGGCGCAAAAAGTAGAGCAACTATAACGGGTGGAGGTACTTTAAGGAAAATAAAGTGAGCGTTAAGGGGAAAGCAAAGTGAGAGTTTAGGAAAACAAAAAGAGACTTTAGGAAAAATAAAAGGAGAGTTTTATAAAAAGAAGTAGAGGTTATAATTAAATAGTGTAGAGTATATATAATTTAGCTGTACACCTTATTAAAATAAAGAGTAGATCCTTTAAAAAAGATATAAAGGAATACTGCACTAAGTATAAAGGAACATAGCACTAATATAGTAATAAAGAAACAATGGAAGATAGTAAGTTTAAAGTAATTATTGTTGAAGATGTAAAGCTGGAGCTAAAGGGTACAGAAGAAATATTTCGTAACGAAATACCTAATGCCGAAGTAATTGGCACGGCAATGACCGAAAAAGAGTTCTGGCCGCTGATAGAAGCTCAGGTGCCCGACCTCGTGTTGCTCGATCTTGGGCTGGGAGGTTCAACAACCATTGGAGTGGATATCTGCAAGAACATACGCAAAAAGTACAAGGAAGTGCGCGTATTGATATTTACCGGCGAGGTACTCAACGAAAAGCTTTGGGTGGATGTGCTCAATGCAGGGGCGGATGGAATTATTCTGAAAACAGGCGAACTGCTTACCAAGACAGATGTACAGGCTGTAATGGATGGCAAGAAATTAGTATTCAACTATCCCATATTGGAAAAGATTGTAGACCGTTTCAAGAAGTCGGTCACCAACGATGCGCTGCGTCAGGAAGCCGTAATTGACTATGATATTGATGAATACGACGAGCGTTTTCTTCGCCACCTTGCTTTGGGATATACCAAAGATATGATTGCCAGCCTTAAAGGTATGCCTTTTGGTGTAAAATCTCTCGAGAAACGGCAGAACGATTTAGTTGCCCGCTTATTTGGTCCGGGCGAACGGGTAGGGGTGAATGCCACCCGCCTTGTGGTTCGTGCCCTTGAACTTCGTATCGTAGACCTTGACAATCTGGAAGCAGATGAAGAATAAACTGCGAATGCCTCACCCGGCCACGATGTTTTTGCTGCTCACTGGAGCGGTAGTCATGCTTTCGTGGATATTTGATATCTACGGACTCCGTGTGATAAATCCTCAAACGGGTGAAGCTATACGCGTGCAAAGTCTGCTTAGTGCAGAAGGCGTTCGCTGGTTGTTGCGGCATGTTGTGACCAACTTCACCGGATTTGCCCCATTGGGAATGGTAATGGTGGCCATGTTTGGCGTGGGTGTGGCCGAGCATTCGGGCTTCATAGGAGCCTGCATCCGTCAAAGTTTGCGGAAGCACCCCAGCAAGCAGGTGGTTATTCTTCTGGTTATTTTTCTGGGCATTCTTTCTAATATAGTAGGCGATGCGGGATATATTATTCTTATCCCCATAGCAGCCATGCTTTTCCAATCGGTTTCGCTGCATCCCGTGGCTGGAATTGTAACTGCTTACGTGTCTGTGGCATGTGGCTTCAGTGCCAATCTGTTCCTAAGCACACTCGATCCGCTTTTGGCCCGTTTTACTCAGGAAGCAGCAGCCAGCATGACATTCTATCAGGGAAACGTAGGTCCGCTTTGCAACTACTATTTCATGTTTGCCTCCACGTTTGTTATTGCAGCCGTAATTTATTACATCACACGTAAAAGTCTTTTGCCTGCACTTGGCGAATACACAGGCAGTGCGCCTTTTGACAATTTCAAATCGCTCTCACGCAAAGAAAAACGTGCGCTGTTTATTGCCTTAGGTTCGGGCATTATCTATGCCATTGTCATTATTTTAGCTACCTTTTCACCTTGGGGAATCTTGCGAGGCATCACAGGTAGTCTTGCCCGTTCACCATTCATATTTGGTATTCTCTTCCTAATTTCCTTTGCCTTCGGACTAATGGGAGCCATTTATGGATTTGTATCAGGACGTTATCGCAAGGATTCAGATGTGATAAGCGGATTATCACACCCCATGCAGTTGCTGGGTGTATACTTTGTTATTGCCTTTTTTGCAGCTCAGATGTTTGCCTGCTTTGAATATTCCCGTCTCGACAAATGTATGGCCATTATGGGAGCAAATCTACTTGCTTCCATTCATACCAGTAGCTTTGTCACCCTATTGCTATTCATCCTCTTTACTGCGGTAATTAACCTTATAATGGTTTCCTCCACGGCAAAGTGGGCCTTTATGTCCTTTATCTTTGTTCCAATGTTTGCAGCAATGGGTATCAGCCCCGACTTAACCCAGTGTGCCTTTCGCATAGGCGACAGTTCTACAAATGCAATAACACCTTTCCTGTTCTATATGCCATTGATACTGGCCTACATGCAGCAGTACAACAAACAGGCAAACTATGCCACATTGTTTAAATACACCTGGCGCTATTCGGTTTACATACTGTTGGCATGGACAGCATTTTTTGTTATTTGGTATTTACTGAAAATTCCACTGGGAGTATAATAATATGGAAGAGAAGACTATTTATATAATCATCGGCATTATAAATATAATACCCATAATAGTATTTGTTATCTTTCCTTTTTTGAGAAAAGATCGATGTGATAGTTTTATATTTAGTGGCAATCCATTAGTACTATTTATTAAAGGATTAATTTTTTCTATCTTGTTATTTATTCTGTTTATCTATTGTATCGGACCATTTTTACATGATGGAGGTCAAGAATTGCCACTAGTAATGATCGTTTATGAAATAGAATTATTACCAATAGCAGGAATAGTTTTGTTTTTGGTTTGCCTTGGTTGCAATATTACCTGGACAAAACATTACTGGTATTGGGTAATAATTATATTAGCATTAATGCTATATTTTATTTTCTATTTATTCAATAACAATTCTGTCGGAATCTGATAAAACTTTCTATCCTTATTAAAATCAAGCATAAGCTGATCAACAATCACTTCCGGGTCGAGTGCACTGATACGAATGGTGTGCTTTCCCGGAATGTTTATTTTATGAAGAGTAGTGTTCAGCGATTGATTTCTCAGAACATTAATTTTCCATGGCTCACTGCGGAATCCAGTTTCATAAGCCACCACCTGAGGCTTTTCATTATCTACGGAAACAGCATAACGGATACTTCCGCCGTTTACCGGATGATTAGGGATCAATGCCACTCTAAGGGCAGCTTCACCCGGAGTTGTGGTGTAAACTTCGTAAATCAGTTCGCCATTTTTAGGAAGAGATACAGCTTTTGCGCTATGTCCCAAACCTTCAATAACCTGAGTTCCCTTTGAAGCAGATTTATAATCTGCAGCATTCCAGGCAATCATTCCGTCTGCCTCGGTCATTATGCCGGGAGCTATATTCTGCGTACATACGTTTAACTGGTACATTTTACCATCTACAGTCAACAAGCAAATACCTAGGAAATCATCAGAGATTTGTTCCCAGTCGGCACTGACTACTAATTTTTTCTCAAACCTTAGCTTCGTATCTATCTCCTTAATCTTTAACCATTCAGGAGCCTTTTCCACCTTCCATTCAGTTGGTTTATTGCTTCTGTTGAATAACGATATAAACGTTTGATTACCCGCACCACGTACCAACGTAATAAGATTAACCGGACATTCAGCTTGCAATGGGATACTGTCTGCTTCTATCCAAACCAAAGCCGGAGCCGCAGACTGTGGAGTAACTTTCTCAGGCAATGCCGGAGCTTGATAAACAGGAAGCTGACGCGGCTTCATATCCATCATTCCATTCCATTTTGCATTCTGGATATCATGATTATAAGTCTGTGTCAGTCCGGCTATTTCATTATACGCATTCTTGCTCAAGAACGAATATTCATTTGCAGCAAGCAGGTTATAACGGGCAAACAGACGTGCTTTCTGAGCATACAAATGCTTCTGATTCATAGCCGCAGCACCACAAACCGGGTATTGAACGAGCTCAAAATAAGCATCACGTCGTTCGGCAGGTATTCTATTGGCAAATGCTTTCACTTTATCTGCAAGATCAGTATATTCATCTGCCCGTCTTTGTAACTCATCACCAAAAGCAAAAGGATTAAATTCAGAGTCAATCACCGGAGTTTTGTTTCCCTTTACGGAAGGCTCTTCAACTCTGCTCCATCCCATAAATTCCGGTTTGCGGATATTTGCCAACTGGTAATATTTATTCATCAAAGGAGTAAGCTCTTTACCCGCATCAGAGCCAAATTCCCGGGTAAGCCAATTATCTAAATGCTGAGAAATCGTATTTGGTTGAACATGATTTACGTTCCATGCTAAGTCCATAAAGAATTCAATGTCATATTCTGCAGGTTTAATGTCGCCCACATTCAGGATCCAGAGTTTGCGGGCCCCGTAATCCCAGGCACGCTTCATCTCTGTATAAATCAAAGACGGTTGAGTGCTGCAAAGCCAAAGATAATCGTGAGGCCGCCCCCAGTAAGAAATGTGGTAATATACACCAGCTCCGCCTTTTCTTTTTCGTTCCTGTTCATTGCTCAGGCGGGTGATATAGCCGTAATTGTCATCACACCACATTAGCGTCACATCATCCGGCACCTTCAATCCATTATTATATACGTTGAGTACCTCTTTGTAGGGCACAAACACCTGAGGTATCTGAGTTACATCGGGATTTACATAACGAGACAACAACTCACGCTGGTCTTTAAACACGTTGGTTAATGCAGCTGTGTGTTCATCAAGCGTATTTACTCCCTGCATCTGCCCATCGTGAACGCCTCTCATGCCGATGGTATAGATATTCTGAGACTGACCAACTTTCTTTAGTCTATCTGTCCAGTAAGAAGTGATAGCTTTTTTATTGGTCAGGTAATTATATTCTCCATATTTATTCGCATCCCACTCTCCGGCACTATTCCTCATAAGCGGTTCACAATGTGATGTAGCCATTACGATTCCATATTTATCGGCCATTTCTTTCGTTCCTTCTACAAAATAGAAAGGAACAGTACATTCGTGCATTGCCGGCCAAATAGTGTTTGCACGGAGACGGAGCAACAATTCAAATATCTTCGCATATGTTTTAGGTCCTATTTGTCCTTTTGCAGAAGTCTGCTCAAAGTTTTTCGAGCTCCACGGCAATAATCCCCAGTCCTCATCATTAAGAAAGATGCCCCGATATTGCACAGATGGTTGCTGCATATTTGTATATCCTTCGGGAAGAGTCAATGTTTTCTTTTTAGCAGGTGTAGAATCAGCCCACCAACACCATGGAGAAACACCAATTATACGTGAAAGTTCAAGCACACCGTAAGCTGTTCCGCGATCATCGCTTCCCAGTACCACCAAACAAGGATGCTTCTCTCTCTGAACTACCTGTATTTTAAAGGTTTCCCATTGATTCTGTAATTCTTCTACTGAAACGCTGTGCTGCTTTAGCCATTCGTCTGTATCCTTTGATTTGCCAACTGTAGCAACGATAATAGAAGCATTCTCGAGTGAGTTTTCCGTTATAGGCTTGCTATCCGATACAGTCTCCATGTCCGATAAGAACAGATTTACAGCCGTGTGCACTACTGCATTTTCGCTTTTATTCAAGTAAAAAGAAGTAGTTTTGCCTTTTGATATTAAAGGAAAATCATCGGCGAAAGCAGGGGTGTATAGAGTTGACTCAAAACAAAGAAGTAGCAGGAATGTACGGAATATATGCTTCATAGTATTAATTATATTTTCTTGTATAGGCTTTAAATAGTTACAGGTGCCAAATATACTTGTTTCTTTGGCTATTACTTAATATTCTGCTGAGAGAATAATTTATTTTGTGGATTTATTGCTGAATTAATAAAATTTATTCAGGTTACATTGCCAGGTTATCTATTTGAATTTTTATTTATTGGTGAATGGATTCCAGAATATTTCTCCTACCTTTGTCAGAACAAGACCAATAAAATTGGAACAGCTATGGAACCTATGCATAAAATAAGCAAAGTAAAAATCCGATCTCTGCAGCTGGACGATTATGCCCAACTCTCACAATCATTTACCAGAACCTATTCAGATGGAATCGATGTATTCTGGTCTCACGAACAAATAGAAAAGTTAATCACAATTTTTCCCGAAGGACAGATTGTGGCAGTAGTAGACAATAAGATTGTGGGTTGTGCTTTCTCTATCATTGTTGATTATGACATGGTAAAGAACGATCACACCTATGCTTCTGTTACGGGGAAGGAAACATTTGATACACACAATCCTGACGGAAATATTCTCTATGGAATAGAAGTCTTTATTCATCCCGAATACCGTGGACTTAGACTGGCAAGAAGAATGTACGATTACCGTAAGGAGCTTTGTGAAACTCTGAATCTCAAGGCAATTATGTTTGGTGGAAGGATTCCTAATTATCACAAGTACGCTGAAGATATTCGCCCTAAAGAGTATATTAATAAAGTGAAAAAAAAAGAAATATTCGATCCCGTGCTTACCTTCCAGCTATCAAATGATTTCCACGTGCGCAAGGTGATGACTAATTACTTGCCTAACGATGAGGAATCACGCCATTTCGCCTGTCTTCTGCAATGGGATAATATCTACTATCAGGCTCCCTCACAAGATTTTGTTCCTCAGAAAACAACAATCAGACTAGGGCTGGTTCAATGGCAAATGCGTTCCTATAACACCATTGACGATGTATTTGAACAAGTGGAATTCTTCGTGGATGCAGTGTCCGATTATAAAAGCGACTTTGTACTTTTTCCCGAGTATTTCAATGCGCCATTGATGGCAAAGTTCAACCATCTGGGAGAATCTCAGGCTATTCGTGAGCTTGCCAAATATACCAACGAAATGCGCCAACGATTTATGGATCTGGCTATTAGCTATAATATAAATATTATTACTGGCAGTATGCCACAACTTCGTGGAAACGATCTCTATAATGTAGGATTCCTTTGCCGCAGAGACGGGACTTTTGATACTTACGAAAAAATCCATGTTACTCCTGATGAAACGAAAAGCTGGGGACTTTCCGGAGGAAAAGTAATTAAAACTTTCGATACAGACTGTGCGAAGATAGGGATATTGATTTGCTATGACGTGGAATATCCCGAACTTACACGTATTATGGCCGATCAGGGTATGCAGATACTCTTCGTTCCTTTTCTTACCGATACGCAAAACGGCTATTCACGTGTGCGAATCTGTGCACAGGCAAGAGCCATTGAGAATGAGTGTTTTGTGGTTATAGCCGGAAGCGTAGGAAACCTGCCAAGGGTACACAATATGGATATACAATATGCTCAGTCGGGTGTGTTTACTCCATGTGATTTCGCCTTTCCAACTGATGGAAAATGTGCCGAAGCCACACCAAACACCGAAATGATTCTAGTGTCTGATGTGGATCTGAACTTATTGAATGAGCTTCATACTTATGGTAGTGTAAGAAACTTAAAAGACAGAAGGAGTGATCTTTACGAGCTTAAATTAAAGAAATAATGTAAAGTAATTAAAGAGTCGACACTTCCTATTTATTGAAGCGGGAAGTGTCAACTCCTTTACGTTGTTTCTCCTTGTAATTACCAAACTTATAACTGAAAGAGAGGGTGAAAGCACGATTATCCATAACCGTCTTCATTGTGCTGTACTGATTCGCGTAATTTATATTGGTCTTTATAAAGCTCGAATTAAACAAATCGTCTCCCTTTAGAGTTATCTGTGCGCGTTGTTTGGCAAATGTCCATTTTAAAGCCGTATTTACATCAAATGAACGACTTAAATCATATATTCCCTGAATAGACCCATTCTGATAGAATCCTGTAAGAACAAACTTAATATCAGGCTGAGAAGAGATGGTGAAAGTATTATTCATGCTCGCCATGAAGGAATATTTGCTACGGTTGAAAGGTATATCGTAGAAATCATTGTCTTTCTCACGCTTGTAATAACCCACCAACGTAAGACGTGAGTCAAGAAAATCTTTCACCTTAAATGGAATCACAGTCTGCAGTCCGGCTTGCTGCTGATAATTGAAATTATGATATTTATAGATCAGCACCAATCTGTCGGGCGACTGATAAGGAACCTGTGTGAAATAATCGGGTACATGATTAAAGAATGCCGTAAACATATACTTGCTCTTCAAAATATATGTCAGGTTTGTTTCGTATTCCCGTGAAGGTTTTAGGTATGGATTACCCTGAATTTCCACATAGCTGCTTGCATTTGTGATTGCATCATTTGTACTCCAGTATGAAGGATATTGCTTATTGCTGGAAAAAGACAGTTGCAGCACATGCCCTGCTTTAGGAGTATAGGTAGCATTTAAAGTGGGATAGAAAGTCCATTCATTCCATACAACAGTCTTATAATACTCTGCCGCAAGAGAAGCATCCATGGAAAACTTATCACCAAAGTTCTTATTAAATCCGATAAAGCCGTTGAACGTATGCTCTTTGCGTTTACTGTTCAGGGAATTGGTTGGTATATAGTCTCCCGTAACGTCATCAAAGTAATACTGATAATTATTATCGGTAGAGGTTGTATATTGCATTCCATAATTGATTCCCCAGTTAGCAGGCAACTGATGGCTTTGGTTCAGGTAAAACATCCATTTATTTATTTTCTGCTGATCTTTTGAGAAGAAATGGGTATCCGTGTTATTCATTACTCCCTTAAAAAGCTGTGAACCAGGATTCTTGTAATAAGTAAACTCCGATCCTGCCTTCATTCCAAAAGGCGACTGATAATCGAGTTTCAGATTATGAAGCTGACTCTCGTCATATTTATCTGCCTTACTTACTTCAGATCCTGTTGTGGCATTATGATAAGTACCGTTTGATAACTGTGTGGAATAAACAAAACTAAGTACATTATCTTTAGTGAAGGAATAATCCATCCCCAATCGAAGATTATTATCCTCATTACGTGAATGCCCTCTGGTAAACTGGTTTAAATCGTATGTGGCACCTCTCAGTAAATGTTTCTCATATCTGTCATTACCTGAATATTCACGTCCGTTACCGTATGAATAGAGAAAATCGGCAGAAAATTTATTGGAAGAAAAAAGCAGGCTTCCCCTTTCCTGTAGGTTCTCGTAATACTTTTGTGTCCATGCCGAATAGAGCTCTCCCATAAGTGAAGGAGCTTCACCAATACCCGATTTCAAAACCAGATTAATCACGGCTCCACGAATATTATATCTTGCCGGAGCAGCATACATCACTTCTGCTTTTTCTATTTTAGACACCGGAATGGTTTTCAGTAAAGTTGTAAGTTGCTCAGCACTCATGGTACTTACTTTTCCGTTGATGATAATATTTACAGCCGATCCTGCCAAAGACAATGCTCCCTGCATATCCATTACTCCCGGAATCTCTTTTATTGCGTCGTAAGCGTTATCTACCGGCAAATTACTGACTATACGAGGAAGATCGTAAATAAGTTTGCCTTGCGAGGCCTTTACCATAGGGCGTTCGCCTTTTACCATAATCTCAGGCAACTGATGCAGAACACTGTCTACAGATACCGACGTAGAATCACTAACTTGTGCTTTCGCCCAGAAGCAGAAAGAACTAAAAATAATTATCATGAATAGTTTTTTCATAAAGTGTTTATTTTGTTTACGATGCAAAATTCAACAAAAAATAAACAGTATTGTGTTATCAGATGATTATATAGTGTTATTTAGTCTTATCAAAATGAAGATTGTATACGCTTTATACTTATTTTTGTACGCATGAAACTACCTTTTAAAATAATAGCATTACTCATTATCCTATCTCTCACAGGAGTGTTTATCTATCAGGCCTATTGGTTGGTAAGCTTTTACCATAGCACCAGTAAGCAGACCGATACAAATATTGAAAATGCCATAAAAAATGCTGATCATATTGAACTGTTTATGCGTGCTGATAGATTGAGTGAGAAGGAAAACAACCAACGAGTGACCGGTGTAAAAGCCGATATACATGGTGAAGTCTCTTACTCCACATCATTCAAAAAAAGAGAAGTTAATAAAACAGGTCATATTGTTATAAAAAAAACAATGACAAGAGATGGTGCGACTTATGAAAACGAAAGGATTATTCAAGGTAATAATTTAGTTAACGATAGCATTAGTATAGGAAAAGATCAAAACTCCATAGATGCTATGCTAAGGCAGATGCAGCAAGGTTTACACTCGGCAATTGATATTAATGTAGAAGCAATTAATATTCAGGACTTTGATAGTATAATGAACGACGAATTAAAGAAATACAATCTCAATATCCGTCACTATACACAAGTTGTAAATACAAAAACGCGCAAAGTACAAAGTTCTTCCTTACCTACTTCCATTGACATAAAGACTCTGAAAATGTATGAACTGAAGTATGATGTTCAGGGTGCACATGCTTATCATGTATACACCGAACAGACAGATGGAATGATACTGAAACAGATGACGGGAATTCTTCTCACATCATTCATTATCCTTGTTATATTGTCTGTTTCTTTCTGGTATCTAATCAGAACCATTCTAAAACAAAAAACACTGGACGAGATGAAATCAGACTTTACCAATAATATTACTCACGAGCTGAAAACTCCGATAGCAATAACCTATGCGGCGACTGATGCTTTGCTCAATTTTAATCTCATTGACAATGAAAGTAAGCGTGAAAAGTATCTGCACATTTGTATAGAGCAATTACAGAGGCTTAGTGGACTGGTGGAACAGATTCTTTCCATGAGTATGGAGCAACGAAAAACCTTTCGTCTTAATATGGAAACTATAAGTGTAAGGGAGTTGGCCGACAATCTCATAGAACAACACAAGATAAAGGCTGATAAGCCTGTAAACTTCACTTTGTCTGTTGAGCCGGAAAACCTTTCTGTTAAGACTGACCGTGTGCATACATACAACATTTTGAGTAATCTTCTCGATAATGCCGTGAAATATTCACCGGAGAAAGCTGATGTATCAATTAGCATCAGTAAAAACAATGACGAGTTTTCTGTAGAAGTTTCAGATAAAGGGATAGGTATTGCTCCCGAGAAGCAAACTCACATCTTTGATAAGTTCTACAGAGTGCCTACCGGTAATCTGCACGACGTAAAAGGATTCGGATTGGGACTCTTCTACGTTAGAACTCTTGTCGAAAGGATGGGAGGGAGTATTAACGTGAAAAGTACTTTAGGTAAAGGTTCTACATTTACATTTAAATTGCCACAGTATGAGAACGAATGATAAAATCAATGTATTATTAGTGGAAGATGAGCAAACACTTTCAATGATTATTAAAGATACCCTCGAGGAAAGAGACTTCACAATTACCACTGCCAAAGATGGGGAAGAGGGGTTGCGCCTCTTCATGCAACTTCGTCCCGATGTATTGGTAGCCGATGTGATGATGCCCCGAATGGATGGCTTTGAGATGGTGCGCCGCATTCGTCAAACGGATAAAACCACCCCGGTATTGTTTCTCACAGCGCGCTCGGCCATTAATGATGTGGTAGAGGGGTTTGAACTAGGAGCCAATGATTACCTGAAAAAACCGTTTGGAATGCAGGAACTTATTGTTCGTATAAAATCATTGGTACACAGGGCTTTTGTGATAGAAAAGAAATGTATAACCTATGCTATAGGTAACTATTCTTTTAATTCAGTTACGCAACAGCTCTCATTTTCTGGTACTTCTATGGAATTGTCTCACCGTGAATCAGAGATTCTAAAGCGCTTATGTGAGAATATGGATCAGGTGGTGACCACACAAAACATACTGATTGAGCTTTGGGGAGACGACAGCTTCTTCAATTCTCGTAGCCTGCAGGTATTTATCACCAAACTTCGCCATAAACTTGCTCAGGACGAACGAATACGTATTATTAATATTCGTGGAATTGGGTATAAACTTATAGTCAATTAAAAAGGATGAATTGATTTAATTCAAATTCATCCTTTAGCTATAATTCTTTTAAGAAATAAATCAGCTATTTACTTTCTTATAATCTGCAAGGAACTGTTCCAGTCCGCTATCTGTCAATGGGTGTTTAAGCAAACCTTTGATTGCACTTAGCGGACAGGTTGCAACATCTGCTCCAACTTCTATGCATTGAATAATGTGCTGCGTGTGTCTGATAGAAGCCGCCAGTACTTTTGTTTTAAATCCATAGACAGCGTACATCTCTACAATTTTACGTACCACCTCTATGCCGTCACTGCAAATGTCATCAAGCCGGCCTACAAAAGGAGAAACATATGCAGCACCTGCCTTTGCAGCCAGTAAGGCCTGCCCGGGAGAGAAAACAAGCGTACAGTTGGTACGGATTCCTACTGCGGTAAAATATTTAATAGCCTTAATGCCTTCGGCAATGCATGGCACCTTTACCACAATATGTGGATGTAGTGCAGCCAGTTCTCTGCCTTCCTTTATCATCCCTTCATAATCTGTGGCAATTACTTCGGCACTCACATCACCATCAACGATATTGCAGATATCAACATAATGCTTCCGCTGATTTTCTACTCCTTTAATACCCTCTTTTGCCATTAGTGAAGGATTAGTTGTCACTCCATCAAGCACGCCCAGGTCATTAGCTTCCCTAATTTGGTCCAAATTTGCTGTGTCAATAAAGAACTTCATAATACGATTGTTTTATACGGTTAAAATAACTTTCTAACAAATCTACAAAACATTCCTGAACAAACAAATGTTTTAGTCTATAAGTCTATTAATGAATATTATGAGTAGTGAGATAGGTTTTATCTATAACCCCATAGAAACTATCAATTGGAAAAATTATGCAGACTTTAATATATCTGTTAGCTTTGTGGAAAGAATAAAAATAAACTATTTAAATTATAAGATTATGAGATCATTAATAGGAAGAAATGCACCTAAATTCACTGCAACAGCAGTTTTAAATGGTAGTAACATTGTAGATAACTTTTCATTAGCGCAATATGTTGGAAATAAATATGTAGTACTTTTCTTTTATCCAATGGACTTTACATTTGTATGTCCTACAGAACTACATGCATTTCAGGAAAAACTGGAAGAATTTGAAAAAAGAAACGTAGCTGTAGTTGGCTGCTCTGTCGATTCACAATATTCACATCTTGCATGGCTTAACACTCCAAAGAAAGAAGGTGGCATACAGGGCGTAAAGTATCCCATTGTTTCCGACTTTTCAAAATCAATTTCTGAAAGCTTTGGTGTTTTAGCTGGAGGTTATTCACCCGACGAGGACGGTAACTGGGTATGTGAAGGTACACCGGTAGCTTACCGGGGATTATTCCTTATTGATAAAGAGGGTGTGGTAAGACATTGTGTTATAAATGACCTTCCTCTTGGAAGAAGCGTTGACGAAGCTTTAAGAGTGGTTGATGCGCTGCAGCACTTTGAAGAAAATGGTGAAGTTTGTCCGGCAAACTGGACTAAAGGTAAAGAGGGTTTAAAGGCTACTGGAAAAGGAGTATCAGATTACTTAAGTAATCATTAAATTAGTAATTTTGTTAGAATGCTATGTGTTGATTAATGGTGAAAATGGAAGAGGAAGACTTGTGAAAGTCTTCCTCTTTTTAGTTTCAATTGATAACAGATTCAGTGCTTTTGGCGAAGATTAATTTCTTTCTATATTATTTTCAGCTTGCCTGTTAAGTGATTAACAGGCAAGCTGAAATAATATTCTATAGACCTAGTCTTTTAATAATTCCTGTACAGCGGCTTCTATCTGCTGATCGCGTCCTGAAGCTAGTATATCAGGGCTGTTGGTTACTTTAATATCAGGTTCCATTTGGTTGTTCTCACAGAACTTACCATCAGGGGTGCGCCATCCGCCCATTGGTATGCCAAAATAGATTGTAGGATCAATCTGAGTTTCCCACCATACAAAAGTTCCTGTTCCCGGTACAGGCATGCCAAGAGTTTTGCCAACCCCTTTCAGCTTGTATGCCACAGGAAAAAGATGTGCATCGGAATAATTACTTTCTCCAATTAAAACAATAGATGGCTTAGTCCATTTGTCCCCGGGCTCTGAACCAACATATTGACCGTGAGGTATAACATCAATATATTTCTTACCATTCAGGAAGTCCGAAAGCTGTTCGTGAATATTTCCTCCGCCATTAAAACGTGTGTCTATAATCAAGGCCTTTTTCCCAATGTTACGTCCAAGCGCTTCTTCAAAAACGGTTCGCATGCTGGCATCGTCCATTGACCGTACATGAATATAACCAATCTTACCATTCGATAGTTGTTCCACCTCATTACGTCGGTTTTTAACCCATCGTTTATACAGTAATTCATTTTCCTCTCCCGATGAGATTGGCTTAACGCTCTCTTCCCATCGTTTATTTGTAGTCGGATTGTAAACAGAAAGCAGAGTTAGTTTATCTCCTTTGCGATTTAGTAACTGATAGAAATCAAGAGAGTCGGGCTGCTGTCCGTCTATCTTTTCAATAATGGTACCCGCCTTTATTCTGGATGCAGCTTTGTCGAGCGGACCTCCTTCAATTACTTCGGCAATACAAAGCCCATTGCCGGTATAGTTGTAATCATAAAACAAACCAAGCGTGGCAGTTTGATCCATCAAAGGCTGATAATCGTTATAACCGCTTCCGGTATGTGACGCATTTAACTCACCAAGCATTTCGCTAAGCATTTCTGCAAAATCATAATTATTAGTTATATAGGGCAGAAACTTTATATACTCCTTGTAGTAAAAGTCCCAGTCAACTCCATGCAGGCTTTCTACATAGAATTTCTCTTTCAGCTGGCGCCAGGCATGATTAAATATATAATTTTTCTCAGCTGTCTTATTAATCAGCATTTCCCCATTTGTTTTCAGGGGTTCACTCTTGCCCGATTCAGCATCAACTTTCATTGCTTTTCCGTCTGCCAGGATGAATATAAATTTGCCATCGGAGGAAAGCTCCATTGAAGATCTCCTCACTCCAAGTTTGGCTAAAAGCTTAGTCTCTTTTGTGCGAAGTTCAGTAACCCAAAGGTCGTTACCTTTATCGAATTCCGTAAGATAAAAAAGCTTCTCTCCATCTTTTGAAAGCATCCAGTCATTAGCGGATGAAGTATGTGTGGTAAGCTTTTTCTTACGTTCGGTAAGGTTCTCCCAGTCAATAACGATTTCTTTTTTCAGAGAATCTTTCTTTTCCTTATCCTTGTCTTTGCTTTTATCTTTCTCTTTGTCTTTTTCCTTCTTTTTGTCTTTATCTTCCTGTTCTTTTACCAGAGCAAACTCTTCTTTTGAGAGATTGGACCGGTCAAAGGCTTCTTTAGAAAAGAACATAGCATACACATCACCAGTTACAGGGCTGCCACTCTGTTGAAGCGATCCATCCCGGGTAGATGCCCATATCATTGCTTTGCCATCCAACACCCACTTGGGTTCCATATCATAATATCCGCTTTGTGTGAGGTTCTGAATATCACCTTTCCCATCAGAGGCTACCAATCCAACTTCGGGATTCATTACACGTTCGGGATAACCAAACTGAACAAGAAACCATTTTCCATCGGGCGACCATCGGTAATACTGATCACCATCGGCATACGAATAATTCTTATCTGCAGTCATAATGGTACGTGTCTTTTTCGATTTCAGGTTGATTACTTTTAGTACAACGCGATTTTCGAGATAAGCCACTTCCTTGCCGTCAGGCGAGAATGCCGGTTGAAATTCTTCTGCCTCGGTAGCAATTACAGGTTCTTCCTTCAGTGCTGTTGATACGTAAAAATAAGGTTCTTCCTTCCGTACAATAGTTGTTGTGTAAACATTCCAGCTATTATCCTTTTCGGCGGCATACACCAGTGATCGTCCATCGGGGCTGAAACTAACGCTGCGTTCCTGCCAGGGTGTATTGGTAATACGTTTTGTAATGCCTCCATCAATACTTGAAACAAATATTTCACCACGGAACACATAAGCAAACTCTTTGCCGTTTGGCGATAATTTTGCTTCCGAAAATTTATCGTTAACCTGCATGTTCTTCTCAAGAGGCGTACGTCCGTCATTCGCAATGGTTATATTCACTTTTTGTGGCTCGCCGCCGGGTTGCAAAGTGTACACTTCTCCATTGAAACTAAAGCAGATAGTATTACTCTTTGAACTAGTTAGGAATCGAACAGGATGCTTTGAAAAATGCGTTAATGCCTGGTTTTTTGAAGGATCATTCAGAGAGCTTTTAAAGACATTGAATGATCCGTTTTGTTCGCTCAGGTAGTAGTAATCGTTATCATTAGAATCGAAAACCGGATTCCTATCCTCACCGTTGAACTGACTAAGCTGAGTATATTTCCGGGAATTGAAATCATAACTCCAGATGTCATGAGCAATTGATGAAGTGTGATGCTTCCGCCAGAGGTTTTCGTAGCCTTTTATGTCATCGTAGATTAATTTATCGCCAGTTTTGCTTACCGTTGCATTAAGGGCAGGAGTGGCAAGAAGCTGAGAAACTTTTCCTCCGGTTACAGGAACGGTGTAAAGTTCACTCATAAGCGATATTGGAAACTGTGCATTCGTGACCAGATCCTGTCTGTAAGCCGAAAATATCACATTCTTATTATCGGCAGTAAAACTGGTAGGAATCTCGTTTCCGGAATGAAAAGTAAGTCGTTTTGCCTCGCCACCGGTAGATGGCATGGTGTATACGTCAAAATTACCGTAGCGGTCGGCAGCAAAGGCAATGCTTTTTCCGTCCTTGCTCCACACCGGACAATATTCATACGATTCACTTATAGTTAAAGGAAACGCCGTTCCTCCGCTTGAGGCAACGGAGTAGATATCACCTTTGTAAGTGAAGAGGATTGTTTTACCATCAGGCGATATAGCTGTATATCGAAGCCAGAGAGGGTTGCTTTGACCGAATGCACTAATAGTTACTATTGCAGCCACAAAAAAAGCATAGATTTTTTTCATCTTTAAGTATTAAATTAATAAACTATATGATAAAGAGATGTATAATCTGACTAAAGTTAACTTTCAGTAATTGATACAAATATAATGAAAATAATTGGTAAAAAATTACATATCAATTATTTTTTCAACTTATTAATCATCAATTTGTTATAAAGATACTAAGGCAGAAAAAAAAGACTGTCTTAGCATCACATAAAGCCAGCTAAGAATATACAAATAGCCTTATAAAATCCCATTCATTTATATTAATGAAGGTATCTAATTAGGTGAATTATTGATTTATTACGATATTTACTAGCAATTAATCATTTAATACAAAAAGTTATGTCTGTAGTTATGGAATTTGCCATTTTCCCTATCGATAAGGGAGAGCATGTGAGCCAATATGTTAAGAAAGTAGTAGAGATGATAGGTGAATTGCCCTACAATAGCCAGCTTACATCAATGGGCACCATTGTGGAGTGCGACAGTATGGACGACTGCCTGAAGGTTATTTCTAAAGCTAATGCTATTCTGGAACAGGATTCCGACCGCATTTACTGCACTGCAAAGTTTGATAATAAGCTTGGTAAAAAGGAGCAGATGCTGCATAAAGTTAAGGTTATAACAGGAGAATAACCTTTTGGCTCGAAATCAGGAGATAGCCAAGAATCAGGATACAGTAAGGAAAGGGTAGACTTAGTAAAATCAGGTGGAAAAGGAGGTGGTTTTATGCGTTTTTTATTACAATTAATGCGCCCATTTTTGCGCCCATTTTTTTGTCTGTAAAACATTGTAGGATAGATTGTTATGATGTAAGGATATTTTTTATGCGCACATTTAGCGACACCGAATAAATATATATTAAATATTAGTTTTATATTAATAATATAAAACCGTTCATTTTTTGGTAATTCAGGAAGAAATACAGCGTTGGTGAATTTCTACATAATTACAGCTTCTGAATTGCCTGTTTATTAGGCTGTTATTGAAAAATTGATAATTAACGCGCCAGAGTATAACAAAACTCCGGTTTACTTTCTGAAAAACAACTAGATTAATTTGTGTATCCTTGTACAAAAGAATGCATTGTTCTGTACAAAACAAATCATTCTTTTGTACAGAACAATGATTTGTTTTGTACAATATCGCATAAACATCATTCCTGAAAAATAAAAAAACATTCGGGAGAAAAACTAAACCTCGTTGCATCTTTATGAAAAGCCTGAGTGGCTGGCTGTTTGTTTTCCTTTGGTTTTGATTTATTGTAGAATAAAAAAAGCATCTCAATAATTGAGATGCTTTTTTCTTGAGCCTCTTGTCGGATTCGAACCAACGACCCCGAGATTACAAATCACGTGCTCTGGCCAACTGAGCTAAAGAGGCGGGGTAGATAAGCCTATTCATCGATGTTTAGCGCTTTTCCGGGTGCAAAGGTAGACATCTTATTTTAATCTGCAATACCCCTCTGAAACTTTTTTTTCTATGAATAAACTAAGTGTCTACTTTTCAATAATTTAAATGGAAGAAAAAAAAATATTTTTTTCTTCCATTTCCTAATTCACCACATTCATTCAAGGAAATAGCCAGATGTTTTGTGCTTAAGGCAACAAATAAGTCTTTTAGAAAGGAATGTCAAAAAGTTCGGAATATCTTTATATTTTCATTGCATTGTTCCAATAAATTATTAACTTTGTAGTCGCTGAAATGTGAAACTAATAATTTTGAAATTCATATCGTTGCCGTTCCGGTAATTGAGATAAAATCTAAAAATTACCTGAACATAACTCATGAAAAAACGGATAAAGTATTTAGATTTAATAAAGTTCTTCGCCATATATTGTGTCATTTTAGGACATTTAATTCAATATATCGGAGCCGATGCCTGGCACAATCCAATCTGGAAATTTATATATTCATTTCACGTGCCTTTGTTTATGATCATGAGTGGGTATTTCTTCTCCTCATCCCTTAAACTACAATTTGGAAACTTTATCAATAAGAAGGCTATTCAATTGATATTGCCTGTTTTATCCTGGTATGTTATTCTTTGTATTTTGAATAGTTGCATCAATTCTATTATCAATAAAGAAATTACTTTGAAATATGACCTTCACGGACTGTTGAGTAGTTTCTGGTTCTTAAAGAGCCTGTTTTGTAGTTATGTAATTGTATATATATCCCTGAAATTAATTAAGAATAAGCTATTTGCCTGCCTGTTATCATGCCTCGTTTTTTGTCTGACTCCATTAGGAGGTTTTGCTTCAATAAATTTTTTATTACCGTTTTTCTGGGTTGGGTTCTTTTTCCAGAAACACAGATTAAATATTGAAAATAATATGCCTTTATTGTGGAGCATTAGTCTTGTTTTATTTATTGTTTCCCTTGTTTTTTGGAACGCTGATTATACAATATATAAATGCCCAATTGAATTGTTGTCATTTAAACCATTAAACTTTGCACTGGATTCTTTCCTTGTAATGCTGTTTCGCTTTTTTATAGGATTGGTGGGAAGCTCCTTTTTTATTCTTTCAATACACTTTGTGCAAAAAAAGTATGATAACAGCCCGTTGCTTGATAAGCTCTGCATAATTGGAAAACAAACATTGGGTGTTTATCTTATACAAACAATTATATTTGAAGTGTTCTTTTATGCCTTATCCTTAAGGTTTAGTTCTTTATTCGTCAACACCTTAAGTCCATTCTTAGCATTCGTAATTCTAGGACTTTGTCTTTTAGTTATTAAGGCTATAGAGAAAAGCAGATACGCTAAACTATTCTTATTGGGAACAATGCAATAACATATAACCACCCGGCTGTGTCATTGCAAAATGCTTATCTTGAGTAATGCAGTGAACTAATCTTTCTTTATTTTTGTTTCATTAATGATATATTCTCAGATTTCGTAAATGCATGGAGAAGCTATTATTATGGAAGAAAAAAAGAAACTTACTACTGAAGCTGGTGCACCGGTAGGTGACAATCAGAACATTCAAACGGCTGGCCCTCACGGTCCGGCTTTGATGCAAAATGCATGGTATATGGAGAAACTCGCACATTTTAATCGTGAGCGGATTCCTGAAAGAATAGTACACGCAAAAGGGTCGGGTGCATTTGGAACACTTACCATAACGAATGATATTACCAAATACACAAAAGCTTCTATCTTTTCTAAAGTAGGGAAGGAAACCGATCTGTTTATCCGTTTCTCTACGGTGGCAGGCGAACGTGGTGCTGCCGATACGGAAAGAGATGTGCGTGGGTTTGCCATGAAATTCTATACCGAAGAGGGAAACTGGGATTTGGTTGGAAACAACACTCCTGTTTTTTTTATTCGCGACCCGTTGAAATTCCCTGATTTTATTCATACGCAAAAAAGAGATCCGAAAACCAACCTGCGTAGCAATACTGCCGCATGGGATTTCTGGAGCTTATCTCCCGAATCACTTCATCAGGTGATGATATTGATGAGTGACCGTGGCATTCCGCGTAATCTTCGCCAGATGCATGGCTTTGGCAGTCATACATTCAGTTTTTACAATGCAGCGAATGAACGTTGCTGGGTGAAATTCCATTTTAAATGTATGCAGGGAATTGCAAACTTTACCAATGAGGAAGCCACTAAGATTGTGGGCGAAGACCGTGAATATTCTCAGCGCGACTTGTTTAATCACATTGCTGCAGGAGATTTTCCGAAATGGAGAATGTGTGTACAGATTATGCCCGAAGCAGATGCAAAGACCTATCGGTTTAATCCGTTTGATTTAACAAAGGTGTGGAGCCAGAAGGATTATCCGCTTATTGAAGTGGGCGTCATGGAACTTAATAAAAATCCGGAGAACTATTTTGCCACAGTAGAGCAGTCGGCTTTCAATCCGGCTAATGTTGTTCCTGGTATAGGATATTCTCCCGACAAAATGCTTCAGGGACGTTTGTTTGCTTATGCCGATGCACAGCGTTACCGCCTGGGTGTAAATGCTGGCAGTTTACCTGTAAATGCACCACGTTGCCCGTTCCACAATTATCATCATGATGGTACAATGCGCTTTGATGACAACAATGGTGGTGCTGTTAATTATGAGCCCAATAGCTTTGGTGGACCGGTGGACGATAAGCAATATATTGAACCCGGATTGCCTCTTGAGGGTGAAGCGTACAACTACAACCACCGCGTAGATAAGGATTATTATACTCAGCCCGGTGATTTGTATCGTTTGGTTCCGGCCGACGAGAAAGAACGTATCCACAGTAATGTGACTGCCGCTATGGATGGAGTACCTCAGAATATAAAGATCCGCGCCATTGCCCGCTTCTTCCAGGCAGATGAGCATTGCGGAAAGGGTATTGCGGCTAAATCAAAAATAGACATGCAGGCTGTTCTGGCTGAAGTGGAAAGACAAAAAACAGAGCACTAGGATTCTTTGCATCAGAACTTTAGTATTTGTAACATCCTGACCAATTACGAATATTTCCTATCAACCTGGCATATACAGGAACTTATATCCTGCCAGTTTAATACCCTGTCCGATCTATAAAAAGGCTGCCTATTTCCAGGCAGCCTTTTATGATAGATCGGACAGGGTTAAATCCCCTTGTTGGGCAAGTGCTTATAAATTCAGGCAGAGCAAGCATTAACTTACCTCAATGAAGCTACATTTCAGGTAGGACAAACAGGAGCAATTGCCTCCCAATGTTATTCACCTTTTACAGGCCAATTGGGAGACGCCACATGTGCCTTTTCAATCTCTTTCTCAAAATCGGAAATAATTTCCGGATGCTTATCTGCCAGATTTGTTTTCTCGTAAGGGTCATTTGCTATGTTGTACAATTCCAGTTTGCTGTTTTTAGTTACTGATACAGCTTTCCAGTCTCCTTTACGAATAGCAACCTGGTTGCCGGGAAACTCCCAGTATAAGATGCGGTTACTGGTATCTTGCTCTTTTCCATTTAGTAAAGCTTTGATGCTTATTCCATCAGTCTTCTGTGGGAGCTTTGCTTGTGCATAATCGGCCAGAGTGGGCATTACATCGGGGAAATAAATAATGTTGCTTACGGTGCGACCGCTTTTAATGCGCTTGGGATAATTAACAATGAAAGGCACTTTTATACCGCCTTCATACAATATACCTTTTCGTCCACGAAATCCAGCATTGCAATTTAGTTCTTCGAGCGGAGCCTGTACTGCACCTCCGTTATCAGAAGCAAAAATTATAATCGTGTTATCACGGAGGTTGTTTTTGTCCAGGTAATCAATTAAACGACCAATTGCTTCATCGGTGTGCGTAATCAAAGCTGCATATAATTTGGCTGTGTCCGATAAAGGCATTGATGAATAAGGCTCAATGTTGTTTATGAAATAAGGCTCGTGAGGAACATCGAATGCCAGGTATAGAAAGAAAGGACTTTGTTTATTCCGTTCTATAAAATCCATTGATTCATTAACGGATAAATCACTATCATGAATGCCACGCTTGTTGTTCTCGTTTTCCGGAACTACTTTCAAGTCACGGTTACAAAAACGCAGAGCGGGATAGTAGTAGGGTGTATTTGAATTTTCGGTACTAATTAACCACCCATAGAATTCATCGAACCCACGGTCCAGCGGTCCTGCTCCGGGATTAAATCCATCCTGATGCCATTTGTTTACCAAACAGGTTCTGTATCCTGCCGCACTTAAAACTGTAGCAATAGTTGTGTCATTGGGAAGAAGATGCATGCGGCGAATGGGGTTGGCTCCTTTTAAACCCGGAAGTCCACCTGCTTTGCAGAAATTATCTCTGATAGTTGTATGCCCGGTGTGTTTGCCTGTGAGAAGTGAGCATCTGGAAGGCGAACTAATGGCCGATCCTGCATAACAATTCGTGAAACGCATACCTTCACTGGCAAGCCTGTCTATGTTGGGTGTCTTAACAATTTTGTTCCCATAACAAGATAAATCACCATACCCCATATCATCTGCCAAAATAAAAATGATATTGGGACGCTTACTCTCTTGCTGAGCATGTGCAAGACTAAAAAAAGACACGCCTAACAAGGCCGGAATTGTTTTTATCAATGTTTTCATGTTGTTTCATTCTATTATTTGTCATTCAAAAATAGAACTAATAATTCAGAATGCCATGGATACGGAGAATATTACATGATATTGTACTAATTTACATATCCGTAATAAAACAATTAAACATTTAATCTGTTATAATATAAAATTTAATATATACTTTATAAATGAACAATACTCCTGTTTTAGAAATAGATGGACGGTCACTGTATTATGCTTTTATTGCCGGAGGAAATAAAATTCTGGAAAATCAGGCTAAATTAAATAGTATCAATGTTTTTCCAGTAAAGGATAATGATACCGGTACTAATCTAGCATCGACTATCCGTGCCATTTTCGATAATATTGAACCTAATAAATCATATAAAACCACTGTAAATAATATTGCAGAGGCTGCATTGATTGGTGCGCGGGGAAATTCAGGTGTTATATTTGCTCAGTTCTTATTTGGCATGAGTAAGGAAACGCTCGATAAAAGTAATATTACTGTTCCTGAGTTTGCCAGCAGTATTAAAAAGTCTGTTCCATACATTTATGAAGCGATAGCAAATCCTTTGGAAGGAACTATGCTGACGGTGATCAGAGAATGGTCTGAATACATTTTCAGTAAACAGGATGTTATTCGTGATTTCAAGAGAATAATAGCCAACTCATTGGAGGTGCTTCAGCAATCGCTTATTGAAACGAAGTCTAAACTCAGAATTTTGCAGCAAAACAATGTGGTGGATGCCGGTGCAAAAGGCTTTGTTCTTTTCATTGAAGGTATTCTTGAGTTTATCAAGAAACATAATATCAGGAGTTTTGTAAAACAATCCAATGAGAATATAGCCTTGGTCCACACAGAAGATGTGCTGGATGAGAATATAAATTATCGTTTCTGTACAGAAGCCATTATCAGAGATCTTACCATCAGTAAACCTCATTTGCAAAAGCTACTGAATGACAATGGAGATTCTGTAGTAGTAGCTGGTTCTGATAGTCTTTGCCGCATTCATGTGCACACCAATACCCCGGCAGAATTATTTCATAGCCTTAAAGATGCGGGGACTATCACTTTTCAGAAAGTAGATGATATGGTTCGTCAGTATGAATCGGTAATGCGGAGAAAGTGGAATATAGCTCTGGTCACAGATTCTACATGCGATTTATCGCAGGAACTCATTGACTACTACCAGATAAACGTTGTTCCGTTGAATATAAACTTCGGGAGTAATCATTACCTCGATAAAGTGACTATACAACCTGGTCAGTTTTATGATTTACTTGAAAGCAGCGTCAGCTTTCCTAAAACTTCGCAGATCAATGAACGCACATTTACCAACCTATACTCACAGTTGGCTTCACACTATGATGCTATTATAGCAGTGCATCTCACTCAACATTTCAGCGGAACCTGTTTAAATAGTGTGAAGGCTGCCGAAAGAATTAAAAAGGAGTTCAATAAACCGGTTTATGTGATAGATTCAAAAAATCTTTCGGGTGGACTAGGGTTACTGGTTCTCAGAGTGGCACAGTCTATTGAAAGCGGAATGCTGCCTCAGGCTATTGTTAAGTCTACAGAAGAGTGGATTAAAAACACAAAGATATTTGTCAGTGTAAAAGATCTGAAATACATGATAAAAGGAGGGAGGGTGTCAAAGAAGAAAGGTTTTATAGCCAGTATTTTAGGCATTAATCCAATTGTGTCAATGGATATAGAAGGGAAAGCAATGCTGTTTGGTCAAACAATAGGTCAGACGGCGAATATCAAAAAAGTGATGAAACATATCTCGGAAATAAGTAAAGAGAAACGGATATGGAATTATATTGTTCTGCATGCACACAACAGCTACGGGGCAGATTTATATATAAACAAAATGGTGAAGCTTACAGGTAAGCAGCCTGTTTCGGTTGTCGATATCTCTCCGGTCATTGGCATGAATGCAGGCAATGGAGCAATTGCCGTCTCCTTTTTAATGGAATAGTAGTAATAATCCTAAATATAAAAAGATGATATCAATCTATATTCAAGCCTTTACTTTAATCATGATTATGATGACCATCTTATGGATTGTAAGCATCATGATAAAGAATGTGAGCATTGTTGATTTGTTTTGGGGAATGGGATTCGTAATGGTGAATACTTTTTATTTCTTTGAGACTGCAACATTTCATCCCGTTAAGCTAATTCTGCTTGCGATGGTTACCATATGGGGAGGCAGACTCTCATTATACCTGGCATGGCGCAATTTAGGCAAAGGGGAAGATTTTCGCTACCAGGAATTCAGGAAAAAGTATGGTGATAAGAGATATCGTTGGTTGAGTTTCTTTCAGACATTTATGCTTCAGGGATTGCTGATGTGGCTTATTTCCACTCCATTGCTGGGGATAAATATATATGCTGATAATTCTTTGCACGCTCTTGATTATATTGGAATAATGGTTTGGATTATTGGATTCATATTTGAAGCCGGGGGAGACTATCAGCTGGCTAAATTTAAAAAGAATGAAGCCAACAAAGGGAAAGTTCTTAATACAGGATTGTGGCGATACACGCGTCATCCCAATTATTTTGGAGATTCCGCAGTGTGGTGGGGGTATGGGTTGCTTTGTTTGTCAGCAGGCAATTATTGGTTGGTCTCCGGTTCTATAATAATGACCTTGATAATTATCAAAGTATCCGGAGTGGCACTACTTGAAAAGACTATCAAGGATAGAAAACCAGAATATAATGATTATATTCGCAAAACAAATTCATTTATCCCTTGGTTTCCTAAGAAATAGAACATCGATAGCCTTTGTTTTAAAAACCATTGGTGAATGAAAATGGCAAATATTATTTAAACTTATAAATCCTGATAAAATAATACAATATGGAAACAGCAGTAAGCGTTGGAAGTATGGTTCCCTCTTTTTCGCTAAAAGATCTGTTTGGCAATACCTTTGTACTTGATTCTGTAATAGGAAAACAGAATCTATTGATTTATTTCTATCCAAAGGATGATAGTCCCGGTTGTACTAAGGAGGCCTGCTCATTTCGTGATCAGTTTGATGTGTTCAAAAATTCAGAAACAATGATTATAGGCATCAGTGGTCAGTCTATAAAGAGTCATCTGGAGTTTGCAAATAAACATCGGTTGAATTATACATTGCTCAGCGACGAGGGCAATAAAGTGCGTAAACTATTTGGTGTGCCATCTAATCTATTGGGATTGGTTCCCGGTCGTGTTACATATATTGTCAACAAAAAAGGGGTGGTGGTATTTATGTTCAATTCTCAAATAAATGCAGAAAAGCATGTAGAGGAAGCATTACGGATAGTCAAAGACTTGAAATGAACATGTTAGTTAACGCCTTGTTTATTATCATTGCATACCTGTTGGGCTCAATTCCATTTGGGTATCTGTTCACAAAACGAACCACGGGAAAGAATATTCTTGAGTCGGGAAGTGGTAACATAGGCTCAACCAATGTGGAGCGCATAGCAGGGAAAAATATTTCCTTGCTCACTCAGTTGTGCGATATGTTGAAAGGTCTTTTGCCTGTTGCTGCCATACTTATTTTACAAAACAATAGTATTATTTCTTTAGATAGATTTCTTGTTTACTATGTTGCTTTTGCTTCTATTGTGGGACATGATTTTTCCGTATTTCTAAAATTTAAAGGTGGTAAAGGAGTAAACACTACATTAGGAGCTTCTATATTGCTGACTCCTTTTGCAGTATTAATATCGGTGTTAGTCTACTTTTTAGTGAAATGGCGCACTAACTATGTTTCTTTAGGCTCCATTTGTTTAGCAATCTCATTGCCACTTATTAATTTGTTGCTACAAAACCTGTCTTTGTCTTTTTATTATCTGCTGGCAGCTTCATTATTAATTATAGTAATGCACATTCCAAATATCCGTCGATTGATGGAGGGTACAGAAAACCGTTCTAAGTAATCCATAGTTAGATAGAGAAAAAATAGTGTGCAGAGAGTATAAATACATTAAGTTAAAAACATATTAAGGATTTATCTGTTTTATAAGAACACAGGGGTTGTACTATTTTATATTAAACCATTAAATCTTAATTATATGATAAGCTTACTTTTAGATAACATCTGGTTAATCCTCTTTATAGGACTAGGATTGCCATTGCTCACTTACCGGAGTAAGTTCAGGAAAATAGTATATCAAACAAACAGTTGGGTTATTAATATCAAGCCGGTATTTACCGATGAGCTAAGAGGGATTATAGGTGGACTTTGCGTTGATCATCCTAAATATAAAAAAATGAGAAATTATTATAGAACTTATCTGGTCCTTTATTTGATACTAATCTTATTCTATTTTGATTTTAGCGGTTTTGCGCAAACCAAACCGGCTGATACCTCGGGTAGACGAATAGGTGTTGGAAGCAAAGTTCCATCTTTCACACTGAAAGACCAGTATGGCAATATGTTTTCAATAGATTCTGTTATTGGAAAGCAAAACCTGCTGATCTATTTCTACCCCAAGGATGGTAGTCCCGGTTGCACCCGTGAGGCATGTGCTTTCCGTGATAATCTGGAAGAATTTAAAGGAACCGGAACAATGATTATTGGCATTAGTGGACAGTCTGTGGCTAGTCATCTGCAATTTGCCACTGAAAACAGAATTAACTATCCATTGTTGAGCGACGAAGGCAACAAGGTACGTAAGCTGTTTGATGTACCATCAAATCTAGTGGGACTGCTGCCCGGTCGTGTTACATATATTATCGATAAAAAGGGGAAGGTGATATTTGTGTACGGCTCTCAGATAAGAGTTAAAAAACATGCTGAGAAAACATTGAAATTTATTAAAGAGTTTAAATAGAGAGAATGGTAAAGGTTTCACTATACATTATTAGTTCCATTTAAGATCTTATTGGTGGAGTAATTAAACGCCAGGTCATTGTAAGTGAATTTATAGTTCAATTTTGTCTTGTTTATATTTAATTTACTTTTATAGTATTATTGTGTAGCGTTACTTTAAGAAAATAAACTATTTTTGTAGGAAATACTTTAAGTAACAAGATGATAAAACTACTTCATACAGCCGATTGGCACATCGGACAAACCTTCTTTGATTATAACCGTAAAGCAGAGCACTTACAGTTTTTGGAATGGTTGAGAGACCAGATCCGGGAACAGGGTGTGGATGTGCTGCTCATTGCGGGCGATGTGTTCGATACACCGAACCCTTCTGCCGGTTCGCAAAAGATGTTCTATAAGTTTCTCAGAGATATAACCATTGACAATTCTTCCTTGCAGGTAGTGGTGATAGCCGGAAATCATGATTCGGCTGCACGGCTCGAGGCTCCCAATCCTCTTCTCGAGGAGATGAATATCACAATAAGAGGTATAGTAAGGCGCACGGCTGATGGTACAATTGACTGTCAGCGTCTGCTGGTTCCACTCACCAAAGATGGTGAAGTGGCGGCATGGTGTATAGCCGTTCCTTATCTGCGGCAGGGCGATTATCCCGAGGCAGAGAGCTATCCGCTTGGAGTAAAGGCCATGTATGAGGCTTTGCTGGAAGAAGTACTGAAGGTTAGACAATCCAATCAGGCCATTGTGGCTATGGGACATCTGCATACAGCCGGAGGAATTGTTTCGGAGAACGACCGTTCGGAACGTACCATAGTGGGCGGTGTGGAATGTGTTTCGCCCGATGCTTTCTCAAAAGATATTGTTTATACGGCTTTGGGGCATTTACATCGCGCGCAGCAGGTGTGCGGTCGTGAGGAAGTGCGCTATGCCGGTGCGCCTCTGCCTATGTCCTTTGCAGAAAAGAACAACAAACAAAGTGTGGCACTGGTAGAGATTGAAGGAACAGAGGTTACAAAGATTGAGAAACTGCTATTTGATGCGCCCGTAAAGTTGCTTAGCATTCCTAATGAAGCTAAACCTATGGAGGATGTGTTGAAAGAAATAGCCTTGCTACCCGAAGGGGAAATCACGGATAGTTCTCCTTATCTGGAGGTTAAAGTATTGATTACAGAACCTGAACCTTCACTTCGGAATAGAATAGAGGAAGCATTGAAAGACAAGTCGGTACGTTTGGCAAGGCTGGGTGCTGTACAGTTGGGCGGGAATGCTGAATCAAGGACTTTTACTTATGAAGAACTGCAAACCATAACGCCTATGGAGATAGCACGAATGGAGTTTGAGAAACAATATGGCGGCGAAGAGATGCCTGAGACAATGAGAAATTTGCTGCAAAGCGTTATCCTGGAAATAGAACATGAAGATATTAGCAATTAGGGGAAAGAACCTGGCATCCCTGGAAGGGGATTTTGAGATCGACTTTACAGCAGAACCGTTAAAGTCGGCTGGCATATTTGCCATTACGGGAAACACAGGATCGGGTAAATCAACGTTGCTTGATGCTTTGTGTCTGGCTCTTTTTGATACAACTCCCCGCCTGAGCGGTGTTACCAGCAATAGCAACATTCAAGATAACAAGAATGACACCATTACGCTGAAGGATAGCAGAAATATTCTTCGAAGAGGGGCTGTGGAAGGAATGGCAGAGGTAGACTTTGTGTCGCTCAGTGGAGAGCATTACCGCTCTACCTGGACGGTGGGCAGGGCCGGAAATAAGTTTAGCGGGCGATTAAGAACTGTGGGAATCTCGCTCCTTAATCTCACAACCAATGTGCAGGAGCAGGGAACAAAAACGGAGCTATTGAAACAGATCATAGCGCTTGTAGGCCTTACGTTCGATCAGTTTACCCGTTCCGTGTTATTGGCACAGGGCGATTTTGCTACGTTCCTCAAAGCCAGGCAAGGCGACAAGGCTGAGTTGCTGGAAAAGCTTACAGGCACGGATATTTATTCCCGCATTTCGCAGTCCATCTATCAAAAGAATAAGCAGGCTGAAGCTGATTTGAACATGCTGAAAGATCAGATTAAGGGGGTGGAACTTCTTTCTGATGAGCAATCAGAGGCATTGGAACTGGAGCGCAAGCAGATTGCCGACAGTTCTATGCTGATAAAAAGAGATTCGGTGATACTGGATCAGAAGATTAAATGGATAGTTGGTGAGGAGGGGCTGAAGCAGGAGGTAGCAATGGCGAACACCCTACTTACAGAAGCGAAAGCTGCCATTGAGGGTGCGAAACCCCGATATGATTATGTGGCAAGAATTGACCAGGTGCAGGAAATTCGTGATGTTTATAATGAATTGCAAAGCACTTCAAAACAGTGGAACGAGAACCGTACCAGCTTACAGACTAAGCAACTGCAGGAAAAAAAGAATGCAGAATTACTTGCTGGTGCAGTAGAAAAACTGAATGTTTGCAAGGCAAACCAGCAGAAGGTGAACAAGGCTTTTGAGAAAGCCGAACCAGAGATTATCCTCGCCAGGAAGCTGGACGCAACAATGGAGGTAGTGAAGCGAAACGGTACTCAGGCTAAGAAAGAGTTCGATGCTGCCAAGACTTTTAAAGAGAAGGTGGATGGAAATATAGCCACCATTAATAAGCAGTTGGAAAAAGAGCAACTCCGGCTAAAAGAACTCAATGATTGGTTTGAGGTACAATATATATACAAAGAGCTGGTATCCAGGACTGATCTTATTGTAAATTTACTGAACACTGCGCAAACAGCCTTTAAACAATCGGCCAACAGTGAAAAGACGTTGAAAAGCAGAAAAGAAGTGTTGCAGGGCGATAAACTGAAGCTGGAAAAGGTTAAGAAGGAGGCCGAAAGGCTAGATAAGTTGCTTCCGGCCGAAATCCTTGCATTGCGTGCCAAGCTATCCGATGGCGTGGCTTGTCTTGTGTGTGGAAGTCTGCATCATCCGTTACGTGCTCAGGGGATGGGGGGTGAAGCTAATCTGGAAGAGGAAGAGCTGAATCGCGCCAAAGAGGTTGTGAAAAAGCAATTGGAGGAACTCACTGCAGGCATTGAGGAGTCTGAGAAGGAGATTACCCGTCTGGCTACAATGGTGGAAAGCTATAACCAGCAGTATAAAGATGCTTATGCCGATGCGGGTACTTATCTTGTTGCCTTGCCTGCGTGGAAAGCAGAGTTTGAGCAAGGTGCATTGCAAGGTAAACTCCAAAAGATAGCTACTGAATGGAATGCCAGTCAGCTTGCACTTACACAGGTAAAAGAGAAGATCACAAACATGCTGACGGCTCTTACCGGAGAAAAAAGTAATCAGGAAGAGGCAATCAAGGGATTGGCAGAAAAAGATAAGAAGTTAACCGATTATCGGTCGGAATATAATGATCTGGCTCTTGAAAGGAAGATGCTTTTAGAAGGTAAACCAGCCGATGAGGTGTCCGGTGCTTTCCAAAAAGAGAAGAAGGCTGTTGAGGAAGACCTCAGGAAGCTGACCGATGAGCAGACTAAATTACTAGCAAATAGTGAGAGTCTGAAGGGAGGAATCAAAGAGGCAGGTGCTATTATAGCTCGCCTGGAAGAGCGAAACCAGCAACTACAAAAGAATGTGGATGAGTGGATTGGCGGAAAGGGTGGAGTGATTACCCGTGAACTGCTGGCTGAACTCTTACAAAAAGATAGTGCGTGGCTGGCTGCTGAGAAGAGGGCTCTCGATCTATTGAGAAAGAATGAAATAACCATTAAGGCTACGTTGGATGAGCGCAGCAAGAAACTGGAACTGCATCAGGCTGCCGAAGTTCGTCCGCACGGTGAGGAGGAAACAATAGAGAATCTGCAAATGCTATTGAAAGAGGCAACCGAACTGTTGGAATCTATGATGAAGAGAAACGGTGAGATTGATGCAACCTTTGCCGCACATAAAGCAGCTAAGGAGAGGGTGAAAAAGATAGAAAAAGAGCTTCCCGTCAGGGAATTACTTTCCGAGAACTGGAAGAAGCTCAATGAACTGTTTGGCTCGGCCACCGGATCTAAATTCAAGGAGATAGCACAAGGTTACACTCTTGATGTGTTGCTCACCTATGCCAACAAACATTTACAGGAGCTCTCCAGGCGCTACGAACTAAAACGAATTCCTAACACATTGGGGCTGGAGGTTGTTGATCTGGATATGCTTGGCGAGGTTCGCAGTGTGCACACGCTCTCGGGTGGGGAGTCATTCCTTGTCTCTTTGGCGCTGGCGTTAGGGCTATCATCCTTATCATCGAACCGCATGAAGGTGGAATCTCTTTTCATCGATGAAGGCTTTGGCTCTCTCGATGCCGACACGCTGCGTGTGGCCATGGATGCACTGGAACGCCTTCAAACACAAGGTCGTAAGATTGGTGTAATATCTCACGTAAGCGAAATGAATGAACACATTGCCACTCAGATAAGGGTGGAGAAATCGGTAAGTGGAAGGAGTAAAATAGAAGTAGTGGGGTAGTTATTATATCCATTTCCCAAAAACAAATAAATCAACCTTTTTAAGTGGATTTCAAGAAATCAACCTTTTTGAGTAGATTTATCAATGTTTCAAAGTCCGGTTATGTTTCCTGCAAAGTCCGGTTATGTTTTTTTAAAGTCCCGCTAGGTTTTCAAAAAAGCTGGCGGGACTTTTTGGCTAGGGGAAATTATGCTTTGACTCTTGTGACCTTTACTGGGATTGGGTTTACTTTTTCTGTGGTTATTACTGAAACTGATTGGCCATATTTTTCTTGTTTCTAAGCCGGTGTGGCATTAAATTTATTAATTCGTTGAAGACTGGTTCTTCCTTTTTTTTCATAGTAATTTTAGTTTTTAAATGTTGGTTACTCTCAAAATGGCCGTTTTGATTTGTTCTTCAACGCAAATGTATGGATATAAACAAAGCGCTCCAAATAGAGAATGTAATAATCGACAAATTAATCACTTTACGTCTAAAAAATCATATTTGCACAAAAATGCAAAAAGTGTGGTGGCATAAAATGAAGCTTAAAAAGCCCTTTTTTGGCGAAAAAAACCTAACGATAAACCTGACGATTTTACGTTCATGTAAAATAGTAAAATACAGATAGTTACAAGAAGAGTGCATTCATTTTACACTCATCCAACAGCACAGAATAAATATATTAAATAGTTTTATTTTTAAATAAAAAATAAAAGCCGTGTAAATCCTTGAAAATTCAGAGATAAAGAAATGCATGGTGCAAACCCCAACCTTGGTGGCGCATCTGTGATTTTTTACTGTTTCAAACTATCAAGTGAAAATTTACAGGAGTTTAATTCTAAATCCATTCGCCAATAAATAAAATCCATTCGCCAATGATTTTTATTTATTGGCGAATTAATTTTACTTTGAAAAAGAATAATTTACACATAATAAATTAAGTTGTAGCTGGAAATAAAATTACAAATACAGTAATTCTTTTTCTGTAAGATTCGAACGATAATAAACTCTTATCGCTCCCGTTTTTTCTTAGATTGAGGTACATTCTTGTTCTGAGGTTGGGGAGCAATTGAATCTTTTGGCAAAATAAATAGTGATTTCTTTTTGCGACCCCAAGGTAATAAATTACTCCAGGTATCAAAGTCTTTCTTGAATACGATACCAAGACCTTGTGTATTCAATGTGGTTCGGGTATAGTAGCGGTCGTTTGACTGGTTATAGGCTTTCATTCGTATCTCATTGGTAAGCAGATATTCTAAATCGAAGTTACCTACAAAATTTGAAGTAACGGTAGGATTATCGCGATATCCAAAGTTGCCGTTGATAAGCAAACGGTTGTTCAGCAACTGCCCCGAAAGCATACCTTGAAATTCCATATTGGTCCACCCATTAGTACCGGTGCTACCGTTTATGCCAATGTTCCAGTTATTGCTATTAATAACATGAGACAGCATATTATTTAGTTGCCCCGAAAGAGTAGAAGATAATACTGAGGTCATTGCGTTTGAATTCTGGGATGTGTTGGCATAATCGGGAGTATAGAACTTGCCAATACCTAACAGATAGAGGGTTTGCATACTTATCTGATCTTCCGTACTGATTACGTTTTGTATGATACGCTTTTTCTCTTCGCTCTCATTAGGCAATTCTATGCCTAGTTTTACGGTAGGATGCACCAGAATGCCACTAATATCCATAACGCAATCAACCTTTACATTCGACTTCTTAAGCTCTTCCGGAACCTCGGAGCCTAAATCACTTAATGAAACGGAGTTTACCGTGTAAGCGGCTTTTATATTGAGATTGGCATCTAAGGGGTTCCCGTTAAAGCTGATAATACTACCAGAGTTAATGTTAAAGTCTTTACGAATAACCTCTTGAAGACTGAATTTATACGTTCCATGATCTAACGTGTAGTTACCAAACATCTTAACGCCGCCCTTATTATAGTATTCCATTCGGATATTTCCTGTTCCTTTTCCTATAATATAATCATTTGAAACAGGGTCTACTACAATCTTCATGCTTGCTTCGGGCGTGGCATCAACCAGCATATTCAGGCGAATGTCCATATTGGAAGCAGTTGCCTCTTTTCCCATTTGTTTTAAGAAGTAATCAACAACAACCGTTGTGTCTTCCTCCATTTTGCGTTTCGGAGTTTGATCAACGAATGTAACAAACTGGTTACTAACGGCTGAAGTGGCGTTGGTCATCAGGTAAACGAAATTGGTGTTTCGGTTGGTACTAATGGCTACATCAACGTTTAAACCGGAATTGTTTCCGGTAAGCAACACATTTCCTGTGCCATATACTGTGCCGTAGAAAGGCATGTCCGCACTCTCTTTCGTGTTATAAACCAGCATGTTTTTCGCATCCATCTGAAGACGATAATTCATGTCTTTAAAGTGCTCGTGGCGAACATAGCCATTAACTACTCCGGCGTGACCTTCCAAATCACGTAACTTTATATTCTTTACGGAAAACTCAGTGGGAGAGATATGAACTGAGTCCTTTATTGCAAAGGTGGTATTCAGAATGTTAACCTTGAAAGAAGCGTCGGCAAGGGCAGACCCTTCAAGTGCGAGCGCGTTAAACAACCCAAACAACCGGACACGTCCGGTAGCCCTGCCTTTTATGTCAGATGCAATGCTTTTGAGGTATGTATGCAGAAAGGCAACATTGGTATTGTTAGCATTAATATCCAGATCCAATCCTTTCTTTCCAATGTAGATGTATCCTTTTACATTGGACTCGGATATATTAGCCTCTTTAATTCTGGCATTCAGGGAAACTCCTTCTTTCTCTTTGTCCCATTCTCCGTATATATTCATATCGCCAAGCAAACCATTATTAAAAGAAAAGTCCTTAACGAAAAGCTGAGTATTCATGATGGGGCTTTTCATTACCTGACTCATATAGGCCGTGCCTGTTGCTTTTCCATTTAAATCGACCGACTTAAGATTTACAATATCAAATATATACCCTATATTGATATCTTTCAATTCAACTTTTACGGTATCATTCATGTTTTTGGTTGCTTTACCATTGATACGCAGATATTGATCTTTGTGCTTAAACAAGAAATTATTTACATACACCCTACCGGAATCTACTTCAATATGAGAAGGATGAATGTTCCATACGGTATCATTTAAAATAACTTCTGTGGGTTCCACATCAATTTTTGCCTGAAGAATAGGATTTGCGCCGGCTGTTTTAAAGAAATTAGTGATAGCGGAGAATTTACCACTATATGTTTTAACTCCATTATTCCCCCAGTTTATAGATGTATGGATTTTATCGTTTTGCGCATAAGCTTCCATTGAGATATTAACAGTAGAACCTTTTGGCCTTCTGTTATTGGCTCTTACCTGACATTTAAATTGGTTATCTATATTTTCACAGAGAACTTGTCCCGATTCAAAATACATATTTTTATATTGCACACTGGGAAAATAGCCGTCAATCTTTATTTTTCGGTCATTATCATTGAAATACCCTTTTATAGTGCTGTGTTTGTATACATTCAACGGGATATTAAAGACGGTTGAAAGGATATCTGTATTATAAATGTGAACATCAAAATTAAAGTCATTGTGCGGCTCTTTATGTTTTTTATTCATGGTAAGCAATGAAGGGATATAACGTTCCACAGTCTTCATTATGCTCATTGGAATTGTTTGGTATGAATAGTTACCTTCTATTGTTGCTTTCAGGAATTCAGAATTTAACTCCAGGCTCTTTCTCCCGTTGGTTTGTTTTGCTGCTATATTCAGGTTGTGCATAAAGTAATTTTTCTCCGGACTTACAAAAGCAAAGCTGTCTACATTGATTTGTCCAATCATGTCATCAATGGAGTGACCGGTAAAATTAGCATCCACATTTAAAGAGAAAGTTGCATCTTTGTATTTATCTGTGAGATGCAGGTTGTGTGGATTGACCTTTTTAATATCTGCATGAAAGTTGAAAGTTGGAGTTTTCTGAGAAAAATTTATTTTCCCATTCATAAATACGCGTCCATTATCATCATCTATAGCGGCTTGTCCATCAAATCCTCCGTTTTTATATAATCCGTCGAGCTCAATATTCTTGTATTCGTAACCACTATATTCCAATGAAGCAATTAGCCCTTTCAATGATATATCAGGCTTTAATCCCTTGTTATGGGTTCCTTTCACTTCAAGGTTGAATGAAGTCTTTCCAAACATTTTTTCATTATCGAGTAATTTCCCCAGATTAAACTTATTCGTTTTTACAGCTCCGGAGTAATTATAAGTACCTTTGGCTTTATTGGAACTAAACTTTATATCGGTTTTTACAGTTCCTAGTCCTGTGTTAAAAGTGCCATAAGTCACTAAATCATTGAAGTATCCTGAAATTTCACCTTTAAATGCTATATTCCCTAATCGTTTTAATATAGAAGGCGTGCCCGAGAAGTTCTTAACCAGATTTCGCACCAGAAAATCCATTCCGGCACGGTTAATTCTCAGTTGTTGAATATCGCCGAACAAATAGGCATCTTTTATGTGTGATATATCCTGGAATGTGGCTCCTCCTGAAATAAGGAGATTATCATCGGCATTAATTTTCAGATCTTCAACTGTCAGTTGATTAATGGTTCCTTTTATTCTCATCTTTAAGTTCAATTTGTCACGGAAGTTAGCAAGTGCCGGTACAAAAGGAGAAATATCATGAAGGGTAATGGATGAGGGAAGTATCCTTGTAGAAAAGGAAACTTTATTAGTAATATCTTTAAATGCCTTGAAACCATCAAATGATACCTTAATAGGAGACAACTGTATCTTTGTTTCCGGTAATCCAATAATGAAATTATCAATTTTTGCTCCTTTGGCGTTACCTGCTATTCTTAACGATAGTTTTTGTAGATCAATCCCCGACTTTTCGCTAAGGCTTAATCGCTTTATAGATGCATTTATAGAATCCTTATGCAATGCTTTCAAAGAAATATTGGCAATAATATTGGAGAACTTTAAATGTTTTACATTAAACTTACCGGGACTTTCGGGCTCTGAAAACACATCGTAACTAAACGTACCCCTTCTAATTAGCACTGAATTAATACGCAAATCAATCTTGCTTTCTTTTTTTACTGTGTCTTTGCTTGCGAATGCATCAATAACAAATTTGCAGTTTATAGGGTCTTTGGGAGTCTTTTTATTCAAATTAATAGTAAAGCCAAAAAGCTGAACACTCCGAATGGTGATTTTACCTTTGAATAAGGGTAGAATTTCAAATTTTGCTGAAAGGCGGGATACCTTTAGCATTTCTTTATTTGATTGATCCTTCAGAAATATATCATCTACGATAATACGGTTCATTAGTCCGATATCAACTCTTCCGATTGTTAGTTCGGTGTGAAGTACTTTTTTTAATTCATCAGTAGCTATAACTGCCATTTTGTGTTGAATATACGGGATATTCAACAATATGATAATCCCCAGGTAAAGGCCAATTACCAATGAAAGGAATATTAATACTATTTTTCTAACTGTTCTGATAAATCAAATATTTATTGAATGAACAAAAATAGGGATTATTGTTCATTTAAAAACTATGTATTTAGATAAATTCTTATATTTAGTTTCTTTTTGGACAATTTGCGTGGGAAATAGACCAATTAGAATTCTTTAAAGCTCCGTATCTTTGCCGAATCGATTATTTAATAAATAGATTGTTTTATGAATATGAGTTCAGCTATACTTATTTATGGTCCGGATTGTACTTCAACCCGCTTGTTGCAAGAGTCTTTTCAAAAAGAAAATATAGAAGTGGAATTATGTTCTGATGTAGAAAGTGCTTATCGGCATTTTTGCGATACCCGACCACTGATTTGTCTTCTTCATGAGTTTCCTTCATTGGATAGCTGTTTCCCTTTAGCAAAAAGGATTCAGGAGTTTTGCAAGGATACTTATCTCATATTTATTTTTAAACAAGATAGAATGATTAATTATAGAATTGGTTATCAATTAGGGGCCGATGACTGTTTAATGGTTCCCTATGATACAGATGAATTGAAACTAAGGCTAAAAGCGATGATTAGAAGAGGGTACGAGATGGAAATAAAATCTTCAAAGCAATACGTATTGGGTAAGTATATCTTTGACTCCCATAAAGGTGTTTTACATTTTAATAAATTGAAAATTCATATTACAACACGAGAGAATGACTTGTTGTCACTTCTTTGTAAAAAAATGAATGAAATTGTATCCAAGGATGATGCCCTGAACACAATATGGAGTGCGGAAGAATTCGTTAATTCACGCGTTCTATCCATTTATATTTTCAAATTGAGGCAAATACTGAAAGATGACCCCTCTGTGGAAATTATAACATTACATGGAGTAGGATATAAAATGGTTGTGAATTCAATAAATAAGATTGCTGATGTTATTCCTTTCCAATATTATAGGTTATAAATTTGTCAGCTCAATTTTTTAAGTCTTAATATATCTACTGCAATTATCTATAATCATCTTTTTTTATTAATTTTGCACGCCGTATTAGAATATGTTTATACTAGGACAACTATGCATAAACTAATAGATTTTTGAATTGATTATAAAATAAGGTGTTATGTCGTTTAAGGGTATAAAAAACAATTGGCATCCTGTAAAAGGAGAGCCGCTCACAGAATTAGATAAGAAAGTACTTTATCACCAAAATAAAGGCTATTTAGTGCCTAAAAGAAAATTAATTAAAACTCCTGAACAGATTGAAGGGATACGTAAAAGTGGTTTGATTAACACGGGAGTTCTCGACATGGTGGCAGAAAATATTCGCGCAGGAATATCTACTGCTGAACTTGACAAGCTGATATATGATTATACTGTTGGGCATGGAGCTATTCCTGCTCCTTTAAATTATGAAGGATTTCCCAAGAGTGCATGTATATCTGTAAATGATGTGGTGTGCCATGGTATTCCTAGTGAAAATGAAATTCTTCAGGAAGGTGATATTGTAAATGTTGATGTTTCTACTATCTTAGACGGATATTTCTCTGACGCCTCGCGAATGTTTATGATTGGAGAGGTTAAGCCAGAGCTAAAGAAGCTGGTAGAGGTGGCCAAAGAGTGCCTGGAAATTGGGCTAAATAAAGCTAAACCATGGGGATTCCTTGGAGATATAGGAGCTGCCATTGAGCGACATGCCCTAAAAAATGGTTTCTCAGTTGTGAGAGATTTGTGCGGACATGGCGTTGGATTGAAATTTCATGAAGAGCCGGACGTGGAACATTTTGCTAAAAAAACAAAAGGGATGTTGATGGTTCCGGGAATGGTATTTACGATTGAACCAATGATAAATATGGGTAAATATGATGTATTTGTTGATGAAGAGGATGGATGGACTGTTTTGACGGATGATGGACTCCCTTCTGCACAATGGGAATATACACTGGTTATAACAGAAACCGGAGCAGAAATTCTGACTTATTGATAATTCATTTTTATGGGGTATTAATTATACCTCATATTTAGATAAAGATGAGTTAAACTCTTTATGTCTTTTTGCTGTTATGTGACTGGTAATTCCTAAAACTAAACTTTGCGGGCTATTAATAAATTCAAGCAATGAATAAATCTGCAAACTACAAATTTACAATAATTGTCCCTGTGTATAACGAGGAGGACAATATTTATGCATTAGAGAAGAGAATAGGAGAGTTTCTTCCTGAGTCCATTTACCCCGCATGTGTACTCTTCGTAAACGACGGATCAAAAGACAGCAGTAAGCAACGTCTGATTGAGATATGTGACAGAAATAAGCACTTTTTTTATATCGATTTAAGTCGTAACTCAGGACTAAGTGCAGCAATGAAAGCTGGAATTGACGCTACATATTCTGAATATGTAGGTTATATGGATGCTGATTTACAGACTACTCCTGACGATTTTAACTTATTGCTGGAGCATATCAAAGAGAATGAAATGGTAATGGGAATCAGAGCAAACCGAAAGGACTCTTATTTTAAGAATCTTCAGTCTAAAATAGCAAATGGTTTTCGTAATATGATGACTCATGACGGAGTTTCTGATACCGGATGTCCGCTTAAAGTAATGCATACGGATTATGCTAAAAGAGTACCTTTCTTTACAGGAATGCATCGTTTTCTTCCTGCATTGATTCAGTTACAAAATGGTAAGGTAAAGCAGATTCCGGTTCGGCATTTTCTCCGGTTAGCCGGCGTTTCCAAATATCATTTATGGAACCGTCTGGTTTCTCCTTTCATTGATTGCTTTGCATACCGTTGGATGAAAAAGAGATATATTAATTACAGCATCGGGGATAATAATTTATGCTAATGTATGTTATTGGGTTTCTGGCCCAGGCATTCTTTTCAGCACGTATCCTGTTTCAATGGATATTGTCTGAAAAGGCAAAGAAGGTAGTTTCACCTTCTGTTTTCTGGATTCTAAGTATTCTGGGGTCTTATCTGCTTGTTCTTTATGGCTGGATGAGAGATGACTTCTCCATTTTATTGGGGCAGTTTATTTCCTATTATATCTATATATGGAATCTTTATGAAAAGGGAGACTGGAAGAAGGTTCACGGGCTTATCAAGGCTATTTTATTGTTGACACCTGTTGTTGCTGTCATTTTTGTATGTAACAATGCAGATGAATTTATAGCCTCCTTCCTGAAAAATGATAAAGTTCCATTATGGTTGCTTATCTTTGGCTCTATGGGCCAGATTATATTCACACTTAGGTTTGTTTATCAGATGGTATACTCGGCAAAACGAAAGGAATCTATTTTGCCTATTGGCTTCTGGGTTATAAGTTTGATAGGATCATCCGTGATTATTTCTTACGGAGCATTCAGGCTTGATCCGGTTTTGATAATAGGTCAGTCCATAGGTTTTGTAGCTTACTTCAGAAATATAATGATTGCACGAAATGATTATAAATATCGTTTAAATGAAGACGAATAGATATTTTCTATTGCTATTGGCATTTCTACCTTTATTCTTTTTCCGGGATTTTACACCGGATAATGAGTTGAAATATCTCAGTATTGCTGATGAAGCGATACGCAACGGCAACTTTTTTACTTTCACCAATCATGGGGAGATATATGCCGATAAACCGCCACTTTATCTGTGGATTGTTATATTGGGAAAATTGCTTTTCGGCATGCATAGTATGTTGTTTATAGGATTGTTCTCTATAGTTCCTGCTCTGGTAATCCTTTATATTATGGATAAATGGATTGCTGGTGAGGCAGAAGATAAAAATCGCCTATCAGGACAATTAATGCTGATTACCAGTGGCTATTTTATAGGTGCAGGCATTGTTTTACGAATGGATATGCTGATGTGCATGTTTATTGTGCTTTCACTCTATACCTTTTATCAAATGTTTGTGGGTAAAGGTACAAAGAAGAGCAGCTACCTGTTTTCCATCTATGTTTTTATGGCTATTTTTACGAAAGGTCCAATCGGAATACTGGTTCCACTATTATCTGTTGTTGCTTTTCTGGCAGTGAAAGGCAGGCTGAAAACCTTTGGTCGTTATTGGGGAATTAAAACATGGATCATCTTATTGGCTGGCTCAGCGATATGGTTTACAGGTGTTTTTATAGAGGGAGGATATGATTATTTACACAATTTACTGTTTAATCAGACAGTAAACAGAGCAGTAGATTCTTTTCATCATAAGAAACCTTTTTATTACTATTTTGAAGTAATATGGTATTCACTTGCTCCCTGGTCTTTGCTTTATATAGGCATTATTTTAGCTGGAATCAAAGCCAAATTAATCAATACTGATCTGGAAAAGTTCTTTCTGACAATTATTACTGTAACTTTCGTTGGTCTCTCCTTTATTAGTTCTAAGGTGGAAGTTTATATGCTTCCGGCTTTTCCTTTTTTTGCATATCTTACGGTGTTGTTACTGCAAAAAATAAGATTTAACAAGGTGGTTTCATTGTTAATAGCTATACCGGTAACAGCTATTGGACTTGCTTTACCGTTAGTTTTTATACTAAGTAGATATCCTTCAATGGCGTTTTTAAATCATCCGTTGGTTTATGTGTTAGCAGGACTTTTGTTTATAACATGTGTTCTTTCCCTGTTTTATTTATACAAACAAAAGAATCTGAATAAAGCGGTTAATTCGTTATCCGTAGGACTACTTCTGACTATTTTTACTGGATCCTTTTTTGTCCCTTCTTTTAATGAATATATAGGGTATAGTGAGCTTTGTAAAAAAGGGAAGGAGATGGCTCAAAAGAAAAATATCCATACGTATTATTTCTATCATATTAGTAAAGGCGAGAACATGGATGCTTATCTAAATCAAGAACTGAAAGAGCTGAAGGAATCTGATTTGAATAATATGCAATATAATAATGCAATATTATTCCTTCGAACAAAAGATATTAAAGCTAATTCTTCGCTAAGTAAAATGGTGGAAGGGAAAGAAAAAATAATTAATGGGAACTATGCTATCATAGTTTTTTAAGTTAATGATATGAAGAAGATTTTAGTAACAGGTGCCGCTGGATTTATAGGTTCTTATTTAGTAAAGAGATTGCTGGAACGTGGCGATGAGGTTGTAGGTATTGATAATATTAATCAGTATTATGATGTTCATCTGAAATATAGTCGTTTGAAAGAGACTGGTATTGAACAGAATGATATTGTTGACAGAACCGCTACTCAGAGTAATTTATATTCTCATTATCGTTTCATTAAACTTGATCTGACAGAAAGAGATGAAATAAACAGATTGTTTGATAGCGAGCATTTTGATGTTGTTTGTAATATAGCAGCTCAGGCTGGAGTACGTTATTCTATTGATCATCCATTTAGTTATATAGATTCAAATATAGTTGGTTTTGCCAATATACTTGAGGCGTGCAGACTAAACAAGGTAAAACACCTGGTGTATGCCAGTTCCAGTAGTGTGTATGGGCTAAATAATAAAACACCTTATTCCGAAGATGATCAGGTAGACACTCCTATAAGTTTGTATGCCGCTACTAAAAAGGCGGATGAGCTGATGGCGCATGCCTATAGTGACTTATACCATTTGCCTACTACCGGAGTACGTTTCTTTACTGTTTATGGTCCTTGGGGCAGACCGGATATGGCTCCGTATATTTTTATGAAATCTATTATGAATGGAACTCCGATAAAAGTATTCAATAACGGAAATATGGAGCGTGATTTTACTTACATTGATGATATTATTATGGGCCTTGAAAAAATTATTGATGCTCCGCCTATTGCTGAAATTCCTTATAAAATATACAATATAGGAAATTCAAATCCGGTAAATCTAATGGATTTTATTCATACAATAGAAAGGGTTACAGGTAAAGAAGCAGTTAAGGAATATATGGGGATGCAACCAGGTGATGTCTATCGTACTTATGCTGATACAAGCCATTTAGAAATAGATTTTGGATACAAACCTCAGACTACAATTCAGAAAGGTATTGAAAATTTTTATAATTGGTATGTGAAATATAGCAATTAAACAGTACTTTTGCAGAATAAACAGAAAAATATGGATACAATTATATTAGGAATTGAATCTTCCTGTGACGATACTTCGGCTGCTGTTATCAGAAACGGAGTATTATTGTCAAATGTGGTTGCCAGTCAGGCTGTGCATGAGGCATATGGCGGGGTGGTACCCGAATTAGCTTCACGGGCACATCAACAAAACATAGTCCCTGTAGTAAATGAGGCTTTAAAAAGGGCAAATGTAACGAAAGAGGAGCTAAGCGCTGTTGCTTTTACCCGTGGTCCGGGTTTGATGGGATCATTATTGGTAGGAGTATCTTTTGCAAAAGGATTCGCTCGCTCTTTAAACATTCCTATGGTAGATGTTAATCATCTGAATGCTCATGTATTAGCTCATTTTATTAAAGAAAAAGATGAAGATAATGAACAACCAAAATATCCTTTTCTTTGTTTACTGGTTTCCGGAGGAAATTCTCAGATTATACTGGTAAAGGCATATAATGAAATGGAAGTATTGGGGCAGACTATTGATGATGCTGCCGGGGAAGCCATTGATAAATGTTCTAAAGTAATGGGACTTGGTTATCCGGGGGGGCCTGTCATTGATAAAATGGCGCGTCAGGGTAATCCAAAAGCATTTACCTTCAATAAACCTCAAATTCCAGGCTATAACTATAGTTTCAGTGGACTGAAAACTTCTTTCCTTTATTCATTACGTGATCATTTGAAAGAAGATCCTGATTTTATAGAAAAGAATAAGAATGATTTGGCTGCCTCTCTGGAAGTAACTATAGTGGATATCCTGATGAATAAACTCAGGAAAGTAGCAAAGGATTATAATATAAAAGAAGTAGCTGTAGCAGGTGGCGTTTCAGCAAATAACGGACTTCGCGATGCTTTTCGTGATCATGCCAAAAAATATGGCTGGAATGTTTATATTCCTAAATTTAGCTACACTACAGATAATGCAGCTATGATTGCTATTACAGGATATTTTAAATATCTGGATAAGGATTATTGTCCAATGGAATTGCCGGCCTTTTCAAGGGTGACAATGTAATACATAAGAAAATGTTTGTAGAAGTTATAACAATAGGTGATGAGTTGCTCATTGGTCAGGTGATTGATACCAACTCTGCATGGATAGGAAAACAACTGAATAATGTAGGATTCGAAGTTATAAGAGTTACCTCAGTGAGGGATAGGGAAGATGAAATTCTGGAAGCAGTTGACGCTGCTATAAAAAGGGCTGATGTTGTTTTAATGACCGGTGGATTGGGGCCAACCAAAGATGATATAACCAAATATACTCTTTGCAAGTACTTTGGCACTGAGCTTGTATTTAGTGAGCTGGTCTTTGAAAACATAAAAAGGATTCTGGCCAACAGGATTACCATAAATCCATTGAATAGAGATCAGGCTCTGGTTCCTAAAGATTGTACTGTTATAAATAACCTGGTAGGAACAGCTTCAGTAAGCTGGTTTGAGAAGGATGGAAAAGTACTTGTCTCAATGCCTGGAGTGCCTCAGGAGATGAAATTCAATATGACTGAGGAGATTATTCCCAGACTCTGCACACGTTTTAAAGTGGGGGCTATTGTTCACAAAACATATATGGTTAAAAACTATCCAGAGTCAGCATTAGCCATAGCTCTGACCGATTGGGAGGATCAGTTGCCTGAATGTATTAAATTAGCTTATTTGCCTAAATCGGGAATTGTTCGCTTGCGACTTACCGGACGAGGCGATAATGAAGATAAGATAAGAAATATAGTTCTTAAGGAAGGGGCAAAGCTTTATGATATTCTGGGTGAGAATGTGCTTGATGAAAATGATTCCCCATTGGAAGAGATTGTTGGAAAGATGCTTAAAGAGCGTAACCTTACTGTTTCTACCGCAGAAAGCTGCACCGGTGGGAATATTGCAGCAAGAATAACGTCTGTTCCCGGTTGCTCTGCTTATTTTAAAGGAAGCATTATTGCTTATTCTAATGACGTAAAAAATGAATTATTAAAGGTTTCTAAGGATACGCTTAATCAGTTTGGCGCTGTTAGTGAGGAAGTTGTAAAAGAAATGGTAAACGGTGCGATGAATTCGCTTAAAACTGATTGCGCTGTAGCTGTATCTGGAATAGCCGGACCTGATGGGGGAACAACAGACAAGCCCGTGGGAACGGTTTGGATAGCTGCAGCCTATGAAAAAACGGTTCTTACATCAAAGCAAGTTGTAGACTTTGGAAGAGAGCTTAATGTGGAGCGGGCAACGAATAATGCTCTTTTATTGCTTCAAAAAGTGCTAAAATGAAGAATAATTGATGTTTAATTGTGAATTAAATCGTAAAAGGCTTGTTTTATATTCATAAAATCACTTACTTTGTGCCCTGTTTGGAAAGTACTAGAAAGAAAACTATAAAAATAAGATAGAAATGTCGAAGATTTGTCAAATTACCGGAAAGAAAGCCATGATTGGCAACAATGTTTCACACTCAAAAAGAAGAACTAAAAGAACCTTTGATGTGAACTTGTTTACTAAGAAGTTCTACTATGTAGAGCAGGATTGTTGGATCAGTATCAGCCTTAGCGCTGCTGGTTTACGCACTATTAATAAAAAAGGGTTAGATGCTGCATTGAATGATGCGGTAACTAAAGGGTATTGTGATTGGAAAAGCATTAAAATAATTGCTTAATTTTAAGGAAAGATTGACTTATGGCAAAGAAAGCAAAAGGTAATAGAGTACAAGTTATCCTAGAGTGCACAGAACACAAGGATAGCGGTATGCCGGGAACTTCCCGTTACATTACAACGAAGAACAGAAAGAATACTACAGAAAGAATTGAGTTGAAAAAATACAATTCAGTTTTGAAAAGAGTAACAGTACACAAAGAAATTAAATAAGATAAACCATGGCAAAGAAAACAGTAGCAAGTTTGCACGAAGGAACTAAAGAAGGTCGTTCTTATACAAAGGTTATCAAGATGGTGAAATCTCCTAAAACCGGAGCTTTTACTTTTGATGAAAAAATGGTACCTAACGAAAAAGTTCAAGACTTTTTTAAGAAATAATTGTCGTTGTCTCTATGGCAGCTGGCAAAAACTTCCTCTCATTCATAAAAATGAGGGGAAGTTTTTTTTTGCTACCATCTGTATTTGTTATATCTTTGTAGCATAATATATTACTAATCATAATCAACATGGGATTTTTTAGTTTTTTCTCCAAAGAAAAGAAAGAGACTTTAGACAAGGGATTGTCTAAAACCAAAGAAAGCGTCTTTAGTAAAATTACCAGAGCTGTTGCCGGTAAATCAAAAGTAGACGATGAGGTTCTGGATAATTTGGAAGAAGTTTTAATTACCTCGGATGTAGGGGTAGAAACTACTTTGACTATTATTAAGCGAATAGAAGAAAGAGTAGCTTCTGATAAATATGTAAATGCACAAGAATTAAATAACATCCTCCGCGATGAAATTGCCGCGCTATTAAAAGAAAACAATTCTGAAGATGAAGAGGATTTTAGCATACCTGCCGGTAAAAGCCCGTATGTGATTATGGTAGTTGGAGTGAATGGCGTTGGTAAAACCACCACTATCGGCAAAATGGCCTATCAGTTCAAAAAAGCAGGTAAGTCTGTTTATCTGGGTGCTGCAGATACTTTCCGTGCAGCTGCTGTTGAGCAATTAGTTATCTGGGGAGAAAGAGTAGGAGTTCCTGTAATTAAACAGAAAATGGGAGCGGATCCTGCTTCTGTTGCTTTTGATACATTAAGCTCTGCCATAGCAAATAATGCTGATGTAGTTATTATTGATACTGCAGGCCGCTTGCATAATAAGGTAAACTTAATGAATGAGTTAACCAAGATAAAGAGCGTTATGAAAAAAGTTATTCCTGATGCTCCTCATGAAGTTTTGTTGGTACTGGATGGCTCAACAGGACAAAATGCATTTGAACAGGCAAAGCAATTTACATTGGCTACTGAAGTAACATCCCTGGCAATTACTAAGCTGGATGGCACTGCCAAAGGTGGCGTTGTGATTGGTATTTCTGATCAATTCAAGATTCCGGTAAAATATATCGGGCTGGGTGAGGGAATAGAAGATTTGCAGGTGTTCCGCAAAAAAGAATTTGTTGATTCGTTATTTGGAGAAAATTGATGAAAAAAAATACGATTGATTTAATCACTTTAGGGTGTTCAAAAAATTTAGTGGATTCAGAACAACTGATTCGTCAGTTAGAGAAAAATGGTTATAGCGTAACACATGATTCTGAATCGCCCGAAGGAGAAATTGCCATAATTAATACTTGTGGCTTTATTGGTGATGCAAAAGAAGAGTCCGTTAACATGATTCTGGAGTTTGCTCAGGCAAAGGAAGAAGGACGACTAAAGAAGTTGTATGTTATGGGATGCCTTTCAGAGCGTTATTTAAAAGAGCTTTCCAGTGAAATTCCTTTGGTAGATAAGTTTTATGGTAAGTTTAACTGGAAAGCTTTACTGAATGATCTTGGAAAAGTTTATGACGAACGTATCCACATTGAACGCTCACTTACTACACCCAAACATTTTGCATATTTAAAAATATCAGAAGGTTGTGACAGAAAATGCTCTTATTGTGCAATTCCTATTATCACAGGAAATCACGTTTCAAGAAGCATGGAAGATATTCTTGATGAGGTAAGGTATCTTGTAGCTGAAGGAGTGAAAGAATTTCAGGTAATTGCTCAGGAGCTTACTTATTATGGTGTCGATTTATATAAGAAACAGATGCTTCCCGAATTGATCGAAAAGATATCTGATATTCCAGGAGTAGAATGGATTCGTTTACACTATGCTTATCCTGCTCATTTCCCTACTGATTTATTCCGTGTGATGCGTGAACGTGACAATGTATGTAAATACATGGATATTGCTTTGCAGCATATTAGTGATAATATGTTGTCAATGATGAAAAGACACGTATCTAAAGAGGAAACTTATGCTTTGATGGAGCAATTCCGCAAGGAAGTTCCCGGCATACATTTGCGCACTACTTTAATGGTGGGGCATCCAGGTGAAACGGAAGCCGACTTTGAAGAACTGAAAGAATTCGTGAAACGTGTTAAGTTCGATAGGATGGGAGCTTTCACTTATTCTGAAGAAGAAGGTACTTATTCTGCCGATAATTACGAAGATGTTATTCCATTTGAAGTTAAGCAGGAAAGACTGGATGAATTGATGTCTATACAACAAGGCATCTCGGCAGAATTGAGTGCGGCAAAGATTGGTAAATGTTTTAAGGTAATCATAGACAGGAAGGAAGGGGATTATTTCATTGGACGAACGGAATTTGATTCCCCTGAAGTAGACCCCGAAGTGCTTATATTGGCTGCTGATGAACAGCTTGAAATAGGACATTTCTATCAGGTTAAAGTAACTGATGCCGATGATTTTGATCTTTATGCACAAATAATCAAATAATAATGAATTTTTATTTGATTTTAATTGCTTAATTAATAGATATTTACTAATATAGCAGTCGCTAAAAAACTGAAAACATTGAACAATAAAGAATTCATAACAGAATTATCCAATCGATTAGGATACTCGGCAAAGGAAACTACAGATCTTGTTTCTTCGGCCATCTCTGTTGTCTCAGAACAACTGCAGGAAGGAAATACTGTTGTTGTTCAGGGTTTTGGTACGTTCGACGTAAAAAAGAAAATAGAGCGTATATCAGTAAATCCAGCTACTAAACAACGAATGCTTGTGCCCCCTAAACTGGTTATAAACTTTAAGCCGAGTAATGTAATTAAAGATAAGTTTAAATGAATTTGAGACGATGGGGGAAAGAATAAACATACAGAATTTAATAGACTTATTTGCCGAAAAGAAGGGATTAAGTAAAAAGGATGCTGAAACCTTTCTGAAGGAAATGTTTGCTTTGATAGAACAGGTACTTGAAACTGACAAATACGTGAAGATTAAAGGGTTTGGCACCTTTAAATTAATTGACGTTGACAGCAGGGAAAGTGTAAATGTAAATACCGGCGAAAGAATAGAGATCAAAGGACATACCAAGATTTCTTTTACTCCCGAAACAAGCATCCGTGACCAGATAAACAAGCCTTTTTCTCATTTTGAAACGGTTATTTTAAATGAAGGCGCTGTTTTTGATGATATGAATTCTGGAGAAGAGGACGATATTGACGGAGATAGCGAATCAGAAACATCTTCAGGGATAGAAGAAGCGCTATCTTTTAATGATGAGGTTACAGAAAATGCTGCAGATCAACCTACCACAGAATCTGTAGAAATTCCAAATGAGAATACAGAAATAAAAGACGAAGAAATTATAACTCCTAAAGCCGATAAGGTTACAGAAGTTGATGAACTTCAGATTATCTCTAAACCAGAGGACGTTATTGCCCAGGATACTGAAGTAAATGAGGAAAATACTGCTCTTTCTAAAGCCGATGAGGTTACAGAAGTTGATGAACCTCAATCAATTCCCGAATCAAAAAAAGTAATAGCCCAGGATACTGAAGTAAAAGAAGAAGTAGTAGCTGTCACTCCAAAAGCCGGTGAGGTTGTAATTGCCAATAAAACCGAAACTATTGAAGATGTTCAGATAGCTGCAAAGCCTATTGAAATAGAAAGTCAGAATCCAGAATCAAAAGCTGAAGAGACTACTCCTTCTAAAGTTCAGGAAAATGAAACGGTAAAAGAAAATATGCTAATTAATTCAGAGGAATCATTAGCTGTGATACCCAAAGAGAAGCCTGAGGATGAGCCCGAAAAAGAAGATATTATAAAGCAAAAAAATGCGTTAATAGAAGAACTTATTGCAGCAGCCAAAGCTCAAAAAGACATTAACAGCGTTTCAGTTAATAAAAGTACAATATATTACTTCGTTGGCATGGTTACTTTTCTGGCCATTTTTGCAATAGCGATATTTACTTATATTTATAATCCCGATTTTATTATGAATATGCTACCGACTTCTACCGAAGTAAGTAGCGCTGACTCTGTAATGGTCGATTCTGTTCCCGCAAAAATGGATGCTATTGCAATGGCAGATACAATTCCTTCAGTTCCTCAACAGGAAATAGAAAAGGCAGTAACTGCTGATGAAACCAATAAAACCAAGATTGAAGCTGATAAAGCAGAGAAGGCTATAATTAAAGAGCAGACAGCAGAAAAGGCAAAATCAGACGAAAGTGATTCTAAAGATAAAAAACCGGAAAAGCTGAATCCTAATAATTATACAATTACTGGGACCAAGAGCGTTTACACTGTTCAAAAAGGAGAGTCTTTAGTGAGAATTTCACAGCACTATTATAATTCTAAGGATTTATGGACGCTTATTGTGAAGCATAATCCAACGGTTATAACCAATCCGGATTATGTTCCTGCAGGGACGGTTATTAAAATTCCAAACTTACGAAGCAAATTATAATTTCTCCTAATTAGATTATTGCACGCTTGTACAAAAGAATGCAATGTTCTGTACAAAACAATTAATTCCCTTGTACAAAAGAATGCATTCTTTTGTACAAGGGAATATCTTTTATCCGCCAGTCTTTATCACTTTACTCCTTAAACATCCAAAATCTAAACATTATGCATCTTTTTTTAATAATATTTAGTTGCTGTAGTTAATTATAAAGAGTATTTTTGGAACTCGAAAAGAAAAGCTCATTTCTAAGATGAATTTTCTTTTTCAATGTAGTTAAAACAATAAAAGTATTATAGAAACTATGGCCGAATCAATTGATATCCGTGAGCTAAACGAGCGGATTGAAAAACAAAGCGCATTTGTGACCAACCTCATGAAGGGGATGGATCAGGTAATTGTGGGACAAAAACATTTAGTGGAATCTTTGCTGATTGGATTACTATCCGACGGACACGTTCTTCTTGAAGGTGTACCGGGACTTGCAAAGACATTAGCAATTAAAACACTGGCTTCGCTGATTGATGCGAAATACAGCCGTATTCAGTTTACACCCGACTTGCTGCCTGCCGACGTTGTTGGTACCATGATATATAGTCAAAAGGATGAAACGTTTGTGGTTAAAAAAGGACCTATCTTTGCTAATTTTATTTTAGCAGATGAAATTAACCGTGCACCGGCCAAGGTTCAGAGTGCACTACTTGAAGCTATGCAGGAAAGACAAGTAACATTGAGTAAAGATACTTTTAAGTTGCCCGAACCCTTCCTTGTACTTGCTACACAAAACCCAATTGAGCAGGAAGGTACCTATCCGCTTCCTGAAGCACAGGTTGACCGTTTCATGTTGAAGGTAGTTATTGACTATCCAAAACAGGAAGAAGAAAAACTTATTATTCGTCAGAACATCAACGGTTCTAAATTTGATGTTAAACCAATCCTCAAAGCTGATGAGATTTTAGAGGCTCGTAAGGTAGTAAGAGACGTTTATCTGGACGAAAAAATAGAACGATATATTGTTGATATAGTGTTTGCTACACGTTATCCCGAGAAGTATGGCTTGAATGAGCTTAAGGGCTTGATAAGCTTCGGTGGATCTCCACGTGCTTCAATCAATCTGGCTCTTGCTGCGCGTACATACGCATTCATTAAGAGACGTGGTTATGTAATTCCTGAAGATGTTCGCGCCATTGCTCATGATGTTCTTCGTCACCGTATAGGGCTTACTTATGAAGCAGAAGCAAACAATGTTACATCAGATGAAATAGTAAGTAAAATTCTTAATAAGGTAGAGGTGCCTTAGTCGTATATGGAAGCTAGTGAACTTATAAAAAAAGTTCGTCGCATTGAAATAAAGACTCGGGGACTATCGAATAACATCTTTGCCGGACAGTATCATACTGCCTTTAAAGGGCGAGGTATGGCTTTTTCTGAAGTTCGCGAGTATCAATATGGCGATGATATACGAGATATTGATTGGAACGTGACGGCGCGTTTTCACAAACCCTACGTAAAAGTGTTTGAGGAAGAACGTGAGCTTACAGTCATGTTATTAATTGATGTATCGGGAAGTCTCGAATTTGGAACTGTTAAGCAGTTAAAGAAAGATATGGTGACGGAAATAGCCGCTACTATTGCTTTCTCTGCAATACAGAATAATGATAAAATTGGCGTAATCTTTTTCTCAGATAAAATTGAAAAATTTATCCCTCCCAAGAAAGGCAGGAAACACATTCTGTTTATTATTCGTGAGCTGATTGATTTTAAGGCAGAAAGCCGGAGAACAAACATCAGATTGGGGATGGAATATCTTACAAATGTGATAAAGAAAAGGTGTACGGCATTTGTTGTATCCGATTTTATTGATAATTCTGATTTTAAGAACGCACTGACCATTGCCAATCGCAAGCACGATATAGTTGCAATTCAGGTTTATGACAAACGTGTGGCGGAACTGCCATCGGTAGGACTGATGAAGATGAAAGATGCTGAAACCGGTCATGAACAATGGATTGATACTTCATCGGCAGCATTGCGTAAAGCGCATAAGGACTGGTGGATTAAAAAGCAGAAAATTCTCAACGAAACATTTACGAAGAGTAATGTAGATTCTGTGTCTGTTCGTACGGATGAGGATTATGTGAAAGCGTTGTTGAACTTGTTTGCTAAAAGAAAATAACAGAAATGAGTAAATACACATTATTTATAAGCAAAAAATTCTTTATTGCGCTGGGCTGTTTGCTGCTGTCTTCTTTTGCAACACAAAAGTTGGCAGCTCAATCTGTAACTATCGATGCTTCAATTGATTCTTTGCAGATTATGATTGGAGAACAAGCAAGAATTCAGCTACAGGTAAGCATTGATGCCAAACAGAAAGCTGTTTTCCCCCATTTCACCGATAGTCTTATAAAAGGAATAGAAATTATTGAAGTTGCCCGGCCCGATACTCAGTATCTGAATAACAATCAGCGTTTACTGATTACACAGAAGTACATAGTAACATCCTTTGATTCTGCACTTTATTATATTCCTCCTTTTGAAGTAATGGTGGGCTCTAAAGTATATAAATCAAAGTCGCTGGCACTTAAGGTATACTCTCCACGCGTTGATACTAGTCATCCCGAACAGTTCTATCCTCAGAAAGGGGTTATGAATCCTCCGTTTGTGTGGAGTGATTGGGCGGGAGTAATATTCCTATCCATTTTTGCCATTCCATTAATGTTTCTGATTATATACTTTATTATCCGGTTCAGGGATAATAAGCCAATTATCAGACACATAAAGATTGAGCCTAAGCTTCCGCCTCACCAGCTCGCAATGAAGGAAATAGAGCGAATTAAGACTGAGAGAATATGGCAGAAAGGTCGCTCTAAAGAGTATTATACTGAATTGACCGACACTTTGCGTACATATATTCAGGATCGGTTTGGGTTTAGCGCAATGGAAATGACATCTTCTGAAATTATTCAAAAGCTGATGGAAGTTGAAGCTAAGGATATTCATGAGCTTAAGTTTTTGTTTCAAACGGCCGACCTTGTTAAGTTTGCTAAGTTTGACCCAATGATGAATGAAAATGATTCCAACTTGCTGAATGCAATTGCTTTTATCAATGAAACAAAAACCGAAGAGTCTCTTGATAAAAAGCCTGTGCCAACAGAAATCACAGTCGAAGAAAAACGTTCACGCAGAGCAAAAACGCTTTTGATCTTTGGAATCGTTATATTATCGGCTTCTGTGCTGGCCATCCTTGCATATATAGCTATGAGGCTCACTGATATGTTCTTATAAATGTGATAAAACAATTTAAAGATGATATTTGCAAATATTGAATATTTATTTCTGCTAATACTTCTTATACCATATATAATGTGGTATATCCTGAAGCAAAGGAAAAATGAAGCATCTCTTCAGGTTTCCGATACAAGGGTATATGCTCACACTCCAAAAAGTTATAAGATTTATTTGCTTCACGCGCCTTTCATTTTAAGGATCTTTGCTTTCGTAATGATAATATTGATTCTAGCGCGTCCGCAAACTACAAATAATTGGCAGAATACCGAAACTGAAGGAATTGATATCATGCTTGCTATTGATATTTCTACCAGTATGCTGGCCGAAGATCTTAAGCCTAATCGCCTGGAGGCAGCAAAAGAAGTGGCAGCCGAATTTATTAATGGCAGGCCGAACGATAATATCGGACTTACACTTTTTGCAGCCGAGAGCTTCACCCAATGTCCGTTGACAGTAGACCATGGGGTTTTACTGAATCTTTTTCAGAATATAAAATGTGGACTGATTGAAGATGGTACAGCCGTGGGTATGGGTATTGCTAATGCTGCAACCAGACTGAAAGACAGCAAGGCAAAATCAAAGGTAATTATCTTATTAACAGACGGATCAAACAATAAAGGAGACATCTCTCCGCTAACTGCTGCCGAAATTGCAAAAAGCTTTGGCATTAGGGTTTATACTATTGGTGTGGGAACAAATGGTTTGGCACCGTATCCGTATCCTACTGCCGCAGGAGTACAGTATATCAATATACCAGTGGAAATTGACGAAGCAACACTGACTCAGATAGCCGAAACTACTGATGGTAACTATTTCCGCGCAACAAGTACTTCTAAATTGAAAGAGGTATATCAGGAAATTGATAAGCTGGAGAAAACTAAGTTAAACGTAAAAGCATACAGTAAGAGACAAGAAAACTATCAGCCATTTGCCTTGATACTATTCTTGTGTATTCTTGGTGAGGTACTTTTGCGTAACTCAATATTAAAGAAAATACCTTAATTAAAAAACAAGATAAATTATGTTTCGATTTGCAGACCCGACATATTTATATCTACTTATAATATTGCCGTTCATTGTGGTTTTTTACTTGTACTCCAACTTAAAAAGAAGGAAGGCAATTAAAAAGTTTGGTGATCCGGAATTGATGGCTCAACTAATGCCTGATGTTTCGAAGCACCGTCCCGACGTTAAATTCTGGCTAGTATTTGCTGCATTGGCACTGACTATTGTGTTGATGGCCCGCCCTCAATTCGGCACTAAAATGCAGAAAGTAAAGAGAAGCGGTGTGGAGGTGATTATTGCACTGGATATATCTAATTCCATGTTGGCCGAAGATATTACCCCAAGCCGTTTACAGAAAGCTAAAATGCTGGTATCTAAAATGGTAGACGAATTAGATCAGGATAAAGTGGGAATGATAGTATTCGCAGGAGATGCCTATACTCAATTACCTATTACCAGTGATTTTATTTCAGCTAAAATGTTTCTGGAAACAATTACTCCGGAGTTAATCTCAAGGCAAGGAACAGCAATAGGTTCTGCCATTGATTTGGCAACCCATAGTTTTACTCAACAAAAGGGAGTAGGAAGAGCAATTGTAGTTATTACCGATGGTGAGAATCACGAAGATGGAGCTGTGGAAGCAGCAAAAGCAGCAAAAGAGAAAGGTATTATAGTGCATGTTCTTGGAATTGGATCTCCTGATGGAGCACCTATTCCTATTCAAGGTACAAGTAATTTCCGTAAGGATAAGCAGGGAAATGTTGTTATTACACGATTGAATGAAACAATGTGTAAGGAGATTTCTGCTGCCGGGAAAGGTATATATGCAAGAGTTGATAACACTAATAGGGCTCAAAAAGAAATCAATAGTGAAATTGACAAGATGGCGAAATCGGATATCGAAAGTAGCGTATATTCAGATTTCGATGAACAATTTCAGGGAGTAGCATGGATTATATTGCTTTTATTAATAGCTGATTTATTGCTATTGGAACGCAAAAATCCATTATTCAAAAATGTAAAACTGTTTAAGATATAAATAGAGAGATGTCACAAGTTAAGTATATTATTTTTATAGCTTTTCTTCTTTTGGCCAATAGTAGTACATTTGGGCAAAAGACAGATAGAGACTATATCCGCAAAGGGAATAAATTGTTTAATGACAGTACCTTTGTACAGGCAGAAGTCAATTACCGTAAAGCGCTGGAAAAGAATCCAAATTCTACTGAAGCTTTGTATAATTTAGGTAATACACTGTCTCAACAAGGAAAGTTGAAAGATGCTATTGAACAGTATACGCAAGCTTCCAAAAATGAGAAGAATAAAACTAAGTTAGCTAAAATTTATCATAATGCGGGAGTACTTTTTTATTCTGCAAAGCATTATCAGGAAGCGGTTCAGGCTTATAAGCAATCTTTGAGAAATAATCCGTTGGACAATGAAACAAGGTATAATCTGGCTTTGGCTATGAAAATGCTTAAGGATCAGCAAAATCAGGATAAGAATAAAGATAAAAACAAAGATAAAAATAAGGATAAGGACAAACAAAAGAAAGACGACGAAAAAAAGAAACAAGATCAACAAAAGAAAGACAATAAGCAAAAACAGCAACCTAAACCGCAGTCTGATAAAAATAAAATGTCTAAGGAAAATGCGGAACAACTGCTGAATGCAGCAATGCAAGATGAAAAGCAACTTCAGGAAAAAGCCAAGAAACAATTGAGAAATCAAGGTAGAAACCTGGATAAAGACTGGTAATTAAAACAATAAGGATATAAAATTAAATATAAGCAATGAGGAAACTAATTTTCTTATTCATCGTTTTACTGATACCCGGGATAAATAGTTATGCCGATAATGTAAGATTAGTTGCAGAAGCGCCGGATGCAGTAGCGATGGGCGATCAATTTAGAATTACATACACTGTAAACACGCAGGATGTAAAAAGCTTTAGAGCTTCATCAATGAAGGGGCTGGATATTTTGGCCGGACCTTATGAGTCGAGAATGACAAGTTCGCAGTATGTTAACGGAAAAGGATCTACAGTTAGCTCCATTACTTATACATATACAGTAATGGCTAGTAATAAAGGAACTTTTACCATTGCACCGGCTAGCATTATAGCCAATGGGAACCCTATTACTTCTAATGTATTAAGAATTAAAGTTCTTCCCGCCAATCAGGCTGGTAGTGGCAGTTCGTCTTCCAAAGGGGCAGCTTCTCGTGCTCAGTCATCCGGAACAAAGATCTCTGCAAATGATTTAATTATTGTTGGCTCTGTAAATAAATCAAATGTTTACGAACAGGAAGCGCTTGTTCTAACATATAAAATATATACATTAGTGGATCTAAGAGGATTTGATAATGTTAAATTGCCCGATTTTAAAGGATTTCAGTCACAAGAAGTTGAGCTGCCTCAAACAAAACAGTTTACTTTAGAACAATATAAAGGTAAAAATTATCATTCTGTAATTTACAGACAGTTTGTCCTTTTCCCACAACAATCGGGAAAATTAGTCATTAATCCGGCCAGATTTGATGCAGCAATAGCTAAAGCAATGCATACGGATGATCCGTTTGATGCTTTCTTCAATGGTGGATCAAATGTTGTTGAAGTGAAGAAATCAATTATGACACCCCAGATTACTGTTAATGTAAGTGCATTGCCAGCAGGAAAACCTGCAAATTTCTGTGGAGGAGTAGGAGGGTTTACTCTCTCTTCATCCATTAACTCTAAAGAGGTAAAAACAAACGATGCCATAACTATCAAGCTGACTATCTCGGGCGTGGGTAATCTTAAATTGATTGAGACTCCAAAGATTGAATTTCCTAAAGACTTTGAGGTTTATGATCCTAAGGTTACTAATAAATTTACACTCACAAAGAGTGGATTATCGGGAAGTAAAGTAATTGAGTATCTGGCAATTCCTCGTTATGCAGGTGCTTATAAAATTCCTTCTGTAAGTTTCTCATACTTTGATAGCAATAGCAGATCTTATAAAACTCTTAAAACTCAGGAATATAATCTTAAAGTAGCTAAAGGCGCAGGTAATGCAGATCAGGTAATTGCCAACTTTACAAATAAAGAAGACCTTAAAGTTTTAGGCTCAGATATCAGATATATTAAAACAAATGAGGTAACCCTGTCTGAAAATGGTGATTTTCTTTTTGGCTCATTACTTTATTATTTGCTTTATATAATTCCTGGATGTCTATTTATAGCCTTTGTTATCATTTATAGAAAACAAGCTGTAGAAAATGCAAATGTTGCAAAAGTGCGCACAAAGAAAGCAAATAAGGTTGCAGCAAAAAGGATGAAAAATGCAGAAAAACTTTTGAAAGAGAATAAGAAAGAGCAATTCTATGATGAAGTATTAAAAGCATTATGGGGATATATTAGTGATAAACTGAATATTCCGGTTTCTAAGCTGACAAAAGATAATGTTGATTCAGAATTGACCAGCTATGGAGTTAATGCAGAACTAACAAAGGAGTTCTTATCTGTACTCAACCTGTGTGAATTTGCACGCTATGCTCCAGGTGATCCTAATGAAGCAATGGATAAGGTTTATTCTTCTGCCATTGAGGTAGTTAGTAAAATGGAAAACATAATTAAACACTAACAGATTAAGAAATATTGATATGAAGAAAATTATATTTTTAGTATTAAGCATTCTATGTTCTTTTAATCTTTCCGCACAGGATTCTTTGGCAACTGACTCTGTAAAGTCCTCAACACCTGCCCGGAAAGAGTTCTCGGCCGTAAAAATTGAAAATGCAACCAAAGCGCAGGGAGATAGTGCTTATATTCGTAATGACTTTGCCTCTGCCATACAGATATATGAATTTTTACTTAACAAAAAAGGAGTAGCTTCCGAAATTTACTATAATCTAGGTAATAGTTATTACAAAACAGGTGATATGGCTAAGGCTATATTAAATTATGAACGGGCGCTGTTGCTTAATCCCGGAGATGGCGATATCCGATCTAACCTGGAAATAGCTCGTAGCAAAACAGTTGATAAAGTAGATGCTGCTCCGCAATTATTCTTTATCAGCTGGACAAACTCTCTTATAAATTGTATGGGAGCTGATGGATGGGCAAAATGTGGAGCTGTTTCTTTTATACTTTTTATTGCTGGACTCTATTTTTTCATATTCTCAAAGAAGGTTCTCTTGAAAAAAATTGGATTTATTGCATCGATAGCCCTGCTTGTAATTGTAATCGGCTCAAATATATTTGCTTCTCATCAGAAAGATCTTTTGATAAATCGAACAAATGCAATTATCATGACCCCTAGCGTTACAATAAAGAGTACGCCAAATGAGAGTGGTACAGATTTGTTTATTATTCACGAAGGTCGTAAAGTAAAAATCAAAGATAATTCCATGAAAGAATGGAAAGAAATTATCCTTGATGATGGTAATGTGGGCTGGATTAAAACAACAGATCTCGAAATAATCTAAAAGCCTGTTTAAATTTTAACCGAAGGATTTCAAATCTCAGATGCAATGAATACTTGCAAACAACTTTGCGAACTTCGCTTGGAAATGTGACCCAATTGGGATTAAGAGATAAAAATACTTTTGCTTGCCTTTGGGTTAATGACAGATTAATGGCTTCTATTTAGGAATAAAAACGGTTATTTTTCACTCCTAAAATTGCCTCAGAATAAATTAAAACAGATTCTAAATAGAATGAATGAAATACAGCAGCTAATACAATACGACAAAGAGGTCTTCCTTGCTTTAAATGGCAGTAATTCAACTTTTTGGGATGGCTTTATGTGGGTTTACACAAGCACGGCCATCTGGATTCCACTGGCGCTTGTATTGCTGTATGTTATCATTCGGAATAACAAATTAAAAGAGGCCTTATTTGTTATTCTTATGATTGCGATAACCGTATTTATATGTGATCGTGTCTCATCAGGCGTTTTTAAACCGATATTTAAGCGTTTCCGTCCGGCTCAGGATCCTGAATTTATGTATCTTGTAGATATTGTAAATGGATATAGGGGAGGGCGATATGGATTTATATCCAGTCATGCTGCAAATACATTTGGTTTGGTTACGTTTACATCTCTTTTATTTAGAAAAAAAGAATACACTTTTGCATTTATTCTTTGGGCTGCTATTTCATGCTTTTCTCGTATATATCTGGGAGTACATTATTTAGGTGATATTCTATGCGGGGCAACCTTGGGTATTCTATCTGGTTTATTAGTATACTATATATATAAATATCTTAATAAGAGGTATATTCAAGAGAATATAACAAGAATTCAAGCCATTTTTATTCAAGAAAATATACTTCAAGTGGGTATTTAACATCCGACATAAATATTTTGTTAATTGCTCTATTTGCTACTATATTTATTATAATGATACTTGGAATGATTATTTACAACTATAAATATTTGTAAACTCTTCAGAATATGTGTTTTTATTCCGGCTCTATAACAAATCATATAGGTAACTCCCAACACACCTCATGAAATTGAATCTATTGAAGAGATATTTCTCTATTTTATGGCTACAATGAATCTGCTAATAATAGATAATCCGTTAGATATATATGTTTATGTATAAATAAAATTAATATAATATTTTATATAATTTAAATATTATATTGAGTTACCCACACTAAATGTTATAGAGCCTTTATTCCCATCCGTTCACTTCTAGTTCAACCTAAATTATTTGTAAATTCTTCCGAATTTGTTTCTTTCTTTAATAATTCTTTTATAGAAAATTAATGCATAATAGTTTGATTTATATTTTATTTTAATTAAGTTTATAGCGTTATTTAATCAGTATAGTATTAACCCAAATTTCTATATTATGAACAGAACAATAACTTTCAATGAGCTTAGAAAAATAAAAGATTCATTGCCAAGCGGAAGTATTCACAGAATTGCCGACGAACTCAGTTTAGAAGTAGATACAGTTCGCAACTTCTTTGGTGGCAGTAATTTTAAAGAGGGTAAAAGTGTTGGATTCCATACAGAACCTGGTCCGGATGGTGGTCTGGTTATGCTTGATGACACAACCGTTCTTGACCTCGCTTTAAAAATATTAAAAGAACATAATATCAATCACTGGGAAGAAGTTAGTGAAGAGCTGATGCAGGCTTAGAAAATAAAAATAGAAATCCTGATTGATCCTTCTTCAATTGGGATTTCTTTTCTGTATATGAAGTTATTAAATTATTACAATTAAACAAGGATTATATGGAAGAGAAATTAGTTACATTAGCCATACTGACGTATGCTAAAGCTCAGATTTTGAAAAATGTATTAGAAAAAGAAGGCATAAAATCTTACATACAAAATGTAGATCTTATAAAACCTGTTGTTTCTTCTGGAGTTCGCTTAAGAATAAAAGAAAGCGATTTACCTCATGCTTTGAAAATCACAGAAAGTAATCTTTGGCTTTCTGAAGATATAATAGGAGAGAAGCCACAGGAGCAGCAAAAAAGTAATAAAGTGTTAATACCTGTAGACTTTTCAGATTATTCAATGCGTGCTTGCGAATTTGGTTTTGGTTTTGCAAAAACATTTGATACTGAAGTTGTTTTACTTCATGTTTATTTTACTCCCAGATATATGCCATCAATTCCTTATAATGATGTTTTTAGTTATCAAGGCCCTGATGAAGAATCAATTAAAAATATTATTAAAAAGGTAAATGAGGATTTGAATAATTTATCAGAGAAGATAAAAGGTAAAATTGATTCCGGTGAATTCCCAAATGTTAAATTTACCTGTGTACTGAAAGAAGGAATACCTGAAGAAGAGATTTTAAAATTTGCAAAAAATAATTCTCCAGGTATAATAGTAATGGGTACTCGTGGAAAAAACAAGAAAGATGCTGATATTATAGGAAGCGTAACTGCTGAGGTTCTTGATAGAAGCAGGGCTATTGTTTTTGTAGTTCCTGAAAATACCCCGTTTAAGATCTTTAATGAGGTTAAGAAGCTTGCATTTATAACTAATTTTGATCAACGGGATTTAATCGCTTTTGATTCATTAGTTAAAAAGATGAGTCCTTTCAAATTTTCTGTCACACTTATTCATTTAGCAACTCTCAAAGATACTTGGAATGAAATTAAATTAGCTGGTATTAAAGAATATTTCCAAAAACAATATCCTGATATACATATTCACTATGAAGTTGTAATGGATGATAATTTAGGCCAAAATTTAGATTCATTTATTCAGCAAAATAACATTGATGTTATTACCATTACTTCATATAAAAGAAACATGTTTGCACGTTTGTTTAATCCAAGTATTGCAATGAAAATGATTTTTCATACTGATACTCCATTATTAGTAATAAGCGATAAAATATGAGCAATCTTAGTTAATGGAATAATTATGATTATGTTTAATACATAATATGATATAAGAAATCGACTTCATTATTACCCCTATTAGTTCTTATATCTTTCTTTATATTAGTTAGCATAAAAAAAGTCACTTAAGAAATTCTCTTAAGTGACTTTTTTTATGCTAACTATGTTTAGTTATTATTTACCTTGTGCTTCAACTTCCTTTGCTAATTCATCAAACTCAGGACCACCAATTCCTAATTTATAGTATACTGAGTAAAGACCGCTTAACCATAATTCTTTGCTGCCTGGTTTTAGCTCTCTTGCTTTTTCATAACAAGGCTTAGCATCTTCATAGAACTTCTTGATTTTAATTTGCTCTCCTTTGTATTTAGGATCATTAAATTCTATTTTCAAGTTTGCTTCATAATCAATTGCCTGAGATAAATATGCAAGTCCCATATTAGAGTATGCTTCAGTGTATTTAAGATCTATTTCTGTAGTCTTTTTATAGAACTCTATCGCCTTATCAAACTTCTTCATACTTTGATATAAATAGCCTTTCACATAAAGAAAAAATGGATTTTTAGGATCTTTTGCTATCATTTGATCAGCAAAGGCCATTGCATCTTCGAATTTATTTGTATTGCTATAGTAATCTACAAGATGTCCAAAGAAATAATTGTTTTCACTAAAAGATTGAATTCCATCTTTTAATGTATTAACCCAATTTACAGTATCTTTCTGTGCTTTATAAGCTTCAGCAACTAATTGCATAGCGCTATTACCGTTTTCTTTATCATTCCTGGCAATAAGACCATACTTGATAGCACTTGGATAATCATTCATTCTTGAAGCTGACAGAGATGCATAGAAGGCAACCATTGATAAAAGGGTATCCTTAGTTGCAAGCTGTTCTTTTTCAAGAATTGGAGCCTTTGCTAAATCAACATACATTCCAAAAAAATCAAGCGCTTCTTTGTTTTTGCCTAGGTTGTAGTATTGACTACCTCCGTTGATCAAGTTAACTCTTTCAGTAAGAATAGCTGGGGCATTTTTAGATCTGAATTTGAACTTAACTTTTCCTTTTTCATTAGGAACTTGTTCTAACTCATCACATTTAAGGAAATAACCAAGCATCTTATAAAGGCTATTATATGCCTTCAAAGTATCATATGGTTGCCTTAAATAAGCATTTTTCATTTCTGTCTCATTGATTCTCTTTTGAATGAAACCAGCAACGTTCCATGTGTTTGCCTGATTTTTTGTTTCTGCATTTTCTAAAGCTCCATTTATCAGCTTTACTGCCTCAGTAAAGTTGGGTTTTACGTCTTCTGCTAATGTTTTAGCTTGCTTAACGTCCTTTTCTTGAGCAAAGGAAAACCCGGCAACCAGTAGTAGGACAATTGAAAATAATACTCTTTTCATACTTTTTGTGGATTAAATATTAAACTTTTATTCTTCATTTGCCTGTTCTACTGAACTGACATCTTCAGGATTATTGATTTCCTCATCTTCATCCAATGCTATTTCTTCAATAATTTCGGATGTTACTTTACATACTGAACCAATTTGGTCATTACGTTTTTCGAGATTGATAAGCCTTACACCTTGAGTTGCACGTCCCATGATTCTGACGTTTTCTACATTCAGACGGATGGTGATTCCTGATTTATTTATAATCATCAAATCATTCTCATCTGTAACAGATTTAATAGCAACTAATTTACCTGTCTTATCGGTTATATTCAAGGTCTTAACACCTTTACCTCCTCGGTTTGTGATACGATAATCATCAATATCAGAACGTTTTCCATAACCTTGCTCAGAAACAACCATGATTGATTCTGTTTCTTTGTCTTTGATGCAAATCATTCCGATTACTTCATCGTCTTCACCGTCAAGTGTCATACCGCGAACTCCAGTAGCAGTTCTACCCATTTCGCGGACAGCACTTTCATGGAAGCGGATGGCACGGCCATTACGGTTAGCAATGATTATTTCATTATTACCGTTAGTCATACGAACTTCTATTACTTTGTCATCTTCACGAATTGTGATGGCATTTACGCCATTTTGACGTGGACGAGAATATTGTTCTAGTTTGGTTTTCTTTATTACACCATTCTTTGTACAGAAAAAGACATAATTATTATTTATGAATTCCTGATCAGTAAGGCTTTGAACGCGAACAAATGCGTTTACTTTGTCGTCTGAATCAATATTCAGCATGTTTTGAATTGCTCTTCCTTTTGAATTCTTTGTTCCTTCAGGAATTTCGTAAACCTTTAACCAGTAGCACTTACCTTTTTGAGTAAAGAACATCATGGTATTATGCATTGTAGCCGGATAAATGTTTTCTATGAAATCTTCATCGCGGGTTTCAGTGCCCTTAGATCCTACCCCTCCTCTATTCTGAGAATGGAATTCTGTTAACGGAGTACGTTTTATATATCCTAAGTGTGAGATAGTGATAACCATCTGATCGTCTGAGTAGAAGTCTTCGGGATTAAATTCTTCTGAAGAGTAAACGATTTCAGAACGACGTTCGTCGCCAAATTTAGCCTTAACTTCAATAAGCTCATCTTTGATTACCTGACGGCATATTTCATCGTTAGCAAGTATTTCTTCAAAGTGCGCAATCATTTTCATAACTTCTTCATATTCACCATGAAGTTGATCCTGCATCAGTCCGGTTAACTGACGTAGACGCATTTCAACGATAGCACGGGATTGTATGTCGCTTAGATTGAAACGTTCTATTAAACCTGCAATTGCTTCGTTAGGAGTTTTGGCTGCTCGGATTATTCTGATTACTTCGTCAATATTATCGGAAGCAATAATCAAACCTTCCAGGATATGTGCACGTTCTTTTGCTTTTCTCAGTTCGTATTGTGTACGACGAATCACAACTTCATGTCTGTGTTCAACGAAGTATCCAACCAAATCCTTAAGATTAAGCATCTTAGGGCGTCCGTTAACAAGTGCAATGTTATTTACACTAAAGGATGATTGTAAAGATGTCATTTTAAACAGTTTGTTCAAAACAACACTTGAATTGGCATCTCTTTTAATGTCTACAACGATACGCATACCTTCACGGTCGGACTCATCATTTACATTGGAGATACCTTCTATTCTTTTTTCAGATACCAGGTCTGCAATTGCCTTAATGAGATCTGCCTTGTTTACGTTATACGGAATTTCGGTAATAATAATCTTGTCGTGAGCGCTTTCTGCTTCGATGTTTGCTTTTGCACGCATTACAACTCTACCTCTACCTGTAAGGAATGCTTCACGAACACCGCTCATGCCGTAAATATATCCGCCTGTAGGGAAATCGGGAGCTTTAACATATTGCATTAGCTCTTCTACAGTGATATCTTTATTATCAAGATATGCGTCACAAGCGTCAATAACTTCGGAAAGATTGTGAGGTGGCATATTGGTTGCCATACCTACTGCAATACCTGAAGCACCGTTTACCAAAAGGTTTGGTATGCGGGTTGGTAAAACTTTAGGTTCCTGGAGCGTATCGTCAAAGTTGTTTTGAAAATCAACTGTATCTTTATCGATATCTCTCATCATCTCCTCGCCAGTCTTATTCAGACGTGCTTCTGTATAACGCATAGCAGCAGGGCTATCGCCATCTACAGAACCAAAGTTACCTTGTCCATCTACTAAGGTGTAACGCATTGCCCATTCCTGAGCCAGTCTTACCATTGCACCGTAAACGGATGAATCTCCGTGTGGATGATATTTACCTAAAACTTCACCAACAATTCTGGCAGATTTCTTATAAGGTTTATCCGAAGTATTACCAAGTTCGTTCATCGCAAAGAGAATTCTCCGGTGAACGGGTTTGAATCCATCTCTAACATCTGGAAGAGCACGCGATACAATAACCGACATTGAATAATCAATGTACGATGATTTCATCTCATCTTCGATGTTGATTTTTATAATTCTGTCTTGTTCAAGCATTTAAAAAGATTATTAATTATACATTTGTGGCTTTTAAAAAACCACGCTAAAGTAATACTTTTCCCCGACATACAAAAGCTTTCAGGTAAAAACTTTCTTTTTAGATTGCTATCTCCATCGTTTAGATAAACTCCCACGGGAGTTTAAATAATTACAAAGCACATCTTTATAAAATAAGGTAGACCTTTATAGATTTAAGTGTACAGTTACATTTTAATAGGTGTACACCTTATTTGCAAATACCGTACATTATTTTATGAATATCCGCCCTGTCTTGCCACTAATTGTCCTTACATATAGTATAAGTTGTATAGGAGAACAACTAAAATGCGTCATTTTTCGTTATATTGATATAATGGCACGCCTTTTGTTACTTATAATTAAGTAAAAGAAGATGCGCTGAATTAAGTAAATGTGTATCTTTGCATTGTATAATATTAGATAAGGAGAAATAAATATATGGATAATCAATTCTCACAAAAAGTATCAGAAGTCATAATCTATAGCAAGGAGGAAGCTAATCGCCTGAATAACGGCTTTATAGGTCCCGAGCACTTGTTTTTAGGGTTGCTTCGCAATGGTGAAGGAAAAGCCATTGAGGTGCTCTCTAAACTCAATATAAATTTTTCAGAGATTAAGACTGTAATTGAAAACAAACTAAGGGAAACAGCAGATTCTGTAGGTTTCATGGTTGATGACATTGTATTGACTACAGAAGCATCTAAAATATTGAAATTGTGTATTTTAGAAGCCAGGCTCCTGAAGAGTCCGGTAGCCGACACAGAACATATGCTTTTAGCAATATTAAAGGAGAAAAATAATATGGTGACCAAAGTTCTTGAAGAAAACGATGTGGAATACAAAAATGTGTATGAGCAACTTTCTTTGCAACCAGACATCAATGCCGGATTAAGTTTCGGTGAAGATGACGAAGAGGAAGAAGATGACATGCAGCGCCCTGAGGATAATGCTTCCAAGAAGCAACAAACCCAGGCTCCTCCTCATAAAACTGCCAATGATACTCCTGTTCTTGACAATTTTGGCACAGACATGACACGTGCTGCCGAAGAAGGAAAACTGGATCCTATTATCGGACGTGAAAAAGAAATTGAGCGTGTGGCTCAGATTCTTAGCCGTAGAAAGAAAAATAATCCAATATTAATTGGTGAACCAGGTGTTGGGAAATCAGCTATTGTAGAGGGTTTGGCATTAAGAATTACGCAAAAAAAGGTTTCGCGCATATTGTTTGATAAGCGCGTTATTTCACTTGACATGACTTCTGTTGTGGCCGGAACAAAATACCGTGGTCAGTTTGAAGAGCGTATTCGCTCCATTCTCAACGAGTTACAGAAAAATCCAAATATTATCCTTTTCATCGATGAAATTCATACCATTGTTGGAGCTGGCTCTGCTACCGGATCAATGGATGCGGCTAATATGCTGAAACCGGCACTTGCCCGTGGCGAGATACAATGTATTGGAGCAACTACAACCGATGAATACAGGAAAAATATTGAAAAGGATGGTGCGTTAGATCGTCGTTTTCAGAAGGTTATGGTTGCACCAACCACTCCCGAGGAAACGCTTCAGATCCTCAGAAATATAAAAGATAAATATGAAGATCATCACAATGTTACTTATACGGACGAGGCATTAGTGGCCTGCGTAAAACTAACAGAGCGATATGTGACCGACCGTAATTTTCCCGATAAGGCTATCGATGCACTCGATGAAGCCGGTTCGCGCGTACACCTTGCTAATATAAATGTACCAAAGGAAATTGAGGAGCAGGAGAAACTGATTGATGAAACAAAAAACAAAAAGAATGAAGCTGTAAAATTGCAGAATTATGAGCTTGCCGCCAGCTTCAGAGATAAAGAAAAAGAGTATACCAATCAGTTGGAAGATTTAAAGCGTGACTGGGAAGCTAATATTAAACAAAATAGGCAAACTGTTGATGAAGAGGAAATTGCAGAAGTTGTTTCTATGATTTCGGGCATACCTGTACAACGAATGGCTCAGGCTGAAGGGATGAAACTTGCCCGAATGAAGGAAGATCTTCTTTCGAAAGTAGTTGCTCAGGATTCAGCTGTAGATAAGCTAGTTAAGGCTATTCGCAGAAGCCGTGTGGGACTAAAAGATCCTAACAAGCCTATTGGTACATTTATGTTCTTAGGTCCAACTGGTGTAGGTAAAACTCTCCTGGCCAAGGAACTGGCGAAATATATGTTTGGCTCTTCAGATGCTTTAATACGTATAGATATGAGTGAATATATGGAAAAATTCACAGTTTCTCGTCTGGTTGGAGCTCCTCCGGGATATGTTGGCTATGAAGAAGGCGGTCAGCTTACAGAAAAAGTAAGAAGAAAGCCCTATTCCATCGTTCTTTTGGATGAAATAGAGAAAGCACATCCTGATGTATTCAATATATTGCTGCAAATTATGGATGAAGGACGCCTTACTGACAGTTATGGCAAAACAGTGGACTTTAAGAACACGGTTTTAATTATGACTTCTAATATCGGAACCCGTCAGTTAAAGGAATTTGGACACGGCGTGGGCTTTGCCACTCAAAGTCGTCTCGACGACAAAGAGTTTGCCCGTAATGTAATTCAAAAAGCCTTGAATAAATCCTTCGCTCCCGAGTTTATTAATCGTGTGGATGAGATAATTACCTTCGATCAGCTCTCTTTGGATGCTATTACAAAGATTGTAGATATAGAATTGTCGGGACTTTATGAACGCATTGAAAACATTGGTTATAAGTTAGTTGTAACAGATGAAGCCAAAAAGTTCTTAGCATCTAAAGGTTACGATGTACAATTTGGAGCTCGTCCTTTGAAGCGCGCAATACAAAACTATCTGGAAGATGGATTATCTGAAATCATCATTACTTCCGGCATTAAAGAAGGTGATACAATTTCTGTTGATTTCACCGAAGGAAATGCCGATTTAAGCATGACAGTTATTAAACCGACAGAGAAATAAACGAAATCCCGAAATAAAATTCGGTCAAAATGTCAGATTATACCTAATCTGGCATTTTTTTTGTCCATTCATAGGAAAGAACATAATTTATTAAATAACAACTTAAAATATACTTGAGATTATGCAAAAAGGAAACATTGGGGTAACTACTGAAAACATCTTCCCCGTCATTAAAAAGTTCTTGTATAGTGATCACGAGATTTTTCTTCGTGAACTAGTTTCTAATGCTGTAGATGCTTCACAGAAACTAAGAACTTTTGCTTCTGTGGGAGAATTTAAAGGAGAAATTGGCGATCTTACAGTGAAAGTATCATTAGGAAAAGATACTATCACGATCTCTGACCGCGGTATTGGACTTACCGCAGAAGAAATTGATAAGTATATCAATCAGATAGCTTTCTCCGGAGCAAATGACTTTCTGGAAAAATATCAGAATGATGCAAATGCCATCATCGGACACTTTGGCTTGGGATTCTATTCTTCTTTCATGGTTTCCAAGAAAGTGGAAATTGTCACAAAGTCTTTCAGAGAAGGTGCCCAAGCAGTAAAATGGAGCTGCGACGGAAGTCCGGAGTTTACTTTGGAAGAAACTGAAAAAGCAGATCGTGGAACTGATATTGTCCTTTACGTAGATGATGATTGCAAAGAATTCCTCGAAGAAGCCCGCATTTCATCTTTGCTTAAGAAATATTGTAGCTTTTTGCCAGTACCGGTTGCTTTCGGAAAGAAAAAAGAATGGAAAGATGGCAAACAAGTTGAAACTGCTGAGGATAACGTAATTAACGATACAAACCCGCTGTGGACCCGTAAACCTGCCGAATTGAAAGAAGAGGATTACAAAAAATTCTATAGTGATCTTTATCCAATGTCTGACGAGCCATTATTCTGGATTCATCTGAATGTAGATTATCCGTTCCACCTCACAGGAATCTTGTACTTCCCTAAAGTAAAAAGCAACATGGATCTTAATAAGAATAAGATTCAGTTATATTGCAACCAGGTTTATGTAACAGATTCTGTAGAAGGAATTGTGCCCGACTTCCTGACATTACTTCATGGTGTAATAGATTCTCCCGATATTCCGTTGAACGTATCCCGTTCTTACCTGCAAAGTGATTCAAATGTAAAAAAGATATCTTCACATATTTCAAAAAAAGTATCTGACCGCTTGCAATCTATCTTTAAGAACGACCGTAAGGAATTCGAGGAAAAATGGGATGATCTGAAGATCTTTATCAACTACGGAATGCTTACTCAGGAAGATTTTTATGATAAAGCTGCCAAATTTGCACTATTAAAGGATACAGATTCTAAGTTCTACACGTTCGAAGAATATAAAACATTGATTAAGGACAACCAGACAGACAAGGATGGTAACCTGATTTATTTGTATGCAAACAATAAAGACGAGCAATTTAGCTATATTGAAGCTGCAAAAAACAAAGGATATAATGTATTGCTATTGGATGGTCAATTAGATACAGCAATTATAAATACATTGGAGCAAAAGTTCGAAAAGAGCCGCTTTACTCGTGTAGATAGTGATATTGTAGATCATCTGATTGAAAAAGAAGATAAAAAAGAGTCTGCATTGGAAGAAGGACAGCATGAAATCCTTTCTACCCTCTTTAAGAGTCAGCTTCCTGCAATGGAAAAAGTTGAATTTAATATAGTTTCTCAATCTTTGGGTGAAAATGGCTCTCCTATAATGGTTACTCAAAGTGAGTATATGCGCCGCATGAAAGAAATGGCCAACCTACAACCAGGAATGAGTTTCTACGGTGAAATGCCCGATATGTTTAATCTGGTAGTTAATGCCGACCATAAATTAGTAAAACAGGTAATGGAAAGCCAGGATAAAGAATGCTCTGCCACTATTCAACCTGTTCAATCTGAAATAGAGCTACTTAATGCCCGCCAAGCAGAATTAAAGAAACTACATGAAGGCAAAAAAGATGAAGAGATTTCTGTAGCAGAGAAAGACGAATTGGCAGACATTGATAAAAAATCGGCAGAATTGAAGTCAAAGAAAGACTCTGTTCTAAGCAATTATGCAGGAGAAAATAAGATTATCCGCCAATTGATCGACTTAGCTCTTCTTCAAAACAATATGTTGAAGGGTGAAGCTTTGAATAATTTTGTAAAGAGAAGCATAGAATTGATCTGATAAATCCTTGTTAATAGGATATAAATTAAGGGTATTACGGCAACAAAAGCTGTAATGCCCTTTTTTGTTCAGAAAAAGCCCTGTTGGTAAACGATATGTGCAAACTATTCTCTATATTTGAATATTTATAATGATATTGGACATTTAAGACATTCATTTATTTTATGAGAAAGATTCTTTTAATTTTAATCTTGACTATTCTAATCATTCCGAATTCACTTGCGCAGAAAGTTGGACTTGTTCTAAGCGGTGGCGGTGCAAAGGGACTGACTCACATAGGTATTATCCGGGCACTGGAGGAAAACAACATCCCCATAGATTATATTGCAGGTACTTCAATGGGCGCTATTATCGGAGCTATGTATGCCATGGGATACTCTCCTGATGATATGGAACAGCTACTTGCTTCAGAAGATTTTAAACGTTGGTATTCGGGGGAAATAGAAGAGCGCTATGTTTATTATTTCAAAAAAAACAATCCAACTCCGGAGTTTTTTAATATCAGAATGTCTCTGAAAGATTCACTGAATCTGAAACCACAGTTCTTACCATCAAGTATGGTGAATCCCATTCAAATGAATCTTGTTTTTATTGATTTGTTTGCACGCGCAACAGCTCTTAGTGGTAGTAATTTCGACAACCTGTTTATTCCCTTCCGCTGTGTTGCTTCTGATGTATACAATAAAAGGCAGTTAATCATGAGAAATGGGGATATAGGTGATGCTGTTCGTGCATCCATGAGCTTCCCTTTTGTGTTTAAGCCCATAGAAATAGACGGCGTACTTGCTTATGACGGTGGAATGTACAATAACTTTCCTACAGACGTAATGCGTGACGATTTTCATCCTGACATTATCATTGGAAGCGTTGTAGCTTCCAATCCAACTAAACCAGACGAAAAAGACCTTATGAGCCAGATTGAGAATATGGTTATGCAAAAAACAGACTATTCCATACCGGATTCAGCAGGTATAATTATGAATTTTAAATTTGATAATGTGGGACTCCTTGATTTTGATAGGCTAAAGGAATTTCATGATATTGGCTACAAGCGGACAATAAACATGATGGACTCTATTAAAAAGCGTATTCCCCGACGTGTAAATGCAGATAACATTCGTTTGCGAAGGTTGGTTTTTAAAAGCAATCTCCCCGAATTACGCTTTAAGAATATAACCGTTCAGGGAGCTAATGCTCAACAAAGGATATATATAAAAAAAGAATTCCATGATTCAGATAATAAAATATTCACCTACGAAGATTTAAAAAGGGGGTATTTTCGTTTATTATCAGACAATGTCATCTCAGAGATAATTCCTCATGCAATATACAATCCTATTGATGACACATATAATTTAAATCTAAAGGTAAAAATGGAGGATAATTTCTCCATACGTGCCGGGGGAAATATATCTTCAACAAACTCAAATCAGGTCTATTTTGGCTTATCATACAAAGACTTAAATTATTATTCCAAAGAATTTATTTTTGATGGGCAACTAGGTAAAATATATAATAATCTGCAATTTACCGCTAAAGTGGATTTTTCAACTAAAATCCCTACTTCATACAGCTTTATCGCTTCTATATCAACATTTGACTATTATAAGAATGACAAGCTATTCTCTGGTACTGATTCACCGGCTTTTAATAAAAAAGACGAGCGCTTTATTAAAATAAAAGCAGCTCTGCCATTCTTATCAAACAAAAAAGCAGAGTTTGGTTTTGGTCTTGCCGATATTACAGATCAATACTTTCAAACAAGCATTATTGACTTTGATACGTCCAAACACGATAAAAGCACTTATAATCTATATGGGGGGTCAATAGGCTTTGGTGGTAGTACTTTGAATGCAAGACAGTATGCAACGGAAGGAAGCAGGGATTTGCTTCTTGCACAGATCTTATTTGGAGATGAGAATTATATTCCAGGAATAGCTTCTGCTGATAATAATAATTATAGCAAAAAACATTCCTGGATGCAAATTTCATATAAGAATGAAACTTATCATAAGATTTATCCCAAATTTGTATTGGGGTCGTATATAGAGGCACTTTATTCATCTAAGAACTTCTCTGAAAATTATACTGCTACAATGCTCGAAGCGGGAGAATTTTCTCCTACAGCACATAGTATGATTACATATAATGAGGCTTTCCGGGCTAATCAATATTTGGCTTTAGGAATAAAACCTATCTATAATATAAGCTCAGTGTTTCATTTACGTGGAGAGGTTTACGGCTTTTTGCCAATATACCCCATTGAAAAAAACTCAATAAATAAGGCTATTTACGGGAAAGCATTCTCAAAATTACAATATATTGGAGAATTATCTCTGGTTTGCCGTTTACCGTTTGGTGCAATAAGTGCATACGTAAATCATTATAGCTCACCATCTAAGAACTGGAATTTTGGTTTAAACCTTGGATGGCTATTATTTAATTCCCGATTTATCGAATAATTTTTATAAAAAAGTGCCTTAAATCCTTGTATTTTCGAAAAAAGAGGCTACCTTTGCACCCGTTAAACGATTGGCCCCGTGGCTCAACTGAATAGAGCATTTGACTACGGATCAGAAGGTTACAGGTTTGAATCCTGTCGGGGTCACAAAGCTTTTAAAGCTTAGATTTGTTTAATATTGGCCCCGTGGCTCAACTGAATAGAGCATTTGACTACGGATCAGAAGGTTACAGGTTTGAATCCTGTCGGGGTCACAAAGCTTTTAAAGCCCATATTTGTTTATTATTGGCCCCGTGGCTCAACTGAATAGAGCATTTGACTACGGATCAGAAGGTTACAGGTTTGAATCCTGTCGGGGTCACAAAAAACTCCCCTGCAAATGGTTATTTGCAGGGGAGTTTTTTGTATTTTATTCGATGAAATGGATAAATTTTGAAAGTCATCTATCATCTCTCACTTCTCTAATCTAATATCCTTATAATAAAAGTGATAGCTAAGTGATAGTAAAATATATCTATCACTTAGCTATCACTTTTTAGAGGCATCTATCACTATTTAGCACTTAATATTAAGTTCATTCAATACCGCACGAATTTTTTCAAATGTAGTAATACGGGTAGGTACAAGCGGCAGGCGAAGCTTATTCTCAATCATACCCATGGCATTTAACATGGATTTTACTCCCGCAGGATTACCATCCACAAAAAGCAAATCAAATAATTCAGTGAATTTATGATGAATAGATAGCGCATTTGCATAATCGCCAGCCAGGGCCAAACGAGTCATTCTACTAAACTCACGAGGGAAAGCGTTGCCAATAACGGAAATTACGCCAACAGCACCGAGGGTAATCAAAGGGAAAGTAATACCGTCGTCACCCGAAAGAACATTAAAGTCTTTAGGCTTGTTTTTAATAATATCATCCATCTGGGTGATATTTCCCGAGGCTTCCTTGATAGCTACAATGTTCTTAAAGTCACGAGCTAAACGAAGAGTCGTTTCAGCAGTCATATTTACGCCCGTACGCCCTGGAACATTATATAATATAACAGGTAGTTCAGTTGCATTTGAAATAGCTTTAAAGTGCTGGTAAATGCCTTCTTGAGATGGCTTGTTATAATAAGGCACAACAGATAGAATTGCATCTATTCCGGTAAAATCGTCATTCTTAAGAGTTTCGACAACGGCTCGGGTATTATTTCCTCCAACGCCTAAGACAATTGGAATCTGACCATTAACACGCTCTATGATCAATTTTTGAATCTTAATCTTTTCTTCGGATGATAGAGTTGCTGTTTCGGCGGTAGTTGCCAAAATAACCAGAAAATCTGTTCCGTTTTGAAGTTGATAATCTACCAATCTGATGATTGCTTCATAATCAACGTTTTCGTCTTCTTTGAATGGGGTAATAAATGCTACGCCCATACCTCTTAATTTTGACTGTATCATAAGTGTTATTATAATCTAAAGGTATTTATGGTGCAAAAGTACGAATATTTTCTATTTTTACTATACACAAGTGATGAAAATTATTTATTTCGTGTTAAATGGTTACAATATTTGCTTTAAAAATTCCTCTTCGTTTACAATACGTATACCCAGTTTACTGGCTTTTTCCAGTTTACTGGGGCCCATATTTTCGCCGGCAAGAATAAAACTTGTCTTTGAAGAAATGGAGCCTACATTCTTTCCACCATTTTTTTCAATCATATCTTTATATTCATCACGGGAGTGGTGTGTAAAAACTCCGCTTATTACTATAGAAAGTCCCTTAAGCTTTTCACTAAGTTGTTCGTGCTCTTCAGAACGGGTAAATTGAAGTCCGGCTTCTTTAAGTCTGTTGACTAATAAAATGTTCTTTTCGTCTGAGAAATAATTCACAATGCTTTGTGCTATTTTTTCTCCAATTTCGTCTACTTGTACAAGGGTTTCCAGTGTTGCTTGCTCCAACTCTTCAATGGAGCCGAAGGATCTGGCAATTTTCTTGGCTACAGTTTCTCCAACAAAACGAATACCCAGAGCAAAAATAACTCGTTCAAATGGCACATTTTTAGAGGATTGAATCCCAATCACTATATTTTCGGCAGATTTTTCACCCATTCTATCAAGACCTTTAATTTGATCCATTGTCAGTGAATATAGATCGGCCGGCGAACTTACCAACCCCAGTCTATAGAATAAATCAACTGTTTCAGGACCTAATCCATCAATATTCATGGCTTTTCGGCTGATAAAATGCTCTATCTTTCCTTTAATCTGAGGAGGACAAGCATTTTCATTTGGACAATAGTGCGCAGCTTCACCTTCATAACGGATTAGTTTTGAGCCACATTCGGGGCAATTAGTGATAAATTTCACCTTTCCACCGATCATAAAGCGTGCATTTTTATCTACTCCGGTAATTTTAGGAATAATTTCTCCACCTTTTTCAACGTAAACCATGTCGCCAATGTGAAGATCAAGGCCTTCAATAATATCTGCGTTGTGAAGTGATGCACGTTTTACAACGGTTCCTGAAAGTTGAACGGGATCCAGATTAGCTACCGGGGTTACCGCGCCTGTTCGCCCTACCTGAAAGGTTACTTCATTGAGACGGGTTAAGGCTTGCTCGGCTTGAAATTTATAGGCTATAGCCCAACGGGGCGATTTAGCCGTATATCCCAATGTCATTTGTTGGCGCAAAGAGTTAACCTTCAATACAATACCATCGGAAGCAACCGGAAGATTTTTACGTTCTGCATCCCAGTATTTGATAAAATCAAACACTTCCTGCAGTGTTTTGCATTTACGGATTGCGTCCGAAATCTTAAACCCCCACCGTTCTGCGGCTTGGAGATTCTCATAATGACCATCACAAGGCAGATTCTCACCTAACAAATAATAAAGGTATGCATCCAGTTTTCTGGAAGCTACAACGGACGAATTTTGCAACTTTAGTGTTCCCGACGCTGCATTCCTAGGATTGGCAAAGAGTGGCTCCTCACGTTCTTCTTTTTCACGGTTCAAATCATCAAAAACCGACCAAGGAAGCAAAATCTCTCCTCTAATTTCAAACTCCAGGGGGTAGTCATTCCCGTGAAGAACTAAAGGTATTGTTTTGATAGTCTTAACGTTATCTGTCACATCATCGCCTTTTTCACCGTCACCTCTGGTTACAGCTTTTATAAGTTGCCCGTCTACATAAGTCAGCGAAATAGAGGTGCCATCAAACTTTATCTCGCAGCAGATTTCAAAATCTTCATTTAATGATTTACGCACACGTTCATAAAAATCAGTAACTTCAGCTTCCGAATACGTATTTCCCAATGAAAGCATTGGATATTTGTGAGCAACTTGGGTGAAGTTCTTGCTAATATCGCTTCCCACCCGCATTGTTGGCGAATTTTCATCGTAATATTCAGGGTATTGTTCCTCTAGTTCCTGAAGTTCTTTCAGCAACTTATCAAATTCCATATCGGATATTTTGGGAGAGCTCAATACATAATAATTATGGTTATGGCGATGTAGTTCAGCACGCAATTGGTCTATTTTTTCCTTTGCAGTCATATTTTCGGATTGTTTTGGACAAAAATACGTATTTTCTTCATGAATATCTGCCATGACCAAGCATAATTATTTGTATTTTTGCAAAAAAATAGAGCTATGCGTATTGACATAATTACAGTTTTACCCGAGATGATTGAAGGATTCTTCAATTGTTCCATTCTAAAAAGGGCTCAGAATAAAGGACTTGCCGAGATTCATATTCATAATCTTCGTGATTACACCACAGACAAACATCACAAAGTAGACGATTATCCGTTTGGTGGTTGCGCCGGGATGGTAATGAAAATTGAGCCTATTGAAAGATGTATAAATTCTTTAAAGGCAGAAAGAGAGTATGATGAGGTGATTTTTACCACTCCCGACGGTGAAAAGTTTGATCAAAAGATGGCAAATACCCTATCCTTAACCAATAACCTGATTATTCTTTGCGGGCATTTCAAAGGAATTGATTATAGAATCCGGGAACACCTCATAACAAAGGAAATTAGCATAGGAGATTATGTTTTGACAGGGGGCGAATTAGCTGCGGCCATAATGGCAGATGCTATCATTCGCATTATTCCTGGTGTTATTTCCGATGAACAATCAGCTCTTTCTGATTCTTTCCAGGATAACCTTCTGGCTGCTCCGGTTTATACAAGGCCGGCAGATTATAATGGGTGGAAGGTTCCGGATATTTTACTTTCAGGTCACGAAGCAAAAATAGCAGAATGGGAACTTACGCAATCAATTGAAAGAACCAAACGCCTGAGACCTGACTTATTGGAATAAGTGGTTAATCAAAATATTTCATATACTTAAGTAATTCTTATAGGGACCTAAGAGATTTTTAAAGGACTTATTTATCTTATGCTGTAGAGTAAACACTAAAAAGGTGTACACTAATATAAATTATAGTGTACACCTTTTTAGTGTTTACTCTACTTCTATTTAAGAAGATGAGCCTAAGGAATATCTTAATGCCCGGCAAACATTTATTTAGTATTCAATGAAAGTTTGTTTAATAACCAGATTAAAGATCCAAAGCACCAATGATATCTTTTACAGAAGAATAGCCGTGTCTGTCGCAGTAATTATTTATACCATCAATCACTTTAACAGTAACAGCAGGATCAATAAAGTTGGCTGTACCAATTTGCACTGCAGTTGCCCCTGCAAGCATAAATTCCACAGCATCTTTCCAGTCCATTATACCACCAAGGCCAATTACAGGAATATTTACAGCTCTAGCAACTTGCCACACCATGCGTAAAGCAATTGGTTTCACAGCAGGTCCGCTCAATCCACCTGTAACAGTGGACAATAGTGGACAACGTTTTTCTGCATCAATTGCCATTCCTAATATAGTATTAATTAATGAGACACTATCTGCGCCTGAAGCTTCGGCAGCCCGGGCAATCTCGGTAATGTCTGTAACATTAGGTGATAATTTTACGATAAGAGTCTTTTTATAAACAGAACGAACGGCGCTAATTACATCACAAGCCCCTTTAGAAGAGACTCCAAAAGCCATTCCTCCTTGCTTTACATTAGGGCACGAAATATTAAGTTCTATAGCAGGTATTTTTACAAGTTCATTGATGATTTCTGCTGTTTTTACGTAATCTTCTATAGCTGATCCAGAAACATTAACGATTACGTTAGTATCTGTGTCTTTAATCTTGGGATAAATGTGCTCAACGAAGTAATCTACACCCTTATTCTGCAGTCCCACAGCATTTAACATGCCCGAAGGAGTCTCTGCCATACGCGGATATGGGTTTCCTTCACGTTTGTGAAGAGTTGTACCTTTTACAATTATACCACCTATTCGCGCAATATCAATAAAGTCTTCGTACTCTTCTCCGTATCCAAATGTACCCGATGCCGTCATCACCGGATTCTTCATTTCTAATTCACCTATATTTACACTTAAATCTGCCATAACAACTTCTTTATATTAAAAACAGGTCCTTCTGTACACACACAAATGTGACCTTCGTCTACAGTATTTTCTACACAGCATAAGCAAGCGCCTACGCCACATGCCATATTATTTTCAAGAGAAACTTCACATTCAATGTTATTTGCTTTGGCATATTTAGCTACAGCCATCATCATGGGTTTAGGACCACAGGTGTATATTTGGTCAAATTGCTGCTTATTTAATACAGAATGTTGGGTAACATAGCCTTTTTCTCCGGCACTGCCGTCTTCTGTGGTAGTATATACGTCTCCAATCTTTGCAAAGTCCTCTAATTGAAGTAAATCGCTTTCAGAGCGTGCACCTAACAGGAAGGTTGGTTTACAGTTGTAAGCCCGTAAGATCTCTCCTAAATAAAGCAGAGGGGCTGTTCCAACGCCTCCACCTATGAGTAAAAGCTTATCAGAAGGTTCTTGTGGGATAGAAAAACCATTTCCCAGGGGTAAAATCACATTTACAATGTCTCCTTTGGCTAGTTTTGCTAAAGTACGTGTACCATCTCCAACTAATTGTATAAGAAACCAAACTTCATTGTTTACTCTATCTACATAATTAATTGAAATAGGCCGACGAAGGAAGGTAGTAGGTGATCCATCTACTCTTATCTCTGCAAATTGTCCGGGAACCATTTCAGGCAATGTCTCCTCGGAGGTCATCTTGATCAACACATAGCTAGCATTTAACTGTATGTTGGCAGTAACCGTTAAATCTAAAATAAATTTTTTCATGAATAGGAATAATTCTCGTTCAGGCGACAAAGATACTCCATTTTGTCCAATTTATGTTTTACTGTCTTTAATATATTTATTGAAACGGCAATTTTTCACCTTTAAAGATTTCAAATGTATTATCATCAAAAAAAATTCTTATTTCAGTTATTTTCCTTGGAGGTCTTTCAATGTACCTAACTTCCTCTTTAATAGGCTCTTTAGAGGCAATTTCGGGGGATTTAGATGCAATTTCCTTGCGATATTCTAAGTCGGTTGAGGGATTGGACGTATTTTCTGCATTCTCGTCAAACAAAGTGCCCTGAAATTCGTCTAGTGTGTTTTCCTGGTTTACCATATTTCCATTTCCGTAAAGTAACCAATCTAAATTTACGTATTTATATCGCTGATGAATTTTCATAACTACATCCAGGCTTGGATTATTTCTACCGCGCAAAATATGGGTTAATGTAGAACGCTGAATTTCTATGCTTTCAGCAAATGAAGAAGGAGTCAAATGTTCTCTTCTCATGATAGCTTCAATTCTATCTTTCATCTTTGAGTCTTTTTGAGTGTATAAATGTGAAATACTAATTGTAAACAATGATTCCACAAATGTAAATATAATAATTCACATATGCAAATAACAATTGTACAAATGACACATTTACAATAGTACCTTATAATACACAATTGTGTTTAACTAACCAAATACTACTAATCACAAGGGAAATATATCTATAAGTTTAACTTTAATTATATTATTATAAATATCTTATAATTAAGTCTTTATACTTTGCTATAAATAGGAAGCCATTTGTAATCACAAATGTTATTACATAAATTTCGCCTAATCTGTATTTTTAATTCATTAATAAATCATATATATCTGATATATTTGCATTTAAGTCTATAAATAACAAGGACAAATGGCCATTAAACAAAATAAAATATAACTTGTTTTTATTTGTAACATTAGTGATTACTAATGTTTATCTGACATTAATAAAGACATATGTTTCTATTAATTCACAAGAATGCATAAGTTACATTTGTGTATACTAGCTATTTTTACAATAATATTCACTTTTGTAAATTGTACTCTTCGTTATAAATATACTCGTACCATTAATTTGGATTGATTAACAATTGTCTCTGTCTAAATAGGAATGCTTGAAGAATTTGTGCACCAATATGTGCAAAAAGATAAATAATCGATTCTAATGAGCCTAAATATGGTGTAAAAACCTGTAATACAATGCTATATACCTTTTTAATGCTTTCTAATTTGATTCATTCTAGCAAATATTTTTAATAATTGCCTATATTTACAGCATTTTCCAAATTAGTTAAAAGATTGGTTCCTTTTCTACTTTATCAAATATATAATTCAGACGGGGCTGTTGTTTTGATATTACTTATTCAATATAAAGGAGGTTCTATTTTATAATTCCTAAATTTAGTGTAGTATGCAAATTAAAATTCGGAGTTTTTTTGAAAAAATTGAATCAACAGTTTTATTCATGCCTATCATAAACCAGATCGGTTTATTAATTGATTAAAATGTATTCTTTCATTCTTAAACCAGCTATATCGCTTCATCTAATTTGACAAAGAACCACATTTACAGAGAAAGCCATTTTCATTTCTGAGAAAAGGTGAAGAGCAATCTTATCTACTTTCTATTATGAGATTGCTTTATAAAATAAAAAAAGCCTTCATAAATGAAGGCTTCTATAATATAGATGATAGTATTATTAATGCAAAATATTATACACTAATTCGCGAAGTAGTTCTCCATCATTGGAAGAACTATTTCCTACTCCTTTTGATTTTGCGTCACAATTTCTTATCTCACTTATAATCTGCATAACTTTCACCCCATTATATTTTCGCATTGCCGTTAAATAATCTTTTGATTGCCAAGTTGTCTTTAATCCTAATTGCTGAGCTATCCCTTGTTCTGATTTTTCGGGAGCATAATAAGCAAGCATTAAATTTGAGTAAAAATTAAATAGCAGCGACAGCGTAACCTGAATAGGATTTGTTTTTGGATTTTCAGCAAAATATTTTATTATTTGATTTGCCTTAAACACATCCTTTTCTATTAATGCATTTTTCAACTCAAAGTTATTATAGTCTTTGCTTATTCCAATATTCTTCTCTATTTGTTCCGGCGTTACACGCTTTTGCCCGGCAGGAAGTGTGATGACTAATTTTTCAAGTTCACCGGTTAGCCTACTTAAATCTGCTCCAACAAAGTCAGCTATCATTGCTGATGACTTTTGTTCAATATCAATTCCTTTTCGTTTTAGGTAGGAAGAAATGAAACCAGGAAGCATTGAATCTTTTAATTTTTTAGAATCAAAAAGAACTCCTTTTTTCTCAACTTCTGTAGCTAGTTTTTTTCGTCTGTCAAGAGTGCCATGTTTATGACAAATAACCAGTATAGTAGAATTCAACGGCTTTTGAAGATAGTATGAAAGTTCATCTATATTTTTAATATTTTGAGCTTCTTTTACAATAACCACCTGATATTCGGACATCATTGGATACCGTTTTGCAGCGTTTATTATTGTTGCAACATCTACATCGGCACCATATACTACAGTAAGATTGAACTCCTTTTCTATTTCAGTAAGAACATTTTGAGTAATATAATCAGAAATCAAATCAATATAATAAGGCTCATCTCCCATTAAATAATAAATGGGCTTATATTGTTTTGCTTTAATCTCCTTAATGATATCTTCGTATGTGAATTCTTTTTTTGCCATTTATTTGCGTTAGTTATCTATCAAATTTTAGGTGTTTGACAGTCTTCTTTTGATCAATAATCATTTTAAGTGATGCAATCCCTATTTCCACATGTTCATGAACATAGTTTCGTGTAACCATGTTATCACTCTTATCTGTTTTTATTCCTTCCGGAGTCATTGGTTGATCTGAAACCAAAAGCAGTGCCCCAGTTGGAATGTGGTTAGCAAATCCGGTAGTAAAAAGAGTTGCAGTCTCCATATCCACAGCCATTGCACGGGTTTTTAGGAGATAATCTTTAAATTCCTCATCATGTTCCCAAATTCTTCTGTTTGTTGTATAAACTGTTCCAGTCCAGTAGTCACGGGCATAATCACGAATAGACGAAGAAACAGCACGTTGCAACATAAATGCTGGCAAAGCCGGAACTTCGGGAGGAAAGTAATCGTTAGAAGTACCCTCACCTCTAATTGCAGCAATAGGAAGAATTAAATCTCCAAGTTTGTTTTTCTTGTCAATACCTCCGCATTTTCCAAGAAAGAGGCAAGCTTTAGGGTGTATGGCTCCAAGCAGATCCATAATAATTGCTGCATTTGGACTTCCCATTCCAAAGTTAATAATAGTAATTCCTTCTGCACTTGCTGATGTCATGTTTGCATCTTTACCTAAAACCGGAACATTAAATTGTTCAGCAAATATTTCTACATATTTATTGAAGTTTGTCAACAGAATGTATTCTCCGAAATCTTCCAACGGTCGTTTTGTGTAACGAGGAAGCCAATTTTCCACTATTTCTTGCTTCGTTTTCATTATTATCTGCTAAATTTGTGTTTCTTATAAAATGTATTTATTTTTTAAACTACAAATTTAATAAATGTTATTGTTAAACCTACCAAAATACGAAACTAAAATAGCAATACGTGAGGGGAAAAAAGTTATTTTTGATATAATAAGGAAGCGGTACGTTGCCCTTACCCCCGAAGAATGGGTGCGTCAGCATTTTATTCACTTCCTGATTATTCATAAAGGCTACCCATCTGCATTAATGGCAAATGAAGTGCTTTTGAATTTAAACGGAACAAAAAAACGTTGTGACACAGTACTTTATAAACGCGATCTTTCAGCCAGGATGATTATTGAATATAAAGCTCCGCAGATTGAGATAACCCAAGCTGTCTTTAACCAAATTACAAATTATAACTTTGTGCTAAAAGTTGACTATTTAATTGTAAGTAATGGCATTAACCATTACTGTTGTAAGATGGATTACGTCAATCAAACATATGTTTTTTTAGAAGACATTCCTGATTATAATCTTCTTTAAGACAAAGTATCTAAAAAGACATCTTCTTCCTTTTTACAAAAGTCTGAATCCAAGGAACCAGAACATCGGAGTAAACAGGTAGACAGGAAGCTGTCTTCGAACAAATAAAAATGGAACAAGAATACTATTCCACTACATTCTAGGGCTTGGAGCCTAATGATGTTCGCATCTATCTGGCCGGAACTTTGCCGCCAGCTTCTTTCGGATTCGCCTCACGGTCTACATCCTTGCTCTTACTAATGGTTAGCAACTACATAACCCCATAAAGGACTTGTACCTTTTAGTTATTAATCATACACAGCACAAAAAAGAGACCAGCTATACTTTTTAACATCCTCTAAAAACAAGAGAGAGAATCGATTAAATTCTCTCTCTTGATAATTATTTTGCTAAGAATATTTATTTCCGCAAAGACCCGCCTTAGAAACACTTAAATGTGCTATTATTTTAAAGAAGGATGTTCTATTTCTACTCCAGCCAACTCTGGATCAATCAATACACGACCGCAATATTCACATACGATAATTTTTTTACGCATGCGGATATCCAACTGTCTCTGAGGTGGAATCTTGTTAAAACAACCTCCACAAGCATCACGTTGCACATAAACAACACCCAAACCATTACGAGAATTCTTACGGATACGTTTAAAAGCTTGAAGCAAACGAGGTTCAATTGTTGTTTCAAGTACTTTAGCTTTTTCTCTTAGTTTTTCTTCTTCTTGCTTAGTTTCAGAAACAATTTCTTCAAGCTCGCCTTTTTTTACAGTTAAGTCTTTTTGTCTTTCTTCTAAAGCTTCAGCACTAATAACAACTTCTTCGCTTTTAGCCTTTTCTTCAACCGCAAATTCTTTTATTCTTTTATCGCAAAGTTCAATTTCCAGAGTCTGGAATTCAATTTCTTTAGATAAAAAATCGAACTCACGATTATTACGAACGTTTTCTTGCTGAGATTTGTACTTTTCAACAGATGCTTTTGCTGATTCAATTTCAATTTTCTTTGCAGCAATAGCAGACTTTAGTTCACTGATTTCTGCTTTGATTTTTTCAATACGAGTATTCAAACCGGCAACTTCATCTTCCAGATCCTGCACTTCAAGAGGAAGTTCACCTCTTAGTGTTTTAATCTTATCAATCTCTGAGAGCATTGTTTGCAGTTGATACAACGCTTTTAGCTTTTGCTCTACCGTCAATTCTTTCGGTTCGTTTTTTGCTTCTTTAGCCATATTATTATAAATATTTTATGGGATTGGTATTTATTTTACTAAATTGGATTAGAAAATTAGGAAATAAATCCCTTAATAATGAATAGAAAATCTCTTTTGTATATTGTTCGCTTTCGTAATGACCTATTTCAGCCATTAGAATGTCGTTTTCGTGACCAAAATAATCATGATACCGAATTTCTCCTGTGATGAAAACATCAGCATCACAGTTAATTGCCTCGGAAAGAAGGAATGCCCCTGCCCCTCCGCATAATGCAACTTTACTTATCAGTCTGCCGGTTAGCTTATTATGTTTAATGCATCCTACTTCAAATGTTTTCTTTATTCGCTTCAGAAAATCAAGTTCCGTTTCAGGGCTTTTTAATTCTCCAACAACTCCGGCTCCGGCTTGTGACCAGGAATTCTTTAACGGATAAAAATCAAATGCAGGTTCCTCGTAAGGGTGTGCAGCCATTAATGCTCGCATCACAGCATTCTTTTTAAAAGAAGGAAGAATCGTTTCAATACGAATTTCCTTTTCCGTATGTAGTTCTCCTATTTTCCCACAAAAAGGATTTGCTCCTTCTTGGGCGCGGAAAGTCCCCTCTCCTTCCAGATTGTAACTACATGAATCATAGTTCCCTATGTTTCCACAGCCAGCATTAAACAAAGCATGCCGTACTTTTTCAGTATGCTCTACAGGCACAAAAGTAATCAGTTTTAGCAGGGAGTCTTCTTTACAAGAAAGGATGCGTACATTGCTTAAGCCTATTTTTTCTGCAATTTTAAAATTTACACCTCCAGGTGCATTATCCAGGTTTGTGTGTGCAGAATAAATCACAATATCATTTTTAATTGCTTTCAGGATACAGCGCTCCACATAATCTTTTCCTGTGATTGACTTATATCCTTTAAAAATAAGTGGATGATGTGATATTACAAGATTGTATCCCAACGTAATTGCTTCATCTATAACAGATTCAGTAACGTCAAGACACAACAAAGCCCCTGTTGTTTCCGCTTCTGTCAGCCCAATTTGTAATCCGGCATTATCAAAACCGTCTTGCAAAGGCAGAGGCGCGAACCTTTCAAGGGCGCTTACTATTTCCTTTATTTTCATAAATATGAGAAAAACTGAGTGCAAATATACGGTAAAATTGGGATTATACAATCATTTTTACTGTTTTTTATTTTATCACCCCATTCTTGTAGCTACTTAACTATATTAAATTATTAATATCCATAACAATACAACTTGTATTATGTTTGACATTATTACGCATATCGTTTAAAATCAAGTACTTGTAAACATATTGCGTGTACTTTTACAATAGCGCGGCTTCTACGCACCTGTCACGCACCTTTTATTCTACTGGTTATTAATAGTTTAACTTCAATTTTCGAGAGATGCGTGAGATGCGCGATTGATTTTTGTTTGATTTGAGTCGTCCTGATTTTAGGATAACTGAGTAGTTACAGTTATTCATTCTTTAATGCTCTAGGCTATTTATTTCATTATGAAACTAACTATATTACTCTTGGAGTTTAAAATCTTAAACATGTTTTCATTTTCTGAATTTATTATGGATCAAAGAACCAATATTACAAAATAAGCGGCTTACAACTGCAAAAATGCAGAGTAAGCCGCTTATTATAGTCTGGTAATATTTTATTTAGATAATGCCCTTTACAGTTTCAAGCATACCTTTTTCCTGAATTGAATTTAAGTATCCAATTACTTTTTCTGTTAATCCAGAAACAGCATTCAAATCTTCTCCCCAAATCATTTCAGAAGCTAAAACACCTTCAGCAACTGTTTTAGTGCATCCGGTTGCCCAAAGTTTAGCAAGTAAATCGATGATTGCCTGATCGTCATTAGGAACGATAGTATCTTCACCACGTTTTCCTCCTTTGTAATAAGTAATGATTCCGGCTAAACCAAGAACGATACCTGCTGGAAGTTCGCCTTTGCGTTCCAAATAAGTTTTCATACCTGGAAGGTCACGAGTTTTGAACTTAGGGAATGAGTTAAGCATGATTGAAGTAACAAAGTGTTTAACGAAAGGATTGCAGAAGCGTTCCATAACGTCTTTACCAAATTTCTCAAGTTCATCTTTTGGTAAGTTCAATGTTTCGAGTAATTCTTCGAACATTACTTTATGAACGAATTTACCGATAACAGCATCTTCGCAACATTCTCTAACAGTATTCAAACCCGAAAGGTAACCTACCGGAGAAAGAACTGTGTGAGGGCCATTCAATAAAGTAACCTTTCTTTCGTGGTAAGGAGCTTCAGAAGGAACAAACAATACATTCAAACCAGCCTTATCAGCAGGGAATTCTTTAGCAATTGATTGAGGAGCTTCAATTACCCACAAGTGGAAAATTTCTGCCTGAACAACCATTTTGTCTTCCAATTGAATTTTATCAAGAATTTCATTGATTGTAGCACGAGGATAACCCGGTACAATACGGTCAACCAAAGTACAATATACGCCACAAGCTGTTTCGAACCAAGTTTTAAATTCTTCGCCAAGATTCCAAAGATCGATGTATTGACCAATACATTTCTTTAATTCCTTGCCATTCAAGAAGATCAATTCACATGGGAAGATGATCAATCCCTTATCGGCAGCTCCGTTGAATGTTTTGAAACGGTGGTACAATAACTGAGTCAACTTTCCTGGATAAGAAGAAGCTGGTGCATCATTCAATTTACATGAAGGATCAAAAGCGATACCTGCTTCAGTTGTGTTAGAAATAACAAAACGCATTTCAGGATTCTCAGCCAATTTCATAAACTCATCATTCTGAGTATAAGGATTCAGTGCACGGCTGATAACATCAATCATTTCAATGCTATTAACTTCTTCACCCTTGTCTAATCCTTGAAGATTAAGGTGATAAAGACAGTCTTGAGCATTAAGCATATCAATCATACCTTTTTCAATTGGTTGTACAACAACAACACTGCTATTGAAATCGGCCTTTTGATTCATGTTATAAACGATCCAATCTACAAATGCGCGCAAGAAATTACCTTCACCAAATTGAATGATACGTTCAGGATACTTGTTTGCCTGAACATTTTTTCTGTTTAATTCTTTCATTTTTATAAAATTATAAAGTTCGTAAGTACCAATTAATAGATGAATCAACTTTCACTATAAAAAGACAGATTCTCTTTAAATGGTTACAAAATAATATTCGTGTTCGATAACAGTTTAAATATCATAAATAATATGCGCAAATATACGAATAATTTTGCTATTTCAAATTAAATTTCTAATTTCGTGTGCGATAACGGTTAATAAATCTAAAATTGGAATGGGGTTTATTAATCTAATAATTAGCATTATATCTATCTATAATATAGTAGTAACAATTTTAATTACTTAAACGCACTAATTAAATGAAGAATTTTATGGATGAAAACTTCTTGTTGCAAACAAAAACAGCACAAGAATTGTATCATGAACATGCGGCAAAAATGCCTATCATTGACTATCATTGTCATTTAGTTCCTAAAATGGTTGCTGACGACCACAAGTTTCGTTCTTTAACGGAAATATGGTTAGGCGGAGACCACTATAAATGGCGTGCTATGCGTACTAATGGTGTTGACGAACGTTTTTGCACTGGCGCAGATACTTCTGACTGGGAAAAGTTTGAGAAATGGGCAGAAACCGTTCCTTATACAATGAGAAATCCTCTTTATCACTGGACTCACCTGGAACTTAAAACAGCTTTTGGTATCAATAAGATTCTGAATAAGGATACTGCTCGTGAGATTTTTGATGAATGTAATGAGAAACTTGCTTTACCTGAATATTCAGCTCGTGGAATGATGACTCGCTATAATGTGGAAGCAGTTTGTACTACTGATGATCCTATCGATTCATTAGAGTATCACATTGCTACTAAGAACAGTGGCTTTGCTACTAAAATGTTGCCAACATGGCGTCCTGATAAGGCTATGGCAGTTGAAGTTCCTGCTGATTTCCGTGCATACATTGAAAAATTAGCTGAAGTTAGTGGCGTTGCAATCAATGTATTTGAAGATGTTGTTGCTGCATTAAAAGTACGTCATGATTTCTTTGCCAGTCAAGGTTGTAAGTTATCAGACCACGGTATTGAAGAATTCTATGCAGAAGATTATACTGACGCTGAGATCAAAGCTATATTTAACAAGGTTTACGGTGGAACAGCATTGAGCAAAGAAGAAATTCTGAAGTTCAAATCGGCTATGCTTGTTGTTTTTGGTGAAATGGATTGGGAAAAAGGATGGACTCAACAATTCCATTATGGAGCAATTCGTAATAACAACACACGTATGTTTGAGAAATTAGGTCCTGATACCGGTTTTGACTCTATTGGTGAATTCAATACTGCTAAGGCTATGTCTAAGTTCTTAAATCGTCTCGACTACAATGGCAAACTAACTAAAACTATCCTTTATAACTTGAACCCTTGTGCTAATGAGGTAATTGCAACTATGCTTGGTAACTTCCAGGATGGTGAAATTGCTGGAAAAATTCAGTTTGGCTCAGGATGGTGGTTCCTTGATCAGAAAGACGGAATGGAAAAACAAATGAATGCGCTTTCCGTTCTTGGTTTATTGAGTCGTTTTGTTGGTATGCTTACTGATTCACGTAGTTTCATGTCATATCCTCGTCACGAATATTTCCGTCGTACACTTTGTAATTTAGTAGCACGTGATGTAGAAAACGGAGAACTGCCTGCTTCTGAAATGCAATTCATTGGTAAGATGATAGAAGATATTAGCTACAATAATGCTAAAAATTTCTTCCAATTCTAAAAAGAAACAGATAACTATTCTTTTAACAAAGGGTAGAATTAAAAAGGGATGCTCTATTGAGCATCCCTTTCTTTATATATTCTTTCAATAATATCTACTACTTTAAGTCCATCCAGTGCGTTTGTGGCAATTAAAGCATTACCGCACAACTTATCAATTACATTTTGAATCACATAATGATGATTTTGAGCAGAACCTTTATAGGCGCCATAATCATTTGGTGGATTAGACGGAGCCAACTCCGGCATCACATAATCTTTGATGCGGCAGTATTCCACTTCATTCATGTATTGACCGGCCACTTTTATGGAACCGTTCTGTGCTACAATTGTTAAGCTGCTTTCCAGATTCTTATCCCAAACCGCGGTAGAGTAATTCAGACACCCCGCCCCTCCTTTTATAAAATCAAAAAGAACCGTGCCGCTATCTTCAAAAGCCGTCAAATACTGATGATTGAAGTCGTGAAAAGATCCTTTTATATTGGTTATATCGCCAAACAACCAATACATAATATCCACAAAATGTGAGAATTGAGTGTATAAAGTTCCACCATCCATTTGAGCATCACCATGCCAGTTACCCGCTTTATAATATCGTTCATCACGATTCCAGAAACAGTTAAGCTGAACCGAATAAATTGGGCCTAAAATCCCACTTTCAACTATATCCTTTAACCAAACCGAAGGAGGAGAATAGCGATTCTGCATTACGCAAAACACATGACACCCCACCTCCAGACTTCTGGATAATACTTGCTCGGCATCCCATTTTGAAAGAGCCATCGGTTTTTCAATGACTACATGCTTTTTAGAATCAAGGGCTTTCAAAGCAAACTCTGCATGAAGACCGTTAGGTACACAAATATTAACTACATCAATATCAACCTCTTTAGCCAATAAATTGTCTATGGAAGTATAAAAGGTTTCGGAAATATCAGTAATGCCTAACTCTTCTTTTGAAAGAATATCACATACCGCTACCAGTTCCGCCAGCGAATTGCGACGAATCATCTCAGCATGTCTTTTGCCAATGTGCCCCTGCCCTATAACTGCAAAGCGAATTTTACCCATTTTATATTAATAAGAACGAGCAAACACTACCCTGCAAGCAGAAGGTTTTCCTGTAACCATACATGTTCCAGGAGTTTTATCTCCATCAAACGGAATGCAACGAATGGTTGCTTTAGTTTCTTCTTTAATACGCTCTTCAGTTTCAGTTGTTCCATCCCAATGAGCCAGGATAAAGCCACCTTCTTCTATCTTTTCTTTAAATTCTTCATAAGAATCAACAGAGATAGTCTTAGCTTCACGGAAATCATATGCTTTCTTAAAGATATTAGCCTGAATAGCATCCAGCAAATCTTTTACGTAATTTTCAATATTATCGCATGATACGGTTTCTTTCTCCAAAGTATCGCGACGCATAACTTCTACTGTGTTATTCTCTAAATCGCGCGCGCCCATTACCAGGCGAACAGGAACACCTCTTAATTCATAATCAGCAAATTTGAATCCGGGGCGTTTGTTATCAGAATTATCATATTTAAATGAAATGCCTAATGCTTTTAGTTTTGCTGTAATGTCGGCAACTTTTTCATTAATGGCATTAAGCTGTTCATCATTTTTATAAATTGGAACGATAACTACCTGGAATGGAGCCAATTTAGGAGGAAGAACTAAACCGTTATCATCGGAGTGTGTCATAATCAGAGCACCCATCAAACGTGTAGAAACTCCCCATGAAGTAGCCCATACATATTCCATTTCATTGTTCTTATTTACAAACTGAACATCAAATGCTTTAGCAAAATTCTGTCCAAGGAAGTGAGATGTGCCCGACTGTAAAGCCTTACCGTCCTGCATCATCGCCTCAATTGTATAAGTATCCAAGGCGCCGGCAAAACGTTCGTTTGCAGATTTAACACCTTTCACAACAGGCATAGCCATGAAGTCTTGTGCAAAATCAGAGTATACATTCAGCATTTTCAGTGCTTCTTCTTCTGCTTCCTCACGTGTTGCGTGAGCTGTATGTCCTTCCTGCCACAAAAATTCAGCTGTACGAAGGAATAAACGGGTACGCATTTCCCAACGAAATACATTAGCCCATTGATTACACAAGATTGGAAGATCACGATAAGACTGAATCCAGTTTTTATAAGTGTTCCAGATAATAGTTTCTGAGGTAGGACGAATAATTAATTCTTCTTCCAGTTTTGCGGCCGGGTCAACAACTACGCCCGAACCATCTTCTGCATTTTTAAGTCTGTAGTGAGTAACGACAGCACATTCCTTTGCAAATCCTTCCACATGTTCTGCTTCGCGACTTAAAAACGATTTTGGTATCAACAATGGAAAATAAGCATTTACGTGTCCAGTTTCCTTAAACATGTCATCCAGCTGACGTTGAATCTTTTCCCAGATTGCATATCCATAAGGCTTAATTACCATACATCCACGTACGGCAGATGCTTCTGCCAAATCAGCTTTTACTACCAATTCATTGTACCATTGCGAATAGTTTTCGCTACGTTTGGTAAGTCCTTTTAGTTCCTTTGCCATTATATTGTATTTTTAAATTTTACTCTTTGCTTTTAGAAACGCAAAAGTAATCATTTTAGATGAAGAAGTTAAATTTTAATAGAAATAATTGCTGCACTAAAGTTATGCACTTCCAGAGGCAGATATATAATTTAAAGAGAGGTCTTTCCTGAAAGCTCTTTTATGTTTTTTATTCTCCTGTACAAAACAATATATTCTTTTGTACAGAAGAATTAATTGTTTTGTACAAAAGAATACAATCTTCTGTACAAGGATTTAATAATGTCTCGTTATAAAAACAAAAACACAAGTTTTGTTTTTATATCAATACATCAGACTTTTACTATAAAAACCTAATGCTGTATATTTAAGTGCATCATTGAATAAAAAATTAAAGGAACCTATCAAAACCTTCTGTAAACTTCGTTGGTTCAAACTCTAAGATTTCGTATTTTGCTACCTCATAAGCATAGAAAGGATCTTCTTTTATCAGCTCCTCCACTATTTCTTTCTGTGATGCCCGACACAAAATAACCCCGCCAATGCGAGGATTTCTTCTGCCCGAAGCTATGAAATTTCCTACCACATAGTTTTTATCAAGATAAACTTTGTGTGCTGCCAAGTGTTTGTCTACTTCTTCCAGCGGTTTTTGATAAGTCAATAATAAGATAAACATGTGAGCCTCCTTTTTTAGATTTCGTTAAAAAGAAAAGCCCGGCGGTTGCATACCGACGGGCTTTATTATCCTGGAGCGAAAGACGGGATTCGAACCCGCGACCCCAACCTTGGGAAGGTTGTGCTCTACCAACTGAGCTACTTTCGCAAATATAACTTTGCTCAAAAACAATAAAGACCTTAACCAGCAAGTAAAGGCCTATAATAAATATATGAGCGAAAGACGGGACTCGGACCCGCGACCCTAACCTTGGCAAGGTTATGCTCTACCAACTGAGCTACTTTCGCGTTACAATAAGTTTCGTCTTATGGTGAAGAGAAGGAGACTCGAACTCCCACGACATAACTGTCACTACCCCCTCAAAGTAGCGCGTCTACCAATTCCGCCACCTCTCCAACATAAAAAAATTTGGTGCGTCTTTGCAGTGCCCAGAACAAGACTCGAACTTGCACGTCATTGCTAACACTAGTACCTGAAACTAGCGCGTCTACCATTCCGCCACCTGGGCATTATTCAGCAACTAAAAGTTGCTAGACGCATCAAACTTTTGAGCGAAAGACGGGACTCGGACCCGCGACCCTAACCTTGGCAAGGTTATGCTCTACCAACTGAGCTACTTTCGCGATTGCGGTTGCAAAAGTAGCTCTTTTTTCTAAAACACCAAATGTTTCGCATACTTTTTTAACCATAACCTTTGCATTTATTTTAGAGTCATTAACTCATTCTATCACGGTAATCCTCGTAACAGAAAGTCCTATAAACATTTAGCTCGTCATTGCATGTCCACAACGCGATACTTGGATGTTGAATTCCATTGAACATATTTGTTTTCACCATCGTGTAATGAATCATGTCTTCAAAGATAATTCTTTCACCAATCTTCAATTCGTGATCAAAACTCCAGTTACCCATATAGTCTCCGCTTAAACAGCTATTGCCTCCTAAACGATACATATATTTTCCCGGAACAGCTTCTGAAACTGCTCCGCTAACAGCTGGTTGATAAGGCATTTCAAGACAATCGGGCATGTGACAGGTGAAGCTCACATCTAGAATTGCTGTTTTTATTCCTTTATTCTCCACAATATCCACTATGGAAGATACCAGTACTCCTGTTTGCCATGTAAAAGCAGAACCAGGTTCTAAAATTACATGAAGATGAGGATAGCGGGCTTTAAAGTTTTTCAGTAACTGAATCAAATGTTCTGTATCATAGTCTTTACGGGTTATTAAATGTCCGCCACCCAGATTTAACCATTTTATCTGCGAGAACCATTTGCTGAATCGTGCCTCAATATGTTCCAGTGTCTTTTCCAAATCAAAAGAGCTTGATTCACAATGTGTGTGGCAATGAAATCCTTCTATCCCTTTTGGCAATGTTTCGGGAAGCAAATCGGAAGTTATGCCAAACCGCGTGCCGGGAGCACAAGGATTATATAGCTCTGTTTCTACTTCCGAGTATTCAGGATTGATACGAATTCCACAAGATATATCTTTTCCTTTTTCTTCTACCTGCGGGTAAAAACGTTCGAGCTGACTAAATGAGTTGAACGAAATATGACTGCTGCAATCCATTATAGTAGGAAAATCAGCTTCCGTGTAAGCCGGAGAATAAGTATGCGCCTTGCTACCCATTTCTTCGTATGCCAATCTGGCTTCATAAAGAGAACTGGCTGTGGAGCAGTGAATATATTCACGAAATATAGGAAACGACTTCCACATAGCAAAAGATTTAAAAGCGAGAATAATCTCTACTTCTGCCCTTTCGCCTACACTTTTTATAGTACTTAGGTTTTTCCTCAGCAAATCTTCTTCCATCACATAACAAGGAGATGGCACTTTACTAAAGTCTATCATTTTATTTTTTTCTTAATGTTATTGATTAATTAAATGGTAATTATCTTAGGAAATTACCTTGAAACGGGCAAACTTAAGCAGTAATTGTTTCTCGCCCGCATTGCGAAACTTTACTGTTGCTTTTAAGTTCTCTCCACTGCCTTCCACATTTATAACTTCGCCAATACCAAAACGTTCATGTTCAATCTGTTGTCCGGTTTGCAAATCAGTGACTTGTGTTCCAGAAGAAGGTTTCGGCTGAGCATTCTCCATTTTAGTGAGATTGGGGGGAACAGTTACTTTAGTAAATGTCTGTTTTGGCTTTTCCTGTTCGGAATTAAACAAAGAACGTGTAGAGCGAATATTTTGTTCCCTTTTAAATCTGGTAGGCTGTTCATCTATGTGTCTGTTTGATACAGATTCCTGTGGCATTCGCAAGAAAGAGGAATCAATATCACTTAAGAATCGGCTTGGATTAGCAAATTCCACTTTGCCATAACGAAAACGCATCTTGGCAAAAGAAAGAAAACAATGATCCTCTGCCCGGGTTATAGCTACGTAAAAAAGCCTTCTCTCCTCTTCCATCGCTCTTGGAGAATCTCCCGCCATGCTACTTGGAAATAAATTTTCTTCCATTCCAACAACAAAAACATTGCGAAATTCCAGTCCTTTGGCAGAGTGAATGGTCATAAGAGTAATCTTTGCCTCGTCGCCCGATTTATCCGTATCCTGATCAGATAACAGAGAGACCTCCGATAGGAAATCTGAAAGAGAGATGTTTTCATTTCCTTCCTCTTCACGCATTGCACAGAAATCATGAATCCCATTAACCAATTCCTCTATATTCTCCTGTCTGCTAAGGTTCTCGGGCGTGCGATCCTGATAAATATCATTCACAATACCTGCTTCCTTCACAATGGATGTAGCCATTTCATATGCATTTCTTTCAGATAATACGCGTGAAAAGTTCTCAATAAGCTCCCGGAAACCCTGCAATTTGGTATGTGTTCCTTTATTTATGTTTAGTCCAAACTGCAGCGGGCTACACAATACTTCCCATAAACTAATAGAATTAGCATTTGCTGCTTCAATTATCTTGCCCACGGTTGTATCTCCAATTCCCCTGGCCGGATAATTAATTATTCGTTTGAACGCTTCTTCATCATTAGGGTTTACCACCAAACGGAAGTATGCTATCACATCCTTAATTTCTTTGCGCTGGTAAAAAGATAATCCTCCATAAATTTTGTAAGGAAGATTGCGTTTGCGCAAAGCTTCTTCAAAGATTCGCGATTGAGCATTGGTGCGGTAAAGAATAGCAAAATCATCATAGCTGTAATGCTGTGACATGCGCAGTTCCATTATTTTATTGGAAACAATATCTCCTTCTTCCATATCAGAATATGCCTGAAAAACCGCGATCGGCTCCCCTTGAGATTTCTCGGAAAACACCTCCTTGCGTATTTGTTCCCGGTTTTTCTCAATCAGACTATTGGCCGCACAAACAATCGTTTTAGTAGAACGATAGTTCTGTTCCAGCTTAAAAACCTGTGTATTCTGGTATAGTTTGGTGAATTTCAATATATTATCAATATTTGCTCCACGGAAGGAATAAATGCTTTGAGCGTCATCGCCCACCACACAAACCTTTTGATACTTTTTAGAAAGTTGCAGAACAATGCTATGTTGGGCAAAGTTTGTATCCTGATACTCATCAACCAGAATATATTTAAATTGTTCCTGATATTTATGTAATATCTCAGGATAATCTCTGAATAGCAAAAAGGTATAAAAAAGTAAATCATCAAAATCCATGGCCCCCGATTGCCTGCACCTGTCCCAGTATCTACGGTAAATATCTCTGATAGCAGGCATTTTTGCAGCTAGATCATGTTCCATCATTTCACGGCTTACTGCATACGCATCAGGTGATATCAGATGATTCTTCGCATTGGATATCTGTCCCTGTACCGCCCCTGGCTTATATATTTTCTCATCCAGCTGCATTTCTTTAATGATAGACCGGATAAGGCTTTTCGAGTCGCTGGTGTCGTAAATGGTAAAGCTGGATGGGAACCCTACAGAATCAGATTCCACCCTAAGAATCCGGGAAAAAACAGAGTGGAAAGTTCCCATCCAAAGATAGCGGGCGCTCTGCTCTCCCACTTGTTTGGCAATACGCGCCTTCATTTCCTTTGCCGCCTTATTGGTAAACGTAAGTGCAAGGATAGACCAAGGCTCATATCCCGATTCCAGTAAATAAGCTATTTTGTAAGTCAGCACCCGTGTCTTCCCCGATCCTGCACCAGCTATAACAAGTGAAGGACCGTCATTGTAAAGTACTGCTGCTCGCTGACTCTCGTTCAGCTCATCTATATAATTTGTCATTTCTTGATTACTCTTTCAAACTTAGTTTGCAAAGATAAATAAAGTTTGTATGATATTGAACAAAAACACGAAACCTTCTGTTATATACAATGAAGTTTAATTTATAAACTCCACAAATATGAAAACAATTATATTATCTTTAATACTTACGACTATGACGTACAATATGCCCAAACTTCCATATGCAAATAATGGACTAGAACCTGTAATTAGTGAACAAACTATTAGTTATCACTACGGCAAACATCTTCAGACTTATGTAACAAACCTAAATAATCTTGTTCCCGGAACAGAATTTGAGGGTAAGAGCCTGGAAGAAATTATTGCTTCAGCGCCCGATGGTGCAATCTTTAATAATGCCGGACAGGTTCTGAACCATACATTCTATTTTTTACAATTCACTGGAAAGCCTATTAAGCATGAGCCTACCGGAAAATTGGCAGAAGCAATAAACAAAGAATGGGGATCTTTTGAAAATTTCAAAAAAGAATTCACAACTGCCTCTATTACCCTATTTGGTTCGGGCTGGGCTTGGCTGTCAATAGATAAAAATGGCAAACTACATATTACCAAAGAAGCAAATGGCAGTAATCCTATAAGAAGTGGATTCAAACCTATTCTTTGCTTTGATGTGTGGGAGCATTCTTATTATTTAGATTACCAAAACAGACGTGCGGATCATATAGCTGCACTCTGGAGCATTATAGACTGGGATATAGTAGGTAAAAGGATTGAATAGATTATTTTTTGAGGTTTAAAAGGGCTGCGGATAATTATCTGCAGCCTTTTTAATTTCCTTAAATCCAACCACATAATATTAATGAGGCAACTGCAATAAAAATGTATCGAGAAGCAACTCATAAAGTTGTTTCCCGACAAGACGTTTCACCTTTCGAGATAACACATTAATTATAATCTGCGTAAAAACAGTTCCCACCCCTACAATAAAAAACACGGTGCGTGTGTTCTACATTCTTTTAACTTTGTCTGAATACTGAATTATTAAATTTGATACTGAAAACATCTTGATTAAATTTCTAAGAAAAAGATTTTAATAACGCTTATTCTTCTCATTCTTGTAAATTTACTAATGTAATATACAAAAAGAAAGCTAACAAAGATTACTTCTTCATCCTTTTTTGTACATTTGCATACATTTTACTACATTGATTGGTAAAAAGATGTCTTGATTTACATAAAATGAAAATAAAATTTATAAGTTTAGCGAGTGGTAGCAGTGGAAATTGCTACTACTTAGGCACTGATAAACACGGCATATTAATTGACGCAGGTATAGGTATTCGTACGATTAAAAGAAATCTCAAAGAAGTTAATCTTTCTTTGACCAATGTTCGTGCCGTATTTATAACTCATGACCATGCAGATCATATTAAGGCTGTAGGTCATCTCGGTGAAAAATATAATATCCCTGTTTATTCAACCAAAGAAATTCATGAAGGAATAAACAAAAGCTACTGTATGACTGAAAAACTCTATTCTTCTGTGCACTATATAAACAAAGAAGAACCTATGGAGATCGATGAGTTTAAGATTTTAGCTTTTGAAGTTCCTCACGATGGAACTGACAACGTGGGCTATTGTATAGAAATTGGAGATAAAATATTCTCATTCCTCACAGATTTGGGCCATATTACCGAAACAGCCGCACATTATATCTGTAAAGCCAATTATTTAATATTGGAAGCAAACTATGATTTAGAGATGCTTCGCATGGGGCCATATCCCAAATATCTAAAAGAACGCATTGCAGGTCCTAATGGACACATGAGTAATACAGATACAGCCGATTTTCTTGCCGAGAACATTACGGAGAATCTAAAATACATCTGGCTTTGTCACCTAAGTAAAGACAATAATCATCCGGAACTAGCATATAAAACGGTAGAGTGGAAATTAAAAAGCAAAGGAATTATTGTTGGAAAAGATGTGCAACTCATTGCATTAAAGCGAAGTAGCCCATCTGATTTTTATGAATTTGATTAAGGTGTGAAAAAACATCTTAGAAAAACCGGTAATTTATTTGGGAAAATCAAATAAAACGCCTACCTTTGCAACCGCAAAAAAGATAGAAAGACGCACTCTTAGCTCAGCTGGTAGAGCAATTGACTCTTAATCAATGGGTCCAGGGTTCGAGTCCCTGAGGGTGTACTTTTTTAGACAATTGCAATTATATTTGCGTTCTTAGCTCAGCTGGTAGAGCAATTGACTCTTAATCAATGGGTCCAGGGTTCGAGTCCCTGAGGACGCACGGAGAAAGAGCTTATAAACAATAATTAGTTTATAAGCTCTTTTCTTTTTTATCACTTTTAAACAAAAAAAAGAGCAACCATGTAGTTACTCTTTTTTTATTTAAAACTATTGCATTATTTCTTACCAGAAATATATATAGAATGCAACACAAATACCAACTACTACAATTGATGTGATAATATCTGTTGCGTTCCAACTTGCACGAGTTTCAGCTATTTGTTCAGAACCCTGAGTGAAATAAGTAATGCCCTTTAGCTGTTCTTCGGTAGCTTTCGGCGTAAAGTAGCTTATTATAAACATAACAGCCATTGTAAAGAAGAACAAGAATATACAGAAGTGCAGCCAGTTAATATCTATTATTTGCCCAAGGAAACTCTCTGGTGCGATGCTGCCGTGGAATACCAACAGAGTTAAACGCATCATACCTACAATGAAGCCTATGAGTAATCCCCATTCTCCTGCTTTTGGAGTAATTCGTTTGTTGAATACACCAAGAACAAACACTGCAGCAATAGCTGGTGCGATAAGAGATTGTACATTTTGGAGATATTCATAAAGTACACTTCCAAGTCCTCTCATAATAGGAATCCATATCAAACCTAAAAACACGACTGTGATAGTTGCCATACGCCCTACCATTACAAGACGCTTTTCAGTTGCATTAGGATGTTTGATTTTATAGAAGTCAATAGTAAAAAGAGTGGCAGATGAATTGAAGTGAGCCGCTAAAGAAGTTACCAAAGCTGCAATAAATCCTACAGTAACAAGTCCTTTGACACCCATTGGCAATAGATTGAGCACCATACTACCAAAAGCTTTATCATTAGAATCAAAATTAAACCCTTCCACGCCTTTTGCTTTTAACGCGGCAGCAATCATACCTGGAATAAGAAACATAAACACTGGAAGTATTTTTAAGAAACCTGCAAAAATAGTACCTCTGCGTGCATTCTTTAAATCCTTAGCAGCAAGTACTCGTTGCACAATGTGTTGGTCAGTACACCAATACCAGAATCCGATGATGGCAGCGCCAAAAATAACCCCGACACCAGGAAATTTAGAAAATAATGGATCAGATGGATCAGCGTGAATCAAATGGCGGTTCTCACCAATATATTGTAATGTTGAATTCCATCCTTCCAGAATACCACCTCCACCAATTTTCAATAACCCTAATACTAAAATAGTTAATGAGCCTACAATCAAAATTGGAGTTTGAATAACCGAAATAACCATGATACCTTTCATCCCTCCCAAAACGCTAAATATACCAGTAAGAAGAACAAGACCAATCGCTCCGTACCAAAAATCAATTCCAAGAATTGTTTCAAGAAAAATACCTCCGGTAAATGCTGTTACAGACACTTTGGTAAGTACATAACTGATAAGAGTGATGATAGATAAGGTAGAACTTGCGTTTTGATTAAAACGTCTTGATAGAAATTCTGGCATAGTAAATACTTTACTATGTGCGTAAAACGGAACAAACACCCATCCTAGTATAAGAATCATCCAACCTTGCATCTCCCAGTGCGCCATAGCCATGCCACTTTCTGCGCCAGCTCCAGCTAAACCGACCAAGTGTTCAGAACCAATATTTGCAGCAAAAATTGCAGCACCAACTGTTAGCCAGGTTTCGCTGCGTCCGGAAAGAAAATAATCGCTTGTGTCGCCTGTTTTGTTCTTCATAACCCAATAGACAATGCCTATTAGGATTAAAAGAAATAACCCAATAATAATCCAATCTAATAATTCCATAATGTTATTACGTGTTTAAAAAGTAAATATTATAATATATAAAATCATTTTATCAGAGTTTTTGATACTCTGCTTTTTAATATTAATAATATGTACATAGAAGACGAAGTTATAAAGAAGTCCAGTTTTGAATAAAAATGAACTTTCTAAGCGCCTTAAAGATATCTGTTAATCATTAATATTAGTTCTTTGTGGCAAAAATAATAATTAGTGTAAACAATACACTTATCTTTCGCATGTTATATAACATACTTCATATATTATTCTTAAGATCACTAAAAAAATCTAGAGAATATGCGTTGATTATATTACCATTTTATTGTTTTATAAGAAAATAGTAACGACTTTTGAGCCAATTTTAATAAAAACTTGGAAAACAAATACAAACACACATGAAAACGAGCAAATCAATATTTAGCACTCCTAATGGGAAATCATATTTAATACCTTTTATACTAGTCACCAGTTTGTTCTTATTATGGGGATTTGCCCATGGTTTGCTTGATGTGCTTAATAAACATTTTCAAGGAACTTTTCACATGAGCAAGGCTGAATCAGGGTTAGTTCAGTTTTCTACATACATTGCTTATTTTATAATGGCAATCCCAGCCGGAATGTTTATGAAAAAATATGGCTACAAATGGGGAATTATACTTGGATTGTTTCTTTTTGCTCTCGGAGCGTTTGCATTTATACCGGCAGCCTTTGTACATTCGGCCATACCATTTTTAATAGCTCTTTTTGTTATTGCATGTGGGCTTTGTATTCTGGAAACTGCTGCAAACCCCTACTCTACAGTTTTAGGGCCTAAAGAATCAGGTGCTCAAAGACTTAATTTATCTCAATCTTTTAATGGCCTGGGATGGGTATCAGGTCCATTAGTAGGTGGAGCTCTTATTTTCGGAGCAGACGAGAAAGATAATTTTGCACTAACCTTACCATATATTTTAGTCGGGTCAGCAGTAATTGTTGTCGCTATATTATTCCTTATAATTAAGTTGCCGAATATTCAGGAAAAAAGCGAAGATGAATTAAAGGAAGAAAACAATATTTCATTAACTCATAAACGCTCAATATGGAGCCATCGTCACTTTGTGCTAGCTGTTATTGGACAGTTTTTATATTGCGCGGCACAAACAGGAATTTTTGCGTTCTTTATTAATTATGTAATGGAGCTAGATTCTCATCTTACAAAACAAGATGCGTCTCAGATGTTATCATTAGGAGGGATGGCATCATTAATGATTGGTAGGTTGTCCGGGAGTTTTATAATGAAATGGGCAGCACCAAATAAGCTGCTTGCTTTATATGCATTTATAAATGCTGTATGTATGGTACTGGTAATGATGTCATGGGATGGAATTTCACTAGTCGCACTTTATTGCTCCTTCTTTTTTATGTCAATCATGTTCCCTACCATTTTCGCACTTGGATTAAGAGATATGGGAACATTAACGAAAAAAGCATCTTCATTCATTGTTATGGGGGTAGCAGGAGGAGCTTTCAGTCCCATATTGATGGGATATATTGGTGAATCTAATATGGCAATAGGGTTTATTGTTCCGTTTATTAGTTTTGTGTACATCTTTTTTTATGGAATTAAAGGATATAAATTATAAAATGAACTTTTTTAATGTTTTTTTGTTTTTTTAAATTATACATAATTTATTAAAAATAGAAGAAATATGGTTTATAAATTTTTATTTCCTTCAGAACCGAGTGACAGAAAGAAATCACTCCTTTTGCTAGCAGTCAGAATCATTTTTGGTTTGCTACTTTTATCACATGGTATACAAAAATGGAATGCTTTTTCGGAGTTATCATCTTCATTTCCAGATCCACTGGGTGTAGGAAGCCAAATATCGCTTAGTTTAACCATTTTTGGTGAACTTGTTTGTTCTTTAGGTTTCATTTTTGGTATACTATACCGGTTAGCTATGATTCCTATGATATTTACTATGCTAGTTGCCTTTTTTGTAATTCATGGACAAGATCCTTTTGCAGTTAAAGAGCCAGCATTTATTTATTTGGCAGTATATATTATAATGTACATTGTTGGTCCAGGGAAATATGCTATTGACCATTTCCTAACAAAACAGAATAAAGGATAGTATTTTTTCTGGTTTTATGACTTCTTAAATTAATAATTGTATATTTGCATTCATATAGTTGTTCAATTATTATTAATAACTAAAAATAACAGAGAAATGAAAAGAAGTAAAATGTCAATTGCTTTTGCAATGATTCTTAGTGGAAGCATCATGTTTAGTTCATGTGTTGGCTCTTTTAGCCTATTTAATAAGTTAGTATCCTGGAATCAAAACGTGAGTGATAAGTTTGTTAACGAAGTAGTATTTCTTGCTTTAAACATTGTACCTGTATATGGAATATGTTATTTGGCAGATGCTGTGGTAATAAACTCTATTGAATTCTGGACAGGTTCTAATCCAGTTGCAAAAGTAGGAGATGTAAAAAAAGTAAAAGGTGAGAATGGTGATTATATGGTTGAAACATTGAAGGACGGTTACTCTATCACAAAAGACGGTAAGAGTATGGAGTTATTATTCAATGAAGAATCTCAGACTTGGAGCGTAGTTTCTGAAGGAGTTAGTTCTGACTTAATGAAGATGAAGAAAGACGGAACAGTTCAGTTATATTTACCAACCGGAGGTTCTATGAATGTAACACTTGATGCTCAGGGATTAACTGCAGCTCGTCAGGCAACAATGAGTAACGCATTCTTCGCTGCAAGATAAATATTATTTCTATAAAATATTAAGAAGATGGGATTGACTGTGGTCAGTTCCATCTTTCTGTTTAATAACAGCCTCAATTATTTCATTTATTCGCTTAATATTCATAGCTTTGCGAATTAAAGGGTATGTTTTATTCATAAGTTTAATAATCACTCCATGAAAAATGTAAATCAACTCTTCCTACTCCTATTTATTCCTGTCATTGTATCATGTAGCCAAACACCGCAAAAACAAGCAGAGAAGGCTGCTGTAAACTTTTCAAAAGCAATGTATGGTCTTGATTTTGATGAAGCAAAGAAATACTGTACGCCGGATGCTTTTAAAATTCTTTCCTTTATAGCTTCTAATGTAAAAGAAGAAGATATTAAGATGATGAAAGATGCAGGAGATGTAGAGGTTACTGTGATAGAAAGTCTTGTGAATCCAGGAGATTCCACTGCAACAGTAAACCTAAAGATATCCAACTATATTCAGCTTAACATGATGAGTGGTAAGTCTTTTATTGAAAAAGAAAAAGAAGAAAAAGTGGACTTAGTGAAAGTGAATGATAAATGGCTTGTAGATCTATATAAATAAAAGTATCTTAATGAGTTTAGGGGGAATGTAAGCTAGCTTTGCCCCCTATTCGCTTTGTGGTATTCTTATGAATAGAAGGCAATTCAGCAATGTTCATCAGATGGTTTCCTGGCACATATCGCGATGATTCTTGTTTAATGGTGCTACGTTGCAACATAACTTATTTAGAGTTCTTGCAAGAAAATATTAGAACGGATAACCTACAGCGAAATGGAAGGCAAAATCCCGGCTAAAATCAGGATTCAAAATTGGGAAATGCTCTTTTCCTGATGGATATGCAGGATTGACCGCTTTCATACCTCCATCGAAACGAAGAACAAAATAATCAAAATCCAAGCGTAGACCTAATCCATAAGAGAATGCAATCTCTTTATAAAAGCTATTTAAACGGAAAGTTCCGCCCGGCTGATTCTCATAATCCCGGAGAGTCCAGATATTACCAGCATCTATAAATGCAGCTCCCTGAAATTTCCAGAACAATTTACTTCTATACTCCATACTTAAATCCAGTTTCACATCTCCAGACTGATTCAAATAATTAATGCTATTATCCACTCCTTTATAGCTACCTGGTCCTAATGTTCTTACAGACCAACCACGCACGCTGTTTGCGCCACCTGAGAAATATCTTTTTTCAAGAGGGAGAACTGTTGTATTACCATAAGGGTAAGCCACTCCAAATGCTGCATGAAAAGCAAAAGAGTTTCTTTTATCTATTTCAATATTTTTTGAAAAGTCAAAATCCCCTTTTAAATATTGTGCATATGCAATGTTTAGAATAGAATAATCGCCGTTGCTGGTTTTTTGCTGCTTAACCAGTTTTGAGATACCATATAACACATTTCCCGCTGATTCCAGATTAACACGAATGGAATATGAATTGGAAGCAGTGGTATTGTTCAACATAGCTCCGCCAATACTATTAAAATAATAACTGTATCCGCTACGTACAATCAAATGATTGTCATAATTATATCTAAAGATAGAATTGGCATCATTAAGATAATCCTCTTTAAACTTAGCAGATATCCAAGGCAGGTAAATATAGCTTATATCCAATAGATCAATACGATGCTGAACTTTTTGTCTGCGTTGTGTCCATTTGTAGCTCCATGAAGCTGAAGCAATGGTACGTGAGAACTCCGGTCGTAACTGATAACTGTACTGCACGCCAAACTCTGTTGTAGCCCTGATTCCTCGGGTGAAGTTATCAGAAATAAAAGGAAATAAAAAGACCGGAAAATTGATATTGCTTTCTATTCCATACTCCGTATAGTTATCATTATTACCATAAGCTCCGTTCAACCCTGATATTGCTTCATAAGCGCCACGAAGCTTCACCGTAAGCGCCTCTGATCCTTTAAAAAGATTTCTATGCTGAAAGGAAACTGAAGCTGCCGCACCCAAATCACCATTCGAGTTTGTTCCTTCCAACTCAAACGCAACCGATTTATGTTTGCTCTTTGTAAGTAATACATAGCAGTCTAGTTTTGCACTATCCGCAATCTGAGTATCAAAGAAACGGATATTGGTGTATTTCAAGGCAGATAGTCGGCCAAAAGAAGAATAAGTATTCTGAACAGCACGCTCGGAATACAGACGACCAGGATGAATAAAAGTATTATCTATTAGAACTTTAGGTCGAAGATATAGCTTATCTTTATAATAAATAGGGTAATCATTATAATGAATAGAATCATTTATTTCTATGCTACTTAAGGCTGAAGATTGAAGAACGTCATAATCAGTGATAAAGTTTACCTTATTAATTCTGTATTGGGAATGGTTCTTTGGCTCATCGGTTTGGTTTGCTTTGTAAAGAAGCAAATGCATGGTTAGATCAACCTGATAGCTATTGCGCACAGTATCGGCTGTATAAGTAATAAATTCCTTATTGAACTTATAATATCCGCGATTAAGTAGCATATCAGCTATTTTCTGGCGTTCAGCGTCCAGCACATTGATATCAAACATCATTCCTTTACTAAGTTTAGTATCGGCAGAGTCTCTTTTCAGAATAGCATCAATCGCCCTATCTCTGATATCATATTTCAAATTCCTCACAATGTAAGGCTTGCCCGGAGTAATTGTGTAGGTTAGCTTAAGCTTCTTTCTTGAAATTTTCTTCTCTGATCTTACAGAAGCACTCATATATCCCTGATTGTTCAGAGCCTTTTTTATTTCTTGCTGAGACCTAAAATCCAGTGCCTCGTCATAGATAACCGGCTCATCTCCCAATCTGCGCCACATTCTATTAATCCATTTAGAGGTATCTCTTCCAGAAAGATTATATGTGTAAAGGGGAACTTTAATTAAACTAAACCATTTTGAATTGGGGTTTTGGCGAACATAACTTTTAAATGCTGCTGGTTTCACATCTTGATGATCAGAGGCAATCTTTACCTCATCAAGCAGATATGAGCCATTGGGCACATACTTTGTGATTGAACAAGAAGCAAATGCTAATAACGCTAAAGAAAATATATAGATACGGGAGTTTCTTTTCATATAAAACTGTCTAATTATAAATATTGGACGTACAAATATAGCTTTATTAAAAATATCTTTTTAGCTTTGCTTCAAAATAATTATAATTAAACGTCAATAATTGATGATAAGTAAGAATAAAATTAAATATATTCATTCATTAGAGCTTAAAAAGAATCGCAGGGAGGAAAATGTTTTTGTTGCGGAAGGGCATAAACTGGTAGGCGATTTATTAGGTAAATTCCCTTGTAAATACCTGGCAGCAACAGCCGAATGGTGGCACGAGAATTCTTCTGCCCAGGCAAATGAAACCGTTATTGTAACGGATGAGGAACTTTCAAAAGCCAGCTTTCTTAAAACACCGCAAAGTGTACTGGCTATTTTTGAACAAGATAATTCTTCGGTTGATTTATCGGTTATCCGAAATTCTCTTTGTCTGGCACTGGATGACGTGCAGGATCCGGGCAACTTAGGAACAATTATACGGTTGGCCGACTGGTTTGGAATTGAACATATATTCTGTTCCCCAAATACTGTTGATGTATATAACCCAAAAGCAATTCAGGCTACCATGGGTGGCATTGCCCGCGTAAAACTGCACTATGGCTCATTGCCCGAACTTATCAGTAAATTGGGTGATATTCCTGTTTATGGAACATTTCTGAATGGAGATAATATCTACTCGAAAGAGCTTTCTTCTTATGGGTTAATTGTTATGGGGAACGAAGGCAATGGCATTAGTCCGGAAGTGGAACAGCTAATTAATAACAGGCTCTATATACCCAACTATCCTCAGGAAAGGCTTACTTCAGAATCATTGAACGTAGCTATTGCAACTTCAGTTGTTTGTGCTGAGTTCAGACGCCGGATATTATAAAAGACAATAGGAACATTTTTATTCGCTTGTACAAAAGAATGTAATCTTCTGTACAAAACAATTCATTCTTCTGTACAGAAGAATGAATTGTTTTGTACAGGATAACTAAAATATCCCGTGTACTATTGAGCAATCTTTATAGTTAGCTTTCCATCGAAACTAACAATTAGATTTACTAGATTACAGACAGAACTTTCGGGTATACACACTGTAGCCTGATAACGGAATCCAACTTTTCCAACTCCATAGAAATCCATATCAGAGAGGATGGCGTTCTTTAAAAATTCATCCGGAATAACATCAGAAAACATATCTTTTGTTATATCATGACCATAGATCATTTTCCTTCCTTCATACACACAAATATGCATCACATTGTCATAATACACATTGTCCATGCTTATTCCATCATCAGAATAGGATGTTTTTACAACCTTCTTTTTTGATGGATTTACGTATACATAAGCCCGATAACGCTTTCCACTATACGTAACAACAGAATCCCGTTTTGTTACTTCCGAATATGTTGGTATAACTTCCGTACTTCTTCGCCCCATCATAAGCAGAGAATCACCGGCATCTTCAGACTTATGGAGTTTCACTATGTCATCCGACAGAGAATGAAACCAGAAAAGATGTTGTTCTTGCCTATCTATCTTATAACGAGAGACTTCTTTACCATAGGTATAGAAAGTATCTTTTTTTATTTTAAAATAGAGCGATGCATTTTCTGCATCAGGATAATAGATTGTATCACCCTGTATTTTGAAAAGAATTTCATCACTTTCATCATCCAGCCATATACCTTGAAGCATTTTTTTTGCTTTCAAGTCTTCCGCGGCATCGTCTGAAGCCTCTTTCTGTTGTCCTTTGCAAGAAAAAAGGGCTAAAAGAAGGAGCAAAAGCACGGCATAGTTTTTCATTAATATCTGTTTTAGTAATTATTTCCCGATGCAATAATATGTAACTCCTATTGCATTTAATTCGTTCTTATCGTATATATTTCTTCCATCTATTACAAGCGGAGTGCGCATGGCTTTCTTAATAACTCCCCATCCCGGCAAGCGAAACTGCTTCCATTCTGTAACCATCAATAAAGCATCTGCGTCAAGTAAAGCATCGTACATATCTTGCGCATAATAAACAATGTCTCCAAGTCTTCTCTTTGCTTCGGCTATAGCTGCAGGATCATATACACGTACATTACATCCGGCTTTTAGTAGCAAATCAATTAACACCAATGCAGGTGCCTCACGCATATCGTCTGTTTCTGGTTTGAATGCTAAACCCCACAAAGCTATGGTTTTTCCTTCTAATTCTGCGTTAAAATGTTTATTTAATTTGTTAAAAAGCACACTTTTCTGTAATTGATTTACCTCTTCCACCGCTTTTAACACGCGCATGGAATATCCATTCTTTTCAGCTGTTTTAACCAAAGCTTTTACATCTTTAGGGAAACAAGATCCTCCGTATCCACAACCGGCATACAGGAATTTTCGTCCAATGCGGGTATCAGATCCAATGCCATTACGAACCATATTAACATCTGCTCCAACTAGTTCGCAAAGATTTGCAATGTCATTCATAAAGCTGATTCGGGTAGCCAACATTGAATTTGCAGCATACTTAGTCATCTCAGCTGATGGAATATCCATAAATATAACTCTGAAATTATTCAATAAGAATGGTTTGTAGAGTACAGTCATCACTTCTTTGGCACGCTCGGATTCAACACCAACAACTACCCTATCCGGACTCATAAAATCGCTTATTGCATTTCCTTCTTTTAGAAATTCCGGATTAGAAGCCACGTCAAATTCAATCTGAACTCCACGTTTATCAAGTTCTTCCTGAATAGCTGCCCTAACTTTTTTAGCTGTGCCTACAGGAACTGTACTTTTTGTAACCACCAAAACATATTTATTCATGTTTTTACCAATGGTTCTGGCTACCTCTAATACATATCGAAGGTCGGCACTTCCATCTTCATCAGGAGGTGTGCCAACAGCACTGAATACTAATTCAACATCATCCAGGCAACTCTCCAAAGAAGTAGTAAAGTTCAATCGGCCTTCTTTAGTATTACGGATCACCATTTCTTCCAAACCTGGCTCGTAAATAGGAATAATTCCATTCTTTAAACCTTCTATTTTCTTATGGTTTACGTCTACACAAGTAACATTAACTCCTGTTTCAGCAAAACATGTTCCGGTAACTAAACCAACATATCCGGTCCCTACAATCGCTATTTTCATATTTATGTTTGTTATTTATAAGCTACAGCATCTTTAAAACTCACAGCCTGACAATCTTTTTCCGACATAATAATCTGCTCTTCCGCAATGGGCCAATTTATATTAAGATCTTTATCATTATACACAATAGAAGCTTCTGATTGTGGAGCATATGGATTATCTACCCTATAGGTAAAAATAGCTTCTTCGCTCATTACCAGAAATCCATGAGCGAAACCTCTTGGAATGAAGAATTGACGTTTATTCTCTTCATTGAGTTCCACACTAACGTGCTTGCCAAAGGTTGGAGACGATTGACGTAAATCAACAGCTACATCAAGAACCCTACCTTTTATTACTCTGACAAGCTTCGCCTGACTGCACTCTCCCTTCTGGTAGTGAAGCCCCCGAAGAACTCCAAAGCTGGATTTTGATTCATTGTCCTGAATAAAGTCTACTACTCCAATATGTTTTTCAAATTCCTCTTTTTTAAAGGCTTCCATAAAATATCCTCGATAATCAGTAAATACCTTTGGTTCAATTATCCAAACCCCATCAATCTCTGTTTGTATATAATTCATATTTCTATTTAAAAATGTTTTCTAATTTTAACTTGCAATCCTAAATTGTCTCCGTATATGTTTCCGGTGTCAAAAGCACCGGAAAGAATAAAATTCCATCCTTTAAGCTTATTTGGATAATAATTAAGCTCGGCAAAAGTAGAAAAATTTTCCAATATATCGGTAATTGGTTTAAAAGGAGTTCCCCATGTCTGGTTATATGAAATTTTAGCCCTGTATGATAAATCATCAAGAATATCTCCGCTCCATCCAATATGTATGGCTTTTACCCTGTTATACTTAAATGCCATATTCCCATCAGCATTGTAAATGGGTGAAGCAATAAGCGGGTTTGCCATCGTCATTCCCCAATGCACCCATCCAGGATACCAATCGTTATTGTAATAATCATCAGCTCCCCCGGTTTTGTTTACTATGGAATTATCCAAACCATGTAACGGTCCGCTTTGATTAGTTGTTTGATAGTACTCAAAAACTAATCCATTTATAGCTTGTTTATTTTTTGATTTATATTCAATCCCCCATAATCCATCCAAACCATTCAACTTTCCCATTCCTGAGAAATCATCATAATAGTTTTCCAAATAAGCACTTATGTGGTAATCATTTTGCTTGTAGGTGAGTTTTAAATGCTCACTGCCCATAAAATTGCCTTCAAAATACTTTTGCCCTTCCGGACCAGAATCATCTCCTCCTTGAGGGAAAAATATACGCCAAAAATCCTTTAATGAGTTTCCTAAATTTCCGGCATCACTTCCACTTGATTTGTATCCGCCAAACTGTGCATCCACGCTCATACCCAAATCAAATTGCCAATGAGAGACTGGTTTACCTAACCGAAAAAAGAAACTTTTATGATGATAAAGAATATCTTTAGTATACCAATAATTGGGACCAACTTTCTCCTTTTGATAATTATTATCTGTCCATTTCCCAAAAGATATCTCTGCTTTTACTTGTGCCCACGGAGCTATTCTTACATAATCTAAAACACCAATCTTTACCTGAGGAATAGGTCTGGCATTTCCACTCCATGTTAATCCCCCACTACTCAACTGTTGGTTTAATAATTCTGAATTAAGTTCTTTACTACCAACTGATAATCCCATCCATCGATAACGGATATCGGCATATGCTTGCTGAATAACGAATGTGGATGTAAAGCCTGTAGCTGCTACTAAATCTAGTCCTGCCGCAAATTTCCAGTTTTGACAAGTATCAGAATAGAAAGTTCCGCCACGCATATAAGCATTATTATCAAGCGAAGAAAGCCCGTGCTGATTACTAACTTGCCACAATGGAGTATTATCGCCAGCATGAATCGTTGTTCCAAATTCGGCAAATGATTTTAATGTTGATTGTGCAAACATTATTCCTGGCAATAGGCAGACTAATAAAAGGGTCTTTTTCATCTATTTAATAAGCGTTTTTCTCACCACGGAACATGTTGACAATAGTTTGATAAATAATTTTTATATCAAGAAAAAAAGACCAGTGTTCTAAATACCAAACATCCCGTACCACTCGACCTTCCATTTGAGAAAGTTCTTTAGTTTCTCCCCTATATCCTGTTACCTGAGCCCATCCGGTAATACCCGGTTTAACTAAATGTCGAAGCATGTATTTATCAATCAATTCATTATATTGTTGTGTGTGTTTAAGCATGTGCGGACGAGGACCTACTACAGACATTTCTCCTTTTAGTACATTAATAACTTGAGGAAGTTCGTCTATACTGCTTTTACGTAATAACTCTCCAAAATATGTTGTCCTTGAGTCACCCTTTATAGCCTGTTTTGTATCAGCATCCTTATTTACCTTCATCGTACGAAACTTGTAACAATAAAACTCACGTCCGCGTTCTCCTGTACGGCGCTGTTTAAAAAAGACAGGACCAGGCGAAGACATTTTAATACCGATTGCTACAATAATATAAATCACAGGAAACAATGAGCATAAAAAAACAAAAGAGAAAAAAACATCAAAAGTTCTTTTTATGGCCCTATTCATTGGATGCTGCAAAGGTTCGTTTCGCAAAGATAGAACTGGCATATTTCCTAATACATTTAGTTCCATTTGCTTCTTTACATATCTCCTGAATTCAGGAACTATATAAAAACGAATCATATTATTCTCACAAAAATTAAGTGTACGAACAATCGTTTTTTCTGCCGACTCAGGAAGAGTACAATAAACTTCATCCACTTCATTTTCGTGGATGAAAGTTTCAATATCAGCTGTATTTCCCAACCATTTAGAATTTGTAGGGATTTTAACTGGATTATCTTCAAAAAAGCCCAGTATCCGAAAACCATATCCAGGATCATCTATCATTTCTTCATACAATGCATTTCCGTTTTTCCCAGCTCCGATAATAACTACCAGTTTAAAATTAAATCCTTTTTTTCGATACAATTTTATACTAAACCTAACACTTAACCTCCAACTAGCAAGAGATATAAACAGAATAGAATAAAATGAAATGATAAACAACCTGGAAACTTCTTCAATCTTGAAAAAGGCCAAAGTTGCTGTAAATAGTACAAAATGTAACAATATAATATAGAATATATTTTGCACAATCTTATCTGCAAATATAACTCTTGAATGAAGTGTAATTCTAAATATCAAAAGGCTAGGGATATAACAAATATTCAAAGCCATCAATAATGGATAAAATTCAGAAATCACATCTTCCCTCAAATAAGACCTAAAAAGAAAAAACACGAACAAAAATGTAGCATTAAGAACTAAATAATCTCCCAATACTATCATTGATTTTAATAAATGCGAATATCTTGTTTGTTGCTTCATAAACGTTAGACTATTTGAAGAAGCAAATTTAAAGTAATTTGATGAATTGTGAAAGAATATAGAATAAAATATGGATCAAAACATTTTTAATTCTATATTATATAACAATACTTCGTTAAATAATTAATCAACCCCTTGTAAGACAAGGCATTATCTTTGGTTTTTGTCATAGAAAAAATTGGTTAAGTCGCTAATTTTTAGTACTTTTATAGTATTCGACGCTATAGAAAATATGATAAAATCAAGCATACTTAACCAATATATGGATATCTGTAAGGATGTTCTTTCTGAAATGGAAACAAAGTTAAATAAAAGTTTCAAAGAATTCATTATTGAAACATTATTATTGTATATGGTAATCTCCCAAAGAATAAATTATCTTCAACTAGGAAGATACAGTCACTCCTGTGAGCAACGCTTTAGAATGAATTCAGCCAAGGAATTTGACTGGCTTTCATTCAACTTGTCTCTTTCAAAAAGGATTCTGACAGGAACCAGGAAAGCCATAGCTATTGATCCAAGCTATATTTCCAAATCCGGTAAACAGACTCCATGGATTGGTTATTTCTGGTCTGGCTGTGCAGGCGCTGCAAAACGAGGACTAGAGATTTTAGGAATCGGTTTGATTGATGTTGACCACAAGGATTGCATATCCTTAGAAGCTGTTCAAACACCTGATTCTATAACTCTTGAAAATTATGACGGAAACCTTATAAGTTGGTATTTGGGTGTTCTTGAGGAAAAAGCAACTAAACTGCTGAGTGTCACAAAATACATTGTTGCAGATGCTTATTTTTCCAAGAAGAACTTCACTGATGGCCTTGCCAAACTCGGATTTCATCTAATTTCCCGTTTTCGTGATGACGCTGTTCTATTTTATCCAACCACGCAACAACCTACAGGAAAAAGAGGGCGACCAAAACTATATGATAGCAAAATTGATTTTGCCAACTTAGATTTAAACAGGTTTGAGAAGATCAATTTACTACATATAGACAAAGGCAATCTTTATACCACAATAGCATATTCCAAATCCTTGAAACAAATGGTAAAACTAGTAATTTGGATTTCTGATAACGGGAAAAGACATAAACTCTATTTCTCTACCGATATCAATCTTTCCGGTAAAGATGTGATAGAAACATATCGCACTCGTTTCCAGATTGAGTTTAATTTTAGGGACGCCAAGCAGTTTACCGGATTGAACCAGTGTCAGGCAAGGAATCTATCTAAGCTGAAGTTTAATTTTAATGCGTCATTAACAGCTGTGAATGTGGCAAAGCTCGTTGCTAAAGAGAAAGGAATAAGCTTTTCGATGGCTTCACTTAAAACGATGATGCACAACGCATTCCTGCTTCAAAGATTTATTTGCGTGTCTGGCATTAGACCAAACAAGAGATTAAATGACAAACTTTTCAAAGAACTTATTGAGTTTGCTGCTATTGCAGCATAGCTTGATACTATTTTATTAACGAACTATTGATATAACTAATTAATAACAAAACGAAATCAAAAACTTTGGAATATTTACTATATTTGCTGCCCTATTAAAAAAGAACCGAAAAAACAGTCTATTTACTGCTTTTTTGCGACTTTTCGAAAAAACAACTAAATTATAGATAAAAAATCAGAGCAATGAAGAAGTCTTATGCAAATAGCCATTTCTATCTAGCAATTTATAACACATTAAAGAAACATCAGTTGTATTTGCAATACTATCATTATAATTTCAAGGATAATATCCAAGAAAGCTCACTTATATTTATGGTTGATGGCAGATTACATCATGGTGGTATGGCTGATAGATTTGCAGGATTATGTACTAGCTTTGCGTTAAGTAAGATTAATCATGTCCCATTTCATGTAAACTACATATTCCCATTTAATTTAGAGGATTTTTTGTTGCCTAATAAATATGACTGGACCATTGATAAAAAGAAAATATCATATAATAAGAAAAATTCTTTTTTAGCTATGTCGATGGGTGCTTGTTTTAAGTCATTCAAATCAAATAAGCAAAACCATATTTATTCCAATTTTTGGGATATTGATTATATTAATAAAATGCATAGTACGAATTTTACCCTTAAGAATTTGTTTGATGAACTATTCAAACCGGCAGAATCTCTTTCAATAAAACTAGATCTTTTTACTAAAGAAATAGGTGGACGATATATTGGAGTTGTTTTCAGATTTCAGCAATTATTAGGAGATTTTGTTGAAGGGAAGTTCCCTGTACTAGAAGAACAAGAAAGGGAACTATTAAAGCAGAATTGCTACAATAAATTAAGACAGATTAGTAAAGAAAATCAAGACTATAGAATATTAGTTACTTCAGATTCTGTTACTTTCCTTGATTTTATAAAAGATATTAATCATGTTTATATAATTCCTGGAGATTTGGTTCATATGGACTATATCGGAAATGCGGACAAGTCTATATATGCTAAATCTTTTTTTGATTTTTATATGCTTAGAAACAGTATAAAAATTATTAATGTAATTGGCGGTGGACTTATGCCATCTGGCTTTCCTCTTTTTGCTGCAAGAAGTAATAATATTCCTTTTGAAAGAATTAGCCTTTGATATTAAATATATATTATTTCATTATAATATTGAAATGCACCCAAAATGCCAAACACATTTATAATGCCTTTCAATATTATCTGTAAGAAGTCAATTTAAGTGACACTTTATATGTTTATTAACCCACATTGCGTTCTCTTTCTTTTAAAACTTTTATAAATAAGTTTTCATATTCTTTTGTAATCAAATTCCATGCATATCGATTCTCTATAGCTATACAATTATTTGCAATAAATAATTGTCGTTTAGTCAAAGAAAAATCAAACAAATTTACTATAATTGTTTTTAGATCATTTTGTTCTTTAAAATATAATGCATTCCCTTCTAAAACAGATTGATTAAATTCATTTTCATGTGCAACAATAAAAGCTTGACTTGCCATTGCTTCCAGTAAAGAAGGATTGGTGCCGCCTACAGAATGACCATGAAAATATGCCAATGCATATTTTCTTAGACTGTCAAGCTTTTTTTTATCATAAATTCCACCACAAAAAAAGATTTTATCATTCTTATATTTATGCTTAACATAGTCACCATATTTAGTATTATAATTGCCAATAACAAGAAATGGAAAACTTGATTGAGATTGACAAAATGCATCGAGTATTGTTTCTATATTATTTTCTGGCTCTAAACGGGCTATTAAAATAAAATACTTTTGAGGCTCAACTTTATAATCTTCTAGTAAACTAACATTAAAGTCGTTTACTAAATCAGCGCCATAAGCAATGCAATAAGAATTAACATTATATTTTTTCTTATAATATTTCTGGATACCAATATTATCAGAAACCAAATAGTCTGATTTATCAACTGCCAATTTTTCTAATTTTTCAATTAGCTTCTTTGTAAAGTTATTCCATTTACTCCTTTTCCATTCAAGCCCGTCCATGTTGGTTATCAGTACAGGTCTGGTGGTCTTTTTCATCAAATAATAAGAAGGGGCATTACTATGATAACCGCATTCTAAAATAATATCAAAGTCACTCTTAAGTGCATCTCTAAAGCACAAATAATCGTACACAAAATTAGCGGAAGCACCAATATATTTCTCTGGGCTATAAGCTCTTTTTATCTTAACGCCATTAAATGAGTTTTCTTTATATAAATGGAAATGAGGATTATACACAGTAATTTCATGTCCTAATTTAACTAACTCAGCTGATACAATTTCTGCAAATTGTTCAAATCCTCCATAATGGTTGGGTATTCCTCTAGTCCCTAATATTGCTATTTTCATTTCTAATTCTATATTTTTTAATATAACACATGACATCTATCGGTTTTAATAGAAATACACAAGAATATTATAAGCAAACAACGTTTATTCGTATAGAGCTTTGGATTGCAAATATACTCTATTAATTTCTTTTGAATGCCTTTCGATTGTATAATCAAATAAACCTGTGCAAACCAATTTGTTATAACAATCCAACAAAGAGGTATCTGTTAGTATTTTCTTCAAAATAAGATAGAGCTCATCTAAAGATGAAAAAACAAATTCTTTATTATATTTTGAAACAATATCTTTTGCCCCTACTGAGGAAGACAGTAAAACAGGAACCCCAAAAGATAAAGCTTCTAAAGTAACCAAACTAAATGTTTCGTTCCAAATACTTGGCACAATTAATAAATCAGCAGACTTATAAATAGAAGAAATTTCCTCTCTTTCAAAATATCCCTTAATAGAAATATTTGATTGTAAACTGGTTATTTGTTCATTACTTCCCCATACATCTAATTGCCAATTATTAATATTTTCAGAATGAATTTTTTTTAATATATCTAGCAAAGCAGGAAAGCCTTTATAAGACTTTACACTACCAATAAATAAAAGACGAATCAATCGTTTAGAGAACTCCTTTTTCTCACGATTATCGGTTATAAATGAATTGGTAACATGGATAATCTCTCCCTTCAGATTTGGAATAAACTTTAAATAGATATCTTTAGAGAGACTACTATTGAAACAAAAGTAGTCAATTAAAGAAAACATATACAAATAATGATCACGCAACAGTAAAAAGCTGTTTTGTCTATAATTATCTGTTATTTTACAATGTTTTTTCTCAATATTAGAGCTACTTTTTTTTGAATAAATTTTGCTTAAAATAGATTTATGATTTAATATTATTCGATTGTTTCGTAAGTATAAAAACAATTTACTGGGAGCATCTATGTTACATTCTGCACAAGAACAATTATTATAATCGCATGGTAGATTATTATTAATAAAGTTTGTTTTTAGACACAGCCCATAATAATCATGAGTAGAGTAAATAATCCTAATATTCATATTTTTAGCTATTTCTAGAATTAATGGACTCAACCCCATCATCGTATGGACATGAAATACATCTGGAGCTATTGCAGTAAAAAAAGCTAAAATGTTATTTTCATCCACTTTTTTAGCTTTCAGAATATATTCAGCTTTTCTCACCCCATGTAATAATGGCACAATTGTAGGATTAACCATTTCATAAACATCTATATCTTTGTATCTATTTTTTTTTCTTATAAAGGTAGTCTGCTTTTTTATAGAGCAACTTCCAGGATACAGTAGATGCACTTGATCAGTTTTTAATTGCTCTAGCATTAATGCAAGCGAATATTGGGTAAGTCCACCGCTACGAGCTGGAGGAAGACCAAGCGTATAATGAAGGACTTTCATGTTATTTTTTTATTAATTTAGTATTAATCAGTTCTCTGATGTCTGGAAAAATAAAACGAATTTTAGTCAGTAGCCAACCATAATGCCTTTCTAGTATCTTAATAGACTCTGTTCTCCAAATATTATAATTATTATTACTGATGCCAGAGTTATCGTATTTGGCTACATAAAAATCAAGCATCTGTACTTTTTTCCCAGATTCAAAAGCATTCATGAACCAATCAAAATCAGCACATATTTTATACGAACAATCATATTGCATACTATCATTATATTTTATGAATAAAGATTGATGATTTGGACATAAATATCTATAAAGTCCATATTTACTAATATTGTGACTACTTAATTTTCGCCCATTCATGGTAATAAAATTACCATATGCAACATCTGTATCTTCTTTTACTACATTAAAAAAATTAGACAGAACATTATTGTCATAAAAAGTATCATTCGCATTCATAAAATTCACCCATCTGGTATTTACACGAGCCAAGGCTTTGTTCATTGCATAATAAATCCCAGAATCTGGTTCACTTATAAAAAAATCTACATTTTTTTCATATTTCTGGATTATATCCAATGTCCCATCAGTTGATTCTCCATCAATAATATAATATTTAAATCGCTTATCTGATTGATTAATGACACTCAAAATAGTGTTTTCAATTCCTATTATGCCATTTCTTACAACAGTTATTATTGTTATTAAAGCTTCTTCATTCATTTCTTAGTGTAATTCAAAACATTGTTTAGATCTATTAAAAGATATCGTTCCCGGTCCATTGAAAAATTTTTGTTTAAACCAAACTTCCAACTGCATTCTTCTTAGAATTTTAAAAAATTTAATTTTATTAAGAAAATGGTAAATATAAAATTGAAAATGATTAATTTTTACACCTTCATTTGAATCATAAATAGCATTTACTTCTTCTATGTATTTATCCCATGACTTGACAGATAATTGTTCTGAACGCATTCTAAAACAACCTATTGGAGCTGTTGTAGTGTATAGTTGTTCACTTTTAAAGAAATTATACCAAAGACAAAAATCGCCTGCAAGTTTTAATCCTGAATTTAATGAACTTGGCCCATATTGTTGCCATAAATGTGAACGAAAAAAGATTGATTCTTGTTGAAGAACCGTGAAGTCTCTGCACAAAAAATCATACTTAGTCCAGTAACGGGAATTTATATTAGAAACAATTCTACCTTGCTCATCAGCATGTGAATGACTACCTTGTAACCAATTAACCATAGAAAAAGAATCAAATATATCAGCTACAGTAAAAAATGAATATGGTAAATAAAAATCATCTGAATTAATCCATGCAAGAAGAGAACCTGTAGCATAATTAAAGCCCTTACATATAGCATCATACATTCCTTTATCAGGTTCACTTATCCAATAAGTTAAATAGCCCTCGTATTTTTTGATTATTTCAACACTACCATCAGTACTACCACCATCAATAATTATATACTCAAGATTGGGATAGTTTTGACCTATCACAGAGAGAATTGTTCTTTCAATATAATTAACTTGATTATAATTTGGCGTAACAATCGATATCTTAGGATATATTTCTACCATTTTTTATATTATAATATTGCTTTATAAACATCATTATATGCACACAATAATTTATCCTTTATTTGCTCTCTATTATGCCTTTGATTAGCTGTTATATAGGCATTTTCTGCTATTTCCTTGCATTCTTCAGAATTATTATGCAAATACACTATCTGCGAAGATAAATAGTACGGATCATTTGTAGGAACTAAAATCCCATTCTTTCTATTTTGGATCAAAGATGGAACACCTCCAACATTACATGCTATAACTGGTAAACCTAAGACTTGAGCTTCACATAAACTATTAGGGCTATTATCAATATATGATGGATGTACATATACACTTGCATTTAGCAAAATGCCTATAAGTTCATTTGCAGGTTTAACTCCAAGAAAAGTAACATTATTTTCTGCAAAAAACAGCTTATACTTTTTTTCAAAAAGATCAATCATTTTTGATTCTGAAGTCAATCCACAAATCTGCCATTGAAAATCAAGATCTGTATATTTTCTCAATACTGCGGCTGTCTTTAAAATAAGATCTAAGCCTTTATAAAGTGTTTCTGATATAGTTGAAACAATGATCAGACTCTCTCTATTGGGTAATTGCCATTTCCTAGCTTGATAAAATTGCTCTCTCAATGCTTCATTAATTGAAAAGTAATGCGAACCTGGTGAAAGTAATTGTGAAAGTTGGAAATCCCAATCAGTTCTTCCCATAAAGTATTTGCAATATCGAAACAAAGATAATTCTCTAGCCGTTGAACGCTGAAAAGCAGAATATTGAAAATGCAAACTGGCTCCTTTTATAAAAGTGCAAGGAGAAAATATTTTAGTAAAAAGGTCTCTTTTACTAATTGCAGGGGGTAAAAAAGCTTCGTTACATTGACATAATATACCTTGTAAATGAACTATTACAGGACATTTACAAGAAATAACTATATTTATAAGCTGGCTTTCAGTCCCAAATAAATGAATAAGATCTGGTTTAAATTCATCTATCACATCCTTAATTGATTTTAAATCGTCATCAAAATCAATTGTTCTATTCCATCTTGAAATAATGCGTTGAATTCCTGATTTTCGACTAAATGAAGATCTTATAGGATAATACTTAGTACCATCTTCTTCAAAGGGTAGAAAATCTTTATCTGAGAAATACACTATTCCCAAGCCAACAGAATCCTTTATAAGATTTTCTAATGATTCAATCCATCCACGCCCACAATAACTATTTTTTTGTATTGGAGTTTCTGATAACCAAAGTACTCTCATTTTATCAATTATTTAAATTCTAATTCGTCTTTTTTATTACTAGTTACATTAAAATAGCAATCGTATATTTCAACATCTGATTTCATGCGGATATCTTTTTTGTAACAAAGACCTACGCATACCCATAAAAGAATGTACCTCGTATTCATGGCAGGCATTCCCCAAGGAATCATATCCATGAGCCACAAAAAAACAATAATACCGGCAGCCTTGCATAAAATATTTTTTGACATCCCAATACCTAGAATAATCGCAGGAATTAAAATAAGCAAAAATATGATTAAATTAATGATTCCTCCTTTTAATATAATTTGCAAATAACCACATTCAATTAATTCGCGATCATCTATATCATCACTATCTATTCCAGGGCAATAGTAAGTGCCATCAATTCCTTTGCCAATCAGAATGTCATTCTCTGCCATATCCAAAAAATAAGCAATAAGAACCTCATCACGAGTATTCTCCGATGCTCTTTCAGATATCAATTTAAATGTGCTATCGTTATTAGCTATAAAATAAAAAACACCAATGAGGCTAAGAATAAACATTGTGCATACAAATACAATTTTCTTAATTACATTACGCTTATCATATAGAAAAAAGTAAAGGATCAGTGAAAATAGCAAATAATTCCCGAAAGTCAGCATAATATTTCTTCGTGCCATTATTGTAGTGGTTAATAAGCATAAAAAGACAACGGCTAATGCAATATATTTTACTTTACGACTATGATATCCCCATGTCAATAATATAAAACCACATCCTGTGCCTAAAGACCATACTAATTGTTCAGAAAAATCTTGATTGGAAAAAGCAAAGTAAGATAAAAGACCAAGTAAAAATAAAAAAGCAATTCCCATTTGAGTAGCATACTTAAATAATCCTTTAACAAATGAGACTCTGTTAACAAGTAAGGCTATTAATGGGACAAAATAGGGAAGAAAAAAATAAGGATAAAATAAGTAACCTTTAATTTTTTCGTATGTTATTGATTCAATTCTTGAAATAGTGATTATATGCCATAACATTAGAAGGAATAAAAGAATCATAAAATATTTGTTATTATTCTCTATTTTAAGAAGTCTCACTGCTCCATTAATAAACAATATTAATCCTGGGATCATGCATAACTGACACAAAGCGGCAGGAAATAGTTCAAGAGTTACTAATAAATACCCAAAAGTATAAATAGCAAAACCCAAAAAGAAAGACTGAGCATCTCTTTTTTCTTTTTTATTTTCGATCGTGCATATTAAATTATCCATTTCCATTCTTATATTATTTTTTTGCCAGTAACACAAACAACAAAATAGCCATCTTTATAGATTGTTCATTTTTTGTATCCATTCAGTTGAAATTAAATCTGATACATTTAAATTAGTATATGAGGCTTTTCCGTTCTGATATATTTAACTGCTTTCTTAAAGTGAGACTCTGAACAAATCAGATATTGTGAGGCCTTTTGCAATAATTAACCCGTCTCACATGTATTTGAAACAAATGATTACCCATTCTACTGTTTAACTCTCTATATACCATCTGCTTTTTATTATTTATACCATATCTTATGGCTAGATTCTTTAATAAATATTTTGTAATACTGTAAAGGAGCTATAAAATAACCATATACATTTGCTGCTATTGAAGCAATTAAAATGGCTTCAACACCCATATTACAGACCTTAATCAGAAATATAGAAATAAATAGAAATCCTATGGAAGTAAAAATAGATGAAATAAACTGAATTCTCAAGGCAGAAATGCCATTAATTACTGGTACAAAAATCGTAGCAAACATTGCCGTAATACTAAAGATGCAGCAATACAATGATATATTAAAACTAATATTAAGTACACTCTTACCTAGCCACATTGCATATGCCCAGTTTGCTAATAGCAACATTACAACTGCAGCAATAGCAAAAGGGAAAAACAAGATAATATATTTTTTTACTGCATTTCTTATCCATATATGATCTCCTACATTATATGCTTCTGTTGTACAACTCCAAAGAGGGCTAACTATAATTGAAAAGATCATCTGTAATACACCAAAATACTTATATGCAATATTATATGCTGTAACTTGCAATGTATCAAAGTAATGGGCAATTAAAAATGATGCTGATTGATATTGAATAATAACCACTATCTGTATAAAGAAAAATTTCAGACCTATATTTATTATGTCTTTGGCTAATCCCTTCTTTACAAACTTTATAGATGGTGCATATTGTTTGTATTTTGAATTAAATAAATACAAATTTGCTAAAATAACTACTAAAGTTGGAGCAATTCCAAGAGCTAATCCAAGTTTTATTAATGAACCACTTGTAAATTTAGTAAGGATATAGATACAAATTAATGCCAAAAGTTGCCCTACCATATCTAATAATGCTGAAAGTGCAGGCTTTTGATCTGCAATTAGTAATGTATGAATGATCCTGAAAACGAACTGCATACAAAAATAAGAACATACGATAATGCTTAAAACAGTAATTTGATTTTTAGATCCATCACCAATATTAAGAAAACTACTCCAATCAAAAAAGATTGTAATGAATAATAATATCATCAAAACAACTATAAAAATAGCACCAACATAAAAATATGTTGTACTTACATATTTTCGAGCTAGGTCATTATCTCCTTTTGCTTTGGCTTCAGCAAACTTATTTCTCAAACCATTCGTAAACCCAATATCAAAAAAGCTAATCCAGGCAATAACAGAACTTAATGTTAGCCATATTCCATATTGGCTAGGATTTACATAGGATATAGTTAATGGCACAAGCATCAAGCTAATGAGTATACTTATCAGTTTGACAAAAAAAGAGCCCAATATATTTTTTTTTGCTTCAATGCTTCTTATACTTCCCTGATGCAAGTATTTATAAAAATATTTAATCATTTATTATCAATGCTATTTTTGCCTAATTCAGTTCTATAGTAATAGTTAAATAGTAAACAAAGAAGAATTAAAAAACCAGAAGCAAATCCTCCAAACATTGCTGTCCTAATTTTCCCTAACTTATCTTTTCTTAAAGGATATATTGGATAATCTATTACTTGAATTAGAGGTGTTTCACGCGCCATATCGAGTTTCATTAGTTCGATGTTCTTCGTAATCTCTGTATACACAGAGCCAAGCATTGCTACATTCGTTTGAGCCCGAACAGCAGGAACAGCTGTTGTTTGCCTCACTGAATTCAAATTATGATCAAGTGAAGATGCACGTTTATATAATGCATTATTATATTGATTATATATTGAATCGGCAATATGCTGCATTACTGTCAAATTCTTCTTTGAAAGGCTTGTTTTTGTGTCAATATAAAAACAAGTGACATTTTTGAGAAGATTATCTGCAAAACATTTTGAGAAGACTTCATCAGTAGAGGTAAATGAAACAGAAATTATGCTTAATTTCTTATCGATTTTCTTCACGACCAATAGTTCCTTTGAGAAAAAATCACTGATATTATGAAGAATGCTATCCTGTTCTCGAGTAAAATTATTGCGATCAGCTTTGAGAGGATAAGAAATATTCCTAATATTAACATTCTTGTTTTTTGAGAATGCTTGTTGCATTCCAGTAAACTCAATATAATATTGTGCCAGAGTTTTCTGCTTTTTAAGATCATAAGCAGGAGTGAGCAAAGTCTCTTCAATCATGCGCTGAGAAGGAAGTAATTTAACCATATTATCACCATCAAAAACATTAGATGAGCCACCTATATTTAATCCAAACTGGCTCGCTATCCCCGCTAATCCTCCACTTACATTTTTATCTTTTTCTTGTACTACAAAGGATATTTCTGCAGTATATTTAGTTTTTTTGAAAAAAGAAATAGTAAAGCCTAAAACTGCTCCTAAAAAACAGGTAATAACTATTATCCACTTTTTATTCCATAAATATGTACCTAATTTCTTTAATTCTATAACTGCGTTTATTAAATCAGATCCTTCAGGATTATTCTTCTTTATATCATCAATCATAATTTCATTTTTTATTTAAACAATGTTACAACAATTGCAGCAACCGAAACAACACTTGTTGTAATACTAATAATTTCACCAACACTCATTTCTTTCTTTACAGGCTTTTCTGGGACAATAATGCGAGACCCAGGATGAACCTTTGGATAGCTATGAAATCCCAAAAAAGATTTGGTTACATTCACGCTTCCGTTTGCGTGAATTACATATGCCTTTTTTGTCAAGGCATTACTTCCAAATCCACCGGCAGCATCTACGTAATCTTTAAAAGAAAGTTTTTTTAAGTATCGAACAGTGTTAGGCATCATAACTTCTCCGCTAACATTTACTGTTTCCAATATTTTAGGGATACTTAATAAATCGCCATCTTCCAATATTAAATCAAATTGAGAACCAGGATTAGCAATAATTTCTTTTAATGAGATTCCTACAATATCTGTATCCTTAAATAATTGTTTTTTAAGTTCTGTTGAATCAGTAGATTCGGTTTGCTTGTTTATTTTGGTTCCTAAACTTTGTGCAACCTGATTCAATAATTTTTTTTCAGAGTCCGATTTTCTTAACTTTCGAATAAGATAAGCACCTTCCGCATATGCATAGATTGATAATCCGCCGCTCATCCTTACTAAGTCTGAGATTCTTTGATTCTTTGAAGTTATCACGTAAGTTCCCGGAGCTTTAACTTCTCCACTAACATTTACTTGTTTCATATTCTCATATCCATAGATGGAACGAATAATAACCCGGTCTTCCTTTTTTAATTTGAAGTTGGCCACACTATCACTATATGCAAGGTCTTTATCAATATTAAATTTATAGGTCACTGCTTTTCTAATATTTTCGTTTAAAACACTTAAATCAGTAATTTGTCTATAAACTTCAATTTCACCTTGATTGGCTTTTTTATTCATTCCATTTGCCATTAAAATAGCATCTTTTACAGTCATTCCTTCTGCAAATGTATATCTATTCGGAGAAACAACTTCACCTGATACATATATATATTCATCTTCTTTCATTTCAAGAATTGACGATATATATATGCTATCTTCTCGCTGCAGTAATAAATCATTTCTTCCTTCCAGTGCATCCAAAGGAGAAAATGAAGCCATTCCGGGAAGATTCTGAGCATTTTTTCTATAAACTACAGCTCTTGTAGCAAATGCATCATCTTTTAGTCCGTCAGCCTTAGCTAATAAATCACTAGCTTTCATTCCTTTAGTAAGTGGGTATGTTCCAGGACGATAAACAGAACCGGTAATTTGCACCCTGTTTGTAAATCGTTTCAAAATTTCTCCTACCTTAAATTCATCTCCTGATTCAGTTAGATAAGTCTTAAATTGAGGCAACGTTACATCAATTACACTCTTTTCTTTTGTTGTATTTCTATATGCTGTGATTCTTTCACGATAAGCATTTTCAGTAAATCCACCTGCAAATTCAATAAGATTAGATACCGTTTCAAATTCTTTCATTTCAAATATAGCAGGAATTTTAACTTCTCCGGAAATTGTTACACGGTTGCTATATGGTAGTATTTTGATTACATCCTGGTCTTGCAATCTTAAATTGCATTGTTTTCCATACACTAAAAAATCATATAAATCGACTACTGCGATTACTGAATGCCCTCTACTTACTTGTATTTTACGAAAAGAGCCTTTTTCTGTAGGCCCACCAGATACATATAGTGCATTATATACAGATGCTAATGAAGGGATTGTATATGAACCAGGATAAGCAACTTCTCCAATAACACTTACGGTAATGCTTCGAATGTCTCCTAAAGCAATGCTAACTTTTGTCGAATTACTATTTATACCACCATATATTTTAGCTAGTCTCTTTTTAATAACAGATTTTGCTTCTTCTATGGTAAGTCCACCTACAGAAACAACTCCAGCCAATGGAATTTTTATTTTCCCTTCCGGAGTAACAAAAAGATTATAGTTTGCTTCTGAGTCACCATATACATCAATTAATAGTTCATCATCTGGTCCTAAAACATAATTACCGGGAGTTGCCAAACGAAGGTTTGGTTCAAAGGTCAAATTTACATCTTTAAAAGTTGAAAGTCCAAATATTTCTAATTTATTAGCCTTTATTGAATCTTGTGTCTTTTTGTATGCATTATAATATTTAAGCATTTCCGGATTAAGATTTTCTTCTTCATTTAATTCATCCTTATCGGTAAGTGCACGTTTTTTAACACCTTTATTCTTATCATTGTAGCGCACAATTCTACTTTTTAGTTTTGCTGCTTCACTCGTACTCATTCCCTGACTGCTTGCATACTGATCTATTTGATTCATCGAGACTCCCTTTTCTTCCATTTTTGAGATTAGATCTCCTAGTTGTGAATCAGATAAGTTATCAACATTCATCCCTTTAAGCATATCAAGAGACTGGGCATTTACTGTAAGAATAGAAAAGAATAAGATTATTAAAAAAGCAATATTTCTCATTTTATTTATGTGTTTTTTTGATAGACCTGTTTTTAAAATAGCGGCAAAGATATTGTTTAATTTTCAAAAAAAAAATCTTAATTGATTAAAAAAGATTCACCGTTCTCTTGAGTAAAACGAATACGCCATGCTTTTATTGCACCGCTGTTGATAATTTGTTGATAATAAAATTGCGATTTTATGGGTATTAATCAATAAAAGGCGTACATTTGCATTCATGATTGAATTACTTAAACATATAGAAGCTTTATTATTAGAGAACGATTGTGTAATGATCCCTTCATTCGGAGGATTTGTATCTCATTACACATCAGCCAGATGGTTGGAAGAAGAAGGATTATTCCTTCCTCCTACCCGCTCTATTGGTTTCAATCCTCAGCTAATAATGAATGATGGATTGTTAGTTCAATCATATATGACATCTTATTGCACAGACTTCTCCGATGCATCTAAACTTGTAGATAAAGCAGTAAAAGAGCTTTTTAATATCTTACATGAAGAAGGAAAGGTAGAAATTCATGGAATTGGTGATATGAATTACACAATTCATGGCAAACTTCAGTTTCAGCCTTATGAAGATGGATTACTTACACCTCGTCTGTATGGATTAAGTTCTTTTGAAATTGATAAGATTGGACGCAAAGCTAAAGCCAAAGAAAATAACGTAGAATTAAGCATTCCTAATCCTAAGGTATACGAAATCAGGGTTAATCGTTCTTTCCTACGCACTTCAATAGCTGTTGCTGCGGCAATTATTGTCTTCTTCTTTATGTCGACTCCGGTAGAGAATACTTATGTTGAGAGATCTAATTATGCTCAATTAATTCCATCTGAGTTATTAGAACCATTCGATAATAATCCAAATATTCACAAAACAGCTTCTGTAGAACAACCAAATGTAAGTACTGATTTTAAAAAGAGTGAAACACCAGAAGCCAATAACACTATCTCTGGTAGTTTGGAAGTTACTGCTCCTCAAAAAAAGCAGGAACAGTTAATGCCTAAAGCAGTTAAAGAAGTTATTATCCCTAAAAAGATCGAAAAGAAAAGTGCTCCTATTAAACCTGAAATTGCTTCAGAGAATAAAGGTTCTTACTATATAATTACTGCAAGTGTTACTAACCGTGCCGATGCACAGGAAATGGTCAATAAGTTAAAATCAAAAGGCTATTCTGGAGCAAGTTTTATTGAAGGTAAAGAACGGGTTAGAGTAAGCATCATGTCTTTTTCTGATAATACGGAAGCGAATAATAAGCTTTATCTATTAAAGAAAAATGCAAACTTTAAGGATGCATGGTTACTATCAAACAAATAAAAGATTCCTAATTATGAAAAAAATATTGTGTCCAAAGTGTGAGGACTATCTTACATTTGACGAAACAAAATATACCGAAGGGCAATCTCTGGTATTTGTTTGTGAACATTGTGGCAAACAGTTTAGTATCCGTATTGGCAAGACAAAGCTTAAAGCTCAGAATAAAAATGCTGTGTTTGATGAACAAGAAAATAAAGGAAAGTTTGGAAGTATAGTTGTTCTGGAAAATTTATTCGGCTACAAGCAGATACTTCCTTTAAACCTTGGCGATAATGTTATAGGTCGCAGATGTGTTGGAACAGTTATCAATACTCCTATTGAATGTGGAGATATGAGTATGGATCGCCAGCATTGCGTTATCAATATTAAACGAAACAAAAAAGGAATACTGGTTTATACCTTGAGAGATTTTCCTAGTGTAACCGGTACATTTCTTATGAATGAATGTTTAACAGACAAAGACCGCGTAACATTAAGTGATGGAGCCATTATTAATATTGGTGCTACTACTTTCATTCTACGTTGCGCAGAAGAATAAAACTATAGACTTTTGGACTTTTTTGCTTAACGAGAATCTAAAAATGCTGCCCTTCCCACAGATAATTTAAAATATCGCAAGGAATTTGCATCAAAAACAGATAATTATATACTAAATAATCTGAATAAGAGATGATTAATGCATAATTTATGTTATAGGAATTCTTGTTGTTCTAGAAAAAATAGATAATATATATTTAATGGAAGTGTAGAAATTATTTCTATCTTCCATTTTTTTATTATAGCTATCCAAACAATAACTTAGTGGTTACAATGAGGTGTACAACAATAAAAAAAGGGTAAGGGAAGCTCCCATTAGAGTTCTTCATTATTACAATAAAGGTCTGATTAATTGAAATTCAATTAATCAGACCTTTATTTGTAGCGGATCCGGGAATCGAACCCGAGTCTCAACCGTGAGAGAGTTGCGTGCTAACCACTACACAAATCCGCCTTGTAATAAGTTCAACACTGCAAAAGTAACACTTTTTTCTTAACTGCAATAGTTTTATGGTATCTTTTTTCTCTCTTTTATCATTTTATTCATTAGCCCGTAACGCTTATCCACAACCTGATTGGTAGGAAAGAATGTAAGATTAATCTGCCAGCCATTTGCTCTGAATGCAAATTTACGTGCGGTTGCTCCTGTTTGAATAATGGTAAGTTTTTGTTGTACAAAGGTTTCTATTCCTTCAGGAAGTTCATCGGATGATTGAATAATATCTGCAGTGATAAAGAATCCGGGAGTGGAAATCCGACTAATAAGCAACAAAACATCGTCAGCCATTTTTTCTATTCTCTTTAAGTACCCTGATTAATCTTCCATATTTATCGAAAGAACGACGGGATGCAAGTTTAATAGTGATCATAATGGAAAGCATGGAAGCGGTAAAAGTGATAACTACAATCATCATTTGATATTTTATTGCCACATTTGGGCTACTTCCTCCAAGTATCTGCCCAATCATTGTTCCTGGAAGAGCCACAAGTCCCATAACCGCCATATTGGCGATACAAGGGCTGAACGCTTTAATAAGTGCTTGCCTGATAAAAGGTGCCTGAGCTTCCTTGCGCGTTGCGCCATTTCCCAGCAAATAATAGTATTGTTGTTGTTCCCGTTGCAAACCGCTGTAAAAAGCATTCAAGCCAATCACGTTTACTGAAAGCATATTGCCCATTAATATTCCAAATATTGGGATGAAGTATTGGGCATTGAAAATGTTATCTAATTGAAGAACCAAACCTAAGAAGTAGTTGCCTATTAAAGCTACAGATATGAAAAATCCAACAGAAATAGGAATTAACAGAATTTTCCGCTGTATGCGAGTGCGCATCAATGCTGTTTCAGATGCGACAATGATCATAATAAATACCCAAAGGAAATTTATTAATGGATGATTTAAAATAAAAAGATATTTGAGATATACTCCAATCAAATAGAGTTGAACAAGCATTCTGGCTACTGCTATTAAGGTTGACTGCACCAGTCCGGTTTTGAATTTCCAAAGGAAATAGATCGGAATGCACATCATCAGCAAACCTACAAGCAAATTCCAGTAACTGATATCAATTGTTCCCATGCGGCTTATAAATAAATAACATTATCACAACCTAGCTTAAACGCACGATCATGAGACACTGCTATTATGGTCATTCCTTTCTGTGATAGCATGTTAAAGAAGTTGAGTACCCGTTCCACCGATACGGAATCGAGAGCGGAAGTTGGTTCATCTATAATAATGATTGGCTTTTCTAACAGCGCTGCCACGGCTATCATTATCCGCTGTCGCTGCCCTCCCGAAATCTCACTTACCCGTTTTGTGAAAAGTTCCTCCTCAATATTTAATTCCTTGAAAGCTTCAAATAACTTTTTCTTAGAGAAATGCACTCCTCTGTTTGATTTCAAATCGAAAGGAAGCCGCACCATCTCGGTCACCCATTCGCAGGGAAGCGCAAGTTCCTGAGGAATCCAAGCAATTCTTTTACGGATCTGATCAATATTTTCTTCGCAAAGTATAAGCCCATCTACTGTTATGGTTCCGCTTTTTATAGGAACAAAGCCCATTATAGCATTTAACAGGGATGTTTTTCCACAACCGGATTCTCCGGATATACAGACCATTTCACCCTTTTTTATATGCATGCTAAGTCCCGTAAAGAGTTCAGACTCTCCATACGTAATGCAGGCATCTTCTATTTTGAGCATTTTTTCTTATTTTCTGCGAATAGGCTTACGGCCTCTTGGCTTTGAGATTTTAGCTTCTTCCCGGGTTGCCACTTTTTGAAAGGAAACATCGCGGAAGCTTTCCAGCATGCCTACCTCAGGTAGATAGTTGATTTTGTTGAATGAAACATCCTTTGGGCGAACTTCCTCCGCACTGCTTACTGTTTGACTTTTCACAGATGTGGAAAATGTACCCAATGAATCAATCTTCACGGTGTAACCATCCTTCAGATTTTTCATTAAGTGCTTGCTTAGTCCTGCAACCACAGCAACTACATCGGCCTTTGAAAGCGTGCATTCTTCGCACATTTCTTCAATGATACGATTCATGGTAACTGTTCCTTTGGTCACAGCTTTAGCGTAATAACGAGGTGTTTCTTCAGGCTTCATGTTATTGTTCACTTTAGTAGCCTTAAATTCTATTGCCATATCGTTGTTTTTTAAAAATTATGCCGTAAAGATATAAATTATACTCGGGATATAAAATCTTTCTTGTACAAAAGATTGTTTTCTTTTGTACAAAAGAATATATTGTTCTGTACAAAAGAATACAATCTTTTGTACAGAACAATAATAACGTGCCGTTATGCTTTGACAAATGACTCTAAACGTTTATATTTGTATCCTTAATCAGGATAAAAAAAGAACAGGAATGATATTAAATGAACGGGATATTCGCCACGAGCACATGCTTTACGTGGCAAAACAAATGATGACGGCAGCACGCACAGCCCCTAAAGGGAAAGGTGCGGATGTGATTGAAACAGCTGTTGTAACTGAAGAGGATATAAAATTACTTTCCGATGAAATGATCAGACTGAACGGCGAGAATGGAATGATGTTCTTTCTTCGCGATGCAGAAAACATTATATCTGCCGAAGCAATTGTTTTAATTGGAACACACGAGCATTTGCAAGGGCTTAACTGTGGTTACTGTGGATCAGCTACTTGTGCCGAAAAGCCAAAGGATACTCCATGTGCTATCAATAGTATAGATGTGGGTATTGCTATTGGCTCGGCTTGTGCCACCGCAGCCGACTTACGTGTAGATTCGCGCGTTATGTTTTCTGCCGGACTGGCTGCACAAAGTCTTAACTGGCTCTCTGGTTGTAAAAATGTGATAGCTATCCCAATCAGTTGCTCCAGTAAGAATCCGTTCTTTGATCGTAAACCTAGAGAAAAAAAGTAATAAAGATGGGGATATTTGTAAATCTTCCTAAAAATGGAGATAAGGAAAAAGATTTTCAGGTAAATTGGGGTAAATTATTCGGGCTTCAAGTAGAAATGCATGCTCCTTTTCTTCCTGCCGAATGGTATGAACAAAGTGGAGTGCAGCTTACATGGCCTCATGCAGAAACCGATTGGGTTCACATGCTTACCGAGGTACAGGAATGTTTCACTGCCATTGCCCGTGAAATAGCTAAAAAAGAATTATTACTTATCGTTGCTCCTGACATAGAAGCGGTGAAAGAACAGATAACCAATAAGGTAAATATGGAAAATGTTCGCTTCTTTGAATGCCAAAGTAACGATACCTGGGCTCGTGATCATGGTGCTATTACCTTGATTGACAGCTCTACTCCCCGCCTGCTCGACTTTTGTTTCAATGGTTGGGGACAGAAATTTGCTGCCGGACTGGATAATCAGATTACACGCAAGGCTTATGACGCAAAATGTTTCAAGGCCGAATATGAGAACCACCTTGATTTCGTGCTCGAAGGCGGCTCTATAGAAAGTGACGGATTTGGAACATTACTCACAACCTCAACTTGTCTGCTGGCTCCTAATCGTAACGATGCAATGAACAGGGTGGAAATAGAAGAACATCTACGCTCAGTGCTTCATATGCAACAGGTACTTTGGTTAGATCATGGCTATTTGGCTGGCGATGATACTGACAGTCATGTTGACACATTGGCGCGTCTTTGCCCGAATAACACCATTGCTTATGTAAAGTGTACCGATCCTGAAGATGAGCATTATGAAGAGTTACAGAAAATGGAAGAACAGCTTCGTACGTTCCGCACATTGAAAGGTGAACCCTACCGCTTGCTTCCCCTGCCAATGGCCGATTGCATTACAGAAGATACCGAACGCCTGCCTGCCACTTATGCGAACTTCTTAATTATCAATAATGCAGTACTTTATCCTACTTATAATCAACCAAAGAATGATGCCAAAGCAGCAGCCGTACTTGCCGAAGCTTTCCCGGAAAGAGAGATTATTGGCATTGATTGCCGTGCGTTAATTAAGCAACATGGATCGCTCCATTGTGTGACAATGCAATATCCCGAAGGTGTGATTAAGTAATGCAGCAGGTATAACAAATAATAAAACAAAAAACAATGGATAACAGAATAATAAAAGTAGGCTTAGTTCAGCAAGCTAATACGGCTAGCGTAAAAGAGAACCTGAAAAAACTGACTGAAAACATTGAAGCTTGTGTGGCTCAGGGTGCACAGCTGGTTGTACTTCAGGAATTACACAATTCATTATACTTTTGCCAGGTAGAAGACACGAATAACTTCGACCTTGCCGAACCTATCCCCGGTCCGTCAACCGGATTTTATAGCGAAATTGCTTCCGCTCATGGGATAGTACTGGTTACTTCTCTTTTCGAGAAACGTGCTCCGGGACTATATCATAACACAGCCGTGGTATTTGATACCGATGGCTCCATTGCCGGAAAGTATAGAAAAATGCATATTCCCGATGATCCTGCGTATTATGAAAAGTTCTACTTCACCCCGGGTGACTTAGGATTTCAGCCCATTCAAACATCTCTTGGAAAACTGGGAGTACTTGTTTGCTGGGATCAGTGGTACCCCGAAGCTGCCCGCCTGATGGCTCTTCGCGGAGCAGAATTGCTTATTTACCCTACAGCCATTGGTTGGGAAAGTTCTGATACAGAAGAAGAAAAGAACCGTCAGTTAAACGCATGGATTATATCACAACGGGCACATGCCGTAGCCAACGGACTCCCTGTTATCTCTGTAAATCGTGTAGGTTTAGAGAATGACCCTTCTGAACAAACCAACGGTATCCAGTTCTGGGGAAATAGTTTTGTAGCTGGTCCGCAGGGCGAATTTCTTGCTCAGGCAGAAAATAAAGAAGCAACGAACATTGTCGTAGAGGTTAATCTAACCCGTTCCGAGAATGTTCGTCGTTGGTGGCCATTCCTTCGTGACAGAAGAATTGATGAATATGGAGAGATAACTAAACGTTTTATCGATTAGTTGTCTTTTGTAGTAAGCCGGTTATTGATCATTCGTTCAACATATTGCTGAATAATAGCTTTCAGCTCTTTTTCCATAGCAGCCTGTTCGGGAACCTTTCCGAGCAGGTTTTGTTTTAATAATGGGTCATTGACGAAATTATATACCGAAGTTGTTTTTTGCCCGTCGAACTGAATCATGTATTTCCCTTTCATATACTGAAAAGTATTATTTACATAACTCACAGCATAACCATCTTCCGGTTTAGAATGGAACAAATCCCGTCCAAAGGACATGAAAGGTTTCTTATATCCCAGGTAACCAAGAACTGAAGGCATAATATCAGTCTGTTCTGCTATAGTTTCAACCTTTCCTTTCAGTTTACTTCCCGGGCGGAAGAAAATAATAGGAACCGCAAACTTTCCGCAGTCAGCTTTGTATTCAGCATGATAAGGCTGATTTACATGGTCGGCAGTAAGCACAAACAGCGTATTATTAAACCAAGGTTGCTTAGAGGCCGTTTCAAAGAATCGTTTTAACGAGTAATCAGAATAACCAATACATTTATGAATAGGCATGGTTCCTTCCGGGAATTTCCCTTTGTACTTTTCAGGAATAACAAATGGATTATGAGAAGTTGCCGAGAAAAGAGTTGTAACAAAAGGCTGTCTGAATGAACTCATCTTTTTTGCATAGAACTGGAAAAACTCTTCATCCCAGATAGCCCATGTTCCATCAAAATCTTTATTATTGTTATACTCAGTCATACCAAAATAGTCCTGATATCCACTCATATTAGCAAAGCCTTCAAATCCCATGGAACCATTAGTTGCTCCGTGAAAGAAAGCTGAATAATATCCTTCTTTCCGAAGTTCACCTGCAATTCCTGAGATAGAATTCAGCGCATAAGGAGTAAGAAAATAACATTCGTATAACTTTGGAAGTCCTGAAAGAATGGAAGGCATAGCATCAATACTTTTCTGTCCGTTGGCAAAAGAATGATTGAAGGTTAAGCTATGCTGAATCAACGAGTCCAGAAAAGGAGTATATCCTTTATATTTCCCTCCATCTAAATGAGGATTCATTGATCCAACAAATTCTTTGCTGAAACTTTCCATAATAAGCACCACCACATTAAGTTTTTTAGGTGTTACACTATCATTAGTCTGTCGAATCGGATTGAATATAGCATTTAATTCTTTATCAGATGAATAATATTTTGGATCAGTATAATGCTTTGCCCCAATAGTTCGTATAATTGAAAAAGGGGTATTCAGAACAATATTAGCCTCTGATGGACGAGTAATGTATACGTTTGCATCAGTATTTGAAATAGGGCGTGAATGATATATAACTCCTCCACGCATTCCGATAACACAGAATGATGCGATTAAAAGCAGTAATATAGTCTGAGTTATATAGTACGGACGCAATTTCTGAGGACGCTGCTTTAATCCTGATATTCTATAGAGTTTCCATAAAGCAAAGATCAAAAGAACTCCTATAAGCGTTAAGTACCAGTTGGCTACCATTCCTTTCTCAATAATAGCACCAATATTTCCTTCGTTACTGAATTCTTTGAATGTTGAAGCGGTGGTTCTGTGATCAGTATAGCGGAAATAAACCACATCTATTAAGTTAGTAACAATCGCTATCCCGTTTGTGATCACAAACAGCCACTTAACCGATCTTTGATATCTCTCTTTTTCTTTAAAATAAATGGGGGTAGCCATCAAAAGAATATAAAGTATATTCAGATAGACAATGGCAGAAATATCGAATACAGCCCCACCCTTGAAAAGAGAAAAAAGTTGTGCATTTGTCAGATTAGGAAAATAACTGATATTTGCAACTAAAAAAGTGATCCGGCAAATAGTAAAAGCGACTAAAGAAAGCGCGAGATTATATAAAAGAGTCAATGGTGTTTTATATAAATAACGATATTTATTATTTAACATAGGCAGAATAAAAAAGGTAGTAACGGTGAAAGCTGATTCACCATTACTACCCGTATATTAATTAAAATAGTTACTCTTTTATATCTATAACCAAATTCAGTTCGTCTAATTGAGATTGTTCCAAATAACCTGGAGCATCCATCATCACATCACGACCAGAATTATTTTTCGGGAAAGCAATGCAATCACGAATAGAGTCAAGTCCGGCAAAAAGAGACACCCAGCGATCTAGACCATAAGCCAATCCACCGTGAGGAGGAGCACCAAACTTGAAGGCATCCATTAAGAAGCCAAATTGTTCCTGTGCTCTTTCTTCTGTAAATCCTAGTAACTTAAGCATCCTGTTCTGTAAAGCACTGTCGTGAATACGAATAGATCCACCTCCTACTTCCACACCATTAATTACCATATCATATGCATTGGCGCGAACTTCACCGGGGTTAGTATCGAGCAAATGTACATCTTCCAGCTTTGGAGAAGTAAATGGATGGTGCATTGCCATAAAACGTCCGGTTTCTTCGTCCCATTCAAATAGAGGGAAGTCAATAACCCAAAGGCAAGCAAAAGTATTTTTATCTCTTAATCCCAATTGGGTACCCATTTCCAAACGAAGTTCGCAAAGTTGTTTGCGAGTCTTCATGGCATCATCGCCCGAAAGGATCAGAATTAAATCGCCTGGCTTAGCTCCAAAGGCAGCTTTAAGCTCTTGCAATGTTTCCTGTGTATAGAACTTATCAACGCTTGATTTTACATTTCCATCAGCTTCTACACGAGCATAAACCATTCCTTTGGCTCCAATCTGCGGACGCTTAACAAATTCAGTAAGACCATCTAATTGTTTGCGGGTATATGAAGCAGCACCTTCAGCACAAATACCGCCAATGTAAGCTGCATCATCAAATACGGAGAAGCCTTTATCTTTAAGTACATCCATTAGCTCAACAAACTTCATTCCAAAGCGGATATCCGGTTTGTCGCTTCCATATAATTTCATAGCTTCGTGCCAGGTCATACGTGGAAATGCTTCTGTCAATTCAACGTTTTGGATTGATTTAAAGAGATGTTTCGCCATCCCCTCGAAAATGGAAATAACATCTTCTTGTTCCACGAAACTCATTTCGCAATCTATCTGAGTAAATTCCGGTTGGCGGTCGGCACGAAGGTCTTCGTCACGGAAACATTTAGCTATCTGGAAATAACGGTCAAATCCTGATACCATCAATAATTGCTTGAAAAGCTGTGGCGACTGAGGAAGTGCATAGAATTGTCCCGGATTCATACGTGAAGGTACCACAAAGTCGCGTGCTCCTTCTGGAGTAGAACCAATAAGTATAGGTGTTTCAACTTCTAAAAATCCTAGTTTATCAAGATAACTGCGTACCTCAATAGTCATTCTATGGCGAAGTTCAAGATTTGATCTGACATTATTACGACGAAGATCAAGATAACGGTACTTCATGCGAATATCATCACCACCGTCTGAATTATCTTCTATTGTGAAAGGAGGTGTAGCTGCTGTATTAAGAATATTAAGTTCTGAAACAATCAGTTCAATATCACCTGTAGGAAGATTTGCATTCTTATTGGAGCGCTCGTTAACCTCACCTTTAATCTGTATTACAAATTCACGTCCAAGTTTATTTGCTGCATCACATAACTCAGCATTGATGGCATCGTTAAAAACAAGTTGAGTAATTCCGTAACGATCGCGGAGATCAACAAATGTCATTCCGCCCATTTTTCTGGTACGTTGCACCCATCCCGAAAGTGTTACCACTTTATTTATGTCGGAGATTCTAAGTTCTCCGCAAGTATGCGTTCTAAACATATTTTTTTTCTTTGAGTTTTCTATTTTTGTATATTGGATACAAAATTATATAAAAATCTCAATTAATTGACGTTTCGGGATAATTATCTTATATATAAAAAGAAGAAAGGTAGCTACAAAACTGTAACTACCTTTCTTCTTCGTCGGGGTAGCGGGATTCGAACCCACGACCCCCTGCTCCCAAAGCAGGTGCGCTAACCGGACTGCGCTACACCCCGAAGACTTCTGTAAGTGTTCCTTTCAAAAGCGATGCAAAGATATGAGTTAATTTTGAATTATGCAAGCACTTGCAAGAATATATTTTTAATAAAACCATCCATAATATTTCTACTTACTGGTTATCTAGTAGTTAGCCTTGAAATAAATATTTAAGAATTTGCATTTTTTATTCTACAAGAAAGTTTTATTTGGAAAATCTTATTATTTGAATCTTATTCTAATTTCAAAAAGAACAAATGAATGCTGAGCTTTCGTAATTTTAGTTTTAATAATGAAAATCATTCTGCGAATACAGTTGTAAGCCGAAAGCTAAAGAGGAAGAAAATTCTTTTGAATGCAAAATAACACTTTTAACGATTATCCCCCAAGAATATAAACTGATCCCTGATCCAGGATCATACCGAAATCCTGAGGGGATTGAATTCTTAATATGTTATCTTTGCCCAAAAAAAATATGGATTACGATATATTCCTCCGTTTTATCTTTCCTGATGGTATGTTTGATTACTTCGAGATGACCCAATTCAATGAGCTTACCGACAAAGTTGAAATCTATTTCGAAGAAAAAAATAACCCTCCTGAGGAATATAAAAACGACAAACTGGAAAGTAAAGGATTCTATGAAGAAGTCCGTATGTATGATTACCCTATGCGTGGTCGTAGTTGCATTCTTTATATAAAGAAACGGAGATGGTACAATCATACAAAAGAAAAATACATATCCCGTAATTGGGAATTAATGGCTCAAGGCACGCAAATCTCTTCTGAATTTGCGTCTTTTTTAAAAGCTATGGATCGACTCTCGAGCCATAAGTATTAGTTCCTTGGCTGAGCACTATCGATTGGATGCTAAGCAACTTGAATCACAATATAAGAATCATCTGAGTAATTACAGAGAATGGGATCAACTCTCTCATGCACAAGATTGGGTCTTATTTGAGAAGAATATTGGTGCTTATGTAGGACTTGACGAAACAAGCCTTTCACGTGGCGAGCTATATACCATTCTTATCAATAAGGAAGCTAAAGGCAGGAAAGGAAGCATTATTGCCATGATTAAAGGAACAGATGTGAAAACCGTATCGGATGTGTTGCTAAAACTATCGCGCAAACGACGTTTTCAGGTGCGTGAGATTACTTTAGACATGGCTTCTAACATGAATCAGATAGCACGGGTTTGTTTTCCTGGTGCAAAGCAAGTGATAGACCGCTTTCATGTACAGCAATTGGCTTTTGAAGCCGTACAGGAAATGCGCATTAAAGCACGCTGGGAGGCAATGGATAAAGAAAATATAGAGATTAGCCATGCTAAGGCTTGTGGAATCCAATATAAACCTTCTGTTTTTGAAAACGGAGACACAAATAAACAACTTCTTGCCAGAAGCCGTTACCTTCTATTCAAAAATGAAACAGCATGGAGCAGTTCCCAAAGTAAACGCGCAACTATTTTATTTAGAGAATACCCTGACATAAAGAAAGCATATTATTTAAGTATGCGGTTAGGGCTTATTTATCATCAGTCAAAGCATGCAGACGTGGCTTTAACAAAGTTAGCACATTGGTATGATGAAGTAGACAACTCAGGATTCCTGTCTTTTGGTACAGTGGCAAGAACGATACAAACGCATTATCTAAGAATCGTTGCTTTCTTTAGAAATCGTGCAACCAATGCGGCCAGCGAATCTTTTAATGCAAAAATCAAACAATTTAGAGCACAACTAAGAGGAGTAAGAGATATTTCTTTCTTCTTATTCAGATTATCCAAAATTTATGCTTAAATCTTCAAGCCCTCAGCATTTCGGTATGATCCCTGATCCATCCTGTTTAAAAGCTAAGCAAAAAATGGACAAAAAGAAAAAGCCTGAATATAAATATTCAGGCTTTTTCTTTTTTGTCGGGGTAGCGGGATTCGAACCCACGACCCCCTGCTCCCAAAGCAGGTGCGCTAACCGGACTGCGCTACACCCCGAAGACTTCTGTAAGTATTCCTTTCCAAAAGCGATGCAAAGATATGGGTTAATTTTGAATTATGCAAGCACTTGCAGGAATATTTTTAAATAAGTTTTGTTGATTTAAGTTATATAACTGATTAGCAGGATATAGACCGACTAAAAATATAAAAAGAAAAATCTCCTTCATCTTAGCATGAAGGAGATTTTTCTTTTTATATAGGGACAATTAATTGTGTCTACTTAATTATATCCAATGCTTTAAAGCATTTCACTAATTTTTCAACTGCAATATCAATTTGCTCTTTTGAATGTGTAGCCATTAAAGAGAAACGAATTAATGTATCTTCTGGAGAACATGCAGGCGGAATTACAGGATTAACAAACACACCCTCATCAAACAACATTTTAGTTACCTGGAAGGTTTTATTCATATCGCGTACATACAAAGGAATAATTGGAGTAGAAGTATGTCCTATTTCAAAACCTAGTTCGCGGAAGCGTTTTAAAGAATAATTTGTGATTTCCCATAAGTGAGCAATACGTTCTGGCTCTGTTTTCATAATGTGCAGAGCAGCGCGTGCAGCTGCAGTTGCTGAAGGAGTATTGCTGGCACTGAATATATAAGGACGTGAATTATGTCTCAAGAAATTAATGATGGATGAGTCTCCAGCAATAAAGCCTCCGATAGAGGCGAGCGACTTACTGAAAGTACCCATTATCAAATCCACATCTTTTGTAAGACCGAAATGATCACAAACGCCTCGGCCTTGATTACCCATTACTCCTAATCCATGAGCTTCGTCTACCATAATATTAGCATTGTATTTCTTGGCTAAGCGTACAATCTCAGGTAGATTTGCAACATCGCCTTCCATACTAAATACTCCATCGACAACAATTAATTTAATTTTGTCCGGTTTACACTTCTGAAGTTCTTTTTCCAAAGAATCCATGTCATTGTGCTTAAACTTTAATGTCTGAGAAAAAGACAAGCGCCTTCCTTCAACAATAGAAGCATGATCCAATTCATCACAAATAACATAGTCTTCACGACCAGTAACACAAGAAACAACACCTAAATTAACCTGAAATCCTGTAGAATAGATTATAGCGTCTTCTTTTCCTACAAATTCGGCCAATTCTTTTTCTAATTCCAGATGGAGATCAAGAGTACCATTTAAAAAACGTGACCCTGCACAACCTGTACCATATTTACGTGTAGCTTCAACGGCTGCTTCAATAACTTTTGGATGATTAGTAAGCCCTAAATAAGAGTTTGAACCAAACATTAGAACTTTCCTACCACTCATTACCACTTCAGTGTCTTGTTCACTTTCAATACAACGGAAATATGGATATACACCTTGAGCTTTAATTTGCTGTGGTAAATCATATTTCTCTAATTTATCTTGTAATAATCCCATAATAAATGATTTGTAGGTCTCTCCTACATTAATATTATATTGTCTGTAATTTAATTATTTCGTGTTTCAAACCTTTCTTTATAAAAAAGTCGGTCGCAAAGATAGTAAATTATGTGATTTATTATTCTGTTTTACTTAAAAAAAGTAGCTATCATTATAAAAGGATTAATAAAACGTTCAAAATTGAGATTTATATATTACTTTTGTCGTTTGGATATTTTATCTTATAACGCATGAATGAAAAGAAAAAGATACTATTTATAGTTAATCCAATCTCCGGTACTCAGAATAAAAAATTCGTATTGAATCAATTACAAGAAAGAATTGACCAGAATAAGTATGAGATAGAAGTAAAATATACAGAAAGAGCCGGGCATGCAGAAGAGATTGCTGCAATGGCAGCTTCTGAAGGAGTATATTGCGTAACTGCTATTGGAGGAGATGGTACTGTTAATGAAATAGCCCGTTCTTTAATTCACACAGAAACCGTTCTGGGGATAATTCCATGTGGATCAGGGAATGGGTTGGCCCGACATTTGCGGATACCGATGGATGCACGTAGGGCTATGGATATAATTAATCAAGGCGAAATTTCTACAATAGATTACGGTAAAATAAATAACAAACCTTTTTTCTGTACTTGCGGGGTTGGATTTGATGCTTTTGTTAGTTTAAAATTTGCTGCTTCCGGAAGAAGAGGTATTCACACTTATCTTGAAAAGACATTGCATGAATGCCTTAACTATAAACCGGAAACTTATGAGGTGGAAAGCGATGATAAGAAAACAAAATATAAAGCTTTTTTAATAGCTTGCGGTAACGCTTCTCAATATGGAAACAATGCCTATATAGCCCCTCTGGCTTCACTTCATGATGGGCTAATGGATATTACTATACTAGAACCATTCACAGTCCTGGATATTCCGTCTCTTGCTTTTCAGTTATTTAATAAAACGCTGGACCAGAATAGTAGAATCAAGACCTTTAAAAGTAAAAAAATACACATACATAGAACCCGTCCGGGAGTTGTTCATTATGATGGAGATCCTGTTATGATGAATGAAGAAATTGATATTGAGATTATTCCTAAAGGCTTACTTGTTATTGCTCCGAAAAAAGGAGATAAAGAACTGAACGTACTGCAGAAAGCTTCCGATTATTTTGGTGGATTGAGACCTATAGGAGAAAATTTCGTAGAAGATCTGACACAAATAAATAAGCAAATTATCGATAAGAATATAGAATTTTTCAAAAGACTCACAAAAAGCAAGAACTAAAAGGAACAGAATAATTTGATTACATATTCAAATAGTAATCTTTGGTAAGAGAAATATATTCTTTACTATATTGGTGCCTTGATAATTCTATAACCAATTCATTAGTTTCAGTACAAATCAAATTACTAAAAGAGAAAGTAACCAACGTTCTCTTAGGCATGCTATCTGGCTTTGATAGCACATTTGTTTGCCGTATCGGATAGAGGTTGTAAACAGCTGCGATTTCTTTTATTTTATCAATAGTATCGGCTGGAATAATCAATGAGAATTCTCCTTTGGGCGATAGCAGCTTTGAAACTCCTTCAACAAGTTCGTAATATGAAAGCCCGTTTGTGTGGCGAGCGGTGCTTCGTTTTGCATCAGGCGACAATAACGAATCTGAAAAATATGGAGGATTAGAGACTATTAAATCAAATCTTTTATCACAACTAAAAGTTTTAAAATCAGAATGTTGAACAGAAATTCTTTCTTTCCAAGGAGAATGTTCTTTATTTTCTATTGCCTGACTAACAGCATTTTCGTCAATCTCCAGAGCTAATATTTCAGAAGCGCAACGCTGAGCAATCATTAAAGCTACCAATCCGGTACCAGTACCAATATCCAGTACGGAATTTGCATTAGAAATATTGGTCCACGCTCCTAAAAGGACTCCGTCTGTTCCTACCTTCATGGCACATTTATCATGCCACACAGTAAATTGCTTAAATTGAAAATATGGATTTGGCATTATAAAAAATAAAATTTCGCCAAAAATAAATATTTTAAATAGCATTTGGGCACTTTTAAAATATTATTTAGCATTTATTCTGTTCTTTTCTTTCATGGGAGTTTTATTTTTAATAAAGAATAGATTACCTTTGCAGTCGGTTTTAACTATCAAAAGATATAACCTCGAATAATAAGTAAAATGATAAGAAAAAGATACTTAAGCGAAATGGAAGAGTCAAATGATAATGGTTTCTCGTTTATAGCAGATTTTGATGGAAATGAAGAGCAGATGTTTGATATTAAAGTGGATGAAAGCCTTCCTGTTTTACCTTTGCGAAACATGGTTTTATTCCCAGGCGTTGTATTACCAATATCCGTAGGAAGAAAATCATCGTTAAAACTTGTAAATGATGCATATAAAAACAGTGCTTACATAGCAGTTGTGTGCCAAAAAGCGGCTGAAACGGAAAATCCTGAATTTGAAGATCTGCATACAATTGGAGCAATCGCCAAAATTGTTCGTGTTCTTGAGATGCCTGATCAGTCGACAACTGTAATTCTCCAAGGAATAAAGCGTTTCGAGTTAGAATCTCTAACAGAAACATTCCCTTATCTATTGGGTAAAGCTAAATTGCTGGAAGAAGTTCTTCCACTCAAGGAAAATAAAGAATTCGACGCATTAGTAGATGCTTGTAAAGACCTAACAATCAGATATATTAAAGTATCAGAGTCATTACATCAGGACTCAGCTTTTGCTATAAAGAATATCAGCAATAAAATGTTTCTGATTAATTTTATATGCACTAACCTACCTCTGAAGAAAGATGAGAAGATGGAACTGTTGCAGTTTACGTCTTTACAAGACAGAGCTTACCACTTACTGGAAATCTTAAACAGAGAAGTACAACTGGCAGATATTAAGGCTTCTATTCAGATGCGTGCCCGGGAAGATATTGATCAGCAACAAAGAGAATATTTTTTACAGCAACAAATCAAGACAATCCAGGACGAACTTGGAGGCGGGCAAGATCAGGAAGTGGAAGAGTTGCGTGAAAAGGCTACAAAAATGCAATGGGGCAAAGAAGTGGGTGATATTTTCGCCAAAGAATTGGCTAAATTAGAGCGTACCCATCCTCAATCTCCTGATTATAGCGTCCAATTAAACTATTTGCAAACAATGCTTAGTTTACCTTGGAACACATATACAACAGACAATTTTAATTTAAAGAATGCAGAGAAAACGCTGAATAAAGACCATTATGGACTTGAAAAAGTGAAAGAAAGAATTCTTGAGCATTTAGCTGTATTAAAATTAAAAGGAGATTTGAAATCTCCGATTATCTGTCTTTACGGCCCTCCGGGAGTAGGTAAAACATCTTTGGGAAAATCGATTGCTGCGGCTCTGAAACGAAAATATATCCGAATGTCATTGGGTGGTATTCATGATGAAGCTGAAATTCGTGGTCACAGAAAAACATATATTGGTGCAATGCCTGGCCGTGTGATTAAAGGTATGATAAAAGCTGGCTCTTCTAATCCGGTATTTATTCTTGATGAGATTGACAAAGTAGGTGCCGACCGCCAGGGGGATCCTTCTTCTGCCCTGCTCGAAGTATTGGACCCAGAGCAAAACAGCGCTTTTCACGATAATTATTTGGATGTGGATTATGATTTATCTAAAGTGATGTTCATTGCCACAGCAAATAATCTAAATAGTATACCTCAGCCTTTGTTAGACCGTATGGAGCTAATTGAAGTTAGTGGTTATATTACAGAAGAAAAGATTGAGATAGCCCGCAAACACCTTCTCCCAAAAGAGATGGAAGCTACAGGTATTTCAAAAAATGATATTAAAATTCCAAAAGATACTCTGGAAGTTATTATTGAATCTTATACTCGTGAGAGTGGCGTTCGTGAATTGGAGAAAAAGATTGGAAAGCTACTTAGAAAGTCGGCTCGTCAATACGCAACAGATGGCTATTTCCTGAAAAGTGAAATTAAGCCTGCCGATTTATATGACTTCCTTGGAGCGCCTGAATATTCTAAGGATAAATACCAGGGAAATGAGTATGCTGGCGTAGTTACAGGACTTGCATGGACTGCTGTTGGCGGTGAAATCTTATTTGTAGAAACCAGCTTGAGTAAAGGCAAAGGCGGCAAACTGACTTTAACCGGGAATCTGGGAGATGTGATGAAAGAATCAGCTATGCTGGCTTTGGAATACATCAAAGCCCATGTTTCTGTCCTTTCACTTGATGAAGAAATATTCGACAACTGGAATATTCATATCCATGTGCCGGAAGGAGCTATCCCTAAGGATGGTCCTTCTGCAGGAATTACAATGGCAACATCACTAGCTTCGGCTCTTACTCAAAGGAAAGTAAAAATGAATCTGGCTATGACCGGTGAGATTACTCTTCGTGGTAAAGTTCTCCCTGTAGGTGGTATCAAAGAAAAGATATTAGCAGCGAAGCGTGCCGGAATTAAAGAGATTATTTTAAGCGAAGAGAATAAGAAAAACATAGATGAAATTCAGGAAGTTTACCTTAAAGGTGTTACTTTCCACTATGTAAGTGATATAAAAGAAGTATTTGCATTAGCGCTGACAGATGAGAAAGTTGCCGATGCAATTGATTTCTCCATGAAACCAAAGAATAAATGACATTTGACCTACAATATACGGATTCTAAATCAAACGCTCGTGCCGGATTAATAACTACTGATCACGGACAGATAGAGACTCCAATTTTTATGCCTGTGGGAACAGTTGGATCTGTGAAGGCGGTACATCAGACAGAATTAATGCAAGATATTAATGCGCAGATAATTCTGGGGAATACCTATCACCTATACTTACGTCCGGGATTGGATGTTCTGGAGCAAGCCGGTGGTTTACATAAGTTCAATAGTTTTGATCGCCCTATTCTTACTGATAGCGGAGGATTTCAGGTCTTTTCTTTGGCTGGTATCCGGAAGTTAAGAGAAGAGGGTGCTGAATTTCGTTCGCACATTGATGGCAGCAAACATATCTTTACTCCTGAAAAGGTTATGGATATTGAGCGTACAATAGGCGCTGATATCATGATGGCGTTTGATGAATGCCCTCCCGGAGACTCTGATTATGCTTATGCGAAGAAATCTATGGAGTTAACACACCGTTGGCTGGATCGTTGTATAAAACGTTTCAATGAAACGGAACCTAAATATGGCTATCAGCAGTCATTGTTCCCTATAGTTCAGGGATGCGTTTATCCTGATTTACGTAAGCAATCAGCGGAGTTCATTGCTTCAAAAGGATGTGATGGAAATGCTATTGGCGGACTTGCAGTAGGTGAACCGGTGGATAAAATGTATGAAATGATAGAACTGGTAAATGAAATTTTACCTAAAGAAAAACCACGCTACCTCATGGGTGTAGGAACTCCCGTAAATATTCTGGAAGGAATTGAGCGAGGAGTTGATATGTTCGATTGTGTTATGCCTACACGTAATGGCCGAAATGGAATGCTGTTTACCAAAGACGGAATCATGAATATGCGCAATAAGAAATGGGAAAAAGACTTCTCTCCTATTGAAGCTGACGGCGCGTCCTATGTAGACTCTTTATATTCAAGAGCCTATTTGCGCCATTTGTTTCATGCGAAAGAGTTGCTGGCAATGCAAATTGCATCAATTCATAATCTGGCGTTTTACTTATGGTTGGTGCGTGAAGCTCGCAGACATATTATTGCTGGAGATTTTTCGACTTGGAAGCCAATGATGGTTAATCGGGTTTCGACAAGATTATAACAACTAGTAGGATGAATAATAAGATTATTAAACGGTTAGACTGGTATATTATCAGGAAATTTCTTGGGACTTATGTTTTCTCGATAGCCCTGATTATTTCTATAGCCGTTGTGTTTGACATCAATGAGAAGATGGACAAATTCATGGAAAATGAAGCTCCCTTAAAAGCTATCATTTTTGACTATTACATGAATTTTATACCTTATTTTGCGAACTTGTTCAGTCCTCTGTTTGTCTTTATCGCAGTTATCTTCTTTACTTCAAAATTAGCTGAAAATTCAGAAATCATTGCTATGTTTGCCAGTGGGGTAAGCTTTAAAAGGCTGCTACGTCCATATATGATCTCAGCTGCTATTATTTCGCTTTGCACTTATGGATTGGGTTCTTATATAATTCCTAAAGGAAACATTACTAAGCTAAACTTTGAAGACAGATATATTAAGAAAAAAAAGCAGGAGTTTGTTCGTAATGTACAATTAGAAGTAGATACCGGCGTTATTGCATATATTGAGAGGTATCAGGATTATAATAAAACAGGTTATAGATTCTCTCTGGATAAATTCAAAGATAAGAAGTTGGTATCGCACCTCACAGCACAATCAATTACCTATGATTCTACCTCTGTCTATAAATGGACAGTTCATGATTATATGATTAGAGAATTAAACGGTTTGAAGGAAAAGCTCTATCGGGGAACAAAAATGGATACTACAATTATAATGGAGCCGTCAGACTTCCTGATTATGAAAAATCAACAGGAAACACTGACAAGCCCTAAATTACGTGAATACATATCCAAACAAAAGCAGCGTGGATTTGCTAATATAAAGGTGTTTGAAATAGAATATGAACGCCGTATAGCAATGTCCTTTGCTTCTTTTATTCTAACTGCTATTGGTGTAGCTCTTTCTTCACGAAAGACTAAAGGAGGTATGGGCTTACATCTGGGATTAGGTTTGGCTCTTAGTTTTTCATACATTATGTTCCAAACAGTGTCTTCCACATTTGCTATTAGCGGGAATGTACCACCAATAATAGCTGTATGGATTCCAAACATGGTATTTGCTGTTATTGCGATTATTCTTTATCGTTATGCTCCAAAATAAAGTTTTATAGAATATCTATTAATTAGAATATGCCATAAAGTGAAGAAGTTCCGCAGTCCTTGTCTATGCAAGTGCTGCGGAACTTCATTTTTGTTGTATTCTTTTCCTCTAAAAAACCGCGCTCTCTTTATTAAATGTAAGAAGAGAGTTCAGATACAGAGATGTTTTTGGCAATAATTACACCATTTTCATCTAATAAATAGCTATTAAATCCTCTGCTTAAAAGATACTCTTTAAACAATCGGGAAGTTTCACCTTTAGTTTCTACAAAACAAGTAGGTGATGCTATTCGATCTTTTCTTATTGTTTCCTTAAATATCGACTGATATTCGTCAAACGAGACGGAAACGAATTTAACTTTATTGAAAAAACTCCTGACTGCATTGCTTAAACTAACGTTTTGCATTCGGGATTGTGCATCATAACTTGCCCAAAAATTAATTAGCACATACTGACCTTTCAGGTCTTTCAAATCAAGTTTTTGATTGTTGAGAGTAGTTCTGATACTAAAATCGGGAGCTACATCTCCAATGTTCAAACCACCGGTGGGTTTGTCTTTTCCAACAAAAGAAGTCAAGGAAGTGATTAATAATACAACAAAAAGCCATTTTACATACTTCATGTAATTCGGTTTTAGTTAATACTAACCGGGACTGCCCTTAAACAGTAGTTTCCACCCGGAACATTATCTTTTTTTGATACAGTATTCATTGTAAAATAACTGATAATCAAAATGTTAATTTTAGAAACATGTCACAAAGATATGCAAACATCATTTATATTTCCAAATAACAAGACAATTTTAGCACTTCTTTTCATGTTTTTTATGATAAAAACTACAAATTTTGACTACTTTTGCACCCAAAATGAATAGTAGAATATGAATAAATCAGCAACAGAATTAATCCTAATACGTATTACAGGTGAAGATCGCCCCGGTCTAACGGCTTCTATTACAGAGATTTTATCCAAATATAATGTAACCATTCTAGATATTGGTCAAGCAGATATTCATAATACATTATCATTGGGTATTCTTTTTAAAACAAAAGAACAGCATTCCGGATCTATAATGAAAGAGCTTTTATTTAAAGCTTCTTCTTTGGGAATAACCATTCGCTTCTATCCTATTTCAGTAGAAGAATATGAAACATGGGTAAGCATGCAAGGAAAAAACAGGTATATCCTTACCCTTCTTGGACGAAAACTTTCAGCCGCTCAAATATCTGCTGTTACAAGAATTGTGGCCGATCAAGGAATGAATATTGATGCTATAAAGAGACTAACCGGTCGTATTCCTCTTGATGAGCAAAAGGCCAATATTCGTTCATGTATCGAATTATCAGTTCGTGGCAATCCTAGGAATCACGAAGAGATGCAGGCTAAGTTATTAAAACTCTCGGCTGATTTGGATATGGATTACTCATTGCAATTAGACAATATGTATCGCAGAATGCGTCGTTTGATTTGTTTTGACATGGATTCTACTTTGATAGAGACCGAAGTGATTGATGAACTAGCCGTTAAAGCAGGAGTTGGAGATCAGGTGAAAGCTATTACAGAGAGTGCTATGCGAGGTGAAATTGATTTCACAGAAAGCTTCCGCCAAAGAGTAGCTTTACTGAAAGGGCTTGATGAATCTGTAATGAAGGAAATAGCCGAAAAATTGCCTATAACTGAAGGAGTCGACCGTTTAATGTTTGTACTTAAACGCTATGGCTATAAAATTGCAATTCTTTCAGGAGGATTTACTTATTTTGGTAATTACCTGAAACAGAAATATGGAATAGATTATGTATATGCCAACGAATTGGAGATTATAGATGGAAAACTAACCGGACGATATTTAGGAGATGTGGTTGACGGAAAACGAAAAGCCGAACTTCTAAGGTTAATTGCCCAGGTTGAAAATGTAGATATTGCCCAAACAATTGCTGTAGGCGACGGAGCAAACGACCTTCCTATGCTTGGCATTGCCGGATTAGGAATTGCTTATCATGCAAAACCTAAAGTAAAGCAAAATGCAAAACAGTCTATTAATACGATTGGATTGGATGGAGTACTCTATTTCTTAGGTTTCAAGGATTCATATCTGGAAGAACAGGGCAAATTATGATGACGCATTGGGTGTTAATCAATAATTCTTAGTCAATTATACAATTCATGCGTTCTTTTTTCTATCTTTGTATATTAATAATTTGATGAATGAAATTTTCTGAGCTTAATTTAGATACCACTGTGCTTCAGGCACTCGATGCCATGAACTTTGATGAATGCACACCGGTGCAGGAACAAGCCATCCCCGTAATACTTGAAGGTAGAGATTTAATAGCTGTTGCGCAGACCGGTACTGGGAAAACTGCAGCTTTTTTACTACCCATAATCAACAAACTTTCAATAGAGAAACATCCCGAGGATGCAATAAATTGCATTATAATGTCCCCTACCCGGGAACTGGCTCAACAGATTGACCAGCAAATGGAAGGATTCTCCTATTTTATGCCGGTCTCCAGCGTTGCCGTATATGGTGGAAGCGATGGATCTATTTTTGAGCAACAAAGAAAAGGATTATCTTTGGGCGCCGATGTTGTGATTGCAACTCCCGGTCGTCTTCTAAGTCACTTGAGTTTGGGATATGTGGATTTATCGCATGTTGCTTATTTTGTGCTTGATGAAGCCGATCGTATGCTCGATATGGGATTTTATGATGATATTATGCAGGTAGTAAAACAAATGCCAAAAGAACGTCAAACCATCATGTTCTCTGCAACAATGCCGGCTAATATTCAGAAACTGGCAAACAATATCTTAAATAATCCTGTAGAAATAAAGCTGGCAGTCTCAAAACCTGCTGAGAAAATAGTTCAAGCTGCATATGTTTGTTATGAAAATCAAAAATTAAATATCATACAAAGCCTTTTCTCGCAAGAGGTACCCGAAAAGGTTATTATCTTTGCCTCTTCAAAACTAAAGGTCAAAGAAGTGACCAAGGCTTTGAAAAGATTAAAGCTGAATGTGGGTGAAATGCATTCTGATTTAGACCAAGCCCAACGCGAATTTATTATGCATGAGTTCAAAAATGGCCGAATCAACATTTTGGTTGCTACAGATATTGTTTCCCGTGGTATTGACATTGATGATATCCGATTAATCATAAATTATGATGTACCTCATGACAGCGAAGATTATGTTCACCGTATAGGTCGTACAGCACGTGCTAATAATGATGGTGTAGCCATTACTTTTATCAATGATAAAGAACAATCAGCATTTAAGTCAATTGAAAAATTCTTGGAAAAAGATATATATAAGATTCCGGTTCCCGAAGAATTAGGAGAAGCTCCTGAATATAATCCTCGCTCTCATAGTGGTGGACACAGCAGCAAATTCAAAGGAAAAAAGAATTATTCAGGAAAACGTAGAGAAAATAAAGCCTAGAATTAAGCTTCCTCATATATAGAAAAGTGATCATTGAATGTTCGTTGAATTTCAACTACCATTCAATGATCACTTTTTTATAACATCCAAATTAATCTTCCTTAATGGGCTATTTACAGATCCTCAATACTCGTTTCCTCTGTAATGGTAAGGGTTGATAAATTAATTGAGCTAAAAAAATAAATATAAATAGAATCATTTAAATTTATACTGGAATAATATTTATTTATAAAGGTATAAATCTTCTCTCCTACTGCTTCTTTCAGCTCTTCCTTAATCTTATTGAGATCTATCTTTTGTGAAGATAAAAAGATCACTCCAGGCATCCATGAAACAGATTCAATCTCTTCTTCCAATGAAAAAAAACGCATTAACCGGTGGTCCTCAATTTCTATTACCTGCTTTTTATATAAAGCATCCGGAGAAAGAATCAGAAAATGAGAAGCTATGCGTTTCATTTTCTAATTCCTTGAGGTTTCTGAATTGGTTGATTATTGAGTATACGTACATCGTTGCTCCTGGAGTTTACACTTCTACGACGAGGTCCCAATTTTTTCATTATATTTCTATCCAAACTATCATTTCCTACTTGCTTTGTTTCCTGAATTATTTCCTGCTTTTTAGTTGAATCTTTCTTCAACGAATCAACTTTATTTACAGAAGAAGCTTTAATACCGGATTTCGCACCATTCTTCACATGATATCTAATCAGCGAAATTTTGTCAACAATCAAAGCATCCTGCTGGTAATGGCTAAGCTGGTTATAATATACAAATCCCTTTATTTCTTTTATTTTGCACACAGAATCGTTCTGTAAACGAATATTATATTTTCCTGAACGAACAATATTTCTTGTTTCAGAAATAATTGAATCATTCATATATTTAATATTCAGTGACATTACAGCATCCTCAGGATGTTTCTTAGCCGAAATAAAGGTGCATCTTATGCTCCATAATAAAATATCGCGTTCCTTATAATTGCTATCCGGATAAATGGTGAAGTAGAACTTATTCGTGGCTAATGCTTTTGTCAGCTTATAGATTTTCTGTCTGTGCCATACATTTACAGTATCCCCTGTTTCTGACTGTTGTTGTTCATCTTCGCCACTCGAAGCTATTAATTTACCGATATCCTCTTTTTGAGAACTCAATCTTTTATTAACTTTATCGTATATTTTTGCGAAGTCTTCAGTATTACGGGAATACCATTCTATTGAATGATTAAAAGCATCTTCAGTTGTGCCATTCTTTTCAAAGACATAATCAAGATAAAGCGCTTGTTTATAGCGTTCATCCGATGGCAGATTTTCTGCCATCGCTTTAGCTATATGATAATCTACCAAAACGTCTTCCATATCGCTTTTTGAAAGTACATCATCAGGCATTTTCTTCTTACAAGCGGAGAATCCGATGCAAAAAGTAAGTACAAACCCTATAAAGAATTTATTTAGTTTGTTGTTGTTCATCTTCTTTGATTACTTCTTTTTTAGTATGATACCCTTCATTCAGATAATTATTATAAAAAAGAAGAAGAGCTACAATACCGCAACTAATAGAAGCGTCAGCAAAATTAAAAATAGGACTAAAAAATATGAAATGATCTCCACCTACAAAAGGTATCCAGCTTGGCCAGGTAGTATCTATTATAGGGAAATAGAACATGTCAACTACTTTCCCGTATAACCAGGTTGAATAGCCTCCCCCTTCAGGCATAAAAGTAGCCAATGAAGAATTAATATGACCTTCCGGAATACTGGGACCGAAAATTACGCCATAGAACACACTGTCAATTATATTACCTAAAGCTCCGGCTAAAATCATTGAAAGACAAACTATAAAGCCGGTTTTGTAATTCTTTTTAATAACCTTAACTATAATATAACCAATTAATGATACAGCAACAATTCGGAACGATGTAAGAAACAGCTTCCCGAATATTTCCATTCCGAAAGCCATTCCATTATTTTCAGTAAAATAAATGTAAAACCAATCCCCGCAAACACGAATATTCTCATGTAAATACATTCCTGTTTTAACCAGGACCTTTATAATTTGGTCAATAACAAGTACAGAAAGTATAATCAGGACAGAAATCTGTCCTTTCGTAATTTTTATTTTCATTTATCTTTTTCCGTCATTTTTAGCTTCAATGCTCAATGTTGCATGAGGCACAGCACGCAATCGTTCTGCAGGAATAAGTTTCCCTGTTTCGCGACATATACCGTATGTTTTGTTTTCAATGCGCACCAATGCTGCCTGAAGACTTTGAATGAATTTCTGTTGTCTTAGTGCCAATCGACCCACCTCTTCTTTAGATAAAGTATTTGCACCTTCTTCTAAAACCTTATATGTTGGTGATGTATCAATTATGTCATTACCATCCTGATTCATGATACTTAATTTCAGTTGATCATAATCAAGTTGAGCTTTTTCTAATTTCTCATTAATTATGCTGCGGAATTCGTCTAATTCTGCATCAGAATATCTTGTCTTTTCTGCCATAGTTATATTTCTTTAGAGTTATGTTATTCTTTTACTACATTCACAAATAAGGAGAAATCATCAAAATTCAGTTCAGTTCCATCAATTACTTCATCAACTAAAATGAGAGAATTAGACAATACTTGGTTACAAATATAAGAATTATATTCATTTACTGCATCATCCGTTTGTTCATTTTTAGATAGAGTGATTTTTATTTTATCAGTGATCTCAAATCCACTTGATTTACGTATATTTTGTATACGATTTACAAGCTCACGTGCTATACCTTCCTTGCGAAGATCTTCAGTGATAGTAACTTCAAGGGCCACAGTTAATTTACCTTCATTTGCAACTAACCATCCCGGAATATCCTCACTGAATATTTCTACATCAGTAGCTTCAAGAATTGCGTCATTGCCGTCGATAATTAATATATACTTGCCATTCTTTTCAAGTTCGGCAATAGCATTTTGTGGCATTTCAGCAACCTGGGCAGCAATAGCTTTCATTTGTTTTCCAAATTTAGGACCAAGTTTCTTGAAATCACATTTTACTTTCTTAACCAATACACCAGCAGTTTCATCTACGAATTTGATATCTTTTACATTAACCTCATTCATTATGAGTGATTTTACTGCTTCAATATGAGCTTTTTGTTCTTCATCCACAACAGGAATCATGATGCATTGAAGTGGCTGGCGAACTTTAATGCTTACCTTACGACGTAAAGCCAATACCATTGAAGTAATATCCTGAGCCATCTGCATTCTTACTTCCAGATCCTTGTCGATAAGATTTGCATCAAATTCAGGGAACTTAGCCAAGTGAACAGAAACTACATTGTCACGTCCGGTTGCAGTGATTAAGTCTGTATATAAACGGTCTGCGTAGAATGGAGCGATAGGCGACATTAACTTAGCAACTGCTTCCAGACAGGTGTATAGAGTTTGGTATGCAGATAGCTTATCCTGAGTATACTCTCCACCCCAGAAACGTTTACGATTTAAACGAACGTACCAGTTAGATAGGTTGTCATTTACAAAATCAGAAATCAAACGACCTGCTCTTGTAGGTTCATATTCATTATAACATGTATCAACTTCTTTAATTAAGCTATTGAGAACGGATAAAATCCATTGGTCAATTTCAGGACGTTCACTTACCGGAATATCGGTTTCCTGATATGCAAAATTATCAACGTTTGCATAGAGTGAGAAGAATGAGTAAGTGTTATACAAAGTACCAAAAAACTTACGACGAACTTCTTCAATTCCTTCCGCGTCAAACTTCAGGTTATCCCATGGAGAAGAATTGGTAATCATGTACCAACGTAAAGGATCCGAGCCATACTTCTCAATAGTAGAGAATGGATCTACAGCGTTACCCAAACGTTTAGACATTTTATTTCCGCTCTTATCCAGTACTAATCCGTTAGATATTACAGCTTTATATGCTACATTATCAAATATCATAGATGCAATGGCATGAAGTGTAAAGAACCATCCACGAGTCTGATCCACACCTTCTGCAATAAAATCAGCAGGATACACTTCACGGTTATCCAGTAATTCCTTGTTTTCAAAAGGATAATGGATTTGAGCATAAGGCATTGCACCTGAGTCAAACCATACGTCGATCAAATCACTTTCGCGTTTCATTGGTTTGCCATCTTCCGATACAAGAATTATATCATCTACATACGGACGGTGCAAATCAATCTTATCGTAATTTTCTTTAGTGTATACACCCGATTCAAATCCCTTATAAGGATTTTCTTTCATGAATCCGGCTTTGATAGATTTCTCTATCTCATTATATAATTGCTCAACAGATTCTATGCAGATTTCAGCAACGTTATCATCAGAACGCCAGATTGGAAGCGGAGTTCCCCAGTAGCGGGAACGGCTTAGGTTCCAGTCATTCAGGTTTTCCAGCCACTTGCCAAAACGACCTGTTCCGGTTGATTCCGGCTTCCAGTTAATCGTTTTATTAAGTTCAATCATACGCTCTTTGCAAGCTGTAGATTTGATAAACCAACTATCCAATGGATAATAAAGTATTGGCTTATCTGTACGCCAGCAATGAGGATAATTGTGCACATGCTTTTCAATCTTGAAAGCAAGATTTGCAGCTTTCATCATCATGCAGATGCTTACATCCAGAGTCTCATCTTTTTCGGTAAGATTAGGATCATAATCATTCTTCACAAAACGGCCGGCATAGTCACTATATAATTCAACATTAACTTTATCATTTACAAAGTCTTCATCAAGTTCATCTAAAGTATAGAATTTACCTGTTAAGTCAACCATTGGGCGAAGTTCGCCTTTCTTATTTACTAACTGCAAAGGTGGAACTCCGGCAGCTTTAGCTACACGAGCATCATCAGCACCAAATGTAGGAGCAATATGAACGATACCTGTACCATCTTCCGTAGTAACATAGTCACCGGGAATAACACGGAAAGCACCTTCGCCTGGATTTACCCAAGGCATAAGCTGTTCGTATTCCATCCCTACAAGGTCAGAACCTTTATATTCGGCAATTACTTTAAATGGAACCAGCTTATCTCCTGCTTTGTAATCTTCCAGATTCAGCTCAGCAGCTTTCTGGTTAAAGTGAGCATTAACCAAATCTTTAGCCAATACAACAGTGATTGGTTCACCTGTATAAGCATTGAAAGACTGAACGGCCACATAAGAAATATTTGGTCCTACACAAAGTGCAGTATTTGAAGGCAAAGTCCATGGAGTTGTTGTCCATGCTATAAAATAAGGAGTACCCCATTCGGCCATTTCAGGTTTAGGGTTCTTCATCTTAAATTGTGCCACAACAGTTGTATCCTTTACATCACGGTAACATCCGGGTTGGTTCAACTCATGAGAGCTCAATCCTGTTCCGGCAGCCGGTGAATAAGGTTGGATAGTATATCCTTTATATAATAATCCTTTTTTGTATAATTGCTTCAGTAACCACCAAAGTGTTTCGATATAACGGTTATCATAAGTGATATATGGATTCTTCATATCTACCCAATATCCCATTTTGTGAGTTAAATCTTCCCATTCTTTGGTATATTTCATCACATCCTTACGACATTCTGCATTATATTCAGCTACAGAAATTGATTTTCCAATATCCTCTTTTGTAATACCTAAAGCTTTCTCAACCCCCAGTTCAACAGGTAGTCCGTGTGTATCCCATCCGGCTTTACGCATTACCTGATAACCTTTCATTGTTTTATATCGGCAGAAAATATCTTTAATAGAACGAGCCATTACATGGTGAATACCCGGCATTCCATTAGCCGAGGGAGGTCCTTCAAAAAACACAAACGAAGGACAGCCTTCACGTTCTGTCATACTCCTGGCGAAAACACCGTTTTCGTCCCATTTCTTTAGTATATCTTTATTAACCTGCGAGAGGTCAAACTGAGAATATTCAGTAAATCTCTTACTCATATTTTATGTTTTATCTAATCTTCCTAAAAATAAGGTGCAAATTTACAAAAAAAAGGCTATTTAGGAACTTTTATAATGGAAATTTAATAAAACAATGGAACTACGCCAATATTTCCACATTTATTCTTTCCCATATTATTACTAGATTTATTTTATCGTGCTAATTATAAATGTAATATTGATCATCGCACCAATATCTTTTCATAAGCCTGCCGTAAACCTTGGTCATACTTAATCTCTCCACAATACGAGAATCCTATTGCGGATAACATTTTGAGCATATAATGATTATCAAAATTGGTATCAACCCTAAAACTATATACTCCTTTTTCGCAACTCAACTGCTCTACCCTATACATAAATTCAGTAGCCACGCCACGTTGCTTTACCTCATCGGCTACAGCAAGTCTGTGTACTACAACATAGGGTTCTTCACTTAGCCATTTCCCGTCAATGGTTTCATAAGCAGGTTCACCATCGAATATTACTGCGCCGTAAGCAATTACGCTATCTTCACTACACAACACATATCCGTATCCATGCTTAATGTCACTGGCAATATTCTCAGGTGCCGGATATCCGTCTTGCCATTGCTTACTATTCAGCTTACGCATCTGATTTTTAGCTTGTTGAATAATTACCCAAATGCTCTCAGCATCATCTTCAATCGCTTTTCTAAATTGCATAGTTATATTTATTTTATTTACATTCGCCTGATTAATGATATAATTCCCATTAATACAAATACCAATGAGGTCTGTCCGATGTAATCTAACTCACTGTCCGCTTCCGAATTTTTGTATAGTATGTCGTCTATATTCCTGAATGTCTATTCTAACATTATTTATTACACGCAAAGATACTATTCACACTTATACTATTTACCACAATAAAATAAAATTTTCCAGAAATACTCTAGCAGTCAAGCAGCAATCACTTAAACGCCTAATTATAAACAAGATACTGCCGCTAGAGATATTCAAATAACTCTAGCGCTTGACTGCCAGCTTAGGTACCGGACTTTCCGAGGAAAATCTGGCACCTATATAACACTTGTAATCAACACCTTAAAAGCTTGCCGCTAGAATGCTCAACTTTTTCGGAGAAAATTAAATTTATGTGGCGTTATTATTTAGATCTCTCTTGGGATATTTCATTTTGCAGGAATGGTTTTTTTGTTGTCTTGTACAAAACAAATCTTTCTTCTGTACAAAAGAATTAATTGTTCTGTACAAAACAATGCATTCTTTTGTACAAGGATACAAAAATTAGTCTAGTGATTTTTAAAAAAGTAAATTGGAGTTTTGCTATACTCCGGAGTCATATTTATTAATACCGTGCCCCACATATTAATAAAAAACAATTTCTTCCAGCTGTTAATTTTCATAAACAGCCCGCATTTATATAAAATATTAGTATAAATTTGCACTCACAGAAATAGTCTTAATAAATTGTACAATAATTAAAAAAAAGCTCACGAATATGTCTTTAATAAAATGTCCCGAATGTGGAGAATCAGTTTCAGATAGAGCTCTAGGTTGCCCTCATTGCGGATTTACAATAGCCGGAAACATTATCAAATGCCCCGAATGTGGAGAATCTGTTCCTAAGGATTCTGTAGCGTGTCCTAAGTGTGCTTTTCCTTTGCAGGAAGAAAAAGAAGATAAAAAAGGAGATGCGGTTACTTTTGATCTTTACAACAAAGAAAAAGAACAGCAAAAGTTAGGACCAACCTTCAGTGAGGCTAAAAAATTATATGAAAACAAATCATTTATTCCAGCTTTCGATAAGATAAATATAGCCCTGTCTGTTACGCCCAACAATGATGAATGCCTGAAACTCAAAGCAGCAATTATTTCGGAAATAAGAGATAACTCCTTAAAAATAGCAACTGATCTTTTTAAGCAAAAACAGTACACGGAAGCTTTAACTGAAGTTAAGTCCGCATTGCGTTATGCTCCAAACAGCCATGAACTCAACAACCTTTTTTGCGATATAAAAAGCACTAAGTCGCGTCGACGTACCAGAATAACTGTTATTGTAATTATCGTAATCCTTGCAGTAGTGGGAAGCATAGCTTACGGCGCTTATAATTCATATAAAGAGGCCGAGGAAGATAAAGCCTGGACTGAAGCCAAAGATTCTTCAACGGTTACCAGCTTAGAGCACTTTATGGAATTATATCCAGGTGGAAATCATGCTTTTGAGGCCGAAGAATTACTTATGCAGTTAAGGAAAGTAGATTCTGATTACTGGGAAGGCATCAGATTATCAAGCGATGTTTCAAAATTTGAAGAATACAAAACCAAATTCCCACAGGGCATCTATTTGGCTCAGGCCGACAACAGCATTGATTCATTAGATTGGGTACAAGCATCTAAAATGAATTCGCCCGAGGCCTATGCCGGATATCTTTCATCTCATCCTCAAGGAAAATATTCCAGTGATGCTCTTACAGCACAAAGTAAAATTACAAGTATGGCGCCCAGCGAAGGAGATATTGAGAATATGAAAAATTATTTTTCTACCTATTACTCTGCTGTAGAAGATAAGGATGACAATTCTGTGCTTGATTTCTTTGAGCCGGTAACACGCCAATATTATGGCATTGCCAATGCAAAAAAAGGAGATATCATGTCTAACTTAAAAAAGATGCATGGCAAAGATACCCGTCAGGTAAGCATAAAAATAAATAATGATGATTTTATGCTTGTCAAAGATGAAAGCGGGAATTATAATGTTACATTCTCTATTGGCGTTAGTTACGACCAGGAAGATGCAACTGCTGAATCTTCTTCTAACATGATAGTCAATGCGGTGGTAAATCAAAATAAAAAAATTGTATCTATTACTTCCCAAAAGCAATAGTTAGTCTTATAGGTTTGCGTTTTAATCATTAGATTACTAGCATATTTATAGCGAGAGAGGATTTAGGTCCTCTCTCGCTATTTTATTTTACATCAATCTATTCTTCTATAAGCAAACTATTTTCATTATGCCTTGTTATAGTTAAAGAGGAGGAATAGGGAATCTTCAATTCATATATTATGAGAATAAACACTATTTCCAGATACATATTCGTAGCAATATGTCTGTTGCAAAGCCTTGGAATCTATGCTCAGAACATCACATCTGACACTATAAAAGTTAAAGCTGGGAAGCTGAGTGAATTACTAGGTAGTAATGTAGATCTGATTAAGAATTTAACTCTCAAAGGAGAAATTAATGGAACAGACATTACCACTATTCGTAGTATGAAGAAATTGTCCGTTCTTAATCTGGCTGATGTAAAGATTGTAAAAGGAGGTGTCTTTATCAGCTCCATCTATAACGATAAAATAGATTTCTCGAATAATGAAATACCGGAAGAGATGTTTTATTCCAAGGATAATCTAACTTCAGTAATTCTTCCTGAAGATATAAACGCCATAGGTCTCAAATCTTTTTCTGATTGCTTAAAACTAACTTCTATCATAATGCCCGATGGCGTAACTTCTGTTGGCACTGATGCCTTTGTTGGTTGTACAGCATTAAACTCTGTAACTATTTCAAGCAGCATGACTGTTATTGAATATGGTGCTTTCCAAAATTGCACAGGATTAACAAACGTTTATTGCAAAGCATTGATACCGCCAAAAATCACTCTTTATACGTTCTTTGGGGTTAATAAAACCAACTGCAAATTACATGTACCCAAAGGCACTTCTGCTGCTTATAAGAGTGCTGTTGGTTGGAGCGAATTTAAAAGCATCATTGAAGAATAAATCTATCATTATCTCTTGATTATTTTTCCCTATAACAAGTAAGGGTATCAATAGGGTTATTATCTTTTATCGTTATTTGCGTAAATACATTTGGATGTTTAAATTCAAATCTAGTCTTTAATGCAGCTTTTTCTGGATTGATAAAGTCCTGCAATTGAACAGCTTCACATACATTCTTTGATGTAAACCAGGATACAAAAACAAGAGGATCAGAACCTTTATAAATTTCGGTCTCGATGAATTTGTCTGTGTTCTTATCATAAGCGTTTATCACCTTAGCTTCCATAAGCGTTTTACCTTTTGACACAATTTTAAAACTGCCTTCAATAGTACTCCCGGAAGATTTACCGTTCCATATAAACGTTGAATCCTTTCCTAATTCTCCTTTCCAGGCACCGGCAAACTGTTTAAACAGCTCAACTTGATTAAGCCTCTTCACACCTTCGCTTATTACACTTTTCTCCACTGTGGATTCTACACCATAAATAATTTGCCATTTAATATCGATTCTCTTAAATACGAGTAATATTGCACCTGGATCTACAAGAATGGAATGGCCATCTTTATAATTTGATATGCTCCTGAATTTTGCCGTATACAAAACCGTTGAATTATCAGGAATAGAATATTTTTCATCTAAAATAGTGTACTTTTGATTTATCTGTGCTTTAAAAAGAGGCTTAAAATCAGCCACACAATCATTATAGCTTAAAACATTTCCATTGTAAATGTATCTAAACTCAGGTGAATCATTAATGGTTTTCATTGTCATATCAAAATTTACCTGCTCACATCCTGTAAAGAATATATTTACTATCTTCTTTACTTCTTTTTTCATTATTTTCTTCTCCGCATCCGAAACAGGTTTATTTGCACTTGTACAACAAGATAGAGCTACTATAAGCAATATCCAAAGAAGAAGCTTTGTTTTCATAACTTCTGTATTTTTAAGTTCATATAGAACACTAACAATCAATATTATAAATTATAATCCTATATATATCTTACCATATTCTGAACAAACAGAACGGTTAATTGTTTGGCTTGTCTTTGATTTAACGACTTTATCCATTTAGGGAAATTCCTATCAAAGAATGGGGATTATCTCTGGTGAAGAGATTTTTCTCACCCTACTTTTGCAACATAACAAATAAGTAAGGGTATTAATTATTAAAAAACAGGTGTTATGAAGAAGATAGTTTTATTATTAGTTGCCATCGTAATGGTATCTATGAATTCGGTTAGCATGGCTTCAAACAAAGGTGGACATCACAAGGGTAATCGCACAGAAGTGATTGTTAAGTATGAAAACGATAGAAATTGCAACTATCGGGATAGAGATCACAGAGATGGAGATCGCTACGTTCGCTATGACAACAGAAGGTATGACGGCTACAATGATCACAGGTATTACGAAAAGAAGCATAGAAAAGACAGATGCAGAAGAGAAAGATGTTATGAATGCAGACATCATCATAATAGCAATGCAAAGGTAGCAGGCGCAGTTCTTGGAACAGCAGCTCTTATTCTGCTAACAACTCATTAACCGGTTCCCGGTTATCTAATAAAGAAATGCGGTAAACGATAAAATGTACTTTATCGTTTATCGCATTTCTTTTTGCTGCATAATCTTTATTACAGACTATTAGTGTCCGGCAAACTAAAAATTCGAGTACAAAAAATTACTTATAATTGCGTAAAAAAGCTATTACTTCTTCTGAAAGGCGACTTTATTGTGAGAATAAAATAATTATTAGTCGGCGTTAGAAGTAGTTCAAAAAGTAAAAGACAACAGTGAGATAAAACCGTGAAGTTAGTTCTTCGCGGTTTTTGTTGTTTTAGGAGTCATGTCGCCTGTGATATAAAGTCTTATCAACTCTACTTTAGCGTTGCTGCGTACTGATATGCTTTTCTTGAACTCACCTGGATATTTACCAGCTCCGTTGTAAGTAACCTCTATGATTCCCTTTTTTCCGGGCATAATTGGTTCTTTGGTGTAGTCTGGAATTGTACATCCACAGGAAGCTACAGCTTGGTTAATTACCAGTGGGCCATCTCCTGTGTTAGTAAAAGTGAATACACATTTCACTTTTGGACTATTTTCGGAGAATGTGCCGAAATTGTGAGTTGTTTTATCGAACGTAATTTCCGCTTGCTTTTCAGCGGAAGCATACGTAACTCCCAAGAAGAGGAGCATCAATAGAAATAATGTCTTTTTCATCTTAAAATTTCGTTTTTATGACACGCAAAGTTAATAGTTATTCATTAATAATTACTATGTTTGCAAATGAATTAACATACTTAAAACATTGTAACAGTGAGATACAAAAAAATAGTTCTTTCGTTGCTTGCAGCTGTTACTCTGTTCACAGCTTGTGAATGCCGTCAGGAGTCAACTCTTTCCGGACTTCGGATCAAAGATTTTGATGCAAATGTGAACGGACAACTTACCCGCCTTTATGTTTTAAAGAACTCTCACGGCATGGAAGCCTGCATTACTAATTATGGTGCAAGAGTAGTATCCATCATGGCTCCTGATCGCAATGGCAAGATGGAAGATGTGGTATGTGGCTTTCCAAATATTAAAGACTATATGTCTCAGAAACAAAACTTCGGAGCAACTATTGGCCGTTATGCCGGACGCATACTTAATTCAACTTTTACGCTCGACTCCGTAAAGTATCATTTGAAACCTAATACAGGCATTCATTGCGCTCACGGTGGCGATCCGGGCTTTGCCGCTAAAATATGGCAAGCCGAACAGATTGAAAAGAATGTGCTACGCCTCAGTTACCTATCCATTACCGGCGAAAATGGTTTTCCTGGCAATCTGGCAGTAACGGTTATCTATACCCTGACAGAAAAGAATGAGCTTGATATCCGTTATGAAGCTTCTGTAACCGGTAGCCCAACGGTAGTAAACCTCACTCATCATTCTTTCTTTAATATCTCGGGCAATTTTAGAACTAATGTAGAGAAACAACAGCTTTATGTGAATGCCGATGCTTTTACTTCGTATGATTCATTGAAGTGCATTACCGGGAAAATTGTTCCTGTTAAAGATACTCCGTTAGATTTCTCTTCTCTGCGTTTTATAGGTGAACGCATTGATGCCGATTATCCTCAACTGAAGGTAACAGGCGGCTACGATCACACCTTTGTGCTCAATACTATGGGTAATGATACTCGTTTAGCGGCCAAATTGGTAGATCCCCAAAGTGGAAGAGCTCTGGAGGTTTATACGAATGAACCAGGGTTACAAGTTTACACGGCCAACGGTTTGAAAGGAAAGCTTGTAGGAAAGGGTGGCATAGCCTATCCTCGCCGGGGAGCTATCTGCCTGGAGACACTTCACTTTGCCGATAGCCCTAATAAACCTCAGTTTCCAACCACCGTACTTCGCCCGGGTGAGAAATATCACAGCCATTGCGTTTATCGTTTTATGGTGGAATAAGAAGACATTTCTTGTTAATAAATGCAAATAACGTCTTTGGCGTTATCAAATCTTAAGTAATCACACATCTATTTGTTTGGTTTTGTTGTTATATATAATAGTCAGTGAACATTATATGATAGCATTCATTTCAATTTTCGGTAGTTGGATATATTCCTTATATATCTTATAATTGCCGTATATCTGCTTGTTTTTGTGTTTCAAATAATAATGAAAGTAAGATGAAGCCTACAGAAGATTTAATGCGTGATCATCAAACTATTGAGATCATGCTTGGGATTATGACGAAAATTGTAGAGAAAATAAAGAAAAACCGTGAGCCCGAATTAGAGGAAATCGATAGGATTATAGATTTCCTGAAAATATTTGCCGATAAATTTCATCATGGCAAAGAAGAAACCATATATTTTCCAGAGCTTATTGAAGCAGGTATGTCAAATGAAAATAGTCCTGTTGCCGTAATGTTATTTGAACATGAAGTTGGCAGAGGGCTTATTAAAAGCATAGCTTCAGCTGTTCAATCAATAAGAAATGGCGATAAACCGGCAATTGATCAGTTGGTAGAGTTTATGGAGAGTTATGTAGAATTAATGGAAAATCATATTCAGAAAGAAAATAACATACTGTTTCCAATGGGCGATAAACTGTTGCCTCCATTGAAGCGCGACTTAATATATAAGCATTTTAAAGTAGTGGAAGAAAATGTTATTGGGCAGGATATCCAAAAGCATTACCATGAATTGTTGCGTCAACTGGAAAAGAAATACCTTGCTTAAATTATTTGAATTAAATATTGCATCTTAATGTTCTATTTACCTTAAAAAAAGAGAATGAAGAAAAGTATAAAGAACAATGTTTACTGGGTGGGCAAAAACGATTGGGAAATAAGAAACTATCAAGCTTATGAATACTCCACTCACAGAGGATCTAGTTACAATTCCTTTTTGATACAGGAAGAAAAAACAGTTTTAATTGATACGGTATTAAGGCCATTCAGTGCCGAGTTCATTAAAAATCTGGCGAGAGAGATAGATTTATTATCTATTGATTTCATTGTTTGCACTCATTCGGAACCCGACCATAGTGGCGCATTGCCCGATTTGATGAATATTATTCCTAATGCTCCTATTTATTGCACAGAAAATGGAAAGAAGGCCATTAAAGGCAATTATCATCAGGACTGGAATTTCAAAATAGTTAAGAATGGAGAGAAAATATCCATTGGTAACGGTAAAGAATTAATTTTTTATGAGGTTCCTATGCTCTATTGGCCCGATACCATGTTTTGTTATTTGACCAAAGATAATATTTTGTTCAGTAATGATGTATTTGGACAGCATTTTAGTTCCGAGTTATTGTTCAATGACTTGGTAGATCAGCATGAATTATATTCCGAAGCTATTAAGTATTATGCCAATATACTTATACCATTTAGCAAAGTGATTACTAAAAGGCTTGACGACTTTTTAAAGAAGGACCTCCCTATTGATCTGATCTGTCCCAGTCATGGCATTATTTGGAGAGATAATCCTTTGCAAATAGTCACTAAATATTTAATGTGGGGAGATAACTATTATGAAAATCAGGTAACTATTATTTATGACACAATGTATAGCGGTACCTACACAATAGCCCAAAGTATTGCGAGAGGAATAAATTCTGCTGATAGCCGTGTGAATATTAAATTATTCAACGCTTCTAAAAATGACAGGAATGACATGATAACCCAGGTTTTCCGCTCAAAAGGGGTATTATTTGGCTCTCCTTGCCTCAATCAAGGTATTCTTCCATCAATTTCAGGATTCCTTGATATGATAAAAGGATTAAGATTTACAAATAAGAAGACTGCTGCTTTTGGCTGTTATGGATGGAAAGACACATCAATAAAAATAATAGAAACTAAATTAAAGGATGCTGGATTTGATATTATGATGGAGCCAATCAGTTTTAATTGGTTTCTCACCGATGAAGCCTTAGATGCAAGTGTAAACTATGGCTGGCTTTTCTGGGATTTATTGAGTAGAACAGATAGTTAATTATTAAATGCTTTTTTACAAGCATTTAATCCATATTGTCATTATAAATAGTCAGATTGATAAGAGCTACTAATTTTAGATACTGATCTTTTAACAAAATCTGTCTGGAGTTTCCTAAGTTAAAATAAATTGCTTTATTTGTAGCATCCTCTACTGAAGCACCATCCTTTGTTGCTTTATCTAATCTTCTTTGTGCTTCAGTGAAGATATCATGTAAAATATCTCTCTGCTCAAAGTTTGCACCTACATAAGAAACAATACCGTCAAATGTTTTTCCTTGACTCATCTTATAGATAAAATTATTTGAACTACTATTATTTTCTGCGAATATAGTTGCTCCGAATCCAAATACTGCTAACACTAATACTAATAAACGTTTCATACCTTAAAATTTACTATTTTACAATCATTACAAACACAAAAAAAGAGAATACCTTAACTAATGTGTTTATGGTATTCTCTGATTAAAGTTTGTTATCCTTTTGATGATGCAAAGATATGAATATGTTTTATAACACAAAAACAGCTTAACATAAGATGGCATTTAATATACCATTTTAGTATTTAAACCTATTTTATTAAAACGAAAAAAGGATTCCCTTAATAAGAGAATCCTTTTAAAATAGCAATAATTAAAATGCTAACAAACAACTAACTAACTTATCTGTAAACCAACTTAAATTCAATCTTCTAAGGCAGCTTGTGCTGCGGCCAGCCTAGCAATAGGCACGCGGAACGGTGAACAACTTACATAGTTGAGCCCTACTTTATGGCAGAACTTAACAGAAGATGGTTCGCCTCCATGCTCTCCGCAAATACCACATTTCAAATCCGGACGTACCGAACGGCCTTTTTCCACTGCCATTCTAACCAACTGCCCTACTCCATTCTGATCTAGTACCTGGAAAGGATCTACTTGCAGAATTTTCTTTTCCAGATAGATAGGAAGGAAAGAAGCAACATCGTCGCGGGAATAACCAAACGTCATCTGAGTAAGGTCATTTGTTCCGAATGAGAAAAATTCTGCACCAATGGCAATACGTTCAGCTGTTAAAGCAGCACGCGGTACTTCAATCATTGTACCTACTGTAAAGTCGATACTATCTCCTACTTCTGCAAATAATGCAGCAGCTTCCTCACGGATTACATTTTCCTGCTCCTTAAACTCTAGTAATAATCCGGTAAGTGGAACCATAATTTCAGGTAATACCTCCACTCCTTCTTTCTTTAACTCAATCGCAGCACCAAGAATGGCACGAGTCTGCATACGGGTAATTTCAGGATATGTATTTCCCAAACGGCAACCACGGTGACCCAACATTGGGTTTTGTTCGTGAAGAGATTCTACTCTTTGTTGAATCTGTTTAAAGGAAACACCCATGGCATCAGCCATTTCCTGCTGACCTTTTTCATCGTGAGGAACAAATTCGTGCAAAGGAGGATCAAGCAGACGAACAGTTACCGGACAACCTTCCATTGCTTTGAATATTCCTTTAAAGTCAGCTTTTTGGTAAGGAAGAATTTTAGCCAGAGCAATCTTCCTACCTGCTTCATCTTCAGAAAGAATCATCTCACGCATTGCTTTAATCTTTTCCCCTTCAAAGAACATATGCTCAGTACGGCAAAGTCCAATGCCAATTGCACCAAATTTACGGGCAACTTCTGCATCATGCGGAGTATCGGCATTTGTTCTTACCTTCAATCGGGTATATTTATCAGCTAAGGCCATCAGGTCGGCAAAGTCTCCTGAAAGTTCGGCAGCCTTTGTTCCCACTTTTCCTTCGAACACCTCTCCGGTTGTTCCATTTAAAGAGATATAATCACCTTCTTTTAGCTGAACTCCGTCAACCTCTAAAGTTCTTGTTTTATAATCAATCTTTAAAGCTCCTGCACCTGAAACACAGCATTTTCCCATTCCGCGGGCAACCACGGCAGCATGAGATGTCATTCCTCCGCGAGCAGTAAGAATACCTTCTGCTACTGCCATACCGGCTAAGTCCTCAGGAGAAGTCTCTAAACGAGCCATTATCACTTTATGACCATCAGCATGCCATTTAGCCGCATCATCTGCAAAGAAAACGATTTGTCCGGTAGCAGCACCTGGCGAAGCTGGCAAACCTTTGGCTATAACTTTGGCATTCTTCATGGCAGCCTTGTCAAATACCGGGTGAAGAAGTTCATCCAGTTTATTTGGTTCAACACGCATCAAAGCGGTTTTTTCATCAATCATTCCTTGCTTGAGCAAATCCATCGCGATCTTTACCATAGCAAAACCGGTACGTTTACCATTACGAGTCTGAAGGAACCAAAGCTTACCTTCCTGAACGGTGAACTCCATATCCTGCATATCGCGGTAATGATTCTCGAGCTTTGTTTGAAGCGAATCAAGTTCTTTATATATTTCGGGCATAGCTTCTTCCATGGAAGGATATTTTGCCAGACGATCTTCTTCTGATACACCAGCAAGAATAGCCCAACGTTGTGAACCAATCTTAGTAATTTGTTGTGGTGTACGAATTCCGGCTACCACGTCTTCGCCCTGAGCATTGATTAAATATTCTCCGTTGAAAAGGTCTTCACCATTTCCGGCATCCCTTGAGAAGCAAACGCCTGTGGCAGAAGTTTCTCCCATGTTACCAAATACCATTGCCTGTACACTTACGGCAGTTCCCCATTCGGCAGGAATGCTTTCCATTTTTCTATATAATATAGCCCGGTCATTCATCCATGAATCAAACACAGCACAAATGGCTCCCCAAAGTTGTTCGTATGCACAGGTAGGAAAATCTTGTCCTGTTTGTTCCTTTACGGCTGCTTTAAATTTCTTAACCAGGACTTTCAGATCTTCTACTTCCAACTCATTATCGAGTTTAACGCCCTTAGCTTCTTTTACTTCTTCTATAATTGCTTCAAAAGGATCTATATCTTCTTTATTAGTAGGTTTCATTCCAAGTACCACATCTCCGTACATTTGAACAAAACGGCGGTATGAATCCCATGCGAAACGTGCATTACCTGTTTTGCGGGTAAGTCCTTCCACCACTTCATCATTCAAACCTAAATTAAGAATAGTATCCATCATTCCGGGCATAGAAGCACGGGCTCCGGAACGGACTGAAACCAGCAATGGATTTTCTACATCTCCAAATTTGGATTTCATCAAAACTTCTACTTTGGCAACTGATTTTTCAACGTCGGCTTTTAATAATTCAACAACCTTTTCTTTTCCCAGTTCGTAGTATTCTGAACAAACTTCTGTAGTGATAGTAAAACCGGGAGGTACGGGCACACCAATAAGATTCATCTCGGCCAGGTTGGCACCTTTGCCGCCTAATAAGTTTTTCATCTCTGCTTTACCTTCAGCCTGTCCATTGCCAAAGGTATAAACTCTTTTCTTATCCATAAGTATTAAATTAAAGTACAATTGTGTTTTTTCTGCCTACAAAACTAACTATATTTTAGATAAATGAAAACTTTTTATGAAAAATATACAACATGATAGTGATTTTTTTTCTAATCATACCTTTTAAAGTAATATATGACAAATTACTCACTCAAAAAGCGTACTTTTGTGCCATTATTTTAAACTATACAAAAGTGTCGCGTAAAACTAAAGACCTTCCTTTATTAGAAAAGGTAACAATAACTGATGTGGCTGCCGAAGGCAAAGCCATTGCAAAAGTAAACGACTGGGTCGTATTTGTACCATATGTGGTGCCTGGTGATGTGGTAGATCTGAAAATCAGAAAGAGAAAACAGCATTATGCAGAAGCTGAAGCTGTGCATTTCCATGAATATTCCCCTATCCGGGCAATTCCTTTTTGTGAGCATTATGGCATATGTGGCGGTTGCAAATGGCAATGTCTGCCCTACGAAGAACAAATAAAATATAAACAGCAACAAATAGTAGACAACCTTACACGCATTGGAAAGATTGAAATGCCTGAGGTATCTCCTATTCTTGGATCAGAAAAAACTAAATTTTACCGGAATAAACTGGAATATACCTTTTCAAATAAACGCTGGCTTACCAGAGAAGAAGTAGAACAAGGAGTAACTTACGAGCATATGGATGCTGTAGGATTCCATATTCCTGGAGCTTTCGATAAAGTGCTTGCTATTGATAAATGCTGGTTGCAGGATGATATTTCTAATAAAATAAGAAATGCCGTACGTGATTATGCTTACGAGCACAACTACTCGTTCTTTAATCTCAGAAGTCAGGAAGGAATGCTACGTAACCTCGTAATACGTACTTCTTCTACCGGTGAATTGATGGTGATTCTTATTTGCAAGATTGTGGAAGATCATGAAATGGATTTATTTAAGGAATTACTGGCACACATTGCCGATAAGTTCCCTGAGATAACTTCACTCTTGTACATTGTGAATAATAAATGTAACGATACTATTACCGACCGCGATGTGTTTGTATTTAAAGGTAACGATCATATATTTGAGGAGATGGAAGGACTAAAGTTCAAAATCGGACCTAAGTCATTCTATCAGACAAACTCAGAACAGGCGTATAACCTATATAAAATAACCCGCAATTTTGCAGGGCTTACAGGAAATGAGCTTGTATACGACTTGTATACCGGAACAGGTACTATTGCAAACTTTGTATCTAAGTATGCAAAGCAGGTAATTGGCATTGAATATGTGCCCGAAGCAATTGAAGATGCTAAAGTAAATGCTGAGATTAACGGAATAGAGAACACGTTATTCTTTGCTGGAGATATGAAGGATATGCTTACGCAGGATTTTATTAACCAGTACGGTCGCCCCGATGTGATTATTACTGACCCTCCCCGTGCAGGAATGCATCAGGATGTAATTGATGTAATTCTCTTCGCAGAACCTCAGCGCATTGTTTATGTAAGCTGTAATCCGGCTACTCAGGCGCGAGACCTTTCGTTGTTAGATGCAAAATACAAACTAATAGCCGTTCAGCCTGTTGATATGTTCCCACATACACACCATGTTGAGAATGTTGTTTTACTGAAAAAGAGATAAATAAATCCCGAAATGAAAAAAAAGAAAAAAGGAACGCCAGCAGAACGCGCCAAGGCTAATATTACCACATTTAATGTGACAGAATCCAGCGAGTTAATGGCGTTCTTAATGAATAAGCTGAACGGCATAAGTCGCACTACTGCAAAGTCTTTACTATCAAAGCGTCAAGTTATGGTAGAGAATAAGATTACCACTCAGTTTAACTGTGAACTTCGCCCTGGAATGACAGTTAAAATCAGCAAGGATAAGGGTAGAAAGGAATTTACCAGCAGTTTACTTAAACTGGTATACGAAGATGCCTTCCTCATTGTTATTGATAAAAGAGAAGGGTTACTTTCTATGGGAACAGATAAGCAAAAAGAGCGTACTGCCCATTCCATTCTGAATGAATATGTGCAACGTTCGGGTAAGCAGCATCGCGTTTATATTGTTCATCGACTAGATAAAGATACTTCCGGATTAATGGTATTTGCAAAAGATGAAAAAACAAAGTTCACTTTGCAGGACTATTGGGATGAAATAGTAAAAGACAGACGTTATGTGGCTGTGGTATCAGGAGAAATGGAAAAAGACTTCGGAACAATCACCTCATGGCTTAAAGACAACAAAGTTTTTGTGACTTATTCAAGCATGAGTAATAACGGAGGCGATAAGGCTATTACACATTATAAAACCATTAAACGTGCCAATGGTTATTCTCTTGTGGAACTGGAATTAGAAACCGGACGAAAGAACCAGATTCGTGTTCATATGCAGGATATACAACATCCGGTTATTGGTGATATTAAGTACGGAAATGGAGTTGATCCTCTTGGTCGATTGGCTCTTCATGCTTTTAAGCTCTGTTTTTATCATCCGGTAACAGGTGATTTATTAAAGTTTGAAACTACTTATCCAAGTTCTTTTAAAAAGCTTTTCATTAAACAAGCTACTGCAAAAAAAGAAGAGATCGTAAAAGAATAAAGTTAACCTAATATTTAACATCAAAGATTGAACCTTTTATACAATGCATTGTTTATTAAATTAAACGATGCATTTTTTTTGATCTAATTTACTATTATAATATTTTTATACCTAACCATTCATTTTCAATGTTTTTATTGCACGTAAAAGAGGACTTTCTGTTAAAAGGAAGTCCTCTTACTTTTATTATAATAAAAACCGCTCTATTACATGAGCAACTCCATCTTCTTCGTTAGAAAGAGTAATAAAATCAGCCTTTTCTTTTACTGCTAACTGTGCATTGGCCATGGCCACTCCCAAACCGGCAAACTGAATCATTGACAAATCATTAAACCCATCTCCGCAGGCAACCATCTCATCACTGGTCATCCCCAGCTTATCTAATAGAATGCTTAGTGACTGTGCTTTGTCAATTCCGTTGGGAACCAGTTCCAGAAAGAATGGTTCGGAACGGTAAACACCCATTGTACCTTTCAGATGATCGTTCATCTCCTTTTCTAAAACCTTCAGTTGTTCACCATCTCCTGTTATCAGACACTTTGCTATTGGAAAATTGACATAGGAAAGGAAATTATCCACCTTCTTAATCTTCATCTTATTTAGAAAAGCTTCTTTATGCACATAGATATCATCAGGCGACTCCGTTATTATAAATTCATCCTGATAAGTAATAATTGCTAAATCGTTCTTCTTTGCACATTCATACAAATATGGCAGAACCTGAGGATCAAGCAATTTAGCATGGAGAAGTTCTTTTGTTTTCCAGTCAATAATTTCTCCGCCATTATATGAGAGAATATAACCGCCTGAAGCATCAAGGTGCAATTCTTCTGCCAAAGGAACAATTCCATAAGTAGGTCTTCCTGATGCAAGCACCACTTTTATCCCGTTTTCCTGGGCTTGATACAATGCATCTTTTGTTTTTCGCGTGATTTTCTTTTGTGAATTTGTTAGTGTGCCATCAAGATCGAGTACTAAGAGCTTATACATTCCTTATTAAATATTATCATTTATAAAATTCACATAACTTCCTTCAAGCTTACCCGACAAATTATCGTTTCTTACCCAAACGTTATCAAAGTATAGAACATTATTTCCATAATCTAATACCAAACATTCATTATTGCTATTATACCAGCTCCAATTGAAATTAGAAGTAGTGATATTTAAAATAATATTTAATGGCTTCCCGTATGCATCTAGATTATTATAGATAAATGTCTCCTGCCCGACTCCATTGTATGCAAAAGATAGTTTATGGGTACAATATAGATTACTTACAGTTCTATACGTCTCTACCCAGGTCTTTGAGCACAAATTCTCTGTGGTATTGTAGTAGGGATCGTTGTCCTCATCAATAGAACAAGCTGTTAAGCTAAAAGTTATCACCAGTAAAAGTAATAGTTCAAAATAGGTCTTCTTTTTCATACGTTTAAATTTAGTAATTAGTTAATATTTTGTTGTTTTTATTAATAGTTCTATAACGAAACAAAAATGGGTAAAGAGAATTCTTTTTACTAAAGATAATCCCCATTCTTTTATAGGGAAAGCCCTATTTATATATTCGGTTACAAAGATACATCTTTTAGACTCTTCTTAAAAGGTGAAAGATTTAAAAAGTGTATCTTTGCATATAAATTTAATTTACAACTTATGGAATTGGTTTTATTAATTGTTTGTGCTGCCTTGTTGCTTATCATTCTTTTCATTCTGTTAACCAAAGGAAAAAACAGAGAAGGCAGTGACCAGATTGAGGCTTCTATCAAGGAACAAAACAGTCGTTTGGAAAGTATAATCAGAGAGCAAAGTATTCGCCTTGAAACAGTTCTCAGAGAGCAATCTCATGAAAACCGCGATGAACTGGGTAAAACTATCCGGGAGTTCCGTACCGAGCTGACTTCTACCCTAAATACTTCCATGCAGCAAATGCAGGATGCTCTTCATAAGAATATGATTACAGGTAACGAACTCCAAAAGGAAAAGTTTGAAGCAATGGGTAAGACACAGGAAGCACTGATTCAATCTACAGAAAAGCGACTGGACGATATGCGTGTAATGGTGGAAGAGAAACTACAGAAGACGCTGAACGAACGGATTGGACAGTCATTTGAAATTGTGCGCACCCAGCTTGAGAATGTTCAAAAGGGATTGGGTGAGATGAAATCTCTGGCTCAGGATGTGGGTGGATTAAAGAAGGTGCTGACTAATGTGAAGATGCGCGGAACATTTGGTGAAGTACAATTAGGGGCTTTGCTGGAACAAATGATGAGTCCGGAACAGTATGATGCCAATGTAAAAACAAAAAAGAGCGGTACTGAATTCGTGGAATATGCTATCAAGCTTCCTGGAAAGGATAATGACAACAATACTGTATACTTACCTATTGATGCCAAATTTCCAAAAGATATTTATGAGCAATACTATGATGCGTTCGAAGTGGGCGATGCTGCTTTAATTGATTCTTCGTCCAAACAATTGGAAACTACAATTAAGAAAATGGCAAAAGATATTCATGATAAATACATTGATCCACCGTATACAACAGATTTTGCCATTATGTTTCTTCCTTTTGAGAGCATCTATGCGGAAGTTATCAGAAGAACCTCATTGGTTGAGACTTTGCAAAAGGAATACAAGATTGTGGTTACCGGACCTACTACTCTGGGAGCCATATTGAACAGCTTACAAATGGGATTCCGCACGCTGGCCATTCAAAAGAGAACGGGCGAAGTATGGACAGTTCTTGGAGCGGTTAAAACAGAGTTCGGCAAGTTTGGCGGATTACTAGAGAAGGTTCAAAAGAATATTCAGACTGCAGGAGACCAATTGGAAGAAGTTATGGGTAAACGCACCCGTGTTATCCAAAGAAAATTAAGAGAGGTAGAAGCTTTGCCAATAGAGGAATCACAGAAAATTCTTCCTCTTACCGATATTGATGATGAAGAATAGCCGCAATTAGAACGAAAAAGACCAGTTCTAAGGAATAACGAACAACGTACCCGTATCATTAAAAGAAGACCACCAAATTGTTTAGTAACAACCTGGTGGTCTTTATATTATTCAGAAAATGGGTTTTTAATCATTAGCCATATCAATCTGATTTTCTTTAGGAAGTATCTTCTTCAAATAAAGGTATCCAATTATTCCCGAAAGAACTGTTCCACATATTATACCCAGTTTTGCCTGATTAAGCAGAGCAGGTTCTGCAGTTCCAAAGGAAAGATTGGCAATAAAGAGTGCAACTGTAAAACCAATACCACCTAACATAGAGACCCCGGCTAAATTTTTCCAGCACATGCCTTCGGGCAAACTAGCTATCTTGAGTTTCACGGTAAGCCATGTAAACGAGAATATCCCAATAAACTTTCCTAATAAAAGCCCTATTGCTACAGCGTAAGTTACATCTCCTATAATTTCAGGTCCTCCACCGGAAAGCACTACTCCGGCATTGGCAAAAGCAAAAAGTGGCATAATGAAATAGTTCACCGGAGCCTGCAAAGCATCTTCCATCGACTGTAAAGGAGAAATTACATGATCAGAAGCAGACTCAAGACTTTTAAGTCTTTCCAATTGTTCCTTTTCTAAAATAATGCTATCCTTTTCCGAAACAGGAAACGACTGAATATTTTCACGTATGCGTTCAATAAATCTACCTATTTTAAGATGGGGCCTGGAAGGAATGGTAAATGCAACCAATACACCTGCAACAGTACTATGTATGCCCGACTGAAGGAATAAATACCATACAACTATACCCCAGAAAATATAGAATGCTTTGTTTACTACATTCAATTTATTATTTGCAAAAAAGAGCATTACAAGAATTGCAACCGCAACAAGTAAATATCCTAATTCTAAATTAGTAGCATAAAAAAGGGCTATTACAATAATTCCACCAATATCATCAACTACTGCAAAAGCTGTCAGGAAAATCTTCAGACTTAAAGGAACACGTTTACCCAACAGGCTTAATACTCCTATAGAAAAAGCAATATCTGTTGCCATCGGTATGGCTAGTCCATTGTGTGCTGAGCCACCACCGGGAATCAGAAGTAAATAGATAACAACGGGAACAACCATTCCTCCACATGCTGCAAGAATTGGCAACAATGCCTGACGGAAACTTGAGAGTTCACCAACCAATACTTCTCTTTTTATTTCGAGACCTACAGAGAAAAAGAAGATTGCCATTAATGCGTCATTAATAAACGTCATCAATGTCATTGGTTCTCCATGATGGCTGAAAAGATTAAAATCACCAATCTGTAAAGACACTGTATAGTTCCAAAGAGACAGATATTCATCACTCAATGGAGAATTTGCTACAATCATAGCCAACAATGCTACAATCATAAGTAGCATACCTCCATTTACATGATACTTTAAAAAGCTTTGAAAAGAATACGCGGATGGTTTAATTTTAAAGTTAGTCATGATATTATTAGATTTTATAATGGTCATTAAAACATTTCAGCCCACTTATGATGGGCTGAAAACTATTTATTAATCCAATTTCAATACCGCAAGGAAGGCTTTTTGAGGAACTTCCACATTACCGATCTGCTTCATTCGCTTCTTTCCTTTCTTTTGCTTTTCAAGCAACTTACGCTTACGGCTTATATCACCTCCATAACATTTAGCTGTTACGTCTTTACGAACCGCTTTGATGGTTTCGCGAGAGATAATTTTTGCTCCGATAGCTGCCTGAATGGCAATATCAAATTGCTGTCTAGGAATTAGTTCTTTTAACTTTTCGCACATACGTTTACCTAAATCATAGGCATTGTCTACGTGTGTAAGAGTAGAAAGAGCATCTACCGGTTCTCCGTTTAGAAGGATATCCAGTTTCACAAGTTTAGAAGGACGGAATCCGCATGGATGATAATCGAACGAAGCGTAACCTTTAGATATACTTTTCAATCTATCGTAGAAGTCGATCACAATTTCACCCAGTGGCATATTATAATGAATCTCTACACGGTTACCGGAGATATATTCCTGCTTTATCAGTTCACCACGTTTGCCCAGACAAAGAGACATGATAGGGCCGATATAGTCGGTGGTGGTAATAACGGAAGCCTTTATATATGGTTCATCAATATGATCAATCAGTGTAGGATCGGGCATTCCTCCGGGGTTATGTACCTCTGTCATTACACCTTGCTTATCATAAATCTGGTAAGATACGTTAGGAACCGTAGTGATTACATTCATATCGAACTCACGATCAAGGCGTTCCTGTACAATCTCCATGTGGAGTAGTCCAAGGAATCCGCAACGGAAACCAAATCCCAGTGCCAATGAACTTTCGGGCTGGAATGTAAGAGAAGCATCATTTAACTGAAGCTTTTCAAGTGACGCACGAAGATCTTCAAATTCCTCAGCTTCAATAGGGTAAACTCCGGCAAAGACCATCGGTTTAACCTCCTCAAAACCAGGTATTACATTACTACATGAGCGGGCAATGTGAGTGATTGTATCTCCTACCTTCACCTCTTTTGAAGTCTTGATGCCGGAAATAATATATCCCACGTCTCCTGTGCGGAGTTCATTACGGGGAATCATATTCATTTTCAGTACTCCAATTTCGTCTGCCGCATATTCTTTGCCGGTATTAAAGAATTTCACTTTATCGCCGGTACGGATTACTCCGTTTGTTATCTTAAAATAAGCAATGATACCTCGGAAAGAATTAAAGACCGAGTCAAAGATCAGCGCTTGCAACGGAGCTTCGTCATCGCCTTTAGGGTAAGGAATGCGTTCTATTACAGCTGCAAGTATTTCCTCTACTCCCATCCCGGTTTTTCCCGAAGCACGAATAATAGAGGATCTTTCTACTCCCAGTAATTCAATGATTTCATCTTCCACTTCATCGGGCATGGCACTTGCCATATCACATTTATTGATCACGGGAACAATCTCCAGATCGTGCTCAATGGCCATATAAAGATTGGAAATAGTTTGCGCCTGCACTCCCTGAGAAGCATCAACTATAAGCAGAGCCCCTTCACAGGCAGCAATAGAGCGTGATACTTCATAAGAGAAATCCACATGTCCCGGAGTATCTATGAGGTTAAGAATATATTTTTCGCCTTTATACAAATATTCCATTTGAATGGCGTGACTCTTAATGGTAATTCCTCTCTCCTTCTCCAGATCCATATCATCAAGCATTTGCCCACCTGTTACCTGAATGGTTTTAGTAAATTCAAGTAATCGGTCGGCCAAAGTGGATTTACCGTGGTCAATATGTGCAATAATACAAAAGTTACGTATATTCTTCATCAGTTTTTTATCGTTATATAATGTGCAAAGATACATAAAGGAGAGAAAATAAAAAAATGCGTTGGCAACATAATAGAATGTGTCAACGCATTTTTTATAATTCAGTTATTCGTTTACTTACTTTAGTGCAATGAAAAGATCGTTTTCTATTTCTTTTATAGAAACTTTATCTTCTCTTAGTAACCATCCAAAACCTAAATAAAGGTCTTTGTCAATTAACTTTGTAGCCTTCTTAATCTGTTTTACCGTTAAACCGTCTGTGCCGCTCAATGCGTTCCATATCAAGCCAGCTACAGTTCCTGCTTTTTCTTTCAACATTTTGAAAATACTTTTAGTTAAACATCAAGTTATCTAAACCTATCTACTTTGTATAGGATTAATTTTGCTTACAAATATAGACATATTTATGTTACTTAACACATTAAATGGCTTTTTTTTATAAAAATGTAATGTTTTCAGCTTATTTTCAGGATGCATTTTGTGTTTCAAGATACTCTGCCCAGATTCTTGCCGCTTCTTCGACTATTTTAACACACGGACGTTTAGCGTAATATTGAGTTGTACGATCTTCGGGAGTGGCCTGAATAGAATCACATTTCTTCAATCCCAATAGCTCGCCACAGTTCAATGAACCATTTCTTTCCTTAAAAATAGCAGCTAAATCCTGTACTAACTTATAATTAGCCGCTTTTCCTTCTTTATCTTTGGGGTCAGTAGCACCAGTTTGCAATCCTGCCAGCATAAACAAACCGCAGGCAGCTCCGCAGGTCTCCCTCATCCGCCCTATTCCTCCGCCAAAAGAGGAAGCCATCTTTAAGGCTTGTTCTTCTGTATATCCATATAAATCGGCAAAGGCCGCCACCACAGACTGCGAACAATTATAGCCGCTTTTAAAAAGTTCAACGGCTCTTGTTACTCTTTCTTCCTTCATTTTTTAAATCTCTCTTTATGTTTTATGTTTATCCTGTACAAAAGAATGTTTTCTTCTGTACAAAAGAATTAATTGTTCTGTACAGAAGAATGTATTCTTTTGTACAAGATATCTATTATCAATAACCAGTGATTGTAGAAATCAGGAGCATAATATTCAAAGCAGAAACTATGGCAGCAATAGAATAAAGCACAAATGTGTTCCATTTACTATTAACATATTTCCCCATAACCTTGTGAGAAGAAGTAAGCCCCACCTGCAAAAACACAGTAAAGGGTAATTGAATACTTAGTACCATCTGCGAAATAATAAGTCCTTTGAAAGGATCGCCAATAAAACAGATCAGCAGTAAAGCCAGCCCCAGGGAAATTATTACTCCTAAGCGCGAGTGACTGTCTTTAATATGATAAGGTTCTCCAAAAATTCCTGCAAAAATAGAACCTGCAGCCATGCCACTTGTTATTGTTGAAGAAACACCTGCCATAAGCAAGGCCAATGCAAAGACAATAGCCGCATTACTTCCAAGAAGTGGTTCCAATAATGACTTAGCTTGTTGAAGCTCGGTTACCTGAGTTCCATATTTAAAGAAAGTAGCTGCCGCCAGAAGTATCATTGCACTATTAATAGCCCACCCCACAATCATAGAGAAAAGGGTATCATACAGTTCATATTTCAAAACTTTCCTGATTGATGCATCATCTTTCTTGTTATATTCATGACTCTGAATAACCTCCGAGTGAAGGTAAAGATTATGAGGCATAACCACTGCCCCCAGCACGCTCATTATAATAAGCATACTCCCATGAGGAAAACATGGAGTTACCCACCCTTTTACTGCCAAAGGCCAGTCTATCTCTACCAAAAAAAGTTCATAGATAAAGGAAAGGCCAATAACTGAAACAAACGCGATAATGGAGCGCTCAATCTTCTTGTATGAATTGGTTAGCAACATGATAAATACAAAAGCAGTAACGAGGATTGACCCCCATATTATAGGAATATCCAGCAACATTTGCAGCGCGATTGCCCCACCCAGAATCTCGGCAAGAGAGGTAGATACTGAAGCCAGAACGGCTGACCCCAGAATAGGTCTTGATATCCATTTGGGAGTATATTGAGTTGCCGCTTCCGAAAGGCACAAACCGGTTACAATTCCAAGGTGAGCTACGTTATGCTGAAGAACAATGAGCATAATCGTTGAAAGGGATACAACCCAAAGCAATAAATATCCAAACTCCGATCCGGCGGCAAAGTTAGACGCCCAGTTTCCCGGATCAATAAATCCTACTGTAACCAACAGTCCCGGACCAATATATTTAAAGATATCCAGTCCGCCTAAATAACGACTGTGGTCTTTTCGTTTTAAGTCTTTAAAGAAATTAATCATATCCGTGTTTTATTTAAATGTGTTTGCACAAAGATAATCATAAAAACATGTCACGTCCTTGTTATGTTCACAATTATCGCTTATCTTCGTCGATAAATCAGAGATAAAAAGATGAAAAAGGAACTATTATTTGCAGCAGGGATATTATTTTTTTTCATTTCCTGTCAGGAATCCAGAGATAAAACCTTTGAAAGGCTGGCTAAAGAATACACTGCCAAATGCCCCATTCCTCTGGGTGCAGGAATAAGGGTGGATAGTATGGTATATGATTCAAAAACGAATACCAACAGCAATTATTATACTATTTCGGGGAATATAGACAGTACCGATTCCATTCAAAAGAACAAGCAATACATGGAAAGTTCAATGATTGCCGCAGTAAGAAACTCTCTGGATTTAAAGGAGTATAAAGACTTTAATACTACCATTGAGTACATCTATTTTTCTGAGAGAAGCAAGAAAGAGCTTTTACGGATAGCTATCTCCCCCAGGCTTTATAAGTAGAGTAAGTTGAGTACTCACTTGCAATAGTATAGGGAATTGAGTTTATCTCCTTACCAGCAAAATACACGAAAGATACCCAATCCATGGTTATATATAAATATAAAAGGATGCCTATAATAGACAGCCTTTTATATTTTAATCACACGGATCAATTCAGAAATTAATCAGGTTATTTTTACTTGTCGCAAAGCCTGGCACAGCTGATCAGGACAAGAAGTAGATCGCCCACCACAAGAAATGCCTTCCAGCCTGGCAATTATTTCATCTACCGGCATATCTTTTACCAATTTACTGATACCTTGCAAATTACCATTGCATCCTCCCTGAAAAGTAACATCCTTAAGAATGCCATCTTCCACATCCACTACAATATAAGTACTACAAGTCCCTGATGTTTTATATACCGATTTCATTTAGTCCTCAGATTCAGCTGGCTTCATGTTTGTATAAACACTCTGCACGTCTTCATCATCTTCCATTTTATCAACCAGCTTATCAATGGCAGCACGCTGTTCAGCAGTAACATCTTTCAGATCGGTAGGAATACGTGTAAACTCAGAGCCTACAATTTCAAAGCCATTTTTTTCAAGATATGTCTGAATAGCATTAAATGACTGGAATTCTCCGTACAAGGTGATGCCTTCTTCGTCTGATTCAAGTTCGTCAACTCCATAATCAATTAACTCAAGTTCCAGATCTTCCATAGAAACACCTTCTTTTGGGGCCACAGTGAACATTGACTTACGGGTAAACATAAAATCAAGGCTACCTGATGTACCTAAAGATCCACCATTCTTATTGAATATGCTACGAACATTTGCTACTGTACGTGTAGTGTTATCTGTTGCTGTTTCAACTAAAACGGCAATACCAAATGGGCCATATCCCTCATATACCATTTCTTTGTAGTCTTCGGTATCTTTAGAAATAGCTCTCTTTATAGCTCTGTCAACATTGTCTTTCGGCATGTTGGCTGCCTTTGCGTTGTTAATTACCGAACGTAAGTGTGGGTTATTTTCAGCATCAGGACCGCCAGCTTTTACTGCAATAGCGATTTGTTTGCCAATTCTCGTAAATGTACGAGCCATGTTCCCCCATCTTTTCATTTTGGTGGCTTTTCTGTATTCGAACGCTCTTCCCATCTTTATTTATAATTTTATTTAGTTTATATAATTATCTGAGTTTTGCTTCCAACTTATTTTCAAGGTTGGCAACCAATTTACTCATAAACTTATCTATTTGTTTATCGTTTAAAGTCTGCGCTTCGTCCTGAAGCATGAAACTCACTGCATACGATTTCTTTCCGGCTTCAAGATTCTTGCCTTCATAAACATCAAACAATGAAACTGATTTTAAAAGCTTACGATCTGTGTCATATGCAATCTTTTCAATTTCGGCAAACTGAATTTGTTTATCTATCAGCAATGCAAGATCTCTCTTAACAGCCGGGAATTTAGAAATTTCTTTGTAAGATACCTTCACAGACTTAATGGCTTTCATTAATTCATTCCAGTTCAAATCAGCATAATAAACTTCATTATCTATATCAAATGCCTTCAGTTGTTTCTTTGTAATCACACCAAATGCAGCTAAACGTTTTCCGCCTTTAGTATTTACAGATAACGCAGTAGCAAAAAGATCATCGGTAAGGTTACCAATTACCAACTTGCTAAGGTCAATGCCTAAACGAAGAAGAATATTCTCCACATAAGCCTTCAACTCAAATACAGTACTTTGTTCATCGGTATGGGCCCATGTGTTACTCACCTTTTTGCCGGTTACCCACAAGCCTAAATGATAATCTTCATTATATGCAGCAAGTACTTTTTCAGGATTCTTCTTTTCTGCATTGAAATAGTAACAATTACCAAACTCAAAGAACTTTAAATCGGCATTTTTACGATTGGCATTGTGACTAATACTTTCCAAACCAGCAAACAACAATGTCTGACGCATGCAGTTAAGGTCGTTGCTTAAAGGGTTCATCAGCATTACCAGGTTATTTGCCGGGAAAGATTCCAAACCTTCATAATAAGCTGCTTTTGTCAATGAATTATTTAGTATTTCATTGAAACCACAACCTACCAATTGCTCTGAAATAAGGCTCTGAAGCTTATAAGATTTATCTGACTCACCTTTGGTTGTTAAGCTTGATTTCAACGTAGAAGGAATTTCTATGTTATTATATCCGTAGACACGAAGAATATCCTCAATTACATCCACATCGCGAGTTACATCCACACGGTAAGGAGGAACGGCAAGAGACAATCCCTCGGCTGTTTCATTCGTGATTTCCATTTCAAGACTGGTAACAATACTCTTTACCACCTCTGCAGGAATCTCTTTACCAATAAGTGTATTTATCTTGTTGTAAGTAATATCTACATTAAATTTGCTGAATGGCAAAGGATATACGTCCTTAATTTCAGAAGAGACAGTACCTCCGCCCAATTCCTGAATTAAAAGTGCAGCATGCTTCAATACATAATCCGTATTCAGAGGGTCTATTCCTCGCTCAAAACGGAAAGAAGCATCTGTATTTAATGCATAACGGCGGGCTGTTTTACGTACCCAGGTAGGATGAAAATAAGCACTTTCAAGGAATACATTGACTGTTTTCTCTGTTACGCCTGAATCCAGACCACCAAATACTCCGGCAATACACATCGGACCATTCTCGTTACAGATCATCAGGTCACGATCGCTAAGCTTTCTTTCTACTCCATCAAGTGTTGTAAAAGGAGTTCCTTCGGGCAGTGTTTTAACAATAACCTTTTTCCCTACAACATCTGCATCGAAGCAGTGAAGAGGTTGTCCCATTTCGTGAACAATGTAGTTTGTAATATCTACAATATTATTGATTGGGCGAACGCCGATGGCTCTTAATCTGTTTTGCATCCATTCAGGGCTCTCTTTTACCGTAATCCCTTTAATTGTAACTCCGGCATAACGAGGGCATGCTTCACTATTCTCTACAACCACATCAATATCAAGATCGTGATTATCAATCTTAAACCCATCAACAGATGGTTTAGTTAGCTGAGCATTATAGCCGTTCTGTACAAGATAAGCATATATATCGCGTGCTACTCCGAAGTGAGAACAAGCGTCTGCGCGGTTTGGAGTAATATCTACCTCGAGCACAAAGTCACTCTTTACATTATAGTAATCTTTTGCAAGGGTACCCGGAACAGCATCTGCCGGAAGAACAATAATTCCTGCATGATCCGTACCAATACCTATTTCATCTTCCGCGCAAATCATTCCAATGGATTCAACGCCGCGAATCTTTGATTTCTTTATCGTAAAACATTCATCACCGTCATAAAGCTTTGCTCCTAATGTGGCAACAACCACTTTTTGTCCGGCAGCCACATTTGATGCGCCGCAAACAATCTGAGTAGGCTCACCACTTCCTAAATTAACAGTAGTAATGTGTAAATGATCTGAGTTAGGATGTTCAACACATGTGAGCACTTCACCGATAACTAATCCTTCCAAACCACCTTTAATAGTTTGAACTTCTTCTACCCCACCTGTTTCTAATCCAATTGAGGTAAGTGCTGCAGCAACTTCATCAGGAGTTAAATCGAAATTGACATACTCTTTCAGCCAATTATAAGAGATATTCATATCATTAAATTTTTATATTTGCAGAATCGACTCGCAAAGGTAATAAGTTTTTTTATTTTGTATGTATATATAAGAAAAAAGAGTTAGAACGGCAATGGACCGTCATTACTGTAGTTTCCGAAAGGACTGGATACCTGAGAAGGATATTCATCGGGAGGTGGAGGCACCGAACCTTGAGGTTGTTTATTTAACTTAGAACCGACAACGCCATTCTCGCCAGGTAAAGGAATAATTGTATCATCATCCGGATTCTGGAATTTGGCAAACTCGCCTTTAAAGCGAAGAAGTACGTCGCCCGTGGCACCATTACGGTGTTTTGCGATAATAATTTCGGCCATTCCACGCAAATCGTTTCCTTTTTCGTCTGAATAGATTTTATAATATTCGGGACGGTGAATGAAGCAAACCATATCGGCATCCTGCTCAATGGCACCAGATTCACGAAGGTCGGCCAACTGTGGACGCTTTCCATCTATTCCTTCACGATTCTCAACACCACGATTTAACTGTGACAAGGCAATAATAGGAATATTTAGTTCCTTTGCCAGCCCTTTCAGGGATCGGGAGATTGTACTTACCTCTTCCTGACGGCTACCGAAGGACATCCCGCTGGCATTCATCAACTGAAGGTAGTCAATAATAAGTATTTTAACTCCGTGTTCACGAACCAACCTTCTTGCTTTTGTTCTTAGTTCAAAGACTGAAAGTGAAGGGGTATCATCAACATACAAAGGAGCATCAATCAAATTTTTTAGTTTGTAATCCAGCTGCTGCCACTCGTAAGGTGCAAGCTGACCACTCTTTATCTTTTCACCGGGAATCTCGCAAACATTAACGATAAGACGATTCACCAGCTGAACGTTACTCATTTCAAGAGAGAATACAGCTACCGGATTTCTAAAGTTCACAGCGATGTTTCTTGCCATAGACAAAACGAATGCCGTTTTACCCATTGCCGGACGAGCTGCAATAATAACCAGGTCAGAGTTTTGCCAACCGGAAGTCATCTTATCCAATCCATGGAAACCACTTTCCAATCCACTTAATCCGTCGGTTCGGGCTGCGGCTTTCTGCAGCAACTCATACGCCTCCGAGATAATTGGATTAATCTGTGTATAGTCTTTTTTTAGATTCCGCTGAGAAATTTCGAATAATCGTCCTTCCGCTTCCTGCATTAAATCGTCCACATCGAGCGTTTCATCGAATGATTTTCCTTGAATTTCGCTGGTGAAAGAGATCAATTCGCGCGCCAGATATTTCTGGGCTATAATTCGCGCATGGTATTCTATGTGTGCCGAAGAGGCAACCTGACTGCTTAACTTGGTAATATAGAAAGGACCTCCTGCTTCTTCAAGCTCTCCTCGTTTTTTAAGTTGCTCGGTAACGGTTAAAATATCAATTGGTTCCTGACGAATTGCCAAGTCTGTAATTGCAGAATAAATCATTTGATGATGACGATCATAAAATGATTCGGGACGAAGAATTTCACTAACCTGTGGATAAGCGTCTTTTTCAAGCATTAACGCTCCCAGCACAGCTTCTTCAAACTCACGTGCCTGCGGTTGCAAGCGGCCATAGTCTGCTATAGGTTGTACTTTAGGTTTTGTGCTTCGTGTATTTCTTTTTTGTTCCATATATATATTCTAAACCATTTAGGGAGACAAAGATAAAGCTTTTAAAAGGATCAGAGAAAAAAAAACAATATATTTCTATCCGATTTTTAATAAACTTTTCTGGATTTGCCAGGATAACAATTCTTATAAGGAAGCATCTTCGTTATCCCAACAACAGCTGTATATATATTTCACAATGTGTGACAAACTTTAATAAATACTTCTTTTATATGTGCCGGCATAAAATTTGTCACCTCGGATACCAAAGGGTTTCAGAAGGAGGTGCCTTGTTACCCCCCAAAAAACAACCTTATGTTTTTCTATTTTTAAAGTAAATGCTATTCAAAATAAAACAAAAACATAAAGCATTGGTAATCTTTACATTAAATATACAAATATCTAATTTTTCATCCATAAGGCAAATAAGGCAACTGCATATAATGTATAAATAAATCCATTCACCAATCATTTTGTTTTATTGCCCGAAGACTTGTAATCCATTGGCCAACAAATAAGAATCATTGGACTATAAATCCCGGACATAACCTTTATAATGACCTTTCCATGAATAGATTTACGGCAGATTTGATGTTTTTAAATTCGGTTTACCCTTTTTCAATGAACATACATTTTCAAAGAACCCATTAGGATTGTTATTATTTTCATGTACATTTGCATATAAAAATAATAGAACTAGAATGATTGTATTCCCCAACGCCAAAATAAACCTGGGTCTTAACATCACAGAAAAGCGCCCTGACGGTTATCATAATTTAGAAACTGTTTTTTATCCGGTACACATAGAAGATGCTTTGGAAGTTGTGCCTCTTAAAGATTCAGATAAAGAATTGGAGTTGCAGGTATTTGGAACTCCAATAGCCGGAAACCCTGAAGATAATTTAGTAGTAAAAGCCTACCGGTTATTAAAGGATAGATTTAACCTTCCGGCAATCTCAATTTATCTTCAAAAACATATTCCTTCGGGTGCCGGTATGGGGGGAGGTTCCGCCGACGGTGCTTTTATGCTGAAGTTGCTGAACGATAAATTCTCGTTAGAATTATCAAAGGAAGAACTGGAGGCTATTGCTTCCCGCTTAGGAGCCGACTGTCCGTTCTTTATCAAGAATGAGCCAACCTTTGCTACCGGAACAGGAAACATATTCTCACCTATAAACATTTCATTAAAAGGACTATATATATTAATAATTAAACCGGAGATTTTTGTTTCCACACGTGAAGCCTTTTCACTAATTACCCCGGCTTATCCTTCAAAAAGAATCACAGAAATTATTCAGCGACCTGTGGAAGAATGGAAAAACAACTTAGTAAATGACTTTGAGAAGAGTGTGTTTGCCCAGTATCCCGAAATAGGAAATGCCAAGGATAAGCTATACAAAGCAGGAGCCATATATGCTTCCATGTCCGGTTCAGGGTCTTCATTATATGGAATATTCAATGCTCCGGTAGATAAGCCGGAACTCATTTTTCCTGGCTATTTTATCTGGCAAGGGAAATTGTAAGAGCCTTATTCTCCCGATTCTTCTATTTTAGAAGTGATGCGGGAGAGATTCTTATTGATATTCTCTTCCGGAAGAATCACATTGAAGTCTCCCCAGAAGCTATCATCGTAAGCAAAACTCTCTTCGGAGAAAATCTTTCTGACTGGCAACCTCTCTTCGTGAGGAAATGGCTGCACATTTATGGTATCTACTTTACAGGTAACCATCTCAAAGAATATATGCATAGGGCTAAAAAACAGCTGCCCCTTGCCTTTCATCTTAAAAAACAAATCACCTCTTACGTGATTCATATAATATTTGCCATCCAGCTCTTTGTATGACACTGTATATATAATTTGCTGAGGGTGTACTTTTACATTCTTCCCACGCTTTACAACAAATTGTTCTTCCGCTTTATCAATAAATTGTGGGTTAACCTCCAATTGCGCACAAAGTAATGCCGAATTTTCTGAATCAATAAACAATTTCCCCCTCAAATAGGGGTCGGTAACTCCTTTTTTCTGCTCAAATGAAATTACATGCGCCATGTGGGAGTCCATTTCCGTCATATCAATTTTGGTATAATCATATATATTCCTGTCATTAATCTCCAGAAAATCAGGAACATTCTTTATCAAATCAAGCAACAAAGAAGCCTCTACCCCTGCTTTCATTCTCAGAACAAGTGTGTCTTTCACAGCATTATTGGTTATCTTGCGCATTTTCAGAAGCTTAACCTGATCTGAAGGAAAAGAATGGCTGTAACTTTGCTTATAAACTTTAAAGACAGCTTCGGTAAGTTTAAGCAGCTCTTTTTTACGTTCAATTCCTTCTCTGTAGAAGGATGTAAAATAGGAAGGCTTATCCAGGTAAAGACGATTCCTCGCCTCGAGCACCTCTTTTACAATTTTACGCGGATTGACCAAACGAAAAATAACTTCCTGAAGAGGCACAATACGCGAAGACAAATAAATATTTGAAGGACTATTCTCCAGAAAAGCAACAGGTATTCGCTGAGATTCATACCCGATATGAGAAACATGCAATTTGCTTGAGAATAAAGAATCGGGCACCCTTAACACAAACTTACCGTTATTGTTGGTTATGGTTCCAATTCCTGTACCTTCAAGGCTTACAGAGCAGTAAGGAATTGGAAATTGTGCCATCTTTTCGAGAATAGTTCCCGATATGTGCTTATAAGACACACTATCTTTAGTCTTTGAAATAAATACTTCTCGTGGTAGTGACGGAGAAGAAGCTCTTTTTTTATTAATCAGAATGTAGCGGTCAATCGTTCTTAACGTATAATTGTCGCTTTGCAAAACATAAAAGATAGCCTCACGAATGGAGTATGTTCCGGCAGGGAGTTTTGCTTTCTTTTCGTTATCAATAATATTGCTGTCATAAATAAAATAGAAACCCGACACATCGCCAATAAAATTCAGCAACTCATAAACTGTGTTCTTTTGTTTCTCTATGCGAATGTGCTTTCCCAATGGATCGTCTCCATTCTCCGGCCACATTGGAGAAAGGACGATACATGTAAAGATTAGAAAGAAGCACAAACGTTTCATTGGTCAATTTTAAGGTTGCGAAATATAAATGGTATCCTGTCGGATTTCACGTTTCAGATTGAGGGCCAGACTAATTATTTGTGTCATTTCATTTACATTATTATTATAGAACTGTACATTCAATCGAGATGTTTTCAATAAATCTCCTTTAAGAACAACAAAGGAATCATTATTTTGATTGATTACATGCACTATATTTTGAAGAGTTTCATCCTTAAACCTCATTTTTGAAGTATAATGTTCAAAAAGCTTTTTATCCGCGCTGAGGTATTTAAAGAGATGATTGTTCACAAAACATGCAGACTGTCCTGCAGTAATCTCAAGAGAATTACCTCCCTCCTTTTCTGTAACCCGGACTCTTCCTCGTTGCACCGCTAGTTCAAACTTTCCGTCACCGGATGTCTTTACTTTAAATGCTGTTCCCAGAACTCTCACTGTTACTTTTTCTGTTTCAATCAGGAACGGTTTTTCCGGATTTTTGGCAATATCAAAAAGAGCTTCCCCTTGCAACGAAACCTCTCTTTGAGTACCTGTGAAAGATTTTGGATAACTTAACGAGGCATCAGACGCCAGATAAATAGTAGATCCATCGCCCAACGTCTTCACCAGAATATTTTCACTATCCGTATTCTGAAGCGTAAGTAGCTCACTAGTCTCTTTACCTGAATGATAAAAGAAAAAGGTGGTTGCGCTAAGGAGTGCTATTACACAAGCAGCAGCCCAGTAAACAGGGAGTATTTTTTTTCTCTGGATTACAATGTGGTTTTCTTCCTTCAACAAGTTTTCTTTTTCAAGTCTTGAATAAAGCATGCTCCACGCCACGTCTGTATTTGGTTCTTTTCTGAACATAATTTCATTGATTATAATGTTTCAACTCCTTACGCAGGATAACGAGTACTTTACTAATATCCGCTTCCACCGTTTTAACTGAAACAGAGAGTTCTTTGGCTATCTCACTGTACTTCTTTCCACCAAAACGATTCATGCAAAATATTCTTCGCTGCCGCTCAGGTAATCGTTGAAGTAAAGATGTAAATTTGCATTCCAATTCTTTGTATTCCAGATCATCAGACGGTGAAAAATTACTTGCTTCAACTTCTTCCTGAACTACTTTATCACGATAAGCATTCATCACCTGAAGGTGCTTGAGGTAACTAAAAGCTTTGTTCTGAACTGACTGAAACAAGTAAGATTTCACTGAAAGCCTTATCTGTAAATCCGCTCTGTTCTTCCAAAACAGATAGAATAAGTTCTGAACTATCTCTTCAGCACTATCCATATCATTCAGGAAAGAATCAGCATAATAGCAAAGTGGCTTATAGTATGATCGAAATAATTTTTCGAAGGCCTGAATATCGCCATTTTTTATCCTGTTAAGGAGGAGCAAATCATTTAGCATATACAACTCACTTTGAATTAATCATTTGTATGATGATGAAAATTCAAATATACAATTCTTTTTTCTTTATTAAAAGCTTAACGGTATTGTTTTTTCAATTTGCTTAAACCATCCAGCAATGATTCGGTAGGTGCAATAATATTATACTCACCCCAGAAGTCTTCATCGGTAAAATTAGCTACCTTATCTGAGAAGGTTTGATCATATTTAAAGGATTCCTTGTAAGGGATAGATTCCTTAGGAGCATCGTCTCGCTCTGTAGATACCACCTCGGATATGATTGTATATTTACTTGAGAAAAGACGCCTTTTCCAATCACAACTAAACTGAGATTCGGTACGCATGTAATTCAAATAGCTGACTCCATTCTGTACTTTATAGGTGATCAGGAAATTAACATTAGACGGTTTGAAACGGAGTCCGACCGGTTTCTTTATAAGTATCTGACTAATAGCCTTATCACGATCACGCAAATCTAAACTAAATTCAATACGGGTAAAGGACAATGTTTCCTTATCAATATAGTACTTACCGAAATAGAGCGCGTAAGGCAATACAATTGCCGGGCGGAAGCTAATAACATACTGTGGACGATTATTTAGATTTACCGATTCTTCAATTGTATAGTCGTATGCCGCCAACATATCTTTATCCAATAATATATCCTTGTTTTTAACCACATCAAGAAGCACAGACATATACGGGCCTCCCATTAATTTAACAGCCAAAGTATCCTTTAGGCGGGGACTTACTAATTTACGTCCCTTGAAGATACGTACACGATCTTTGTCTATTCCCTTTGAGTAAGGTACTTTATATAGATTTAATATAGCCTCAGATACTTGAATGTATCTTTTACTTTTTTGAACTGTTTCCCTGTAAAAGCAGGTAAACATATTAGAAGCAGGGCTATAGTTTTTTTCAATCCTGCCAACGGCTTGTTCTACTATTGAACGGGCTACTCCCGGTTGAACAACAATTTCTTTCAATAAGTAATCATTAGAACGAAGGTAATAAGTCAACAATTCTTCGCTTTTCGTAATAGGAATACGGGAAGTTAAATAGCCTACATGAGAGATCTCCATTTCCTTGGCATTGGCCGATAATTTAACCTTTAGCGAGAACTCACCGTCTACATTGCTTATTGTACTCGTTGAGCTTCCAGGGATGGTAATGGTAACATATTCCAGCTTCTTTTTAGTCTGAGAATCCTTCACAACTCCGTTAATTGTGATATAATCCTCAGCAACAGATGCTACTGCTTCAATTTGAATGCTTGCAAAAAACATCAAAAGAAACAAAAAACCAATGTTTTTAAATAGTGTTTTCATAATGATTTTTTTTAGATTGATTACTAATGAATTTCCATTTTATACATCTATGACCATTCAGTAATAAAACACCCTAAAGAAAAACAAAAAAAAAAGCGGTGCGACGACTCACGCCATGCACCGCCACAACACAAACACAAAATAAAACACGACAAAACTACTATGCAAGCAAATCTGTTTATGCCGGGGAGGCATACATTAATCACGCTAGCTTAAATTCACATCTATGCCCGGACATCAGATCCACTTGCTATGTATAAACGTTAGTAGCATACATTTGTTCGATCTCTTATCGTTAAAAAGATTTAAACACATGTATCTTATATTATTGAATACCTCTTTCTCTTAATTTTAATTGCCATTTCCAGGCGGAGAGAAGGGTTTCTTCTGTGCTAGTTTCTGCTTTCCAGCCTAATTCATTATTTGCAAAATCAGGATTTGCCCAAACCTTCTCAATATCACCTGTGCGGCGACCAACAAGTTTGTAATTTAGCTTCACCCCTGTAGATTTCTCAAAGGCATTAATCAAATCTAATACTGAAAGTCCTGTTCCTGTACCAATATTAAAGGTTTCAACCTTTGATTTTTGCTTACCATTCAAGATACGATCAATAGCAATAACGTGAGCCTTAGCTAAATCAACTACATTGATAAAGTCGCGGATACAAGTTCCGTCGGGAGTATTATAATCGTGACCAAACACACTGAGCTGTTCGCGGATACCAATGGCGGTTTGAGTAATGTAAGGAACCAGGTTCTGTGGAACACCGTTAGGAAGTTCGCCAAGTAAAGCTGTTGGGTGAGCGCCTATCGGATTAAAATAACGAAGAAGAATAGCATTAATCGGAGCTCCTGAAGTAACAGTATCTCTTACAATTTCTTCATTAATCTGTTTTGTATTTCCGTAAGGAGAAGTTGCCGGTTTAATAGGAGCTTGCTCGGTTACAGGAAGTTGGTCGGGTTCACCATATACGGTACATGATGAAGAGAACACAATGCCATTAACACCATGTTTAGGCATTAGTTCCAGTAAGTTAACCAAGGAAACAAGGTTGTTACGATAGTAAAGCAATGGTTTTTCTACAGATTCACCTACAGCTTTACTTGCTGCAAAATGAATGATAGCCTTAATTCCTTTATGTTTTGTAAACAATGCATCGAGACCAGCAAAGTCAAGACAATCTAATTTTTCAAAAACTGGACGAATGCCGGATACTTTTTCAATATTGTCTACTACATCAGCGTTTGAGTTAGATAAGTTATCAATAATGATTACTTCGTAACCACTGTTCTGAAGTTCTACGACTGTATGAGAGCCAATATAGCCGGTACCTCCGGTTACTAAAATTTTCTCTTTCATTTTCATTAATTATTTAGCAGGTTTGTTAGTTCAAATATTTTAGCGGGATAAATACCTTTACGAATCAAATCATTAATTCGTAAAATTACCTGAATTCTATCGTCTGGAGAAACTAATCCCATCCATTTTGCCGGCGTATTTATAGTCTTTACTTTCAATCCTTTTTGAATCATACTATTCATAAAATTAGGAATTGAGAGATTCGCCTTCAGATCTGTACCGTTTTCAGCAATAAAAGAATCGAATGATTGGCTCAAAGAGTCAAATATATCGGGGGTAAATCCCCACATATTCATGGATATGGAAGAATTTACATCCAGCGCTTCCCATTTATTATATTCATTCAAAAACATAGGATCGCCTCCTACCCGCTCTACTCCCATGCGATCTACGATAGAAATCAACTCACCACTTTCATTCACTTCGCATATTCCGCGAGTAACTCCTCCACTTTCGGCCAAGGCATTAGCCAGACGAAAGCAAATCATAAAATGGTTTCCACATGTATTGCGAATAACCTGTAAATGGTTATAGAGCAACTCAAAGCTTTCGCGTTGATAGAAGTTTGTGGCATTTATTACGCCAAAAGGTTGATGAATAGCATTCCTGGCCATGAGTAAAGCATGTGCCGAGCCCCAAAGCAAGTTTCTTTTGCTGTTTCGAAGTTCTTCCGGAACTGATTCTATTTCCTGAAAAGCATATTCAATTTCTATCATTCCTTCATACTTTGAAGATACTTTTTCTTTAAACTCCTCTTCAAAGTATTTACTAATAACAAAAACCACCTTATTGAATCCTGTTTTCACAGCATCATATATTGAATAGTCGAGAATAGTCTCTCCGTTAGGTCCAATTCCTTCCAATTGTTTTAACCCACCATATCTATTACCCATTTTTGCGGCAAGTATCACTAAAGTCGTAGTCATTCTGATTCTGTCTTTTATTTGCAGTGCAAATGTAGCTAAATAATGCGAGTTATAGATAATATTTAAGGATAAAGTAACTCCAAAGGAAATGGAATTTTGAAAGTGAAATATATATTTTAACTTTAAGAATTAGAAAACAAAAAAGACGTATTTTTATTATCTTGTACAAAACAAAACAATCTTCTGTACAAAAGAATTAATTGTTCTGTACAAAAGAATGCAATCTTTTGTACAAGACATTTTTGTTTAGTCTATATGTTTTCTAAAAACAAACAAAGAGCTTATAAATTTAAAAGAATCAGTTTCTTAAACAGAAGGCAATAACAGAAACTCCTGAAATAAGTTTTACACAAAATCAATTTAAGAAAAAAAACACTATATTTGCACGCTATATTTACTAAAAGAAACAAATACGTCAGCTTATGAAGAAAATTATTTATGTTTTTGCAGTTGCTTCATTATCAGCATTAGCATGTACAGGAGGAAACACCTATAAAATAACAGGAGTAGTTAATGGTGCTGCAAACGGTGACACTGTTTATATACAAAACAGGGTAAACCGTGAGTTTGTTAAGTTAGATTCGGCTATTATTGCCGATGGTAAATTTACTTTTAAAGGGAAACAGGATTCTACAGTGAATCGTTATGTTACTTATATAAAGGGAGACAAGAAATATTATGCGGATTTCTTCCTGGAAAACGGAGATATCAGTCTCACCCTTGGAGAAACAGACAGCATAGTAGGAACTCCGTCCAATGATACCTATCATGCATTTAAGTCAAAGATGAATGGATTTAATGCTAAAATGGAAGCAATTTATACTTCCATGCAATCGGCTACTTTATCTGAGGAACAAAAGAAGGCAAAAGCAAATGAAATGAATGCCGTTGAAAAAAGTATGACTGACGCTATTGCTCAAACAATTGACGAGAATATCAGTAATCCTGTTGGACTTCATTTATTAAAGGCCTACAATTATTACCTGGAATATGATAAATTAGGTATAATTCTGGCTAAAGTTCCTGCCAAATATCAAAAGAACGAAGATGTCCTTCGTTTGAATAATTTAGTGAAAACAGCAAAAGTAACTTCCGTTGGTCAGAAATTTACAGACTTTTCAATGCTTACTCCTGAGGGGAAACCCATTAAGTTATCTGATTATGCCGGAAAAGGGAAATATGTATTAATTGATTTTTGGGCTAGCTGGTGCGGTCCTTGTCGTCAGGAAATGCCTAATCTGGTAAAAGCTTATGCACAGTATAAGAGTAAAGGATTTGAAATTATCGGCGTTTCATTAGATAAAGACGGAAAATCATGGAAAGGTGGAATTCAAAAATTAAATATTACCTGGCCTCAGATGTCCGATCTTAAATATTGGGATTGCGCAGGTTCTAAGCTTTATGCTATTCGTAGTATTCCTCATACAGTTTTACTTGACAAGGAAGGAAAAATTATTGCGCGTGGTCTTCATGGTGAAGAATTACAAGCAAAATTAGCTGAATTGATAAAATAAGAACAGCTTTGCAGATATCGAAATAAAAGAAGAGAGGGTGACTAATAATATTTAGTCACCCTCTCTTCTTTTTTATATAACTATTCAAGGCCGGAACCGGACAGAATTAAATGCCCAGGTTAAACCAACGAACATAACAGAAATCCTGACGATGAGGAAGATCTACATTCTTTGGAAACATACGGAATGCTACCTTAAAGCTTCCGGAATTTGACAAACTATATTTTGCATTGAAAGTATACAAGTCTTTCTCCTTCTTAACTAATTCAAATTCTTCAGTAGAATAAATGCGTTGTTTGCCGTCTTTATCGGTAATAATTGTTACTAGTTCAATGCCAACAGCATTATCTAATCCTTTTTCATCAATAACAACTTCAACATCATAATCCTGTCCACTTTCAATGGTCAATTTACCTGTTTCACCATTTACAAAAATAGATTTCACTTCAATAGCATCCCATTTATCAACTACTGCTTCTTTCCATGCAGCCAATTCTTTAGCTTTTGCACGGTTATTGGCAGATAGAATATGGTAGCGTTTAGCTAATTTATTATAGAACTTACTGTAATAATCATCCAGCTGTCTCTTCATTGTGTAATGGGGGGCAATCTGAGCAATTGAGTTCTTCACAAACTTAATCCATTTTTCTGAATAACCATCATCGTTTTTATCATAATATAAAGGAATGATTTCATTTTCAAGCATGGCATAAATGGTTGCAGCATCTAATTGATCCTGATGTTCAGCATTCTGATAGGTAACTTTCTCGGTCAAAGCCCATCCTGCATTTTCGCGATAACCCTCAAGCCACCATCCATCAAGAACAGAGAAGTTAAGAACGCCATTCATCAATGCCTTTTCACCCGATGTACCCGATGCCTCCAACGGACGAGTCGGAGTATTTAGCCAGATATCAACGCCTGAAACCAGACGACGGGCTAACGTCATATCATAATTTTCCAGGAAGATAATCTTACCTAAGAACTCAGGACGGCGGGATATTTCGATAATTCGTTTAATCAAACCTTGTCCGGCTCCATCATATGGATGAGCTTTTCCGGTAAAAATAAACTGAACAGGGAAATTGGGGTTATTTACAATCTTAGCAAGACGATCTAAATCCGTAAACAATAAATGTGCACGTTTATAAGTAGCAAAACGACGTCCAAAACCAATCAATAAAGCATTCGGATTAATTTTATTCAATAAAGAAACAATGCGTGAAGGATCTCCTTGGTTATTTAACCATGTATCACGGAACTGTTTACGAATATGATCTACTAACTTGTTCTTCAAAGCCACGCGTGTATTCCAGATCTCTTGATCAGGTACATTATAAATTGCTTCCCAAATATTCTGATTGGAAAGATCATTCATAAAGTTTGCATCAAAGTACTTAGCATATAATTTCTTCCATTCGGTTGCAGTCCAGCTGGAGAAGTGAACGCCGTTTGTAACATATCCCACGTGACTTTCTTCCGGGAAATATCCTTTCCATATTGATGAGAACATTTCCTGAGAAACTTTACCATGCAGCCAGCTTACTCCGTTTACCTCCTGAGAGGTGTTACATGCAAATACAGACATACAGAAACGTTCACCAACATCGCCAGGATTATTACGTCCCAAATCCATCAACTCTCCCCATGTAATGCCCATCTTTTTGGGATAACCTCCCATATACTTACCAAACAAGCCTTCATCGAAATAATCATGTCCGGCAGGAACTGGTGTGTGTACAGTATAAAGTGAAGAAGCACGAACCAATTCTATTGCCTCGTTAAAGTTAAGTCCGGAAGCAACATAATCACTGATACGTTCAACATTAATTAATGCCGCATGTCCCTCATTGCAGTGATAGATATCTTTCTTTATATTTAAAGCTTTCAAAGTCATCATACCACCTATACCTAACAAAATTTCTTGCTTCAAACGATTTTCCCAATCACCACCATAAAGCTGGTGAGTAATAGGACGGTCAAACTCGCTGTTCATTTCATTATCTGTGTCCATTAGGTAAAGTGAAACCCTACCTACATTGACTCTCCATATATACGCATGAACAAAATAATCAAGATAAGGAACAGATACAACAAGTGGTTGTCCATTTTGACCAATAACACGATCAAGGGGAAGACTGCCAAAGTTCTGAGCTTCATAATTTGCAATCTGCTGACCATCTATCGATAGTGTCTGATTAAAGTATCCATAACGATACAAGAATCCAACAGCACAAAGATCTACATTACTGTCTGAAGCTTCTTTCAGGTAATCGCCGGCTAAAACGCCTAAACCGCCTGAATATATTTTAAGTACGCTTGACAAACCATATTCCATACTGAAGTATGCCACTGAAGGGCGGTTTGAGTCTGGTTTTACATCCAGATATTGTCTGAATCTAGCGTAAAGGTCATTCATTCTTTTTATGATAGCCTTATCATTTGATAAAGCTTCCAGTTTTTCAAAGCTCATGCGCTCTAAAAGTATTACAGGATTTAATCCCACCTCTTTCCAAAGCGCAGGGTCTAAGTCTCTGAAAAGAATTATTGCTTCAGAATCCCAGGACCACCAAATATTATGAGCTATTTCTGATAACTTTTGTAATTCCTCTGGAATACGCGATTTCACTGTAATCTCATTCCAAACAGGAGCATTCACGTTACTAACTTTAACCTTCATAATTATACTAATTACTTATTTGAATAATATCTTTATTTCAATTGACGTTTTTTAGCGTTGCGCAAAGCAATGTCATACGCTTTATAATAATACTTAATAAAATGTTTCCATAAAGCATGTTCGGCCACTGCAGCAGCACGATTACGTATATGTTCTATTTCTTCAGGCAATTTTGCAGAAAAAGAAATAATGGATTCTTTAATTGCGTCTGCCACTTCAGAATAGTTATTATCTGAACGATGAATAACCTGTACCCCATCATCCATTCCATGTTGATTTCTAATGCTCTTAACCCAAAGACCAAAACCAGTAAGATCAGTGGTGACAGTTGGAATATGAAAAGCAACACTCTCCAATGGAGTATATCCCCAAGGCTCATAATATGATGGGTATACACTTAAATCATACCCCAAAAGAAGATCATAATAACTTAAATCAAATATACCATCATTCCCGTCAAGATAACAAGGAACAAAGATTATTTTAACCTTATCTTCCTTATTATTCCTCATACCCAGATGCTTTATCATGTTAAGTACTTTATCGTCGGACATATAATCCAGCCAATGAGTAATAAAAGGAATTTCTAAAGATTCTGAACCGTTACCATTGCCATTATTTAATCTATCAAGCAAATCTTTACGCGGTACAGGCAATCCTGCAGGGACATTTATAAAAGCTACAACATCTTTCTTTAGATTTGTATCATGATTCAAACGATTCAATGATTCAATAAAGACATCAAGACCCTTATTTTTAAATTCATATCTTCCGCTTGTACATATAAGCAATGTATCGTCACCTAAATTAGTACCTAACAACTTATTAGCAACCTTAAGCATCTTTGAACGAGCTTTCTTCCGCTTAGCTAAATAGCTTTTACTTTTAGGTACAAAGTCATCTTCAAATCCATTTTTTAAAACAATATCGACCTCTTTATCAAGCAATTCTTTACATTCCAGATTCGTTATATCACTAACAGTAGTAAAGCAGTCTACATAATGGGCCGTTTGTTTCTCTATAGAATGTTTAGATTCCATATTAAGCTCCTGAGCCATCTGGTCTCCATTATATGCAGATAAATAATCATATAACGGTTTCAGATTACCAGAAATAGAACGTCCAATAGAAGTTGCATGAGTCGTAAATATTGTAGCAATCTCAGGAACAGCAGTCTGAAGATATAAAGCACCAAGTCCGGTCATCCATTCATGTGCCTGATAAATAACTCTATCTTTATGAGTCAGATTGTACTTATAAAAACTCTCAACAACTTTTCCGGATGCATATGAAAACATAGATGCTTCATCATAATCTCCATAAGCATGCAAAGAATCAACTTGATAATGATTCCAGGCTTCCGTATATATCTCATCTTTCGTTGAGAAAAATGAACTAAAATCAACTAGTATAACAATTGGTTCACCAATAATGTTCCATCTACCAATACGAACAGAAAGCTTATCATTAGCTTCTGCGTGCAGTTTCCATGGTTTATAAAGGTAATCCAATTCAATAAATAAGGGATTTTCTTTATCAGCCCAAAAATCTGGACCGATAAATATAACCTTATCTTTATGTGTATCTTGAAGAGTCTTTGCTCTGGTAGACAATACAGTATATATACCACCTACTTTGTTGCAGACTTCCCAGCTAGTTTCAAAAATATAATCAGGGGTTATTAGCGAATTTACCATAAATACAATTTAAGTAATCTTTTAATGGAGCAAAAATACTAATTTAATATTGAATAAATTATTAATAAACATAAATAATACAAGAATGAAACAACAAACGTTTGTGTTAATCCGTATTGCAACCAGAATGTAATCATTCATTAAATAATCACATAATTTAGTTAAAATAATATTTCTTTCGATCGTTTTTCTGTTAATAATCGCCCATACTTTTACTGGTAATCCCCGATTTGAGTACTGACAGCATTATGGTAAAAAACAAAGTAAATCAAAAGGAGCTGAACTCGTAAAAGTTCAATCCTGTTTTTTTGCGCTCTAATTTCTGCTTACCGGACACTAATAATAAACAATTAAAATAAAGCAGCTGTGCCTTCTTTTCAAATTCTACATTAATAGATGGTGATCCGATATCCCTTTTTTGCATAAAATTTGCCCAAACAAAAAGGGAATCCCGGTCATATTGTATGACCAGGACTCCCTGCTAAAACGGCAGCTACCTACTCTCCCACTGTTACGCAGTACCATCGGCGTGATCAGGCTTAACTTCTCTGTTCGGAATGGGAAGAGGTGGAACCCTGATGCTATAGCTACCTTAATATTTTAATTTCTTATTTTATTAAGATAAACACAATGTAAAAGCAATAAAGAAGAACTCTCATATGATAGAAAAGAGCCCTTATATAGCCAACCATACTGGCTAAGAAGAAAGTGTACGGGCAATTAGTACTGCTCGGCTTTGACATTACTGTCTTTACACCTGCAGCCTATCAACGTTGTCGTCTACAACGACCCTAAGAAATCTAATCTTGTGGCTGGCTTCGTACTTAGATGCTTTCAGCACTTATCCAATCCCGACTTAGATACCCGGCAATGCACCTGGCGGCACAACCGGTAAACCAGCGGTCAGTCCAACACGGTCCTCTCGTACTAGTGTCAGAGCCACGCAAATTTCATACGCCCACGATAGATAGAGACCGAACTGTCTCACGACGTTCTGAACCCAGCTCGCGTGCCACTTTAATGGGCGAACAGCCCAACCCTTGGGACCTTCTCCAGCCCCAGGATGTGACGAGCCGACATCGAGGTGCCAAACCGCTCCGTCGATATGAGCTCTTGGGAGCGATCAGCCTGTTATCCCCGGAGTACCTTTTATCCTTTGAGCGATGTCCCTTCCATACGGAAACACCGGATCACTATGCTCTAGTTTCCTACCTGATCGACTTGTCGGTCTCCCAGTCAAGCACCCTTATGCCATTACACTCTACGGACGGTTACCAATCGTCCTGAGGGTACCTTTAGAAGCCTCCGTTACTCTTTTGGAGGCGACCACCCCAGTCAAACTACCCACCAAACAGTGTCCCCGCATATGCGGGTTAGAACTCAAATAATCAAAGGGCCGTATTTCAACAGTGACTCCACAAACACTGGCGTGCCTGCTTCATAGTCTCCGGCCTATCCTACACATCAATTACCCAAATTCAATGTTAAGCTATAGTAAAGGTTCACGGGGTCTTTTCGTCCCATCGCGGGTAATCGGCATCTTCACCGATACTACAATTTCACTGAGCTCACGGTTGAGACAGTGTCCAGATCATTACACCATTCGTGCAGGTCGGAACTTACCCGACAAGGAATTTCGCTACCTTAGGACCGTTATAGTTACGGCCGCCGTTTACTGGGGCTTCAATTCAATGCTTCTCTTGCGATGACATCTCCTCTTAACCTTCCAGCACCGGGCAGGTGTCAGGCTATATACTTGATCTTTCAATTTTGCATAGCCCTGTGTTTTTGTTAAACAGTTGCCTGGACCTATTCTCTGCGCCCTCATTACTGAGGGACCCTTTCTCCCGAAGTTACAGGGTCAATTTGCCTAGTTCCTTAACCGTGATTCACTCAAGCGCCTTAGTATATTCTACCCGACCACGTGTGTCCGTTTACGGTACGGGTACCTTAAAGATTAAGTTTAGCGGATTTTCTTGGAAGTCTGTTTACGTGTGCTATCCAATCACCACAAGGGCTCTCGGTACTATCAGGTTCGACTAGATCTCCGGATTTGCCTGGAGTTCCAATATCTACACCCTTTAACCAGCTATTCCGTCAGCTGGCGACACTTTCACTACTCCGTCTCCACGTCACTCTTTAAGGTAGTAAGGGAATATTAACCCTTTCTGCCATCGGCCTCGCCGTTCGGCTGAGCCTTAGGACCCGACTAACCCTGATCCGATTAGCGTTGATCAGGAAACCTTAGTCTTTCGGCGAGGGGGTTTCTCACCCCCTTTATCGTTACTTATACCTACATTTGCTTTTCCACACGCTCCAGCAAAGCTCACGCTTCACATTCAACGCAGAGTGGAATGCTCCCCTACCAACCATTACTGGTTCCATAGCTTCGGTAAATTGCTTATGCCCGATTATTATCCACGCCAAACTCCTCGACTAGTGAGCTGTTACGCACTCTTTAAATGAATGGCTGCTTCCAAGCCAACATCCTAGCTGTCTTAGCAATCTGACTTCGTTAGTTCAACTTAGCAATTATTTCGGGACCTTAGCTGATGGTCTGGATTCTTCTCCTCTCGGGCACGGACCTTAGCACCCATGCCCTCACTCCTGATATCAAACTAATGCGCATTCGGAGTTTATCAAGACTTGATAGGCGGTGAAGCCCTCGCATCTTATCAGTCGCTCTACCTCACATTAGTAATTATCAAGGCTGCACCTAAATGCATTTCGGGGAGTACGAGCTATCTCCAAGTTTGATTAGCCTTTCACCCCCACCCACAGTTCATCCGGAAGCTTTTCAACGCTTATCGGTTCGGTCCTCCAGTTAGTGTTACCTAACCTTCAACCTGACCATGGGTAGATCACTTGGTTTCGCGTCTACTACCACTGACTATGTCGCCCTATTCAGACTCGCTTTCGCTTCGGCTGCGAAACTTAATTTCTTAACCTTGCCAGTGACAGTAACTCGTAGGTTCATTATGCAAAAGGCACGCCGTCACAGCACGAAGCTGCTCCGACCGCTTGTAAGCGCATGGTTTCAGGGACTATTTCACTCTTCTATTCGAAGTTCTTTTCACCTTTCCTTCACAGTACTGGTTCACTATCGGTCTCTCGGGAGTATTTAGCCTTACCGGATGGTCCCGGCAGTTTCACGCAGAATTCCTCGTGCTCCGCGCTACTCAGGATACCACTACAGTATACATTGGATTCATGTACGCAACTATCATGCTCTATGGTGACACTTTCCAGAGTCTTCCATTCTCCAATATAAGTCCGATATCGTGGTCCTACAACCCCATGAATGCCGTAACATCCATGGTTTGGGCTAATCCGTGTTCGCTCGCCACTACTTACGGAATCATTTTTTATTTTCTTCTCCTACAGGTACTAAGATGTTTCAGTTCCCTGCGTTCGCCTCCATTATACAATGGATAATATCCCTTCAGGATATTGGGTTGTCCCATTCGGAAATCTTCGGATCAATGGTCATTTGCACCTACCCGAAGCTTATCGCAGCTTATCACGTCCTTCATCGCCTCCGAGAGCCAAGGCATCCGCCATGCGCCCTTGCTTACTTTCTTCAAACACTGCAATCTATTCGTAGTTATACGTTTTAAATTGCCATATGGTTCGATATATACTTTTAGCTCTTTTTATCTCTAAAAATTACTTCTTTATTTGCTTTTGTACATTATGTCAAAGATCGTGTCAGAATTTGTGGTTCTGATTGTGGAGAATAACGGATTCGAACCGTTGACCCCCTGCGTGCAAGGCAGGTGCTCTAGCCAGCTGAGCTAATCCCCCGAAATTTTTCTAAAGCGTGATTACCTACTGGTTAAGTGGTATGCTCCTAAATTTTTCGCGTAGTCCCAGGCAGAGTTGAACTGCCGACCTCTACATTATCAGTGTAGCGCTCTAACCAACTGAGCTATAGGACTGTCGTTCAAAACCTCTTACCTTTCGGCTCGGCTTCTTCTAATCTCTTGTATTTCTTAATATAAACATAAACAAAAACCAGCAGTACAAAGTAAAATCCGAACCTAAGAACGAAATCACTCCAGAAAGGAGGTGTTCCAGCCGCACCTTCCGGTACGGCTACCTTGTTACGACTTAGCCCCAGTCACCAGTTTTACCCTAGGACGCTCCTTACGGTTACGTACTTCAGGTACCCCCGGCTCCCATGGCTTGACGGGCGGTGTGTACAAGGCCCGGGAACGTATTCACCGCGCCGTGGCTGATGCGCGATTACTAGCGAATCCAGCTTCATGGAGTCGAGTTGCAGACTCCAATCCGAACTGTGAGAGGTTTTTGGGATTAGCATCCTGTTGCCAGGTAGCGACCTTCTGTACCCCCCATTGTAACACGTGTGTAGCCCCAGACGTAAGGGCCGTGCTGATTTGACGTCATCCCCACCTTCCTCGCATCTTACGACGGCAGTCTCAATAGAGTCCTCAGCTTAAACTGTTAGTAACTATCGATAAGGGTTGCGCTCGTTATGGCACTTAAGCCGACACCTCACGGCACGAGCTGACGACAACCATGCAGCACCTTCACAGATGCCATTGCTGGCTATATGGTTTCCCACATATTCATCTGCAATTTAAGCCTGGGTAAGGTTCCTCGCGTATCATCGAATTAAACCACATGTTCCTCCGCTTGTGCGGGCCCCCGTCAATTCCTTTGAGTTTCACCGTTGCCGGCGTACTCCCCAGGTGGAATACTTAATGCTTTCGCTTGGCCGCTTACTGTATATCGCAAACAGCGAGTATTCATCGTTTACTGTGTGGACTACCAGGGTATCTAATCCTGTTTGATACCCACACTTTCGTGCCTCAGCGTCAGTTGTACCCCGGTAAGCTGCCTTCGCAATTGGAGTTCTTCGTGATATCTAAGCATTTCACCGCTACACCACGAATTCCGCCTACCTTATGTACACTCAAGAAAAACAGTATCAACTGCAATTTTACGGTTGAGCCGCAAACTTTCACAACTGACTTATTTTTCCGCCTACGCACCCTTTAAACCCAATAAATCCGGATAACGCTCGGATCCTCCGTATTACCGCGGCTGCTGGCACGGAGTTAGCCGATCCTTATTCATAGTATACATACAAAAATCCACACGTGGATCACTTTATTCTACTATAAAAGAAGTTTACAATCCATAGGACCTTCATCCTTCACGCTACTTGGCTGGTTCAGGCTCTCGCCCATTGACCAATATTCCTCACTGCTGCCTCCCGTAGGAGTTTGGTCCGTGTCTCAGTACCAATGTGGGGGACCTTCCTCTCAGAACCCCTATCCATCGAAGACTTGGTGAGCCGTTACCTCACCAACAATCTAATGGAACGCATCCCCATCCATCACCAATAAATCTTTAACTTTCTTAAGATGCCTCAAAAAAGTACTATCGGGTATTAATCTTTCTTTCGAAAGGCTATCCCCGAGTGATGGGAAGGTTGGATACGTGTTACTCACCCGTGCGCCGGTCGTCAGCGGTATTGCTACCCTGCTACCCCTCGACTTGCATGTGTTAAGCCTGTAGCTAGCGTTCATCCTGAGCCAGGATCAAACTCTTCATTGTAAAAGTTTTATTTAATTCTGTTCAGGATTCCGTTCTTATTTCTTTTTCTTATTAACGTAATCACTTACGATAACTTGACGGTTCGAAATTTATTTCTCTGTTTCGTATGCAAAAGCACACTAAACAAGAGCTTGTACTACTTGTATTGTTTATATCTAAATTTTATTCAAAGAACGAATTGTAGCTTTCATAATGAGCTCCTCTCGAAGCGAAAGCGGATGCAAAGATAAGAACTTTAAGTTATATACTCCAAATGTTTTCAGAGTTTTTTTATTTTTTTATTCTTGCGAACCGGCTGTCATTATGTCAATGCTAAGGCCTTGTTTCTCTTACAAAGCGAGTGCAAAAGTACAGGATTCAATCATACAATCCTAATATTTATGACATTTTTTTGAATAAAAAATATAGCTATAGACTTAATAATCTGATTTACAAAGATATACTTTAAAAACTTTTTTGCTAGCCATAAAGCACATTATATGGAAACACAATATATATTTAGGAAAACCATTACTAATATATAAAATAGAGTAAGCAAAGATTCAAGGGAAGTATCTAATGCCAACTTAAAAATAATCCAAATTGCAGATTGTTTTCATCGCACAAAAAACATATCAAGACTGCACATATAGAATTATCCGTGCAGAATAATACATTAAATCAGAATAGAGACCTACCCTCATCTTTTACATAGTTACAAACATTGCAGCCAAACAATGTTTTCACAGCACACTCTCCCCTATCTCCCACTAAAATACACAAAAATCCCTTGAATAAGAACTTTTAGCTAGTGGCAGATAAAAATATTAGACTATTTATCTGCTACTAAATCGTGTTTATCTGCCACTAACCAAGGCCATCTGCCACTAAATTGAACGTTCCACAACATCATAGTAAGTGTTGCAGTTAACCCTTCGGTGAGAAATGTTCTGCTTTTAAGAGTAAAATCAAAGTGAGCGAAGCTTGTGGCAGTGGGCTTATTTATCACTTTTCCATGATAAGTTAACCAAATTTGCAAAGAGATATAAGTAAGCCTTCAACTGAGGGCTTATGGGTTCTCGAATGAAGACCCATGGGTTCTCGGCCGTGGGCTTATGGGTTCTCGGATGAAGGCTTACTTAGCTAAAATGGAAAAATCGGTTAGCTCATTAAATAGAATGCCATCGGCAAGAAAGCTGAACGAGCTGTTGTTTCTAAAATTACAGCATCATTTAAATAGCCGATTAGTGGCAGATAACTGACTTTAGTAGCAGATGAACACGATTTAGTAGCAGATAATTTGTATCAAAAGTTTATCTGCTACTAGCTTATAAGATTAGTTATCAAATTGTTAATATTGTTTAGTAGCAGATAGGCAGATAAACTGGACAAAAAAAGCTGCGTTAGCAAAATTAATTCTTTGCTAACGCAGCTATATTAAGCTTCTAATTATTTATGAATATAAAGCTATAAAGACTAATTATATTCTCCCCAGCTCTTTATAGATAAATCATCCAAACTTATTGTACAGAACGCAGTAATAAATGCGCTAGCCAATCGAGAGTTGGTTATTAAGGGAATATTTAAGTCTATAGCTGCACGACGAATTTTATATCCGTTAGTCAATTCTCTTGCAGTAAGGTTCTTTGGTATATTTACAACCATGTCAATTCCCTTATTATGGAGCAAGTCCAAAGCCTGAGGTGTACCCTCTTCGCTTGGCCAATAGACTAACGTATTTGGTATTCCATTATCTGTTAAAGTCTTATGTGTTCCACCCGTAGCAAACAAATTGTAACCTTTATCGTGAAGGAGATGTGCCGCCGCTAACATATCAACTTTATCTTTAGCAGTTCCTGTTGATAAAAGAATATTCTTTTTAGGCACTTTATAGCCTACAGAAAGCATCGACTTTAAGATGGCGCAGGAAGTATCTTCACCTATGCAACCAACTTCACCCGTACTAGCCATATCAACTCCTAATACAGGATCGGCTTTTTGTAAACGCGAGAAGGAGAACTGAGAAGCTTTGATACCCACATAATCCAAATCAAATAAACTCTTCTCCGGTTTCTGTACAGGTAATCCCAACATTATTTTTGTAGCCAGCTCAATAAAGTTAATTTTTAAAACTTTGCTCACAAATGGGAAACTACGAGAAGCACGAAGATTACATTCAATCACTTTTATATCATTCTCTCTTGCAAGATACTGAATATTGAAAGGACCGGAAATATTTAATTCTTTTGCTATTTGCTTAGAGATATGTTTAATGCGACGCACTGTTTCCACATATAGTTTCTGCGGAGGGAACTGAATAGTAGCATCACCTGAGTGCACACCTGCGAACTCAATATGTTCACTGATTGCATAGGCAATAATTTCACCTTTATCTGCAACAGCATCCATTTCAACTTCCTTGGCAAATTCAATAAACTGACTAACCACTACCGGATGTTTCTTTGATACATTTGCTGCCAATTGCAAGAATCGTTCCAGCTCTTCCTGGTTAGAACATACATTCATAGCTGCACCACTAAGTACATATGAAGGTCTGACCAAAACCGGGAATCCTACTTCATCTACAAATTGATTGATATCTTCCATGCTGGTTAATTCTCTCCAGCGAGGTTGATCCACACCGATACGGTCAAGCATTGCAGAGAACTTATTTCTATCTTCTGCATTATCTATACTTTTTGCCGTTGTACCAAGAATATTCACATTCTGTTCATCCAGTCTCATCGCAAGATTATTAGGAATCTGACCTCCTGTAGATACAATTACACCATGAGGGTTTTCCAGTTCCAGAATATCCATTACACGTTCAAATGTAAGCTCGTCAAAATAAAGACGATCACACATATCATAGTCTGTAGATACTGTTTCAGGATTATAGTTAATCATCACACTGCGCCAGCCTTCCTTACGGATGGTATTCAGAGCATTAACACCGCACCAGTCAAATTCTACTGAGCTACCAATACGATAAGCGCCGGAACCCAGAACCACAATTGAGCGATGATCACCTAAATAAGTAACGTCATTGGCAATGCCACTATAAGTAAGATACAGATAATTAGTCTGAGCCGGATATTCAGCAGCCAACGTATCAATCTGTTTCACTACCGGAACGATATTAAATGACTTTCTGTAATCGCGAACAACCATCATTGCCTTTTCCATATCTTCTCCATCTTTCCAGATAGCACGGGCAACCTGAAAATCTGAGAAACCTTGCACTTTAGCCTTTCGAAGTAATTCCGGAGAAACCGATTCAAGTGTATTATATGATTCCAGTTCTTTTGCTGTATTGATAATGTTCATCAGTTTCTGAAGGAACCATTTATCAATCTTAGTCAGTTCATGTATCTGATCAACGGTATATCCTGCTCTGAAAGCTTCGCTGATAACAAAGACACGCTTATCTGTTGGTTCATTCAGAGACTTATCAATATCTTCAATAACCAACTCTTTGTTTTCCACAAAACCGTGCATTCCCTGGCCAATCATACGAAGTCCCTTTTGAATGGCTTCTTCAAAGGTACGACCAATTGCCATAACCTCTCCTACCGATTTCATACTACTTCCTAATTCGCGGTCGACTCCGTGGAATTTACCTAAGTCCCAGCGAGGAATCTTGCAGACAACGTAGTCAAGAGCTGGTTCGAAGAATGCGGGAGTTGTTCTGGTTACAGAGTTCTTTAAGTCAAACAATCCATATCCCAATCCCAGTTTGGCTGCTACAAAAGCTAACGGATATCCGGTTGCTTTAGAAGCCAAAGCAGAAGAACGGCTTAAACGAGCGTTTACTTCAATAACTCTGTAGTCTTCACTTTCAGGGTCAAAAGCATACTGAACGTTACATTCTCCAATAATACCGATATGACGGATAATACGGATAGCCAGTTCACGCAGTTTGTGATATTCACTGTTTGTAAGTGTTTGTGAAGGAGCAATTACAATACTTTCACCCGTATGGATTCCCAGTGGGTCAAAGTTCTCCATATTACAAACAGTAATACAGTTATCGAAGCGGTCACGAACTACTTCGTATTCTATTTCTTTCCATCCTTTCAATGATTTTTCTACCAGAACCTGAGGAGAGAAAGAGAAAGCCTTTTCAACTAATTTATTTAGTTCTTCTTCATTGTCGCAGAACCCCGATCCTAATCCACCAAGAGCGTATGCTGCACGGATAATAACCGGATATCCCAGTTCTTTAGCTGCACGTCTTGCATCAATAACATTCTCAACTGCTTCACTTTTTATAGTCTTTACATCTATTTCGTCAAGTTTCTTAACGAACAGCTCACGATCCTCAGTATCAATAATCGCCTGTACAGGAGTTCCTAATACCTCAACATTATATTTTTCAAAAAGGCCTTCTCTGTACAGTTCAACTCCGCAATTCAACGCTGTTTGTCCACCAAAAGCAAGTAAAACACCTTGTGGCTTTTCTTTTTGAATTACCTTTTCTACAAAAAAAGGAGTAACCGGCAAAAAATAAATTGTATCGGCAACTCCCTCAGATGTTTGAACAGTAGCAATATTCGGATTAATCAACACCGTTTGTATTCCCTCTTCACGTAAAGCTTTCAACGCCTGCGAACCGGAATAATCGAATTCTCCGGCTTCTCCAATTTTCAGAGCACCGGAACCAAGTATTAGCACTTTCTTTATATTATCTTTCATTGATTCTTCGTTTTAATATTACAGCATCTCTACAAATTTATCGAACAAGAATTCTGTGTCTGTTGGACCACTTGCAGCTTCAGGATGGAATTGTACAGAAAAGAATGGTTTTGTTTTATGTTTAATCCCTTCATTTGTATTATCATTCATATTGATAAAGAAAGGTTCCCAATCATTACCCAGAGTAGCATTGTCTACTGCAAAGCCGTGATTCTGACTGGTAATAAAACATCTATTTGTCCCTACCATACGTACAGGCTGATTATGGCTACGGTGTCCGTACTTTAATTTATATATATTAGCACCACCAGCTTTTGAAAGTAACTGATTTCCCATACAGATTCCAAAAATAGGTTTATCGCCAGTCAATGCTTTGCGGATGTTTTGAACTGTTACATCACACATATTAGGGTCACCAGGTCCGTTTGAGATGAAAAGCCCGTCATATTCAATTGTACTGAAATCATAGTCCCAAGGCACTCGAATCACGGTTACATCTCTCTTCAGTAAACAGCGGATAATGTTATGTTTCACTCCACAGTCAACTAACACAACCTTCTTCTTTCCTGTTCCGTAAGTAATAACTTCTTTGCAACTTACGAGTTCTACCTGATTAATAAGATTCGGATCTACAAAAGGAATATCATTTTCAGGCTTCAATTCCCCATTCTCTTCCGGGAACACAATTTTACCTTTCATTGAACCTTTTTCGCGAAGAAGCTTAGTCAACTCACGGGTATCAATACCGTAAACTCCAACAATCTTCTCGCTTTTCAACCAGCTTTCAAGGCTTTCAACTGCATTCCAGTGGCTATATTCCCAGGAATAGTCACACACAATTATACCTTCCGCATGGATTTTTTCTGATTCCATAAAGGTGGAAAGCCCATCTTTTTCACTTCTTGGAGGAACACCATAGTTACCTACTAAAGGAAAAGTTAGTGTCATAATCTGACCAGAATAAGACGGATCGGTCAAACTCTCGGGATAGCCCATCATGGCAGTATTAAAGACCACCTCTCCCGCAATAGCTTTCTCGTAACCGAAGGATTTTCCTTGAAAAACACTTCCATCATCGAGAATCAATAAAACATTCTTTTCTTTTTGCATTCTTTTGTTATATCTCTTGTTCTTAAATATAATTTTCCTCACTCTATTTTGTGCGATCTGCGCAGCTCGTTATTCCGGGTTGCGCAGGTCCATTTAGTAAATTGCGCAGCTCGTCAAGTTGGACTGCACAACTCTCAAAAGTTTAATCACAATAAACTTTTTCAATATATGTTATAAACGCTTCATTCACAAGTTTGTTTCCACCTGGGGTGGGATAATTTCCAGTGAAATACCAATCGCCCGGATTTTTCGGACAAGCAGCATGTAGTCCATCTAAATTTTGATAAACAATTTCCACTTTTGCTTTTGTTCCTGCTGGCGTAAGAAGTTCAACCATTTTTGCTGCAATTTCTTCGTCAGTAAAAGGAGCATATAGTTCCTTTACATAATTAACGATTTCCTCCTTAGGAAGGTTCTGCTGATCCTTCGATTTTCTATATGCCTGCGTTATTATGTCACACATATTGCGTTCTTTCAATAATGCTATTGTGGCGCGGAAAGCTATAAACTCATTCATGCGAGCCATATCTATTCCGTAATAATCAGGATAACGTACCTGAGGAGAGGAAGACACAATAACAATTTTTTTAGGGCTCAGTCGATCAAGAATGCCAATGATGCTCTGCTTTAATGTTGTACCTCTTACAATACTGTCATCAATAACCACAAGATTATCCACATTTGGAACAATACTGCCGTAAGTAATATCGTACACATGGGCTGCCAAATCGTTTCTTGTATTACCCTCTGCAATAAATGTACGTAACTTAATATCTTTAATTGCCACCTTTTCTGAACGAATGCGCATAGAAAGTATCTTTTCCAGTTCATCATCTTTCAATGGATGATCAGATAAAGATATCTTTTTCATTTTTAATTGATTCAGATAATTATTAAAGCCTTCAAGCATTCCATAAAAAGCAACCTCAGCTGTATTTGGAATAAAAGAAAAGACTGTATGCTCTAAATCATTATCAACAGCTTTAAGAATAGGCTGAACCAAATTTATGCCAAGAGCTTTACGCTCATTATAAATATCTTTATCACTGCCTCGTGAGAAATAAATTCTCTCAAACGAACAAGCACTAAGCTTCTTTGGTTCGTTGATTTGAGCTAAACGAATATTTCCGTTCTTATCAACTAAAATTGCTTCGCCAGGATTAAGTTCTTTCACATCCTCCCCTGCTACATTCATCGCTGTTTGAATAACTGGTCGTTCAGAAGCAAGAACCACAATTTCATCGTCATGATAATAAAAAGCCGGACGAATTCCCCATGGATCTCTAAAAGAAAAAGACTCGCCGCTACCGGTTAACCCACAGATCACATATCCGCCATCCCACACATCACTGGATGTTTTTAACACATTTACCAAGTCTACATTATCCTCAATAGCATGTGTGATATCCATTCCTTTAAGTCCTTCAGCTTCTGCTGTCTGAAAAAGACGCTCCACTTCACGGTCAAGGCGATGCCCTACTTGTTCAAGCATTATATAAGTATCTGAATATTTGCGGGGATGCTGACCTGTTTCTGTTATACGATGAAATATTTCATCCACATTGGTCATATTAAAGTTTCCGCAAAGAGCCAGATTCTTAGCCCGCCAGTTATTCCGGCGAAGGAACGGGTGAACATAAGAAATACCACTTTTGCCAGTGGTACTGTAGCGAAGGTGTCCCATATAGACCTCTCCAGCAAAAGGAAGACAACGTTTGGCATAATCTGCATCATGAAGCTTTTCAGGACTCAAATCCTTGAAGTTAGACTGCACAGCACCAAATATCTCAGTAATAGCTCCGGTGCCTAATGCTCTTTCACGAAACATATATTCTTCGCCAGGGCTTGCTTCCAGTTTTACACAAGCTAATCCTGCCCCTTCCTGCCCACGGTTATGCTGTTTCTCCATCATAAGATAAAGTTTATTCAGTCCATACATCCATGTTCCATACTTCTGCTCATAATAGGCCAAAGGCTTCAGTAAGCGGATCATTGCTACACCACATTCATGTTTTAACGGTTCCATATATAAATATAATATCTATTCTACTGTTACAGATTTTGCAAGATTACGAGGTTGGTCTACATTCATGCCTTTACATACAGCAACATGGTAAGCCAACAATTGAAGTGGCACCGTTGCAATTAATGGATCAAGACATTCTATAGTTTCCGGTAATTCAATGCAATAATCAGCTATTTCTTTAATTACTTCATCACCTTCCGTCACAATCGCAATAACTTTTCCTTTTCGTGCTTTTATTTCCTGAATATTACTAATCAGTTTCTCATACATACCGTTCTTTGTAGCAACAACTACAACTGGCATTTCTGCATCAATCAATGCAATAGGACCATGTTTCATTTCGGCAGCCGGATAACCCTCTGCATGTATATATGATATTTCTTTTAATTTCAAAGCACCTTCCAAAGCCACAGGATAACTATATCCACGGCCCAAATATATAAAATTATGTGCGTATGTGAAAATCTGCGATAGCTGAGCTATCTTATCATTATCTTCTAATATCTTCTTCATTTTATCCGGAATCTGGTTCAGCTCACAAACCACATTCAAGAATTCTTCCTCACTAATGGAGTGCTTTTCCTTAGCAAGTGTTAAGGCTAACATTGTTAACACTGTAACCTGACCGGTAAAAGCTTTAGTTGAAGCAACACCAATTTCGGGGCCCACATGAATATATGATCCTGTATGCGTTGCTCTAGGAATAGATGATCCAATCGCATTACATATTCCATATATAAATGCACCTTTGCTCTTTGCCAGCTCTACTGCTGCTAATGTATCGGCAGTCTCTCCTGATTGCGAAATGGCAATTACGACATCATCTGAACAAATTACCGGATCGCGGTAACGGAATTCAGATGCATATTCCACTTCTACGGGAATACGACAGAAACTTTCTATCAAGTGTTTCCCTATTAAAGCTGCATGCCAGGAAGTTCCGCAAGCTACTATTATAAATCTATTTGCCTTTAGCAATCTTTCTTTATGGTCAATTACTGCAGAAAGTACAACATTTGTTCCTTCCACATTTATACGTCCACGCATACAATCATGAATACAATCGGGCTGCTCAAAAATCTCTTTCAACATAAAATGAGGATATCCCCCCTTTTCTAGTTGTCCCAGATTAAGCACAACAGTTGAAACCTCCGGATTCATAACCACATTATTGAGGTCAACAACCTTTAATTCCTGATCACGTCTGATTACCGCAATCTCTTCGTCTTCAAGATATACTACCTTGTCAGTATACTCTACAATCGGAGTGGCATCAGATGCCAGGAAAAATTCCCCATCTCCAATACCCACAACCAATGGACTACTTTTACGAGCAGCTATAATTTCATCAGGATGATTTTTTTCTAGCACAGCAATAGCATATGCACCAATAACTTCGCCCAAGGCTAATTGAACAGCAGTAAGCAAATCCAGTTCATTAGTAACCTTTATATATTCTATTAGTTGAACAAGAACCTCTGTATCAGTACTACTTCTAAAAGTATATCCTTTAGCTTGAAGCTTTGCTTTAAGAACAGAATAATTTTCAATGATACCATTATGTATTAGGGCGAGATTTTCTGAGGAAGAATAATGAGGATGGGCATTTGCCTGGCAAGGTTCGCCATGAGTAGCCCAGCGAGTATGGGCAATTCCTATGTTACCGGAAATATCTTTTTGCGAAACAAAGCTTTCTAATTCAGACACTTTGCCTTTCGCTTTATAAACGTTTAATTGCTGATCATTACTTATTAGTGCAACCCCTGCGCTGTCATACCCTCTGTATTCCAGCCGTTTCAATCCTTTGATAAGAATGGGGTAAGCGTCTCTTTTTCCAATGTAGCCTACTATTCCGCACATATTTTATGCATGTATTTAAATTTCGTGCAAAGATAGTTATTATTATCTATATATCAGTCATATTTACTACAAATAATAGACATAAAACTCTGAAAAAAAAATCGTATAAGTCCAACTACTAATTTATGCATAAATTATACAGTTTTTTGAAATAGATTACAATATATAAAAAATAAGTCATATAAAACATTATATTAAAACAAATTGTTGTTGTTTTAATTACGAATTGTAAGTTATGCGATAATGAAATATATTTTATTGCACACATTCTTGCCAATTTTGATATCAAAAAGAAATTAAATTTGTAATTTTGCAAATCAATTTGATAGATACAATAGGTAATACAATAGAAAATAGTCAAAGAGAATGAAGAAAAAAGAACTTTTTAACAACGAAAAGACAGCAATTCCTTTCCAGCAACAGCCCGATAAATTAGGCTTATATAATGCCGCAAATGAACATGATGCATGTGGAGTAGGAATGTTAGTTAACATCCACGGAGGTAAATCACATGACATTGTTGAATCCGCTCTGAAGGTATTAGAAAACATGCAGCATCGCGGTGCAGAAGGTGCAGATAATAAAACCGGTGACGGAGCAGGCATCATGCTACAAATTCCTCACGAGTTTATATTATTACAAGGTATTCCTGTACCCGAAAAAGGAAAATATGGAACTGGGCTTCTGTTTCTTCCAAAAGATTCAAAAGATCAGATATCTCTTTTAAATATTGTTACTGAAGAAGTTGAGAAAGAAGGGCTTACATTAATGCATCTGCGCAATGTACCTACTAATGCAGAAATTCTGGGTAAGGATTCTCTTGCTACCGAACCTGATGTAAAGCAAATATTCATTACAGGATTTACCGATTCAGTAACTGCTGAACGAAAATTATATATAATAAGAAAAAGGATTGAAAACAAAGTAAATTCATCTTCTATTGACTCTAAAAAGGAGTTTTATATTGTCTCGTTATCTAGTAAAAGTATTATTTATAAGGGAATGTTGACATCATCACAACTGAGACACTATTTCCCCGATTTAACAGATAGTTACTTTACCAGTGGATTGGCATTGGTACACTCTCGCTTTAGTACAAACACCTTTCCTACCTGGTCACTAGCTCAGCCATTCCGTTTGCTAGCACACAATGGCGAGATTAATACCATCCGTGGTAATCGTGGATGGATGGAAGCAAGAGAGAGCGTGCTAAATTCTCCGGTTTTAGGTGATTTAAAAGATATTCGCCCTATTATTCAAAGTGGCATGAGCGATAGCGCGTCTCTTGATAATGTCCTTGAATTCTTAATCATGTCCGGACTAAGTTTGCCTCATGCTATGGCTATGTTAGTCCCTGAAAGTTTTAATGAAAAGAATCCTATTTCCGAAGATTTAAAGGCTTTCTATGAATACCATTCTATTTTAATGGAACCATGGGACGGTCCGGCTGCCCTGCTATTCTCTGATGGCAGATATGCCGGAGGTATGCTGGACAGAAATGGCCTTCGCCCTGCCCGCTACCTGATAACAAAGAATGATATGATGGTGGTGGCCTCTGAAGTGGGCGTAATGGATTTCGAAGCAAATGAGATAAAAGAAAAGGGACGTTTGCAACCCGGAAAGATTTTATTGGTAGATACAGAGAAAGGTGAAGTTTATTATGATGGCGACCTGAAAAAACAATTGGCCGAAGCTAAGCCTTATCGTACATGGCTGGCAAACAACCGTATTGAGTTAGACGAGCTTAAAACCGGGCGAAAGGTTTCTCATAAGGTGGGCAACTATGACCGTATGCTTCATACTTTCGGCTATTCTAAAGAAGATATAGAGAAATTGCTTATTCCAATGAGTACTACCGCGGCCGAGCCGTTATCATCTATGGGTAACGATACTCCACTTGCTGTACTATCTACTAAACCTCAGCTGTTATACAACTATTTCCGCCAACAGTTTGCTCAGGTAACCAATCCCCCTATTGACCCTTTGCGTGAGCAATTGGTTATGTCGCTTACAGAATACATTGGTGCTGTAGGTATGAATATACTTACTCCAAACGAGAACCATTGTAAAATGGTAAAGCTAAACTATCCTATTTTGAGCAATGCCCAACTGGATATTCTGTGCAACATCAGATATAAGGGATTTAACACCGTTAAGCTGCCTATCTTATTTGAAGTAAGCAAAGGGAAAGCCGGTTTAGAGGAAGCATTGAGTAAACTTTGCAAGCAGGCAGAGCAATCGGTTACTGATGGCGTTAATTATATTGTGCTTTCAGATAAAGATGTGAATGCTACTCATGCTGCCATCCCTGCTCTTCTTGCAGTTAGTGCCGTTCATCATCACCTTATTTCTGTTCACAAACGTGTGCAGACTGCATTAATTGTAGAAAGCGGTGAAATACGTGAAGTAATGCATGCCGCATTATTACTGGGATTTGGCGCAAGTGCCATCAATCCATATATGGCATTTGCAATTCTGGACGAACTTGTTGGAAAGCAGGAAATACAACTTGATTATGCAACTGCGGAAAAGAACTATATTAAATCTATCTGCAAAGGACTATTCAAGATTATGTCCAAAATGGGAATCAGTACCATACGTAGTTATCGCGGTGCAAAGATATTTGAAGCTGTTGGTATGAGCGAAGAGCTTAGCAATACATACTTCGGGGGAATAAATTCTACTATTGGAGGCATTCGCCTGGATGAAATTGCAGCCGATGCAATTGCTTTCCACACTGAAGGCTTTGGAGCCAATGCATATGATATGCTTGCGAATAAAGGTATATATGCCTACCGTAAAGGTGGCGAGCAGCATGCATGGAATCCGGAAACTATTTCTACCCTGCAACTTGCCACCCGACTTGGTAGTTACAAGAAATTTAAGGAATTCACTCATATGGTTGATGAGAAAGAGACTCCTATATTCCTTCGCGACTTCTTAGGTTTTAGGAAGAGTCCTATTTCCATTGACCAGGTTGAGCCCGCTTCAGAAATTATGAAGCATTTTGTTACCGGAGCTATGTCCTTTGGTTCTATCAGCCGTGAAGCGCATGAAACAATGGCTCTTGCCATGAATAAAATAGGAGGAAAAAGTAATACCGGTGAAGGTGGAGAAGATTCATCTCGTTTCAAAACTTTGGAAAACGGATTATCTATGCGCTCTGCCATTAAGCAAATTGCTTCGGGGCGTTTTGGTGTTACTGCCGAATACCTTGTAAATGCAGACGAATTGCAAATCAAAATCGCTCAGGGAGCAAAACCGGGAGAAGGTGGTCAGTTACCAGGATATAAAGTAGATGAGGTTATTGCAAAAACTCGTCACTCTATCAAGGGAATCTCGTTAATCTCTCCCCCACCTCATCATGATATCTATTCCATCGAAGATTTGGCTCAACTTATTTTCGATTTAAAGAACATCAATCCAAAGGCACGTATCAGCGTTAAGCTAGTTGCCGAAAGCGGTGTGGGAACAATTGCCGCAGGTGTGGCAAAAGCCAAAGCCGATCATATTGTTATCTCTGGTGCGGAAGGTGGTACAGGCGCCAGCCCATCAAGCTCTATCCGATACGCAGGTATCTCTCCTGAACTTGGATTATCTGAGACTCAGCAGACTTTGGTTCTGAACGGACTGCGCGGACAGGTTACTTTACAGGTTGACGGTCAGTTAAAGACAGGTCGTGATATTGTTCTTATGGCCATGTTGGGAGCTGAGGAATATGGTTTTGCCACTTCTGCTTTAATTGTGCTAGGTTGTGTTATGATGCGTAAATGCCACATGAATACTTGTCCGGTTGGAGTTGCTACTCAGGATCCTGAGCTTCGCAAAAGATTTCATGGCAAACATGAATATTTAGTTAACTTCTTTACTTTCCTTGCCGAAGAAGTTCGCGAGCATTTGGCCGAAATGGGATTCACTAAACTGGAAGATATTGTGGGGCGTACAGATTTAATTGAACGCAAGCACATTACTTCTAACGGAAAATATGAATTACTTGATCTTTCTAAGTTGACATATATGCCTTCACAAGGTACTGATGCTGCTATACATCATGTGGGCGAAGATGTTCATCCAATCAACGATGATGTGAAAGACCTCACAATCATTGCTCAGGCTGCGGAAGCTATTGAGCATGAAAAAGAGGTTTCTTTGGAATACTCTATCAAAAATACCGACCGAAGTGTAGGTGCAATGCTTAGTGGTGTAATTGCTAAGAAACATGGTGCAGCCGGACTTCCCGAGCATACGTTAAATATTAAATTCAAAGGATCTGCCGGACAAAGTTTTGGTGCTTTCCTTACCAATGGCGTAGATTTTAAGCTTGAAGGTGAAGCCAATGATTATTTAGGTAAAGGACTCTCAGGTGGTCGCATTAGCGTGCTTCCTCCAAGACGTGCCACCTTTATTCCCGAAGATAATACAATTGCGGGTAATACCCTGCTGTATGGGGCTACCAGTGGAGAAGTATATATAAACGGACGTGTAGGCGAACGTTTTGCTGTACGTAACTCGGGAGCAACTGCTGTTGTCGAAGGTGTAGGCGATCACTGTTGCGAATATATGACCGGCGGACGCATAGTTGTTTTAGGAAGTACCGGACGTAATTTTGCTGCCGGCATGAGCGGAGGAGTTGCTTATGTATGGAATAAGGATGGCAATTTTGATTATTTCTGCAACATGGAAATGGTAGAATTATCACTTATCGAGGAATCAAGTTATCGCAAGGAACTACACGAGTTAATTCGCAATCATTACTTCTACACAGGTAGTAAACTAGCAAAAACTATGTTAGACTCGTGGGAAAAGTATGTTGATCAGTTTATTCAGATTGTTCCTATTGAATACAAAAAAGTACTTCAGGAAGAGCAAATGGAGAAGCTGCAACAAAAGATTGCTAACGTGCAGAGAGATTATTAATTATATATAGAACTCTAAAGAGAAACATCAGGAATAGTTTATAAAAAGGTGTACACTTATACAACGTAGAGAGTAGACTTAATACAATTAAAGTGTACGCCTTTTAAACAAAAGCTCTAGATAGATTAAAAGACTATTCGGGTTATTCTTACTTAAACAACAAATAGAAATGGGAAATCCAAAAGCATTCTTAACAATACATAGACAAGAGGCAGGTTACAGACCTCAACATGAACGTATATCCGACTTCGGAGAAGTGGAACAAACCCTCAATAGCCACGATCGCAAATTGCAGGCATCACGCTGCATGGATTGCGGTATACCATTCTGCCACTGGGCATGCCCTATTGGCAACATACAGCCCGAATGGCAAGATCTTCTTTACAAAGGCAAATGGAAAGAAGCATATGAAGTTCTGGAATCCACCTGTGATTTCCCGGAATTCACAGGTCGCATTTGTCCGGCTCCTTGCGAAAAAAGTTGCGTATTGAAACTTTCGGCCGATGAACCTGTTACCATCCGCGAAAATGAAGCTGCAATTGTGGAAGCTGCTTTTCGTGAAGGATATATAACTCCGCATCGTCCGGTAAGAAACGGAAAAAAGGTTGCCGTAATTGGTGCAGGACCAGCCGGATTGGTTGTAGCCAACCAATTAAACCGCAAAGGATACGAAGTAACCGTTTATGAAAAGCATGAAAATGTGGGCGGTTTGCTTCGTTATGGCATTCCAAACTTCAAACTAAACAAGAATATTATAGATCGCCGCATCAATCTGCTTAAACAAGAAGGCATTAAATTTGTTACTTCTACAGAGATAGGCAAGGATATTGAAGCCAAAGCTTTGGTTAACTTAAATGATGCTATCTGCGTGTGTATAGGTGCGGAAGTTCCCCGAGACCTTCCTATTGAAGGACGCGGGCTTAAAGGAGTTCACTTCGCACTTGAATTGCTGAGCCAGCAAAACCAGATTTTGGAAGGACAAGCATTTGATAAGGATCAATTAATCAATGCAAAAGGGAAAAAGGTATTGATTATAGGTGGTGGAGATACAGGTTCCGATTGTATTGGTACCTCAGTTCGTCAGGGAGCAATTAGTGTTACTCAGATTGAAATTCTACCTAAACCTCCTGTACATGATAATCCTTCAACGCCATGGCCTATGTATCCTCAGGTATTGAAAACAACCAGTTCACATGAAGAAGGTTGCGAAAGACGCTGGAACATAAATTCCTGCCGTTTCATGGGCGAAAACGGTCAGTTAAAAACAGTTGAAATTGAAGAGGTATCCTGGGAGAAAGGCGAAAACGGACGTATGATAATGATGCCATCGGGTAAAAAAGAAATTATTGAAGCCGATCTTGTATTCCTTGCCATGGGATTTGTACACCCTACACAGGAAGGAATTATTGAACAACTGGAGCTGACTGTCGATAATCGTAAAAATATTGCTATTGATGCTTGTGCCGCTGCATCAACAGCCAAGGTATTTGCCGCGGGAGATGCTGCTACAGGAGCCAGTCTGGTTGTAAGAGCAATGGCTGGAGGTAGAAAAGCGGCTACAGAGATTGATGCTTTTTTAAGTAACAAATAAACAAAAAGAACTATGTGTGGAATTGTAGGAATATTCAATATACAAACGCAAAGCGAAGAATTACGTGCTAAAGCTTTAAAGATGGCTCAGAAAATTCGCCATCGCGGTCCCGACTGGAGTGGTATTTACTGCGGAGGCTCAGCTATCCTGGCCCATGAACGTCTCTCTATCGTTGACCCTCAATCGGGTGGTCAGCCATTGTATACTCCCGATGGTAAGGTAGCTCTTGCTGTGAACGGAGAAATATACAATCATCGTGATATTCGCAAAGAGTTTGAAGGAGAATACCAATTTCAAACAGGTTCCGATTGCGAAGTAATTCTGGCGCTATACCGTAAAAAAGGAATTAATTTCCTGGAAGATCTCAGCGGCATATTTGCTTTTGCCTTATATGATTCTGAGAAAGATGAATATCTCATCGCTCGTGACCCTATTGGAGTAATTCCATTGTATATTGGTCGCGACAAAGAGGGTTTAGTCTACATAGCCAGTGAACTGAAAGCTCTTGAAGGATTCTGCGAAAGCTATGAACCATTCTTGCCGGGACATTATTTTTACAGTAAGGAAGGCGTAATGAAAAAATGGTACACCCGCGATTGGATGGAATATGATGCTGTAAAGAACAATAAAGCCTCCATAGCCGATGTGCATGATGCTCTGGAAGATGCAGTACAACGCCAGCTAATGAGTGATGTGCCTTATGGAGTTTTGCTTTCCGGAGGATTGGATTCGTCCATTATATCTGCCGTGGCTAAGAAATATGCCGCGAAACGTGTGGAGACAGATGGTAAGTCCGACGCTTGGTGGCCACAACTTCACTCCTTTGCCGTGGGTTTGGATAATGCACCCGACCTAATCAAAGCAAGAGAAGTGGCCGATCATATCGGGACTATTCATCACGAAATAAACTATACCGTACAAGAAGGACTGGATGCCATCCGCGATGTAATCTATTTCATTGAAACATATGATGTGACTACCGTTCGGGCTTCTACTCCTATGTACTTACTTTCCCGTGTAATTAAGTCTATGGGTATAAAGATGGTTCTTTCAGGCGAAGGTGCCGACGAAATATTTGGCGGTTATCTTTACTTTCACAAAGCACCAGATGCAAAATCATTCCATGAAGAAACAGTCCGTAAAATCAGCAAGCTGCATTTGTATGACTGTTTACGTGCAAACAAATCCCTTTCTGCATGGGGAGTTGAAGGGCGGGTTCCTTTCCTCGACAAAGAGTTTTTAGATGTAGCAATGAGACTAAACCCTGAAGCTAAAATGGCTCCCGGAAAAACAATAGAGAAAAAGATTTTGCGGGAAGCTTTTGCCGACATGTTACCCGAAAGCGTAGCATGGAGACAGAAAGAACAGTTTAGCGATGGCGTAGGGTATAACTGGATTGATTCACTTAAAGCTTTAACTTCAGAACGAGTAAGCGATGAAGATATGGCTCATTCAGCCGAACGTTTCCCTATTAATCCTCCTATGAATAAAGAAGAGTATTATTATCGTAGTATATTCGAAGAACATTTCCCAAGTAAAAGTGCTGCAAAATGCGTTCCATCTGTTCCGTCTGTAGCATGTAGCACACCCGAAGCCCTTGCCTGGGACGCCTCTTTTAAAAACATGAACGACCCTAGCGGACGTGCAGTAAAAGGAGTACACGACGAAAGTTATTAATTACTTCAAAATATCTAATTTTAGAAAGATGCTTTTATTTATTTCAAAAGCATCTTTCTCTTGTTTTTAAGCAATAGATATTTTACCTTTGCCCGACAAACCTAAATATAAAATTATGGATATCAAAAGACTAATTATCTTTGGAGCTTTACTCTTCACACTAGGAACGATGAATGCTAAAACAAAAATCATTGCTCATCGTGGATTCTGGAATACAGAAGGAGCAGCACAGAATTCTATTGCCGCATTAACCAAAGCTAATGATATTAAAGTTTACGGCTCTGAATTTGATGTATGGTTATCATCGGATGGAGTACCTATGATTAATCATGATGCAACAACTGCCGATCATCATCTGGTTTTAGAAAACACCCCTTCCCCTCAACTTAAACAGGAAAAACTAGCAAATGGTGAGTTCCTTCCCACGCTTGAAGAGTATCTGATAAAAGGAAAAGAGTGCAAAAATATCAAACTCATTGTAGAGTTAAAGCCTCATAGCACCAAAGAAAGAGAAGATTCACTCACTGCTAAAGTGCTGTCAATGGTCAAAGAACTTAAATTAGAAAAAAAAGTAGAATATATTTCTTTCAGCTTGAATACAGTCAAAGAGCTGCTTCGCCTGAATCCTAAAGCTAAGGTTTCTTATTTAAGTGCAAATCTTTCTCCAAAAGAACTAAAAGAAATAGGATGCATAGGTTTGGATTATAATTTAAGTGCAATGATGAAAAACGAGCATTGGTTTACCGAAGCAAAAGAATGCGGAATAAAAATCAATGTTTGGACAGTGAATAAAGAAACTGAGATGCAATACCTTATTGAAAAAAAGGCTGATTTCATTACTACAAACGAACCTCAATTAGGGCTTGATCTGACTAGAAAGAAATAGCATTATACCAGTTTTCTAAATATTGAAAGATCAAAATAAAACAGAACTATATATATGAATAGCTAAATGATTCTTATATATAGTTCTGTTTCGTAATATACGAATCTAATAATATGGCTAATATTATGCATACATAAAGAAAAAATATTCATCCTAAAAAATACTGCTATTAATTATATAATATTATACTCAAAATAATTATAAATTAATTATTTTTATGCCATTATCTAAACTGATTGTTATTTATTCTAAATAATTAGATATAAGTAAGCATTTAATAGTTCAAATTATACAAATTGTCATATATTTGCATTTATAAAAGACAAAAGGAAATCAATAAAGCAAATCATTAATACAAAATGGCAAACCTGATTAAATTTACAAAGATGCACGGTGCGGGTAATGATTATATTTACGTAAATACAATAAAATACCCCATAGAACATCCGGAAAAATTAGCAATCAAATGGAGCGCTCCTCACACAGGAATAGGCTCTGATGGTCTAGTTCTTATCGGTGAGTCCCCTATTGCCGATTTCAGCATGCGCATATTTAACGCTGATGGCTCTGAAGCTATGATGTGTGGAAACGCATCTCGCTGTATAGGCAAATATCTTTATGATAATAAGCTGACTGATAAAACAGACATTGCCCTGGATACTCTTTCAGGAATTAAATATTTAAAACTTATACTATCTGAAGGTAAAGTTTCAATGGTTACTGTAGATATGGGCACTCCCAAGCTAGAGGAAGTAGCCATTGACGGTAATCCTGATAATATGATTTCCAAAGAAATTACCATCAACAATCAAACATTCAAAGCAACTGCCATTTCAATGGGAAATCCTCATCTTGTTATTTTCATAAATGATATAGAGCGGATTGACCTCCCTGCCATAGGACCTCTTTTAGAAAACCATCCGCTTTTTCCCGGTAGAATAAATGTGGAATTCGCACAGAAGCTGGATAACAACAAGGTGAGAATGAGAGTGTGGGAACGTGGATCTGGCATTACAATGGCATGCGGAACAGGTGCATGCGCAACCGCAGTTGCAGGCTCCATTATAGGAGAAACAGGACGCGATGTAGAGATTATAATGGATGGTGGAAGTCTAAACATAAAATGGGACGAACAAACCAACAGAGTATATATGACCGGAGAGGCTACCACTGTCTTTGAAGGAGAAATAGCCCTCTAAAAGCAAGACACTTAAAACAACAGAATATATGGCATTAGTAAACGAACATTTTTTAAAGCTACCGGGCAGTTATCTCTTCTCGGATATAGCAAAGAAGGTAAATACATTTAAAATAACCCATCCCAAACAGGATGTTATCCGTCTGGGCATAGGTGACGTAACACAGCCACTACCCGAAGCTGTGATAAAAGCCATGCATAAAGCTGTGGAAGAAATGGCTGTTAAAGAAACATTTCGCGGATACGGACCAGAACAGGGCTATAGTTTTTTAATTGAAACGATTATCAAAAATGATTATGCAAGCAGAGGAATCAATCTTGATCCAAGTGAAGTTTTCATTAATGACGGAGCAAAGAGTGATACAGGAAACATTGGAGATATCCTTCGCCACGATAATAGTGTGGGGGTAACTGACCCTGTTTATCCTGTTTACATTGATTCGAATGTAATGTCGGGTCGAGCAGGTGATTTAATTGATGGGAAATGGAGTAATCTGGTTTATATTCCCTGTGTAAGTGAAAATGACTTTATTCCACAGATTCCCGACAAAAGGATTGATATGGTGTACCTCTGTTATCCTAATAACCCAACAGGTACAACTCTTTCAAAAGAAGAATTAAAGAAGTGGGTAAATTATGCTTTGGCTAATGATACACTAATATTATTCGATGCTGCTTACGAAGCTTATATTCAGGATCCGGACGTACCACATTCTATTTATGAAATAAAAGGTGCAAAGAAAGTAGCTATTGAATTTAGAAGTTTCTCTAAAACAGCAGGATTTACTGGAGTAAGATGCGGATATACCGTTGTTCCAAAAGAATTAAACGCAGTGACCTTAAATGGAGAAAGTGTTTCTTTGAATAAATTATGGAACAGACGTCAATGTACTAAATTCAACGGAACGTCTTATATTACTCAAAGGGCTGCCGAAGCTGTATATTCTCCTGAAGGAAAAGAACAAATAAAGGAGATTATCAGTTATTATATGACCAATGCCAAAATTATGAAGGAAGGCATTGAAGCCACTGGATTAAAAGTATACGGTGGAGTAAACGCTCCTTACCTCTGGGTAAAAACGCCTAACAATATGCCATCATGGAAGTTCTTTGAACAATTACTATATGAAGCAAATATTGTGGGTACTCCGGGAGTAGGATTTGGTCCTAGCGGAGAAGGCTACCTTCGTTTAACAGCTTTTGGCGCCCGTGAAGATTGTATAGAAGCAATGAGAAGATTACGCAATTGGATAAAATAGTTTTAAGAGCGAATAAAAATAGCTAATATTTCACCTTAAAACATCGGTAAAAAAACAATTTGCCATTATATAAAAAGAATAACAACAAATAAAATTAGGTATTATGTCAGATCTAAGATTCAGAGTAGTAGAATCAGCTTTTAAAAAGAAAGCACTAGAAGTTTCGGCTCCAGCAGAGAGACCTTCTGATTATTTCGGTAAGTATGTGTTTAACAAGTCTAAAATGTTCAAGTATCTTCCAACAAAGGTATACCAGTTATTGATGGATGCTATGGATAATGGCATGCCACTCAACAGAGATATAGCTAATGCAGTGGCAGCCGGAATGCAGAAATGGGCATTGGAAATGGGAGCTACTCACTATACTCACTGGTTTCATCCGTTAACTGAAGGTACTGCTGAAAAGCATGACGCTTTCGTAGAACATGATGGAAAAGGCGGTATGATTGAAGAGTTCAGTGGCAAACTACTTATTCAGCAGGAACCAGATGCTTCAAGCTTCCCTAGTGGAGGAATCCGTAACACATTCGAAGCTCGTGGATATTCGGCATGGGATCCTTCATCTCCTGCATTTATTGTTGGCGACACATTGTGCATCCCAACTATCTTCATTGCCTACACAGGCGAATCTCTGGACTACAAAGCTCCTCTCCTAAAAGCTCTGAGAGCAGTAAATAAAGCAGCTTTAGACGTAGTTCACTATTTCAATCCTGAAGTAAAGAAAATTACTACTAATTTAGGCTGGGAACAAGAATACTTTCTGGTTGACGAAGGTTTGTATGCTGCCCGTCCGGATTTACTTTTAACGGGTCGTACATTGATGGGACACGAAAGTTCTAAGAATCAGCAATTGGAAGATCATTATTTTGGCGCTATCCCTACTCGTGTTACAGCATTCATGACCGATTTGGAAATTGAAAGTTTAAAACTGGGCATTCCTGTTAAGACTCGTCACAATGAAGTTGCTCCTAATCAATTTGAACTCGCTCCTATCTTTGAGGAATGTAACTTAGCGAACGATCATAACCTGTTAATTATGGCCTTGATGCGTAAAATCGCACGTCAGCACGGGTTCCGTGTTTTACTACACGAAAAGCCATTCAAAGGTGTAAATGGTTCAGGTAAACACAACAACTGGTCATTAAGTACCGATACCGGTATTATATTAATGGGTCCAGGCAAGACATCAGAAGAAAATCTTCGTTTTGTTACTTTCATTGCGAATGTTTTAATGGCAGTATATCGTCACAACGGATTATTGAAAGCAAGTATTTCATCGGCAACCAATGCACATCGTTTGGGAGCAAATGAGGCACCTCCTGCAATTATTTCCAGTTTCCTGGGTAAACAATTGACACAGGTTCTGAAGCATTTAGCCGAAAGTACTAAGGACGATCTTGTCAGCCTCAGCGGCAAACAAGGGATGAAACTGGATATTCCACAGATACCTGAGTTGCTGATTGATAATACAGACCGTAATCGTACTTCTCCTTTCGCATTTACAGGTAACCGTTTCGAGTTCCGTGCAGTTGGTTCTGAAGCAAACTGTGCATCTGCAATGATTGCGCTTAATGCTGCTGTTGCTGAACAATTAGTTATATTCAAGAAAGAAGTAGATACTTTGATTGAAAAAGGAGAACCTAAATTGTCAGCTATTCTGGAAATTGTCCGCAAATATGTGATTGAATGCGAAGCTATCCACTTTGATGGCAACGGTTATAGTGATGAATGGAAAGAGGAAGCATTAAAACGTGGTTTGGACTGTGAAACAAGCGTACCAGTTATCTTTGATAATTACCTGAAAGAAAGCAGCATCAAAATGTTTGAATCTACAGGGGTAATGACAAAGGTTGAGTTGGAAGCACGTAATGAAGTTAAATGGGAAACATACACAAAGAAAGTTCAAATTGAGGCTCGCGTGTTGGGTGACTTAGCAATGAACCACATTATTCCTATTGCAACTAAATATCAGTCACAGCTTATTGACAATGTATATAAGATGAAAGACCTGTTCCCTGGTGAAAAAGCAAATAAGCTTTCTTCCAAGAATTTGGAAATAATTGAAGACATTGCTACAAGAACAATCTTCATTAAAGAAAAAGTTGATGAAATGATTGAAACCCGTAAAGTAGCTAATATAATTGAATCTGAGCGTGAAAAAGCCGTTGCATATCACGATAAAATTGTTCCTATGCTGGAAGAGATTCGTTATCACATTGATAAATTAGAGCTTATAGTCGATGACCAGTTATGGACATTGCCTAAATATAGAGAATTACTGTTTATTAGATAATTCAAAAATTATCTATTTCTTTTGTTGGTTGTTTTAAGTTCAAAAGGAGGACGCTGTGAAGCATCCTCCTTTTTATTTTTTTATTATCTGAGTCGTTGTCTTTGCCTAAAGGCATTGAATACTGTGAAGTAACCAATCATCCATTATCTTTATGCTATAAGTAAAACAGGATTATGCAAACAAGAGCTTAGTATGCCCTGAATATAATAGCCCTACCGGTGGTGTGAATAATGAAGCGATTAGACAAGGATGCGTTTAGGGTTCCTTGCCACCAGTTATTTAAAGGAGGGAGAGTGTATTGAAGTCCTTCCTGAGAGAAAACTGCACCGGAAAGATTAAAGATAGAAACCTGCTGACCGGGATAGCTTTCAAATTCACTATCTTCAGAGATGGGAGTAAATACACCGTAATCGGTTACCATTTCTATCTCAGCTTGATTCATATATTCTACCAGCAGACTAATATTGCCTAAAGTGTGGTCTTCTCTTTTTCCGGTTGCTCCAAGAATAAGCATATCCTTTTTTCCCTGTTGCAAACAAAAGCTGAATGCTTTGGTCAAATCGTTTGTTTCCTGATCGGGTATGGAATGAAGAATGCCGGCAAATTGCTTCTTATTTAATTCTGAAAGAGAATCTCCATCTCCTACTATGGCTGCAGGAATTCTTCCCCAGCGAACAAACTCGTCCGTAGCTCCGTCACAACAAACCACATAACTGGTTTTAGCCAGAAGAGACAGCGGTAGCGGATGTACCGGATAGTCTCCGTTTGCAAGTATAATAGCAGAAGGAGTTTTAGCGATTGTCAGTAACGGATATTTTTTCATCTTTCAGTGTATTATAAACCATCATCTTTTTCCATTTAAAATAGCCAAATACGGCTATTACAGAATATAGTCCGTAAAGAATAGTTGTGGGGTAAAGACCTTTGTAGAGATACAACGCACAACATGCAACGTCCACAACAATCCAAACCAGCCATTGTTCTATATACTTATATGCCAGCATCCACATTCCAATAATACTAAGAGCCGTTACAAATCCATCTGCATAAGGAACCGTACTGTCTGTATACCTAATCAAAAGAAAAGATATAGCAGCATAAAGCCCCGCAAAGATAATAATTACCGGCAAAAAATACTTTATCGGAGTCCGTGAAATAGACCGCTCCTCTCCTTTTTGATTTGGTGTCTTCATCCACATTACTAATCCGTAGAGACCAGCCAGCAGATAATAAATATTAATTCCCATGTCGGCATAGAGTCCGGCAGCATAGAACACATAAATATAAATAAGAGGCATCACTACTCCGGCAAACCACAAATAGATGCTTGCTTTATACTCAAGATAGAGATAAAGCAAGCCTATTAGTGTGCCTATAATTTCAAGATAATCCATTATAGTATGTTTCTTTCATTAGAATTTCAACGTAATTGCAGCCAAAATGTTTGTTCCTGCCTGAGGGAAATAGCCGGCACTGTTATAGCGAGTCTTGCTTCCGTCTGCACCTATAACATAAGAACTACCTCCCCAACCATTACTTTCATACTTCTCATTAAACAGATTATTTACCGAAAGCCCTAAATGGATAGACTTTAAAGCCGGCAAACTGAACGTATAGCCCAAACGCAGATTATTCACAAAGTAAGCATCAAGTTTACAATCTGCCTGCTCTGAGTTAGAGAGATATTGTTTGCTCACATAGTTTGATTGCAAAGCAGCATCCCATTTTTTGTAATTCACTGTAAACATACTATTAGCAATTACATCAGGTGAGTAAGCTATAGTTGTTTTTCCTACATAGTGAGATGTTTGAGTGTACAATGGCTCCCAGTCAGCATCATAATTATCCAGATATTCTGTATAGTTACTAATCCTATTTTGACTTAGAGTAGCATTACCATCCCATCTCAACCAGGAAGTAATCTTAGCTCCTAAAAGAAATTCCACACCCATACGATAACTATCGGGAACATTATCTGCCAATGGTTCACCAATATCATTAGTTTGACCAGTAAGAATAAGCTGATCTTTGTACTTCATATAATAGAAGTTTACACCTGCAAGGAAGCGGGAATCATTATATGTATATCCGGCCTCATAATCAAACAATCTTTCAGATAAAGGAGTTTTGTTAAACTTAGCATCCGTAAAGTTGTTACGCGTAGGTTCTTTCTGAGCCACCGAGAACGAAGCGTAAGCTGAATTATTTTTACTAATTTGCCAGAACAAACCAGCCTTTGGATTAAAGAAGTTATAATTGTTATCCACAGCCAAAGTCTGCATGCCACCTGGAGTTTTAGTCCAATCCCATTTGTCATTCAATCCATCAATGGTATAGTTAATATGACGATACTGCAAATCACCGTAAACATTCAATCCCTTAAACAGTTCATAGTTAGCCTTCAAATAAACATTGGCATCTATTTTGTTTGCATTGTTACGATAATATTCATGATCGGGATCCAGGTCGCCGATATAGTTCTTTACCCAAATCACTTTTCCAAAATTATTACCTTTGTACTCATTGGTAGCTCCACCCAAAGAAGCCTGTAAACGACCAGAAGAATAGTTAAAGGAGAACACACCGCCTCCGAAGCCATTGTCCATTTTCTTCTGACGAACCAAATTACTCTTTTTAACCTGAGCTCCGTCTAGCGTGAAAGGCACAAGTCCATACTCTTTCAAAGTACGTCCGTTTTTATATTCCTGATAATAACCTTCACCATCTGTATAGTGCAACGTCAGGTTCATGTTCCAATTGGGAGAGAATATATGGGTATAAAGCATTTGATAATTAGTCTGGATATAGTTATCAGTCTGATCCTTATAGAAACCGGTCACCTTAGTGTGTATTTTACCATCTTCTCCTATATATTCTTCTTCAATCTCACCACAAGTATTGTAACGGCGATCTTTTTCAAGTTGAGACTTACTAATTCCGTTCCACGAATGATAGGTTTTCTCCTTACCACCAAATGCAATGAATTTTAAAATATCATTGTCGCCATAATAACCTGCCTGAGCAAAAAACGACTTCATATTCGTAGAAGCCCTATCCACATAACCGTCCGAAGCAATATTAGAGATACGTGCATCAAAAGCCCAACGGCTTTTCAATAGCCCGGTTCCCACTTTGAATGTTTCCTTGTGCGTATTGAAAGAGCCATACGAGCCATTGACTTCAGCATAAGGCAAAGCTGAGATTGATTCCGTTTTCATGTTAATACTTGCGCCAAATGCACCGGCACCATTCGTGGAAGTTCCAGCACCACGCTGAATCTGAAGATCTTCAATAGAAGAAGCAAAGTCGGGCATATCCACCCAATACAGTGCGTGAGACTCAGCATCGTTCATCGGTACCCCGTTTGCTGTAACATTAATTCGTGAAGCATCCGTTCCGCGAACCCGCACACCGGTGTACCCCACTCCTGCTCCAGCATCCGAAGTTGCTACCACAGATGGAGTCATGGTCAACAAAAACGGAACATCCATCCCGAAATTTTGTTTTTTAATCTGTTCCTTACTTACATTGGAAAAAGCAACCGGCGTTTTAGCCGTTGCGCGTGTTGCTACTACCTGCACTTCCTGCAGTCTAACCAAACGCAGGCTATCCTTTACCTGCGCAAAAGACGATGAGCCGATCAGTGTTAAGCCGACAAGCATCTGTACTTTCTTTTTCATACCTAAATTAAATTAATTAAAACAGAAAAGGGGTCTTTTCTATCTTTTGTTCCCTCCGCCGGCATTACCCGGATCAGGTTATGGGTATAATCTCAGCCCGTTATATTAAGGCACCCCCTCTATGAGAATATGCTGCAAAGTTAGCGTTTTTTTGGTATATGCAACAAAAAGAAAGGAAATTTTTGAAATTCAGGATTTATTTTAATTGTTTACTTTCAATATAAGTAACCAATTCGCAGACTGAGTATAAAGGAAGATTAGTAAGCCATTCCTCTTCACGGAAATCAGACATAGAAGAACGGATAGCTATCTTTGGTTGAAACTTATAAACAAAAGAACGAAGACTCTTTGCTTGTAAATTCTCTGCTGATTTAACTTCTATAGGAACTATTACATCTCTGCACTGAATTAGAAAGTCTATCTCAGCTATTGATTTTTCTGCCGACCAATAATACAAGGAAACGTGCTTATTTGCCACCAATTGCTGCAAGACATATTGCTCTGACAAAGCGCCTTTAAATTCTTCGAAAAGCTCATTACCATCAAGTAATGTTTTCACATCAAGATTAGTCATTGCAGCCAAAAGACCGGTATCAAGAATAAATAACTTAAATGCTCCAAAATCTTCATATGCCTTTAGGGGCATTGCAGGCTTAGAAACTCTCGAAACTTTATGAACCAGACCGCAATCAATCAGCCAGGCCAAAGCCAATTCAAAGTCTTTAGCTCTGGCTCCCTGCTTTACTAAACCATAAACAAATTTCTTATTCTCTTTAGCTAGTTGTGAGGGAATAGAATTCCACACCATCCGTATTCTGGGAACAACATCTGCAGGAGCATGTTTTGAGAAATCCTGTTCATAGGAATCAAGAATTTGTTGTTGTATCTGGCGAACCTCATTGAAATCTCGATTCTGAGAATAGTTTACTACAACCTCGGGCATACCACCTACATAATAATATTGGCGTAGAAGCTGAATATATTTTGTTTTAAATACAGTTATTAGATCCCATTGCTTTTGTTGTTGCAAATCAACCAGAGCATCTTCTCCCATAGCCTGCAGAAATTCTGTAAATGTTAAAGGGTAAAGATCTAGAAATTCAACTTTTCCTACAGGAAAAGAAGTGTTCTGATGTAAAGCGATGCCAAGCAAAGAGCCGGCAGCTATAACATGATATTCCGGCGCATTTTCACAAAAATATTTTAGAGAGGTTATAGCTCTTTCAGCTTCTTGAATTTCATCAAAAACAATAAGTGTATTGCCGGGTTCTGGTTTCACTCCGGTGGCAACCTGAATAGAGAGTAAAATACGGTTAATATCAAAATCCTGAAGAAAGAGTGATTTCAGCTGCAAATCGTTTTCAAAGTTTATGTATGCACACTTTTCATATTCAGTACGGGCAAATTCTTTCATCAGCCAGGTTTTACCAACTTGTCTGGCTCCACGGATAATAAGGGGTTTACGACTTCCTTTTATCTTCCATTCTTTCAACTGTTCCAGTAACTTTCTTCTCATAATTATTACCTCCTATAATATCTGATTACAAAAAGTCGAACGACTTTCTGTGCAAATATACATTTTTTCAAAGGAGTTTTCGTGCTTTGAGCACACTTTTTCGAAGGAGTTTATTAAAATCTTACTTTTGAGATTGAATTTAGATTGGCCGCAATAAAATATTATCTTAGATCAAGACTTTTATTTTCAATCAGATTTTTTATAACAACATCCTTTGTTATCTTTGTAAATAACAAAATATGGAGTAAATGAGGTTCTTCATCACTTTTGGTGCAAGATATTACATTGAATCTTTTATTTATGGCGTTTTGCAGGCTTTTTATCAGAGTCAATAAATGGCTTATCAAAAAGCATGTAGAATCTTCATAGGATAAGCATTTGAGACAGTTTGCTTACACCTAAATTGACGAAGAACCAAAAAAAAATAAAAATGAACCCTCACTACCATCACGATTTTCCCAAAAGCCCTTATAGATGGCATTTCCAGGAGTGAGGGATGCAAAATCAACCATCACTAAATGCTGATTATCCATCACTAAAGATAGTCATCCCTCACCATTTCAGGAAAAAAATACAAAAATCAAGGGCTATTATCGGAAATTAATAACCCGAACAGAACAATAAAAAGTAGTTCTGTCCGGGCAATAGAAATTTTACTTAACTTTGTTATTCAAGAAGTATTAAATCAATGGAATATAGATCTCCGTTTTTAATTTATCTTCTTCCGTACGTGAAGGATCACTTATGTATTTCTCGAACAGCGGAGCATTACGAAGCTCATATCCACTGCCGGGAAGCCACTGAGCAAAGATTGTGTCATACACAATTCCAAGATTTGTGTAAGGACCTTGATACAAGAAAACGGCATACTTACCTCCTGCTATCTCTTTTACTCCAATTTCGCCTTTGGGTGCAGCCGGTTTTTGAAGAACCAGGCAAACGTCTGTTCGCAGCTTTTCAGAGGTGGTTACTTTAGGATCATCGTGATAGATGCTGAGATGTTCAATGCCTGCCGAGAAAAGTTTCTGTTCCTTTACATAGTCCCAAAGGCGGCTCCACGTTCCACAAAAGTCTAACTCGGAATAGGCTCCGTTCAGACGAATGTAAATAGCTTTTTTAGTTTCTAATTCTACCACCTTGGGTGATTTCAATTTCAAATCAGGATTCAATTGTACTGGTTTCATAATTACAAAGTTTTTATTATTACGATACTCAAGAGGAGTTATGTCATAGAATTGTTTGAATGATTTTGATAGCGAGGAAGGCATTTCATAGCCCACACTATAGGCTATTTGTTCCACAGGAAGGTCTGTGTAGCGAAGCAAGCGGACAGCTGTTTCCAGTCGGACCCTTATTATATATGCGCCAAGCGACTCTCCCAAAAAAGCTTTCATGATGCGATGAAAATGAAACGGTGAAAGATTTGAATGTACCGCCAGTTTCTCGAGATCAAGCTCTTCATCAAGATGATTATTGATATAGTCTACAACTATATTGACTCTTTTCAGATATTCTTCCCGCGTTGATAATTTTATTTCCATACATTTATCTTTTATTTGATATGGCAAAGATAAGGCAAGTAAGTATATATTTCTTGTCCATTCTTGCTAAATATATTATTAAATATACTTGCACCTTTCATTTATTACCCGTAATATTGTATTCAGTTTGATATATATCAAAACAGTATTATGATATATATCTAAGTATACGTTTGATATATATCGAACGTATACTTAGATATATATCAAACATAAAAAGTTCCTGGAATAAAATAATAAATAAATAGTAAAAATGGCATTCAGATATAGAGTTAAAACAAAACGTCCGGCGCTAAAAGATAAAGAGATAAAATATTACGCAGTTCCTATTCGCAATGAAAAAGTACACATTGACCACCTGGCCGAAGAACTTTCACATCGTTGTTCCTTATCAAAAGGAGATATTTTATCAACCTTGTCGGGGCTGGTAGATTTAATGGAAGAACATCTTCACAACGGAGACAGTGTTTATCTTGATAATCTTGGCATCTTCACTCTTTCGGCTACCAGTAATGGTTTTGATACTCCCGAAGAATGCACTCCTTCAAAGGTAAGAGCACAAAAAATATGCTTCAGAGCTGATAATAAGCTGAAAAAGAATCTTCAGTTTGTGCAGTTTGAAAGAGACAAACATGATGTAGAATAAAATGTAATACTAGAATCAAAGAGTTAAGAAACTTCTTTTTTTTAAAGTTTTCATTGTAATTTAATTTTTTATATGTATGTTTACAATCAAAATAATTACATATGCTAAAGAAAAATCCAGGCATAAACATTAAATGTATATTTGATTAATAATTAACTAAAAAAAAGAAAATGAAAAAATTAATTTTATTTGCTGCATTCATTGTTGCAGTAAGTTTCACAGCAAATGCACAAACAGTAACTAAGAAAGTAGAAAAGGCAGAACAAAGTGTTACTACTCAGAAAGATAAAGCAAAAAGCGCCAAAGAATGCAAAAACACAGAAGCCAAATGCTGCAAAGATGCTAAAGTAGCTGCAAAAGAATGCAAGAAAGCTGCTGCTAAATGCTGTAAAGACGGTAAAGATGCTAAATGTTGCAAAGACGCTAAAGTAGCTGCAAAAGAATGTAAGAAAGAATGTAAGGAAGCTGCAGCTAAATGCTGTAAAGACAACAGTAAAGATGCTAAATGTTGCAAAGACGCTAAGGTAGCTGCAAAAGAATGTAAGAAAGAATGCAAGAGTCAATTAAAAGATGCAAAAGCATGTGCTAAAGATGATGCAGCCAAAGCAAAAGACGAAGTTAAAAAAATAGCGAATGAAAATAAATAATATTCCTTCGGGAAATTAATAAAAATGGGTAGAAAGGTTTTCCTTTCTACCCATTTTTTATTTAAATGATATACCTAATATTTATTGCTCTTCACTTTAGAACCGTCTTATCGAAGGCTATGGGAAAAGGGTGTCAAATTTGCGGAGATTGCCGCTTAAATATTAAGTAAAAGTTTAACGAACTATTAAAATTAGTTCTGCATAATTATTATCTCACTAATTTCTTTCCTTGGAGAATAAGGCATGGATGAAGCATACCCTATGCGTACAAGTAGCATTGGATGTTCTCCATTTATAGACAGTTTAGACTGCATTTCTTCAGCCAGCGGCTTCACTTCACAGGGCTGATTTAAATAAGCATTTGCCACTCCCAGAATTGTAGTCTCAAGCAGAAAGCGTTCCAACGACCTTCCTAAAGTAATCCAGCCTAAAGGAGTATTATTGCTTGTGGTAAAGAGAACCAGATGAGAAGAAGAATCCATCTTCTTTATATCCCACTTATTTTGAGTATTCGGAGTTAACATATACTTCATAATTGGTTTCCCAATCCACTGGGGAACAGATGGTGATCCCATCACGTCATACGTTAGTCCATCCCGGTTTAACTCCACCTGCTTCTTATTCAAACGAATCCAGCTTGTCAGTTCTGTTTTAAAATCATTATCAGTCATCTGAGCCTCATTACCCCGGGAAACAAATTCTTTCAGCAAATTAAACTCCTCATCGCCGTTCCTATAAAAATAAGTATGAGTATCATTTTCAAGCAAAACACCTTTCAGCACTTTCAATGTACCATCTGCCAACTTCCTGCCAGTGTACACCTTCCGGTTAGTCTGCCTTTTAGTAATCTGCTCAAAAAGAGAATCAGAATACGTTTTCTCCACCTTTTCCAATTCAATATGAACATAATATTCCCTGTTGCCATCAGTAAGAGTACTTACATCTCCATAATAACCCAGTTCATGTGCAGCGGTGCAAAGATTCTCTGCCGCGGCCCCTAAACTAATATACAATTCCCTGTGATTTGCATCTACTACAGGTAATGCACGAGTAAAATCAGGATATATATCAATTGAATTATCTGATAGACTAAACTTCCATGGTTGCGTGTTATGTCCGGAGGGTGCTTTCATTGCGTACCCTATCATCTCTGCAAAATGTTTCACTCTTTTGTTGGTTTAATAATATCTTACAAAGATATACAATAAAGAATAAAACAAACAATAATAAATATAATAATTTTTGACTTCATCATATATTTTTCGAAGCTTGTTCTGAAAGAAATGCATTTTAGAAATATTTATCAAAATTACTCCGTTCCATATATTTTCTATAAAAAGAGATAAAGCAAAGAGTTGCGGCAGAACAAATTAGTGCAGAATATGTTTTTAAAGGAGGGGTTATTCTCACGTAATATATTCATTAATCATGCGGAAATATGAAAACCATCCATTTGTTTATTTTCATGCTAATTTCCGTACTAAGCTGCTTTGCACAGACCAATCAGAAAAGAACTGAATCTTTATCAACTTATACAGTCAAGGGTACCGTGATAGATTCCATTTCCAATCAGAGTGTACAATACGCAACACTAAGTATAGCTATGTCACGTTCTCCTCTGAGTCCTATTAAGGTAATTGTTAGTGATAATAACGGAAACTTTACTACCTCTTTTAACGCCTCTCCCGGCAATTATGCTATTGCCATACAGTTTGTTGGTATGAAGCCAACGGTGAAGAACTTTACTCTTACCACCAATCAAAAGCTGGTTTCCTTAGGCAATATCTATATGACCGAAACCTCTACACAGTTGAGAGAGGTTACCGTTGTTGCCCAAAAACCGTTGGTCAAAGTAGAGATTGACAAATTGACCTATAATGTAGAAAATGATCCGGAGGCCAAAACCAGCAACACCTTGGATATGTTTCGCAAAATACCAATGGTTACTGTCGATAATCAAGATAACGTGCAGTTGAAAGGCTCTTCCGACTTTAAGATATACATGAACGGAAAGCCCTCCAATCTGATAAGTAATAACCCAAGTGATGTATTGAAAAGCATGCCGGCAAGTACCATTAAGAGCGTTGAGGTAATTACTGATCCGGGAGCCAAATACGATGCTGAAGGAGTGGGTGGCATCATTAATATTATAACTACCAAGAGTGGAATTGAAGGATATACAGCTACTGTTCGTGGCAATGCCAGTACGCTGGGACGTATGGGTGGCGGTGCTTATCTATCTTTGAAAGCCGGAAAATTTGGCATCACAGGAAACTACAATTATACCAATATAAATGAACCTTATACCGATTCTCATTTAGAACGCACTAATTACGTAAGTGATTCTGAAAAATACATGACTCAAAACGGGCGTTCAAAGAACAAAGGGCCTTTTCAGTTTGGAACAGTAGAGGCTAGTTATGAGATAGATTCGTTAAATTTAATCAGTTTGTCATTTGAGAGATTTAACGGAAAGATAACTGGTCTTTCGTACTATCAGGTAGATATGAAAGATACCGGTTATAACCCCTACTACAGCTATAATAGAAACAGTAGCTCAACCCGAACATTTGGATCAACAGAGGCAAGTGTCGACTATCAGCGCTCTACCCACAGGAAAGACGAGCTGCTTACTATTTCTTATAAGTTTGAAAACAATCCTAACGATAGTAAAAGTAGCGTATTGCTTGATAATCTTTCGGGTGCGGTTCCCCCAATATTGGCACGCTCTCAGAACAATAGAAACAAGGCTTCTACAAACGAACATACCGCACAGCTGGATTATACCCGCCCCACTTGGAAGGGTCAGAAACTGGAGACGGGTGCAAAATTCATCCTTCGCAAGAGTAATAGTGAAACAGAACGCAGGCAGAGTGATACATTAGTGCTTGACCCATCAAACGACTTTAAGCACACGCAGAATATTTATTCGGCTTATCTGAGCTACAACATCAAAGTAAAGAAGTTTGAGGTTAAAGCCGGTGTTCGCGAAGAGAGTACTTCACAAAAAGTTAAATACAACCTCTCTCCCAACATGAATTTCAGTACCAGTTATTCTAATTTGGTACCCTCATTCAGCATTTCCTACATGAAGAGCGCATCAGAGCAAATCCGCTTCGGTTATTCCATGCGCATTCGTCGTCCGGGCATCAGGAACTTAAATCCGTATGAAGACAAAACGGACCCACAGAATATAAGTTACGGTAATCCGAACTTGAATCCAGAGAAGAGTCACAACCTGAATCTGAATTACAGCAGTTTTTCTCCGAAATTAAATATTAATGTTGGCTTAAGTTATAATTTTGTAAACAACGGAATAGAGCGTTACACTTTCATTAAACCCGAAGAGCCGAATATTAGTAGAACCACTTATGATAATATTGGTCACAGTCAGCGCACCAGCTTCTCTTTATATGGGAACTGGAATGCCCTCACTAATCTAAATATTATCGTAAACGGAGGCATCTTCTATGTAAATATGAAGAGTGATGCAACCCAGGCTACAACGCAACTGAGCACCAATGGCTTCTTTTACAATGGATACACAGGAATACAATATACTCTTCCAAAGAACTATCGTTTAAATTTCAATGGAGGTTATTTTGCTCCAAGAATCACTCTTCAGGGCAAAACATCAGCATTCTATTTCACCAGCTTTTCAGCGAGCAAAGATTTCCTGAATAAGAAATTGTCGGTTTCCCTTACTTGCTCAGATCCATTCTGGAAAACGAAAAAATATACCAGTTCAACGGACGACAAGACTTTCTCTATAAGGAATACAAATTACATGAATGCGCGCGATTTCAGAGTAAGTGTGTCATACCGCTTCGGCACCCTCAAAACATCTGCCGCCAAGAAGGCAAAAAAAGGAATTATAAATGAAGATATAAAAACTGAGGAAACTCAGGGAGAAGGGACTAATACAAATAACAGATAGCTTATGAAAATAAGAAAGAGTGCCCAACCTCAGTTAAGCACTCTTTCTTCATCTCTATGTTCTGTCTATGTTTTACTCTGCCGATATTTCGTCTACAAAAAGAGTAGAAGGGTTACCTTTACCTGTGTGCCACTCAGGCATAATGGAGCTGCTTGCCACTACCTTCACAAATCTTGCTTGTGTGGCAGGAAAGCTAAGAGTGTACTCGTTTATTCCGTCCTTATCTTCTTTCTTAGCTTCAGGAATAGCCAGCTTAGCTGCTTCTTTAAAGTCATTACCGTTGTCAGAAAGGTAAACAGTGATATCTTTTGGAGGGAATACCCAGTCTCCCTTGGCAACATAAGTGCCTACGCGAACGGATGAAAGTTTTGTGCTTTCCACCATATCAATAGTTACATTCATTGGCTCTGCCTGGAATCCTATCCACATGCCCGAAAAGAAACTATTGCCGCCACGGATTCCGTCTACCAGGGTAGAAGCGCCGGCAAAGGTATACGACTTACTGGGAGTTGTATTAAACACCGCCTTTTTCCCTGTTGTTTTGCTGAAAGCAAATGATTTCTCTATGTTACTAAGCTTCATGCCACTTCTATTGACCATTGCCTTGAGCGTACAGGAATGAAATATATCTATCGGAGCAGTATATCTGTTGCTATTCACAGTTGGCTCGGTTCCATCAACAGTATAGTAGATGGGAGCATTCCCAATTGCACTCAATGTAACCTCCACACATCCTTTTTCAGAATTTACAGCATAAGAGTTCATTACCCCAAAAATATGTTTGGCGTAGTTTAATCCCATCATATCATAGATGCTGGCAATATGACTGATACGTGTAACAAAGTCCGAGTAGTTTTTATTTTCGGGCATTGTCCATTGTACCTCGCTTAATGCGGCAAGACGTGGAAGCAACATATATTCCAGGTGCTCATTAGAATCAACATATTCAGTCCACAAGTTAGCCTGTGGTCCAAGAATATGCTTCGCTTCTTCTTTTGTTAGCTCAGATGGAATTGGTTCAAATGAATAAACATTTTCTACTGAAGAGAATCCTCCGATACCAAATGGTTCATTTGGATTAAGAGATTGATAATGATCAAAATACAAATGAGAACTAGGAGTCATAATCACATCATGTTTAAAGCGGGCAGCTTCTATTCCACCTGCTATTCCTCTCCATGACATTACCGTTGCATTGGGAGCAAGTCCGCCTTCAAGAATTTCATCCCAACCAATAATCTTACGTCCTTTGTCATTCAGAAATTTCTCCACACGAGTCATGGTATAGCTTTGTAACTGAGCCTCGGCAGTATGTTTATCATCTGCCTTTATTCCAAGTTCCTTTATCTTGGCCTGACAGTTAGGACATTTTTCCCAACGTACCTTAGGGCATTCGTCTCCACCAATATGTATATATTGAGATGGAAAAAGTTCCATAACTTCGGTCAGTACATTTTCAAGGAAAGTAAATGTAGATTCCTTGCCCACACATAAAACATCGTCGGCCACGCCCCATCTGCCCCACACATCATAAGGACCACCTGTGCATCCCAATTCAGGATAAGCGGTCAAAGCGGCAAGCATGTGTCCGGGAAGGTCTATTTCAGGAATAATTGTGATAAAACGATCTTGCGCATATTTCACAATATCCTTGATTTGTGCCTGCGTATAGAAACCTCCGTAAGGTTTGCCATCATAGTTTCCCCACTCTTTTTTAATCACTGTTTGTTTGCGGATACTTCCAACAGTGGTTAGCTTAGGATATTTCTTTATTTCAATTCTCCAGCCCTGGTCGTCGGTAAGATGGAAGTGCAGGTAGTTGAGCTTGTGAAGCGCCAATGCGTCAATGTATTTCTTTACTTCTTCCACACCAAAGAAATGACGTGATACATCAAGGTGCATACCTCTGTATTTGAAACGAGGAGTGTCATTAATCACCGCGCAAGGAAGTGTCCATTCCTTATCCTTAGCCAATTCTTTACCATAAACAGCAACCGGAAGTAACTGTTTCATGGTTTGAACGGCGTGAAAGAAACCATCCGGAGCAGATGCTTCAACAAGCACTCTGTCTTTCTGAATATTAAGTTTATAGCCTTCGTGGGAGATTGCTTTGTTTTTAATAAAAGAGATAGCATTGCCAGAAGCTTTCTTTGTAGCTTTCGAACTAACCTTTACATCAATACCCGAAGTAATGCCTAACTGTTTTGCAAAGTCTTCAACTACTTTAGCACATTTACTGTCAATACCCGACTGAATAATAAATTCACAATTACTATTCAAAACGAAATGTCCATCTGCCTTTTCCATCGAGTTAGGAAGAGGTACAAGGTCATAATTTCCTGCTTTCAGAACACTTCCGTGAGCTAAAAACGAACATAATAGAAAAATTGAAAGAAGTTTTTTCATGATGCTTTTCTTTGGTTAAAGTATATAATCTACTATAATGGACAAATATAATAAAATTTATTCTTTATTTAAAGGATATATAGAAGATTTGCTCCTCTTATTCGTATCATTATTAATAATTTTATTTATGACATAAACTAATCATAACCATTGATGATATCCATATATAGAACAACATTAACAAAACAAACAAACCTACATTATTGTTTTTATATTGGTATAAGCACATAAATTGAAAAAGGGTACAACAATGTTACTTGAGAACAATGAAAAACGGTTTGACCATGAACGATATTTAATGGTATATGAACAAATTGAGTTCAGAGGAATAAGGAACAAAGCTCTTCTTTGTTCTCTTAAAAAAGTACCCAGACATCTTTTTGTGCCTATGGAATACCGCGAATATGCATATTCGGACCAGGCATTGCCATCCTACTGCGGTCAAACAATATCTCAGCCCTATATTGTTGCAAAGATGACAGAACTACTAATGCTTAACAAAAGCCACAAAGTTCTTGAGATAGGAACCGGCACGGGATACCAAACAGCCATACTGGCGGAGCTTGCGGGCGAAGTATACACCATAGAGATTATTCCCGAACTATATGAAAGGGCAAAAAACAACCCTGCCATAGAGATGTACGACAACATTCACTTTATTCTTGGCAACGGATATAATGGTTACGAAGAAGCTGCTTTTTTTGATGCTATAATTGTAACCGCGGCACCCCCATATATACCCGAAAGACTAGTAAACCAACTCCTACCCGGAGGAAGAATGGTAATTCCTGTAGGGGTTTACGAGCAAACGCTCTATATTCTTACCAAAGACCTGAACAACGAGGTAGAAATAACACCTGTCATAGGCGTTCAGTTTGTTCCTATGATAAAGAAATAATTGTTCCTTCTGCAATAAGCATCATATTTCGCTATGCACTGTTTATTGCAGAATTTTCTTTTGTTCAGCTGAGAAATAAGACTAACACAAAAACATATTTCGTTTAAGGATTTGCGGGTTTACTGTTTTTTCTATAACTTGCCAGCATTTAATAAAAATCAATACATGAAAACAACTATTTTAAGCTTACTCTTAATGTTTGTCAGCAGCTTTAGTTTTGCACAAGGACATAATGATTGGGCACAATTTGAGAAATTCACAGAAAGCAATAAGCAAGTAACTAAGCCCGATGTAGTATTTATGGGCAATTCCATAACAGAAGGTTGGTGTAATCAGGATCCAACTTTTTTCACGACAAACAATTACGTAAGCAGAGGCATCAGCGGTCAGGTAACATCCCAAATGCTGGTACGTTTTCAATCGGATGTTATTCAATTAAAACCTCAGGCAGTTGTTATCCTTGCCGGCACCAACGATATTGCCCTAAACAATGGTTACATTTCGTTGCAACATATCTTCGAAAATATTGTTTCTATGGCCGAATTAGCAAAAGCACACAATATAAAAGTTATACTTTGTTCCATTATCCCTGCCCATCATTACCCATGGCGTAAAGAAGTGACTACGACCATTGAGGATATAAAGACGTTGAATGGAATGTTGCAGACATATGCAAAAAAGAATAAAATAGCATATGCCGATTATTATTCGTCTATGGTAGATGAACATGAAGGACTTAAAAAAGATTATCAACGGGATGAGGTTCATCCAAATCTGGCAGGATACAAAGTTATGGAAGATATTATTTGCAAGATCTTAAAGAAGTAGATTTACTAAAAGGTCACTTTCTCGTTTTTGATAAAGGATATGTGTATTCCTATATTACTAAAACAGTAAGCAATGAATTTGATAAAGATTACTCTTTTACCAAATTCATTGCTTACTGTTTGATATAAGTTTTTTTCTTATTTGAACTCCCTCATTCTTTTCAGCCACATCAATAAGAACATCTAATGCATGTACTCGAAGTACTATTAAAAATTAATATTGTTCTTTTTCGTTAGGAAAGTCAGCACTTTTCACATCTGCCACATACTGACCAATAGCATCAGTCATGACCGTGTGAAGGTCGGCATAGCGACGAAGGAATTTAGGGCTAAATCCCTGGCTCATGCCCAACATATCCTGAATTACCAGTACCTGTCCGTCAACCTTTCCACCGGCACCAATGCCAATTACAGGAATAGTCAGTTCTTTTGCAACCCGTTCCGCAAGTGAAGCAGGAATCTTTTCAAGCACCAAAGCAAAGCATCCGGCTTCCTCAAGCAGATGAGCATCACGAATCAGTTTCTCGGCTTCCACATCATCCTTGGCTCGAACTGTATATGTACCGTATTTATTGATCGATTGAGGCATCAATCCCAGGTGTCCCATGATAGGAATACCAGCGGAAAGGATTTTATGGACAGATTCAATAATCTCTTCACCTCCTTCAAGCTTCAATGCATCAGCATGAGACTCTTTCATGATACGAATTGCCGATGCAAGTCCTTCGAACGAATTACCTTGATAAGAACCAAAAGGCATATCGACAACAACCATTGCACGATTCACGCCACGAACCACAGATTTACCATGATAAATCATCTGATCCAGTGTAATAGGCAAAGTAGTAACGTTTCCGGCCATGGTATTTGACGCGGAGTCTCCAACCAATATTACGTCAATTCCAGCACCATCGACAATCTTCGCCATTGTATAGTCATAAGAGGTAAGCATTGAAATCTTCTCTCCTCTTTGTTTCATTTCAATTAAACGGTGAGTAGTCACCTTTCTCACATCATCAGAAATGTATCCAGCCATGATATATATTATTTTAATATTAAGTTATCAAAAAAATGACTGCAAATGTACGGCTAAAAGTTAAGGGAGAAAAGAAATTCATAAAAAAGATGCTTCGTCCTCATACAAGATCCCGAAAATCATTCATTTATTAAACCATTCACCACATGAATAGTTCATTTATTTATTATCCTTTCACAGACATCAGTTTATCAAAAGTAAAACCGGTAAAGTCATCAATTACATAATGAGCTTTCTCTTCAATAGCCTCACGAGGGTTTGTTGTAGCAAGCCCAATAACGGTAGATCCGGCAGCATTACCAGCCTTAAGACCGTGAAAGGAGTCCTCGAACACAAAGCTATTATCAGGAGTGACCCCTAGTATTTCGGCACCCAAGATAAAACATTCGGGATTTGGCTTGGATTCTTTAAATAGATTGGCCGTTATAATAGAATCAAACAGTTCGGGCAGTTCGGGATGACAGCGATACACATTCTCCATCTTCTTGGTATTAGAGCTGGTTACTACAGCCATCTTCACGTTGTGTTTCTTCAAATCATCAATAAAATCAAGAACACCGGGAATGTAGTCATACGTCATATTCATCTCAAAGAGATCGAGGTCCTTGCGAATCTGTTCTTTCTCCTTATCCATACCTTCAAAGTACTTATCATATATTTGGTTCAGCGTCTGACCTTTAATAAGACGATCGAAGCAGGGAAGATCCGGACGGTATTTGCGTCCTTGTTCTCCCCAGAATATACTATATTGAGTTTCTGTGTCCATTACCACGCCATCAAAATCAAAAAGAGCTGCAATCGTTTTATATTCTTTCATTATCTATTATATATTTTTTACGCCACAAAGGTCCGAATAATACTTCAATGCGGCAAATTATTCATACCTTTGCAGCACTTAAAAAAATGTAACGTATTTGTATGTCTGATAAAAACAATCCTCACATTCTTGGTACCGAAAGTATAGGTAAATTACTGATTCAATACTCAATCCCGGCAATTATTGGGATGACCATGACTTCTTTATATAATATAATCGATAGCATTTTCATTGGTCACGGTGTAGGCGCAATGGCTATCTCGGGACTCGCCATTTCTTTTCCTCTGATGAATCTGGTAATAGCCTTCTGCACGCTTGTAGGCATTGGAGGAGCTACGATTTCTTCCATCCGGCTTGGACAAAAAGACCTTGCGGGAGCCACTGAAGTACTGGGAACTGTATTGATGCTTTGTTTAATTAACTCTATTCTGTTCGGAGGACTTTTCCTTCTATTTCTGGAGCCAATTCTTATATTCTTCGGAGCCAGTGAAACAACTCTACCTTATGCGCGTGATTTCATGCAGGTAATTCTACTTGGTACACCTATATCATACACAATGATTAGTTTAAATAACGTGATGCGTGCCACCGGATATCCCAAGAAAGCCATGCTTTCGTCCATGATTACCGTTGTGGCAAATGTGATTCTTGCTCCTATATTTATTTTTCATTTCCATTGGGGGATCCGTGGAGCAGCTCTTGCAACAATAATTTCTCAACTTATTGGCATGGTGTGGGTACTTCACCACTTTATGAATAAAGAAAATTATGTTCATTTTCAAAAAGGCTTTCATAAAATCAAAAAGCGGATTGTGATGAATATATTTTCTATTGGAATGGCTCCCTTTCTGATGAATGTATGTGCCTGCGGAATTGTGATTATCATAAACAACAGTCTACAACATAATGGCGGAGATATGGCTATCGGAGCCTACGGTATCATTAATCGGGTACTCACTTTATTTGTGATGATCATTATGGGACTCACAATGGGTATGCAGCCTATCATTGGATATAACTATGGATCCAATCAGATGAAAAGAGTAAAGCAGACCTTAAAGATAGGCATTGCAACGGGAGTTGGCATCAACACAATTGGATTCTTTGTATGTGTATTGTTTCCGCACGCCATTTCTTCGATATTCACCAATGAGGAATCACTAATAGAGATTGCCGCATCAGGATTACGTATATCGATTCTTATATTCCCGTTAGTTGGTAGTCAGATTGTTATATCTAACTTTTTTCAAAGCATAGGAAAAGCAAAGGTAAGCGTCTTTCTTTCACTCTCCCGTCAATTGCTTTATTTGCTACCTTGTTTACTGTTGTTTCCTCACTTTTTGGGAACAAACGGTGTATGGTGGAGCATGGTAGTATCAGATTTTCTGGCATTTGTTACTGCAGCACTTATTTTAGATAGCCACTTCAAGAAGATTAATAAACGAAATTCAGCCTTAGTCTGAAAGCTTTTTAAGAAAAGATAATTAACGGCCCATTTAATCTTAATACATAATAATTATGTATATTTGCTCAGTAGATATTTGTTTAAATATTCCTAATAAAAAATAAATGCTCAGCATCTTAATAGAAAATCCACTCTTTAGGGGAACAACTCCTAAGGACCTCTCTCAAAACTTTGAGGGGCTTACTTATCAGATTAAAAGCTTTAAGAAGGGAGATATCCTGGCCTTTCGAGGAGATGTTTGTAACCGACTTATTATTCTTCTCAAAGGAAGCGTACGTGGCGAAATGATTGATTACTCAGGCAAGTTAATAAAGATTGAAGATATTTACGCTCCCCGAGCACTGGCTCCTTTATTCCTCTTCGGAACCGAAAATAAATTCCCTGTGGAGGTAACAGCCAATGAAGAGGTGGAAGCATTGTTCATTCCTAAGGAGAGTATTCTTTTGCTCTTTCAGCGTAACAGAAAATTCCTTGAAAACTACCTGAACACTTCGGCCAATTATGCCAAGACCCTTTCTGATAAACTATTCTTCCTCTCTTTTAAGAACATCAAACAAAAACTTGCGTCTTACATTCTTCGTCTCTCTGAGAAAACAGGAGATAAGATTGTAATGGACCGTTCACAACAGGAAATGGCCGATTACTTTGGAGTATCCCGCCCCTCACTAGCCAGGGAACTTGCAAATATGCAGGATGAAGGACTTATATCTGTGGATAGAAAGCATATTGGTATCCTTAATAAGGAAAAGCTCAAAGAGTTGATTCGATAATGTCTTCATATAAGCCATAAACCTATTTAATAGACGAAAAAACAAAGAAATTAATTTCATTGTTGTAACATTAGTTACAGAATAACCTCTTTACTCACATCTATCTTTGCACTTATTAAATAAGTAATAACTTTTAAAAAGATAACATTATGAGTATGTTCTGTTTTCAATGTCAGGAAGCTTCAAAAGGTACCGGGTGTACTTTGAGTGGTGTTTGTGGAAAAACTCCCGAGGTAGCTAATACGCAAGACCTTCTTCTCTTTGTGGTGCGTGGTGTTGCGGTTTACAACCAGGAATTACGCAAGATTGGCAAACCTTCCTCTCAGGCTGATAAGTTTGTATTCGACGGATTATTTATGACCATTACCAATGCAAACTTCGATAAGCAGGCTATTATAGAAAAAATAAAGAGCGGACTTGCTTTAAAGAAAGAGCTGGCAAAGCAAGTTTCTCTTCCAAATCCTCCGGATGAATGTACATGGGATGGCGACGAAAGTGAATTCGAAGAAAAATCTAAAACTGTAGGTGTGCTTCGTACTCAGGATGAAGATATCCGTTCACTGAAAGAACTTGTACACTATGGAATCAAAGGTATGGCTGCTTATGCGGAACATGCATGGAATCTGGACAATGAAAATGCTGCAATCTTTGCATTCATGCAACATGCCCTTGCAGAGATTACAAGAAATGACATTACCGTTAATGAATTAATCTCTTTAACTCTGGAAACTGGTAAGTATGGTGTAGATGCAATGGCACAGCTTGATTCTGCCAACACCAGCCATTACGGAAATCCTGAGTTGTCTGAAGTAAACATCGGCGTAGGCAAAAATCCTGGAATCTTAATCAGCGGACACGATCTAAAAGACCTTGAAGAACTTCTGCAACAAACAGAAGGGACAGGCGTTGACGTGTACACTCACAGCGAAATGCTTCCGGCTCACTACTATCCTGAACTTAAAAAACACAAACATTTAGTAGGTAACTATGGTAACGCATGGTGGAAACAAAAAGAGGAATTCGAAACATTCAACGGTCCGGTGCTCTTTACAACCAACTGTATTGTGCCTCCTACTAAGAACGCTACATATACAGACCGCATCTATACAACAGGAGCCAGCGGACTTGAAGGAGCCACTCACATTCCGGCACGCGTAAATGGTCAACCAAAAGATTTCTCTGCTATTATTGCACACGCAAAAACCTGTCAGCCTCCTACAGAGATTGAGACTGGAAAGATCGTTGGTGGATTTGCACACGCTCAGGTTCTTGCTTTGGCAGATAAAGTTGTGGATGCTGTTAAGAGCGGAGCCATCAGTAAATTCTTTGTAATGGCCGGTTGCGACGGAAGAATGAAGAGCCGCAGTTACTATACCGAGTTTGCAGAGAAACTTCCTAACGATACAGTGATTCTTACTGCCGGTTGTGCTAAATACCGTTATAACAAACTTCCATTGGGAGACATCAACGGAATTCCTCGCGTGCTCGATGCTGGACAATGTAACGACAGTTACTCACTGGCAGTAATCGCACTGAAACTGAAAGAAGTATTTGAGCTTGAAGATATAAACGATCTTCCTATCATTTACAACATCGCTTGGTACGAACAGAAGGCAGTTATCGTATTGCTTGCATTGCTTCATTTGGGAGTGAAAAAGATTCACCTAGGTCCTACTCTTCCTGCATTCCTTTCACCAAACGTAACAAAAGTGTTGGTTGAGAACTTTGGAATAGGTGGAATAAGCACTGCCGACGAAGATATCGCTGCATTCCTTGCATAAAGATACTTTTTCATTATATAAAACAATTTCAGAACCTAACCAGTTTTTATGTATCCCGGTGCTTTTACAGGCATCGGGATATTTGTTTATTGAGGTATTTATATATCTTTGTCTCACAACTAAAAAGAAAAATATGTTTGCAGAAATAAGAAAGAAAGAACGGGCTATGGATCCTCAGCAGGTAAGAGAAGCGTTTGAATGCGGAGAGTACGGAATATTGTCTATGTGTGGAGCCAATGGATACGGGTATGGCGTACCGCTAAACTATGTACTTGAAGATAACCACCTCTATTTTCATTGTGCGATTGAGGGAGAAAAGCTTAGAAACCTGAGTGAGAATAATAAAGTGAGCTTTTGTGTAGTGGGAAAAGCGCAGGTTGTAGCCAAGGAATTCACCACTTCTTATCAAAGTATCATTGCGTTTGGTAAAGCCACCTTTGTATCTTCCGAAGATGAAATTCGCCGTGCCATGCTGTTACTGGTTGAAAAATACTCTCCAGAGCATATGGAAACAGGGGAAAAATATATTAATCAGGCAATTAAACGAATTCAGGTGATAAGACTAGACATTGAGCACCTCACAGGCAAGTCGAATAGATAAATCTAATCTCGTTAATTTACCCTAAAACTTATTTTGTTTTTCCAGTTATAGAAGCTCCGCTGCTTACATTTGCACAAAATTCAATCATTTGTGCAACTAGATTTATGAAACAACAAGACTGCTTTATAAAATATATAGAGCAAAGCATTATCAAGAACTGGGATTCAAACGCCCTGACTGACTATAACGGAGAGACATTTCAATATAAAGACGTAGCAAGAAAGATAGCAAAAATCCACCTTTTATTTGAAGAAGCCGGCATTAATAAGGGAGACAAAGTAGCCGTTTGCGGTAGAAACAGTTCTTTCTGGGCGGTGGCCGTGCTGGCAACAGTCACTTACGGAGCAGTTGCCGTACCGGTTCTTCACGAATTCAAAGCAGACAACATACACAATATAGTGAACCACTCAGAAGCACGCTTCATGTTTGTGGGAGATCAGGTGTGGGAAAACCTGAATGAAGAGCTTATGCCAAATCTGGAAGGTATCATTGTGCTCAACACATTTGATCTTGTTGTGTCTCGTTCTGAGAAGCTAAGCTATGCACACGAGAATCTGAACGCACTTTACGGCAAAAAATATCCGCGTAACTTCCGTCCACACGATATTTCTTACCAGAAAGACAAGCCGGAAGAGCTTGCCGTAATCAACTATACCTCGGGAACCACAGGTTTCTCTAAGGGAGTGATGCTTCCTTACCGCAGTCTTTCATCAAACGTGGAATATTGCTGGGAAAAACATCCGGTAGGCCCGGGAGACAAGATGGTAGCCATCCTTCCAATGGGACATATTTTCGGAATGATATATGACTTTCTGTACGGTATATCTGCCGGAGCACATGTGTATTTCCTTACCCGCATGCCTTCACCCAAGATTATTGCTCAATCATTCTCGGAAATCAAGCCTAAACTGATCTCTTGTGTGCCTCTTATTGTAGAAAAGATTATCAAGAAAAACATTCTTCCACGATTTGATAACAGAGTAAACAAGATTTTACTTCAGTTGCCTATCGTCAATGAAAAGCTTAAAGCATCAATCAGACAGGAAGCTATGGATGCCTTTGGCGGAAACTTCAGCGAAATTATCATTGGAGGTGCACCACTGAACGGTGGAATTGAATCTTTGCTGAGAACAATCAACTTCCCATACACCATTGCATACGGTATGACCGAGTGCGGACCAATTATTGCATCCAGTCACTGGTCAGACTTAAAGCAAAAAAGTTGTGGTAAAGCAGCTTCACGTATGGAAGTTGCCGTTGTATCTGATAATCCTGAGTCTACTCCCGGCGAACTTATCTGCAAGGGAGAGAACATGATGCTGGGTTACTACAAGAATGAAGAGGCAACCAGCGGAGTAATCGACGAGAATGGATGGCTGCACACCGGAGATATGGCGGTAATGGATAAAGAAGGAAATGTAAGTATCAAGGGACGTTGCAAGAATCTGCTGATGAACGCTTCCGGACAGAATATTTATCCTGAGGAGATTGAATCAATACTCAACAACATGCCGTATGTATCTGAGTCAATTATCGTGATGCAAAACGAGAAACTGGTGGCATTAATCTATCCTGATTTTGATGATGCCTTTGCCAATGGCCTTAGCAACGAGGATATTGAAAAAGTAATGGAGACCAATCGTTTTTCACTGAATCAGCAATTGCCTGCTTACTCTCAGGTTACAAAGGTGAAACTGCATCCTGAAGAGTTTGAAAAAACAGCAAAGAAGAGTATCAAGCGATTTATGTACCAGGATATCCAAGAGTAAACCAAATACAACAACCAACAAAAAGGACTTTTTCTGAGCTTCAGAAAAGAAAGATTCAATAGCTTTAGGACTTTAAAGAGACTACATCCGGTCTATTTAAAGTCCTGACTGCTTTTATATGCAGGCATTTATGCAGTTTATTTTTATCTGCAAACAGAAAACGCCATTCACTTGTGAAGAAAATTTTCTCTGATTAAGGATATTCATGCTATTCTGAAGAAAATTCTCTTCATGATACGATTAATTTCTGTAGTTTTGCAGAAACAAAAATAGTTACAATGAGTGTTTCACCGGAACTACTAGTATATAAGGCTTCTGCCGGATCAGGGAAAACGTTTACCCTGGCGGTGGAATATATTAAACTGTTGATACAAAACCCACGGGCGTATCAGCAAATCCTTGCCGTTACCTTTACCAACAAGGCAACTGCCGAAATGAAAGAGCGCATTCTTAGCCAGCTTTACGGAATATGGAAAGAAGATAAAGACTCGGCTGCTTACCTGGATAAGGTTTGTAAGGAACTGAATTTGCTGGAAGCAGAGGTGCGCAAAGCAGCAGGACTGGCGCTGAACTACATGATTCACGATTACAGCCGGTTTAGGGTGGAAACAATCGACTCATTTTTTCAGTCGGTTATGCGCAATCTGGCGCGGGAACTAGAACTGAGTCCCAACCTGAATATTGAGCTTAATAACCCGGAAGTGCTTAGTGACGCGGTAGATTCAATGATTGAGAAGCTAAAACCTACATCGGAAGTATTGGCGTGGCTGCTCGATTATATAGATGAACGTATAAAGGACGATAAACGTTGGAATGTATCGGGCGAGGTAAAGAACTTTGGACGAAATATTTTCGATGAAGGATATATTGAAAAAGGGAGTGATTTGCGGGAAAAGCTGAAAGACCCCAACTATATAAAGAATTACAAAAGAGAGCTGCAAGCCATTCAAGAGGAAGCACTGGAACAAATGAAAGGGTTTGCCGATCAGTTTATTGGTTTACTTGAGGAACATGGTCTCACTCCTACCGATTTAAAGAACGGCTCGCGAGGCATTGGCAGTTACTTCAACAAGATTCAAAACGGCAATCTGAGCAATGATGTACGTAATACTACAGTTGAAAATTGCCTGGAAAATGAAGAGAACTGGGCAACCAAGACTTCTCCTCACAGGGCAACCATCATAAACCTGGCTTGTGAAGAGCTTATTCCGTTACTGGAAAGTTCGGAAGAGTTTCGGGTAAAGAACAATACCATTGTAAACTCCTGCCGTTTGTCTTTGCAGCACGTAAACAAAGTGCGGCTTCTGGCAAACATTGACCAGGAAGTGCGCATCCTGAACAAGGAGAACAACCGCTTCCTGCTATCGGACACCAACGCATTGCTTCACCGATTGGTGCAGGACGGCGATTCATCGTTCGTGTTCGAGAAAATTGGGGCAAACATTCACAATGTGATGATTGATGAGTTTCAGGATACTTCACGTATGCAGTGGGATAATTTCAAACTTCTGCTGATCGAAGGGCTTTCTCAAGGATCAGACAGCCTCATCGTGGGTGATGTAAAGCAATCCATCTACCGCTGGCGCAATGGCGACTGGGGTATTTTGAATGGTTTGCGCGATAAGATGGAGAATTTCCCTATACGCATAGAGCCCCTGAATACCAACTACCGAAGCGAAGCCAACATTATCCGGTTCAACAACCGCCTGTTTACCTCTGCCTGTGACTATCTATGTGGCATTTACAAGAATGATCTGGGCGATGAATGCTATAGTTTGAAGGATGCTTATTGTGATGTAAAACAAGAATCGCCCAAGGAAATTGAGAAGGGTTACGTAAAAGTTTCCTTCCTTGAAGGCGATGATAAGGATACCCCCGCCGAAGATAAAAAAGATTATACGCAATATACCATGGAAGCTATGGCGGAAGAGGTGAACGACCTCATTGCACAGGGAGTGAAACTGAACGACATCACCATCCTGGTACGCAAAAATAAAACTATTCCTCAGATAGCTAGCTTCTTTGATGAGAATCTTCCCTACCGCATTGTGTCCGATGAGGCTTTCCGACTGGATGCTTCGCTAGCTATCTGTATGATTATAGAAGGTTTGCGCTATCTCTCTAATCCAGAGAACTCCATTGCCAAGGCACAACTGGCGGCTGCTTATCAGAATGAAGTATTGCATCAGGAAATAGATCTCAATACACTATTGCTTAGCAATATAGACAACTACATTCCTGCTGAATTTATCTCCAGAAGAAACGAACTTCCTCTAATGCCTCTCTACGAATTGATAGAGGAACTGTTCCGAATATTCGAGATGGAAAAGATAGAGAATCAGGATGCTTACCTATTCTCTTTCTATGATGCGGTAGTAGAATATCTGCAAAACAATTCATCTGACCCCGACTCTTTCATTGCTTACTGGGACGAGCGTATGTGCAGCAAAACCATTCCTTCGGGAGAGATTGAGGGGATACGTATCATGTCCATTCACAAGTCTAAGGGGTTGGAGTTTCACACGGTACTGCTACCTTTCTGCGACTGGAAACTAGAGAACGAAACTAACAATCAACTGGTGTGGTGCTCGCCTACTGTTGAGCCATTCAATGAGCTCGATCTTGTTCCGGTAAATTATTCATCGGCAATGGCTGAGTCCATCTATAAACAAGATTACGAAAACGAACGCCTTCAGCTTTGGGTAGATAATCTCAACCTGCTATACGTGGCCTTTACCCGTGCGGAAAAGAACCTGATTGTATGGGGCAAAAAGGGACAAAAGAGTACGGTGTCAGAGCTGCTTTGTCAATCGCTACAGTCGGTTACAAAGGAAGATTCTATGGAATGGAATGAGGAAGATCCTTACGAGTTTGGCACACTTTGTCCGTCGGAACTAAAAGAGGTAAAAGCTACAAGCAACAAGCTGACTACAGCCCCCAGCCGTGTTTCGGTACAGATTGAATCAAACAGGCACGACATAGAGTTCCGCCAGTCGAACCGTTCGGCGGACTTCATTAAAGGTGAGGACGTAAGTGAGGACAATTCAAAATACATTAACCTCGGTCAGTTGCTTCACACACTTTTCTCGGCCATTGATACCAAGGAAGATGTGCAGCCTGCCATCGATCGCTTACTCTTTGAAGGCGTAATAGCAGACAAAGCAACCGAGGAAAACATACGCAAGGTAACAGAAAAGGCACTCTCCCATCCAATGGTTCAGGAGTGGTACTCGGGTGCATACCGGCTGTTCAACGAATGTGCCATCATCTACAAGGAGAACGATTCGCTCGAGGTACGTCGTCCCGACCGTGTAATGATGAACAATGACGAGGTAGTGGTGGTAGATTTCAAATTTGGTAAGAAGAATAAAAAATATAACGAGCAAGTGCAGGGATACATCTCCTTGCTGGCCGATATGGGATATAAGAACATCTGCGGATACTTGTGGTATGTGTATGATGGTGAACTTGAAAGGATTGGGTAAATTCTATTTATTCAACCATTTCTTTAGCAATATTACTTTTTCTCTACTAACAACAATCTCTTTAGAAGGATATTTTCTTAATATCACTTTCATTTTCCCGTTAAAACTATTTCGTATAAAACCGATACTATCCACGTTCACTATAAACTGACGATTAACCCGGAAAAAAAAATCCGGGTTAAGTTCATCTTCCAGAACCTCCAAAGTCTGCATAAGAACGTCCTTGTCACCTTTTTTTTGTGACCAAATAAGTTATTTTATTTTCAGAGAATATATGATCTATATCTTCTACCGAAATAGTTTTATAGCCATCGTATTGAGAGATTAAGAATCGTTTTCTATAGATAGTATTATGCCCTTTAAATAATTGGAGGACTTGTTCTAAATCCGGATATAAATTTGTATTCTTTATAGCTTTTGCTTTATCTAACGCTATCTGGAGCTCTTCTTTATCAATAGGTTTTAGAAGATAATCAATACTATTAACTTTAAAAGCTCTTACTGCATATTCATCATAGCTAGTCGTAAAAATTATAGGACTAGTAACTTTTACCTTTTCAAAAATATCAAAACTTAATCCATCTGCTAAACGAATATCCATTAAAACGACGTCAGGTGCTGGTTCATTGATAAACCAATCAATACTTTCTCTAACTGTACCAAGAACACCAACGACTTTAAAGTCAGTTGAAATTTCTGATAGAATTCGCTGTAATCTGGATATATTATGTTTTTCGTCTTCAATAATTAAAATATTCATAGTTTTAAGCATTAAAATTTATTAAGGGTAAACTTACACAAAAACAATTTTCAGTTTCTTGTATCACAGGCAATTTATCACTCGATAAAAGGCTATACCTATCAGTTATATTTTTTAATCCAATACCAGTAGAAGGGAAAGAATTAGATATGCGTTGAAGATTATTACAAACTTTAAGAAATGAGTCTTCACTGGAGATATTTATAATTAAAGGATTATTTAACGTTGCAATATTATGCTTAATTGCATTTTCCACCAGTAACTGAACGGAAATAGGAGGAACATTCAAATTTAGCACATCATTATTGAGTGTAATATTTAGCTGAACATTTTCGCCATGTCTAATATATATCAGATAATAATATTGTTTAATAAAGGCAATTTCTTCTTTTAATGAGATTAAGTCTTTTTTTTGATTTATAATCATATAGCGGTATACGTGTGAAAGATTTTCCAGAAAATCATTAGCCAATGTTGCATCTTCATTGATCAATTCAGAAAGGGTACTAAAATTATTAAACATAAAATGTGGATCAAGCTGAATCTTCAAAGATTGTAATTCAGCCTGCATTGCCACATTCTTTAACTCCAATGTCTTTACTCTTAGCTCTGTAGCTTCAGATATGGAGTTTTTCCAGTTCCTTAATAAATAAGAACTTGTATGCACTGCACTAACAAATAAAGATACTATAATTATTATCAAGAAAAATTGCCATTCTTCTAAAGCCTCCTGCGTTGTTACTGGCATTTTATTATCATTGAATATATGTAAAAAAATAGCATCCTGCAAAGATATTGCTACTAAGACTGTACAAACAATTAACAGAGTCTGAATTACAAATCTTATTATTGGAGATTTTGTCCAAGGATAAAATTTTTCTAATATCCAAGCAATAAAAACACTTGTTTCTATTCAATACTTCGTTAAATAATTAATCAACCCCTTGTAAGACAAGGCATTATCTTTGGTTTTTGTCATAGAAAAAATTGGTTAAGTCGCTAATTTTTAGTACTTTTATAGTATTCGACGCTATAGAAAATATGATAAAATCAAGCATACTTAACCAATATATGGATATCTGTAAGGATGTTCTTTCTGAAATGGAAACAAAGTTAAATAAAAGTTTCAAAGAATTCATTATTGAAACATTATTATTGTATATGGTAATCTCCCAAAGAATAAATTATCTTCAACTAGGAAGATACAGTCACTCCTGTGAGCAACGCTTTAGAATGAATTCAGCCAAGGAATTTGACTGGCTTTCATTCAACTTGTCTCTTTCAAAAAGGATTCTGACAGGAACCAGGAAAGCCATAGCTATTGATCCAAGCTATATTTCCAAATCCGGTAAACAGACTCCATGGATTGGTTATTTCTGGTCTGGCTGTGCAGGCGCTGCAAAACGAGGACTAGAGATTTTAGGAATCGGTTTGATTGATGTTGACCACAAGGATTGCATATCCTTAGAAGCTGTTCAAACACCTGATTCTATAACTCTTGAAAATTATGACGGAAACCTTATAAGTTGGTATTTGGGTGTTCTTGAGGAAAAAGCAACTAAACTGCTGAGTGTCACAAAATACATTGTTGCAGATGCTTATTTTTCCAAGAAGAACTTCACTGATGGCCTTGCCAAACTCGGATTTCATCTAATTTCCCGTTTTCGTGATGACGCTGTTCTATTTTATCCAACCACGCAACAACCTACAGGAAAAAGAGGGCGACCAAAACTATATGATAGCAAAATTGATTTTGCCAACTTAGATTTAAACAGGTTTGAGAAGATCAATTTACTACATATAGACAAAGGCAATCTTTATACCACAATAGCATATTCCAAATCCTTGAAACAAATGGTAAAACTAGTAATTTGGATTTCTGATAACGGGAAAAGACATAAACTCTATTTCTCTACCGATATCAATCTTTCCGGTAAAGATGTGATAGAAACATATCGCACTCGTTTCCAGATTGAGTTTAATTTTAGGGACGCCAAGCAGTTTACCGGATTGAACCAGTGTCAGGCAAGGAATCTATCTAAGCTGAAGTTTAATTTTAATGCGTCATTAACAGCTGTGAATGTGGCAAAGCTCGTTGCTAAAGAGAAAGGAATAAGCTTTTCGATGGCTTCACTTAAAACGATGATGCACAACGCATTCCTGCTTCAAAGATTTATTTGCGTGTCTGGCATTAGACCAAACAAGAGATTAAATGACAAACTTTTCAAAGAACTTATTGAGTTTGCTGCTATTGCAGCATAGCTTGATACTATTTTATTAACGAACTATTGTCTATTATAATCCATGAAAATATAAGAGTGCACCCAATATCCGATATTATTTCTAGCAGCGTATAGTTCTTCCATAAATTCCAATATAGACTTTCAGGATTAAATAAAAAATTCAACCCATAAATTGTTACCATAATAAAAATGGTAAGCCCAAATTTTAAATATAAATTAGAATATTTCTCAATTATTTTTTTCATTTATGCATTCTTGTTTTATTTTGTTTATCGCCATCCTCCACCAAGTGTATAATAAAGTTGCACGTTTGATAAAGCTTTATTTATATATAATTGCGCAGTCTGTAATCGGGCCTGAAGGTAGTTTGACTGAACAGTTATCACATCTAAATAATTTATATTTCCAGCCTTGAATAATATATTAGAAGAGTTGACACCTTCTTCCAAAGCTTTTTCCCTATCAACTGCAAAGATATATTGTTTTTCGATATCTTTCTTATTTATTATTGCATCAGATACTTGCGAATATCCATCAATCACCGATTGTCTGAAGACAATAACGGCCTTTTCCCTTTCTATCTTAGCTTGTTCATATTTTGCTTTTAAACTTCCACTATTAAAAACAGGCTGTGTAATGCATCCTGAAGCAGTTCCAAAGAGTGAAGCAGGAATAGAAAACCAATTAGACGTTGTAAAGCTATTCAATCCTTCCGTCAATGATATTTTTAGTGCCGGGTACATTGCTGCTTGTGCTACTCCCACTCTTGCATTAGCTCCACGCAAAGCCAATTCCGCTGCTCGGACATCAGGTCTAGCAACTAATATAGACACTGGATATCCATCCAATGGTATATTACAAAACTCACTATCTAACGCCATTTTCCTATTAACTTTATGTGCATAATCACCGCAAAGTACACTTAAAGCATTTTCCTGTATGCTGATACTTTGTTCTATCTGAGAAATCAAGAGCTTATTTTCTATTAACTGAGCTTCAACTTGCTTTAGTCCTAATAAATTAGCATCTCCAATTTTGTACTGTGTCTTAACAATAAATAGAGTACTATCACTTAGATTTTTACTCTGATTGGCAACATTCAACTGTTCATCAAGCATTAACAAATTATAATATCCTTTTGCTATATCCAAAACAAGTTTAGTTTGGACAGCCTTATGTACTTCTTTTGTTTTCAAATATTCAGCCAATTCACTTTCTTTAGCTCTTCTTATTTTTCCCCATATATCAAGGTCCCATGTAAGACCAGCTGATAAGGAGTAGTCTTTGGATTCCCTGTCACCTCCTGATTGTCCGATTGCACTATTCTTAGATGATTTTGTATAGTTTCCATTTATCTGAGCATTAATTTCAGGTAAGAAATTTAGCTTTGCTACTTTTAAAGATAATTCTGCCGATCTAATGTTCTTAACAGCCAAAAGCAAGTCGCTATTCCTTGCAAATGCGGAATCTAGAAGCGTCAATAATTCCCTGTTTCTGAAAAAGGAGTGAGGAGAATGGACTATAGTATCGGTAACCATTTCTACAGTATTATCATTTCTAAAATTATCAGGCATATTTAAATTTGCATGATAATAGTTTTCACCGACTTTACACGACATAAGATAAAGTGAAAAGCCCAATAAAATAATATATCTTAGTTTCATATCGATTTATTTTAAAATATTATTATCTTTTTCCTGTTAGTATTTCATGTAATAACTGGAATAATACATATAGAACAGGAATAAACAATAATCCCAAGACTACTCCCGCAAGCATTCCACCAATTGTACCTATACTGATGGAATGATTCCCCACAGCAGCTGGTCCTACTGCAAAAACAAGAGGTACCAAACCTATGATAAATGCAAGTGAGGTCATTAAAATAGGACGAAATCTTTGACGTGCACCTGCAAGAGCTGCTACTGCTATGGGTACACCTCTTTTTCTTGACTGAGAAGCAAATTCTACTATAAGAATAGCATTTTTAGCCAATAATCCTACCAGCATAATAAGTCCTATTTGAACATAAATATTATTCGTTATTCCTGCTATCCCTATACTCATAAATACACCCAATACACCTGTTGGTATAGAAAATATTACCGCAAAAGGCAAAATGTAACTTTCATATTGAGCAGCAAGCAAAAAGTAAGTGAACATGATACAAAGGCCAAAAATAAAAAACATCTGACTGCCCGACTTTTTCTCCTCTCTACTCAACCCACTCCATTCAAATCCATAGCCACTTGGAAGTTTTGCTCTTATTATTTTCTCGGCATTTTCCATTAACTGTCCATTACCATACCCTGATTTAGGAAGAATATTTACTGTTATACTATTAAATAAGTTATATCTGCTTATAGTTTCAGGTCCATAAACTTTCTTTAGCTTAACAAGAGTACTTATAGGAATCATTTCACTCTTAGAATTTTTCACAAAAACCTGACTCAAAGATTGTTCATCCATGCGATACTCTCCTTCTGCTTTTATGTTCACTCTATAAAATTTGCCAAAGCGAATAAAATCTCCAGCTTGTCCACCACCATAAAAAAGAGACAAGGTATTTAATACATCTTTAGGAGTAGTATTTAACTGAAAAGCCTTGTCTTCATCGACTTCAATCTCAAATTGAGGGAAATTACTTCTAAAAGTAGTAAAAGCAGTTGATACTGAAGGATCTTTATTTAGTTCTGCAACAATATTTTGGGATACCTTACTGAATTTATCAAGGCTGCCTCCAGTTTTATCCTGAATAACCAGTTCAGCACCACTTACATTTCCAAAGCCATCAACGGGTGGGGAACGGAAAAGGCTGAGATCTCCAGTTTTTACGGTTTCCAAACGGGTATTCAATGTTTCAAGAACTTGTTCTATATATTTAATATCACCTCGATCTTCCTTAGGCTTTAAGCATATAAAGCCGGTTGCATAAGATGGTCCAGTACTATTGCTAAGCATGTTAAAACCTGAAATACTGGTAACTGTTTTAACAGCAGGCATTCTTTTAATAACACTATCAACTCTATTAAGAGCGGCAGTAGTATGCTGTAGATTAGTACCTGCAGGAAGAGACAAAGAATACGTAATAAAACCATCATCTTCCATTGGAACAAAATCTCTTGAAGATTTATTCATTAAGAAAAATGCAACGATGCTTATTAATGCTAATGCGACCATAGACAGCCACTTATTTTTTAAAGAAAAACAAACTATTTTCTGATACCTTTCAGTTAGATTCTTGAAGCTAACATTAAATGCATAGAAAAAGCGTTTTTTAAAATTATCATTTATAATAATACTATTTCTTTTGTTTTTAAGCAAAAGAGCACATAATGCCGGACTTAATGTAAGTGCATTTAATGCAGATATAAGTATAGCAAAGACCAGAGTGAAAGCAAATTGTTTGTAAAAAATGCCTGCAGGTCCTTCCATAAAGCCTACGGGAAGAAATACTGCACACATAACCAGTGTTATAGAAATAATTACTCCAGATATTTCACTCATTGCAGCAGTCGTAGCATCTTTTCCCTTCATTTTTGAATGTTCCATTTTTGAATGTACTGCTTCAACTACCACAATTGCGTCATCAACCACAATACCAATAGCTAACACTAAAGCAAAAAGAGTTAATACATTTATAGAAAAACCGAGAAACTGTAAAAAGAAAAAAGTACCAACAATAGATACTGGGACAGCAATGGCGGGAATTATAGTTGAACGTATATCCTGTAAAAAAAGAAAAACGACAATAAAGACCAAAATAAAAGCTTCTATAAAAGTTTTCTTTACCTGACTGATTGATTGATCTAGTTTTTCTTTTGAACTCGAAATGATATTATAATCTATTCCTTTTGGAAAATCCTGCTTCATTTTCATAAGAGAATTCCGTACCTCAGTTTCAATAATATTAGCATTAGAACCACTTACCTGTAAAATACTCAAAGTTATGGCTGGATTTCCATTTTCCTTTGTATCACTGTCATATGAAGATGAGCCAAATTCTATTCTAGCAACATCTTTAAGTCTGAGTATTGCCCCATCTCCTTTTGCCTTAAGAACAATCCGCTCGAATTTGTCTGGAGTGTTCAATTTTCCGGAATATTTGATTACATATTGCATTGGAGCTTTTGATTCAACCCCCAATTTTCCAGGGGATGATTCAAAACTAGAATTGCCAATAGCCGTCATAATATCGGCAGGTGTAAGATCATTAGCTGTTAGTTTTTGAGGATCCAGCCATATTCGCATAGAATAATCCTTAGTTCCGAATAATTCAACTTCACCAATTCCTTGTATTCTTTTTAAAGCTGGAATCAAGTTTATTTTCGCATAATTCTGTAAAAACAACTCATCATATTTATTCTTATCATTACTAGTAAGACTAAGCATCATTATACTGCTATTTTGCCTCTTTGAGGTTGTTATACCAGCTTGTAAAACCTCAGACGGAATCTGACTATTTACTTGCGATACTCTATTTTGAACATTTACAGCTGCAAGGTCAGGATTAGTTCCAAGTTTAAAAACTATTGTGGTCGAAAAGCTACCATCGTCTCCAGCTGAAGATGTCATATAGTCCATACCCTCAACCCCATTAATAGACTCCTCCAGAGGTATTATGACAGAACGGATTACACTTTCACTATTTCCACCAGGATAAGTTCCTGATACACTAACTGTGGGAGGTGCAATATCGGGAAAACGGGTTACAGGTAATTTTGTAAGGCTTATTATCCCCAAAAGTACGAGTATAATAGAAACGACCGTAGCTAGTACAGGACGTTTTATAATTTTCTTTATCATATTCTTTCTTTACTTTTTTAATTCAGGTTGAATGAAATCTCCGTCGTTAACGCTCTCAACTTCTTTTAATACAATCTTATCTCCAATATTTAAACCTGATTTTACGACATAATAATCTCCCTGCTTGCCACTTACAGTTATAGCTATACGTTCAGCTTTATTATTTCTATTTAAACGAACTACCTGAATTTTATCTTGTACATCAAGAGTTGAAAGAACCGGAACCAATATTACACCACTTTCAAGATGTGGAATTACAATTCTTCCTGTATTACCCGTTCTAAGCAGGCTTTGTGGGTTTTTAAATACTGCTCGCAGGCTTATAGAACCAGTACTGGAATCAAATTCTCCATTAATCATTTGTATTTTTCCTGAACAAGAATATTTACTACCATCAGCCAATGACAATGATACTTGCGAAACCTTTGAAATCTTTTCAAAAATATTTCTGCCGGAATACATTGTATTAAATTGAAGAAAATCTTTTTCCGTTATCGAAAAATACGCATATACTTCACTTATATCAGAAAGGGTAGTAAGTACATCTGTTCTGGAAACAAGGTTTCCTATCCGTTTAGGTATTTTTCCCAGGAAACCACTGACCGGAGCCTTTACAAGAGTAAAATCTAAATTAATTTTTGCTGTTTTTAATGCTGACTTTTGTTGAGCAACATTAGCTTTAGCTGTTTCATATTGTACTTTGGAAACTCGCAACTGGAATTCAGAATTTACTTTATTTTTGAATAGCAATGTTTGCTTTTCAACTTCTAATTTAGCAGAAAGTAAAGCAGCCTGAGCTGCTGCCAGATTTGCTTTTGAGGAATTAACCTGCTCTAGACATAAACGATCATCAATTTTAAATAAAGGTTGCCCAATTCTCACAAAAGAACCTTCTTCAACCAGAATCTTTTTTATATATCCTTCTATTTGAGAACGAATATCTACATTAGTCTTTCCTTCAATTCTAGCAGGATAATCAGAGTACATTGTTATTGACTCTTTGTGCAGAACATAAATCGGTAATGTTCTCTTTTGTACCAAATTTGCTTGTTCTTTATTATGCGTGCAGCTACATAAAATGAATAATGTAATAACTAAAAAAAAATATTTCATATCTACCTAATTTAAAATTCAAGGCAAAATTAAATCGTAAAATTTTCACCTACCATTTTTAATTTACTGAATAGTAGAAAATAGAAGTTGAAACATCAAATAGAAAAGACTAAAAGAAAACATCCTTTAAGATATAAGGCATAGATAGTACATATTAAAATATAAATGTTTATTGACGAATACTTGCAAAAATGGAGAATGATCTATATTTTTGAGCCTAAAATCTATACAGACAAGAATCAGACTGATAGCAAAAAACATTTTTTATAAAAATTCATCTCTGTTTTTTTATTTAGTATGTAATGGATATGCTAAAATAACATAGAAAGCTATTTTATATTCTATGTGTAAAAGACCGAAAATAAAGTTTAAATTGAGTATAGCTAAGGAAAAACCCGGCGGGAGTTAAGCAAAGATAACGCCGGATATTCAAAAACAAGAGTAGAGTAAAATAAAATAAGGTGTACACCTTATGAAAATATAGTCTACACTTCATATAAAAATAGTGTAGAGAAAACAAAGAAACAAACGATGGAAACATTCTTAAGTCTCGTTGCAAAAAACTTATATAAAAGGCACGGAGCCGATCTATCACGTGTGGCAGTGATTTTCCCTAATAAGCGGGCAGGATTATTCTTCAATGAACACCTGGCGGATGAGGCTAATCGCCCCATCTGGTCGCCGGCTTATCTCAGCATTAGCGAATTGTTTCAGCAACTCTCGGCACAACGGAGCAAAAATCCTTTGAAGTTGGGCGACCCTATCAAGCTGGTTTGCGAGCTTTACAAGATATTCCGGGAAGAGACAAAGAGCGAGGAAACGCTGGATGAGTTTTACTTCTGGGGCGAACTGCTGATTAGTGACTTTGATGATGCCGACAAGAATCTGGTGGATGCCGGCAAGTTGTTCAGCAATCTGCAGGACTTAAAGAATATGATGGATGGTTTCGATTTCCTCAGCGAGGATCAGGAGGCAGCCATTCAGCAGTTTTTCCAAAACTTCTCCATTGAAAAACGCACCGCTCTGAAAGAGAAATTCATTTCCTTGTGGGATGTGCTGGGCTCTATCTACAATCGTTATAAAGAATCACTGACCAATCAGAATATCGCCTACGAAGGAATGCTCTACCGTTCGGTTATTGAGCAGTTGGATGCCGCGCAGATGAAATATGATACCTATGTGTTTGTGGGGTTCAACGTACTAAACAAGGTGGAAACAAAGTTCTTCCAGTTGCTTCGTGACGCAAACAAGGCGCTGTTTTACTGGGACTATGACGTGTTTTATACCGAAGCCATGAATCATGAGGCGGGAGAATTTATCCGCCGTAACCTGAAAGAGTTTCCTTCTGCCCTGAGCGGAGTAACCTTCAACAAGATGAATCAGCCAAAGAAGGTGCGGTTTATAGCATCCTCTACCGAGAACGCACAAGCGCGCTTCCTTCCGGACTGGATACGTGAGAACGTAATAGGAAAAGAATCGGATAGCGCAGTGGTGCTCTGCAACGAAACCTTACTGCTGCCCGTGCTGCATTCCATTCCCGATAGCGTGAAGCATGTAAATATTACAATGGGATTCCCTCTGGCTCAGACTCCCGTTCACAGTTTTATTACTGCTTTACTAGAGCTACAAACTGTTGGTTTCCGTCCCGAGACTGGAAGATATGCCTATGCTGCCGTGCAATCCGTGCTGAAACATCCATATACCCGTCAGCTATCCCCCAAAGCCGATGCATTGGAGAAGGACCTTACCGGAAAGAACCGTTTCTATCCTCTACCCTCCGAGCTGAAACAGGACGAGTTTCTCAGTGTGCTATTTACCCCACAGCTTAGCAACATGGAGTTGTGCCGCTATCTTACGGATGCACTCAAAGAGATAGCCAAAATCTATCACACGGAAAAAGGAAGCGATGATGTATTTAATCAGCTCTACCGCGAATCACTCTTCAAGGCATTCACCCTCATCAACCGCCTTGGCAGTCTCATTGAGAGTGGTGATCTTACGGTTCAGACAGATACCTTTAAACGATTACTGAACAAGGTTTTAACATCTGCAAACATTCCCTTCCACGGAGAACCAGCCATTGGTATGCAGGTAATGGGTGTGCTCGAAACCCGTAACCTCGACTTTAAAAATCTGGTAATGATGTCGCTCAACGAAGGACAACTGCCCAAAGGCAGCGGCGACTCCTCGTTCATCCCTTACAACCTCCGCAAGGCTTTTGGAATGACAACCATTGAACACAAGAATGCTGTATACGCTTATTATTTCTATCGCCTGATGCAACGTGCGGAGAACATTACGCTGATGTACAACACCTCGAGTGACGGACTAAACCGAGGCGAGTGGTCGCGCTTCATGCTGCAATTTCTCATTGAATGGCCGCATGACATCACCCGCGAATACCTTGAAGCAGGACAGTCTCCCCAGACTACCGCAGAGATAACGATAAAGAAAACTCCGGACGTAATGAAGCGTCTGCAGGATTTCTATGATGTTCGCTGCAATAAAAAAGCACAGTTATCTCCTTCCGCGCTGAACACCTACATGGATTGCCGGTTGAAGTTTTACTACACCTACGTGGCCAAACTAAGACCAAAGCCCGAAGTGAGCTCCGAGATTGATTCCGCCATGTTTGGAACCATCTTTCACCGTTCGGCAGAACTAGTTTATATAGACTTTAAAGAGCATGGAAATGTGGTAAACAAGGAACAACTGGAGCAACTTATCCGCAATGATGTGAAGTTACAGGATTATGTGGACAAGGCATTCAAGGAAGAATTCTTTAAGGTTGCCATTACCGAGAAACCTGAATACAACGGTGTACAGTTGGTCAACTCCAAAGTTATTGCCTCTTACCTCCGTCAGCTCCTGCGCAACGACAAGGAATACGCACCCTTCACCTTGGTGGGCATGGAAGAAAAAGTAAGCGAGGATATCGCCATCCCTACTCCCAAAGGAGACATCCTTTCAAGAATAGGGGGAACCATTGACCGTATGGACAGCAAAGACGGTACCCTGCGCATTGTCGATTACAAAACAGGAGGTTCACCCAAGGCAGCTGCAAACATTGCCGCACTGTTCACGCCCGCAGAGTCTCGTCCCAACTATATATTCCAGACATTCCTCTATGCTGCCATCATGACCCGCCGGCAGGAATTGAAGGTTGCCCCTTCCCTGCTCTATATTCATCAGGCAGCATCCGCGGATTACAAACCATACATAGAAATGGGCCAACGGAACAATAAAGTATTTGTGGAAGATTTTACGCCCTATGAAGAAGAGTTCCGTGAATCGCTAACTCAATTGCTTGCTGAGATTTTTAATCCTAAAGAGCCATTTAGCCAAACAGAGTTCGTAAGTAAATGTGAGTATTGTGACTATAAATCGATGTGCAAGAGATAAATAAAGACCTCATAAAAATTTTGAGTTTTGGGAATTAATCTTATTTTTGCATAGATTAATAGACCTAGGTATGCAGTTAAGTTAAATAAACAAAAGTCTTTCTGAGACACGGGTTGAGCATGAATTTCTACAACTAAACTTTTTAAATTATGAGAACTTTTAAGATTTTCGCACTAATGGTAGCTGCAACTGGAATGATCTTTTCATCATGCCAGAATGATTCCGATATCTCTTCAAAAACAGACAGTTCTTTGGGAGTTCAGCTTCAGGCAGTCAACAACACTTATTCATTTGGATCTAACACAAAAGCTGTAACAGCAGGTACATTAAAATGGGATACTTGTCAGATGTATGTTTCGAGAGTTCATCTTTCAGCAAAACAATCACAAGGAGACTCAATACACTCCTCGTTTGAAACTGAATTAAAATTTAAAGGTTCCAAATTGGTAGACCTATTTAATGCAAGCTCACTATTAGGTAATATTGATCTTCAACCAGGCATTTACGATAAGATTACCATTCAAATTCAATCAAATAAAAAGGATGCTGGCAATTCACCTGTTTTCTACTTATCGGGTAATTATACCAACGCTTCAGGAACAATTACCCCTATAGCACTTATCGTAAACAAAGATCTTAAATTTATTGCAACAGCAAAAGATAGTGTCCAGTTAAACTCTGCGGATGATTACACAAACATGTTACAGTTAGATCTATCCGAATTTATGAGCAATGGCAATATCCTTAAGCTGGACTTTGAAAAAGCAACGCTTACAAATGGCAAAATAATTATCAGTGAAGATTCAAACGCAGACCTTTATAAGAAATTCTACAAACGCGTTAGTCTTATTAACGCATTCAAGCATGCAGCTTTTAAAAAATTGAATAACAAACACTAATATTATATAGGATTTTATATCCAATATGTAGAACTAAACAAGTTCTTAAAACTAAAAGAGGCTGTCTCAATATTTATTGGGATAGCCTCTTTTAATTAAAATAAGATTTTAATTAAAAGAGGCTATTGATGTAAAATACAATTATTCTTATATATAATATTTTACATAAAACATTAGCATGTATAAACACCTGCATAAATGGAATTTACGTATCAAACATAAATGCATAACACAGATTAATCTTTAAAGAAAGGAATAAAAGCATCTATAATTTGTTTACTTTTAGAAATAACCGCTTTATTTTGGCATAAAAACAACCTCTATTAAAGTCTGACAATCAGCGAAGAAACACATTTTAACTACGAATCAGAGAAAGCGAGAACAAAACTTCTGGTTATATTCTGTCTTACTATTTTATTTTTAAGATTAAACAACTGATAATGAAGCGCGGGGAATTTATATTCACCCCCTATAAAAACAAAAAAGAAGGGACATTTTTCCGCGCTTATTTATCTTCGCTCTACAGATTATTGAATCTTGCTATCATTGCTTTCAATATTGTTATCGCATCAATTATACCAGCAACGACACTCTTGTTGCCTATATCAATGAATTTCTAATTCTACTATATTCATAAAGGCTAATTTTACTGTTCTTTTATTAATGGTAATGAAGTTTTTTATTGAACATTTCACACTATAAAAAGAAGGGTTCATTAAACATCTAACTAATTTACTGACAGAGATTTTAAGTATAATAAATCCCATTTATTAAACCGGGTCCACAGGCAAACACGAGTGCTGTAGCTACAATACAGCACACAAAAGATAAAAAAAAGTTCGCAAAACGTTTTGAGTTTTCACAAATTATCGTACCTTTGCAGCGCATTTAAGGAATGGTTCCGTAGCTCAGCTGGATAGAGCAACGCCCTTCTAAGGCGTGGGTCATGCGTTCGAATCGCATCGGGATCACAAAATAAAGTCGCAAATAGCTAATTATAGGCCGTTTGCGATTTTTATTTTTTATATCTTGCGCCACATTTATACCACTCCCCAATAAAATAAGATGTAAATCCTTAAATGGATTCAGTTTTTTGTGAGCCCACTCTTTCATCTGATGCCAATAATTCCTGAACCACGATCTATTCCGTGTCGGTGCCATAATAATAGTATATCAATTATGGGATCAAAAACCAACAATTAATTTGTTTTATAATTCAGCCTTCAAAAACACTTTGTTATTTAGATCGTTATATAGAAAGGCACCAACTTTCAAATGATAACCTTTAATACAAGAACAATGAATTTAGGGAAATGGCACAAGCTTTCGCTTTATCAGGAAAAGACGAAAGGAAACAGCGTTCGTTGTCACATCTGCCCACATAACTGTTTGATTCATGAAGGAGGAATAGGGCTTTGTAAAACCAGAGTGAACATTGGGGGCGATCTTTACTCCATTGCCTATGGCAATCCTTGCTCAATAAGTATTGACCCTATTGAAAAGAAACCGCTTTTTCACTTCCTTCCCGGTGAAAGGGTTTACTCGTTGGCTACTGCCGGATGCAATTTCCGCTGTCTCAATTGTCAGAATTGGCAAATATCGCAAGCATCACCGCGAGAACTGGATCATTATGACTTGATGCCCGGCGAGGTGGTGGAACAGGCTATTGCTCACCACACAAAGTTAATTGCTTTTACCTATACCGAACCAACGGTTTTTTACGAATATATGTATGACACTGCAAAGATAGCGCACGAAAAAGGGCTGAGAACTGTTTTTATATCCAACGGTTACATCAACCAACAACCGCTACTCGACCTTTGCCCCTATCTTGATGCTGCAAATATCGACCTGAAATGTTTCGATGATGCCATTTATCGTAAACTGGATGGCGGACAACTTCAACCGGTACTCAATACACTAAAAACGTTGAAAGAAAAAGGTGTCTGGCTAGAGATCACCAATCTGATAGTTCCTACCTACACCGACAATATTGACATGATTGAAAAGATGTGTGATTGGCTGGCAAAGAATGGCTTCACGGAAACTCCACTTCACTTTAGCCGGTTTTTCCCAAACTACAAGTTAACAAATCTGCCCCCTACACCAGAATCATTACTTATCCAGGCAAAAGATATTGCCGAAAAAGCCGGAATTAAGTTTGTTTATGTAGGCAATATCCCTAGCCTCGACAATGAAAACACATTCTGTCCGCACTGCGGGCGCACAATAATACACCGCAATTGCTTTGCTGTATCAAAAAATTATGTTTACGAAGGGAAGTGTAATTTCTGTAGTAAACCCATTGCCGGAGTTTGGGAATAAAGGACTTGAAATAAAATGAATGCGAAGCTGTATATTAGCTTCGCATTCATTTTATTTCAAGTCGCATATTGAAGGGTGATTTACTATTCCATTTCATTAAAGGTTGTCAACCCCACGAAATAAATTCTCCCAAAAGTTCCATTATAGAAATACAACTAATAATTTATCAAATAAGTACAAGCATTATTCTTTCTCTCCAAATATCGTAGCAGTAAAGATGTAAATATCGGCATTCTTCCAGCCATCCCATCCAATGCCGGCTTTATCGCGGGCACAGTGTCCGAGGAAGGTCTCCTTGTCCCAGCCGGTTTCGGTAGCTACCTGAGGCAAAAAGACTCCGCTAAAGTACCCTTGCGATATGTATATTCCATGCACACCCAACTCTATTTCAGATATATCGTGAATCTTTCGCAAAGGAGATAGCACTGATATCTCAATATTGATATCATCCAGCTCATCCTCAGTTACCGAAGGAAAGCGGGAATCGTTTATTGCTGCCCAAACCGCTTTATCCCGCACTACCTTTATCAAGGGTTTATCGCCCACCATTTGCCCAATGCATCCACGCAAATTACCATCCTTATGCAGGGATACAAAAGCCCCACATTTTGTTCTTAGAACCGGGGAGCAATGATCAATATCCAATGCAGGTCGTTCCACATTCCAAAATAGATTTTCAATAGACCGCCTTGCTTCCTGCAACAACAGTTGCTTATCATCTTCCGAAAGAATGAACTCTTCTTTATCTGCAACCTTCTCCGTCAATGCAATTGCCCAGTAACCCACTACTTTATCATGGTCGCCATAAATAGGCGAATCACCGGAATTGCAATATTTGATTCCTTTATAGCTGAACAATTCATTGTTTTCGGTCATGTAAAGCAATGTAAGTACCGAAGTCCAGCCACACAGACTGGTAGATAAATGAGGTATATGCTTACCCATGTTCTCAGCCAAGGCAGACAATAAATGCTTTGGATTATTGGAGGCGATTGCCTGTTTGGTAGCCAAATCGACCGCTTTGGCATTCTCGTAATTAGGATAATGAGAGAAATCGGAACTAACTACAAACAAGTTATCCGCATTCAGATAAGGCTTCAAAGCCACTGCAATCTGCCTGCAAACCACATGATCTGATGTACCCAGAATGATGGGCACTATCTTGCATTTCCCTTTCAGCACATAATGCAAAAAAGGAAGTTGCACCTCAATGCTATGCTCATTCAAATGAGACGATCTGTCATCGGAGAAAAGTTCCGGGTAATTAGCCACAAGAATCTTTCCAAATTCTGCATCCACTTCCTCTTTCCCGTAAGGCATTAAAAAATCGCCATCGCAATAGACCGAAGCTCCCTCAAAGTAAGCCTGATGAGATGAAGCAATTACAAAAACGCGCTTATAATCAACGCTATCATCAATCTGATTGAAAGCCGAAGCAGCTATTACCCCGGAAAATACATACCCGGCATGAGGACTTATGATAGCCCTTACATTTTGATATTGCTTAGGTGCGGCTTCTGCGAAAAGTGCGGAAAGCTCTTGTTGCAACACATCTGGATTTGCAGGATAGAATTGACCTGCCACAGCGGGATGCCGATTGAAGGTTGGATACTTATCACTCATAATCAATAGAATTAAATATATGAACAAAAGGTACAATAAGTCACGATTGGCTTAACAATATTTTTTTAGTGCCCCTTTATTTTGAAGTGTAGATGTTTATTGTGTTCCACACATTGTTTATATGGAAAGGTTGTTGCCTGCCGCTATAATTTACGATTGTTAAACGACTTCCTGGAATTTCAAATTTCTCAATAAGCGCCATATACACAGCTGCAGTGCGCTTTTCACTGACCTTAAGTTTAATATCGGCCGTACTTGCCTCCGTATCTGTATAACTTACAATTGTTATCTTCTTTTGAGGATGCTGCTTCATATACCGAGCCACGTTATACAGATTCGCATCCTGTTCAATTTCAATATTGGTCTTTCCTATAGGGAAAACAATCACAGAAATCAGAGTTGTGTCATTTTCTACCGGCATTTCCACACTATTGGTCTTAGATTCGGGAACCAGTTGTTTATTCTCGCAGCAAGCTTTATACTCTTTCACCTGAAGCCTCAGCATGTTATTCTGATCATTCAAAGACTGAATAAACACAGGATCGAAAGCCTCTACAGTAGCAAACCCCCTTTTGTTAAATCGATAAGTAATGCCCGCCAACACATTCAATGTAGCATCATTGTTTGCTAAATACTTCTCCTGACCATTAAAATCGTCACGCAGTAAATTCCCGTTAGCTTCCACATTCAGGCTCCATGCATTGCTCAGTCTGAAGTCCGCCTGCAACCCAATCCGTATAGACCCACTGTTTGTTTTCTGCAAAGTATGCAAATCCGGTTGGTATTCTGTAGTTACATTCACCTTTGAATCCTGAAAAGTATGCACAAACCCTGCACCCAGAATACCTATAAGATTAAATACCCTACCCTCCTTATAAGGTGTGAATATGTTTGTCATGTTAAACAGCGCATCTATATTGGCATTGAAGTACTTCACATTGTATATGCTGCCTGCTAAATTATTCTTCGAAGTCCATCCTCCCAATTGAATGCGAGCCCCCGCTTCCGGAGAAAAGTATTTACCCACATTCAAAGCAGCTGTAGTGCTTAACTTTCCAGAAAAAGAAGAATACTGCTGGCACTCACTGAAAGTATACTGCCCGCCCAGTTGTCCCTGTATAAACCAGTTATCCCAGTATCCATACTGTCTTAAATTCTTTTCTCCGTTCTGAGCAACACATACAACAGCAAAAGATACCACAGCTAAGAGAAAAAATACTTTTTTCATCTTTATTCCTCTATTGGTTAAAGAAAAATCAGAGTGCTATTCTATAGAACTTAAATATAGAACACTTTAAGACCTCTTTTTGTTAAAAAAAGCATTGTCTATTTAATGATTATTCAGATTCAGCAAACATTCTATTCGGGTTGTTCATCAGAATTATTAATAAGTCAAAATAAAAATCAGTTCCCCGGTCTTTATTCAAAATAAAAATATTTACTTTGTAACCTCTCTGAGTTTTATATTAAAAACATAATAAACAAAAAAAGATAAGACTATGATGAAGAAAATATTATTACTTTGCTTAACAACATTGTTGTTTTCCTGTGCTTCTACTTCAGACTTTATGCGTAAAACAATGCTGATAGAAAATGGCATGTCTAAGAATGAAGTTCTAGACCTTTTAGGAGTGCCAAAGGACAGACAATTTCATGATGCAGAAGAAATATGGAAATATGAGTTAACAGGTCTTACTGAGACTAAATTCTATTTTGTTTGGTTTGGAGACAACAGAGTTACCGGATTAACATCAAGTTACACAGACAATGCTACTCCGAGCAGAGACCATAACAACAGACCTATGCCGATAGAGAGAAGAAGATAACTAAAATATTCTTCCTTACATTATAAAATTAAACCAAAAACAAATTGTGTTTGATATATATCTAAGACCATGCTTGATATATATCAAAAGAGTACTTAGATATACATCAAACACATCCTTAGATGGGGGTCTAAAAAGAAATGTTTAACCAGAGTTTATAAAATCAAATTCAATACTTCATCTCCAGTCCCCATTGTTTTGCCAAACGTTAGGCCTCTTTCTTAGTCAGATAAATCACAGTTCTATACTTGAGAGAGGTAAGCATTAGTGGTTTTCATAACTCCTTCATTAAAATACCCTAAATCAGTAAGATGTAAGAAATGAGAGAGATACAGCATTAATTATATGTAAAACATTTCTTCAAATTGAACTAGACATCCATCTTTTGCATTAATAATGTTATAGATAACATGAGTAAACCAATTAATCAAACATCAACATTATGAAAAGAGTATTATTCTTACTTTGCCTAACAACAGTATTATTGTCTTGTGGATCTTCAGCAGTATCTGTTCGTCAAACAAGACAAATACAAACTGGCATGTCTAAAAATGAAGTATTAAATATTTTAGGGAGCCCAAACAACCAACAACTTAACGGATCAGAAGAAATATGGCAATACAGAGTTAGAAGTTCTTCTCGTTCGGAATCAATCAGGTCTTTTACAGTTTGGTTTGAGAATAATCGTGTTACCAGATTAACATCAGACAGTAATTCTATACGGGATAGTAGAAATTATGATTTTGATAAACGTACCCGACAAGAAAGAGATAGAGACAGGGATAGAGATAGATAAAGATTAAAAAACATCCATCTTAACCATTATCGATAAATTTAGCCTTTGAGGTTATAATATTAAATTAAAACATCAACATTATGAGAAAAATATTTTTAGTATTAGTAATGGCTGCTGCGTCAATTGGCATACAGGCGCAGAATGATTACGGTAATTTTTCCCTCTCTATTTCAAATTATAACAGAAATTATTCTAATTCTCAGGTTTCAAGTTTGTATTATAATCATTATGGCATTCCTCTGCAAAAGTTAAACGAACTTTATATGGGCTTTAATATGAACTGGGGAGATGTTGTATTAGCAATAGAACTGAGCCGCTTTTTAAATGTACCAATCAATACCATATACGATAATTATCACATGTATGGCGGTAGAAAAGGTTGGGGTAATTTAGCAAAAAGACATGGAATTAAACCGGGATCCGCTAAATTCAGGAATTTTAAACAAAGAATGAATAATGAGAATGTGTATTGGAGGGATACATATAATGATTATAAAGTTCACAAGAATCCTAAAATTGGAGGTAAGAAAAGAAATGTTTATCCTGGCAATTTAATGAGGGACCCATTACCTGTTAATAAACATCAGGGTAGAGATTATAATAACCGGAGTAATAAAAACAAAAATTATAATGAACAAGGAAAAGACCAGAAAAGAGATAATAATAACAGAAAACAAGGAAAAGATGGAAGAAAATAGATTTGCATGATTTTCACTCATACTTTTGCGAAAATAATCCCAGGATAAAAATTATCCTGGGATTATTTTTTATCTCCCATAAAATTAATTAAGAATAAAATAAACAGAAAACATTTTGAATAACATATTGTTATTTTATTTAAAAACCCGATCACTAATGATGAGATCTATTTGCATCTACAGAATATGGGGGATTATTGCATTAACACTATTGTGTGGCTGTACAAACCCTGAAACAAAAGTAAAAGAAGTAAGAAGCAGGATGGCAAAGAACTATCATCTGCACATGAATCAGCATGTTGCATTCTTAAACTCGTCACTGGAGAATGTAAATGCAACCTTTAATGTGGATAGTACATCTGCAAAAACTGCCATTCCTAACACTTCGTTAAAGAAGATTCTCAGAAATAAATTATTCAGTGCCATTCCTTCGGCAATCTTTCAGTTTGAATTGTCTTCAATAGGTAGCGCCAACATATCGCTTAAGCAATATAATGAGATCCGTAATTATACGCTGCAGATGATAAAAGACAGCTCAAATATATTTATCAGATACAGAGATAAAAGAGTGACAAATCTATTGGTTGATACTATATTGGTCCGCTATTCAAAGCAATTTCCCGTTAGGAATGCCTATTCTTACTACAAGGAACAAAAAGAGTATGCCGGAACGTTTCTGCAATTTCTGGGAACAGAAAACGAGGGTTACTGTAACGACATGAATCTGCTTCCAGGAGATTGTAACTGGGGCTATATTTTCTTGTCGGCCAACGGTAAAAGTCTATTCAATTTTGAATGCGTTGGCACCGATAGCATAGAATATAACATAGGCAATTTTGAGAGAAGAAACGACACATTGGTCTGTTCATTCAAAAACGCCTATTCATATTTAGAGATGTACGACAAAAACACAGGAGTGAGTATCTCCAATCCAAACGAAGGTAAACTAAGCAATAAAGGAGGCTTCACGATAAAATTGCTGCCATGCGAATGCCTGCAATATCCTTTCATCATAAGATATACAAATGAAGGCGAAGAATGTGAGATGCAGACTTATGTCGTTAAAGTTGCTACACTTAAAGAGCAGGATGAATTCATAAAGTCAATAAGAAATATAAAAACTATTGCAAAAATGATAAAGAATTAGATACAGAAAAGGCAGCCATTAATTGACTGCCTTTTCTATATCATCTATTTATATCGCTACAACATTGGAAACATTTGCATTAAAACATTTGCAGCTGATAAATAAACCCTAAAGATACTCTGTCTGTATTAGAGTTATGAGAGCCAAGAAACTTTGCGCTTTTTGAATATATGTAATTCCGACCCACATAAGTTAGGAAAAAATGCAGGTTAGACTCCATTGGATAATATTCTAAGCCGGCAAAATATCCGTAAGAAGTGCGATACTTGCCTTTATAAAAATCTATATTCCCCGTATTTATATCTTTCAAATTGTTTTTAAGAGAGGCTGTTTCGTACATTCCTTCTACAAATGCATTCCATCTGGGGGCAAAGCGGTAATTCAGCTTCGTAACCAATGACATGTATTGGGCATTAACCGCATTTTGATATTTGAGTGATTTAGTAATGCCACTCATAGTTCCATTACGATCAAGCTCTTCATTAGAATACATAAAATCAAAGAACATATTGAATTTGCCTTGTGTAAATTCATTTCCCAGAGCATAATAGTACATATTCTTACCTTTAGCTTCATTCATCAAGGAAGCTGACCAACGGGTTTTAAATGCGTTATCTAAAAAGCTGCCGTTCCAGTTCAGTGTATAAACTAAAGGGGCCTGACTCTGCCGGACACCAGTTGTTCCCACATTGTAAGTGTTTGCAAAAGTAGTATTCATACTGTTAAGTATCTGGAGCTGTAACTGGTGATTATCACTAAGGTTATAGGCAAAGTTCACCCCTGTAAGGAAGTTGCTCATATTCTCAATCATATCACTGTATTCATAGATCTCAATAGGATTCAGATCGAACTCTATACCTCCATAAGCTGCACATTGTTTTCCGATGAACATAGAAAACTCATCCGTCAGTTTTACGCCAATTCCAGCCACATCAATAGAAGTAGGCAGGTTATCAATGTTACCACTGCCGGTATTCGGCCGGTTTAAACGTTGCCTCCATCGGTAAGACAGCCAATCGTTTATTTTTCCCTTAGCCTCAATACGGAATTGCCTCATATTGAACTTACTCATATCATGAGTACCGTCAGTGAACTGATTATCAAAACTACCATTCATATTGAGAAAGAAGTTGAACTTATCAGTCTTTTTCTTGATATCCGTTACTTCCTCAAACAAGCTTTTTGAGGAACGCATTTCACTATCTTGCTGCGCCCTGACACCTGCCATACACAGCAATACGCCCAATAATAGTATATACTTTTTCATATCAATATTCATTAAAATAAGTTTGAACCTGTTTCCAGTCGCTTGTCTTTGTAAGAGCCAGCATCAACAGTATCCTTGATTTCTGAGGGTTAAGTTCCTGAGAAGCTACAAATCCATATTCAGCATCGTTAACTTCTGCATCCAATGTACTTGGACCGGTTGGCACTCTTGATGAACGAACAACCTGGATACCGGCCTTTCTTGCTCTGATCAGTTCAGGGAAAATATTCTTATGAATATTACCATTCCCTACTCCTGCGTGAACAATTCCTTTATAGCCTGTAGCAATCAATGCATTAACTGCTTCGGGTTCTACATTGGAATAGCTGTAGATGATCCCCACTTTAGGAAGTTTTGTCAGGTTATCAACTGTAAAATCAGACTTTACAGTATGCTTCCTGGTAGGAATGCGATTAAAAAACACGTTACTATTAAATACATAACCCAATGCACCGGAATTAGGAGATTGGAAAGTCTCAACACTGATTGTATTTGTTTTCAATACATCTCCAGCTTCCAGAATAAGTCCATTCATGGCAACAAGCACTCCTTTACCGATGGATTCTTTTGCAGAAGCAGTAACTACTGCATTGTACAAATTCAATGGACCATCTGCACTTATTGCAGTAGAAGGACGCATTGCGCCAACAAGAACAACCGGTTTATCAGAATGCACAACAAGGTTCAGAAAATAGGCAGTTTCTTCCATGGTATCGGTTCCGTGAGTAATTACAATACCATCTACTTTACTATCGGCAAGCAATATATTTATCCGCTTTGCCAATGTGAGCCATACATCGTCAGACATATCCTGTGATCCTATTCTGACTATCTGTTCACCAGTAACATTTGCCACATTATTAATATCAGGAACTGCATCCAGCAGTGCGCCAATGGCTACCTGCCCCGCTGTGTAATTTGTTTTTGTACTTGAAGTACCAGTTCCAGCTATTGTACCTCCCGTGGCCAAAATGTGAATGTTTGGCTTTTGAGCCATTACTGTTAATGCAGATAGCAACAAACAGAGAACAATGAATTGAAATCTTTTAGCTGTTTTCATAACAATACATTTAATGGATAATAATAATGAATTCTTAGAATAAGAATTGAATCAACAGCAAACCTACGCCTACGGCCACCACTGTAGAAATGAGACCAGGCATCATAAATGAGTGATTCAGTACGTATTTCCCGATACGAGTGGTACCCGTACGGTCAAAATTAATTGCCGCTACAACAGTAGGATAATTAGGAATAAAGAAATAGCCGTTCACTGCCGGAAACAATGCAATAAGCATGTACGGTGAAATAGCCAGAGCAATACCAAGCGGTACCAGTGCCCGTACGGTAGCCGCCTGACTATATAGTAGAATAGACATAACAAAAAGAGCAATTCCGAAAAGCCATGGCGATTGCGTTACAATTTCTTTAATAGATGCAGTCAGTTCAGTGAGGTTGCCTGCCAGAAACGTATCGCCCATCCAGGCAATACCAAAAATGGCTATTACCGCCTGCATCCCCGCAGGAAACACAGACCCCTGAGTAGCTTTTATTCCATCTGTTTTAGTAAATAAAAGAATCAATGCTGCAGCCGAAAGCATTAAAATCTCAATAATGGAAGCCATGCCCAATTTTACCACTTCACCATCCACAAGAAATGAAGGTCTTAATCCATCGAACGAACCGAATAGAACAATAAATACAGTGGCTAAAATAAAGATAATAACAGATACCAGCGCACTACGATTACTCTCCACTTCTTTGGTTTGTATCTTTTTGGTTTCAAACTCGCCTTCTGCTACTCTCTTTTTAAATTCAGGATCGTCTACAAGTTCCTTGCCCACATGCATGGAATAAAACGCACCTGCAAGTACTCCTGCCAAAGTAGCAGGAATACTTATTTTCAGGATATCAAACAAAGATATGTTGTATCCTGACAATAATCCAAGAAGTGCTACTGTTGCCGCCGAAATTGGACTTGCTGTAATTGCTTGCTGTGATGCAATAACTGCAATACCCAACGGACGTTCAGGTCTTATCTTTGTTTCTGTGGCTACTTCTGCAATTACCGGAAGAACAGAGTAAGCTACATGTCCTGTTCCTGCAACAATTGTAAATAGATAAGTTACAATCGGGCTGAGCCAAACAACCTTCGAAGGATTTTTCCGCAACAAACGTTCTGCTGCTCTAACCATATAATCAAGTCCACCCGCAGCCTGCATGCAAGAAGCCGCAGAAATAACCGCTGCAATCATTAACATCACATCAATAGGAGGTGCCGTGGGATGCAATCCAAATACAAAAGTAAGAATAGCCAGCCCTACTCCACCCATTACTCCCAATCCTATACCTCCCAGTCGTGCACCAACAAGGATAGCTATTAACACAAAAATTAATTGCAGAATCATATTGTATTAAATTTCTAGTTCAAATTCATTGATTAATAAACAATCGAATTGTTCTATTACATTTTTATTATAACAAATATATTATCAAATAGGTTTGAGAAACAGCATAATAAATGAATTAACAGAATCATGCTATAGATGAATAAAACTCCTTTGCATCATAAACTAAAAAACGCGCTTAGACCATTAAATGATCTAAGCGCGTTATTATATCAGTATATTTATCGATTACTTATCACCGTACATCTTCTTACGAAGTTCTTTAATATGATCGGAAGTGATGTATTCATCATAATCCATTATCTTATCAATAACCCCGTTTGGAGTCAACTCAATCACACGATTGGCAACGGTTTCAATGAACTCGTGGTCATGTGATGAAAAAAGAACGTTTCCTTTATAAGTCTTCAGGTTATTATTGAATGCCTGAATAGATTCCAAATCCAGGTGATTGGTTGGCGTATCAAGAATCAGGCAGTTTGCATTCTTCAGTTGCATACGAGCAATCATACAACGCATCTTCTCACCTCCGGAAAGAACGCTTACTTTCTTAAGAACTTCTTCACCCGAGAAAAGCATGCGACCTAAATAGCCTTTCATAAATACATCATTTCCTTCACCAAACTGACCAAGCCAGTCAACCAGGTTAAGGTCTGAATTAAAATATTCAGTATTATCTACAGGAAGATAAGCAGTAGTAATTGTTACACCCCAGTCATAATGTCCGGCATCAGCTTTGAGATTTCCATTGATAATCTCAAAGAATGCAGTCATGGCACGAGGATTGCGTGAAAGGAATACTATCTTATCTTCTTTTTCTACATTAAAGTTAATATCATTGAACAGCACTACGCCTTCGTCTGTCTTTTTACTTAAGCCAGAGATTTCGAGAATACGGTTACCCGATTCACGTTCAGGAGTGAAGATAATTCCCGGATACTTACGTGACGATGGTTTAATTTCATCCACATTAAGTTTCTCCAACATCTTCTTACGACTTGTTGTCTGCTTACTTTTTGACACATTGGCACTAAAGCGGCGGATAAATTCTTCAAGCTCTTTCTTCTTTTCTTCAGCTTTTGCTTTCTGGTTTTGTTGCTGACGAAGAGCCAACTGGCTGGATTCGTACCAGAAGCTATAATTACCGGCAAAGGTATTAATCTTGCCGTAGTCAATATCAACAGTATGTGTAGAAACAGAGTCAAGGAAGTGACGGTCATGGCTCACAACCAACACAGTATGTTCAAAATTGGCAAGATACTCTTCCAACCATGTTACCGTTTCCATATCAAGGTCATTGGTAGGCTCATCAAGCAGCAAGTTATCGGGATTACCGTAAAGAGCCTGCGCCAACATTACACGTACCTTTTCCTTACCACTAAGTTCTCCCATCAAGGTAAAGTGTTTGTCTTCCTTCACCCCTAATCCGCTTAACAGCACAGCTGCATCATTCTCAGCATTCCAGCCATCAAGTTCGGCAAATCTCTCTTCCAGTTCTGATACTTTCAGTCCATCTTCATCAGTAAAGTCCTCTTTTGCATAAAGAACCTCCCGTTGCTTCATGATGTCCCAAAGAACAGTATGTCCCATCATAACTGTGTCCATAACTGTGTAGCTATCCCACTTAAAGTGGTCCTGACTTAAAACGGAAAGTCGCTCACCCGGTCCTAACGAAATTGAGCCGGTTGTTGGATCTAAATCACCATAAATTGTGCGAAGGAAAGTAGATTTACCCGCACCATTGGCACCAATAATACCGTAGCAATTACCATTCGTAAACTTTAGATTCACGTCATTGAACAATATTCTCTTACCAAACTGAACTGAAACGTTCGAAACTGTAATCATTATCTTTTATACCTTATATATTAAACAGCGACAAAGGTAGTCATTTTTTTATGAATATCTCGCCAATGTGGCAGATAGTTATATTTACTTTCTTCATTATTCACTAAAAAACAGTACTTTTGCACAATCTTTTGTCTAAATAACAATTCTGGCAAAGATTTTGTTGTTTGAGATATGAACCAAACCTTATCAAAAAGTATGGCACAATCATTTTGGAAGAATAAAAAGAATATATATATGGATCCGAAGAAAAAAGAAACAGTTAACAAAGAAGAAGAATTAGTAGATAATACCCAAGAGGCTACTCAGGAACAAGAGGTTGCTCCAGAGCAGGAAACGCCGGTACAGGAAGAAGAAGTGCTTACTCCTGAACAAGAACTTGCCAAACAATTGGAAGAAGCGAATGCTAAAATAGAAGATCAGAACGATAAATATCTGCGTCTTTCAGCAGAGTTTGACAACTATCGCAAACGTACCATGAAGGAGAAAGCCGAACTGATAAAGAATGGTGGAGAAAAGAGCATCAGCAGCATTCTGCCTGTTGTTGACGACATGGAGAGAGCCGTTAAAATGATGGAAACAGCTACTGATATGACTGCAGTTCGTGAAGGCATGGAACTGATCTTTAATAAGTTTATCAGCACACTTGGACAAAACGGAGTGAAGGCAATAGAATCTATAGAGTGCGACTTCAACACAGATTTTCATGAGGCAATAGCTACAATTCCTGCCCCAACGGAAGAACTTAAAGGAAAAATCCTGGATTGTGTTCAAACAGGCTATTTACTCAATGAGAAAGTAATTCGTCATGCCAAAGTTGTAGTAGGCGAATAATTAAATAAAGGATAACGAACTATGGCAAAAAGAGATTATTATGAAGTGCTGGGGGTAGATAAATCTGCTACGGCCGACCAAATAAAAAAAGCATACCGCAAAAAAGCAATTCAATTTCACCCTGATAAGAATCCGGGAAACAAGGAGGCAGAAGAGCACTTTAAAGAGGCAGCCGAAGCATATGATGTGCTAAGCAATCAGGATAAACGTGCACGCTATGACCAATTTGGTCATGCAGGCATGAGTGGCGCAGCCGGCAACGGAGGTCCATTTGGCGGAGGATTTGGCGGAGGTGCAGGAATGTCAATGGACGATATATTCTCCATGTTTGGTGACGTATTCGGTGGACACGGAGGCGGCTTTGGAGGCTTCAGCGGTTTTGGAGGCGGAGGCGGCGGTCAGCAGCAAAGACGTTTTCGTGGATCAGATCTTCGCGTAAAAGTTAGACTTACCCTGAAAGAGATTTCCACAGGAGTAGAAAAGAAATTCAAACTAAAGAAATATGTTTCTTGTTCGCACTGTCACGGAACAGGTGCGGAAGGCAGCTCAGGTTCTGAAACCTGCTCTACTTGTAAAGGTAGCGGTTCAGTAATCCGCAATCAGCAAACAATTCTGGGAACTATGCAGACTCGCGTATCCTGCCCTACTTGCGGCGGCGAAGGCAAAATCATTAAAGATAAATGTAAGGTTTGCGCGGGAGAAGGTATTGAATACGGTGAAGAAGTTGTAACAGTAAACATCCCTGCAGGTGTAGCCGAAGGAATGCAACTATCTATGAGCGGAAAAGGAAATGCAGGAAAGCACAATGGTGTGCCGGGCGATTTACTTATCCAGGTGGAAGAAGAACAACATCCTGACTTGGTACGTGACGAGAACGATTTGATCTATAACTTACTGCTCAGCTTCCCTACAGCAGCTTTGGGTGGAGCCGTTGAGATTCCAACAATAGACAATAAGGTAAAAGTTAAAATTGAACCGGGAACTCAGCCAGGAAAAGTTCTTCGCCTCCGCGGCAAAGGTTTGCCTAGCGTAAATGGCTACGGAACAGGAGATTTACTGGTAAACGTAAGCATCTACGTACCAGAAACACTGACCAAGGACGAAAAAAGCACGCTGGAAAAGATGGAAACATCTGATAGCTTTAAGCCCAGCAACAATGTAAAAGAAAAAATATTCAAGAAGTTTAAAAGCTTCTTCGACTAATTAGTATAGCTTTTTATATAAAAGACTCCCCACTTGCTTATATGGCAGCTGGGGAGTCTTTTTACTTTTACGGGAAAAAGTTTCTTTCCCTACATCAAATGACTAGCCAATTCACTCAACGCGCTACGTTCTCCTTTCACCAGATTAACATGTGCAAATACATTCTGCCCTTTCATGCGGTCTATCATATAGACTAATCCGTTGGATTCACTGTCCAGATAAGGGTGATCTATCTGCTGGATATCTCCGGTAAATATCATTTTTGTTCCTTCTCCGGCACGGGTGATAATGGTTTTCATTTCGTGTGGAGTAAGGTTCTGAGCCTCATCAATGATGCAATAGGTTTCCGACAAGCTTCGTCCGCGGATAAAGGCCAGTGCTTCGATAACCAGTTGTCCGCTCTTCTGCATATCATCCAGACGCCTCAACTCTGTGGAAGTAGGCGAAAACTGGTGCTTTATGACGTTCAGATTATCAAAAAGAGGTTGCATATAAGGCGCAACTTTGGCAGCCGTATCTCCCGGAAGAAAGCCCAGGTCTTTATTGGAAAGAGCCACAATGGGGCGAGCCAGCAAAATCTGTTTATAATCATTCATATTACTTAACGCAGCAGCCAGTGCCAGTAAGGTTTTACCCGTTCCGGCTTTTCCGGTAAGGGCCACGAGTTTAATATCAGGATCATTCAGAATTTCGAAGGCAAAGCTCTGCTCGGCATTGCGTGGTTCTATGCCGTAACATTTGCTCTTTGGTACTCTGTAAACAGTATGCGTAAAAGGATTATATCTTGCCAATACGCTATTGCGGTCACTTTTCATCACAAAGCACTCGTTGGGTTCCAATACATTTTTAAACTCTATCTCGCTTATATCTACTCCATCCTTGGAAGAATAAATCTTGTCGATCAGTGCAGAAGATACTCCCTCGAATACTTCATTGGACTTTTCGAATATATCTATATTGGTTACCTTGTCCGTGATATAGTCCTCACAAAGTACCCCAATGGAGCGTGCTTTCATGCGCAGGTTCACATCTTTGGTAACCAAAATTGTTTTGGTTTTCGGATCTTTCTTTCTAAGTACATCAGCTGCGGAAAGTATTTCATGGTCGGCTTGCCTGTCGGGGAAAGATTTTCTTACTGCCTCCGACTCAACTCCTCCCGTGAGTATAAAGAGCCTACCCATCCCCTCGCCCAGCGATGCACCTTTGGTAAATAGATTATCATCGGTTATCTGGTCAAGTTCGCGAACAAACTCGCGGGCATTATAGTTAATTTCGCTACTCCCTTTTTTAAACTTATCTAATTCTTCGAGAACAACTATAGGCAGGTAAATATCATTCTCTTGAAAGCTAGTCAGACAGTCATGATCGTGTAGTATAACATTGGTGTCTAAAACGAAATTTTTCTTTGTTCCCATACTTTTTAGATTTAAAATGTTGATATTTGCACACAATATAACAATTAAAGAGATACAAAAGATTTCTTTGCAGTTAAATATTATAAAGAAATGGATTATAAAGAAACGCTAAACTATTTATATGAAAGCGCTCCAATGTTTCAGCAGGTTGGGAAATCGGCATATAAAGAGGGGCTTGGCAATACTTATGAGCTGGATGAACATTTTAATCATCCTCACCGGAATTTTAAAACAATTCATGTAGCGGGAACAAATGGAAAGGGATCCTGTTCACATACACTGGCAGCCATTTTACAGTCGGCAGGATATAAAGTGGGACTCTATACATCTCCTCATTTAATTGATTTCCGGGAAAGAATCCGGGTAAATGGTCTGCCGGTTTCGGAAGAATATGTGGTGAACTTTGTGGAGAAGGAACGTTCTTTCTTTGAGCCTCTTGCTCCTTCTTTCTTTGAACTGACCACTGCAATGGCTTTTAAATATTTTGCTGAACAGGAAGTAGATGTGGCAGTTATCGAGGTTGGACTGGGCGGACGGCTGGACTGTACAAACATTATAAAACCTGATCTTTGCATTATAACCAACATAAGCTTTGACCATACTCAGTTTCTGGGAAACACGCTGGCACTGATTGCTCGAGAAAAGGCGGGCATAATGAAACCCGATGTACCGGTAGTGATTGGTGAAACAACTGCGGAAACCAAGCCTGTATTTACTGAACAGGCAAACGAGGCGGGAGCTCCTATTTTCTTTGCGGAAGAAGAGCAGCTTCTTAGGCAGTGGGAGATGGATAATATGGGATACTGGCAATACTACACTGCCGATTATCCCAAGCTGGAGGGCGAACTGGGCGGACTATGTCAGCTTAAAAACACAAATACAATTCTTCTTGCCCTGAGAGTACTTAAGAAAGCTGGTTACAACATTACTCAGGAAGCTGTAGAAAAAGGGTTTGGCAAGGTGTGCGAACTAACAGGATTAATGGGACGCTGGCAGAAACTGGGAAGTGCTCCTACCATTATATGTGACACCGGGCACAATGTAGGCGGTATTACTTACATTGCCGAACAATTAAGCAGGCAATCTTACCAAAAACTACATATTGTATTGGGCATGGTAAACGATAAGGATATCAGCGGCGTACTGGCATTATTGCCTAAAGATGCTGAATATTACTTTACCAAAGCAACAGTGAAACGGGCACTCCCCGAGGGGGATCTAAAATCTCTGGCAAGCAAGGCAGGGCTGAATGGTAACACCTACCCTGATGTGCCTGAGGCATTTGAAGCAGCAAAGGCAAACGCTTCCGAGAAAGATTTCATCTTTGTTGGAGGAAGTTGTTTTATTGTGGCCGACCTCCTCACCTATCTTGCCCATAAATAAAAGATATAAAAACAGCAAAAGGATTGAGCGATAGTTTTCAGTAAACTATTTCTCAACCCTTTTCAGTTTTTCTTCATTCATAAACCTTACAGACACAAAGTCCTATCTGTGCAAACTCTTTATTTCACTGCAATGCACTCAATTTCAACCAGTGCATTCTTTGGCAAAGCCTTTACTGCAACAGCAGAACGTGCCGGAAATGTTCCGTCAAAATAAGTTGCATACACAGCATTCATATCAGCAAAAAGAGACATATCAGCTAAAAAAACTGTTGTCTTTACAATATTGGCAGTAGTGAGTCCAGCTTCCGCCAAAATATATTTGATATTCTCAAATGATTGCCTGGTCTGTTCGGCAACTCCACCCGGAGCAAATTCACCGGTAGCAGCATCTACGGGTAACTGACCGGAAACAAAAACCATTCCTCCGGCTTCTATAGCCTGACTATAAGGGCCTATTGCCCCGGGAGCCTTTTCACTACAAATTACTTTCTTCATTACTTTAGCTATTTATTAGTTAATAGAATCAGCGTGCAAGTTAAACATTATTGTTTTTAACTGCAACTTTTTCTTTTTCTTCACCGCATCTTTTTCACGAGTTGCGCAACTCGTTTAAATGAGCTGCGCAGGTCATGATGGCGAGTTGCGCAACTCAATTCGGCGACCTGCGCAGCTCGATAAAATAATTATTAGAGATATTTAAAAAACTCCTCGGGAAAAGAAGGAAACCACCAATGCATTAAATACTTAGCCAAAGGATAGTAACTAAAAACACTTATATAAAATGAACTATCCAAGCAGTATTTTATATATTTGTGCGTTTATTGATCAAACACGTGTGGAATTAATGAATGAAACCGAACTTACAGAACGTTGCCGGGCTGGAGATAACATTGCCCGGAAGGAGCTTTATGAGCAATATGCCGGACAAATGTTAGGTATCTGCTATAGGTATATAGGCGACCGGGAAACGGCCGAGGATCTTCTGCACGATGGTTTTATTAAGGCATACAGCTCATTTGATAAGTTTACATACCGCGGAGAAGGTTCTTTGAAAGCATGGCTCAGTAAACTTATGGTAAATATGTCACTGGATTATCTCCGAAAAAGTGCAGCTAATAAACAAAGGCTCACACTTGATGAGATTCCGGAAAACGCAGAAGAGCCTCACGAGGAGGATATTTCCCTGATTCCCTACCCGGTATTGATAAAGTTCATTACAGAATTGCCGGCCGGATATAGAACAGTATTCAATCTCTCGGTAATGGAACAGCTATCGCACAAAGAAATAGCCGATCAAATGGGAATTAACGAGCGAACCTCATCTTCTCAGCTTTTCAGGGCGAAAAAGCTTTTAGCAAAAAAGGTAAATGACTATTTAAGTACGCATAATTGATGGAACAAGAAGAAAAAGAGAAATGGGTAAACACCATTCGGGAAAGTTTGATAGATTATTCCCTGCCTCCAAAGTTTGATGGATGGGATAGGCTGGAAAAGAAAATTCCACCCACTCCCGTTGTACAACCAAAGCGTTCATACATTATGTATACAGCAGCGGCAGCAGTAATACTGTTACTTATTATTTCGGGTGCGGTTATTCTTTTACTCGATAATTCGTCAGCTAAATATATGGAAACGGCAAGCATTCCCGCCGAAGTGAAACTGCTGGACAATAAACAATCGCTAAAGGAAATTATCAAACCTATTGTAAAGGATAATGCTTCTATTCTTTCCAATTCTAGTAAAGAGATAAAAATTGCAGGAAATAAAATTCAAAATCATATTGCTAATGCAAAGAACACTACTGGAAACAATGGTGAAACAAACCGTAAGATAAATTCATCTGACCTGATAAGCCAGGCAGACATATCCACTCCCGGAGAAAAAGAAAAGACGAGAGTGCGGAAACTGGATGAAAACAACCCGAAAGATGATAAAGCAGTAAAGAATAACGGGAATATTTCACAGCATCAAAAAGAGAATAAATCTCAGCAACAGAATCTCAGAAAAGTGTCCAAACAAGCAGAACAGGTAACAGAGCTTCGTGATATTCGCCCCAGAAAGTCGGCAAATAGATGGTCTGTGGGTGTTACTGCAGGAAACAGCACCGGTATTTCAAGCGGTGAAATCGGTGAAAGCAATCAACTATTATCCGATCCATTCAATCAACAATTCTACTCTCTGGCCTATAATAAACTAGAAGGAAATGTATTTAATTCGGCCGCTACCACACAGAATCTTAATCATAAACTACCAGTCTCGTTTGGTTTGTCTGTTCGCAAACAACTCTCAAAAAGATTTGCATTGGAAAGTGGAATTACTTATACCCAACTGGTTTCTGAAGCATCAGGTAACAATTATGCCAGTTACAGGCAAACACTTAATTATATAGGCATTCCAGTTAAAGCGGATTACCTGTTTCTAGATAGACGTTTTGTTACTCTTTACATAACCGCAGGCGGAATGGCCGAAAAAAGTGTATCGGGAAATGTTCGTATAGAAGAGCATGTTTCGGGAAACAAGATAAACGAAACATCCACCAGTCTGAATGTGAAACCACTTCAATGGTCGGTAAGCGGAGCATTGGGTGCGCAGTTTAATGTAACGCCACAATTTGGAATCTTTGCCGAACCAGGAGTCATTTACTATTTCAATGACGGAAGCAAAGTAGAGACTATCCGTAAAGAAACACCGTTTAATATAAACCTGCAGTTGGGGTTGAGGATTAGTTACTAATGCCAATCTATAGTTAAAGAATCAAGGAGATAAATGCAATTGCAGGCTTCTAGCAAGTGCCAACGAATAGTATAGTAAGAACCTCTTGATATGTAAAAATAGAAAAAGCGCTATTACTGAAGCATCAGCGACTATACTTTAGCTCAAATTCATATAGGCCTGTTTAATACCATGTCCAACAAAAAAAGCTATTCAAGTTTCCTTGAATAGCTTTTCTATGATTGAATTTATAGTTATTTTACCCCAACAAAAACATTATCAATTTGATATGTTGTTGTCTTTGCAGCAGTGCCATCACCTAAATACTTAAAGGCTATATTTACAATTTTACCTTCATATTTATTAAGAGACATTTCTCCAGCAGGAGCAATCGTTCCATAGGTTGTAGCCGGTGCCTTTGGAATTGTAAAATTAGATGTAACATCTTCCCAAGTTGCAGTTGCTATTTTGTCTTTCTTGCTTTTAAAATCAGTAGAAATTAAAACTTGCAAACAATCTGCATTATAATAACCGACATTAACGTCAAATAAAAGTTTCATGTTAGAAATAACCTTTATTTTTGGTGCTATAAACCAGCCCTCACAAGCACCTGTGGCTTTATTAGCAGTAAACTGTGTATATGTATTCCCACCAAAAGATTTATCTACCCATGTAAAAGTACCTTTCAAAGTAGCATTCATCCAGTCATCAACGCTTGTTTCTGCATTAGAAACAATCGTTCTTTCAAATGTTTGATTTATATTTTCATAAACAGGAGCAGGATCAACCCAAATCCAGTTACTGCCATCATACTTAAACATATCTGTTGCTTTAGTTACAACTTGAATATCTTTATAAATTTTTACATTATCTATCTGATAAGTTGTAGTCTTTAGATTAGCGCCATCCCCTACGTATTTAAAAGCAACCGAAACATTCTTTCCGGCATAACTACTTAAATCCAATACACCTGCCGAAGCAAGTGTACCATAACCACTTGCTGGAACAGGTATGGTAAAAGAAGAAGTTACATCTATCCAAGTAGCTGTAGCAAGATTAACTCCATTGAAATTATTGGAAATTAATACCTGCAAGCAATTTGCATTATAGTTGCCAATACTAGCATCAAAAGTTAATTTCATACCAGCATTTATAAGAGTACGAGGAGATATTAACCATCCTACAGATTCACCAGTACTTCCATAAGCACTAAACTGAGAATAAACATTTCCACTATAAATTTTTGTTGTCCAAGTCTTAGTGCCAGCAGTTGTTATATCATACCACCCATCTACTTCAGTTATAGCATTATTGGCACCAGCATCAGTAAAATCTTGCTTCAAAGAGACAGCCTGATTAAGTTCCATATAATCATATGTAACTGTAGCTGTTGATGCCGAATCTAAAGAATAATATTTAGTAGACAACCAACTAGGTATATAATCCGCAGCTGGGAATTCTTCTGTAAAATAGTTACCTTTTGTTTGCTTGTTTGGATAAGCCCCCGTGAAATCTACTGTTAATCTCTTTACAGCAGTTGAACGTGTAGCCTCATCCAATCCAGGGAAGTCTGATTCATGATTACAAGAGCTCAATAATAAGACAGATGTAAAAAGAGCCGATATAAATAATATTTTCTTCATATTTTCTATTTTATCAATTGATTAGAATTTAATTCTTAAAGAAGATGACCATGTTCTTCCAAATCCATAGAACACTGTTGCATTTTCCCATCCATGTCCATTAGTTTTAGCACCATTATCTTGTGCATCAGTAATATATTTTTCATTCAATAAGTTCTGAACATTAGCATTCCAACTTGCATCTAAGCTTCCTATTTTAAAACGATAGCTCATATTAAAATCGAAGACGAAAGCATCTGGAATACGCCATGGTTGAGAAAACGGCTGCACCCCACTACTTTTAATGTCTGCAACAGAAATATCAAAATTAGAGAAATTACGACCATAATAGTTCCCATCAAGACCAAAACGAAGCCCTTTCATAAATTCATAGTTAATACCAAGTGCAGCAGTTGTCTGTGCAGAGTTTCCTACATGAATACCTTTTAGGTTTAGGGTAGATTTTGCATGATCAGGACTACCTACTTCGACAACCACCTTATTTTTATCTAATGCTTGTCCATCTTTATTATACCAATATCCGGTTGCATTGCTATTCCATTTCCAATTACCTAAAGATAACATTCCATTTATCTGAAGTGATTTAAATGGTTGAAATTTAAAATCAAATTCAGCTCCTTGATGCAAAGCATTCACACCGCTCATGTTTAGATACGCACTCGCTTCATCACCACTTACAACAGCTTTTGTAAGTGATTTATCATTCCAGGCAGTACGATAAAGATTCACATTACCTGAAAAAACTTTAGATTTATATCCGTAACCAATTTCATAGGAAAAAACCATTTCATTCTTAGAATTTGGATTTAATGCATTACTAACCTCTTTTGATAAGAATACTCCCCCTGAATAAAATGGAGTACGTGAAAACATACCAACATTAGCAAAAACATTATGATGATCATCTATGTTGTAGTTAACACCACCCTTACCACCAAATCCAAGTTTATTAACGACCTCGGATTTTTTATTATCATAATAAAAACGGTCTACACGCCAATAAGAATTATTATTAATATTGCCGGCAACAAAAGCTGATAACTTATCTTTAGAATATTCCAATTGAGCAAAGCCACCATATTGAGTTACGAATCCATCATAATCACGATAAACAACATCCCCAACTTTTAACTTTTGATTAACATAAGCAGGATCATTCTGTCTCCAGTTACTAACAGAGCCACGATTAATTTTATCTATAAAGAACTGGCTACCGTACAAGTCAACTAATTTATTATTATGTGTACCTTTATAATAACGAAGATCGACACCTGCCTGTAAAGACAAAGACTCTGTCAGTTCACGAGTATAAGTGGAAAGTAAACCATACCACATGTGATTATTGTTACTAGAAGACATTGCAGCCAAACTTCCATTATCAGAAGCAGCATTTGCATTCATTAATGATTCATAATCAAAAGTTGCGTCATTTCTTCTATAAGTTTGGTTAGGTATACCATTTGTTGCTCCATAGAATGAAGACGATTGATCTCCTTGTGATTTGTAACCACCACCTTGTCCTATAGACATATAAAGAGATGTAGATAAACTAGACTTATAATCAATCTGCCAGTTATGATTCAATGAGATCTGAGGTTTATGATAAAAGTTATAGCTAGAGCCAACGCGTTGCTGACCTGTTGCGTCAAAACCATAAATAGCATTATATCTACGACCATACTGAGCTTGCTTTTCCCATTCAACAATAGTCAATTTGTCATATCGTTGATTATGCCATTGTGGAGCTCCAAGTGCTGTTAATGACAATGTCTGATTATCGTTAATCTTCTTTGATATGTTTACAAACCAGGAATAAGCATTAAAAGCTGTTCCTTGAACATATCCATCACCCCATGTTTTAGTTCCTAAAAGAGAAAAAGACCATCCTTTTTCATTCATGCCGGTAGACAGATTAAAACCAATTTTGTTATATCCATCATTACCAACTCCGTAAACTACAGAACCGCCTTTCTTAGCATCAGTTGTTCTTGTTATAACGTTTATAGATCCACCTACTGAAGGTGAGCATATTTTAGAAGCTCCCAAACCACGTTGAACCTGCATAGAACGAGTTACATCTGACAGACCAGCCCAGTTTGACCAATATACGCCACCCCATTCCATATCATTCATAGGAACTCCATTAACCATTACTGCAATATTAGCAGACTCAAAACCACGAAGGTTTACGCGTGAATCACCGTATCCTCCACTCTGTTTTGTTGCATAAATTCCAGGAGTCGATTTTAATATCTCAGGAAATTCCTGAGTTCCTAACTTTTCTTCAATAAAAACAGGATCAATAGTTGATACAGCTACTGGCGTTTTACGTTGCACTGCGATGGAAGACGTAATTGTAATATCGCCTAAAGCTACTGCATCTGGCTGCATTGCTACATTACCCAAATCAACTTTACCCTTCTTTGCAAGTTTCATTTTCACATCTTTATAGCCAATGTACTTAAATAATAAAGTCATGTTTCCCGACTTTACATTTAAAGTAAAAGAACCATCCACATCGGTAATAACACCTAGCGAAGTTCCTTCAACCATTACAGATGCACCAATTAATCCTTCATTAGTCTCTGCATCTATCACTTTACCTTTAACAACTGTTTGAGCAACAGTTGTTGCCGCGCAAAAGATTGTAAGCAAAGCAACCAATAGAAAATGAACAAAATGTTTTCTCATAATTCTGCTTGTTAATTATTTGATTAAAATAAAATATATTTAAACTCAATAAATATTACGGTGCAAATGTAATTAATAAAAATTACATTTATATTACATTTCATTCCAATATTTTAGCTTTTGAAAGCTTTTTTAGATATACAAACAAAAAAAGCCCCGCAACAATGTTACGGGGCTTTTTTTGTTTGTTAAAAATTAATCGACGATCAATTTCCTGTATCTTACACGTTTTGGTTCTTCATTGCCTAAACGCTTCATCTTATTTTCTTCATATTCAGAGTATGAACCTTCAAAGAAGAATACCTCAGAGTTGCCCTCAAATGCAAGAATATGGGTACAGATTCTATCAAGGAACCAGCGGTCATGGGAAATAACAACCGCACATCCGGCAAATTCTTCCAAACCTTCTTCCAATGCACGGAGTGTGTTCACATCAATATCATTAGTAGGCTCATCAAGCAATAGAACATTGCCTTCTTCTTTTAGAGCCATAGCCAAGTGAAGACGGTTACGTTCACCACCAGAAAGCACTCCGCAGAGTTTTTCCTGATCTCCTCCGGCAAAATTAAAGCGTGAAAGGTATGCACGGGCATTAATATCTCGTCCACCCATGCGCATAAGTTCATTACCACCAGATATTACCTGATAAACACTCTTATTAGGATCAATATCTTTGTGTTGTTGATCCACATAGGCTATTTTCACTGTTTCGCCCACTTCAAATGTTCCTTTATCAACGTGATCCAATCCCATGATTAAGCGGAAAAGAGTTGTTTTACCAGCACCATTAGGGCCTATCACTCCTACTATACCATTAGGTGGAAGATTGAATTCAAGGTTATCAAACAACAACTTGTCTCCATAAGCTTTTGTAACCCCTTTAACTTCGATTACTTTATTACCCAAGCGAGGACCATTTGGAATGAAGATTTCCAGCTTATCTTCTTTTTCTTTTTGATCTTCATTCAATAATTTATCATAAGAGTTTAAACGCGCTTTACCTTTTGCCTGACGAGCCTTTGGTGCCAAACGCACCCATTCCAATTCTCGTTCAAGAGTCTTTCTGCGTTTACTAACAGTTTTCTCCTCCATTTCCATACGCTTGGTTTTCTGTTCCAACCAGGAAGAGTAATTTCCTTTCCAAGGAATACCTTCACCACGGTCGAGTTCCAGAATCCAGCCTGCAACATGATCCAAGAAATAACGGTCGTGCGTAATTGCAATAACCGTACCCGCATATTGCTGCAAATGTTGTTCCAGCCAGTCAATAGATTCCGCATCTAAATGGTTGGTAGGCTCATCAAGCAACAGCACATCGGGCTGTTGAAGCAATAAACGGCATAGTGCAACTCGTCTGCGCTCTCCTCCGGAAAGATTCTTAACCGACTGATCTTCGGGCGGACAACGAAGTGCATCCATTGCTCTTTCTAGTTTACTATCCAGATTCCATGCATCAGTTGCATCAATTATATCTTGTAGTTCTGCCTGGCGGGCAAAGAGAAGATCCATTTTATCCTGATCCTCATAATACTCAGGTTCACCGAATTTCAGATTAATAGCTTCATATTCAGCTAAAGCATCAACTGTGCCTTGTACACCTTCCATTACAATTTCTTTCACTGTTTTGGTATCATCCAAATGAGGTTCCTGTGCCAGATATCCTACAGAATATCCCGGAGAAAAGACCACTTCTCCCTGATAAGACTTTTCAAGTCCGGCAATAATCTTAAGTAACGTGGATTTTCCTGATCCGTTGAGACCAATAATACCGATCTTTGCTCCATAAAAGAAAGATAGATATATATTTTTTAAAACTTGTTTGTTGGGTTGAAAAGCTTTGCTTACCCCTACCATTGAGAAAATTATCTTTTTATCGTCAGCCATATATATATAATGTATAGAGTTGAATTTGATCACAAAGATAAGAAAAAGCTTGGAATAGTTTGTTTTTTTAGAAATTTGTTCTACCTTTGCACTCGCTAATGAGAAATAGCAGTCGATTCGCTAGCTCAGCTGGTAGAGCACAACACTTTTAATGTTGGGGTCTTGGGTTCGAGCCCCAAGCGGATCACATTACAAAATTAACGTTTACGACAAAACGGAAGCCTCCTAGATCAATGATTTAGGGGGCTTTTTTATTCTCCTCCTATTTCATTTAAACTGCAGAGCAAGATGGCTTTACGATAAAGTTGGTACCGGTTATACTATTCTCGGAATGATGATGGTAAAGCACCAAGGTTTTTCTGGACGAAACGGCTGAAATATGCCGACGAAGAGAACTCAAACATATCGGATATCTCGGTGAATGTCATTTTCTTCTGCTGCAGCAATCGACGGATATGGATCGTTGCGAAACGGTTGATCCAGTAGTTGGCCGCCTTCCCGCTGACTGATTTGCAAATTTCTGAGAGATACTTCGGCGTGACACAGAGAATGTCTGCATAATAACCCACTTCGCGGTTCTTGACATAATCGCCACGCTCCAGCAGTTGCATAAAACCAACCATGAGCAAGGCACTCTGATACGAAACATAGTCTTCGCCATAAGCATCTGCATGCACATCGTAAAAATCGAGAAACATCAGTTGTGTGACGCAATACATCACGTCGTTCTGGAAATGATGCTCGTCGTGGATGAGTCGATATTCGATATATGCGAAATCTTTCTTCAAGCGATCAAACTGCTCGTCATTAAGATGCATGATGGGGTTTGAATATAAAGACAATGACCCTTTGATGCCATAGTTGTTTCTGGGCGTACAGACTTCGAGGAACTCTGGCTTGACATATATGCAGATGGCCTTGAAATCTTCAGAAGGTTTCTTGTATTCGAGCAGTCGTTGAACGCCGATAATCATACTGTCACCTACAGTCATCTTAAACTGTCTGCCATCGAAACAGAATTCATACTGACCTGCAGTACAGATGATATGAACCACGTAGTTGATAAGTTCATCCGAACCGAAACGGTTCAGATTGTGGCTGATGATGAGGTTGTTTTTGTCAAATGCCATAAACGAAAAATTATCTATTGATAAAGATAGACAAAATTATCCAAAAGATGAACTGTTTAAAACAAATAATGCAAAAACCATCCGATTTCTGCACTATTTTTGTTTATACCTCATTTCTAATTCTGGTTATTAGAGATTATGATGTCGGCAACACTCACAAGAGGATTCCTGTATCTTGCATTCGGATTCACTTCTGGGGTAAGAAGAGGATTCTCCGAAGTATTGAAATGGATAGTCTTCTTCGGACAGTTGTGGATGCATGCGAGGCAATAATCACAGACTCCTTCTGCCTGTGCTCTGCTTTCTCTCAGACTCCAGTTTCCACGGGGACAGACTTTGGTACAGATGCCACAATGTATGCAATCATCATTAACGGCGAAGCGCTCATGTGCGTCCATCCGGAAACCTTCTTGTTCTGTCAGATGCGCCATTTTGAGGAATCCACTGTGGATATCACGTTCCTCGTTGGTAGTAGGCTGAAGCCAGTGGCGATGATTGTCCAGATCTTGCTGGATAGCAGACAATTGCTCAGGAATATGCTTGTCCATCATCTTCTGCTCGGTCATATCAAAATGATGAAGCCAGTTGTCGGCCATCAAGACGGTATTGATATAGTCCATAGGATAGCCAGCCTCACGAGATTCTCGATCCCATACCTCGACGACAGAACACTTGCGCATACCGAAGGTGAAGATGGTAAAGAAATAACCAGCCTTCAGCTTGGCTTTGGAGATAAACTCGCGGACGATATTAGGAGGCATATGACCATAAAGAGGCTGTACAATGCCTATCTCATCAGCTTCAAACTCTAGTTTGCCTTCCTTTTGAAGATGGGGAATGCTCAGAGCTTCTCCACTTTCTCCAGCCAACTGCCGGGCAACATATAGTGAGTTGCCCGTTGCTGAGAAATAAAATACGATTCTTTTCATCGGATTAGTCGTTAAGTTTCGCTCTGGCAATAAACTGCAGAGTTTGGGCATAAGTAGCATTGTAAAATCGCTGTTCCTTGTTCAAGGCACGAATAGCGTCCATCTCTGCCTGTGAGAGTGCAAAGTCCATGGTGGAGATATTCTCCTTGATATAGTTATGATCGGTAGCACCAGGAATCACAGAGAAGCCTTCCTGTATGTGCCAGCGAATGATGATCTGAGCAGGGCTCTTGCCATGAGCTTTAGCTATCTGCTGCAGAACTGGGTCGCGGAATAGTGCACCGTTTGACATCGTACCTCCCAGCGGGAACCAACATTCCAGTTGAATGCCCTTATCAGCAAGTTTTTTGCGCATGACCAGTCTTTGGGCATAAGGATGGCATTCTACCTGCATCACTTGAGGACGAATCTCAGTACTGTCGACAAACCAGTTGAAAGCTGCTTCAACCCTAGGGTCATCGTAATCGAAATTGCTGATACCCAAAGCGCGTATCTTCCCAGCCTTGTATGCACGTATCATAGCCTTATAGGCAGCCTTATAGTCACCTACCGGCTGATGGATGTAAAGTAAATCGATATACGATACTCCCAATCGATTGAGCATCTTGTCAATAGCCTCGTCGGGATTGGTATCTGTATAGTCGGATGGCCATAACTTGCTAGTTAACCATACCTGCTCACGAGGCACACCGCTTTCCTTAATACCTTTCCCCACACCTTGCTCATCGTTATAAGCGTGAGCCGTATCGATGTGGCGATAGCCGTTCATCAGGGCGAAACATACTGCATCTGCAGCAATCTCGTTATTAGGGATACCAAAGGTTCCGATACCTAACTGTGGCATATCAACGCCATTATTTAGTTTGAGCAGTGCTACGCCTGCCTCACTCTTGATTTGTGCACTGACAGCGCCTGACACCATCAAGACAGCTGTTAAAATAATATTCTTCAGTTTCATATTCTTTTGTCTATTTAATTTCTATTAGAGAAAATTCTCAAAAAACTTCAGGATCTCTCCAATGTTTTCCTTTACATATTTTTCCATGTCATACATCTCAAAGTGACTGGTTCCTTTAGTAAGATGGAAAAACTTAGGCTCTGGCGCATTCTTGAACATCAGTTCAGAACCTTCACGTGTAAACGCCTTCTCACCAGCAATGACCAGGTAAGGAACCTTGAGCTCTTTCACAGTTTCTGTAGGATGGAACTTATGCCAGGCAAGCTGACTCCAAGCCGGCGTCGGACAGCCCTGAACAGCAGCTCCACGGTCTGTATTGCGGTAATAGGCTTCGCCTTCGGAACCCTTAATCAAGTCAAGACGAACTACCTCACCGCCATTCTCATAATCCTGTTTCATTTTAATCAACTCCTCATCAGTATTGGTCTTGATGTCAGTCATCATAATAAAAGGTACTACGCTGACAATGGCCTTGACACGGGTATCGTTACGCAATCCATTAGGAACATATACGCCCGAACCACAGATGCCTACAGCGCCGATATGGTCCTTCTCGATGAAGTCGAGACTCTGGAGGAAGGTAACGGCCGAACGCGTATCTGCGCCCTTAATTTCAGGATCTTCATAGCCACGAGGATGTCCTTCGCTGGCTCCGATATAGCTATGGTCGAAAACAAGTGTAGCATAGCCTGCCTCTGCAAGGAATTGGGCATAGATACTTTGTGTCTGTTCCATTACGCTGTACATTGGTCCGTTAACAATAACTGCTTTCAACTTTTCGTTCGGTTTTCTATTACGGGGACGATAGAGGATCCCGGCAAGTGTGAAACCATTCTCCTGTTGTTTGAAAACTACGGGTGTGCGGTCGACCTTCTCGATAGGTGCCTTGACGATTTTTAATTCTTCAGACATTTCATCTGCTTGATTTTGGGCAGAGAGTGATGTCATTCCCATCACAAGTGCCATTGTTAATAATATAATTTTCTTCATTTGCTCTTATAATTTGAATTACATGTGCAAAGGTACGGCAAAACAAGAATGCGCATTTTACGATTTTTTCGGGTAATCAGCACAATATTTCCGAATCTCACTTTTTATGTATTTTGTAATGCAGCCATACGCAGCCAGCATCCATTTTCTCCGCATCCAGCAGTTCAAGTGACAGTTCTTCGGATTCAACCTCATCGTCACCTATCCATTCAATGATAGAGGGAATGCCCTGTTTACCATCAACGCCCGGATAGACGACAATGCTCAATTCATCGATAAGTTTATGCTTCAGGAAACTTCCATTCACAATGCCGCCCCCCTGAAGGGAGATGCGCTGGATGCCGAAATCATGGCTGATCGTCTCCAAAGCCTTCTGTATATTCATTCCGTCTTCGCCGGCAAATACATAACTGATGTCCATGCCATCCAGAAATTCCAGATAGTCGGCACTTACTTTCTCACCTACCACAGCAATGATATTATCGCCTCGCAATGTTTTGGATGTGAATCTTACGTCTCCTTCCGGTACGAGCGCGATGAAAGTTCGCTCGGAACCACAATCACCTATATGGCTATGAAGTTGGTCAGGAAAGGCCACATGACATTTGCAGCCATCAAATATTTCCGGAAAAAACTCCTTTACTGTCGAAGTGCCGAACATCCATGCATCAGTATGGTTTTCCTGTCCTGCCTTTCCGAATTGTAGCATGATGACAGTATTGTCGTAACCTTCGTAAGGCTTGCTCCAGCGGGAATTTATCAGCCGGCCATCTACCGAGCTCATCATGTGACATATTACTATTGGTTTCATTTCATCTTATTTCTTTTAATGATTGTATATATATCTTTATCGTTTCATCATCTTTTTACCGCTGATGATGTATACACTTGGCTGAAAGACATCCATATCCACTTGTTGCTGAACCATCACACCACTCAGCGTAATTCTTGCTGCTGAGTGTAGCCCATCTTCGAACGACTGTGCAAAGGTAGTATGAAAAGATGGATGCCTCTTTACGTTATTCTCGGGTTTGATTACAGTTTTTTCCTAAAATGGCATTTGGCTAAGTTGCATTTTATTAATAATATAGAGTCCCAATTGACGAATCTGAAAAAATGTGCTGATTAGCCGACTTTTGTGTAAAAACAATGTCTGGTTTATGGTGTAACTTTGCAGCAGAATAGAAGATCGCTGTTCGCGCAGCGAGAAAAGCAAATAAAGAATCAACGAACATGAAAAGAATTATTTTAAAATCCGTCTTAACAATGGTATTTCTGCTCGCTGGAATCATGGCAGCAACTGCACAACCAAGTAAAAGAGTATTTAACGCCGAAGAACAGGAACTCATCAACTTGAGCAACCAGAAATGGCAATGGATGGCCGACAAGAATATCGTTGAGCTCAAGAATCTCTTTCACGACAATGCCATGTTCGTCCACATGGGCGGCAGTTGGAACAAGGAAGCTGAGCTTACTACCATTGAAAAGGGATACATCTGGTACAAGCATGCCAACATCCACTCCCAGGATGTGAAGTTCGCTGATGGGACAGCCTTCGTCTACAGCAACATCCATCTTACCTCTGAAGTTGGCGGGCATGAGGTTACTTTCCCCTTTATGGTATCTGAAGTCTATGTTAAGAACAGTAGCGAGTGGCAACTTGCTGCCTTGATATTCACTAAGCTGATGGAACCAGGGAAACAAAACAACTAAAATTTCTGTTATTCAATAAAATCAACATGATAAATAAGCATATTACATTTGCATTAGTTACTATCCTGGCTATCGCCATGAAAAGTTGCGGAAACAAGGAAATGAAAAAAATACTATTGACATTCTCACTTTTGATCGTTGCATTGCCCTGCTTTTCCCAGACAAAGGCTGAAGATTTTAAACAGCCCTATGAACTGGGACAGAAATTTCCTGGCAGTAATTTTACAGGGGATGTGTGGCTGGCAAAAATCAATAAGGTAGACAGTTTGAATGTGCCGCTGATTAACGTGACATTTGCACCGGGGTGCATCAATTCATGGCACTATCATACGGGTGGTCAACTGCTCATTGCCGGAGCTGGTGTAGGCTATTACCAGGAAAAAGGCATGCCTGCAAGACGTCTGCGACCCGGTGATATCGTGGAAATAGCACCCGGCGTCGTTCATTGGCATGGTGCAGCCCCTGACAGTTGGTTCTCCCATGTGGCCGTCGGTTGTAATCCAGCCACGAACAAAACCGTCTGGTTCAACCCTGTTGGTGATGAGGAATATCAGCAAGCCGTAAAAGAGAGTGTCAACAAGTATACAGAGGCCAATCAGGTACTCTCAGCCCGGCAGAAAGCTATCGTCGAGATTGCGGCTTATACTGGGCATGGTAATCTTGAAGGATTGGAGACAGCTCTTATCCATGGTCTGGAAGCAGGAATGACCCAAAACGAGATTAAGGAGGTGCTTATCCAGTCGTATGCCTACAATGGTTTTCCTCGTGCTCTGAGGGCTATCAATACATTTATGGAGCTGGAGAAAGACAGGATGGCACATGGTATCAATGATCCGGAAGGTCGTGAAACATCACCCATAAAGAGTAAGCGCAGCAAATATGACCGCGGGCGTGATATCCTTGCTGAGTTATCGGGTGTTCCTGCATCTGACAAGAAAAACGGCTATGCTGCATTTGTACCAACCATTGAACGGTTTCTCAAGGAACATCTCTTTGCCGACATCTTTGAACGCGACCAGCTCTCTTATCAGGAAAGAGAACTGGCTACTGTTGCTATCCTTGCCGGTGTCGGAGACGTTGAACCAATGGTTTATAGTCACATGAGTATCAGCCTTCATCTGGGCGCTACGCTGCAGCAACTTTCGGCATTGCTGGATATCGTAGAGATAAACATTGGAAAGAGTTCATCAGATCCTCTTCGCAAGGTCTTGGAGAGCTTAACAGAAAAAAAATAAAATAACACCAATATGAAGAATATTATATTTTTAATTTTAATAGCAATGATGGCAATGAATATCAATGCTCAGACAGTGGGTGATGAAGGTCCCACTCTGACACCCAACAAGCTCGGACTCGTGTATGAAGGAGCTATCCAGAAGAATGAACCTGAAAAAGTGAATATACAAAGAGTCAGCTACAAAGTTGACGGCATCGATGTCGTCGCCAATGTCTATACACCAGCTGGCTATGACAAATCAAAAAGCTATGCTGCCGTTGTAGTTGCACATCCGAATGGTGGAAGCAAGGACCAGGTAGCCGGACTCTATGCACAGAAACTGGCAGAGGCAGGATTCATCACCATTGCCTTCGATGCCCGCTATCAGGGAGAGAGCGGTGGTCTGCCACGTCGTACCGACAAACCCGCCAACCGCATGGGGGATATCTATGGTACTATTGACTACATCCAGAATTTCCCTGGTGTTGACAAGGACCGCATCGGTGCCTTCGGTATCTGTGGTGGGGGTGGCTATACTTTTGCTGCTTCCCAGGCCGACAAGCGTATCAAGGCAGTAGCAACGCTGAGCATGTTCAACACTGGAGATGTTCGACGTAATGGCTATATGCGCACCCAAATGAACACTACTCAGGAGAGATTGAAGGATGCCGTGCAGGCAAGACAGAAAGAAGCATCAGGAGCCGATCCTGAGATTGTAGGATTCACCAACATGGCCCCAGATGAAGCACGTAAGATCAAGGTAGATCTCTACCGGGATGGCTATTTTTATTATAGTGTCACCCATAAGTCACCGAATGCACCAGGCAGTTACCTCAAGAGCTCTCTGATGGATATGATGGCCTGGGATGCGACAGATCATGCCGACTTAATCAACCAGCCATTGCTTATCATCGCTGGTGAGATAGCCGACAGCCGGTATATGTCAGAGGAAGCCTTTGTCAAGGCTACTGGCACAGTTGATAAGGAACTTTTCATCGTTCCCGGAGCTACACACATCCGCACTTACTTTGTCAAGGAGTATGTGGACCGGATAACAGCCAAAATACAGAAATTCTTCGGTAGCAAACTTTAACGCAAATAGACAGAAAAGAAAGAAATAGAACTATGAAGAAAAGTATAGGAAACAATGTTATCTTTACTCCATTACCAGTATTGATTATTGCAACGTACGATGAGCAGGGTAATCCCAACGCAATGAACGCTGCATGGGGAGGACAGATTAGTTTTCACGAGATAGAACTCAATCTGTCTTCACACAAGTCTACTGACAATATCAAGTTGAAGCAGGCCTTCACCGTGAGTTTTGCCGACAAGAAGCACCTGAAAGAGGTTGACTACTTCGGACTTGTCTCTGGCAGAAAAGTAGTCAATAAGATTGAAAAAGCTGGCATGCATGTCACTAAATCAGAGTTTGTAGATGCTCCTGTAATCGAAGAATTTCCGTTGACTTTGGAATGTGAGGTTGAGAAAATAGAGCCTTTGGGGCATGATGTGCACATTGTTGCCAAAGTGGTAAACACGCTTGCCGACGAGAGTATTCTGGATACAGACGGTAAGGTAGATATCGACAAGATAGAGCCTTTGGTTTATGATCCCTCATATCGTGTTTACCGTGTTGTTGCTCCCGGCATACTGGGTCAAGCATGGAACATAGGAAAAGAATTAGAATAATAAAACGAGAAGAGAAATGAAAAAGAGAAAATTAAGTTCTGATTTTGAAGTATCAGTAATAGGACTGGGCTGCATGGGTATGAGCCACGGATATGGCGATCCCGGCGATATCGATGAGATGGTGAAAGTCATTCGTGAATCACATGAACTGGGTATCTATTTCTTTGATACGGCTGAAGTATACGGTTCTTATACAAACGAAGAATTGGTCGGCAAAGCACTGAAACCTATTCGGAATAAAGTGAAAATTGCGACGAAGTTCGGTATACAACTGCATGATTTCAAACAGACTCTAGACTCTCGTCCGGAAACTATCCGCAAGTCAGTAGAAGGATCTCTCAAACGTTTGCAGACCGATTATATCGACCTTTACTATCAGCATCGCGTCGACCAAAACGTACCCATTGAAGATGTTGCAGGAACAATACAAAACTTGATAAAGGAGGGTAAGATACTGCACTGGGGATTATCGGAGGCTGGTATGGAAACCATCAAGCGGGCTCATGCCGTACAGCCGTTGGCAGCCGTGGAAAGTGAATACTCCATGTTTTGGCGCAATCCGGAGAATGACCTGCTACCATTGCTTGAAGATCTTGGCATCGGTCTTGTGCCGTTCAGTCCTCTCGGTAAGGGGTTTCTCACGGGGAGTATTAACAAGGATACCAAGTTCGCTAAGAATGATTTTCGTTCCACGGTTCCTCGTTTCAGAAAAGAGAACATCGAAGCCAACCAAAAGCTTGTGGATTTCGTCAAGGAGATAGCTGCTGCTAAAGATATTTCACCTGCCCAGATGGCACTTTCGTGGGTTATCAGTCAGAAATCTTGGATCGTTCCCATTCCTGGAAGCAAGAAAATCAGCCATATCAAGGACAACATCATTGCATCGGATGTTGAATACACGTCTGATGAGATGCATGAAATCAACAACCGTCTCTCAGAGATTGTAATCCATGGTGACCGTTATAATGCTAACAGTCAGGCAAACGTAGGAAAATAAAGACATAAAAGTATGAAGAAAGTTATTTTAGCTTTTGGCTTATTAATGATGGCTTACAGCGCAAACGCACAGAAGCCATTAGTGATTCAGAAATATGGAAACTTCTCCGTGGGTGGCAAGACCATCCAGCATGAAGGCAAGTATGACAACTCAAAATTCGTGGGTTGGGCAACACAGGTGGAAACCGGTCAGAGCAATCGTGTAGACCATGCTTTCGTTGACTATCAGATTCCGGTGAATGCCAACAAACTGCCTCTAGTCTTTGTTCATGGATACGGAGGCTCAGGAGTATGCTGGGAGATGACACCGGATGAGCGTGATGGATTCTCTACACTTATGCTCCGCCATGGATACGCTACGTATGTGATGGATCTCCCAGGTCGTGGACGTGCTGGTAGAACATCAGCTATAACAGAAGTAAAACCGCTGGCAAATGAGATGTTCTGGTTTGATATCTGGCGCATCGGTATTTGGCCACAATATAATAAAGGTGTGCAGTTCAAGACCGATTCTGCTTATCTGGACCAGTTTTTCCGCGAGATGACACCAGATCTCAGCGATCACAAACAAGATGTAACTACTATCACAGCTCTTAACCAGAAAATTGGTGATAACATACTCGTAACCCACTCTGCAGGTGGAGTCACAGGCTGGTTTGCTGCCATGACCAACAAGACCGTGAAGGCTATTGCTGCCTACGAACCGGGTGCTTATGTCTTCCCTGAAAGCGAAGTCCCTGAGAAAATAGATGGACTGACCGGTGGTTGTGAGGGTATACCAGTACCGAAGGATCAGTTTATGCAACTCACTAGGATTCCTATCGTCATGTATTTCGGCGATTATATTCCTGAGACGCCCAGCAAGAATCTCGGAGAGGAAAACTGGCGAGTACGACTGCAGATGGGACGCAAGTTTGTGGAATGTATCAACAAGCATGGAGGTCATGCCACATTAGTAGAACTTCCCAAGATCGGCATCTATGGCAACACACATTTTCTGATGCAGGATTTGAACAACGATATTCTTGCTGACTTGTTCGCCAAATGGATGAAAGAGAATTTTCTGAATTAGTTCACCAGACTCTATATTTCAGTGCCAGAAACGAAAAGAAATAATCGTAAATGAAACCGGCTTTATTGTAAAGCCGGTTTCTTTATTTATGCCTACTTTTACAGCAAGAAGATTGAAAATCCCCGTCTTTACTAAACAATGCATATCCTTTAGAGGAAATGCGTTCTTCTTGCGCTGAAACATGTGTACACATTATTATTGCCATTAAAATAAATACAACTTTTTTCATTGTTCTATAAATACAATTAAAGTTCTCAGATTACTCTACAGGGATTTCCGTATCATCTATTCGGTCAATTATCCTTTCCTCATCGATCACAATACCCGTGGCTTTTTAGAGCAAACCGGCATCTGTGACGAAGATAAAGCCAAGATTGCCTATCGCAACGCTGAGCGTGTAGCCAATTTAATCAAGGCATTATAACTATAACATCAGTCCATATTCATAACATTTCACTCGATTAAAAAAAAGATGTTGGTTATACTTCTAATGAATATGGCAATCTGAATTTAATATAATGTGCTATTTGAATAAAAGATTTTGGCTAACGATGTTCCCAGGAAAATTAAATTTTCACAAATTGATCTAGCAATCTAGCACCATCAACATAACAAGCTGACAACAATCACATTACCCCCGCTAGATCAAACCAATTTGATCTAGCAGTGATCTAGCGATCTAGCGCTTTGGCAGATAAATCATATACAGCTCAGACTACTTATCACAGAAGCACAGCTGATAAACAACACTTTAACCAACCTATACACGGATTAATAATAAACAAAGTCAACCCAAATCAGAACGAGACAAGGTGCTAGATTGCTAGATCAGCGCTAGATCAAATTATTTTAATCTAGCACCTCTATCGCACTTATATACAGCATCTTAAGGATATACTGCCAGATCGCTAGATCAATTTCGCAAAATTAAAATTTATGTAGTGATTTTGTAGGTTATCAAATGCCACTCCGGCTTTCCGGAAAAATGCAGCGAGAGTCTATCTTAACTCCCGAGTGATTTTTTATATATCAGGCGGGAAGTTTATGCGATGTTGTACAAAACAATTATATCTTCTGTACAAAAGAATTAATTGTTTTGTACAGAAGAATGCATTCTTTTGTACAAGAACGTACAATTATTCCGAATATTTTTTGAAAAGGCAGAGCGGAGTTTTACTATACTCCGGCAAGATATATCTTAAAACACGATGCAGGCTCTCACGCATAATTCGATAATATTTTTAATAAATAAAAATCGCCTATTAAATTTTATCTATATTTGTATTTCTAACAAAAGATAGCACTTATTTAGGTAAATCCGTTACTTTAATTGTATATGGAAGTATATTTATCCTGAAACCTTTAAAAAAATTATATGAAGAAATTAGTTTTAGCGGGAATAATGGGCTTATTTACTTGCATTCCCGGTCAGCTACTAAATGCACAGCCTACCCCTTGCGGTCCGGTGCCCGATCAGCGTCAGTTAAAATGGCAAGAGATGGAGATGTATGCCTTTATCCATTTCAGTATGAACACGTTTACGGATATGGAATGGGGATATGGAGACAAAGATCCTAAGCTTTTTAATCCTACACAAATGGATTGCCGACAATGGGCACGCATTTGCAAGGAAGCGGGATTCAAGGGGATTATCCTCACAACTAAACACCACGACGGATTTTGTCTGTGGCCTTCCAAATACACCAACTATTCGGTAAAAGCTTCTCCTTGGAAAAACGGTAAGGGTGATGTGATTGCTGAACTCCGTAAGGCGTGTGATGAATATGGACTGAAGCTCGGTCTTTATCTTTCTCCGTGGGATCGTAATAGTGCTGTGTATGGCACTCCCGATTATATTACCTATTTCCGCAATCAGCTAAAGGAGATTCTGACTAATTACGGAAATATCTTCGAAATGTGGTTTGACGGCGCCAATGGTGGCACTGGTTATTACGGCGGAGCCAATGAACAACGAACCATAGATCGCAAGACTTATTATGACTGGCCAAATACGTATAAGCTGGTTTATTCTCTTCAGCCCAACATCATGTTATTTAGTGATGCTGGGCCCGACTGCCGCTGGTGCGGAACAGAAGAAGGCTGGGTGGGAGAAACAAACTGGAGCGCACTGAGACGTGATGAGGTGTGGCCGGGATGGCCCGACTACGAGCAACTTCGCAATGGACACGAAGATGGTAATCACTGGGTTCCGGCGGAAGTAAACACTTCCATTCGTCCGGGATGGTTCTACCATGCTTCGGAAGATTCAAAGGTTAAGACTCCTCAGCAACTGGTTGAACTGTATTATAACTCTATAGGGCGCAACGGTAATATGATTCTGAATCTACCGGTGGATCGCCGCGGACTTGTGAATGAGTTAGATGAGAAGTCTTTGCTTGAATTTGCACGGATTATCAGAAAAGAACTTGCCAACGATCTTGCAAAAGGGAAAATGGTTACAGCATCAAATGTTCGTGAAAAGTCTAAAAGTTATGCAGCACGCAATGCTGTTGATGGGAATAACAAAACTTATTGGGCTACAGATGATGGGGTGACCAATGCCACGCTGACTCTCGATTTTAAGAAGAATACTACTTTCAATAGGGTTTTGCTTCGTGAATACATTGCACTGGGACAACGTGTTAAGGCATTCACCGTTGATGCTTATCAGAACGGTAGCTGGAAAGAGGTGGCCAAAGCAACAACCATTGGTAACAAACGCATTTTGCTCATTCCATCGGCTACGGCTTCCAAAATTCGTATTCATATTACAGATTCCAAAGCTTGTCCTTTAATCTCTACATTGTCTATTTACAATGCTCCGGTGGAAGCACAAAGTAAGGATAGCGAAAAGGGAAAACTGAATATTACTAAGGATTGGAAGATCTTGAATGGTGATGCTACTGCTTCTGCTGCTATTGATGGAAATCCTGCTACCGTGTATATACAGCAAGGTAATCTGCCTCACGAATTGATCATCGATTTACAGAAAGATGCTCAGATTTCAGAGTTTACCTATACTCCGGATAAAAAGGTAGGAGCTAAAGGTGTTATCTTCAATTACAGATTTTCTGTTTCTGCCGACGAGAAGAATTGGGAAACGGTATCTGAGGGAGAATTCTCGAACATTAAAAACAATCCGATTCCTCAGACAAAGTATTTCCAGAAGAAAAAAGTACGTTTCGTGAAGCTTACGGCGTTAAGCAATACGGATGGTACACAAGAGGCCGGATATGCAGAGATAGAGGTAAAATAGTTCATTTATAATACATAAGAATATACAAAAACTTGCAGAAGTTATGCTAAATAAAAAAATAAGAACGTGCCTGCTGGTTGCATTTGCCATGATTGGCATTCCAGCTATGGCAACAAACACTTTGTCTGTTGTACCCAATCCTCTTTCTATGGAACAGGGAGCGGGAGTATTTACTCTGAAAAGCAGTCAGACAATAATGGTTACTGCAGCTAGTCTACGCCCTGCAGCCGAATATTTACAGCAGATAATAAACGGTGCGGCTGGTTATTCACTCAAAGTGAGCAATAAGAAAAACAGTGAGATACAGATTTCTTTGGATAAATCACTACCAAAAGCCGGTGCTTATCAGTTAAAGGTGAATGCAAAAAGTATTCAGATTGTGGGTAAAGATTATCAGGGAGTAATTGCCGGTATTGCCACACTGCGACAATTGTTGCAGGAACGCACAATACCCGAAGTGAAGATAGAGGACTCTCCTGCTTTTCCGTGGAGAGGTTTTATGCTCGATTCTTCCCGTCACTTCTGGAGCAAGAGTGAAGTAAAAAGGGTACTCGACCTGATGACTCTTTATAAGCTGAACAAGTTTCACTGGCATCTTACCGATGATCAGGGATGGCGTATTGAAATAAAAAAATATCCTTTGCTTACTGAAAAAGGTGCGTGGAGGCATTTCAATAATCAAGACCGCGATTGCCAGAAATTCGAGCAAAAATATGAGAACCCGGACTTCCACTTGCCGGAAGCAAAAATGCAGATTCAGGGAACAGATACTCTTTACGGTGGGTTCTATACTCAGAATGATATCCGTGAGGTGGTAGCTTATGCGGCACAACGTGGCATCGACATTATTCCCGAAATAGATATGCCCGGTCATTTTATGGCAGCTATCAGTAATTATCCCGATCTGGCTTGCTCGGGCATGACCGGATGGGGAACGACATTCTCCTCTCCTATTTGTCCCGGAAAAGATTCTTCTCTGGAGTTCTGCAAGAATGTGTATCGTGAGGTGATGCAGTTATTCCCTTATCAATACATTCATCTGGGTGCCGATGAAGTGGAGAAAACCAACTGGAAGAAGTGCCCCGACTGTCAGCGTAGGATGAAGGAACAAGGGCTGAATACTCCAGAACAGTTGCAAGCATGGTTCGTTCACAACATGGAAAAGTTCTTTAATGAGAATGGTCGCCGCATGATAGGTTGGGACGAAATACTGGAAGGTGGTCTGTCGAAAACAGCAACCATCACCTGGTGGCGTACCTGGGCTCCTAAAGCTGTTCCGCAGGCTACTGCACAAGGTAATCAGGCGATATTGTGTCCTAACGGTGCATTTTATCTGGATAACTGGGAAGACAAGAATTCAATGTCTACCCTTTATAACTACAATCCTCTGCTCGAAGGACTGTCTGATGCTCAGAAGCAGAATATCATTGGAGCACAATGTAATTTGTGGACGGAATCGGTACCAAGTATTAAAAGAGTGGAATATCTGTTGTTCCCCCGACTGGTGGCTTTCAGTGAAATGATTTGGCTGCCTGCTGAGAAAAAGAACGAAAAGGATTTTATGAACCGACTACCTGCACAATTAAAATTACTGGAAGCAGAAAAGGTGAATTACCGTGTCCCCGATTTAGGTGGTTTTTACGAAACGAATGCGTTTATTGGCAGTAAGACATTAAATCTGACTTGCCTGAAACCAAATGTGGAAATTCGTTATACTACCGATGGCAAGAACCCTACAAGAAGTTCTGCCCTCTGTAATGGTCCGATAACAATAGATCATTCAACTGATTTTATTTTCCGTACTTTCCGTGCCGACGGAACTCCATCCGAAGCTGTAAAAGCGAAGTTTATCAAGATGGATTATTCACCCGCAACTCCGGTCACCATAAAAGGAAGCGGGCTGAAAGCAACCTGGCACGAGTATGTTGGGGAACATTGCAAGGAAATAGAGGCAGCTCCCGTAAATGGAGAATATCAGGTTTCCACTGTCTCAATTCCGAAAGAAGTAAGTGGTAATATTGGTTTGGTACTGACCGGCTATCTGGATGTTCCTGCAGATGGAATCTACACCTTTGCATTGCTATCGGACGATGGCAGCACACTGGAAGTTGACGGCCAACTGATTCTTGATAATGACGGCGGTCACTCTCCAAAAGAGATAACCTCGCAAATGGCGTTATCAAAAGGTCTGCATCCTGTAAAAGTTCTCTATTTTGATCACAACGGCGGTACGCTTAAAATGAGTACTTACAATGATCAGGGCGATAAAATTGAATGGCCGGCTGAATGGCTGAAACATTAAGATTGATAATTAGTAAAAAGAGACTCCGGTAATTTGTGCTATTACCGGAGTCTCTTTTTTATAGACGCTGTATGAAATGGCGGCACCTCTGATTTTTTCATCACAAGGATTTCGCTTCGGATGATAATTCCTTATCCTGAGGGCTCCCATATTACACCAAAAAACCTCTTTTAATTAAATAAGTTTGGCAATTTGAAAGGAATGTTGTAGTTTTGAACCCGAAATGCCAAGCAGACAAAATTATTTTTTTAGTAGTTTAGAAAGCAACTCATAGTCAAAGGCATAAACCCTTCGAGTAAGAATCCCAAACGGATTGCTCGATGGAAGAGACAACAGAGGCTGTCTCTTTTTTTTAATCCGCTTTTTAATTTTAATATATAAATTCAATCAAAAACAGATGAACGAAATTCCAAATTGTCCGAACTGCCAGGGTGAAAACGCCTACTTTGACGGTTCCCTTTACGTATGTCCCGACTGTTCCCACGAGTTCAACGCAGAAAGCGCTGCGGCGGAAACAACTCCCGATGTACCCCGCGACAGCAATGGGGCCGAACTGATGGATGGCGATTCTGTAACTGTAATCAAGGATCTTAAAGTAAAAGGATCATCAATGGTCATTAAAAGAGGAACGAAAGTTAAAAGCATTCGCCTGACAGAAATCCCTGAAGAGGTGGTTCTTCATCACTTTAGTTGAAGATTATATCTTTATGTTCTTTTTGATTTTGGAACATATGTATGGCGTTTGATCTGTATACATATATCATTATATATATATTTAATAGTTAGGATGTTATGCGTTTATTTTGTATCTTTATATCGCTAAACAAAAAGAATAAATCAATGCCTAAATATCCTAACAAGAACAAATATAACAATAAAACTCTAAAGCAGAGCTCCAAAACAACAGAAACTTTTTCCGATACAATACAACCTTTCAACGAAATTTTCAAATCTTCAATGCTTCATGTCGAATCATTAAGGGTTATAGACGCAGTGATTTATATGTATTTGAAATCCTCAGAAATATATGGCATTTGTCCATATTGTGGAGCGATAAGTTATAAGGTACATAGTGTTTATATCCGAACTCTGAGAGATTTACCTGTTCTAAACCGCAAAGTCAATATACTTTTTCAAGCTCGTAAGTTTTTCTGCAAGAATACAATTTGTTCTAAGAAAACTTTCGCGGAACAACCCGGGGATGAAATATGCAGATATAGAAGGCGCACTAAACGTTGTGAAACTATTATTGGTAATCTTGGCGTAAAAATGTCCGCCATAAATACCAGATTGTTATTGAAATCGATGCAGATCCCGGTGAGTCCAAGCACTGTTCTAAGAACAATCTATCGGATGATTATACCTGATTGTGGAGTAGTAACAGCTGTTGGCGTAGATGATTGGGCTTTTCGCAAGGGGGTAACTTATGGGAGCATCCTTGTTGATTTGAAGACGGGAGACGTAATTGATTTGCTTGCTGACAGAGAAACAGATAGTTTTGAATGTTGGATAAGAAAACATACCGATGTAAATTTGGTCAGCCGTGACCGATCCACTAATTATTCTTCGGCTATAGCTAATACTGGAAGAGGAATAGCGGAAGTTGCCGACAGATTTCATTTAGTAAAGAATATGTCTGATTGTGTAACCAAAGTAATAATCGATAATTATTCGGATTATAGAAATGCAATTCGCCCGGAAGACGTAACTATGAGTGAAACCACATCGGAGGAGTCAGAGGTATTCTCTGAAACGTCCATCGAACTTGAGCAAAAAAGCGATCCCAGAATTAATATGTTTAATGAAGTAAAAGAGCTACAGTTTAAGGGGTTTAAAATCAATGCAATTGCAAGAAAATTGCACATTGCCAGACAAACGGTTCGTAAATACATGCAATATAAGACACTCCCTAAAAGAAGAAGCAATGCGAGAAATGAATATTACAAATATGATCAGTATGTGGAGAATGAATATGCCAAAGGGGAAACATTGAAAGACATTTATGAGGATATACTAAATAAAGGCTTTGAAGGAAGCATTACTCCATTCTATTACCATTACAAGTATCTCAGTCGAAAAAGAGTTAAGAAAGTTGGATATATCAGAAAGGAAAAACCGGTTGACAACCGGGAACCATTAATTCCTGTAAAAAATATATCTGCAGTTGTTTTCAAAAGTATACGAGAATACAAACTGAATGAAAAAGATAAATATTTAATGGGCATATTAATGGGACTTAAATGGTTTGAATCTTTATATAAAGCAGCGGAATCGTTCTATAAAGTAATTATGGGCAACAAAGCTGAACTATTGGATCAATGGATTGAAGAACATAGAAATACAACTCTCTCTAAATTGAGAACGTTTATCATAGGAATAAAATTAGATATTAAAGCTGTTAGGAATGCTATCATTTACCCCGTATCAAATGGAATTGTTGAGGGGTTCGTGAATAAACTTAAAGCTATAAAAAGAATAATGTACGGAAGGGCCAGCTTGGAACTGCTAAAAAGGAAAATGATCTTCACAAACAAAAGCTTTCAACTAAAGTGATGAAGAACCGAAGAGGTTGACTGTAAAATAGATGGAAGCAGTATTGTACTAAAGACTTGCTTCCTGAAAAAATAAGCGACAACTTACAAAAAATCAAACGACTATCAAGACACAAGTACCTGATAGTCGTTTTTCTTTCTCTCTATTTTTTAGTCGATATTTATTTGTTAGGAGTATCCCATTTATTCGTTTTGCTGCATGTAATATTCAACGTCTGATTGCCACTTTGCATACGAAAATCCCCTTCTTCAAGAACCCATTTTCCATCGACACCAACAAATGCCAAATCGCTGGCTTTAATGGACAGTGTAACAGTCTTAGTCTCTCCGGGTTGTAATTCTACTTTTTTGAAAGCTCGTAACCTGCGATTTTCGGGAGTCAGTGATGCCACCATTCGATACCTTGATTGCGCTTCACAAAAGACCAAAACGATGTTTGTTGAATTATTGGGGTTCCGTAAACATCTACAATCTCTTTCTTCTCTATTTCTAATGTCATAGCTACCTGAACATAAAAAAGATGAAGGGAAGTCCCTTCATCAGCTATTTAAATGATTAATATTATTATTATTTTGCAAAGGTAAGTATAATATTCGCATAAAACAATTTTAATCCAAATGGCATTTTTATTACCTGATTTCCCCCAAATAATTTGCATATGTCATTAAATTTAAAGAAACTTGTACCAAAGTTTCGTATTACCACTATATACTCTACAAATAGTCCAAAAATTATTCTGAATTATTAAATATAAAAAACATGTTATACATTCAAGTCCCGTTTAAAAGAATATTAATCATCAGTATCATATTGCTTTGGGCCAGCAATTCGTTTGCTCAGGTAGAAGAGCAAAATCAGAAGTATTCTCCCATCAGTTTAAATCCCTTCTCCGACAGTTCCCGACATTGGTACGGAATACATGATGATCACAATATAATCAATCCATCGTTCAACCAACCTAAGTACAAAGAATCTGAAATCACCAATATTGCAGATAATATTCTACTTTATCAGCGAGATAATGGCGGATGGCCAAAAAACTATGATGTGCAGGCAATACTTACCCCTCAGCAGGCCGATAGTCTGATAAAGACTAAAAACATGGCTCGTACCACCTTTGATAATTCCACAACCTATACTCATGTAGACTATTTAGCCAAAGTATATACCCTCACACACATTGAGAAATATAAAGCTGCTTGTGAAAAAGGAATCAAATTTATTCTTTCGGCTCAATATCCAAATGGTGGGTGGCCACAATACTATCCTTTGGAAAAAGGATATAGCCGACACATAACCTTCAATGACGGAGCGTATATCGGTATAATGGAAGTTTTAAGAAAAATAGTGAACAACGACACTAATTACTCTTTTATTGATAAAAAGACACAAAAGGATATTGCATTTGCTTATCAGAAAGGCATTAATTGCATCCTGAATACACAAATCATTGAAAAAGGCAGACTCACTGTTTGGTGCCAGCAGCACGATGAAATAACCTTGAAGCCGGCATGGGCAAGAGCTTTTGAACCGCCATGTATTTGCAATGGTGAAAGTGTAGGGATTGTAAAGTTTCTGATGAACATTGATCACCCGGATCAAAAAGTTATCCGTTCCGTGCAAGCTGCAGTAAAATGGTTTCAAGAATCCATGATTCTAAATACCCGAGTAGAAACCATACAGGTAGCATCCGAAAAATCCAAATGGAAAACAAGTACAACCGACAAAGTTGTTGTCATTGATTCTTTAGCCCCTCCTATCTGGACCCGCTACTATGAATTGGAAACAGAAAAGCCAATGTTTAGTGACAGAAATAGTAAGATTCTCTATTCATTATCTGAGGTGAGCCGTGAAAGACGTAGCGGTTATGGATGGTATACTTATTCACCACAGGACGTGCTGAAAAAGTATTCTAAATGGCAGAAGAAATGGGCATCAAATGAAAATGTTTTGGAAAAATAAGACTATAAAAAGCTCTGATAAAAAAAATGCATTGCTAATCTATTAAGATTGAGCAATGCTTTTTTTACTTTAGTTTATTTCCGTTTCAAAAACAACTGTAGCATCTTTTTTATCTGAACTAAAGAGTAAAATATCGGATTATTCCATCATAATCTGTACTGTCCGACTGAAAAAAGAATCCTGTTTTCGATTTGTTTCAAAGCTCTGAATCTTTTTACAAAAGAAAAAGAATAAAGCTATTTCTAATTCAGTCAAAAGAAAAATACCTGTATGGCATTTCTTACTCTATTTATAATTGATAACAAACTTATCTTTAGGGTTTCTTACTTTCTTCATACTTACAAGCCAATCGTTCTCTGTATCACGATAACCTAAAGGAAGCAATAATACACTTTTTAATCCTTTTGATTTCAGATCAAGCAATTCATCCAATTCCTGACCTACAAAACCTTCCATTGGTGTGCAATCCACTTTCAATTCAGCGGCCTCAGCTATGGATAGCCCCAAACCAATATAAGCTTGTCTTGCCGTGTGAACAAAATTCTCTTCAGCTGTTTGTGATAAATAAAGAGCTCTCAGTTTATCTGTATATGACTTAAATCGTCCTCTTGGCAAACCTCTTTCGTCTGTAGTATAATCGTATATTTTATTTATACGTTCTTCTGTGTAACGGTCCCATGCTGCAAACACAAGCAAATGAGAACAATCGGCAACAATCTGTTGATCCATTGCAATTGGCACTATTTTATTTTTAAGCTCCTGATTGGTTATTACAATCACTCTGAATTGCTGTAATCCTGAAGAAGTAGGTGCCATGCGGGCTGCTTCTACTATTTTATCTACATCCTCCTGAGAAACCTTCTTAGTTGGATCGTACTTTTTAGTGGCATATCGCCATTGTAAATTTTCTAATAATGACATATTCTCTATTTTATTTTATGATAACAAGACAAATATTATTGCAAAAACTGCTGGTAATGCCTGAATAAAAAATATTTTCCGGGAAGAGGTTATTGCCCCATATAAACCAGCAATCAGTACACAACCTAAGAAAAACAACTGCACATTAACCGACCAACTCCGATCTGAAATAAAGAAAGACCAGAATAACCCTGCTGATAAAAAACCATTATACAAACCTTGATTGGAAGCTAACTTTTTTGTAGGCTGGAATAACTCTTCAGGTATTGTTCTAAACACTCTTTTGCCAACTGTATCCCAAGCAAACATTTCTATCCAAAGAATCAACAAATGTTCCAAAGCAACTAATACGACCAATATTTGAGCAGTTAGAGTTATCACATTTCTATGGTTTTACTTATTACAGTTATTGTTTTAAATACTATATAATTAAATATGTATTCATTTGTTCAATATTTTAAGAACTATTTCTTTTAATTATAGTAGTTCACCTCAATAGCAGCAATAAACTGCTAATAAATTTTATATTTTCAATGTCTGAATCAGCATTTATTCAATTCTGACAATTAACAATAGGACAAATATAGCAACAAATTAAATTGCACACAACTTAATTTACAATTATTAGCAATATTCAAATATGCATAGAGGGATTATTCTAGCATTACCTAACAGAACATTTTGTTTTGATAATTGCTCGGAGAAAGCCCCACTTCTCTCTTAAAATATTTCCCAAAGAAACTTTGATTCGGAAAATTCAATAAATAAGAAATCTCCTTCACACTGTTTCCTGAGTGCTGAAGAAGGCGCTTTGCTTCATGAATCACAGCATCTGTTATCAATCTGTTTGCTGATAACCCCGTAGTTTTCTTTATTAATAGAGATAGGTGTTTAGGAGAAATACAAAGCTTATCAGCATAAAATTTCAAATTTCTTTCTTCACGTAAATGTTGGTTTACCAATATAAAAAAGTCTTTGCAGATTTTATTTTTCCGGTTAAAAGAGCTCGACTTACAAAGATTATTTGCAACAGGGCTACTTTTTGCATAAGCATTCAGTATCTCAATATAAAATACTGAGACTAAGTTCAAAAGCTTTTCCTTCGTAAATAAATCATCATTATTATTAGATAATTCATCCTTTATCAATAGAAAGATCTGGTTGATTTTCTTTAAAACAAATTCTTCAAAATCTAATTCATTATCTTTAACTAACAACTTGTCTTTACTTATAGCTATTGGTATTTGCAGCAATTCAAAAAAGCCAGAAGAAAATGCCATCATATAGCCCTCAATCGGTGAAATATTTAAATCCAAACTTAATGCCTTTCCGGGAGGGATAAATGCAATATCTCCCCTTGATAATGAGTAACGATGAGCGTCTGTCATTATTTTTAAAGATCCGCTATAAACAACTATAATACAAAAAGTATCTGTTATTTGATAGAAATTACTATAAGATGCAGTCTCTTGTAAATAATAAAGAGCAAATTCATTGCAGTATTTTCCAGCAACAGGTAACTGAAATGAAAAGTCATCAATTACTGACAACCTTTCATTTGATTTATTTATCATTTTACTATCCATAATATAATGCATATTCAAGAATTTAAATTGTATCATTTTTATTGAGACACAACCACTTCCTCTTCTTCCATTAAAGTTTCCTTAATATGTTCTATTGCGCGATTTTTCCTATAATGCCGAAAACGAGCGGTTAACTTATCAAAGATATAATACACAACCGGCACTACAACTAAAGTCAATATCATAGAACTAGCCAATCCTCCGATGATTACCCATGCCATACCATTTTTAAATTCAGCTCCGTTACCTGAAGCCATTGCAATTGGTAACATACCGAATATCATGGCGAAAGTGGTCATCAGAATAGGGCGCAAACGTTCTTTACCTGCTTCTATCAATGCATTGAAGGTATCCATGCCTTTATCGCGACGCATGTGATTGGTGAAATCGACCAACAGGATAGCATTCTTTGCTACCAGCCCTATCAATACAATCAATCCGATGATACTGAAAATATTCAGGTCGTTCATAGTCAGAGCCAAAGCCAGAAAAGCCCCGATTAGTGACAACGGGATAGAGAACATCACAATTATAGGATCAAGCAAAGAATCGTAAAGAACAACCATAATGAGGTAGATTAATACGATTGCTGCCAGGAATGCATATCCCAGACTTCCGAAAGCATTAGATTGCTGTTCCAGCATACCACCCTCTTTTACAGTAACACCATCGGGTATTTTTCCCTGAATTTTTGCAGATATTTCAGCACCCACAGTTCCGGAAGAACGACCTGTTACATTTGATTTCACAATAATAGAAGGAATTCTGTCTGTGCGCTCTAATGCTGAAGGTCCTAATCCAAAAGTAATGTTAGCAAATTGATTCAGTTCAATAAGCTTTCCATCTTTATTCATAAATGTCAGCTTAGATACATCATCTGCCTTTGTCTTGTCAAATTTATCAATGCCTACACGGATTTTATACTCAAAGTCTCCTTCAGTATATTTTAGATCATCATTTCCATTCAATGCAACACGAAGAGTAGAACCTACGTCTGATGAAGACAATCCTAAAGTTGCCATCTTATCACGATCTAGTTTTACTTTTACTTCCTGACGTGGATCATCAATGGATAGTTTTGCATCATTTGTTCCGGGAGTATGACGAACTGCATTCAATATCAATGCTGCTGTTTGCTGCACCTTCTCAAAATCGGTTCCTTGCACAATAAATTGAATTGGTTCTGTTGTGTCTCCCGAAACACCTTTAACACTTACCCGTGCACGGACTCCCGGCACTTGCATAATTTCAGCTTTCAATTTTTGAGCAAAAACATCTATACTTACATTTCGTTCCTTTTTATCTACCAGTTTTACATCAATAGTACTTACATTATTTTTTGTGTTACTACCCGATAAACCAACATTGGTATATATACGCTCTACTTCTGGTAGCCGGCTTATTATTTTTTCAGCTTGCATAGTAGCCTGATTGTTCTGAAAGACTGTTACCTGAGGGTCCATATCCAGAGATACTGTCAGCATACCCTGATCGGTATTAGGAACAAATGAAAAACCGATAAATCCTGCTGGAATCAAGGAAAAGGAGCCTATCAACAAAACAAGTGTAACAATAAAAACCGTCACTTTGTGTTTCAGCCCTTTAACTAATACCTGGGAGTATACCTTTACTACTGAGTCGAAAGTACGCTCTGCCAAACGAGAGAATCGGCCGGATAAAGTAGGCTTCGTATCATCAGATAACTTTCCGAAACGAGACATTAGTAACGGCGTTACAGTAAACGAAACAAATAAACTGGAAAGAGTGGCAATAATAATAGGGAAAGCGAACTCTCTTAAAATGTTTCCAATTAATCCTCCGCTGATAGCCAGTGGCAAGAAAACAACAACAATAACAATAGTTATGGCCATACAGGTAAACATAATCTGTTTGCAGCCTTCAAGTGCTGCCTGCCATTTTGATTTCCCGGCTTCCATATAGCGGAACATATTCTCAATCACAACAATGGAGTCGTCCACCAAAATGCCGACAACTAATGACAGAGCCATCAATGACATCAGATTCAGAGAGAATCCCATGAAATACATCACTATAAATGAAGGAATAATTGAGAGCGGAACCGCAATCATTACAATCATAGCACTACGCAGGTTATGCAGAAAGATAAAACATACGATGGCCACAATAATAATTGCTAAAATCAAATCAAAAACCACTGCATCTGCCGAGGCTCTGGTGTAAACAGAATCATCGGAAGCAATTTCAAATTTCACCTGACTGCTTTTATATTCTTTTTCAATAGATGCCAGTTCGGCTTTAACCAAATCGGCCACTTTTACAGCATTTGCATCTGATTGTTTTTTAATAGCAATACCAATAGCATCGCGACCATTAATTCTGTTAATCAACTTTTGTGTGGCAATACCATCTTCCACTTCAGCCACATCCATTATTTTCACTTTCTCACCGGTAGCAGTAGTCTTTATTACCGTATTGCGGAGTTCGTTGAGATTCGAATATTTCGCAGCCAAACGGACAGAATAAGTTGAATTGACATTTTCAACATTTCCAGCCGGGATTTCCATGTTAGCCATTTGAATAGCCTGCAAAACCTGTAATGCAGAGATATTGTAGGCCTTTAATTTGTTGGCATCTATATTGACTTTAACTTCTCGCTCATTTCCTCCTGTCATTTTCACCGAACCTACTCCGTGAAGTTTTGCCAATCGGGGTTGTATACGGTCTTCAACCAATTTATAAAATTTTGTTGAGGATAATGATGCCGAGGCTGCAATATTCATAATTGGTGCTTCGTCAAGAGAGAGCTTATCAATGGAAGGATCTAAAATTCCTGTTGGTAAGTCAGACTTAATCACATTAATTTTCCGCTGTGCATCCTGAACAGCCTGGTTAGGATCAGCGCCGTCATTTAATTCAATGGCTATAACAGAGACACCCTCCATAGAGGTTGAACTGATTTTTTTCAGATTCTCCAACGTGGAAAGAGCATCTTCCATTTTCTTTGTTACAGAAGTTTCTACTTCCGATGCGCCTGCACCCGGATAAACGGTTTGAATGGTGAGCATAGGTAACTGAAACTTTGGCAACAGATTCAAATTAAGCATATTATAACTGACCAACCCGCCAAGAGCCAGTACCGTGAAAATCACTACAATTAATAGCGGTTTCTTTAGAGATGTTTCTACTATTGAAGGCATAATTTCTAATTTTAAAGATTAAGAACCGATTAAATACTCACACTAATTCTTAATGACCGAAACATGTGCCCCGTCCATCAGGTTGATTTGTCCGTTTACCACAACTTGATCGCCTTCTTTCAAACCTTGCAGCACTTCAATACGACTCTCATAATCTTTACCAATATTGATTTTAACCAGTTTCACTACACCACCCTCTACCAGATATACTGTTGGTTCTTTTATACTGCTTACAATGGCGTTTCTTGGAATGAATAATGCAGCATGGCTTTCTCCCAAATCAATTGAAGCACTTACATAAGTTCCGGCTTTAAGCGGATGTTGTTTGCTGTTCGGCAACGAAACTTCAACCGTGTAAGAATGAGTATTATCACCTTTAGGACTTATATGAGCAACCTCCCCGCTGAAAGCCACTCCGGGATAAATTTGTGTATTTACGGAAACCGGCTGACCATTCTTCAAATTATATACATTGAATTCAGGAACTGATAAAATTACTTTCAGATTAGAAATATCAGCTAATCCGGCTATTGGAGTAGCTGCGTTGACATATTTACCCAAATCTATTTCACGAGATGTGATATATCCGCTGAAAGGCGCTCTGATATAAGTATCTTCCAATTGTTTCTGAGCTTGTTTCAATTGCACTTTTGCACTTTCATAAGCCACTTTGATGTCTCTTAACTGAGTTTCAGAAACAGCATCTCCGGTTCTCAATGTTTTGTAACGTTGTAAATCCTCCTGATATTTATTATAATTGATTCTTGCATTTTCCAGAGTCAACTTATTATACGCATTATCTACACGAGCAAGCACTTTGCCTTTAGTTACATAATCGCCTAGTTTAAAATAGATATTAGTAATCTCACCGCTGGCCTTTGATGCAACCATTACTTCCTGACTGGCTTCAACCGTTCCGGTCATGCTTATATTTGTTTCCGGTGTTTCCTTCTGCACACTTGCTACACTTACAGCAATATTTTTAGTTTCAATCTTCGCCTCTTTTTTACTATTAATCTCGTGCTTGTTAGCAGCTAGTTTCCAAGCCATAAGGCCTGCAAGAACAATAAATACAATTGATACTATAACTTTCTTTTTCATGACTATTTCTAATTTCTATTATTTAACCCAACTTCTAATTTCACCGTTCAAAGACATAATTTCGAGCTCTGCTTCCTTGAATTTATAGAGCGCATCCAAATATCCAGCTTGCGCATTGTTCAGTCCCATTTCGTCCTGCAACAAATCACTCATGGTAGCCATGCCTTCCCTATATTTAAAAGAAGTTTCCTTATACACCTGCTGCGCTAAATCAATATTATTTTGCTGACGATCTACTGTCGTTTTATTGTTATAATAGTTATTCATTGCATTTTTGTAGTCAACAGAAAAATGCTTTTTAGTGTTATCAAGGTTAAGACTTGTCTTTATATAGTCGGCTTTTGCCTGATTATATTTTGAGCGCTTTTGGAAACCATCGAAAACAGGAATCGTTAGTTTTAACCCAACGTATGATGAATTGTACCATTTATTTGCCGCACTATTATTGAAATAATCCTTAAACTCATTTCTCATTCCCTGATAACCAAATTGACCGAATAATGCCACACTGGGAAGATAACCTGCATTGGCCAGTCTTTGATTTAACAAAGCAATATCCTTTTGAGCCTCCAGCATTTGCACATCAATATGATCTGAGAAGTCAATGTCATTAGCAGGCAAGGCAGAAACCAAAACCATATCAGCACTATCAGTCAGCATCACCTCTTTATTGAGCGGAATTTCCAATGTATACTTCATCATATTAAGTTGCTGTTCATACAATGCCTTTGTGTTGTCAAGCTGCGTTTGGAGATTCTGCACAGAAACCATTATCCGATTGTAATCCACCTTTTTGCCAAGACCATTATCCACCTGCTTTTTAGTAATATCTGTCATCCTTTGTGTACGGGTAATATTATCTTCTATCAGTCCTTTTTGTTTTGCAGTAGTTTGTATCAGAAAGTAAAGTTTGGCCACTTCCTTAACAATCTCTTCCTTTGCCTTTTGCACTCCCAACTTTGAAACATATTCACCTTTCTTTGATAGTTTGAGTGCAGTCAGCGCTGTCTGGTTATACAACACCTGATTAGCAGATATATTTGCCGACGCACTATATTGTACTCCCATTGTGAAAGGGATAGTAGTTCCGGGTTGTCCAAGAAAGTCGCCCGGTATCACTGTCACGGCTAGTTTTGTGTTATCCTGAAACGTTCCACCAATTTCAACCTGTGGGAATAAAGAAGAACGAGCCTCCTCTGTTTTCTGACGACTTTTCTCCTTGTCCTGAATTGCCTGAGAAACATTAATGTTTTTTTCCGCCGCTATTCGCACACACTCTTTTAGTGAAAGAGCGGTAACCCCACTTTCCTGTGCAGAAAGATTTGCAATGCTAAGCAACGTAAATATTGCTGTTAGAAATTTCACTTTCATCCTCATAAATGTTTTTATTATATACTTCTTTAAATTGAACACAAAAGTGATATAGATATTGAATAATTTTATTGGTCCATTTCAGCTATTATTTGTCCAAAACATGCATAATTGCAGTTTATCACTTTTTGTATAGTCCATTTCAAACAAATATTTGCTCATTTCATGCATCAATTTATAAAAAAGAGATACATTTGTGTGATATAATATTTCTTGTATGGATACATTAAATGTAAGTTTCGAAAATATATTGGATGCAAAAGATACATCAGCCGAAGGTTTCGGTAATGATGTAATTGTCTATCATATAAAAAGTAGAGAAGATAAACAGCCACTAAATAATTCTCCTTCGATAAGAATAGATGCAGTATTTTTCGTTGTTTGCCAATATGGGGACATATCGTTTACTGTTGATTATAAGAATTATCGCCTTACAAAAGGAATGACACTGTCACTGAGTAAACTTCACATATTAGACGATATTCGTATTGGTAAGAACTTTGAAGGATATGCCCTTATTATCTCAAATAAGTTTGTACTGTCTATTGTTGAAGATATGCAAATCATTAAGAAAGTGACAACATCAAGTCGTATAAGCCCTTTACTGATGTTGGATAATGATAAGTTGCAGCTCATTACAGATATTATAGAACGGATAAAAAGAGGAATAAAAGCAACAGACCATATTCTACAAAAAGAGCTGATTAAGAATGAAGTAAGCAATTTTATTCTGGAAATTGCAGATATCACTTATAAAGCAAAACTTGAAAACAATAATGAGAATGATACATACAAGGAAAATTCACAGGATGGCATTATCCAGAATTTTATAATGTTGATTATGGGGCACTGCAAAGAACAGCATGAAGTGTCTTTTTATGCAAAAGAATTGTGCATTACTCCCGGACATCTTTCAAGAGTCTTAAATGCTTTCAGCGGTAAATCTGCAATGAAATGGATCAGTGATGCCCTGATTTCAGAAGCAAAAATATTGCTCCGTAAACCCGATATTAATATTCAGCAGATATCGGAAGAACTTCATTTCGGAGAGCAATCATCGTTCAGTAAATTTTTTAAGAAGCATACAGGGGTTACTCCTGTGGAATACAGGAATAACATTACTGAAGGAAAATCCTGGAAATAGAAAAAAGCTGTTGGTCAATAATTAAAATTCATTCACCAATAAATTGAAAAACAAGGCGAATAGTTTTAAAGACAACAAGATACAAGAAGCCACCAGTCCCAACTACATTTATTCTGTAGATAAAGATTTTTTATATCTTTTAAGCTCATGAATATCTCGCAAATACTCTAAATTTGGGCAAAATTTGAAAGATGAAAGAAAGAAATAATAATAATTCCGGTTTGTTTGCTTTACTAAAACCTTATGCAAAGATGAATAGCTGGATGCTTTTATTCGCTCTGCTAAGCAATGTTATCAATTTAGCACTACCCAAGATTATATCATACACAATTGATAGCTTGTCAAAAGGAAACATAAATTTCAAACTGATTGCAGCAGCTTTTCTTGGAGCATCATTACTTATCGGCATATTTACCTTGCTGCAGAATGTTATTCAGACATACACTTCTGAAAAGGTAGCCAAGGATACCCGGCAGAAGTTATCGGACAAGATTCTGCGACAGAGCTATGCGTACATACAACAGGCCAATCCATCGAAATTGCTCACCAACCTGACTTCGGACATAGATTCCATCAAGCAGTTTGTTGCTCAGGCTGTGGTATCCATTGTATCCTCCGTATTCATTATTATCGGAGTAATTGTACTGTTATTCAGCATCAACTGGCAACTGACACTGGCTATTCTGATAATTCTTCCAGCCATTTCGGGATCATTCTATTTTACTATGCGCAAGGCAAAACCAAAGTTTAAGAAAAGCAGAGAAGCCATTGACAAGCTAAATATGGTTATCAATGAAAGTATTCTGGGATCAATGCTTATACGCATAATGAATGCACAGCAAAAGGAATATAATAAGTTTATCAGCACCAACGGTGAAGCCAGAAATATAGGACTCTCAATTGTAGCTTTATTCTCTACCCTTATTCCGATTATTTCATTCATTGCAGATGCTTCCATACTTATAACAGTACTGTTGGGAGGTCATTTTGTAATAAGTAACAGCATGACTTTAGGTGATTTTGCTGCGTTCAACAGTTATCTGTCTATTCTCTTCTTCCCTATTATGGTGATAGGATTTATGAGCAATATTATATCTCAGGCCAGCGTGTCATACAAAAGAGTAAAAGAAGTGCTCGAAGCTCCCGAGACTGTTGAAGAGGGTAAGATTGCGACTGATATTATTGGAAATATTGAAGTGGACGATATCTCGGTGATATATAACGGAAAACCAGCTTTAAAGGATATTTCTTTTTCTGTAGAGGCAGGTAGTCGCACTGCCGTTATTGGTCCAACCGCTGCAGGAAAAAGCCAGTTACTCTATGCACTAACCGGATTAATTACACCGAATTACGGAAGTATTAGTTTTGACGGGAATATTGTCAGTCAATACAATGCAGAGACATTTCACAGTCAGGTAGGGTTTGTTTTTCAGGACAGTATAATTTTCAATATGAGCATTCGTGAAAACATTGCTTTCAGTAATCTGGTTACAGAAGAATCACTGGAAAAAGCTATTGATACAGCCGAACTGAGAGACTTCATCAATACACTCCCAAACAAGCTTGATACAATGGCAAGTGAACGGGGAACGAGTCTTTCCGGCGGACAGAAACAGCGAATTATGCTGGCACGTGCTTTGGCTCTTAACCCCAAAGTGTTGCTTTTAGATGATTTTACTGCCAGAGTAGATAATAAAACCGAGAAGAAAATATTAAAAAATATCGAGCGCAATTATCCTGGAATTACACTTATATCTGTAACACAAAAGATTTCGTCTATTAAAGATTTCGACCAGATCATTCTTATCATGGAAAGTGAAATGATTGCCAACGGAACACATCAGGAACTTATTACTAACTGTCCTGAGTATATTCAGATATATAATTCGCAGAAAAGTACCAGCTATTATGAACTATAAATTATCAAATACAGAAGAGCAGAAAAGCATCACCCAATTTAACTACAAAAAATTCTGGGAGTTGCTGAAAGATGAGAAAAAAAGTCTCCTCATCTGCACCATTAATATTCTCATTAACGCCGTGCTTAATATGATTGCCCCTTTTCTGATAGGTATTGCAGTAAATGAATATATGCAGACCAAACAGTTTAACGGGGTTCTTACCATTTCATGTTACTTGCTGCTGATCTATCTCGGAGTACTTGCCACCGGAGCTATTCAGGGCAAAGTAATGGGTGGTGTGGGGCAAAGAATGCTCTTTAAAATCCGCAACCGTCTTTTCTGGAAGTTGCAGGAACTACCTGTCGACTTCTTCTACCAGAATAAATCGGGCGACTTGATTTCAAGGATAAACAACGATACCGACAAACTAAATTTATTCTTCTCGCAATCGCTTATTCAGTTTATGAATGGTGTGTTCTTCATTGCAGGTGCTGCGGTAGCATTGCTATGCATCAACTTTAAACTGGGAGCTACGGCTCTGGTTCCTGCCATTGTTCTTTGGGCATTTACCAAAGCTTCTTCCAAATGGGTAAAAAAGAAAAATGAAATAAGTATGAGAACAATGGGCGATCTTAGTGCTGAGGTGCAGGAGAACCTGACTAATTTTAAGGTAATTACGGCATTCAACAGACGTGATTACTTTAAAAAGAAGTTCGATGAAAGTAATGAAAAAAATTATCAGGCCTCAGTAAAAGCGGGATTAGCCAATACTTTATTCCTGCCTATTTACGGTTTTTGTTCCAATGTAGGACAATTTATTGTGCTTGCCTTTGGAATTTATCTTATCATGCAAGGACAATTTACAGTCGGTTTCCTAATCAGTTTCCTTACTTACATAAATTACTTCTATGATCCATTGAGACGTATTGCCGCATTATGGACAAGCTTCCAGATTGCACTGGCTGCATGGGATCGTATTTCACATATTTTTTCCATGGAGAGTAATCTGCCAATAATAGAATGTAAAAAATGTAAATCGGATACTTCGCTCTTATCTTTCAAAGACGTAACATTCAGCTATCCAAATGGAAATGAAGTACTAAAACACATTAGTTTCGACCTGGAATCGGGTAAAACATACGCATTTGTAGGCCCTACCGGTGGAGGTAAAACAACAACTGCTTCACTTATAGCCAGGCTTTACGACCCAACAAAAGGAACAATATTCTTTGAAGGAAAAGACATTCGTTGTTATCACTCCGAAGAGAGATCCAGAAACATAGGCTTTATCCTGCAAGACCCATTCCTTTTCTCCGGAACAGTACTTGATAATATAATCTATGGCAATGAAGAGTTCAACCAGCTATCAGAAAACGAATCTATTCAAAAAATAGAAGATGCCGGATTGCATGAACTGATAGATAAATTTGATGATGGACTAAAAACCACCATTAACCTGAATAGTGAAGATATAAGTCTGGGACAAAAGCAGCTTATCGCCTTTATGCGGGCTGTACTTCGTAAGCCTAAACTGCTGATACTTGATGAAGCCACAGCCAATATTGATACAGTAAGCGAACAATTACTCGAAGACATTCTACAAAGATTACCAAGCAATACTACCAAAGTTATCATCGCTCACCGTCTGAACACAATTGCAAATGCCGACGAGATTTATTTTGTAAATTCGGGCGAAGTAGTCAAAGCCGGTTCACCGCAAGATGCTGTTAATCTGTTGCTTCACGGAAAAAGAGAAAGTTAGAACGATACTATTAAAAAGAAGGCTCTTGCATAGGTTAAAATCCAACGCAAGAGCCTTTCTTATAATTTATTTACCGGCTTCTCAATATAATTGAAACGTCTGTTTGTGGCTATGAAAAGCTTTAATCATTATTTTCTAATTCCTCAATCGCTTTATTTATAAATCCAACCTTATCTTTTTTCACCTCTATCAACATTGTTTTTATATCTTCCGGAATAGGAAAATATTTTTCAGACCACAAATCGATTTCAATCAGTATGGGAAGTAGGTCAATCCCCCTTGGGGTTAACTTATATAATCCTTTTGCTTTGCTTTCCGGATCTTCTGATTTTTCAATAATCTTGTTTTCTTCCAACGTCTGCAATCTAGTGGCTAAAATATTGGTAGCTATTCCTTCCGATGATTTTAAAAAATCGCTATATCTGCACTTTTTGGCAAACATCAAATCTCTGATAATCAGCAGCGACCACTTATCTCCCCAAATATCTAGAGAACAACTAATTGGACAATCTGATCTTTTTTTAATCTTTTTCATAAAAACATTCTTAATTACTTGCAATTTGCAAGTTCTTCACTATCTTTGCACTTGCAATTTGCAAGCAAAGATACTAAATTATATTATAACCACAAGAAAGGGAAGAAAAAATGAACAAGGTATTTGAGCCAATTAATTTGGCAGGAATAATATTTCCAAACAGAATTATCAGATCGGCAACCTATGAAGGAATGAGTGATGAGAGAGGTAACCCTACACCACAATTGCTTAAAAAGTACGAAGCATTAGCAAAAGGAGGTGTAGGTGGAATTATAACCGGTTTTATTGGAGTAAATAAGCAAGGAAAGAGTACAGGCTATAATATGTCTATGATAAATGAAGCCGAACATATTGATGCTTACAAATGTTTAACTACAAAAATGCATGAGCTGGGAACCCCTATTATTGCACAACTTAATCATTGTGGTGGCCAGACAAAAGAAGAAGCTACTGGCATGCCGGTTATTGCACCTTCAAAAATAGCAGACTATAAAGCCAAAGAAATGACTAAAGCTGATATCTTAGAAGTAATAGAAGCGTTTGTTCAGGGAATAAAGAATGCAAAAGAGGCCGGTTTTGATGGTGTGCAAATTCATGTAGCACATGGATATTTACTTTCAGAATTTGTATCGCCCAGAATGAACAAAAGAACAGATGAATGGGGAGGAAGTACTGAAAACAGATTTAGAATTATTAAAACAATATTTGAAAAAGCCAGAAAGGAAGTGGGCAATTATCCAATGATTGTAAAAATGAACGGCTACGAAACCTTGAAAAACGGACTTACAATTGAAGAATCTGTAAAGATAGCCAAACTATTAGAGCAGGCAGGATGCGATGGAATTGAAGTTTCTAATGGAACGGTAAAAGCCGGATTGGCAACAATGCGAGGACAGGTACCATGGGAACTTATGGTGGCACAAAATAAAAAGTTGAATAAAATACCCAAATTTATAAAAGGAATTATCGGTGCTGTTGCAGAAAACACATTTCCTCAACCCCAACCCAAAAACCTATATAATTTGGATGCTGCAATGTCAATCAAGAATGCAGTAAATATCCCGGTGATTGTTGTAGGCGGTATTACGAACTTAGAGGAAATAGAAGATATTATTGATAATGACAAATGTGATATGGTTTCCATGTCAAGGCCATTTATACTCGAATCTGATTTAGTTAATAAGTTCAAAGCCGGGAAGCAGACACACGCAAAGTGTATTCAATGTAATTTCTGCATTATCGGTTCGGAAAGTGGACCTCTCAGGTGCTATTATGGAAAAGTTCCGGCAAGCCTGTCTTAGCACTTACCGGATAATTATTTTTTAAATCTTCATTTAAAATAGAAAAGAATGGAATTAAAAGGAAAAATAGTGCTAATTACAGGTGGCACAGCTGGTATCGGCCTGGAAGCAACAAAGCAATTTCTAGCAAACGGTGCAAAAGTTATAATAACTGGAAGGAATCAGGACAAACTGGATGCTGCAAAAAAAATGTATCCTGCTGTTGTAGCAATAAAGAGTGATGCAGCAAATGAAAGTGATGCACAATCGTTGTTTAATAAAATAAAGGAATTGGGAGGAATTGATATTCTCTATAATAATGCCGGTGTGGTGAGTCCTCCGCTAAATTTAGGTGTTGCAAATAATAAACATATTGAAGGTGCTACATACGAAATAAATGTCAATTACCTCGGTGTTATCCGATTGAATAATCTTTTTATGGAGATGCTGAAGGCTAGAAAAGAGGGGGCAATCATCAATACTACTTCTATTTTGAGTTTAGTACCTTCGGTGATTGAACCTACCTATTCGGCCTCCAAAGTAGCATTGCATTTTTATACTGAAACGCTTAGAAAGCATTTACAGATTTTAAAGAGTAACGTAAAAGTATTTGAATTGCTACCTCCTGTAGTTGCCACCGAGATGACTGCTGATAGAGATAATAAAAAAATGAGCCCAGAGAATTTGGTAAAAGAATTAATTTTGGGACTGAAGAAAGATAAATATATCATTCGGGTAGGCGATTCAAAATTACTTTATTTCATCAACCGACTTTCCCCAAAAATTGCTTTTGGCTTAGTCAATCAAAATAGAACTAAAATTTAATCTCACATGAAAGCATTTATAATTAATCAGTACAGCAAACAAAGTGATTTAGAATTAACCACGATGCCAGAACCGGTAGTTGAAAAAAATGATGTATTGGTCCAGGTATATGCCGCAGGTGTTAATCTGTTGGATTCAAAAATAAAATCAGGAGAATTCAAACTTATTTTACCTTACAAGACTCCGTTTATAATTGGGCACGATGTGGCAGGAGTTCTAGTTAAGGTCGGCTCCCAGGTACAAAATTTTAAAGTCGGTGATGAAGTCTATGCACGGCCATCTGACTATAGAATTGGAACTTTCGCCGAATTCATTTCGATAAACGAAAAGGATGTGGCAATTAAACCACAAAAACTTTCAATGGAAGAAGCCGCTTCGATACCTTTGGTAGGCTTAACTGCCTGGCAAGCATTAATCGAAAAAGCAAATATTCAGAAAGGTCAGAAAGTGTTTATTCAAGCAGGCTCAGGTGGTGTTGGTACATTTGCCATTCAACTGGCAAAATATTTGGGTGCTACCGTGGCCACCACAACCAGTGCTGCCAATTTTGATTTGGTCAAGAGCCTTGGTGCTGATATTGTTATCGATTACAAAAAGAATGATTTTGAAACAATATTAAAGGATTACGATGTTGTTTTGAATAGTCAGGATACAAAGACCTTGGAAAAGTCACTAAAAATATTAAAACCTGGAGGAAAAATTATATCCATTTCCGGACCACCCGATCCTGATTTTGCCAAAGGAATCGGATTAAGTTGGATAATGAAATTGATTCTGTCACTTTTGAGCTATAAAGTTCGAAATAAGGCAAAGCAACATCACGTCAGCTATTCTTTTCTTTTCATGAGAGCAAGCGGAAATCAGTTAAGCCAGATTACTTCACTTATTGATTCCGGAATCATACGCCCGGTTATGGACAAAATATTTCCATTCGAAGCTACTAATGAAGCTTTGGCTTATGTGGAAACAGGACGAGCAAAGGGAAAGGTAGTCGTCAAACTAAAATAATCTTATCAAAACAGCATAAGATAAATAATCAGCACCTGTTTTTTTAAATAAAATAATTAAAACATAATGAATAAGCAAATACTATTTGAATCCTTTGATTTAAAAGGATTACAGTTGAAAAATCGGGTTGTTATGGCTCCTATGACCCGTAGTCGTTCAGATAATTCCGGTAATGTAGCAACCGAATTAACAGCTCTATATTATAAGCAACGGAGTTCAGCAGGTTTAATCATCACAGAAGGAACTTATGTTAGCCGTGATGCTGTTGGAGCTATTAATGTACCAGCCATTTATACGGACGAACAAGTTGAAGGCTGGAAACTGGTCACCAATGCAGTTCATCAGCAAGGTGGAAAAATTTTTGCCCAGTTATGGCACGTCGGTAGATTGTCTCACCCCGACTTACTCAACGGAGAACTCCCGTTGGCACCTTCCGCTCTAAACCCAATGGCTCAGATATTCACCTTTGAAGGTTTTAAAGATACAGTGGAAGCTCGCAAGATGACGTTAGAAGATATTCAAAGGACGATAAGCGACTTTAAGAACGCTGCCATAAACGCAATGAAAGCCGGATTCGATGGAGTCGAATTGCATGCAGCCAATGGTTATCTGTTGCACCAGTTTTTTAACCTATATTCAAATACACGTCAGGATCAGTACGGCGGTTCAATAGAAAACCGAGCCCGCATATTATTCGATATACTAGATGAACTGCAAACCATAATGGATATTAAACAGGTTGGGGTACGATTAAATCCTTCACTACATGGTATACAAGGAATGATGTTGGATGAAGAAAGTATTGCTGTACATAACTATATTGTTGATAAATTGAATGACTACGACTTGGCTTATTTGCATTTGACAGAGCCTTTCACCGATATATCCGGGAATCCTTTGGCCATTCAAAAAGTTGCCAAACATTTCCGCCCCATATATAAAGGCACGCTGATCATTAACCGTGGGTTTAACAAGGAAACAGCCAATCAAGTGCTGAATGACGGTGACGCCGATCTGGTAGCTTTTGGTGCTCCTTATATAGCCAATCCGGACTTGGTGGAACGTTTTAAAGTTGATGCTCCGCTCAATCAACCGGATTCATCCACCTTCTACACTCCGGGTGAAAAAGGATATACCGATTATCCAAGCTTGCCCGACAAGTAGGTTTCAATCCTGTTTTGAGAATGTAATAAGAGAACTGGTGCACGACACAACAGTAATTAGTTTCGGATATATAAATTATTGTTCAGAGTCGTTATGGCTTGAAATTATAAATGGCTAACCCCACTACTGTCAACAAATACTTTTGCCTAGGGTGTCTTGGATTGTTGGGATATAGCATCACAACAAATCCTTCATTCATGGCAGGCGACAAGTAATTATCCATAAAATTTCCACGATCCTTTAAGTTCATAACTGCCAGCATTTCTTTGATAGATAATTGCTGTTCACCTAAGGTATTAATCAGACTTAGAATAGCAGGTGAGCTTGTCGGAAGCTTGTCGGGTACTTGTAGGGTACTTGTAGGGTGTTGGCCTGAAATCCATTCATTAGGAGTATCAATTACCATATAGCGATTCTTTAGCTCATTCTGTTTATGAAAGCCCTATCCATAATGAGTTATTAGATAAACATTACTCAATATATGGCGCAAATTAATCAAAAAAAACTAACTAAAAGAATATTTTAGCCAAAATCAATATTTTAAATGCTAAATAACTTATAACAAAAAACAATTGCGTGATTATGAGATTGAATATAAAGGTTTGTCTATGGAAGATATGTAAGCTATAATAATTGTTTAGGTGGCCATTTTTTATGTGAACATCGCAATTACAGATATTATCCCAACCGTAAAAAGAAGTATACTTATCCCATAAAGCCCATCCAAAAGAGGAGGATGAGGTTCAACTATGGGTTCTCTGTTAAATTTCCGAATAAAAAATAGTCTCACTGGCTTCTGTATGATTAAATATAGAATAGGAAAATAAAATCCATAGTAGAGAAACGTATCCTCATCTGAAAAATACTCTCTAATAAAATGACCGTAAGCCAAATGTAAAATTGCAATAATGATGCTATAACTATAATACTTGTCTATTCTAAGCATTTTATAATCCCAATGAAACCAAATAGCTACAAAGAAAACAAGTATAAAAGTTGTATCTGAACTAATCTCACTATTTGGATTTATAAATAGAGATGAACTATTGATAGCAACAGTAATAATTATTAGTGCAAGAATAATTCTAAACCTATTCGTTATACTTTTCTTCAATTTTTCGTTTTCAACGTCAGTAATTTCCCGTTTCGTTAATGCAATTCTTTCAGGTTTCTGAAGCAAATTTGTATCAATATCTGGAATACTAAATGTTTTGGATTCATAAACTCTTGACACTTTACCATTAAAATCTATTTTATAAGTTTCATTATCTTCTGTTGTCACAAACACATTGTCGTATTCTTTATCGTTGTCAGACAAATAAACCAGAATCTTTTTATTTAATAGGTTCTGAGGATATATTTTTTCGTCACGTACTGTTGCATAACCCTCAACACTAATATTATATTCAATTCCTTCCGGATAACGTAGGTAATTTATCAAATAATTAAATTTCTCGTTATTGAGTCTTTTATCAGCAACAATTAAATATCTTTCTTGTCCGAGTCCGTATAGTTCTAACTTTATGTTTCTTACTAGATCTTTTGAATAAAGCGCAATCCACTGTCGTAAAGCCTTTTTAATATCGTTGTATAAACCACCTTTAATTATTATAAAATTGTCTATATTCACTTTGTCATTTTTTTAATTTATAAATCTGTCGCATTGTTTAAATACATTCAAATATAGTAATATCATTTTATCTACAATATTAATTCTTTCTTTTTTTATTCTATTAAAATAAATCCTGTATATTTGTAATCGTAATGACCATTACGGTAATAGCCATTACGATAACTAGTATAACGCTTTCATATAAAACAAAAGATTTATGAGGTTCTATAATCGTGAAACAGAGTTATCTACACTCCTTGAAATTCAAAAAAACTCATTGGAGAATGCACAAATGACAGTACTAATTGGACGGAGAAGAATTGGAAAAACCAAACTTTTGTTTAAAGCAACAGAAGATCAACCTACGCTTTACTTCTTTGTAGCCCGTAAAACTGAGAAACTTTTATGTCAGGATTTTCAGGAAGAAATCGCATCTGTTTTAGGTGTACCCATGCTTGGTGAGGCTGATTCTTTCAGAAAGCTATTTGTTTTTCTTATGGAATTATCAAAACAAAGATCTTTCAACCTGATTATTGATGAATTCCAGGAATTTTATAACATCAATCCATCTGTTTATAGCGATATGCAGAACATTTGGGACCAAAACAAAGACAAGAGTAAAATCAACCTCTATTTAAGCGGCTCCATCTATTCATTAATGCATAAAATCTTTGAAAGTTATAAAGAACCTCTTTTCGGAAGAGCTACTAATAAAATCACCCTTCAACCTTTTAAGGTATCCGTACTGAAACAGATAATGCAGGAAAACAATCCCGGATATTCTGCCGAGGACTTGCTGGCACTTTATACTTTTACCGGAGGTGTGGCTAAATATGTGGAACTTTTTGTAGATAACCGTGCTTTGACATATTCCAAAATGGTGAATCTGATGACGAAAGAAAATTCTTCGTTTCTTATGGAAGGTCGAAATATTCTGATAGAAGAATTTGGCAAAGATTATGCTACTTATTTCTCTATATTGGCATATATATCCAGTGGTATAAATTCCAGAGGTGAGATTGAAGGTCACCTGCAACGTGAAATAGGTGGTTATCTGGCACGACTAGAAAATGATTTTAGCATCATTACCAAACTACGTCCCATATTTGCTAAACCGGAAACGAAAAATGTGCGATATGTGATAGGTGATAACTTTCTTTGTTTCTGGTTTCGCTTCTTCTATAAATATATCCGTTTTATTGAGTCCGAGAATTATGACAAATTGAATGAAATTATTCGTCGTGATTATCCAACCTATAGCGGATTAATATTGGAACGATATTTTCGTGAAAAGATGAAAGAAAGTAAGTTGTTTACAGATATTGGCGGATATTGGGATAGAAAAGGACTTAATGAAATTGACATAATTGCAATAGATGAATTGAGCCACAAAGCGGTAATAGCTGAGGTAAAACGTAATCGGAGCAATATCAGCATGGAAAAGCTGATAGCCAAAGCCGAAGCATTGACACTGGATTCAAAGCAGTTGCGTGATTATGAGATTGAATACAAAGGTTTGTCTATGGAAGATATGTAATTCAGGATAAAATTCTAAAATACCTAATTTTTATTAGCAACATTTTAGTTAATCATAATTCAATCAAGACCTACGGCTTTAGAGAATCGTTTATAGATGTTTCCAACATAGAAGATGTTCAACAAGCTAAATGGTATTCTAATTTACTAGTGTGATGCTGTTATAGAATCAGGAATCGAACCTTTTAGAAAAATTGTGATAAGAATCAATACACATTAGTATAACATAACAACCAATTTTGATAATAAAAGAGTATCCGATGGAATATTAGAAAGCATTAATGCTAAAATACAATTAGCAAAACGAAAGGGGTGAATTCTATACTAGAAAGTAGTTCTATTTTTTTGAAAAAATATTTTAACCAGACAATAATTAAAAGTATATGGGTAGAAGTGGGCTTGAAAGTTTTATTGTTGCTGCTGTAAGAGCAAATGCCAAAGCATCAAGAGAGGTTAAACGAGAAGAGCAACGAAGAATCGTTGCTATACAACGTTATGAAAAAAACATGAAAAAACTTGAAAGAAAACAAGAGAAAATAGCTAAGCAAGAATATATAGATTTCAAAACAGATAAAGCAACTAGGTTAACAAAAGAGTCTGATAATTTATTTCAATATTTAACGTCTGGAATTATTTATGAGACTCTAAAATTTAAACATAGTATCAATTTTGATTCATTAAAGCCCCAGTATACGTTTCCTCCTTTCAAACTTCCAAATGACTTAGCAAGCGTTCCCCAAAAACCGAATGAAGATAAATACATCTTAGATGTTGGAAAACAACCTTTCTGGGGGAAATTATTTCCTTCAATAAAAGAAAAATGGTTCATTAAAGTCGAAGATGCAAAAAAAATATTTCAACAAGACTTAAGAGATTGGCAAAATGAAATTGAAAATAATGAATCCAATATTATAAAATACACAAAAAGCTATGAAGAGAGACAAAATCAATATGAGATAGAATATAACCAAAATTGCAAAGAGGTTGACGAACTTAAAGCCCTATATTTTGCTTTAGATCCAGACGAGGTTATTTCATATGTAAATATGGTTTTAGATCGTTCTGAATACTTTATTGAATGGGAGAGAAATTTTAGACTAGCATATTCACCAGATTCTAAAGAATTGTTAGTAGAATTTCAATTACCCAATTTTGATATAATCCCGATGATTAGTGAATATAAATATGTAAAAACGAAAGATGAAATAACCGAAAAACAAAGAAAAAAGTCAGACATTGATTATTGTTATAAAGCCTTGATTTCATATATTTCTTTACGAACTATTTACGAAATAATAAAATCAGACCAAGTAAATGCAGTTACATCAATTTGTTTTAATGGTTATATCGTTACAACAGATTTGAGCAATGGAAAAACTGTTAAACCCACAATAATTAGTGTATCAACCTCAAAATCAGAATTTGAAACAATAAATTTAAGCAAAATAGACCCCATTAGTTGTATCAGAGGATTAGCTGCAAACGTTTCATCAAATCCCAAAGAATTAATCGCAGTTAAACCGATACGAGAATTTGCTATGGTTGATAAAAGATTTGTAATAGAAGAAGATGTTGTTTCAACATTAGATAGTCGCCCTAATCTTATGGATTTAGACCCATTTGAATTTGAAAATTTAGTAAGTAATCTTTTCTCTAAAATGGGGCTTGAGACCAAGCAAACAAGATCTTCAAAAGATGGAGGTGTTGATGCTATAGCATTTGATTCTAGACCAATACTTGGTGGCAAAATAGTAATTCAAGCTAAAAGATATAAAAATACTGTTGGCGTTTCTGCGGCTAGAGACTTGTATGGTACAATGATTAATGAAGGTGCAAGTAAAGGAATTCTTGTCACAACAAGTTCTTATGGACCAGATACTTTTGAATTTTCTAAAGATAAACCTATAGAGTTAATTGATGGTGGTGGCCTGTTGTATCTTCTTAATCAAGTTGGTGTAAAAGCGAAAATAGTTATTCCCGAATAAAAAACTATCCAAGATTTTCAAAATCAATCTAGCAATCTAGCACCACCCACATAACCATCTATAAATAAACAAAATAGCACCGCTAGATCAATTAAATTTGATCTAGCGGTGATCTAGCGATCTAGCGCTTTGGTTCGATTATTTAATCTCTACTATCTGGTACACTATTCCGCGGTGTGCAAGGCGATTGCCGAATTTATTCTTCAGTGTTCGTCCAAAAACTTTAGCGGCGTTACTCGTATATTTAAATCCGGGATCTCGCTGCTGTATTCGTTTCAGTATCTCACCACAAGTCAACTCCTCGGCTGGTTCATCGCCTACTGGGGAACGGAAATAGATGTCAGCAACTTCCTCTTCGGGCATCACTTGTTGAAAGCGGCGATTGCTTTTGGTGATGTACGCCTCTTCTTCGTGAGTAAACCAGTAGCGTTCTTCGTTGCGAAGAGCCTCAACGGCTTGGGCGTAGAGTTGTTTGTAGTCAATGGGCGATTTATAATCAATCACTCCCAATATAGCTATGCAGATGTAACGGCGACTTCCGGTTGGGTCGTTCAGTAAATCGAAGTTATTGCTTGTGGCTATAAATGTGGCGTACCTGCGCATCTGTTGGGTTACACTGGCGTGGGGCAAACGAGCCTGAACGACTGCTTTTTGCAGAATATGCTTCACAAATCCTTGATAAGAGGGACTGATGGAGTCGAACTCGTCCATGTTTATCAGCGCAAAGCGGGTTAATGCTAGCTGAACATCACTGCGTTTGCTGAAGTCGATGCTGTCTGTGTAATATTCACGTAGCTCGGGTGGCAAAAGATTCATGCAATAAGTGGACTTTCCAGAACCCTGATCGCCCACTAACAATGGCAAAGTGCTGTTTGCATGATTACGATCTAGTTGTTGCCAATGGGCTACCATTGAGAGAAACCAGATGTAAAACAGATCTCTCCATTGCGGATTGTCGCACGGCACCCTATCCGCCAGTTCACGAATACGGTCTTTCCCGTCCCATTTTCCTACGTTGAGAAGATAATCTTCAATAGGATCAAAAGAGGGCACGCGGTTTGATTCCACATAACGCTTGATGTCAACATCCCATGACGAAAGTCCTTCTGCCAATGCATCGAGACAAATCGTGTTAAGCGCCTGTTTATTGACAGGACGGAAATCAAAGTAGAAAGATTTCAGTTCCCTGTATTCCACCAACCCTTTCAACATGTTTCTTCTGAGCTGGTAGCGCCGTTTCATAAACTCTTCCATCTGTGCCACCAGTGTCATGGAAGACGGGATACAAGGTTTATCGCCAAATTTATTTGAGAGGGAATATATATTGCGGAAGTTTGTACGCACTTCAAGCTCGTACTTATTCAGGTCATTATACATCAACGTCCACTTTATCGCATCCTCTTCCGGAATGCCCGAACGATAGCAGTTTTCCGCCAGTTTTATAAGAAACGGAAGCACCTCACCACTCTCCCAGTCTACTTTGCCCACTGTGTCGATTGCATTCCACATGGACGTATTGAACAAGGTAGAGATGGCATGACTCCGTTCGTATCCCGGCAACAGGCGCTGCAACGGATCACTAATCGCCTGACGTTCTTCCTCAAAAGTGGGCTCGGCAGGCATACGTACCGGCTGTTCTATACGAATAGGTGCGGCATCCGGATTATGGTACAACGAAGGATCAAAACTCATGCAACATCCATGTTCCAGCAAAGGTTCTTTAAGCTCTATTTCGCGTTTCAGCTGAGGCTGATACCATTTCACCGCTTCGCGATAAGCCTGTGCATGAAACATTTCAGCGTGTTTGCGGTTCTGAGGTAATGTACTGTCCGGCAATGTGAAAGGAACCACAATCTTCACGCTTCTGTCGCTGGAGCCGATAAAAGCGAGTAAGGTTTGCGGCAATTGGGATGCTCTTTCGCGAATTTGCGCCGCCTCATTCGCGTTAGCCAAGTTATTTACTTCGATGATTACACAACCATTGTAGGAAGACAGAATCTGCTGACTTCCATCCTTACGGAAGGCTCCTCCAAAGACCAGTCGGGGAAGCTTCTTCACCTCCGGAAAATTCTGGCCGGGCGTTGCGTACTGAAGTACTTGTCTCAGGTTGGATACCGGCCGGCTGCCGATTTCGGTTCTCATCGCTTCTACTGCGGTTTCTAACTCAAGGGTACGTTGTGTTTGTGCTTTACCGGCGTTGCGGTATTGTGTTATCTTCATAATTTCAGTTAAGGTAATTATTTACTTTTTTGTAGCTTCTCTGTGAGTGCGCTGATACTTTACCAGAGGAAGCGCACTGCGCATTTCTTTGTCGGCCTTGAAGCAGACACGCTGTGCCGTTACTTTTGACGGTGTGCATTCATCGGGTGTTTCAAAGCCTTCACTTCCTGCTGATATAGAAAACAGACCGATATTTTTCAAGTTAACCGTGTTTCCTTTCATCAGATAGGCCTGCATCACGTCTCCCAATGCAATAACAGCCGCATACACATCCGATTCATGAAGCGAACAACGCCCGCTGATATCCTTTGCCAGCTCATCCACCCCTATCTGTCCGGAACTAACCGGAACACCGTGATAGCGTACTTTTTCTTCTTCCCCACTCTTATCTACTTTTTGACGAACAACATATAAAGCCATACTTATTTGTTTATTTTATTTATAATCAGTTTATTTCTCGTACACCCGGGTGTAGCCGCCTCGTACACCCGGATCTAAAAACAAACTCCACCCGGGTGTACAGGCGATATACACCCGGGTGGAGAATCATTTTTATTTCTACAAATATAACAAATAATTATGTAAAATCCAAATATTCAGAAGGGTATATACGAGCTTAGAAGAACTTATTTTGTAATAAAAGAGGATTGTAAAAGCAACCATGAGAGCAGGTGCTAGATCGCTAGATCAGTGCTTGATCAAATTTGATTGATCTAGCGGAGCTATACTATTTATTTACAACAAATTAAGTAGTAAGTGCTAGATCGCTAGATCAATTTTGCATTTTCATTTTTTATGAGAGAGAGAGGAGTTTTATTCTCCCATATCTTTCAAATGCAACTCCAATGCTTTGACAGAGATGTAAATCTCATATATAGATATAGTGAGCGAGATAATCAGCAGTACCAGTGCCAGACCGAAGATGTAGACTGACACAAGGTGTAATTCTATATACATAAAGAACATACTAATCACGCAAAGCAGCAAACTCCCGATACCAGTTTCCTGCATGGCACGCGTCAGGTAAAGTCTCTTCCTCAGGTTAGCAATCTGTGCAGCTTTTACCGAGGTGGGATTTGCTACATATTGCTCTTTTAAAGTACGCACCAGTTGGGCATACGATAAAAATCGGTTAGTATACGCCAGCATTATCAGCGATATAGCTGAGAACAGTAAAGCCGGAGTGGTTAAATCTATTTCCATAATATTTCTTTTATTAAGATTCTGATAATATTATATAAAGATCAGTTGCACAACAATATAAATAGGCAACAAGACTATCAATGAAAACTTAAACATATAAGCAAAGAAACTCGGCATTTTAATGCCGCTCTCTTCTGCAATAGATTTAACCATGAAGTTTGGTCCGTTACCAATATAAGTCATTGACCCGAAGAACACAGAACCTACACAAATAGCTCTTAGCAGAATTTCGGGCACCCCTGCAACTAAGGAACCTGACAAGGTTGGAGGTAGTCCGCCTGCAACCAAACCGCGTGCTAAATCATAAAACGCCACCGCAGTAGGCGTATTATCTAAAAATGAACTCAAAAAGCCAGATGCATATAAAAATTGCCGGGGTTCAGTTATTCCAAAATGAGCAGCATTACCAGCCAGCCAGATTAATGCCGGTGACATGGTTACAAATATCCCCAGAAAAAGACAGGCAACTTCTGTAATAGGTGTCCACGAAAAATTATTCTTTTTGCGAATACCAGATTTAGTATAATACAAAGACATAGCGACAAATACCACCAATACAATTTCACGAAGAAATCCCAGCCATACCGGAGCATTGTCCTGCCCCATCACGGGAATATTTCCCTTATTGATAAAAGCAACTGCAAGGATAACACCTGCCAGAAACAAAAAGTTAATTTTACCGGTTACATGGATAGGTTCCTGATGAATAGAATCTTCCGCCAAATCTGTCCACTCTTCTTTTTTATAATAATACCTGTCTACAAAGTAGTAAACGGACAGCAGCAATACACCGGTAAATGCCCATTCAGGAAACAAAGTAAAAAACCAGGAAAATTCAGCTCCACGCAGGTAAAGCATAAATAGCGGAGGATCACCAAGTGCTGTTAAAAGCCCTCCACAGTTGGCTATTGCTGCAATGAAAAACAATATAGTATGAGTAGTGTACTTACGTTCCTGATTGGTAGCTATCACCGGACGAATAAGAAGCATAGCTGCCCCGGTTGTTCCCATAACAGCGGCCAGCATATAACCAATTCCCAGAAACAGGGTATTATTTCGTGGTGTAGCTTTGATATCGCCGGAAACATGAATACCTCCGGTAATAATAAATAATGAACCCAGCAAAATGATAAAGGGAACATAATCATGAACCACTGTGTTAACCAGATTTGCAGAAAGTCCGTTTGCCAGCATGTAAATAACTACAGGAATGCTAAGAACAAGAGAGACTAGCAGCTTATTTTTATTTTTATCCCACCATTTCCCGGCAATAAGCGGACCAACAGCAATAGCTAAAAGCATTATTACAAAAGGAACAGAAACCCACAAAGGTATATTGAAAGTATATTCCATCTTTTATGATGATTAGTTTAAGGCTGCAAAGGTACTGTTTTTTTAATAAAATATGTTTATTGCCTGGAAGAGTTTATTTTCTTAAGCACATTTCTGATACAGTTTTTTACTCCGGTAGAGAAATATTCCATTTCTGCATTTTCCAGATAGAGACGAATTTCAGAAAGTAACTCCGGCTCTTTCAAGGCTATCTTATAGGCTAGTTTGACACTAAGTGCCTGAATGGCTATTGCTTCATCGGGCGAGAGCATTTTTTCCAGACAGAAATTATAAAGTTCAACAGGAAATTCAGAAGGTACCGGAAGATTATACAGAATGGAAAGGAACAAACGCTTCGTTCCGCTATGTTTCGTGGAAAAAGTAAGTTTAGTTATCTCCTCATATTTAGGAATAAACCACTCCGGGTTAGACTCGCTGAGTTTTTCGCAAGCCCATGCTGCCCTCCAGGAAATCTTTGTATCCTGACTTTTAATTAAACTATATAGTTGTCCAAAATCTTCCGGAGAGTTTTGCACGGATACAACAATTGCATCGACAAAATTCCGGGAGAGTTTGGACGACAATCTTTCCTCAAAGTTTGCTATTCTTTCCATGATACTTCAAATCTTTGCGCAAAGATAGCAAACATTTACATTTATATAAGGTGATTTTATTGCTTAACCATATTCAACAAATAAACATCGTTTTCACGAAGGTCCATTTCTTTTGTGAACGTAACGCCAGCCTTCACTTTTACGATTTCTTTTGAAACAGGTGAACCATCATTGAGTTTCTTTATCTGCTCAACCTGTTGTTTGGTAAGCTGGTTAGGCTTGCCCATATCAAGATAAGTGGTATAAGTATCGTTGGTGCGGTATCCTACTTTATACAGTTCAAGTACATAATTGCCTTCGGGAACATTGGATACAGCTACTTTCACCTTTCCTTTTGACTTTGCAGGCAGATCGCGTACATAATACACCTGATTATTTACCGAATCTCCGGGATGAGTATTGGTAAAGTCCCATAAAAGTATCTGCATATTACCTTTGGCATCTTTGCATACCCATGAACAGGAATCTTTATTAACGAGTTCCGTATTACCTAGTTTATTGATGAATTTGAAAGAATAAAAAGCAGGTTTATTTATGCCTTGGGTATTCAACAATCCAAATCCGCCATGGAAAGGTGTGAAACGTGGACCAGCTTCTTCAAAGATATCTGTGAAAACCCAATATGACATTGAAGTGGCTGCTGTCCCTACTTTCTTAATTCTATCAAGTATATAGGCTGCCTGATGATAGCTGTCGTGCATAGGGTCAGACGGTGTATAAGAAGAGCTCCATTCTGTATAGTGTAATTCCAGTCCGGGCATGGCAGATTGTGATATCTGCTTACGGGAATTAAGAACATCACCGCTGACTGACATAGGATCTTTACTAAGAACAGTTCCGGAATTCCCAAATTCATCTAAAAAGCCTTGCTTTACACCATAGGCATGAGTACTGATAAAGTCGAGCGGAAGGCTGTTCTCATTACAGAAGCTAATCATCTCCGGCACCCATGCGGCACCGGCAGTGGCCGGTCCACCTACTTTATATTCATTATTTACCAACTTTATTGCTTTTACAGCGTAAGTGTATAATTTAAAGTATTCAGCTTGAGTACCAGCCCAGAAACCATCCAGGTTTGGCTCATTCCATACTTCAAAATACCAGGTCTTTACTTCCTTAGCTCCGTAGCGTTCAGTGAAATGGAGTGTAAGATTGCGAATCAGATCTCCCCATTTATTATAATCCTTGGGAGGAGTAACGTTGCCTCTCCACCAGAAAATAGTTTTAGAGCCACTAGCCAGAGCAGATGGCATAAAGCCCAGTTCCACAAAAGGTTTTATACCTATACTCAATAAATAATCGTATAAAGCATCAATATATTGAAAGTTATATTCGGGATTTCCGTTTCTATCTTCTTTGTAAACAGCCATATCATCAGAAAGCAACCCATGCATACGGATATATTTAAAATCACACGACTTCTTTACATAAGCCAGTTGTTGCTGCCAGTCGGCCCGCAATCCTTCATTGGCACGACCTGCCCCAATACATTCAAGCGGCATTCTATTAAAAGATCCTTTCTCTTTCGTGAAGTCGACAATGAGTTCTCTGGTATCTAACTTTTTTAATAGTTTATTTTTTGGAGGAAGCTGTGAGTAAGAATTTTGTAAAATAGATAAAAAGACTATTAGCAGTAAATACTTTAAAATTGTCTTCCGCTCTTTGCCAGAACCTAAAAAGCTTTGTTTTGCAGAATAGAACGATAGTAATAATTTAGACATAAGACTGTGTGTGTTTATTGTTTTTCAGAATGCAAATATAGATTAATTATGAGCAATAACAATCCTCAAATGTTTAAAATTTGTTGCAGCCTTGTTGCTTTTTCTCTTTTCTATCGTTTTTAAATGCCTGAACTATTTTGTTCGATTGATCAAATTTAGGGAGGTTAATCAAAAAACTAAATCACAATTTCGTTCAACATCATCAATTGTAGCACCAAGATTCTTATAAAATCCAATAGCCGGTTCATTCCAGCTGGAAACCTGCCAACGCAATTTATGGCAATCTTCTTTCTTGGCAAAATCAATAACCGCATTAATCAAAGAACGACCAACTCCCTTTCCGCGGTATTCCTCTTTAACATACAAATCATCCATATAGAGTGATTTGCCAAACCAGGTATAATATGCAAAGAAGTGGACTACATATCCAACTATTTCTTTTGAATCTGTTTCGGCAACAAAGCAATTAATATATTCTTTCTCATTCTGCATTTGCTCTAATGAGTTTGCTAACCTATCAGAACAATTTTCAAAGGCGGCAAAATCCCTGATCATTGAAAAGATTACAGGGTAGTCGTTTTCATCTGCTTTTCTAATTTTTAGTTCCATTAGCTACAAAGATCTTTTTTAATTAAACTATATACCTCTATATCTGTAAATTGGTTATCAGCCAACAATTCTCCATCACGTTCTATGCCTTCAAATTTAAATCCTAACCTTTTAGGAATATTTTTGCTTGGAATATTTCCTACCGCACATTTTATCTGAACACGATTTATACTAAGCTCATAAAAAGCAAAGTGAAGCAATGCTTTTACCGATTCTGTAATTATGCCTTTTTTCTGATAATTTTCAGAAAGCCAATAACCGATTTCTGTTTTCTTATTTAATTTGTCTGTACCCTTAAAACCAATTAATCCGGCAAATAAGTCATTATGATGGATTACAAACAAGAATTCCCTTTCTTCTTCAGAAACATTTATAACTGATGAAACAAAAGACTGACTATCCTTCAGTTCTTTTGTAAAATCAACAAAAGGGAGCCATTTTCTTAAGTATTCTCTTTGACTGTTTATCGTATTAAAAACGTCAATAGCATCTTCCAGCTCAATCTGTTTAAGAACAAGATCCTCTCTTACCTCTATTCTCTTTATTTCTCTCATAATAATATACTTATTAAAAAAATAAGTTTTTTCTATTCAAATCTATTTCATCATCCTTTATCAATATCAGCAATTCCTCTAATGCAGCAAACAACAGAAAGAACAATCTGCGAGATTGTTATCAGATTTTACAAAAATAATTATTAATATCTCAAGACCTCAGCATTTTCTTCTTTTTTTGTTCCTAAATATTAATACAGGGAAACATAACCTATTAATAATAATACCGCATGACCTTTGGGATAGTCATACGGTACTATATTAATAAATACACAAAGCTTCTAAGTAAAGATTTAACAGACAGAGAATGAATCAACTTGCAGACTTTTCAACTTGATTAACAAGATAATTTTCCAGCCCCATTTGTTCAATTTGAGCAAGTTGTACCTCTGCCCAATCAGCATGATCTTCTTCCATTTTGAGTATTTTAGTAAGCAATTCAAGAGAGCCTTGATCGTCTACCTCACGGGATAGTTTTATTGCATTGTTATAATCACGTATGGCATTAAGTTCATACCCGTAGTCATTGTTGATCATTTCTGCTGGTGTCTTACCAATCTTCATCGGATTAAGTTTTGATACCGTAGGAGCACCATCCAAAAAAATAATTCGCTCAATAAGCCATTCGGCATGACGCATTTCGTCAATAGACTGTTTTCTTATTGCCACATGGAGTTTTCCATAACCCCAGCTTTCACAAAGTTCAGTGTGAACCATATACTGGTTTATGGCAGTAAGTTCATCAGCCAGAAGCGAATTCAGCGCTGCGATTAATTTCTCATTTCCTTTCATAATTGTAAATTCAGATTAATGATTAATATTTTAGTTACTTCTTCCAAGTATTATTCATTTCTAATAGTGATACCTTTGGGTACAGCAAATTTTTCGGCGGGCGGAGCTGAAGTTTCCAGTTTTGTTACTTCCATCTTTGTTTTAATTCCCATTACTTCCCCTTCCATTTTCATCATCAGATTGCCATAAGTAAGGTAAACCATATTCATTTTCATCTTGTCATTCTTTACCTTTAACTTCTTACATTTATATCCCAGATAAGTTTCTTCACCTAATTCTTTTATATTCATCTCTTTTTTCATGCTTTCAGTCAATGTATTGACATCTACACCAAGCTCACTTATCTTTGCAGTAAGCTTGTAATATTTTCCACTTTTTTCTTCCAGGTTAATATCCCAATGTTCATCCCCCTTTACTATATCAATGCTATGAACACCAGCTTTTACTCCCATCATTTCCATATTCATAGATGTTTCTGTAGCTTGCCAGTCGCCCCATTTATCGAAATAAATCACTGGCTTGGTTTCAAAACCAGCAGCATTTACTTTCTGATAAATAATGCCATGCTCCAAAGGATACTTTTTCTTTTCAAGCTGCTTTGTCAGAGTTTGACTGTTAGATGATTCTTCTGATTTTGCATCCGACTTCTCTTGAGACTGTTTGCCTCCACAGGACACTAATAATAATGCAATAAGCATCAATTGAATAATGTTTCTCATGATTAAATGAATTTAGAATTAACAGATAGTTGGTATAAAAAAAATAAGCATCAAAATCTGCCCACTTTGTGAATAGCTGATAGAATATAGTAAGAACAAAAATGAACAAATAATTGTTCTTATAATCTTTAATGTAAACTGTAACTAATTATATCATTCCCTAATAAATAAAAGGATGCCTTCTAAACACAATATTTAGAAGGCATCCTTTTATTTATTATTCTACTGGTAAGACTTACAACGTTGAATTAAACTATTGTCATGCAATACATTAATTCATTTCTGATTCTTTAATCCATTCCATTACATTTGCAGGAGAGCGTTCATTCATAAGTTCTTTTTTCATAAAATCCATATATGGCGCAACATGTTTGAAAAACTTGTGATAACCTTTGCATAAATAATTCAAACCCGGTTCACCAGTAGAAGTAAAAGCAAAACGATTCTTAGGACATTCGCCGTTACAGGCAAACAAGAATTCACACTCTTTACATTGTGTAGGAAGTGTTTTTGATTTAGCTTCGCCAAATTGAGTTTGCTTATCACTATACATCATTTCAACCAAAGTATTAGTATATAAATTACCTAATTTATACTCCGGAAAAACAAAATGGTCGCAGGAATAAACATCTCCATTATATTCCATTACACCGGCATGACCACAATTCTTTGCCATAGTACATACGCCCGGTTGCTCACCAATCCAGTTGGCTAAAGTAGAATCGAAAAGCTGGATATAATAATTACCTACATCCTCACGCACCCACTCATCGAAAATTGCACAAAGAAAATTGCCCCATTGCTCGGGAGAGATACTAAATTCAGCCAAATCTGCCTTTTCTTGTTGAACAGGTGAAGACAAAGACAAGCCATCGGCCCTATTAGAAAGTCTTTCAACGATAGGAGTAAACTGAATATAATGACAATCTATCTCTTTGAAAAAGTGATAAAAATCTAAAGGATAATCAGCATTGAAATCATTTACAACAGCCATCGCATTGTACTCTACACCATGCTTTTTTAATAATTCAATGCCCTTCATTACTTTTGCGAAAGATGGCTGGCCTTGTTTGTTCTTTCGATATTCATCATGGAACTCCTGAGGTCCATCAATAGAAACACCTACCAGAAAATTATTTTCTTTAAAAAACCTGCACCACTCGTCCGTTAGCAACGTACCATTTGTTTGGATACAATTATCTATGGTTCTTCCCTGAGCATATTTTTTCTGCAAATCAATTGCTTTTTTATAAAAACTTATCGGCCTCATCAATGGTTCTCCACCATGCCAGGTAAACATTACTTGCGGCATTGTTTGCGACTGAATATATTCTTCTACAAATTTATCCAGAAGCTCTTCGCTCATTACATGATTTTTCGCCTCTTTATACAACTTGGATTTCTCCAGATAATAACAATAATCGCAGGATAGGTTACAAACCGATCCTACAGACTTTACCATCACATAAAGGGGCCTTGCAAAAGGCATTATATTTTTATCACTCATATAAAAAACAATCTCATTTATTTCTTTATTCTAATTATCAGAGCGAATCTTTTCTCTGTGATGCTCTTCATTATTTTAAGCTACAATATTACAAAATTTGATAGAAGATTAAGTCACATTCTTTAAAAATCTGCCTAAATAGTTCCTTTAGTTAATAATTTATCAGAGGAACTGTCGTTGGAGGAATTAAATTAGTGCATATTTAAATATTTTAATGGCTTTATAATAGAATATATGTTTGACAATATAAAAGGACAGATAGAAAGAATTCAAGCTCTTTCTATCTGTCCTTTTAGCGACTGAATTGTTATTATTCTCAGGCTACCTCATAATCACGAATTTAAAATTTATGAAATCAATATTTATAAATTAGGATTATTCTGGGTTTCTGTTGCTGGTATAGCAAACAAATAGTACGGACTATTGGGCACAAAGTTTGTTCCATCAGGGAATTTAGTCACTGTATGACCTTTTATTGTTACCTTATTGCCACCAACTATAACCGGACCTCCGTTTACCTCAAGATATGTTCCGGTAGGGACTTCTTTTCGTTCAACAGCTTTTTGTCTTCTGATAATATCAGACAGAGCAAAACCTTCTCCAAATAATTCTTTCCTTCGTTCAATAAGAATCTCTTCGATAAGTTGACTTTTTGACAAACTAGAAAGATCAGGTGTATTAGCACCTCTTTGACTTCTAAGTTCATTCAACTTACCGATAGCTTTGGATAGCTCTTCTTGTTCGGCATAAGCTTCAGCTTCAATCAATACCATTTCAGCTTTTCTCATTAACACAATATCACCGGTGGAGTTAGAGCGGAATAAAAACTTTTTATACATTAATCCTCCTAAATAACGGTTGGTATCCCATTCGAATAGTTGAGATCTGACATCATTTGAATCAAACAAATCCTTAAAATAAGGGTCGGCCATAAAACTGTAATAATAAGAAGAACCTGATGAAACATCCTTGAATTGGAAACTATAACTTGCAGTATTCTGCTCCGTAGTTTGACCATGTCCCCATATCCATTCCACATTATTGTAATCATTAAATCCCTTTAAATAGTCCGCTTTATTCATCCATGAATATTGAGACTGGGCTTCATTAGCATATTTCTGTGCTTTATCCCATTGGTTGGTTTGAAGATATAAGCGAGCCAATAAACCGGAAATCACATTTTTGTTTATTTTGTATTTCTTTTCTCCCCGACTATAGTTACCTATAGAGCTATAAGCATAGAGAAGATCTGTTTCTGCCTGTTGATATACATCTTTCAGAGTACTTCTCGATTTTCCTGTAGTGCTTGTACTTGTTGGCTCTGTATAGATAGGTACACAAAGAGCATTAGGATTCTTTGCATAAGCAGGAGCGTAAAATGATGCCAGATTTAAGTAAATATATCCTCGTAAAGCAAATGCCTGAGCTTTTATTCTTGCTTTTTGTTCACTATCTCCTGATACATTATCTATTTTAGTTATTATGTGGTTAGCATTATCTATCGTTTTATATGCCAAAGTCCAGATTGCAGTAACAGTTGTTGCACTTGTACTTGTCATATTGGTAAATGAGTAATGATTTATATATCCATATTTCCCCGGTTGTATGGCAGCGTCATCTCCCATTGCGTCACTTGTGAGAAGCAAAGATGTCCATCCCGGATTTTGATAAGTGAAGTATGTATCCCACAAATAGTTCCATGTTCCATTTAATACTTTTTCTGCATTATCTGTATTTTCAAAAATAAGATCACTGCTGATAGCAGTAGTTGGTTCAACATCCAGGTTGCAGGAGTAGAAAGTTACACTCAATGCAAGCCCTAAAAATATATATTTAATTTTTTTCATTTTTTCTTCGTTTTTTATATTCTTAATATAATGTGATAATCCCCTTTTATAGTGATAGATTAATACCAAATGATAATGTTTTCATTGCCGGGTATCTAAAATATGATGTACCATTTACAGCTTGTTCAGGATCCATTCCTTGTTCTCCAAATAAAGTAAGCAGATTTTCTGATTGTATATAGATTCTACAATTGCTAATCTGTATTTTATTTAATAAGGATTTAGGAAGATTGTATCCTAATGTAACATTTTTCAAACGTAAATAATCAGCATTAACTAAGAAGCGGGTTGAAGTACTTATCCAGGAACTTGAACTAGACGTTTCCATACGGGGAATATCTGTATTTTGATGTTCAGGTGTCCAACGATCAAGAAGATCTACAGACATTGCACGTCCTGCATTACCACCATTACGAAGAATCATTAATTTATCCTGATTGTATATTTTCCCACCAATAGAATAAGCAAATAATGCAGAAAGTTCGAAATTTTTAAAATTCAAATTTGTACTAAACCCTCCTACAAGATCGGGTAATGAGGAGCCGGCTACTATTTTTGATGCAGTAGTGTTAGCCTCATTATAGACCTTTGTTTTTACTCTGTTTCCGCTTGCATCTGTTTTATACCATTGAGATAATCCGTCAGTAGGATCAACGCCTGCCCATTCTACCATAAAGAAATCGTATATTGATCCTCCTACTTTGAGTAGTTTATTACCGGAAATAATATTTGTCTGAGGTAACTCCGTTATTTCATTTTTGTAGTGTGTTGCATTTGCAGAGATTGTCCATTTCCAATCCTTTGTCTTAACAGGTGTACCTGAAACAGATAATTCATACCCCACATTCTTTAATGCTCCTACATTGGCAAGATAACCGCTATATCCTGTAGAAAGAGGTTTGGGTAAGGTAAATAACAAATCTTTGGACCTACGATTGAAATATTCAATGGAACCGGATAATCTATTATCAAAGAATCCAAAGTCAAGGCCTACATTAAGGCTCAGGTTTGTTTCCCACTTTAAATCTTTATTTGCCAAACCTGATGTTACGAAACCTGATTCTCCAAGGTTATTGGTTATATTAAAAAGATCCATATAAGAATAATTGTTACCAATCTGATCATTACCCTGTCCACCGTAACTAGCGCGAAGAGCTAATTTAGTAATAGATTTTATATTTTTAATAACCTCTTCCTCTGAAATTCTCCATGATCCTCCGATGGACCAGAATGTTCCCCAACGTGATTGGGGTGAGAATCTTGAAGAACCATCTCTACGAATGGATGCAGATCCATAATATTTATAGTTGTAATTGTAATCAACATTTCCAAAATAGCTTAACAGCTTATACTGGTCTGAAGAGCCAGTAAAAGAGTTTAATTGACTTGCTGCGGCAGGTTCATTAAAACCTAATGCAGGGAAACCGCTACGTGAACCATAAATATAGCTCGTAGTATACTCGTAGTATTCCTGACCAGCCAATAAGCTGATATTATGTTTGCTATTTATTGATGTTTTATAGGATAACACATTATTTCCAGTGAATCCGGTCACCTTTGTATTTGTTCTCTCTACCGTACCTGGATAATCTTGTTCAGAATATTCACCATATTCAGGATTATAATAATCCTGATTGTTTCTGTTTGTGTAATCAATATTGATGCTGCCTTTGTATGTTAATCCCTTATACAGATCAACCTCGGCAGATGTTCTTATCGTTGCCACATCATTTGTTACTTTATTGAAATCGTAAACTGAAGATCCCAGGTAATTTAAACCAGGCATTGCAGCCGATGGGCGATACCATCCATAATCAACGGTTTTATTCCCCTTGCTATCTAAAATAAGATTTCCTGTTGTCAGATCTCTTTCCCACAAAGGATAAAAACCAGGAACTATTCTGGCAAAATTAAGAGTATTACTTGTATTGCTATCCTCGCCCATAGGAGCATTCTGAACCGAGTGAATAAGAGAAATATTAGTTGATAGTCTTAACCATTTTCTTAGATCCGTATTGAGATTCACCCTTCCAGTGTATCTTTTGAAATTGGATGCCAATGCAATACCCTGATCGTTAAGATAACCCAATGAAATAAAGTAAGCAGAATTATTTCCTCCTCCTTGTATGCTGACTTGTGTATCGGTACGATGTGCGTTTTGAGTATATGCATCAGACCAATTGTCGTTCCATAGAGGGGTTGCACCTGCTACTATGTCTCCATCTAGCCCAACCGGTTGCGGATAATTGTTTCCATAGGGATTTATCCCAAGTAAAGATACAATATTTTGCGTTGCATAACTTGCTGCATTCTCCGGAGTGTTTTTATTTGAATAAAGTCGTTGATTACGCAATGCCTCCCAATACAATTTAAAATAATCATTGGTGGATACTTGCTTATAATCTTCTACAGCACGTGAAGATGTACCGTATGTGAAACGCGCTTCAATTTTAGCTTTTTGGTTTTTTGCCCCCTGTTTGGTAGTAATGATAATAAGACCGTTACCTGCACGAGAACCATAAAGAGCGGTAGAAGCTGCATCTTTTAATACATTTATAGATTCTATATCCGCAGGATTAATGGAATTTAGATTTCCATCATAAGGAGCACCATCAACAATATACAATGGAGAACTTGAAGCATTTACTGATCCGATACCACGGATGAATATTGCAGCATCAGACCCCGGCTGTCCAGATGATGCTACTGATTGTACACCCGATGCTACTCCTTGCAATAAACGAGACACACTACTCACTTGTGATTGTTCGATCTCTTTTTTGCTAACAGCTGATGCAGAACCGGTATATCCGGCTTTAGAAGTTTTACCATATGCTACGACAATAATATCGTCCAAAGTTTGATCAACAGGGTTTAAATTTATATTAATTGTACTATTTGTGCCTGCAGCAACTTCTTTGGCTTCGTAACCAATATATTTAAATAGAACTTTGTTGGAGTTTGAAAGTTTAATAGAATATAAACCGTTGGCATCTGTGGTAGTGCCTGTACTTGTTCCTTTTACTGAGACTGTGACTCCTATAAGGGGTTCTCCCTTTTCATCTGTTACCTTACCTTTTATGATTCTATTTTGTGCGAGGACAAAGGATGTATTTAATACAATAACAAGGAATAATAATATTTTATTTTTCATAAGTTAAATATTTGATGGAATGAAATGTTTATTAGAAATATGGATCTTCGTATAAGATTCAATGCCACTTAAGTGAGATTATTTAGTAAATACACATTCGATGTTCTGATTTTAATATATTCATTTTACCTTGCATAATTGTTTTTTGATTCAATGAAATAGTAGAGATTAAACTCATTAGAAAAGAATAATTTAAATCCATAGTTATACTTTTTATTAAACTAATATTAGAATATGCAAATATTCAGAATTTATAATAAATATAGAAATACCTCAAATATGGTATTTTTACCCTATATTTATGGTATGCTCATTGTACGCTGTGAGTTCACCAACTCATAGCTAAATCATTTGCTTATATTAAATATTTTAGATATTATTAAAGCACTAAAAACAAAAACTCTTTAGTTCTCTGGATTTTATGTTTTAATATGTCGACTCTTAAAAATTATTTTCCCACTTTATTTTTATTCCATAAAAAAGAATTGTATTTTTGTCTATGTGCTTATTTTCCAATTCATTCGTAATTGACTAATTATAAATAGATATGGAATACCTCAATTATGGAGCTGTAGGTAATTGCCGGACAGCAGCATTAATTTCAAGCGAAGGAAGCATTGATTGGTTTTGCTTTCCAGACTTTGATTCCCCTTCTGTATTTGCTAAGATTTTAGACAAAGACAAAGGAGGTTGCCTTAGTTTTATTGTAAGTGATCAATATAAAATTACTCAGAAATATATTGAGCACACCAATATCCTATCTACCACTTTTGAATCTGAAGAAGGTGGATTTGAAGTTCTTGATTTTATGCCCCGATACAAAACAGGTGAGTCCAATGGATATTATATGCCTCCTGAAATTTATCGGTTAATCAGGTATAAATATGGAAAACCGCACTTCAAAGTAAACTATAATCCAATTCTTGACTATGCACGAGGAAAGGCAGCACACAAGAGTGGCCCGGTATATGTGAAAACATACTCTGAACTAAATAATAAAGATACTATATATCTATATTCCAGTTTGGACTTTAACCGAATTTTAAATCAAGAGAGCTTTGAAATTAAGCAGGATCAATATGTAATGGTATCATACAATCAGAAACTAATCAAAATTGATCAGGATAGAGTAGAAATGGAGTATGAACGAACAAAAGTTTACTGGTTGAACTGGACAAATCGTTCAAAAAAATATACTCAGTTCAATGAATATATAGAACGTAGCATACTAGTACTTAAGTTAATGTCTTATCATCGTTCAGGAGCTGTACTGGCTGCTTTAACAACTAGTATACCCGAATCTGTGGGAGACGTTAGAAACTGGGACTATCGTTTTTGCTGGCTCAGAGATGCATCAATGTCTATTGAAACTCTTATAAGAACTGGTCATAAAGGAACAGCTCAACGTTTCATCACTTTTATACTCAATATTATTAAAACAAAGTATGATACTTTTCAGGTAATGTATGGCATACGAGGAGAACGAATCTTGACCGAGGAAGAATTACCTCATTTAAGCGGATATAAAAATTCACGCCCGGTAAGAATTGGCAACGATGCTTACCATCAGAAACAAAATGATTCATTCGGTTATCTGATGGATGTTATTTATCAATATTATCGTTATTTTCCAGGCTCGCTGGACGAAGTTGAAAGTATGTTTGTTGTGGTGAAAAATATTGCAAGAACTGTGATTGAAGATTGGAGAAAGCCGGACAAAGGTATTTGGGAGATACGAGGAGAAGAGAAGCATTTTGTATTTTCCAAAGTGATGTGCTGGGTGGCTCTGGACAGAGCTGAGAAAATAGCACAGCTACTTAACGACGAAATATATGCCACGCGATGGAAAATAGAAGCAGATGATATTAAAGACGATATACTAATGAATGGATGGAAAGAAGAAATTCAGAGCTTCTCTCAAACCTATTGCAACACGGATTTGGACGCGTCACTGTTATTAATGGAAGCTTATGGGTTTATTAGTGCGGAAAATAAAAAATACAAAAAAACGGTAGAAGCTATTTTCAACAATTTACATTATAAAGGTTTAATGTATCGTTATAACAACAAAGACGACTTTGGCAAGCCTGGTTCAGCTTTCACCATCTGCACATTCTGGATGATCCGTGCTTTATATGTAACAGGAAAGGAAAGAGAGGCCTGGGACATGTTCAACGGACTGATTAATTGTTCCAATCATTTGGGCTTGTTTAGTGAGGATCTGGATTTCGAGACAAAGAATCAGTTAGGAAACTTTCCTCAGGCATATTCACATCTGGCATTAATAAATACCGCATTTCTTTTTGCTGATGAAGTTAAACTATCGAGATTTATAAGACCATAGATTATTTGCCCGTTAACTGTTTTAAAAAGGGAAGAACGTCCGATTGTGAAAGCAAGCTATAGCGGGCCACTTCGGAAATATTCCCTATTTTTATTGTGTAGGCATCGGCCGGAAGTTCTCGAAATGTATCTTCGTCAGTAATATCATCACCCATAGCCATAATAAAGCTAAATTGATCATTCTGCAATATTCTGCGAGCCTCCGAACCTTTTGTGTAAAGAGGTGATTTAATTTCCACAATCTTATCGCCGCGCATAATCTGAAGATTTTGCCTTGCACAAGGGTTAATCAACGCATTAATTAGTTGCTGCTCACGTAAAGAAGCCAGCCATGCATCAACATTACGGTAATGCCATACCAGCGCTGTCTCTTTTTCCTCTAGTTTGGAGTGAGGAGTTTTGTCAATAAAGGAATGGAGAATGGAAACTATTTCCTCATCCCATTGGTCGGCCTGAACATTTTCATGCCACACCCCCTCTTCTTTATAAAAAGCTCCATGCTCGGCCGCCAGATCAATTGGTAAACGACTAAACCATCTGTCTAATGTCTGATGATCCCTCCCACTGCTAATAACAACCTTATTCTTTTTATCCGCACAAAGTTGTTTGAGTATTTCCATTAATTCTGGAGTGGGAATTGCATCTTCGGGATTACTTTTGAAAGCACAGAGCGTACCATCATAATCTAGTATTAATAATCTTTTTTCAGCCTCCCGATATGCTTTCTGTATCTGTTTTAAAATAGTACCGTCAATTCTTTTCCTATTTAATGCCTCATTAAGCGACCTGATTTTCTTCACTTGATACACAAAGTCAGTAGCCCATTTATCTACCGTTTGCTTGGATATATCTTCCTGCATTAAACGTAGCTTTCGTATTTGCTCATTAACCGGCATTTCAAGAGCCTGAAGAATTGCACTTTCTATCTCACCTACATCATTGGGGTTCACAATAATTGCTTCTCCTAATTCTATTGCAGCGCCTGCCATCTCACTTAAAATCAAAACTCCCGGATTATCTCTTTTAGCTGCAAGATACTCTTTTGCTACCAGATTCATTCCATCTCTGAGCGGAGTAACCATAGCAATATCTGCAATATGATACATAGCAACAAGTTCTTCAAAATCAAAGCTATGATAGAAATAATAAACCGGAGTCCAGTTAATAGTAGAATACTTTCCGTTAATTGCCCCTATCGATTCATCGATCTTTGTTTTCAAACCTGCATATCTATCAACTTTATTACGTGAAGGAACAATTATCATGGCCAATGATACTCTCTCTTTATATTCCGGATGTCTTTCCAGAAAAAGAGCAAAGCCTCTAAGGCGATGAAGAATCCCTTTGCTGTAATCAAGCCTGTCAACGGAAAGGATTAACTTATGAGTTCCGTAGTTCTCTTTAAGTTCTATAGCTTTCTTTTGGACATCTGGATTGAGAATGGCATCGTGATAAAGGGAATAATTAATTCCCATAGGGAAAGCATCTACGCAAGCAATCCGGGTATCAAGTAAAACCTGATCCAGTTTAAATCGCAAATCCAGAACTCTTTCAGCCGCACTAACAAAATGTCTCATATAATCGTGTGTATGAAAGCCTATCAGGTCGGCTCCTAATAAACCATTCAGGAGATCAGCTCTTTCCGGAAGTACTCTGAAAAGTTCATAAGAAGGGAAAGGTATGTGATGAAAATAGCCAATACTTATATCTTTAGTAAAAGATCTGAGTAGCTGAGGGAGAAGCATTAGGTGATAGTCCTGCACCCAGACAATATCTCCCGGTTCAATGAGTGGAACAGTAGTCTGGCAAAAAGAATCATTTACCTGTTTATAAGATTCCCAGTATCTGTTTTCATATTCAATGTATGCAAAAAAGTAATGACAAAGAGGCCAAAGCGTACTGTTACTGTACCCTTCATAATAATTTTGTATTTGTTCAGAAGTAAGGAACACAGGATGGAAGTTATAGGGTTGTAGATAATTAATTATCTTTTCCTTCTCTTCATCAGACTCTGTATACACTCCTGGCCAGCCTATCCAATGTTTCTCCACATCCATAGTAAGCGATCCCAGACCTGTAGCCAGTCCACCTTCACTACGGCAAAATTCAAAATCATTTGAATCAGTCTTAGTAGCTCTCAAAGGAAGCCTGTTAGAAATGATAAAAAGCTTCATAAGCAACGCATATATGGTTCCGGAACCGGTTTCTGAGCAGTAGCTACAAATATATTCATACTCCTTGATTAAACCAATAGAGAAAAGCACTTATATAAGTTACAGGAAAGTAATAAAACTTTTTTTAATGAACGATAAATGAATTTTGGTTTGAGATATCTTATAGTTAAATTTTTACGCCGGCAAACATGCTGAATAATATCACACATAGCACCACAAAAGTAATCACAACATACATGCGATCTTTTTCTATCGCAAAAGAAAACAGAGAACAGATAATACGCATTATTGGCGTCATAATCAATACAACTACGCCAAGCTGCATTATTCCTCGTGCATTAAATGAAAACGCTTCGTTTATGATTCCTGAAAAAGTAGTATCTATTGCTGGTTCACTGTGAAATTTCGAATAATCGGGCATGCTTTCCAAACCATGAACAGAAAGATAGATTACACCTCCAATGAAGGCAATAATACTTGCCGAGATCACACCAATACGAAGCAATGTTCCTATGATTTTTTGAAGATCACGATCTCCCAATATCCTATTCGACAAGTCTTTCATCATCATCTTAGAATTTATTATTAAAGCCATTGTAAATCATGTTTAGCGCAACAATGGTTATTGCAATGCTAAATATTAATCTCAGTAATTTTACATTCATCCTACGGAGTAGCTTAGTACCAGTAATAGCGCCACATAATACACCGATGATTACCGGAAAGGCAATTCCGGGCTCAATATATCCTCTTTGCAGATATACCACAGCACTGGCGGCGGCAGTTACCCCTATCATAAAATTACTTGTTGTGGTACTTACTTTAAAAGGAACGCGCATGGCCGAGTCCATAGCCAGTACTTTCAAAGCTCCTGAACCAATGCCAAGCAAACCAGAAAGTACTCCGGCAAGAGACATTATGGAAAATCCTCCAACCACATTTGTCAATTGATAATGTACTATTCCATCTTTAGTTGGATAATGGCTATTCAGCTTTAGTTTCTGTGCAGTAGCACTTCCTATGACATCAGCTTTATCGTGTTTCTTTCTCATGGTCATGGCAGCCGAAAAAATCAATACCACACCAAAGATAACAGCTATTGCATTTGTGGGCATATAGATTGCTATTGCCGCACCAATAACCGCACCGATAGTCGTTGCTATTTCAAGAAACATACCTAGACGCATGTTTGTAATACCCTCTTTTACATATGCACTTGCCGAACCCGAAGAGGTAGCTATAGATGCAACAAGAGCAGCACCAATGGCATAACGAATATCGATATTAAAACCCAATGTAAGTAGCGGAATAATTACTACTCCCCCACCCAATCCGGTAAGCGAGCCCGCTAATCCGGCAAGATAGGCCCCCAGGAGGAGAATCAGTGTAAATGCAAGAATTGACATAATATATATTAGATATTTACCTTTATATAGTGCAAAGGTAATTCTTTTCCTAAAGAGGTTCAGTTAATATCCATTATAATTTTCTATTTTTGCAGCTAAAATAAAAGAAACATACTTAATGCAGGGAATAAAGAACCTCACTGAAGGCCATATCTTTAAACAGCTTTTTAATCTGGCAATGCCAATTATGGCTACATCTTTCATACAAATGGCATATAGTCTTATTAATATGGCATGGGTTGGAAGAATAGGGAGTGAGGCTGTAGCAGCAATTGGAACTGTAGGCATTCTCTCCTGGATGTCGGCCTCTATCTCTTTATTAAATAAGGTAGGTTCCGAAGTGAGTGTAGGACAGGCAATCGGAGTAAAAGATGAGGTTGCTGCCAAAAAATTTGCTTCGCACAATATCACCATTGCTCTTATTATATCCATCTGCTGGGGAGCCTTGCTCTTTATTTTCGCTCATCCAATCATTGGAATTTATGAACTAAACAGTCAAATATCTGCCAATGCTGTGGTTTACTTACGGATCATTGCTGCCGCTATGCCATTTATATTTCTTTCCACAGCTTTTACAGGTATTTACAATGCAGCAGGAAGAAGTAAGGTTCCATTCTATATAAGTGGAAGCGGTTTGATAATTAACATAATTCTGGACCCTATCTTTATTTTTGTGTTCAAATGGGGAACAACGGGAGCAGCTTTGGCTACCTGGATATCACAAGCATTTGTTTTCGCCCTGTTTATCTTTCAGCTTAAAGGGAAAAAAGATATATTGGGCGGTTTCAATCTTTTTACAAAACTGCAAAGAAGTTATACTTTGCGCATTATCAAATTAGGGCTTCCGGCTGCAACTCTCAACACACTATTTGCTTTTGTCAATATGTTCCTTTGTAGGCTGGCTTCCGAACAAGGCGGACACATAGGATTAATGACTCTAACCATGGGCGGACAAATTGAGGCTATTACATGGAATACTTCACAAGGATTTTCCAGTGCGCTAGGTGCATTTATTTCACAGAACTATGCTGCGGGAATGCATGATAGAGTTCTGAAATCGTATAAAGCAACTTTATGGATGACTTCCATCTTCGGATCCTTCTGCACATTACTCTTTGTTTTCTTCGGACAAGAAATATTTTCCGTATTCGTTCCCGAACTGCCGGCAATACTGGCAGGAGAAATTTATTTACGAATATCGGGATATTCCCAACTATTTATGATGATGGAAATTACCACTCAGGGATTATTCTATGGAACTGGGCGTACACTGCCTCCGGCCATTATAAGTATCACCTGCAATTACTTACGCATTCCACTAGCCATCGTATTTACCAGCATGGGAATGGGAGTTGTTGGCATTTGGTGGGCAATTAGTGGCACTAGTATTGCTAAAGGTGTCTTCGCAACCATGTGGTTCGCTATAATTAGAAAAAGGATATTAAAAACCGCGAAATATATAATTTAAATTCAATATTGTATAAATATCCTAAGAGCAACATTCAATATCTTTGCTAAACAATTAAAAATCAATTTTGTTCTTTACTATAAGGGTATTATTACAATACAAATTTTACATAAAATGAATTGATTTAAAAAAGAAATTCTTACCTTTGCATTAATTTCATCATAATTAATAATATAAATTTTTAATAATTAAAACATGAATAAAGTTAAATTTTTATCCGTTTTACTAGGCTTCTCTCTAGTATTTGGGGGATGTGGAATGTCAAATACCGCTAAAGGTGGTCTCATCGGTGCGGGTTCAGGTGCTGCCTTAGGTGGAATCATTGGTCAAATTGCCGGACATGGTAAAGGTGCCGTTATTGGTGCAGCCATAGGAACAGCTGTTGGAGCTGGTGCAGGAGTTATTATTGGTAAGAAAATGGATAATGCCGCTGCTAAAGCTGCTGCTATAGAACAAGCAAAAGTTCAGCAAATTACTGATGCTAATGGTCTTGCTGCCGTTAAAGTTACTTTTGACGGGGGAATTTTATTCGCTACTAATTCAAGCATATTAAATTCAACCTCTAAAACAGCGTTAGCAAAATTGGCTACAGTTCTTGCTGAAGATAAAACAATGGATATTGCTGTATACGGACATACAGACAATACCGGTTCATTAGCAGTAAACCAAAAGCTATCTGCTGAGCGTGCCGGTTCAGTTGCAACTTATCTAAGAAACTGCGGCGTTGCTACAACTCAGTTTAAATACGTTGCAGGAAAAGATTATCAGGAACCTATTGCTAGTAATGAAACAGTAGAAGGAAGAGCACAAAACCGTCGTGTTGAAGTGTATATGTATGCTAGCGAACAAATGATTAAAGACGCAAGTAAATAATCTAATTTTTAACAGATAGGAGAATCGTGTAAGCTATGTAATGTGCTTACACGATTTCTTTTTATAATTCCTCTCAAACTCAAATTAATATGATAACAAAGAAGGTTCTTCACATCCTGAGAAATATTATTATTGCATTCTTTGGATCAACTATTTTAGTTACATTAATCTACCGTTTTGTTCCGGTATATATCACGCCTTTAATGGTTATAAGATGCGGACAACAGATAGTAAATGGGGAAGATTTAACGTTAAAGCACAAATGGGTTCCCTTTGAAAAGATTTCAAAGCATCTTCCCATGGCGGTTATCGCATCTGAAGATAATAAATTTGCCACACATAATGGCTTTGATTTTGAAGCAATTCAACAGGCAGTAGAAGAAAGCGAAAAAGGAAAGAGGAAGAGAGGAGCAAGTACTATTAGCCAACAAACGGCTAAAAATGTATTTTTATGGCCCGAATCATCATGGGTTAGAAAAGGCTTTGAAGTATACTTCACGGTTTTAATTGAGTTCTGCTGGTCGAAAGAACGTATTATGGAAGTCTATCTAAATTCCATAGAGATGGGAAAAGGGATCTATGGTGCAGAAGCTACTGCAAGGGCTAAATTTAATACCACGGCAAAGGAACTCAGCAGAGGACAATGTGCTTTAATTGCTGCTACTTTACCTAATCCTATCCGGTTTGATTCAGCAAATCCTTCAAGATATATTCTAAGACGCCAGGGGCGTATTCTAAGAATTATGCAATTAATCCCAAAATTCCCTCCTGCTAAGAAAGGAAAGTAGATAAACAAGTACCAATACCTATGAAAAAACAGCTGATTTTATGTACACTTCTTCTTATTTCTCTGTTCGTCAAAGCACAGAAAAATGAAGTTTTCTCACCTCATATCCAGAGTTTACAGGTAAAGGTGAACGATAACTGGCTGGCACCTCCTATCGTTAGTTTGAATTCTGAGGATATTCTGAACATATCTTTTGATGAAATGTCACATGAATATCACCGTTTTCAATATGTAATTTCACACTGTAATGCCGATTGGACTCCTTCTGGATTAAGCGAAATTGACTTTCTTGAAGGTTTCAATAATAGTCCTATTGAAAACTATCAAAATTCAATCAACACAACAATGCTATACACGCATTATAGCATCTCTTTTCCTAACGATCAAGTCAAATTGAAAGTATCAGGAAACTATATTATAACAATATACAATGATAACGATGATTCAAAACCTGTGTGCAAGGTTTGTTTCTCCGTTATAGAAAAGAAGGTGACTATTTCGGCAAAAGCAAGCAGTAATACCGATATAGACAATAATAAATCCCATCAACAAGTTTCTTTCAGCGTTAACTATGCCGGATATAATATCCGCAATCCGCAAAATGAAATAAAAATCAAAGTTATGCAAAATCTTCGTGAAGATAATTGTGTAACCAATGCTCTACCATCTTATGTTAGTTCGAATGAATTACGTTATGAGTATAATAAAAATCTAATCTTTGATGCTGGCAATGAATACAGACGTTTTGAGATGGTAAGCGTTAGATATGCCGCACAAGGAATTCAGAGCATTCAATTCTTTGATCCATATTATCACGTAACATTATTCCCCGACGAACTAAGAATAAGAAACTATAGTTATGACCGGGATCAAAACGGGCGTTATTTAGTTAGATATGATCTGGCTACCAATAATGACATCGAAGCTGATTATCTATTAGTACATTTCTCACTCCCCTGGAAAAATGAATTGCCTAATGGCGATTTCTATTTGCAAGGAGCATTCACTCATGATAACCTTACTGAGAGATACCGTCTTAAATACAATCAAGAGACGCATTCTTTTGAAACAGTACAACTACTGAAACAGGGGCCTTACAATTATCAATACTTATTTGTACCAACAGGAAGTAAAAAAACAACAGGAGCACTTACAGAAGGGAATTTTTACGAGACAGAAAATGAATATCTGATATTGGTATATCATCGCCCATTCGGAGAGCGGTATGATCATTTAATTGGGATGCAGCAGGTATATTTTAAATAAGAGGAGTTTCCTGGAACCATTATCATTTAGCCAAGAGCAATATAGCCAGACTGGCATAATCCTAAATTCCATTAAAAGGAGAAGAGACAGCAGCTTTTTTATATAAAAGCTTGCTGTCTCTTCTCCTTTTAAATATCTTATGCTACAATTTCAGATCGCTCAATATAAGCCAGGATGTCTCCCTTCTTAACATGGGCTCCCTGTTTTACACAGACTTCTACAACACGACCCGAGAAATTAGCCGGTATCTTATCATACGTGCCCCAGAAAGTGCCTATATAACAGAAGGTTTCCTCTGGAGTGAACCTCTGCCCAACAGCTGGAGGCGTAGAGCCAGACTCAACACCCACTTCCCAAAGAACTTGTCCCTTTTCAAGAGCAGTGATTGGTTCGGCTTTTGCCCGTTTCATTTTCTTTATATCCTCGTCAGTGAATCCTTTATTTTGCATTTCTACGTCTTTTGCTCTCTGCAAATCATCCTGGAAACGTTTTTTTGCAATGCCAGAACGATAATCACGATATTGACGATCGTGCATAGCTAGTTCAAACAATTCTTCATTATCAGGACCATATTCCCATCCGTTCTCATCCATTTCTTTACGGAACGTATCCAACGCATCCGGATAATTCTCTTGCGGGTCCTCAGTAGAGAACTGATATCCTTTTGATTTGGCCAGTTCTATAATTTCAGGAGCAAGTTCTCCAGGCAATTTACCACTCTTACCAAGAATCATATCCCAGGTATGAGAATCAATCATCGTCCAGCGCTCTTCTCCTTTAACCAGTTGCATCACATTCATCAATGCTACATTCTTCACATATTGACTAAACGGAGTAACTAATGGAGGATAGCCGAGTTTAGGCCATACATAAGCCACCTCATCAAAGAGCATAATAACTAAGTCATCAAGGCTAAGTTCATTTTGATTCTTACTTTTCAGATACATATTTATCCCGGATTGAACTCCTTTCAAATCGGCCATCATTGAACCCATCATTCCTCCTGGCAACCCACAACCTAGTAACAATGAAGATGTATGTTTATTGGTGGGATCGATAAAATAACCCAGAAAATCATCAATAAACTCTTGCGTCAAACTACGGGCCTTCATATAAGCCTTCATATTAATTTCAGGAACCTGGAAACCAGCGTCTTTCAACATTGCCTGAACAGAAACTACGTCTGGATGAACCTTGCCCCATGACAACGGTTCCATGGCAACATCAATAATATCCGCACCATTATTACATACTTCAAGAATAGAAGCCATTGAAAGACCGGGACCTGAATGACCGTGATATTCAACAATTACATCAGGATGTTTATCTTTTATCGCCTTCGTTAACTGTCCAAGCATAACTGGACGTCCAATACCAGCCATATCTTTCAGACAAATTTCCGGAGCACCTGCAGCAATCAACTGATCTGCAATATCTGCATAATATTCTACTGTATGGACTGGGGAGAATGTGATACAGAGTGAGGCTTGCGGAATCATTCCTGCTTCCAAAGCATAAGTAATGGAAGGAATGATATTCCTTACATCATTTAAGCCGCAAAAGATACGTGTAATATCAACACCCTGAGCTTTCTTCACTTTATACATCAACTTACGAACATCAGCAGGAACCGGAAACATTCGTAATCCATTTAAGCCACGATCAAGCATATGAGTTTGAATGCCCACCTCATTTAAAGGTTTTGTGAAAGTTCTGACTGCATTATTAGGATTCTCACCATATAATAAGTTCACTTGTTCAAACGCTCCACCATTGGTTTCCACACGAGCAAAACATCCCATTTCTACAATCAATGGTACAATTCTTTCCAGTTGATCAGCCCTGGGTTGATACTTTCCGGAAGATTGCCACATATCCCGGTAAAGAAGGCTAAATTTAATTTCTTTTTTCATTGTGATTAGTGCTATAATAAGAATACAAAGTTTGTTTAAAATGCTATTGCAAAGATAATAAATGAATTGACATTATGTCAATAGAATGAATAAATTCATTTATCTATAAACATGTTTAATATCATATTTACACCTTTGAATAGTAAAAAGAAAGGGAATAATCCAAAATATCTTTGAATTACTCCCTTTGTAGCACTAAATCTATCCTTTATTTATAAATATTAAACAAAATCTCTTAATTGTTGTTGCAGTCTTTGTCTGGTAAAGAATATTCTGCTCTTAACGGTTCCAAGTGGCAACTCAAGTTTATCTGCAATCTCACGATATTTGAACCCGGAAACATGCATGGAAAAAGGAATCTTATATTCTTTGGGTAATGAATTAACAACCCGGTGAATTTCTTTTATATCATAAGCACCTTCAGTGCTATCAAATCCCGAATCCTGAGAAAGATTGAGATGGTACATATTCTCTGTCTGATCAACAAATGTCTGGTCTCTCATTACCTTACGATAATTATTAATGAATATATTACGCATAATAGTATACATCCATCCCTTAAAATTTGTATCAGGGGTATATTTATCTTCATTATCTAATGCCTTTAAAGATGTTTCTTGCAACAAATCATTTGCTTCTTCACGGTTGGCTGTCAATTTATATGCAAAGCGAAGTAGTTCGTCTTGTACTCCCAGTAGATCTCTCTTAAAATTTAAGCTTTTCATACCCATACTCCTTAATTAGTGTTAATACTCATTATCTCAGTAATGCAATATTACGCAAAAGAAGTTCAATTGATAGCCCAAATTCTATCAGCAAATAGGGGGTAAATTATTAATAACAGTTTTCATGCCATTAAATAACAGTTTTCAGGTTATTCGCTTTTTAACTTTGGTAAACAGATATTGTATTTTACAGCCAGGATTCTTACGAGAAAAACACTGAATCCACTGATCATTTGTGTAACAATACTATCTAGTCCTATCAAAGCACAACACCAATAAACTATTCCTCCGATAACGCATGCCATTGCATAAATCTCTTTTCTAAAGATAAGAGGAATCTCATTAATAAAAATATCACGGATCACACCACCTGCGGCACCTGTTATGCTGCCCATAACAACGGCAACCCAGAACGGATATCCCAATGCAATCGTTTTTCCTACTCCCACTACTGTGAATAGAGCAAGGCCAATTGAGTCGAAAATAAAGAATGTGTTATGCAAGTGAACTAATTGCTTGCCGAAAGCGATGACCCAAAATAAAGCCAGACCCGAACAAATTAAATAAACCGGATTTGTCATCCAAAAAGGGGTAACATCAAGCAAAAGATCACGAATTGTTCCACCACCAATGGCGGTAACCAATCCCACGACGTACGCACCAAACCAATCAAACTTTTTTGCTGAAGCTAAACGTATGCCACTAATAGCAAAAGCAAATGTGCCAAAGAATTCTATAATCTGAACAAATGTAGGCATATCTCTTATTTTTCCCGTAAAGGAACAAATAAAGTCTCAGATAATGAAAAAGTGAAGAGATTTATAACTTCTTTTCTGAAAGAAAGTGTACTTTTGCTGCCAGAAAGAACAACATATATTATAGACATGAAAATTACTATTGTTGCAGGGGCTCGTCCCAACTTTATGAAGATTGCTCCCATAACACATGCCATTGACAATGCAAGGGAACAAGGGAAAGAAATCTCATACAGATTGATATATACTGGACTATCTACTGATAGCAGTCTGGATCCTTCTCTTTTTGCAGATTTGAATATAAAGAGACCTGTTGCTTATTTAGAGGTAGGGTTTGAGAATTTAACAGAACGAGCAGGGGGAATTATGCTTGCTTTTGAAAAAGAACTGAAAAGAAACCCAACTAACGTTGTATTGGTCGTTGATGATTTGACTTCTACAATGGCTTGTGCTATAGTTGCAAAAAAGCAAAATATAAAAGTAGCTCACCTCGTTGCCGGAACACGCTCTTTCGATATGAGTATGCCCAAAGAAGTTAATCGTATGATTACTGACGGGCTTTCAGATTTCTTGTTTACAGCAGGGATGGATGCCAATCGTAATTTAAATCAAACAGGAACAGAGAACGAGCAAGTATTCTTTGTAGGGAATATACTAATGGATTCTCTGAGATATAACCGCAATAGGTTCATAAAGCCTATGACATTTGATATATTAGGACTGAAAGAAAGCAACTATATTCTTTTAACTATCAACCGTCATGCATTATTGGAAAACAAAGATAATTTCAAAGAACTAATTGAACGGTTGATATTGGAATCTAAAGGCACTCCTATTGTTGCACCACTTCACACATATGTGCGTGATTTAATAAACGAACTGAATATTAAGGCTCCCAATCTACATATTCTTCCTCCGCAAAGTTATCTTTCGTTTGGTTATCTCACCAATAAAGCAAAAGCTATAGTAACAGATTCAGGAAATGTAGCTGAAGAAGCAACGTTCCTTGGCATTCCTTGCGTTACAATGAATACTTATGTGGAACATCCTGAAACATGCTCCATCGGAACCAATGAATTGGTAGGTGAAGATGCAGAAAAACTGGGAGCTGCCATTGCCAGGATTATGCAAGGTGAGTGGAAACAAGGAGGTCTTCCCGAAAGATGGGATGGAAGAACTGGCGACAGAATTGTTCAGACTCTGCTTCAACAAGCATAAACGAACAAATAAGACCAGGTAGGTTTACAATGACATAAGAGAGACAAAATCATGCCCACAATGCTTTTAACCATATATTAAGCATCTAATTATCCAAAATGATAATGGTGAACAAACAAAAGCACATTGGTTACAGTAAAACCAGTGTGCTTTTTGTTATAGTTAAAATCTCATGAATGAAATATTAGTCATCGCATGATACTATTCCTCTTCACAGCGTCCAAGAACAGGTTGCAATATCTCCGGAAGAGCAAGACCATTGCATTTAATTTGTGATAGCTTCTTTTTGCCGTCCTTATTCAGACTAAAATACATCTGACGTTTGTCATTTTCGCCAAGAACACGTTCTATAAGCAACTTTTGTTCAATAGACTTTATTACTTTCGAACAATGTGATGATGTCATTCCTGTCATTTCAGCAATTTCAGTTGCGGACAAACGACCATCGGAAAGGCTACACAGAGCCATTGCTTCATTTAGCCCAACGCCATATTTCTCATTCAGCTGCATTTCGAGATTATTCATGGCAATATTAATATCCCGTAACTGACAGATCAATTTTATCATTTCTTTAAATTATTATCAAATAAACAAATTAACATTGGATTTATCAGCACGTTCCATATATGTTGCCACACCTCCAATAGTTACTTCATCGAGCAATTCTTCAGCATTTACTCCCATTACATCCATAGACATCTGACAAGCAATAAACTCCACACCGTTATCCAAAGCCTGCTGACGCAAAGATTCAAGTGAATCAATTCCTTTCTTTTTCATAATGAATCGCATCATTTTACTGCCAATTCCCATCATGTGCATTTTAGAAAGCTTAAGCGCCATTGTGTCTGCAGGAAGCATCATTGAGAACATTCTCCCAAAGATATCTTTCTGTACTTTAGGCTTGTTTGTTCTCTTAATAGCATTCAATCCCCAGAACGTAAAGAAGATGGTTACCTTCTCTCCTGTAGAGACTGCTCCGTTTGCGAGTACAAAAGTAGCCAAAGCTTTGTCTAAATCATCACTAAACAGAATAAAAGTTTTCCCTTTACCACTGCATTCAACCGGAGATTCGCTAAATGAAGGAGTTGTTTTCTTTTTCTCCACCTTTTCTATGATTGACACATACTTACCGGAATTAGCTGATTGTGAGACCATTTTATGTCCTGTCATATTACACCAGGCCTGTGCATCTCTACAAAAGCCGGGATCAGTAGCTATAATCTCAAGATGATCTCCCACATTAATATCTTCTATACTCTTTTTCATCCTCATAATGGGACCGGGGCATTGTAATCCGCAAGCATCTATTTTTATTGTTTCCATTTCTACGTCTCTTTTCGTGTTATTATCTGTTCCTGTTGCAGCGGAGCAAGCTTTCATATCTTTTTCATCTAAAATAACCGGAGCAGTGGCCGCCTTATAAAGTTTATATCCTCCTGAAAGATTAAACACCTGGTTAAATCCATTCTGCATCAAAACTCTTGCTGCAAGATATCCTCTAAGCCCTACCGCGCAATAGATATAAATATTTTTGTCTTTGGGAATTTCATTTAAATGATCCCTGATTCCATCTATAGGTATGTTTATTGCTCTGGGAATAGCACCTAAAGAAAATTCAACAGGAGTACGAACATCCAGAATAACGCCATCATTTACCTTTTGTATTTCTCTCCAGGTGATAATATTTGTGCGTTTCAGTAGAATATTCTCTGCTACATAACCAGCAATGGCAATAGGATCTTTTGCCGATGAATAAGGAGGAGCGTAAGCATGTTCCAATTGAATTAAATCATAAACCGTACCTTGTTGTTTAATGAGTAAGGCTATCTGATCAATTCGTTTATCTACTCCGTCACATCCCACAATCTGAGCACCGTAAAGTTTTCCATCCACCGGACTAAACGTAATTTTAATGCTCATTTGCAAAGAGTTTGGATAATATCCCGCATGAGAACCTGAACTAGTAACCGAAGAAAGGTAAGATATCTCATTCTTTTTAAGTTGCTTGGCAGCCAGCCCCGTTGAAGCAACAGTCATATCAAAGATTTTTGCAATGGCTGTTCCGATAGAGCCTTCGTATTTTACCTTATTCCCAAGCAACATATTATCAGCACAAATGCGTCCTTGCCTGTTGGCCGGACCAGCAAGATAGTTCAACCACGGTTTTCCCGTAATCGGGTGTTTGAATTCAATGGCATCTCCCACCGCATATATATTTTCGTCGGAAGTCTGCAGATAATCATTTACCACAATACCTCCCATCTCTCCTATCGCCAATCCGGCTTGCTTAGCCAATTTTGTTTCCGGACGTACTCCAATGGAAAGAATTACCAGATCGGTCATTATACATTTACCGTTTTTAAAAACGACTTCTATAGCATCCCCTTTCTTTGTAAATGCACTAACTGCATGTTCCATATAAAGATTGACGCCTTTGTCCTGCAAATGCTGATGAACAAGTGTAGCCATAGAATAATCAATTGGTGGCATTACCTGATTCAACATCTCAACAACAGAAACCTTTGCCCCGGCATGCTGAAGATTTTCCGCCATTTCCAGACCGATAAAACCTGCACCAACCACAACAGCGCTCTTTACCTGATGGGTATTCATATAATTCTTGATGGCATCCGTATCATTTACATTGCGTAAAGTAAAGATTCCATCCAAATCAATTCCCGGAAAAGGTGGACGAACCGGCGATGCTCCGGGAGAGAGCAAAAGTTTATCGTACTTTTCTGCATATTCATCTCCGTTACGCTGGCGAACAATGACTTCCTTCTTTTCCCGGTCAATGCTTACCACTTCCGAACGAACTCTGACATCAATATTGAAACGCAGACCAAACGATTCGGGAGTTTGCACAAATAACTTATCCCGATCCTCTATCACGTTACCTATATAATAAGGTAGCCCGCAATTTGCATAAGAGATATAATCTCCCTTTTCGAACAAGATGACTTCAACATCTTCATTCATTCGTCTGATTCGGGCAGCCGTTGTTGCGCCACCGGCTACACCTCCGATAATAATGTACTTTTCTCTACTCATTTTCTATTCTGTTATATAGCTTATTTCTTTACTAAAATTCCACCATTGATATTTTCCAATGGAATTATTTTGCAAATATACACTTATTTCACCACAAAACAAGTTTCCAATAGAAAATAATTAAAATAAAGAAAGGTTGCTACTATTAAATTAAGTAACAACCTATTCTATATTAATTTGTGAATGAGTAGCGTGCTATTATTTTGCCACGTTATTAGTTGGCTTGCCTGCCGAGAAAGCTTTAATATTATCAACCAGAATTTTCATTAGCCTTATGCGGGAGGCTTTAGTAGCCCAGGCAATGTGAGGAGTAATGAAACAGTTCTTCGCTGAAAGCAATGGGTTATCTGCACGAGGAGGTTCTGATGAAAGAACATCAATTCCGGCAGCATAAATTACACCATTGTTCAAAGCATCGGCCAAATCCTGCTCATTGATAAGCGAGCCACGACCGGTATTGATCAGAATAGAGGTTGGCTTCATGCTTGCCAGACGTTTTGCATCGACAAGTTCACGAGTCTCTTCATTAAGCGGACAGTGAAGACTCACAATATCACATTCAGTAAATATCTCATCCTTCGTCATTATTTTAATATCGGAAGGTAACTGAAGCTGTGATTTAGAAGTATATGCGCAAACATTCATACCAAAGCCAAACGCAACGCGTGCCGTAGCCATTCCGGTATGTCCTAGTCCCACAATACCAAGTTTCAGTCCGCTCAGTTCAATGAGTGGTGTATCCCAGAAACAGAAATCATCATTATTTGTCCAACGTCCGTTTTTTACTTCGTTAGAATGATGAGCTACATTCTGAGCTATATTCAATATATGTGCAAAAGCCATTTGAGCAACCGAAAGAGTACTATAGGCAGGAGCATTGGTTACAACAATTCCTCGTTCTTTTGCAGCAGCAATATCTACCACATTATAACCGGTTGCCATTACGCCAATATATTTTAATTGAGGAAGGGCTGCGATTGCTTCTGCACTGATCACAGTTTTATTTGTCAGTATTACATCTGCATCTTTGGCGCGAGCTACTACATCGGCAGCAGAGGTGCGATCATATATAGTACAATCTCCCAAAGTTTTGAATTCATCCCACGACAAATCGCCTGGGTTCATTCCATAACCGTCTAAAACTACTATTTTCATACTCTATTTATTTAAAAGAAATTATTTATTATACCTATCTCCCCAAAGCTGAGTCATGTGTTCTTTCAACTTTGCCTCGGCAGGATTGCTCTGCGGATGCCAGATTGATTGAGTTTTAAGCTCGTCGGGGAGAAATTGTTGTTTCACAAAATTGCCTTTGTAATTATGGGCATATTTATAGTCATCTCCATAACCCAACTGTTTCATCAGTTTGGTTGGGGCATTGCGCAAGTGCAAAGGAACAGGAAGATTTCCTGTGTTCCGCACCAATTCCAAGGCATCATTAATGGCATTGTAGGCCGAATTGCTTTTTGGGCTGGTGGCCAGATAAATAGTTGTTTCTGCAAGAGGAATACGTCCTTCGGGCCATCCTATCTTCATTAATGTATCAAAGCAGGCATTGGCAAGTAACATGGCATTTGGATTTGCCAGACCAATATCTTCTGAAGCCGAGATTACCAGTCTTCGGGCAATAAAAGCAGGGTCTTCTCCACCTTCAACCATACGTGCCAGCCAGTAAATGGCTCCGTCGGGATCACTTCCACGGATACTTTTAATAAAGGCGGAAATTATGTCGTAATGCATTTCGCCATCCTTATCGTAAGCCAACGGATTTTGCTGAAGCCTCTCCACCACCTTTTCATCGGTAATTACAATTGGATCTTCACTATCAGATTCAACTACCAGTTCCAGTATATTAAGCAGTTTACGTGCATCTCCACCCGAATACCGAAGCATGGCATCCGTCTCCTTAACTTCTATATTTTTTTCTTTAAGGATAGGATCTTCTTTCAATGCGCGCTGTAGAAGTTCTAGTAAATCTTCTTTTTCGAGCGACTTAAGTACATAGAGCTGACAACGGGAAAGTAGCGGACGAATTACTTCAAATGAAGGGTTTTCGGTCGTTGCGCCTATAAGTGTTATCGTACCATGCTCCACTGCTCCTAGCAAGGAGTCTTGCTGCGACTTACTGAACCGATGAATTTCATCAATAAACAGAATGGGACTGGCTTGTGAAAAGAAGCGGGTGCTTTTTGCTTTTTCTATCACATCGCGAACATCTTTCACGCCCGAGCTCACCGCACTTAACGTATAAAATGGAGTTTTTAGTTTGTTGGCAATAATCTGGGCAAGAGTGGTTTTACCCACTCCGGGGGGACCCCAGAGAATGAATGACGAAATGCGTCCTGCGTCTATCATCTTACGCAAGATTGCTCCTTCTCCCACTAAATGTTTCTGACCAATATAGTCATCAAGCGACTTTGGCCGAAGTCTTTCTGCTAATGGTTGTGCCATTTCGTTCTTTTTATATCGGAACAAATGTACATATTAATATTTAAAACGGGGAATTCTACGGGAAAGATTTTCCAAACACCGCCGGGAAGAAAAAATTCTCCTGTACAAAAGAATTAATTCTTCTGTACAAAAGAATTAATTGTTTTGTACAGAAGAATGCATTCTTTTGTACAAGGAAACAAAAACTTGTTTAGACAAAACAAAAATGCAACCTTAGAAGTTAAGCATCATTGCTATACGAATACCATCTTTATTGATGCCCGGATGATCGAGATAGTTCAAACGGCGGGTATACTCTATATGAAGTATTTTAAAGATGTTATAAATACCCACACTGTATTCCATATACGGATCTTTGCCCATAGCAAAACTTGTTGTTTTCCCTTCACGAGTTGGGAAAAGGAATAGGTCACTGCTTTTATCGGGATTATTCTTATCGCTCAAACTTCCGTACAGGGCTTTGAACTTAAATACTTCTCTCCACTTTAGTTTTTTGATTAACGGTATACGGTTAAGGATTCTTCCGTTCATATCATAGGTAAGATCAAGCGAAGCAAACTTATCATTCAGAAACTCCATATTATTAATCAAGTTAAACGTCTCTTTTTGTGTGATATAAGAAAGATTGGCCGCAGGCATTATCAATAAAGGGAAAGGTACCTTATCCCATTGCTTACCGGCTTTTACATAAGCATCCAGCCTGCCCCACGAAGACAGCCAGAATCTCTTATAAATGCCGGCTTCGGTTAAATTGAAATTATATTCTCCACCCACCACATCCTTTAAACCCATAGTATGGGAAAGGGTAAAAACAGGTGCGTCAAAGTTGATAGGAATTCTTCGCTGTTTAGTGTTTATAAATGTTTCTCCCGGTGCATATCTAAATTGCAAGGAAGCTTCGGTTGTTGTCATATCGTGAACAATTGTCTTTGCTGCATCATTTTTGATATAGAAAAGATTGCCGGTAGGCTCATCATTCCGGTTCTTTACAGTCATAACCAATGAGAGACCAGACATAGTTTCGCGTTCGTATTTAAAAGAGAGATCGCGTACATAAGACATCTGATCTACCGTTGTAGTTTTCAGTCCCACAAATATATTATCCTTATCCGTCTTCAGAAACTTATCCATAGGCGACATTACATCATACATATAAGATGCAGAGATGGAATGTTTGGGGAATTCTCTTGGAAGAAACTCCTTTTTATCAAACGTATATTCTACCGTACCTTTATATTTTGAACGATTATCCTTAAACCCATACGCATAATACCCACTAAGAAAGAGCTGCGGATTAAGTTTTGCTGTTGTTTGTCCGCTGATTCTCAAACGAAGTCCTTCTATGGAATTACTACCTATAATAGTATTCATCGGTCCAAAATCGAACTTACTGGGATGATCTTTGCTTCCCGTTTCTACAAAATTCTCAACCAATGCCTTCAAACCAATAATGGCATATTTAAATCCGGGCATTTCTTCGAGATGCTTAATAAACATATCCATTCCGTTTTCCTTGTCGGTAAGCGGAACTGGTCTCACCTCATTCCAAAAATCAGCCCCTTTCATCATCGCATCCACATCTTTTACCGTGCTTCCCTTTAGCTTAAACAACTTTGGCGATACTTCATTGAAGGCGTAGTTGCTATATTTTGTGGTTCGCCTCACTTGCAGTTTTCCATTAACAACAGTGAGTTCCACAATCATATCATCATCTTTCAGTACCCATTGACCATTGGGTAGTTGTTCATAAGACTGGATAATATCAAGGTTATCAACGAAATTCACTCCGGTTTTCTTCGGAAGATTCATTGTGCATTTCTTTACTGCATAAGTAGAGTCTTTCAAAATATACAGATGACCTGTAAAACCAAAATCCTGTGAGTTATTGGGCACAAAAGTAAGATGGATGCAAGAATCTCTGTCCACCTTAATAGTATCCATGATATAATACTTATAAAAAGAGATTGCTGTTTTTGTAGAAATAGGGCTTATAAAGCGACTTGACAACAAACGGATGTCATCATCATATATATTGACGTCGGCAAAAACATCTTTAAGTATCGTCCCCATCGCATCTCCAGTTGAAAAGAGTTCATTTATTCCAGATGAATTCATCCCTTTGATAATCATTTTTTCATTTCTGGGTTCTTTGCGAAAGACTTTTTGAGAAGCAGATTCCTCTACAGAGAAAGGAAGAATAAGCTTGTTTGTTTCTATACAAGGTTCTACCTGATTAACCAGGAAAGGCATCTTCTTATAAATTCCTTTGCCAAAATCATCAGGATTAACATCGTTAATGGAAGTTGTCATCTTCTGATATTTATCGTATTGATAAAAATCATTTTCCTCCAGCCTTTGATCAGACTTATGTTCAATTACTTTCCGCATAAGTTCCACAGCCGGATTGTTTTTGCGGGAATATTTCTCTTTTTTTGGTTTTACAACAATTTCCTTTAGATGTACATCAGAAGGTTGTAATTTTACGTTGAGCCTTTTAGTAACTCCCGGAACAAATTTTACGGTTTTCTTTCTATATCCCACAGCAGAAAAGGTAACTTCATTCCAGCCTTTGCGGGTAGTGATGCGATAAGCACCATTCATATCAGAAATGCTACCTACGCCTTTACCCTCAAAAGAAACTGAGGCATAAGGAATTGGCTCATTAGTCAATGAATCACGCACTACTCCAATTAAATGTTCTGATACATCAGATAAAGAAGCATTTACACCCCCAGTCAGTTTTGCCGGGGAATTAATTGAAACGGCAATAAGAATTAATCCAAGAACGAATTTGATATATCGTTGTTTCATAAAATATCAATAAAAATTGGTCACAAAGGTAAGCTTTTCATTTAATTTACTGATTTAAATTAATGTAAATGAGTAATATTTATATTACATTTGCGACAAATAGAACAATTAAAGATGTTATCCATTCTCATTCCCACTTATAACTACGACTGTTTAGGGCTGGTTGAAGAACTTCACCGCCAGGCACAAGTGCTATCATTTCCCATAGAAATTCTAGTTGCCGATGATGCTTCAAAGGAAGAACTGAAACGCAATAACAGAAAGATAAACAAATTAAGCAATTGCATGTTTATCGAACTTAAAGAAAATGCGGGAAGGGCCAGGATTAGAAATCTCTTATCGGAAAAGGCCAGTTACAACCTTCTGCTATTTATAGATAGTGATGCAGGACTTATCAGCAATAATTTCCTGAAAGATTATGTTTCGGCAACACAAAACAGCGACGTGGTGTGCGGCGGATTATTATATGACCGCCCTTTACCTTCGCCAATGTTCAGCTTACGCTATTATTATGGCATTTCAACAGAAGAACGATCGGCGAAAGTGCGCAACCTCCACCCTTATGCTCAGTTTTCTTCTTTCTGTTTCCTGATAAAAAAGAAAACGTTCCGGCAAATTCTTTTTGATGAATCATTTTCGGGATACGGACATGAAGACACTGCTTTTGGCATTGAATTGGAAAAGCGTGGGATAAAAATAAAGCATATTAATAATCCTCTTTACCACCTGGGACTGGAAAGAAATGAAGATTTTCTCCGCAAAACAGAAACAAGTATTGAAAATCTTTATCGTTCTTCGGGAAAACTGTCAGACCATGTACGTTTATTACAGACATATAACAAGGTAAAAAGATATAAACTCCAGGCACCTCTTGCTTTTCTTTTTAGAAAAACGAAAGGCTTCTTGAAGAAAAATCTGGTAAGCCCCCAGCCGAGCATGAAATTATTCGCCTTTTACAAGTTAGGATATCTGTGCAACATTAAATAAATTTAGCATAAAAACAAATTCAAGCCTCTCCTCTCGACATAGCTTCGAGTCGGAGCATGGTTTGCATTTTCAAGGAAGGAATATATGACCGCACAGGATAAAGAACCGAGACTACCAACCTAAGCAATGGAGTATAAGTTAGGGAGAATCGTGCATAAGCCTTCCGAAAAAGAAATTTAGAAATCATAAAAGACTGTATATTACTGTGCTCAGTTGCCGACCGGGTTCCTAATGAAACATAACGCACCTTACACACATCCAGGTAATGTTCGTTCATTTTATAGAATAAACCATAAAATGGATAATATCCACCCGACAAATATTTTGTCCGGGCCTTCAGCATAAAATAGTCGCACATATCTTCTTTACAGTGATTCTCCGCATATGCAACCAGCATTCCGTCTGTTTTATCTATCACACCCCAAAATTCGCGCCCTTCCTTATGTTCGTCTAACTCTTTAAGAAACGAAGAATGCGAAGCTACAATATCCGTAGTACTGGAATAACGATTGAAAGAATCACGGTAAACGTCGTAGCCTTGTTCACGCATCAAATGAACAGAAATCTTTTCTATCTCAAAGAAATTCAATGCATGACGAACTTTATTACGGGTTCGCCGCTTTAATTCCTTCATTCCTCCAAACGTATCTTTTATGACAAACCAAAAGGATGAAGACTCTGACGAATCAAAATCATACGTATTTCTTATAAACCAAACCTTATGCTCATTTATTAAATCCAAACATTTTTCTTTTGTTAGTTGTTTTTCCTTATGTGGTGCTTTGCTAAAAATAATGCCTCTTTTATAATATATATAATCTTTGTTTCTCATTTTTGATTAGTCAGGTTATTTATCACCACAGATGTAATTAATGTGGATTAAGTAATATCGTATTACAGATAGGGCGGCAAAGATAATTTATTTTAAATAATATGACTTACTAATCGTAATAATATTTATCTTTGTTTAAAATATTAATAAACAAATAATGAACATATGAATAAAAAAGTATTTGGAAGCTTACTGCTGATTGCTGTGACAATTATATCTTGCAAAAATCCCAAACAAGCAAATGTTCAGGTTATACCACTAGCAGACTCTGCTAAAGTTATTTCCGACAACTTACGTTTTTGTGAAGCAACCTATTGGAATGGAGAATCATTATACATCAGCAACTTCGGAGGAGACACAATTAATTTTCTAAATAAAGGTGGCAAGGGATATATTATGAAATTTACTTCCGGAAAACCTGCCGTATTAATCCCTGCAGATGGTCGATTGAACGCTCCTAAAGGAATGTGTGTTGTTGACAATTATCTATTTGTGGCTGACGTAAACGCGGTAGTAGTCTTTGATTTGAATGATGTGAGCAAAAGCCAAATAGTAAAATTCCCGGCTAATGAGAGTTTTGTAAATGATATTGCGGTAAATGGAAAGGATATGTATATTACAGTTACAAACACTGGTAATATTTACAAATTAGATGTTTCTGCTCCTGACAAAGTAAAAAATCAGACTCCTAAACTCTTCACTAATGTTACGGGAGCAAATGGTATTGTTGCTACCGACAGTGTAATTTATATAGCTTCGTATCCTGTTGATGGGAATACGGCTGCGGCAAATGTAATTTATACCATTAAGAACTTTGATAATCCTGTTGTGGAAAAGCTTTTTGACCGCATGAGTCAATATGACGGATTAGCTCTTTCTGAAGATGGAAATTCATTGTATTTCACAACATGGGTGAATGGAAATATAGGAAAGATTAACTTGAAAGACATGAAAGTAGAAAATCTTATTCTCCCTTTGCAGTTAACCGGCCCCGCAGACTTGTCTATACATAAAGGAAAGCTTTATATTCCTGACCTGCCTAACAGTAGAGTCCTGGTTTATTAATAAAAAAGAATTCAGAAAAAGCGGTAAACAGGAAAAATCATAGATTTCTGTTTACCGTTTTTTTATTGGGGGCATATTACGACTGTCAACAATCAAAGGTATACAATCAAAAAGCGGGACTTTTCACAAAGTCCCGCTTTTCAGTTTTCAATAGGTATTAGTTTTTTTTAAGGTAAAAAGATTGTTTTCAGGATAACGGATGCAAAGATGCAGGATATTTTAATACTATACAAACATAATTATATGTCTTATAACATGTTTTTACATTTTAACGTTTCCTTTTCACCTCAACTAATACCAAATATCTTTAGATTTTATATTGACTGAGAATAATGTTCATCAGTTTTGCCTTGGTGTTTTAATACTTTTGCATCAATATAGAACACAATTTCTTCGGCCAGATTGTTTATGTGATCTCCCGATCGTTCCAGTTTGCGGAATACGCCAACCAAGTTCAAGCAAAAAAACAAGCTCTCCGGATTATTGCCAATGTACTCTACCAACTTAGGAGATACCTCCGCATTAATTTCATCAACCAGATTATCTTTGGCGAAAACAGATGTTGCCAGGTCAAGACTCTCTTCATTCAAAGCTTGCTTAGCCACCTCAAGCATTAAAAGAACCTGAGTAAACATTTCTTCGAGACGAAGTTTTTTTATTAATTCAGGATCAAGAGCCGGTTCATCGCATTTAACCACAAAGCGGGCGATGCCTTCAGCAAAGTCTCCAAGACGTTCCAGATCCGTGTTTATCTTTAACATTGCAAGAACAAAGCGTAAATCCACAGCCACAGGGTTGTAAAGGGCAATTATGTCCTCCACATCACTATCTATTTTAAGTTCGAAAGCATTTACACGTTTTTCTCTAACGATAACTTGCTGTGCCAGTTCTTTATTAAGAGTCAGCACTGCTTCTGAGGCTCTGTCTAACTGATTATAGACTAAAGTCCACATTTCGTCCACTTCTTTTTTCAGCTGTACGAGCTCTGATTCTATAAACTTTACCATATCGCTATTCTTTTATTAAGATTACAAATATAAAAATAAAAACATCATCCGAAACGTCCCGTAATATAATTCTGAGTAGAGATTTGAGATGGATTGGTGAATATCTTCTTTGTATCATCAAATTCAATCATCTCACCCAAATAAAAATAGGCTGTTCTATCACTTACACGGGCAGCTTGCTGCATATTATGAGTAACAATAACAATAGTATAATCCTTCTTTAACTCGTGAATGAGCTCCTCTACTTTTGCTGTTGAAATAGGATCAAGGGCAGAAGCCGGCTCATCCATCAGCAGAATAGATGGAGAAACAGCCATAGCCCGGGCAATACAAAGTCTTTGTTGCTGACCACCCGAAAGAGCAAAAGCAGATTGTTTCAACTTGTCTTTTACTTCGTCCCAAAGAGCAGCACCTTTCAATGTTTCTTCCACGCGATGACGAATAAAATCATTATCTTTTATGCCATTAACCCGAAGACCATAAGCAACATTCTCAAAAATAGTTTTTGGAAAAGGATTAGGACGTTGAAACACCATCCCCACATTTTTTCTTAATTCATCTACCTGAACTCCTTTAGCATAAATATCATCATCATCAATCAGAATTTGTCCCTCTATGCGAGTATCGGGAATCAAATCGTTCATTCGGTTAAAAAGGCGAAGAAAGGTTGACTTGCCACAACCGGAAGGTCCGATAAAGGCAACCACAGACTTTTCTTTTATCTGCATATTGATTCCTTTCAGCGCATGAAAATCGCCATAATAGAAATGTACGTCCTTTACATCAATTTTATTCATTCTGTTCTATTTTAGTTCATTTTTACTTTCTTGGAGAAATACTTTCTTAGAGCATTAGCAATCAGATTGACTATTAAGATAATAACAACCAAGACTAACGCTGTGCCATAAGCTATGGGCAACTGTGCTTCCATATCCGTGCCGCTGGTAGATATTACATAAAGATGATATGGCAAAGCCATACATTGGTCGAATATGCTTGAAGGAATTTTGGGGAGGAAGTATGCCGCACAAGTGAAAAGGATTGGTGCCGTCTCTCCGGAAACACGTCCAAGTGCCAAAATCAATCCTGTAATAATATTAGGTGTACCGAGAGGAAGAATAACATGCCAAATGGTTTGTAACTTTGAGGCTCCAAGTGCACGACTTCCTTCACGGAATGTATCTGGAATAGCCTTTAAAGCTTCTTCAGTTGTTCGAATAACCAATGGCACGCAAAGCAATCCCAATGTAAGAGATCCGGCAAGGATACTATCGCCGAATCCAAGGTAATTTACAAAAAGCGTCATACCAAAAAGACCGAAAACAATAGAAGGTATACCGCTAAGATTATTTGTCATTACCCTGATAAATCGAACTATTTTACCTTTTGGAGCATATTCATTCATGTATATTCCACTCATCACTCCAATGGGAAAGGCAAACAGCGCGCTACCAATCATCAAATAAAAAGTACCTACTATAGCAGGCCATATTCCCCCTGCCGTCATTCCATCTGTAGGTTCGGAGGTTAGAAATTCCCAATTTATAACTCCTATACCTTTATAAACAATGAAACCAAGAATTGCAAATAGTATGGCTACAATGGTGAAGCTAAATAAAGAGAAAATGCCAAAGGCTATCTTCTGAGAACGGCGTTTGTTTCGTTCATATGATACGGGAAATTTATTCTTTTCCATTATTTTTGTCTATTGCTTATATATTCTACACTAAAGTTGATGATAAGTGTGATGAAGAACAACACAACTCCTAGCAGGAACAACGATTGATAGTGAGCTCCTCCTGCAGGTGCTTCGCCAAGTTCTGCGGCAATGGTGGCAGGAATCGTACGAAGCGGTTCAAGAATTGTATGAGGAATCACGGCTGCATTACCTGTTACCATAAGTACCGCCATTGTTTCTCCTATAGCGCGTCCAATTCCTAAAACAACTCCGGATGTTATTCCCGAAATTGAGTAAGGAATTACCACTTTATATATAGTCTGCCATTTGGAAGCTCCCAGAGCTAAACTTGCTTCTCTCATGGAACGCGGGCAGTTTCTCATGGCGTCTTCACTAACCGTAATAATAGTAGGCAATGCCATAATGGCAAGCACTATACTTCCTGCAAGACCCGATTCTCCGACCGGAAGATGAAATATTTTCTGAATCAAAGGAACAATGACTATTAATCCAAAGAAACCATAAACCACAGAAGGGATACCACTCAATAGCTCAATTATAGGTTTTAATATATCTCTTACACGGTGGCTGGAAACCTCACTCATGTATATGGATACAGATAAACCAAACGGAAGAGCAAACAAGATAGCAAAGAAACTAACCCAAAGGGTACCGGTTATCAAGGGAAGTATACCGAACTGAGCTGCCGGAGTAGCTGTAGGAAACCACTCACTTCCTGCCAACACATCTTTTACAGAAATAGTTTTATCCTTAATCAGGTGCCCCTGAAAGTTTTTATCCACAAGATTAGATGGAATAAAACCAATCATGCCGGGATTGGCATTAATAAGTTCGGCAATCTTTGCAGGTGCATTTTCATACTCGGCACCCAACTCCTCTTCTGAGTAATAATTTGTAAGATCGCCCAAGCGAAAAACCTTAATAGGTGTATTTGTTCCACCCACCTGCGACCAGTTGGTTATCTCTGCATCAAACACTTTCTTAATGTCAGCAGAACTCAGATCAGTGACCTTATTCTCTTTATTGAGTGCAAGCACATAGCCATCTTCAATAACTTTACTGCCAAACAATCCGAAAGCTTCGCTGAAAAGGAAAACAACAATGAGCAGTATCGTAATACTTGTTACGAAACCACTGCAAGTAAGTAGCCCTTCAATTATTCGTTCAAAAATTTTTTTCATACTTCTATTATTTCTGCTGCAAAGGAACGAAACGGATATTAAATATATGTGACTTTGGTTTGAAGGAAATGTTTCAAAGATATTACATCTATGTTACAGAAATTAAAACCCCATTAAAGATTGAAGCTTTATTCATTAGTATAACATATAAGCTGTTAAATAAGTTTTTATTGAAAGAATAAAGGACTACAAATTTTATAATATATTATAGTAAAGCCTTTCATAAAATATGAAGGCTTTACTATAAAGATAAATCAAACACTATATTAATTAAATAATAGATTCTATATGATTGACTAAAACAAAGCAAAGAGATCAGTTGTTACAAGTAAGTAACATTAATGTAGTCACTTTGTAACATGTAATTCATTACTTTGCAACATAATTTTTAAAGAAATAAAAATGAATAAAGCAACTGCGTTCTTACTAATTTTATTATTGTGTACCGCATCTTTACATGCACAACGAATTAAAGGCAGCGATACCGTACTTCCTATATCTCAGGAAACGGCAGAAAGTTATATGAATAAAAAAGCATCCGCCAGAGTTACCGTCACAGGCGGCGGAACCGGTGTGGGAATTGCCGCATTAATGGATGGTACATGTGATATAGCCATGGCTTCCCGTTCTATTAAGTTCGGCGAAAAGATGAAACTTAAAAAGAACAAGCAAGAGGTAACTGAGGTAATCATTGCTTATGATGCCTTAGCGGTAATTGTTAATCCCACCAACCCGGTAAGAAAGCTTACCCGTAAGCAACTAGAAAATATTTTTCGCGGTAAAATTACCAATTGGAAACAGGTGGGCGGAAAAGACATGAAGATTGTGGTTTACTCACGCGAGACATCTTCAGGAACATATGAGTTTTTCAAGGAAAGTGTTTTGAAAAATAAAAATTATATGAGCGCTTCTCTTTCTTTGCCTGCTACGGGATCCGTAATACAATCTGTGAGTCAAACGCAAGGTGCTATAGGGTATGTGGGACTTGCATACGTAAACAAAGACATAAAGCCAATTGCTGTATCTTACGATGGAAAAACATTTGTCACTCCAACAGTATCAAATGCCTCAAAGAGACTTTATCCCATTGTGCGACCGCTTTTTTACTACTATAATAACAAAAACAAGCAAGAGGTAACACCCTTTATTGAGTATGTTTTGTCACGTGAAGGGCAAAATATAATAAAAAAGAGTGGATATGTACCCGTTAAATAACGGTTATACAAAAAAGAATAACTATTTTTGCACCTTAACTGTGTAACAACGTATCACTATGACAGATATTAAAACGGAAGAAGGAGGCGAAAAGAAAAGTTTAAACTTTATTGAAATCGCCCTAGAAAATGATTTGAAAGAGGGCAAAAACGGAGGAAGAGTACAGACACGCTTCCCACCAGAGCCTAATGGATACCTGCACATAGGTCATGCAAAAGCAATTTGTATGGACTTTGGTATTGCTAAAAAGTACAACGGCGTTTGCAATCTTCGTTTCGATGATACCAATCCTGTAAAGGAAGATGTGGAATATGTAGATGCTATCAAAGAAGATATTGAGTGGTTGGGCTACAAGTGGGGAAATATTTATTATGCTTCTGATTACTTCCAGCAGTTATGGGACTTTGCCGTGAAACTTATCAAGGAAGACAAAGCATATGTTGACGAACAATCAGCTGAAGAGATTGCAAGGCAAAAAGGTACTACTACTCAAGCCGGAACAGAAAGCCCTTACCGCAACCGCCCTATTGAGGAAAGCCTGGAACTTTTCCAAAAAATGAATACCGGAGAGATTCCGGAAGGTGCTATGGTTCTTCGCGCCAAAATTGATATGGCAAACTCAAACATGCACTTCCGCGATCCTATAATGTACCGCGTTATCAATTATCCTCATCATCGTACAGGTACTACCTGGAGAGCTTATCCGATGTATGACTTTGCTCACGGACAATCCGATTTCTTTGAAGGCGTAACTCACTCTCTTTGTACACTTGAGTTTGAAGTTCATCGTCCGCTATATAACTATTACATCGATTTACTAAAGGAAAACGACAATTATAGTCCTCGTCAGATGGAGTTCAACCGTTTGAACCTGACTTATACCGTAATGAGCAAACGCAAGCTTCTCACATTGGTTAAGGAAGGATTAGTAAACGGATGGGATGATCCTCGTATGCCTACCCTTTGCGGTTTTCGCCGACGTGGTTATTCACCTGAGGCTATTCATAATTTCATCGACAAGATTGGTTATACAAAGTACGATGGCATTATTGACGTTTCACTTCTTGAATCGGTAGTAAGAGAAGACCTTAACGCGCGTTCCACTCGTGTGGCAGCGGTTATTAATCCCGTAAAGTGTATCATCACCAATTATCCTGAAGGACAAGTGGAAGAGATGGAGGCTATCAACAATCCTGAAGATCCAAACTCGGCAACACACATTATAGAATTTAGTCGTGAGCTCTTTATTGAGCGCGAAGACTTCATGGAAGATGCTCCTAAAAAGTATTTCCGTATGACTCCTGGTCAGGAAGTTCGTTTGAAAAACGCCTATATTGTAAAATGTACAGGCTGTAAAAAGAATGCAGAAGGAGAAATTGAAGAAGTTTACTGCGAATATGACATGAACACCAAGAGCGGTATGCCCGATAGCAACCGTAAAGTGAAAGGAACACTTCATTGGGTGAGCGCAGAACACAGTCTTCCTGCCGAGGTTCGTCTTTACGATCGTTTGTTTAAAGTAGAAAATCCGGCATTGGAAGAGAAAGACGGAGACTTCCGTGACCTTCTGAATCCTGATTCCCTTAAAGTGCTTACCAACTGTAGAGTTGAAAAATACCTGGCAGAGATGAAACCTTTGGATTATTTACAATTCCAACGCATTGGTTATTTCAATGTAGATAAAGATTCTACACCAAACAAGTTGATATTCAACCGCACGGTGAGTTTAAAAGATACCTGGAGTAAAATTAATAAGTAATTTGAAAACAATTTGTTCCTCCCGGAAAGGGGGAACAAATTGTTTAACCCAATACCAAAAAAACATGAGCAATTATTCTTCTTCGGATTTTGAGCAAGATAATGAATTTAAGCAAGCACTTGCCCAATATGAAGAAATGAAAGCAGAAGGAAGAACCGGTTATTTTGATGCAGCTCAATTAGCCGATTTCGCCGAATACTATGCATCAATGCAGCAGTACGATAATGCTTTCGAGGTAATAGACTTTGCCCTATCCATTCATCCTGAAAACACAGAAGTTCTTGTTATCAAGGCACACATTCTTATTGACCTTGATAAAATAGACGAAGCAAAAGATATTGCGTCTTCCATTCCCGAAAGTTATGATCGCGATGTAAAAATGCTGAAAGCCGAACTCTTGATTCTGGACAAGAAATTAGAAGAAGCCGATGCACTTATACAGGGAATAATGAGTCTGGATGAAAATGATGATGAGGATAATTTTCTTGATATTGCTTATCTTTATACGGATGCAGATCTTCCGGAGCAGGCTCTGCCCTGGTTTGAAAAAGCCTTTAAAGCAAATCCTGAAAATGACGAGATTCGCATGAGCCTGGCTGAATGTTATGGCGAATGCAAACAGATAGATAAAGGAGCCCAACTCTATAATCAATTACTGGATAAAGATCCCTATTCTGTTAAGTCCTGGTTTGACCTGGGAAGATTTTACTATACTGCAGAAGAATTTAATAAGGCACTGGAAGCATACGAATTTGCTCTTACCATCGATGCCGAACATCCGGGTTCAATATTGATGACAGCTCACTGTTACTATAAGTTAGAAAACTTTGAGAAGTCATGTGAATACTATGAGAGATACGAAAAAATAGATCCAAAATCGGGGATGACCATCTTTTTTATAGGACTATGCCACTTTAATCTTAAGAATTATGAGAAGTGCATCCAGAAATTCACAGAAGCTTTAGATATAAATCAAGGACTTTCACCCGACACAATTGATATCAATACCTATATCGCATTAAGTTATTGTGAACTTGGTCTATTGGATGATGCCATTAATTATATAGATTTAGCAATAAACGAAGATACTTCATGTGCAGATTCATACATTAATAAGGGGCGAATATATTTAAGCTTTCTAGATAGAGAAAATGCTGCTGCTAATTTTGGAAAAGCCTCTAAGCTAAATCCTGAAGATCCCAGAATTTTCTCGGAGATAGGAGCTGCCTACTTTGAACACAAGATATATGATATGGCATTAAAATGCTTTGAAACGGTAGAGTTTTACTCTCCCGGATATGAAAACAATTACATATCGATGGCATATACAAGTGCTGCTCTGGGAAAATTAGAAGAGTTCAATTACTATTTTATTCAGGCAACCAAACAAAACCCGGATAATATTCTGGATAATCTGGACTATTTGCCAGAAGAAGAGACAGAATTAAAACAATTAATCATCGATCTGAGGAAAGCGATTGAAGAAGATGAGAACTTGAATATAAACAAACCGAACTACAACTAAGACCATAGTTTCCAGCTATTGCTTTGACAGCAAATTATAATATCGTTTGAATATGAAAAAACCGGCTTAAGAATATCTTAAACCGGTTTTTCTATTTATCAATAGAGCGTTACAGAAACCTGTAACGCTTATTTAGGACTATACAGAGCTACTTTTTTAATAAATTAATTACTGCATCGTAATTAGGTTCTGTAGTAATTTCAGTGACAATCTCGGTATAAATCACTTTGCCTTCGGGATTAACAACAACTACTGCCCGTGCCAGTAAGCCTCTCAGAGGACCATCTTCCATCAGTAAACCATATTCCTTTGCAAATTCGGGTGAGCGAAAATCTGATAATGCAATTACGTTATCAATTCCTTCCGTTGTACAAAAACGACCCTGCGCAAATGGTAAATCTTTAGAAATGGCTAAAACAACCGTGTTTGGGAGTTGAGCTGCAATTTTATTAAAGTTTCTCACTGATGTTGCGCAAACACTTGTATCCAAACTAGGAAATATATTTAAAACTACATTCTTTCCTTTAGCATAATCTAAATAATAATCACTCAAATCGTTCTTTACCAAATGAAAATTTGGAGCATAATCATTTATTTGAATAAACTCTCCAAACAATTTTACTAATTGCCCTTTAAAATTTGTATGTGCCATATCTATATTTTATTATTAGTTTTTATTCCATAGTAAACAATTAAAAGAGGAATGTGTTCATAGATAATCTGTTTTATTTGTTCAGTTCATGAGAATAGCCAATATTTTCAGAAATGAAACAGAGATGGTAAAGCTATGAAAATAAAATAAAGAAATAGGTATTATAAAAAAAGCTTTGCTGAATGAGCAAAGCTTTTTTTATAATACCTATTTATTAAAAAATGAGCCGCAACCCGGACTTGAACCGGGGACCTCTTCATTACGAGTGAAACGCTCTACCAACTGAGCTAATGCGGCAATTTTCGGTTTACTGAGCGCAAATTTACACCATTATTTTAATATCTAAAGTATTTTTGGCATTTTTTTTCTAAAAATCAAAGTCGCGCATCCACTACTTCCAAAGGATAGATTCCTTTTACATCGTATACAATTCCTTCTTTTTTAACTAGCGACCGAACATTCAAAGAGATAAATTCTTTATGAGCCACAGCTGCTATCACAGCATCAAATTCCCCGACCGGAAGCTCTGACGTTATTCCAATTCCATATTCACGCTTCACATCTTCAGGAAACGCTATCGGATCATATACTGTTACGTCAATATCGTAATTCTGAAGTTCGTGAACCACATCAATAACCTTTGTGTTTCGCACATCGGGACAGTTTTCTTTAAACGTGAATCCAAGAATCAGCACCCTGCTATGCTTTATCAGTATCTCTTTCTTTATCATACATCGCACCACTTCCTGAGCAACATACTCTCCCATCCCATCATTCATACGCCTTCCCGAAAGAATTATTTCCGGACGAAAGCCATATTCTTTTGCCCGTTGCGCCAGATAATACGGATCAACGCCGATGCAATGACCGCCTACCAGTCCGGGATAGAAAGGTAGGAAATTCCATTTTGTAGCAGCCGCCTGAAGCACACTGCGGGTATCTATTCCCATACGGTTAAAGATTTTTGCCAGCTCATTTATAAAGGCAATATTAATGTCACGCTGAGAATTCTCAATGATTTTTGCTGCTTCGGCCACCCGGATAGAGGAAGCCAGATAGGTTCCGGCACTAATTACTGAGCGGTAAAGCTCGTCTATTTGCTGAGCCGCCCCGGGAGTTGATCCGGAAGTGATCTTTAAAATGGTTTCCACCGTATGCAGCTTATCGCCGGGATTGATACGCTCGGGAGAATATCCGGCAAAGAAATCCTTATTGAAAGTAAGTCCCGAAAACTTTTCAACGATGGGAATACAAACATCCTCAGTAATTCCGGGAGAAACGGTCGATTCATAAATTACTATATCGTTTTTATCTATAACCTTTCCCACTGTTTCACTGGCGGAAAGCAAGGGATGTAGATCGGGGCGATTACTCTTGTCAACTGGTGTAGGAACCGTTATAATATAATAGGTGCACTTGCGAAGAAATTCGGCATCGGCAGTGCAAAACAATCCGGGAGCCGAAGATGGATGAGCGGTGAGCACAGCCTGCAACTGTTCATTGTGCACCTCCAATGTAGAATCTTTCCCACTATTTAGCTCTTCAATGCGGCTTATATTTATGTCAAATCCAATAACCGGGTATTTCGTTGCAAAAAGACGGGCAAGTGGTAAGCCCACATAACCAAGCCCTATAACAGCTATTTGTATATTTTCCATGAGGCAAAAGTAACTTTTTTAAATGACAAAATCATTGATTACTTAACGCAAAAGAAAAAAACTTAGTATGTTTGCAGTCACTAAAAGAATAAAAACAACATGGCAAGAAGGAAGAAAAAGAATCAGCAGCAAAATACACTCAGGGTTTCATTATTAATTATCGTTATATCGCTGGTCTCTATCTTTGTTTACGAGCACTATCGCAATCCCATTTTGCATGCGGCTAATGAAGTTAAATACAAAACGGAAGCAATTATAACCCCTGAAAAGGAAGAATTTTTTGGAGACCTGGAACGTCCGGTTCTTACCGCCACTCGTCCCGAACAGGTCATTACGCATGCAGGATACACCGTGTCATATAATCCGGAATGGCGGGTTCCCAACTGGGTTTCTTATGAATTAACTGAATATGAGATAAAAGGAGATTTAAAGCGCACAGATAAATTTATTGTCGATCCCGAAGTGAAAAATGTATCCGCCACGAATGATGATTATTCCCATTCCGGATATGATCGCGGACATATGGCTCCGGCAGCGGATATGAAATGGAATTCAACAGTTATGAAAGAGTGTTTTTATTTTAGTAACATGTGTCCTCAGAAACATTCCCTTAATGCCGGACGATGGAAAACTCTGGAAGAAAAGGTGCGCGACTGGGCAGCGGAGGACAGTGCAATTGTAATTGTGTGCGGTCCTATTGTAGAAAAAGGATATCAGACTATTGGAAGTAATAAGGTGGCTATTCCGCAACGATTTTTCAAAGTTATTCTCGCACCATACCTCGATTCGCCAAAAGCCATCGGCTTTATCATGAAAAATGATAAAGAGTCATTGCCATTGAGCAGTTATGCCGTTTCAATAGATAGCATAGAAAAAGTGACAGGAATGGATTTCTTTTCTGCATTGCCCGATGAGCTTGAAAATCGCATAGAGAGCACTAACTCCACATCCGGTTGGGGTTTATAGATTTCTTCTCGACTACTTCATCTAAAAGCCTACACATTTCAAGTGTTAAGTGTACATATTCTATTTAAAAGCTCTATGCCTTAATAGAACCAAACCTACACTTAATATAAAAATAGTGTACTTCTTAAAAATATTAAGTGTACACCTTAATAAAAATAAATGTACTGCATAAAATAAAATAAATTAATAAGATTCCTTAAGTATACCGTAAAAGATAATTAGCTATCTTTGCGGCGAAAATTAACCACTAAGTATTTCACAAAAGATTATGAACACTAGATTAAAGAATAAATGGGTTATCGCAGCAATCATTGCTGGAGCAATCCTCTTCTTTGCCGGAATATTCGTTTATTACAATTTATTTGCTTCTCAATTCCAGACAGAGAAAAAAGCATATGTATACATAGACCGTGACGACACGCCCGATTCTATCACTGTAAAAATAGAACGAGCCGGGATGCCACGCAGTATGAAAGGGTTCCGATGGCTGATGAGCAACCTTGACGAGGCGAAGAATATCCACACCGGACGTTACGTTATTAATCCTAAAGACGGTAATTATCCTGTTTTTCACAGGCTGACAAGAGGACAACAAACACCACTGGATTTTTCAATCAATGATATTCGCACAAGCGGGCAGTTGGCTCAAAAAATAGGGAATCAGCTCATGGTCGACTCAGCCGAGGTTGCCATCCGATTAAATGATTCTGCTTTTTGTTCTAAACTTGGTTTCAGGAAAGAGACCATTGTTTGTCTGTTCATCCCCAACACTTACGAGCTTTACTGGAACATCTCCACTGCCGATCTATTTAAGAAGATGAAGAAAGAGTATAACCAGTTCTGGACTAATGAACGTTTGAGCAAAGCAAAATCAATTGGCTTTACTCCTTCGGAAGTATGCACCATTGCTTCCATTGTGGAAGAAGAAACAAACGCCAACTCTGAAAAGCCAATGGTGGCTGGTCTTTACATCAACCGCCTGCATCAGGGAATGAAGCTTCAGGCAGATCCAACGGTTAAGTTCGCCGTACAGGATTTCGCTATTAAAAGAGTAACGGGAGCACACCTCCGCTCAGACTCCCCATATAATACTTACAAGTTCCAGGGATTACCTCCGGGCCCCATCCGCATTCCTTCTATCAAAGGAATTGATGCCGTTTTGAATTACACCCGACACAACTTCGTTTACATGTGCGCTAAAGAAGATTTTTCGGGAACTCACAACTTTGCCGCAACCTGGCAAGAGCATCAGGCTAATGCCAAAAAATATCAGAATGAACTAAACAAACGAAAGATTTTTTAAGCTTTTACTATTGAATTAGTTCTTTATTACATATCTTTGTAAACAGATAATAACTAAAAGGAAACACTTTTAAGATACAAAGATATGAGCAAACAACTCTTATTGGGCGATGAATCCATTGCACAAGCAGCAATTGACGCCGGGCTTTCCGGCGTTTATGCATACCCGGGCACCCCATCAACAGAAATTACAGAGTATATTCAGCAGTCACCCCTGGCCAAAGAACGAAACATTCACAGTCGCTGGAGCACAAACGAAAAGACAGCTATGGAAGCTGCCTTGGGTATGTCCTTTGCCGGCAAACGTGCATTAGTGTGCATGAAACATGTGGGCATGAATGTGGCAGCAGATTGTTTTATCAATTCTGCCATGACCGGAGTAAACGGAGGACTAATTGTAGTTGCAGCCGATGACCCAAGCATGCATTCTTCACAGAACGAGCAAGACAGTCGTTTCTACGGAGATTTTGCACTGATACCAATGTTTGAACCAGCCAATCAGCAGGAAGCTTATGACATGGTTTACAATGGATATGAATTCTCTGAGAAGATTGGCGAACCTATTCTTATGAGAATGGTTACCCGATTGGCACACTCTCGTTCGGGAGTAGAAAACCAATCACCAAAGCCACAAAATGAAATTTCATTCAGCGAAGATCCACGGCAGTTTATTCTTCTTCCGGGAAATGCCCGCCGCCGTTACAAGGCATTAATAGCAAAACAAGATGAGTTTGTTAAGGCATCCGAAGAATCTCCATACAATAAATACATTGACGGTCCCAACAAAAAGCTTGGAATTATAGCTTGTGGCATAGGATTCAATTACCTGATGGAGAACTTCCCTGATGGATGTGAATATCCTGTATTGAAAATTGGTCAATACCCACTCCCTAAAAAACAATTATTAAAGCTAACTTCTGAATGCGAAGAAATCTTAGTATTGGAAGACGGACAGCCTTTTGTTGAAAACATGCTGAAAGGCTATCTGGGAGTAGGCATTAAAGTAAAAGGCCGCATGGACGGAACTCTTTCACGCGATGGGGAATTAAATCCCGACAATGTAGCTAAGGCTGTAGGCAAAGAGAATAAACCGACATTCAGCATTCCAGCTCTTGTAGAAATGCGCCCACCCGCACTTTGCGAAGGTTGCGGACACCGCGATATGTATTCCGCTTTAACTGAAGTATTGAGAAACAATTATCCTACACATAAAGTATTCAGTGACATTGGTTGCTATACATTAGGCGCAGGCGCACCATTCAATGCAATTGATTCGTGTGTAGACATGGGAGCATCAATAACTATGGCAAAAGGTGCTGCCGATGCAGGACTTTTCCCTTCAGTTGCAGTTATAGGTGATTCAACCTTTACCCACTCGGGAATGACTGGTTTATTGGATTGCGTAAACGAAAATTCTAATGTTACAATTGTTATCTCTGATAATGAAACAACAGCCATGACAGGCGGACAGGATTCTGCCGGCACAGGAAAGATTGAAGCTATCTGCATCGGACTCGGTGTTGATCCAGCTCACATCCGTGTTATTGTTCCTTTGAAGAAGAATTATGAGGAAATGAAACAATTGATCCATGAAGAGATAGAATATCGTGGCGTATCTGTTATTATTCCCCGCAGAGAGTGTATTCAAACATTAGCAAGAAAGAAAAGAAGTAGCAAATAAGATGAAAAAAGATATTATATTGTCAGGCGTAGGCGGTCAGGGAATTCTTTCCATAGCGACCGTTATTGGCAAAGCCGCTTTAAAAGACGGGCTTTACATGAAACAGGCAGAAGTACACGGTATGAGTCAAAGAGGTGGAGATGTACAATCAAACCTCCGTATCAGCGACAAACCAATCGCTTCTGATTTAATACCAACAGGAAAGTGCGACCTTATTATCTCATTGGAACCAATGGAAAGCCTGCGTTACCTCCCCTACCTCAGCAATGATGGCTGGTTGGTTACCAACGAAACTCCGTTTATCAATATTCCTAACTATCCCGCTGAAGCAGATATTATGGATGAGATAAATAAGCTCCCACATAAAATCATTGTAAACGTTGACAAAGTAGCGAAAGAATTAGGTTCTGCTCGTGTGGCAAACATTGTATTGCTAGGTGCAACAATCCCTTTCCTTGGAATTGATTACAGCAAAATACAAGAGAGTATCCGTGATATCTTTGAACGCAAAGGCGATGCTATCGTTGAATTAAACCTTAAAGCCCTGGCAGCAGGAAAAGAGATTGCGGAAAAAATGATGTAAAACCACAAACAACACTTTACTAATTATTAATACTATGAATCAATATTGGGAAGAGGACACAGAAACGATGAGCAGGGAGAAGTTGAACGAACTTCAGCTTCAAAGGCTCAGAAAAACAATCAGAATCGCTTCCAACTCACCTTATTATAAAAAGGTTTTCGCACAACACAGCATTACAGCAGATAGTATTCAGTCACTGAAAGATATTGAAAAAATTCCTTTCACTACTAAAACAAATATGCGTGCGAATTATCCTTTCGGATTAATGGCCGGAGAGATGAAAGATGCGGTTAGAGTTCATTCCTCAAGTGGAACAACTGGTAACCCTACCGTGATTGTTCACTCCCAACACGATCTTGATTCATGGGCAAACCTGGTTGCCCGTTGCCTATACATGGTGGGCCTGAGAAATACGGATGTTTTCCAAAACAGTTCAGGCTATGGCATGTTTACTGGCGGACTAGGCTTTCAGTATGGTGCAGAAAAACTTGGTGCGCTTACTGTTCCTGCAGCAGCGGGAAACAGTAAGCGACAAATCAAGTTTATCACCGACTTTGGCACAACCGCCCTTCACGCCATTCCCAGTTATGCAATTCGCCTGGCTGAAGTCTTTCAGGAAGAAGGTATCGATCCTAAAAGCACAAATCTAACAACATTGGTTATTGGTGCTGAGCCGCATACAGACGAGCAACGAAGAAAGATAGAAAAGCTATTGGGCGTTAAAGCATACAATAGTTTTGGTATGACAGAAATGAATGGTCCCGGTGTAGCCTTTGAATGCAAGGAGCAAAACGGGATGCACTTTTGGGAAGATTGCTACTTAGTGGAAATTATTAATCCGGAAACAGGTAAGCACGTTCCTGATGGACAAATTGGAGAGTTGGTACTCACAACACTCGATCGTGAACAGATGCCTCTCTTACGATATCGCACCCGCGACCTCACACGAATATTACCAGGAAAATGTTCCTGCGGACGTACACACGTAAGAATAGATCGTATTAAAGGCCGAAGCGATGATATGTTTATCATCAAAGGCGTTAATATATTCCCAATGCAGATAGAGAAAATATTAGTTCACTTCACACAGTTAGGCAGTAATTACCTGATTACACTTGAAACCAAGAACAATCAGGACGAGATTATTGTTGAAGTAGAATTAAGTGATCTTTCTACCGATAACTATATTGAGTTACAAAACCTGGCAAAGGAAATAACCCATCAACTGAAAGATGAAATATTGGTTACTCCTAAACTAAAATTAGTAAACAAAGGAACTCTTCCACAAAGTGAAGGTAAAGCCGTTAGGGTAAAAGATCTCAGAGACAACAAATAAACCGGTACAAAACATGAGACTATTAAAAGAGCGAATACTACAGGACGGGAAATGCTACGAAGGCGGAATTCTAAAAGTAGACAGCTTTATTAATCACCAATTGGATCCAACGTTAATGAAAAACATTGGAATTGAATTTGTACGGCGGTTTGCAACAACCAATGTCAATAAGATTATGACAATTGAGGCCAGTGGAATAGCTCCGGCAATAATGACGGGATTCTTAATGGACTTACCGGTTGTATTTGCTAAAAAGAAACTCCCCAACACTATGAAGAATTATCTGTCAACATCAGTTCATTCTTTCACAAAAGACCGCGATTACGAGATCGCAATCAGTTCGGAGTTCATCGGTCCTGACGATAATATTCTTTTCATTGATGACTTCCTGGCTTACGGAAATGCAGCACTTGGCATAATTGATTTGATAGAACAAGCAGGAGCCAATCTTGTAGGGATGGGCTTTATCATTGAAAAAGAATTCCAAAACGGTCGCTTGCTATTAGAAACTAAAGGCATTAATATTGAATCGCTGGCTATTATTGAAAGCCTGTCCAATCGGCTTATAAAGATTAAAGAAGAATAATTCTGTTTTATTTATCATCAAACAAATACTTACCACCTTTTTTCATCCATTGTCTTCCCTCCTGGAACATTTTACTTTCATGATGCGGCATATCCCCTTTTGGACTATTCATATCAGTGTTATCAGATTTATCCTTTTCATATTTCCTTACTTCACGAATTATCCAACGCAAGTCCGCCCACGATTCTTTATTACGATCTAAATATTCCTTGAGCATGGTACATCTTACAATATTATCTATTCTGCAACCAAATTGCTTATAAAACTGCTCTGTATTTATAACTCCTTTTCTAACCATAGAACCGACCAACTCAATTGTGTCCAGATAACGAAAAAGTTCCATCTGCTTGGTTTCCTCCTCTTTAGTAGATGGGTTTTCTATAAACTCGTATTCACCAAACTGCAAATCACGATGTATTTCAAAGTTTATTTTATTCTCATCTAACATCTTTCTAAGTTCAATAACGGAATCTATTCCTTTTATATCACTTCTTTTACGATATTCATTCAGATATCTGGATAGATTGTAGCTTACTATAAAAAGAGCTATTGTAGAAAAGAGCATCACTGTTAGTTTACCATATCCGGCTTCTTTTCCAAACCAGAAAAAGAGACTCTTTATTGCAGCATTAATTGCATGAGAATTTCCGAACTTAAAAGCCAGAACTAAACCGAGCTGAAATATAATGAAAACAAACAGCAGCAGATTAATGAATTGAATCAGATCTTTAAAAGGATCTGTACTTTTTATCTTTTCCCTAATTGTCTTAGGAAAAGCATAATAGTTCTTAGTAAAGAAACCAATCAGTTCCTTAGAAATATATTTTGAGAAACCTATTATAGCAATGACAACTATCACTCCCAATATAACATAAAACATATCTTACAGTATATTTTCCTCTGTTGCCCCATCGCAGAGAGTTATCAATGAAAAACGCAAGGACAAATTGTTGAGTACTTGTTTAACTGGTGATACAGTATAAATAATCACAATTTTACGTTTCCTGTTTTTTTATGTTGCAAAGATAACCAATCATCAACTATACTTTGTTATCCATCCACATTATTGTTCTAAATTATTTCACAAAATATATGCTGTAATCACTTTCTTTCCGTGAAAAACAGGTGCATTGCAAAAAAACGAGCGCAAACCAGGAAAGATAGGCGCTAAAGATACTTTTCTGTAATTTTTAGGCGCAAATTCATTTTAGCTAGTCAACAGCTTTTTCCTTAACAAGAAAGTTTGCGATAGCAGTTGAATAAACTACAGCTATCAGTCCAATAACGATTTTTATTCCCGAGGTTACCAGTGTTTTTTTGTCTGCAATGCCAGTCTGCAAAGTCTGAAAATAAGTCCACACTTTATAGATAAAATCCGGGAGTGCCCATACAATGGTAATCATTCCCATCAGCACCAGTGCAATTTCATAGATCACCTTCCTGCTTGCTGTAAATTGAACTTCTTGCTCAAAATCAGATATCCTGCATAGTTTTCTTGCAACAACATCTGTTTTAAAGATCAGGCCTAAATCCAGCAGAATCATAATGATATATGCCAACAGGATACTTCCTCCATATATTATTATATCCGAAAGGGGTTGACCTTCACTAATCAATTCCCAAAACACACCAATGCTTACAACAAAAAGCTGAATAATCTTTAGAAACAAGTATATTCCTAAAATCTTAATGGCTATTTCATAGATATCAGACTTTTTCATAATAAGGTTTTGTTTTTAGTTCGTATTTAATTATACATTTAATCTCTATTCATTATCATAGAACTTTTGAAGTTTCTAATTGGCCAACAGCTTGTTGGCCAATTGTATCATATCATTTAAGAACAGATGTCGAGTACTTCTCTCGTCCACTTCTCTAAGATCTCAAATTGCGACCTTAAAGAAATAAACATTTGTATTACATCTATAATTGCTACTTTATTTCGATGAATTTCTCTTAAACAATTTAAGTTCTAATTCAGCTATATTTTTTACTCCATGATTTTCTGGTAAAGCCTTTCGTGCTATTTCTATTACGTCCATGTATTCTTTTTTATCATCCATTGCTGTCCAGGAATAAGGTTTTGTTATTCCCAAACCTATTTGAATAATTCGATCAACAGGAAAATGAGGTGGCGTATTCAATAAGCCCAAACACCATAAATACTTTAAATATAGGTTTAACAGCTTTTGAGATACCCCGAAATTTAATCGCCCATCTCTCAAGATTTCTGAATATTTCGTAGAAAACGAACCGATAGAATCTATATTTTGAATATGCTCTTCTTCGCTTATTACTCTATTATTATATTCTTCTGATATCTGAATAATGAGTTCTTTGAGATCCATTTTAAAATCTTTCTTTTTACCTTCAAAATCATTTTCATTATAATCTGAATTATAAATATTTGCCCTTTGAAATGCAGCACTGACAGTCAGCAACCAAACTTCGCCAAAAATGAATTCTTTTTTCATAGTTCTTATCAATTTATACAAACATTTGCTGCAACAATCCCTTTTTCCACTCTCCCATTAGCTCTATCTGCTAACTGCAATGGTTTATCTTTTCATCTATTGCTGACAGAAAATTGGAGATTTGTGTTTGCGTTATTGAAGTATTTCTTCATCTATTTTCAGTTACAAATGTATCAAAATATAATTAGAAAAGAGGTATAATTTAAAACAGTTTCTCATCATATATCAATAATATTTAAAAAAGCATCTGATAACCACACAAAAAAGTTTTTTTCAGAAAGTTACTCTCATCTCTCATCTTTTTGCACAAAAGCCCCTACTAACAGGCATTTCAAGTATGACAGATGTAAAATCATCTCTCATAAATTCAATTTATCTCTCATCTTTTAGAGGCATCTCTCATTCTTTTTAACATTCTACAACATAGCAACAGACAGTATTAAGTGTCGCCCGTTCCAAATAGCGCAGCAGAGGATCAAAAAACAGCCTAAAGCAAGTAAATCCGACAATTATAATTAAGCTATTTTTACCACAGAACATCACCGTAATTAGTTGCTTTGTGTTACTATTTTAACTATCTTTACCAAGGAATATAAGTGGTCACTCAGTTGAGTGACAATGGTCACACAGATGAAAACCGATAAGCCTTCAACCGTGTGCTTATCGTCACACAGATGAGTGACCACTTATATATACCGGAAAACACGATTATTAATACTTAAACAAGATACTATGACAGCAATGTATGACCTCAGAGAGAACCCAAACCCTAAAGGAGACGGTGAAAAACAACCGCTTCACGCCCGCATCGTTTCGAGCGAAACCATTCACACCCGCGATCTGCTGGAAGAGATTGCGGCTTCGTCCACTTTTTCCGTGGGCGAGCTGGAGGGTGCGCTTACCGCACTCACTGAAAAAATTGCCACGCATCTAAAAAACGGGGATAGAGTGGAGCTGGGAAAGATCGGCTATTTTTCGGTCAAACTAAAATCGCGTCCGGTGATGGACAAGAATGAGATCCGTGCCGCATCCATTGAGTTTGATAATGTAAACTTCCGCGCCTCAAGATGGTTCAGGAAGCAAACGCGCGGCACTGTGGAGCGTGCCACTTACGGGTTTCAAACCTCATCGCAAATAAGCGAAGAAGAACGAAGAATCAAGCTGGATAAGTACCTCGACGAAAACGCCTTTATTACCCGCACGGATTACACAAACCTCACCGGCAGACTTAAGAACAAGGCGCTGGAAGATTTAAAAGAGCTTGTAAATCAAGGTGTTCTTGTTTCGAGCGGTCGCCGCAACCAGCTGATATTTCTGCGCGCTCCGCAAAAATAGGCTTCCGCCAGAGAATGATGGATGACAGATAGGAATGATAGATAAACTGTAAATAAAAAGTATCTATCATTCTTTATTTAACTAATACTCAAATGGTTGATTAAAATTAATGACGGATGAGAGATGGTTCTGATAAACGTATTGAAATATAAAAACACAAGTTTGAACGTTTTATCAACCTTTTTGTTCTACTAATATATATTTAAAGTTATATCTGTAACCGTTTAATAAACCGATCACCATATACAAATATGTCAAAGAGGCTCATTCTATTTTTAGTGTTCAACATGTGCATAACGGCATTCATTGCCCATGCGCAAACGCTGACAGCTAAAGAGATAATAACAAAATCGGACGAAAAGGCCCGTGGAATTACCTCTCAGGGCGAAAGTACCATGACAATAGTACGGCCTACCTGGACCCGGTCAATAACCATGAAAAGTTGGGAGAAAAACAACGGTCTGGCGCTGATTGTTATTACTTCGCCTGCAAAAGATAAAGGGCAGGTGTTTCTGAAAATAAAAACCGAGATGTGGAACTGGCTTCCTTCCATCGAAAGAATGATTAAAATTCCACCTTCCATGATGATGCAATCGTGGATGGGCTCCGATTTTACCAACGATGATCTGATAAAAGAATCTTCAATCATTAAAGACTACACACATAAGTTACTGGGTAAGGAAACGGTAAGAGAGATGCCTTGCTACAAAATAGAAATGATGCCGCTTCCTGAAGCTGCCGTAACCTGGGGAAAACTGATTACATGGATAACCGTGGATGGTTTCAATCAATGGAAAGCTGAATATTACGATGAAGATATGCGTTTGATCAACATATTGAATGCATTCAGTATAAAGAAAATGGGCGACAGGGAAATACCTACCCAAATGGAAATTATACCGGTAGATAAGAAGAATAATAAAACCGTACTGGAAATAAAGAGTATGATTTTCGATCAACCAATAAAGGATAGTTTCTTTTCACAGCAGAATATGAGGAGTGTAAGTCAGCGCATTAAATAATTAAAGATGCGAAATTATATAAAGTTGGCGTGGCGGAATCTATGGCGGAACAAGCGTAGAACAATTATTACTTCGGCTTCGGTATTCTTCGGGGTGGTTTTGTCGTCATTCATGCGTTCTATGCAGGAAGGCTCGTATGATCAGTACATTCGTTCCATTGTAAATTCCTATACGAGTTACATTCAGATTCACAAGAAAGGATATTGGGACGATAAAGTTATTAATAATTCGTTCAGGCTTAATCAAGCTATTGAGTATGAACTTACTAAAAATAAAAACATCACTCTTTACTCTCCCCGTTTTGAAACATTTTGTCTGGCCTCTACTGAAGATGCTACAAAAGGTGTGATGATTTTCGGAATTGATCCGCAGAGGGAAGATAAAATAACCAATATCTCGGGAAAGTTAATTCAAGGAAACTATCTTAAGAACGATGACAACGGAGTTATACTGAGCAGCGCATTGGCTAAATATCTGAAATTGAGCATAAGTGACACATTGGTTCTAATAGGTCAGGGTTATCATGGCGCAAGTGCCGCGGGTAAATTCCCGGTTCGTGGCATCATTAAACATCCCTCTCCCGAACTTGACAGAACATTGGTGGTTATGGAAATCAAAAAATGCCAGGATCTGTTTTCAGCTCCCGGTTTGCTCACTTCAATGGCAATAATGGTACATAACAATAATGAAACAGCAGATACAAAAAAAGCTCTTTTACACAGTTTGCCTACCGATCTGGAGGTGATGGACTGGAAGGAAATGAATGAGTTGCTTATGAAGCAAATTGAAAGTGATCGTGCCGGAGGAGTAATTACGATAGGCATTTTGTACCTGATTATTGCATTTGGGATTTTTGGCACAATTGTGATGATGATGGCCGAACGGAAAAAGGAGTTTGGAATGATGATAGCCGTGGGAATGCAAAAATATAAATTAATGCTGGTGGTAGTGCTCGAAACTGTTTTTATAGGCATGACAGGAGCAATTACCGGTATTATAGTAAGTATTCCTGTTTTGGGTTATTATTATTATCACCCCATCCCGTTTACCGGACAAGCTGCTGAAATGATGATACAAATGGGATTTGATCCGGCTATGTTCTTTTCGCTGGCACCATCGATCTTTTTTAAACAAGCGCTCATTATTTTTATATTCACACTGATTATCGGTATTTATCCTATATTGAATATCTGGAAATTAAATATTACAAATGCATTACATCACTAAAAACAAGAAATCATGCTTGGACCTTTATCATGGAAAAATATATGGAGAAATAAACTGAGAAGTTCCACAGTAATTACTGCTGTAGCTTTAGGCGTTTTTGTGGGAATATTTATGATTGCGTTTATGAATGGAATGGTTGATGCGCGTTTAAATGCCATTATTCATACCGAAATTTCTTCCGTTCAAATACACAATCCTGAATTTCTGGCCAACAGCGATTTCTCGCGTCGTATACACAACGCAGATGAGGTTGTGCAACGGGTGAGTTCTATAAACCATGTAACAGGGGTAAGCAAGCGTTTAGTTATCAGCTCAATGATTGCTTCGGCCGAAACAAACACGGGAGTGAAGATTTTGGGTGTGACACCCGATATAGAACGGAAAGTGACAAACATTTGTAACAAGATGATTGAAGGCAGCTATTTTAAAAGTAACAAAAAGAATGCGATAGTTATTGGCAAAAAACTGGCCGAAAAATTAAAGGTTGGTCTGGGTAAAAAGGTTGTTATTACGTTACAGGATGCAAACAGGAATATCACGGGCGGAGCTTTCAGGGTAGTGGGCATCTACGAAACCGACAACAATATGTTTGACGAATCAACTGTTTTCACCCCATATAATGACCTTTGCGCATTGGCGGGATTAGATACGACCGAAGCTCATGAAATTGCCATTGCTATTGATAAAGACAGCAATTCAGAGATCGTAAGAACTGTTATAAAATTCGATTTCCCGGAGCTAGATATTCAGGATTGGACACAACTGAGTCCCGAAGCAGGTTATTTAATCAGTATTATGAATCAGTATTTATTTATTTTCATTTTAATTATTATGCTGGCATTGTGCTTCGGAATAATTAATACAATGCTAATGGCAGTACTCGAAAGAGTAAAGGAATTGGGAATGTTGATGGCTATTGGCATGAATAAAATCAGGATCTTCTTTATGCTCATGCTCGAAACGTTATATCTTTCAATTACCGGAGGTTTTATCGGCATTATCTGTGGTTATTTTCTGTGTAAATACCTCGAGAAAGCAGGACTGGATCTCTATTTCTGGAAAGAAGCGTATACGAGTTTCGGATATTCGTCACTTATTTATCCAAAAATTGAATTGTATATGATTGTCTATACAGCCTTAATGGTTGTTCTTACAGGTATACTCTCTACCTTATATCCGGCATATAAAGCCTTGAAAGTAAATCCGGCAGATGCCACACGAATAAAATAATTTTCAGAAAAGAATAGAACTATGAATATTATTGAGATAAAGGGAATTACAAAGATCTATGACATTAAAACGATGCCTTTCCAGGCACTGAATGGCATTGATTTAACTTTTAGTCAGGGCGAGTTTGTTGCTATAGTGGGACCTTCGGGTTCGGGAAAAACAACTTTGCTGAATATGATTGGTGGTCTTGACAGCCCAACCAATGGAGTTGTTATTATTGACGGTGTGAATATCACCCAACTGAGCGAATGGAAGAAAACAGATTTCAGGATGAAAAATATTGGTTTTGTTTTTCAGTCCTATAATTTGATTCCGGTGCTTACTGCGAAAGAAAACATCAAATTTATCATGCAGCTTCAGGGAACAAACAAAGAAGCTATAGAGAATAGGGCTCTGGAACTTCTTGATGCTGTGGGGCTCAACAATAAAACAAATAGTCGTCCAAACAAGCTATCAGGTGGAGAGCAACAACGTGTGGCAGTGGCACGGGCATTGGCATCTAAGCCCAAGTTTATTCTGGCCGACGAGCCTACAGCCAATCTCGATTCCAAATCGACAGAGAACCTGCTGGACATTATGGAGAAAATGAATAAGGAAGAAAATATCACCTTCATTTTTTCCACTCATGATGCACGGGTTATGAAAAAAGCAAGAAGAATAATTACGATTGAAGATGGCAAAGTGATGGAAGATGTTCTGAGAGAAAAGTATGTATAATGCTGAAATCTGAGGTTATGAGATATGAGAACAAGAAGATTGCTTTTAGCGCTGGTTTTTATTCCTCTTATTCTTTCGGCTCAGGATTCCGTTAAAGTGAGTAAAGTCACGGTTAACGGATATGTAGAAGATATGCAATCTTTTATCTTTAAGGATTTTAAATCAGCCTGGACAAACTCAAACCTGATTTATAACCGGATAAATTTTAAATGGCTTATCTCTCCTTCGTTTACAGCTTCATTGGAATTCAGAAATCGATTCCTATATGGAAACATGTTGAGCCGTTTTCCCGAATATAAGAATACTTTTGATTACGATAACGGAATAATTTCATTGTCTGCAAACTGGTTTAAAGGAAAAAATTATTTATTCAACACATCGGCAGATCGCTTGTGGTTGCAGTATTCAAATAGTAAATTGCAGATAACGGCAGGCAGGCAACGCATAAACTGGGGACAAAATCTGGTGTGGAATCCAAACGATATTTTCAACACCTATTCTTATTTCGATTTTGATTACGAAGAAAAACCAGGCAGCGATGCCGTAAGGATGCAATATTACCTCACTCCCACTTCAGTTGTTGAATTGGCTGCAAAAGTGAACAAACAGAAAAAAACAACATTAGCTGCTCTTTATCGTTTCAATAAATGGAAATACGATATTCAGTTTATTGCCGGAATGGTCGATCAGTCCGACTTGATGGTTGGTACTGGTTGGTCCGGACAGCTCGGCAAAGGAGGCTTTACCGGCGAGGTAAGTTATTTCAGACCTTTAAGCCATTTTATGGATAGCAAAAGTGTGTTTCTGGCTTCATTAGGATATAATTACACGTTAAAGAACTCTCTTTTAATACAAATTGAAGCGCTCTATAACGGCAACAAAAACTCAACAAACATATTCTCAATAGACCAACTTACATCCAGCAATCTAAGTGCAAAGAACCTCTTTCTACCCGACTTTTCATTATTCTGTTCCGCTTCATATCCCATTACTCCATTAGTAAATTGTTCATTAGCCGGCATCGGAAATCCTCAAAGCAAATTGTACTTCATAATTCCCAACTTGACTATCTCGCTCAGTAATAATCTGGGACTGTCCTTTATCGGTCAGATATTGAGATATACTGAAAAAGATATTTTCAGACAGGATTTGAATTTTGTTTATGTTCGGTTGAAGCAGAGTTTTTAGTTTTATGACTGAAGTTATTTTTCTTATAAAATAAGCATTTTCATGCATTGCAGGTTACAATTACACAGATCTGTCTCCTATTTTACCTTTTGACTATTTCATCAAATAAACTTCCTTTTATATACCCCTTCTTGACCCTATTTAAAGGAATCTCTTCAAGCAGTCCCCGTTCAACCATCAAGTCTACATCATTTTTTGCGGTAGTATGTGAAATTGCAAATCTGTTTTGAAGCTCTTTAATGGTAAATGAGATTTTAGAATTATTGAAAATAAGTTCCATAATGGCTGCCTGACGTTCGTTAATATTGCCAAGCCTTAAAAAATCAGTCGTCTGACTCTTTTGATTAAGTTTTCTCTGGATATATAGTTTCAAATTGTCAAAAGCTAGCTTCAGAACTCTTAGGTTGTACAAAATAAAATATCCCATATCGTTTTCGTCAGCTTCAACATAAAGATAAGCTCTTTCATAACTCGCCTTCGATTTATAGATAATCCTTGATATCGAAAGATATTCAGTGAGCCAGTATCCACGTCGGAGCATATACCAATAGAAAAGAGCTCGTGCAGTTCGTCCGTTTCCATCAACAAATGGGTGAACATAGGCCACCATAAAATGAATAATAATACCTCTGATAATAGGATGAATAAATCGAGAACTATTTTCTTCATTGAAGAATGTGCATAAGTCATCTACAAATTGGGGGATTTCTTCAAAGGGAGGAGGAGTATGTACAACCTCGTGTGTCAAACTATCTTCAACAACAACATCATTGGTAGCCCTGTATTGCCCTTCATCCTGAGTATTATCCAATGTCTTTGTTGTCATCAAGGAATGAATATGCCGTAGAAGTTGCGGCGTCAATTGCTCGCTTTTATGCTCCGTGATAAACTGAATGGTTTTATAATTATTGAAGATCATTTGTTCCGACCTGCTTTTGGGCGAAAGGCTTTTTCGAAGCATATCTTTCGCAACCTTCCGAGTTGTTGAAGCTCCCTCCATCTGGCTTGATGATATGGCTTCCTCCATCAAAGAGCTAATCAAATATTGCTCCTTATTTTCCTCTGGAATTAACGAATTTGCACCCCATAAACCACCGAAGTTCATATCAAATTCATGGCATATACGCTGCATTTTATTAGTAATACCCACGCTTATTCCATATTTATTCCAAATAAAAGCCTGTTGCAGCATCCTACTTATTTTCACACTAGCCCATAATTCTTTATGTGAAACATTATCAGGCAGTTGTTTATATTTAACTTCCGACCAGTATTCGTATTCGTTATTGATTTTATCAACTAATGAAGAAACGTCGATATTATTTAATAGCTTTATCGCTTTTTGAATATCTTTATTCTCTATTTTAGGAGGCTGTTCTATCATATCTGGATGATTAATTATTCAAAGTTCAAATATACAAATAAATATTCAAATTCTTGCAAGTTTTTCAAGAAGTTGCAAGAATCATAAAAGTCATTGCGTAAAAATCAACCTCCATTTAGTAATCTGAATGCCAGAAATCTCTTGCTACCTGACTTTTCATTGTTTTGGTCCGCTTCATACTCCATTAGTGAATTGTTCATTAGCCGGCATCGGGACCACTTTCCCGCCAAGTATCACACAATCAATCAAATCAGAAGTATAGGCATATGGTAGAAAGTAGAGTGACGATATCTCTTTCGTGATAAGAACATTTGCCCGTTTACCGACACAGATGGAGCCGTGAGTATCACTAATACCCATCGCATAGGCACTATTGATAGTAGCTGCATTGATTGCTTCTTCGGGAGTTAGTTTCATATTGATCGTTGCCAGTGAAAGGATAAACTTCATGTTACCCGATGGTGACGATCCTGGATTATAATCAGAAGCTAGGGCTATGGGGAGTCCGCTGTCTATCATCTTACGGGCAGGTGGATAGTTCATTCCCAGAAAAAAGGCTGCTCCGGGTAGTAAGGTGGGCATCGTACCGCTGCCTTTCAGGACTTCAATCTCGGCATCACCGGTAAACTCCAGATGATCTACCGACAGGGCATGGTACTTCACTCCTATCTGTATGCCACCGGAAAGAGCCAGTTCGTTGGCATGTATCTTCGGACGCATACCATACCTGGCACCTGCTTCCATGATACGCTCTGTCTCTTTACAAGTAAAGAATCCTTTATCGCAAAAACTATCAACAAAGTCCGCCAGGCCTTCACTTGCCACGGCAGGTATCATTTCATTAACAATCAAATCCACATACGCTGTCTGCCTGCCTTTATATGCTGCCGGCACAGCATGAGCGCCCAGAAAAGTAGCCCGAATGGTGAGAGGGGTGGTTTCACGAAGACGCCTGATAACACGCAGCATCTTGAGTTCATCCTCGGTAGATAGTCCGTAACCGCTCTTTATCTCGGCTGCACCTGTGCCCATACTTATCATTTCATTGACTCTTACAAGTGCCTCTGCATAGAGTTCGTCTTCGGTTGCTTCATGCAAGCGTTGGGCGGAATTAAGAATGCCACCTCCACGCTGTGCAATTTCCTCATACGAGAGTCCGTTTATCTTATCAATAAATTCCATTTCCCGACTGCCGGCATAGACAATATGCGTGTGAGAATCACAAAAAGCAGGCATCACAATCTTTCCCGTTGCATCAATTACTTTATCTGCTTCAAGGTTTTGAGGTAATGAATGCATAGTCCCAAAAGAAGCTATGTGTTCATCTTCCATCAACAGGTAAGCATCTTTGATGCAAGGCAGAGAAGCCATCTCATTTCCGCAGACCATTGTCCGCGGTGTCTCTTCTACCTGGTAAAGCTCTCTGATATTCTTTATTAATAGTCTCATTCTTTTAAAATTTCCATTTTCTTAGAAAATCCACACTGTTATGAATGTGCGTATACATCACACAATCGTTCTCGATAAACGGTACTACCTTGCGGTAGGCTGTACATATCTTTTGCAAGATGGGTGAAGTCTTAAGCGGGCAACGGAAATCAATTGCCTGCACGGCATTAAATAATTCAATAGCCAGTAAACGTTCCGTGTTTTGCACCACTTTGTAACATTTAGTTGCTGCATTAGCTCCCATACTCACATGGTCTTCTTGCCCTTGAGATGATTCAATAGAATCAACCGATGCAGGAGTACATAGTTGTTTGCTTTGACTAACGATGGAAGCAGCGGCATATTGCGGTATCATAAATCCGCTATTCAAGCCGGGATTGCCAGCCAGAAACATAGGCAGTTCACGTTCACCGGAAATGAGCTGATAGATTCGTTGAGAGGAGATGCTACCAAGTTCGGCCACACCAATAGCAAGAAAGTCGAGCGCAAGAGCCAATGGCTGTCCGTGGAAATTACCTGCCGAGATAACCAGATCTTCATCGGGCACAATGGTAGGATTATCTGTGGTAGAGTTAATCTCTGTGGTAAACACGCTTTCCACATAAGCAATGGTATCCTTGGATGCACCGTGAACTTGCGGCACGCAACGGAATGAATAGGGATCCTGAACATGTACCTTCTCACGGGTAATAATTTCGCTACCTTTGAGTAGTTCCCGGATGCGACGGGCGGTTTCAATTTGTCCTTTATGTGGACGGATGGCATGAACAGCAGGGTGGAAAGGTTCAATACGGCCATCGAAAGCATCTATCGCAATGGCAGCCGTTACATCTGCCGTAGCTGATAACCGCTTTGCATTCATGATGCACCAGCAACCATAAGCACCCATAAATTGAGTACCATTCAGCAGAGCCAATCCTTCTTTGGATTGCAGCGTGATAGGCTCCCAACCAAACTTTTCGTTTACCACATGAGCAGCCACATCTCTACCTTTGTAATTGACCTCTCCTAAATCCAGGATAGGTAATGAAAGATGTGCAAGAGGTACTAAATCACCCGATGCTCCCAATGAACCTTGCTGATAAACAACCGGATACACATCGTTATTAAAGAAGTCGATCAAACGTTGGATAGTCTCCAACTGTGCACCTGAATAGCCATAAGAGAGTGATTGAACTTTAAGAAAAAGCATCAGTTTCACTATCTCATTAGGTACACGTTCGCCAAGACCGCAAGCGTGAGACATCACCAGATTACGTTGAAGAATGGAGAGTTGCTCGCTACTCACACTGATATCGCAAAGACAGCCAAAACCTGTAGAGACACCATAGATCGGTTCTTTTTGGGTCTTCATCTTATCATCTAAATACTTGCGACCTTTTAAGATCAGCGCTTTCGATTCGTCAGACAATTCCAACCTATATCTCTTTTCTATTATCTGTTGCAATCTATCTATTGATAGATGTTCTGTGCTAATTTCATGTATTTTTGCCATCGTTATTGGTGTTTTAAGGTTGCTTTGATAAGGTTATCATCAGTTATATTAGGTAAGGTAATTACAAGTTGGGGGGTACGTGCCATCTCTCTGCGAATAGCATCCATTGCTCCCGGATTACGGGCCCAGCTACGGCGTGCCAGTCCATTATTTACATCCCACAGCAGCATGGATTTAAGACGACGTTCTGCATCAGCCGAACCATCGATCATCATTCCGAAACCACCATTGATAACCTCTCCCCAGCCTACTCCACCACCGTTGTGAATGGAAACCCAGGTAGCACCACGGAAAGAATCACCAATTACATTCTGTACAGCCATATCTGCAGTAAAGGAAGAACCGTCGTATATATTAGAGGTCTCACGGAAAGGCGAATCTGTGCCCGATACATCGTGATGGTCACGACCAAGTACAATCGGTGCGGAAATCTCTCCGCGCTTGATTGCTTTGTTGAGAGCATTCGCTACCTCAATGCGCCCCATTGAATCGAGATAAAGGATACGTGCCTGTGAGCCTACCACCAGATTATTCTTACCGGCCTCCTTTATCCAATGAAGATTATCATTCAACTGCGACTGAATATCGGCAGGTGCTGTTTGAAGAATCCGTTCGAGTACCTCGGCGGCAATCCTGTCACTTATTGCAAGGTCTTTCGGGTCGCCCGAAGTACATACCCAACGGAAAGGTCCGAAACCATAGTCAAAGAAGAGAGGTCCCATAATATCCTGCACATACGAAGGATAACGGAAAGTACCATGCCCCTTCATCACATCGGCTCCTGCACGGGATGCTTCCAGCAGAAAGGCATTGCCATAATCAAAAAAGTACATACCATGGGCAGTCAGTTTATTGATAGCTGCAGCATGACGCCGCAATGTATTGCGAACCTTCGCCTGAAACTTCTCAGGCTCTTCCGCCATCAAACGGTTAGCTTCATCAAAATCAATATCTACAGGATAATAACCACCCGCCCAGGGATTATGCAACGAAGTCTGGTCGGAACCAAGATCTACATACATCTCCTCGACAGCCAATCGCTCCCATAAATCGACCACATTCCCCTGATAAGCAATGGATACTACTTCATTCGCATCAACCGCCTTGCGGATACGTGGCATCAGTGCATCTAAATCAGTAAACACCTCGTCCACCCAATCTTGGGAGTGACGAACAGCCACCGCTTTGGGATTTACCTCGGCAATAACAGAAACCACTCCGGCAATATTGCCCGCCTTAGGTTGCGCACCCGACATACCACCCAACCCTGAAGAGACAAACAGTACTCCTTTTTCGGATGGACATTTGGCACGCTGCATACGTTTGGCATTCAGCACCGTGATGGTAGTACCGTGCACTATACCCTGCGGACCAATATACATAAACGAGCCCGCCGTCATCTGTCCATATTGAGATACACCCAGCGCATTAAATTTCTCCCAATGATCTTTGGACGAGTAATTTGGTATCACCATACCATTGGTTATCACCACACGCGGGGCATCCTTGTGAGAAGGGAACAATCCCATGGGGTGACCGGAATAGATCACCAGAGTCTGCTCATCGGTCATTGCGGACAAGTACTTCATAGTAAGCAGATACTGTGCCCAGTTCTGAAACACCGCACCATTGCCACCATAAGTAATCAGTTCGTGCGGATGTTGCGCCACCGCATTATCCAGGTTATTGCTTAACATAAGCATAATAGCCGCCGCCTGTTTCGATTGATAAGGATAATCCTCTATAGAGCGTGCAAATATCTGATAATCGGGACGGAAGCGATACATATATATACGACCGTATCTAGCCAGTTCCTCAGCAAATTCAGGTGCCAGTATCGCATGATGCCTGGCAGGAAAATAGCGAAGAGCATTCTTCAAAGCAAGTTCCTTTTCGCTGTCGGTAAGAATATCTTTCCGCTTGGGAGCGTGATTGACAGCAGGCTCGAAAGGCTTATTATCGGGCAAAACATCAGGAATGCCTGCCGAAACCAATCTACGAAACTCCTCTTTAGTCATTTCTTTCATAGCAGGATTATATTTTACTATTAACGATTTCAAGAATTGCACACTCCCTCTCCTGCGCTAGTTTTGCCATGGCTGCAGCCTCTTCGAGTATGGGCTCAACCAATGCTCTGTTTTTAATGCCGCCGGCATTGATACGCACATTCAACCAGGCACCCAGTACAGCCGAACGAGCAGCCAATGCACCTACCCCGGCATCTGATACCGAATTGGGATTACCCTCTTTAGCCATCTGTTCCACAATATCAAACACCGCCATCGATGCCTTCATCACTCTGAATGGTATTTGAGTGGCATAGAATGTGGCCTCCTGAATCGCTTTGGTACGTGCAACCTTCTCTTCACCCGTATTCTTTGGCAGACCAAAAGCATCCATCACCTTATTAAAAGAACGGGTATCTTCATCCACAAGAAAGATCAGTTCGTTCACCAAAGCCTGTCCACGTTCGGCACAATCAGAAAATTCTTCCCAACGAGCATCCCAACCCGCTTTGTGAGAAGATAAATTAGCGACCATCGTGCCCAAAGCAGCACCCAACGTTCCCATATAAGCAGAGATAGAACCACCACCGGGAGCAGCCGATTCACTGGCTGTTTCATAAGCAAAGCCCGAAACGGTCATATCTACCAATTTCTCTTCTACATCATCTTCCAGCATATATTCTATCACCTTTGTCTTTACATCGAAAGGTTTCAAATCATCCAGTCCCATTGATTTAATGGCAATCCTGATAACCTCCTCTTCAGAGATACCCACGGAACGTTTTTGTTTGCGCAGGAAATATTTACCGGCATTAATCAATGTGGACTTTGGTAGCAGACCAACAATCTCAGCACCCGTCACTCTCACACCACGGGCCGCAGCTTTTGCCACGACCTCTTCAAAAGCAATGTGTACAGGGGTTACAGATTCATTGGTGATATTCATGGATACCTGAGCAATGCCATATTCTTTAATAAACCACCCAATAGCAGCCGTACTTTTCAATGTACCGGCAATAAACAGATCCTGTCCATTCTCGTCTTTCATTATCTTACCCACAGGAGAATCTCCTTCACGCTTCACACGTCCACGTTCACGAACATCAAAAGCAATGGCATTGGCTCTGCGGGTAGAGGTGGTATTCAGATTGTAATTGATGGCAATCAAAAAATCCCGTGCGCCCACAGCCGTACATCCGGTTTGAGCCACACGTTCCGTCCACACCTCGCCGCCAAAATCTGGCATCTGAGCCGGGTTACCGAAACGCGGCTTCAATCCTTCATACTCGCCTTCACGGCAAACAGCCAGCTTCTTACGTTCAGGATGAATAGCAGCATATTCATAACAATAGGTAGGCACGCCAGCATCGAGCGCAATTCTTTTGGCAAGTTTACGGGCATATTCGGCTGTCTCTTCCATGGTGATGCCAGAGACTGGAATAAGCGGCAATACATCGGTAGCTCCCATACGAGGATGTTCGCCATGATGTTTTCTCATATCAATGAGTTCTGCGGCTTTCACCACACAACGATAAGCAGCTTCAACCACTGTATCTATCTCTCCCACAAAAGTAACAACGGTACGGTTGGTAGCTTTACCCGGGTCAACATCAAGGAGTTTGATGCCCTCTACACCCTCTATCACATCAGTTATCTGTTTGATAACAGTCATATCACGTCCTTCACTAAAATTGGGCACGCATTCTACGATTCGCTTTTCCATTTATGTGCTAAAATATAAGGTTAATCTATTTTTTGGATCTGTACAATCTATGCCACTAAAATACTGTTTCACTTTGACTTGCACAAGAGATTTTCCATAATATTTTAAAAATAGCTGAACCGGATATAGAAATATGACAGAATGATTGCCACTACAACGTAATTTTACCCGTTAATAGGCTAAAAACACAACGATAAGAAGAATATTTATTATCAAAAAGACACAAAGGTAAATTACAGATAGTTTATATAATGAAAATATCTTTATCATGCACGACATAAACCAAGAGCGGCGATAATCTTTATTGATTATCGCCGCTCTTCTATATAAAGCCACATCGGTGATGTGATGAAACTCCGTATGACATGATTTGAGTGCTCGCCCTCTTTGTAATCCACTGACATAAATGCTACCCGTAGGTTGTGGCCCGCCATCGAGAATCGAAGCCTGTCTCGGTTTTCAGATTAATTTGATGAGTTTCCCAGTCAAACCAATGTGGCTAAGACTTTCTATTTTCTATTGCAAATATAATGTATTTGCAATAATGAAACAAACAAATTCGAATATTTGTTTTGCTAAAACAGAAAATAGTCATTCAGATACAAAAGAAAAGCACTAATACCCAGAAAACCGGATATTAGTGCTTAATAAATTTCTTAACTTAAACTTAAGCAGCTTTTGCTTTCGCAACTACAGCTTTAAAAGCTTCTGGGTGATTCATTGCTAAATCAGCCAAAACCTTACGGTTTATTTCAATACCAGCTTTATGTAAGCCGCCCATCAACTTAGAATAAGACATTCCTTCCAGACGAGCTGCAGCGTTAATACGCTGAATCCATAGAGCACGGAAATTTCTTTTCTTATTTCTACGATCACGGAACGCATAAGTCAAACCTTTTTCCCAGGTATTCTTAGCTACGGTCCAAACATTTTTTCTTGCACCAAAATAACCTTTGGTTAGGTTCAAAATTTTCTTTCTTCTTGCTTTCGAAGCAACATGATTTACTGATCTTGGCATAGTTTTAATCTTTTAGAATGTTAGCGTCGCAACTTCACGTAGCGAACTTAAAGCTAATGCATTCGGTTAATACTTAATAATACGGTTGTACGCTTTGATTACTTCATCGCTAAAAGAGACTTAACCTGGCCTACATTCGTTGCATCAACGGTTGTAGAATAACACAAGTTACGTTTTCTCTTTTTGCTCTTTTTAGTCAAAATGTGACTGTGGAAAGCGTGCTTTCTTTTGATTTTACCTGTTCCGGTAAGGGTAAACCTTTTTTTTGCACCGGAGTTAGTCTTCATCTTTGGCATCTTAATTATTTTTTAATTATTAATATATGGTAACGCACTATACCTGCGCGTTATACATTCTATTCTGCCTGTTTTTCAACAGTTCCTACTTCTTCAGAAGCTTTCACTTCTTCTACTTTTTCAGTTTTAACTTTTGCTACCTTAGCTTCTTTTGGTGCTGCAGGCTTCTTAATGTCTTTCTTCTTTGGAGATAAGAAAATAATCATTCTCTTGCCTTCAAGAACTGGCATCTGTTCTACTTTTGCATAATCTTCAAGATCTGTTGCAAAACGAAGTAATAAAACCTCTCCTTGTTCTTTGAAAAGAATAGAACGTCCTTTAAAGAAAACGTATGCTTTTACTTTATCGCCATCTTCAAGAAAACCTATTGCATGTTTCAGCTTAAAGTTATAGTCATGATCATCTGTCTGAGGTCCAAAGCGGATTTCTTTAACATTAACTTTTATCTGCTTAGCCTTCTGTTCCTTTTGACGTTTTTTTAACTGATAAAGGAACTTTGAATAATCAATAATCCTACAAACAGGAGGAACTGCATTAGGAGATATCTCAACCAGGTCTAAATCTTTTTCTTCAGCCATTTTTAAAGCCTGAAAAATAGGAATAACCTTTGACTCTTCACTCTCATCCCCTACTAAGCGTACTTCCTTGGCACGGATCTGCTCATTGATTCTATGATGCTCTTTAAAAACCTCTTTCTTCATTCAATAACTATTAGTTCCTTTTCGTTTTTTTTCTTTTATTTCAGTTAGCGGTTGCAAAGTTACCACTTATTTATCATATTCTGAACTTCTTCAGTTAAAATATTTGCAAATTCTTCAAATTTCATTGTCCCTTTATCGCCTTCACCCTGTTTGCGAACTGCAACTTCTCCATTTTCTGCTTCTTTTTCACCTACAACCAGCATATAAGGTATACGTTTCATCTCATTATCACGGATCTTACGGCCAATCTTTTCATTTCTATCATCAACGATAGCACGAATATCCTGCGTATCCAGATACTGTTTAACTTTTTCAGCGTAATCATTGAATTTCTCACTGATAGGAAGGATAACAACCTGATCAGGTGTAAGCCATAATGGGAATTTACCACCAGTATGTTCTATTAAGACTGCAACAAAACGTTCCATAGAACCAAATGGTGCACGGTGAATCATCACAGGACGATGTTTTTGATTATCGGCTCCGGTATATTCCAGATTAAATCTTTCTGGCAAGTTATAGTCAACCTGAATAGTTCCTAGTTGCCATTTACGACCGATTGCATCACGAACCATAAAGTCGAGTTTAGGACCATAGAAAGCGGCTTCACCTAGTTCAATCTTAGCTTTCAATCCTTTTTCTTCACATGCTTCTATAATTGCTTTTTCTGAACGTTCCCAGTTATCATCGCTTCCAATATATTTTTCATTATTATTTGGATCGCGAAGAGATATTTGTGCTTCAAAATTTTCAAAATTAAGTGATTTGAAAATGATAAAAATAATATCCATTACCTTTAAGAACTCATCCTTAACCTGATCTGGTCTACAGAAGATATGAGCATCGTCCTGAGTAAAACTACGTACACGAGTCAACCCGTGAAGTTCTCCACTTTGTTCATAGCGATATACTGTACCAAACTCAGCCAATCTTAATGGAAGATCCTTATAAGAACGAGGTTTCCATTTATATATCTCACAGTGGTGAGGACAGTTCATCGGTTTTAATAAATACTCTTCTCCTTCTTCAGGTGTATGTATTGGCTGGAAAGAATCTTTTCCATATTTAGCATAGTGACCGGAAGTAACATATAATTGTTTGTTTCCAATATGTGGAGTCATTACCTGTTGGTAACCAAAACGACGTTGAATTTTCTTCAGGAAGTCTTCCAAACGAAGGCGAAGCGCTGTTCCTTTTGGTAACCACATAGGAAGTCCTTTTCCAACCATTTCGGAAAACATGAACAGTTCCATTTCTTTACCAATTTTACGATGGTCACGTTTCTTTGCTTCCTCAAGTAATACAAGATATTCATCCAGTAATTTCTTTTTAGGAAAAGTGATTCCGTAGATACGGGTAAGCATCTTTTGGTCTTCTCTTCCTCTCCAATAAGCACCGGCTACAGATGTTAATTTAATAGCTTTAATGTTTCCGGTATTCATTAAGTGAGGACCGCGGCAAAGATCTGTAAAGGCACCTTGAGTATATGTGGTAATGGTTCCATCTTCAAGTTCAGAGATAAGTTCGCATTTATATGTTTCGCCTCTTTCACTGAACATTTTCAATGCATCTTCTTTCTTTATATCTTTTCTGACAACAGCTTCTTTTTTTGCTACAAGTTCAGCCATCTTTGCTTCAATAGCAGGCAGATCGCCTTCTTTAATCACTGATTCTCCCGGATCTACATCATAATAGAAACCATTCTCTATTGCAGGACCAATTCCAAACTGAATGCCTGGATATAATTCCTGTAAAGCTTCAGCAAGTAAGTGAGCGCTGGTGTGCCAAAATGCATGTTTTCCTTCTGCATCATCCCACTTATAAAGGACAACTGATGCATCTGTATCTATTGGACGAGCTAAATCATAGGTTTCGCCATTAACGCCACAGGCAACAACATCCTGTGCCAACCGGCTGCTAATACTTTCTGCTATTTGCAGACCATTTACTCCTTCGTTATATTCACGAACCGAGCCATCTGGAAATGTTATCTTTATCATATTGTTATGTTTATTTTCCTTTTAGACTTACAAAAGTAGCTATTTCTTTTAAATTACACTTCTTTTCAAATAAAAATGTTATTGTTTTTGTTCTGTAAAACGCTTAATTACGTTATAAGCAGAAACAATACCGAGTTCACCGGCTTTACTGAGATCAGAAATTCCTTTTTTATTATTTCCTGAGAATATATGAGTTAATCCTCTATTGAAATATGCCTCGGCAAAATTGGGATCAAGCGAGATTGCTTTGTCATAATCAGCAATTGCCGAGCGATAATCTTTCAACATACAAAGTACATTTCCACGATTATAATAGGCATAGACAAAATCGGGAGTCAATTGAATAACTTTATCCAAGTCTGATTTAACAATATTATATTCCGGCAATTTTACATCAACCTTTTTTGGTCCAGCCTTTATTTCTGCAGCTTCTTTTTGCTCTTCTGATTTCTCGTATTCCAACTGCTTCCACCTTATCAAAGAACGATTAAAGTAAGCAGGGAAGAATGATTCATTGCAATTTATTGCCTGCGTTAAATCTTCAATAGCATTGGTGAAGTCCTGAACCAAATAAAAATCCAGTGAACGAGCAAAGCGCTTTGAAGCATCATTGGGATGTTTTACAATTTCCGAAGTACGATCATCAATAGATGCGAAATGAGTTTTAACCTGTTTTTCGGTTAGCGGTGCTTCCATATTAGTTATCAAAAGTCGTTTAGGAAGGGATCCGGAATTACTTAAATCATCAATATATTTATGGTATTTCAAATTCCGTTTAATCTCACTCGATTTCTCATAGTAAGTTAAAGCAAACATTGGTTCCAGTCTGATTTCTACATTTTTATCCTGTACTTTACCACGATATTCACTTTTATATTTCTGTCCAGCTTCTGAATCGTCGGCAACAACAATCTTGCCGTAATTCTCCATATCCTTATCGGATTTCTTACGTGTTTTATCAGATTTAGCACTTTTCTTACCCTTATCAAGACCATATCTTTTATCAAGTTGAGCTTTCATCACTTTAAACTCATCCAAGTCGGCTCCTTTCAAATCACCTAATTTCCGTTTTGCCTCCGCACGATTATAATATCCTGCCAAGAAATTAGGATATTCTTTAATCACTGTAGTGTAATCCTTAATAGCTCCACGATAATCTCCAGTCTGACTACGAAGAATACCCCTGTTAAAGATCGCCATCATATTATCCGGCTCTATCTTTATAACATAATTAAAATCCTCTATCGCCCGGTTATCATCTCCCACTTGCGCACGTAAAAGCCCACGATTATAGTGACCAATAAAATTATTAGGATCAATATCCAACGCAATATCATAATCCTCCATTGCTCCTTGCAGCTTATTCTGATGGAAACGAGCTAAGGCCCTGTTGATATAGTTTCCGGAATTCTTTGTATTTAGATATGTTGCCTGATCATAGTCAGATTCCGCCTCTTTATATTTACTCTGCTGAAGTTTAATTGCAGCCCTTGAAGACCATACATCAGCATCATATTTATCAATACTTAATGCCAGATCATAATCTTTCATTGCCCTAATTGTATCCTTTTGCTTCAAAGAAACCTCTGCCCTCATCAAATAAGCTTTGGTGTATTGCGGAGAAAGAGCTATTAGTTTTGACAAATCGCTCTCTGCTCCGGTATAATCCTCTTTTGAAATTCTACAAAGTGCCAGATTATGCCAAACACCAACATTTTCGGGATCAAAGTTCAGCGCCTTTGTATAATCTTCTATAGCACCATCATATTTATTCTGTTTTATACGAGATAAACCTCTGATTTGATAGGCATTAACAACAAAAGGATTCCGTTCTATTGCAGCAGAGCAGTCCACTTCTGCTCCTTGATAATCGTCCAGATTTATTTTGGCAAGAGCGCGAAAGAAATAGGGTTCATACAAATAAGACTTTGCACTCACAACTTGATTAAAGTATTGAATGGAAAGAACATAGTCTTCAAAATATAATGCATTTCGGCCAATCGCCATTACGCGTTCTGTATTAATTTGAGCAGAAACAACAGCCGGGAATAACAAAAGGTATATTATTAATCTCTTTATCATCTATTTTTTATATAAGGGCGGAGCAAAAGTAATGATTTCGATTGAAGAAACAACGCTTAGAGCTTTTTTTCAATGTGAAAAAAGTTTATAATTATTAAAAAAACGAACAATAATGATGATGCACCCGAGTGTTAAGCCGATATAACCTCGGACTTTTATCTTGTGTTGTAGACTAAACAAAAGAATCGTGTAGACTTAAAAATAGAAAGGTGCACTACTTTATCGAATAAAGAGTACACCTTTCTAAAAAGATTAAATCTAATATTATATTAACTTACTTGATAGTTTTAACTTTATATGAGCATCTTGCTTTTCCATTTATCATAGCGTTCAATTTTCCCTTAATCATCTGTTTACGTAAAGGAGAAAGATTATCAATAAACAGACCACCTTCCAGGTGTTCAAACTCGTGTTGCATAACTCGTGCAAGATACCCTTCCACATATTCATCATGTTCCACAAAATTCTCATCCATATATTTAACATGAATTTTATCGGCTCTATTCACAGACTCATGAATGCCGGGCAAACTAAGGCAGCCTTCTTCCATAGATACCATTTCGCCCTCTGTCTCGAGAATATGAGCATTAATATATGCTTTACGAAAATCTTTATATTCAGGAAAATCTTCTGAAAGAACATCGAGACTAATTACAACCACACGAATAGAAAGTCCAATCTGAGGAGCAGCAAGTCCTACACCATCGGCCCTATCCATCGTTGCAAACATATTTTCAATCAGCTCTTTTAAGTTTGGGTATTCAGGTGTAATATCCTCTGCTACTTTTCTTAAAACGGGCTGTCCATATACATAAATAGGTAAAATCATTATTATACTATATTACTTTAACAAATTATTTTTTCACTTAATTATCTTCTGCTTTCCATGTATGATTGCAAAATAATAGTAGCACTTACTTCATCAACAAGCTCTTTGCTTTGTCTATCCTTTTTCTTTAATCCAGCCTCCAACATTGTACGATGTGCCAAAACTGAAGTAAAACGTTCATCAACATACTCCACAGGTATATCAGGAAGAAGTTTCTTTAAACGTTGAACAAACGGCTTTATATAATTCATACTTTCAGATAATTCATTATTAAGCTGTTTAGGTAGGCCTATCAATATTAAATCGACAGGTTCTTTAGCCACATATTGCACCAAAAAATCAGGCAATGTATGGCTGGGTACAGTAGTCAAGCCATTTGCAATAATCTGCAAAACATCAGTTACAGCGACACCTGTTCGCTTTCTCCCATAATCAAGTGCAAGTATTCTTCCCATATTTCTGAGTACAAAAATACAACTTAATTGTTTATATAAGCTCGCATTGAACAAAAAACAACAAAAAAAAGTAATATTTCATACAACACTAAACAAAAAAAGGTAATGCAAAGATCAAACAATTTAGGGCACAGCTTAGAGGAGTGATTGATATAAAGTTTTTCTTCTTTAGATTGACTAAACTTTATGCGTAGCCCCACTAAATATCGGGTGAGCCCTACTTTAGCCTATGTCTATAAGGTTTCTACATTAATCGATGGTGATCCGATATACCTTTTTTGCATACAATCTATCCAAATAAAAAAAGGGAGTCCCGGTCATATAGTATGACCAGGACTCCCTGCTAAAACGGCAGCTACCTACTCTCCCACTGTTACGCAGTACCATCGGCGTGATCAGGCTTAACTTCTCTGTTCGGAATGGGAAGAGGTGGAACCCTGATGCTATAGCTACCTTAATATTTTAATTTCTTATTTTATTAAGATAAACACAATGTAAAAGCAATAAAGAAGAACTCTCATATGATAGAAAAGAGCCCTTATATAGCCAACCATACTGGCTAAGAAGAAAGTGTACGGGCAATTAGTACTGCTCGGCTTTGACATTACTGTCTTTACACCTGCAGCCTATCAACGTTGTCGTCTACAACGACCCTAAGAAATCTAATCTTGTGGCTGGCTTCGTACTTAGATGCTTTCAGCACTTATCCAATCCCGACTTAGATACCCGGCAATGCACCTGGCGGCACAACCGGTAAACCAGCGGTCAGTCCAACACGGTCCTCTCGTACTAGTGTCAGAGCCACGCAAATTTCATACGCCCACGATAGATAGAGACCGAACTGTCTCACGACGTTCTGAACCCAGCTCGCGTGCCACTTTAATGGGCGAACAGCCCAACCCTTGGGACCTTCTCCAGCCCCAGGATGTGACGAGCCGACATCGAGGTGCCAAACCGCTCCGTCGATATGAGCTCTTGGGAGCGATCAGCCTGTTATCCCCGGAGTACCTTTTATCCTTTGAGCGATGTCCCTTCCATACGGAAACACCGGATCACTATGCTCTAGTTTCCTACCTGATCGACTTGTCGGTCTCCCAGTCAAGCACCCTTATGCCATTACACTCTACGGACGGTTACCAATCGTCCTGAGGGTACCTTTAGAAGCCTCCGTTACTCTTTTGGAGGCGACCACCCCAGTCAAACTACCCACCAAACAGTGTCCCCGCATATGCGGGTTAGAACTCAAATAATCAAAGGGCCGTATTTCAACAGTGACTCCACAAACACTGGCGTGCCTGCTTCATAGTCTCCGGCCTATCCTACACATCAATTACCCAAATTCAATGTTAAGCTATAGTAAAGGTTCACGGGGTCTTTTCGTCCCATCGCGGGTAATCGGCATCTTCACCGATACTACAATTTCACTGAGCTCACGGTTGAGACAGTGTCCAGATCATTACACCATTCGTGCAGGTCGGAACTTACCCGACAAGGAATTTCGCTACCTTAGGACCGTTATAGTTACGGCCGCCGTTTACTGGGGCTTCAATTCAATGCTTCTCTTGCGATGACATCTCCTCTTAACCTTCCAGCACCGGGCAGGTGTCAGGCTATATACTTGATCTTTCAATTTTGCATAGCCCTGTGTTTTTGTTAAACAGTTGCCTGGACCTATTCTCTGCGCCCTCATTACTGAGGGACCCTTTCTCCCGAAGTTACAGGGTCAATTTGCCTAGTTCCTTAACCGTGATTCACTCAAGCGCCTTAGTATATTCTACCCGACCACGTGTGTCCGTTTACGGTACGGGTACCTTAAAGATTAAGTTTAGCGGATTTTCTTGGAAGTCTGATTACGTGTGCTATCCAATCACCACAAGGGCTCTCGGTACTATCAGGTTCGACTAGATCTCCGGATTTGCCTGGAGTTCCAATATCTACACCCTTTAACCAGCTATTCCGTCAGCTGGCGACACTTTCACTACTCCGTCTCCACGTCACTCTTTAAGGTAGTAAGGGAATATTAACCCTTTCTGCCATCGGCCTCGCCGTTCGGCTGAGCCTTAGGACCCGACTAACCCTGATCCGATTAGCGTTGATCAGGAAACCTTAGTCTTTCGGCGAGGGGGTTTCTCACCCCCTTTATCGTTACTTATACCTACATTTGCTTTTCCACACGCTCCAGCAAAGCTCACGCTTCACATTCAACGCAGAGTGGAATGCTCCCCTACCAACCATTACTGGTTCCATAGCTTCGGTAAATTGCTTATGCCCGATTATTATCCACGCCAAACTCCTCGACTAGTGAGCTGTTACGCACTCTTTAAATGAATGGCTGCTTCCAAGCCAACATCCTAGCTGTCTTAGCAATCTGACTTCGTTAGTTCAACTTAGCAATTATTTCGGGACCTTAGCTGATGGTCTGGATTCTTCTCCTCTCGGGCACGGACCTTAGCACCCATGCCCTCACTCCTGATATCAAACTAATGCGCATTCGGAGTTTATCAAGACTTGATAGGCGGTGAAGCCCTCGCATCTTATCAGTCGCTCTACCTCACATTAGTAATTATCAAGGCTGCACCTAAATGCATTTCGGGGAGTACGAGCTATCTCCAAGTTTGATTAGCCTTTCACCCCCACCCACAGTTCATCCGGAAGCTTTTCAACGCTTATCGGTTCGGTCCTCCAGTTAGTGTTACCTAACCTTCAACCTGACCATGGGTAGATCACTTGGTTTCGCGTCTACTACCACTGACTATGTCGCCCTATTCAGACTCGCTTTCGCTTCGGCTGCGAAACTTAATTTCTTAACCTTGCCAGTGACAGTAACTCGTAGGTTCATTATGCAAAAGGCACGCCGTCACAGCACGAAGCTGCTCCGACCGCTTGTAAGCGCATGGTTTCAGGGACTATTTCACTCTTCTATTCGAAGTTCTTTTCACCTTTCCTTCACAGTACTGGTTCACTATCGGTCTCTCGGGAGTATTTAGCCTTACCGGATGGTCCCGGCAGTTTCACGCAGAATTCCTCGTGCTCCGCGCTACTCAGGATACCACTACAGTATACATTGGATTCATGTACGCAACTATCATGCTCTATGGTGACACTTTCCAGAGTCTTCCATTCTCCAATATAAGTCCGATATCGTGGTCCTACAACCCCATGAATGCCGTAACATCCATGGTTTGGGCTAATCCGTGTTCGCTCGCCACTACTTACGGAATCATTTTTTATTTTCTTCTCCTACAGGTACTAAGATGTTTCAGTTCCCTGCGTTCGCCTCCATTATACAATGGATAATATCCCTTCAGGATATTGGGTTGTCCCATTCGGAAATCTTCGGATCAATGGTCATTTGCACCTACCCGAAGCTTATCGCAGCTTATCACGTCCTTCATCGCCTCCGAGAGCCAAGGCATCCGCCATGCGCCCTTGCTTACTTTCTTCAAACACTGCAATCTATTCGTAGTTATACGTTTTAAATTGCCATATGGTTCGATATATACTTTTAGCTCTTTTTATCTCTAAAAATTACTTCTTTATTTGCTTTTGTACATTATGTCAAAGATCGTGTCAGAATTTGTGGTTCTGATTGTGGAGAATAACGGATTCGAACCGTTGACCCCCTGCGTGCAAGGCAGGTGCTCTAGCCAGCTGAGCTAATCCCCCGAAATTTTTCTAAAGCGTGATTACCTACTGGTTAAGTGGTATGCTCCTAAATTTTTCGCGTAGTCCCAGGCAGAGTTGAACTGCCGACCTCTACATTATCAGTGTAGCGCTCTAACCAACTGAGCTATAGGACTGTCGTTCAAAACCTCTTACCTTTCGGCTCGGCTTCTTCTAATCTCTTGTATTTCTTAATATAAACATAAACAAAAACCAGCAGTACAAAGTAAAATCCGAACCTAAGAACGAAATCACTCCAGAAAGGAGGTGTTCCAGCCGCACCTTCCGGTACGGCTACCTTGTTACGACTTAGCCCCAGTCACCAGTTTTACCCTAGGACGCTCCTTGCGGTTACGTACTTCAGGTACCCCCGGCTCCCATGGCTTGACGGGCGGTGTGTACAAGGCCCGGGAACGTATTCACCGCGCCGTGGCTGATGCGCGATTACTAGCGAATCCAGCTTCATGGAGTCGAGTTGCAGACTCCAATCCGAACTGTGAGAGGTTTTTGGGATTAGCATCCTGTTGCCAGGTAGCGACCTTCTGTACCCCCCATTGTAACACGTGTGTAGCCCCAGACGTAAGGGCCGTGCTGATTTGACGTCATCCCCACCTTCCTCGCATCTTACGACGGCAGTCTCAATAGAGTCCTCAGCTTAAACTGTTAGTAACTATCGATAAGGGTTGCGCTCGTTATGGCACTTAAGCCGACACCTCACGGCACGAGCTGACGACAACCATGCAGCACCTTCACAGATGCCATTGCTGGCTATAATGTTTCCACTATATTCATCTGCAATTTAAGCCTGGGTAAGGTTCCTCGCGTATCATCGAATTAAACCACATGTTCCTCCGCTTGTGCGGGCCCCCGTCAATTCCTTTGAGTTTCACCGTTGCCGGCGTACTCCCCAGGTGGAATACTTAATGCTTTCGCTTGGCCGCTTACTGTATATCGCAAACAGCGAGTATTCATCGTTTACTGTGTGGACTACCAGGGTATCTAATCCTGTTTGATACCCACACTTTCGTGCCTCAGCGTCAGTTGTACCCCGGTAAGCTGCCTTCGCAATTGGAGTTCTTCGTGATATCTAAGCATTTCACCGCTACACCACGAATTCCGCCTACCTTATGTACACTCAAGAAAAACAGTATCAACTGCAATTTTACGGTTGAGCCGCAAACTTTCACAACTGACTTATTTTTCCGCCTACGCACCCTTTAAACCCAATAAATCCGGATAACGCTCGGATCCTCCGTATTACCGCGGCTGCTGGCACGGAGTTAGCCGATCCTTATTCATAGTATACATACAAAAATCCACACGTGGATCACTTTATTCTACTATAAAAGAAGTTTACAATCCATAGGACCTTCATCCTTCACGCTACTTGGCTGGTTCAGGCTCTCGCCCATTGACCAATATTCCTCACTGCTGCCTCCCGTAGGAGTTTGGTCCGTGTCTCAGTACCAATGTGGGGGACCTTCCTCTCAGAACCCCTATCCATCGAAGACTTGGTGAGCCGTTACCTCACCAACAATCTAATGGAACGCATCCCCATCCATCACCAATAAATCTTTAACTTTCTTAAGATGCCTCAAAAAAGTACTATCGGGTATTAATCTTTCTTTCGAAAGGCTATCCCCGAGTGATGGGAAGGTTGGATACGTGTTACTCACCCGTGCGCCGGTCGTCAGCGGTATTGCTACCCTGCTACCCCTCGACTTGCATGTGTTAAGCCTGTAGCTAGCGTTCATCCTGAGCCAGGATCAAACTCTTCATTGTAAAAGTTTTATTTAATTCTGTTCAGGATTCCGTTCTTATTTCTTTTTCTTATTAACGTAATCACTTACGATAACTTGACGGTTCGAAATTTATTTCTCTGTTTCGTATGCCAAAGCACACTAAACAAGAGCTTGTACTACTTGTATTGTTTATATCTAAATTTTATTCAAAGAACGAATTTGTTTTTGCTTTTTTACTAAGCGGATGCAAAGGTAGAACTTTTAAAGTTAACCTCCAAATGTTTTCTGAATTATTTTTTCTCAAAACTTTTTCAGGACTCGTTGGCAAAGCATCTTCTTTTCAGTATGTCAGTTTAAACACGCTTCACTTCTCTTGTAAAGCGAGTGTAAAAGTACAGGATTCAACCATGCAATCCTAATATAGATGCACCTTTTTTCCAAATAAAATGAAATAAAAATGTAACAGACTGACTAACAAGTGTGTTATAGAATATATATTTTAAATCTTCAATATAAGAAAATCGGAGAGCATACATTATATATATACGCGCGCGCATAAAAGACAAATATGACCATTGAGAAATAGGGGAAACTATATAGGGGAAAGATTATAAATCCTATTTCTTTTTGCAGTAATACAAAACTAATGAAAAACCGACTCCTAATATATAAGCATGAGTGAGAGAAGAAGAGAGAGAGAGTCAAGTCTCCTCAAATAAAATGCCTTTTTACAGTGAAGAGCGAACAATTCTGAATTTGGAAAGATAGCTTTCATAGATTTCGGAATACAAAATCAGTAAGAAACAGATAAATAAATAAAAGAATCTATAAAGGGTAACCATCTTTATCTCCATTTGAATAACCGTATGGATAAAATGCCCTGAATATTATTAAAAATGGTCGCGCATCTCGCGCATCTAACGCGGAAAGCATTAAATATATTGATTATCAACACTATACAACACATTGAATGTGCGCATATACACCGCGCGACAGCACAGATGGTGCGCGGTATGACTGGTAACTTTACTTCGGCGAAAATCAGAAAAGTTAAACCGGCAATAATTGGAATGATTCATTCGGCTGTTTAGTTAGAAGGTAACAAAAAAGCATTCAAATGTGTAGAAGCAAACCTCCAAAAATGAACGTTTATGAAAAAGACGACCCTAAATAAAATCGTGATGTAGTAAAAAGTTAGAGATTACACTTATTATATAGATAATCACAGTATGGTGTAGCTATAGAGTGTCTGTTTTCAAAAATAAAACGAGAACTATTTTATCGGACTTTATATATGTGCGTTTTTTTATTGAAATAATATCACTTCCACCCGGATGTACACCGTCTGTACACCCGGATTTAAGCTAGTGGCAGACCCGGATGGAGGTGGTGGGTACACCCGGGTGGAGGTGAAATAATTAAACCATTTTTGACCTTTACTGGATTGGGTGGTTCTTCATCACTTTAGTTGAAGATTATATCTTTATGTTCTTTTTGATTTTGGAACATATGTATGGCGTTTGATCTGTATACATATATCATTATATATATATTTAATAGTTAGGATGTTATGCGTTTATTTTGTATCTTTATATCGCTAAACAAAAAGAATAAATCAATGCCTAAATATCCTAACAAGAACAAATATAACAATAAAACTCTAAAGCAGAGCTCCAAAACAACAGAAACTTTTTCCGATACAATACAACCTTTCAACGAAATTTTCAAATCTTCAATGCTTCATGTCGAATCATTAAGGGTTATAGACGCAGTGATTTATATGTATTTGAAATCCTCAGAAATATATGGCATTTGTCCATATTGTGGAGCGATAAGTTATAAGGTACATAGTGTTTATATCCGAACTCTGAGAGATTTACCTGTTCTAAACCGCAAAGTCAATATACTTTTTCAAGCTCGTAAGTTTTTCTGCAAGAATACAATTTGTTCTAAGAAAACTTTCGCGGAACAACCCGGGGATGAAATATGCAGATATAGAAGGCGCACTAAACGTTGTGAAACTATTATTGGTAATCTTGGCGTAAAAATGTCCGCCATAAATACCAGATTGTTATTGAAATCGATGCAGATCCCGGTGAGTCCAAGCACTGTTCTAAGAACAATCTATCGGATGATTATACCTGATTGTGGAGTAGTAACAGCTGTTGGCGTAGATGATTGGGCTTTTCGCAAGGGGGTAACTTATGGGAGCATCCTTGTTGATTTGAAGACGGGAGACGTAATTGATTTGCTTGCTGACAGAGAAACAGATAGTTTTGAATGTTGGATAAGAAAACATACCGATGTAAATTTGGTCAGCCGTGACCGATCCACTAATTATTCTTCGGCTATAGCTAATACTGGAAGAGGAATAGCGGAAGTTGCCGACAGATTTCATTTAGTAAAGAATATGTCTGATTGTGTAACCAAAGTAATAATCGATAATTATTCGGATTATAGAAATGCAATTCGCCCGGAAGACGTAACTATGAGTGAAACCACATCGGAGGAGTCAGAGGTATTCTCTGAAACGTCCATCGAACTTGAGCAAAAAAGCGATCCCAGAATTAATATGTTTAATGAAGTAAAAGAGCTACAGTTTAAGGGGTTTAAAATCAATGCAATTGCAAGAAAATTGCACATTGCCAGACAAACGGTTCGTAAATACATGCAATATAAGACACTCCCTAAAAGAAGAAGCAATGCGAGAAATGAATATTACAAATATGATCAGTATGTGGAGAATGAATATGCCAAAGGGGAAACATTGAAAGACATTTATGAGGATATACTAAATAAAGGCTTTGAAGGAAGCATTACTCCATTCTATTACCATTACAAGTATCTCAGTCGAAAAAGAGTTAAGAAAGTTGGATATATCAGAAAGGAAAAACCGGTTGACAACCGGGAACCATTAATTCCTGTAAAAAATATATCTGCAGTTGTTTTCAAAAGTATACGAGAATACAAACTGAATGAAAAAGATAAATATTTAATGGGCATATTAATGGGACTTAAATGGTTTGAATCTTTATATAAAGCAGCGGAATCGTTCTATAAAGTAATTATGGGCAACAAAGCTGAACTATTGGATCAATGGATTGAAGAACATAGAAATACAACTCTCTCTAAATTGAGAACGTTTATCATAGGAATAAAATTAGATATTAAAGCTGTTAGGAATGCTATCATTTACCCCGTATCAAATGGAATTGTTGAGGGGTTCGTGAATAAACTTAAAGCTATAAAAAGAATAATGTACGGAAGGGCCAGCTTGGAACTGCTAAAAAGGAAAATGATCTTCACAAACAAAAGCTTTCAACTAAAGTGATGAAGAACCGATTGGGTTTACAATTTATTTGGTTATTGCTAGAACTGATTGGCAATATTTTTCTTATTCCTAAGCCGGCTTGGCATTGATTAAGACTGATATTGAACGGCCAATGCGATTACCGGGAGGTTTAAAATATAGAGATTAAGGAGCATTTGCTGGTGCGTGACTATATATAAGCCACGCGCTTCTTACGCACTAATTACAAGATTTTTATTGCATTGATTAGTAGATATTTAATTGCTACATGCGTGAGATGCATGAGATGCGCGATTAAAATTTAATTAATTTGAACTGAACTGAATTTAAGTTACTTGTAATTTGCGGTTAAATCAAAATTGATGGGACCAGATATTTCATTGCAGAGATAACGGCAGCTATCAGTGCAACCTCTCAGAATATACAAGTAATTTGATTATACCAAAGAACGAGACACAACACATCAAAAAAAGGCAAGAACTTCACAGCTCCTGCCTTCACCACAGAAAGAATCTTTCTATGTAATATCAACAAAAATTCATCAAAATACTCTTTGTAAAATCCAAGCTCCCTGGAAATCTTTTCTGTTTGGATATTTAGCCTTAAAAGCATCTCGTGCCGCAACAGCAGAAGCTTTATCAGCGAAAGTACTAACAATAACACGATACATGTTGGCATCTGGGTTAAGGGCAATAACTGACTTATATCCAGCTTGAATCATATCTTCATGCAAAGCATCTGCATTTGCTTTAGTTTGAAAGCTGCCACATACAACACTAAATTCGAGCAATGTACCGTTTCCTTGAACTGTTACTCTTTCCTGACGAGCACCATTGTTTGTTGAAGGGGCAACTACTGATTTCTTTACAATTGGAACATCTGCAACAGGAGCTACTTCTACCGGTTCTGACACTTTTGGTTCAGCAAGTTCTTGTTGTTTTGCCTTTTCATAAGCTTTTTTGTAGGCACTTTCACCTGATTTACATGAAGTAAACGCAAGAACGATACATAGTCCCGTTCCTAATACTGCTAATTTTTTCATAATTTATTTTCTGTTTTAATTAATAATTTCAGGTTAATATTTTCTGAATATTGATTTTTCTCCATTAAAATTTAATTGTAAAACTGTAGACGACAATTCGTCTACATGGAATATTCTGCTACCATTTTTCCAATTCAAATAACGTTCATAAACAGGACCACTGGCGGATTCGGGCAGAACGGTAATTATCAATTCATTTCCATTAAAGGAATAGTTGCCAAAGATAGTTGTATAACTCCCATCAGAAAGTATGCAAATGGCCGAGAATGATTCTTTCATAAAGTTATAGAACACACTATCTTCACCTTGTACTGCTCCATCAGCTTTTTCATACCGCCGAAGTTGCCACTTATTTTCCAAACGAGATTCTTCGCCTGAACAAGATGATACTAAAGTAATCAACAGAGTAAAGAAGAATATGTTCAAAGCCTTTCTCATGCTTCAGTTTTTTTATAAGAGATAGTTCCGGTTGCCTGGTTTGTAGGCATAATAAGAACTTCAGCTATCTGAATATGTTCGGGTGCAGAGGCTGCAAAATAGATAGTTTCAGCAATATCAGCTCCTGTCAGAGGCTTAATACCTTTATAGAAATTATCTGCTTTTACTTTATCTCCGCGGAAACGAACAACCGAAAAATTAGTTTCTACCATGCCTGGTTTAACATTTGTCACTCTTAAAGGAGTATCAACTAGATCTATACGTAATCCGTCGGATAATGCTTTCACAGCGGCTTTTGTTGCACAATAAACGCTTCCACCCGGATAAGCAGCATCTCCTGCAATTGACCCTATATTAATAATGTGCCCCTTACCTCTTTTCACCATCCCTGGAGTAATCATTCGCGTCATCGATAGCAGAGCACGGATATTGGTATCAATCATAACATCCCATTCATCGAGGTCACCTTGATATTCTTTATCCACCCCAAAAACAAGTCCAGCATTATTAATAAGGACGTCTATATTTTGCCATTTCCCACTTAAAGAGCCAAAAGCCTGGGTAGCAGCATTTCGGTCGCGCACATCAAAAACAAGCGGAAGAACTTCAATTCCATACTTCTTCTCCAATTCATTTTTTAGTTGAAGAAGTTTACTTTCATTACGTCCGTTAAGGATAAGATCAGATCCTTTGGAGGCAAATTTACGAGCACAGCCCTCACCTATCCCACTGGTTGATCCGGTTATAAAGATAATCTTATTTTTCATCTCTTTTTTATCTATTATTACTTCTTTCCGGAAACCCTTTCAAACTTAGATGTTTTCATTGTAGTTTTGAGCCTTACGGAAGGGCGAAAATTTATATTTTTAACTTTAACCGATTGCCCCCGAATCTCTTCACTATCTTGTACGGTACGCGATTCGGCCGAAACAGAGAATGTTCCCAGTTCATCGATGCTAACATTATAACCATCCTGAAGTTTATCTTCAATGGTTTGCGCAAGTGCCTCAATTGCCGCTTTCATATCTGCCACATTCAAAGAACACTTCTCAGAAATGGCTTTACAAAGTTCCCGCGTATCAATTGTGCCTTTAGTAACCACTTGTGCATAGAATCCTTGTTTGGGATTCTCACTAATGTTGTCGCGCATGGGCGTTAATCTGTATTGAATACTCATATATCTAAATATTTAAGTTATTTCTTCGTAGAGAATAAATAAAAAGGTGTAGACCTTCCTATAAGAAAACTTAGAGTATTTTTAAATAGAATCTAGAGTCTTCTTAAAAAAGGTGTAGAGCAAAGATATAATATAATTAAATACAATAGGCTAGCTCCTTAGTTAAATATTCTTAACTATTCAAGATTTTCCTCTAACCCCCGCTACTTTGGCGTATCTTTGTCAAATTAATATATACCAGCCGCGAGGCTACTTCAATTATTTTAAATGACATTTGAACAATTAGACCTTATAAGCCCTATCTTAAAGGCTTTACAAGAAGAGGGTTACACCTCACCAACTCCCATTCAAGAACAATCCATTCCAATCGTATTAAAAGGCAAAGATTTATTAGGCTGTGCACAAACCGGAACAGGTAAGACTGCAGCTTTTTCAATTCCAATCCTACAAAAGTTATATAAAACGGATAAAAACAAAGGAATTAAAGCACTTGTGTTAACTCCTACCCGTGAGCTTGCAATTCAGATTGACGAAAGTTTTAATTCTTACGGACGTTTCACAGGAGTACGCCATGCAGTTATTTTTGGAGGCGTTCCTCAAAAATCTCAAACCGATGCTTTAAGAAGAGGTGTCGATGTTTTGATCGCAACTCCCGGAAGACTTCTGGATTTAATTAATCAGGGATTCATTTCACTGAAAACATTGGAATTCTTTGTACTCGATGAAGCCGATCGTATGCTTGATATGGGATTTATTCACGACATTAAACGCATACTTCCTTTGCTTCCAAAGAAACGTCAGACTCTGTTTTTCTCGGCAACCATGCCACCCGAAATAGCAAAGTTGGCAAATACTATTCTTTTCCAACCGGAAAAAGTAGAAGTGGCTCCGGTTTCATCTACAGTAGACATGATTCAACAGAGTGTTTATTTTGTTGACAAGAAGGACAAGAATCATTTACTTCTTTCTTTATTGAAGAATCCAGAGATAGAATCAGTTCTTATTTTTACCCGAACCAAGCATGGAGCAGACAAATTAGCTAAATTACTGGTCAAGGAAGGTACTGAAGCTGCAGCTATTCACGGAAACAAATCTCAGAATGCCCGTCAGCGCGCACTTAACAGCTTTAAGGATCATACACTCAGGGTACTTATCGCAACAGATATTGCCGCCAGAGGTATTGATGTAGATCAACTATCACACGTAATAAACTATGAGCTTCCAAATGTTCCCGAGACATATGTTCATCGTATAGGAAGAACAGGACGTGCAGGTCACGAAGGCGTAGCTATTGCTTTTTGTGAACCCGAAGAACTACCTTATTTAAAGGATATTCAGAAACTAATTGGCATAAGAATTCCTGTTGTAGCAAATCACGCATTTATCTCAACTGAGACAACCATTGCCATTGAAAAAAAGAAAGAGGTGATCAAAGATCAGGCAAAGGAAAATAAAAAATACCACGGTAGCAAAAGCAACGGAGATTTCTGGCGCAGACAAAAAACGGTTCAGAAAAAAATCACAAAATAATTTTTCTGAATCTAAAACCTTCTAATAGAAATAATTGTTTTAAAAGTAGAACAACTTATCTAATAAATTATTAGATTTGTATTAACATATTAAAAGCAATATCTATGAAGAATCTTAATGTTTTTGCTGCCTTATTAGGCGGCGCAGCCATAGGTGCTGCACTTGGTGTATTGTTTGCCCCGGAAAAAGGAGAAGACACTAGAAACAAGATTGCTGAAATCCTTCGTAAAAAGGGTATAAAACTTAACCGAAGCGAAATGAATGATCTTGTTAGTGAAATTGCCGCAGAAATTAGTTCTGAAGGAGCTGAATGAATTAAAATAAAGTCACCATGTCCACAGAGAATAATACAATAGATAATATCAGACAGCTTATCGCTGAGATCAAAGAGTATGCGATATTACAAAAGGATTATGCAAAGTTGCAATTCGTAGAAAAATTAACCATTCTGCTTTCTACACTTATTATGACCTTTATATTAATCATTCTGTGCATGGTGACTTTATTCTATCTTCTTTTTTCCTTTGCCTATATTCTGGAACCCTTGGTAGGCGGACTAACTATAAGTTTCGCTATCATTTCCGTTATTTGCATTTTAATTATGGCTTGTATAGTATATTTCCGGAATAAGTTAATAACCAATCCTTTGGTCAGATTTCTAACAAACCTATTCCTGAAAGACTCAAACAAATAATTTATGAAGATAACACATACACCATCCCTTATGGAACACATAACACTAGCGGATATTACCAAGAAAAAAGCTGAATTGAAGCAAAGAATTGCAATTCAGAAGGACAAAATTACTGCCACCTCAGCAGAAATAGTATCACCTTTTACACATATCACCTCGGGTAGTTCTTTTATGAATAATTTTAAAACCGGCTTAACTCTCTTTAATGGAATCATTCTCGGATTTAAATTAATAAGAAAATTTCGCAAATACTTCCATAAAAAATAGATAACTTTGCATTGTACGGTTAAACCCGTCGCTATCTATTTTGTCTAATATTCATTATTTATAAAATATCTAAGAATGAAACCAAAATCTTATCTTTTGGCATTCGCCTTAATTGCGGGATTTTTCTTCGCGCAAACCGAATGCTATGCACAAACTAAAACAGCAAAGTACGTATTTTACTTTATCGGAGACGGAATGGGAGTAAACCAAGTTAATGGAACTGAAATGTATTTTGCCCAAAAAGAAGGAAAAATTGGAGTAAAACCTCTAAGCTTCTCAAAATTCCCATCCGCCACGTTTGCTTCAACTTATTCCGTTTATAACTCTGTAACATGTTCTGCGGCCGCAGGTACAGCATTGGCTACAGGCATAAAGACTAAAAATGGAACAATTGGGATGGACAGTCTTCAAAAAACAGCATTGTATAGTGTGGCTGTCAAAGCAAAGAAAGCGGGTAAAAAAGTTGGGATTACAACCAGTGTAAGCATCGATCACGCAACTCCAGCTTGTTTTTATGCCCACCAACCTGACAGAAACATGTATTATGAGATAGCAACAGATCTTCCAAAGACTGGATTTGATTTTTATGCAGGAGCCGGATTTCTAAAACCAACCAATCCTAAAGACAAGAATGCACCTGAAATATATAACTTATTTAAGGAAAGCAACTACACTGTTGCAAAAGGATATGATGATTTTAAAGCAAAAAACAAAAATGCCTCTAAAATGATTCTTATGCAAAAAGAAGGTGCTGATATGCATTCCATTCCTTATGCAATAGACCGGGAACCAGGCGATTTAACTCTTAGTCAAATAACAGAAAGTGCAATTAGCTTCCTAACAAAAGGAAACAAAAATGGGTTCTTCTTAATGGTTGAAGGTGGAAAGATTGACTGGGCATGTCACAGCAATGATGCAGCAACAGCATTTAATGAAGTGACAGATATGGATAATGCAGTACAAATAGCATATAGCTTTTATTTAAAACATCCAAATGAAACTCTCATTGTAATTACAGCCGATCACGAAACCGGAGGGATTGCACTTGGAACAGGGAAATATAGTTTAAATTTAAAAGTATTGGAAAATCAGAAGGTTTCTGAAGTTGGGCTCTCTGCAAAGATTAATAAACTAAGAAAAGACAAACAAAATAACGTAACCTGGAACGATATAAAAGATCTGTTAAGTGAGAATATGGGGTTCTGGGGAAAAGTAACTCTAACGGAAAAGCAAGAACAACTTTTAAAAGAAGAATACATCCGTTCATTCTTAGGGAAAGAAGTTAAACTTACAGAGAGTGAATATTTCAAAGATGAACCAATGGCAGCGCTTGCAAAACAAATCTTAAATCAAATTGCTAATATTAGCTGGGCCAGTGGAGGTCACTCTGCAGGATATGTTCCTGTTTATGCCATTGGAGCTGGATCTGAACTATTCCACGGAAAATTAGAGAACACCGATATTCCTAAAAAGATAGCAGAAGCTGCTAAATATTAATAGGAACAAAAGCATAAAAAGAAGAGAGGAATCTATTAACACAGATTCCTCTCTTCTTTTATACAGATTATAATAAGTTACACGTATGTTTCCAGCAATTTAGCAGAACCTTCGGGTATAATGGTTATATCCATTGTTGAAGCCGATAATAAAACAGTTTCACCAGCTTGGAGCTGAACTTCATTACCTTCGTTATCAACTACCTTACAAGCGCCCTCCATGCAAATTAGAACAACAAAAGAGTCCAGTTCTGAGTAATCACACGAAATAGTCTCCGTCATATCATAAAGCGAGGTTGTAAAGTAAGGACAAGCTACCAGTTCCACCGGTTCATCCTTCACAGCCTCATATTGAGTTCTGTAATCATCAAGTACTTCATAGTCTATAGCATCTTTTGCCAGTTCAGTATGCAGTTCACGGGGGTTTCCGTTTACATCTTTTCTGTCAAAATCAAAAATACGATAAGTGATATCGGATGTCTGCTGAATTTCAGCAATAAAAGATCCGGCACCAATACTATGAATACGACCTGCGGGAAGAAAGAATACATCTCCTTTTTTTATTGAATATTCCTGAAGTACCTCTGTAATGGTAGAGTTCATAACTCTTTCTTTATACTCTTTAGGTGTAATCTCCTGAGAGAATCCCGAACGAAGTTTTGCACCAGGAGTAGCGTCAACTACATACCACATTTCTGTTTTACCCATCGAATTGTGACGTCGCTTTGCTAACTGATCAGAAGGATGAACCTGAATAGACAGATCCTGCTGAGCATCAATAAACTTAATTAGCAAAGGAAATGTAGAATTAAACCGGGCATAATTGCTTTCGCCTACTAATTCTTCGCGAAACATTCTTACTAACTGGCCCAAGGTCATCCCTTTAAATTCGCCGTTAGCAACTTCTGATTCATTATCCGGTACACCCGACAATTCCCAACTCTCGCCTACATTTGGCAAATTTTCAGAAAGATTCTTGAAAGGAATAATTTTATCACCGCCCCACAATGTTTGTTTAAGGATAGGTTTAAATTTTAATGGATACATTTTTATGATATATAAATGGTTTACAAGTGACAAACATACATAAAAATATTAATTTAACATCAATTAAGTACCAATTAATTTATAAAAAAAGAGAATTTTTACTCTGAATTACAAATTCATATAACCCGTACTTATTACGAAAAAACAAAAAGTTACTGCTACCTGCCACTAAAAAAGCTAAAAGTGATTACCAATAGGCTTTGCGGCGGTGGCAGATAAATTATGATCATTCTATCTGCTACTAAATGGTTTCATCTGCCACTAAAATTAAGCTACAGCTCAGTGATAATCTTACCACAATGCTGATTTTTAGCTATTTATTATTACTTTTGTGTCTGAACAGGAAAGATAAAGTTATGTATGAACGAAAAATACCTATAAATTTAGATTGCGGAATTGAAATCACAATGAATATAATTGGTGGTAAATGGAAGCCTTGGTTGATTAACAGAATAAACGATGGATACCATAGACCAATGGAGTTGCAACGTGTTATTCCAATAGCCTCAAAGAGAGTCTTAACTCAGCAACTTAATGAACTAGAAAAAATGGGGGTTGTTTATAAAATCATTCATCCCGTTGTTCCTTTGAAGGTTGAATATTTCTTAACCGAATTAGGAGAATCTTTATTGCCTATTATTTCGTTGATGAGTAAATGGGGAACTCAGCATCGTGAATTATACAAAGATATATTTTAAAGAATCGATAAAACGACAAAAGGTCAGACTACACAGATGTAAGTCTGACCTTTTGGTGTTTTATCTTTCACTGTGTAATACATTAAATCTCTACTGCTTATTCTAAAGATATTTAGTATTTGAATAATGCATTTTTTTCCAACAAAGCCAAGAAATAATTTTATTAAATACGTTTAGATAACCACTCTCTAAATTCATGAAAATTTTGAGTTGCTACACCATGCCCCACAGGAAACTCAGAATATTTGTGTTTAACAGCTAGGTTACTTAAAAAGACAGGCGTTTGTCTTGCCCATTCTACAGGAATTACTTGGTCTACACTACCATGTGAGCTATAAAAATCTAAATGACTATAGCCTTTTGTCTTAATATCTTCAGACAAAATATCTTCATTGATATACCCGCTTAACGCAATAATATTTTTGACTTTTTCTGGATAGGTTAAAGCTACCGCATAACCTAAAACGGCTCCTTGGCTAAATCCTAAAAGTGTTACATTATGTTTATTTACAGGATAAGTGGCTATTGCTTCATCAATAAAATTCGCAATTAAATCTCTTGATTGTTTAGTTTGATTATTGTCGCCCCATTTACTTTGTTCTGAGCCCCAATTTATAGAGTACCAAGCATTTCCGTATGGTTGCAGACTATATGGTGCACGTACAAAAATAATAAAAAGTTCTTCAGGTAATTCATTAGCAAACGAAAGAAAATAGTTTTCATTGCTACCATAGCCATGAAGTATGATTAATAACGGTGCATCTTTAGACAAGCTTGATGCTCTGATAACATGTTGTAACGAAAGAGATGAGTTTACCATTTATTTATTTATCTATGTTAGCAAATATTTAAAAAGAAGCGCCATTCAAGTGATTTATAGGTATTTACCATTAATATAATTTATACATCTTCAGATATAATATCTTAAATGTCAGCTTTTAAAGAAGATTAGCTTCACCTAACTTATATATTGTTGGGACAAAATTACTATATCGAACATCCATCGATTCCGCAAGCTAAGACATCATCATCAGGTTTTATCACTGCAGCATCTTTTTCGGCCCACAACATTTCGATAGCCTTCAGCAGGTGCTCTTTGGGTTGGGCACCTACAAACGTTTCCTTCCCGTCAATAACAAAGCAAGGAACGGAGTTAATACCTGAGCGGCCTGCAAGATATTCATCTTCTCTGGACTCTTGTGCAAATGCATCAGACTCTAACATAGCCTGGGTTTCATCTCGATCTAATCCTAGCTCCATGGCAATATTCAACAGTGCCTCATGGTCTGCCAATGGTAGATTATCAGTAAAGTAAGCACGAAATAACCTTTCGCTCATTTCGGCAGCTTTGTCTTTTGTTTCAGCAAACTTTGTCAGCCGGTGTGCATCAAAAGTGTTGGTGTATAACACGTTGTAATATCGCATATCCAAATCCACCCTGGCACCCATTGATACAATATAATCAATCATACGCTTCGCTTCCTGTGGACTTTTACGGTATTTACGCTCGATGCGACTCTGCGTAGTTGTCGTTACTTCCTTGCCCGCTTCCGGATCTAATTCAAAAACTTTAAAAACCACCTCAATGTCATCGGCGTGTTTAAACTCTGACAGTGCTTGTTCAAGATGGTGTTTACCGATATAGCAATAAGGGCAGGCATAATCCGACCATACTTCAATTTTCATCATAATTTCAAAAAAATAGTTAATGATTAATTTTAAAGGTACAAGGATGTACCAAACAGATCAATAATTAGATCTAATTACTTAAAACTAGTAGCTAGTTGTTCATTTTCTTTTAGAAACACACAGTTTTTAAACTTCTTTTTGAATATCACAAAGCATTGATTGCAGTGCAAACATTTAGACTTTTCAGTACCGTTCATTATCTTTGTAATAAAATCTGGCTCCACAATAAACGTTCTTGATAGCGCCACCATATCAATACCCTTATCTAATACTTCGTTAATGGTTTCAACAGAGTTGATGCCTCCAACTAATATTACCGGAATATCAATATTTTCTTTAATCAATAAAGCTTGTTTTAAATAGTAAACAGTTTCATCTTTATCTTTTCTAAAAAAATCACTGCCACTAAGCTCTATAGCATCCACACCTAATTGCTTTAATGTGTTTGCATAATATAGCAAATGAGTATCATAATCACTCAATTGTTGGTTATTGGCACTCATCTTAACAATTACTCCAAAAGAGTCACTACATGCTATTTTGATGCCTTGAATAATTTGGCTAATCATCCTTATTCTATTTTCATCGCTACCGCCATACAAATCATTACGCAGATTAATAGTATTATCCAATACACCTGAAAGGAAATAGCCATGAGCAATATGTATTTGTACACCGTCAAATCCGGCTTGTTCCAGACGCTTTGCACCACTAATAAATTGTTGAATGATTGTATTAATTTCATCAATGTTTAAATCATTAAAATCTACTGGATTTAAATATCCTTTAATTCCGGCATGTGATATCTGCCCATAAACAACACTTTGATGTTTATGAACCTCGTCACTAATTCTTTTTAGCCCTGAAATATATTTATCATCACTTACTAAGGATTGTGTTTCATCGGCTCTATTCTTTTCGCTAACGCAAATATGACCGGTAATAATCAATCCGATATTATTGCTGGCTAATTCATGATACAGCTCTATTTGTTTATCGCTAACCGTACCATCCTTATTACCTAAATGGTCATTAGTCGCACTTCTTACTATTCTGTTTTTAATCTCCTGATTGCTTATTTTGATATTTGTAAACATGATTTCTTATTCTCCTCCATTTATTAAGTTTTGATTTTCCATATTTGGGTTTCCTTGATTATTTATCACTATTTGTTTATCCAAATTATTACACGAAATAAGCAGTGATGGCAACTATTTTAACCGATGCAAAGTTACGACATACAAAAAGTATATACAAGTAGCGCTAAATTATTCATATAGTGATAAATTTATCACTATATGAAATCGCTGCTAAATTACATACAACATTACATTCACCAATAGATAAAGACTTTTATCTAATAAAATTAGTAAGCTCTCAATAGAGAACTCACTAAATATAAAAGAGAGAAGTACTTATTATCATGCAGTTACTTTCCAACTTTCAATATTAAAGTTCTAAATATCAGGATATTAATTTTCCAAAAGAGTCATATTGTATAACTTTAAAAAGGAAACGTCATAATCGGTGAGAATGATGTAATTCGGAAAGAGAAACTAAACTAGTGGCAGATAATAGCATTTAGTAGCAGATAACTTGTAAAATAAAAGTATCTGCTACTAAATTAGATCATTATATATCAATACATTATATACAGTTTAGTAGCAGGTAGCAGATCAATCTGCATTTTTTAATAACCAGGAGAGATTAAAACGATAATGCAGCCTGCTACTTACCAGATGAATCACATTATCCGGTGTCTGTGTAGCAGCCAGATAGCCTCGCGGCTCGGCATGAGTGGCATCCATTTCAAAGAACTGTGTCCATGCGCCACCATTCAAGTAACGAGAAACACCATCAGTAAGTAATTTCTTCACCGCCCATGTCTTGCCCTCATCAAAAGATAAGGCTGCATACATGCCATATCCCTGGAATTCCTTTCCATTTTTATCCTTGAAAATCATTCCACGCTCAGAAGGAGCTGTACGCAAGGGATGATCCGTAAACGAAATAAGCAGAAGTGGCCCCTCATCCAATCGTCTTAAAACAAGTCGCTGCTGACCTTCAATAGACGGAAACTCAGAAGCGGAATAGGTCCACGTTTTTCCCACGTCACTAGAAATGCTCATTGGCATACGCATCCTGCCCGTTGAATCGGCAACGTTATTATTACGTCCGAAAGCCATCAGCCTTCCATCCTTCAGCTGTACCACACCCGCATGAATTCCGGCAATAGTACCTCCGGTATCAGTCCAGGTCTGTCCGCCATCTTTGCTGATATGCACAGCCGTACTATCCTTCCCACCCGGTCCTGCATCACAAAACTGAATAAACCAACCCTCTTTCGTCTTTATTGTTCCGGCAATAACCTGATGACGCTTTGCATGTTCGGGCTCAATTATTCGTGCAGAAGTCCATGTCTTTCCATTATCGCAGCTTGTTCTTTGAATCATCATTAAGTTCTGCCAGTCGCCCGCTGCCTCTACTCCATTAATATGATAAAGCGTACCGTTACCATCGTTCATCAAAGCCGATCCGGTTATATTCCTGTCGGGTACCTTAAAGAAAGGCGATGCCTCATCCCATTCCTTAGCTCCGGCACGCAGTCGGGAAGCAAGTACAGCCATCTCACGCCCGTTCTCATGCTCGGCAGAGAACCAGATAGCAAGTAAGTCACCATTATCACACCAGGTAATAGCCGGCTGATGATTATGCTGATAGAAAGGAGTTTTTGAAGAACAATCGGGCTTTACAACGAAAGGAATAGGAGCCATAAACAACGGCTCTTTATCTTGTTTCTTCCAGACAGCCTTTGCCAGCGATACCTGTTCACTATTCAAAGCAGTCTCAATGGTAGTAAGCGGTTTACTTGCCGGATACTCAGCCTGTACAATACGAAAACCGGTCAAAGCATGTTTATCTTCAGGAATCATTGCCATACGGTTCGAACTACGCAAAAAAGTTTCAGGTGTGCTGTGGCTTCCTCCACGTGTAACTCTGAACTCGCCCCTACTCTGCCCCACAGGATCAGTCTGCACCTCTGAAGAATAAGGACCATACCAGTCGTTACACCACTCTTCCACATTTCCATGCATATCATAAATGCCGAAAGCATTAGCTGGTGTTTGTCCTACCTTTAATGAAACAGACTGATAATCTCTCACTATTCTCTGATCTTTAAGATAGACAGCCGGCAGTCCGTCGCCCATACTAAAAGGATAACAACTACCCGCACGGCAAGCATACTCCCACTCAGCCTCAGTAGGCAAACGATAAGTCTTTCCCTCTTTCTTGCTCAGCCACTTACAAAAAGCCATTGCATCGTTGTAACTGACAAAGATCACCGCTTCATCATCCGCTTTAGAAAGCCCATTCTTCCCACGAAGTACTTTATGTTCGGGACAAAACTCTTCATACTGTGCATTTGTGATTTCTGTTTTTCCAAGTCGAAAAGGATGAGAGATAACCACTTTGTGTACCGGAGCTTCATCAAAGTTCTCTCCAATACCTGTTCCTCCCATATAAAAACTCCCGGCTGGGATGTTTACCATTGGGATAAGCTCTTTTACTTGTGCATTTACAGCAATAGAAAATAATGAGAACCCCATTGCTGTAAAAATTATCTTTTGTAAGTTTTTCATTGTTCTTTAATTTAATGCATGCAAAGATATGTTTTACTTTAAAAGTAAGATAAGAAAAGTTCTGGAATTTAATTGTGAATATCCATCCACAAGAAATATAAAAAGAGAAAGATAATATTCAGGCTAATTTATTCAATAGATATAAACTCCTAAATAAATGATTATAAAACGATAAAATTAAACTAGTATTATGCACATATCATTCCAAAAAGACCTTTGCCAAGAACCTTATTAACAAAAACTGTTTAGATTTAAAGAAATAGTTTGTAACTTTGGGGTTGATAAAAGTAAACAATAAATAGAAGGAAACCAATAATATGTCATTAGAAGTTCAGATTAAAGACAACAAGATATTTGCTCCTTTGAAGGACAAATGGTTGGTGATGAAGCCCGAAGAGAAAGTTCGTCAGGAATACATTTGCCGATTGGTGAAGAACTACGGCTTTTCATTAGACCAAATGGATCAGGAAATACAGGTGAGCAACTCGCAACGCGGTCAAGGAAGTGCACGTGCCGATATTGTTATTTGGAGAAACGCAAATGACAAACAGGAAAGCAAGAGTCCTATCATTGTGGTGGAATGCAAAGCGGAGCATATTACCGTACGTGAAGAAGATTATTTTCAGGGTTATAATTATGCTTCGTGGGCAGGGGCAGATTTCTTTGTGACTACTAACCTGAAAGAAACACGTATTTTCAGAGTATTGAAAGGCACACTGCCTAAAAAGCTGGACGAAATTGTAGATATACCCAATGCTCAGATTGCTAATAACAGTAAAAAAGTTGAAGAGTTACTGAAACAGACCAAAGCGTTTACTCGTGACGAATTTTCAAAATTGCTGTTTAAATGCCATAACATTATCCGTAACAACGACAAACTGTCTCCGGAAGCAGCTTTTGACGAAATCAGTAAAATTCTGTTTATCAAAATACGGTACGAAAGAGAAAATACTGAAAGTCAGATTTTCTCTAAAGAAAGATTTGAAATTAATAGAAAAAGTTACGAAAAATTGAACAAAGAAATGGGGGTTAAAGATGCCATCCCATTCTATCAGAACCTATTTGAAAAAACAAAAATTGATTTCAAGGATGATGATTTATTCGAACCAAATGAAATTCTTCGAATTAGAGAAAATAGTTTTGAAGCTATTGTGAAAGAGCTTCAGACTTACAACCTTTCTACTACTTCCGACGATGTAAAAGGGATAGCCTTTGAGCAATTTTTGGGAAAAACATTCCGTGGTGAATTAGGCCAGTTCTTCACACCACGTACCATTGTGGATTTTATGGTGGATGTACTCGACCCAATGGAAGGCGAAACCATTTGTGACCCTTGCTGTGGTAGTGGTGGATTTCTGATTAAAACCTTTGAATATGTACGTGCCAAAATAGAAGCTGAAATACATACCGCCAAAGAGAAAATCAAAGCAGAATACTATCATGACGAATATCTTAAAATGTCGAAAAAACAAAAAGCCGACATTGATGAAAAGGTTACTGATTTGTTTAATAAACTAAATTATGAGCTTGATATTAACAACGATAATAGTCGTGTACGTACTCTCTCCTACGACTGTATATTCGGAACAGATGCCAATCCACGTATGAGCCGTACAGCCAAGATGAACATGATTATGCACGGCGACGGACATGGAGGTGTACATCACAACGATGGATTACTGAATGTAAACGGTATATTTGAAAACCGTTTTGATTTGATATTGACCAACCCGCCTTTCGGCTCACGAGTAGAAAAAAGTCTAAAGATTACCGAAGCTGATAAATATACCGATGAAGCTCGTATAGCCAAATACCGCGAGCGTTACGGAGAGGCTTATGATAAGGCTTTAAAGCAAGTAAACGACAATATCGGAAAGTCATTACTTAGTCTTTATAAAACAGGCGAAATGAGTTCCCTTACAGAAGTACTGTTTATAGAACGCTGCTTAAATCTGCTGAAACCCGGTGGACGTATGGGTATAGTGTTGCCTGAAGGTGTATTGAATAATACCAACCTACAAAAGGTACGCGATTTTGTGGAAAGTAAAGCCAAAATACTGTTAATTACTTCCATACCGCAAGATGTATTCATAGCCAGTGGTGCTACAGTAAAACCAAGTTTATTGTTCTTTAAGAAGTTCTCCGAAACAGAGAAAGCAGAATATGCACGGATTACTAGAAAAGCAGAAAAAGAAATTGTCACTAAGTACATTGAGCAGATCAAAGCCATCAAAGAAAAATTAGCAGACAAAACGCTTACTGCTAAAGATAAAAAACCTTGGAAGGCTGAACAAAAACAACTGGAAGAAAGAATGACTGCTGACATAAAAGCCACCATTAAGCGTGACTTTGATTACGAGATACCGATAGCCGAAGTAGAAAAAGCAGGGATTAGCAGTACGGGAGCCGAAATAGAAAATGAATTAAAACCTCTGGCTGAAGAATTTAAAGCTTATGCATCTAACAAACAACTATGGAAAAATAAGTTTGAAACCGTAAGCTATGATGTTACTTCAGATAATCAGATTTACAGAATGGTAGCAGGAGAGCCACAGGAATTTTATGGAAAGTAATATGAGTGAATTGACAAAACCATTTACCACAATAGTAAAATATATTGATCTATCAAGTTGGGATGTAAAGAATTACATGCCTCAATCAAGTGAGTTTAACAAAAAACATCCTTTTGTTTTGTTTGGTTCTTTTTTAAAGAAAGCTAATATTTATAAAGTAAAAATTGAAGATAAAGTTGAATACAAAATTTTAGGCGTTCGTTCTTATGGAAAAGGAGCTTATGTCAATAGAGTTGTAATGGGTAAGTCTCTTAAGATGAGAGAATATCAACAAGCAAAAAGTGATCATTTATTTTGGTGCAAAGTTGATACAAAAAATGGTGCATTTGGAATAATAACTAAAGATTTAGCTGATGGAGTTGCATCGAGTAATATGACTTTTGCCGAAATTGACACACAAAAAGTCGATAGAAAGTTTTTGCAAATACTTTTTACGAATAAAGGTGTTACGCAATATTTAGACAGCTTTGTAACTGGAACAACCAATAGAAAATATATTAGACCGGATCAACTTTTAAATGAGATTAAAATTCCTCTTCCTTCAATCAAAGAGCAAAGACGGATAGTGAATGCTTATAATGAGAAGATCGAACTAGCAAAAAAGTTAGAAGAAAAGGTAGAATATTTAGATTCGGAAATTGAAAAGTATTTGTTTGAAGAATTAGGACTAGAACAAAATAAAGCTGAAGCTAAAAACAAAGGATTGCAGTTTATTCCTTTTAATGAGATTTCGGAATGGGGTATTGATAAAATCAAAACAATAGGAAAAAACAGTAAATCAATATTCAAGAGCAATCCAGTTTCAAAATTTTCAATTGATGTATTTAGAGGTAAAAGCCCTATTTATAAAGAATATTCTCCATCATTCATGCTTAATCAGAAATGTAATAGGTGGAATTCCTTAGATCTGAAATTTGCCAAAAATGTCGATAATAAATGGTTTGAATCTATTGAAGAGAAGTTCTTTACCCGTGAAGGAGATATTCTGATTAATTCTACAGGTGAAGGAACTATTGGTAGAGCTACTTATATAAAAAACGAATATCAGCGACTTTTATATGATAGTCATATGCTACTATTGCGTATAAACAAGAATATTCTGAATCCTGAACTTTTCGTTGAGCTGTTTAATAGCAGTTATGGACAGAATCAGGTAAACGATATTAAATCAGCACAAGCAACCAAACAGACTGAATTAGGTGTAAATAACCTACTTAGAATTATGATGCCTATTCCTGATTCTTTGAGTTTCCAAGATGAATTGGTCAATAAAATAAGATCTCACAGATTAAAGTTATCAGAAATAAAGAAACAAGCAGAGATTAATAGAGCTATTGCACAACAAGAATTTGAAAAAGAAATATTTGGAGTATGAAAATAAATTATCTGCATATCGAAGATTGGGGCATTCTAAAAAGAAATGATATAAGGTTTAAAAATAAATTATCTGTTATTATAGGAGAGAATGGAAGCGGTAAATCTTCTTTAATAGAAATGATTACTCTTATTTTTGGACATTTATATAAATATTTTGTTGAAAATAAACTCAATGATGATTTTATTGAGGGATATATAATTGATTATTCAATAAATATTAATGGTAAAGAACATAATATTGTCATTAATAGTATTTCATATCAAGCTAGCTCAGAAGAAGATGGAGTATTTAAACATAGTATATCAATAGATGGTGAAGATATAACAAGAAAAGAAGCAGAAAAAAAATATAAGAGAATAGGTGGGTTCAAAGCATTTTTACCAAATACAATAGTTTTATATTATGCTGGAATCAGTACACACATTTCCGATATCTGCTCCCATTTTGATGAAAAATATAGAAAATCACTTACAAAAGAAGGCAACAGCTATAACTTAAATAATCTTCCAAAAGAAAGACCATTTTTTTACTCTGATTATAATCATATATCATTAATACTTTTATGTTTATTGATTTCTAATAAAAAAGAACATAATAGTATTCCTCGAATATTAAATATTGATCCATTAGAAGTCGATATAAAAATAGAATTAAAAGAGCCTAATTGGAAAAAAGCTCCGATTGAGGATTTTTGGGGTGCAAGTAATGGCGCTATTAATGATTTCCTGAGAATTTTGAATAAATACTCTCATATCTCTGAGTTTAAAGATAAAAAAATAATTTTTCATTATATTGGAGTCTTAAATTTCAGAGATATGATTCATAACATAAACACCAATAATCTAGAATTATTTTTTCTTGAGATGTTTGATATCCTTTTGTATAATGATCTATTGTCGAATATATCTTTATCATGGAAAAACAAAGAAAATAATACAATTGAGTTGAATAGATTGAGTGAAGGTGAAAAGCAAATGATACTAACAGCTGGCTTATCTATTTTATGGGGTGATAAAAATTGCCTATTGCTCCTAGATGAACCTGATACATTTTTACACCCAAAATGGCAAGTTGAGTTTTTACCGAATCTTGAAGAAAATTTAAATAATAATCAAATTATCATTACGTCTCATTCTCCATTATTGATATCTTCAATTAAAAATGGTGATTTACTCACAATGAAACATGGTAAAAGTTTTATTTACAACAAATCAACCTATGGTAAAGAGACTAATAGTATTTTGAAACAAACGATGAATTCTTCAATCAGAGTTCAAAACGTTAATAATAGAATAATTGAGATAGAAAAAAATATAAATAATAATAATTTAGAATTAGCAAAACAATTAATCCAAGACTTGGAGTTGCTCATGAATGATAATGACGATTCATATATTATTCGATTATTATCAATTATTAAGCGTAAAGAAATAATAGGAAAATGAAGAGAATAATTAAAACTTCAGCACCTGTAGATTATGTTAATTTAATTACGAATTTACAATATAGGAAACAAGATATTTTAGCAGGGATTCATTACCAGACTTTAGGCAGGGAGTTATTTAATAATCTAAAACGTCAAAGTCAATACAAAAAACTCAAAAAACAATTAATTGAAGAACAAGGTTATATTTGTTGCTATTGCAATTGTAGAATATATGATTCAGGAGATACAGCAGAACACATTCTTCCGATTAAAACCCATAAAGAACTCCTTGCTGAATACGAGAACTTATTAGTTTCTTGCAACAATTCTCGTACTCAAAGACAAACCGATAATACTTACCCAAATCATTGTGATGCTAGCAAGAATAATACAATTTTACCATTTACACCTTTAGATAAAAAGTCTGATCATGTCTTTGAATATAACATTTCTGACGGAAGTATTTTTTCAAAAGATGCCCATGGAAAATCTGTAATAAGTATATTACAATTAGATTGTATAAAATTACGAGAAAACCGACTTGCAGCATTAAGCATTTTGTATGACGATTCTGGTCAATTGCTTCCCGCCAATGATTTAGAGTTAATTTTCGAACATATTCATTTAAAAGACTCTAACGGAATGCATCATCAATATTACAAATGTATTGAGTATAGTATTTATTCTATGTTTTAAATATAATGATTAATAAAATCACAATGGGTAACGATGAGTTTATCCTCTATATCCGAAAATGGCATCCTAACTGTAAAACTTCGACACCTCAATTAGGTAAATCAATTTGGATTTGGTTACGAGGCAAAGGTGCGATAAAACTAAAAGAACAGCCACAACATACCTACTGGGTAAAAGCTGAAAAAGTGGAAATTGAAATGTTGCCAGAACATGCAACACAGTTTGAATTTAAAAGAAGTTTGTTGCCGGAGTTATACACTTATTTAGATGAATTAGGGCGAAAATAATTAAAATACGATCCGTGAGCTGAACAAAAATAAACAATCAAGGCTTCTTTTATTGAATTATGATTTTATAAATTATCACATATTCCGTAAATTCAGGGAACTAAAATAATTAAGGAATATAGATATGGAGAAATGGATCATACTGAAATCCTGAGGGGATTTAATTCTTAATATGCTATCTTTGCACCAAAACTATACATGAATTACTATACCTTCCTTCGCTTTATCTTTCCTGATGGCATGTTTGATTACTTCGATATGGCCCAATTCAAAGAGTTTACCGACAAAGTTGAAATATATTTCGAGGAGAAAAATAATCCTCCTGAGGAATATAAAAACGACAAACTGAAAAGTAAAGGATTCTATGAAGAAGTCCGCATGTATGATTATCCCATGCGTGGTCGTAGTTGTATTCTTTATATAAAGAAACGCAGATGGTACAATCATACAACAGAAAAATACATCTCCCGTAATTGGAAATTAATGGCTCAAGGCACGCAAATCTCCTCTGAATTTGCGTCTTTTTTAAAAGCTATGGATCGACTCTCGAGCCATTAGTATTAGTTCATTGGCTGAGCACTATCGATTGGATGCCAAGCAACTTGAATCACAATATAAGAATCATCTGAGTAATTACAGAGAATGGGATCAGCTCTCTCATGCACAAGATTGGATCTTATTTGAGAAGAATATTGGTGCTTATGTAGGACTTGATGAGACAAGCCTTTCACGTGGCGAGCTATATACCATCCTTATCAATAAGGAAGCTAAAGGCAGGAAAGGAAGCATTATTGCCATGATTAAAGGAACAGATGTGAAAACTGTATCAGATGTATTGCTAAAACTATCGCGCAAACGACGTTTTCAGGTGCGTGAGATTACTTTAGATATGGCTTCTAACATGAATCAGATAGCACGAGTGTGTTTTCCTGGGGCAAAGCAGGTGGTAGATCGCTTCATGTACAACAATTGGCCTTTGAAACCGTACAGGAATCAGTTTTTCGATCTCAAAGCTGAATAGTAGTGTTATATTTATTATGAATCTATTTCTTAATTTTCATCATAATTTGATCTATCTCTTCGTCTACGATATCATTATAATTATCATTTATATCCTCATTTTCCGGTTCTTCATCGCTCAACCGTTCTAACCTTTTAAATGCCTTATTCGACAACTGATCATAGTTCAATTCTTTAAGTTTTTTAGTCGTTTTTGTTAGTGGTAAAATAAATTTTATCTGAGTGTAATCGTCGTAAAAGTCCATCACATCAATAAAATCCATTTCATCCAGATGCTTAATTTGGATAAGGAACAGGTTGTCTGCTTCTTTGACAAGCTTTTTATTTTTCCTGATCATAGCTAAAACTTGTTTATTACAGACCCTGGTCATGTATTCCAAAAAGACCAGCTCTTTGATATCATCGATAAATCCTTGTGTATAGTGCCTTACCGCTTCTTCCCCATCGATCAGGTCTGCATCTATAAGATCCTTTGCCACCTGAAGAAAACATATTTTTTCAGAAATATTTTCAGTACCATCAAATTCGTATCTAAAAAGCTCAGTCTTCAACAATTCGGCGAATTCCCAATCTTTTTTTACATCAATAATAAACATAGCTTCATGCAAATAATAAATGCGTCGTTCCGGCCTCCAGCACTCAAAAAGGCCTTCATCTGGGGCATCAAATTTAAAAAAGCCGAATCCTGCATTTGTGAGGGTGGAAAAATTGTTTATCAACTGGTTTCGAAATATTGCATACAAAATCGCATCTTTTTCCACTACTTCCAACAATTCCATATTGAATAGTTGTTCATAAAAGATAGCATTTCCCATAATCATCTGCAACCAGTTCTTTTTCTCCCAAACAAAACTATCTATAAAATCAATGATTGATGGGTTTTGGAATTCGATTACGTCATATTCTTCGTCAACTAATTCGTCGTATTCAGTCCGGAAGGTGAAGAATGTTCCTTCCATTTCTTTAATAATATGTTCAAAGTCGTCATAACTATATTGTCGAAATTTATCTAATTTCTCTATAAACACCATTATAGACTCTTCGAATTTACTAATCGGGATTTGTTCAGATATCACGAACCTGTTAAGCAATACCAACTTATAGAGATCGTTCGGTAGATTATTGTACACCATTTTCCATATTTCATCCGGTTTTTGAAGATTCTGTAAAAAGAAGGTAAAGTATTCTGTGGGCTGAACATTTTTTAAAAGTATAGGATTGGTCAAATGCTCGATGATGCGGGGGGTATAATTTTTATGATCTATTATTGCTTTGAAATTGTTCTGAAAGAAATTGTCAATAAAATCGGACTTCAGTCCACTATTCATGAGGTGATTGCATAATATCTCAGTTCTGATTCTTCTTGTGAAGGAGTTGAGTTCTATGACATAATGAAATATTCGTTGTGATATCTCATTGGCAGGATAAGATTCTCTATTGGCTTTCTTAAGGATATATTCGCGTGATGTAATGATTAGCTTTTTATCCTTCGCCTTCTCTATTTTTTCAATAAAGTATAAAAGAAGTTGAATATAATCATTTTCTTTTTCAAGTTTAATCTTTCCAAGGAAATCATCTATCAGAAAAATGGAGGGGCTTGTTGTATAAAGGTAAGACTCCGCTTCCTGAATTGTTCGATATGAAAGATCAATCAACTGATACTTCTCAAAATAGAGATAGTGTGCTATGAGGGCGTGGGATAAAGTTGTTTTGCCAATGCCGGGATTACCAGTGACAATAGCAATATTATTAGTCTTATAGTGCTCGATCAAGCTGTAATATTCTTTATATGGAACAAAGTTTTTTAGAGATTCTTGTATCTTTTCTTTTATAAATTCCGAGTGCTGTAAGAAGCCCAAATGAAATATCTTTTGATGAACATTGATACTGTTCATCCATAGTTCAGGATAGTTGAATTCAATATAATTATTGGCCGGCAACCTTAGTAAATAATTAAGATCACCATTTGTAATAATCTGATCAGGGCTAGGTATTTTCCCATTGTATATATTTATAATCTTTTCTTTATTACCAGGAGTCAAGTCAAGCGAAACGACGAGGAGATATTCTGTTAATTTTAAATACTGCAGCTTTTGACTTTCTTTTTTAAGAGACGAAATAAGGGCACTGGCATTTTTATATTTTTTACATTGAACAATAAGTATTTTCGTCTTTGAATGAGAACACCTAAAATCAATTCCGCCATCTTTTCCTTCTGCAAAATTCTCAAAGGTGCCGTATTTATGACTGAGTAAATCCCTTACCAGTTGCTCAAATCTTAAGGGCGATAATATTCCGAAATCATAATCGTTCATTATAGCAAGCTAATTTGTCTAAATACAATTTTAAGTATAAATATTTTAAATCTAAAGTATGTTATATTTAAACCAATTTTTATTTACCATTTTTTTGAGACATCCCTTTGAGTTATATAATATATTATACAAATATACAATATATTATATACCTATCAAGTAAAACAGGACAAAATACTTGACATTATTTGATATATGGGATCATACCGAAATCCTGAGGGGATTGAATTCTTAATATGTTATCTTTGCCAAAAAAAAATATGGATTACGATATATTCCTCCGTTTTATCTTTCCTGATGGTATGTTTGATTACTTCGAGATGACCCAATTCAATGAGCTTACCGACAAAGTTGAAATCTATTTCGAAGAAAAAAATAACCCTCCTGAGGAATATAAAAACGACAAACTGGAAAGTAAAGGATTCTATGAAGAAGTCCGTATGTATGATTACCCTATGCGTGGTCGTAGTTGCATTCTTTATATAAAGAAACGGAGATGGTACAATCATACAAAAGAAAAATACATATCCCGTAATTGGGAATTAATGGCTCAAGGCACGCAAATCTCTTCTGAATTTGCGTCTTTTTTAAAAGCTATGGATCGACTCTCGAGCCATAAGTATTAGTTCCTTGGCTGAGCACTATCGATTGGATGCTAAGCAACTTGAATCACAATATAAGAATCATCTGAGTAATTACAGAGAATGGGATCAACTCTCTCATGCACAAGATTGGGCCTTATTTGAGAAGAATATTGGTGCTTATGTAGGACTTGACGAAACAAGCCTTTCACGTGGCGAGCTATATACCATTCTTATCAATAAGGAAGCTAAAGGCAGGAAAGGAAGCATTATTGCCATGATTAAAGGAACAGATGTGAAAACCGTATCGGATGTGTTGCTAAAACTATCGCGCAAACGACGTTTTCAGGTGCGTGAGATTACTTTAGACATGGCTTCTAACATGAATCAGATAGCACGGGTTTGTTTTCCTGGTGCAAAGCAAGTGATAGACCGCTTTCATGTACAGCAATTGGCTTTTGAAGCCGTACAGGAAATGCGCATTAAAGCACGCTGGGAGGCAATGGATAAAGAAAATATAGAGATTAGCCATGCTAAGGCTTGTGGAATCCAATATAAACCTTCTGTTTTTGAAAACGGAGACACAAATAAACAACTTCTTGCCAGAAGCCGTTACCTTCTATTCAAAAATGAAACAGCATGGAGCAGTTCCCAAAGTAAACGCGCAACTATTTTATTTAGAGAATACCCTGACATAAAGAAAGCATATTATTTAAGTATGCGGTTAGGGCTTATTTATCATCAGTCAAAGCATGCAGACGTGGCTTTAACAAAGTTAGCACATTGGTATGATGAAGTAGACAACTCAGGATTCCTGTCTTTTGGTACAGTGGCAAGAACGATACAAACGCATTATCTAAGAATCGTTGCTTTCTTTAGAAATCGTGCAACCAATGCGGCCAGCGAATCTTTTAATGCAAAAATCAAACAATTTAGAGCACAACTAAGAGGAGTAAGAGATATTTCTTTCTTCTTATTCAGATTATCCAAAATTTATGCTTAAATCTTCAAGCCCTCAGCATTTCGGTATGATCCGGAGAAATTAACAAAAATCAATTTTGGGAATAATAATAACAAAGAATAAAAAAGGAAAAGCTCCGAAAACTAAGTTTTCGGAGCTTTTCCTTGGCGGTGCGTACGAGACTCGAACTCGTGACCCCATGCGTGACAGGCATGTATTCTAACCAACTGAACTAACGCACCAATATTTAAAAGACTATCTAAAACATAAATTTTGGCGGTGCGTACGAGACTCGAACTCGTGACCCCATGCGTGACAGGCATGTATTCTAACCAACTGAACTAACGCACCAATATTTATGTTTTGCTATCATTTCTGATTGCGGATGCAAAGGTAGATATTTATTTCAAATCTGCAAGTCTTTGGATGAAAAAAACTCATTTTTATTCCAAGTTTATTAGTTTAAAAGAGACCTTGACATGTTCTAATTGACAATCAATAACATTTAATACAAACTTCTTGCTATAATAATTCATTCTTTGGCAATAATTCGTTATTTTTGCAAGCTCATAATGATAACTAATGATAAATAAGATGCAAGCAAACAAAAATACAGCAAAGTTATTGCTCCACTGCCCCGATAAACCTGGAATTATATCCGCAGTAACGGATTTTATCACAATAAACAAGGGAAATATTGTTTATCTGGATCAGTACGTTGACCATATTGAAAACATATTCTTTATGAGAATTGAGTGGGAACTAAGCGATTTTCTAGTCCCAAGAGAGAAAATAGAAGATTACTTTGAAACTTTATACGCTCAAAAGTATGAAATGAGCTTCCGCTTATATTTCTCGGATATCAAACCACGTATGGCAATATTTGTTTCTAAAATGTCTCACTGCTTGTTTGATATGCTTGCCCGCTATGCAACTGGTGAATGGAATGTAGAAATACCTTTAATCATAAGCAATCACCCTAATTTGCAACATGTGGCCGAGAAATTTGGTATTCCTTTCTATCTTTTCCCTATTACTAAGGAAACAAAGGCTGAACAAGAAGCTAAAGAGATGGAGCTGCTGGCTAAGCATAAAGTGAACTTTATCGTATTGGCTCGCTATATGCAAGTAATCTCTGAAAATATGATTAACTCTTATCCAAACAGAATTATCAATATTCACCACTCTTTCCTTCCTGCATTTGTTGGGGCTAAGCCTTACCATGCTGCTTTTGAAAGAGGTGTAAAAATCATTGGCGCAACTAGTCACTATGTTACCACTGAACTGGATGCTGGTCCTATTCTTGAACAAGATGTTGTTCGTATCACTCACAAAGATACAGTAGAAGATTTGGTAAATAAAGGAAAGGACCTTGAAAAGATTGTTCTTTCTCGCGCGGTTCAAAAACATATTGAGCGTAAAGTATTGGCTTATAAGAACAAAACGGTAATATTTAGTTAAAGGTAAATGAACATAGCTATCGTAAAATATAATGCGGGAAATATTTATTCTGTTGATCACGCCTTACGGCGCCTGGGGATAAATGCAGTGGTAACCTCTGATAAAGAGACTTTATCACATGCCGATAAGGTAATTTTTCCGGGAGTAGGTGAAGCTGCAACAACTATGCAGCATTTAAAAGCTACCGGATTGGACAAGCTGATTCTTGATTTAAAGCAACCGGTATTGGGTATTTGCCTTGGAATGCAACTCATGTGCAGTCATTCTGAAGAGGGAGATGTGGATTGCCTGAATATATTTCCTACAGAAGTGAAACGCTTTTATCCTGCTAAGCATGAAGATAAGGTTCCACACATGGGATGGAATACTATTGAAGACTTAAAAGGGGATCTGTTTAAAGGATTTACGAAAGAAGAATTTGTCTATTTTGTACATAGCTTTTATGTCCCAACTAATGAATTTACAATTGCAACAACAAATTATATTCATCCGTTTAGTGCCGCTTTACAAAAAGACAACTATTATGCAACCCAGTTTCATCCTGAGAAAAGCGGAAAAGTTGGAGAACGAATTTTAGAGAACTTCATTAATGTACCTTTATAACACATAGAATATGATTGAAATTATTCCTGCTATAGATATAATTGAAGGAAAATGTGTTCGTCTTTCTAAGGGCGATTATGAAAGCAAGAAAGTATATAATGAGAATCCTGTAGAGGTTGCAAAGGAATTTGAAGCAAACGGAATTAGTCGGCTTCATGTGGTTGACCTTGACGGGGCGGCTTCTCATCATATAGTGAATTACAGCATTCTGGAAAAGATTGCTTCACAGACTTCACTGATTATTGATTTTGGTGGTGGGATAAAAAGCGATGAGGATTTAAGAATTGCTTTTGAAAGCGGAGCAAAGATGATTACCGGAGGAAGCATTGCTGTTAAAGAACCTGAGTTATTTACTCAATGGATCAAAAAATACGGAAGCGATAAGATTATTCTTGGCGCTGATGTGAAAAATAAAATGATTGCAGTCAACGGTTGGAAAGAGGGAACCGAACTGGAGCTGATGACTTTCCTTGAAGAGTATATTGAAAAGGGAATTCAGAAGGTTATCTGCACAGACATTGATTGTGATGGTATGTTGCAAGGTCCTTCAACTGCTCTGTATAATGAAATTCTGGAAAAATTTCCGTCCACTTACTTAATTGCCAGTGGAGGTGTGAGTTGTATTGATGATATTATTAAACTGGAAGAAGCTAAAGTTCCCGCCGTTATTTTCGGCAAAGCGCTTTACGAAGGAAAGATACAACTAAAGGACTTAAAGATATTTTTATAAACTGATAAGTATGTTAGCAAAAAGAATCATACCTTGCCTGGATATTAAAAACGGAACAACCGTAAAAGGTACAAACTTTGTGAACCTGCGCGAAGCCGGCGACCCGGTGGAACTGGGACGTGCATACAGCGAACAGGGGGCCGACGAACTGGTATTTCTTGATATCACAGCAAGCCACGAAGGACGAAAGACTTTTACTGACCTGGTGAAACGTGTTGCTGCAAACATCAGCATTCCTTTCACTGTAGGTGGAGGTATCAATGAGTTGCAGGACGTTGACCGCTTGCTTAATGCAGGAGCTGATAAAGTTTCCATTAATTCTTCTGCTATCCGTAACCCACAACTTATAAGCGATATTGCGAAGCATTTTGGTTCTCAGGTGTGTGTGGTAGCTATTGATGCCAAAGAACAAAATAATCTTTGGAAATGCTATCTGAACGGAGGACGAATTGAAACAGACAAAGAATTGATTTCATGGGCCAAAGAAGCTGCAGATCGTGGAGCCGGAGAGATTCTTTTTACCAGCATGAATCACGATGGTGTAAAGTCAGGATATGCAAATGAAACATTGGCTCTTTTGTCTGAATCCTTACCTATTCCCATTATCGCATCGGGTGGAGCAGGCACAATGGAACATTTTAAAGACACTTTTACCTTAGGAAAAGCAGATGCTGCTCTAGCTGCAAGCGTTTTTCATTTCGGAGAAATTAAAATTTCCGAATTAAAAGATTATCTTTGCGCACAAGGAGTTAATGTCAGAAAGTAACAAGCCAAATAATGAATTATTAATTATATAACATCATGGATTTAGATTTTAATAAAATGGATGGATTAGTTCCGGCTATCATACAAGATAATGTTACATCTAAAGTACTGATGCTTGGTTTCATGAATAAGGAAGCTTATGAAAAGACTGCAGCAACAGGGCAAGTAACATTCTTTAGCCGTACTAAAAACAGACTATGGACAAAAGGAGAAGAAAGCGGAAATTTCCTGAATGTTGTATCCATCAAAGAAGACTGTGATAAAGACACCTTATTGATTAAGGTTAATCCTGTAGGACCAGTTTGCCATACCGGATCAGACACTTGCTGGAATGAAAATAACACAGAAGATATCATGTTCCTTAAGTATTTGCAGGATTTTATAAGCAAACGCCATGAGAAAATGCCCGAAAAGTCATATACTACTTCATTATTCAACTCTGGTGTGAACCGTATGGCTCAAAAAGTTGGTGAAGAAGCGGTAGAAACTGTAATTGAAGCAACAAACGGTACAGATGATGGCCTTATATATGAAGCATCAGATTTGATTTATCACCTGATTGTACTTCTTACTTCAAAAGGCTATCGCATTGAAGACCTGGCCCGCGAACTTAAAAAAAGACATAAAGAATAAAAGCTAAAAAATATGAGCGAACCACTCATTAACTATCAGAATGTAGAAATTGCCCAACAAGACAATTGTTTGCTTAACAATGTTAATATGCAACTGAATGCTGGTGATTTTTTATATATAATAGGTAAAGTAGGCTCTGGGAAAACGAGTTTGCTAAAAACTATTTATGGAGAATTAAGTATCGTTTCAGGAGATGCAGAAGTATTAGGAAATAATCTACGAACGATTAAACGAAAAAACATTCCGCAACTAAGACGAAGGTTGGGAATAATATTTCAGGATTTTCAGTTACTTACAGATCGCACGATATACGATAATTTAGAATTTGTGTTACGTGCTACCGGTTGGAAAAACAAGCAGGAAATAAAGGAACGGATAGAGGATGTGCTAGAGCAGGTGGGAATGACCGACAAAGGAAACAAACTACCCAATGAGCTTTCAGGTGGAGAACAGCAACGTGTTGTTATTGCCAGAGCAATATTGAATTCTCCTTCTATTATCCTGGCAGACGAACCAACAGGTAATCTGGATGCTGAAACAGGAAGAAAGATCGTAGAGTTACTTCATAGCATCTGCCATAATGGTTCTTCTGTGATTATGACAACACATAACATTCAATTGCTTAAAGAGTTTCCGGGATTAGTCCTCAGATGCAAAAACAATGAACTACAGAATGTTACTCATGAGTTTTATAAAGAAAAGAAATCTCAGGAAGAGATAGAGCAAGATAATAAAAAACTAATCTTAGAAACGACTTGTTCGCAAGCCGAATTTGTAAGTGAAGAGGAGACGGATAAAGAATAATAATAACTTAATAGTGTAAAGAAGATGAAAGTTTTAAAGTTTGGAGGTACTTCCGTTGGTTCTGCCGAACGGATGAAAGAGGTAGCCAAATTAATAACAGATGGTGAGAAGAAGATTGTAGTGCTTTCAGCAATGTCGGGCACAACAAATACTTTAGTTGAAATTTCGGATTACTTATATAAAAAGAACCCCGAAGGTGCTAATGAAATCATCAACAAGTTAGAGAAAAAGTATAAACAGCACGTTGATGAACTCTATTCTACAGCAGAATATAAACAGAAAGGGCTGGAAATTATTAAATCCCATTTTGATTACATTCGTTCTTATACCAAAGATCTATTTACACTTTTTGAAGAAAAAGTTGTTCTTGCACAGGGAGAGTTAATTTCCACTGCAATGGTAAATAATTATCTTTGTGAATGTGGTGTGAAATCAATTTTACTTCCTGCGCTGGAATTTATGCGTACAGATAAAAATGCTGAACCAGACCCTACATATATTAAAGAAAAGCTTCAAATACAATTAGAACTTTCTCCTGACGCTGAAATTTATATCACTCAAGGTTTCATTTGTAGAAATGCTTATGGCGAGATTGACAACTTGCAGCGCGGAGGAAGTGATTATACTGCTTCACTAATTGGCGCAGCTGTTGATGCTTCTGAAATTCAGATATGGACAGACATTGACGGACTTCATAACAATGACCCTCGTGTGGTTGATAAAACAGCCCCTGTTCGTCAATTGCATTTTGAAGAAGCTGCCGAATTAGCTTATTTCGGCGCTAAAATTCTTCACCCAACTTGTGTGCAACCAGCTAAATATGCAAATATCCCGGTTCGTTTATTAAATACATTAGAACCATCTGCTCCCGGAACATTAATTTCTAATGAAACGGAAAAAGATAAAATTAAAGCTGTAGCTGCTAAAGACAATATTACAGCCATTAAAATTAAATCCAGCCGTATGTTACTGGCTCATGGGTTCCTACGCAAGGTGTTTGAAATCTTTGAAAGCTATCAAACATCAATTGATATGGTTTGTACATCAGAAGTTGGCGTTTCTGTTTCAGTCGATAACACAAAACACTTACCGGAAATTCTGGATGACTTAAAGAAGTATGGTACAGTTACTGTTGATAAGGATATGTGTATCATCTGTGTTGTGGGAGATTTAGAATGGGAAAATGTAGGATTCGAGACCACTGCTCTTGACGCAATGCGAGACATTCCGGTTCGTATGATTTCTTTCGGAGGAAGTAATTATAATATTTCGTTCCTAATCCGTGAATCTGACAAGAAAGCGGCATTACAATCTCTTAGTAATGTACTTTTCAATAACAAATAATAGATAAACCATATGAAAGGGACCTTCCCTATAAATAAATTTCGTGAAATGGAAACACCTTTCTATTTCTACGATACAAAGTTATTACGGGATACGCTTAATTGCGTGAACAACGAAGCCAAAAAGCATGGCAATTATATTGTTCACTATGCAGTTAAGGCAAATGCCAATCAGAAAGTTCTTTCGATTATTCGGGAAAACTATTTGGGAGCAGATTGTGTAAGTGGCGGAGAAATCCGTGCGGCTATTAAAGCCGGCTTTCCTGCTTCAAAGATAGTATTTGCCGGAGTTGGAAAAGCAGACTGGGAAATCAATCTCGGATTAGATTATGGCATCTTCTGTTTTAATGTAGAATCTATTCCTGAGCTGGAAGTTATTAACGAATTAGCCGGGGCAAAAGGAAAGATTGCATCAGTAGCTTTGCGCATCAATCCAAATGTAGGTGCACATACTCATGCTAATATTACTACCGGACTGAAAGAAAATAAATTCGGCATTAATCTGGAAGATCTGGACAATGTTCTAGATACTGTAAAAACTCTTCCTAATGTAAAATTACTAGGTCTACATTTCCATATCGGTTCACAAATTCTTGATATGGGCGATTTTGTAGGACTTTGTAATCGTATAAACGAAATACAGGAACATATGTATAAACGCCGCATTATTGTAGAACACATTAATGTAGGTGGAGGATTAGGTATTGATTACCAACATCCAAACAGACAGCCAATACCTGATTTTGCTGCTTACTTCTCAACTTTCCATAAGCATTTGAAATTGCGTTCATCACAAACATTACATTTTGAGTTGGGACGTTCAATTGTTGGTCAATGCGGAAGTTTAATCAGCAAAGTTTTATATATCAAACAAGGAGCAAATAAACAATTTGCTATTTTAGATGGTGGAATGACTGATCTTATTCGCCCGGCTTTATACCAGGCATTTCATAAGATAGAAAATATCACTTCTGAAGAATCTATGGAAAAATATGATGTAGTAGGACCTATCTGTGAATCTTCGGATGTTTTTGGAAAATCAATTGACTTGAATAAAGCAAAACGAGGAGATCTTATCGCGCTTCGCTCCGCTGGAGCATACGGTGAAATTATGGCTTCGGGATATAATTGCAGAACACTTCCTCAAGGATATACCTCAGATGAATTGATGTAATTTAAATCATTATAAGAAGAAGGGATAACACAAAAGGTTATCCCTTTTTTATTAAATACAGGGCAATAACAGAAGCATAACTTTATGTTGCAAAAAACAAATACAATTCATATTAATTCCAATATTTAGTGTACTTTTGCATCAATAAAAAACAGAAAATACGCGATGAACTTATTTACATTCAATATCGTCGAGATTATATTATTAGCCTCACTTGGTTTATTTCTAATTATACAAGTAATTTACTATTTCAGCTTATACAATCAATTACATGCACACAACAAGGCTGTAAATGAGGGCGATTTAATTTATGAAACAGAATACCCTCCTATTTCAGTAATTATTAGCGCGCGTAATGAATCTGAAAATCTGCAAAAGTATTTGCCTTATGTACTGGAACAGGATTATCCAAATTTTGAGGTTATCGTTATTAATGACGGTTCCACAGATGAAAGTGAAGATGTTCTTTCAACATTTGAAGAAAAATACACAAACCTATATCATACCTTTACCCCAGACGGAGCGCGCTACATCAGTAGAAAGAAACTAGCCCTTACAGTGGGAATTAAAGCCAGTAAACATGACTGGTTATTATTTACAGAAGCAAATTGCCGTCCGGCAAGTAAAGACTGGTTAAAATTAATGGCCCGAAACTTTTCTCCTCGCACAGAAGTTGTGCTGGGATATAGCGGATATGAGCAAGAAAATGGATGGCTTCAACGTAAAGTTGCCTTCACTAATCTTTTCATGTCAATGCGCTACCTGGGATTTGCACTAATCAATAAACCCTACATGGGTATTGGCCGTAATATGGCTTACCGAAAAGAATTATTCTTCAACAATAAGGGATTCTCTTCACACCTTAATTTACAACGAGGTGAAGATGATTTATTTATAAATGAAGTAGCAACACCTTTTAATACAAGAGTGGAAACTGCACCAGGTGCCGTTATCAGGATGGAACCAGTATACGGATACAAAAGCTGGAAAGAAGAAAAAGTGAGCTACCTGGCTACTTCTAAATATTATCATGGCATGCAGCGATATTTGTCGGGCTTTGAAACCACTTCACGTTTACTCTTTATAGCCATACTCATTGCAACTATTGTATTCAGTATCATTGATCAACAATGGATATCACTGGGAATAGCTATTCTGGCATATATGCTCCGTTACATTATGCAAGTAGTAATTATAAACCGGACAGCATCGGACTTTGAAGAAAAAAAATATTACTTTACGCTGCCAATATTTGATGTAGCACAACCTCTTGATATTCTGAAATTCAAATTATACAGAAAAATAAGAGGAAAAGGAGATTTCATGAGAAGATAGGCATTGATTCCTGTTGAGCAGATAGCAGGAAAAAGATTAGAAAATAATATGCGCGGGCAACCATGCTATTTTTTTGTTTTTATAGGGGGTGAGATAAAATTGCCCGCGCCTTATTATCAGGACATTGTCTTCAAAAATAAAATAGTAGGACAGAAAACAACCCGAATAATTACATGTTTTAGGCTCGGATTCGAGTTAAAAACTGTTTAATTACTGATTATCAGTAGTTTAATTTGGGGGAAACCATGCCCACGGACCGTTTTTATGTCAAATCTATGCCTGGCTCCGATACTAGATATAGATTTATTAACAATAAGAAATCACAGTAACAGATTTCAATAGTCAAAAAAAAACAAAGGTGCTTTACTTCCCAAAAGCAAAGCCTTATAATTGAGAACTTAACAGGTTATGTTGACCAGTTTAACTAGTTGTTTTTTTATTTATTGGCGGGAGTTTTTTGGATAGAACCATTCGTTCCGCTCGTGGAAAAACAATACTATTCAAACTGAATTGATTTGGCCGGATGAATTTTGGAGATTAAATAAGAAGGACCAACCAACATCAAGACAGACGCAATAAATGTTCCTGCATTCAACAGTAGAAAGAGCCAGACATTGAACTCAATTGGTACATGGTCAATATAATAAGTTTCGGGATTCAGCTTGAAAACCTGGAATTTTGATTGAATGAAGCATAGTAGCAAACCTACCACATTTCCCCAGAACATCCCTTTTCCTATTAAGAAGACTGAGAAGTAAAGGAATATTTCACGTATACTAAAATTCTTTGCACCAAGTGCTTTAAGAATACCAATCATATTGGTTCTCTCCAGAATGATGATCAGCAAACCCGAAATCATAGTAAATCCAGCCACACCAACCATTAAAATCAAAATAACCCAAACATTCATATCCAGCAAACTGAGCCAGGCAAAAACAGAAGGATTAAGCTGCTCAACTGTTTGCACATAATAAACCCCACCGTACTTATCAACCTCCTTGTCTACATGCTGATACACATCATAAGCTACATTATCTAACTGGTCATAATTGGTAATCTGAAGTTCCATTCCGGTAGCTTGCTCGGGTTCCCATTGATTCAAACGATTGACTGTTCGTATGTCAGTGAGCAAAAACAGGTTATCGTATTCAGAAAAGTTTGTCTGATAAATGCCCTTAATAGTCAGTTTACGTGCCCTAACCTCGCCTTGAATAAAATAGGTATAAATCTTATCACCTAACTTCAAACGTAGCTTATTTGCCAAAGATTTGGAGATAAGCACTGCATTAGTGGAAGATGAATCGGAAAAGGCAGGCACTTCACCTTCAAGAAGATGCTGACGAAAGAAGGTAGGATCAAACTCCTGCCCTACTCCTTTTAATACCATTCCCTGAAATGCATCGCCGGTCTTTATCATTCCCGGCTTTGTGGAATAACGCTGCACGTGTTTTACTCCAGAAATGGAAGATAGAACCTTCATTACGCTATCACTTGTAACCACAGGGCGTGTTTCATAAGAAAGGGAAGAGTCAAAGTTACTAACCTGAATATGGGAACCAAATCCAATAACTTTACTTCGTATTTCATTTTTAAAACCAATAACCACTCCAACTGAAACAATCATTACTGCCAGTCCGATGGCAATGCCAAGCATAGCAATACGCACAGCAGGCTTTGAAACTTGTTTGCCAACTTCTTTACCGGAATATATTCTTCGAGCTATAAAAAGCGAAAAATTCATTTTACTTTCCTCCCATTAAAAAGGTTAATGACTTATTTTTATGTATAACATACTTTGTTACCAGCAACGGAATTACAAGACCTGCAATAACCGCGGCAGCTAAAGCAACGCCATAAGTCAGTGGCGTAAACAAACCGATTTTTTCATAAACTATTCTTATGAAATAAACTCCTGCCATGTGTAGCAAGTAGATATAAGCGCTGTATTTACCCAAAGACATAAGCCATTTATTCTCCTTATGACCGAATGCATAAGCAATACAAATAATCATGTAACTACCTGCAAAACCACAAATCAGGTTAAGAAAAGACTTCATATAATCAATTGAGATCCATTCTTTTCCACAATAAGCAAAGACTAACAATAATATGGCGCCAAAAGTCTGAGAAAAAGAAACACGGAGTTTTTGGCTATCTGTAAGTAAGAACAGAATCATTCCTCCCCAAAAATAGATTATAAATGAGTGAACGAACGACAGATAGAATAGTTGCGGCATTGGTGTAAAATAAAGAATTACCGAAAGAACTCCTAAAATGGCGGTTCCACCTTTTAGTCGCATACAGATAACAGAAATCAGGAATATAACAAATAAGGAGTATATAAACCAAAGGAATACAGCTGATCCTCCAACGTTCATATAAAATATTTCCAGAAGATAATGCCAGTCAACCATTCGTTTTACAGGCATAAAGTATCCTAAAACAAAATTCAGCAAGGCTATCGCTGCCGAAATAAAGAAATAGGGAACCATTAAACGCAGAAACTTCTTTTTAATAAAAGGAAGCAAAGATATTTTGCCCGGCTTACGGCACAAAGACATCTGAAACAGAAAGCCGGACAAAATCATAAATAGCGGCATATGAAATGAGAAAATAAGATTCTTCATTTCCATATAATATGCTGGCATATAAACTGTGGAAGTAAAATGGCCTATAACGACCAATATAATTCCAAGAGCTTTAGAAAGCGTTATGTAATCATACTGCTTCATAAAGAATCATCAGTCAACTCTTCCCGGATATGCTTCCAGCGCTTTACTTAGAATAAAGAGTGCACGAGTAAGATCTTCTTTCTTTAGTACATAAGCAATACGTACTTCATTATATCCTGAACCCGGAGTTGTATAAAAACCTGAAGCCGGAGCCATAAATACAGTTTCACCTTCATAGGAGAAATCGGAAAGACACCACGCACAGAACTTATCAGAATTATCTACCGGAAGTCTTGCCACAGTATAGAAAGCTCCCATTGGAATTGGGGAATAAACGCCCGGAATTTTATTCAATCCGTCAATTAAACACTTACGGCGTTCCACATATTCGTCATATACTTCTCTGCTATATTCTTCGGGAGCATCTAAAGAAGCCTCAGCGGCAATTTGTCCTATCAACGGTGGACTAAGACGTGCCTGGCAGAATTTCATAACTGCATCATGAACTTCTTTATTCTTTGTGATTAACGCACCAATACGGATACCACATTCTGAATATCTTTTGGATACGGAATCAATCAACACTACATTATTTTCAATACCTTCCAGATGGCAGGCAGAGATATATGGCGAGCCGGTGTAGATAAACTCACGGTATACTTCATCAGAGAATAAAAACAGATTATATTTCTTAACTAAATCTCTGATCTGATTCATCTCCTTACGGGTATATAAATAGCCGGTAGGATTGTTTGGATTACAAATAAGGATACCTTTTGTACGCTCATTAATCAATTCCTCGAATTTCTCAACCTTTGGAAGAGAGAAACCTTCTTCAATAGTAGTTGCCACAGTACGGATCACTGCTCCGGCAGATATAGCAAACGCCATATAATTAGCATAAGCAGGCTCGGGAACAATGATTTCATCACCTGGATTCAGACAAGACATAAAGGCAAAAAGCACAGCTTCCGATCCACCAGTTGTGATTATTATATCATCTGCAGTCAGATTAATATTAAACTTTTCATAATAATGGGTAAGTTTCTCGCGATAACTTCTATAACCATCACTAGGACTATATTCTAAAATAGTGCGATCAATATTATGAATTGCATCGAGGGCGGCTTTTGGTGTAGGAAGATCGGGCTGACCGATATTCAGGTGAAACACGTGAATTCCTTTTTGTTTAGCTGCATCAGCTAACGGAGCAAGCTTCCTGATAGGTGAAGCGGGCATTTCATTTCCACGAATGGATATAGTTGGCATACTTACAAGTATTAAAATATATTTTCAATTGAGCTGCAAAGATAGGACTTCAAAAGTAACCAAGCAAACAAATAGTTAACAAAAATGGGCCTTAGTTTTCTTTAAGATAAGTTTTAGCCTTAAGAATGTATTTATTCAAATAAAATATGTAAGTTTGCCTAACCTTTAATTTGAAAGTCAAACATGGTAACGATTCATCTTATCACCTTTACATCTGCTTTGCAGAAACAGACTTCAATCTATAAAATGCATGAAGTTCTGCTCAGTGAACTCGAGAAGTATTATATTATAAAGATTGTAGATTATAAGGATTTATACACCGTAAACGAAGATGATTTCAAGCTGGTTTTTATTGCAACAGGAGGGGTAGAGAAGTTTGTAGTCCGAAACTTTGAGTTTCTGCCTCAGCCTATGATTTTACTTACCAATGGCATGCAGAACTCTCTTTCCGCATCATTGGAAATTTCTTATTGGTTAAAGTGCAAAGGGCTGAAATGCGAAATTCTACACGGAGACACAAAAACAATAGTACAGCGAATACAGGTTCATTATAATAACTTCGAGGCTCAAAAAGCAATCAGAGGGAAAAGAATTGGAGTAATTGGCACTCCTTCTTCATGGTTAATAGCAAGTAGTGTTGATTATTTGCTTACTAAACGCCGTTGGGGAACAGAATTTTTGAATATACCTATAGAGAATGTAACAAAGAGATACGAGCTTATCACTGAAGATGAGGTTGTAGAACAAGCGGCTTTTGTTGCGGAAAAAGCACTTGCATGCAGGGAAGCATCTCCTGAAGATATGATAAAGGCAATGCGCGTTTACAAAGCAATTAAACAAATTTGCGAGAAAGAGAAACTGGCTGCCATAACGTTAAACTGCTACAAATTAATAAACCTGTTAGGAGCAACCGGATGTTTGGCTCTTTCATTACTTAATGACGAAGGAATACTTGCCGGTTGTGAGGGCGATTTACAATCTATTTTCACTTTTCTTGCCATTAAAACTGTAACAGGAAACACCCCCTTCATGACAAATCCAATACAAATTAATATCAAAAATAATGAAATGATATTTGCTCATTGCAGTGTAAGTACAAAACTAACAGAGCAATATATTCTTCGTAATCATTTTGAAAGCAATATTGGAGTATCTATTCAAGGAATCTTACCAACCGGAGATGTCACTATCGTGAAATGTGGGGGCGAATGCCTGGATGAATATTTTGTTAGTTCGGGTAGATTACTTGAAAATACAAATTATATAAACGTATGCCGCACACAAGTTCGTGTTAAGCTGGATAACCCTGTCGACTATTTCCTGAGAAATCCAATAGGAAACCATCACATGATTGTTTTAGGTAATTATGAAAAGCAACTAGATGCATTTTTCGCATCGAACAATTGCAAACGAGCAGAATAAAAACAGGCAGAGTGCCTGTTTCTCTCCCAATATAACTTTCTTATCTATCAAATAAGAATGGGAATTTCCTGCCACTTACCTGAAACCATTTCCATTACCGTGTTTATCCCTGCTGCTTTTAATGCCTGAAGAGCTTCAGTACGTCCGTCATTTACAAATTCGGGGTAATGAGAGTCTGAATTTACCAGCACTGGAATGTGCATTTCCTTGATTAAAGAAAAGCTCTTTTCATTTGGATAGAAAACGCCCAATTTATGATATGCTTTTGTGTTTATCTCCATCATATATCCTTTCTCGGAGATAAATGCAAATAATTCCCTCAGCGTTTGTTTATACCAATTCTGCTCTGTTACATCAGGCTGACAAAAAGAGGCATTGAATGCTATTTTATCAGCATGACCCACAATGTCAAAACCGCCAAGTTCCGCCATAGACATTAATTTGCTAAAATATACAAGAACAGTTGCTTTAATATCATTATGAAAATGAGTCTCCAGCTTTTCTTTAAAGCTCTCTTTACAGCAATCAATATCTACAACCTCACCGTTGTCATCACTCAAAAGATGCACAGAACCAATGCGATAATCCAAAGAAAGATTCTGAAAATAGTCTATGGAAGGATTACTGTATTCATCTAAATAATCTATTTCCAGTCCGATATATAATTCTATTTTATCCTTGTACTCCTTCTTTAATTGCTGAAACTCTTCAATATAAGGCGTTACATCTTCTTTCTTCATAGTCCATCGCGTAGGAAAAGGAAGTGGTGCATGAGATGAAATCCCATACGAAGTAAATCCCTGTCGAATGGCTTCTTTAACAAACTCCTCCATAGGCGCGTGCCCATCACAGAAAGTAGTGTGACTATGATAATTTGTAAGATTCATAATTTATCCTTCAATTTCACTAAGTTCGAGCCAGCGCATAGTCTTATCATCAATAAGATTAATAATCTCAGCAATTCTTTTTGACTTCTCCACCAATACATCAGAAGGAAGAGAGCCACTGCAAAGATCTGATTCTAAATCAGCCTTTTCCTGTTCTAAATCTTCCAGGTCTTTTTCTATCTGAGCAAGTTCCATCTTTTCTTTGAATGACATTTTTCGTTTATCATTTGTACGAACCCTTGCTGTTTTATCTTCTTTTGGTTTCTCTGCTTCTTTTTCCTTTAGCTTTTTAGCCTCACTCCAATCTCGGTAATCGGAATAATTGCCAGGAAAATCACGAATATCTCCCTGCCCGTTGAATACAAGCAAATGATCAACAACCTTATCCATAAAATAACGGTCGTGAGAAACTACAATTACACAGCCCTTAAAGTTAACCAGATAATCTTCAAGTACATTAAGTGTTATAATATCGAGGTCGTTGGTTGGCTCATCAAGCACCAGAAAATTAGGATTTCGCATCAATACCGTACAAAGATAAAGTCGCCTTCTCTCCCCTCCGCTTAATTTATAAACATAGCTATACTGAGTTTCAGGAGTAAACAAGAAATGTTGCAGAAACTGAGATGCAGTAAGTTTTTTACCATTTCCCAATTCTATTACTTCAGCTATATTCTGCACCACGTCAATAACCTTCATTTGATCATCAAACAGTAATCCATCCTGAGAATAGTAACCAAAGCGCACCGTTTCACCAACATCAATGGTTCCTTTATCAGGAAAAGCCTGCCCCATTAGTATTTTAATGAAAGTCGATTTGCCGGTTCCATTATTTCCTACAATTCCCATCTTCTCATACCTTGCAAAGGTATATGAAAAATCATCCAGAATTTTCAGCTCGCCAAAGCTCTTATGCAGATGGTCGGCTTCAAATATCTTTGAACCAATGTAGGCCGACTTAACTTCCAGTTTCACATTATCATTATTGAAACGCTGTTTTGCCACCTTTTCAATCTCATAAAATGCATCCTGCCTGTATTTGGCTTTGTGCGCACGAGCTTGTGGCATACGGCGCATCCAGTCTAGTTCAGTGCGATAAAGATTATTAGCGCGCTCAATTTCAACATTGGTAGATTCAATCCGTTCTTGCCTTTTCTCCAGATAGTAGCTATAATTTCCCTTATATTGATAAAGTTGTTTGTTGTCAATTTCAATAATCTCCGAGCATACCCTGTCAAGAAAATAACGGTCGTGCGTTACCATAAGCAGACTGATATTTGTACGTCTCAAATATTCTTCCAACCATTCTGTCATATCCAGATCTAGGTGGTTGGTTGGCTCATCAAGAATTAATAATTCCGGCTCAGTAATTAACGTATTGGCTAGTGCCACCCGCTTTAACTGTCCTCCGGAAAGGTGTTTAACCAGTTGATTAAAGTTCCGTATCTTTAATTGCGAAAGAATTTGTTTAGCTTTACGTTCATAGTCCCAGGCCTTTTCATGATCCATTTTAATCAATAGCTCCTGTAATCCGGGATGACCTTCGGTTTCCATACATGCTTCATACTCTTTAAGTAACTGTACGGTATCATTGTTTGAATGAAAGCAAGCCTCCAGCACCGTTAATTCTTCCGGATATTGAGGATCTTGCTCCAGATATGCTATACGCAAATCCCGTCTGAAGACAATATTTCCGGCATCATAACCCTCTTTCCCAGCAATAATATTTAATAAAGTAGTCTTTCCACTACCATTTTTAGCAATCAAACCAATCCTTTGCCCTTCTGCTATTCCAAATGATATATTATTGAAAAGAACCAAATCGCCAAACGATTTAGTTAACCCTTCAACTTGCATGTAACTTGCCATCTTTTTATCTACTAATTTTTAGTTCAATTCTTTTTCTACCTTCTGCTTTACCTCATCAAAGATGGCATTCAAATCACAAGCCTGACCAGACCGGACCAGATTCCAAATCAATTCAGAGGGATAAATTACCAATTCACTTTCCTTGAAACGTAGTCCCGGCATTTCCTGTTTACCTTTAATTACTGTTACCCATTCCATTCCGTCTATCTGATTTTCTATAATTGTGCCAAAAGCAATTCCAAATGATTCCCATACCTCTTTTTGCTGAGGTTTGAAACTACCATTCTCAATTATCTGCTGAATCCTGGCAATGTCTTCCCCGGAAGATGTAAAATCCTTTTTTAATTGTGTTTTGATTGTACTGGAAGCCCAATCGAAAGCCTCATTAACCACATTAATTTCCAATACCCGTACAGGAATAATCTCCTGAACAGGTTGGCCCCCTTTCGGGTAAATCTTTAAAGTAGAAATAATCTCTTCAGCCTCAGTTATACTATTTCCTCGGGGAACAGTGAATGTACATTCAAAAGCCACATTATCGGCACCTATAATCCATACATGAGTCACATAATAAGTCCCTTCTTCCTGAAACATTTCTTTGCTATAGGCACAAATCAGGTTACCCAGCTTTACCTGCGTGGCATTCTTATTTTCCTTCAGTTCATAGTCTACCGATTCCTTCCCATATTTACTATTTCTATCATCCCTAAATGCTGAAATACGAAAATTACCGGTCCATTTATTGGGATTGTAAAACAGAAAGCTGTCTTCCGCATCCTCAAATTCATTCCAGGATGAAGGGTAAATTAAAGAAAACCAAACTCCGGGAGAAATAAACTTCTTTCCTTGTGTACTCATATATACTTATTCTTAAACTTTATCGATTATTGTTTTATTTGCCAATAGGCTGAATGTTACGTCTTACCTCTTTAGATATCTCAAGGTACATATAAAAACGTTGATGGTTTTTTATTCCTTTCAAATTTTGCGCAAACTTTTTATTGGCATATTCTTTTGACTTCTCAAAGGTAATGCGTGACATTTCATTTTGTGATTTTCCCACTATTGTTGAGTCTAGCCGCTCATCAGGGAAGAACTCATCAAGATTTACATCGCCAATCATGGTTGTTTCAAGGAAATCTTTTTTCTTATGTGCCTTATCAAGATAATACCCCACAAACATATGTCCGGGCATCCTTACTAAAATGGGATCAATATTAATGGCTCTTAAAAGAGAGGCAAACAACACACTCCCATCCACACAATTCACTTGTGCCGATTCCAGCGCATCATCCAGGGTTCTTACCCTTTGGGAAAACACAACATTAGAGGAAAGGCTGGATGTGGAAACGGAGCTATATTTAAAATTCCGCTTTTGCAAAACATTCCATAAAGCATATACCTGCTTTTCTACCGATTCGGGTCTATTTAACTGATAGCCCAGAAAACGGTTAACAATTCGTGTATTCAAAGCTTCGCGAAGAAGTTTATCTATCATGGGATGTTCTTCATTCACGTATGCAGCAAAAAATATTCCTGTATCATGAAATTGTTGCTTACTATCCAAATAAGCCAATAAACATTCGTTGATGCTTCTTACGGAGTAAGTGCGAACCTTTTGTCCCATACTGGTTCCATTCATTTCAACTTCTACGGAAACACTTATCGGAGCAGCCTGACTATTATTCTTTAATGCATCGTAGTTCCATATTACATCTGGAAATATCTGATACTCTGTTTTTGAATCCTCTAATATAAATTCTGAAACAGATTCCTCAAAATAAGGTGTTTTACCCAGTGTAATCCGAACCTTACTATTTGCTCTACCTGGTTTTAACCGGATTATAAAGCCTGATTTTGAATTTCCTAAATAATGATTTCCTGCAGGTTTAACCACCACTGTATCTGTTGCTGCGATTGAAAGAATTGCAGAAGGGAATATATTACCGCCTAACTCATCAGTAAATTCATAACCACGGCTAAAAAGTTCATTCTTGTATAAATAGATTCCACTTGAGGCCACAATTAAAGCTAACAAAGCAATTGCCACAACCTTCCATATATTTATTTTCTTCATCTTCTCTCCTTAATATGAAACAAATATAGATATAAGTTTTGGTACAAGAAAGCATTGTCACAACTTTGTAACACACATTTCATTTATACGTAATATTAAAGCCACACCTTTGCATATAATTAAGAGAAATGCATATATTTGTACAATATCATAAATAAAAGCAATTATGAATACTAATCGCATATTAGTTGTAGACGATGAAGAAGATCTATGTGAGATTCTAAAATTCAATCTGGAAAACGAAGGTTACTATGTTGACACCGCAAATTCGGCCGAGGAGGCATTGAAGTTAAATATTAGCAGCTACAACCTGTTACTACTTGATGTAATGATGGGAGAAATCTCAGGATTCAAGATGGCTAATATTCTAAAGAAAGACAAAAACACCTCAAACATTCCAATTGTTTTCATCACAGCAAAAGACACGGAAAACGATACAATTACAGGATTTAACCTTGGAGCAGATGATTATATATCGAAGCCATTCTCCATACGTGAAGTTATATCCCGGGTAAAAGCCGTAATCAGACGAACAGCAAATACAACTGTCAAAGATAATACAGATCAGGTAATTTATAATGGACTGGTTATTGACACTACCAAGAAGAAGGTTAGCATTGATGGAAATGAGATTTCACTCACAAAAAAAGAATTTGAAATTTTACTTTTGCTATTACAAAACATAGGAAGGGTGTACGCTAGAGAAGATATTCTTTCTAAAATATGGAGTGAAGAAGTATATGTACTCGATCGTACTATTGACGTAAATATAACCCGATTACGAAAAAAGATAGGCGATTATGGAAAATACATAGTCACACGTCTTGGTTATGGATATTGCTTTGAATCTGAATAAACCGATCTAAATTATAACTTAGTATGCCACTTGTAAAAAAGCCACTTATGTCTCTCAACCGGAAATTATTTCTTTCGGTTATCTTTATATTTGCTGCCTTTTCCTTATGTTTCATTAGCTTTCAATATAATAGAGAGAAGGTATTTAAAGTGGAACTACTAAATACTAAATTACAAGATTATAATGCACGTTTATTTGAGAATATCAGTGACTCTGCAAGTATAGAAAGTGCATTAAATAAATACACAAAAAGGCATGCTTTAAAGGATCTTCGGGTTACAATCGTTGATTTAAATGGAAAGGTCATCTATGATAATTTAAAAAAAGATTATAATCATTTTGAGAATCATCTAAACAGGCCAGAGATTAAATTAGCCATAAACGATGGCAGCGGATATGATTTAAGAAGAATATCGGGTACAACCGGGGTTACCTATTTCTATTCGGCCACTCTATATTACAAATATATTGTCCGAAGTGCATTACCCTACAACGTTAACCTGATTGCCAGTCTGAAAGCCGACCACCATTTCATCTGGTTTACCATTTTGATCACATTAATACTCACCATTCTTTTTTCCAGATTCACTAAAAAGATAGGAACCTCTATCTCTCAATTAAGAGAATTCACCAAGCGAGCCGACCGCGATGAATCGTTGGATTTAGAAACAGAAGGTGTTTTCCCAAACAATGAATTAGGTGATATTTCACAGCATATAATCAAAATATACAACCGCTTGCACGAAACAAAGGAAGCTCTTTATATAGAACGGGAAAAACTCATCACTCACTTGCAGATATCACATGAAGGACTGGGAATCTTTACCGCTGAGAAAAAAGAAATCTTAGTCAACAATCAGTTCACTCAATACAGTAACCTGATATCCGATGTCAATCTTCAAAGCGCGGAAGAGGTATTCTCTGTTCCCGAGCTGGATAAGATTACTGAATATGTAAACAAAGCACAACAAAAGCCGGCTGTTAACGAAGAACGCCGAATGTCAATCAACATTGATAAAAACGGACGAATATTCATAGTTGAATGCATCATCTTTCAGGATCAGAGCTTTGAGATATCAATCAATGACATTACCCAGGAAGAAGAAAAGGTTCGCATGAAAAGGCAATTAACACAAAATATTGCTCACGAGCTGAAAACTCCCGTAAGCAGTATCCAGGGATATCTGGAAACAATCGTAAACAATCAATCTTTGCCGGAGGATAAACTAAGGACATTCATTGAACGTTGTTACGCCCAAAGCAACAGGTTAACCCGGCTTCTAAGAGACATATCCGTACTTACCCGAATGGATGAGGCAAGTAATATGATTGATATGGAAAAAGTTAACATCGACTCTTTAGTTCGGAACATTATCAATGAAGTGGCATTGGAATTGGAAGAGAAAACTATTATTGTTCATAATTACTTAAATAAAGAACTTCCCATACGGGGAAACGCTTCCCTTATCTACTCTATTTTCCGAAATCTTATGGACAACGCCATTACCTATGGAGGGACCGGCATTTCCATTAACATTAAATGCTTTAGGGAAGATGAAGCATACTACTATTTCAGCTTCTCTGATACGGGAACGGGGGTAGCTCCAGAACATTTAAATCGTCTTTTTGAACGCTTTTACAGGGTAGACAAAGGCCGGTCACGTAAGATAGGCGGAACCGGACTTGGGCTTGCCATCGTTAAGAACTCGGTAATTATCCACGGTGGAAATATTTCTGCCAAGAATAATCAGGGAGGTGGATTAGAATTTGTATTTACTCTTGCCAAAAGCTAAAGATTAATATTGAAGGAAATAAAAGCTTTTCATTTTTTGCATCTTCTATATTTATTTATACCTTTGCTATCGCATAGGTTCACAAGCCTTATAACAAGGTGAATGATTAAAAGGGAATCAGGTGAAAGTCCTGAACAGTCCCGCTGCTGTATGTTTTAACAAAACGTTGTAAGCAAACACTCAATACCACTGAATAATTTGTTCGGGAAGGTGCTTACCAACGGAAACAAGTCAGAAAACCTGCCGTGCCTGTTTTTCAATAGCTTTCGAGGACAAAGCTTTGAACCTTATAACCGTTTGAGCAATCAATCCGGTTATGTTGTTTTCATCCTTAAACTTAATTTTACAAGAAAGAGGAATAATTATATCCAATTCTCAACGTAAGATACTTTATGACAAATAGTATATATATCAATTAAACTCTGCCAAGTTTATTGAAAAATGCCCGGCCGAAGTGATTCGCCCGGGTTTATTTTTTTATCTGCTGTGATGAATTTCCTCGTTAAACCGTTCAAAGCCGGCTGCATTTATTCTTTTCTTTGCCTGACGGTTAGCATTGAAAACAACATTCTTCAATTCCACAGATTCTGCCCTAAAGTCGGAATCTTCTTTCCCGTCTTTAATTTGCACTGTCAACTGAAAAGTACCATAACCATCAATGGTAACACTGTGGCCATCCTTCAGTTTTTGCTCTATACAAGCAGCAATCCGGGTAAATGCACTCTGCAGTTCTCCCTTCTTTGCCGGAGAACCTGCGCTCAGTTCCTCTACCAAATCTTCTATCCGGTAATTGTCTTTACTCTTAGCGCTTACCCAATTAGATTTCTTCACTTCACCCGTCTTAGCATTCTTAAGAGTGTAAGTATGAACATTGTAACGAATTGCCATTTTTTCCTTTTTAATTAACTGATTACTGGTTTTATCTTAACTTTTACTCCTCTATATATTAGAATTAAGGTCGTGACCTTAATGGAGTGAGGTCATGAGACTAACTTATCAAGGTCGTGACCTTAGAATAACAAGGTCACGACCCTAATATTAATATCCGTAGACAAAGATAATAATATTTCCCGAATAACAAGATAATATCCGCCCGGCATTCTGCTAAATGCAAAGCTGTGTCTGGGAACACCGTGACAACCGCGGTGCTAAATATATAAACATGATTATTCTTACAACTAAAGAATTAAAGTGAATTTACGGGAAGAATATTGCGTTTATGGATTTTCTTTTTAACTTTGCCACGCATTGGTTCACCACATCTCCTTTTCGGAGAGGTGATTAAAAGGGAATCAGGTGGAAATCCTGAACAGTCCCGCTGCTGTATGTTTCAACAAAACGTTGTAAGCAAGCACTCAAAACCACTGAACAAATTAGTTCGGGAAGGCGCTTACCAACGGAAACGAGTCAGAAGACCTGCCATGCGTTTATAAGTATAAGGCTTACGAGGAATGAGCTTAGCACAAAATAAAATACATTTTTATTATTTATTTATAATTTAGATAGACAAGATGAAAAAGATCTATTCTCTATTGCTGCTTACCGTGGTAATACTTTGCAGTTGTGACAACAATGACGATAATTCACCTATCGCAGACAGCACAACCGTTGTTCTCAACCTACAAGGTAAACTAGACAAACCTGAGTCCGAATTTATTGGAGTATATCAAGGTGATCCTGCAGTTACATACAGTTATAAGAACACATTTGTAGACCAAACCGGTTATTTTGTTTTTGATAACTATACATCAAGCTCACTATCATTTGGTGGTGGATTCACTTATATCAATAAAACTGATACAACGACTCTTAATTATACAAACAACAGTGCAATAACAGGTACTGGAAAGAATAGTGCTACTTATATGACTGTCAATCCAAGTGCATATTCTACTGATAACTTTTCTTTTGCAGGAAATATGAGCCACACCATTAAAGGAATGTATGTAACAAACAGCACTTATGCATATCTTACAATGAAAAAAGGTTTCAATGGTGCCAAGAAGTTTGTGACTGGTGACTGGTTTAAACTTACAGCTACAGGCTTAGATGAAAAAGGAATCACTACAGGTACAGCAGAAATCTATTTAGCTGATTATCGTGACGGAAAAAGTATCATAATTAATAGCTGGACTTGGTTTGATCTTTCAGTTCTTGGAAAGGTAGCAAAAGTACAGTTTAACATGACTTCCACAGATAATGGACAATGGGGAATGAATACTCCTGCCTATTTCTGCATGGATGGAATTACAATTGAGCTTTAATTAAATAATTATATGCCTAACTCTCTAACCAAAGGCTTTTTTCTACTAGTCTCTTTCAGCGTTTGTTCGTTTGTTCAGGCGCAGAAAGCAGACACTACCCGCGTTCATACGCTGGGCGAGGTAGTAGTAAAAGAGAGTAAAAAGGAGAAAGAGTTTCGCTCCACTACTCCGCTTCAGGTGTTAGATGCCAACCAACTAAAACAGTCGGGTTCGCTTCAGGTTTCAGATGCCGTTAAGTTTTTCAGCGGTGTAGTTGTGAAGGACTATGGTGGCATAGGTGGACTAAAAACTATCTCGGTTCGCAGTCTGGGGGCTAACCACACAGCTGTAGTTTACGACGGAATTACTATTACCGATTCACAAACCGGACAAATTGATTTAGGAAAACTCACGCTTGATAATATTGAAGAGATAAGCCTCAGCAGCGGACAAAATGATAATATATTTCAGCCCGCAAGGCTCTTCTCGGCAGCAAGTATTCTTAATATAAAGAGTCCGGCTCCTACCCTGAATCAAAAAAAAATAAATGCCAGTGCTACTTTCAAAGGAGGTAGCTTTGGCTTTTTCAATCCCAGCCTTCACCTAGATAATCAGTGGAACAAAATCTTTTCCTCTTCCTTTCACGTGGATTATATGCGTGCGGACGGAGATTATCCTTACACACAACTTAACGGAACTGCTACGGAAAAGCTGCACCGGATAAACTCGGACATAGAAACTGTAAAGACGGAGGCAAACCTGTTTGCGCATTTCAGCAACCGGCAAAAGGCGAGCGTGAAAGCCTATTACTACTTCTCTGATAGAGGACTTCCCTCCAACAAATTATATTATCCACGGGCTAAGGAACGGTTGAAAGACAACAACATCTTTGCTCAGGCTAATTATGAGAATAAATTCTCCAACAGGTGGAGCCTTTTAATGAACGGAAAGTTCAACTGGGGATATAATAAGTATAACAATCCGGATAATGCGACTTATAACGCCGCCACTCAAAGCAATTATTATCAGAATGAATATTACCTTTCGGGCACAGTAATGTATCGCCCCTGCTCACACCTTTCTTTCTCTTTGGCGAATGACGGAAGCATTAATACCATGAGAGCAGACCTCGCAAGCTTTGTCTACCCCACCCGATTCACTTTGCTAAATGCATTAGCCGCCAAGTATGTGAACAATCGCTTCACAGCAACGGCACATGTTCTTTCAACTTTAACCCGCGAATCGGTAAGAACCGGTACAGCAGCCGATAATCGCAACCGCTTCTCCCCTTCCGTTAGCCTCTCTTATCAGCCATTTAAGAAAGAGAATCTACGGGTGAGATTACTCTATAAAGATATTTTCCGCTTGCCCACGTTCAATGATTTATATTACGGAACGATAGGTACGAGGACGCTAAAGCCCGAACAGGCAAGCGAATTTAATGCCGGACTTAGTTGGATAAAGAACATCAACCGGGTAATTCCTTTTATCTCTTTATCCGTAGACGGCTTTTATAATAAAGTGAGCGACAAGATTGTTGCCGTGCCTACCAAAAACCTGTTTGTGTGGAGTATGCGCAACATCGGACGGGTAGATATTCAAGGAATGGAAACGAACCTGGAAACAGCCATCCGCGTCAGCAACAAAGTAAAGCTAACTGCCACAGGAAATTATACCTATCAACGGGCAATGGATAAAACAAATAAATATAATATGCCGGATAAGGTGACATATAATCATCAGATACCTTACACACCCCGTCATTCCGGATCGGCCCGGCTTGGTTTTGAAATGCCGTGGATAAACCTTTCCTATACCGTAATGGCTTCGAGCGAGCGGTTCTCTAATCAGTATAATGCGCCCGAATACAGGTTGGAAGGTTACACAGAACACAGCGTTTCGGCCTGGCGTACCTTTAAGCTAAAGAGGTTTAGCATTTCCGCTCAGGCAGAGGTGCTCAATCTTTTTGATAAGGAATATGAAATAGTACAGAATTATCCGATGCCCGGAAGACAGTACAGAGGAAGCATCCGGTTTACTTATTGAAATGAAGAACAAAATTATCCATATAATCCTTTTTCTATCGTTGCTGGTTAGCGCCTGTGACGACACCATTGTGTGGCAGGAAACGGGAGATCATCCCACCGAAACGGAAACCAAAGGAATGTACGTGCTTTGCGAGGGACTGTTTAACATGAACAACAGCACGCTTTCTTACTATGATTTTGGAAAAGGAGAAATGCTTTCTTTTCAGGATCCCGACAAAAAAGGTGACAATAAGACCAGCTTTGACTTCTTTAAGATGGCAAACAAAAGAAAACTGGGCGATACAGCAAACGACCTTCAGCGTTACGGTTCCAAACTTTACTGTGCGGTAAACGTATCCAGCCAGATAGAAATATTAAATGCTTCTACCGGCGTTTCATTTAAACAGATTCCATTGTTTAATGAACAGGGAATTGCACGTCAGCCCCGCTACTTTGCTTTTTATAAAGACAAGGCGTATGTGTGTAACTTCGACGGAACAGTGGCACGTATTGACACAACTACGCTGGAAGTGGACGGTATGGTGAAAGTAGGGCGTAATCCGGATGGCATTTGTGTGGCGAACGGGAAAATTTATGTGGCAAATTCCGGGGGACTGGATGAAACCAATCCTGATAATACAGTCTCTGTCATTGATACGAAGACCTTTACCGAAACCAAAAAAATTACTGTCCGCAATAACTTAGGTACCATTCTTTCGGATGAATCAGGGAATGTGTATATAGTATCCCGCGAATCTTATAATTATGATAAAGGAGATTATAATTGCCAGCTACACCGTATTGAAAGCGAAACGGATAAACTGATAAAAACATACGAGCTCCCTATTCTGAGTTTTACTATCTGCGGACACCTTGCATATATGTACAGTTACAATTCAAACATTGAAGCCATTCAGGTAATGGACACCCGTACGGGAGAAATCATTGATAATAATTTTATCAAAGACGGAACAAAGATTACCCAAACATATAATATTGATGTGAATCCGGCGAACGGAGACGTATACATCTGCGATGCTCAGAACTATGTAATCAACGGCAGCATTGTTTGCTTCACCAAAGAAGGAACACATAAGTTTACCGTAGATGCGAAAGGGATTAACCCCAATTCAGTATTGTTTATGAATAAATAAGAAGATGAAGAAGATTATAATGTATATCATTAGTCTGCTTGCCATTCAGGTGCAAGCTCAGAATAAATCATATATCACAAAAGTACTTGAATACGTTCCCGCTCCGGGACAATTCGTAAATGTAATCCCTTCCTATTCAAGCGGTGACAATGCTACTTCCATGTGCGCCAAATGTATGGACTACTTTAATCAGGATTATGCCGTTTCATTGGGAGCCTACGGCGGATATGTTACTGTGGGATTTGATCATACCATTGCCAATGTGCCAGGCGAATATGATATTAAAGTACTAGGTAATGCATTCAGTGGAAGTGCAGAACCGGGAATCGTTCTTGTTTCAGCGGATGCAAATAAAGACGGTTTACCCAATGATGAATGGTACGAGCTGAAAGGTTCAGAATATGATAATGCAGCAACCATACGCAATTACGAAATCACCTATTACAAGCCAGCAAACTTAACAGATAAAATACGCTGGACGGATAATCAAAACGGAGAAGGATATGTGCAACGCACCATTCATACCCAGCCTTATTATCCCCAATGGATTAATTCCGAAACAATAACCTTTAAAGGTTCCCGCCTTCCCGATAACGGAGTGTACAATTCCTCACTAAGTAAATGGGTTATGACTGCTTATGAATACGGATATGCCGATAACCAGCCTAACGATTCAGATGGTTGCAAGTTAAAGTTCGACTGGGCAGTTGATAAAAATGGCAATAGTGTAACAGTGAAAGGCGTTGATTTTATACGCATATATACAGCCGTGAACCAGACAATAGGAGGCGGCGTAGGAGAAATATCCACCGAAGTATCGGGAGTGGAAGATCTTCATCCTACACAAAACGGGGAATCTGTTATCATAACCAGCATCAGCTCTATCAATAAGGCTTCTGAATTATATTACAGCAATGGAGAAATCACCATTCAAAAAGAAGATCCTTGCAAGGTATGTGTATATAACTCACAAGGCGCGCTTGTTAGCCAGTGGAATCACGAAGGAGGTTTAAAAAGTACTTTGTTTACTCCATCCAAAGGATTATATATTATTCAAACAGGATTTGAACGGCATAAAATCATTGTTCAATAAAACAACAAACTAGCTCCAGGTAATTACAAAATCAGGATGAATCTGGTAATGAAGAAGAAACTTCTGCTGCTTCGCTGTCCGCAATTCACAGGCCTGGAAAGTGCCTTTTTCTTCAGGAGTAAAAGGGCTTATAAGCAAATGCTCCTTAAAGTCCACCTCTTGCTCTCCAAGAAGTTTAAAAATAGTCTCTTTCCCCGACCAAAACAATAATAGGTGATACACTTCTTTGTCGGCAGAGATTGTTTCTATCTCTTGCTCACTCATAAATTTGGTACGGAGTTTGAGAATCCTTTCACCATATTGCTCAATATCTATTCCCACTTTCTTTTGCGAACTGAGAATAACCGCCACATAGCCACGAGTATGAGAAATACTGATATAAAAAGATTGGTCAGACAAATAAGGCATGCCGCTGGTTAAATACTCAATTTGCTTTTCTTCACCGCAAAGATTCTTCAGAAGTGCACGAACGGAAAGCCATTCCAATCGTCGGTTTTGAGCTGTTAAATGTTGCATTTGCTCCAATTGCTGTTCGGGATTGGAAAAAATCATCAATAAGTCTTCAACGGATTCCTCCATTTTCCAGATTCCCCATCTGCAACCGGTATCAATATGTTTCTCTAGAATAGCCATACTTAATGAGATTTTACGACAAATGATTCCATCATGCGAATAATATCCTTACGGATGTATTTCACAGCCGGAGCAATAGAATCGGCATTGGGCGTCATATTGAAATAGAGTGAAGCATTGAAGAAATATCGGTTACTATCCGTCAAAGCAACCTGCAATGGAGTAGCCACGTTACCTTGAATATCATACAATATGCCATATACATGAGACAAATCATTGGCATAGGTTTTCTCTGTTATTCCCGTAGCCACAGCAGTATGCTGGTAGGCCATCTTCCGGCTTTCTTCTGCAAAATTGCGAAATTTATCAGGTGTAATAGCATGATAGGTACAGTAAAGTCGAGCATTCAGGAAAGGATAATCTACATTACAGAAATATTCTCCCGGCTTATTCATTTGCCAGGTCAGCTTTGCCTGCTTTGATAAATCGAAAGTAAAAGGCAAAGAATCGGTAGAGCATGCATACTCGGCTTTAGGTAATTTTAGATCAACAGCCTCCTTCTGCTTAGAGGAAGGAGATGAACAGGCTATCATTGCCAAAAGCAATAACAACAAGACATTGATACTCATAAACAGATTATAAGTTCGTCGCTTCTTCATGGATGGTAAATTTAACTTTAAGAATACGACGTTCATCCATCTCCAGGACTTCAAAATCATAATCATTATAACTTATTATTTCATGCAAAGCAGGGAACTCTCCTTTTATTTCCAGCAATAAACCAGCTAAGGTATCTGCATCGCCCGCTATCTGTTCAAATGTCTCGTTATTTATATTGGTTATTTTATAGAAATCGGTAAGCAATGTTTTCGCTTCAAAAACATAACTATTATCATTCAGCTTCACAAAAGTACGTTCCTCGTCATCGTACTCGTCATGTATTTCGCCAACAATTTCTTCTATGATATCTTCCATGGTCACAATGCCCGAGGTTCCGCCAAATTCATCGACCACAATAGCAATGTGAATCTTATTTGCCTGAAAGTCTCTCAACAAATCATCAATCATTTTTGTTTCCGGTACAAAATAAGCCGGACGAATAAGTGACTGCCAACGGAAATTATCCGCCTTGTTTAAATGAGGCAACAAATCTTTTATGTATAAAACCCCTTTAATCTCGTCTCTGGAACTGGAATATACAGGAATTCGTGAATAAGCATTTTCAATGATACATTGTAATACTTCCTTATAAGATGCCTTAATATTTAAATCAACCATATCCAACCGGGAAGTCATTACTTCTTTAGCAGTCTCTCCACCAAAGCGAATAATTCCTTCGAGTATTTGTTTCTCGTCAAACAGATCTTCTTTGTCCGTAAGTTCCAAAGCATGAGATAACTCATCTACAGACAAGCCGTGGCTTTTTCTAGCCAAGTGCCTGTTTGCAAAAGTGGTGGAACGAACCATTACTGATACAATTGGCAAGAATATGAACTCAAGAACGGTTATAATGGGAGCTGCAAAACGACAAAAAGGAAGTGTGCGCTGTGCAGAATAAATCTTTGGCATAATTTCGCCAAAAAGCAATAATAAGAAAGTTAAGGCAATAGTCAGAATAAGAATCTCTGCTATAGAAGAATCTTCAAAATTAAAAACTTCCAGAAAGAAAGCATTGCACAGTATAATAATTGCTACGTTGACAAACATTTTAGTAACAAGAATTGTTGCCAGTAAACGGTCTGATTTTTCCAAAAGAGAACTAATTTTCTTGTCTGAAGGATGGTTACGTTGCCCGATACTATTTAGATCGGATGACGAAAGAGAGAAAAAAGCCACCTCTGAAGCAGAGGAAAAGCCCGAAACGAATAACAGCAGAAAAGCTATCATTAACGCTATATCTGCAAAAAGTGAAAGAGAATTTACGGTTATTCCGTTAAAAACAATTGCCAACTGGCATAAAAACGCATCTGAGTCCAAAGAATCTGATTTTAGTTAAACGTCCTGTTCGAATTATGAATGAGTTTTATGGAATATGAATCAGCTAAAAATTACTATCTGATGCATATCCCATAATTCATAATTCATATTAAAAGGGCAAATCGTCTGTTGAATTGTCCTGAGTAGCCGGTTGCTGAGGTTGAGCCTGAGCCTGGTTATTTTGAGACTGTGCCTGAGGAGCACCTGCATAAGGTTGATTACCACCCTTAGGAGTCAACATTTCCATGCTATCAGCAAAGATTTCAGTGATATATCTTTTTGCCCCAGTAGGATCATCATAAGAACGGGTTCTTATTTTTCCTTCAATGTATAACTTATCTCCTTTATGAACATATTTCTCGGCTACTTCTGCCAATCCTCTCCATAAAACAATATTATGCCATTCTGTTCTTTCAGGAACTTGTGTGCCATTTGCCAATGTGTATGCTTTATCAGAAGTTGCTAACGTTAAGTTTGCCACTGCCACACCACTATCCAGATATCTAACATCAGGATCTTTCCCGACATTCCCAATCAATATCACTTTATTTACAGACATAAAATTAGTTTTTAAATTTTAGTAATTCCTTTTGCCGTCAAAAATAATCAGAAATACAACATTAAACAAGGATTAAGTAACAATTTATAAATATTTCTCAAAGAAGCTATGTACCAAACGTGATACGGCATAATGGTCAATATCCGCTATGGCAACCCTTTGATAAGAAGAAAAGGAGGCAGATTCCTCGGGTAATACAACTTCGTAAAAGTTGGTATATATCACTCTGTGAGACAATACGTGCTTTACGTTCATCGATAAGCAACGAATCTCAGGCTCCTCATTCACAGCAAATAACTGTTGAAATTGAGGTAAAGAAAATAATTCTTCATCATTCAGCAATCTGTCTGTTTCAATCAGAGGCAATTCAAAAAGATTCTTCCATATATCATTTTCACTACGCTTATTTAAAAAGGTATACGCGCCCATGCGTACATATATATAATTGAAATACCTATTGGTTGTCTTAGTCTTATGTTGCTTAACAGGCAGCATGTTTATTAAGTTTGCTGATAAAGCCACACAAGTATCGGCTAACGGGCATAAAGAGCAATCGGGGGATGAAGGAGTACATTGCAATGCTCCAAAGTCCATTATAGCCTGATTATATATTGCCGGATTTGATTTATCCAGATATTCATCAGCCAATGAAGCAAACATCTTTTTCCCCTCAGTTGAGTCTATTGGAGTTTCAATGCCAAAGTAGCGCGATAAAACACGATATACATTTCCATCCACAACAGCATAAGGCATGTTATAGGCAAATGAGCAGATTGCCGCAGCTGTATATACTCCTACTCCTTTTAAAGATAAAACCTCTGCATAAGTTTTAGGAAACTCACCATTAATACTTCTGGCGGCTGTATGCAAATTACGGGCACGTGAATAATAGCCCAATCCTTGCCAACACTTTAGAACCTCATCTTCATCAGCTTCCGCCAGTGACTTAACGGTTGGGAATCTATGTGTAAACCGAAGGAAATAATCATATCCCTGTGCAACGCGTGTTTGCTGCAATATTATTTCCGAGATCCAGATTAGATAAGGATCCGAAATTTCTCTCCAAGGTAAACTCCGCTTATTGAAGTTATACCAATCTATAATTTTATCGCTAAATTGACTCATTTTAATCCATAAATAACATCATTCATACAAAAGTAAGGCAATAAACGGTAACCAACTTACTTTTTTATAAAAATCTTAATGATATATTTTTTTGAGAACCTAAAAAGCTATATATTTGCATTCCAAAAAATTAGAAGTACGTATAACATAGATTATTATTAAAATGACAAAAGCAGATATTGTAAACGAGGTTGCTAAAAACACAGGTATTGACAAAACTACAGTGCTTACAACAATAGAAGCATTCATGGATACAGTAAAAGAGTCCTTATCAAATGATGATAACGTTTATTTGCGTGGTTTTGGTAGTTTTGTAGTTAAGAAAAGAGCTCAGAAAACAGCTCGTAACATTTCCAAAAACACCACTATCATTATTCCAGAGCACAACATTCCGTCGTTCAAGCCTGCAAAGACATTTACCATTGCAGTAAAGAAATAATTAACAAGAGTATTAACCATAAAATTTTGAAGCTATGCCAAGCGGAAAGAAGAAGAAAAGACATAAAATGTCAACTCACAAGCGTAAAAAAAGACTAAGAAAGAACAGACATAAAAGCAAGAAATAATTTTTAGTCTGCATGACAGAAATAAAGAACAAACTTGTAAAGACTAATGTCTTGTAAGTTTGTTCTTTGTGTAAAGAGGAACATCAATGAACAATAAATACTATTTTACTGTTCATTACTTAAATTAATAAAGAAAAATATTGTGACAAGCGAACTAGTAGTAGACGTACAACCCAAAGAGATATCCATTGCACTACTTGAGGACAAGAGCTTAGTGGAACTTCAAAGTGAAGGAAGAAACATTTCCTTCTCTGTGGGAAATATGTATTTAGGCCGCGTTAAGAAATTGATGCCGGGTTTAAATGCTTGCTTCGTGGATGTTGGTTATGAAAAAGATGCTTTTCTTCATTATTTAGATTTAGGTCCTCAATTTAATTCTCTACAAAAGTACGTAAAACAAACACTAAGCGACAGAAAGAAGCTTAATCCCATTACAAAAGCAACAGTTCTTCCTGATATCGAAAAAGAGGGAACTATCTCTAATGCATTAAAAGTAGGACAGGAAGTCGTTGTTCAAATTGTAAAGGAACCAATTTCAACTAAAGGGCCAAGATTAACAGCTGAGATATCTTTCGCAGGAAGATATTTAGTGCTTATCCCCTTTAATGATAAGGTTTCTGTATCACAAAAAATTAAATCAAGCGAAGAAAGAGCCCGCCTAAAACAGCTTCTACAAAGCATTAAACCAAAAAACTTTGGCGTTATTGTTCGTACAGTGGCAGAAGGTAAAAGGGTAGCCGAACTTGATGGAGAACTAAAAGTTCTTTTAAAACATTGGGAAGAAAGCATAACTAAAGTTCAGAAGGTAACCAAGTATCCAACGCTTGTATATGAAGAAACCAGCCGAACAGTTGCATTATTACGTGATTTGTTTAATCCTTCTTACGAAAACATATATATAAACGACAAGAATGTATATGAGGAAATAAAGGATTACGTTACCATCATTGCTCCTGAAAGAGCAGAAATCGTAAAGTTGTACAATGGACAGCTTCCTATTTATGATAATTTCGGTATCACCAAACAGATTAAATCTTCATTTGGAAAAACAATCTCCTACAAAGGTGGTGCTTACCTGATTATTGAACATACAGAAGCCCTACATGTGGTCGACGTTAATAGTGGCAATCGTGCCAAAGGAACAAACAGCCAGGAAGGAAATGCTTTTGAAGTAAACCTGGGTGCTGCCGATGAATTAGCAAGACAACTCCGTCTCAGAGACATGGGAGGAATTATTGTTATCGACTTTATTGATATGAATGAAGCTGAAAACAGACAAAAGCTTTATGAAAGAATGTGCGCTAATATGCAACTAGACAGAGCCAAACACAACATTTTGCCGCTAAGCAAATTCGGGTTGATGCAAATCACCCGTCAACGCGTTCGTCCGGCAATGGATGTAAATACAAGTGAAGCTTGCCCTACCTGCTTTGGAAAAGGAACTATTAAGCCGTCTATATTGTTTACAGATTCATTAGAGAATAAAATTGATTACCTGGTAAATAAACTAAAGGTAAAAAAATTCACACTTCACATTCACCCGTATATTGAAGCCTATATTAATCAAGGATTAATTTCTTTGAAGCGTAAATGGCAAGTAAAATACGGATTCGGAATTAAGATTATTCCTAATCAGAAACTCGCCTTTCTAGAATACAAATTCTATGATTCCAATGGCGAAGAAATTGATATGAAAGAAGAAATCGAAATTAAATAAAAGAAAAGGCTACTTTTAATAAGTAGCCTTTTCTTTTTATTACCTAGTCCCCATTCATCTATTTTTTTAATAACTTTACTTACCTTGAGCACTACATGGAAACAGATGCGGACATGGAACTATTCTATGAATACTATCGCAAAACAGAGGGTGAAGAGGAAGGTATTTACCTTTCTGCTACAAAACTGACGGAATATATTAAGAGCAAAACGAGAATTGCTATTAGTAAAAATAGCCCTGTTCACACTTGATAAACCGTCCAGAGTATTCTCCCAATTAGACATCCGATAAAAGAGTAAGTGGAAGACAACAAATAACAAGCTGATAAAGCCTGCAACACTTAGCAAGAGAATCTGAGTTTTCATATTTATTTTTATGTAAAAATGATATGCCAAAAGAATAAAACAGAATTCAGTTAACCAAACGACATATCATGGTTATGAAACAGATAAACTCTGTTACGTATCTGTATTATATTATTTTAGTAGTCATAGAGCGTAGTTTTATCCAAAAACTAATATGATTCGTATAAAAATAGATTTTGGTAAAAAAAAACGATATATCTTTGCGGCCAGATAAAAATTAGGTATAAAACTATTCAAGCGATGAATAATTATTTTTTTAAGGTAACATTGATAGGGCTTTTGGTTATGACAGATTTCGAGGCGTTGCATTCAGAGAATAATCATATTCTTAAAACGCCGTTGGTTTCAGAGAGCACAAAACGCAAATCAGAGGTTTCGGGAGTTATTAAGGATACGGAGACGGGTACACCGCTATCGGGAGTGAATATTTACATCAAGGAGCTGAGAACAGGAACATCTACAAATGATAACGGAGAATATCTTGTAAGTGTTCCACCAGGGAATTTTACTCTCAGGGTATCTTGTGTAGGATACAAGACAAAGACAGAACAGGTGATGGTTACATCTTCTACCAAAATGAACTTTGTTATGGAATCTGACACAAAACTAAATGAAGTAGTGGTTTATGCAAATAAAAAAGACCAGAATGTTACCAGTACTAGTATGGGAGTGGAAAAACTCAGTATTGGGGAAATAAGAAAAATGCCTGCATTAATGGGAGAAGTGGATGTGATAAAGGCTATTCAGCTTTTACCAGGAGTTCAGGCTACATCGGAAGGTGGATCGGGATACAGCGTACGAGGCGGATCGGCAGATCAGAATCTTATCCTTCTTGATAATGCCACAGTCTATAATGCTTCTCACATGTTTGGCTTCTTTTCTGTGTTCAATAATGATGTGGTGAATAACGTGGAACTTTATAAGGGCGATCTTCCTATGAAATATGGCGGACGATTATCGTCTTTGCTTGATGTGCAACTGAAAGAGGACTATACCGGAAAGGTAAGAGGAACAGGTGGTATAGGTCTTATATCAAGTCGGCTAATGATAGAAGGTGGTTTGGGAAAGAATACATCGTGGATGATTGGGGGAAGAAGAAGTTATGCGGATCTTTTTCTGAAACTTTCTTCCGACAAATCGCTCAAAGAAAGTTCTATCTATTTTTATGACCTTAATGCCAAGATTACTCACCGGTTGTCTCCTAAAGATCGGTTGTCTCTGAACATGTATCTTGGAAAAGATAATTTCGGTTCTTCTGTGGGGCAGTTTAACTATGGCAACAGGGTGGCATCACTTACCTGGGGGCATGCTTTCAATGAAAACGTTTTTTCTAAACTGAGCCTGAATGCTACCAATTATCATTATACCCTGCAGTCAAAGATGAGTGAATCGAAAGTGAAGTGGCAATCGGATATCACGGATGTGACATTAAGATGGGATTTTGATCATACTGTTTCCGATTTGATGAAACTGACATATGGGGTAACGAGCACATACCATAACTTTAATCCTGGGCTGATTACCCGACCCACTTATCCGGATTATAAAATGCCTTTATATAATGCTCTGGAACATGGAATATATCTTTCCGCCGAGCAGAAGCTAATGGAAAATATGACTATAAAATACGGACTCCGGTTGTCTGCATTCCAGAATCTGGGTAGTGTGACTTCGTATTCTTATGATGCCAGCCACAATATGAGTGATTCTATTCATTACAGCGCAGGTAAAGTTTACCATACTTATTATGCGCTTGAACCGAGAGTGGGTGTTGTGTATAAATTGACGGAAAATTCTTCCGTGAAAGCTAATTATGCCCGCAACACTCAGTTTATTCAGTTAGCTAACAGTTCATCTTCAGGCTCACCACTCGACTTGTGGTTTCCCTGCAGTCCAAATGTAAAACCTCAGAGAGTGGACATGGTATCTGCCGGATACTTCCGCAATCTTAATCAGAATATATTTGAAACGTCGGTAGAGGTATACTATAAGAAGATGAATAATGTGGTTGACTTTGCAGATCATGCACAGTTATTGCTTAACTCTAAGCTTGAGGGTGAAATAAGAGTAGGCACAGGGCAGGCCTATGGTGTGGAATTTATGGTAAGAAAGAATACTGGAAGACTGACAGGATTCATTAATTACACCCTGTCACGCTCGGAACGTACTATCCCGGAGATTAACAACGGAAAAACGTATCTTTCTCCGTACGACAAGACACATTGCGTAAACCTGTCTCTTTCGTATGAGTTGTCTAAGAAATGGAATATATCGGCTAACTGGGTTTATTCTACTGGAAATCCTACGACTTATCCTACAGGAAGATTTGAAATTAACGGAGAGTATTTTCCTATTTACTCGGGAAGAAATGAATATCGCAGGCCAGACTACCATCGTTTGGATTTGTCTGTAAACTATGTGCCTAAACATAATCCGAAGAAGTTATGGACAGGAGAATGGAATTTTTCTCTGTACAATGCTTATGGTCATAAAAATCCATGGATCATTACTTATGATCAAAATACTCCTTCAGGAGTGCCGGATGCAAATATGACTTATCTTTTCGGAGCTGTTCCTTCTATTACTTACAATTTTAAATTCTAAAGCGATGTTACATAATAGATATTTTTCATACATATTCAGACTCTTCTTTGTTGGTTTGCTGATGTCCTTTTTTAGCTGCACGGAGTCTATAGATATTGACACGGATAATTCAAAGCCTGTTATTGTAATTTACGGTACTATTACTGATATACCTTCTTATCAGGAGGTGAGCATAAGCAGTTCAACGGGCTATTTTGACAATAAGGCTAATTCGAATATTTCGGGAGCAAAGGTTACTATTACATCGGGCAGTGATGTGTATACACTGAGCGAAGTGGAAGGTACACCGGGATTATACAGAACAACAACGCAGATGAGTGGTGCACCGGGAAGAACTTACAACTTACGGGTTGAGGTTGACTATGATGAAGACGGGGTAAATGAGGTATATGAGGCCAATGCAAAAATGGAAGATAAAATTAAGTTGGACTCTATTAATGTAACCAGTCAACCGCTTTCTCAATACAATTACTTTTCTGTAAATATCAATGCTCAGGATCCGGCTTCTGAAGATTATTACATGTGTCGTTATCAAATAAATGATTCTGTATACAATAAAATAAGCAGATATATAGTTTTTGATGATACAAGTGTTAACAATCAGTATGTAAAAGGATTGTCTGTTGGATATTTCCCTGATATAAATGATAAAAACCTTTATAGTGATGATGAGGTCAAAGATATGACTTTTATGGCTGAGGGTGACTCAGTAAAATTGCAAATGTGCCGGATAACCAAGGGATACTACAAGTTTCTGTTTCAATGCCAGCAGGAAAGAAATGGTGAGGATCCTTTCTTTGGAGGTCCTTTAAGCAATATAGACACGAATATTTCCAACGGAGGCATAGGCTATTTTGCCGCTTTTGCGGTATCTGAGGCAAAAGGCATTGCTCCGAAACTGAATAGTAATGAAAAATAAGATTGACAATTTCTCTAAGGACTTTCTAACATGTTTTGCCACGAACAAACGTTACAGGGGGTTACATCATGCTTCACTGATATTGTTTGTACTTGGTTTTATTCTTACTGATACAAAGAGGGATTACACAGGCAATTGGGACTATTATGTAGGCGCTGCCATGTTCAATTATTTCGTTGGAATCATATATTTTAATATGTACGTACTAGTTCCCAAACTCTTGTTCAGAGAAAGGGCAGCTTTGTATCTAATTACAATCGGAGGAGTAGCATTAGGAACTTATTTTTTATTTCTTGGGGTAGAATACACCATACTGAGACCTTATGAACTGGTTAAGATGCCTTTTAATATACCCGACATGCTGGCTAATCTTATAGGTTTCTTCTTTATTTTTGGAGTGTTTATCGGCCCATCTACTTTTCTGAAACTTCTTCAGCAATGGATGAAAGATACTAACCGCATTCATGAGCTGGAAAAAACTACCATTCAGTCGGAACTGGAACAACTAAAGAAACAGGTGAATCCTCATTTCCTGTTTAATACACTGAACAATGTAAATGTACTTACTCAGACTGATCCGGAAAAAGCGTCTCAGGTTCTGACAAGGTTAAGTGACCTGATTCGCTTCCAGTTATATGACAGTGCAAAGGAAAAGATTTTTCTGAATGGAGATATTCATTTTCTGACTGATTACCTCAATCTGGAAAAGATACGAAGAGATAATTTTGAGTTTACCATATCTACTAAGGGAGAGATTAGTAACCAGTTGATACCTCCGCTGTTATTTATTCCTTTTGTTGAAAATGCTGTAAAGTATAGTCTGGATGCAGAAAATAAATCATACATTTACCTCGATTTTGAAATAGAAAAAAACATATTGTATTTTGTTTGTGTAAATTCAAAACCACAAAAGAAAATTGCTCCTAACAAAGAGGGTGGCCTAGGGCTGACTAATGTAAAGAGACGGCTGGATTTGCTTTATGAGAAGAAGTATTCTCTGGATATTAAAGATAGTGAGAGTGCTTACCAGATAAATCTCTGTTTAATTCTTAAAAAATAAAACGAAAATGAATTGCATTGTGGTTGATGATGAACCTCTGGCAAGAGAAGGCATCGGGCTCTTAGTTAGCAAAATAAAAGGGCTGAACTTGATTGCCAGCTTGAATAATGCAGATTCCGCCGCAAAGTTTATGTTGTCGGAGTCTGTTGATCTGGTTTTTCTGGATATTCAAATGCCGGGGACCAACGGATTGGATTTTGCTAAAACTATTCCTCAAAATACTCTGGTTATCTTTACAACTGCTTATGCTGAATATGCTCTTAATAGCTATGAAGTGGATGCTATTGATTATCTTTTAAAACCGATAACTTTCAATCGGTTTCAAAAGGCAGTAGATAAAGCTTTTTCTTACCATGATATGCTGCAATCTAAGGTTAATAGTCAAATAGAGTCGGTTGAAACAGATTTCATATTCGTAAAATCCGAACGAAGGATTTTTAAAATTTACTTTAGAGATATCCGATACATTGAAGGGTTAAAGGATTATGTTGTAATCTACGCACAGGATTTAAAGATAATAACTGCTATCAATCTTAAAAATATTTATGAGCAGCTACCACAAAATATTTTTATTCGTGTAAGTAAATCCTATATTGTCAATCTGTGTCATATAGATTCTTTGGATAATAATGACATATTGATAGGAACTCAGAGAATTCCTATTGGTAACAGCTTTCGGGAATATCTTTTTAACCAATTTGTTTCTAAAAAAATTCTGAATAATAAGTAGGTAGCAGTTTTTATAATCACAGGGCTGCACCCGATTCATTCTCTTTATAAGTCAACGTCAAATTAGGATAAATAACCCCATCCTTGCAAACAAACTGGGTGGAAAGGATAAAATGGCTAAAGAAGTCAATATGCTGAAAGAAAAATTCAGGGATAAACCTTGAACGGCTCTCTGGATGAAGACAGACTTTTTCAAGATCAGCCATTAGCATATAGTTAAAATGAGGTGCCAGACGGGAAACACATTCCTGATAAACAGTATCACCCTCAGCTACTTGATTCTTTTCCACTTGGGTAATATAAGAAAGAATGCTAACCGGTTCGGGAGCGATCAGTAAAAGATTCTTATAGAAAACAGCATAAGAGTTGAGGTCTGCATCTTTGATTCCGGAAAGCTGTGAAAAGGTGGTATTCCCGGGAAGGGAATAGAGTCGGAAACTCTTAACTCCGGCATACAATAATTGAGATTTACGAATGGATGCTATTTTAGCGGGCACTGAGCCGTTCTGCAATAACAACTGTAATTCTTTTTCCGCTTTAATTGAATCTTTCACTGGGATATACAGCAAAGAAAGAGGTCTGTGAATTGAGTCTTCCGGATAAAAAGAGATTCCTGCCAAACGATTGAAAGCATGTTCTTTGAGAAAACGCATCATATGAATATCTGTTTCTTTCACTTCATCAGCGTAAAATGCCTGTGCATATTCACGTTGCGAAGCATTAGCCGCTATATACTGAAACTGAGAAATGGCCATTTCATTTATGTAATAAGTAGAGCGTGGAAACTCCTTATAGGAAATAAATTCTATTGGAGACTGTTCTTTGAGTGCATTTACAAAGGAAGAACTGGTATCGGCATCCACGGTAACTCCTGAAAGATAAATTGCATCATTGCCAAATTTAATATCCAACTCACTCCATCCTATTTGTTGCATCTTTAAATGTAAAGAAGCAATGCTGTTTGATCGTTTAGAGTCATTTGAAAGCCCAAATACCGGGTCGGAAAGAACAGACTTACCGCTTATGTGGGTATCAATTACCAGTTCTAGTAGTCTTTTGGAATAGCTGGCAGCGATAAAGCCTGCCGATTTGTAATAACAGAGAAACAAATCTCCTCCCATAGGATAGATTTCTATTTTTCTACCTTTATAGGAGGTTGTTTTAACGGGAAAATCAATGGGACGATTTTTCTGTATTTGCTGTTCAATCCACTCTTCATCTCCGGGAGTAGTACAAAAGTAAATCACCTGATCCAGTTCTGTTCCGGGAGAATGAAAACTAATCAGCATTCGATTCATTCGTGAACTTAGTCCATGAGGAGCAGACATTGTCAATTGATCAAAATGCTCCCTCAGATCATTGGCTATCCGGGATAATCTGAGAGATGGAAGTACCTTAGCGCAACTTGCATCTTTCATTTCTTTCAGCAATGTGGTAAGTTCTTCTGTTTCAAATACAGCGGTGCAATCACACGGAACCAATGAATAAAGATTGACCTCCGAAACTCTTTCCCGGGCAATGATACCCACAAAAAAGAAGACCCCCACTCCGATAAAAATGAGTAGAGAAAGCGAAATGACCAATGTTTTTATCTTTAATTTCCGGTTCATAGCTGTGTGCTTTCAATACAATATAAGTATCTTTGTACCGTTATTCGTAATAGTTAACGTACAAAAGTAATAAATATTTTCACATATAATGAAATATTTGATTAGAAAAGAAATAGCTGGTTTTTTTAGTTCAGCAATGGGATATGTAATACTCTTTGTCTGGTTACTGGCAGTGTCTCTTATGTTATGGTTCTTTGCAGGGGAGTACAATTTACCGGACGGAGGTTATGCTACTTTGCGGCCTTTATTTTCTTTGGCTCCAATCCTTTTTTTGCTATTGGTTCCGGCAACAACCATGCGTATGTTTGCCGAAGAAAAACGAATGGGTACACTGGAACTACTTTTCTCACGTCCGCTAAAAATAAGCACCATTGTAATGAGTAAATTCTGGTCGGCATGGTTGCTGATGATTATTGCTCTACTGCCCACCCTACTCTATGTGATAAGTATTTATATGCTAAGCATGGCAGGAATTGACTGGGGAGAGGTAATAGGAGGATATTGTGGATTACTTTGTCTGCTGGCTACTTTTGTTAGCTTCGGACTGTTTACATCTTCGCTTACCAGCAATCAGCTGATTGCATTTTTGCTTGCCATACTCCTCTCCTTCACAGCTTTTTATGGATTTGAGTTAATAGCATCCCTCACCACAAATGGCAGTTTGCACAATGGTTGGGTGCAACCAGGCATTCAGGCTCATTATCAATCAATGACACGGGGAGTAATGGACACACGCGATCTGATATATTTCGTCTCTCTCAATTTCTTTTTCATTTATCTCACAGTACAAGTAAACGCACGCAAACGATGAAAAAGAAAATATTAGAAGGATTCGGATTGCTGGCATTGCTTCTGGCTATAAACATGCTCTCTTCCCGTCTTTTCGTACGAATGGATCTCACTGCCGAAAAACGATATACGTTATCCAATCAGAGTAAGCAACTGATTAAAAGTCTGGATAAGCCGCTTGAGGTAATCCTTTATCTGAATGGAGATCTGAATCCGGCATTCGACCGTCTGCGCACTTCGGCAACAGATATGCTTGATGAGCTTTCTGTTTATGCCTCCCACAGTATCACCTTAAGGGAAGTTAATCCATCGGCAGCTCCCGATGAAAAAATCCGCCGGGAACATTACCTAAAAATGGATCAACGGGGCATGAAAGGACTCTCCGTCAATGAGCACGACCGTGAAGGCAAGCTTTCATCAAAGGTGATATACCCTTGGATGGAACTGATATATAACGGAGATACAATTGCGGTGAGTTTACTTAAAAAAAATTTGAATCTTACGCCGCAGGAGGTACTGAATACTTCTGCCGGGGAACTGGAATACAATCTTACAGAAGGAATCAGGGCTCTTACTATTAATAATCCGAGCCGGATTGCTTTTATAGAAGGACATGGAGAGTGGAGCGAACCATATGTATACGAAGCAACTAATCTTTTAAGCAAATATTATAATGTAGATAGAGGACAACTAAGTGGAAATCCCGAAGAATTACTGCCTTACAAAGTATTGATTATAGCTTCACCACAAAAGGCTTTCAGCGAAAAAGAGAAGTTCGCCATTGATCAATATCTGATGAGTGGCGGAAGTATTCTATGGCTTGTGAATGGAATAAAGATCTCTATGCAGGAATTTGACGCTACGGGAGAATCATCAACATTGAAACAGGATGTAAATCTGGATGATTTGCTTTTTACTTACGGAGTTAGGATTAATCCGGTAACAGTACAGGATATGCAATGTACTGCCATCCGGTTAGCTTCTTCAGAAGCCGGAGCAAAAGAAGCATTTACTACCCTTCCATGGTACTTCGCACCATTACTTATTCCTTCAACAGAAAGCATAATTACACATAACATTTCGCCTCTTAAATCAGAATTTGTGAGCACAATCTCTTTTGTGGGCAACGACCAACTAAAGAAACAAGTGCTGCTTACCACTTCGCCCAACGCACATACTCTGCCTGTACCGGAAAAAGTAAGTCTACGCTATGTGGAAATGCCGGCAGAAGAATCTTACTTCAATGAGCCCAGTCTACCTGTGGCCGGATTAATAGAAGGGAAATTTCCTTCTGCATTCATTAATCGCCTAACGCCCGATAGTTGTATTGAATTGCCACAAGGAAGATTACAACAGAGCAAAAACACAAGAATGATTATTGCCGCTACCGGGAGTATCATTAAAAACGAATGGAAAGGGCAGCGTGAAGCGGCGCACCCTGTTCCACTTGGATTCGATGAAGTGTCTGGTGAACAGTTAGGAAATGCAGAGTTCATTACTAATGCGGTGAATTATCTGGCAGGAAACGATCAATGGCTAAACCTCCGTTCACGGGATTATAAGCTTCGGTTACTTAACAGGCAAGCCATCAATGAGCAAAGAGGATTATGGGAAATAATAAATATAGCTGTTCCTCTCATCTTACTTTTAATTGCCGGTTTCACATATTCAAGATACCGAAAACGGAAGAAGTAACGTTACTTGTGTCAATAATTGCACTATTTGTGCCAAATACTCCTCACTAATTCACTCCGTGTTTCATTATCTTTGCGGTAAATAAACTAGTAACCAATAAAATTAATAACACAATGAGAAAAGTATTCGGAATAATTCCCCTGCTTTTAGTAGCTCTTCTTGCCAACGCTAATCCAATAGACAAAGCATGGGAAGAGTGCGCAAAGATTGAAAAACAAATAAAAAAAACATCCTTCCCTCAACGCACATTCGTAATCACTGATTTCGGTGCAAAAGTTGGAAATGAGGCGGAACCTTGTCACGATGCTATCAACCAGGCAATAGTTACCTGCAATCAAACCGGAGGCGGATCGGTTATTATCCCCAAAGGTGTATTCTATACCGGACCTATTACATTAAAGAGTAATGTGAATCTTCATTTTGAAGATGGGGCTACTCTAAAATTTTCCACAGACCAGAAACTTTATTTTCCAGCCGTACTTACTCGTTGGGAAGGACTGGATTGCTGGAACGCTCATCCATTGATTTATGCTTACGGTGAAACAAATATTGCCATTACAGGTAAGGGAACAATTGACGGACAGGGAGCCAATGAAAACTGGTGGAAAATGTGCGGTGCCAAACAATTTGGATGGAAAGAAGGTATTGTTGCACAAAAGAATGGCGGACGTGAACGTTTGCTAATGTATGGAGAAACTTCCATGCCCGTTTATAAGCGCATAATGACTCCAGAGGATGGTATGCGTCCTCAGCTCATCAACTTCCATTCTTGCAACACGATTCTGATTGAAGATGTAAACTTGTGCAATTCACCATTCTGGGTAATTCATCCTCTGTTTTGCGAGAGCATGATTGTGCGTGGAGTGAATATTCTGAGCCACGGACCTAACAACGATGGTTGCGACCCTGAATCAAGCAAGAATATATTGATAGAAAACTGTGTATTCAATACAGGCGATGATTGTATTGCTATTAAGTCGGGACGAAATGCAGACGGACGTAAATGGAATGTTCCAAGTGAGAATATTATTGTACGTGGCTGCACTATGAAAGATGGACACGGAGGCGTTGTTGTTGGTAGTGAAATTTCCGGTGGATATAAAAACTTATTTGTAGAAGATTGCAAGATGGATAGCAAAAACCTGGATCGTGTAATCAGAATCAAATCGAGTACATGCCGTGGAGGTTTGATAGAAAATGTATTTGTCCGGAATATTACTGTAGGTCAATGTCGTGAAGCAGTACTTCACATCAACCTTCAATACGAAAATCGCGAGAAATGTAACCGCGGATTTGATCCTACGGTACGTAATGTATATCTTCAGAACATAACCAGTGAAAAAAGCAAGTATGGTGTATGTATTGTTGGATTGGATGATAACGACCATGTATATAACATAAACGTGGAAAATTGTCATTTCAACAATGTAGCCGATGGAAACTCTATTGCCGGAGCAAAAGATATAACCTTTAAAGAATTGTATATCAACGGAACGGAACTCAAAAAATAAAACTTTGTTCAGAGAGGTACAACTGTAACAACTGACTAATCGACCTGTCTGAGTTTGTTTCGTTTCCTATTAATAAGAAATATAAGTTTCCAATAATTATAACAAAAAACAGTAAAGAGACTGCTTCTAAAGGAGGCAGTCTCTTTCTTTTTGAGCAAATTAAAACCTCATAGATGCATTCTATAAATCACATTTATCAAAAAAGAAACTTCAATTGAATGATTTAGCAGCAGAAAGATAGTATTCTTATTTCTTAAAATTTTCTTTTTTCCTTGTTTTTAGCATTTATTTCTCTCATTTTTTACTCTTTCAAATATGTAATTCAAAAAATAAAAAGTATCTTTGCGTGTCTAAAGCATTGGAAATTCAAAAGATGGAAGAACTTAGCACTATAAAAGGACTTATCGATAAAGGTGAAGTGGAAGCTGCCATTAACGCATTGGATCAATTAATTGAGAGTGACCCAACGTGTGACGAGGCATATTATCTTCGCGGAAATGCTTACCGTAAACAAGGGAACTGGCAAGTAGCAATTAATAATTACCTCTCTGCTATTGAACTTAACCCTCAAAGCCCGGCCCTGCAAGCTAAAAAAATGATGATGGACATCCTGAATTTCTACAATAAGGATATGTACAACCAATAAATTCTTAAATTATGGCTAAAATAAAAGGAGCAATAGTAGTAGACACCGAGCGTTGCAAAGGATGTAATCTCTGCGTGGTGGCCTGCCCGCTAAATGTGTTGTCTCTAACTAAAAAAGAAGTAAACATAAAGGGATACAATTTCGCTCAGCAAGTATTGGAAGATACTTGTAACGGATGCTCTTCATGCGCAACTGTATGTCCAGATGGATGTATTACAGTTTATAAAGTAAAACTTTAAGAAATTAAAGTCATTATTAATCAACAGTAAAGAACTCAAAAAACTTGAATATATGGAAGAAGAAGTTGTTTTAATGAAGGGTAACGAAGCCATATCTTATGCAGCAATCCGCTACGGAGCTGATGGATATTTCGGTTATCCTATCACTCCTCAATCTGAAGTATTGGAAACGCTGGCAGATTTGAAACCCTGGGAAACTACCGGAATGGTTGTGTTACAGGCTGAAAGTGAAGTGGCAGCGATAAATATGGTATACGGTGGCGCCGGTGCCGGCAAAATGGTTTTAACCTCCTCTTCCAGCCCCGGTGTAAGTTTAAAGCAAGAAGGCATTTCTTATATTGCCGGTGCAGAACTTCCTTGTTTAATTGTAAACGTAATGCGTGGTGGTCCTGGTTTGGGAACTATCCAACCAAGTCAGGCTGATTATTTCCAGACAGTAAAAGGCGGTGGACACGGTGATTACAGACTGATAGCGCTTGCACCAGCTTCTGTACAGGAAATGGCCGATTTCGTTGGATTAGGTTTCGAACTTGCATTCAAATACAGAAATCCCGTTATGATCCTTGCCGATGGTGTAATTGGTCAGATGATGGAAAAAGTTGTGCTTCCTGCACAAAGAAAACGCCGCACCGACGAAGAGGTAATTGCTCAATGTCCTTGGGCTACTACCGGAAAAGCCAATGGTCGCAAGCCTAATATTATTACTTCTTTAGAGCTTGACCCAGCTATTATGGAACAAAACAACATTCGTTTCCAGACTAAATATAAATTGATAGAAGAAAACGAAGTTCGTTATGAAGAAATAAATTGCGAAGATGCTGAATATCTAATCGTTGCATTCGGGTCTTCTGCCCGTATCTGCCAAAAGGCAATGGAACTGGCTCGTGCCGAAGGCATAAAAGTTGGACTTCTTCGCCCCATCACTCTCTGGCCTTTTCCAAAGAAAGTGATTGCCGAATATGCTGAGAAAGTTAAAGGTATGATATCCGTAGAACTCAATGCCGGTCAAATGGTTGAAGACATCCGTCTTGCTGTAAACGGCCGTGTAAAAGTGGAACATTTCGGACGTCTTGGAGGAATTGTTCCTGATCCTGACGAAGTAGTTGAAGCAATCAAAGAAAAACTAATTAGATAAGTAGACGTATGATGAATTTAGATAAGATCAGATCGATTCTGAACATTCTTTTTATGATTGGAGCGGTAAGCACTATTATTATCTACTTCACTGTTGAGAATCAGATGGTGATGTTTATTGTTTGTTGCTTCACCCTGCTAGTTAAATTCATAGAGTACGCATTGCGATTCACCCAAAATAGTCTGAACAATAATAAGAGGAGGAAAGACAATGACTAAAGAAGATATAATCAAACCAGAGAACTTAGTATATAAGAAACCAAAACTAATGAATGACAACCCGATGCATTATTGCCCGGGATGTAGTCATGGTGTAGTACATAAATTAGTAGCCGAAGTAATTGAAGAAATGGGCATGGAAGACAAAGCTATAGGTATCTCTCCTGTAGGTTGCGCTGTGTTTATTTACAATTACATTGACATAGACTGGCAAGAAGCAGCTCACGGACGTGCTCCTGCAGTTGCTACCGCAATTAAGCGATTGTGGCCTTCAAAACTGGTATTTACATATCAGGGGGATGGCGACTTGGCTTGTATCGGTACTGCTGAAACTATTCATGCTTTAAACCGAGGTGAGAATATTACAATTATCTTTGTTAATAATGCCATTTATGGTATGACTGGAGGGCAAATGGCTCCTACTACACTTGTAGGAATGAAAACTGCAACCAGCCCTTACGGCCGTGATGTAAAACTACACGGTTATCCGCTCAAGATGACTGAAATTGCTGCTACTTTGGAAGGAACAGCTTATGTAACCCGTCAGTCTGTTCATACAACTGCTGCAATTCGCAAAACAAAAAAGGCAATTCGTAAAGCATTTGAAAACTCAATGAACGGTAAAGGATCTAACTTAGTGGAAGTTGTTTCTACTTGTAGCTCAGGATGGAAAAAGAGTCCGGAAGCATCTAACAAATGGATGGAAGAGAACATGTTCCCATATTATCCGTTGGGCGATTTAAAAGATAAAGAATAAATCTAAAAATCAGAGCAATGAAAGAAGAAATAATCATAGCTGGATTTGGTGGACAAGGAGTCTTGTCTATGGGAAAAACCCTTGCCTATTCAGGCTTAATGGAAAATAAAGAAGTAACCTGGATGCCGGCTTACGGACCAGAGCAAAGAGGAGGTACAGCCAACGTAACTGTTATTATCAGCGACGAAAAGATATCCTCTCCTATTCTAAGTAAATTTGATACTGCAATCATCTTAAATCAACCTTCTCTAGAGAAATTTGAGAGTAAGGTTAAACCTGGCGGCATACTTATTTATGACGGTTATGGAATTATCGTTCCACCCACACGTACAGATATTGAAATTTATCGCATTGATGCTATGGATGCTGCCAATGAGATGAATAATGCCAAAGCATTTAACATGATTGTATTAGGAGGTTTACTTAAACTACGTCCTATTGTAGCAATAGAAAGTGTTTTAAAAGGGTTGAAAAAGACTCTTCCGGAACGTCATCATCATCTGATTCCGATGAATGAAGCCGCTATTCAAAAAGGAATGGAATTAATTAAGAAAATATGATATCTAAAATAAAACAACTACTCGAAGAAGTTGAAGCATTAAAAGCTGCTAATGCGGAAGAGTTAGAAGCTCTCCGCATTAAGTATTTAAGCAAAAAAGGAGCAATTAACGATTTGATGACTGATTTCCGCAACGTGGCAGCCGATCAGAAAAAAGAAGTAGGAATGAGACTTAATGAGCTGAAAACTAAAGCTCAGGAACGTATTAATATTCTGAAAGAATCTTTTGAAAGTCAGGACAACAGCTCTTGCGATTTAGATTTAACGCGTTCCTCTTATCCAGTTGATTTGGGAACCCGTCACCCGTTGTCTATTGTTAAAAACGAAATAATTGATATCTTCGGTCGTTTGGGATTCAGTATTGCAGAGGGACCGGAAATTGAAGATGACTGGCATGTTTTTTCTGCATTAAACTTTGCGGAAGATCATCCGGCAAGAGACATGCAGGATACATTCTTCATTGAATCGCATCCTGATATTATTTTGCGTACACATACTTCGTCTGTACAAAGCCGGGTAATGGAAACCACACAACCTCCTATCCGTATTATTTGTCCGGGACGTGTGTATCGTAATGAAGCAATAAGCTACCGCGCTCACTGTTTCTTTCACCAGGTAGAAGCTCTTTATATTGACAAAGACGTATCTTTCACCGACCTTAAACAGGTTCTTCTGCTTTTTGCAAAAGAGATGTTTGGTGCAGATACCAAGATTCGTCTCCGTCCAAGTTATTTTCCATTTACAGAACCAAGTGCCGAAATGGATATCAGCTGTAACATCTGTGGAGGTAAAGGCTGTCCATTCTGCAAGCACACCGGTTGGGTGGAAATCCTTGGCTGCGGTATGGTTGACCCTAATGTTCTTGAAAGTAACGGTATAGACAGTAAGGTTTACTCTGGTTATGCTCTTGGAATGGGAATAGAAAGAATCACCAATCTTAAATATCAGGTTAAAGACCTTCGAATGTTCTCAGAGAATGATACACGATTCCTGAAAGAGTTCGAAGCGGCAAACTAACATAAACAATTGATGAACAATGGGTAATGAGTAATTCTGTTAATTGAAATATTCATTATCCATTGTTTTTAATTTGTTACTAATTATCATTTTATGGCAAAAGACAAACTAGTTACCCGCAGTTACGTATCTATCCTTGCTGCGAATTTTCTATTGTACTTTGGCTTTTATCTACTACTTCCCATACTTCCTTTTTATCTCACGGAAGTTTTTCATTCAAGTAATGCTTCCATAGGAATTATTCTGTCCTGCTATACCATCGCAGCACTTTGTATTCGTCCTTTTTCAGGATATCTGCTCGATACATTCGCAAGAAAGCCCCTCTATTTATTTGCCTATTTCATCTTTACAGGAATATTCGCAGGTTACCTGTTTGCGGGTACTCTTACATTATTCACCATCCTGAGAATTTTCCACGGCTTTGCTTTCGGCACAGTAACGGTAGCCGGAAACACAATCGTGATAGATATTATGCCTTCTTCCCGAAGAGGCGAAGGACTTGGATATTACGGTATGATGAACAATACAGCCATGAGTATAGGTCCCATGGTTGGCTTGTTTTTACATGAAATTTACTCGTTTGGGGTAATCTTTACCTGCGCATTTATATCCTGTAGCATTGGCATTTTAATGACTTTTCTGGTAAAAACACCAGCAAAGAAGCCCGTAAAGCGGGAAGCGCTTTCTCTGGATAGATTTATTCTAATGAAAGGAATTCCGGCAGGGGTCGACTTAATGTTACTTTCTGTTCCTTATGGCATGACCACTACCTTTGTGGCCATCTATGCAAAAGAAATGGGTATAACCAGTGGAATAGGCCTGTTCTTCACATTTATGGCAATTGGCATGGCTGTTTCACGTCTGTTCTCGGGCAGGCAAGTAGACAAAGGACGAATAATAAAGGTCATTTCATGGGGAATGTATCTGGTATGCTTTTGCTACTTCCTGCTCTCCGCATGCAATATATTAATGGAATATAACAGGGTTCTTACTACCGGAATATTCTTTGGCATTGCACTATTCTTAGGCATTGGGTTTGGGACTATGTTTCCTGCATTCAATACGCTTTTTGTAAACCTCGCTTCAAATGCGCAACGCGGCACAGCAACTTCCACTTACCTCACTTCATGGGATATGGGTATTGGAACCGGAGTTCTGGCAGGAGGTTATATCGGACAATTCGCAACCTTTGATAAAGCATTCTTCTTCGGAGCCTGCCTTACGGTCTTTTCCGTAATCTATTTCAAGATAAAGGTTGCACCCCACTTTGAACAGAATAAATTGAGATAACATGAGAAAGAAAGAATTATATAACAAAGTAATAGAGTGGTTTAAAGAAAATATGCCTGTGGCAGAAACCGAACTTAACTATAAAAGTCCTTATGAATTATTAGTTGCCGTAATTCTTTCCGCACAATGCACAGACAAAAGAGTAAATATTATTACTCCGAAACTTTTTCACGATTATCCTACCGCCGAAGCATTGGCAGCCAGTACACCGGAAGTTATCTTTGAATACATCAGAAGCGTTTCTTATCCAAATAATAAGGCCAAACACCTTGTAGGAATGGCAAAAATTCTGCATAACGACTTTCACGACGAAGTACCATCTGATATTGATTTACTTGAAAGAATGCCCGGAGTGGGAAGAAAGACTGCCAACGTAATTCGTGCGGTGGTTTTTAACAAGGAAGCAATGCCTGTAGACACTCATGTATTCAGGGTTTCAAACCGTATTGGACTTACAACTAATTCAAAAACACCTCTGGCTACGGAAAAAGAACTAGTAAAATACATTCCGGGAGAATTACTTCCCATCGCTCATCACTGGCTTATTCTTCACGGAAGATACGTTTGTATAGCCCGGAATCCTAAATGTGACATTTGCGGATTAAAATTGCTATGTAAGTATTACAAAAGAGAATATAATGTGATAAATTGAAAGACAAAAGGCGCTAAAACAGCGAATAATTAAATAACATTTAATTGATAAGCAGGAAATAATTAATACCTTTGCATTCGCATTTAAGAAAATTAGAATTTAAATAATAAGAGAATTATGCAAACAATTGAAAAATTCAACTTTGCCGGCAAAAAGGCATTCGTTAGAGTGGACTTTAATGTTCCATTGGATGAAAACTTCAACATCACAGACGACAATCGTATTCGTGCTGCCCTTCCTACATTAAAGAAGATTATCGCCGACGGCGGTAGCCTTATTATTGGTTCTCACCTCGGACGTCCGAAAGGAGCAACTGACAAATTCTCATTAAAACATATTATTGGTCGTGTTTCTGAGCTACTTGGCGTAGAAGTACAATTTGCCAGCGATTGCATGGGCGACGAACCTGCTGCTAAAGCTGCTGCTTTGAAACCAGGTGAAGCATTATTGCTTGAAAACCTTCGTTTCTACGCAGAAGAAGAAGGCAAACCAAGAGGTCTTGCTGAAGATGCAACAGACGAAGAAAAAGCTGCAGCTAAGAAAGCTGTAAAAGAAAGCCAGAAGAACTTTACAAAAACATTGGCTTCATATGCAGATTGCTATGTAAACGATGCTTTTGGTACTGCTCACCGTGCGCACGCTTCCACAGCACTTATCGCAAACTACTTTGATGCTGACAATAAGATGTTCGGTTTCTTAATGAACAAAGAAGTTGTTGCTGTAGAAAAAGTAATGAAAGACATTAACCGTCCTTTCACTGCTATTATGGGTGGATCTAAAGTTTCTTCCAAGATTGAAATCATTGAAAACCTACTTTCAAAAGTAGATAACCTAATCATTGCAGGTGGTATGACTTATACTTTCACCAAAGCATTAGGTGGTAAGATTGGTATCTCTCTTTGCGAAGATGACAAATTAGATTTGGCTCTTGACTTAATTGCAAAGGCAAAAGCTAACAACGTAAACCTTGTATTGGCTGTAGATGCTAAAATTGCAGACAGCTTCTCAAACGATGCAAACACTCAGTTTGTTCCGGTAGGTGAAATTCCTGATGGATGGGAAGGTCTTGATATCGGTCCTAAGACTGAAGCTATATTTGCTGAAGTTATCAAGAACTCTAAAACTATTCTTTGGAATGGCCCTACAGGAGTGTTTGAATTTGAAAACTTTACATCAGGTTCTCGTTCAGTAGGTGAAGCTATTGTTGAAGCAACAAAGAACGGAGCATTCTCACTTGTTGGTGGTGGTGATTCTGTAGCTTGCGTAAACAAATTCGGTTTAGCCGACGGCGTTTCTTATGTGTCTACTGGCGGTGGCGCATTATTGGAAGCTATTGAAGGAAAAGTTCTTCCAGGAATTGCTGCTATTCAAGAAGCATAATTATTCTCCCAAGGGAATAAATATATAGCAAAAAGAGAGTGCTTCAAAGGGTTTTAAAAACTTTTGAAACACTCTCTTTTCTTTTCATAGGTCAATTTCATTTTGAATTATACTCTCATGAAAAAACTCTATTTTGCCATTACTATTATCCTTACCACACTATTCTTTATCTCCTGCAAAGGAAAGGAACCGGTTGCCAATAAAACAGAACTACAGGAAATAACCCTTGGCATAATGCCATCAATGGATTATATACCTTTTGCAGTAGCTCAGAAGCAAGGCATCTATGATTCTTTAGGATTAAAAGTCAATTTCATTAAATATCTCTCCTCAAATGATCGTGATGATGCCTTTAAAGCACACAAGTTAGATGGTACAATAACCGATTTAACAAGAGCAATTACACTACAGGCTAATGGATGTGGTTTAAAAATCATTATGAAGAATGATGGAGTTCTTTATTTGATGACAGGAAAGGAATCGGGCATAAAAGAACTTACTGATTTAAGACGAATGAATATTGGCGTTTCTGAGAATACAGTAACCGATTTCTCTACAGACATGGCTCTGCAATTGGCCAACATTTTAACGGTGAACGTGAATAAGCCAAACATAGTTAAAATGCCTGTTCGCCTGGAGATGTTGCAAAACGGACAGATAGATGCTTCTTTCTTTCCCGACCCATACGCCGCTATTGCTAAAAGCAATGGATATAAATCATTGATATCTACAAAAGATTTAGGAATCAGCGCTACAGAAACAGTATTTTCGGAGAATGCTATAAAAGATAAGAAAGAAGAAATTAAGGCATTAGTGATAGGATATAATCTTGGGGTTAATTTCATTAAAACGCATCCGCAAAAGGCATGGAATAAAATACTGACGGAAGATACTGATATGCCTGAATCATTAATCAGGCAAATTACTTTACCCGATTACAAGCAGGCTGAGCTTCCAAAAGCAAAAGATATTAAAGCAAGCATCGACTGGCTAAAAATAAAGCAATTAATTCCGGAAAGTTATAACGGAGAAAATCTAATTGACACTGCATTCGTTAGTAAACCATAACTTTCATTTTTAAAAACTTAAAGTTGTATTTTTGTTCTCTTGTACAAAAGAATGTTTTCTTCTGTACAAAAGAATTAATTGTTTTGTACAAAAGAATGCAATCTTTTGTACAAGGCAATTTCTTTTATTGGAGCAACATTCTATTTTAATAAGAACATAGAAACAATTTAGTAACGGCTTATATCCAGATAAACGTAATTATAAAAAGATCCACTAGAGAGAGTGTGGAAAAGGCTTACCTGGCTTAGGGAGAAAGATTAGGATAAATTAAGTGGCCAATTTGAATATTTTTTTATCTTTGTTTGTTATAAAGAAAACTAATAGAACAAAATGATGAACGAAGTAGCCATAAACGAAGAATATGAACGGATTGTCCATTTTCTGGACCAGAAAAGATTGTCTGAAGCATTAAACCGTTTGGAGGTCTTTACTCAGGATTTGTCCGATTGGGCTCTGAAAAGCTCTTTGGAAGAGTTACAAACCTCCTATCGTTATATGTTGCAGTACATGCAACAAGGAATTACAGATCCGGAACGTAACAATCTATACCGAAAGCTACTAGGCACGGCATATGGGTTAACGGATAAGGCGCGTGTTATTAAACTTATTCCAAACTCTACAGAATACTATTTCGACAGAAAAAGGTATCACAAATTTGTTCCGCTTCGCTCACTCGCTGCAGTACAAATGGAACTGGAAAGTTATACCGAGGATATGGCCGTAGGTAAATTACTTAATTATACCGAAAAACAGGCGGCCGATCTGGCTGTCATTCGCCGGCGTCATGAAACGGCAGTATCCGAACTTTTCTACATTCTTTGGTTATCCGATCACTGGGGAGCGCAGGAAGAGGAAGAGGCACGTAATTTTCTACAATCATCACTGGTTCAAATCAATGATCTTTCTTTATTTGTCAGTGCGCTGACACTGAGCTTGATGCAATATTTCGATATTCGTAAATTCATGATGTTGTTTGATGCATATCAACATAGTGCAAACGATATTAATCAGCGGGCTATTGTGGGACTGGCGCTTATTATTTACCGTTATGATAAACGGTTGTCTCTTTATCCAGACGTGGCAGCTCGTTTAAAATTGCTGAACGAGGATGCCATCTTTGCCAATAATCTTAGTTGCATACAAATTCAGCTTCTGCGTTGCAGGGAAACTGAAAAAATAGATAAAAAGATGCGGGAAGAGATTATTCCCGAGCTGATGAAGAATCCGAATCTGAAAAATATCAAATTTAACGATGAAGCTCCCGATGAAGAAATGGGTCAGAATGATAAGAACCCTGATTGGGAAGACTGGATGGACCAGTCGGGTTTGAGTGATAAACTAAAAGAGATGAATGATCTTCAGATGGAAGGTGCCGATGTATACATGAGCACTTTCGCCCAGCTGAAAACTTATCCTTTCTTCAGAGAAATGGCCAACTGGTTTTATCCGTTTGACATGCAACACTCTGCCGTGGTGCAAACATTCTCAACCACTCCTGTGAAACGGGATGTGTTGCTGGATACAATTTATCAGTCCGGTTTTTTCTGTAACAGCGATAAGTATTCTTTTTGCTTTACCATGATGCAGGTGCCCGAAACTCAACGGGAAATGATGGCACAGCAATTTGAAGCACAGAATGAGGCCATCAATGAAGAAAAGAATTATGATAAAATTCTGGCTTTTGCTCAGCATGCCGACACTATCAGCAATCAGTATATACACGACTTATATCGTTTCTTTAAAATTCATCCCCGCCGACATGAGTTTAAAGACCCGTTCATGGAATCGCTTAACCTGCAACATTGCATAACATTGAAAGATACGGTTAGCGATAGTACTAACCAGCTTACTCTTGCCGGTTATTTCTTCCATAAGAATTATCTGATTGAAGCGTGGCTGCTTTATGAAGACATAGTTAAAGATAAAAAAGGAGATGCGGAAATCTTTCAAAAGATGGGTTATTGCATGCAAAAAAACAAAGGTTACGAAAAAGCAATTGAAGCATATTTGCAGGCCGACATTCTGAAATCGGACAGTACATGGACCAATCGGCATCTGGCCATGTGTTATCGTCAATTGAATCAATTAGACAAAGCATTGGTTTATTATCAGAAGGTAGAAGCCGCTCAGCCCGATAATTTGAATATTCTATCGCAAATAGGACACTGCCTGGTGGGACTCAAACGATATGAAGAAGGATTAAACTATTTCTTCAAAGTAGAATATCTCGATTCTGAATTGCCAAAGATATGGCGTGCCATTGCCTGGTGCTCTTTTGTTATAGGCAAACATGAGCAGGCTATGAAGTACTATACCAAATTACTGGAGAAAGAGACACAGTTGCTCGACTATCTCAATGCCGGACACGTTGCCTGGAGTTTGGGGCAATTAGAAAAAGCCGTAAAAATGTATGCCACTAGTCTGGCCATGAGCGATAATCAGGAAGCCTTCCTTGAACTATTCAATAAGGATAAAGAGGATTTAATGAAACAAGGAATTAAGGAAGATGACATTCCACTAATGCTGGACCTGTTAAGGTATTACCGATAAGAATATAAAACAGGAAAGGAACTTTCTAGATTGAAAGTCCCTTTCCTGTTTTTATATAGCTATATCGTCAGCAAAAATATTCGGTAACTTATTTATACTATACAATAAACCATTTATCGATCTATTTGATGTAATTCCGGTAAATTGTAAATTTAACAACAAGACAATCAATAAGTTATATAAGCCCTACCTAAAAAATAGCATTATTCTTCAAAAATAGAAAAACAACTAGAAGAAATAGAGGGGGTAACAAGGCACACCCCTCTGAAAGCACGTGATAGCCGCGGTGACAAATTTTATCACGGGACATATAAAAGAAGTATTCTACAAAGTTTGTCACCACCCGTGAAATATTACAACATGTATTACTTTACAATATATTCCCAATAGGCAACGTCAATCCACTTATCAAACTTTCTTCCGGTTTCTTCAAAATGGGCAACTTTCTTAAAACCCATACTTTCGTGAAGCTTGATGCTTGGTTCGTTCGGCAGTGCAATACCAGCAGTAATTGCATGAAGTGAAGTATTTTTTAATTCAATGAGCAATTGTTTATATAGACTTTTACCAATACCTTTCCCAATGCAATCTTTATTCAGATAAACTGATGCTTCGGCAGTGGCGCTATATGCACAACGATTCTTCCATGTATTCACATAGCAATAACCCACCACTTTAGAATCTTTCTCAAATACCATGTACGGGTATTTAGCAGAAATATCGTTAATACGTCCAACCATTTCCTCAATAGAAACCGGTGATGTTTCAAATGTAATTGAAGTATTCAACACATAATGATTGTAGATGTTGCAAATAGCCTCAGCATCTTCTGCTTTTACGTTTCTTATCATAGCTAAGTTTGTAATTACAAAGCCTTTAGTTCGCGGTAAAGCCGCTGTATAGGTAAACCCATCACATTAAAGTACGATCCCGATATTTTCTCAACGCCCACAAAACCAATCCATTCCTGAACGCCATAAGCACCGGCTTTATCTAAAGGATGATAATTACTCACATAGTAATCTATCTCTTCATCGTTAAGTTTGGCAAACGTAACTTCACTTACAGAGGCAAAGCTCTTTTGAAAAGTTTTTGTGGTAAGGCAAACCCCTGTTATTACCTGATGCGTTTTACCCGAAAGGCAGCGAAGCATTTCTTTTGCATCATCATCATCTTGTGGTTTTCCCAGCACATCACCTTCCAGCCACACAATTGTATCGGCAGTAATAATAAGTTGATCGGGCTTAATTAAGTGCATATAGGCATCCGCTTTCCCTTTAGCAATATGAATAGGAATTTCCTCTGCTGAAAGGTGCTCAGGAAAAGTTTCTTCTATATCAGGCAATGTTTTTACAGTATACTTTACTCCCAACCCCGTCATTAATTCTCTTCTTCTAGGAGAATTAGACGCAAGTACTATTTTGTATTTATTTAAGTTATCCAGCATTTTATAATTATATTCTTTTACCACCCAAAAGCTTCACCATTCATCCATTTGCCCTGCGCTTTCATAACCTGTTCCACTACATCCCTACCGCAACCATAACCTCCATTTTTATGGGAAATATACATTGAAGCAGCCTTTACTTCGGGAACAGCATCCGAGGGACAACAAGGAAGTCCGCAAACTTGAAGCACTTCCAAATCAGGAATATCATCTCCCATAAAAAGGATTTCCTCATCGGTTAAATGATATTTTGCCTTAAAGTCGTTATAATCATTAATCTTTATACTAGATCCCAGATAAAGGTCCTTCACTCCCAGCCCTTCAAAACGAATGCGTACTGCATTAGTTCGCCCTCCGGTAATAATTGCAATATGAAATCCGTGTTTCACAGCCAATTGTATGGCATAACCATCTTTGATATTTACGCATCGCATTGGTTCACCACTTGGGTGTAAGGGAATTGTCTCGGGACTCAACACCCCATCAACATCAAAAGCCATTGCTTTTATTTTCTTTAAATCATAATTTATAGTGCTCATAAGTTATGTATGCTCTTGCTAATTAATTGATAAATTTCCTGCATTTGGGGTTCATTCGATAGTAATTCCAAATGCTTATTAATAATCTTTTCGTCATAACGCACCGCAGGACCAGTTTGAGCTTCCCGGGGAGAAAGAACATGTGCCTTCTTTTCCGTTTCCTCTATCAAAGGAAGCATGTAGCTAAAAGGCATATCGTATTTTTTAAGTAACTTTTCGGCAAGCGCGTACATGTGATTAGTAAAATTGCATGCAAAAACAGCAGCTAAATGAATCTGTTTACGCTTTTCTGAAGAAAGTTCACTAACCTCATTTGTTACACAACGTGCTAACTCTTGAAGAAGAGCACAGTCTGCGGGGTTATTACTCTCAATGAAAGTATGAATATTCCGGAAGTCAACTTTCCGTTGTTTGCTAAATGTCTGAAGCGGATAAAAAACGCCTTTACGACTTATTGACTCGGGCCATATATCCAAAGGTACACTACCCGAGGTGTGCACCATTAATGCATTCTCTTTCCCGGCAATAATTCGGGGCATCAGCTGGGTCAAAGCATCGTCTTTCAATGCAACAATATAAATATCGGCATCGTTTATAACACTTTCAAGGATTGTGGTATAATCGGCCTCAACGGCTTCTGCCAGAGATCTCGCAGAATCTTCCATCCTACTATAAATCTGTGAGATTTTAATATGCTGATCGTAAAAAGCTTTTGCAAGATTGGTAGCCAGATTTCCGGCACCAATAAAAACAATTTTATTTTCCTCCATATTTATTGATATGTATCTTTTCCCATTGCAGATTATCTTCATTAAACGGTTTGCGTTCCATGCCCTTATGTCCAATGGCTATTACAGACAATACTTGTAATTGCATTGGGATATCCAGTATTCCGTGCACATATTCGTCTGAAGACATTCCGGCAGCAGTAAATCGTTCACGAACCTGTACCCAGCAACTTCCCAAACCTAAATCTTCTGCTTGCAGTTGAATCATAATAGAGGCTATAGATGCATCTTCTATCCAAACATCACTTGCCAATGGATCTGCGGCAACAACAATAGCCAGTGCTGCATCTGTTATAAAACTTGCACCATTTTCTTTGCAATGAGCCAGCTTATCCAACATTTCTTTATCATCCACCACAATAAATTGCCAGGGATTTGTACGCTTGGATGAAGGAGACATTAAAGCAGCTTTCAATAAATTTACCACTTCTTCCTGGTTCAAATCTTCAGAAGTGAATTTTCTGATACTGCGTCTATTCTTTATTAGTTCACTGAATTGTTCCATAATTATATTCTGCATGTTCATTAATAACCCACAAATATACGACTAGGAATTTGAATTCTTGGTAAAAAATGATAAATTTGCATTTGTATGTCACTAAAACTCATCACATATTACCACGGAAATGATATCCCGGACTTACCCGGGACTAACGTTTTTTACTCAAAGGAGATGTTTCAGGTTTATGAAGCAACTCCGGGGTATACTCCCATTCTTATTGTGGCTTATGATGAAATGAGACCTATTGCTAAAATTCTGACAGTTATTAGAAGGTGTATTCGTTTAATTCCTCCAAGCTTCATTCGTCGATGTGAAATATATGGAACCGGAGAGTTTTTTGATGACGAAGTTAATACTGAAGAGATTTTTGAAAAAATGCTGGATTATATAACTATTATAGGAACTCAGGAATCTTTCCTCATAGAGTTCAGAAATCTGGATAACTCTTTGTTCGGTTACAGAGCTTTTCGCGAAACCCATTACTTCCCAATAAACTGGATGCGGGTAAGGAATTCACTCCACAATACTTCTGATTTACTGGATAGAGTGAGTTCATCACGACGAAGGCAAATTAAAAAAGGATACGCTAACGGGGCCCAAGTCTTTGTAGCCAACAAGTCAGAAGATATACGTTCATTTTCCAAAATGCTTAAAATGAACTATTCATATAATATACGCAAACACTACCCTTGCATTGAGTTCTTCGAATATTTCGATGAGAAGATAATGCACAGTGGAATGGGAAGAATCTTCATAGTAAAATACAAAGAAAAAATTATCGGAGGATCTGTAATTGTTTTTTCCGGTAAAAATGCCTACCTCTTATTTTCGGGAGGAATAAAAAAGACTCATAAAAAACTATACCCCGGTGTTCTTGCCATTTGGGAAGCCCTGAAATATGCACATAATGAAGGTTATGAACATTTGGAATATATGGATGTGGGATTACCTTTCAAAAAACATGGATACAGGGATTTTGTTCTTCGCTTTGGCGGACAACAGAAAAGTTCGCGAAGATGGTTTAGGTTCAAATGGCCTTTTTTAAATAATTTCTTCGTTAGAATATACACATAACCCATTTTTTACGTTATTATTCATAAAAGGAAGCGCAGACCATTCTGTGCACAAAAAGAACGCGTTAGTTATGAAGTATTGTGCAATTCTGGCACTTATTATACTATTTTTCCCTACGGCAATCATAGCTCAAGGAACAGCCAAAGTATCTGGAATCGTAATGGATCAGGATAATAACCCAATTGAAATAGCCAATGTGCGGGTTCAGGGACAAATAACAGGAACGGTAACTGATTTGAAAGGCCATTATTCACTGACCGTTTCATCTAAAGACAGTGTGGTAATTGTTTATTCCATGCTGGGATTTAATACAAAGAAACGGGTATTAAAGAATCCTAAGGGAGAAATAACTCTTAATGTTGTATTACTTAGTTCCGGTTACGAATTGGGTGAAGTTACTGTTACCGAGACTAAACGGCAAACAGGGATGACTGAAAAAATTAAAGCAAAAGGTGCAAAGCTTATGCCGGATGCTTCGGGTGGAAATATTGAAGCATTAATTGCCACGCAGGCCGGAGTTAGTTCTCATAACGAGCTAAGTTCTCAGTATAACGTTCGGGGAGGAAGTTTTGATGAGAATATTGTTTATGTTAACGGCGTAGAGATTTACCGCCCTTTACTTATTCGCTCAGGGCAACAAGAAGGGCTTAGCTTTATAAATCCGGATATGGTACAGGATATAGGATTCTCATCCGGAGGTTACGAAGCAAAATACGGAGACAAGATGTCTTCTGTTCTGGACATCACCTATAAAAAGCCGGAACGACTGGAAGGTTCTTTCTCTGGTAGCTTACTTGGAGCAAGCGCTTATCTGGGTTTTGCAACCAAACACTTTTCCATGACTCATGGCATTCGTTATAAAACCAGCCGCTATCTTTTGGGTAGTCTGGATACTAAAGGTGAATACGATCCTAGTTTCCTTGATTACCAGACTTATCTGAACTGGGCACCAAACAAACGTTGGGAATTTGGGTTCATTGGCAATATATCCCAGAACAAATATAATTTCACACCCAAAGATCGTACCACTAAATTTGGAACAGTCTCTTCCGTTCAAGAATTCAAAGTATATTTTGGAGGTCAGGAACGAGATTTATTCCAAACCTATTTTGGTTCGGGAAGCATAGCATACCACCTGAATCCGTATAACGATATCACTTTTATTGCCTCTGCTTTCCATACCAAAGAGCAAGAGACTTATGATATTACAGGACAGTATTGGTTAAGTTCTTTAGATGGAAGTACATCCGAGGGAACAACTAGTGAAGATCAGACTGTTGGTGTGGGAACTTATATGGAACATGCGCGTAATTACCTTAATGCAAATGTACAAAACTACTCCATTACCGGCACTCATAAAGTAAAAAGTAATCTTGTCAAATGGGGCCTGGAACTTAAAAAAGAGTTCATCAAAGACAAACTTCGGGAATGGGAAATGAGAGACTCGGCAGGTTATTCTCTCCCTCACACTGGCAATGACGTGGAACTGATTTACAGTTTAGCTTCAAAAAATGAAATAAGAAGTGATAGATATTCGTTCTATGCACAAGACACCTATAAATTTTCCTCTAATCTGGGACTATTTACGATCAATGCCGGAATACGTGGAAGTTACTGGAACTGGAATAAAGAATTTATCTTCAGCCCTCGTGCATCCGTTGCCCTAATTCCTAAGTTCAATGAAGACTTAACCTTCCGTGCTGCCACAGGAGTTTATTATCAGGCTCCTTTCTATAAAGAATTTCGTGACACTACTACAATAGATGGAAATACAATCGTGACACTTAATAAAGATATTAAATCTCAGCGTTCCATCCATTTTGTTATGGCAAGCGATTATAAATTCCGCGCTCTGGGACGACCCTTCAAATTTACTACTGAACTTTATTACAAGAAACTAAGCAATCTGGTTCCCTACAATGTTGATAATGTACGCGTGAGCTACTACGGTAAAAATATGGCGAGCGGATATGCCACAGGACTTGACATGAAATTGTTTGGTGAATTTGTTCAGGGAACGGACTCCTGGCTTTGTCTTTCACTGATGCAAACGGAAGAAAAAATTAATGAGAAATGGATTCCTCGTCCCACTGACCAAAGATATAACATATCATTTTACTTCAGTGACTACTTCCCGGGAAACAAAAAATGGAAAATGAACCTGAAAGCAACCTGGGCAGACGGACTTCCCTTTGGTCCTCCCCATTCAGGAAGAGAAAAAATGGTCTTTCGCACTCCACCCTACCGAAGAGTGGATATAGGTATGTCAAGACAACTAATAGATAATGAAAATGGAGACTATCGTGGACGCATTAGTCGCCATATCCGTAACATGTGGCTTGGAGTAGATGTTTTCAATTTGCTCGGAATTAACAATGTAAACTCGTATTATTGGGTTACCGATGTGTACAATAACCAGTATGCAGTACCTAATTACCTTACATCTCGTCAAATTAACATTCGATTGCTTTTAGAATTCTAACAGTAAAAGAACCTAAAATAAAATGCGGAAATATTTCTTTATTAAGAAGTAATTGACTTTCTTTGTATCCCTATATCCGATAAGGGTATATTATATATTAACAAAAAATGAATAGTCATGAAGATTTCGCACATTGAACATTTAGGTATTGCCGTAAAGAGCATTGAAGAAGCTTTACCATACTATGAAAATGTATTAGGTTTAAAATGCTACAACATAGAAGTAGTTGAAGACCAAAAAGTTAGAACTGCTTTTCTAAAAGTAGGCGATACAAAAATAGAGCTATTGGAACCTACCTGCCCTGAAAGTACTATTGCTAAATTCATTGAGAATAAAGGTGCAGGCGTTCACCATATAGCGTTTGCTATTGAGGACGGAGTTGCAAATGCTTTGGCAGAAGTAGAAGCTAAAGAAATCCGCACAATAGACAAAGCGCCTCGCCAGGGAGCAGAAGGATTGCAAATAGCTTTTCTTCATCCAAAATCCACTCTCGGTGTGCTTACCGAACTCTGTGAACACTAATTTATTAACTTTAATATCATAAATTCATGAGTAACCAACTTGAAAAAGTAAAAGAGCTTATAGAACTACGTACTCAAGCTCGCTTAGGTGGTGGCGAAAAAGCTATTGAAAAACAACACGCGAAAGGAAAATACACTGCCCGTGAACGTATTGCTCAGTTATTAGACGATGGAAGTTTTGAAGAACTCGATATGTTTGTTAAACATAGATGTACAAACTTCGGACAAGAAAAGAAATCATTCCTTGGTGATGGTGTTGTTACCGGATACGGAACAATAGAAGGAAGATTAGTATATGTTTTTGCACAGGATTTTACCGTATTTGGCGGTTCTTTATCTGAAACAATGGCATTAAAGATCTGTAAAGTAATGGATCAGGCTATGAAAATGGGTGCACCTGTTATTGGAATCAATGACTCGGGAGGCGCAAGAATTCAAGAAGGAATCAACGCATTGGGAGGTTACGCTGAAATATTCCAACGTAATATTCTGGCTTCAGGAGTAATTCCTCAAATCTCTGGAATCTTTGGCCCATGTGCCGGTGGTGCTGTATATTCTCCTGCATTAACAGACTTTACTTTAATGATGGAAGGTACTTCTTACATGTTCCTTACAGGACCTAAAGTTGTAAAGACTGTAACCGGGGAAGATGTTTCTCAGGAAGATCTTGGAGGCGCAAGTGTTCACTCTTCTAAATCGGGTGTAACTCACTTTACCGCAAAAACAGAAGAAGAAGGTTTAGCTACTATGCGTAAACTGCTTAGTTTTATTCCTCAAAATAACCTTGAAGAAGCTCCGCTTGTAACATGTGAAGACCCTATAGATCGTTTGGAAGATTCATTAAATGATATCATTCCCGATAGTCCAAACAAGCCATATGATATGTACGAAGTTATTGGTGCAATCATTGACAACGGAGAATTCCTTGAAGTTCAAAAAGATTATGCAAAAAATATTATTATAGGATTTGCTCGTTTCAACGGACAGTCTGTTGGTTTAGTAGCTAACCAGCCTAAATATCTGGCAGGAGTTCTTGATAGTAATGCTTCACGTAAAGCCGGACGTTTTGTTCGTTTCTGCGATGCCTTCAATATTCCTTTGGTTACATTGGTTGATGTTCCAGGATTCTTGCCAGGTACCGGACAAGAATATAACGGAGTAATTCTTCACGGAGCTAAATTGCTTTATGCTTATGGTGAAGCAACAGTGCCTAAAGTAACTGTTACACTTAGAAAGTCTTATGGCGGTTCACATATTGTGATGAGTTGCAAGCAACTTCGTGGTGACATGAACTATGCATGGCCAACATCAGAAATTGCCGTAATGGGTGGTGCTGGTGCCGTAGAAGTATTATACGCTAAAGAAGCCAAAGATGCAGAAGATCCTATCGCATTTATGGCACAAAAAGAAGCGGAGTATACTAAATTGTTCGCTAATCCATACAATGCAGCAAAATATGGCTACATTGATGATGTGATTGAACCTAGAAATACACGTTTCCGTATTATCCGTGCTTTGCAGCAATTACAGACAAAGAAATTAACTAATCCTGCTAAGAAGCATGGAAATATTCCATTATAAGTAACTACAAAACAAAAAGTTATGAATAAAACAAATAAAGGGATATTAATCATTACGTTACTGGCAGCTGGTATTGATGCAAATGCGCAAGGTTTTAGTCAAGATGACTCTACAGGCATAGGCATGACCATTATTGCTATGGCGGCTATTTTTGTCGGTTTAATCCTTTTTTCTCTGGTATTTAAAATTATTGCAAACATCTCTATTCAATTATCAAAGAAGAATGCAATGAAGGTTCAGGGGATTACAGATAAGAAAGTGGCAATTGGTTCAGAGTCGGGAGATGTGCTGGCTGCTATCTCTATGGCTTTACATGAATATCAAAGCGATGTACACGATGTGGAAGACACTGTATTAACCATTAATAAGGTTAAACGTAACTATTCTCCATGGAGTTCTAAGATTTATACTTTAACCGAAACCCCGCGTAGACGTTAAAAGCATTTCAATATTAATTCTTAATTTAATAAAAGATGAAACAATATAAATATAAAATCAATGGGAACCTCTATAAAGTTACGGTTAACGACATTGATGAAAATAATATCGCTACAGTTGAAGTAAACGGCACACCATATAAAGTGGAGATAGAAAAGCCTGTGGTAGCAAAACCTATTACTCGTCCGGCAGCTGCGCCAAAAACTGAAAGTGGCAAGCCTGTTGTTTCCCGTCCGGTTGCAACATCTAATAAAAGTGCGGTTAAGTCTCCCCTTCCAGGAATTATTCTGGATATCAGAGTTAAAGTTGGAGATGTTGTAAAGAAGGGACAAACTGTTCTTATTCTGGAAGCAATGAAGATGGAAAATAATATCCATGCAGATAAAGATGGAAAAGTTACTGCTATTAATGTAAACAATGGAGATTCTGTTCTTGAAGGTACAGACTTAATCATAATCGAATAAATAGTATGGGAGAACTTGGAACATTTTTAACTAATAACTTTGCTGACTTCTGGAGTTTTACAGGATTCGCAAACGCTACGCCAGGCGGGCTTATCATGCTGCTTGTCGGAATGTGTTTTATCTACCTGGCAGTCAAAAAAGATTTTGAACCGATGTTGCTTATTCCTATAGGTTTTGGTATACTAATCGGGAATATTTCTTTCGGTATGGGTGGATTAGACATCTATGAAGATGGATCTGTGCTAAATATCTTATACCAGGGTTTGGCAAGCGGATGGTATCTTCCATTAATGCTTTTAGGCATTGGTGCCATGACAGACTTTTCTGCTCTGATATCCAATCCTAAATTATTATTGGTTGGAGCTGCTGCACAATTTGGTATTTTCGGTGCATATATTCTTGCTATGGTCTTAGGACTTGATCCTGGTCAGGCAGCAGGTATTGGACTTATTGGTAGTGCAAACGGTCCAATAGCTATTTTCCTGGCATCTAAATTGTCTCCTGAATTAATTGGTGTTATTGCCATATCGGTATATACCTATATTGCTTTGATGCCGGTAATTCAGCCTCCGGTTATGCGCTTTCTGACTAACAGTAATGACAGAACAATCAAAATGAAATCTGCACGTCAGGTTTCACATACTGAAAAGGTGATGTTCCCAATCGTTGGATTAGTGCTGACTTGCCTGTTAATTCCTACTGCTCTGCCATTGCTGGGTATGCTATTCTTTGGTAATTTACTTAAAGAAAGTGGCGTTACCCGTCGATTAGCAGAAACTGCCAGCGGAACAATGCTCGACATAGTTACTATCCTCTTAGGATTAACCGTTGGTGTAACTCTTACTGCAAGTAATTTCTTTACTTCAAGTACATTGTATACCATCGTCCTTGGTTTATTGGCTGTTGTTGTTGCTACCGCTTCGGGCATTTTATTCATTAAGCTATTAAATCTGTTCCTTAAAAAAGAGAATAAGATTAATCCGCTTATTGGTAATGCCGGAGTATCTGCTCCTGTATCTGCCCGCATTTCAGAGGAAATTGGTTTGGAGTATGACTCAGCCAATTACTTGCAAGTGCATGCTATGGGCCCTTGCGTAGCAGGTATTATCGGTGCTGCAATAGCTGCCGGTGTACTTATGGGATTCTTAGGATAAACGAGCCTACATAACATATTAAGCGTCTGTTCTCTTTAAGGAGAACAGGCGCTTTTTTTACATCAGCCATCTTACGAAAACGTTTGCATAAGCTCCTGTAAAGAGAACAGATGAATAACTTACAAAAAATGATTCTTTTACGTATATTCGCCTCTATATAAATTAGATTAATTAAAACCATGAGAAAAACACTTTTAACTTTCATGTTGTTTATAATAGCAGTAACAATGAATGCAGCTATTAAAATAGATAAGATTGAGCCATCTTTCTGGTACGTAGGAATGAATAATCCGGAACTGCAACTGATGGTATACGGAGAGAATATTGCTTCGTCGGATGTTTCCGTGCTCTACCCGGGAGTTTATTTAAGTAGTGTGGTAAAGCTGGAAAGTCCCAATTATCTATTGGTATACCTCACACTTGATAAAGATGTAAAGGCTGGTAAAGTAGAGTTGGCTTTCACACAAGGAAAGAAAAAGGACATCCAGTATTACGAACTTAAACAACGATCTAAGAAAGGATGCGAGCGAATTGGCTTTGATGCATCTGATGTTCTTTATATGCTAATGCCCGATCGTTTCGCCAATGGAAATCCGGGTAATGATAATGATAAGACATTGTCTCCTTCCACTGCAAACAGACAAGACCCGAATGCTCGTCATGGAGGCGATCTTGCCGGAATACAAAATCACCTTGATTACTTTAATAATTTAGGAGTTACCGCATTATGGTTTACCCCTGTTCTTGAAAACAGCATGAGCGGTGGTTCATATCACGGGTATGCCACAACAAACTATTATAAGGTTGACCCCCGATTGGGAAGCAATGATGAATATAAAGGTTTAATAGATAAAGCTCACGAGAAGAGACTTAAGATTGTTATGGATATGATTTTCAATCACTGTGGTTCCGAACATCCATGGTTAACAGATATACCATCTCGTGATTGGTTTAACTTTCCTGATTATAAAAAGAATTTTGTTCAAACCAACTTCAAATTAACTCCGCACGTTGACCCTTATGCATCGGATTATGATTTTAAAACCATGAACGATGGATGGTTTGTGCGTTCAATGCCCGATTTGAATCAGCGAAACCCACACGTACTTCGTTATCTTATTCAGAATAGTTTCTGGTGGATTGAATATGCAGGCATTGATGGCATTCGCATGGATACATATCCTTATGCCGATTTCGATGCAATGTCACAATGGATGAAAGAATTAAATGAAGAATATCCCAATTTCAATGTGGTTGGCGAATCATGGGTAACCGAACCTGCCTATACTGCTTACTGGCAAAAGGACTCTAAGCTTGCCGAACCTCGTAATTCGAATCTGAAAACAGTAATGGATTTCAGTTTCTATGATAAAATGAACCAGGCTAAGAATGAAGAGAGCAATGAATATGGTAAAGGATTGGAACGTATTTACAACAGTTTTGTGTACGACTTCCTTTACCCTAACCCATTATCAGTAATGGCATTCCTCGATAATCACGATACGAACCGTTTTCTGGAAGATGGGAATGACCTTGCAGAATTAAAGCAAGCTGTAACATTACTGCTTACAACCCGACGCACTCCTCAACTTTATTACGGTACGGAAATAATAATGAATGGCAAGAAGGATGTTAGCGACGGAAATGTACGTAAGGACTTTCCCGGAGGCTGGAAAGATGATGTTCAGAATGCATTTACCAGTGAAGGGCGCACTCAACTTCAAAATGAAGCATTCAATTATATCAGCAAAATTCTGCACTGGAGAAAAGACAATGTTGTAATCGCCGAAGGAACAATGAAACATTTTATCCCACAAAATGGCATTTATGTATTTGCCCGCAGCTTTGAAGGAAAAACAGCGTTGGTTATTCTAAACGGAACAAGCAAAGAACAGATACTACCAATTAAGTCTTATAGTGAAGTGATAAAGAACGCTGCAACAGGTAAAGATATTATCAGCGACGGAAATATCGATTTAACGAAAGATTTGAAACTCTCGCCAAGACAATCAATGATTGTTGAGTTATAAGAGAAAACAAAGTCTGAAAGAAAACAAAAGTGGCTGTAATCCTGATCGATTACAGCCACTTTTGTTTTATATTGTTTGTCCAGAAACAGGCTACATAAGCAGAAACGCTACTTCTGCATAACCTGTAACGACACTAGTAAATACCATTAGCTTACTGGAACCGGAACCGGATTGGGTACTAGTTCTTTCTTTTCCACACTTTCATTTGCATCAGGTTTGTGGTATAACAAGATTTCATTATGATCACGTCCCGGGTTAATTGCATTCACATCCACATTTCCACGAATGCCATCAATCTTGCCCTTACGGGTAAACTGCCATATATGCCAGTCAGTGCCATCCTTCAATGCCGGAATTCCATCCCCATATTGAGCTATAAAGATTTTATAATCCTTGTAGCGATCTATTAAATAGAGATTATAGAAAGAAGGCATGGTATATATTACCGGCTTCTTGCCATAATGAGCCTCTACTTCATTTAAAAAGACCTGAAGATTCTTGTGAAAAACATCCGGAGTCCAATGCTTACATTCTTCAATGTCGACCACGGGAATAAGGTCCTGAGACTCTTTACTAGCAGTTTGCTTAAAGTTCTCAAACTGTTCTTCAGCTGTTGCTCTGGAAGTAAAATAATGATAGCTCCCCACTAAAAGCCCCTTCTCTTTAGCCAAAGTAAGATTCCTGTCATAACATTCATCTTTAATGGTGCTTCCTTCAGTAGCCTTTACGTAGACAAACTTTATCGGGTTATTTTCATAATGAGTTACCTTATTCCAATCAATTGTTCCTTGATAATGTGACACATCAATGCCGCATATACCATCCACTATCCTTGGAGCAACAGGCGTTTTATCAATTACACGTACACTCCTCTTTGCGACACGACGGTGATGATGATGTTTTCTTTTTCTAGCATCAACGTTAGATGAAAACAACAGGAATAACACAGATAATATAATTGATAAATACTTCTTCATTTTGCACTAATAATTTGAGACGGAGCTAAGGTAAGGATTTTATCTTACGAATGTATTTTTTGAAATATTCTTTATAATAGATTTGTTTTCTTTATATAATTAATCATTATTTAAGGATATCTAAACTAATTTCCAACCAGACTTTCACGGGAAGGTGTACAGCTTTACTCTATATAGTGTAGATTAAATAATAATAAGCTGTACACCATTTAACTGAAACAAACTGAATAAATGCTTTAAGTATAAAGAGAAGTAAAACTAATCATATTTTAATAATATATAATCTAATAAACGAAAACAGTTAAACGCTTTTTATGTACATTTGCCGACTATTTTCTGATTATATAAAATTTACATAAATATTTTAATAAAAAGATGAGTAAGCAGGTATTCCAAACTGAGAGCACCTCAAGGTGGAGGAAGTTTAAATGGAGCATGAGGCTTCTGTTTCTTATTGCAGCTATTCTTATTGCAGCATTAATTATTATGCTAATCATTGGCAAAAGTCCCAATCTTCCTTTCAAGCAGGATTATAGAAGTGTTGTAACTGCTACTAAGCCATTTATGCAGGAAACAAAATTATCAAAAGAGTATAAGGGTTTTAGAGATTATATTTCTGATAAAAAGTTGCATACTAATTATGAAAAAGAGAAGCAGGCTACATTAAACAGATATAAGAAGTTTCAGAACACCATTAATGATGTAAATAGAAATGAGGTAATTAACGGTTGGGATAGATTCCCGGCAGGAATCCGTTCTGCATTTTATGTTGCATGGGATCCGCAATCTTTCTTCTCATTAAAAAGAAACATTCGCAACCTCAACTTAATAATGCCCGAATGGTTCTTTATAGATCCAAAAACCGATGCATTAAAAACAAATGTTGATGTACAAGGATACAATCTGATGAAGAAGAGCGGTGTTCCTATTATGCCGATGTTAAGTAATAACTTTGAGCGTGAGTTTAGATCTGAAGCCATTGGTCGCATTCTTCATAACGAGAAGAAAAGGAAAAAAATTATAACTGAAGTATTAGCTCAATGCATTAAAAATAAATTCGTAGGGATTAACCTCGACTTAGAATCACTGAATGAAAGCAGTGATAAATATTTAATTCAGTTTGTGAAGGAATTCTCTGAAGCATTTCATGCTAAGGGCTTATTGGTTACACAGGATATAATGCCTTTTAATGAAGATTATAATATTAAGGAACTAGCCAAATATAACGATTACTTGTTTTTAATGGCTTATGATGAGTATTCTTCAGACAACGACCCGGGGCCAATCAGCTCGCAGAAATGGATTGAAGCTACTGTTGACGATTTAGCAAAGAAAGTACCTGCCGGAAAAATAATTCTGGGTCTTGGAGCATTTGGTTACGACTGGCCTGCTTCTGCTAATTCATCTCCTAATGTAACCTACCAGCAAGCACTTTCACGAGCTTCGGCCAGTAAGTCTAAAATTAAATTCGACAATAATACATATAATCTGAACTATGCCTATAAAGATGACAAGAGCATAGTACATCAGGTTTATTTTACAGATGCAGCCACACACTTTAACACCATGAGGTTTGGTACGGAATACGGGCTGGCTGGTTTTGGTATCTGGAGACTTGGCAGTGAAGATAACCGGGTATGGAGGTTCTATAACAAGGATGTGTCAAAGGATGCAGTAAAGAACATCAGCAAAAAGGATCTGGAAGATGTAAAAATGATCAACGATATAGATTATCTGGGCGACGGTGAAGTTCTAGATGTATTAAACACGCCTCATCCAGGGAAAATCATTACGGAAATAGACAGCACTGAAATGCTTATTTCTGAGGAACATTATATAAAAATTCCAAGTACATACCAGATAAGAAAATATGGAGAGGCGCCACAAACAAACTTAGTGCTAACCTTTGACGATGGTCCTGATGAAACATACACACCTCAGATTCTGGATATTTTAGCAAAGTATCATGTTCCGGCAGCATTTTTTGTTGTAGGATTACAAGCTGAAAAGAATCTGCCTATTCTTAAAAGGATCTACAAAGAAGGTCATCTCCTGGGGAATCATACTTTCACTCATAGAAATGTGGCAAACATTACTCCCGAAAGAGCTTTAATAGAGTTTAAACTTACCCGCTTACTGATTGAATGTCTTACAGGACACAGTACTATCCTCTTTAGAGCCCCTTATAATGCTGATAGTGAACCTGTAACAATGGAAGAAATTGTTCCTGTTGCCCTGGCAAGGGAGCAGAATTACCTGGATGTTGGCGAGAATATAGACCCCGAAGACTGGCAAGTGGGCATAACTGCCAACGCAATCTTTTTAAGAGTGGTTAAGGCTGTTGAGCAAAAACGAGGCAATATCATTTTATTGCATGATGCTGGAGGCAAAACAAGGGAAGAGACAGTCAAAGCACTTCCTATGATCATTAAATATTTTCAGAATAAGGGGTATACTTTTATCAGTCTTTCTAAACTACTCAATAAAAGTAATGAACAGCTAATGCCTTCTGTACCAAAAGGAAGCGGTTATTATGTAATGCAATCAAACCTGGCACTGGCCGAACTTACTTATTGGATAACCAACTTCTTAACATCACTATTTATTATATTCATTATTCTGGGAATATGCCGGTTAACCTTTATGATGGTGCTTACCACCAGGGAAAGACGTAAAAACAGAAACATTAAATATGATGATAAGTTACTGGAAAATGCACCGTTGGTGTCAATCATTGTTCCGGCTTATAATGAGGAGGTAAATGCCGTATCATCATTGAACAACCTGTTAAAGCAGGATTATCCTAACTTTAATGTCACTTTTGTTGACGATGGCAGTAAAGATGAGACTTACAAAAGAGTTTGCAATGCATTGTCTGCCAACGAGAATATAAAGATATTCACAAAGCCCAACGGCGGCAAGGCTTCTGCGCTGAACTACGGCATTATGCAAACTAACGCGGAGTATGTGGTATGTATTGATGCAGATACCAAACTTTACCCCAATGCCGTTTCACTGATGATGATGCATTTTCTGGATAAAGATAACAATCGGAATATTGGTTCGGTAGCCGGAAACGTAAAAGTGGGCAACCAGATAAATCTTCTTACTAAATGGCAGGCAATAGAATATATAACCAGTCAGAATTTTGATAGATTAGCCTTTGCCAATATCAATGCAATTACAGTTGTGCCCGGTGCAATCGGAGCATTTAAGAAAGCAGCAATTGACGAAGCCGGAGGTTTTACCACCGATACGCTGGCCGAAGATTGTGACTTGACCATTCGCATCCTGAAAGCAGGATATACAATAGAAAATGAAAACAATGCAATTGCCATGACCGAGGCTCCGGAAAAGACTAAACAGTTTATTAAACAGCGAACCAGGTGGACTTTTGGAGTGATGCAAACCTTCTGGAAACATAGAGATACCTTGCTGGATAAGAAATACAAAGGTTTGGGAATATGGGCAATGCCTAACATTCTTGTATTTCAATTCATTATTCCTTTCTTTTCTCCATTGGCAGACATCTTTATGTTAATAGGACTTTTCTCGGGCAATGGAGCAAAAATAGGGCTATATTACCTCTTATTTATGCTTGTTGATATAAGCATCTCCGTAGTTGCCTTTATCTTTGAGAAAGAAAGAGTAACGAAACTTATCTGGATTATTCCTCAAAGATTCTGTTATCGCTGGATTATGTATGTGGTTCTTTTCAAGAGTTTCAGAAAAGCCATAAAAGGAGAACTGCAAACCTGGGGAGTATTAAAGAGATCGGGAAATGTAGCAGATTTGTAAACTGAAATCAAATAAAAAAAGGAAGTTGTTTATTTCAACTTCCTTTTTCTATTTTACAGATTTCTACTTTATTATTTTAAATGTGTCCAAGGTTCCATCAACTAATTGAGCACGCACTAAATAACAACCGGAAGATAAATCTGAAGCCTCAATAAATGCTTGATTATTTGTATTCTTCAGCAACATGCCATTGATTGTATAAACCTTGATATTCTTTACATCCTTATCGGCCATTACTTTAATGCAAGAAGTCGAAGCATCATAATAACCCTTTAGCCCAACATAGTTCTCTGTATTTTCAATTCCAACCGAAGGGAAAGTAGTCTGGCGATCGATATAATACAAGAATCCATGAGCAGGAATGGTAATGCTTGTTGTTGTAGAAGTCACATTCAATTGCTCACCAGTCATCAAATCATACCAAATACCGGTTTTTGGAAAAGTAATTGCTGGAGTTATCACCATATCTTTCAAGTTGGAAACCTCCACCACATTCAAGTCATTATGTGAGATTGTTACTCTTTTCCCATTATCCCAATCACTCAATGCCATACTTCGGGTAATTGTTCCCTGACTAAAAGCATTTGGATATTGCAGACGCAGATTAAGCACACGGCTATAAGTTTTATATAAATTCAGACGTTCAGGAATATCTATAAAGTCCCATCTAACAGGTTTATTAGCCATCCTGTCGCCACCTTCATATATGGAATAATCATAACCAAGTTCACCAAACTGCCAAATCATTTTAGGACCGGATACAGTAAAGAAAAGTGCAGCTTCTGAAGATAGTTGCTTCATTGTAGATGCCAGATCATTTTTGGTCACCCCATTAGCCATTGCTTCGTACCCCACTCTTTCTTCATCGTGACTTTCCATATAAGCAACCTGTGTACGGGTAGACACATTCATAGAATTTAGGTCGGCATTGGTTCCTTTAGCTATTGACTTTCCTCCGCCATTCATGTTATTCCATAAAATCATGCCACTATTCGAAAGTACTGTTTCCTCTGAGTCTGCACAAAAATGTTCAAGAATAAATAAAACGTCAGACTTTACTTCCTTGGCTGCATTATAGTATTCGGTGATATTATCAATTCGTGTCTGATCATAATTTCCTGCTGTAGCCTCAGTAGAAAGGTTATCTGTCAGCCCTTTTGATAAGTCAAGACGATATCCATCTACATGAAATTCCTGAATCCAATATTTCATTACACGTTTAAAATAATCTTTGGTTCCCACATATCCATGTTTAAAATCATTAAAAACACTGTAAGGATGAGGTGCGTTCACGTTAAACCAAGGATTTGCATCCAATGTTTTGCTTGTTGCGCTATTCCAATAAAGTTTAGCCATCGGATTATTTCCTGTTGCATGATTAAGAACCATATCTAGAATAACTGCGATGCCACGTTTATGACACTCATCAACAAATAGTTTATAAATAGCTTCCGTACCATAAGCCTTATCTGGTGCAAAATAGAAACAAGGATTATATCCCCAGCTGTTATTCCCGTCAAATTCAGTAATAGGCATCAGCTCTACGGCATTTACACCTAAAGTCTTTAAATAATCAAGTTTATCAATAGCTGCAGCAAGAGACTTTCCTTCTGTAAAATCACGTAAAAGCAGTTCATAAACAACCATGTTACTTTTTGCCGGAGTAGTGAAATTAGTCACTTGCCAGTTATATGCAGCTTTTCCCGGTTGCAGAACAGATACAATATCGCTGGTCTTATCTTCGGGATAAGCAGCCAATCCCGGATAAATATCGCTATATTGGTTAATCCATTTATCATTCCAGGGATCTTGTGTTTTTTGACAATAAGGATCGGCAATTCTTTTTGTTGTACCATTCTTATATGAAACCAGATATTGAAAACCATATTCTTTACCAGGTTCAAGATTGGGAATAGTAATCCACCACGAGTCATTACTTCTTGAAACTTCAGTGCTCCGATACATCATGTATTCAGCCATTGGCGTCCAGTTATTAAAATCGCCTATTACATATATATCACTTACCTTATTTGATGTATCAGTACTGGGATAAGGTGTATAAAATACCAGCGTTGCACTCTTACCATCTGCAGCATAGTTTATACCGTTGTTAACTCCGGCAGGTAACGGATTATATACTACTGAACCTTTATAGGTAATTAAACGAGTAGCCGTTACAGTTTTCCCACCAACAGTAGCTTCAGCCTTTATAGTATAACTTCCAGCAGAAGATACTGTATATGAAGCAGTAAGAGCAGTAACATTGCTTTGAGACGCAACTACTGAATTATTAACGTAAAACTTTATATCAGCCAATTCTGATGTAACAGCTTTTAAACTATAAGTCTTTGAAGTTTTAATTAGTTCATCACTAGTTGGTTCTGTAATAAGAAGTTGCAATCCATCTTCATAAACCGGACAGAAAATATCGGTACCTCCATCTCCTTTTCCTTCAGGGCTTCCTGTTGAAGAACGGAAAACAAAAGCGAGCTTCAGTATTTTCTCACCAGAAGGTACACCATAATATGTTCTGATATTAGGAATGGTTAGTGTGTATTTGTTATTTCCCAGAGATGTCATCTTACATTCTGGTATATTTACTCCCCAGGCAGCCTTTACATAAACCCAGCCTCCATTACTCTGATCAGTAACAACACCTGTATGGGCATATACATCTCCCGTATAATTATTTAACCCTCCAGTTCCTTTTGATGCATCGAAAGTTATTGTTATAGTTTTCCCCTCTGTAGGAAATAATGGATCTGTAGTTACAACCTGTCCTATAACCAGAACTGGGAGTAAAAATAAGAATAGAAGTATTAGTTTTTTCATGAATCAACAAGTATTAGATTTTAAATTCTCTTAGCAAAACAAAGATAAAAATTAATAAGTGACTGCATTATAGAATAAAAGTAATTGAATATACTTTAAGTTGCAAACGATTGCATAGTTACATTAAAAAAAGCACTCATACAATGTACGAGTGCTTTCATTTTATTTTTAATTCTAAGAATTAATTATGGCATTTTTTCCAATCTTACAAGTACATAATGATTAGTTAAATCATTGAATGATACAAAGTATTCACCAGATTTTTCAATCTTTATATTACCTCCAGCTGTACTAGCAACGCCGAATGGCAAGAAATAAGTATCCGGAGTTCCTGTTCCCCATGCTACATCCCAAGCGTTGTTTGCTCTAAATTTAATAGTCTTACCAGCAGTCAATTGAATCTTTTGAAGAATCCAAATATGTGGCAGAATTTGTTCTAATGCTGTATCACTATCCCAACCTGTTGGAGTTGCATCACCAATTATCCCGATTCTACTATAGGTGGTTGCAGTAGATCCGGTATATGGAACCATACTAAAGGTTAGAGTGCTCAAATTAACAGTAAGTGTATAATAGCCTTCTGTGGCTGGAGCTGGAAAATCAGTACCAGCATTATTAGCTCCAATTTTACCTTCACCAGCATAAGCATAACAATGATCCCAGTCACCTGCTTTGATTATTAATTTAAATCCACCTGAACCTGATTTAAAGAATCCTGTGTAAGTATAGATCTTTTCACTTGGCAAACTATTGGCTGCGTTCATAACCTGTAATCCCTTACCGAAATTAGTATCACTATTATCCCAGCTATAAAGTGCACCACCTACAATATAGAGAGCATCCTTTACAGGAATTTCTGCAATATACGGGGTAAAAGTAATAGACTCAACATTAGAATAAACAGTTTGAATTGCTGCATGACCATTATCAGAAGCAACTACAGTTTTTAAACGTATATCAATTGTTAAAGGTTTCGAATCTATAGTAAAATTCGCAGCAGCTGAATTAAGTATTGCAGCAGTAATAATTGCAGAAGTGGTTTTAGATGAGGCCAGTTCCACTGGCTTCTCAAACTTACCTCCATGAATATCTGCCTCAATAGTATAATTTGCAGCTGCGGCATAACCATAATCAGCTGCTTTCCATTGCCACTTTCCAACTTTGTTTGTTAAATTAGTCGTTTCGGTAATCACAAGATTCTCGGGCAGGAGCTGTTCCAGCACTGGAGAAATGATTGTATCGCTCATCATTAGCTTATCTTCTTCTTCGCAAGCAAAAAAGCAAGTGCAGCAAAGAGCGATTAGAAATATATTTAATTTTTTCATATTATAATTCATTTATAAATTTTGAAAATAATCATTAATATCCAGGATTCTGGACTAAATTAGTATTTGCTCCCATATCATCAGCCGGAATCGGGAATATATTATAAATTTCCGAAATGGCTTTACCGGCAGCTGAACCACCTTTCCAAGGCCACAAATAAGAAGAACCAGAATACTTACCAAAACGAACAAGGTCTGTACGACGTTGAGCTTCAAAGAAGAATTCACGTCCTCTTTCATCCAAAATAAAGTCTAGAGTCAATTCACTCGCTGCTATTGACGCGTCATCTATTAAACCTGAATAGGCACGTGTCCGAAGATCATTTACATATTTTAAGGCTGTAGCTTTATCACCACCTGTTCCGCCTCTTAATACAGCTTCAGCATAATTAAGATATATTTCACCTAAACGGAATAAAGGAAAATCTGTGTAAGCAATATTACTTGCTGGAAGTGAGCCGTTTTTATTTACATTATAATATTTAACTACAGGTATACCATTGTTTGTATACGTTCCAGGAATAGCAATCTCTATATTTGTAGTCAACTCTGGATGTAACATAGATTTCCGAGAATCGTCATTATAACCTGTTTCCTTTTCAAAAGTCTTCAATAAAGAAGAACGGCCACGGTTACCCTGCCATGCACCTACAGCATTAACCGCTGATTGCATACTTGAAGGTTCCCCACTACAAAGCAAGAATGTCATACCTCCCCATGTTTGAGTATTTACACCTTCATAACGAACTGGAAGAATCATTTCTTTTGAGTGGTCATTATCAGCCTTAAACATATTAGCATAAACCGGTTCAAGTTCATAACCTGCAGCAATAACCTGTTTACTATAAGTAATACTTTCGGTATACTTAGCTGTACCAATATAAGTTTCTGCATTCAGATACAAACGAGATAACAATGACCATGCCGCAGCTTTGCTTGCATGACCATAGCTTGAACTATAACCTACTACAGGTGCCTGCATGTCTGCAGCACATTCAGTAAGTTCTTTTTCAACATAAGTAAACAAGTCTTTTGCCATAATTTGCTGGGGTAAGGTTGTTCCAACAGTACTTTCTTCTGTGACAAAAGGAACATTTCTAAACATATCCAGAAGATAATAATATGCAAGTGCACGCATAAAACGAGCCTCTGCACGATATGTTTTCACTGTACTCTTAACTGTTTCGTCAGCACCACGAGAAGACAGTTTTTCATCTGTTGTTTCGCGTAGGAAAGCATTGGCCAGGTTTACCTGATAATAAAAACGATAATAAAGACCTTTGATAAACACATTGGATGAACTCCATGAGTTATAGTTAAAATCTGGAATACCAACATCATTCCAGCAACAGTGTGCCTCATCAGTAGTAAGTTCCTGTAAATTCCAAAGACCACGTAAAAAAGATGCCTGACTTCCACCGTCAACTCCAGCTACGTCTGAATCGCCATCTCCACCGGCATTACCACTCATTGCAAGTCCTGCATAAATTTTTGCCAGACTTTGCTCATAAGCATCTACTGTATTACTAAAAACGAGTTCTGATACTACATCTTCCTTATCAAGAGGCACCGTATCCAAATCGTTTGTACAAGAGGAGGTTCCCATTATTAAACTTAATAATAATGCAGAAGCCATAGATTTATATTTTAATGTTTTCATTTATATTTAAAATTAAAAGTTAAGACTCAAGCCAACCATATATACACGTGGATGAGGATAAATGTTATTATCAATTCCTTGATTATTGAATTCAGGGTCAAGTCCTTTATATTTTGTTATCACGAAAGGATTCTGAACGGTACAATAGATACGTGCTGTCTGGTTACTATTAAACAACTTGTTAAATGTATATCCCAAAGAAATATTATCCATTCTTAAAAAAGATGCATTTTGAATATAGTAGTTTGATTGATATTGTGGATTAACAAAATTAGTTGTTAATGCACTATTTATTCTATTTTTCAAGAAACCAGATGGATCAAATGCTGTTGCAGATGATTCACGGTTAGACTGAACATTGTTGTATGCATAATTACCAATATTTGCACGTAAAGCAAATTGGAAGTCCCAGTTCTTGTATGATAACTGTGAAGATAATCCCATAAATACATCTGGAGCAGCTTTCTTATAACGAATCAAATCTTTTTCATTTATTTGTCCATCGATATTTTGATCAACATAAGCACCATCCACCGGAGAGCCAGCCTGATTGTATACTTGTTCATAAACATAGAATGAATTAAATGAATGATTAACACTTTGAATCATTACTTTATTACCTGTACCACCATCAATACCTCCTTGAATTACACCAACATAATTAGGATCATCATTGATAGTCAACTTTGTAATTTTATTCTTATTGTAAGATACGTTGTATCCAATTGTCCAGTTCCAGTCTTTGCTAACAATAGGTTGAGCATTAACAGTAAATTCAATACCTTTATTTTCTAACTCGCCCATATTAGTAAGTAACTCATTACTAAAATTAGTACCTGCAGCAATAGAAACAGTATTCAACAAATCTTTTGTTTTTCTATAGTACAATTCAAGAGCTCCACTAATGCGGTTATTTAAGAATCCATAGTCAACTCCAACATTATAAGTTGTGGTTTCTTCCCATTTTAATTTTGAATCATAAGCTTCAGGACGAATTAAACCAACCATCTTATCTCCAAAATAATAGTTTGCTCCAGCTTTGCTGTAAGTATATCTGGCCATGTATGGATAATCACCTTTTCCAAGATCTTGCTGACCAGTAATACCATACCCTAAACGAAGTTTCAAATTAGAGAGTACTTTAGAATCCTTTAAGAATGCTTCTTCATTTATTTTCCATGCAAAAGCAGCAGATGGAAACAATCCCCAGCGATTATCTGGATTAAAACGAGAAGAACCATCATTTCTCAAAGTAAATGTTAACAAATAGCGGTTCAATAATGAATAATTTAAACGGCCAAAGAATGATACCAAATAACTTTCAGAAGAGTAATCATCACCAGCTTTATAAGTTGCTTCGCCTTTTTCTCCTGCTACAGCTGCTGAATATGGATATTCATTATATGTTGTGTTATAAAAATGCTGCCATGAATATCCGGCCATTGCATCAATGTTATGAATTCCAATTTCTTTTTTATAGTTTAAGTAGAAATCAAGTAAGGTATTACGTTTCAACTGATAATAATGTTTATTATCTCCCCAACCAGACTTATAGTTTCCCTGAACATAGCTCATTGGAGAATTATCTTCAACGATAACGTCTCCGTCACCCTTAGACACATCATAACCAAGATTTAAATTAGCACGTAAATCTGGCAAGAAATGCATTTTATAATCAATTTGAGCATTACCAATACTTCTGTATACAGTAGATTCATCATGTTTTTGATTAAGTATTGCAAGAGGATTAGCCAAACCAATATCAATAGGTTTACCATCAGAAGCTTTCAATGACATATAATATCCATTTCCATAAGCAGTATCTGCATAAACAGGCTGAGTTGGATCAAACTGTGTAGCTGAACCAATAGCACCTTTATCTGCAAACACATTTGTATTATAAATGCCCTTTACATTTAACTGAATATTAAGTTTGTTATCAAAGAAGGTAGGACTTAAGCTAATAGCACCTGTTGCACGTTCCATATTTGATGTTTTCAATATACCATTCTCGTTAGTATATGAAGCGGAAACACGGTAAGGCATATGAGGAATAGAACCAGAAACACTTACATTGTGATCTGTACTTAAAGCTGTTTTGAATATTTCATCTTGCCAATTTGTAGAAGCAGTACCAAGGGCTTTAGCCTGATCACTGGTAGCACCAAAAGAAGTTTTCACATAGTCAGTAAATGTGGCTGCACTCATCATGTCTACAGTCTTTGTTTTAGTACTTACTGAGAAATTACCATCATAACTAATCCTGACTTTTCCGGCTTTACCCTTTTTAGTTGTGATAATAATTACACCATTAGATGCTCTTGAACCGTAAATAGCTGTAGATGAAGCATCTTTTAAAATAGTAAAGCTCTCAATATCATTAGGGTGAATAGTTGACAATGGATTTGCCATACCACTGATACTATTATTATCAACAGGCACACCATCAATAACAATTAACGGATCGTTGCTGGCAGACATAGAAGACCCCCCACGAATACGAATTGTAGCACCAGAACCAGGAGCACCACCATCAGTGATAATGCTTACACCAGCAGCTTTACCAACTAACAAGTCTGACGCAGAAGTAGCCATACCTCTGGTTAATTTATTGGCATCAATTGCTGTTACAGATCCGGTAAGATCATTCTTCTTTACCGTACCATAACCAATAACAACTGTACCTTCAAGCATTATGGCATCTTCCTGTAAAACAACAACCATATTGTTTGTCGCTTTTACATCTACCGATTTATAACCAATAAAAGAAACTGTAAGAAGTGAATTCTGAGGAGCTTTTAAGCTGAACCCTCCATCTAAATCGGTTATGGTACCAGTTGTTGTACCCTTAACAGCAACATTTGCACCAATAATTGGCTCACCCTTTGCATCTTTAACAACTCCCGTAATAGTGATTTGCTGTGCAAAGACGCCCACCGACAATAACAATCCCATCAATAATGGTAGGATTGTCTTCACGAGTTTAAGATTAACTTGCTTCATGCATTAAAAAATTAAAGTTAACAATATTATAAATAATTGATTCTCTGAAAAAATAGCTTTTCTGAAAGAATTGGAATGAATCATAAAATTCCATTTCAACCACACAACAAAAATAGAATTTATTAACTATTATTTGTACTCTTAGTATCACGATTTCTTTACTTTTACCGTGCAATCGTTTGCATTCCAATTATACTTCTTAAAAACAACTCTTAAAAACTATATGATACAATTATTATATTTTTGTAGAGAGAACATTTTAAGATACAACCTTGGATTTAAACCTTAGAAATAAAATCATGAATTACAAACCTCAAATCACAATTAAAGATATTGCCAAGGCATTAAATGTCTCTCCTTCAACAGTGTCAAGAGCACTTAAGAATAATCCTGATATTAGTGAGGTGACACGCGAACTAATAAATAAGTTCGCGCGCGAACATAATTATAAACCCAATGAGCTGGCTTTGAATTTGCGAACCAGCCGTTCAAATACCATTGGCGTAATTATTCCGCAATTTGTTCATCACTTTTTTTCTTGCGTATTGGACGGTATTGAAGAGGTTGCCTCCAAAGCAGGTTATAATATCATTATTGCACAGTCTAATGAAGAATATGAACGGGAAGTGAAAATTGTTCATACATTTCTTGCCGCGCGGGTTTGCGGGGTTATTACTTCATTAGCCAAAGACACTTCTCACTATGAGCATTATCAGGAATTACTGGATAACAATATACCTATTGTATTCTATGACCGTATTTGCACCGGAATCAATACCGAGCGCGTAGTTGTTGATGACTACGCCGGAGCTTTTGCTGCTGTTGAATATATGATTCAAACAGGATGCAAGCGCATCTTATTTTATAGTGCGCCTCTTAATCTGGAAATTTCGAAGAATCGTAGAAACGGATATTTGGATGCTATGAAAAAATATAAGGTTCCGGTAGATGATAGTCTGATTAAAATATGTGATACACGGGAACAAGCTATTGCCATAACACCAGATATACTTGAGGCCCCCAATCGCCCCGATGGTTTTTTTGCTATTAATGACGAAACAGCATCAGGCATTTTGTATGCGTGTAAGCTTGTTGGACTAAAAATTCCGGATGAGGTATCAATCTGTGGCTTTTCTGACGGAATTATAGCTCAAACTACAGATCCTAAACTCACTACGGTAGAGCAACATGGAAAAGAGGTTGGTGAAAGTGCCATCGGACTATTAATAGATAAACTGGAGAATAAGAATCCTGATGAAAAAAGAAGTGGCAACAGAATTGTTAAAACAAATCTGGTTATTAGGGGAACAACCAAATAAACTTAAATAATATCTAATTCAGAATAATACAATGAAAAAAAAACCAGATCTAGGCTTTTGGACACTTTGGAACATCAGTTTCGGTTTCTTTGGCGTTCAAATTGCGTATGCGCTTCAAAGCGCAAACATCAGTCGTATTTTTGCCACACTGGGCGCCGATCCTCATAACCTTAGTTATTTTTGGATACTCCCTCCACTTGCCGGAATTATTGTTCAGCCATTAGTTGGCTCTGCCAGTGACAAAACATGGACACGATTCGGACGGCGGGTTCCATATCTTTTCGTTGGGTCTTTAATAGCAGTAATTGTAATGTGTTTGCTGCCTAACGCGGGTAGTTTTACTAAAGTATTCAATGCAATGATTTTCGGTCTGGTTGCCCTCATGTTTCTGGATACTTCTATAAATATGGCAATGCAGCCTTTCAAAATGTTGGTGGGAGATCTTGTCAATGAAAAGCAAAAAGGACTAGCCTATTCTATTCAAAGTTTTCTATGCAATGCGGGAAGCCTTGTGGGCTTTCTATTCCCGTTTATTTTCACATTCTTTGGAATAAGCAACATCGCAGAGAAGGGAATGATTCCCAACTCGGTTATTTACTCATTCTATATTGGTGCAGCCGTATTAATTCTTTGCGTTATCTATACTACCATGAAGGTAAAAGAGATGCCGCCAAAGGAATTTGACGAATTTCACGGCATCACTGCTGCAGAAAAGAAAGAAAAAACTGACTTCTTTACTTTATTGAAACACGCGCCTAAAGTGTTTTGGACTGTGGGATTGGTTCAGTTCTTCTCATGGGCTGCATTTATGTATATGTGGACTTATACCAATGGTGCAATTGCCGATAATGTATGGGGAACTACCAATACCGCAACTGCCGAATATCAGGAAGCAGGCAACTGGGTTGGCGTATTATTTGCAGTTCAGGCAATCGGTTCTGTATGCTGGGCAGTAGTGCTTCCTCTTTTTAAATCGCGTAAATTTGCATATTCGCTTAGTTTAATATTAGGAGGATTAGGTTTCATTTCCACCTTATTTATTCACAATCAGTATTTTCTGTTTGGTGCTTACTTTATGGTAGGATTTGCCTGGGCGGCCATGTTAGCAATGCCATTTACTATTCTCACTAATTCTATCTCAGGAAAAAACATGGGTGCTTACCTTGGCTTGTTCAATGGAACCATTTGTTTACCACAGATTTGCGCAGCCCTTATTGGTGGCGGAATACTACAACTGGTAGGTGGTAAGCAGGTAAATATGTTAGTTCTTGCCGGGATATTTCTTATTGCCGGAGCAGCTTGCGTATATTTAATTAAAGAGACCATAGCAGAACATAAATAAACTTAAACGAAAAATTATTATTTAGAAGTGCTCATTTGATTATTTTTATTAAATTGCAGCAGGTTTAAAGTCATTATCAGACAAAACATAATAGCGCGCGGGGAAAGATACCATTTTTTTGTTTTTATAGGGGGTGGTATAAAGTTCCCCGCGCCTTATTATCAGGTACTTATTTCATAAAATAAAATAGTTGGACGAAATATAACCTGAAGTTTTTCTCTAATCAGGGCTAAAACAGAGTTAAAATGTGTTTCACCGCTCATTAATAAAGTTTTATCTAAGACAAAACCATGCCCAAAAGGCTTTTTATCCCAATAAAAGGAAGAAAGCAGCAATTAACTGATAAAAAACACGCATCACAAAAGTGAGCACGAATCTAAGAATAGAATGAATAGATATCTTAAAATTGACGGCTGGAACATTATCGAAGAAGACTTTCACGCTAAGAATCAAAGAGCTTCCGAAAGTATATTCAGCATAGGCAACGGAAGAATAGGACAGCGTGGTAACTTTGAAGAGACTTATACGGGTGACACACTTCAAGGATCTTATATTGCGGGTATTTATTTTCAGGACCGCACGCGTGTAGGTTGGTGGAAAAACGGATATCCCCGTTACTTTTCACGCATGCCTAATGCTCCATACTGGAGTGGAATTAACCTTAGACTGATAGACGAAGAGCTCAATCTGGAAGAATGGGACATAAATGAATTTGAACGAAAGCTTTTAATGAAAGAAGGCCTTTCTGAACGGACATTTACAGTTACTTCTCCGAAAGGACATACCTTGCAAATTCATGTGAAGCACTTTTACAGTATGGTTCATTTGGATCTTTGTCTGATAAAATACAGTGTTACCTCTGTTAATTATGAAGGAAAGATATCTCTCCTTCCCTATATTAACGGAGATGTTATACATGAGAGTTCCAATTTTAATGAAAAAATGTGGAACATTATCCTTGCCGAAACAACACATGAGTATGCATTATTATGGGCTCAAACAAAACGGGAAGATTCTCAGGCATGCTGTGCCACTACTTATCAGTTATTCAAAAATCACAAAGAAATAATCAGCCGGCCTATCAGAATTGAGAAAGAAAAGCTTGTGGGCTTTAGCGTTGGAAACGATGTTAAACCAGGCGAAACTTTGTCTTTAATAAAATACACTTCCATTGTTTCCTCACTCAATTGCGATAGAAAGAATTTGGTTGAGCATTCTGTTGATGAAGTGCTGAAAGCAAAAAGCGAGGGGTGGGACAAACTACTGGAAGAGCAACGAAAAGAATGGAAAAACATCTGGGATATTGTGGATGTTCAGATAGAAGGAGATGAAGAAGTTCAACAGGCTATCCGCTTCAATATCTTTCAGATTCGTCAGAATTACAAAGGAGACAACCCTGGTTTAAACATTGGCTCTAAAGGATTCACGGGCGAGAAGTATGGAGGCAATACTCAATGGAATACGGAACTGTGCTGCATCCCCTACTATTTGCTTGCAGGTTCTGAAAACTTAGCAATAAATTTGTTGCTTTACAGATATAATCATTTACCTAAGGCAATAGAAAATGCCGAAAAACTAGGATTCACAAATGGTGCAGCACTTTATCCAATGGTAACAATGGACGGAGTAGAGTGTCACAACGAGTGGGAAATTACTTTTGAAGAGATTCATCGCAATGGTATCATAGCACATACCATAGATTTGTACACCAATTGTACCGGGAAAACAGACTATGTGGCACATTATGGCCTTGAAGTTTTGATTGGAATCTCCAGATTCTGGAGTCAGAGAGTGAGCTTTTCCACACCAAAGCAAAAATATGTAATATTAGGAGTAACAGGTCCAAATGAATACGAAAACAATGTAGATAACAACTGGTATACCAATTACAGTTGCATACAAAACTTAAAATCAACTCTTCACTATCTGAAATTAGTAGAAAAAGATTATCCCGAAGATTACCAAAGAGTTCTTAAGAAAACCAATTTCCAGCTAACAGAAACTGAGAGATGGAAAGATATTATTGAAAACATGTATTTACCGGAGGACAAAGAAAAAGGAATCTTTGTTCAGCAAGACGGATATATGGATAAAGAACTGAACGTGGTTGCAAACATTAATCCGTCTGAACGCCCCATTAGCCAGCATTGGTCATGGGACAGAATCCTGCGCTCATGCTTTATTAAACAAAGCGATGTGCTTTTGGGCATTTATCTTTACCGTAACGACTTTGATATGGAAACGGTGAAAAAGAATTTCTTATTTTATGAGCCACGCACCCTGCACGAATCATCCCTCTCCTATTTTGTACATTCTATTCTTGCTGCTCGAATTGGAGAAATAGATAATGCATATGACTTATTTCTGAAAGCCACTCGTTTGGATTTGGACGATTATAATAATGACCTAAAAGAAGGGCTTCACATTACAAGCATGCCTGGTAGCTGGCTTGCATTGGTCGATGGTTTTGCCGGGATGAAATTAAAAAACGGGAAAGCATCATTTGAACCTCTCATCCCTCAAAAATGGGAATCGTATACATTTAAAGTAAATTTTAACGGGTACTTTTTACTTATAAAAATCAGTAAGAGAGAAATGAATGTAAGTAATCTGGCAAATACGGATGTATGCATTCAGGTTTATAACAAAAACTATTCTGTTAAAGCTAATGCAAACTTACTAATCCCTATTAATCGTAATGAAAAATAAAAAAAGGTTCTTTATTAAATGAACGTGCCTAACAAATACTCCTTGTGAATTGTTTTTTGTGTATATTTGCGCCTAATTATGAAAAGGATATTATTAATATACATATTTTTAGTGACTCTTACTCAGGCATCCATTCATGCACAGGTAAGTCAGTCTAGAGTCATGGACCAAATGGGTAGTAGTGACCGTTTAAGTAGCAGAACAAATGGTCGCCAAGGTACAGGAGAACAAAAAGACAGTACAAAGGTAAACACCTCATCTATTGATCCTAGTCTCTATATGTGGCACGTTGACGAGCGGTTAGGAAATATTCAAATTATTCCTGCCGACACGGCTTATTATCATTTCCAAAACTTGAATTTAGTTGAAGGAGTAACCGGACACAACAATTATCTGGGAAACTTAGGTTCGCCTTCAATGTCGAGAATCTATTTCGACCGCCCCGATTATTCACATAATCTGTTCATTGATCCTTATTCAAGTTTTTATGTACTGCCTCAGAACTTTAATTTTGCAAATTCCCGTTTGCCATATACCAACCTTACTTATTATAAAGCCGGTTCAAAAGTAGATGGTGAAGAACACTTTAAAAGTTACTTTTCAGTAAATGTAAACAAGAAGCTTGCATTTGGTTTCAATATTGATTATCAGTATGGACGTGGGTTTTATACAGATCAGTCTACCTCTCATTTTAACGGGGCCCTCTTTGGCAGTTATCTTGGTGAACGTTATCAGGCACATCTTTTATATAACAGTTTCAGCTTAAAGATGATTGAAAATGGTGGAATTGAAGACGACCGTTATATCACTGATCCGCTTTCAATGAGTGAAGGGAAAAAAAAATATGAGCCAGCTAATATACCGGTTAACTTTACAGATACATGGAACAAAAGCAGAACTGCCTATTTATTCCTTACCCACCGTTACAATTTAGGATTCAAAAGAGAAAAAGTTAAGGAGGTAAAGGATCTGGATAAAGAAAATAAGCCTAAAAAGGGGAATGGGAAAGGATCTGGAAAAGGTAATGCGCCAAAGCAAGGAAATGGAAACGGAACTGAAAATGGAGCTAAACAGGAAAAAGAGCCAGAAAAGATAATGGAATTCGTTCCGGTTACCAGTTTTATTCACACAATGAAAGTTGAAAGGGCAGCCAGAAGATACCTTTCTCTCTCAGAGAAAGAAGACTTTTACAAAGACACATACATTAATAAAAACAGTCTTTCTTCGAATGATACTACCAGGTATTTATCAGTTAAGAATACTTTTGGTATAGCTCTATTGGAAGGATTCAATAAATACGCTCAGGCTGGGCTCACAGGATTTATTTCTCACGAACTTCGCCAATACAATTTAATGAATAAAGATTCCATTTCAACAGATAAATACACTGAAAATGAAGTATATGTAGGAGGCGAATTATCTAGAAAGAACGGCAAACTGCTGCATTACTCAGCTATAGGAGAAGTGGGAATGCTAAAAGAAAGTATTGGCCAGTTCCGCTTAAAAGGAAATCTGGATTTGAATTTCCGTCTTTTTAAAGACACGGTGACTCTTGTTGCACGCGGAAACATCAGCAATACACTGCCATCTTTTTATATGCGCCATTACCACTCAAACCACTTTTATTGGGATAATGATAATCTTTCCAAAGAGTTCAAAACACGTCTGGAAGGAGAATTATCCATCAAGAGATTGGGAACTAACATAAAAGTGGCCGTTGAGAACGTTAAGAACTATACTTATTTCAACAGTGAAGCAATACCTCAGCAACACAGCGGAAGCATACAAATATTAGGAGCTACCTTAAGTCAGAATCTTAAAGCCGGTAATTTACATTTAGACAATGAGGTATCCTACCAGAAGTCTGGAAATAACAGTATCATTCCATTGCCAGATCTTTCTCTTTATCATAATCTCTATCTGGAAACCAAGCTGTCAAAAAAAGTTCTAAGTCTGCAACTTGGAGCAGATGTTCGCTATTTTAGTAAATATTATGCACCTGCATATACTCCGGCTATTGGAAATTATAATTTGCAGGATGAAACCAGTGCAACTGCAGTAAAAATAGGAGGTTACCCTATCGTAAACTTATATGCTAACCTTCATTTAAAACGCACACGTTTCTTTGTCATGTTCTATCATGTGAACCAGGGATCGGGAGGAGCTAATTCATTCTATGTACCTCACTATCCTATCAATCCTCGTATGTTTAAATTTGGACTTTCGTGGAACTTCTATGATTAATTATATGAAGCCGAAGAAAACAAGATATATTAAATACCTGATTCCGATAATATTATCAGCATTAGTTGCTATTTACTTTACCCGGAAAGAGACCCCAAAAGGAAAGCCGCGAGACTATGCCGGGATTATGAAGGAGGGTGTACTTAGGGTTGTTACTGAATATAATTCCTTGAGTTATTTTGTAGACGGAGATACGATATCCGGATTCCAATATGAACTTGCACATGCTTTTGCCAAAGCAAAAGGATTGCGTTTGGATATTAGACCCGAAATGAGTTTTGATAAGCGTTTAGAAGGTCTTTCCAACGGGAATTATGATATTATAGCCTATAATATACTAGCTACAAGCGAACTAAAGGACTCTCTTTTATTAACCTCTCCTATCCTTCTGAACAAGCAAGTATTAATTCAAAGGAAAGCCGGCGGCAAGAACACAACATTTATCAAGAGTCAGCTTGACCTTGCGCATAAAATACTTCATGTAGTAAAAGGGTCACCTTCTATTCTTCGCATCCGGAATCTGAGTAATGAGATAGGAGATGCCATTTACATTAAAGAAGTTGAGAAATACGGGTCAGAGCAACTCATGGCTATGGTTGCCCACGGAGATATTAATTATGCCGTTTGTGATGAAAGTATTGCTTTAGCCTCTATTGATTCTTTTCCTCAACTGGATATTCATACCGATATCAGCTTTACCCAATTCTATTCATGGGGCGTAAGCAAAAAATCGCCAGTGCTGCATGATAGTCTCAACTCCTGGCTTAAAACATTTGCCAGAAGCAAAGAATATCAACGTATCTATAAAAAGTACTATAAAGACTGATTCTGCTCTTCTTCTTTCTCAGTCTGCTTTTGTGTTGCACTAAAATACTGAAACATCATTGATACTGAAGGAATAAGCTGAGCCAGATAAGTTATAAAGTAAGCAATTACACACAACAAAAACATTAAGACACTGAAATAGCCCGGTAAAGTTGAAGCATTACCATCAAGAATAGAGCTAAATGAAAGAGACTGAACAAACGAACCAACTGCCCAGGGAGTAAAAGCAATTGCCTGAATAATTACAGCAAAGATATCTGCCAGAATTAAAAGGAAAAATGTTCCGGCCCAGTTGGGTATACCTAATTTAAAACCTTTCTTTACGGCCGCCATTATTTTTATCTCTTCAAACAAATAAATTTCCTGAGCGTATGTAAAAGGAATCATTATAAAGAGAAGCAAAGGAACTGTGACCACCAATGTCCATGGAGTAAGAAGAAACAAGCCTGCCAATAGTGCAAAATAGATAATAACGAAAACTAGCAACACTAGGTTTACAATAAAGAATCTCTTTGTATTTAGTAGTATTTTCCCCTTTATATCCTTAAATGAAAGGCTGGCAATAGAATCGCGCAATGGATATTCTTTCACCAATGTATAAAGGAGTCCTTTAAAAAGTATGCTTCCAACAATACCGATTAGCGCAACTACGAAAATCAGAATTAAATATTTGGTTAATTCGGGAGTAAATGACTTTAGTTGATTTACCTGCAACGCGAGGTTACTGAATGTGGTAAATAGAAGTGAGACAAGTACAGCCACCGGCAATAAAATAAAAGAACTGAACTTTACCAGGACTTTCAAATTATTTTCAATAAAATCGAATGCGGCCGAGAAACGTCCCGCAAGACTTCGGGACTTGTAAAATACTATTTTTGATGCTTGATTTTCCATTTATATATGTTTTTATCAGTTTATTCACGTATTGTTATGACAAAAGTAATTAAAAACAATATATTTGCAATTCGATTAACTGTATTTTTTGTTATAAGATAAATAAAGAGGACTAAGAGAAATGATAAAATGGGGGTTTATTGGTTGTGGAAACGTGACAGAAAAGAAAAGTGGACCTGCTTTTAAGAAAGTAGAGGGCTCTTCCGTTGTTGCGGTAATGAGTCGCGACGCAGAGAAAGCTAGAAACTATGCCGAGAAAAGGGGTATAAATAAATGGTACACCGATGCACAGGAATTAATTGAGGATCCGGAAGTCAATGCTGTATATATTGCTACCCCACCCTCGTCTCATGCCACCTATGCCATTATGTCTATGAAAGCAGGCAAACCTGTTTATATTGAAAAGCCAATGGCAAGCAGTTATGAAGAATGCACCCGCATAAACCGTATTTCTCAGGAAACGGGAGTTCCTTGCTTTGTGGCTTACTACCGTCGTTACTTGCCCTATTTTATTAAAGTAAAAGAACTGATAGAACAGGGAGCAATTGGACATGTGATCAATATTCAGATTAGGTTTGCGCAACCACCTTATGATCTTGATTATAATAAGGAAAACCTGCCTTGGCGCGTTCAACCCGACATAGCAGGTGGAGGATATTTCTATGATCTTGCTTCTCACCAGCTGGATATTCTACAAGATATATTTGGCTGTATACTTGAGGCCGAAGGATTTAAAAGTAACCGAGGTGGATTATATAAAGTAGAAGATACTGTAAGTGCCTGTTTCCAGTTCGATTCAGGATTAGTAGGTTCGGGCTCATGGTGCTTTGTTGCTCATAGCTCGGCCAAGGAAGACCGCATTGAAGTAATCGGTGATAAGGGAATGATTTGTTTTTCCACATTTACATTCGATCCTATTGCCATGCACACCGAAAAAGGACGCGAAGAGTTTACTATCGGGAATCCGGAACACATTCAGTACAATTTGATTGAATCTGTCATTCATCACTTGCAGGGAAAATCCGTATGTACATGTGATGGTATAAGTGCTACCCCAACCAATTGGGCTATGGATAAAATCCTAGGTAAGATTTAATTCAAAAACGACTCTATTCTTAATGAAAAGGCTACTTATTTTTTGTTGTTGGCTCCTCTTCCCTGCATTTCCTTTGTTGGCTCAAAATGAAAAATCAACAATTCTAAAGAAAGGGAAAGAGCTTGGGAAAGAGCTTGGAGACAAAGCAAAAGAAAACGTAAACATAATAGGGCATAGAATAAATGAAATAGATACCAATTATGTGGAGCCAAACAAATACAACTTCGCATTTATGCTTGAAAACAGCAGCTGGTATGAATATTACCGTCTCAGCAGCAATGAAGGCAATCCTCAGCGGCTTACCATTGCACCGAATATGAGTTATAAACTTGGCGCATATTTCGGATGGAAATGGATTTTTCTGGGTTGGTCTATTGACATGAAAGATGTGTTTGGCAATGATAAATCATCAAAGAAGAAAACTGAATTTGGATTAAGCCTTTACAGCTCCATGGTGGGAGGAGATATTTACATCCGAAAAAGCGGTAACGACTTTAAACTACGTAGTACAAGTGGAATATTTAATAATAATGAGACGCCAGAATACAATAAAGACATTAGTGGATTTTCGGTTGATATAAAAGGTGTAAATGCTTACTGGGTATTTAATCATAAGAAGTTTTCCTATCCGGCAGCCTACAGTCAGTCGAGCAACCAGCGACGTAGCGCAGGATCTTTCATTGCAGGATTTTCTTATTCGCAGCATCGCATTCATTTTGACCATAATCAATTGCCGGCACCCGTACTATTAAAGTTAGGTGACGCATTGAAGTTTAATGAAATCTTTTATTCCGATTACGGCCTAAACTTTGGCTATGCCTACAACTGGGTATTTGCCAAAAACTGCCTGGCAAACCTCTCCCTGGCACCTGCGGTGGCTTATAAAAAATCGAGGCTAGACTCAGATGGAAAGAGTTATCCAACGCTGCAGGACATGAATATTGATTTGATAACCCGTGCCGGCATTGTTTACAATGACTCTAAATATTTTGTGGGCGCATCATTGGTGATGCATACTTATGATTACCGTTCTAAAAATTTCTACCTGAACAATAGTTTTGGAACCATCCGGGTTTATGCCGGTTTCAACTTCTCAAAGAAGAAACAATACAGAAATAGATAACAAACAAACAAACAAAACAGACTAATAAAAGCACTATGAATAAAGAACAATTTATGCGCAAAGCTATTGAGCTTTCTATAGAGAACATCAAAAACGGAGGAGGTCCTTTTGGTGCTGTTATTGTAAAAGACGAAGAAATTGTAGCCACAGGAGTAAACAGAGTAACCGATTCTTGTGACCCTACCGCACATGCGGAAGTAAGTGCTATTCGTGCCGCAGCAAAAAAACTGGGAACATTCAATCTCAGCGGCTGCGAAATTTATACTTCCTGCGAACCTTGCCCCATGTGTCTGGGCGCTATCTACTGGGCTCATCTGGATAAAATGTATTATGGAAACACAAAGACTGATGCTAAGAACATTGGTTTTGATGATTCTTTTATCTATGACGAACTGGAACTGAAACCTGCCGACAGAAAACTACAAGCTGAACCATTACTGCAAGGCGAGGCTATAAAAGCCTTTGAAGCATGGACCAGTAACACGGATAAGATTGAATATTAACAGGAGAAATATTTTTAATCTCTCCTTATACATTTATATTCCCTTGTACAAAAGAATGCATTCTTCTGTACAAAAGAATTAATTGTTCTGTACAAAAGATTGTTTTCTTTTGTACAAGGAAACATTCTTTCTCCGAGGAACTTTACTCCATTAGCCAGCAAACAACAAAAAATCCTCTTCCGATATTTAAATTATCAGAAGAGGATTTTTTGTTGTTATCCCAATAAACAAGGCTTCTATTTACTTAAAATCTAAATCCTAAAGTCAAGAGAACTTGTTGCTTATCGTTATTTACTTTAGTCTTATTCAACTCAGCAATATCAAAAGCATTAAAATCTTCCTTATATGCACTGTATCGATAAGCAATATCCGCATAGAAACTACCTGTTCTATATCCTAAACCAAGAGTATAGTTATTGATAGATTTCTCATTGGCATAATCAGTATCTGTATGAATTGAATTATAAGGAAGCAGTTTATATGCATCATTTGTAAATGCCGCGTTGCTATGGTTATATCCAGCACGGATAGCAAATTCGGGAACCAATTTTATTTCTGCACCTAAACGGATTGTATTGACACCCTTCAACATATCTTTAATCATTCCATTTTCATATGACATCTTTCCACCGTTGCCATAGCTTAACTTTGAAGAAGAATAGTCCTTATATTCATATTCTGCACCCAAAGCAACATTACTTCCAATGGTATAACCCAAACTTAAGTTATACTTCCAGGGAGTGCGGAGCTGATAATCAGTAATGGCATCGCCATTTACATAATCATACGTATCAACTGTTTTGAAAGTTGTAGGTACAGGCGCATTATTAACTCTATTAGCATCTGAGCCCATGATAGCGCTACTATACAATGTAAGATTATAGAATACCGGTGAATGAATAGCCGCCCCCATTTTTAAAGGTGAATCTTCAAGCGGACGGAAAATCACTCCAGCTTTGAAATCGACTCCTGTTCCACTTGTTTTCGTATAACTATCCAAAGAATAAAAATAATCGGTGTTATTATTAGAAAAAGATTCGCTGTAATAGGTATCCTTTGTATAATTTAAGTCATAAGCTCCAAGAGTAAATCCTAAATAAACCCGATCGTTAATATTAAATGAGACATTGAAATCATATACATCAATACCCCCTCTTTCTCTGGATGAATATTCTCCATAAGGGCTACTTCCCGGAAAACCTTTATATAAGTCCGTTCCATCGGAATAAAAGAGAGCATTTTTCCATCCTAAAGCCGACAACCAACCTATTTCACTATTCGTAAAAACGTCTTTATCTTCAAGCCTGTCAATAGAAGCACCATCCGTCATATTAGCCATTTGGTCTGTTTGAGAAACGCCACCCATATCTCCGCTCATCGCAAAATTCCGGTTAAAGGACTTAGCTTTATGATAATTAAATCCAAAGTTTACATACTTCAATGCTGTTTGATTACCTATTTTAGAAGAATAAACAAAGCCTATATTATCAAAAGAGCCCCTGTATTTATTGGAATTCATAATGCTACCATTGAAATTACTTTCAGATGTTGTATAGTTAAATCCAAAAGATGTCATCAAATCGTTGCTTCTATACACTCCAATTCCTGCAGGATTTGTTCCTATTGTAGAAATATCTCCTCCCAGTGCACCCATTGCACCGCCCATACCTACAAAGCGTGCAGTACCATTAAGGTCGCTACCAGAGAATTTTGATGCATCATATACTGTTTGAGCGCCAACTTCCGTACTTAGCAGAAGTGCACACCCTAATACTTTCATTAAATTTTTTGTTTTCATTGTAATGATCTTTATAATGAATACTATTATCAACTATAAACAGAACACCTCACTTATCTTCTACCGCCACCGGAACGAGAACTTCCACTACCAGAAGAACTGCCACCACCAGAACGAGAGCTACCACCACCGGAAGAGCTACTGCGGGAAGATCCACTATTGTCAGGAGAATAACTGCGGCTAGATGAACTACCGCTATTGTCATAAGAACGTCTTGATGAACTTTCACTAGGAGAATAGCTTCGGGTGCTTGTGCTACTTCCGCGGTTATAAGAACTGCTTCTTGTAGAATTCGATTCAGAGCGATTGTAGCCAGAACTTCTAGTGCCGGTGCTTTCACTTCCAGTTGAATAAGTACGAGTAGAACTTGGACGAGCGTAAGTTGATCTTCTTGAATTACCATCACCACGATCAATATTACCCGATTCAGAGCGAGTGTAACCAGAACGACGACTTACTCCAGAATAATTATCAGTACGGGTACCTACAGTTCTACCACCTACTACCCTACTACTGCTTGATGAACGACGATCTAAAGAAGAAGCACGATTTTGTGAACTTCCTGCACGCGAATAACTTGATGAGCGACTGCTTACAGCTCCACTACGGGAATAAGAATTCCCAAATTCCGAGCGTCGGTTGTTGTAGTATCCACCCTGACCGGCCCAATGTCCGCCATGGCCTACGCCATACCCCCCATACCATCCGCCTCCATAATACGGATATCCAAAGCCACCATAGTAACCACCCCAAGATCCAGGATAGTAACCACCATAGTAACCGCCATAATATGGAGAATTCCAGAATGAACCAAATCCCCAGCCAAAAGAGTTATAGCGCCAATCCCACCAAAGGCGATTGGTAAAGGTTGGAAATGCATAAGCATAGAAATCATCAACATATACATTCCAGTCCCATGAATTCAATCCATATACAATATCCCAATAATAAGGGCTACTAATACTTACAGCATATCGGGGATTACGAAAACGAATAATTCTTTGTGCATATTCATAATCATCCTGAGTTCCCTCAAAACCATTAACCCACTCACCACGTTCAGGATTTTCCTTTTCCTCAACGTATAATGTATCATTTGCTACCTCGAAATTATTTTCTTTAGCATCATAACGACGATTATATTCGTCTATATTACGAACATTTCCCCTACGATCTTTCACCACAACCGGCATCTCAGTAGAAACAGATGTACGCTTTCTTTCAATGCTCGTTTTCTTCTCCTCCTTTTTTACCGAAGTATCCTTCTTGTTAGGATTGTAGTAAAGATCATCATAACTTTGAGCCATCACCACCGGCGATGTGCAAAGCGCGATTAGCAATAACATTACAATCTTTTTCATGACTTTTTTAGTTTTAAATTAACTATCACTTTTTAATCCGTTACAAATATAAAGAAGGTATTCCTCACTTAAAGGATATTTTCCCCAAATAGTAATAGGGATTTCCCTATTTTACGTATCTTTGCGCACATTAATTATAATACAAAGGCATATTATGAGATATTTTGAAGTTAAGTTTAGAACAATCCCTTGCACAACTACTGTAAACGACGTACTTTCGGCGTTTCTTGGGGAAATTGGTTTTGAAAGTTTTGTTGAATATAATGATGGTATTAAAGGATATATTCAACAACCTATTTATAACGAGAAGACTTTAAAAGAGACAATTGAAAATATTCCTTTAGAGAATATTTCAATCTCGTATGAAACTGAATTAATGGAAGATAAAGATTGGAATGAAGAATGGGAAAAAAACTTCTTTCAACCTATCGTTATAGGTAACCGATGTGCCATTCACAGCACATTTCACAAAGATGTGCCTAAAGCAGAATACGATATATTAATTAATCCCCAAATGGCCTTTGGTACGGGACATCATGAAACAACCAGTCTGATTTTGGGAGAATTATTAGATGCCGAACTGCTAAACAAATCACTGCTAGACATGGGATGCGGCACTTCTATTTTGGCTATACTTGCTGCTATGAGAGGAGCAAAACCAATCACTGCTATTGATATTGATACCTGGTGTGTAGACAATTCAAAAGAGAACATTCTTCTAAATAAGATAGATAATATTACAGTAGAGCTGGGAGATGCAAGTTCTCTTAAGGGAAGAGAGCCTTTTGATATTATCATAGCAAATATAAACCGTAATATCTTACTACACGACATGAGCAGTTACGCTGCATGTATGCATAAGAATTCCGAAATATTCATGAGCGGATTTTATGTTGAAGATATACCTCTGATTCAGAAAAAAGCAGAAAGTCTAGGTCTTGAATTCATATCCTACAAAGAGAAAAACAACTGGGCTGTAGTTAAGTTTATAATGAAATAATAAGGTTAATTTTTCATTATAGAAATTTGAGAATTCCGGGCAGTAGAGTTAGTATTTCCTTTAGAGTGTTCAGGGTAGAAAACAAAAACCAAAGCAATCAATATAAGAATATATAAAATCATCTGCCCTGCTATTTTTATAATTTCTTTAGCCATAACGCAATCGAATTAGATTTATATAGAATAATGTTACAAATTACTATATAAACGAAAACGTACCACGCATTATTGCATCTTGGTTGAAATATTTTTTTTCAGGGTCATTGCTTTTAATTCATCCAGCGTGCCATTGAAAATATTAAGATCTACATTTTCTTCCACGCCGGGAATAGATCCTACATCTGTGTGCTGCCAAAACTTCCATTTACCTTTATACTCTACTGAATCAACATAATAATGAGCAATCCAGTAAGGATATGCATTAAATATTGAATCATTGAGATAATTTGTCTTAAACTTATAAGAAGTATAAATAATTGGTTTTACTCCATAATGAGCCTCAACAATATCCAGCCACAATTTAACTGCTTTAACAAGGCTTTTTTTGCTGTGCATTCCTTTTTTCTCAACATCAAGAACCGGCGGAAGATCGGCACTATCCAGCTTAACGGTATTTATAAAAAATTCAGCTTGCTTGGCAGCAGGTGCTCCTGGATTAAAGAAATGATAAGCCCCACGAATGAATCCGTATTGATGTGCTAAATCAAAATTCTTTTGGAAGTTGCTATCACTTAAATCACCTCCTTCGGTAGCTTTAATAAAAACAAACCGCAAAGGATAATCGGGTGCCTGATATTGAACCAGATCTGCCCAATTAACATCTCCTTGATAATGAGAGATATCTATTCCATGAACTTCAAAACCTAAAGGCATGCAAACTCCATATTCTTTATCGCCAGAACAAGGTTTCCACCGATATGAATAAGGACGAATAAATAACCAATAAAACAGAGCAGAAAAAAATAAAATCAGCAATAGAGCCAGCACACGAACTAACCAGGTAGGTATATTACCAGGAGTTCGCTTATTTTTTCGACTTTTTCTTTTACGCGTTGAAGAGGATTTCTTCTTTAAAGAAACCTTCTTGCGCGGCTTTTGTTGACCATTAACTGCTAATATGGGAGCTCTATTCATTAAGTTAACTGATAATATCTAATTGAATTAAAAAAAATATCACCACAAATTTCACAGATTAAACAAACAATTAATACCTGAGTTTTCAATTATAAATTATGTAATCTGAGTAATTTGTGGTGAATTATTAAATCTAATCAATACTAATATTGACTAGTATTTACTTACTTTGTTCCAATTGTAATGTTTTGGTCGGTTCGTCACAAACTTCACTTGGACCAAAATATTGAATAGGGCCCGGATATACATAATCTGTATTGATAGCCCATTCGTCACGTTTTGAAGCAAATGCAAGGAATGGTTTACCATCCAGTTTAACAAGAGCTTTTTGAATTACTGGTTTCATCTCACCATGACGTTTTTCCATATTCATCATCATAGTAATAGGAACACCTCCGGCAATCCAACTATCGGCAGAAGCTGTAGTGTTACGGATAGAAGACATATATCCTGTTTTTCCATTAGCAATTAATGCAGATGCTGCATAACCTAATGAATAACAGTAGTCAGCATCGTAGTTAGAAGGAGCAGCACAACGTCCTTCGTATCCGAAGAAATGTACCTGTGAAGCAAACTTGCCCACATACTTACCTTGTTCTTTCCATTCTGCCAATTTATTGCCAACCATTTCAGCCAGTAGCTTTTCTGTTTCAATTAATGAAACCTGAACATTTCCGTGAGGGTCACGGTCTAATGTTAACTGACGAGCCACACCATCGGGAAGACTTGCATAGATTTCCGCATTAACCTTAGATAATTTAGAAATAATATAATCACGTTGGTGCGATTTCTTAATATGAGAGAACTCCTCGGCATTGCTTGCAAGGAAATCATTCAATTCAGAAATCAAAGCCTTCATTGCAGGAATAAACTCTATCAAACCTTCTGGAATTAGAACGGTTCCAAAGTTATTGCCTTGTGCCGCACGAGCTGCAACTGCCTTGGCAATATCAGTAACCACATCATCAAGTGACATATTCTTTGCTTCAACTTCTTCAGAAACAATGCAAACATTTGGCTGAACCTGCAAAGCACATTCCAAAGCAATATGAGAGGCAGAACGTCCCATCAGTTTAATGAAGTGCCAGTATTTACGGGCAGAGTTACAATCTCTCTGGATATTACCAATTACTTCCGAGTAAACCTTACATGCTGTGTCAAAACCGAAAGAAGTCTCGATCATTTCATTTTTTAAGTCACCATCAATTGTTTTTGGACAACCAATTACTTGCACGCCGTATTTCTTTGCAGCATAATATTCGGCCAGAACACAAGCGTTTGTATTAGAATCATCACCACCGATAATTACGATAGCTTTGATATCCAATTCACGGATAATTTTCAATCCCTTGTCAAACTGTTCTGCAGTTTCAAGCTTTGTACGTCCTGAACCAATCATATCAAAACCACCGGTATTGCGGTAATCATCAATAATTTCAGCAGTAAGTTCCATGTAATTATGGTCAACCAATCCTCCGGGACCAAGAATAAATCCAAAAAGCTGACTGTCTGAATTTAGCTTTTTTATCCCGTCAAAAATACCGGAAATCACATTATGACCACCAGGAGCCTGTCCGCCAGAGAGAATAACTCCCACGTTGATAGCAGGATATTCAACTAATTCTTCAGATTCTACGAATTTAACGATAGGCATCCCATAAGTATTTGGGAAAAGCTCTTTGATTGCATGCTGGTCGGCAACAGATTGTGTAGGTTCTCCCTCACTTACTTTTACCTTTCCACGCAATGCTTTTGGCAACTTAGGTTGATAAGCTGCTCTTGCAATTTGTAATGCGCTTTTAGTCATTTTTACTATATTTGTTTAAAGTGTGTTAGGTACATAATATATTATGCGATGCAAATTTCGCTTTTTTTTCTGAATTATAAAAGCTATTATAACTTAAAACAAAAATTTATTCCCAAATACACATCGCTTGTAATATTAAAAACATGAGCAATTTAATTGCATAAAGCATGAATATTATACATTTTGAAACCAGGTTACTTAATAAACAATTATAAACCAAAAGTTACTATATAAATATGGCAAAATCTGTATCAACAAAAAAATAAAATCAATGAAGTTCAATTTTGTTACTCGCTAAAATGGTATAAGTCTTTCTTAGATCACTAAACATAATTAAGATATAAAAGCCTATACTCTAAATATAAAATAATTCCCAAAGGTTAAAAAGAAAATCTCCTTTTACTTCTTCAATTTTTTAGTGATAACAATAGAACAACTTCAGAAAAAGCTTTATCTTTACCAGAAATATCATATTGTATCAATTTAAAACAAAAAAATTATGGCAAGCAGAAGAATTTTAAAGAAGCATGTAAACTATATCTCCGGCGAATTATTCACAGAGTGCATCATTAATAGTTTATACATTCCAGGAACAGATAAAGTAAAAGCTGATGCGTTAATGACTCAAGTTCTGGAAATGCAACAGGAATTTATCAGTCGTATCAGTCACACTCAACCTGGTCAGGTTAAACAATACTATAAAAAGTTTCACCAGGATTTCAATATTCGTATAAAAGCCCTTATTGATAGCATTGGTGCGTTAAACTAATATTCAGTACCCAACTTTAAAAATGAAGAAAACTATTTTTAGTTTTATCTATCACAAATTAATGGGATGGAAATCGGTTGTAGAGGTAGAGGACTTTGATAAGCAAATTATCTGTTGTGCTCCACATACCAGTAACTGGGATTTTATTGTAGGTAAAGTTTTTTATGCAGCCATTGGAAGAGATACCGGCTTTATGATGAAGAAAGAATGGTTCTTCTTCCCTCTGGGAAACTTGTTAAGATACATGGGAGGAATACCTGTAAACAGAGGCAAAAAAAGCTCTATGATTGAACAAGTGGTGAAGGTTATTAAAGAAAGCAAAAAATTTAGCCTGGCTATTACTCCTGAAGCTACCCGTTCAAGAAATCCTCATTGGAAAAAAGGCTTTTATTACATTGCTTTGAAAGCTAATATTCCTATTGTATTGGTAGGAATAGACTATTCAACCAAAACAATAACCTCGGAAAAAGTGATTATTCCTTCCGGAGATATTGAAAAGGATATGTGTGAAATTAAACTTTATTTCAATAAATTTAAAGGTAAAAATCCGGAAAACTTTACTACCGGATTATAAATATCTAAAACAAAATGAAGACGGCTTTGCGTGTTTCACTGGCACAAATAGACATTGCATGGGAAAATAGACAAGAGAATCTCCGCAGGCTTGAAATTAAACTTCAGGCATTAAGCGGAAAGAGTGATCTAGTTATACTTCCAGAAATGTTCTCTACCGGTTTTACTATGCAAAGCCATCTTTTTGCTGAAACAACAAATGGGGAAACCCTGACTATTCTTCGCCAATGGTCAAAGAAATACAACCTGGCTCTTGCCGGAAGTTTTATTTGCTCTGAAAATGAAGAATACTTTAATCGGGCATTTTTTCTGTCTCCAGATGGTGAAGAACACTTTTATGACAAGCACCATCTTTTTAGAATGGGCAATGAGCCCAAACATTTTTCTGCAGGAAACCAACGATGCGTCTTCTCATGGCAAGGCTGGAAAATTTGCCTGATGGTTTGTTACGATCTGCGTTTTCCTGTATGGTGCAGAAATGTAATCAACGAATACGATCTTCTTCTTTTTGTGGCAAACTGGCCTGCTCCCCGCAACAGGGCATGGGATACTTTATTATGTGCACGTGCCATCGAAAATCAGAGTTATGTGTGCGGTGTAAACCGTGTGGGTAATGATGCAATGGGTATTCATTATTCTGGAAATTCGGCTCTCTACAATATGAAAGGAGAAAATCTTGTTAACTTTATAAAAGACGAAGAAGGAATTCGGACAGTCAATCTTGATTTAGACTCTCTTCGCTCTTTTCGAGCTAAATTTCCGGCGTGGCGGGATGCCGACTTTTTTTCTTTATAATTAAACATTTATTATAGTTCTTATAATAATATTTAGCAATTAAATAATAAAATTATTTAGTAACTCTATATTATTTTTATCAAAAGGTCGGTTAAATAAGAAGAATTACATATCTTTGTAATTCAAAAAAATCTAATCGTAATAACAAATGTATTATGAAGACTAATCTAAGTTCACAAATTACATTAAATCGGGTTTCAACAAAATACTACAAACCCGAAAATGCGTTTGAACGTTCAGTTCTGACGCGTTTTGAAAAAATCCCCACTGATATTTATGAATCCGTGGATGAAGGTGCCCACCAAATTGCTACAGAAATTGCTTTTACCATAAGGGAAAAACAAAAAGCCGGACGATTCTGCGTTATGGCTCTTCCTGGTGGTAATTCGCCGCGCTCTGTATTCGATGAGCTAATCCGTATGCATAAGGAAGAAGCGCTTAGTTTCCGTAATGTTATTGTTTTTAATATTTACGAATATTATCCATTAGCACCCGAAGCGGTAAACAGCAACTTGAAATCTTTGCAAGAAATGTTTCTGGATCAGGTCGACATCAACAAACAAAACGTTTTCAGTCCGGACGGAAGTATTGCAAAAGATACAATATTTGAACATTGCAGACTTTACGAACAACGAATTGAAAGTTTTGGAGGCATAGATGTTTTGCTATTAGGCATCGGTCGTGTAGGAAATATTGGTTTTAACGAACCTGGTTCACAAGTAAACTCAAACACCCGTCTAATTTTACTTGATAACACATCTCGTAATGATGCTGCCAAAATGTTTGGAGGAACAGAGAATGTACCCGTGAGTTCTATTACAATGGGTATTGCAACCATCCTTGCTGCTAAGAAAATATTTCTGATGGCTTGGGGCGATGATAAAGCTCAAATGATAAAAGAAACCGTTGAAGGAAAAGTTAGTGATGTGACTCCGGCATCCTATCTTCAAATGCATAACAATACCAGGGTTGCAATCGATCTTTCCGCAGCATCTAATCTTACACGTATTCAACGTCCGTGGCTGGTTACTTCATGTGAATGGAACGACAAACTAATCCGTAGTGCAATTGTTTGGCTTTGTATGCTAACAAAGAAACCAATTCTGAAGTTAACTAACAAGGATTATAACGAAAATGGATTAAGTGAATTACTTGCTCTTTTCGGATCGGCATACAATGTAAATATCAAGATATTCAATGATTTGCAACATACTATTACCGGATGGCCTGGTGGAAAACCAAATGCTGATGATACATATCGTCCGGAACGTGCAAAACCATATCCAAAACGTGTAATTGTCTTTTCTCCACACCCGGATGATGATGTAATTTCTATGGGAGGAACAGTGAGACGTCTTGTTGAACAGAAACACGATGTACACGTAGCTTACGAAACATCTGGCAACATTGCTGTAGGAGATGAAGAAGTAGTACGCTTTATGCACTTTATTAATGGTTTCAACCAGATCTTTGACGCTAATAGTGATATTATAGATAAGAAATATAAAGATATCCGTACTTTTATTAATAGTAAAAAGGATGGTGATTTTGATAATGCAGATATGCTTCGTCTGAAAGGATTAATCCGCCGCGGAGAAGCTCGAACAGCTTGTGCATATGCAGGCATTAAATCAGATCATGTTCACTTCCTTGACCTTCCTTTTTATGAAACAGGAAAAATTCAAAAGTCACCTATTTCTGAAAAGGATGTTGAAATTGTACGCGCCCTGTTGCAGGAAGTAAAGCCTCATCAAATCTTTGTAGCCGGCGACCTGGCCGATCCACACGGAACACACCGCGTTTGTACAGACTCTGTCCTTGCTGCAATTGATCTGGAAAAAGGAGAAAAATGGATTAAGGATTGCCGCATATGGATGTATCGTGGTGCATGGGCTGAATGGGAAATTGAAAACATTGAAATGGCAGTACCAATTTCACCTGAAGAATTGAGATTGAAAAGAAATACAATATTGAAACATCAGTCACAGATGGAAGGTGCTCCGTTCCTTGGAAATGACGAACGCCTTTTCTGGCAACGTTCAGAAGACCGTAACCGCGGAACTGCAGCACTGTATGATAGTCTTGGATTAGCCTCATACGAAGCAATCGAAGCTTTTGTAGAGTACATTCCTCTATAAGAAGCTGACAAAAGATAAATACTGTTTCCACAGATTAACACAGATTAGCAATAAATTCTGTGAGAATCTGTGGATTCTGTGTGTTTAAAAGTGTACTTTTGTGTGTAAAATCACGACAGATGAAGAAACAATATATATTATTTCTCCTTTTAATCGTTTTCGCGACAAAAGGGATAGCACAAGATATAGATAAAAATGTAGAAGAACGTTTAAAAACTTTCTTCGAGAATTACACCTGTTCCTCTGCCCAAATAGGAAAATGTAAGTTAAGTAGCTTCGAAATAAATTACGAGACCAAGAAGTTGGATATACATGCAACGGAGAGCTTTGCCTACCAGCCTTTTCTACCCGAAACGGTAGAAGGTATATACCGTTATCTTTCACAAATACTACCCGGCCCTGTTTGCTATTTCAAAACAACCGTCTATAGTGGAGGAAAATCCATTGAAGAACTTATTCCAAATATTTATAGAAAAAAGAGAAAAGACAAATCCCGCATGCTGGGAGATATAGATTATCAGGGTGCTCCTTGGGTAAAAAACACTTCTAGCCCAATCGATATTTCACGAGGGTTACAAAACAGACACGTTGCTCTTTGGCAAAGTCACGGAAGATATTTCAAAAATGGGAATGGAAACAGCAATGGAAACGGTGCCAGCAATGGAAATGGTGACGGTAACGGCCACAGAATCAGTAATGGAAGCTGGCTATGGCAGCGTCCACGATTATTCTGTACCACTGAAGATCTTTTTACCCAATCTATAATACTTCCTTATGTAATTCCCATGCTTGAGAACGCAGGAGCAAATGTATTTACTCCCCGTGAAAGGGATACTCAAAAGAACGAGGTTATTGTTGACAATGATAATCTTCGATCTGGTTCGCTTTATATTGAAGTAAAAAGTAGAAAGAGCAATTGGAATACCCCCGATGTGGTTGGTTTTGCTCAAAAGAAGAGTATCTATCAAGATAGTGATAATCCTTTTACTGATGGTACTGCCCGTTATGCAAAAACGGAAAAGAAAAAGAACCGGGCTTTTGCCGAATGGGTGCCAACCATTCCCGAAGAAGGAAATTATGCTGTATATGTATCATACCAAACATTACCTGAAAGTGTAACGGACGCCAAATATACTGTTCTTCATAAAGGAGGAGCAACAGAATTCACTATTAACCAGCAGATGGGTAGTGGCACATGGGTTTATCTTGGAACCTTTGCTTTCGATAAGGGTTCTAATGATTACGGAATGGTAGTTTTAAGCAATGAGAGCAAGGAAAAAGGAGTTGTTTGCGCAGATGCCGTCCGTTTTGGTGGTGGAATGGGTAACATATCCCGTGGAGGTACAGTCAGCGGTTTACCCCGTTACCTTGAAGGTGCGCGTTACTCTGCACAATGGGCAGGAATGCCCTACTCTGTTTACGGGGATAACAAACGAGTAAATGATTATGCCGATGATATTAATTCTCGTTCGCAAATGATTAATTACTTATCAGGTGGTTCTGTTTACAATCCTAAAGAAAAAGGGCTTAGAGTTCCTTTTGAGATGACCATGGCTTTGCACAGTGATGCCGGATATACCTCAAATGGAAAAACTATTGGTTCGCTAGGTGTTTATACTACAGACTTTAATGACAGCAAACTACATTCGGGCATTTCCCGTTATGCTTCCAGAGATTTAACTGACTTAATGATTACTCAGTTAAAGTCGGATATTAATTCACAATTTGATGTACAATGGAATCGTAGAGGTATGTGGGATAAAAACTACAGTGAAACCAGACTTCCAGCTGTTCCTTCAATGATTCTTGAATTTCTTTCCCACCAAAACTTTGCTGATATGGCTCTTGGACACAACCCCAACTTTAAATTTACTGTGGGACGTTCCATTTATAAATCCATTCTTCGTTTCGTTACCTCTCAGCACGATGAAGATTGTGTGGTTCAACCGCTTCCGGTGAGTCATTTTTCCATTAAATTCGGAAAAAGCAAAAATACATTTAATCTTTCCTGGAAGGGAGTAGAAGACCCATTGGAATCTTCTGCCAAACCTCATAGTTATATTGTTTACACCCGTATCGGTAACTTTGGATTTGACAACGGGGTACTGGTAGATGGGACATCATACACAGCAAAAATTGAACCCGAGCTGGTTTATAGTTTCAAGGTTACTGCCGTAAATAAAGGGGGAGAAAGTTTTCCTTCCGAAATTCTTTCAGCTTACAAAGCTAAACGCGAAAAGGAAAGAGTACTTATTGTTAATGGATTCGACCGTATCAGCGGACCAGCCATCATCAATACTCCTGATTCGGTGGGCTTTGATCTGAAAAAAGATCCAGGTGTGCCTTACCTATATAATATTTCTTATTGTGGAGTTCAGACCGGATTCAACCCGAAAAATGCCGGAAAAGAAACATCGACAGGATTAGGCTACAGTGGAAGTGAGCTGGAAGGTATGCGTATTGCCGGAAACACATTCGACTATCCTTTTATACATGGAAAAGCCATTCAAGCCACACCCGGATACTCATTTGTTTCTTGTAGTAACGAAGCTGTGGAAAGCGGAAGAGTTAAACTAAACGACTATCATTTGGTTGATTATATTCTTGGGTTGCAAAAGGACGATTCCGCAACTTCACAATTAACAAACGAAAAATACAAGACTTTTACTCCGGCAATGCAGCAGCTGATTACACAATATTGCAAGCGAGGAGGAAATATTCTGGTAAGTGGATCTTATGTGGGTAGTGATATGAACAATTCTGATGTGGAAAAAAGTTTCACATCAGATATACTTAAATATAGCTTTCAGAATAGTATGCAGAACACTGGTTCAGGAAGCATCTTTGGTTTAGGACGCACATTCACCATTCCCCGGCAAGTAAATGAGCATACTTATTCCGTTCCGGCGCCTGACTGTATTGCTCCTGTATCGCCAGCCTTCCCGGCAATAAAATATGTAGAAGGAAATTGCGGCGCCGCAACTGCTTATAAAGGCGATTATCGCACATTCATCATGGGGTTCCCGTTTGAATCAATCGATACGGAAAAACACCGTGCAGAAATCATGGCAGGAATTCTTCAGTTTTTAAGCGGAAGATAGAGGGAATCTCATTATTATTTATATCTTTGTCAGAAGTAAAACCTAAAAAACAAAGATACCATGTACACAATACAAGCAAACACGTCGGGAACCAGAAGTATGGAAATTTCTGATGAAAACCTACAAACTATTCGTAAATATACACTTTTCCAACATTTAATAAGCAGCACAGGTGTGGTAGACGAAGATGATCTGGAGAAATTAAAAATGAATATCCGTTCATTGATCGCTTCACAGGAAAGTGACTGCAAGGATTTGTTGGATCTTTGCATAGATGTTATCTATCACAATAATATGAAAGCATTCGGACTGCAGCAATTAATCAATCTCTTCAAAGAATGGGAAGCTAAAATCCCTGTTGAAATAGAAGCTGTACCTGAATAATCTTACTAAATTTTACCTTCATCCGTAGTTGGGAAAATATGCATTTAACCTTAATATGCAATCATATTAAGGTTAAATCCGTATCTTTGCAGCCATGAAAGAATACAGACTGACTGATTGGCTGCCTACTACTAAGAAAGAAGTAGAGCTACGTGGATGGAATGAGGTAGACGTAATCCTTTTCTCCGGGGATGCTTATATAGATCACCCTTCATTTGGAGCGGCAGTCATCGGACGTATTCTTGAGGCTCAAGGACTTCGGGTGGCTATTATTCCGCAGCCAAACTGGCGGGATGACCTTCGTGACTTTAAAAAGCTGGGACGTCCCCGTCTGTTTTTCGGAATAGCTCCCGGAAGTATGGACTCCATGGTTAATCACTATACGGCCAACCGCAGACTAAGGTCTGATGATGCTTATACTCCGGATGGTCGTCCGGATATGCGTCCCGACTATCCCACAATTGTTTATACTCAGATTCTTAAAAAGATATACCCCGATGTACCGGTGGTACTGGGAGGGATTGAAGCATCTATGCGCCGGCTTACTCATTATGATTACTGGCAGGATAAACTACATAAAAGTATTTTAATAGATTCGGGCGCCGATATGTTGATTTATGGAATGGGAGAAAAGCCTATTACAGAGCTTTGTAAACAAATGCAGGAAGGAATCCCACTTCTTAAAATTACCGATATTCCTCAAACTGTTCTTGTTAGAAAGAAAGACGAAGTGCCCAATGCGAATAAGGAAACCGACATTACACTTCATTCGCATGAAGAATGCCTGAAAGATAAAAAGAAGCAAGCGGAAAACTTTCGTCACATAGAGGAGGAAAGCAATAAGATGGAGGCTTCCCGCATTCTGCAAGCTGTAGATAATAATGTAGTGATAGTGAATCCTCCCTACCCTCCCATGACGGAAACCGAGCTGGACAGATCTTTTGATTTGCCTTATACCCGTCTTCCTCATCCTAAATATAAAGGAAAAAGAATTCCGGCTTATGACATGATCAAGTTTTCCGTCAACATCCATCGTGGTTGTTTTGGCGGATGTGCCTTTTGTACTATTTCGGCTCATCAGGGAAAGTTTATTGTTTCGCGAAGTAAAGCCTCTATTTTAAAGGAGGTAAAAGAAGTAATTGAACTGCCCGATTTCAAGGGATACTTGAGTGATCTTGGCGGACCATCGGCAAATATGTACCGCATGGGCGGAAAGGATCTTAATATTTGCAGAAAGTGCAAACGTCCTTCCTGCATTCATCCTCAAATTTGTCGCAACTTAAACACTGATCATCGTCCTTTGCTTGATATTTATCATTCGGTGGATGCTATAGAAGGAATAAAGAAATCATTTATTGGTAGCGGAGTGCGCTATGATTTATTGCAATACGACAGTAAGGATGCGGCAATAAACCGTTCAACGGCTGAGTATACCCGCGAACTAATTGCCAAACATGTAAGCGGACGCCTCAAGGTAGCTCCGGAACATACTTCCGATCGTGTACTTAACATTATGCGTAAACCGTCGTTTTTACAGTTTCAGCAGTTCAAGAAGACCTTTGATAAGTTAAACAAAGAACTAAACATGAACCAGCAACTGATTCCTTATTTTATATCTTCTCACCCGGGATGTAAGGAAGAAGATATGGCCGAACTGGCGGTTATAACCAAGAATATGGATTTCCGCCTGGAACAGGTGCAGGACTTTACTCCTACTCCGATGACTATTGCCACGGAAGCTTACTATACCGGATATCATCCGTACACACTGGAACCTATTTACTCCGCCCACAACCCCAAAGAGAAACTTGCTCAACGCCAATTCTTTTTCTGGTATCAGCGCGAATACAAGAATCAGATTATTGCTGAACTGAAAAAACTGGGACGAAAGGATCTGATTGATAAGTTATACGGCAGATAAGAAAGTGCTGTTTGCTAAAGCTAAACAGCGACTGAATTTATCTACCTCTTCTTATCTTTTTCAAACTTCACAAATTTCAAATTCTTTTTCAACCGCTTATCTGCCAGGAAACAAATGCGCTTGGCTTTCACCTTACTGGGCGTGCACTCCTCGGGGGTATCAAAACCTTCACTACTGGCGGAAAGACTGAAAATTCCTATACCTTCGAGGCAAACTTTCTTACCTTGGTGGAGTTCTTGCTCGATGGTGTGTATCAGTTCCACAATGGTGGCACGGATATCTCCTTCGGAGAGGGTGCAACGACGAGATATGCTTTCTGAGAGTTCTTCAGTTCCCACAGTCCCCGATGAAAGAGGAACGGCGTAGTACTTTACTTGTTCTTCTCCATGGCTCTTGTCTGTTTTTCTACGTACACAGTATTTATATTTCATGATAGAGGTTAATTTATTTGTTTATTCTCGATGAATTTATATTTAGACCCGGATCTAAATTATATTGAGACGAGGGCCTAAATTATTTTATACCCGGGTATAAATTAGATTAAGACCCTCGTCTAAATCTAAAAGTATAAAGATAGATAAATAATTTTAACCAGGCAAATACAACAATTTTATATCGGAAAAATTTGGAGATAGCCTTAAACTATTTACATTTGTGCGCATTCAATATATATCATAACTTTAACTACACAAAGATGAAAAAAGGGAAGATCGAAGTATGTACCAACTCTGTGGCAAGTTGCGTGGAAGCGCAAAAGGGAGGTGCCATGAGAGTGGAACTGTGCGCGGGTATTCCGGAGGGTGGAACTACCCCTTCACAAGGAACTATTGCTATAACTAGGGAATTAATTGAAATTCCTATTCACGTGATAATCCGTCCGCGAGCGGGAGATTTCCTTTATTCGCCGGAAGAAATCCGTGTGATGGAACGTGATATTGCCGTGGCAAAAGATTGTGGCGCCAATGGTGTGGTTATCGGGTGCCTTACTCCTAAAGGGGAAATAGATTGTAAACTTACGGAACAGCTGGTGAAGTGCGCCAATGGGCTGTCGGTTACTTTTCATCGGGCTTTCGACATGTGCGTTGACCCAATGAAGGCGTTGGAAGAACTCATTAATCTGGGATGCAACCGCATACTTACCTCAGGGCAAATGCCTACTGCGGAAGCAGGTATTCCTCTTTTGCGGAAACTGGTAGAGAAATCGGCCGGACGCATTATTATCCTTCCGGGCTGTGGCATCAATGAAAATAATATCTGGAAGATTGCCAAAGAGACTGGTGCTGAAGAATTTCACCTTTCTGCACGGGAAGCCATTCCAAGTGGTATGACTTATCGTAATCCAAAGGTTTCAATGGGCGGAACAGTGCAGGTAGACGAATATGCCGAGCCGCGTACTTCCGCAAAACGGGTGCAACAAACTCTGGCTTCACTGATAAAAGAATAATCTATTCTTCTGCAAAAGCCTTATCAAAAAGAGAGCTCACATCTTTAGCTACTCCAACTATCCGGAATATTCTGAAATAAAAAACTCCTTTTTATAGAAAAGGAGTTTAGACTTCTACTATTGAAGAAGAAGATAAAGAACGAGGATGCTTAAAAAGTCTTTTTAAGCATCCTCGTTCTTTATAAGTTTCACAGATTCATATTCTTTTCTATAACTTGTCGGTAAGTACATACCGAAGAGAGGATTAAGGAGTACAACTCTTTCCTCCCGTTTGAACAGGCTGTAACTGACCAATTATTTTCACTAACTGCTCGCCCAATCCGATGCGATAACCTTGTGAAGCAAAAACTACCCGGTTAAAAGTGTCGCCCACAATGACAACGGGCAGCTCGCCCTGACGAATAACTTCCGTTCCTTCTTTTACCTGACGCAGCACAGAGCCATCCTTATCAATTCCGAATGTGACATTCTTTGGAAGATCACCGTATGCCTTCGGATTGAATGCTTTCCATTCTTCTTCGTCCGGGAAAAGGACAATAATTTGTTTACCCCACTCTTCCAATTGCTTCTTACAATCGGCAATATCTCTTAGTGCATGGTTGGTAGGTTCGTGGTTATTTTCAACTAAGGCTACCACAAAGTAACCTCTGCCATTCGCATTCAGAATACTTTGCTCCTTGCCTGTTGCCACATCAATGAAGGTTGCTTCAGAATTAAAGCTACCCAACACCTGAACTTTATCAGTACTCTCGCGCATTACTAATGGAATATCGGTGGTCTCCCCTTCCTGCACATTGAAGAATGTGAGATTACTCAGCACACTTCCGTCGGCCATTCTACTACCTGTTACAAGCAAATAGCGACCCACGTCCAGCTTCAATGGTTTACTGAAGATCTTGCTCCACGATGTTTCATTTTCCTCATCGAACTCAAGCAGATGCAATTTGCCATTTTCTATTCTGGAGATAGTAAAATGCTTGTAATAAAGCGGATCTGTGAGCAAACTAGTAGGAGTATAAGATGCATTTAAAAATCCCTGAGGTGCATTCCCTTTTTCTATATTCTCAAAATTTACATCCATCCACGCGTTGTCCTGGAAATATTGCGGTTTACCCGTCATTAATTCAATACGTGCCGGAACACCCAGACTGCGAAGTGCAGCAACGAAGAATACTTTTCGCGAACGGCTGTCGGTTACACGAGATTTCCATACTCCAAGCGGAGACATATACAGGCGATTGGAATTCAGATCATCACGAATAGTAATATTGTTGCGGCACCAGTCCACCCACACCTTTGGGTTCTTTCTTATATCATTCGCCAAATCCGTGTTTATCTCTTTTTGGAACTTCTGTTTATAAGCAGTAAGGAACTCATCTCCTATTCGTGGATTCAGAACGCAGCTGTTATAAACATCACCCTCTCCTGCGGGAGTATAAAGTAAATGATCATTCAACACCTCGGCAGGGGTATCGCGCAGATCTTTTGCCGAAATAGTTTCCAGCAGATTTAGTGCCTTGTTTCGGTTTTCGGCAGTTGTGGCAAGCAGAAACTTTTCAATCTCCTGCCAGTTTCCGCGTGATCCTGTAAACAGTTTCTTTGTGCGTTCCGTATCAATCTGCAATTTTCCGGCAATTTCATTTATCTTTGACGCATCAATAAACGTAGCTATGTAAGCATTACGTATGGAGTCTTCCTTTGCCAGACGAATATTATTCGCCGCACGCTGTTCTTTGCTCACATTTGTTTCAACCGGACTTTCTACCGGCGGCACAATATCAAGTGCCATTTCCTTTATTGCAGTCAAATCCATATCAGATGTGCTCCCCGATTTCTTATCAAGTGTAAGTGTAAGGGCATGATCCTTACCCACCGACACTTTACGGAAATCAAAAACACCATCCTTTGATACCCAAATCAGAATATCCCCTTTTCCGGAGGTCAGGAATGATTTACCTTCCTTGTCGCTTTGTTTTTTAGCCACGGAATAAAACTCACCATAGTTGTAAAGCTTATATTCCACCGTTGCCCCTTCCACTGGTTTATTATCAGCATCAAGTACCGTTACGTCAATACGATCTGTTGGCGCGTAATTATCAATCACATTTATTTCGGTAAAATTCGGAGTAACAGTCATTATCTCCTCTTTACCTGCATAGTATCCAAAAACATTTGTGTGCATTAGCATCCCTCTACGGGCTGGAGCAGTAAACCAGGCTACATTAAGCACGGGTTCCGGCTCGCAGGCACCCATGAAATACCACTTACCATTTGACCAGGCCTCAACCCAGGCATGATTATCGTCCGTGTGTGCCCAACGGGGAGTGTAAACCTGTCGCGCAGGAATACCTACAGCCCTAAGAGCAGCCACCAGAAAAGTGGATTCTTCCCCGCAACGACCATAAGCAGTACGCACGGATGCTAGCGGAGAACTGGTACGGGCATCGGAAGGAGCATAAATTACCTTTTCATGGCACCAGTGGTTTACCTCCAGAATTGCATCGTAAAGAGAAAGATTTTTCACCCTGTCTTTCAGTTCACCGTAAAACACCTCCCGTGAATTATCCAGCGTTTCATTATTTACCCGCAAAGGCAGAACAAAATGACGAAACAACTCTTCGCTAATCTCTTTTCCCCAAGGCATTTCCTCTTTTGCCTGAAATGACAAACGCACTGCTTTCAAAAAGAAAGTATCGGGGTAATCGGTTATATCTGCCAGAGACATATAAGCATAAAGAAACTCCATCGCGTCCTTTTCCTGCGAAGGGAGTTTGCGACCAAATACATCAAACAGCCTACCCTGAGGCAGTGCAACTTTCTTCTCGGCAAAAGTTTTCTCCTCCTTTGCACGATATAGTTTATTGCTGATAAAATGTGTTTCTGAGCATGACATTCCAAATAGAATAATAATCAGAGTAGCTAATAATATATTTAATTTTTTCATATAGCGTAAATAGTTGAATTTATAAACAAAGATACTAGTAATTAGAATACTACCGTTCTCAAACGTCATCTTTAACATATTCATAGAAACTTTGGGCAACAAAAAAGAATAGCAATGGTAAATATTCAGCTATAGTAAATAGGTATATTTTTGATCATCTTAAATTATTAATAATTTATATACTAGTTATCTAAATTTTCCATAAAAAAATTGATTTTCAATGATTTATAAAATAGAAAAATGAAACGGAATTTGAAAGCTTTGAATATTTGTGTAAGATTTTAGTAGGGAAAGATCATTCCTTTTTGATTTTTTGTCTGTTTTTGGCAGGTTGTTTGTTTTGTGAGTATTGCCTGGGGTGCGGAAGGTTTTAGGAAATGGCAATGAAAATCGTTTTTTATCAGACAAATTTCATAACTTTGCATCTATAGAAAAACAATTTTCTTCTTCAATGAAAAACATTATCGCTAATATCAGACAGACATACCCCGTTTCCGATGAGGCACTTCAAGCGTTGCTGGCGGAGATGGAAGAGAGGATATACCCCAAAGATACCTGTATTGTGCAATCGGGTATGACAGACCATTTGGTCTATTTCATTGAAGAAGGAGTGACCCACTCGGTGTTTCATCATGATGGAGTGGACACCACCACTTGGTTCAGCAAGGAGGGGGACATTACTTTCGGCATGGATTCGCTGTACTATAACCAGCAATCAATAGAAAGCATTGAAACGCTGACAGACTGCCGGGTATATGTCATCCACATTGACAAACTGAATGCGCTTTACGAGAAGTATATCGACATAGCCAACTGGGGAAGAATCCTGCACCAGAATGTGAATAAAGAATTGAGCCACCTCTTTGTAGAAAGGCTACAGCTCCCTCCCAAAGAACGGTATAATAGATTTATGTTGCGTTACCCCGGTCTCATCAATAGGATAAAACTAAAATATGTAGCCTCCTTTTTGGGTGTTTCCATCTATACCTTCAGCCGTATTCGTGCTCAAAAATAGTTTTTATACCCCTTTTTTGCTTAAAAGCAAAAGTAGTTCTTTCTGCAAACAGTAATTTTGCGGTCAAGATAATATTAACTCTAATAAAAAACAAATGTCAAAAATTTCTTCAGCTGCATTCGCAGACACCAAGCCGCATTATAGTCTCTTAGACGGATTGCGGGGAGTGGCGGCTCTTTTAGTTATTTGGTACCATGTAAATGAAGGTTTTGGCTTTGCCGAAGTTGTCAATGGTGCAGGTGATGGTCTCGTCAAGAACTTCAATCACGGATACCTGGCTGTGGACTTCTTCTTTATTCTTTCCGGTTTCGTTATTGGCTATGCTTACGATGACCGTTGGAACAAAGGTTTTACCATGAAAGAATTCTTCAAACGTCGTTTGATTCGTCTTCATCCGATGGTGGTAATGGGTGCCGTTTTAGGTGCTATCACATTCTGCCTTCAAGGCAGCGTGCAGTGGAACGGTACACAGATTGCAACTTCCCTCACTATGCTTGCTTTGCTTTGCACCATGTTCTTCATTCCTGCCGTTTCGGGTTTGGGTTACGAAGTGCGTGGCAACGGTGAAATGTTTCCGCTGAACGGACCGTACTGGTCACTGTTTTTCGAATATATAGGCAATATCCTTTATGCCTTGTTCATCCGCCGTTTGTCCACTAAGGTATTGGGTGCATTGGTTGTAGTGTTGGGCATTGCCTTGACGTGGTTTGCCGCCTGCAATATTTCTACTTATGGAAGTATCGGCGTAGGTTGGACGTTGGATAGCGTGAATTTCCTGGGCGGCTCGTTGCGTATGCTTTTCCCGTTTACGATGGGTATGTTCTTGTCGCGCATCTTCCAGCCGGTGAAAGTGAGAGGCGCTTTCTGGATTTGCTCGGCTGTTTTGGTGATTTTGTTCTCGGTACCTTTTATAGGAACTCTTGAACCTGTCTGTATGAACGGTGTTTACGAATCGTTCTGTATCATAATAGCTTTCCCTATCTTGGTTTGGTTGGGTGCATCGGGTACTACTACCGATAAGATATCGACAAAAATATGCAAGTTCCTAGGTGATATTTCTTTTCCGCTATATGTAGTACATTATACGTTCATGTACTTGTTCTATGCATGGCTCATCGAAAACAAGCTTTATACGTTTGGCGAAACCTGGGCAATTTCTTTGGGTGTAATGGCATGGAATGTATTGTTAGCTTATACTTGCTTGAAGTTGTACGACGAGCCGGTACGCAAGTATTTGGCAAAGCGTTTCTTAAATAAGAAAAATAACGGTTGTTCAAAATCAAAGTAAACCTTCATTCTGCCTAAAACAGAAAAATATGGATCATACCGAAATCCTGAGGGGATTGAATTCTTAATATGTTATCTTTGCCCAAAAAAAATATGGATTACGATATATTCCTCCGTTTTATCTTTCCTGATGGTATGTTTGATTACTTCGAGATGACCCAATTCAATGAGCTTACCGACAAAGTTGAAATCTATTTCGAAGAAAAAAATAACCCTCCTGAGGAATATAAAAACGACAAACTGGAAAGTAAAGGATTCTATGAAGAAGTCCGTATGTATGATTACCCTATGCGTGGTCGTAGTTGCATTCTTTATATAAAGAAACGGAGATGGTACAATCATACAAAAGAAAAATACATATCCCGTAATTGGGAATTAATGGCTCAAGGCACGCAAATCTCTTCTGAATTTGCGTCTTTTTTAAAAGCTATGGATCGACTCTCGAGCCATAAGTATTAGTTCCTTGGCTGAGCACTATCGATTGGATGCTAAGCAACTTGAATCACAATATAAGAATCATCTGAGTAATTACAGAGAATGGGATCAACTCTCTCATGCACAAGATTGGGCCTTATTTGAGAAGAATATTGGTGCTTATGTAGGACTTGACGAAACAAGCCTTTCACGTGGCGAGCTATATACCATTCTTATCAATAAGGAAGCTAAAGGCAGGAAAGGAAGCATTATTGCCATGATTAAAGGAACAGATGTGAAAACCGTATCGGATGTGTTGCTAAAACTATCGCGCAAACGACGTTTTCAGGTGCGTGAGATTACTTTAGACATGGCTTCTAACATGAATCAGATAGCACGGGTTTGTTTTCCTGGTGCAAAGCAAGTGATAGACCGCTTTCATGTACAGCAATTGGCTTTTGAAGCCGTACAGGAAATGCGCATTAAAGCACGCTGGGAGGCAATGGATAAAGAAAATATAGAGATTAGCCATGCTAAGGCTTGTGGAATCCAATATAAACCTTCTGTTTTTGAAAACGGAGACACAAATAAACAACTTCTTGCCAGAAGCCGTTACCTTCTATTCAAAAATGAAACAGCATGGAGCAGTTCCCAAAGTAAACGCGCAACTATTTTATTTAGAGAATACCCTGACATAAAGAAAGCATATTATTTAAGTATGCGGTTAGGGCTTATTTATCATCAGTCAAAGCATGCAGACGTGGCTTTAACAAAGTTAGCACATTGGTATGATGAAGTAGACAACTCAGGATTCCTGTCTTTTGGTACAGTGGCAAGAACGATACAAACGCATTATCTAAGAATCGTTGCTTTCTTTAGAAATCGTGCAACCAATGCGGCCAGCGAATCTTTTAATGCAAAAATCAAACAATTTAGAGCACAACTAAGAGGAGTAAGAGATATTTCTTTCTTCTTATTCAGATTATCCAAAATTTATGCTTAAATCTTCAAGCCCTCAGCATTTCGGTATGATCCAAAAATATGATCCTAAACTAATCCTGACCTACGGGTATAAAAAAAGAGACCTGTATAGGTCTCTTTTTAATATCCGCGGAAGCTGGGGGATTCGAACCCCCGGAACAGTTACCCGTTCGGCAGTTTAGCAAACTGCTGGTTTCAGCCACTCACCCAAACTTCCCTGGGCATGTGCTTTCTTTCAAATGCGATGCGAAGATAGGCAGATATTTTGAACTACGCAAATCTTTTTTAATCATTTTTTAAAGAAATCTCCGGATAGAATCGTAAAAATCTAACTATCAACGATTAAATAATTCAAAAGTAAATTTAAATCCTATCTGTCTGAAACTTGATTTTGCATAATTCACAAAGACTCCTGCATCAAAAACATGTGTGCCTATTCCATAACCAAATTCTAAATAGGGATTAAGATGAGGAACACTTAAAGCACTAATATAAATACGTTCATTAATAATGGGACGAGTATATTTTTTTAAATGACGCAGCAACAGAAATGGTGCCTGATATGTAATATGCCCACGGGCATATCGATTGGAAGAATTATACCATCTACCATCCAATAACTGAAAAACACCGCCAATATCATCATACCACCCTACGGGAAGATTATTCTTAGACAAATTAACATAATCCACAAAATAGAGTTCATGTGTATTTGTAAAAGCGCCCGCTCCTACCCTATAATATATATCGCGCAATAAACCAAGCCGAATGCGATGCTGTATGTCAAACTCAATTCTTTCATATTGCCCTGTACTATTCATTACTCCCTTCAATCCACGTTCATAATCGAAAGAGAAAGTAGGATAATTAGAATACAGATTAATTTTCCGCAATCCTTTCATATAATAATATTGCCCAGGAGTCCATTCTACTTGTAAACGGGGAGCGAAACTTATATATCTGGATTTTAGTCCATCGAGTATATCCTCTGCTTGTGGTGAAGACACCCCACGAAGAGGAACTATTTTTAATGGATTCACAGCATCTCTTTGGTGCACAGTAGCACCGACTCTGATAAATAATCCATTTGTAATTTCCACACTATGATTCAGATTTAGAAATAAATCCTTAAAATAATCGAGATGCACATCATTGAAATTAAATAAGCTATCGGGGATATTCTTAATTTTATCTACTACCTTACTACTATATATCCGGTTACCGTTACCAAAACTAAAATGAATGGATGCCCGCTTTGCCGGCCAGTAATCATAGTCGGAATTAATGCTCCAGTATAACTCACTAAGTTTAAAGTTGTAACCAATCTTTGGAACAATACGCAGCAAACGGTCATCAGCAAAAAGTCGGTTATACTTAAATTCCTGACGATAAGACACTCCATTATTATGGCTATAACCCAACAAGAAAGGATTGATAACCGGAGAACATTTTACTGTTCCCAAGGAAGACAAATTCACAGTGTAACTATTCAGTAAAAAATCGCCCATCTGCCCAAAAAGACTCAAATCCTTAGCTTTATTCTTACCTATTATAGAAGAGTCACGAAAAACAGCATAATCACGGTAAAGCGATTTTTCTAATTCACTTAACGGCAACGGCCTTAATCGGGAAAAGCTGGCACTATCGGTAATGCAGGAATCCTTTTCGCTACTAAGAGAGAAGGACTCAGAAATATCATAATGAGGTTTGCCGTTTTTAGACTTTTCCAAATCCGCCAACCTGATATCTTTATACTTCAAATTTGCAGTATATTTTATGTCAATAACATTTCCCATCAGATTAACAAAAAGACTTGTTTCATACTTAACCGGAAGGAACTCTTCATTACCTTCTTTCCCCATCCATATACTTACATTATAACGCATATACTCAGAATATCCTTGCAAGTTTAGCTCACGTACTTTCCATGATTGGTCACTCACAATCATGTATCCGCTTACTAATTGATAACTGTTATTTTTAGGTATTATCAGAATTCTATACTGTACACTTCCGTTAGATAAAACAGTAGAACTATTTATTTTATATCTATAATAATCTCTGGCGTTGGAAGCCAAAGGAGAGATTACTTTATCATATAATAAAGATGAAGAATAGATGTTTACATGAAAAAAAGGCAGTATTATATTGGAAGGTCCATTGAGGCGAAGACTATTTCCGTTTAACGCTTTTACTTTCTGATTATAAATATTAGGAGCCGTAAAGTGAAGTTCATTCAAGGATTCAGTAATAGTGTTCTTTATCTTTCTATCACTTCTTAATGTGAATGGAGCAAAACGGAGCAGGAAGTTTTTCTTTTTCACCTGCATGCTTCTCTTTATATATAAGTCGGCATCATAACTTTCAATTATCTTTTCATACTTGGATGATGAAAGTATAATATTACTTAGAATGGAATCCACCAACGTATGATGTTCTTTCATTCCAATGCTTCCCTCCGTAGCCAAAACCAAATGGGGTACGGAGGTAAAAAAGCAAACCAGTAGCAATATCTGTATTATAAAATGCCTCAATTAATCTCCTTAATTCTATCGAACAGATACAAATATAATGATTTTCAACAATAAGCAATCAAAACTCATCTTCTATTTAATCATTCAAGACAATTATTTTAAATGGGCTTATTTTATAAAAATACAATAAATTCAAAAATACCCCTCAAAAATAGGGGGTGTTTCGCATAAAAAGACTAATTTTGCACCAACAACCATTAAAACAAGACCGTTTATGTCCAAAATGCGTTTTTTTGCTCTACAAGAGCTTGCAAACAGAAAACCTATTGATGTATCCAATCCTTCAAACAAATTGTCCGATTATTACGCGTGTCACGTATTTGACCGTAAGAAGATGCAGGAGTATCTTCCAAAAGAAGCTTTTAAAGCAGTGATGAATGCCGTTGAAAAGAGCACACCTATCAGTAGGGAGACGGCAGATTTAATTGCCAACGGTATGAAAAGCTGGGCAAAATCATTTAATGTAACTCACTACACACACTGGTTCCAACCATTGACTGACGGAACAGCTGAGAAACACGACGGATTTATAGAGTTTGGCGATGATACCGAAGTAATTGAACGTTTCTCGGGTAAATTACTTATTCAGCAGGAACCTGATGCTTCTTCTTTCCCTAACGGAGGAATCAGAAATACTTTCGAAGCACGTGGATATACTGCATGGGATGTTTCTTCTCCTGCGTTTATAGTAGATTCTACTCTTTGTATTCCTACAATCTTTATTTCATATACCGGCGAAGCACTGGATTATAAGACTCCTTTATTAAAAGCGCTTGCCTCTGTAGACAAAGCAGCAACTGAAGTATGCCAGTTGTTCGACAAAAACATAACCAAGGTATTTCCTAATTTGGGATGGGAACAGGAATATTTTCTTGTTGACAGTGCTTTATTCAATGCCCGCCCCGATCTTTGTCTTACCGGACGCACACTAATGGGACATTCATCAGCAAAGGATCAGCAGTTAGAGGATCACTATTTTGGTTCAATTCCCCCACGAGTAACCAGTTTTATGAAAGAACTTGAACTGGAATGCCACAAATTGGGAATACCGGCTAAAACTCGTCATAATGAGGTTGCTCCAAATCAGTTTGAGCTAGCTCCTATCTTTGAAAATGCAAATTTGGCAAACGACCATAATCAGCTGGTTATGGATTTAATGAAACGCATTGCCCAGAAACATAATTTCCACGTACTGTTCCATGAAAAGCCATTCGCCGGCATCAATGGTTCAGGCAAACATAATAACTGGTCTCTTTGTACAGACACCGGTATCAATCTTTTTGCACCGGGCAAAAACCCGAAAGGAAACATGCTGTTTATTACCTTTATTGTCAATGTACTGATGATGGTTTATAAAAATCAGGACCTGCTTCGCGCTTCTATCTCAAGTGCAGGCAATAGCTACCGTCTAGGTGCCAACGAAGCTCCTCCGGCCATCCTTTCCATCTTTTTAGGCAAGCATCTTTCCAACAAACTTGACGAGATAGTGCAACAGGTGGAACAAGCAGGAAACACCAAAATGACTCCGGAAGAAAAGACTACGCTGAAGCTTGGAGTGGGACGAATTCCGGAAATTCTTTTAGATAACACCGACCGTAACCGTACTTCTCCATTTGCTTTCACTGGAAATCGTTTTGAATTCCGCGCTGCCGGATCATCTTCCAACTGTGCCGCCGCAATGATTGCCATCAATGCTGCAATGGCTCACCAGCTAAATGAGTTCAAAGCTTCTGTAGACAAGTTGATAAATGAAGGCTTAGGACGCGATGAAGCCATCTTCCGGGTATTAAAAGAAACCATTATTGCTTCAAAAGCCATCAGCTTTGAAGGAGACGGTTATTCTGATCAATGGAAAGAAGAGGCTGCCCTCAGAGGACTGACAAACATTTGCCATGTGCCCGAAGCTATAATGAAATATAACGATAAGCAAGCTCGTGAAGTATTGCTGGGCGAAAAAATATTTAACGAGAACGAGCTGACAAGCCGCATTGAAGTGGAACTTGAAAAGTACACCATGAAAGTGCAAATTGAAGGCCGGGTTCTGGGAGATCTGGCAATTAACCACATTGTTCCAACAGCAATCACATATCAAAACCGCTTGTTGGACAATCTTAGAGGAATGAAAGCTATTTTCACCGAAGAAGAATTTAAAGAACTGAGCCACGACCGAAAAGAAGTTATCAAAGAAATATCTCATCGTGTAACAGAGATCAAAAGACTTGTCAGAGAAATGACTGAAGCCCGTAAGGTAGCAAATCATTTGGAAAGTCAGGAAGAAAAAGCATTCGCTTATGAAGAAAAGGTACGTCCATATTTAGAGCTGATTCGTGACCACATTGATCACCTGGAAATGGAGATTGATGATGAAATATGGCCACTGCCTAAATACCGTGAACTGTTATTTTCTAAATAGCTGGCGGACCCTTTTTAAATCCTTGTACAAAACAATGCATTCTTTTGTACAGAAGAATGAATTGTTTTGTACAAAAGATTGTTTTCTTTTGTACAAAACAAAATAAATAGTCCTATTAGTTTTTAAAACTAATAAAAGGACTTTGCATATTTATTGGTCTCAGAATCTACCGAAAAAATGGCTTTTTTCGGTAGATAATTCTTTTATTAATTTTTTATTTTTATATTTGTGCTTTATAACACGGTTATATAACACAGACTATGATCAAGAAAAAATTATCAGAAATAGTAATTTCAGAATACATTGCTGATATGTGGCATCCCCTTAACAATGAACAAAGGGAATTCCTAATGAGCAATTTTACTATTCAGAGTTATAAAAAGAATGAGGTAATCTACTGTGAGGGAGAAACTCCAGCTTATCTTATGTGCCTTCTTAGCGGTAAAGTTAAGATTTACAAAGATGGTGTAGGCGGAAGAAGCCAGATTATCAGAATGATTAAGCCTGTTGAATATTTTGGTTACCGTGCTTATTTTGCCAAAGAAGACTATCTCACCGCCGCAGCAGCCTTCGAAACTTCCACTATCTGTTTAATTCCTATGGAAACCATTATGACTCTTATCAGTCAGAATAATGAATTGGCAATGTTCTTTATCCGCCAACTTTCCATCGACCTTGGCATTGCAGACGAAAGAACCGTAAACCTTACACAAAAACATATTCGCGGGCGTCTTGCCGAATCACTGCTTTTCCTGAAAGACAGCTATGGACTGGAAGAGGATAGCTCCACGCTTAGTATTTATCTATCACGTGAAGACCTGGCCAATCTATCAAATATGACCACCTCCAATGCCATACGTACCCTTTCCAACTTTTCCAATGAACGTTTAATCACCATTGACGGACGAAAAATAAAGATCATTGATGAGGAAAAGCTGAAAAAGATCAGTAAAATAGGTTAGTTATTTAATCGCTTCCCTTATACGTACTAATTTAATAAGAAGTCCTTCCAGGAGGTCTAGTTGCAACATGTTTGCACCATCACTCTTGGCAATGGATGGATTTTCATGTGTTTCAATAAACAATCCGTCTACCCCTACTGCAACACCTGCTTTAGCAACTGTTTCTATAAGTTGAGGCATACCACCTGTTACTCCACTGGTTTGATTGGGCTGTTGCAAAGAGTGAGTAACATCAAGAATTACAGGAAAACCAAATTTCTGCATTTCAGGAATACCACGGTAATCAACAATTAAATCCTGATAACCGAAAGTGGTTCCGCGCTCGGTAAGCATCACATTATTATTGCCCGCTTCCACAACCTTATCAGCTGCAAACTGCATTGCACCGGGAGACAAGAACTGCCCTTTCTTTATATTCACAATCTTTCCTGTTTTAGCAGCAGCCACTAACAAATCTGTCTGGCGACAAAGAAAAGCAGGAATCTGAAGCACATCTGCATATTCGGCAGCCATCGCCGCTTCTTCTGCCGAATGAATATCTGTAACCGTAGGCACACCAAACGTATCACTTACCTTCTTTAATATTTTCAGCGCTTTTTCGTCACCAATTCCCATAAAAGAATCTAGACGTGAACGATTCGCTTTACGGTAAGAACCTTTAAAAACATAAGGTATACGAAGCTGATCAGTCATTTTAACTACACGTTCAGCAATGCGGAGAGCCATCTCCTCTCCTTCAATTACACAAGGACCGGCAAGCAAAAAAAAGTTGCCGGAATCAGTATTTCTTAAATCTTTTATATTCATAATTTAATTAGGTATAATCAATGTAATGGCTTCGCTAAGGATGCCAATCTCCAGTGGAAAATGGTTGGGAAGAATTCTTCCATCCACATCTGCTGCCGCATTACGTGCTTTATAAACACGCACCATCTTTGTACGATAAGACTTAACCATCTTATGATTCAGAATTCGTCCCTGAATCAGCATCCAGAGTCCGGCCAATAACTGTAATGGTTCGGGACCATAAATTACGGAAACGTCCAGCCAGCCATTATATGGAACCGCACTTGGTGTTTGTCCGTATCCGCTTGCATTTCCCACACAAACAGTCATAATTCTACCACGTATATGTTCATCATTAATCCGAAGATGCATACGGTAAAGTTTACGTTCAAAAAAAAGCAAGAACAGTGCAGCCAGATAAGATAAGGACTTTACCCCCCAGAAACGTTTCGTTTGATCAGTAATCTTCACTATACGGGCACCGAGACCAATATTAAAGGCGTTAAGAAAATAACGGCGTTCATGTTTATATGCATCAAAATAAGAACAATACCCCACATCTATTTTCTTTCGGCGATCATTAATGATCCAATCTACCGCTTCTTTATAATCCAGATTGAGATCCCAGTAACGGGCAAAGTTATTCCCAATTCCATTAGGAATAATACCAATAGCAATATCACTAACATCTTCTGCCGAAGAAGTAAGAATGCCATTAATGGCATCATTCAGTGCGCCATCACCACCAACAATCACAATAGTACGGTATCCTTCACTCGCATAAGCACGAGCTAAAACTTCAACTGTGCCAAACCCTTCCGACTGAACATAATCAAAAGCTATATGTTTGCTTTCAATGTACTCTTTGATCTCTTTCCATCGTTTCTGAACTTTTCTTGTTCCGGCTTTGGGGTTATAAATAACCCCCCATCTATTTGGATCTTCGTTCATATATAATCAGCTGTTAAGTAAACCTTTTACACGTTCTATTTTCTCCTGCATCGGCAAAGTGGCATCCAGCCAGTGAATAGTAAAACCTCTACGTTCCATTCCCCGAAACCAAGTCATCTGTCTCTTGGCAAACTGATGGATGGCTATTTCCAATTGTGCAACCATCTCCTCATAAGTAAGCTGAGAGGTGAGATACAATGTGAGATATTTATATTCCAAGCCATAATAAATAAGATCTTCAGGCGGAATTCCGTTATCAAGCAACTGCTTAACCTCGTTCACCATTCCATCATCCAATCGCTGTCGAAGACGGTTTGAAATCTTTTTCCTTCTGAGTTCTCTATCAATATCTACACCAATAATCAAACTATTAAAGGACGGGAACTCTCTTTGTTTAATATCATTTTTCAGATAATACTCTTCTATTTCAATAGCCCTGATTGCTCGTTTTGCAGTGTCGACATCCGTAGAATTATGGAGTGCCTTGTAGGCTTTTAATATTTCAGTTAGTTCTTCCAATGATTTATCAGCGAATTTCTCGCGCAGCTCTTTATCTTCAGGAACAGGAATAAGTTTATACCCTTTTAGTACTGACTCCAAATACATTCCAGTTCCTCCACAGAGGATAGGTAATTTATCTTTCTGCTTTATAGTTTCGTAAGCAATAAGAAAATCTCTCTGATATTCAAACACATTATACTTATATCCAGGTTCGGCAATATCAATCAGGTGATACGGAATTTGTTTTCCGTTCACCATATAATCTACAAGATCTTTTCCTGTGCCCAAGTCCATTTGCCTGTATATCTGACGGGAATCGGCACTGATAATCTCGGTATCCAATTCATTTGCCAAAGCTGCTGCAAAAGGAGTTTTCCCTGAAGCTGTAGGACCTAATATAGTGATTAAATCAAAATTTGCCATAATTGCACAAGTAATAATGTCTACAAACTTACGCAAAATTCTTGAATATATAAACGTACTACTAAAAAAAGGAGTTTCATGAATTATATATAATAAATAAAGTAATAAACAGAGTCAAAAAAAACCGCTTCGGTTGCCCGAAGCGGTTTTATATATCTAAGAAATGATTTCTTACTTGTTAACTGTTGCCATGTGAGCAATCAGGTCAAGAACTTTGCTTGAGTAACCAATTTCGTTGTCATACCAAGATACAACTTTTACGAAAGTGTCTGTCAAAGCGATACCAGCTTTAGCATCGAAGATAGAAGTACGAGCATCTCCTAAGAAGTCAGAAGAAACAACTGCATCTTCAGTATAACCAAGGATACCTTTTAATTCGCCTTCAGAAGCTTCTTTCATTGCAGCACAGATTTCAGCATAAGTAGCAGGTTTTGCTAAGTTTACTGTTAAGTCTACTACAGAAACATCCAAAGTAGGAACACGCATAGACATACCTGTCAATTTGCCGTTCAATGCAGGAATAACTTTACCTACAGCTTTAGCAGCACCAGTAGATGAAGGGATAATGTTTCCAGAAGCAGCACGACCACCTCTCCAGTCTTTCATAGAAGGACCGTCAACTGTTTTTTGAGTTGCAGTTGTAGAGTGAACTGTTGTCATCAAACCATCAAGGATACCGAACTTATCGTTCAATACTTTAGCGATAGGAGCCAAACAGTTAGTAGTACAAGAAGCGTTAGATACGAATTGCTCACCTTTGTAAGATTTTTCGTTAACACCACAAACAAACATTGGAGTGCTATCAGCAGAAGGAGCTGACATAACAACGTATTTTGCACCAGCCTGAATATGAGCCTGAGCTTTTTCTTGTGTTAAGAATAAACCTGTTGACTCAACTACGTATTCTGCACCTACTGCATCCCATTTCAAATCTGCAGGGTTTCTTTCTGCTGTGATACGGATAGGGTTACCGTTTACGATCAATAAACTTTTTTCAACATCTGCTTCGATTGTTCCTTCGAACTGACCGTGTACAGTGTCGTATTTCAACATATATGCCAAGTAATCTACTGGGCAAAGGTCATTAATACCTACGATCTGAATGTCGTTTCTTGTTTGAGCAGCACGGAATACAAAACGTCCGATACGGCCGAATCCATTAATACCTACTTTAATCATTTTGTTAAACTTTTAAGGGTTTTATAATATTCATTCTAAAATATCCGTTATTGAATTAAGAATAAAAATCAACCACAATTGCATGAAGAAGCGGCATCAAATTAAGACACCAAACCTATAAAAACAGCAATAATAAAATAATGTAGTTATCTCTCGAAATTTATTTCCTAATTGCGGGGCAAAAGTACTAAATTATTTTTAAATTAGCGCACAATTTCATCTTAAATATTAAAAAATATGGGAAAAAGTAACTTTCTACAAGAGTTCAAAGCATTTGCTATGAGAGGCAATGTTATTGACATGGCTGTCGGTGTAATTATTGGTGGTGCATTTGGGAAAATCGTTTCCTCTTTAGTGGCTGATGTGGTAATGCCTGCGATCGGTATCTTTGTTGGCGGTGTTAACTTCAAAGAGTTGAAATGGGTAATAAAAGATGCTGTGTATTCTGCTGATGGGAAAGAGCTTACTGCAGCAGCTACCTTAAATTACGGTAACTTCCTGCAAAGCACTTTCGACTTTATCATTATCGCATTTGCTATCTTTTTATTTATCAAATTTATGGCAAAGCTAAGCAAAAAGAAAGAAGAAACCCCAGTTGCAGAACCTCCTGCACCTAGCAAGGAAGAAACCTTATTGGCTGAAATCCGCGATTTATTGAAAGAAAAGCGATAATTAGCATCTTATGCTTTACTTCTATATAATTGATAAGATCAAACACTGATATTCAAAAAAGCTAATATGCCCCGGATATATTTCCAGGCATATTAGCTTTTTTATAATAATTCTCAAAAGAGAAGTGCAGTTTTATTTATATCGTCTACATCACAACAGCCTAATTAACGTCCTGTTTCTTTAAAATATTCTATATTTCTTAAGCTATTCGGATAGCTCCCGCTCCATTTGGATGTATATGATCCGGGAATTTCAAAACGATTGATCCCTAAATCTTTTTCAGACTACCCGCTGAGTATTCTGCAACGTAAGCATCTCTTTAGGAATTGACGAGCGGATTCTCTCCTTTAATATACTCAATACTGAAAAACGAACGAAGTCTGTCTTTGTCACAATACTAATTTCACGCGTGGGACGTGGTATGGCAAAAGGGCGAACCAGCTCTTTTTGCTGATCATTAAGTTGGTATAATGCAAGTTCTGGGATAAAGGTTATCCCCTTTCCTCCTTCCACAATTCTCATAAAGGTTTCCATACTTCCCAAATGATATGCAGCCTGATGAAGTTTAACGGTTTCCAGCTGACAAAAACGCATCAACTGATCTCTGAAACAGTGACCTTCATCCAAAAGCCAAAGTCTTTCTCCACTAATATCTGTGGTACGAATCATTTCATTTTTAAATATAGACTCCTTTCGGGCCACATAACCCAGGAACTGTTCGTAGAAAAGTGTTTCAGCCTGCAACGATTTATTATCAACAGCAGTTGCAATAATGGCAGCATCAACCTTTCCTGTAGCAAGTGCAACAAGTACATCCTGTGTTTTCATTTCTGATACACGGATATCTAGTTCCGGATAATCTTCCATAAACTTAGGGAAAAACCGGGGAAGCAGATAAGGTGCAATTGTTGGCAATACCGCTATGCGAAAAACACCTTTCAATGATTGTCCCTCCTCCTGAACTATTTCCTTAACTTTTGATGCCTGGGTAAGAACAGCACGAGCCTGCTCAATGATTTTCCTACCAACGGAAGTTGGCTGAACAGGTTGTGTGCTGCGATCGAAGATCTTCACGTCCAATTCTTCCTCCAGCTTTTGAACCATTGCGCTCAGCGTAGGTTGAGTAACCAAGCAATATTCTGCAGCTTTACCAAAATGGCGAAACCGATCTACAGCAAGAATATATTCTAATTGTTGTATAGTCATCCTATTGATTGTGAGTTATAGATTTTATCTATACAAAGATAGAAAATATCGGTTGGAGAAGCACCATCTTTCTGCTTATCTTTGTATCAACAAAAAGAAAAAATACAAATATTTAAAACTTAACAATATGAAAACTTTAGATTATATCAAATTAGACGCAACAGGAGTAAACAACATAGTAGCATCTTTGCAACAACTATTAGCCGATCTTCAGGTATATTACACCAATCTGAGGGGTTTTCATTGGAACATTAAAGGTCACGGATTCTTTGTTCTCCATGGTAAATTTGAAGAGATGTATAATGACGCGGCAGAAAAAGCAGACGAGGTTGCAGAACGCATCTTAACATTGGGTGGTGTTCCTGCCAACAAATTCAGTGAATACCTGAAAGTAGCAAAAGTAAAAGAGGTGGATAATGTGTCAACTGGTGACGAAGCACTAAACAACGTATTGGAAACATACAGTTACTTTATTGGTGAAGAGCGTAAACTTTTGGCAATTGCTTCACAAGCAGGAGACGAAGGTACGGTGGCCATGATGAGTGATTATTTAAGGGAACAGGAAAAAATGGTTTGGATGCTTACCGCATATGGTACCAAATAATTAAAACTCTATATATAAGCAAGCAGCCGGAGAATATCTACATAAGATTCTTCCGGCTGCTTCTATTTTTTCTGCTATTTAAAATTAATCAATTTCCGGAACGCTCAAATTTATAGCTTTTCCCTGCCTCTGTCATTACATCATATTCATAAACTTTATACAACATAGGAAGTTGTGGATTGATTGACTTTGACACAAGCGGTTCTTTGATAGAAGCTGTTTGATAGATCGGATTCTTGTTTTCCCCTTTCGCTATCTGCAGCCCTTCTCCCTTGAGAGGCACATATGAACGAAAGCGAAGGTTTCCACCATTACGAGAGTGAATAATGGCCTTTTCAAGCTGAACACCATCCCATTCCATATCTACTTCAAAACCTCCACGTGCTACTAGTCCGCTTACTTGTCCTTTTCTCCAGGCGTCAGGTAATGCGGGAAGTAATTGCACTGCTCCGTCGTGGCTTTGCACCAACATTTCTGCTACACCTGAGGTATAACCAAAGTTTCCATCTATCTGGAAAGGTGGGTGTGCATCGAAAAGATTCGGATACGTACGTCCATCAGTGTTACCCGGCTCTACCAGCATCAACATATTATTGATAATTCTATAAGCCTGGTTTCCATTCAACAAACGAGCCCACAAGTTAATCTTCCAGCCAATAGACCATCCGGTAGCTTTGTCTCCACGATAAAGAAGAGAATTCTTTGCTGCCTGGAAGAGTTCGGGATGTGAATAAGGAGAAATTTGATTACTTGGAAACAATCCATAAAGATGAGAAACATGACGATGGTCTTCCTTTGGATTATCCACATCTTCGAGCCACTCTTGCAACTGATTGTATTTTCCAATCTGCATAGGTGGCAAACGATCTATCATTGCCTGCAAACAAGCAGAGTATTCTTTATCTCCATTCAATATCTGATTAGCACGAAGCGTATTTGCCAGAATATCAAAAGCTATCTGGTTATCCATAGTACATCCGGCTACAAGAGAATTGCCACCTTTAGGTCCGTGCTCAGGAGAAATTGAAGGACAGGTCACCATCCATTTATACTTTGGATGCTCAACCAAAAAGTCCAGAAAGAAATCGGCAGAGCCTTTCATTACAGGATATATTTCACGCAAGAAAGCCTCATCACCTGTATAAAGATAATGCTGCCACAAGTGTTGGCAAAGCCATGCTCCTCCATTAGGCCACATGCCGTAATGAGCCTTGTCAACAACACCTGTACATCGCCACAAATCGGTGTTGTGGTGGGCAACCCAACCTTTACAATCATACATTGCCCTACTGGTTTCGCTGCCTGTTTGAGCCAGTTCTTTTACCAATTGAATCAAAGGCAAGTGATTTTCGCTTAGGTTAGTCACCTCCGCCGGCCAGTAATTCATCTGCAGATTAATATTTATAGTATATTTCCCATCCCAGGGAGCTAATAGCTTATCATTCCATATTCCCTGTAAATTGGCAGGTTGTCCGCCCGGTTGAGAAGAAGAGATAAGCAAATATCTGCCATACTGAAACATAAGCGTAGCAAGGGACACATCTTGTCCATCCTTAAAATTCTTCACACGGAGAGGAGTTTCTTTATCTGCAGCCTTTGAAGTTCCCAAGTCAAGTTTCACTCTATTAAATTGTTTCTGATAATAAGCAATATGATCTGCCAAGGCTTGTACATAGTTTTTCTTGATAGCAGCAGCCAGATAAGCAGACGCTTTCTTGCTCTCATTGCCACTCACATCGTGGTAATTCACAAAATTTGTAGCTGCAGAAATATAGATTATAGCAGAGTTGGCACCGGTAACCTCAATTTTATCTTTTGTTACTTTTACCTTTCCTCCTTCGGTTTTCACCTGAGTTTGATTCTCCACACGGATAGCGCCGGAAATCAGCTCATGATTTTCACCTTTGCCCTTCAATATAAGTTTATTGCCTTTGCACAAGACTTCATGTTTCAGTGGAGAAGTATAATCGGCTGTAAACGTTAATGCACCTTCTTTATCGGCAGTAAGGCGGATCATAATAACATTGTCAGTGAAAGAGGTAAACACTTCACGTGTATAGGTTACGCCATTTACTTTGTAACGAGTCGTTGCAACTGCTTTTTCAATATTAAGATCCCTATAATAATCAGAGTAATTTTCATGACCAGGAAAGTGAAGAAAGAGACTTCCTATTGTTTGATAAGGCATACCATTCTGGGGTGTGCGAAATTCTTTATTCATTATTTCCTCAGCCTCATTACTCTTTCCCTCGAAAACCAGCTTTCTTACTTCGGACAAATATTTCAATGCATCAGGGTTATTATTGTTATGCGGTCCTCCTCCCCAAACAGTTTCTTCGTTCAGTTGCAATTCCTCTTGAGAAGGATTACCATAAACCATTGCTCCCAAACGGGAGTTTCCCAAGGGCAAAGCTTCTACCCATTCCTTTGCAGGCTGGCTATACCAAAGTTTCAACTCACCACAATATGCTCCAACCGCTATCAAAGCAAAAAGTGACAATAACAAAAAGTGCTTTTTCATGTTTTCTATATTAAAATTACCATTAAATGCATTTCATCCATCACTCCATCACGAATACTCACAATAGTTTGATAAACAACTAAATAAACCGTGATGGATGGTTTTTATCCATCACTAAACCCTCACAGAAAAGCCTCATCCATCACGCTTTTACCCATTTTTTTTCAAATTATCGTTCTATTTGCGTTGCCCTTAGATATCGCATTATAAAATTCAGGATTCGCAATATTTTGGCTCAAAAAAACCAACATTTGATTCAAAAGAGTGATGGATGACCTGAAAAAGTGATGGATTCGTGATGGATAAAAACCATCCATCACGACTTAGTACACTAGTCTTCAGCACATTGAAAACAATTGTGATGGAGTGATGGATGAAATGTCTTTTTTCTGTATAATCTGCAAAAACACGAAGTAAAAACATTCGGTTATATTTTTTAAAAACATAACCGGATGTTACTCAATGTCCGGTTATGTTTTTAAAAAACTATTAAGCAATTTCCTTCAGATTATTCAGCAATAATTTATCAACTATTCACCAATAAATCTTATTTTATGGTGAATGGTTGGTAAGTTCAATCCCAGCCAATAAACAAACATCGTTTCAGAGCCTTTAAATCAATCGGAAGCAAAGATAAAAAATAACAGGAAACACTCATAGTCAAATTAACAATTTAAGCTATTAGAGTATGATTTCCAATTTATTTGCTGAATGGTTTTTATTTATTGGCGAATAATGTGTATTTTTGCACGCATTAAATTCCAAACATATACATATACATTATGCAAGAAAAGATTGTTATTCTTGATTTCGGATCACAGACCACTCAACTCATTGGCCGCAGGGTTCGCGAATTGGATACCTATTGCGAAATTTTACCCTACAACAAATTCCCTAAAAACGATGAATCAATAAAGGGAGTTATCCTTTCAGGAAGCCCATTCTCTGTTTATGATGATTCAGCTTTTAAAATTGACCTAAGCGAGATTCGTGGAAAATATCCTATTCTGGGTATCTGCTATGGTGCACAGTTTATGGCCTATACAAACGGCGGTAAAGTAGAACCGGCAGGCACACGTGAATACGGACGTGCTAATCTGGGTTCCTTCTGCAAAGACAACGTGTTGTTTAAGGGAGTAAAGGAAAACTCACAGGTATGGATGAGCCACGGTGACACCATTACTGCAATTCCAGATAATTTTAAAACCATCGCTTCAACTAACGAAGTAGCTATTGCTGCTTATCAGGTAGAAGGCGAACAAATATGGGGCGTACAGTTCCACCCTGAAGTATACCACACAGTAGACGGAACACAGATTCTTCGCAACTTCGTGGTTGATGTGTGCGGATGCAAGCAAGACTGGAGTCCGGCTTCATTCATTGAAAGCACAGTTGCCGAACTGAAAAAACAACTGGGCGACGACAAAGTGGTTCTTGGTCTTTCAGGTGGTGTGGATTCATCCGTAGCTGCCGTACTACTTAACAGAGCAATTGGCAAAAACCTTACTTGTATCTTTGTAGATCACGGAATGCTTCGCAAAAATGAATTCGAAAATGTAATGTCTGATTACGAGCACCTGGGACTTAACGTAATTGGCGTAAATGCGAAAGATAAGTTCTTCAGCGAACTGGCTGGTGTATCAGATCCGGAACAAAAACGCAAGATCATCGGAAAAGGTTTCATTGATGTGTTCGATGAAGAAGCTCACAAACTGAAAGATGTAAAATGGCTGGCACAGGGTACTATCTACCCCGACTGCATTGAGTCGCTTTCCATTACCGGAACCGTGATCAAGAGTCACCACAACGTGGGTGGTCTTCCCGAAGAGATGAACCTGAAACTTTGCGAACCTCTCCGCCTTCTTTTCAAAGATGAAGTGCGCCGTGTAGGTCGTCAGTTGGGAATGATGGAACATCTTATTACCCGTCACCCTTTCCCAGGTCCCGGACTAGCAGTTCGTATCCTAGGCGATATTACTCCCGACAAAGTACGCGTTCTTCAAGAAGCAGATGATATCTTCATCAGCGGACTACGCGAATGGGGACTTTACGACCAGGTATGGCAAGCAGGTGTAATCCTACTTCCAGTGCAGTCAGTAGGTGTAATGGGTGATGAAAGAACATACGAGAATGCCGTAGCACTCCGTGCCGTAACTTCCACCGATGCTATGACAGCCGATTGGGCTCACCTACCCTACGAATTCCTTGGAAAGATCTCTAACGAGATTATTAATAAGGTAAAGGGCGTGAACCGCGTTACTTATGATATAAGCTCTAAACCTCCAGCTACTATTGAATGGGAATAGTTTTATTCCTTTAGAGGAATGACTTAAGATATTTTGGAAAGAGACTAGACATTTTGGTTAAAATGTTTAGTCTCTTTTTATCTCTGCTTAATCATCAAAAATTATTCATCGCACAATTTCTGCAACCTTTGCTTCAAATCAGCTCGCTTTGCTTCATTTGTACCTATTTCGATATAACTGATTCTCCCTTTCTTATCAATTAATACAGTAGTGGGATTCTGCTGGATTCCAAAAGCATTCCATAATGTCTTATCTTCTGTAATTTGGTGAAACAAAAAAGGGCGCGTAGTTACAATACGCTCAATCTGTTTGGCTGTGTTATATGTAACTGCAAGATAGTTTGCTTTGGGAAGCTCCGTTATCCATTGATTTAATTCAGGCATTTCTTTTTTACAAGGAACGCAAGCTGTGTTCCAAAAATTCAGAACCAGAGGTTTGCCTTTTGTGTTTTTATTAGTCCATACATTTCCTTGTGTATCCTTAACTGAGAATTCAGTCATCTGGTTTCCTACGGCAAGGATTGAACCTTTAGCCGACATAGAATTCTCAAACAGCTCATTTTGCTGTTCCAACTTAATAGGAAATCAGCACTGTTAAGAACTTTATCTACCGGTATAATGAGCAAAGAGTCTTCCGACGAGAACCTTACGCCATCTTTTAAAGCCATTGCAAGTATTGAATTCCCTTCATTATCTTGCACTTTGAAGTAAACTTTCATCATGCCCGAATTAATACTCTTTGGAGCTACTACAAAAAAGTTACAGCCTACCATACACTTTGGTTTAATAAGACTATCATTCACTGTTTGAGCTGTTGCATATACAGCACCAACCATCACTAAGGTGATTACAATTACGTGTTTTGTATTCATAAGTCACATTTTTTCTTCTTACAAAGATATAAAAATAATATAAAAGGTTTTATTCTTTCACTATATGTGGAATAATTAATTATCTTCATGTTTTATAAGTTATGATTGATAGACGGTGAAAACAGAGCACTTTTATCAATCATAACTTATAAAAAAAATCTATTTCTGGTTTGCAAATTGTTTATTTTAGAATTATACTACTTTCACATTTAACAGAAAAATCTTAATTTATAAAACAAATAAATAAATCTTATACGAAATTAGTTGGTTTTGAAACTTTTTGAGAAAGAAAGTATTAACTTTGCAGCGCATTTTAGAAAAACATTTAAGAATGAAAACATTAACTATCGGAGACTTAAAAGCTCAAGTACCTATCATTCAGGGTGGAATGGGCGTAGGGATCTCTTTATCTGGCTTAGCCTCAGCAGTAGCAAACGAAGGAGGTATCGGCGTAATCTCATGCGCAGGTTTAGGACTTCTATATAATAAACTATCAAGCAATTTTGGGGAAGCGAGTATCTTAGGGCTTAAAGAAGAGCTCAAAAAAGCACGTGCTAAAGCTAAAGAAGCAAAAGGCATTATCGGGGTAAACATAATGGTGGCCATGACTAACTTTGCAGACATGGTTAAAACATCCATAGCCGAAAAAGCTGATATCATATTCAGCGGAGCAGGTCTTCCTTTGGATTTACCTAGCTTTCTCCCAGAAGGTAGCAAAACAAAACTTGTGCCTATTGTATCATCGGCTCGTGCAGTAAGAATTATCTGTGAAAAATGGCATAGTCAGTATAACTATCTTCCCGATGCGGTTGTAGTTGAAGGTCCGAAAGCTGGAGGTCACCTTGGTTACAAGGAAAACCAAATTACAGACGAAGCTTATTCTCTGGAAGAAATATTACCTCAGGTGGTATACGAAGTATCTCTCTTCGAGGCGAAATTCAATAAAAAGATTCCGGTAATTGCTGCTGGAGGTATTTATACAGGAGCAGACATTTATCGCATGATGGAACTTGGAGCTTCGGGCGTACAGCTAGGAACACGATTTGTAACAACAGACGAGTGCGATGCATCTTATGCGTTTAAAGAACAATATCTAAATGCAAAAGAAGAAGATATTGAGATTATTAAAAGTCCGGTTGGAATGCCTGGCCGCGCAATTGGAGGTTCTTTTATCCAACAGGTAAAAGAAGGTATAAAACAGCCAAAATCGTGCCCTTTTCATTGCATTAAAACATGCGATATCTCTAAAAGCCCATACTGCATTATGCTGGCACTTTTCAATGCTTTCAAAGGTAATTTCAAAAACGGATATGCTTTTGCCGGATCAAATGCTTATAAAGCAAATAAGATTATGAGCGTAAAAAACACAATCTCTGAATTAATGAAAGAATGGAAAGAAAAAGAATTATTCTCTAAGAAATAATTCTTCTTATAAAATAAGAATTAAAGCGAGGATTTTCCTAAAAAGAAAATCCTCGCTTTTTGTTTTTAAAACACTGTTTTGCACACAGTTATTTCTTCTTTTTTAGATGTAAGCAAAGTCATCTTAGGTATAATGCTTGTAAAATGAGCCGAAGCCATGTGTGCTTTTAAAACCTCGGCACTCTCCCATTCTTCAACCATTATTAATGTTTGTTGATCATTCAAACCTTGAAGTAGATTATAATTCACACATCCATTTTCTTTTCTTGTTTTCTCTACTAACTCATTTGCCAATTCCAGGAATTCTTTAATCTTATCTTCCTTAGCAAAAAACTTTGCAATCACTTTAATCATTCTTTTTTCCTCCTATTAAAAATTCATTTATTAATAAAAAAAATACGACGTCAAAGATACAAATAGAATTATTGTATAAGCTATATTTTATGTAACATTATTTTTAATATATAAAACCTTGATGCAAAAAAGAAAAAAACTTTCCTCTAAATTTGGATATGAATATATTGTTCGTATATTTGCGAACAATATATGGAAAAAGATAAAGATTACACAACAGAACAAGAACGGATAGCACGCTACGCTAAAGCAATGGGGCATCCCGCCCGTATAGCTATTCTGGATTTTCTAGCATCACAGGAAAGTTGCTTTTTTGGTGATATTCACGATGAATTGCCAATAGCCAAAGCTACTGTTTCACAACATCTGAAAGAACTGAAAGATGCCGGATTGATTCAAGGTGAGATTGAGGGCCCAAAAGTGCGTTATTGCATTGATAAAGAGAATTGGGCAAAGGCTCAGCAGCTATTCGCTAAGTTCTATGATAAGAAATATGTGAAGAAAATCTGTTGCGGATAATATTTTTTTGCTTTTATTGTTCGTTGTTTTGCGAATTACGATTAACTATTAAATAAATATTAATTATGGAAATTAGAATTTTAGGAACCGGATGTTCCAAGTGTAAGACTCTTGAAAAATTAACGCGTGAGGTTGTTGAACAAAACGGTATTGATGCCTCTATCACAAAAGTTGAAGATATTATGGATATTATGAAATATGGGGTAATGTCAACACCTGCTCTTGTAGTAAACGGAGAAGTCGTGATTAAGGGAAGAGTACCTTCAGCAGAAGAAATCAAACAAGTATTAATCAAATAAAAAAAAATAATTATGAGACGTATTTTAATGATCACTTTTGCCTTCTTTATAATATTAGGAAGTTTTTCATGCAATGCACAAAACAATAAAAAACAGAACACAGCCAAAGCTGTTCCATCAAAAATAGAGGTATATTATTTCCATTTCACACGTAGATGCATGACTTGTAATGCTGTGGAATCTGAATCTAAAAAGGCTCTTGAAAATTTATATTCGGAACAAGTAAAGAAGGGTACAATCACTTTTAAGGGAATCAATCTAGATGATAAAAGCAGTGAATTTGCCGCAAAGAAATGTCAGGCATCAGGCCAAAGTCTTCTTATAATGAGTGGAAAGAAAAGAGTGGATCTTACTTCACAAGGCTTTATGTATGCGAAAAGCAACCCTGACAAGCTTAAACAAGAAATTAAAAAAGCGATTGATCCATTATTAACATCTAAATAATTTAATAAGATGGATTTTCTGCAAAGTATTCTTGAAAACTCACAATACTCATTTATAACGGCAATAATTCTTGGACTGATGACAGCTATCAGTCCTTGCCCCTTGGCAACCAACATTACAGCTATAGGATTTATAAGCCGGGATATTGAAAATAGCAAGCGGGTATTTCTGAACGGACTGGTCTACACACTGGGAAGAGCTATTAGTTACACTCTTCTTGCCGTAATACTTTATTTAGGAGCCAATCAGATGAATGTATCCATGCTGTTTCAGGGATGGGGTGAAAAGATTCTAGGCCCTTTACTAATCGTCATCGGTCTGTTTATGCTGGGTATAATAAAAATTAATTTCCCCGGATTTTCTAAACTAGCCGACAGAATTGGAGAAAACAGTAAGGGAAGTTATTGGAGTTCACTTTTACTGGGAATGATTTTTGCCTTGGCATTTTGTCCTTACAGTGGGGTTCTCTATTTCGCCATGCTGATACCTATGACTATTTCAAGCGCAAGCGGATTATATCTTCCTGTATTATTTGCCATCGCAACAGGTTTGCCGGTTATAATATTCGCCTGGCTACTGGCTTATGCTGTGGGTAATGTAGGCAAACTGTATAATCAGATAAAGACTTTTGAACTTTGGTTCAGACGTGTTGTTGCCGTAATCTTTATTCTTGCAGGTTTTTACTATACAACTATTTTCTTTCTTAATTAGAAAACATAAGTATGAAACGGAATTATTTTAGTGAAATCACCACACAGATGCTTGGAATGAACCGCAGGAATCTGATTGGACTTCTGGCTTTACTGCCTGTGTGGTACCTTATATATTATAATCTGCAACCCGTAACCGACTGGCTCATTGATTCCGTAGTCGGTATGCAGAAAGGAGATCACCTTACCGAGGCAATCCGCTTCTTTATATTCGAAGTGCCAAAAGTGCTGATGCTCCTTGCATTGATTATCTTTGTCGTGGGCATTATCCGTACTTACTTTTCGGCAGAGCGTACGCGAAAGATGCTGGAAGGTAAATCTACCTTCACAGGCAATGTGCTGGCTTCGATGCTGGGAATAGTTACTCCTTTTTGCTCTTGCTCCGCCATCCCATTGTTTCTGGGATTTGTGGAATCGGGCGTGCCACTGGGTGTTACTTTCTCGTTTCTGATTGCTGCGCCCATGATAAATGAAGTGGCTGTAATTCTCCTCTTCGGAATGTTTGGCTGGAAGACTGCTCTTATCTATGTTATCACCGGACTAATCATTGCTATTATTGCAGGATGGGTTATCGGCAAACTGAAGTTAGAGCATTGGGTGCAGGACTGGGTGTATCAAACTCAGATAGGCAACACCGGAGATGATGAAAACAAACTGACTTTCTCTGACCGCATTCGTTTTGGCTTTACCGGAGTAAAGGAGATTGTAGGCAAAGTCTGGATTTATGTTATTATAGGTATTGCTGTAGGTGCCGGTGCACACGGTTATGTTCCAGAAGACTTTATGGTATCCTTAATGGGCAAGTCTGCCTGGTATAGCATTCCGTTATCGGTTCTTATCGGGGTTCCGCTCTATTCTAATGCAGCCGGAATAATACCTATTGTATCTGTATTGATTGAAAAAGGGGCAGCATTGGGAACCTCACTGGCATTTATGATGGCAGTTGTGGGACTTTCGCTTCCTGAGATGATTATTCTTAAAAAAGTTTTAAAATTTCCGCTCATATTTACTTTTGTTGGAATAGTGGCTACGGGAATAATGATAATGGGATATTTGTTCAACTTGATATTTTAAAAGTTATGAAAATATTAATATTATGTACGGGAAATAGCTGTCGCAGTCAGATGGCTCACGGCTGGCTTCAATCGTTTGATAAATCGCTGGATGTGCATTCTGCAGGAACAGAACCTGCACCGAGAGTAAATTCAAAGGCTGTAAAGGTGATGGCGGAAGCCGGAATAGATATCAGCAACCACTTTCCTAAGAGTGTGAATCAATACCTGGACCAGGAATGGGATTATGTAATTACGGTATGTGGAGGAGCCAACGAAAGTTGTCCTGTATTCAGCGGAAGCGTAAAGCACAGATTACACATTGGATTTGATGATCCGTCTCACGCAACAGGTACAGATGAATTTATATGGAGCGAGTTTATCCGCGTTCGCGATGAGATTAAAAGAGGGTTTTATCAGTTTTATATTAACGAGATCTATTGAATTAGAGCCGCCAATATGGCAACAAATTTAGATATTCAATCATTAAAACCGGTCGTATACAGTATACCAACGGTTTCTGCCAAATTAGCTTTTTCTGATTTGACAGGTGCTTTAAAAGTGCGATTCGGCATTGGTCGGAACAATTATACTATTACGCCCGGTTTGTACAAAATTGGGAATCCTGGCAGTCAATCAGATGTGTTTGTTTCAGCTAATTATAAATTAAGCTTTGACATTCTGAGAAAGAATCTTGATTCACTGAATGCATGGATTTTGGTAGTTGATACAAAAGGTGTCAACGTTTGGTGCGCTGCAGGGAAAGGTACTTTCGGCACAGATAATATGGTAAAAAGCATTAAAAGCAGCTCATTAGAATATATTGTGAAACATCGCAGGATTATTCTGCCACAACTTTCGGCAAGTGGTGTTGCAGCACACAAAGTAAAAGAACGAACAGGATTCAGAGCCATTTTCGGACCGGTACAGGCAAAAGATATAAAATCATTTCTGGAAGCGGATTACAAAGCAACACCTGCCATGCGAAAAGTAACTTTCCCGATGAAAGAAAGAGGCAAACTAATTCCTGTTGATTTTATGTATTCAAGCTACAAACTACTTCTGATAATAGGCTTGTTTTTTATTTTTTCAGGTCTCGATCGCTCAGGTTTTTTATTAAAAAAAATGTTCAATACAAGCCTATTTCCATTAATCAATATTTTAGGTGGATATATTGCCGGAATAGTCGTTGCTACGTTATTTTTACCATTAATACCTTTTCGTGCATTTGCGCTGAAAGGTGCCTTTTGGGGATTAGCTTCAGCAGTTTTACTTAATAGACTATTCGACGTATCTGCCCTGGAAGGAATAAGTATGGGATTGATAAGTATTAGCATAGCATCGTTTATGACCATGAACTTTACCGGTTCATCAACCTACACTTCGCTCTCGGGTGTAAAAAAAGAAATGAAATGGGCTATCCCGTTCCAAATTACATTTATAACATTGGGGACAATTCTTTTCATAATTTCAAAATTAATTTGATATGAAAACAATGCAATATTTAAAGAATGTAGCTACATTAAAGCTTAACAGTAATTTATGTACCGGTTGTGGAATGTGCACTATGGTTTGCCCTCATGCTGTTTTTGAAATTAATAAGGGAAAAGCACGAATTATAGACATTAATGATTGCATGGAATGTGGAGCATGTTCTAACAATTGCCAATTTGGAGCTTTAACTGTAAAATCAGGTGTAGGGTGCGCTGCAGGGATACTCAATGGTATTTTAAAAGGGACTGAACCTTCATGCGATTGCGGAGAAGATCGTAAAAAAGATTGTTGCTAATCATCATTTTCAAATTATCAAATATCTATATATGGAAACAAAACTAAAATTTTTAGACCGCTACCTCACTCTGTGGATATTCATTGCCATGTTTATCGGTGTATCTATAGGTTATTTATATCCTGGAATAGTAGACTTCTGGCATCAGTTTGAAGTTGGGACAACCAATCTTCCTTTGGCTATTGGACTGATTGTTATGATGTATCCTCCTCTGGCCAAAGTAAAATACGAAGAGCTTGGCAAAGTTTTCTCAAATAAGAAGATATTAATAATCTCACTGTTTCTGAATTGGGTGGCAGGACCAATACTTATGTTTATTCTGGGGATTGTATTCCTTCAGAATTATCCTGAATATATGTATGGGATAATTATGATTGGATTGGCGCGCTGTATTGCCATGGTATTGGTGTGGAACGATCTGGCCAAAGGCAGTTCGGAATATGGTGCCGGACTGGTGGCTCTCAACAGTATTTTCCAGGTATTGTTCTTCTCTTTCTATGCTTATCTCTTCATTGCTGTACTGCCCGGATATTTTGGCTTGCCTACTACAAATGCAGTAGAGAGTATTACTATTGGAGAAATAGCCCACAGTGTGTTTATCTATCTGGGCATTCCCTTCATTGCAGGTTTTTTATCAAGATACATTCTTATCCGCATAAAAAACAAAGAATGGTATTACAGTAAATTCATTCCAAAGGTAAGTCCGTTGACGCTCATTGCTTTGTTGTTCACCATCATTGTGATGTTCTCATACAAAGGAGAATATATTGTAAAACTACCTCTTGACGTGTTACTCATTGCAGTTCCACTGATAGCTTATTTCGCCATCATGTTCTTTTTCTCATTTTGGCTGACCAAAAGATCTGGTGCCGATTATGAAAAGACCACTTCCGTAGCTTTCACTGCTTCCGGAAATAACTTCGAGCTAGCCATTGCTGTTGCAATTGCAGTATTCGGGATCAATTCCGGAGTCGCATTTGCAGCTGTTATTGGTCCATTGGTAGAGGTTCCTGTTCTTATTCTGTTGGTGAGATTTGCATTGAAACAACAAAAAAGGTTTAAGAAAACAATAATATAATTTCTTATATGGAAACTGATAAATAAATTATCAGAATCTTCTCTATATAAATAAAAATATCCTCCTTGAATAAATATAAATATTTCAAGAAGGATATTTTATTTTATGAAGTTTCACGCTTTTAGATCAAGCGCAGTAATAAAACATTTTTTGTATTTTCATCAATCCGGAAACGGTTATCCGCACGTTCTCCTACCAGCCATGCAATCTGTTCACCGGAACACAACACATACGTATTTTCTTTCTGAAGAATAGATATTTTAGCATCTGTGAGGTAATCACTCACTTTCTTTTTTCCTTTCATGCCAAACGGCGAAAATCGATCTCCTGCCTGCCATTTTCGAAGGGTTAGCGGATAATTGAGTTTATCGGCATCAAAACAAGCCGTTTTTTTATTTCGTGGAATCACAAAATCGGTTGTATAGAGGAACCGTTCTTCTTCTATAACAGGCTTCTCCTCCATTGTTTCTTCTGCCAATGAAGATAACTCCTTTATCAGAAAATGTGTACGGTCTCTTACCACCATCCATGAATTGGAAAAAAACTTCCGTCCGGATTGCCTGTCGAGACTACGATAAACATCATCTGCCTGTGCTGAATTAAAACCCAGTGGATAGAGAATCTCAAAAAGTAATGCGCGTGGAGAAGGTTCAGTCAGAAGTTTTTCTATTGAAATACCTTCTTCAGTTATCACTCTGCCCTTTCCATCCTCAATTACTTTGTTATAGATAGCAGAAGCATCTAAAAGATGGGATGCTGTTGAGAAAAGACTTAACTTGATAGATGGATTGATAGTTTCCATCATTGGAAGAAGATTAAGGCGAATCTTGTTGCGCGTGTATTCATCCTGCAGATTGGTGCTGTCTGTCACATACTCTTGTTTCAAGTCTTCCAGATACGCAAGAATATCTTCCCGGCTAACGGTCAATAGCGGACGAACAATATGATTATTCTTTGGATGAATACCGGTAAGCCCGTTTATACCAGTTCCCCGAATCAAATTGAGCAAAAGAGTTTCCACACTATCATCCCGGTGATGCGCCACTGCTACCACATCGATATTCAACTCATTGCGTAGTTTTTCAAACCAGTTATAACGAAGATCGCGGGCTGCCATTTCAATGGAAATATGATGCTTAACCGCATAGTCATTGGTCTCGAAATGAATAACATGAAGAGGAACACTTAGTTCCTCACAAAGATTACGGACAAAAACTTCATCCCTATCTGATTCCTCACCTCGTAAATGAAAATTACAATGAGCCGCCTCACAGTAATAGCCCATATAAACCATCACACGAAGCAAAGCAACCGAATCGGCTCCTCCACTCAAAGCTACCAGGACTTTATCTTTCAGTCCGAAAAGCTTTTCCTTTTCAATATATTGAGCAATCTGAAGATGAAACATATTACAAAGGTAAGAGTTTTAATGGAGAATCGGACCTACTTCCTCTATTTAAAAACAATCTAAACAATTTGCTCACTCGGGTATTATACTCTATCTTTGCATAAAATAATGAGAAGTATGCGTTTATCCGAACTAAATACAGGCGAAAGAGGCGTTATAGTAAAGGTTCTGGGCCACGGTGGATTCCGCAAAAGGATTGTGGAAATGGGATTCATCAAAGGAAAATTGGTCGAAGTTCTACTAAATGCCCCCCTCAAAGACCCCATCAAATATAAAATTCTTGGATATGAAATCTCTCTCCGGAGAAAAGAAGCGGAGATGATTGAGATTATCAGTGAGCAGGAAGTTACCGAACAAAAAAACATATCACCCGATTTTCATGGTTCCATCAATGTAGAAAGACCTCTGACAGAAGAAGAGCTTAAAGCAATTGCTTTAGGTAAGCGGAGAACTATTAATGTAGCGCTGGTGGGAAATCCCAATTGTGGAAAAACCTCCCTATTCAATCTGGCATCCGGTGCCCATGAACACGTGGGAAACTATAGTGGCGTTACGGTTGATGCTAAAGAGGGATACTTTGATTTTCAGGGCTACAGATTTAAAATAGTTGATCTTCCCGGTACCTACTCTCTATCAGCATATACACCTGAGGAAATCTACGTACGCAGGCACATCATAGATGAGACACCAGACGTGGTGATAAACGTGGTCGACGCTTCAAATCTGGAACGTAACCTTTATCTCACCACTCAGTTAATCGATATGAATGTAAGGATGGTGATTGCACTGAATATGTATGATGAACTTGAATCCAGCGGAAATAAGCTGAATTACAGATTACTGAGCAAGCTATTCGGTGTGCCAATGGTTCCTACTGTTTGCAAAAAGAATCTTGGAATTGAGCATCTGTTTCACTTAGTGATCAATCTTTACGAAGGAGCCGACTTTTTCGACAAGAATGGTGAAATCAACAAAGAAGTATTGCAGGAACTGCAGGACTGGCACCATGCCAATGTAAATGAGGCCGAGCATGAAGACCATATGGATGAATACGTTAAGGTAGACAAACCCCAACAAAAAACTTATCGTCATATTCACATCAATCACGGACCGGATATAGAAAAAGGAATAGAGCATGTTAAAGCCGAGATTGCTAAGAATGAAGAAATCAGACACATTTATTCCACTCGCTATCTTTCTATCAAATTACTGGAGAACGATAAAAGTGCTGAGAACTTTGTCCGCACGTTACCTAATAACGCGGATATTTTTACTGCCAGAGATAAAGCTGCAAAACGAATTCAGATTTCCATGAATGAGGATAGTGAATCGGCTATTACAAATGCAAAATATGGATTCATTTCCGGAGCTCTGAAAGAGACTTTTATTGATAATCACCTGGAACAGCAACAATTGACAAAAATGCTGGATACCATTGTGACACACAAAATATGGGGATATCCTATTTTTATTCTTTTTATGTGGATTATGTTTCAGGGCACATTCTCGCTGGGGCAATATCCAATGGATGGAATTGCATGGCTGGTTGATATTCTGAGACATTTTGTACAAAACACTATGGCTGCAGGACCATTGAAAGATATGCTTGTGGATGGAATTATTGGCGGAGTTGGCGGAGTTATTGTTTTCCTGCCCAACATTCTGCTTCTCTACTTCTTTATTTCCTTGATGGAAGATTCAGGATACATGGCCCGTGCAGCGTTTATCATGGATAAAATAATGCATAAAATGGGACTTCACGGAAAGTCCTTCATTCCATTAGTTATGGGATTTGGATGTAATGTACCCGCTATTTTAGCATCCAGAACAATTGAGAACAGAAAGAGCCGTCTCATTACTATGCTGGTAAATCCATTAATGAGCTGTAGTGCGCGCTTACCTATTTATCTGCTGTTGGCTGGAGCATTCTTCCCTAATAATGCAAGCCTTATATTATTATCGATATATTTAACTGGAATACTGCTGGCTGTAATTATGGCACGATTATTCAGCAAAGTGCTGATTAAAGGTGAAGATACACCATTTGTTATGGAGCTCCCCCCCTACCGTATGCCCACAATGAAAGCCATTACGCGTCACACCTGGGAAAAGGGACAGCAATATATCAGAAAAATGGGAGGAGTGATCATGATCGCTTCAATCATTATCTGGTTTTTAGGATACTATCCAAATCATAATGGATATAGTAGTGTGTCAGAACAGCAGGAACACTCATATATCGGACAAATTGGTAAGGCCATTGAACCAGCTCTTAAACCAATGGGATTCGACTGGAAACTCGGAATCGGACTACTTTCTGGTGTAGGAGCAAAAGAATTAGTAGTTAGCACACTGAGTGTTCTCTACACAAATGATCCGGGAGCCAGTAAGGTAAGCCTTGCAGAGCGTATTCCAATTACTCCGCTTGCCGCATTCAGCTTCATGCTTTTCGTTCTAATCTATTTCCCCTGCATTGCCACACTTGCCGCCATTAAGCAAGAGTCCGGCAGTTGGAAATGGGCCGCTTTTGCAGCGCTGTACACCACTGCGCTGGCTTGGATTATCGCGTTTAGTTTTTATCAAATAGGGAGTATATTATCATGAGCTTACAAGAATTAATCGTTTCGGCCATTGTTTTCTTCTGCGTATTCTATGTAGGGAACCGCATCGTACTTTTTTTTAGAAACACAAATAAGAATGAAAGCCCATGTTCTAGTTGCACAAGTGGCTGTGAATTAAGAGATATGATGGAGAAGAAGAAGCAACAGTGCAGAGAAGTTAAGAAACAAAACAAGAAAAGTTGCTGTCGATAAGCAAAATTTATAGGCGGTATATTTGGAAATATAGAATTATGTATTACCTTTGCACTCGCTAAAACGAAATAAGGTCTCTTGGCCGAGTGGCTAGGCACCGGTCTGCAAAACCGTCTACGGCGGTTCGAATCCGCCAGAGACCTCTATCTGGGTAAAAGCTCCAATCTTAATTGATTGGAGCTTTTTTATTTACATAGTGATTAAGCAATTATGAGTATCCCAGGGATCATACCGAAATGCTGAGGGCTTGAAGATTTAAGCATAAATTTTGGATAATCTGAATAAGAAGAAAGAAATATCTCTTACTCCTCTTAGTTGTGCTCTAAATTGTTTGATTTTTGCATTAAAAGATTCGCTGGCCGCATTGGTTGCACGATTTCTAAAGAAAGCAACGATTCTTAGATAATGCGTTTGTATCGTTCTTGCCACTGTACCAAAAGACAGGAATCCTGAGTTGTCTACTTCATCATACCAATGTGCTAACTTTGTTAAAGCCACGTCTGCATGCTTTGACTGATGATAAATAAGCCCTAACCGCATACTTAAATAATATGCTTTCTTTATGTCAGGGTATTCTCTAAATAAAATAGTTGCGCGTTTACTTTGGGAGCTGCTCCAGACTGTTTCTTTTTTGAATAGAAGGTAACGGCTTCTGGCAAGAAGTTGTTTATTTGTGTCTCCGTTTTCAAAAACAGAAGGTTTATATTGGATTCCACAAGCTTTAGCATGGCTAATCTCTATATTTTCTTTATCCATTGCCTCCCAGCGTGCTTTAATGCGCATTTCCTGTACGGCTTCAAAAGCCAATTGCTGTACATGAAAGCGGTCTATCACTTGCTTTGCACCAGGAAAACAAACCCGTGCTATCTGATTCATGTTAGAAGCCATGTCTAAAGTAATCTCACGCACCTGAAAACGTCGTTTGCGCGATAGTTTTAGCAACACATCCGATACGGTTTTCACATCTGTTCCTTTAATCATGGCAATAATGCTTCCTTTCCTGCCTTTAGCTTCCTTATTGATAAGAATGGTATATAGCTCGCCACGTGAAAGGCTTGTTTCGTCAAGTCCTACATAAGCACCAATATTCTTCTCAAATAAGACCCAATCTTGTGCATGAGAGAGTTGATCCCATTCTCTGTAATTACTCAGATGATTCTTATATTGTGATTCAAGTTGCTTAGCATCCAATCGATAGTGCTCAGCCAAGGAACTAATACTTATGGCTCGAGAGTCGATCCATAGCTTTTAAAAAAGACGCAAATTCAGAAGAGATTTGCGTGCCTTGAGCCATTAATTCCCAATTACGGGATATGTATTTTTCTTTTGTATGATTGTACCATCTCCGTTTCTTTATATAAAGAATGCAACTACGACCACGCATAGGGTAATCATACATACGGACTTCTTCATAGAATCCTTTACTTTCCAGTTTGTCGTTTTTATATTCCTCAGGAGGGTTATTTTTTTCTTCGAAATAGATTTCAACTTTGTCGGTAAGCTCATTGAATTGGGTCATCTCGAAGTAATCAAACATACCATCAGGAAAGATAAAACGGAGGAATATATCGTAATCCATATTTTTTTTTGGCAAAGATAACATATTAAGAATTCAATCCCCTCAGGATTTCGGTATGATCCAGTATCCCAGCAATTTATGATAACACAAAATCTGTAGACCGACAATTAAAAACGCCCCAATTGTAAACCACTAATTAACATACAAATTATAAACTTGTGCAATAAAGCTTATTCACAGAATATCTAATCCAATAAAAGCATATATTTGCGAATATATTCAATCTTAATAAATTAACTTATGGAAACAAATTATTGTCAAAGCTGCGGCATGCCACTCGATTCAGAAAAAGTACTTGGCACAAATACCGACGGAAGCAGTAACAAAGAATATTGCTGCTATTGCTTCGCTGAGGGTAAATTCACTTCTAACTGCACTATGGACGAAATGATAGCTCAATGTGCAAACTTTGTCGATGAGTTCAATAAAGATTCCGAAGTGAAGTACACTAAAGAAGAAGCTATCGTTCAAATGAAACAGTTCTTCCCTACATTAAAACGTTGGAAAAAGTAATTTATCTCCTACTGTCTCGTCTACCTTTTTTAATCTTTCCCTTTAGTTCAAAATTTACTAAAGGCACATTTTTGAATCCTTGTACAAAAGAAAGATATCTTTTGTACAAAACAATGCATTCTTCTGTACAAAAGAATGCATTGTTTTGTACAGGAGAATAAAAATTAGAAAGCAGCCATTTTTAAGCATTAAAGAGAGATTTGAATTTACACCCTTTTTTAATCAAAACACGAGCGCCTGAACTTATGGGTACAACGGCTCGCCTTACTTCCTTTTTGACATCAAAATACACCACTAGTACATGCAATCATAGCACATAGCAAAAGCATTCAAAAATATTCAGATATTATATTGACATTTTGATTATTATTCATATCTTTGATTATTATCAACCTTAAATAATTGACCAGAGATATGAATAACCAACTAGAAATGAATTCCAATGCATTGGTGCAATTCCTGCAAAAACTTCCTGTAGAGTTTACCAAAGCTGATATAATCTCTTTCATTAAAGAAAATGAAATTCGAATGATCAATTTCATGTATCCTGCAGGTGATGGAAGGCTAAAAACTTTGAACTTTGTTATCAATGATGCCGCCTACCTAAATGCCATACTAACCTGCGGCGAACGAGTAGACGGCTCCAGTCTTTTTTCCTTTATTGAAGCAGGAAGTAGCGATTTATATGCTATTCCACGTTTTCGGACTGCATTTGTTGATCCATTTGCGGAGATACCCACACTAACCATGCTTTGCTCTTTTTTCAATAAAGACGGGGAACCGCTTGAAAGTTCACCGGAATATACTCTGCATAAAGCTTGCAGGGCTTTTACCAAGGTAACAGGAATGGAGTTTGAAGCAATGGGCGAACTGGAGTATTACGTTATTGCACCTGATAATGGCTTGTTTCCTGCAACAGACCAACATGGATATCACGAATCGGGCCCATATAACAAGTCCAATCAGTTCCGTACTGAATGTATGAAATACATTGCTCAAGCCAACGGAAAGATTAAATACGGGCACTCTGAGGTTGGTAATTTTACACAAGACAACTTAATCTTTGAGCAGAATGAGATTGAGTTTCTACCTTCTCCGGCAGAAGATGCGGCCGATCAGTTGATGATTGCAAAATGGGTTATCCGTAATCTGGCTTGCCAATATGGATATAATATTACTTTCGCACCGAAGATTACCGCAGGGAAAGCCGGCTCGGGTTTACACATTCACATGCGCATGACTAAAGATGGCAAGAATCAAATGTTGGAAAACGGTGTATTATCAGACACCGCACGTAAAGCCATTGCGGGAATGATGCGCCTTGCTCCTTCCATTACCGCTTTTGGCAACACTACCCCTACTTCTTATTTCCGTTTGGTTCCGCATCAGGAAGCACCAACCAACATTTGCTGGGGAGACCGTAACCGTTCTGTTCTGGTTCGCGTACCATTGGGTTGGTCGGCAAAGAAAGATATGTGTGTCTTGGCAAATCCACAAGAAGCACCCAGTAACTATAATACTACCGAAAAGCAAACCGTTGAGATGCGTTCACCGGATGGCTCGGCAGATATTTATCAATTACTGGCTAGCCTGGCAGTTGCCTGTCGTTATGGCTTTGAAATAAAGGATGCTTTGAGCATTGCCGAAAAGACGTACGTAAACGTAGATATTCACCGGACCGAGAATCTGGAACGATTAAAGACTTTGGAACAACTGCCCGACAGTTGCTATGCTTCGGCCAATTGCCTACAAAAGCAACGCGTCGTCTTTGAAGAGTATAATGTATTTAGTCCAAGTATGATTGATGGAGTTATCCGCAAGCTGAAAGCTTATAAAGATACAACATTACGCGAGGAATCAAAGAACGACCATATGAAGATGAAAGAAGTTGTAGAAACCTACTTTCATTGTGGATAATAGCTATAACTAATAAATAGTAATTAGCAAATACACTCTATATTTAAACTTAATGTGTAAAATATACTAAAAATGAGGTGTAAGGAATACTTTATTTTATTCTTTCATATATCTTTAGGGCAATATAACCCAACTAAACTATTATATGAAAATTAAAAAACTAATTATCTTGTGTATCCTTTGTCTGACAGCATATAATGTCAGCGCACAAAGAATTGTGGAAAGTTTCCCTTTCAACATAAATGGCACATTAAAAAAAGATTACGATGTATATAAGGCAGGCACTCCATTCAATTTAAGCAGAGTTGTTAAATTTGGAACAGCTAAAGACAATGAAGAATTATACGCTGCCGTTAATATAAACAATCTTCAGGTTGGGATTCCTTATAGTCTGTTTGGTATATTAAATTTAGAACCTACAGACAATAAATCTTTCTGGGAAAGTAAAGCATTTCAGGCAGATTTATACAGAACATTAATTTACAAGGGATATCAGTATAATCTTCGGCAGGAATTAAAAGAAGAAGCTGCAGATTATATAAATAAGATGAATAATTCACGTCTGCTGTATGAAGATTCATATATAGAAGATTATGTTAATTCCATTTTTGCATCCGTAATTTATCAAAGCTTCAATGACAAAAGAACCGAAAACCTAAACGTACATATTCTTAAATCGCCCAATCCTGATAGTTACATGCAACCGGATGGTTCGCTAATTGTTACCACCGGATTACTTTCTGTTTTAGATTCGGAGCAGGAACTAACAGCAATAATAGCTTCCGAAGTAGCTCACCATGTATTAGATCACTCGGTTATCAATGTTAATAAAGAACGGGCCCGCGAAAAGGCTGCAATATTCTGGGGTAGCGTTGCAGCAGGTGTACTGGCAGCAGGTGAAGAATATCTTATGGATAAGAATGAATATTATGTTCCCGGGGCAGCCAGTGTTGCTGCAGTACTTGTATCGGCAGCTATTGTTAATAGCATGAATAAACGAATGGGAATGACCTATAGCCGTTCGCAGGAAAAGATAGCCGATAAATGTGCCATGGAATTTCTTAGTATGAAGAATATGGATCCTTCAGCACTACCTTCGGCACTTAACAAGATAAAAAACTATTATTTGGATCATAAGGATTATTACACTCTCTCTAGATACGGAACTTATGCAGAGTTTGGCAAACGTATTGAACGTTTAGGCGAATATCATGAATTTGCCAGCCATTCTTATCAGAAAGCTATTTCCAGCGTAAATACATTTAATGCAATTATTCAGATAAACAATAAGCACTTTGCAGAAGCTGCTTCTTTTGCAAAGAAAAACATAAACCAGAAAGTTGCTACGGATGGCGATTACGTAATCCTGGCCAAAGCAACTATGGGTATGTATAATACGGAAGAAAAAAACATGGAGAGCCTGTCACTAATTCAACAAGCTAGATCAATGGCAGAAACACCCAATCTAAACACAGACAAACAGGAAATTCTGGTACTAATGCGTTTGAAAAAGCTAGCAAAAGCAGCTACTGCTATACAGAACTATATTGATAATCTTACTAATTTTAAGGAACAAACGCATGACTCAGAGGATATTGCATGGGCTTCCGCTGAAATTAACTGGGCAAGTGAGCTTTTACAAAGAGTAACTATTTTATAAGCTTACCTGTGCCTCTTCAACATGAGTCTGTCTGTTATTGAAACAGGCAGCTCATTTTCATAATGCGTTACGTAGATAATCGTTTTATCCTTTCTTGCGCAAAAAGCCTCTACAATAGCCTTTACCCTTCTTCGGTTGCTGGTATCCAGTCCGTGGAGAGGTTCATCAAGAATAAGGAGTTCGGGATCTTTTACGAATGCACGGGCTAGAAGAACCAAGCGTTGTTCACCTGATGAAATTTGCAGGAACGGACGGTCTTTAAGGTCAAGAATGCCAAATATATCCATCCACCATTCACAAATTGACATCTGTTCGGGGCGTGGTTTCTTATAGAGTCCTATTGAATCGTGCAATCCGGAAGCTACGATATCTATTGTTGGCAGGTTTTTTAGGTAAGCGCGGTGCATTTCCGGAGAAACATAACCAATATGCTTTTTAATTTCCCAAATACTCTCACCTGATCCACGTTTCCTACCGAAAAGACTGATATCGCAAGCGTACGACTGTGGATTATCCGCACAAACCAAACTGAGCAGAGTAGATTTTCCCGCTCCGTTCTCACCTGAAAGTGCCCACTTCTGTCCACGAAGAATTTGCCACTCAAGTTCTTTCAGAATAGTGCGGTCGCCATAACGGATAGAAATCTTATTTAGTTTTACCACCTCCTCCGAATCGAATAGCTGATCACCGTACTCCAAATCTATAATTCCTTGTATTTTTTCCTCACACAGTGCCGGACTTGTATTAGGCTTGTATTCATTAAAATACTCTTTACGAGTAACTTTTTCCCCGCAAGTGCGCTTCTTAACAGGCATCACATGAGTAATGAAATCTGGAATATCATCGAGCATGGAGAGTACCAGAATAATCTGAAAAGAAGATTTGGATGTTAGTCTTTGCAGTACATCATGCAATAAATCCCGGGTCTTTGCATCTAGTCCAATAAACGGATTATCCATTACCAGCACCCGAGGGTTTGTCAGCAATGTTTTCGTTAACTGAAACTTTCTAAGTTCACCGCTAGAAAGGAGAATCATTTTTTTATCCAGCATCGGTTCAATGGCAAAGAGTTCAAAAAGCTCATCGCATAATTGAGTATCGGTTACTTCACCCAAACAGTCCTTCACCAACGGAGTATCATCCTGATCGTGTGCATTCCATCTTTGCTGGTAATAGTAATTAGCATCAGCAGCCCCATACGTATCACGAAAAGCAATATATTTTATATTATCATAAGCCGTATTTGTAACGGACGGAGAGAAATCATATTCAAGTATACCTTCTTTCAATGGGTATTTTCCCAATAAAGTATCTATCAGTAAACTTTTTCCACTTGCATTGGGACCAACAATTGCCAAGTGTTCCCCAGCTGCCAGATTCATAGTTAAGGGATGAGTAAAGCGGTACATCTCATTGCGGGCCACTCCCCCGCCCAAACGGATAATTGATTGCATTTTGATTCATTTTATTCCAAAAACAGTGCAAAAGTAGTGTTTTATTCTTCAAATAATATAAATATTGTCAGATAATCAAACATCGTTTTTCTTTTCTTACATATAAAGAATATTAATACACATAATTTGTATATATTTGTATTGTAGTAATTAATTTATATTGCAATCATTATTAAAATAGAGTTATGATTAAAAAATTCTTTTTAGGTATGCTGGCCCTTTCCGCAACATTAACTGTCTGTGCGGATGAAGCAAGACTGCTGCGTTTTCCCAATATTCATGGCGATAAGATCGTATTCTCTTATGCAGGCGATCTTTATTCTGTGAATAAATCTGGAGGAACAGCTCGTAAATTAACTTCAAATATCGGTTATGAGATGTTTCCACATTTCTCTCCGGACGGTAAACAAATTGCTTTTACCGGTCAGTATGATGGAAATACGGAAGTGTTTATTATGCCTGCGGAAGGTGGAGAGCCTAAGCGACTCACATATACGGCAACTTTAGGTCGTGATGATCTTGGTGACCGAATGGGGCCCAACAATATTGTGATGGACTGGACACGCGATGGAAAGAGTGTTTTGTTCCGTACTCGTCAGAATACTTTCAATGACTTTACCGGCCAATTGCTCACTGTTCCCATTGACGGAGGTGTTCCTACAGAAATCTCTTTAAAGAACGGAGGGTTCTCAACTTATTCACCGGATGGAAAACAACTGGCCTACAACTATGTATTCCGCGAATTCCGTACCTGGAAAAGATATCAGGGAGGAATGGCCGATGATATCCGCATCTTCAACTTCAACACCAAGGAGTCAAAAAAGATCACTAACCATGTGAGACAGGATGTATTCCCTATGTGGAACCAAAACGGAGATGAGATTTATTTTATTTCCGACCAGGATGATGTGATGAACCTCTACGTTTATCAGCTTTCCACCCAGCAAACCAGACAGCTTACCTTTTACAAAGACTACGATATTAAATTCCCTACCATCGGTGGAGATCAGATTGTGTACGAGTATGGCGGTTACATTTACCTATTCGACACAAAAACTAAAACAGCAAGTAAAGTAACGGTCGATATTAATAACGATCAGGAGTATTCTCGTCCGGAATGGAAGGACGTTAGTGCTCAGATTTCCTCTTACAGTGTAGCGCCTAATGGCGAACGGGTACTTCTTACAGCTCGTGGAGATATTTTTTCTCTGCCTGGAAAAGAAGGAATCACTTATAATCTCACTAACTCATCGGATGCAAATGATCAGAATGCGCTTTGGTCTCCCGATGGCGAACAGTACTCTTACGTATCCGATAAGGATGGCGAGTTCCGCATCTACGTGCACAACGTACTTACAGGAGAAGAGAAAACTGTGACCAAAGATATAAAGACCTACATCATTGACTATTCATGGGCGCCCAATTCTCAGAAGATTCTTTGGAGCGACAAGAGAAACACACTCAACATTACTGATATAGCCACAGGAAAAACTTCTTTAGTGGAAGAATCGGGAGTGGGAATCATTGATGAATTTAACTGGTCGCCCGACAGTCGCTTCATTACTTATGCCCGTCCGGAAAAGGCTATGAATAACGTAATTGTTTACGATGTAACAACTGGTGAGAAACACGTCATTACTGACGGATGGTACAATTCCGGTACGCCCAACTTTAGTTCTAACGGTAAATATCTTGTATTCCAGTCGGCACGCACATTTAATCCCACTTATAGCGAAACAGAATGGAACCACGTGTACAACAACATGTGTAAGGTCTACATTCTCCCAATAAAGTCGGATGCCAAGATCCCTTTTACACCTGTGAATGACATGATTGGCCAGACAGCTCCACCCAAAGAGGAAATTTTTAAGCAGACAGGCGTAGTGAAGAAAGGATTTGAAAAGAAAGCTGACATTATAAGTTACAGTTTCCAGGATGCCGTTGAATTACCTATTCAGGCAGGCTATTACCGTAACCTTCACATGGTAGGACAAAAGGTATATTATAACCGTGGAGGAAGTACTTTTGTTTACGATCTTGAAAAGAAAGTCGAGACTGATTTAGGCGTAAACATTGTTTTTGGTAATGGATATAAAAAAGCACTAGCCATAAAAGAGCAGAAAATGCAGGTTATTGATGTTCCAACAGCAGCCGTAAACATCAACGAGCCTATCAATCTGGGAGACCTCAAAAAACGGATAGACTATCATCAGGAATGGATGCAGATCTACAACGAAAGCTGGAGACAGATGCGCGATTTCTTCTATGCGCCCAATATGCACGGTGTTGATTGGAACAAGGTTTATGAGAAATACAAAGCTCTGATTCCTTATGTGAATCACCGTACCGACCTCACCTATATCATTGGTGAAATGATTGGCGAACTAAGCATTGGTCATGCATATTCACAGAATGGCGAACACCCCACTCCTACCCGTATTCAAATGGGTATGCTGGGAGCAAACTTCACCAAAGATGCTTCCGGTTACTTCAAGGTTGAATCCATTACCGCAGGAGCCAACTGGGATAAATCAACCCGTTCTCCGCTCACCATGCCGGGAGTTAACGTGAAGAAGGGCGATTACATTATTGCTATCAACGAACATTCACTGAAAGATGTTAAGGATCCTCAGGAACTATTGATTGGACTGGCCGGAAAAACTACTGAACTTACAGTAAACACCATTCCTTCCGAAAAGGGAGCCCGCACCGTTCTGGTTACTCCGCTGGCCGATGTTGCCAAACTGAATTATTATAACTGGGTACAAGAAAATACCCGCAAGGTGAATGAAGCAACAAATGGAGAAGTGGGTTACATTCATATTCCTGATATGGGAGTTGACGGACTGAATGAGTTTGTGAAACACTACTATCCGCAACTGATGAAGAAAGCACTTATTATTGACGACCGCGGCAATGGCGGTGGTAACGTATCGCCAATGATTATTGAGAGACTGATGCGTGTTCCAACTTTCTTCACCATGCATGCCGGACAAAAAGAAGGATCAGTAAACCCTGTAGGTACATTTATGGGCCCCAAAGTGTTACTGATAAATGAATATTCAGCTTCTGACGGCGACCTGTTCCCCTACCGTTTTAAATACAACAAGCTGGGAACAGTGATTGGCAAGCGTACCTGGGGAGGCGTAGTTGGTTACAGTGGCACAGTTCCCGTTGTGGATGGCGGCTCCATTGTAACTCCGTCTTATGCTCCTTATGCTGCCGATGGCAGTGGTTTCATCATTGAAGGAAGAGGTGTGGAACCAAACATTGAACTGGAGAATGATCCTTATAAAGAATATACAGGTGAAGATCAGCAGTTAAATAAAGCCATTGAAGTAGCTTTAGATAAGCTAAAAACAGAAAGACAGGAAATTCCTGCTATCCCTGCATTCCCCGACAAAAGTAAAAAGAATAAATAATACTTAGATTGATTGTTAAGCAGGCGGTGACAGAGTTGATCTGTTACAGCCTGCTTTTTTTATTATTTATTGAGCTATCATTACTAATCTATTGGAGAATAAAATAAATCCATTCTCCAATGAATTTATTTTATTCTCCTGTTTTTCATATTCCGGTTATTGCTATCCCAACACCGAAGAGTGGGAAATTGTATCCCAACTACCCGTTCATCCTGAAGATATAATTATTAGAAAACAAGCCAATGAATCCTTTTATAAAACAAATCTTACTGAGGTTTTAGCCAAATATGCCATTAAAGAATTATACATAACCGGCTGTGCCAGGTATCATTGTGTAGACACGACTGTAAAGTCGACCCTTTCAAAGATTATAATATTACCGTGGTTAGTGATTGCCATACCACAGCCAACCATCCTTGCTGCTCCGCTAAAACATTAATTGATTTTTATTATTAGCTTTGGACAGATTTAACTCAGACAAAATATAAAATCAAGGTTATTCCGGCAGCAGATATTCTGATTGATTAGATTGCCCGTCAAAACAAATAAACACAATAACTTTAATGACAAGCAAAAAAGAGAAGAATAAAAAAAACCTTCATCGGGAATGAAAGTTATATTAAGGTAAACTTAGTATATAGACAAAAAAAAAGAAGAGTTCCTATTTTTTAGACTCTTCTTTTCCAATTACACAGTTAGATATACATATCTTAATTTTCTGCGAGTAGTTCTCTTTCTTTTTCATTATTGATAGACAAATTTAAAAGGCAAACAAATTTAAAATACTGATCTCCTGACAAAATCACTTTAGCATTAGCCAAGTTAAAATAAAGCGCCTTTTCTGTTGCTTCTTCCAATGTAACGCCTTTTGCAGTAGCTCTTTCCATTCTTTTTTCAGCTTCGTTAAACACAAACTGTAAACCATCTTTTTGTTCAGAGTTCACACTCAAATAAGAAGCTACTCTGTTAAATGTCTTTTCGTTGTTCAACTTGTAGATAAAACTACTTGGACTTCCTGCAAACGTAGCTGTTGCAAATCCGAATACAGCTAACACTAAAACTAATAATTTTTTCATAACTTAAAATTTTAATTAAACAATAAATAAAAAAAAAGCAGACAATACCCTGAGTTGTGTGTTCATTGTATTATCTGCTATTCTTTTTATCTTTCGATGGTACAAAGATATAAATATGTTTTATAACATGCAAATATTTTGGCTATAAATGTTTTAAAACATACTATTATTTTTGCTATGAACATTCATTAACATATTTAAAGTGATAAAACACCTATTATTATGCAATAAGATGGTGTTATATAAACGCCAATACCGTTATTTATGTCACATTTATAAGTATATTAAGCTAATATAATAATCATATTGTCAATATATAGCGATTTTAGCTTTCTAAAATACAATATTGCAAATATATTTCAAAAACGCAAAAAAGACTATATTGTGCCCAAACAAGCAACAGATATATAAATTAGGTAGAAAAGCTACCAACAAGAACTTTATTAATAAATATATTCCATTTGAAGTTATTGAAATTCTATTATAATACAGACATGAGACATACCTCTATTCAATCCATTCGTAGTTTTTGCAGAATCTATTCAGCAGAGCCTTGTGAATAGAGAGCATCAATACTGCTACGGTATTTCCTCCCTACAGGTAAACTTATTCTGCAAAGAACAACAGAAGTACTTGATACTGCTTCTATTTTGTTAGTTGCTACAAGGTAAGAACGATGTATACGAAGAAACTGTGGAGCCGGCAGTTTCTTTTCCAATTCAGAAAGACTACCATAAACAATGATCTTCTTGTCGGCTGTTACTATTTTATAATAGTTGCTTAGGCTATGAATGTATAAAATATCATTGATTGCAATCTTATATAGTTTCCGTTCCGAGCGAACTGAAATAGATTCTTCCTCAGCAGTAGTACGTCTCTCACGATGAATAATGCTGGCAGCTTTGCGAATAGCCTTTTCAAATCGTTCAAATGAAACAGGCTTCAACAAATAGTCAATAGCATTCACCTCATAGCTTTCCAGTGCAAAACTATCGAAAGCTGTACAAAAGATAACCTTCGGAAGATTGGGCAGGCTCTTTATCCACTCCATACCATTGAGCTTGGGCATCTGAATATCCAGGAAAATTAAGTCTACAGAATGCTCCTGTAAAAAACGACTTGCTTCAAGTGCATTAGCACAGCGTCCTGCAACGTCGAAACCATCTAACTGGTCAATGTATATTTCAAGAACATCGAGCGCCAGCTCTTCATCATCTACTAACAAACAATGTATAGGACTCATGATAGCAATTGTATTTTTAAAGTACTTATATAACTTTGAGCCAACGTTTCCGCATCAAACGTATGGCGCCCTGGATATAATATATCCAAACGGTGACACACATTCTTTATACCAATGCCCGACGAAATATTATTCAACTTTTCCGCCTCAGGGTCGAAAGAATTAGAAACCCGAAATTGCATTTCATGTTCATTCACTATCAGCTTAATGTTAATCCATACCCCACTGGTTTCATTGGTGGTAGAATGCTTAAAAGCATTTTCCACAAAGGGAAGCAATAATAAAGGTGCTATTTTACAACCAACGGTATCACCACTTACCTGCAAATTGACCGAAAAACGCTTCCCGTAACGGAGCTGCTCCAGATCAATATAATTACGAATGTAGTTTATCTCTTTCTCTACCGGCACACACTCGGCTATCGACTCTTGCAGAACATAGCGCATCAGGTCCGACAGCTTCAGAATCATCTCCGGTGTTTTGTCCGACCGTTTTAAAGCCATTGCATAAAGGTCGTTCAACACGTTAAAGAAGAAGTGCGGCTGTATCTGACTGCGCAAGAATTGTAATTCGGCCTGTATTTTCTCCTGCGACAAGGAAAGAATGTGGTTTTCCTTTTCCAGCGAATAACTGTAAAGCTTAACAGCAAAAGGAATAATCATTACTGCATTAATATTGATCACATTGTGCAGAATCTCAGAAGGATCAAAGAACGGGATATTAACATCATAAATTCCAAGCAACGGAATAGAAGAATAATAGGTGAGCGACCTTTGTAAAATAGCACCTACAAACATCATCAGTACCCATGCCACAGCCGAACAGATATACTTTTTATTGAAAAGTAACTTTGGAATAACATAATAAAGGCTGAAATAGACAACTCCCATTTTCACCGGCAGAAAGATCACCTCGTTATAAAAACAAACCCAGTAATTATTATAGCGTGTGCCCCAAGTAAATGTAAAAAAGAGAACTACACTGACCCAATAAACGATATGGAAGAAAACTCGTTTCCGGTTATTGTTAAGGCTATAGGTTAAAGGCATTTGTTTTGATATTAGTTTGATAAAACAAAAATAGTTTTTTTTATGTTATCTACACTATTAAGGGTCACGCGCATTTCTCTTTTTATGCGAACATAGCGTTATTTTATTCGTTTGCATAAAAATCACGGCATTGGCATAAACAATTTTCATCTATGAAAACTATTTATTTCCTTTGAGAATAATTTTTAGTAACCTTTTCATTTTCTACCTGCCATGAGAAACTATTTTCTCTTCCTTTGCCTGTTGTCATTGCCCGCTTGGGGAACTATAAACCCAATACGCAAACAATTTACCATAGCCAAAACCAGGGTAGTGCCTAAAATTGACGCAATTCCCGATGATAAAGCATGGGAACAAGCTCCTACCATTACCGACTTTATCCAGCAAAGTCCCGTCAATGGAGGTATACCTTCGCAAAAGACAGAAGTAAAAATGCTTTATGACGACCAGGCAATCTATGTACTAGCTATACTCTATGATAGTAAACCCGATTCAATCTTCTCAGAACTGAGCGAACGAGACTCGGGTGATGAAGCTAATGCCGACCTCTTTTCTGTGGAAATGAACCCCTACAACAACGGGCTTAATTCCACCGAATTCATGGTATCGGCAGCAGGAGTTCAGATGGATTCAAAAAATGACTTGGATGCCATGCATAAAACATGGGATGCTGTGTGGAAAAGCGCTGTAGTAAAGACTAAGCAAGGATGGATTGTCGAAATGGAGATTCCTTTTTCTGCTCTTCGATTTCCTAAAAAAGAGGTACAACTGTGGGAAATCAATTTCTTTCGCCTCATTAAGCGCAACGGCGAAGCCATCACATGGAATTTTGTGGATAAGAACAAACACGGTTGGCTAAACCAAGCTGGAGAAATGCACGGCTTACAAAACATTAATCCTCCTACCCGACTATCACTGATGCCCTACTTAACAACTTATTTCGATAAAAAAGGAACTACGTTCAAAGGTGGAATGGATCTTAAGTATGGTCTCAATGAGAGCTTTACACTTGACATGATGCTGATTCCCGATTTTGGACAAACGCGGGCGGATGATGATATTCTTAACCTCACCACGGTAGAAACCAAGTACGACGAAAAGCGCCAGTTTTTCACCGAAGGCACCGAATTATTCAGTAAAGGCGATATCTTTTATTCGCGACGCATCGGCGGACAGCCCCGAAACCATGATAAAATACCGGCACAGCTTGGCACTAACGAAGTAATACAGAAAAACCCTACTGAAACAAACCTGTATAATGCCACCAAGTTATCGGGTTATACATCCAAGGGATGGGGATTTGGGATGCTGAATGCTGTTACTCAGGAACAGGATGCGCAGATAAGAGACAGCATTACGGGCAACACACACCGCATTGTAACACAAGGAGTAAGCAACTACAACCTTTTGGTAGTAGATAAAACAATAGGTAAAGAATCATATATTAGTTGGGTGAACACCAATGTTACAATGCCCAATGAGCATCACATGGCAAATGTATCCGGATTTAATTTCAAATATAATTTTATGAAATATATGGTGTCGGGTGATGCTTTTGTAAGTTACATCCATGATAAGGAAGAGAACACCACTTCCAATGAATTTGGCCAACGCTTTAACCTCAACTTTGCTAAGGTGAAAGGAGCTTTTCGTTATGAACTAAACAATACCATACTAAGCGACACATACAATCCACGAGACTTTGGTTATCTGCAAAACAATAACCTGATAACAAACGTACTCAAGTTGCAATATTATCGCTTCACGCCTTCCAAACATTTTAACGAGATAACCGCAGAGCTTGATATGACCTACGAAAGTCTCTACAAGCCATTTCAGTACAGCCGCTTTGAGTTGGAAGGAAATCTAAAATTTCTCTTTAGGTCGTTGAATTACATTAAGTTTTATGTAAGTGCCACTCCCGTAAAGAAGTACGATTACTTTGAACCACGCGTGGAAGGGTGGAAATATATGGAGCCTACAGCAGCCTATGGTGGTGTTGAATATTCCTCGGATTGGCGCAAAAAGCTGGCCTATACAGCTATGGTGGGCTACTGGCAAGCCACACGCTTTCACAAGAGTTCCTCCTATCTGACCTTTCAGCCACATTACCGTGTTAATGACCGTCTCTCGTTCGATTATAAAGCAACCTGGTCCTTTTTACAAAATGCAATCGGCTTCGTAGATAAATCTGTAAACAGCGATTCCATCTTTTTCGGACGTCGTAATATCTCTGATATGGAAAATATTATTTCGGTAAAACTCTCTCTTTCCAACAAGAGTTCGCTCAATCTGCGGTTAAGACACTACTGGTTCAGCGTTCGCTACCAAGGTTATTATCTTCTCCAACGTAACGGCAACATGCAGGACACCAGGCAAGAGAAGAATTACAATGCTAATTCAAGTTCATTTAACTCCGACATTACATATATCTGGCAATTCTTACCAGGTAGCGAACTATCGGTGGTGTGGAAAAACTACTATTCTTTTGCCAACAAGAATACAGCTCCTGACTATTTTAGCAATCTGAGAAATGTGTTCTCACATTCACAGCTCAACAACCTGTCGTTAAGAATTATCTATTATATTGATTATCAAAAAATGAAAAAAATATTTTGAGCCTCATGCAATTATTTATCACAAATTTATTATAAACAACATCATTAAATTATTTACGATGAAAAAACTATTTTTTCTCTTATTCATCTTCCTGGTAACGAGCCTTCATGCTCAGGTAGAGAGAGTTGAACCCACCTGTTGGTGGATAGGAATGAAAAATCCCAAACTACAATTATTGGTCTACGGCAAGAATATTGCCAGAAATCAGGTTACAATAAAGTATTCCGGCATTAAAGTTTTGAAGGTAAACAAAGTATCTAATCCCAACTATTTGTTTATTGACTTGTCCATCGATTCTAAGCTTGCCAAAGCCGGAAAGTTTGATATTACCTTTCAGCAAAACAGCAAAACAACTACCACTTACAAATATGAACTAAAGAATCGTGAACAAGCTTCCGCCAAACGTAAAGGATTTGATAGCGGAGATCTGATCTATCAAATAATGCCCGATCGCTTTTCAAATGGTGACACAACAAACGACTTTGTTAAAGGTTACCCCGACAGCATCAACCGCAAAGAGCCCAATGCCCGTCACGGAGGAGATCTTCAGGGAATTATCAACCATCTTGATTATATCTCTTCAATGGGATATACCGCTTTGTGGCTTACTCCTGTGTTGGAAAATAACATGCAGGCCACTTCTTATCACGGATACGCCATTACTGACTATTATCATGTTGACCCACGTTTTGGCAGTAACGAACTATATCAGAAATTATCCTCCGAATGCAAGAAAAAGAATATCAAACTGATTATTGATGCTATTGTAAACCATAGTGGCAGAAACTGGTGGATCTGCAACGATTTGCCATCAAACGACTGGCTGAACAATTACCCGAACATAAAAATGTGTAACTTCCGTGGTACAACAAACTTTGATCCTCATAAATCAGAGATTGATGCAAAAGGTATGTCCGACGGATGGTTTTCAGAATCAATGCCCGATCTTAATCAGCGTAACCCGTTTGTAGCCAATTACCTTATTCAAAATACAATATGGTGGATTGAATATGCGGGGTTAAGCGGAGTACGTAGCGACACACATCAGTATCCTGACAAGAAATTCATTAGTGAGTGGTCCAAACAAATTCTTGCCGAATATCCTAATTTCAACATGGTGGGCGAAGTATGGTTAAATTATCCGGCTATGACAGCTTACTGGCAAAAAGATGCCCCTAATCTCGACAAGTTCAACTCTAACCTGCCTACCATTATGGATTTCCCTTTGCACTTTGCCTTACGCACAGCACTCTCCGAAGGCGAAGGTTGGGACACCGGGATCTGTCGTCTGTACGATATATTCAGTCAGGACTTTTTGCTGGCCAATCCTATGAACATAATGGTATTTGCCGACAATCATGATACTCCCCGCTTTTACACACTACTCAAGGAAAATCTTGCCAACTATAAACTAGCCATGGCGCTATTGCTTACTACCCGCGGCATTCCCCAAATGTATTCAGGTACCGAGTTTTTAATGACAGGAGACCAAAGTCAAGGTGATGGAGTAATGCGTAAAGATTTACCTGGTGGATGGGCAGAAGATAAAGTAAGTGCATTTACCAAACAAGGTCTCGCCAATGATCAGATTGATGCACAAGACTTTATGAGACGTATCCAGAACTGGCGTAAGACTAGTGATGCGGTTAAATATGGAAAGATGAAACAATTTGTCCCGGAAAACGGAACTTATGTTTATTTCCGCATCAAACAAGATAAAGCAGTAATGGTAATACTCAATAATAAGGCCAATAAGCAAGAGTTGAAAACCATTCGTTTTGCCGAATGCTTGAATGACCGTCATTCAGGAACAGAAATCATCTCAGGTAAGAAACTTAACTGGGAAGATAAAATTGAAGTTCAAGGAAAAACATCTATGATTATTGAATTAGATTAAAACCTCTATAAACAAATTCTGCGGTAAACGTTGTATTAACACATTCCGTTTATCGCAGAATTCATTTATCAAAACAGCTTATTCTTATTACATTTTCATTGTCTATTTTTCTTATTCTCGGCTAATAATACCTTTTTAATTTTGCCATCGCTCTTCTGTTTCAAAGAGCGTCCTGTACCATCACATGAGTTACTACTTTTGAGACTTTCATTTTTTACATTATTTACCCTCTTACAACTCTTGCACTCATAATTATCACAAGTATTATTGTTGTTTTCATCAACAAAACAAGGCCTTTTACGCTCTGTAGAATTCACTTTCTTTTTAGCAGCCTGAGCATTTGCATCGCCCAAACAAAACATAAAGAACATAACTAAAAAAAATAAAATCTTTTTCATATCAATAAGACTAAAATTATTACATCCGCAACAAAGATATTATTATTTTTGAAGCATAAATATATGCACCATCAAAAAATATCAAAAAAAATAAGTATATCAATGATCTTCATTAAGTGAAAAGGCGGCTATTATTCTTTACTGAATAATAACCGCCTTCCTATTTGCACTGAGTGCTGTTATCAAATATAGTTCTTTTGCTTCTACTTAGCAGAATTATTAACCATCATAGCAATGTAACTCTCAAATCGGGCACCATCTGTAATTTCCCATTTATCATTCTTATCATTCCAGCTAAAAGAAATGTAATTTGATACATCTTTTCCCGCTTCTTTGTGATAAATAGCTTTTTGTTTTTTAAGGGAAAAATCATTCTTTTGATTGTTCCACCTACCAAATTCCTGAATCTGATTTTCTCCTATAATAGTTATAGTAAACAAATAAGAAGGAATCCATTTCTGAGTGGCAACATTCCAACGATAAGCCTTCTTGGTTTTTAAGAATCCAGTCTCATTATAAGAAAATTCATATTTCAAATGAGGGGTAAGAACACATGACACTGAATCAAATAAAAATACAGTTTCTTTGTCTTTGCTTTTGTCATAAACAAAACTTTGAGATTTCTGAGCATTTACTGCCGGACTACAAATAAACAATAAACAAATAGTAATACTGATTACTAATGTGCTGATACTTAAAACAATTTTTTTCATAATTTGAAATTTTAATTTATGATATTACCTATATATTAATTTCTGTTCAATCATCCATTTAAATATTAGACGTATATTCTTTTAAAATAGTTGCAAATAAAAATCAATCTACATCCTTTATATTTTATATTACATTTCACTTATTATATTGCAATGCGCGTGCCACAAATTCAGAATGCTAATATTCAGATATTTACGTAAAATACTATTGTTCATTAATGAACAATAGCTGTTCAAACACGAACAACTTCAGGTATATTTGCTAATTTTGCACCTAATTACAGCAGAAAGCATTATGAATATAGTTTTAGATGTACATACACACACCGTAGTAAGTGGGCATGCGTTTAGCAGTTTACAGGAAATGGCACAGGCAGCAGCCGATAAAGGTCTTCATTTACTAGGTATTACAGAGCATGGGCCCAATATTCCGGGAACGTGCGATCCTATTTACTTTCGCAATATTTGGACCATTCCCCGCCATATGCATGGCGTGGAACTGATGCTAGGCTCAGAATTAAACATTTTAGATTATGAAGGACACGTAGACCTCGATGAGTCTTATTGGGAGCGGATGGATATCTGTATTGCAGGACTTCATTCACTTTGCTATACACCCGGAACAGTAGAGCAGAACACCTCGGCAGTGATAGGAGCCATTAGGAATCCTTATATCAAAATTATAACCCACCCCGGCGATGGAACTGCTGAGCTCAATTATGAGCCTATCGTGATGGCTGCAAAGGAAAACCACACTCTACTTGAAATAAATAACAGCTCTTTGGCACCTTATCGCAACAAAGCAGCAGCTCCTGATAATTTCAAAGAGATATTGCAACTGTGCAAGAAATATGATCAGCCGGTTATTCTGGGCAGTGATGCGCATATCTCATTTGCCATTGCCAATTATGACTTGGTTTATCCACTATTGGCCAATACCGAATTTCCGGAATCGTTGATATTGAATGATAAGCTGGACGCCTTTAAAGCTTATATTGCACAATAGCTAATAAATAAAGCCGACTATTATTCCTAAAAATAATAGTCGGCTTGTTGTCCCTTTTACCAATCTTTCTAACCTATATATACTAATCCGTTATCTATTGTTTTGAAAGAATGTCTCTATATCCTTTTCCATTTTATCATGAATAGCTTGATAACAAGCTATTTCAAAACAAATATTTTCTTCACTATTTACCCGTTCAGCCATTGCTTTAACCAGAAAAGAGTCTTCCTTTAAAAGAGTTGAATCAAGCGTGTAGTCTTCAGTCATTCCATTTTTTTGAGTTACTAAAGAGTTTTGTTCTGCAAAATTAAAATCAGAGGTGTTAACAGATGAAGCTGAGCCATTTATAGATACTGTTTCTTTATATTTGCTTTTGTCATTGACAAAACTTTGAGACTTCTGAGCATTTGCTGCCGGATTACTAACAAACAATGAACAAATAGTAATACTAATTACTAATGCGCTGAAACTTAAAACAATCTTTTTCATAATCAGAAATTTTAATTATTATAATCCAATAGATCTTAATCGCTTTTTCTTTTTATTATCGCTCTAATAATTAGACGCACTATCCATTCAATTAGTTGCAAGGTTAGTGACTATATTTTAGATAATTCACTTATTTATTCCACTGATTTGATATAACCGTTCTAAAAAGAAAGTCACCCATAGATACGCTCCGGTCAATATATAGAATTTTACCAATCTTTCTGTTTAGGGAAATTCCTATCAAAGAATGGGGAATATCACTATCCGGGGGAATTATCTCGCCCTACTTTTGTTGCATAACAAAAAAACAAAGGGTATTAACAATTAAAACATGTTGTTATGAAAAAGATAATATTTACATTGGCTACCATCATGATGGTTACAATGAGCTCAGTAAGCATGGCTTCAAACAAGGGTGGACATAACAACGGCAACCACAAGGGTAGCCACAGTGAGATACGGGTTGAGGTTTATGAAAGCTATAGGAATCGGGATAATAACAATAACAGATACGAAGAATCAAGAGAGTACAATAACCGCGATAATCGCGATTATGAAGAGTACGATCGCAACGACTGCCACAACAATAAAAACAGAGAAAACAGAGACAGAGACTACAGAAACAATAATCATTGCCACAAAAACAATGATTCTAAGAAAATAGTTGGTACAATACTTGGAGTAGCATCACTTATTATCTTAGCTACTTCTCATTAATTAATTTCATTACTTACTTTTCTGGTTAGGTTCCTGCGATAAACATTCATAGTAATATGCCGCAGTATCGCAGGTTTCTTTATTTTTTTTATAAATCATAGTAGCCAACATCTAAATAATATAAACATATAATGTTGAAACAGGCTGTTTCTTTAATTTTTTATTATAAATAATAATTCTCGGATATTGTCAAATAAATAAGTTCTTAAATTTTAAATAAAACAAAATAAATGCATTCACCAATAAATTCAATTTATTGTCCAATAGAATTCAAATTATTCATCAATAAATAGACAATCATTGGCCTATAAATTTTAGATAATTTATAGATATAAATAATATCTAATTATATATCTGATTCACTTGCAATTATCATATACAAACACAAATCCTAAAATATTATTTATATAAGGTCAGGTATTCAAGGAATGGTCAGATTGCCCAAGATTAACAGAAGTTGCAACATTATATCCGCCAACTAATGATAAGCCTCCGTCAGAGCTAAAGCCAGAAAGTTACATTAAGAAATATTTTCTTTCTCTATATTTTTATTCTATCAGCGAACTGAAATTTTATAAGTGCATTTTAATCCTTGATTAGGTTCAACAAGTAAATTGGTTACTTCAAAGTTCACATCACCATCTTGTAATCCATTCTGTAATTTTACCACAACGGTGTGGCGGTAGTTAGGTTCAATAGTATAATTGCGGAAATAAACCACGTCGGATTGATGTTCTGTTTTTAATAAATTGAAAGTAAGATCAGATTTATTTTTGAAAGTAATCTTCACGCTTTTCTCTGTTTTGTCTATATTCAATATTTCTATTGCATTCTCAAATATTTCTTTGAGGTATTTTTCCTCTCCTACAATGTTATCGCCAACATAAACCGCTGTTCGCCTATTGAGCAATGCTTCGCGTATTCCTTCTAATGAACGTTCTTTTGCAAAAACAAAAGTCATGGTGCGATGTTTGCCTTTTGCAAAATCAATATCAGTTTGAATTGGTTGGTGTATATCCGAGTTTCCAAGCATAGTCAGTTTCCTATCCAGACACCAACGTTGAGCCTCCGGATAATATTCACTACCGTTGGCTACTTCAATCCCATTCATACAGCCGGCATTGTATAATTCAGTATGCTCAGGCCACCATTTAGTGGTGTCAGATTGCTGAGCATCCCATCCGGGATGATTCCAGAATATAAATGCATTCTGAACCTTTGCCGCCTTGAAGGAATCTCTCCACTCTTTCTTATCCAGAGAATCATTATTATCCAGAAAAATAGCATTAAAATGCCCCGGCGCCATAGGTCGGGTTATTTCACTTCCACGAATTAGAATGATATTATTTTCTTTAGCCGCTTTTTCTGCAATCTCGAAAGAACGTCCATGCCCGGCTACAATATCTTTTTTGTGAGGGCGATATTCCAAATGGTCTGTAATGGCAATAGCGTCTAGTCCTTCACAATACGCTTCATCTACACGAACAGTGGGCCATACTAATCCGTCTGAGAAAACAGTGTGAATATGGAAATCACACTTCAGTGTTATGTAATTCTCTATGTTCGGCACTTTCAACTCGTGACGGACTTGCGCTTCCACATTTAGAATAGTGCACTGTGCCAATGCCATCATTCCAATAATTAGAGTTCGTTTTTTCATTAAATTATTAGTTATAAGTTACAATAGTTCGTTAATAAAATAGTATCAAGCTATGCTGCAATAGCAGCAAACTCAATAAGTTCTTTGAAAAGTTTGTCATTTAATCTCTTGTTTGGTCTAATGCCAGACACGCAAATAAATCTTTGAAGCAGGAATGCGTTGTGCATCATCGTTTTAAGTGAAGCCATCGAAAAGCTTATTCCTTTCTCTTTAGCAACGAGCTTTGCCACATTCACAGCTGTTAATGACGCATTAAAATTAAACTTCAGCTTAGATAGATTCCTTGCCTGACACTGGTTCAATCCGGTAAACTGCTTGGCGTCCCTAAAATTAAACTCAATCTGGAAACGAGTGCGATATGTTTCTATCACATCTTTACCGGAAAGATTGATATCGGTAGAGAAATAGAGTTTATGTCTTTTCCCGTTATCAGAAATCCAAATTACTAGTTTTACCATTTGTTTCAAGGATTTGGAATATGCTATTGTGGTATAAAGATTGCCTTTGTCTATATGTAGTAAATTGATCTTCTCAAACCTGTTTAAATCTAAGTTGGCAAAATCAATTTTGCTATCATATAGTTTTGGTCGCCCTCTTTTTCCTGTAGGTTGTTGCGTGGTTGGATAAAATAGAACAGCGTCATCACGAAAACGGGAAATTAGATGAAATCCGAGTTTGGCAAGGCCATCAGTGAAGTTCTTCTTGGAAAAATAAGCATCTGCAACAATGTATTTTGTGACACTCAGCAGTTTAGTTGCTTTTTCCTCAAGAACACCCAAATACCAACTTATAAGGTTTCCGTCATAATTTTCAAGAGTTATAGAATCAGGTGTTTGAACAGCTTCTAAGGATATGCAATCCTTGTGGTCAACATCAATCAAACCGATTCCTAAAATCTCTAGTCCTCGTTTTGCAGCGCCTGCACAGCCAGACCAGAAATAACCAATCCATGGAGTCTGTTTACCGGATTTGGAAATATAGCTTGGATCAATAGCTATGGCTTTCCTGGTTCCTGTCAGAATCCTTTTTGAAAGAGACAAGTTGAATGAAAGCCAGTCAAATTCCTTGGCTGAATTCATTCTAAAGCGTTGCTCACAGGAGTGACTGTATCTTCCTAGTTGAAGATAATTTATTCTTTGGGAGATTACCATATACAATAATAATGTTTCAATAATGAATTCTTTGAAACTTTTATTTAACTTTGTTTCCATTTCAGAAAGAACATCCTTACAGATATCCATATATTGGTTAAGTATGCTTGATTTTATCATATTTTCTATAGCGTCGAATACTATAAAAGTACTAAAAATTAGCGACTTAACCAATTTTTTCTATGACAAAAACCAAAGATAATGCCTTGTCTTACAAGGGGTTGATTAATTATTTAACGAAGTATTGAAGTTAGGTTCGTAAAAGTAATATTTTATTTTAATTATTTATCTCAAAGGGGGTAAATAAGAAAGGCACCCCAAAATGGATGCCTTTCTTATTCTCTATGTCATAAGGATTACACTCCGCTAAAAGAGCTGAAGCCACCATCAATAGGCAAAACTACACCTGTAATAAAACTAGCTGCATCACTGCATAGAAATTGAACAGCTCCGTTTAATTCCTTGATATCTCCGAAACGCTTCATTGGAGTTTTTGCCAAAACCTTCTGACTGCGGTCAGTCAATGATCCATCCGGATTAATAAGTACAGCTCTGTTTTGATTTCCGATGAAGAATCCGGGAGCAATAGCATTTACCCTGATTTTTTCGCTGAATTTTGTTGCCATCTCCATAGCCATCCATTTCGTAAAAATCTCAATGCCGCTCTTTGCAATAGAATATCCGGGTACACGGGTTAGTGCGGCAAATGTAGCCATTGAAGAAACGTTGATAATGCTTCCATATCCCTGCTTTGCCATCACTTCACCAAAAACCAGACATGGGTAAACCGAACCATTCAAATTAAGATCAATAACTTTATTCATGTCATTAATCTTCATATCAAATATAGTCTGCCCCTCTGTAAGTGTTCCTCCGGGAATATTTCCACCGGCTGCATTTACAAGAATATCAATTTTACTCCATTGGCTGATAACCATTTCTTTCACTTTGTTGAGCTCTTCCATATCAAGCACATTGCAAGGAACACCTTTGATTTCGCCTAAAGAAGAAAACTCATTCAATACCTTATCTACACTTTCCTTATGAGCTCCGATAATAAAGACCTTTGCTCCGGCTTCTAATAAACTCCGGGAGATATTACTACCTAATACACCGGAACCTCCGGTTACTATAGCTACTTTACCGGCTATATTAAATAATTCATTCATACTAACTATTTTTAATTACTTATTCTTCAATTCATCTTTAACTGTTGCCATTATTCCATCTACCTGAGCCAGCGCAAACATGCGTCCATGGAAGGAGTAACCGGGGTTATAGCCTTTGTCGCCATCATCCAGCATCAATCGTCCGTGGTCCACACGCATAGGAACGTTTGGATTCATTTTTTCAAAAATACGTACTAGCTCTATAATGTGTCCTCTTCCGCCCAAATGGGATGATTCCATAAAGTTACCGTCAGGTGTAGCTTCTGTGCTTCTCAAGTGTACAAAGTGAGTGCGGTTGGCATACTTTTTTGCCAGGGTGGGCACATCATTATGAAGTCCGGCGCTTAAAGATCCGGCACAGAAGGTGAGTCCATTATGCGGATTATCCACCGCATGGAGAAACCAGTCTATATCTGCTTCACCGGTAACGATGCGCGGTAAGCCCAGCATCTGGAAAGGAGGATCATCAGGGTGCACGCACATGTTTATTCCATATTCATCACATACAGGCATAATTTGTTCGAGAAAATATTTCATATTGGCTCGAAGAGCATCTTTATCTATATTTTTATACAGATCGAGTAACCGGCGGAAGATAGACACAGGGTTCTGGTCGCCTTCCTTTATGTTTCCGTTGACAAATCCCTGAGTCTTAACAATGATGGTGTTAATCAAATCATCTTTCTCTGCTTCGGTTATTGTTTTATCAAGCTCATTAACCTTTGCCTGTTCTTCGGGAGTATAGTCCATCCAGGATGCTTCACGTTTCAAAATGCAGCAGTCAAAGTAAGCAAAGCGTATTTTATCGAAGTAAAGCGAACTGGTTCCGTCGGGCCATGGATGTTCCAAATCGGTACGAATCCAGTCTATTACCGGCATAAAATTGTAGCAAACAGTCTTCATACCGACTTTTCCCAGATTAGCAAGACTCACTTTATAATTAGCTATTAGCTGATCTCTGTCCGATCCAGCATATTTAATGCTTTCACTTACAGGAAGGCTCTCAACAACCGACCATCGAAGACCTGCCGTTTCAATATAATTTTTAAGTTCGTTAATAGCTTCGATTGTCCATATTTCACCATTGGGCACATTGTGCAAGGCAGTCACAATGCCCTCCACTCCTATCTGTCTGAGCATGGCAAGTGTAATCTTATCATTTTTACCAAACCATCTCCAGGTCTTTTCCATTATTATTCTAATTATGATGTAGTAAATTCAATTTTATCTTCTTCAAATCGTCCAACCCATTCACAGGACGTTCTATATCGTAAGGAATGGGCAGACGGGAATAAGTTTGAAAGTAGAGCAGACAAGCATCTTTCCACCAAACGGCATCCTTGCTTTGTATTCTCAAACGGAATTGTACTTCTTTGAAGCGTTGTACATCTACATAAGGTTCCATTTTATCCCATGTCTTTTGAAACTCGCGCACTTGCTGCACTCCCTTATCATACGTATAGCAAAGCTCGTTCCACAAAGTATGTCCATCTTTCATTTTATAACTCCACGGTACATGATGGAACCAAAGGATTAGTTGCTCCGGACAAGTGTTCAGATCATTGAATTCTTCCCTCAAAGGTGAGTTATATTGCCCCACCGAACCACTTCCGGTCAGTGTACGATCAAAACCAATCCCTAAAGAGTCGGCTTTGTGATAATAAGAAGGGAGCCAATCGGGTCGTGCTCCTTCAACGGCACACCAAGGTTCGGGACCATAATGATGTCCCCAGGCAAACAGATGATGAAGTCCCAAAGGCATCATATAGTTTACCGCAGCTTCAAGCGAAGTAAGCATCATTTCCTTTACCGGATCCACAAATTCTTTTTGCTTATTAAATGTAAGCATAATCCATTCGTCAGCAATCTGCTCCGAAGAGAGTTCATGATTCCATGCCAGGCGACCAAAAGCATACCAGTTAGCCTGAGCAAACGGATGCCCGCACCAGTTAATATCCTCACCAATATTTGCCACTCCGGCAATGGCCGTAATCGAATTAGAAAAGAGTGTTCCATCCGTAACTTTAGCTACAGTAGAGGCTTTCCCATAACAATAAGTATCGCTCTCCATACATTCTTTATAAAGCGGGGCAAGATAAACCAAGTGGTTGGATTCACCCAAGTATTCCTGAGTAATCTGAAATTCCGGCATAATGGGAGTTTGCTTCATAGCACCAAACAACGGACTAAAGGGTTCGCGGGGCTGGAAGTCAATAGGTCCGTTCTTTACCTGAAGAATAACATTGGAACGAAATTTTCCATCGAGAGGAAGGAATTCCTTGTACGCTTGTCCGGCTCTGTCGTCCATTCCGGACTTATAAACAAAGGCACGCCACATCACTATTCCATGATAAGGTTTCAAAGCATCAGCCAACATGTTGGCTCCATCAGCATGAGTACGTCCAAAGTCTTGCGGACCAGGAAGTCCTTCTGAATTAGCTTTCACCAGGAAACCGCCAAAATCGGGAATCAGTGAATATATCTCCTTTGCTTTTGCCTGCCACCACTGCCGCACCTCTTTATTCAACGGATCGGAAGTAGGTAAACCACCTAAAGCTGTAGGCGATGAAAAGTTAACGGAAAGGTAAACACGAATGCCGTAAGGACGAAACACATTTGCCAGAACTTTTACTTTATGCAAATAGGCAGTGCTAAGAATCTCAGGATTGGCATTTACATTGTTGAGTACCGTTCCGTTTATTCCCAACGAAGCATTGGCACGGGCATATTCTTTGTATCGGGCAGAAAGCTTTCCGGGAAGGTCATTCCATTTCCAGAGTGAATGTCCGGCATATCCACGTTCCACTGTTCCATCAAGATTATCCCAATGGTTTAGTATTCTTATTTTATAAAGAGGGATCTCTTTTACATTCAAAACAGAGGGAAAGGGAATGCTTGTCTGCATTGTTCTTAATAAATTAAAAACGGCATATAACATTCCACTCTCTCCCTGCGAAGCAAGTACCACGTACTCTTTTCCTTTGTACTTCATTGTTCGGATAATGAAGCCTTCTTTATCTAATGCCTGTAACTCTTTCTTCAGCCCCAACGACTGAATAAGTTTGCTTTTACTTGTTCCTATAATCAGTGAATGTTCCTTTAAAGAGCCAACAAGCGAAATTTCTGTTCCCGTAAGCTGTTTCCAGGCACTCCGCAATTCGTCGATAGCAACACTTTCTTTTGGCTGGTCAGTTATTACAGAAGTGATGTTTGCCTGCAAACTCTTCACCTGTTCCACAGGAAGTGGCTGATAGCGCAACCATAATTGCGATCCATCCTCGGCAAAAAGAAACCCCGGGATCAGCACCAGTAAAAGTGTATATAGAAAAACTTTCATTTTATATTTATTAAGATAGTCCAAATATACTTTTATTTCTAACGTTAATTCGATATAAACAATTAAAATAAAAAAACGACGGCATATTTTCAAATTGCACATTGACACAGATGGTTTCTTTGGCAGAATTCCCAAAGGATAATTCTGCCATTCATGGTTGTGCTTCCTAGATTTTAATTATTCCTGAATATAAAAAGTATTTCCAGTTACCTGAATATCCTTTTGGATTACTTCTTTGGAAGCAATCGACTTAGCATCGGGTTGCTTACCACCAACTGATATTTGTACCGTTCCGGCTTCTACCACTGCAAAGTTCTCTTTGTTACGAGCAGATATCTGAAGCGGTTTCAAAGTAAACTCAACAAGTTTTGTCTCTCCGGCTTTCAGATGAATACGTTTGAATCCCTGCAAAGAAAGAATTGCTGTTTTAAGATTGCTTCCCGGAAGAGAAACATACAGTTCAACTACTTCATCACCATCATATTTACCTGTGTTTTTTACTTCTGTAGTAATCTTGATATTTTCTCCGGCCTTTATTGTAGCGGGAGCATCTTTCATTGTATATTCAAAAGTAGAGTAACTCAATCCGTAACCAAACTCATAAAGAGGTTCGCCTTTAAAGTAGCGATAGGTTTTGCCGGTCATATCATATTCACTAAAAGCAGGAATCTGATCAATCGATTTATAGAAAGTAAGCGGTAAGCGGCCGGCAGGATTGTAATCACCAAAGAGAACATCGGCAATGGCTGTTCCACCACCTTGTCCGGGATACCAGGCCTCAACAATGGCAGGAATATTTTCGTTTTCCCAATTGAAGGATAATGCACTACCATTAAGAAGGACCAGAACAGTAGGTTTGCCTAGCTTTTGAATTTCACGAATCAAGTCAGTTTGCGTGTCTGGCAAATTAGTATCCAGTCGATCGCCGCCTGAAAAACCTTTTACCTTTACCGGCATCTCTTCACCTTCGAGTAGCGGACTGAGTCCCATGCAAAGAACAACTACATCAGACTGTTTAGCCAAATCAAGCGCTTCTTGTTTTAAATTAGGTTTCGGAGTATCCCACAACAAGCGCATAATAGCATATTCAGTATTAGTCTGTGTATATTCCAAGCGGATATTATAAACCTTTCCGGCTTCTAAAGTCATCAGTTCATATACCTTCCGTGGATGATGAATGTCATTCCATTTTGTAACCAGTTTATCATTTACGTACAGATTAAATCCTGAAAAGCCTTCGCCACCCAATGCATATTCACCGGTAACGGGAGGAACCAATACCCCACTCCATTTTGCTGAGAAATGGTCATATTTCATATCTTCAAACGGAGCCGTTGTGCGCCAAATAAAGTCTACATTCTTATCAATTCGTGAATGAGCCGGTTCACCTTTCCAATCACTGTTATTATAATAATCCGCCTTCAAACCTTTTTGCTGCATTGTTACATCAGTAAAGAGATAGTCTGTAGGAACAGCGGAAAAATAAGGAAGTTTTTCGGCCGTTTGACAACCTTGTGCAAAGGTAACCTCTGCCTGCGGAAGTTTTTCACGAAGTCCGGTAAGCGGAGTTTTAGGATTGGTTGGATAACCGTTGTAATTACCCAACAGTACTTCAAGATCGTCTGCATTTGGTCCAATTACAGCCACCTTTTTCACATCTTTATTTAAAGGAAGCATATTGTTTTCATTCTTCAGCAAAACAATAGACTTACGGGCAGCATCAACGGCCAAAGCCTGATGTTCCTTACTGTCGACCACACTGTATGGAATCTTTGAGTATTTAACCATATCCTGAGAATCGAATTGTCCCAGTTTCATACGGGCAAGGATGATACGTTTCACCGAAATATCCAGTTCTTTTTCTGTAACCAATCCTTGTTTAACAGCATTCTGCAAATGGAGATAGGTATCACCACAGTTAAGATCCGTACCCGATTTAATAGCCATAGCAGCGGCTTCTTCGGGAGTAGCAACTACGTGATGTGCTGTTTTCTCATAGAAATCACGGATAGCCCAACAGTCGGACACGATATATCCCTTGAATCCCCATTGTTTGCGAAGCATCTCTTCGAGAAACTTATTTCCACAGCAAGGTGCACCGCGGAAACTTTGATAAGCACACATCACAGAGTAAACTTTTGCTTCCTCTACTGTTTTCTTGAAATGCGGGGTATAGGTCTCTGACATATCATAATCACTAGGCCATACATCGAAAGAGTGACGGGTAGATTCCGGTCCGCTGTGCACGGCAAAGTGTTTTGCGGTAGCTATAAGTTTATAGTATTTAGGATCATTTCCCTGCAAACCTTTGATAAAAGGAACAGCCAGTTCACCTGTCAAATAAGGATCTTCACCATACGTTTCCATTCCCCTCCCCCAACGTGGATCACGGAATATATTGATATTAGGAGTCCAGTATGTAAGTCCCTGATAGATTCCTCTTTTACCACGAGAAGCGTACTCATGATGTTTTGCACGAGCCTCATCTGAAATTGCATCTGCAATGGTAAACATGCCATCACTATCCCACATAGAAGCCATACCAATGGCCTGAGGAAAGACAGTTGCTCTTCCCGAACGAGCTACTCCGTGCAAACATTCATTCCAGAAATTATGTGCAGGAATACCAAGACGTGTAATCTCAGGTGAATCATACCGTACTATTTCAACCTTCTCTGCCAACGTCATTCTGGACACCAGATCTTCTGTCCGTTGTTCAAAGCTCAGAGACATATTCTTATAAGGAAGTATCTTGTTGCTACATGCTCCAAGACTAATCAACCCACACGCCAGGAGTAGATGTTTGCAGTACATTTGTGCTTTCATGATTATCATATTATCAATTAATTATATTTTAATATCTATTTATTTGTTCTGAATGGAGAAGCCGGAAGCCCCTCCTTATTTCTTAAATTTGCGCTATCTGGATTATCTGCCCACGCATATCTTACAGCAACCGGATTCTTTATATTTTCATTCCATACAATAACCTTATTGCCTTCAATGCTGGCTTTTGCCCACACGAACTTATTATCAGAACCGGCAATGGCAAATTCTTTTAGTTCTCCATCAGCTTTTAATCCGCTACCAACACCAACAAAAGAAAGAATTATCTGATTTCCTTTAATAGTCATTGACTTATAGATGGGACCAGAACTAACTACAGACTTCTCACCATAGGCAGTATTCTGAGCTGCCAGAGATAATCGTCGGCCAACTTCTTTCTTATTTAGTGGATGAATATCATTCCATTCACCCAAATCTATGGCAACAACCATAGCCGTATAGGGCACTTTGAGAGTATTGAGCTGAGCCTCTCTCAACATGGCCCAGTTACTTTCAGACGGATCTTTCTTTGCTTCCATAAATTTGGGCAACTGCACATAGATGAAAGGCAAAGAGGGCTTGCTCCATTTACCTCTCCAATTCTTTATCAAGGATGAAAGCAGTGATTCATATTCAGCATAACGCTCTGTGTTAGATTCTCCCTGATACCAAACAACTCCTTTAATTGCATAATTTGTAACCGGAGCTATCATGGCATTGTAAAGTCCCAAAGGTTTATACTGAAAAAAGGTCGTTGACTTTAATGGCTCCATCTGAGCGCCAACTTTATATTTCCATTCACCTTTCAAGTCAATTTCATCATTCTCCAAAATCAATTTATAAGGTTTGTCTTTTACAAAACCACCCCTACCACTATAACTAATCACCCTAATAGTTATGGTATTGGTTCCTTCTTTTAATAATTCTGCCGGCACGTTATATATACGTGGAGGATATTGATAAGAGATTGTTCCCACAAAACGTCCATTTACAAATACTGAATCGCAATCTAAAATGCATCCCAATCTCAAGGTCGCCGGTTTCCCGGTCATTGAAGCAGGCAAATCAATCGTTTTCCTGAGCCATACAGAACTATTCAGTCCCTTCAATCCATTATCCGACCAAAAAGAAGGAAGGTTCATTCTTCCCCAAGCAGAGATATCACAATCATTATCAAACCATTTTATTGTACCAGAGGTCCCTTTGTCGGCTTTGTAAAGTGTATTGTTCCACTTTGAAGTTGTTTCATTTTCTCTTGCCCTTATGCTATCCATATATCCATCAGTGCGAAGTATTTTTGCACTTTCCAAATAAGAAGGGAATTGTTTCAATGCCTCTTCGCTTAACCAGGCCTCTATAGGCGAACCTCCCACAGCAGATCTGATAATGCCAACTGGAACGCCATATTTCTGATACAAATCTTTTGCGAAGAAATAAGCTATAGCAGAGAAACGAAGAACATTTTTTGGATTAACTGACTGCCATGTTCCGCCGGAAAGATCTTGTTGAGGAGCTTTAAAGTCATATTTCAATGGAACAACGAATTCTCTTATTTTACTGTTATTTGCTGTATCAACTTCACTTTTATAAAGATCGAGCACTCTGCTTATAGGTAATTCCATATTGGACTGACCAGAGCAAAGCCATACATCTCCCACCAGAATATCTTTTATTTCCTTTTCATTTATAGTCATAATATAAGGTCCCCCTGGCTTTTGAGAAGGAAGTTTCACTTTCCATTTACCGGAAGCATCAGCTAAAGTGCGGTACACTTTATTCATAAATGAGATTTCCACCTTCTCTTGTGGAGAAGCCCAACCCCAGAGTTTAAGTTCTGTTCCTCTTTGCAAAACCATGCCATCGGCTATTAACTTAGGCAATCTCACCTCTGCATTAGCAAAGGTAGCAGAAAGAATCAGAAAAAATAACAGAATGATTTCTTTCCAAAAGCTGGTTCTATGTGTCTGAAATAATATTTTCATTTTTTTATTTACTTATAAAATGCTACAGAACTTTGTTTAGAGACGAGCTTTCAGGTGCTCCCAGGTAACTTGGCTTCAATCCTCCCATATCAAGCAATATCTTTTGAAGAACAATGCCCGAATCAATTACACGATATTTGATTGTATGAAGTCCCGCACTAGTAAAATGATGTTTCGTAACCGATTCAATAATGCTGTTTGCCACCCAATGTTCTCTTTCCTGCTCAGTAAACTTTTGGTTGAAGTTCACTATTTGTTCTTCTCCCCCATCAATGGAAACTGCATAGCGCAGACCTTTGTTAGCGTTAAAGTTAAGCGTAGGCGAAAAAAGAAGTTTCAAAGTGGCATCTCCCGCCGATTGCAGATAAACATCATATTCCAGTGATACTCCTTTTGCCGCATCCTCTTGTGGAGCCACCGTAACCGGAAAAGATGTAATGCCCGAAAGCGTTTTCCCAAGCCCGGGAATTACTTGCCAGGAAACATTCTCGTTATTATTTGCTTTGGAATAATGTTCAGCCTCGATGGAAACGTAGCCGTTACTCTCCATAAAAGTTCTGCGTTTAATATTCTGAGGAGTTGGTAAAGAGTTAGCTTCTATCTTTATAGTGATTGATTTACCTTTTGTACTCACCACAATGGTAGCCTGGTGTTTTCCCTTTGGAATTTTATTCCAGTCTACACCAATATTTATTCGCCTTTCTTTTCCAATTATTGCCCTATCATTTTTATTTATTCCTTTATAATCTGAAATTATTAACCAATCATTTGAAACCTTCAAATGATACTCAAACGGCGCCTCTCCAGCATTGAACAAGTCAACGTAATATACCTGTTTAGCAAATGAATCGAACACAGGTAAACTAATTACTGCCTTATCCAAAACAGCAACATTCCGAGAATCTTCTACCGCAATCCTCATATCAGCATCCTTTGGAACTGAAACAAGAAAGACTTTCGGCATCACATTCTTTTCCGGTTGCTGCCAGTAAGTATACCCTATGTGAGTTTGGTCCATCATATGATTCCATTTACCATCGGCTATTTCTTTATTATAATGTATAGTCAGCAGAGAATCACGTTCATAAAGTTGCTTCACTTTTACTGCCATTTCATTGGCTGAAGCACGTCCTTGCGCAGCATATAACTGATTAAGCGCTTGTGCGGCATACATTTCATTCAAATTGGCGCATGCCTGAATTGGAAACAAAACCAACTGATCGAAGGCATCACGAGTTTCGATGGGAAGGCGATTGTAAAGTTCTTCTGCTTCTTTTTCCAGTTGCTTGTAATTCTTCACTACACTATTAAATTCACGGTAATTTACCGTACTGTATGTTCCTGCATTTAATAATTCGGGAGTAACTCTTCTGTTGTATTTTGTGTATAGGTTTATCATGCGGGCAGCATCTTTTGCAAAAGCATCACCAAACTGCTGGGCACACCATTCCTCTGTATGTTCAACTAAGTTGTTTGCATTAAAATTATCAGGATTCCAGGCCATATCAAGGAAGAAGCTGATAGGATATTCCATTGGTTTAATATCGCCTACATTCACAATCCAAAGTTTATCAACACCGTAACGATAAGTCAGATTCATTTGCTCCCACACACGTTGTATCTGGGAAACATTCAGCCATTTGTAATTACGAGGTCCACCTACATAATCAAAATGGTAATACATTCCATATCCACCTTTGCGATAAGGAGCATTAAGATCGGGCAATTTACGTACATTTCCCCAGTTATCGTCACAAAGTAGCAACGTAACATCATCGGGCACACGCATTCCTTTATCGTAATAATCCTGCACTTCTTTATAAAGAGCCCACATCTGAGGAGTTTCTTCTGCCTTTTTACCTGTGACATTCTCAATAATTGCACGTTGATCGGCAACTATCCGTTCCAGCAAAGCAATATTGCTTTGTTCGCTCATCGGTTCATCGCCATCACCACGCATTCCAATCGTAACAACACTCTCCCAGTTACTGAGGCGTTCCATTCCTGCTTTCCAGAACTTCTGCAAAGTCTCTTTATTAGTATCATATTTCCATGCGCCGCTTCCGTATCTGGCCCATTCTGCATGCGCCCTTCCCAAGGGTTCGTGATGAGATGTTCCGATAATAATTCCATATTCATTGGCCAAAGGACCATTAAGCTTATCGTCATCATAAAAAGCGCTTCCCCACATAGCAGGCCATAAATAGTTACCTTTCAGACGAAGAATCAGTTCAAATACTTTTTCATAAAACTTGTGATTGAATCCACCAAAAGTATCTTTGCTCCAACCACTAAGAGCAGGAGCTTCATCATTGATAAATATTCCCCGGTATTTCACAGCCGGCTCACCATCAGTATACTTTCCGCGAATCACATAAATATCTTTTTGTTTTTTCACAGGCACATCAGCCCAATAATACCAGGGAGAAACGCCAATCTGAGCAGAAAGCTCATACATGCCATAAATAGTGCCTCGCTTGTCACTACCAGCAATAACCAATGCTTCATCTACTCCCTGAAATGGATGAGCAACAGTTTGAATCAGATATTTTTCATTTTTTCCATTAAGTTCGACAGCATCTATTTTGCCCGATGTTGCTAATTGTCTGATAAGGGAACTCTTTCCCAATGTACCAATTATAATCAGCTTTTTTTCCTTAGGAAGTTTGTTATTTAATATAAAAGGAACAGAACCGGTTACATTTCCTATATCGTTTCTCAGATTATTTGCTGCAAGAAGTACGCCTGCATAATCAGTACTATCCACTACAAGGGGAATTGGACTACCTGAGATGGCAAGAGGAAATCTATCTTTGCCTTCAGTATTCAAAATAAACTTCTGAACTGTCCGTCCAAATGTACTGAATGATAATGCAATAAAGAATAATAAGAATGTAACGGTATACCTTAATTTCATAATAAACAATCATTTAACATTTATACAATTTCACATATGGAATATAAGTATTGCCAGATCTAACAAAAGAAGTTGCAAGCAAAAAAGACAATATTGCAAAAATGACACGGAGATATAACATAATAAATTACTTAATTAAAAAATATGGTTGAAAGAAGATCAGACTGTCGAAAGACCTCCAATCAACCATGTTTATTTAGTTACACAAAGTTACAACATTAAGCTCTATTATTAATAGCCAGGATTCTGATAAGCTGCTTTGTCTTCATCGCTCATTTCCATGCCATCAAGTTGACCTTGTGGAATTGGGCGCAGATAGTAATTACTTGGAATAGTACGTTCTACTGTTACCGGCGTATGATCTCCATAGTTACTTCCACAAATCTGGTATTTACCAGCAATTTCTTCCCATTTTTGTGTACGTACCAAATCGAACCAGCGATAACCTTCTCCATAATATTCACGTGAACGTTCAGCCAAAATATAGTTTATGTCTATTGCTGCCGGTGTAGCAGCTATCATAGCAGCACTATGGTCTTCAGCTTTTGCGACATTTCCATTGTTATTCCAACGCCATTTACCAGCACGTGCACGAACAACATTAATCAAATCTCTGGCACTTTGACCAGCAGTAGTAGTTGCACCTTTCACAGCTGCTTCAGCAGCAATAAAATAGAGTTCAGAGAATTTAGCAATATTGAAAGGACGAGTACTTCCGGCATTCGGTTGTCCTAATCCTGTTCCGTTGTCGGTACGGTAAGGCCCAATTTTCCAAAGTCCAGGATATACTATTCTGCTTACTCCATTTGGTGATATCACAAAATCAGCTCTTCCAGGTAATACACCTGCCCCAATATTACTCTTGTATGTTGAATTAGAGTAATCAATAGCTGTTGCTGGTTCATCATCAAGGAAAGTTAGAATTGCATCACCCTGTACAACCGGCATATTGTTTGCGTTATACAAAGATGCATTAGTTGCACCTGCTCTATTCCAGTTTCCTCTATAAACAGTTGTAAAGGTACCATCGTATCTGGAATCATTAGTTTTATCGGCAAAAGTGTTTTTAATTACATTGATAGTGGGGCACATACGTGTCCAAGGACGACCCAATGGTTGTGTTGCTTCACGCTGAACAGAACTTACAACCGAGCTCCAATCTGTTTTAGCTGTACTTCTGATGTTTGTATAATTCCATGTCATCATCCAGCATGCAAAATTATCCGGAGCACCGCCACTACCATAAGTAATGCTACCACCATTATATAATTCGCTTGATTCTGTGTGATCTGCATACAACAGGATTTCCTTATTACGATCGTTTGATCCAACGTTAACATCATAAAAGTTTGCCAATAAACCAAAATTACCAGGATCTGCAATAGCAGCAGTTGCTACGTTATATGCCTGCTGATAATACCATTGAGCATTATGTCCATCAGGATCTGTTCTGTCACACAATGGATAAGTAGGGATATTGTTTGGGTTTTCCAACCACCATCCATATGTCAGGTAAGCTTTTGCCAAATAAAGACGAGCAACTGTTTTAGTTGCACCACCTGTGACACGTCCTGTGGCAGGCAATTCATTAATCGCTGTCAAAAGATCAGGGAATATAGCCTTTGTATACACCTCTGGAACAGTGTTGCGCACAGAAGTACGATTAGTTGATAAATTAAACTTCAGTTCACCTGCACCCAAATCTAAAGGTACACCACCAAATGTCTGTACCAATAAAAAGTAGTCGAACGCACGAAAGAATCGAGCTTCAGCAACCTGTGCATTCGAAATAGTTCCTACAGTTGTTGCATTTTCAATAATACCACTAGCATTGTTTATATTAGAAAATGCAGCTCCCCAAAGAGCATCCGAGCGGCTGCTGGTGGCAGTAATTGATCCCACTCCGGAAAGGTCCATATCCTTAAAGTTTGCATCGGCACTCTGGGCATAAGTTACTTCATCGGTACCTGTCAGGCAAGAATTGTAATAGTATCCTTGTCCATATATGTAGCGCAAATGGGCATACATAGACGTTAAACCTCCCATAACACCTTTCTCTGTTTTGAAATACTCAGGAGTAAAAATACTACGAGGCTGTTCATCCAGAATATCAGAACATCCCAGCAAGGACAATGTAAGCAGAGTTGTTCCTATATATGCTTTTATATTTATTCGTTTCATTATTGTATAATTTTAAAATGTCAAATTAATACCGATCAAGTAATTACGAGTTGAAGGAGTGTTTGTACCTATAGTAAGCAGTCGTTTATTGTAACTTGATGTTACTGCTGCATTTTCATCGCCATAAGAGTTGGTTTCAGGATCCATACCAGATTCTTTGTTGTAAGGTGAGAACAGTACAAATGGGTTTTGTATAGTACCGTAAAGACGCAATTTTTCGATACCAGCATTTTTAATCCATCTTTGATTAAAGTTATACCCAAGTGTAATTGTACGTACCTTCAGATAAGATGCATCAAAGTAACCCAGAGTGCTACCATACTTTGGATTGTCACCATCCATTGCACCACCTGGTTTTGGATACTTAGCATTAGCATTCTCCGGTGTCCAATAATCGACCTTAACATTACCTCTACGTCCGGACAACATATTGAGGTAGCCTGATGATCCATAGAGGGTACTGATAAGTGTACCACCGCTTTTGAAAGCGCCAACAACACTCAAATCAAAATTTTTATAAGCAACGCGGGTATTGAAACCACCCTGAAAATCAGGATCAACTTCTATAATCTGACGATCGGCAGGTCCAATTTGTCTTGTAGGTGTTCCATCAGCATTGTAATCACCGGTGTATTTCACTTTAATCATACCAACATTTCCTCCCGGTACAAATTTTTGCAAATTAGCATCGCCCTCTTGCCATAGTCCAATTTTTTCATAATCATAAATACAGTTAATAGAATGATCAACAAACCACCAGTTACTTTCGTCTCTGGTTGCTCCAGAAGCAAGTTGAACCAACTTATTCTTATTTGAATATACGTTAACACCGGCTTCCCATGTCCAACCGTTTAGATTGTCTAGAATCACACCATTAAGAGATAATTCAAAACCTTTGTTCTGGGTTTTTCCTATATTGGCCATATAACTAGGGACACCTACAGTAGAAGGGAGAGAGACACTCAGCAGAACATTATCTGTATTCTGTACATAGTACTCAATTGTACCAGTCAGGCGGTTACCTAGGAGAGAAAAATCCAATCCATAGTTCCATGTTTTGGAGAATTCCCAGCCTAATTTAGGATTAAGTAATTCAGATACATATAAACCTGTAGCAGTTGCAGTGCCAAAGTTGTAAGGACGAGTAGCTAAAAGTCCAAGTGTTTTGTATGGATCAACAGATTGGTTTGAAGTTTCTCCATAACCCACACGGAGTTTCAATGCATCTATCATTTTAACATTCTTCATAAAGGATTCGTTTTTGATATTCCATCCAACAGATAAAGCAGGATAGGTATGCCATTGTTGCCCTTTAGCAAGTCTTGAAGAACCATCAGAACGGAATGTTGCACTAATCATATAACGGTTGTCATAAGAATACATAGCACGCCCCATCCATGACATCAAACCACTCACTTGATAGGCTTGATTATTAGGGTCAACAGTAATTTCTCCTTGTGCACGTCCTAGATTATAGAATTGGAAAGCATCAGCCGGGATATCCTTTGCCGACATTTGTGAACTGTTATAACGGGTTTGCTCAGCAGAATACATTGCTACTACATTCACCTGATGTTTTTGAGCAAAAGTACGATCATAAGTCAGTAGATTTTCAACAGCCCAGTTGGTAGTAAGTGAGTTGCTAACAGAAGCAGTTGAAACAGTTGTAGGATTAACAGCGAAAACGCCCTGTCCTGTGTAGTTACCACTGTTGCTTTGTCGGTAGTTCAAACCAATATTGGTGCGATATTTTAATCCCTCTACACCTGGAATTTTCATCTCACCGTATATAGTGTTATAGGAACCAAAAGCTTTAGTCTGATCTATCCACTGGTCACCTAAATTATCTATACTTTTTCTTGTTAATACCCAGTTTTCATCTAATGGCATCTTTACGGTTCTTTTCAATGTGCCATCTTCGTTATATGGGTTAGAAATAGGTGAAATACTTATATTACCGTAAATTCCTAAGTTACCTCCATCATTAATAGAAAAGTTATTATTTGTAGTGAAACCGAAACGGAAAAGTTTACCAACTTCCTGATCAAGAGAACCACGTACAGAATAGCGGGTGTAATTCTGACCTGGCAGCACAGCTTCATCTTTATAGTAACCTGCACCAAAACTGTAATTACTCTTTTCTGTTCCACCTGAAATTGCTAAATCGTGGCTTGTTACCTGAGCTGTTCTATAATACATGTCTTGCCAATCAGTATTTATATCATCCGATTCATCAATGCCGTTTGTGTACTTTCCAGCGGCAGCACGAAGTTTCACAAATTCAGGTCCATTCATCATTGGAAATTTGCCAAAGACTTCTTTCAAACCATAATAACTATTATAGCTAACCTTTGCTTTTGCCCCTTTACTCCCTTTATTGGATGTTACCAAAATAACACCATTAGCACCACGCGAACCATAAATGGCTGTTGCCGATGCATCCTTCAGGATATCAATACTTTTAATATCACTAGGACTAATGTCGCCGATAGATCCAGCAAAAGGAAGACCATCAAGTACAATCAAGGGGTCGTTACTTGCATTCAGCGAACGAGTACCACGAACACGAATCTGCATTGAAGCACCTGGTTTAGATGATGTTTGTGACATATCCACACCGGCAACACGTCCTTGTAAAGCTTGTGATATATTGGATGATGGAACATCTCGCATCACATCTCCTTTTACAGAAGCAACAGAACCTGTTACAGACTCTTTACGTTGAGAACCATAACCGATAACAACAACTTCTTCGAGAGTCTTACTATCTTCTTTTAAAGTTACAGTCATTTTTGTACGGCCATCAACCGGAACAGTCTGGTTTATGTAACCAACAAAAGAAAATATAAGCTTCGCATTACTATTTACTTTAATAGTAAAGTTTCCATCAAGATCTGTTACGGTTCCATTATTAGATCCGGCATCTCGTACATTAACACCTAAAAGAGGTTCACCATTTTCGTCTTTTACAAGACCTTTCACTGATATGTTTTGGGAAAATACCCAAAGCGGAATAAAACAAAATAGAAATAAAAGCCCAAAAGGCTTTATCAGATTTGTGTTTTTCATAAAAAAAGTCATTTTAATGATTAGTAATGAAAAGTTTTTTTCTTCATAATTTAAGAAATAATAAAAGAATTTCTAAGTTTTCATAAGTTTATATTTTAAGGTGTTCAACAATTCTTTTTCTTAATGTTACAAAGATATAATAATAGGTTCTCACTTAAAAGTATAATCGTATCCTAAACTTAACACGCCGTTACATCTATTTATAGACTCGTAACATTTTATATTGTACTGGTAACATTAAGTCTTATTTCTTGTTATATTTCTATTTATTTCTATAAATTTGTAGCGAATCGAGTTTGAAAACACAATTATGAAAAACACAATAGCCTTATTCCTCTTTATAGTCACACTCCTATTTATATCTGGTAATAGCTTTGCTCAGGTGGAAAAGTTCTATTCTACTGACAAGGATATATCAAACAGTTTAATCAATAAGGTATATCAAGATAAGAAAGGATTTATATGGATAGCAACGGAAGATGGTCTCAATAAATTTGATGGTACCAAGTTTACCATATATAAAAATATAGCCAAAGATAATACATCGTTAAAGAACAACTATGTAAAGACAATGTATGAAGATAACCAGGGGCGCTTCTGGATATGTTGTATCAATGGATTGCTTTTATATAACCGGGCTAAAGATTCTTTTAAAGAAGTTGATGCGTACAGAGGTAATCAGATAATTCATCCACAGGTAACATCTATAGTAGAATCCAAATATGGGGATATATGGATGACAACTTCAGGAGAAGGAATTGTTTCAATAAAAAAAGGAACCGATAAGTGTACTACTGAAAATAATATATCCAAAAGCTTATGCAGCCCTTTCCTTACTTATATTTTCGAAGATTCAAAACATCAACTATGGATTGCATCAGAGAATAAAGGGCTCAATGTATACAACCCTTTTACAAAAAAAACAAAGTGGCTTGGCGCTCCAAACAATATTACAAACAACAACGTATCTTGTTTATGTGAAGATAAAGCCGGAAATATTTTTATCGGAACCCTTTCAGGAGGACTTAATCTTTATAATTCTAAAACGGGAAATATTTCAGCCATTCCTTATAAGAGCTTATCAACTAAACTACGAATCAAATCTTTATTGATAAACAGCCGTGGAGAAATTCTAATCGGGACAGATGGACAAGGACTGAAGACTTATAATTATTCCAGAAATGTAATAGATGATTATGAAATTAATACCACACTGTTTGATTTCTCCAAAGCAAAGGTACATTCCATATTAGAAGATAAAGCTGGAAATCTATGGACTGGTCTTTTTCAGAAAGGAATTTACTTCATTCCAGGTAACTCAAATAAGTTCAACTACTTTGGATATAGATCTCTTAAGCAAAACAACATAGGATCGAGCTGCGTGATGTCTATTTTCAAAGATAAAGGAAATACTATATGGGTAGGTACTGATAATGACGGACTTTATGGTATTACTGATAATGGGAAGAAGGCAACACATTATACGCAAACAAATAATTCAGCTTCTGTATCAAACACGATAATGAGTATATTTGAAGATTCAAATAAGACTCTTTGGTTGGGATCATATATTAATGGGTTAGAACAATTTGACAGAAAAAGTAACACCTGTTTATACACTAAAGAGTTGTTTCCCAATGAAAAAGATGTTCCTAATGATAGAGTGTCATGCATATCGGAAGACAAAAATAAGAACTTATGGATTGGCACGTACGGATATGGCATTTATAGCCTTAATTTAAGAAACAACAAGCTAACTCACCATCCGTCAAAAGTAGATGATAAAGATTTAAGAGGAAACAGGGTGCCTAGCAACTGGATAAATTGTGTTATTTCAGATAGTGAGAGATTGATATGGATAGGCACTTATAAAGGCGTTTGCTGCTATAATTCTAAGACCAAAAAGTATCAGACTTATTCAAGTGAGAATAATCAATTGCCTGGAGATGTAGTATTTACTCTTCTTGAAGACTCGTTTCATAAAATATGGATAGGAACAGCCGAAGGACTTGCCTGCTTTGATAAAAGCTCAAAAACATTCACCCACTATACCATTAACGACGGATTGCCAAGCAATGTTATATGTTCCATGTTTGAAGACGAACAAAAGAATTTGTGGCTCAGTACTCATTATGGAATATCTAAGTTTATTCATAATGAAAAGAAGTTTATCAATTATTATTCGTTTGATGGGTTACAGAGTAACGAGTTCTACAGAGGAGCCGGGTTCAAGTCGGCTAATGGTGAAATATTCTTTGGTGGAATCAAAGGAATCACTTATTTCCATCCAAAAGAAATTGTTGACAGAGTAACCAGACTGAATGTTATTATAACAGATTTTTACAGATTTGAAAAACCTGTAAAAGAGGGCGATAAGTCTGGAAGAAACAGCATTATATCTAAAGCTGTAATTGATGAAGATAAGTTTGTGCTATCCTACAAGGATAATGCATTCAGCTTTGAAATGTCTGTGTTAGACTATAGCAATCCTGAACGCATTGTTTATGAATATCAAATGGAGGAGCTTAGTAAAAACTGGATTAGTACGCGCCCGGGAATGAACAGAGCCAGTTTTACCAATTTAAGTCCGGGAACTTATAAATTCAAATTCAGAGCACGAAACAATGATTATGTTTCGGAAACAAAAGAAGTGACCATAATCATTACACCTCCGTGGTATCTATCATGGTGGGCAAAATGCATATATATACTGCTCATTGGCTTGCTGATTTATGGAATAACCATGTACCTTATCTCTAGGTTCCGCCATCGCCAAGAAATTATGCGAAGAGAACATGCCGAACAAATCAATGAAGCTAAACTGCAATTTTTCATCAATATTTCTCATGAGATACGTACTCCTATGACGTTGATCATTAATCCATTGGAGAAACTGATTACCGAGAACAAAGATCCGGAAAAGCAGAAAACATATATGATGATTTACCGGAATGCACAAAGAATTCTGCGTCTTATTAATCAGCTAATGGATATTCGTAAACTGGACAAGGGACAAATGCACCTAAAGTTTAGAGAAACAGATATTATAGGATTCATTGACGACCTTATGACAACCTTTGAATATCAGGCTCAAAGGAAAAATATCCAGTTCTTATTTGATCATAAAGAAGAGAACCTGAAAGTATGGATAGACCTTAATAATTTTGATAAGATATTGCTCAATATTCTATCAAATGCATTTAAATATACTCCCGAAAACGGGGCGATTAAAGTTGAATTATTTACAGGAAAAGATGAATTGGTGAAGGGACCATTAAAAAATTACTTTGAAATTGTAATAAGTGATACCGGCATTGGTATAGATAGCGACCAGATAGAAAAGATTTTCGAACGATTCTATCAGATAAACAATGACCTTACCAATTCTAATTTCGGGACAGGTATCGGTTTGCATCTATCCCGCTCATTAGTAGAGCTTCATCATGGTACAATAAAGGCCGAAAACAAAAAAGAAGAGACAGGTAGCAGGTTCATTGTTCGTATACCACTAGGTTGTGCTCATCTTAAGACAGATGAATTTGAAGATCCTAAAGACATTAAATCACTGGCTCCTGCCAACATACATCATTCGCTGGTAAATCCTGTTGAGCAATTTGACTTGGATGATGAATCTGCAAAGAAAAAGGTTAAATCAAGAACCCGATTCAAGGTCTTAATCGTTGAGGACGAATATGAAATACGTCAGTATATTAAAGACGAGCTATCGAGTGAATACAAAATTAGTGAAAGCCTCAACGGTAAGGAAGCGTTGGACATTGCTCTGAAAGATATGCCTGATTTAATAATCAGTGACGTAATGATGCCCGAGATGGATGGAATAACGCTTTGTAAGAAAATAAAGCAAAACATCAATATCAGCCACATTCCCGTAATTCTACTTACGGCTAAATCAAAAACTGAAGATAGAATTGAAGGACTAGAGATTGGTGCGGATGCTTACATTGTAAAACCATTTAATACAGATCTGTTAAAAACCACGGTGCAGAACTTAATTGAGAACAGAGAAAGACTGAAAAACAAGTTCAATGGCAATGAACAGCAGCAAACTAAAATTCATAAGATTGAAATGAAATCGTCCGACGAGATACTTATCGAAAAGGTAATGAAGGTGATAAATGAAAATCTTGCTGATCCTAATCTGAATGTCGAGATGCTTGCCGGACATGTGGGGATGAGTAGAGTACATATGCACCGAAAATTAAAAGAGCTTACCAATCAGTCTGCCCGCGATTTCATTAAGGGTATCCGATTGAAACAGGCAGCTTCGCTCCTATCGAGCAAGAAACTAAGTGTATCTGAGGTTGCTTATGCCACCGGATTTACTAACCTTTCTCATTTTTCGAACACATTCCGTGAGTTCTTTGGCGTTTCTCCAAAGGAATATGCAGCAGAACATTCTGGTAAAGTAGAAGAAGAGGGATCGGCACATTAATTTACATCTAATATCCGTAGTGTCTCTTAGTAATGGAAGGTCTCATAAAAAATAAAAATAGCATAGAAGTCTAGCAGTCTAGCACTAGCTATCTAACAGACTGATTATAAACAAAATACCGCCGCTAGACTTTCCCAAAGAAGTCAAGCGGCAATCTAGCAGTCTAGCACCTTGTTTAATTTATTTGCAACTGATTCATTCTTCTGTACACCCGGATATACCCGCCTTGTAGATCCGGATCAAAAAACAGCCTCCACCCGGATGTACATCTTCCGTACATCCGGGTGGAGGCATCATTTATAAACCGCAGTTTTTTAATTATTCTGATGCAATTTCACCGTCGGTTCAATAATACGATAATTTCCACTTAAGTGCATTATACTAAACAAGTACAATAATCCATCATAATAAGCATCAAAATAACCATCACTGTAAGGTTCATGCTTAGCATTCCACAAAGCATTTATAAACTCTATACTTTTTTTGTGTGATGTAGTAATAGATACCGCAGCTGCTGTAGATACCAATCCAAGCGAATGGCGCAATTTCATATAGTTACCCGCGCCTAATATCTTCTCCACAGGTGTTCCATCTACATTGTACTGGTCACCAAAGCTATTTATCCCCTTTGAATATAGAAAGTTCTGAATTTTGTTACCGTACTCCTTTTGCCATTCTTTATCAGCAGCGGACCATGAATAATCAAGCGCCACGTTCATTGGAACTCTCCACGAGTCAAAACGAAACTGTGCGCCAGGATGAAAAGGCATAGCTTTAGGTGTACCGTCAAACTCAGAATAGTCGGAAGTAAGGCCGGTTTGTGAATGGCATGCTTTATGAAGGAATTTCCTTGATTTATCAGCACACTCTTTCCAGAAATCAGATCTCCCATCATCAGCCCATTTTGCCCAAACTTCATAAAATGCAGGTACTTGATAGGATGGATCTGTATATTCATATCCTCCCCTATCAGGTACAAATGTAATAAGTTTATGTTCGGTATTAATTAAATTAGTAACTCCGTCTTTTCCCGTCTTGGTCATCATTGCATCCAGTATTCGTTTTGCTTCTGCATGATAATTGATTCCGGTATTATTACCCCAACGATTGGATGCAAAAATAAGGGAGGTTACAAAATAGAGTTCGCCATCGGAAGCTGAACCTTCGGCATTATGCATTCCTGAGATCTGACAACTCCAGGCAAAATAGGCATCGCTGCTGCCACCCTGATGTTGCATATATTTCTTAGACCAGCGCCACAAACGATCAAAAATATCTTTCCGGTCGAACTGTACAGCAATCATCATCCCATAAGACATACCTTCGGTACGGACATCCCTATTTTTAACATCAGATATATATGCCAACGAGTCATCCACTTCAAAATAGACTTTATTGGGTCCTTCAAATACCCCTTTGAAAGCATTTCCCAACTTGGCATCAATCTCTTTTTGAGAATATCCAGCTTCAGCAAACAAATTTCTATACCGCCCGGTTTCCCATGCACCTTTCTCCCAAGGCTTTAATGCATTATCTCCGGACTTTGCCGCAAATGAGTTTATTGACACCTGACAAGAAAATAAGAGAACAATAAAGTAAAAACATAAATTCTTCATAAAGCTACCATTCTATATTATAATCACATTTTTTAATCTGGAGCTAATATAGTTGCATCTTTACAATAAGGAGCTATTTCTGTGTTACAGATACTTTTCCGAATGTAACATACAGTAAATGTAACATACAGCAAAGATTTTGAAACAAAACAACAAATTTGCGGGACCATAAAAGGAATGTATACAGCTTCCATTAATCAATAAAACTCTAAATTTCTTATTAAAATTATCTCATGTAATATAATAACAATATTTTTTCTAACTTTGAGGCGCTTAACCTACTTTAAAATGAAAAGAAAAGTTGCATTATTAATAGTTTTAGCCATATATTCAGTTGTTTCTGTTGCAGGGAATCAAATAGATTCCTTACTAAATGTACTTGATAAAACCATTAAAGACAGCAAGAGCTATGTGGAGATACGAGAGAAACGTATCCATAATCTAAAAAAAGGACTAAGCAAAGGAACACTCTCACCTGCAAAAGTATATGCTACCAATAAGCTATTATATGATGAATATAAAATTTTCATCTGTGACTCTGCAATACATTATCTAAATAAAAACCTTGAGATTGCAGAATCTCAGAATAATAAGAAATGGATCAATGATACAAAATTATCTTTGTGCCGCCTTAATTCCTCTTCCGGTATGTACAGAGAGAGCACGGATATTTTAAACTCTATAAATAAGAACCAGCTAACCAAAGAGCAGATCTCCAAATACTATGGATGTTGCGAACGTTTGTATAATGAAATGCATCTTTACAGTCACGACCAACGATTGGGGAAGATGTATTATAAACTGTTTCAATCCTACCAGGATACATTGTTATCTGTATACGATCCTTCATCAGAAAGTTATCTTGCTATAAAAGAGCAAAAAGCACTTGGACAAAAAGACTACAATGAAGCACGAAAAATAAATGCACTCAGACTAGCAAAAGCTCCGTTTGGAACATCGGAATATGCTTTGGTAACATTCGAAGCGTCTCTAATAGACAGAGAAGAAGGCAAGTTTGATGCTGAAAAAGAGCATTTAATTTATTCAGCAATGTCAGACATTAAAGCTGCGATAAAAGATAATGCCTCTTTGTCCAGTCTTGCTAATCTGCTTTACGATGAAGGAGATATTGACCGTGCATACCAATATATTAAATTCTCACTAGAAGATGCTAATTTCTATAATGCGCGTTTGCGAAACATTCAGATATCAAATACACTTCCAATTATTGAAAAGACTTATCAGATAAAGAGTGAGAAACAAAAAAATGAATTAAAAATTAGTCTGATATGTATAAGCACTCTCGCACTCCTTTTATTTGGAGCTCTTGGTTATATTTATAAACAGATGAAAAGATTGGGTAAGGCTCGTAATGAATTAGGAGTTATCAATAATCAATTGAAATCTCTGAATAATGAACTAGCCGAAGCTAATCACATAAAAGAGGAGTACATTGCTCACTTCCTTGGAATATGCTCTACTTATATAGATAAGCTGGAAAGTTATCGTAAAATGGTAAATAAGAAAATCAATGGCGGACAAGTTGCTGAATTGCTTAAGATAACCAAATCTTCTGAAGTTATTGAAAACGAATTGAAAGAGTTCTACGTTAATTTCGATAATACATTCCTGCATCTATATCCCAAATTTGTAGAAGAGTTTAATGAACTTTTAGTAAAAGAAGAAAGAATTGTTTTGAAGAAAGGTGAATTGCTTAATACAGAGTTACGCATCTTCGCTCTCATCCGTCTTGGTATTGACGATAGTTCTAAAATTGCTAATCTTCTACGTTATTCAGTAAATACTATCTATAACTATCGTGCAAAAGTAAAGAACAAAGCATTGGGCTCAAGAGACGATTTTGAAAGTCTGGTTATGAGAATAGGAGCATTCTCATAACTCAGCATAAACCTACTACGAATTATTATGTGTTAAAGCCAAGCCCTGTTTCTTAAAAAAAGGTTATAACAGCAAAAATATTGTTCTTTTTATTAATATATCTTCCACTTTTTTAGAGCTCTTTCCACTTTTTAATTGTTTAATTACAAGCATTTTATACAGCTATAACTATTCAATTAATCCACCAAATAACCACAGAGGATAGGAATACACTTGTTTCTATCCTACATTTGCTTTCGAATTATTCGAGACGACGAATGATCTAATCTAATGTTAACTAATTAAATTATTTATTCATGAAAAAAAGCAAGGAAAAACCAATTACAAAGAATGGTATGAACTTCCGTAGAAGTACCCTCATCATTCTTATGGGTTTATTTGTATCTCTAAGTGCCTTCGCACAAAAAATAACAGTCACCGGACAAGTTAAGGACCCTTCAAATGAAGACGTGATTGGAGCCAGTGTTGTTGAAAAAGGCACAACTAATGGAACCATGACAGATCTAGACGGGAAATTCTCTCTTACTGTATCCCCCAAAGCAACATTAACTATTACTTATATAGGTTATAAAAGTCAAGAGATTGCAGTCAAAGGAAGTACTACTCTAAACATTGTATTGCAGGAAAATGCTGAATTACTAGAAGAAGTTGTAGTTATAGGTTATGGATCTGTAAAGAGAAAAGATGTAACCACTTCCGTTGCAAGCGTTTCTACAAAAGATTTAGATGAACGACCCATAATTTCTGCAGCTGCTGCCATTCAGGGCAAAGCTGCCGGAGTTAATGTTATTCAGCCTAATGGAGAACCTGGTGCCGGAATGGTAGTAAGAATTCGTGGTAATTCTTCCATCAATGCCAGCAATGACCCACTTTATGTAGTAGACGGAGTGCCTATGACAGAAATTAATTTCCTGTCGCCTAATGACATTGAAAGTATGCAGATTTTAAAAGATGCATCTTCTGCTGCCATCTATGGTTCAAGAGCATCCAACGGTGTAGTGTTAATAACTACAAAAGCCGGCGCCAAAGGTGAAGCGAAAATTAATTTCTCTGCTCAGGCTGGCATTACAGAAGTTGGTAAACAAATGAATTCTTTAAATGTATCGCAATATAAGGATCTAATGAACGAGATTGGTTCTGTTAACCTTCCTGACGGATTAAAGGATGAAACAGACTGGTTTGATGAAACTTATAGAACAGGGGTAACTCAAAACTATCAGCTTTCAGTATCAAACGGCACTGAAAAAATGAAATACTTCATTTCAGGAGGATATACAAAGGAAGATGGTATTATTAAAGTAGCTTTTTATAATCGCTATAACTTAAGAGCTAATCTTGAAAATCAGATTCGTTCATGGTTAAAAGTGAGCACAAATATGGCTTACTCTGATTATAGCAGCAACGGCATTATCTCCGGACAAGGAGCTAATCGTGCCGGGGTTATTCTTTCTGTAATTAACACACCAACTTATGCAAAAATCTGGGACGAGAACAATCCTGGCCAGTATTACAATAACTTCTACGGAGCCAATGTTACTCATCCACTTGAAAACATGTCGCGCACAGAAGATAATAGAACAAACAACAACCGTTTGTTGGGAAGTGCTAATGCTGAAATCACATTTACTCCTAATTTGAAATTCAAAAGTTCAGTATCTATTGATCGTGTATACTATCACAATACTAGTTTCCTAGACCCTATTAAAACTGAATACGGTCGTTCTCAATACGGAAGTGCAACTGATAACCGTTCATTAAGTACCATTATGGTGTTTGATAATATCCTTACTTATGACAAAAGCATAAAGAAGCACAACTTCAATTTAATGGCTGGAGCATCAGGAACAACATCTAAATGGTCTCAGACTTACCAGACTGTAAGCCACTTTTTAAATGGAGATATTAAGACACTGAATGCTGGAAACAAAGTTGAACAAGGTAATGGAACAACAGCTTCCGAATGGGCTATTATGTCTTATGTTGGTCGTTTGTCATATAACTTCGACAGTAAGTATTTGTTAACGGCCAATTTCCGTGCCGATGGTTCATCAAAACTGGCTCCTGGAAACAGATGGGGCTACTTCCCTTCTGTATCAGCAGCATGGAGAATGTCTTCTGAGGAATTTATGAATGATATTAAATGGATCAATGACTTAAAGATTCGTGGTGGTTGGGGACAAACAGGTAACCAGTCGGGAGTTGGAGATTATGGTTACTTACAGCTTCGGAATATTACTCGTCAAAACTGGTGGGAAACCGGAAAAGCAAATGCGCTACCTATTACTTCTCCTGCTAATATGAGTAATAGCGAACTAACATGGGAAACAACTACACAAACGAATATTGGAGTTGATTTCACTATACTAAATAACAGACTGACATTAACTGCCGATGCATATTATAAGTACACAACCGACTTATTGATGAATGTTCCTCTTGGGCCAACTGCATCTTTCAGTGGCATTTATAGGAATGAAGGTGAAATGGAAAACAAGGGTATTGAATTTGGAGTCAATTAAAAGAATCTGATCGGAAACTTTAATTGGGATACTGATTTTAATATCTCTTTTAACCGGAATAAAGTAAAAAAATTCGATACGCGTCAGTCTTATTTCTATGCACAATCTACAACTGGTGAATATATTACCAAACTAGCCATTGGACAACCTTTGGGAATGTTCTGGGGATATGTTTCTGATGGAGTTAATCCGGAAACAGGTGATATCATATACAGAGATATAGATAACAGCGGAAGCGTTACCCCTAATGATAAAACATACATTGGCGATCCAAATCCGGATTTCACTTTTGGATTAACAAATAATTTATCCTATAAAGGATTTAACCTGAATATCTTCTTCCAAGGTTCAGTAGGTAACGATATCTACAATCTTTCACGCATGGAAACAGAAGGAATGTATGATGCTAAGAATCAATCTACAGCAGTACTTGCCAGATGGAAAATACCAGGACAGATTACTGACATGCCAAGAGCTGTAGCTTCTAAGGATAACCTAAAAACATCAAGCCGGTTTGTTGAAGATGGTAGTTTCTTACGATTGAAAACATTAACACTATCTTATAACGTAACAGGAAAGCTATTGAAGAAATGGAATATCGGTCGTCTTCAACCTTATTTCACTGCTCAGAATCTGCTAACTTTCACCAACTACAAAGGATTTGATCCTGAAGTAAATCAATGGGGAGGAAGCGCTCTGGTACAAGGACTTGATTGGGGAACTTATCCTCAGACAAAGAGTTATGTATTTGGTGTCAATGTTGAATTTTAAATAGAATAATACAATGAAAAATAAAATAAAACTTAGTTTACTATTGAGTGCTGCTCTTTTCATGGGAAGTTGCTCACTTAATTATGACCCAATATCCGATTATAGCGAACTCACCTTTGGCAATGAAACCGGAGATGCCGGCAATAAGTATCAAACCAAGGCTGAGATGCAGCAACAGTACGATAATATATATAAAAGTATTCAAAATGCGCAGGAATCATGGTACATGGATATGTTAGTATTTGCCGAAACTCATGCAGACAACGCTTATAGTGGAGCCACTGATGCTGAACTTATTTCATTGGAATCTAACAAACAGGATGCTACAAACAAAAATATTGAACGTGACTGGACTTCTTATCTTGGATATATTGTTTCTGCAAATCGGGTAATCTGTAATGTAGATTCTGTTCCAGATGCTGCTCTGACTGATGCTGAACGTAAGCAATGGAAAGCGGAAGCTTCTATATGGCGTGCATGGGTATTATTCGATATGACAAGATTATGGGGCGAAGTACCTGTAGTTACTAAGGAAACGCCAAACATTACCTCTGCAAATGTGAAAGAGATGTATCCTATTCTCTTCCCTGCCCGCAACACTATTGAAGATGTTTACAAACAAATTATAAGCGATTTACAATACGGACTTCAGTATGCACCAAAAACAAATGCAACTGATAAATTTAAACTGACACAATCTGTAGCCAAAACTCTTCTCGCTAAAGTATATGCCGAAGCACCTGTAAGAGATTACGCTAAAGTTATTGAGTATTGTGAATCAGTTAAAAATGATGGCTTCTCACTGGTAGCAAATTACTCGGACCTGTTCTCTGTAAACAACAACAAAACAGATGTAAATTACCGCAATACTTCCGAATCTATCTTTGAGGTTATCTATCCTTTAGGTAGTGGAAGCTGGGTTACCTGGATGTTCGGAATTGACCAATGTGACCCAAGTAGCACATACAACTGGGCTAAATGGATTACTCCTTCTCGAGACCTCATTCAGGCTTATGAGAACGAAGGTGACAATGTTCGTATGAATGAAGCAATTATATGGGCACAGCCATCATGGAGTATCCATTATCCGTCAGATCATTATCCATTCATGTACAAAACCCGTTCACGCTATAATAGTATCCTTAAGTTCCGTTTGGCTGATGTTCTTTTACTGGAAGCTGAAGCTTATGTGGCTCAGGGTAACTTAACTGCTGCTGCTGATTTAGTAGATCAGATCAGAGTTCGTGCAAAATTGGCTAAACTAGATGCTTCTACCAAAGGTTCTAAAGATAACATGGTGAATGCCGTGCTCAAAGAACGTCGCCTGGAACTTGCTTTTGAAGGACAACGTTGGTTCGACCTTGTTCGTAATGGAAAAGTATTTGAAGTAATGAATTCATTGAATTCACGGGATTCAGGACGTAAAAAGATGGCCTCTTTTACAGAAAACTCTTTGCTGATGCCTGTTCCACAGACTCAGATTGACAGTAATCCTAACTTAACTCAAAACAAAGGTTATTAATAATGAAAGTTGATTATAGAAAAAAAATGTTATCGGTCTTAACCGGGTTATTCATCACAGGATTTGCTTTCCTGGGATGCGGAAATGGTACTGCGCCTTCTCCCGAAGAACCCGGAGACACGATAACCTCTGATGTTGATTTGTACGTTACAACGGCCAATCAGTCTTTACTATTCAAAAAGGTTCCGTTATCATTCAGCACAAAAGATAACATGTCTCCTTCCACTATTCTGATGAATCCTTCGGAAGTTTTTCAGGAAATGGATGGATTCGGAGTGGCTATGACTGGTTCTTCCTGTTATAACCTACTTAAGATGACAGCAGATGACAGAGCCAAACTACTGAAAGAGACATTTGATCCTAAAGATGGAATGGGATACAGTTATATCCGCGTTTCCATTGGTGCATCAGACTTTTCATTGAGTGAGTACACGTATTGTGATACTCAGGGCATCGGAAACTTTGCTTTGCAGTCAGAAGACAAGAATTATGTTATTCCTGTACTGAAAGAGATATTGGCTATCAATCCTAATGTGAAAATTCTGGCTTCTCCATGGACTTGTCCAAAATGGATGAAGGTAAATAATCTGACAGATAAAAAGCCTTTTGATTCGTGGACCAGCGGACAGCTAAACCCTGATTATTATCAGGATTATGCCACATACTTCGTAAAGTATATTCAGGCCATGAAAGCAGAAGGTATTAACATTGCTTCGATGACTGTTCAGAATGAGCCACTGAACCGGGGTAACTCTGTTTCGCTGTATATGACATGGCAGGAACAACGCGATTTTATAAAAACCGCCCTAGGACCTGCTTTCCGTAATGCAGGAATCAGTACAAAGATTATCATTTTTGACCATAACTATAATTATGATAACATTGCCGATCAGATAGATTATCCTATCAACATCTACAAGGATGCTGAAGCTGCTCAATATATCGACGGAGCAGGATACCATGCTTACGGAGGTGATAAAGCTGAACTGCTTGACGTTCATAATGCAAATCCCGAAAAGAATCTCTATTTCACAGAAATGTCTATCGGTGAATGGAATTACAGCTTTGCTGGAGACTTAATGTGGAACATGGCGGAAGTGTGTATCGGGACCATTAATAACTGGACAAAAGCAGTTATTGTTTGGAACTTTATGCTGGATAAAAACCGCGGGCCTAACCGTCCTGGCGGCTGCACCACTTGTTATGGAGCTATTGATATCAATCTTGATTATAAGACCATGACAAAGAACTCACATTATTACACCATCAGCCATTTGGCTAAAGTTATTAAGCCGGGAGCTAAACGAATTGGTACAACAGGCTATAAGGCTACTGGGTTGTATTATGCCGCATTCTTAAATACTGATGGTTCATACGCAGTGGTATTGCAGAACGATACCAACAGTGCAATGAACATAACATTGTCTGATGGAAAGAACTCTTTTGCTTACTCTGTACCAGCCAAAGCAGTTGCTTCTTACAAATGGAACAAATAAAAAGGTTAATCATTAAATAGAATAAAGACATGAAAAAATATAAATCAATTTTATGGTCACTTATTGCTTTGGCTACATTTAGTGCCTGCAATGATGAAAATTATTCGGAACCACCTGTAGAGGGAACTCCAGTTATAAATCTAAAATCACAGATAACTTCTGCAATGTTTGGAGACAGTCTTACTTTCAATGCCAACGTTACTGATGCTGAATTTCCTCTTTCTACCTTGAAAGCTCAGTTATTCTATGGCACTGATAAAGTATCGGAAACTGTTATCCGTACAAAAGAAAACGGAGACTATACTGGTAAAGTGTTTATTCCTTATCTAGCAAATATTCCTAACGGATCGGCTACTTTAAAGTTGATTCTTCAAAACACGCATTTTGGTACTACCGAGCAGGATATTACCTTACCGCTTACACGTCCTGACTATGATCACCTAACTTTGGTAACTGCTGAAGGTAAGGAATATACAATGGCACGCACCGGACTATATCAGTATAAAGTAACTGCCGATTTTCCTCAAAAAGTAAAAGCTTATATCAAAACGCCTAAAGCAGGAGCTCAGGGAAATGAAATTACTTTTGGATGGGCAAGCGGAGCAATTACTCAGGGAACTACCAATGCTATTACTTTCTCCAATTCTAATGCAGGAACATATGATATAACCTTTAACACATTGACCTATGCCGGTTCTCCATTCATCAAACTGCTTTTCGGTGGTGAAGAGATGGCTATGGTAGATGATGATAATTACAAGATTGAAAAAACTCTGACAACAGGGCAAGTACTTGAGGTTGCCGGTATTAGTAATTTCAGTTCATGGTGGATTGATCCTGATTATTTCACTAAAGATGCTCAGGGTAAACTTACATTCCTGCCAATGGGTGGAAAATATCGTATCACGGCCAACTTTAAATATAACTATTTCATTGTTGAGCGCATGACCGGTACTGGACTTGCTACACTGGCTGATGATGGAACTGGTGCTGTATGGATTATTGGTGAAAAGATTGGTAAACCGTCACTCTCTAATGAAGTGGGTTGGAATACAGATAAAGCTCTTTGCATGGCTCCTATTGCCGCCGGTAAATATCAGGTAACTGCAGTTGCGGGTAAGGGTGCTTTGGGTAATATAGACCCAGATGCCATTAACTTCAAGTTCTTCCACCAGAAAGGATGGGGAGGTGAATTTGGTGAAACATCAATTACTTCTAATAGTACTGATATTGTAATTATCGCCGGAGGTGGAAACCTTAGCTTAGCTACCGGCAAGAAGCTTACTGTTGGAAAAACATATGTATTTACACTCGATGTAACAGGTGGAAAAACTGCTGGTGTACTTACAGTGGTTGAAAAATAATATAGAAGTTTCTGTGAACTAAAATAAAAACAAAGAATAATGAATGGAATCAAACAGCTTATCGTTTTAAGTCTGTCTCTTCTTGCAGCCCCCTCCTTCGCACAGCCGAAGGGGGCTGTTTATTTGGACGATAAGAAACCGATAGAAGAACGTATTGAGGATGCTCTTTCACGGATGACACTGGAAGAGAAAGTTGCGATGTGTCATGCTCAGTCTAAGTTCAGCTCACCGGGTGTTCCCCGTTTAGGTATGCCTGAAGTATGGGCTACTGACGGTCCTCACGGAATTCGTGCCGAAGTATTTTGGGATGAATGGAATACTGCAGGGTGGACAAACGATTCTTGTATTGCCTTTCCGGCCCTAACCTGTCTGGCTGCCAGCTGGAATTCTGATATGGCAGCGCTTTATGGCAAGTCAATAGGTGAAGAGGCGCGCTACCGTAACAAGAATATTCTACTGGGTCCGGGAGTAAACATCTACCGTACTCCACTAAATGGACGTAACTTTGAGTATATGGGCGAAGATCCATATCTGGCTTCCACCATGGTGGTACCTTACGTTAAGGAAGTTCAGAAAAATGGAGTAGCTGCTTGTGTGAAACATTTCGCATTAAACAATCAGGAAGAATATCGTGATCATATTAACGTGAATGTTAGTGACCGCGCATTGTATGAAATCTATCTGCCAGCTTTCAAAGCTGCTGTTCAAGAAGGTGGAGCATGGGCAATTATGGGCTCATATAATAAATACAAAGGTGAGCATTGCTGCCACAATCAATACCTATTGAAAGATATTCTTCGTAAAGAGTGGGGCTTTGACGGTGTAGTGGTGTCTGACTGGGGCGGAGTGCACGATACAAAAGAGGCCATCTATAACGGACTGGATATGGAGTTTGGTAGCTGGACCAACGGATTGACCTGGAGTGCTAGTAATGCGTACGATAATTATTACCTGGCTGCACCTTTTCTTAAGCTACTCCGTGAAGGAGAGGTAAAGGAGGAAGAGGTAGACAAGAAGGTTCGTAACATACTTCGTATGATTTTCCGTACAACGATGGACAAAAACCGTCCGTTGGGTTCATTTGGAACTGAAGAGCATGCTCTTGCAGGACGAAAAATTGCTCAGGAAGGTATTGTATTGCTGCAAAACAACAAGAACATATTACCGGTTGAGCTTGCAAAGGTGAAGAATATTGTTGTTATCGGTGAAAATGCCGTTAAAAAGATGACTATCGGAGGCGGAAGTTCTTCCTTGAAAGTAAAGTATGAACAATCTCCTTTGGCCGGCATTCAAAGTCGTGTAGGTAAAGATGTTGAAGTGACCTATGTTCAGGGTTATGAATCGCCTGCAGTTATAGAACAGGATGTGAAAGGTGCAAAAGCGCCCGAAAAGAAAGTTATCGATGTTGAAGGATTAAGGAATGAAGCTGTTGCTGCAGCTAAAAATGCAGACGTAGTCCTTTTCTTTGGCGGACTTAATAAAAATGAAAATCAGGACTGTGAAGGAGTAGATCGCAAGGAATATGAATTGCCTTACGGTCAGAATGAACTGATCAGTGCATTGGCAAAAGTAAATCCAAACGTTGTGGTGGTACTGCTTACAGGTAATGCTGTGGCAATGCCTTGGGTAAAGGAAGTTCCTGCCATTGTAGAAGGATGGTACAGCGGCACAGAAGCTGGCAATGCTATTGCTTCGGTATTGGTGGGCGACGTTAATCCATCGGGTAAACTGCCATTCACTATTCCGGTAAGTCTGAAAGATAATAGTGCTATCGCCTTAGGTGAGTACCCTGGCGACGGGAAAAATCAGACATACAACGAAGGAATATTTGTAGGATATCGTTGGGCAGACAAGCAAAAAGCTAAACCTCTCTTCTCGTTCGGTCACGGATTAACCTACACCACTTTTGCTTATGGAAAGGTTGAAATAGACAAATCAAAAGTTTCAGAAGACGATAAGTTTACAATAAGTGTAAAAGTAAAAAACACAGGTAAACGTTCGGGCTCTGAAGTGGTTCAGCTATACATCAGTGATTTAAAATCTTCTCTTCCACGCCCAATAAAGGAACTGAAAGGGTTTAAGAAAATTCTGCTGAATGCCGGAGAGGAACAAGTTGTTTCTTTCACAATAGACAAGGAAGCATTACAATTCTTTGATGACAGCAAGCACGAATGGATTGCAGAACCGGGTAAGTTTGAAGCATTGATAGGAGCTTCTTCTACTGATATCCGTGGAAAGATAGGTTTTGAGTTAAAGTAAATTGTAATTGTGCAGCAATTACTACACAATTACAATCATTCCCTCTTATGAGAGAGTTGGAAATATAAGTATCTGAAGGTAATTAGATGGTTTTTCAGGATAGTTTAAATAATTCTTCAGCATTAATTAGTAGTGACCTGCGCAGCTCGATGAACTGACTTGCGCAGGCTGCTTTCTCAGGTTGCGCAGCTCGATAGAACGACCTGCGCAGCTCGCCAAAAACAAAACCCGGACTCTTATATAATATTGCCCGAGTTTTATTTCAGATACTACCGAAGATTTTTTATTAGAAGTATTTGCAGATTTCCCCCTTTTTCAATTTACAACAAAAGTAAAAGAGGAGACTGTTTTTGCAGCCTCCTCTTTCCATATCTGTATCTCAGAGAATATGTGAGCTATTTATGAAATATCAAAGCCGATTGTCCGGGCACATATACTTCACCACCATACATTGTTCCCAAGCCGTACTGATTTACCAATCCATTCTTGCAGACAACGGTATATTTCCCTGGTTCTATAGTAAACTTACGTGGAGCTCTGTCGCCATTCAGTGCTACAATAATTTCTTCCCAATTGTCTCCGTTGGCATAACCCTTTAAGCGGAAAACAATTAGATTACTTCCTGCAACGGGAAGGAATTCCATGTGCTTGCGAACCATATTTGCATCTCCCATATGAAAGGCTGGATGCGCCTTCCGCAAAGCAATCATTCCTTTATAATAGGCAAATACATCTTTATAAAGTGTCTTGTTGTTCCAGTTAATGGCATTTACATTATCCGGACTTTCAAAGCTATTACGCACCATTTTTTTATCTCTCATAATTTCTTCGCCGGCATAGATAAACGGTACGCCTTGGGAAGTGAGAACAGCAGTAATGGCAAGCTTGTCTATATTGGCAATAGCAATAGGTGAAGCATCTGGCATTGTTGATTTAATTCTGTCTACAAGGCACATATCATCGTGGCAACTCACGTAACTAATCATCTGAGTAGGCTGTAAAGCCCATGGAGCTTTACTATAGTTCACCGAATCATTGATAATCTGATGATGCTTAATCGCTCCTACCAGACCAAACTTCACGCTCATCTCCTTACGGGCAACACCTGTAATAAAGCCTCCTTTATGATCATCATTGAAAGGACCGCGAAGACCGTCACGAAATTCATCACTAAAGGCAGCAACTCGTGGCATCCTGGTTATATTTTCCTTCATAGCCAGTTTATCTTTGGGCAGTTGAGGTTGTTCGGCAGCCCATCCTTCACCGTAAACATAAATGCTGGGGTCTACTTTATCTAAAGCAGCACGTATCTGATTCATTGTTTCAATGTCGTGAATTCCCATCAAGTCGAATCGGAAACCATCCACATGGTATTCAGTTGCCCAGTAAACCACAGATTCAATCATGAACTTGCGCATCATTCCTCTTTCAGAAGCAGTCTCATTACCACAACCAGAGCCGTTGGCCAGCTTACCATTCTTTTTCTGACGGTAGAAGTAACCAGGGGCAATCAGATCAAAATTACTTTTGCCTGAGGTGGAAGTATGATTATAAACCACATCCATCACCATACGGATACCTGCCTTATGCAGACTTTGAACCATCTTCTTAAATTCTATAATACGAATAGCCGGTTCTTTTGGATTGGTTGAAAAAGAACCCTCAGGCACGTTATAGTTCTGCGGATCATAACCCCAGTTATACTTATTATTGTTCAACGTAGCCTCATCAATTGAAGCAAAATCGAACGATGGTAAAAGATGGACGTGTGTAATTCCGAGCTCTTTCAAATGATCAATACCGGTGGCATCTCCTGCAGTGTTTTTTGTACCTTTCTCTGTGAGAGCCAGAAATTTCCCACGGTTCCTGATTCCTGAGGTAGTATCCATTGAGAAATCACGATGATGCATTTCATATAGAATGATATCGGCGTCACTCTTTAAAGGAGGACGTTGATCTGTAGCCCACCCCTGCGGATCAGTATCCTTCATGTCGACAATAGCCGCCCGTTTGCCGTTCAATCCTACAGCTTTAGCCATAATGCCCGGAGTTTCGCCCAGCCATTTCTCTTTGACTTTTACATTAAACGCATAGAACTTGCCTTTCAGATTTGCATTTACAGAAGCACTCCAAAGACCATCTTCTTTAGGTTCCAAGGTAACAGATTGATAAGCCGAACCTTCATCGCCGGATTCAAAGAGCATAAGCTCCACCTGTTCCGCCGTCGGTGACCATATAGTAAACGTTGTTTGAGAAGGTGTATAAACCATCTCATTGATAGGCGCCGAAGGAACAGGATATTCATCAAAAGACTTATAAACTTTCTTCTCCGGCGTACAACTCACTGCAAAAAACACTAATCCCATGAGGACAATTGATTTAAACTTCATAATGGTTGTTTTTTATATCTCACTTTTATTCTTTAACTCTGCCAGGATTCTTGCTAATAAAATCCTTCCAGCCGTGATAAGCATTATCTAGTTGCGGCCTACCTGATTGCAGATAGTGGCAGTAAGCCGCCGCCAATCCATCCGTGGCATCCATCTGAGGAAGCATGCTCTCTTTTGGAATTTTAAGCATCCTTTGCAACATATCCGCTACTTGTTCCTTACTTGCCGCTCCGCTTCCGGTAATGGCCATCTTAATCTTAAGCGGAGCATACTCGGTTATAGGAATATCTCTGCTCAAAGCAGCCGCCATGGCAACACCCTGTGCTCGTCCCAGTTTAAGCATAGATTGTACATTCTTCCCAAAAAACGGAGCTTCAATAGCCAGTTCATCAGGCAGATAAGCATCAATAATACCAAGAACACGTTCAAAGATGCGCCCAAGCTTAAGGTAATGATTGCTGTACTTCCGAAGGTCAACAACTCCCATAGCAATCATTTCTGCCTTAGTGCCAACCACTTTTAGTACACCATATCCCATTATCGTTGTTCCCGGGTCAATGCCTAAAATAATCTTTTCCTTTACAGGTTTTATCATTCCATAACCTCCAGTAATGTGGGGAATCCCACTACCTTGTTCCCGAACATTTTTACAAGTTCATTATTCAATTTGCCACCTATTTCTACATGCCAGCGATGTAACAGTGCACTACTTTCCACTTCCCATTGCAGGGTAAAGCATTCTGTATTCTCTTCCCGGTGACTCAACACGCGAAGTAATCTATGGTTAGATAATATTCCATTCTTCTCAACTTCAGGAACATAGACTTCGTGTAGCCAGATAAGAAAGTTACTCAAAACATCCTCATCTATATTATAAGTTGTATTATATACTAACATAATTAAATTGTTTTCCGCAAAGATAGCTTATAATTCGAAATAAATATATATATTCGCACCGTATTTAATTGGGGCATTAGCTCATCTGGCTAGAGCGTTAGACTGGCAGTCTAGAGGTGATCGGTTCGAGTCCGATATGCTCCACGTATAATTATTATAACAGTTTTACAACTAATTTCAACCGTATATCTACGGACGAAGCCCCAATTCCCAGCTTTAATTTTCCTTTTGGAAGAATGAATTGATGCCCTGACTCATCCCAATGTATTAATTCGGTAACGCGAACAGACAATCTTATCTGTCTCTTTTCAATCTCTTGTTCCACTATTCTCTAAGTGAAAGTTATCCTTAATGTATCGCCAGAATATGCAGTCTTGCTATCTGTTTTAAGATTAGAATAACTAAAGGTTCTCTTCTCATCAAGTGCCATCAGTAAAATAAGGTTTGTTTCATAATACTTTTCATTAGAAATAGTTGAATACTAAGTTAGTTTTATAATTTATAAAACTATTTCTGAAAGATGATTGTTACATATAATAAAACAATAGAAATGAAAACATTTACAACTTTAATCTGTATGGTATTACTATCTGTTACATCTGTTAATGCACAAAATAAGTCATTTTATGATTTTAATGTAAAAACCATTAATGGTCAGAATTTAAATCTGTCATCCTTTAAAGGAATGAAAGTTTTAATTGTTAATGTTGCTTCAAAGTGCGGAAACACTCCACAATATGAGAAGCTTCAAATGCTTTTTGACAAATATGGTAAAAATAATTTTGTGGTCATAGGTTTTCCTGCAAACAACTTTATGGGACAAGAACCTGGGACAAACGAAGAGATCCAACAGTTCTGCACATTAAATTATCACGTTACTTTCCCTATGATGGCAAAAATATCTGTAAAAGGAAAAGATATTGATCCATTATACAAATGGCTCACTGGAAAAACAGAGAACGGGAAACAAGATGCTGAAGTTACATGGAACTTCCAAAAGTTTATGATTGATGAAAATGGTAATTGGGTAGGTGTTGTAGCACCAAATGAAAGTCCTATGTGCGATAAAATAATTGAATGGATAGAAAAGGAATAAAACAACCTTATCTAACATGAAAAAGTTATTAATACTACTATTGTTACTTCCCGCAATATGCTGTGGACAAACAAAGCAAGATCTTTTCTACCTGATAGATCAATTCCCGGTTGATAAGTCCGGGAATATAGACTTTTGTGTCATTGATTCAGTAAGGAATATCAAGAAGGAAGCTCTCCATTTAAGGGCATTTCAATCTATTGATTATTTCTTTAAAGATACTCCATCTTCTACTATGCCACTTTACAATGATACTAATGATGTAATTATTTACAAAGGTAGGTTTGGACGATATGAAAGAACAAAAAAAACCTTTTCTTCAGTTCTTAACACATATATCTATAGATTCACTTTAAAAATAGAATATGAAGACAATTGGTATAAAATAGACTTTTATGATATCTCAGAATCGGTAGGCGATATTACCACAGACCTTTCTGATCTATTAAATAAAGAATATTATAACAAAACTAAGTTATCTACCAGCACATTAAAGGCTAAATACAATTCCATTTTCTTCATTTACAACTATCTAACTAATAAGATTAAATCAATTGATGAATACATGAAACAAACAGGAAAGAAGACTGAAAAATAAAACAGATGAGGATATCGAATAAATATACACATAAAACGAGGGAGCCCAAAAACATCAGGACACCCTCGTCTTATGCGTATTAAACTATCTTAATAACTATTTGCTTTGCAAAGTTATCTTTCCATTCTTCACTCCCTTTACAGAAGCTTCAAGAATAATATTTCCCGCTTTATCTGTTGTTTGAATAATAGCAGTAAGCATTCCATTGAATAAAGTCATCTGAGGCAAGTGGAACAATTCCAATGATACAGGATCTCCATTTGCACCTGCACGATACATTCCTGCTCCTTTTACTTTGAACTTAACCAGTTGGTTTGCATTCGGGCAAAGATTGCCATCCTTATCGACGACTTTTACAGTAACATAAGAAAGATCTTTTCCATTAGCAGTAAGTGAAGTTCTATCAGCTACCAGCTCAATGTGATGAGGTACACCGGCAGTACGAATTTCTTTTTCTGCCACTGCTTTGCCATCCTTATCATAAGCAACCACCTTTAATGTTCCCGGTTCATACTTAGTATCCATCCACATCATGCGATAACGTTTCTGACGTTTAAGCTCCTTCATAGAAACAGAATCTTTGCTATTGTCTATTGTAACAGATATATCTTTAGTGCGTTTGCCCTGACTTTTACCATTAATAAATAGCTCTGCAGAAGGGTAATTGGTATACACAAATACAGGAGTTACTTCCCCTTCCCTACCTTTCCAACTCCAGTGAGGAAGTATGTGCAAAGTCTCCTTCGTTGGATTCCAGTGACTACGATACAAATAATATCTGTCTTTAGGAAGACTGGCAAGGTCTACAATACCAAACAAAGAACTATGACTTGGCCAATTTGTATAATAAGGAGTTGGCTCACCCAAATAATCAAAGCCTGTCCACACAAATTCGCCCATGCAATAAGGTAATTCATCGTGTTGAATATAATCATCTTCCGGCAAATTTGACCAACTGCAATATTCAACATCGTAAGAAGAAGACTGATGATCATTATATTGTTGCATAGCTTTACGCTCTACCGGGAATTTATATGTTCCGCGAGAACTGACTGTTGAAGCAGTTTCACTTCCCAGAATAAGCCCCTGCGGAAGTTTTTCATAATTATCAGGATACATGAAAGTACGGTAATTAAATCCGGCAACATCCATTACAGCAGCAAAGTTATTGTTAACAGCCGCCTTTGGGTTATCCATTCCTTGAGTAACCGGACGAGTTGGGTCTTCCCTGTGACAAATATCCTGTAGGAAACGAGCAACTTTCCCTCCACCTTTCATTCCTTGCTCAGGCACTTCATTGCCAATGCTCCACATTACAACGCTCGCACTATTACGGAAATTATGTAACAGATTCACCAAATCTTTCTCTGCCCACTCATCAAATGACAGATTATAACCATTCTTACATTTTGCAACTTTCCATTCATCAAAAGATTCTGCCATCACCATCATACCCATTTCATCACAGACTTTTATCTGTTCAGGAGAAGGCATATTATGAGAAGTACGAATAGCATTACATCCCATATCTTTTAATATAGTTATCTGACGACGAAGTGCCGCTTCATTTATAGCTGCACCCAGAGGGCCCAAATCGTGATGCAAACAAACACCTCTGAAAAGGGTCTTCTTTCCATTCAGGAAGAAACCCTTATCAGGAATAATCTCTATGGAACGAATACCAAAAGTTGTAGTATATTCATCTTTCAGCGTAGAGCCTTGATATAGTTTAGATACCGCTTTATAAAGATAAGGATTCTCTGTATCCCATAAATTCGGTTGATTCACAACCAGATTCTGTTCAAAAAGATCACCATCATATTTGCTAAGCTTTGCTTCATTAGTTGCAACAACTTTGTTATTAGAGTCCTTAATCTCAGTAACCAAGCGGAAGTTATCCACTTTAGAATCAGTAGAACAAACCAGCTTAGTTTTTAGATTTATTTTAGCAAAGTCAGAATTTATCTGAGGAGTAGTAAGTTGTGTTCCCCAAACAGGAATATGCGCATCATCGGTAATAATAACATGAACATTACGATAAAGGCCGGCACCAGGATACCAACGTGAAGATTCAGGCAAATTCTCTAAACGAACTGCCAGCACATTTTCTTCACCCTCATTCATATATGAGGTTATATCCAGATGAAAGGAATTATATCCGTAAGCCCAAGATCCTACCTCTTTTCCATTGAGATACACTTGTGGATGACTCATCGCGCCATCAAATAGAATAGTAGCCTTCTTTCCTTTAGTAAATTCAGGGGCTTTGAAGTTTATTCTATACCATCCTACTCCTACAAAAGGCAGTCCACCGGTACGTCCGGCATGTTCCATCGCTGTTTTCTGACCATCCTGTGAAATAGCAACTGCCTGTAAATCATTTTGTGAACTAAAAGGGCCATATATTGCCCAGTCGTGCGGAACAACGACCGATTGCCATTTACTGTCATTAAAACCAGGAGAATAAGATTGAGAATTGTCTATCCTGGTGAATTTCCAACCCTTTTCCAACAAAAACTCAGTACGAACTTGTGCTGAGATCAGACAAAAGGAGCAACACCATACTAAAGCAAAAAACAGGAGTTTTCTCATACGTTTTCGTATTATTTGAATATCTGAAACAAAAATAAGAAATTAAAAGCAATACAAAAAGTTAAGATTACTCAATGTTAAGTAATAAACATGAGGCATTCAATGAGGGCCCTTTGAAGTTTAATCTCAAAGAGCCCTAAAGTTATAATATTGTTTCTACGACTTTACTTCTTCTCTACAGGGATTCATATTCCCTATGATACATGATTTATCAGAATCAGCCTCATCAACGCATGTTTCATCCGAAATTCTCTTATCAACTTCTTTACTTTCCTTCTCTACAGGAATTCTCATCGCATAGAACGACCTCCAAACAAAAATAAGACTGAGAATCAGGAAAGGAATCGCAATATAGATGGAATAATCAAAATCCGGATTTTGTTTCATCTCAATACAAATTTCTGTAGCCAGAAGTCCAAATAATGTGGAAAACTTAATGATTGGGTTCAATGAAACAGACGAAGTATCTTTAAATGGATCACCCACCGTGTCTCCTACAACCGCAGCTTCATGCAAAGGTGTATTTTTTTCTTTTAAATCTACTTCCACTACTTTCTTGGCATTATCCCAGCTTCCGCCGGCATTCGCCATAAAAATAGCCTGAAATAATCCGAATACTGCAATAGAAATCAGATAAGCAACAAAGAAGTTAGGATCCATAAATGCAAAAGAGAGGGTAAGAGAGATCAGTGCTATGAAAATGTTCCACATACCTTTCTGAGCATATTGAGTACAGATTTTCACAACTGCTATAGAATCCTCTATATCAGCTTCCTTCTTACTCATATCAAAGTTCTTCTTGATAAATTCCACAGCACGATAGGCTCCGGTAGTAACTGCCTGCATGGAAGCACCGCTAAACCAGAAAATAACCGCACCTCCACAAATTAAGCCAAGAATTACCGGTGCATCCGTAAGAGATAGTTTAAGCATTCCTGCTTTTTCAAGTAATAAGATAATGGAGAAAATCATCGTTGTTGCTCCTACCACCGCCGTACCAATCAAAACAGGCTTAGCTGTTGCCTTGAATGTATTTCCCGCAGAGTCATTTGCTTCAAGAAAATGTTTCCCTACTTCAAAATCAGGTTTGAAATTAAATTCCTTCTCAATAGATTCACTAATCCCAGGAATTTGCTCAATCTGTGAAAGTTCAAATACCGATTGTGCATTATCCGTTACAGGTCCGTAACTATCAACCGCAATGGTAACAGGCCCCATACATAAAAAGCCAAAGGCAACTAAACCAAAGGCAAAAATAGAAGCATGAGGACCCAGAATTTCAACCAGGCCATAACCAGAAGTAAAATATGCTACCGTCATTAAAGCTACAATAAGCAAACCAGTCCAAAAAGCACTTAAATAACCGGTAACAATACCGGAAAGTATATTCAAAGATGCACCACCTTCGCGTGAAGCTGTTACAATTTCCTGCACATGATTTGATTTTGAGCTAGTAAACAATTTAGTAAATTCAGGAATCAGCACAGCAGCCAGAGTTCCACAACTGATAATAATAGCCAATTTCCACCAAAGAGTAGTATTAGGAAGATCGCCAAGTAGCAAGTGACTCATAAAAAAGCTTACAGAAATACAAAGAATCGCAGCAATCCAGATTAAGCGCATCAGAGGAGCTTCAAAATTAAAGTCCTTCTTGTTAGCATAAAGTTTTTTTGAAATTGCCTGATTTATAAAGAAGGAACATCCGGAAAGGAAATCCATTAAAAAGCGCATACCAAAAATCCATACAATCAACTTAGCTTGTATATCCGGATCATTTATTGCCAAGGTAATAAATGTAATTAATGCCACACCAGTTACCCCATAAGTTTCAAAACCATCGGCAGTTGGTCCCACACTATCTCCAGCGTTATCACCAGTACAATCGGCAATTACACCAGGATTACGCGGATCATCTTCTTTCACTTTGAAGATAACCTTCATTAAATCGGAACCGATATCTGCAATCTTAGTAAAAATACCACCGGCAATACGTAAAGCACTTGCACCTAAAGATTCACCAATGGCAAATCCAAGGAAACAGATCCCTACTCTATCGCGGGGAACAAATAACAAAATAGCAACCATCATCACCAATTCCAGAGAGATAAGGAAAAGTCCTACACTCATTCCGGCTTTCAAAGGGATATTTACCACATCAAGAGGTTTTCCCCGCAAAGAAGCAAAAGCGGTGCGTGCATTAGCATAGGTATTTACGCGAATTCCGTACCAAGCCACACTGTACGACCCCAGCATACCAATGATAGAAAATAACAGAACCTCCATAACCACTACAAATGGCTTCCCTAACAATCCAAAGAAATATATACAAAGAATAGCAGCTACAATTGAAAAAAGCATCAAAAGGAATTTACCTTGCTGAAGTAAATAGGTGCGGCACGTAGCATAAATGGTAGCAGCAACTTTCAACATAGAATCATGAGCCCGAAGTTTCTTTATCTGATGAAATAAAAGTAAACTAAAACCCAACGTTCCAACAATAATTAATGCTCCATAAAATAGAAAATCCCAAGAAGTGACAGTTCCACCAAAAATGTGGTAAGTACCTTGGTGCAGATCAGGTATAGCTAAATCAGCTTCACTTGCCTGCACATTCAAACAAAGTCCCAATAACATACATGTTAAGAAGAAAAATTTCATGAGTTTATTCATGGCATTCAATGTTTAAGATTTAAGATTCGTGTTTTAAAAAAAGTCGGTCCAAGATACTCATTATTTGGTTTTATATTTTATAATTAACTATCTTTAATGTTTAAAATATTAGCAAGTATTGCATATATATATTTACTATTGGTATGTACTGCAAATTTGTCGGTTAAAACCCTTTATACAGAAAAATCATTCACCAATAAATAAAGTTCATTGGTGAATGATTTTGATCCGAAATTTTTATATCTCAGTTTACCTATATATAAGGTAGCAGAAAACAATATAGGCTAATCTTCCAAATAATAATCAATGGTGGTCACAACACGTATACTTTTTATGTAAGGAGTGTTAGCATCACGGTCACTGATGGTAAACTGTCCCTGATTTGCTGTTTTAATTTTTCCAAGTTTACTATCCGAGTCCTTAGCAAACTTTTCGGCAGCCAAGCGGGCATTCCTGGTAGCATTCTCAATCATCTGTGGCTTAACCTCATTTAGTTTAGTAAAATCATATATTACATTATAACGATAATCACCTCCGGTTAAAGCTATTCCTTGTTTCAACAGTTCGCTTTGTTGTATCATCAGACTTCGAACTTTATCTACCTTGGAGGATGTAACGGTTATCACTGAAGTTATATTATAGCGAAACAAAGATGGTTTATCATTGTATCGTTCAGCTTGCATATCTATAATCTCGGGAGCAGCTATACTAATTTCCTTTTCTGTGATTCCTTTTGATTTGAGAAAGTTTACAATAGTAGTATTCTTTTGGTTTATATTGGTATAGAGAGTTGGAAGATCATCACCCAGATCTTTAAACATCAAAGGCCATGTTACTTTATTCGCTGGAACTTCCATCTCAGCTAGTCCTTTTACACTAACCACACGATCTTTATCCTTAAAATCATTTATCCCACCCCTTATACAAATACCTAAAAGAAATAATCCAAGTGCCATAATTACAGCTTCTTTTATCCAGTTTTTCATAATTTAGTCCTCCGTTAGTTTATTTTAAAATTTAGTCAAACGTACTGATTCCATATGATATATCCAAATAAAGAAAGATTAAGATTTGTATACATGAATAATAAATTTAATTATCTTTGCGTGTAGTTAAACACTATAATTATGGATACAGAATTAAAAGAACACGACGAAAAAAGAACTTCCGAAGTTCAAATAGTGATTGATGAAAATTCTCCCAACACAAAAAAGTGGAAAAAAATGGTTATAGGAGTACTCTGTGCGCTTACTCTATTTACCGTGTGGGCTGGATACCTTATTATAAATGGATCTCTTTCTTTAATCGCAAATCCCCTAAGCGTAAACATTCTGGATGATGTGGCTATTCTTTGTATCCTGTGGTTTGTAGGCGTATTCATTGCACTGGCAAATAAACTGGGAATACTTGGATTTGGTAAAAAACAAGATAAGGATGTAACTGAGCCACTTATCGAATCAGAAACAAGAACGGAGATAAAAAAGAATGCCAGTGTACTAAAAAAATATATTCTTCCGGGATTGACTATTTTTGTGCTGATACCAGTTTTCTCTGCTGTGGTGCTTTATTACGTTATCTTTTTTATTGTATACCTATTCATAGGAGTTCTTCCTTATCTGGTAGGAATCGGAATGATAGCTGGGTTGATCTTATCTATAATAAAATTATCAAAGCTTGTTTATAAACCCAGGAGAGGAAGAAAAATTATGGTTTTTTCAACGCTGATAATCCTGGGATATGCTTTGATTATCTTTATGATGTATGAGTTTGATGCAAAAACAAAGAACAATAAACCTGTTATTGATCAGCAAGAAATTGTAACTCCTGAGATTATTAATCAGTAATAAGTTACTTCACCACCATCTGATTCTGCAAACTCTCTGAGCAGTGATTGCATGTAATCTACAGCTTCCATTAAACCTTCTTTCCCGCTATAGCCATTGATTATAGCGAGTAATTGAGTGGTTTCTACCGATAACTTTGTACGCTCATTATCACTAGTTGGCGTACCTATGCCCCCTATTGCATCGCGGTAAACGGGTAACCCCTCAATATTAAGCATTCCCCTGCCAATGCCTTCAAAAGGTTCATCCGCTTTTCCTACACCTAGTACAAGAATATCTCCCGATATTTTGCCTGCATCAAAGCCGCCAATAGAGTAGCCAGTGCGAATAGAAACCAGGTTTATAAGATCAACTAAAGTATCTATCCTGTAAAGTGGTAAATCTCTAAGTATTCTTCTGCAAAGAGCTTCGGCCGACGGACGATAACGATTAGGGTCTTTCCCAAACCTCTTATAAGCATTACGTGTGGCTAGTATATGAGGATTATTTTTTACTTCATCTATCTGATGAGTAGCTTTATAATCTGCAGCTACCGCATCTATTTTTTCCCACAATCCATCATTATGGAGAGAATTCTTCACTGTAACATATATAGCCGCACCAGTGTAATCGGGACAAGCCGTGCGGACTTCTTCAGATACTTTGAGAGTAAACATTCCGTTGCGTTACTTTTTCAACATGATTCCTGAGAGAATACGTCCCGATTTAATTCCCAGACGACGGGCAGAGAAAAAGCGATCGTGTTGTTCGTAAGTACAGATTCCGGAGACTTCAATATTTTCAGAAAGCACTCCTTCATTTATTAATTGCATACAGGTAGCTTTCCACAAATCAACATGAAACTTCTGCGTTTCTTCATTCCACTGAGTAATTTTGGTCATGTCAAATCCTGTTTTCTGGAAAGCATCATAAACATCTTCTCCTACTTCAAAGGCATCAGCAGAAATACTTGGACCAATGGCTGCAATAACATCTTTTGCATCGGTATTGTATGTATGTTCCATTAAATCGAGCGTTTGCTTCACAATCTTTGCCACTGTACCTCTCCATCCGGCATGAATTATTGCTATAGCCTTGTTAACGGAATCATATAAAAGAACCGGTACACAATCTGCAGTAGAAACACATAAACAATAGTTAGGTATATCGGTAATCAATGCATCTACACCGTGAAGACGGCGCTGCTGTTCTTCCGGAGAAAGGCTCACAAAAAAAGGATCTATCGCCCGGATAGTACTACCATGTGTCTGAAACGGAATGACCAACTGCTGCAGTTGAAAACCCAATTTAGAACAAAGTATTTCTTGATTTTGTTTCACCTTTGCAAGATCATCTCCCGAAAATGGAGCACAGTTAAATGAAGCAAAAGTGTCTTCACTGCAACCTCCACTACGGGTGGTTACAAAATGAGTAATATTGGGAATTGAGCTAAACTGCTCAAAACCCAATATTCCTTTATCTTCTGTTAATTCTGTCATTATTATTCCTTATCTTCTTCTTCATCCTCATAAAGTTCTTCCTCTTCTTCCTCTTCCTCTTCTTCATAGGAAAATTCAAAGTCTTCATCCTCACCCATTTCCAATAACTCAGCCTGCAGTTTAGTTACATCTTTGGAACGGTGAATAATACCTTCAATCTTGTTGCCCTCTTTATTTAATTCATCCCAAAGGATGTCTTTTAAAGCTGCAATGCCCAAACCTGTAATTGACGAAATAAACAAATGCGGAATTGTATCCGGCAGTGTCTTTTCAATTTCGTCCATTAGTTCCTGATCAAGCATGTCGCATTTCGTAACAGCAAGGATACGTTGCTTATCAAGCATTTCGGGATTGAAGGTAGAAAGCTCGTTGAGCAGAATCTCATATTCCTTTGTTATATCGTCCGCATCTGCAGGAACCATAAACAGCAAAAGAGAATTTCGCTCAATGTGGCGTAGAAAACGAAGTCCTAACCCCTTTCCTTCACTAGCTCCTTCTATAATTCCGGGAATATCTGCCATCACAAAGGATTTACCTTCACGATAAGGAACAATACCCAAATTAGGTTCAAGAGTAGTAAAAGGATAATTGGCAATTTTTGGTTTAGCAGCTGATACAACAGATAACAAAGTTGACTTACCTGCATTAGGGAAGCCTACCAAACCGACATCGGCCAGCAACTTCAACTCCATGATTATAGTAAGTTCCTGCATAGGTTCACCCGGTTGAGCAAAACGAGGAGCCTGACGTGTAGCAGTCTTAAAGTGACTGTTACCTTGTCCGCCTCTACCACCTTTCAGCAGCTTTACTTCTTGTCCGTGATCAGTTACATCGCAGATATATTCTCCAGTTTCGGCATCATACACTACGGTTCCGCAAGGAACATCAATAAACTTATCTTCACCATCCTTACCAAAACTGCGCTGCTTGCCACCCGACTCTCCGTGTCCGGCCATAATATGACGGTCGTATTTCAGGTGAAGCAGTGTCCAGTAATTACGGTTTCCACGTAATATAATATGGCCCCCTCTTCCGCCATCACCACCATCAGGTCCGCCGTTTGGGATATATTTCTCTCTTCGCATATGCGTAGAGCCTCGGCCTCCCTTACCAGAGCGACAATAGATCTTAACGTAATCAACAAAATTCGATTCAGCCATAATAATATTTTTCTTCTAAATTATAATTTTTCAACAGCGGCTACAATATCGGCAAAAATACCGTCCATTGTACCTAATCCTTTGATAAACTGATATTTTTCTTCTTTCTTATAATACTCTTTCAAAGGAGAAGTCTGAGTATTATATACAACCAAACGTTTTTTGATTGTTTCCATGTTGTCATCTGCACGACCACATTGCTCGCCACGTTTCAATAAACGGGTAATTAGTTCTTCTTCCGGAACATCCAGATCAAGCATTACAGAAACATCTTGTCCTCTTTCATTAAGCATCACTTTTAACGCTTCAGCCTGAGGTATTGTTCTTGGAAAACCATCAAAAATTACCCCTTTACTTTCTTTGAAACTATCTAATACGCTTGCCAAAATATCAATAATCAACTCATCCGGAACCAATTGTCCCTGGTCTATAAATCCTTTTGCTGTTTTACCCAGCGCAGTTTCATTCTTGATTTCTGCACGCAATACATCTCCTGTTGAGATATGATTAATACCAAACTTTTCTACAATACGTTCACTTTGTGTTCCTTTTCCTGAACCAGGAGCACCAAAAATAACAATGTTCAACATTCCTTTTATACCTATTTATATTTGTAATTTATTCCGCCAGAGTGTAGATATCCGGATAATTTCGTCCGTACCCGTCATAATCGAGTCCGTATCCTACGATAAAATCATTAGGAATCTGCATAGCACAATATTTAATATCCAATTCCACTTGTAGTTTATCGGGTTTCACAAGTAAAGTAGCAATGTGAATAGCCTTAGGATTACGTGTTCCAAGTGTTTCAATTAAACGTTGCATGGTTAAACCGGTGTCAACAATATCTTCAACTATAACGACAGTTCTTCCCTGAATATCTTCTGAAAGTCCCACAACCTCTTTTATAACCCCTGTAGAAGCAACTCCTTCATAAGAAGCCAGTTTCACGAAAGTAACCTTACTAGGTATCGTAATTTGCTTCATCAAATCAGAAGTAAACATAAAAGATCCGTTGAGAACACTCACAAAAACAGGATTTTCATCCTTTAAATCATGGTTAATCTCATTAGCTACGCGAGTAACTTCCTTTAGAATACTCTGCTCATCAATGGATAGAGCGAATTTTTTATCCTTTATCTGAATTGTTTTCATAACAATTGTTTTTTATATAGTTGGTGCAAAAGTACTACTTTTTATGGAAAGGAATGCAAAAACATACCCTCTTTTTCCTTAAGCTCCCTAAGCGGAAGTTAAAAAGCTATTTAACACCGTGCATTAGTTTCTGTAATTTATAGGACAATAAGAATAAAATAACTGCAGCCACTCCAGACATTATTACGAATACCATAAAGAAATCGTATAACGACACAATAGGAATGCCCAAAATAGCTTTAGCTTTACCAGCTTCCGGATATAATCCACTAAGTGTCCCGGCAAACTTGTTCGCTGCTGATGTAGAAAGATACCATACGCCCATCATTAAAGATGCAAAACGAACCGGAGTTAATCTGTTTACCATTGACAAACCAATGGGAGACAATGCCATTTCGCCCATGGTATGTATAAAATAAAGTCCGGTAAGCCAAAGCATGCTAACCTTTACACCTGGTTGAAGATCTTTTACTCCAAAAGCTATAAACAAATACCCCAGTGACAAAAGGAATAAACCAATAGCCTGTTTAGTAGGAGAAGAAGGTTCCATATTTCTTCTATTCAGAAACCCCCAGATAGCCGGCATAACAAATGCTAATGCTACCACAAACAAGGGATTAAACGACTGAAAATAAGAAGCCGGCATTTCCCATCCAAAAAGAGTACGATTTGTTTGTTCATCAGCAAAGAACGTTAATGAAGCACCTGCTTGCTCGTAAGCGGCCCAGAAAAAAATCACAAAAAATGCAATAATATAAATAACCAAAATGCGCTGTCTTTCTATTTTAGTCAGGGTACTATCACAAATTATATATGCAGGAATACCAATGCATGTAGAGAATATACCAGAACTGATAATATCCCCATCAAACCAATACATAAATAGAGCAAAAAGAGCCAAGGTAACTCCTGCAAAGAAAAGAACCTTTTTAACCGCATCTTTCTTTGAAATTGCAGGCAGTTCCTGTTCTGCTTCATCAATCTTTCCATTGTGTGCATCAGGTAGAATTCCAATTTGCTCACCTGTAGGAGATACAATATACTTATTCTTCAAAGTTTCGAACAATAAAATACTTAATACAATTCCAATCGCAGCAATAAGGAATCCCCATTTAAAGTCCTCCGGATTACCGGTATTACCGAAGTATCCACAAACCAGAGGCGATAAAAAGGCTCCTACATTTACTCCCATATAGAATATTGTATATGCCGTATCTAATCGTCTGTCTCCTGGTTCATATAATTGTCCCACCAAAGTAGTGATGGTCGGTTTAAAAAAACCATTTCCAAAAATAATAAACCCTAAACCTCCATACATCAGCCAATGAGACAAGGATACAGAATTCAAGAATGATGCGCTAAGAAACAGAAAGAACTGTCCAAGCCCCATCATTACTGCTCCCCAGAATACAGAACGTCTGATTCCCCAGTATTTATCTGCTACATACCCTCCAATTAGTGGAGTTAAATAAACTAAGCCGGTGTAGCTTCCATAAATGGAAGAAGCCACCTCTTTGTCCATCATTAAAGCTTGAGTTAAAAACAAAATGAAGATTGCACGCATACCATAGTAGCTGAAACGCTCTGCGGTTCCTGTAGCAAAGATGAGATAGAGACCTTTAGGATGTCCTTTTGAATGACTCATAAGATGTTTTATTATTCTTTATTTTTATTAATTGGGTGCAAAAATAGTGATTTTGCAGTAGTTTAAAGTTAAACAATAGACTTTTTTGTCGTCTTTTTAGTACTTTTGCGCCATAATAAAACAAATAACGATGAAAATATTTCCAAGCATACAGATTAAACAGCTAGATGCTTACACAATAGAACATGAGCCAATTTCTTCTATTGACTTAATGGAGCGGGCTGCCAATGCTTTAACAGGTGCAATTATGAAACATTGGAGCAAGGAAACTCCTGTAGTTACCTTTGCCGGTCCGGGCAATAATGGAGGTGACGCATTGGCTGTTTCACGCCTTCTGGCAGAGCAGGGTTACCAGGTGAAAGCCTTTTTATTTAATACCGGTGAGAATTTATCAGAAGATTGTGCTACAAATAAAGAACGTCTGGAGCAAAGCGATAAAGTGAATTTCACAGAAGTAACCAGCAAGTTTGAACCACCAGTACTAGACAAGGATTGCCTGGTTATTGATGGTCTTTTTGGTTCCGGAATCAAGAAAGCATTATCGGGAGGATTTGCAGCTGTGGTAAAGTACATCAATGCATCTCCGGCAACAGTTGTTTCCATCGATCTTCCTTCAGGATTAATGTGCGAAGATAACACATTCAACATAAAGGCTAATATCATTCGTGCTGATAGAACAATATCTTTACAACTACCTAAGCTTTCATTTCTTTTTGCCGAGAATGCAGATTATTTGGGCGAATGGGAACTTTTAGACATCAATTTAAGTCAAAAAGGAATAGAAGATAATTTTACATCCTGGTATCTGACTGAAGAAGAAGAAATAAAAAAGCTGATAAAACCACGCAAACGTTTTGCCCATAAAGGAGACTTCGGACATGCCCTGCTCATTGCTGGATCATACGGCATGGCAGGAGCTTCTGTTTTAGCAGCTAAGGCTTGCATCAGAACCGGTGTAGGTATTTTGACCGTTCATGCGCCATTAAAAAACAATGATATTCTTCAAACAACTGTTCCCGAAGTAATTGTGCAGCACGACATGCACGAAAGCTACTTTACTACCCCGGTATATCCGGATAGCTATTCAGCGGTAGCCATTGGTCCGGGAATGGGACAATCAGATGAAACAGCCTCTGCGTTAATTGAACAAATCAAACTTTGTCAGGAGCCAATGATCATTGACGCTGATGCGCTGAATATTCTTTCAGATCACCGCCAGTGCCTCTCTTCCGTACCACGAGGTTCCATTTTAACTCCTCATCCTAAAGAGCTGGAACGCATAGTGGGTAAATGCGAAAGCAGCTTTGGGCGTTTGGTAAAAGCCCGCGACCTGGCAACAAACTATAAAATCTATATTGTATTGAAAGGCGCTTACTCAGCAGTTATTACTCCCGAAGGCAATTGTTACTTTAACCCCACCGGCAATCCCGGAATGGCTACGGCAGGAAGCGGAGATGTGCTGACAGGTGTTATACTCTCTCTCTTATCACAAGGTTATACTTCTGAGGAAAGCTGCAAACTAGGCGTTTATCTGCATGGATTAGCTGGAGATATGGCCAAAGAGAAGTTAGGAGAAAGAGGATTAACAGCCGGAGATATTGCCGAAAATATCCCTTTTGCATGGGTTAAATTAACTCAATGCGCTGAGAAGTAACACAAATTAATACGTTCTTAGAGAATTTTTCTCTACATTTGCGTCTTATATAATATTAGGAAAAGTTTAAAACAGAGGTTGTATATGAAAAAATCTATAGCAATATTGAGTCTTCTGCTTTCCGTAAACACCTTCGCACAGACAGATGTTTCACTTTACGGAGGGAAGAATCAGGAGTACGGCGTTACATACGCACTCCCTAAAAGTGTAATTGAAATTGAAGTAGAAACTGTAAAATCCACTTATACTCCAGGCGAGTTCTGCAAGTATGCCGACCGCTATCTTAGATTGACAGGCATTTCCGATACAAAAGAAGAACATTGGGAACTAACCAGTGTTAAAGCCAGAAATTACGGTATCCCCGATCCTGCCAAGACTTATTTTGTGAAACTAAAAGATAAAACTCTGGCTCCCCTGATGGAACTCACGGAAGATGGAATAATAAAGTCAATCAATTTGCCGCTAAGCCCAAAAGTGTTGCCGGCTACGCTAACACCTGCCACAAAAAAGGCAAAGCCCAATGCCCGTGATTTTATGACGGAAGAGATTCTTATGGCCGGTTCCAGCGCAAAGATGGCAGAGCTTGTAGCTAAAGAAATCTATAAAGTACGTGAAAGTAAAAGCTCACTGCTAAGGGGCGAAGTTGAAAGTATGCCCAAAGATGGTGCATCACTGAAACTGGTACTCGATAAACTTGATGAACAAGAACAAACTATGACAGAGCTATTCTCGGGAACAATAGAAAAAGAAACAAAAACGTACAAGTTCACCATTACTCCTACTCAGGACATAACCAAAGCAATAGCTTTCCGTTTCTCAAAGAAGCTGGGAGTTCTTGGAGTTAATGATCTTGCAGGTGCACCGGTATATTACACGCTAACCAATCTAAAAACGGTTCCGGAACAAATGCCTGTAGAAGGTAAGCCAAAAAAGATTGAAGGCATTGTTTATAACTTACCCGGAAAGGCTCATTTCTCTGTGTTCAACTCACAGGAAACCTTATTTGAAGGCGATTTCATGATCACTCAATTTGGTAATACAGATACACTGACTGAGAGTTTGTTCGAGAAGAAATCGGTTGTGAAGGTTACATTTAATCCTGCAACCGGGGCGGTTGTTAAAGTGGATAGGGAATCGACCGGCAAATAGCATCTGATAAGATATTTATATTAAAAGCCGGCATTCAGGTATATTTGGTTATACCTGAATGCCGGTTTTTGTTTAAGAAACGGATGCTGATATGGAATTGTTCTATGAATACTACCGCAAACCAGAGGGTGAAGAGGAAGGTATTTATCTTTCTGCTGCAAAACTAGCGGAATATATTAAGAAAAAGACGGGGATTGCTACTAGTAAGAAGATGATATGGAAGTTAGGCAGAAACCTTAAGTCACTGAATTACAGCTTCAGAAAGTCCAGAGGAATAACACAATATAAAGTTATACTACGGTAAAGTGGTGTACATGGTGTACATAAATTGTTCTTTTTTCGTTTTACAAAATCTTTTTTTGAAAATTCTGCAAATTGCGGAATTCTCAAAAAATAATTTTCAGAAAGCTAAAATAGTCTTTTTAAGTACACCATGTACACCACTCCTTAATCCAAGAAGGTAGTTATAACACAGATAAAACACTATAATTCAAATATATAGTCTTATTAGAGAAGACAACTAAACAAATTAGTAAAAGCAAAACGAGACATCAATCCAATCATGTACAAGATTGAAAGTAAATATGTATACAGTATCATTTGATTATAACATGTAAATAAGTACTTAATAATCAACACATTAAGCCGTATTTAAGCAATAAAAAGGAATAGTTAAATATCAATAAATAAAAAAAGCCCCTTAAAAAGAGGCTCAATTATTATTCTGCGTAGTCTTCAATATAAGCTACTAAATACAATTTCTCATCGTTAATCGTTGTTGTTAATGCTGTAGTTGGAATTGATAATGTTATTGTTCCAGTGTTATATGTTGCACCATTTTTTATCTTAATTAAATTTCCATCATATAAGGCTTGATTAAACATATCACTATTTGCAACCTGAACTTTTGACAAATAAAAAGAAATATAAGCAGATGAAATCAATACATCAAAAGTACCTGATACATTATAACGCACATTACTATAAGGTTCAGTATAAGAACTCCAATTAGTACCACTTGATGGGTATAATGTTGTTGTTAAATGATTTAATGAAATTGCAACTGCATCGTAATCGTCATAAAATACTATATTTCTATTTGCCGAAATTGAGGGTCTTTCTTTCACAACTGCATTTATATTTGTTGTAAATATATTATTACATATAAATGAATATGCATCCTGCATTTCATCGCTATTACTTAATCGCAATTTAATTGATAATGGATAACTTCCAGCGGTTGTAAATGATGAGGTATTTATTGAAATTGGCAAAATATTAGTTCCGTCAGCATCCGATAATGGTAAATTCCCCGCTATTCTATTAATTCCAATTTCAGAGCCACTTTTTTTAACGCTTCCACAACCAAAATAGGCGTTACTAGCTGTTAACCAACTATTTAAACCGCTGCTTGTAAATATATTATCATAATTTAATTCTCCCTTATCTACCATTAAATTAATATTTTTTTCGGTTCCAAGTTCGCCAACATAGCCAATTTTAACTTCATAATTTTGATTTTGCGGATAAACTTCTGGTGTAATAGCACCGTGATTATAACCGCCAAATTTACCTAAATTATAAGCAGGACCAATTGGACCAGACTTCATTTTATTATAAAATTTCTTTGTCGTTGGTGTAGTATTGATGTCATAATTTTCAATGTACCAATAAGCAGGACTATAGTTTGAATATATGTTATGATATGGTTTTGCGCCATCAATTAACATTTCTGAATTATCATAAGCGTAGCCATTTACCCCGCCAGATTTTGCCTTTATACATAAAGTTCCCACGTCATTACTTACTAATCCGATTGTTTGCCCTACTAATGAGGTTGTTATTCCTGTATTTGCTAATGCCATTTTTTTATTGTTTATTTATTTTATTATTTAAATCGTTAACTTCTTGTTTAAGTTCCTTAATCGCACTGATTAAATAAGGTATCAACTTAATGTAATCGATTGACTTATAATTAGAGTAAATAGGATGTATTAAATTTGGTAATACTTCTTCTAATTCCTGAGCAATTAACCCTACATCAACTGCATCTGTTTTATTTGAATTCAATTCTTTAGCCAAATTATTCCATTGATAAACAACTGGTTGTAATTTTTCAATTATTTCTAAACCGTTGTTAATTTTGTTTATATTTTTCTTTAATCTGAGGTCTGAGGCTTGATAGGCTGTTACTTCTCCCGTACTATACATGTTACCGTAAAGTCGAGTTGTTATAGTGTCGGGCGTTCCTATCGTTGTAGTATTAGAGCCTAATCCCGTGCCATAAGCCCCGATTACTATTTCATTAATCCCATCGTCAACTAATGCCTTTGTGTTTGAGCCTATAAATATACTATTTGTAGAATTTTTTAACGATTGTCCTACACTAATTGTGCTTCCTGCTGAATAGCCAACAAAAATATTATTGGTTCCAAACAAATTGTTTATTCCTGCGCTCTGTCCTATGCCCACATTCATCCAACCATTAATGTTATTATATAAGCTATTACAGCCAATTCCAGTATTAAATCCTCCATCTATATTATTATATAATGCTCCATTACCAACCCCAGTATTTTTTGAGCCAGTTGAATATCTTCCAGAATTTTTTCCACAATATATACTATCTCCCGCAAGGCAACGAATTTCATTAGTTATATTATTTAAACTGTCTTTACATGTGATAATTGGCGAAATTACACCTGTAATCAACTTAATTGAAAGTCCATAAATAGTACCAATAAAGTCTGAAGTCGGTGTAATTACAAGTGTACTAGCATTAGTTGCAAGTACACCAAAATTAACAGAATCATCACCACTAATAAATTTAGAAATTCCACCAAATGACACAGTTAAAGAGCCGTCACCACCATCAATTGTACTAAGTGAAATTATATATCTATTACCAGAAACAGCCGCAATACTATTAGTTAATGAATCTATATTTCCTTCATCGTGTCCAAAATTAGTCGTATAATTTCCTGTCCAACCATTTGTTACCCAGCCATTTGAAGTTAACATTTCAGGACTTAACGGTACTTTATCTGTAAGAGTTGTACCCTTAATTGTTGAAAAATCAAGCAGGTTAATTGTATTTCCTGCCGAATTTTTTGTATATAATTTCTCACTTCCCGCAAGGGTACACAACGCTAATTCACCACTTGTGATTGTAGGAATTGCCGTACTTGTGCTATTTTTTATTTCTATTTTTGCCATTTATATATCTATATTATGTTACCAGGTTCCACCATTTATTGTGTCGATACTCATCACAATTGCAACATTTCCGCTACCATCAAATGAGCCACCAGTTGAGCTAATTCCAGTTCCTGATACTGTCAATGTCCTTGCTGTCTGCAACTTAGTAGCACTTGTTGAATTACCTGATAATGCTGCTGTAATTGTTCCTGCTGAGAAATTACCTGAGCCGTCACGTGCAACTATAGTACTAGCAGTGTTAACATTTGTTGCATTACTTGTTACAATAAATGCTGTTCCCTCACCTGCTGCCCCTGTAAGACTTAGACCTGTTCCGCTGACTGCCACACTAGCTGCATAGTTGCCCGTCGTATCAGTTCCCAACGCCACGCTACCTGCTGCAATTGTTGTTACAATTGTTAAATTTCCAGAGCCATCAAATGAACCTGAACCAGTTACATCACCAGATACTGCAATTGTTCTTGCTGTTGCAAGTTTTGTCGCTGTACTAGCATTACCAACCAGAGCACCGTGAAAGTTAGTTGCTGCAATATCGCCCATTATGCCGCCAAATACTTCACTTGTATTTGTTGCTTCCTTGATAAATGTTAAATATCCTGTACTAGCATCATAGCCAAAAAATCCAGTTTTACCAGTTGTTCCATTGTGATAATTGAATTGTACACCTCTATCTTTTCCGTCATTAACTGTCGGTAATGTGTCACCGCCTAGCAGAATAACAGGATCATCAAGTGTCATTGTTGTTGAATTAATTGTGGTTGTTCCACCATTTACAACTAGGTTACCAGTAACGGTTAAATTACCTGATAATGTACCACCGCCAGTTGAAAGAGCGTCAATAATCCCGTACCCCGCCAAAGTGGTAGGATTGGTTCCCGCTGTTACACGTCCTTTTGCATCAGTTGTTACCTTAGTATAAGTTCCCGCTGTTCCAACATTAGCCAATGTAACAGCAATTGCAGTTGTGCCAGCACCTGTTGCATCACCTGATAATGTAACTGTCTGATTTCCTGTTAAATATTGATTATGTGTATGTGTTGTAATTGCACCTGTCAGCACCCCTTCTACTTGTGACTTACTAATTGCTGTTAGATATGCACTATCATTTGATAATTGAGATAATTTAGTTGGAATTGCCACCGTAACATTTGTTGAACCATTGTAATTAGCAGTTGAATAACCACTAAATGTTAACGAATATGGACTAATACGGGCATTATTTAGCCTGGAATCACCCTCAATTATGGCTGTTATACCCTTATTTGCGGTAATAATTGTACCACTTTTTGATAAACTTGTGACCGTATTTCCCGTTCCTGCTGTTGTAATTGAGGTTGCAGAACCGCCTTCCAGGGTCGCAATTCTTGATAAACCACTAGTTAAATCATTGTTTAATTTATTAATTGTAAAGGCATTGAAAGTATCAGTATAATTGCTATCTAAGTAAGTTCCGTTAAGGTCCGAACTATCGTAAACAGTTGCAATTAATCCGCCACCAGTTGAGCCTGTACCATCACCAACTCCATAAGCTGATAATTCGCCCGTGCTATAAGTGTCTCCACTTATCTGTAACCGATTGTTAACGACTGATAATCTGCTTAATACCTCTCTTTCTTCGTCCGTAACATTGATATATTTTATCTCATTGTTACTGTTTTTCATCCAAAGTTTTTCACTTCCATTTAACGTTGTGAGTGCTAATTCGCCAGTTGTTATACCACTTGGTGTTGTAGTCTTTAATGAGTTTTTTAATATAATTGTCTGTGCCATTTTTTAATGTTTTTTTAAATTATTGTTACTTATAAATAGTGTTGATAAATGAATTTGTTTAGTTTTTTTATAAATAAAAATAAATTATTTATGGGTGTTTTTTGGAAAAAACGAAAAGTTTAAAAAAATGCTGTGTGTGACAAGAAGACTTAAAGGCGGTTTGATGGGTCCAGGCTGTAAAATTTTACCCGCCCCCTCCCCATCAATAAAATACTTTACACATAATAAAAACTCACAACACAGTTAAGTATTGTGAGCAATAAAATAATATAACAATATAATTTAGATATTAATCTTTACAAGTCTGTCGGCATTTGCAATCAGAATTACAACATACCAATGAACTCAGTTTATTACTCCTCATTTGTTCCTCTGATAATTCTTTCTGTAGCTTAACTATCTGAGTTCTGAGTTCTGATAGTTGATTAATGTAATCATTTATTTCTGTTTGTTTTTCAGTTAATAATGTTTGTAATTTGTTTATTTGATTTACCGTAAACTCAATTTGATTTTGATAAACATCATTTGATTTCTCTTTAATATCAAGTAATTCTTTACTGCTATCAACATTCTCTTTATCCTGTTCTTTCTTTCTATTCTTTAACCATTCATATATCTTAACCAAGTAAGGGAATATAAACTTCTTACTTGTTATCCAGGCTATTATACTTCCTAATGCTGTTGCAATTGTTGCTAATGTTATTGTCATTCTTTATATTGTTTGTTTGTTTATTTACTTAATAATAAATATATAATAAGTTAATAAAGTGTCAACTAATTGTTAAATTATTTTCATATATATTACCAGGTTCCACCATTTATCACGCTATTAATTAATGAAGCTAATACTGTATTAGAATCAGGTTTAACATTTAATATCAATGTAGAACCAGAAGTTAATTTAATATCCAGAGTATCAGTTATATAGGTATTACCATACAGTTCAATGTCAAATTTATTCCTTAATGTAACTGTTGAATTAGAATTATTACGAATAGATGTTACTACCAACTTACTTACATTATTAGTCATTGTAAGGTTAGCAGTTGTAACACCTGATATTATATAAATATAGTTAGCGGATAGTACATTAATAGTATCTCCACTGATAACGTTAATATAACTTAGCATATTACTTTCTGTTGTACTTTCGCTTATTGTTGTACTACTACCATTATATATAAATGAACTACCACCATTATTTGTACCTTTATAATATTTACTTCTACTTACATGTGGAATGTCTTTGATTATTATGTTTATCATTGTATATCTTTTTTCTTATATATAAATATTAGAACTGAGTTAAATTAACCGTTACACTATCATTATTTAAATCATAATTCAAAGAATTAATTAACATTTTGTCTGCTACTTGATTTACATTAATTACAGATAGAGGACTAATATTCTTGTTGTTAATCGTATTTGAGTATATAAATTTAGGTGTTGAATAATAGTTATAATACTTATTAATTATGTTCTGTTCCTGTATAACATCTACATTCTCAATTACGTTATGTACTTTGTTTAAATAATCATATTTGTTACTATTCTTAATTATTAAATTGGAATATGAAGCGCATTTATCAGTATATGTATTAACTTTAAGTTCTATATCATCTAATTCTGTAATAAAGTCGTCATTGATTACATTAATGTATTGAGTATCAGTATCAACATTTTTATTATCAAATAAATCAGTCTTATATTTTGAATTCGTATAATTAAGTGATAAATCTTTAATATGGCAGCAATTAGCTAATGTTGCATTCTCAGTTAGATTAGATTGATAACATTGTTCAACTCCCAGAGTGTCGGGGCAACTCAATTCAAATTCCAATTTTCCTTGTAATATTTGATTAACAGGCAATTTAATCGCAACTCCATCACTCGAATCTGCAAGGTTCATTTTCCAACTCACTTTATTATCTAATTCCTTCCAATCATTGAATATATTATCACCGTTCTTATTTGTATGAATTAACCAAAATTTATCACGTAAATTTATTTTATTATATTCTTTTTCATCAATTTCAATATTCCCATAGCCATTATTCTTGTAATATTTGGGTACTCCGTAAATTTCTACTATGCTTGTTGTTTGACTATAATAAGCTAAATTGTTTATATAATTAGAATATAGTTCCCATTCATCACCATTATAATAATAATCACCAATTTTCAATTTTACCGCAAATTTTGTTGGTTTAATTCCTGTTGAATATTTACTATCACTGTAGGTTACGCCCGTTACATTCACTGCATTATCATCAGCTAGTACATTGTTACTCAATTTATATTTTAAATTAAAAATAAAGTAACCATCTTTATATATTATATCTTCTGATTTATTTACATATATAAATGTTGATTTAGGTCTACTGTCGGCAAACATTGGTATCTGTTTATTTACCATTGTTAAATAATTGGTCCAATTTAAAGAAGAAGGTTCACCGTCTGTATTTCTATAACTGTCATTTTTTTGATAAAAACAGCCAGTTCCAATTGTACCCATATTATTTTTGTTGATAGTTGTAATAGGGGTATATGTATTATCAATTATTCCAATTGAGGGGGTCCAACCTGTTGAGATAAACCAGCTCATTAGATAAGTGTATGTATCACCGCTTATATATTCATAATAATTTGAATCACTATTTTGATTTTTTAAACCGTCAAATAATTCTGGAATTGGACTTTCAATTTTGTTAACATTTGCGACTAAATTAATTTTATTGTACACATTTTCAAGTGAAATACTAGCATTTGAATCAAATATTCCAACTTCATTAAGATTTCTAATATCACTATTTAATGTTACAATTCCATCGGTTGAAAAATCACTTCTATTATATAAATAAAACTCATAATTATTATTCTTTATAGCCTCATAATCAATTAAATAATAACTATTCTTATATTGAATTAGACTTAATCCAAGGAACTTAATTATATCTTCAATTACTTCCTTACAAGTCTGAGAATCATCATTTTCGTCAAAAAAATTCTTTTCTTGTAAAAATAGATTATTTAGTAAATCAAAAATTCCATTAACGGAAAAACTCTTGCTCACATGTATATAATTAATAATTTTATTGCTATCGATTAGATTTAGAATAAAAGTTATAATCTCATATAAGCTTCTTATCTGTGCTTTATTATTGTCAATATATTTATATTTAATATTATTTAATTGTGCAATGGTGTCAACAAACTCCACAGATAAATTATTTAATTCATCCGTAAAATCGCTACTATATACATTCTGAGTTTCATATCCGAACCAAAATAGCTCATCATTAATAAATACTTTTAATAATATTTCATTTAATTTGCCTGTATATAAATCTTTTAATACTTTGTCTGTCAATACATTAACAGTGCAACTTGATTGTTTAAGTGATTTAAATATTGAGTCTGAGGTATATTCTACATTTATTGACTCTGAAGACAATAATAATTCGGTTGCTGTAATTGAATCATCAGTATCTTTATATATTTCTAACCTTATATCGTTGTCATTCAATGATTTAAATTCTGAATAATATAATAATTTATGCATTATTTTACTTTATTATATTTGCTGTTATTATTTTTTATCACACCTATTAAATCTTGTCCTTTTATTTTAAATTCAACATTTCCATTTATTGAACTATTAGAACCAGAACCAGGACCAGAATTTAATACACCAGATAAATTATTTTGCTGTGTTTTATTCAAGACTAATTCGCCAGAATTTAACCTTGCCAAAATTTTATCGCCCTGATAACTATTACCGCCCACAATACCACCTGTCTCAAACTTCGGGATACTCATCATACTAGCTGTAAGGGCTGCAACTGCTGAAAGTGCTAATATCCAACCAACTACAGGCGTTTCCGCTGCACTCTTCGCACCTGCTGCAATAGTACCTTCTTTACTCACTGCGCTGTCAATTTGTTTAACTCCAATTAATGCCATCAATTGAGGAATTACAGCCGCAATAGAGGCTAATGTATTAGCTCCCCAACTAACCCAGGCTGCTGCACTGTCATTTGTTTGCTGTGTTATATTACCAATTATTGAACTAATACCGATCAGACTTTCTAAATAATCGTTGTTATTTTTTACATCTTTTTTATTAATAACATTATTTTTAAAATTTGTAGGTAATTTTTTTGGTAACTCTTTTTGTTTAGTTTTTTCACCTAATATTCCATTTATATTTTGTTCTTTAACGTCCTTAATATCACCGTATTGGGCTTGAAAATTCAATTGAATTGTCTTATCTTCAAGGTCCTTAACTACTTTAAATAATTGCTGTCTAAGTTCATCAGTTGCAGCCGAATTATATTTTTTTCTTGCTTCTGCTAGTTGTTTGTTTACCTCATCCAGAGAGCCAGTATTTACAACTTCATCAGATTTTCCACTTTTCCCACTTTTTCCAGTTTTATTATTAGTTTTCCAACTTCCATTTATCTTTGCTTCTGTGTTATGAAGTTCTAAGGTTGAGGAAGAAATATCTAATTTCTGTTGATTAGCTGTCTGTCTATATTGTAGATATTTTTCAATATCTTTTTCATTAGTATTTTCAATTGTTGCATTTAGTTTCGCAAACGATTTAGAACTATATTCTTTCTGTTGTGCTGCAATTTTTTCATATTCTTTATCATAATGCGCTGTTTGTGAGCCGTTTCTTCCTTCTGTGAACGTGACGTGCTTTGCTTTTTCACGCTCATATTTAGCCATATTTTTTTTATAGTCCTCAGCCTGTTTAGTTCTAGTACTTCTATTACTTTCAGTGAATAAATAATCAATCATATTATTACTTATTTCACCTGTATAACCCCCTTTTGCTATTACATTTCTAATACCTGCATAATAAGCGTTATTATTTGCGCCCGCTAAATCCTGTTTACGTGCCGATATTTTAACATCTGTTTGTTTTGCTAATTGATTGTATTTATTTCGTTCTGCATCACTAAGTGTTTTATCCTTCGCTTTATTCTGATATATTTGCTTTTTTGTTGTTAAATCATTGATTTCTATATCATTAAACAATCGTTTAGAATCTAAATCGTCTAAAATGTCAGCAAGTTTTCCCGCTTTATTTATACTATTTTGAAGACCACTTAAAAAATTTGAAAAGTCGCCTCTACTTAATGCATTAAAGAAGGTGTCAACTGCTGCGCTTCCTTGTTCCGTCACTCGTGCGAATGCATCCGCTGTTCCCTGAGTCGCATTTATCGTTCTATTAAAGACCTCAGCCGCCCCCATTGCCAAACCGAACATACCCGCCAAACCTTTAATTGAAGTTGATATTGTGGAAGTTATCCCGTCAAGGTCCTTAACTTGTTGTTTACTTTTTGAGATATTATCGTTGAAATTCTTATTATCAAGTAATATTCGTGTTACTAAGTCAGCCATTATATATATTGTTTAATTCTTTTATTATTTCGTCGGATTTTTGTTTAATTCTCTCTTTATCCTCACATGTGATATCATCATTTTTTTCTTCTATTTTTTCGTCCCAACTGAAAGTCATTAAATCTGTTGCTTTTATTTTCTTTGAACTATTTATCTGAGCTGTTATATAACTAATCATTCGTGTTTGTTCCCAACTATTTTTGTGTTTTAATTGTAAACTTTCGAGAATTGTTTCAAGTTCATACATTTGCATTTTATTAAAAAAGTAGTCAATAGAACAAATTGAATTCTCTATCACAATTATCTGTAATAGCTCCTTAATTGTTACTTTTTTTTTGAGTCTATTTCTTTATTGTCAGCATCACTAATAAATTGATTTTGCTTTGTGAATTCATTTGTTAACCACTCATTAAATTGTCTAAATAAATTCATATCCTCATCGCATATATCAATTAAATCGTTGAATGTTAGCCCAGTATCTGGATGGTTAGCCAGAATTACAGAATAAAAAAATACATATAAGTCCGTCATTGTTGAAGGTGTAAATGTTTTTCCTGTTAATTTCTCGTATATAAATAAAGCTCTGATTGTGTACTTTAATTGATATTTCTTGTCTTTGATTGTTAGTTCCATAGTATTATATTTTATTATATAAATAGTTTTAAATGTGAAAAATATTAGATTTTAGACAAAAAAAGAACCGACTTTCACAAGCCAGTTCAATTAAATAATAATAACTATAAAAATAAATATGAGATTTTTTTATTTGTTAAAAATTAAACTCGTGGAGTTAGTGCTCCAGTGCCTTCCAAATCGCATGTGATAGTTGCTGCTCCGTCCATTTCTCCCGAATTGCTTAAGTTCGTAATTATTGCAGTTCCTGTATATCCTTTTGCCGCTTTATCTGTTGAATAAGCGAATTTGATAGGAGTTGAAGTCGTCATTAATGTAAATAATTGTGAGTACCCGTTAGTTGCGTCGTCTGTGTACATATTACTTGTTGATACCTTATAACTTAATCGCCCAGGTATTTTTTCTGTCCATTTTCCGCTATCCTTGCTTGATGTCTCAATAACGCCTGCTGTTATATCAAGTGAGCAACTTTTTGCGCTTGCAATTGCTGTATAACCTGTTGTACCACTGATAAATAGGTTTAAATCTGTTCCGTTAATTATCATTTTGTTTATGAATTAATTGTATTATTTTATTTATATATAAATAGTTTTATAATTGAAAAATCACAAAGATTTAATCGAAAAAGTTATTGATTGTGCGAAAGAATTATCTACTATGTCTTCCTCAGCCCCAACCACTTTACTTTCTATTATATTTACACCCGAAAAAACTCCCTTCTTAAGTTCCAGGCTATTACGGACCAATTGAGCAACTTCTACACTATCAGAATAATTTGCCGCCCCTATAATCACTTGTATATCAGTGTTATCGAAAGCTAAACCGTCCTTTGTATATTCAGGTGTTAAACTATTTCGTTTAAAAACAACGAAAGGAAAAGTAACATTATCAGGTGCTAGCAATGCATATATTTTTGAACCAACTTTTGATTTTAAATCAGTTGAATTGTTCAATATATTACTTATAGCTTTATTAATTAATAAACTCATTGTTTATATTTCTTATTTATCTTATTTACTGCATCGCTCAATACTTCATCAATTGAATTAAATACCTCATTTTCAGATTTTTGTTTAGCATTCTTAAAAAAATGGGATGCAATTATTTGACCTCTGTTAGCCTCTATTTTTAAAGGTTTTTTTTTCCTTTTTTTTGTACTTCTGATTTTTGTTCCAAGTTCAAAAAATTTCAATCTAAAATCAGAAAGAATGTGAACCTTTGCCTCCTCACAGTTTTTATTTATTACAATCTTTATACCGCTACTTAATGTTTTACCATTCCATTTATTTTTTGAATAAACATTTTTAACCGTTGATTTTAAGGTATTTATAGTTTCTTTGCGTAATATATTAGCCGCTTTTCTCAGTGCATTTTTTAAAGTTTGTTTTCTTTCTTTACCCGAAAATTCATTAAACATCGCTAAGACCTTACTACTATCAATTGTTGCTTCATTGCTCATTACTCATTAATTAACTCTGCTATTATTGTTTTACGCATTAATCTATTATCTGAGTCAATTGAAAGAATTCTATACTTTTTTTTGTCGTAAATAATTCGCATAGATTCATTAACGTCAACATAGTAACGAATAATAAATGTTAGTTGATTAGTTATAACTACTTCACTATTTTGCAACTCTCTATTTCCTGAGTTGAATTTTATATCAGCCTTACAATTTACATGTGTTTCCCAATTTTCAAACTCAGCTCCGTAATCATCTTTATTAGTACTAACTTTTTGAATCTCAATTAAATATCTTAATAGTCCTGCTTGCATAATGTTTAATATTTTCTGTAAAGACTTATTAAATAATCAAATGCCAAAGGAATTTTGTTTACGGATGCGAACGCCACGGGTTCACGGTTAGCGTAGAATTGTCCGACCATTAATAGTACTGCTTGTTGTAATGATTTAGGAATTTGATTAATTGTGTCGCCTGTTGTTCCAGTCAGCAATAATAATGTATCTGAATTAATTGATTTACAAACAACTTCCTCAGCAACTTCTATTAATTGTTGAATATAATTATCTTCATCAATGTACTCATTTGCAATGTTTAAGTGCTGTTTTGCGGTGGTTAAATCTATATACATTATTATATATTGTTATTGAATTATTTATTAAAAACAATAGATAAGGGCGCATTACACGCCCCTAATTACTGTTTATATTATCTACTTATGCAATTACTGAGGTTACAAATGCTTCTGGTCTAAGCACTTTAGCGTCAAAGTATGCTGATAAATGTAGTCTAACCAACCCCTGTGTAGCGACGCTGTAGGGGTCTACGAGCACATCAATTGACCCCCATTGTGCCACGCATAAAGAAGAAAAATCTCCATAGATGAGCCCGTTCTTCATTACATTTGAACTTGATAAAGTTTTTTCACCGTCAATTTCACCACCTTCAAGAACAAAACCAACGTTACCTGTACCTTTTGAAGTATTTCTAAATTTAGCCTTTGCGGAATTAGATAGTATATATACTTTATCACCGATTACATTAGCATCATCTAATTTTGCGCCTAAATTACAGATATCCGCAAAAGTTGTAGTTGTACCTGTATAAGGAACTGCCGAAAAAATACCTTTAGGTTGAGTTGTCGTTCCAGAGAAGTTTGACAGAATTGTAGCTTCTAGCTTAGTGTTAATTGCAGCAACTAAATCTTTATTCAGTTTTGCTTCACATTCGCTCGAATCTTGGATAATAAATTGTTTACTTAAATCTATGTAACAAGAAATTCTATGAGGCTGTAATTTTACTTCAGTAAATGAGGTTCCACCTTCTTTGCTTTCTGTTATTTCACCTTCCCATGTACAATTAGCGCTACTCATTACAGGAACGCTTAAATCACCCACAAGACCTGTCAAAAAATTTGCTCCAGCCTGAACCAGTACGTTTTTTGCTCGCAAAGGTTCTAAAATATTTAGTTTGTCAGTTGCTACATTTTCCATTCCTTGTCCTGCGACTGTTGCTTGAATTGCAGAACGATAATTTAAAGGAAGAACAATTTGACCTGAGTAAGATTGTCCTGCTTTTCTCATTTCTGCAATACCTGCATTTACGTACTCTTGTGCTGATTCCGATAAGTTTCTGTTGTTCGCAATATCATTAATTGCGTTTAATAGTCTAAATTCCATTTTTTTGTTTGTGTTTGTATTTCTTTTATTTTCTTCTTCTACATTATCAAGTGCTTTTGTTTCTTCTTGATATTGTTCTAATTTTTTATTTAATTCGTCGAGTTGCTTGTTTAAGTCCTCAATTTGAATTTTTGATTCGTCAAATTGTTTCTGTTCATCCTCAGTCATTGTTCTTTCTTCTACCTTGCATTTTTCAACAATTTCAGACAAAGAACGCTTAATTAAATCTTTTTTATCTTTAATTTCTAATGAGTTCATTTTGTTACTTTTTTTCTATTATTTTAGTTATTTCTTGTTCCAAATTATTCCAATAATCTCTTAATTCCTCTTTCTTGATTGTTGATTCTAAGGATCTACAATTAACGCTAGTTGCTTGATAAGCAGGGTCATAAACAGGGCTACAATCGTGTAATTTTTCAAACTGTTTAATTGTTCTAATATAAGTTCCGTCTTTTTGCTTTTCTAATTCATCCCCATTGTCCGCAATTACGAATGCGAAAGAACTGCTGTCTATATCCCCTCTGCGCAAATTTTCCAATAATTCGTCACCGAGCGAATTTTTCGGGCTCTCAAATGTATACTTCAATCCCTTATTATCAATTAACAAATGTAAAGAACCATTTCCGTATTTATTTCTTGCAAGAATGCCTTTTTCTGTGTTGTGATTTAGCCAACATTTTATATCAGATTTTTTCAATAATTCAGCCGTTACAGCATCTTTTGAAATTTTTTCTCTAAATTGAATACCTGTTACATAATCCTCCATTATTTCGCTCAATGAGTTGAATACTAATGCATAACCTTCTACAGTCCTGCTTTCTGTCTCATTACTAAGTGCCCTAATTTCAGCGTTAATAAATCTTTGTTCTATATTGTTATTTGTCATAAATGTTTAATTTATTTATTATATAAATATCTATTAATTTTAATTTTGATAGATTTTTTTTAAATTATTTTTCGGGATTTTTTTCATCTTTTGAAATTGATTCTGTACTAATCATATTGAGCTGCAAATAAGTTTTTTCGCCTCCGCTAATTGCTTGTAAACCAAGTTCTTTACGAATTTCGTTCGGTGTAATTGCGCTAATATTAAATAACTGTTGATAGTAAGTAGCCAGAGCCGCTTTGTCGGTCTTAATTAGCTTTGTTTCATCTATATTAATTGATAGATTTTGTTCTGAAGGTCTAAATAATTTACGTGAAAATTCTAACTCTATTAATTCTATCCACGGTTGCAGAGTCTGAGATAAGAAAGCTAATTGTGTTGCCTCTATCGTGCTATAACTTGAATGTGTTAAATCGCCCAATAATACGGGACTAATTCCAAAGAAGCGGGCAATATCTGTTAAATTAAATTGTCTTGATTCTAATAATTGTGCATCTTTATTACTTATCTGTATAGGTGTATAAGTCATTCCACCATTTAGTACTGCAACCCCACCACTTATACCGTTATATGTTTGCATCCAGGTTGATTTTGCATTATCAATTTGCGCCTTCTGCATTGGTGCCAACGTGGATAAATAACCACTTAAATTACAGCCAGATTTAAAAAAATCGCCAGCTTGTTTCTCTGTGTCGCTACTAACCTGTAGGGTGTTAAATGCGTGAGAAATTACACTAATTCCGTTCACTCCGTTGTAACTATTCTTTATTATGTGAATCATATTACAAGGCTCAATAATTCCCTTTATTGCTGCTGTTTGGTAAAATAATTTACCTCTTAGCTCATCGTAATTAATTATTACACTTTCTGACCGCAAGAATTGCAATTCTATTGCGTTACCTCGTTTGTCTCGCTTAATGTATGCGTAGCCATTTCCACGTAATATAGTGCTGCTAATCAGCAACTTAATAAATTGATAACGACTCATTAAACCGTTCGGGGATTGATTAATTAATCTGTAAGCGGGGTGGTCTGTTACACGTGACTTATAACCGTCAGAATCAGAGGTTATTGAAATAGGAAGCATTGCTATACTGTCACTAATAAGGTCTACAGCCCGATAAACTGCGCTCAGTCTCATTGCAGAATCAATTCCACCGCCAAAACTTGACACTGAGTTAAACCCCAATGAATCAGTATAGAATCTTTGTTCTACCTGTGTGTCTTTTTTTATATTTCTTTTAAAAATGTTTAAATTCATTACTTATCTATTTTATTATAAATAGTTTTGAAATGAAAAAAAACATTTTTTTTAAGTAAATAATTTAAATGCCGCTGTATGTATAATGAGGACCATTCAAGTAGCCGCCTAATGCATTTAACATCGCAATTACACCATCTATTTTTTGCGTTGAAGCCTTATTTTCTTTCTTTATTTTAATATTTTCGTTGTCGTCATTATCAGCCTTGCAATTTCTGAAACAGTATGCATTTATTGCGTTATCGTCAATTATTATCCTATCCGTTCCGACCATTAGCCTCTCCATTTCTTTTGCGGGCACTGTCATCGATAACAGTCCTTGACTATAAATTTCCAGAGGTAAACCGCAATTTGTACATGTAATAGCCCATTGAATTGCTGCATATCTGTCATAAAATATTTTTATTATATTGAACTTTTTTGAAAATTGTAAAAGATCATCTGTCAAATAATCGTAATCCGTTACATTTCCTTCATTGACCTCTATTTCTTTTTTTTGCTGCCAAATTTTATATTTAAAGCTGTTTGCGTTGCCTTCCAGGGCTGAACTAGGTAAATAATATTTATTGAAAAAATAGTACTTATTATCCTTTAAGAACATATAAGAAACAGCTGTTAAATCTCGTGTACAAGCTAAGTCAACACCTACATAGCAATCACAGCCTATAAATTGTTCTAAATCAAGCTTTTGAGTTGATTTTTGTACATATTTTTCTGGAATCCAAACAGCCGAAGAACTACACCACATATTGAGATTTTTTGTTTTTACATTTGTTTCCTCAGAGACCAGATTTTTTGCCTTATTAATTTGTAAATATATATAATCAAGATAAGCAGTAATTTCCAAATTTGGATTAGATTTTATCCAACATTTTTCATCATCCCATTTGTCATTAGAATCTAATTGAAAAATAAAACACATTAAACTATCGTCTTTTTTTTCACCCTCTAAAATTTGAGTACATAAATCATATTTCATTTTACAAGATGAATTTAAATTAAAACCAGCTGTTGAAATTTCAATTAAAAGAGGTTGTTTTCTATTTCCCATTGCGGACTCAATTACATTAATCATTTTATTATTTCTGTATTCGTGTGTCTCATCACACACTGCAAATGAGAGGTTGTAACCGTCAAGTCTACTAGTATCAGCCGAAACACATTTAATAAATGAATTATTATTTTTCATTTTAATTGTGTCCCGATATATTGTAAGATATTTTTTGTTTGCGTCTAAACCTTTTGCGAAATTATCGCACATTTCAAATAAGTTTTCTTTTGCTTGCTTTCTGGAATTTGCCGCAAAAAATATTTGCCCGCCTGCTTCTCCATCTGCGATTAAATGATATAGAGCTAGCGCACTACAGAGGGCTGTTTTCCCGTTTTTTCGTGCCATTAAAATAAACGCATTCCTGCACAACCTTGTTCCATTGTCCTTTCTGAAAAATCCGTATAAATTTGCAACAATAAATTTTTGCCATGTCTCGAAAATGAAATGTTTACCTGCGTGCTTTGCTGTACTATGTTTCAATAAGGAGCAAAAATCTATTACCCTATTAACTGCCTCACAATCAAAGTAATATTTGTCATTTTTTAACAAATCAAAAAAGCGGGAACAAGCTAATTTAATATATCGTCCCGCTGTTATTTTGCCCGCTAGTACGTCTATTGCGTATTGATAATATTCTTGTTCTTCTATATTGATATTCATTATTATATTGTTCATAACAATAAATATCTTTAACAATTAGATTTTACCTTTTTTCAATTGTTTTTTTGAGAAATAAAGATAAAGGGCTATCGTCATCTTTATTGTCTTCTATTACTAGTTTTTGATTTGATTTAAGCGATAAACCGAACAAGTCAATTAGCTTAATCACCTGTATATTAGCGTCTTGCATTACCTTGATCAGAGGATGTTTAACAAGTGCTCCAAAGCGGTCCGTAACGGTTAGACCGTCAATTTCTATCTGATTTTTACACTTGATAAACAGATTATAATTTTGCTCGAGCATTAACAAGGCCCCTTCCCATTCGTCATTTATTGTATTAAAATTTTTAATTAAAAAAGCTCTTATTGCTTCCATGTACGTAATAGTTTCTTTTTCGAGCTTATTTTTTTTCTTTGCCATTTTATTGTATTGTTATGATTTTTATTAAATAAAAAATGCTGTGCATTTTATTAATAAATACACAGCAATTAATTAAATTAAGATTTTTGTTAAAAAAATAATTAGAGCAAAAGCATCATTATATATATGTTAGTTAAGTAAATGTTACCCAGGAGCCCGAAAATTGCGATTAGAAAAAGGCTCATTATAAAGTAGTATTTATTCATTTATTCGTTGATTATTAGATTCGTATTATCAACAATAAAGTCTTTAATTGATTGTTTAGCCTTGTCAAATTCCTTTATTTCTTCCTCATTTAACATCTCAATAAATTTAGAATTTTCACTATAATTTTCGCTAAATTCAAAATATTCCGTTTTAATTTCTTCGTTGAAATTATTTATTATGTGAGTTAAATTATTAATTGTTTTATCAAATTTTTTTGTTAATATTTTGCTGAAGTAATTATCATTTTTAACATTATATTTTTCAATTAATTGTTTAATTTTATTTCTTGTTTCAGAATTATAGTGTAAATAATCAATTAGACACCTATTTTTTGATTTAATTTCTGTCTTTTTATTTTTATCATTATATTCAATAATGATTTCCTTTTCAATCTTACCATTACAATTAATAAATTCAATTATAATTCGGATATCATCAGTAATAACAGTCTGAGTTGAATAAGACCAAGTAACATTTGGTAATTTAGAGGTGTAATTTTTGATTTTTTGATAATAAAAATCTTCAATATTTACAATTATTTTTTCTGTTTTCATTTTTATTTGTGTTTTTCTTTTTATTTAAGGTTATTGGGGGGCTTACATGCCCCCGATATTATTAGTTTTTAGTGCTATTGAGAATATTTAAGTAAAAAAGTTCTAAATAAATAAGTACATAACGTCTGTCATTATTCCAGCAATTTTCCAATATTGAATAAATTTGTATTAAATTTTCGGTTATTTCTTTACTTGCTTCTTCTTTTTCACCTATTTTTGTTGAAAAAATTAAAAAATCGTGCATTGATTCTCTTGCTGTTGCTGCTTGTTTAATTAGTTTAGAATAGTCTTCTTTTGCTGTGATATTCACGATTTCTTCTGCTGCTGCTGCGATTACTTGTTCTGTTGTCATTTTGTTTATTTTTATTTGTTATTATTTTTCTTTCTATATATAAATAGATTTTCAATTGAAATATTTACTATTTGTTTTGTTAAACTATGTTAATTAAATTAATTCGTAATGAGAGAGTAAAGCGTTGTATTTATCTATATTTTCGGTGTATTCTTTTTTCTCATAGTCAACTAATTTACTCATTCCTAGCTCATCATATATTGCTACAATTGTTTTCATTTTTTTTGGTAGTCCATTTTTTTCTAATAATTTATTAAAATTATATTCAGTTATTTTCTCTTTCATTTCTGCTTTTTCTTCTGTTTTTTCAATCATTTTTTCTTTATTTATATTATTATTATTTATTATTTTTTCTTCTAATTCATCGTCACATGTGACAATAGTAGTTTCAATTGATATAGTATGTTCTTCTTCTTGTTGTGGTTCTGCAGCTTGTTTTTTTACTCTTTCCTTTTTTTCTTTTTTTTCTTCTTCTATTTTTTTTAACATCACATTTTTTTCTTCTCTTAATTTAAATATTTCTTCGTTGCTTTTCAAATTAAATTCGTTGATAAGTTGATAATTAATTGAATATTGATTAGTTTGACCTTTGTTTATTTTTTTTGAAAGGCATTTAATTATAATTAATTCGTTAATTATTTTTTGCGCTTTATTGTCGTGAATGTCTAAATTCTTACAGATATAAGACAAAGAGATACTAAACAACTCGTTATTAGTCATCTGCTTATAATCAATTAATAGAGCAAACATAGCTCTTTGATTTACATCTAAATAAATGTTAAATTTCTTTGGAATTGCTATGAATGAATATTCTAGCTTTTTTTCTGTGTTTTCGGTTGCATAAATCATTTTTTTTTTCGGTTTTTAACTTGTATTATTTTTTTCAGTTTTTTTAAAAAAGAATGAAGTTAAGAGGAAATTGGAACCGAAAACCAATTCCCTCAACAAATTAGAGAGCTACTCTTTTTGTCTTCATAATATAAATATTTTTTAAAATTTAAAAGTTTAGATTTAAAATTAGTTTTTTTTTGTAAATTGAAAGATTTAGGGATTTCCCTATTTTTTGTAGGGATTTCCATATTATATAAATAATTATTATTGAATATTAAAATTAGGAGGAAGTGGAAAAACCACTAACCGACTCCCCCCGTCTTTTTTTTAACTTTATTATGTAATTAATAATTATCAACTTATACCACAAATGTACACTTAAGAAAATGAAAAAACAACTTGATATTTCAACTATATTATTAAATAATGTTAATTGATAATTATTTATTTATGTGCTATGGAAATTTTTCCCTTAGTGATTTATGAGGTAGTACCTTAGTGATTTTCACTTAAGTACCTTAGTGATTTTCACTTATGTACCTTAGTGATTTTCACTAACAATTAAGAATATTATAATAATAATATATATAAAGAATATATATATATAAATAATAATATATTATTATAATATAATTATTATAAAGTTGATTATAAAAGTATAATAGCTGATTGATATAAATATAAATGATTATAGTTGATGTCTTATTTCTTTATATATCTTATTTAAGTGATTTAAGAGGATACAAGAGGATTACAAGCACAATATAATAAGTCACAACAAAATATTTATAAAGCCCCGCTATGGGCTTTAAAGTGATTACAGTTGAATTATAATAGTTGATATTCAATGATTATTTATTTTATTCTTTTCTTTATATTACTATTAATTACTATTATATAATTATTATAATATCAATATTTATAATTATTATTTATTATATATATTATTAATTACTACTGAGAAAAACAACTTCATTGAGTTAAACAAAGTTAATATATCAACATAAAAATAAATAAATAGAATATATCAATAGAGTATATCAATAGAACCATTTTAAAGGCTCTTAGAGCCTCTTTATATTCTCAATTGATAACTTAATTGAATAAACATATATAATTCAACTGAAAGGAAATAAATAAGGTATATAAACGACTCACATGTATATCAACTAGTTTATTTATATACTAATCCAGGAATTAAGGAACCACCAGGAAAATATATATATATCAACGGAAATTAATTAAGCACAGCGCACCACTATACACTAACCCAAGAAGGGTATTTAAAGCTTCTCTAAGCTTCTTTAAATCTCAATAGTTAAATTACCTCACAAAGCTATTATATCTCAATATAGAGCCTTATATCAACTATATCAAAATAGGGATTTCCCTACACTTAAATAGGGTTTTCCCTAAATCTTTCAATTTTAATAAAAAAAGTGATTTTATTTTTACAAAAAATAATTATATCAATATTTATAATTAAACCTAAAAAAAATGAATACCGAAAAAATCACAGAAAAACAAAAACAAGTTAACATAAATAATCAAGAAGACAAAGATAGAACTATCTCAACTCAGTTATTTAACGAATTATTCGTTAGTATCAACATTGAAGAACGTGATATAACAGCACATACAGACTGCTACTTAACAGGCTACACTGAACACTGTACAGGAATCTACAACATTGAAATAAAAGAACGTAATATGTATTCTTACACCTTCAATAATTGCTATTTAGAATTAACCAAATTTAGCCACCTGAAAGAGGATGAAAATACACACAATATGGTATATTTATGCATATATAAAGACTGCATTTTGGTTTGGAATCTATCAAAAATGGATATGTCAACTGTAAAAAAATCAAAAGAATGGATGAAAGAAAGTACTTTTAAATCAAATAAAAAAGTTCAAAAAGATGTCTATTCATTACCAACTAACAAAGCTAAAAATTTAAACTCAATGGCTTACATTAATTTAGGACCAAAAAAACCACGCAAAGATTTTCGCAAAAAGGAACGCCAGGAAATTTATAATACAAAAAGATGGCGGGACCTTCGTGCTGTTAAGTTGATGTTAAATCCTCTATGTGAGGAATGCGAAAAAATGGATAAAGTTACAGTTGCCACTGAATGCCATCACGTTGATAGCTTTATGAAATATGAGGGGAATTTGAGGATTGAAAAAGCTTATGATTTAGATAATATAGAATCGTTATGTCGTAAATGCCACCAAGCTGAGCATAAGAATAATGAATTTAAACACTAATAAATAATATGAAAAAAGTACTATTGATATTAGTTATAATTAGTTTAATGACGAATTTACTCTTGTTTAAATCAATTAGTAATGTAAATAAAGAGTCTGAATTTAGAGACTCAATTCTAGTTAGAATAATGTGTGAACAGGATTGTAATTTATATCGTAAATTAAAAAATGGGGGCATGTAAGCCCCCAGAAAATAATTAAAAAAGATGGTTAGGAAATTATTTATACAAATTATTCATTCTTCTAATTAAATCTAATGATTTTTTTAAACCTTCATTTTCAATATTAACTTTAACCCCTCCATTTGATGATTGCATTCCTGTTCCTTCTAGTGCAGTAATTCCCAATGGAAATAATTTATCTGTTATCTTATTAATTTCTTTAATTTTTTCAAAATCAAATCTCTTTTTTAATTCGCTTGTAAATTGGTTATCATTATTTTCACATTCTTCTAATAATAACGTTGTTAAATCAATTGAATATTTGATAATTTTTTCATTTAACTTTTCTTCTTCATTCATAATACACATTTTTTTAGTTAATAATTCCACAAACTTAGTAATTATTAATTAGAATCTTTTTAAAAATTCATAATATTTTCTAATCAAAATTTCATCATTTTTCCAGTTCTCATTTTGTAAAATCTTATCAATATTATTTTCAAAAATTGCATATTCATTCAATTCCTTAGTCCTGATATTCACATTGTAAATAGTTACCTTATCCAGATAATTGTATATCATTATTGTTTTTGTCTTAAATTTGACATCATCCTCCACTGTTATTTTTTTGATATGTTTATGAATTAAATCATACATAATATGTTGATTATCAATGCTAGACAAATTAATTAAATTATTCTCAATAAATTCTTTACTTGTTTTATTATTGTAATTATTTGAGAAATGTTCAATTTGTTTATCATAATCTTTGTTCTCAGATTCCCATTTTTCCACATTTTTCTTAATGTCCAGAATCTCAATATCAATGCTCTTGATATTATTATTATATTTCTCTTTATTTATATTTCCATCAATATAGAGGTCAGAATTTCTTTCTTTTTTTATACTCAATTTTTTAAATTTGTCCTCTGTTGCCGTGATTTTTTCCTCATTTATTTGTATTTTTTCCTCAAATAATTTAACATCATTGTCACGGTTCACTAATAAATATATCATTTCCCTTTCCTTCGCATAAGCCCAAACAATTGAGTCCAGGAGATTAATATTAATTGATGTACTCTTACATTTTTCTGTGACTGATTTATTAAATAATGAATTACATGTATACTGTCCATTTCCTATAACTGCAACGTATTTACTACCACAATTTTTACAAATAATTAGACCTCTACAGAAATAAATATTCTTTGCCTTATCCGCAATTATATTATTATTTGCTGCCTGTTTTCTTCCTCTATCGTAATCTTCTTGTGTAATTATTTGGGGCAATTTACGTTCAATTCCGTTGAATATATATGAGCCTGTGTAGCCCTCATAATGTAATATATTTTGCACATTTGAAAAATTTACTTCATAACCACGTTCTAATAGTTCGTTATAAGTTTGCAAAACTGATTTACCCGATAAATAAATTTGAAAAGTTAATCTAACTATGTTTGCTTCTTCTTCGTTGATAATGAAGTAGTTATCTTTATCTAAATCGTAACCGAATTTAATTTTTCCGCCTATGAATTTTCCGATTTTTAAATTTCTAATTTTTCCTCTTTTAAATCTTACCTTTTTTTGGCGCATTTCTGCCTCTGCCATTGAGGCGTATAATCCGAAAATTAGGGAGCTATTTTCGTTAATTGTAAAGTCAGAATTTAACAATATAAGTGAGGGGTCATAAACCTTTAATTGCACTTTATTTTGAACCAGGAAATTACGAATTGAGTATAAAATCTGAGGATCCCTAGCTATACGGGAGAGCTCCCAGACGTATACGCACGCTATATCACAATTATTAATATACTCTTTAAGTTGATTAAGCCCGTTACGTTCTTCCTCTGATAATAGTATAGCTGATTCTTTATCGCTGATAATAATAATGTTATCATCAGTATAACCGTCAGATTTTGCGAACCTCATTAAATTATCCTCTTGTTCTTTAATGTCCTGTATATCAGTTGATACCCTTGAAAGAATTATACACTTTTTCATATTATTTAACATTTAGATTGTTACCTTTATTGTTTGACACTTCAAAGATAATAATTTAAATTAGATGTTATAACGCTGTTATACCGTATACATGATTGAATCCAAACATCTAGATGTTTGCAGAAACCATAAACCAATAAAACATTAATTACCATGGGAATTCCATATAAATTCAAGGAGATAAACGATAATCTGAGTAAAGACGTAAAGAAAAAAGTCGGCGTTCACCCCATTGTGAAAAGTCGCGAACAACTAGACAGCAAAGCACTTGCCGAATACATCGCCGGAAGCAATATGCCGCAAAAGCATGAGATAGAACAGGCCATTGCCAAAACATTCAATGCTATTGAAAAAGCTTTAAGTAATGGATATACTGTTTCCATCACTGATTATGGTTCTTTCCAACTTTCTGCTCAGTTCCGCGAGGATTTTGACCCTGAAGAACCTCATCGTGCAGAGAGTATTGAGGTGAAGAGCGTGAATTTTCGAGCTTCTTCAAGGATGAAGAAGCGGATTGGGGTTAGTGGATTTGAGAAGAGTGAGAGGTAAAGCGCATAATCTTTAGCGCCCAACAAAGACTGCTACTATAAAAAAATTGACTTGATATAAAAAAGTAGTAGCAATAGTTGTCTTTGTTATCTATCAGCCAATAGATTATATTTAGCTATAAAAGTCTAACGTTTATTGACGGAAATTATCTTCTAACAATATAAAATTTCATCCTTAGAAGAAATAAATTCTGTTGAGATGAAATTTATCAATTCTTCTGTATATAATTTACCTGCATACTAAAACAAATGAATTTATGAAACCAGCAATTATTGGTTGCCGACTGTTTAACAACTATCTTAAAGGAGAAAACCGAGGCACTTGGAATTCAATTCAGGGAGCCCTAAATTTAAAAAAAATATGATAAACATACTTTATATTCATGGCTATAATAGCAATAGTGAATCTGAAACGGCAAGGGTGCTGGCATCAGAATTAGGTTCGTACGCTACAGTTTATCATCCAACGTTTGAGGGTGCCCCCTGTAATATAGAGAAACAGATTAATGAGTATATAAAGGCTCATCATATCAATCTGATTGTAGCTTCATCACTAGGTGGATTCTTTGCATTGCGTTTGAATAGCTATTTCAAAATTGTGATTAACCCCTGTGTGGAGCCACATAAATATTTGAATCAATCCCCTTTTGTGGATAAATACAAAGAAATGGAAAAGACGTTATTCACACTCGTTGATTGCGAAGAACGAGCATCAACTTATGGTATTTTCTCCAGAGCCGATGAGCTATTCTCATACTACGATGTATTCTGCAAGCATTATATGGAACAACATACAATACAAATCAATGATCGGCATCAAATTTCAGCCCGTAGTATTAAGAATGTATTGGTACCATTAATTCATCAGATATTCGAAGTGGATTTCCCTATTCTGAAGAAACAGTTGGTATGTACTCCATTTCCAGCAAATCTATATGGCGAAGAAGACCTGAAACAAGGTGTATGACTTTCAAAAGGGGATAATTTTATTGAATTGATTTGATATTTATATAACAGTAGTCCGTTAAGTCATTTTTTTTACTGCTATTTATTAGTTTATCTTGTTATTTATATTTTACTTTATGGAGAAGTTTCAAAACTATGTGAGTCAATTAATATATACCTTTTAAAAACCTCTAAACTAATTATTATGAGTAACTTTTTTAACCGAATAGGTTTAGCTGATATGGAGAAAATGCATTCAGCTATAATTGGATGGATTTTTTCAAATGAAAATAACGCTTTACTAAAAAAGAAAAATCTTCAATACTTAACTCTCTTTTTGATCCAGAGAATTTTTCTGTAGAATATAATGAAATAAAAGTTCTTGTTGAAACTGATAACATTGATATTCTTTTTCTTCTGGAGGATGTTTCTGGAAACAAGAAGGTCATAACCGTAGAAAATAAGATAAAATCTTCTCAACACAGCGATCAACTTAATAAATACCAAAGTATAGTGAAAAAAAAATATCCGGAGCATTCTCCGAGATGGATTTTTTTAACTTATTCAAACGAAGAGGCAAAATGGAATAATAATGAAATAGATTCATGGAAGGAAGTAACATACGATAAAATTCATGATAAATTAAGATCTGTTTTACAGCCAAAATTATATGCTGATGCAATTATCTTAGATGAATATCTAAAATCAATAGAATCTTTCATAAAAATAAAAAATAAATTTTTAAATGATCATACGTTGTTTGCCTCGGTTTTTACAGATGCTTCAAAAAAGAAATCAGTTAAACAAAATGAAGAAAAAGATAGTGATGATGCAAAATTTATTTCAGAAAATCAGTTGGAAACAATACTCCAAAAGATGCTGATCCAAGATATTGCTAAAAAAGTAAATTTTGGGGCGCATAAATGTAATATAAGTGAAACACATGGGAAAGCACAAATTTCTATATTCTTAGATTCCAATTTGGGTAGCACTGACTCTGAAAATGAAAAAATCTATTTCGATTTTTCATTTCAAGATGGATCCTTTAAAATAGCTATTTCAAAAGATTACTCTGGTAGTAAAGAAAAACAAAGACAAGGATTGAAAATTATTGAAAATAACTGGAAGCCTATAATGAAAAAATATTATAAAGAATTTCATTATAAACGATTTAACAACTCAAAAGGAAAGAAGCCTCGAATCTCCATATCTCAAAAAATTGATCGTGAATGGTACAAACTTGAGAAGGAAAAACTAATTGGCATATTCCAAGAAAAATTTGATGAAGCAATTGAGATTAAAAAGGAATTAGAAAATAGATACAATAAAGAACGCATACAAAAACAAATGATGCCAGATACTGGGTTAGCTATAAGCTTTGCATGTAATAAACTTCAAGAGAAAAAAGGCCTTTAACTATGAATTTATGCCACGAAATGTAAACTTGCAATTCCTGTCTGAACCACATTTGAGATTGAGGAAGGCTCTCTATGATCGGTTTGAGAATCCAATTATCAATCAGTGTACACTGATTACTTTAAAGAGTGCTGTTATTAAACAATAAAAAAAGGAGGTTTCAGGGGTGGAGATAAATGAAGTAATTTCACTGTCATTAAACGAAATATAGCCATAATTAAATTACCATTCTATATAATTGTTATTCAATTTATTTTCTATATATTTGTATCGTTTTCATGTACTGTGAAAATGATACATTATTAATGATAATTGAATAATGGATATGGAAAAGATAATAGTAGCCGGTAAGCCTTTAAACTTAACTCTTTTGGATAAGAAAGAACTGAAAGGAGTTTTCGTTGATGCCATTTTAGGATTCAGCTTTTATAAAACTGCGTTTAATGGGAATGACTTTTATTTGCTGATATCTAAACGGGAAACAAAGTTGGCTCCGTTAGAATATAAGCAATTAGCCGATAGACTCCAAAAGATATTAGCAATGCCGATTGTTTTTCTATTTGACAGATTGCTACATAATGAACGGAACCGTTTAATAGATAGAGGCGTGTATTTTATTGTTTCAGATAAATACACCTACTTGCCCTATTTGATAATTAATGCCAAACAGGCTGATAAGAAACCTGTGGAAATGCTTACACCTGCAGCTCAGTATATTCTATTGTTTCATTTACAAAAGCAGAGTATGAATGGATTGACAATAAACGAAATAGAAAGTCAGACTCCATATAAATACATTACTCTTACACGTGCCATCACCTGCTTGGAGCAATTAAAACTATGCCGGAGTGAAAAAGGAATAGATAAGAAGAAACGGATTTACTTTGATGGTACTATATCCGCATTGTGGAAAAAAGCGCAAGCTTATATATGGACACCGATAAAGTCAGTGCACTATTGTGATGAGATTTCAATAAATGATTTAACGATATGTGGTGTAAATGCTTTAGCTCATTACAGTCATATTAATCCGGAAGCAGGAAAGATGATTGTTATGGATGATATCCAATTTAAAGAATTATCTGAATCAGCAACCTTTAAAGGGTTAAATCAAACAGAAGGGAACGTAAAGATTGAAGTCTGGAAATATCCACCTATTACAGCTGACGAGCCATTTGTGGATAAACTATCTCTCTATCTGACACTGAAAGAAGATAAAGACCCACGAGTGGAGAAAGAACTTGAAATAATGATTAAAGAATTATGGTAATAGGAATAGAAAAATTTAAAGATGCTTTTACCGATTATACAGTATACTTATTGAATAGGGTTTTAATGACATACGAGAACTAAAACGCAAACAGAGGAAATGAAATAACGTCATCCCCTCTGTTTACTTTTCTTTTATAGGCTCTCCTCTTTAAAGAGCCGCTTTATATTTTATGAACCCATTGGTATATAGCTGAGAAATATACGTAGAGATACGGTACTCATAGTTTTCTTCATGATCGAAGTGCTCGGCAAGCTGTTCCGTAATCTCCTTTATTGTACGTTTCCCGTCTATCAAATCCCACACAGCAGTTCCATGTTCTTCTAGTTTAATATGGAGATTGGCCGATTTTCCTTTCGGCACAAAATACTTCTGCATAAACTTATTACGGAAACGGGGAAAGGTAATCACAGAAAGATCATCTTCCTTCTCCGTTGTAACATGTTCACTGATGTAGGGAATTACATCAAATAGGTTTACTTTATCTTTTTGCTTCATAATTTATTTCTTCATAGAATCGGCTTTCTTGAGCGGAATGCGAACAAAGAAATAACCAATTACCAACATAATAACCACACCAACGGCATAGTTTGGATTAGCGAATGGAAGCATATCGGCAAAGAAGATATTGAACATTGCAAAGATGGCTACTACCAGCCCCATCAATGCTTCACCGGCAATCATTCCCGAGGCAAGAAGTACTCCGGTATTTTCAACGGCTGCAATCTGACCAACACTATATTTGCGGCGTGCCACATAAAGGTCAAGAACTCCTTTGATTAAACCTCCCACAAAAATGGCAAATACAGTATTGAAAGGAAGATACATACCAACGAAAATAAGCATCGGACTGGTAATTCCCATCAAAATAAAGGCAACTGCCATAATCATTCCGGCAATAATTAATACCCAGGCCATATGTCCGCCAATAATTCCTTGTGATAATGCAGCCATTAAACCAGCTTGAGGAGCTGAAAGGTTCTTACTACCGAAACCTCCTTCGTAACCTTGCTGAAGTCCCATGTTGATATCGCCCTGATTAAGGACAATCAAAACACCGAACATTACAAAACCTGCAATAACAACACCGATAAGGTCTCCTACCTGCATCTTCCATGGAGTACCACCCAGAATATGTCCGGCTTTCAGATCCTGAAACATCTCACCACCTACGGCAGCTGCAACACAAACTATGGCTGCAATTCCTAAAACAGCAGCAACACCACCATTTGTAGAATCTACACCACATGCAACAAGTATCAAGGCTGTAACCACTAACGCTGTAAGCGTTAAACCACTGATAGGGTTATTACTGGAACCGATGATTCCAACCAGATAACCGGATACGGCAGCAAAGAAGAATGCAAGTACAATCATAATGGTTGAAGCCACAATAGCTACAAGTATAGTTGTACTGAATATGAAGTATGTAATAATGAACGTAGATATTGCAGCAAAACAAATACCAAGAAGAATCCATGAAGATTTAAGATCCTTTTCTGTGCGCTCTACATCGGCAGCAGATCCTTGTGCAGCACGTTTCAAATCTTTAACGGAACGTTTTAATCCTGTACCCAGACTTCCGCGCATTCTGTATAATGTAAAACAAGCTGCAACTAACATTCCACCAATTGCAATGATACGCACAACTTCTTTCCATACTACAGTTGCCGCATTCATCCACGCATCAGGAGAGTCAACAGCTAAAGGCGCGTTTTGTGGAAGAGACTGAACAAAAGAGGAACCCAGCATGGTAAGCAACATAGGAACCATTAGTCCCCAGGCCATTACAGATCCACTAAAGTTTAATGCTGAAAGGCGTGGACCGATAATATAACCAACGCCTAAATAAGCGGGGCTAATAGTAGGGCCACCGGCAAGGAAACCACCATCTAGTGTTTTTCCATTGGCAAAAGTAGCAATGCTTGATTTGAAAAAGGTCATCCATTCTGTTGCGAAAAGACGAAGGTCGCCGGCTATCTTAACCACTGCGCCAACTATCATTGCAGAGAATAAATACTTGGAACCACCCGAACCGCTCTGACCTGTTTTATGAATTTCGGCAGCCGCCACACTTTCAGGGAAAGGAAGTTCTTTATCTTCTACCATTACCCTGCGCAACAAAGCCACAAACAAAACTCCTAGTATACCACCGGTGATAAGAATCAATGAAGCGGTAAAGTAACTACCAATGGAATTAAATTGTTCTCCACTCCACACGCCGGAAATATAAAATGCAGGCAGCGTAAAGATTGCACCTGCTGCAACTGATTCACCAATGGAACCAACAGTACGGGTAATATTCTCTTCCAGAATGGTACCCTTAAAGAAACGTAAAATTGCCATACCAATAACTGCTGCGGGATAAGTAGCGGCTATTGTCATACCGGCTTTCAATCCCAGGTAAGCGTTAGCAGCACCCAAAACCACGGCCAGTACCAAACCGATGAGCAAGGCTCTACCGGTAAACTCTTTCATGCTTGAACTCGCCGAAACGAAAGGCACGAACTTTTTTTCATCTGCCATATTCTATTTTGTGATTAAATTGTATAAAAATGATATAATTTTTATTTTATTGTATTTTACAAAGATACAACTTAAACCTTTTTTCGCAATTAATCCTTTACTTTTTTATTAGTCTGCTGCATATTAACAAAAAATCCTGTCCGAATTGCTTCGGACAGGATTCTATCTATACTTATTTGAAGTAAATTACTGAGCTAATTTACCAGCTGAACCAAGAACGTTTTCTAGTTTCTTCTTGTAAAGTGCTTTCAATGTATCACGAGCAGGACCTAAGTACTTACGTGGATCAAATTCTCCTGGACTCTCTACGAATACTTTACGTACAGCAGCAGTCATAGCCAAACGGCCATCAGAGTCGATATTAATCTTACATACTGCAGAAGCAGCAGCTTTACGAAGTTGTTCTTCTGGAATACCAATAGAGTCAACTAACTTACCACCATATTGGTTGATTTCAGCAACCAGTTCCTGAGGCACAGAAGATGAACCGTGAAGAACGATAGGAAATCCAGGGATTTCTTTTTCAATTTCTTCAAGGATATCGAAACGCAATGGAGGTGGAATTAAGATACCATTTGCATCACGAGTACATTGAGCTGGAGTAAATTTGTTTGCTCCGTGAGATGTACCGATAGAAATAGCCAATGAATCGACACCTGTACGAGATACGAAATCTACGACTTCAGATGGTTGAGTATATGTGTGGTGTTCAGCAACTACGTCGTCTTCAACACCAGCCAATACGCCAAGTTCACCTTCAACTGTTACATCAAACTGGTGAGCATATTCTACAACTTTCTTAGTTAAAGCTATATTTTCTTCGTATGAAAAATGAGAACCGTCAATCATTACTGAAGAGAATCCCATATCGATACAAGACTTACAAAGTTCAAAAGAATCTCCATGGTCCAGGTGAAGAACAATTTCAGGATTTGCACAACCTAATTCCTTAGCATATTCAACAGCTCCCTGAGCCATATAACGAAGTAAAGTTTGGTTTGCATATTTACGTGCGCCACTTGATACTTGAAGGATAACAGGAGATTTTGTTTCTACTGCAGCCTGAACAATAGCTTGCATTTGCTCCATATTGTTGAAGTTAAATGCTGCAATGGCATACTTTCCAGCGATAGCTCTCTTAAACATCTCTTTTGTGTTTACGAGGCCTAAATCTTTGTAATTAACCATGTTTTTTAAATATTTATTGTTAGTGAATTAAAATTCTTCCGCAAAATTAAAAATAATAGTTTGAATAAAAGTACTTTGCAAAAGATTTTATCATATAAAAAGCCACATTTAATTACGAAAAACACTCATCTGACAAAGATGAATATCATATTGTAATCTCTATGTGGCAATAAAACAAAGAGGGCCAGATTTTAGTTCAACTAAATCCAGCCCTTTTATAGTTTATTGAGTGTTCAAAACTTATTTTACTTCTTTTATGAGGTAGACAATAGTTGGCAAGTGGTCACTATAACCGTTTAGCCAAACACCGCTTCCAAATGTTCTTTTTGGTGAGCCTTTGTATTTGCCATCTTGCTGTATCATGAAATCGCGGTAAAATATCTCATTCTGGCAAAATTTCAAGGTACTTCTATCATCGCCTAACAGATTAGATGACAATACAATCTGGTCAAAAAGATTCCATTTCCCTCTATAGGTAAGCGTTCCCATTCCTTTTACAACCAAGGTATTCCACCAAGGGTTGTATAATCCACCATCTTCTACATCTTTAATTTCACGTTTTGCTCCTAATGCTTCACTCATGCTTGCATCCATAGGATCATCATTCATATCTCCCATAATAATTACCTTGGACGCAGGATTTTCATGAAGCAAAGAGTCTTTTAATACACGCACCTGCTTTCCTGCAAGTATACGTGCGGGGGAGTCTGCTCCTCTGGAAGGCCAGTGATTTACAATAACAGTTACTTTTTCATTTGCCAGAATTCCACTGACAATAAGGAAGCCACGTGTTTTATGAACGGTATCATTTGGATTTACATAGAGATCAAGTTTACTTGCAGTTACCTGAAATAAAGCCGGATTATATATTAATCCGCAGTCAATGCCGCGTTTATCCGGACCTTCATAATGAACTATTTGATAGCCCGACGGAGCAAGAGCGGGTTCTTTTATTAAATCTTCCAGTACTCTTCTATTTTCAACCTCTGCAACACCTATAAAGGCAGGCCCCTCGGGTTGTTTATCTCTTGCAAACTGACTTATCACCTGGGCCATGTTCTTCAATTTAGATACATACTTTGTAGAATCCCATCCATTTATTCCACCGGGAAGGTATTCATTATCATCTTTACCAGCATCATGAGTGCAGTCAAACAAGTTCTCCAAATTGTAAAAAGCGGCACTGTAAAGCGCATACTTTTTCTTTTCTTGTGCATTGCCCGATAAGGAAAAAAGGAGAAGTAAGTTTAATGTTATAAGCAGTTTTTTCATTTCAAATTTACTTTTATAATGATCTTTATTAATTAATTCATTTAGTGAGCGAGTACAAAGGATGATTCTTGGACAAAAGTCTAAAAAAAAAACGAAACAAAAACATATTCATAGAAATTTTATACCTGAAAATTAAAAATAATATAGTCACAATGGCTACATCAATATTATTGCTTTCCCTGAGAAGTAAACTTTCTAAATATAAAAAAGATCAGAGAGATGAATAAGCATTCACTCTTTCTGATCTTCTTTAATTATCAAACCGTATTCCCGTTATATTTAAGGAACAAGAATAAGTCCGGTTTTTAGTTAGATATTACTTAACTATGACCTTTTTCACGACCCCTTCACCACTCAATATATATATACCCTGAGGAAGTGTAACAAGCGTAACTCCTGGCATCAGCTTTTGTTTATATATAATTTGTCCGGAGATATTATAGATGCTAATAGTTTGAGCCTTAATATTCTGAAGAACAAGCTGATTGCTTTGTACATAAAAGCTAAATGAATCACTCTCATTCTTAGAAATACCGGTTGACGTATAATCAGTCATAGATACATCATCAACATTTGCACGAGAAGTGCCTCCCGTAGCAGTCATATTTGCAATTCTAACCCTTACCGGACCTGATACATTTACTGAATACTTGTATTCCTTTAATGAGTTTGCCACAGCCACATTTTCGGCTACAGCTTTCCATGTTGCCCCGGCATTTGAAGAATAGTAAACTCCAATAGTAGTAGCAGCATCAGTTCCATAAGTTCCGGCATAGAATGAAAGTGTACCTACGCCATTCTGCTTATCTGTATTCATGTATATAGACCCAGTCGGTTTTATACGAACAGATGTTGCTCCCGGTAACCTCTTCAAGTCTTTCGCATCAGTAGCCATTGCCAATGCAGTTTCAAAAGTCCAGCTACCTGTTGTACAATTCACAACACCTGTTGTATAAGATGGCTTTGATACTTTTTCAAAATCCTCAAAGAATGTTTTAGCCAGCTCTGCAGATCCGGTTACTGTTAATTCCTGAGCTTCTTCAATTTCAGAACAAGTAAAAGAAAGAGTTGACTGATAACTACCGGCAGAAGACGAAGCCATACGAACATAGAAGGTTCCTCCTGATGCAGCAAGCGTAATGGTATTCGTCCAGGCCTGCTGATCTGATGACAGTTCAAAAGGAGCATCAATCTTCACAGAAATAGTGCTATTAATATATTCGGTTGAAACAGAAACACTTTTTACTGATGATGCTTCATTAGGTAATGCTACAAAATCAAGATTTCCACCCTGTGGAGATACTATCACTGCAGGTACAGCCACTAATGTTTTTACACTTATAAGATTTGAAGATATTCCACTCCCTGTAAGTTTATAATAATATTGTGTATCTGGAGCCAAATTATTAATAGTAAGTTTTTCTAAAGAAGCATCAATGCTTATAGGATAGCTATTAACTAAAGTAGTTTTATCTGACTGGTAAAGGCTAAACTCATATTTGGCCGATGCGTCACTTACATTTTTCCATGAAGCAACAAATGAGTTCGAAGTAACATTTAAAGGAGATAATACAGGTATGCCATCCACAGACTCAGCAGTAAGATTTACAGAAACAGAAACTCCTCCTCCTGATAAAAGCAGTGTTCCTGTGGAAGTTGCTGGTGAAGCCAAGGTATATTGAACAATAATTTTAGCCCCGGCAGCCACCTGATCTTTTGTCAAGGTAGATGTATTTACACTAAATCCTGTTCCCGAGACACTTATATCAAGATCGCCTGTCAGATTTTTCCCACTCAAAGATATTTCTTTTTCAAGTATCTTATTAACAACAGATACTCCTAAATCAATCGTTGAATTGTTTGTTGGCGAGTACAAAATAGGATCTGTGCTTCCTGTAGTATACCATGCAGTTTCTGTTCTTGTTCCCCAAACATATTCTACTAATTCCGGATAATCAATATAAGGATTACGATTGCCTTGTATCTTATAAACTTCATTATTTCTATTTATCTCTTTCTCGCTAATAGGATCTGCTTTGCACCATTTCAAAAGAAGTTCATAAGCCCATTGCTCAAACACAGGATAAGTATTCTTCTGCAAAAAACCGGCTGAGTTTCCTGTCCAGTCATTTGCAAAATCCTCATAACATGTAACCATATACATATATTGACGAGCAAAATCTCCCTTGTATTCATCTGCTGGTTCCCATACATCAATAACTCCTCCCGGACGACTACTTGATTTCCCTACTTTGATAACCCCATTATTATATGAGACCGTACCATCGACAACAGCCATTGGCCAACTACCTTTTGCCGAATTTGCCTCTATATTTGAAGGATTTAAGTGGTGAATATCTTTATAAGACTGACGCTCATCACCCCCCCACCAGCTCTTAGCAAAAGAATGTTCAATATTCATTCCCGTTGCAGCAGAATTACCATTTACCGGAACCTTATTGTTTGAATACATATCCCACACTGTTCCATCAGGGCGAACATCTGTTTTAGCAAAGCCCGACCATGTTTTACCCGGTCCACTACCATAACTCAAAACATTTGCATGTTGAATAATTAAATGCAATGCAGTTTTTAACTCTGCTTTTTTCTTTCCCTCCGCCGAAGCATAGTAGCCTGTAGGGATTTGTGCAAATAATTGTCCACTAATACAGACAATTAATAACTGCAATAATAAATACTGAAAACACTTTTTCATTCTAATCATTTTGTTTGTTTTAATAATTTCCATACCTGTATTAATGTTATTATTTTTTTAATTACATAATTTCCCAATGAAAAAAAATATTCAAAATCATATATTCTTGAATATACCTCACAGAGGTTTTATCAAATAAGGGTGGCAAAATTAACCATTTTAAGACAAAAAAAATAATTATTGACATTAAATCTTTATGTTATTTTGATTACAACGTCAATATCTCACATTTTTATTTGAATATTAAGCATTTAAGTAAAAGAAAAGCGCTAATCATATATTATAATTCATTATATTCATAAAAAGTTTCTCTAATAATTTTATAGTTTAAAGAAATGCATTATCTTTGCATCCTGAAATAGACCATTACACTATTCTTACCAAATAGTAAAAAGTAATAATAATTAAAAAAAACAAATACTGAAATGAAAAAAGGTATTCATCCAGAATCATATCGTCCAATCGTATTCAAGGATATGTCTAATGGCGATGTATTTTTATCTCAATCAACTTGCAACACTAAAGAAACTATCGAATTCGAAGGTGAAACTTATCCATTGATTAAGCTTGAAATTTCTAACACTTCTCACCCTTTCTACACTGGTAAGTCTACAATGATAGATACAGCTGGTCGTATTGATAAGTTTAAGAGCCGTTACGGAGATCGTAGCAAAAAATAATATTCAGATTTTATCTGATAAAAAAGCTCCGGTACAGAAATGTATCAGAGCTTTTTTTTATTTCCATCAACACCTGGATATACCGACATTCTACACCGGGTATAACGGTGGCCTACATGCGGGTAGACGGATGCTGTACACTCACATCAACTGAACATTTACTGGTTAAGCGCGCGACTTACGCACAAGTGCGTGAGATAATAAGGATATTAAAACCAAAACGCTTGACTGCAAGACTTTTCTTCAAAAAAGAAATTCCTGAGAGCATAAAACAAAGCAAACTCTTTGATTAGTTTTTCAAGGAAAAACGACCCTCTTTCCAAACATAGGTAAGTCTTTTCTTTAAAAATGGCTCCAAGACTTTGGCTGAGCTTTCGTCAAGATATTCAGGAGAAGTAAAAGTGAAAGCAATATCATTATTATCTTTAGAAAGATCTGCTTTCAACAAATAGAAGTCTAAAGGAATTCGTGCATTATTGTATTCTTCAATCTTAGCAGGATTGGGAGTAAGGAAGAAACTTTCCATTCTCGGCATATCGATGTAATCTTTTAAAGAAAGCTCTTTCCAGTCTGAGGTATAAAAAAGAATACGGCTATCACCCACAGGTCCACACACGGTATAAATCACACAAATAATCTTTGTTGTGTCATTCAATTGAAGCAGCTTCATCTGAAAGCTACTTTGTGAGGTCGTTTGCAAAAAAAGATAATCTTTTGTCAGGACCTTCATCTCAGACATTTTGTCCATCTTATTTTTCACCTGTGCTTTCATATTACTTTCGAGGAAATCTGCAAAATCTTCCCTATTCACTTTGGTCAGCAAGGGCGACAGGGAATCGGGGATATTAATAAATACAGATTTCGCATCCTGTGCGTTCAATGAAATAGCACAAGCTATCAAAAAACAAAGAAGAACAATCTTTTTCATCTTATTAATTATTTAGACCCCAAATATAAGAATATCATCCCAATTAGCACTAAAAGAAGGTCAATTGCTTTACTTTTTAAATTCTTTTCACGGAATAACATTGCACCAAAGATGAAAGAAACAATTACACTACTTCTGCGAATCATTGAAACAATAGAAATCATGGAGTCATCATAGCTGAGGGCATAGAAATAAACAAAATCGGCTGCTGCCAGAAATATTGAAATCAAAATAATGCTCCAGTCCCAGCGAAAAGGAGTTGTTTCTTTTCGTTTTGGCAGCCATAGAAGCATCAAAACGCCACCCATAATAAATAACTGATAAACATTATACCACGACTGAATAAGCATAGGGTTAAACTGCTTCATCAGGTATTTATCGTACAGCCCGCTAATAGCACCTGTTATTGCTGCCAATACTATAAAAAAGATCCACTTATTGTGTTTAAAGTCGATTCCTTCTTTTTTACCCGAGCGGCTCAACATAAAGAATGACGCTACAGCAAGCAAAACACCCACCCACTGATAAAGATTCAGGCGTTCGCCAAACACCAGCATTGCACCAATCAGTACCATAACCGGACGAGTAGCATTAATAGGTCCAACAATAGTTAGCGGTAAATGCTTCATACCAAAATAGCCAAAAATCCAGGACGAAAGAACGATAAACGATTTCAGGAGAATATATTTGTGCACTTCCCATCCTTCAACGGGAACATAAAATATTGAATTGCTGATCCACTCTTGCCCCGAAGCAGAAAGAATTATAAACGGAATAAATATCAGACTGGAGAATAGTGTATTAAAAAACAAAACCGGCAATACGGCATTCTCTTTTAAAGATTTCTTTTTAAATACATCGTAGAAGCCCAGTAAAAGAGCTGAAGTAAAAGCTAGAATTAACCACATATATTATTAAAAATTTCAGCAGGATATTCGATATCTACCAAAAACAACGCATGTCCCGGAACAGAAGCACCTGCCTTGCATCTGTCTTTTTGTTCTATTACTTTTCGGAATTCTTCAATACTCAATTTACCTCGGCCCACTTCAACCAAAGTGCCAACAATAGCCCGCACCATATTTCTTAGAAAACGATCTGCCTGAATGGTAAAGACCCAGGTTGAATCATCCTCTTTAACCCATTGTGCCTGCATAATTCGACAATTATTCGTTTTAGCGTCCGTATGTAGTTTACTAAAACTGGTAAAGTCGGTATAGTCAAACAGAGTTTGTGCCGCCCGGTTCATTAGTTCATAATCAAGCGTTCCATGCATCCGGCATTTCAGATGACGGTTAAAAGGATATTTAACTGTGGTAATATAGTACTTGTAAGTACGCGATGTTGCATCAAAGCGGGCATGTGCTTCAGGATTGACCTTGCAAACACGAAAAACGGAAATATCGGGTGGAAGTATTCTGTTCATTTTATCGGCCAGCAATGTCAGATCAGAGAATTCTTTCCCGCAATCAAAGTGAGCCACCATCAGTTTGGCATGAACACCTGCATCCGTCCGTCCGGCTCCCACGACCTCAATCTCGGTCCGAAGAAAAGTGGAAAGTGCTTTCTGCAGACATTCTTGTACACTCACCCCATTAGGCTGAATTTGCCAACCATGATAATTTGTTCCCTCGTAGGCTAAATAAATAAAGTATCGTTGCACGCGTATTCTATATTTTTGGTGCAAAGGTACATTTTTTTTCTTTAAGTGAGTTTCTATCTGGCAGTAATATGAAAACAACCTTGCTTCAGTTCATACTTCACATAACAGGTTTCAGCTTTGCGAAGATCACGCAATACTTCGGAAAGAACAAGTTTTAAGGTATCAGAACTAACATCCTGCATAGGACGATCTTCCTTTACTTTATTGAAACGTTTCCAGCTAACATCAAATGTGGTTCCATAAAAATGAGCGGACTTTTCAGAAGCATTTCCATTATGATGACGCAACTTACGAACATCATCCAATGTCCTAAGCACAGATGTTACAATGACTTGATTCGGATTTAGCCCTTTTGCTTCCAAAGAATCGAGGAAGTTTGAACCAATGCTTGATAGTAAATCACTCGCTTTAGGAACTAGGTAAGGGAGAGAATGTGTCAGCGAATCCACTATATAATATTCATTATCTTCAATACACACCAACTTATCCTTCATAGCTTCTACATCTTCTCTTGAAAAAGCAGGATCTATTCCAATTTTCACTGCAGCAGACAGATGTAAATCATTCAAATCACCAAAAGAACGCTTATAACTAATTACTCCTCGTATATTTTTGGGCTTATTTAGCTTCAGAGTTTTATCCTTGCATGCAGACAGACAACAAATTAGGAATAATAGGCTGACAACAGGAGTTATTTTGCGCATTGGAAAGACGATCATTGGATTTCGTATTACATATTTAGATGTGCAAATATATATTAAAAACAGTTTCCAAAAAAACAATTATAGAATAAACTCCATTAGAAAAGTAAAAGAGTTCAAAAGAGGAGATATAGATTATGTATAAACAAGGACGCGATACTTTATTTTTATTCAACGCGCTTATAATTCGAAGATTTTTATGTAAATTTGCAAGCAATTTAGAAATAGACATTTGATCCTTTAAATTGATTCAATGATAGAAAAACTGATTGTTCTTGAAGAAATTGATCCGGTTATCTTCTATGGCGTGAATAATGCCAATATTCAACTGATAAAAGCCTTATATCCAAAACTAAGGATTGTTGCCCGTGGAAATGTAATAAAAGTGATGGGGGATGAAGAAGAAATGTGCGCTTTTGAGGAGAACATATTAGCATTGGAAAAACATTGCGCAAAATACAATTCTCTGAAGGAAGAAGTTATTATTGATATTATCAAAGGGAACACTCCTACGACTGAAAAGAATGGCAACGTGATTGTGTTCAGCGTAACCGGAAAACCAATTATCCCACGCAGCGACAATCAGTTAAAATTAGTGGAGGGATTCGAAAAGAGTGATATGTTATTTGCCATCGGCCCGGCAGGATCAGGAAAAACATATACCTCAATCGCACTGGCAGTAAGAGCTCTGAAGCAAAAAGAAATAAAGAAAATTATACTCAGTCGTCCGGCAGTTGAAGCTGGCGAGAAACTCGGTTTTCTTCCGGGTGATATAAAAGAGAAAATTGATCCATATCTGCAACCACTATACGATGCACTTCAGGATATGATTCCTGCTGCTAAGTTAAAAGAATATTTAGATCTTAATGTTATTCAGATTGCACCGCTTGCTTTTATGCGTGGCCGTACGCTAAATGACGCTGTGGTTATTCTCGACGAAGCACAAAATACGACTACTCAACAAATCAAGATGTTTCTAACCCGTATGGGCATGAACACCAAAATGATTATAACAGGAGACCTTACTCAAATTGACCTTCCAGCCGCCCAGACTTCAGGTTTGGTTCAGGCTATACGTATTCTGAAAGGCGTGAAAGGTATCAGTTTCGTAGAACTTGGAAAGAAAGATATTGTTCGTCACAAATTGGTGACACGAATTGTCGACGCTTATGAAAGGTTCGATGAGAAAAAGAAAAAGGAGAAACTAGAAGAATCCCAAAAATAAATACAATAATGAGCAAAGCATTAGTAAAAACAGATTTTAATTTTCCGGGGCAGAAGAGTGTTTACCACGGAAAAGTACGTGATGTGTATAATATCAATGACGAATTATTGGTGATGGTTGTTAGCGACCGCATCTCTGCATTCGACGTTATTCTGCCCGAAGGTATTCCTTATAAGGGACAAGTATTGAATCAGATTGCTGCCAAATTCCTGGATGCAACTGCTGATATTGTTCCTAACTGGAAAATAGCAACCCCCGATCCAATGGTTACTGTAGGTATCAAATGTGTACCTTTTGAGGTAGAAATGGTAGTGCGCGGATACCTTACCGGTCATGCATGGAGAGAATACAAAGAAGGCAAACGTACCCTGTGTGGTGTGGCAATGCCTGAAGGAATGAAAGAGAATCAACCTTTCCCAACTCCTATCATCACTCCTACGACCAAGGCTTATGAAGGTCATGATGAAGATATCTCTAAAGAAGAAATCATTGCCCAAGGCATTGTAAGCAAAGAGGATTACGAACAATTGGAGAAATACACATTGGCTGTTTACGCTCGTGGATGTGAGATTGCAAAACAAATGGGACTTATCCTTGTTGATACAAAATACGAATTCGGAAAAAAGGACGGTAAAATCATCCTAATGGATGAGATTCACACACCAGACTCTTCCCGTTATTTCTATGCTGACGGTTTTGAAGAACGTTTGGCCAAAAACGAACCTCAGAAACAATTATCGAAAGAATTTGTTCGTCAATGGCTTATCGAGAATGGTTTCCAGGGAAAAGAAGAACAGCAGGTTCCTGTAATGACAGAAAAATATGTAAACAGCGTAGCTGAACGTTACATTGAATTATATGAAAACATTGTTGGAGAAAAGTTTGTAAGAGCTGATCTTGATGATGTAGCAGCTAGAATTGAAAAGAATGTAACAGCATTCCTTACTAAATAAATACTATCGGATAAATAATAAGAGGATTCGTTCTCTTATTATTCATCCTTTTTATTGCAACACATATCTACTTTTTAATTTATTCATTTCTCATTCATGAAATATCCTCAAGAAGAAATAAAGCCTTATAGTTCCAACGGGAAGAAAACCGCTCAAGTGGAAAAGATGTTTGATAATATTGCTCATCATTACGATCTGCTGAACCATGCCCTTTCATTGGGTATTGATAAAGGATGGAGACGTAAAGCAATTGCATGGCTCAAACCTTTCCGCCCACAAAAAATGATGGATGTAGCTACCGGAACAGGAGACTTTGCTATTCAGGCTTACCGCGATCTTTTACCAAAAGAACTAATTGGTACTGATATTTCAGAGGGAATGATGAATGTAGGAAGAGAGAAAGTTCAAAAGATTGGTCTGGACCAAAAAATTTCTTTTGCCAAAGAAGATTGCACAAACCTTTCATTTGCTGATAATACTTTTGATGCGATTACTGTTGCTTTCGGCATCCGTAATTTTGAAAACCTTGATAAAGGACTTACGGAAATGCATCGGGTACTTATGAAAGACGGACATCTGGTTATATTGGAACTAACCACTCCGGATTTTTTCCCAATGAAACAACTATTTGCTGTTTATTCAAAAGTTGTTATTCCTACAATGGGTAAGCTTCTCTCTAAAGATAATAACGCTTATACCTATCTGCCTCAAACCATCAAGGCTTTCCCTCAAGGCGAAGTAATGAAGGGAGTTATTGAAAAAGCCGGATTCAGAGATGTTGCATTCAAGCGACTTACTTTTGGCATCTGTACGCTTTATACTGCTACAAAATAACAAAAAACTAAATTCTTTGCTATGAAAAAATATGGTTTAATTGGCTATCCACTCAAGCACTCTTTCTCGATTGGGTACTTCAACGAAAAATTCAAATCAGAAGGCATTGATGCCGAGTATATAAACTTTGAGATTCCCGATATTAAAGATTTTACAGCAATAATTGACCAAAATCCTAACCTCTGCGGAATGAATGTTACCATTCCGTATAAAGAACAGGTCATTCCTTTCCTGGATGAGCTCGACAAAGACACTGCTGCCATTGGTGCAGTGAATGTGATTAAAATTATCCGCCAAAAAGGAAAAGTAAAACTGGTTGGTTATAATTCAGACATTATCGGTTTCTCACAATCCATTAAACCTTTATTGAAGGAACACCACAAGAAAGCACTTATTCTTGGTGCCGGAGGAGCAGCTAAAGCGATATTTCACGGATTAAAGAATTTAGGTGTAGAAGGTACTTATGTTTCCCGCACTAAGGAACCAGGAAAACTGACCTACGAAGAGCTTACTCCTGAGATTATGGCAGAGAATACTATTATTGTAAACTGTACCCCTGTAGGTATGTTTCCTAATGATGCTTTTTGTCCGGATATTCCTTATGAGTTGCTTTCCCCACATCATTTGCTGTATGATTTAATATATAACCCGGATACTACGCTCTTCATGAAAAAAGGAGCACAAAAAGGGGCTAAAACGAAGAATGGACTGGAGATGCTTTTACTTCAGGCTTTCGCAGGATGGGAAATCTGGAATAAATAAATATTTGTACAATAAATCAGTGTCTATATGAATAGGAACAAGGTGATTAAATCAGTAAAATATACACTCCTCACGCTGTTGATTCTTCTGTTGGGAGGTGTCACCTGGGGAAGCTTTTACATGCTTGATTATTCACTGAGCTCTAACCGTAACGGGAATGACAAAGCAGAATCATTCCAGTATATGTATGACAACTATCCTTATCTGCATCAATGGGTGGACAGCCTAAACCAGGCTTCTGCATTGAAAGACATCTTTATTACAGGTAATGAGAATAAAAAGCTCCATGCTTATTATATTGAAGCCAGTCGCCCTACAAAGAAAACAGCTGTACTTGTTCACGGATATACAGATAATGCCATCCGTATGCTGATGATCGGTCATCTATATAATCACGAAATGAACTATAACGTCATTCTTCCCGACCTACAGGCACACGGGCGAAGTGAAGGTAACACTATTCAGATGGGCTGGAAAGACCGTCTTGATGTGATAAAATGGATAGACGTAGCAAAAGAGATTTACGGAAAAGACATCAAGATTGTAATACATGGTATCTCAATGGGTGCCGCAACAACCATGATGGTTAGCGGAGAGAAACTCCCCTCAAATGTGAAATGTTTTGTAGAAGATTGTGGTTATACAAGTGTTTGGGATGAGTTTTCTCAAGAACTAAAAAAGCGTTTCGACATACCCGAATTCCCATTATTATATACTACCAGTCTTTTGTGTGAAATCAAATATGCCTGGAATTTCAAAGAAGCTTCTCCGCTCAATCAAATCAAAAAGTGCAGTTTACCAATGTTCTTTATTCATGGTGATGCCGACACGTATGTACCTACATGGATGGTTTATCCACTGTATGAAGCAAAGTCGGGCCCTAAAGATTTGTGGATTGTGCCAGGAGCCAAACACGCCAAAGCTTACAAGCAAAACCCAAAGATGTATCTTGCAAAAGTAAAAGCATTCACGGACTCCTATATTAAATAAACGGAAATAATTAATTATGAAACAATCAAAAAGCATTATACTTTTTCTTTTGCTATGTCTCAGCTTCCATGTTAATGCACAGGAAAAGGCATATACAGTAGAAACTGTTCCCAATGTACACCTGCAAAACAAGATGCGCTACGTGAGCAATCCCGGTGGAATCTTGTCGCAAGAGGCTTGTGATTCAATAGACAGTATGCTTTGGAAACTGGAACAAAAGACTTCCATCGAAGTAGCAGTTGTTGTTCTTCCTTCTATTGGTGACAATAATACTTTCGACTTTGCCCACAATTTGTTAAACAAATGGGGAGTAGGAAAAAAAGGAAAGGACAATGGATTGGTTATTCTTCTGGTAGAAGATCAGCGCAGCGTTCGTTTTGAAACCGGATACGGACTGGAAGGAGATCTGCCTGATGCTATATGCAAAAGAATACAAACCCGAAAAATGATTCCTTTCTTACGCAACAACAACTGGGACGGAGGAATGGTGAGCGGAGTTCAATCTGTATGTGCCCGTTTGGATGGTTCTATGACAAATGATGAAAAAGAAAGTGAGAATGGCGGAAACATTATGTTCCTGTTCTTTGCAGCAGGAGCATTTGTTATGCTGGTGGCTTTCCTTGGTGGCATAGCTTCCTGGAGAGCAACCCGGTGTCCGAAGTGCGGAAAACATAAACTTCAGCGAACAGAATCCGTTTTACTCTCGATTAGTCACGGAGTAAGAAAAGAAAAGGTTGTTTACACCTGCCTTAATTGCGGGAACAAAGTGGTTCGTGATATTGAAACAACTGATGATGATTTCCATGGAGGTGGAAGAGGCGGCAGAGGTGGCGGTCTGGCGGGAGGTATATTCCTGGGAGGCCTGGGCGGCGGATTTGGCTCCGGTGGCGGAGGTGGATTCAGTGGCGGAAGCTTCGGCGGAGGTATGTCCGGCGGTGGAGGTGCAGGTTCAGATTTTTAAATATAACATATAAAGAAAAACAAAGATGAAAAAACCATTAATTATTACTATTGTAGTTGTAGTGCTTCTTGCACTGCTTGGTTCTAGTTCTTATAACTCAATGGTAGACCAACAAGAAGGAGTAACAAAAGCTTGGTCGAACGTGGAAAACCAATATCAACGTCGCTCAGATTTGATTCCTAATCTGGTTAATACAGTGAAAGGCTATGCCAAACACGAGCAAGGAACACTGGAAGGTGTAGTTGCAGCTCGTTCTAAAGCTACGCAAATAACCATTGATCCGGAAAAATTGACTCCGGAAAAATTGCAGGCTTACCAAAAAGCACAAGGCGATGTAACTACAGCTCTTGGTAAACTGTTAGCTATCACCGAGAGTTATCCCGACCTGAAGGCTAATCAGAATTTCCTTGAACTACAGGCTCAGTTGGAAGGTACTGAAAACCGCATCGCTGTGGAACGTGGACGTTTCAATGAATTAGCAAAAGAATATAACGCTTACATCCGTAAGTTCCCAAAAAACATATTCGCAGGCATGTTTGGTTTTGAAAAGAAACCATATTTTGAGGCTGAAGCAGGTGCTGAAAAAGCTCCAAAGGTGGAGTTCTGATATAAACATTTGCCTACTAGAAAAAAATGCAGTACTTTTGCGTCCTGTATATAAACATCTTTTTATTATAAACAAAAAATGAGTAATCAACGATACATGCAGCGTGGTGTTTCAGCATCAAAAGAAGATGTGCACAACGCCATTAAGAACATAGACAAGGGCATCTTTCCCCAGGCTTTCTGTAAAATCATTCCTGATATTTTAGGCGGCGATCCTGAATATTGCAACATTATGCATGCCGACGGTGCCGGAACAAAATCCAGTCTGGCTTATCTTTACTGGAAAGAAACAGGTGATATTTCTGTGTGGAAAGGAATTGCACAGGACGCGTTGATTATGAACATTGATGATTTACTCTGCGTGGGCGCGGTAGACAATATTCTGGTTTCTTCCACTATTGGCCGTAACAAGTTATTGATTCCGGGAGAAGTAATCTCGGCTATCATTAACGGAACAGACGAACTGTTGGCCGAACTTCGCGAAATGGGCGTAGGTGTATATGCTACCGGCGGTGAAACTGCTGATGTTGGTGATGTGGTTCGTACCATTATTGTGGACAGTACAGTGACTTGCCGCATGAAACGTAGCGATGTAATCGACAATGCCAATATCCGTCCGGGAGATGTAATCGTTGGACTGGCTTCTTACGGACAGGCTACTTACGAAAAAGAATACAACGGTGGTATGGGTAGTAACGGACTTACTTCTGCCCGTCACGATGTATTTGCCAAATATCTGGCAAAGAAATATCCTGAAAGTTATGATGCCGGCGTTCCTGAAGATCTTGTTTATTCAGGCGGACTAAAACTAACTGATCCAATAGAAGGTATCAGTCTTGATGCTGGTAAAATGGTACTCTCCCCTACTCGTACATATGCTCCGTTCGTAAAAAAGTTGCTTGATGCTCTTCGTCCTGAAATTCACGGAATGGTACACTGTTCCGGTGGTGCACAAACAAAAGTGCTTCACTTTGTGGACAAGGTAAGAGTAGTGAAAGACAATCTATTCCCTGTTCCTCCACTGTTCAAAACTATTCAGGAACAATCGGGTACAGACTGGAGTGAGATGTATAAGGTGTTTAATATGGGACATCGTCTGGAAGTATATCTTTCACCTGAACATGCAGAGGAAGTGATTGCTATTTCCAAATCGTTCGGTATTGAAGCCCAGGTAGTAGGTCGTATCGAAGAATCGGACAAAAAAGAACTGATTATAAAGAGTGAATTCGGAGAGTTCAGATATTAAAATATGGCAGACAACAATACTATATTAGATAAACTTGAAGGCTTGGTAAGCCGATTTGAAGAAGTATCTACCCTTATTACCGATCCGGCAGTGATTGTCGACATGAAGCGTTACGTGAAATTGACCAAGGAATATAAAGAATTGGAAAATATCACGAATGCCCGTAAAGAGTATATAAAAATGCTCGAAGGAATTGAGGAAGCCAAAGAAATTCTAGATACTGAACAGGATCAGGAGATGCGCGAAATGGCACGGGAAGAACTGAATGCCTGCCAATCTCGCCTTCCGGAACTGGAAGAGGAAATTAAACTTCTCCTTGTTCCTGCCGATCCACAGGATGGTAAAAATGCCATCGTGGAAATCCGCGGAGGAACAGGTGGCGACGAAGCTGCTATCTTTGCCGGAGACTTGTTCCGCATGTATGTAAAATACTGTGAGAACAAAGGATGGAAAGTAGAGATTACCAATACCAATGAAGGAACATCCGGAGGATTCAAAGAGATTATTTTTAGTGTAAGCGGAGATAATGTATACGGAACCTTGAAATATGAATCGGGCGTACACCGCGTACAACGGGTTCCCGCCACAGAAACCCAGGGACGGGTACATACATCGGCATCTTCGGTGGCTGTACTTCCCGAAGCTGAAGAATTTGATGTAGAGATCAACGAAGGCGAAATCAAGTGGGATACATTCCGTTGTGGTGGAGCTGGAGGTCAGAACGTTAACAAAGTAGAATCTGGCGTTCGTTTACGCTATATGTGGAAAAACCCGAACACAGGTGAAACAGAAGAAATTCGGATAGAATGTACTGAAACCCGCGACCAGCCAAAGAATAAAGAAAGGGCGCTCACAAGGCTCCGTTCTTTCATCTACGACAAAGAACATCAGAAATACCTCGATGATATTGCCTCCAAGCGAAAAACAATGGTTTCTACCGGCGACCGCTCGGCTAAGATCCGTACCTACAATTATCCGCAGGGACGTATGACCGATCACCGCATTAACTATACCATCTATAATCTTTCTACATTTATGGACGGAGACATTCAGGATTGCATTGATCGCCTGATAGTAGCGGAGAACACAGAACGAATGAAAGAAAGTGAATTATAATATTATCTGCCATGAACAAGCAACAATTATTTGAAAACATAAAACGCAAAAAATCATTTCTTTGCGTAGGTCTTGATACAGATATAAAGAAGATACCGACACATTTATTGAAAGAGGAAGATCCAATCTTTGCTTTTAACAAAGCCATTATTGATGCTACTGCCGATTTATGTATCGCTTACAAACCAAACCTTGCTTTTTATGAAAGTCTTGGCGTGAAAGGTTGGATAGCATTTGAAAAGACAGTTGAATATATTAAAAAGAACTACCCAGATCAGTTCATTATTGCCGATGCAAAACGCGGTGACATTGGAAACACGAGTGAGATGTATGCCCGTTCTTTCTTTGATGAACTGGATCTCGACTCTGTAACTGTTGCTCCTTACATGGGTGAAGATAGTGTTAAACCATTCCTTATTTATCCTGAAAAATGGGTTATTTTGCTTGCATTGACTTCCAATAAAGGATCTCACGATTTTCAGCTAATTGAAGATGCCAACGGTGAACGTTTATTTGAAAAAGTATTGAAGACTTCTCAGCAATGGGCTTCAGACGAACAAATGATGTATGTGGTTGGTGCTACTCAGGGAAAAATGTTTTTAGATATTCGTAAACATGTTCCTCATCACTTTCTTCTTGTTCCTGGAGTAGGTGCGCAAGGTGGTTCTCTGGAAGAAGTTTGCAAGTATGGTATGAATGAGATGTGCGGATTAATTGTTAATTCATCCCGTGGTATTATTTACGCGGACAAAACTGAAAATTTTGCAGAAGCGGCTAAAGCTGCAGCAAAAGCTGTACAGATGCAAATGGAAGAGCAACTGAAAGCAATCTTATAATTCATATAAATGACAAACGAACGAAAGATAGTCAACGACCCTGTTTTCGGATTCATCAATATTCCGGGCGGATTATTATATAATATTGTCTGCCATCCATTATTACAACGGTTAACCCGCATTAAGCAAATGGGACTATCTTCGGTTGTTTATCCTGGCGCACAGCACACACGTTTTCAACATTCATTGGGCGCTTTTTATCTGATGAGTGAGACAATCACTCAACTCCGAGCCAAAGAAAATGATATTACTCAGGAAGAATCTGATGGAGTGTTGGCAGCCATTTTATTACACGATATTGGTCACGGTCCTTTTTCTCATGTATTGGAAGATACCCTTGTAAAAGGCGTTTCTCACGAAGAAATATCTCTCCTGCTAATGGAGCGGATGAATAAAGAGATGAATGGACAGCTGGATCTTGCCATGTGCATCTTTAAGGACGAATATCATAAAAAGTTCCTTCATCAGCTAGTGAGCGGACAATTGGATATGGACCGTCTCGATTACTTGTGTCGGGATAGTTTCTACACCGGAGTTATAGAAGGAAACATCGGTTCTGCGCGCATTATAAAAATGCTCGATGTGAAAGATGATCATCTGGTTGTTGAATCAAAAGGAATTTATTCAATCGAAAACTTTCTTACCGCCAGAAGACTAATGTATTGGCAGGTTTATTTGCACAAAACATCCGTTGCATATGAACGAATGCTGATTAATTCACTTTTACGCGCAAAAGAATTAGCCAGTAAGGGAATTGAATTATTTGCTTCACCTGCCCTTCGCTTTTTTCTTTATAATAATATAGGTCCAAAAGAGTTTTATAACGACCCAGCTTGTCTGGAGAACTTTATCCAACTCGATGATAATGATATATGGACAGCACTGAAAGTGTGGAGCACTCATTCAGACATTGTTCTTTCTACACTGAGCCGCGGTTTAATCAACCGTAATATTTTTAAAGTCGAAATATCTTCCGATCCAGTTAGCGAAGAAAGAATGGCTAAATTAATAGATAGAATAAGCTATTCACTACAAATTGATAAGAAAGAAGCTGTATATTTAATTTCAACTTCCAGCATTGAAAAGAACATGTACGATCCGGCAGATGATAGTATTGATATCATCTACAAAGACGGTACTACAAAGAATATAGCTGAAGCCTCAGATATGTTGAACATTTCGCTGCTCTCAAAAAAAGTAAAGAAATACTACCTCTGTTATCAAAGGCTAGCTTAAAAAATAACGAAATATTTTAGAAACTGTAAGGGAATCTAAAAAAAAAACACGAACTTTGTTCCCTAGTGGTCAATACATAAAAATGTAATCTCCATATAACATTAATGAAAAAAAGGTTAGAATCATTCAACAATAAAAACATGGAATTTTCGGCTAAACAAATTGCAGAATTTATTCAAGGGGAAATAATTGGAGATGAAAATGCCAGTGTGCACACCTTCGCCAAAATAGAAGAAGGAGTGCCAGGAGCAATTTCTTTTCTATCAAATCCTAAATATACCCATTATATATATAATACTCAATCAAGCATTGTATTAGTTAATAAAGACTTTGTTGCCGAGCAAGAAGTCAAACCTACGCTTATAAAGGTAGACAATGCCTATGAAAGTCTGGCAAAGCTTCTGACCTTATATGAGATGAGTAAACCAAAGAAAACAGGCATTGACCCATTGGCTTTCATAGCTCCAACAGCAAAAATAGGTAAGGATGTGTATATTGCTCCTTTTGCTTGTGTAGAAGATAACGCAGAAGTGGGTGATAATACAATTCTTCATTCTCACGTAACGGTTGGCACAGGCGCTAAAGTAGGTGACAACAGCATACTATATCCGCATGTTACAATCTATCACGACTGCCGCATAGGCAACAATTGCATATTACATGCCGGGAGTGTAATTGGTGCCGATGGTTTCGGATTCGCTCCTACTCCGGAAGGATACTCAAAGATTCCTCAGATTGGCATTGTTATTCTGGAAGATGATGTAGAGATTGGCGCTAATGCTTGTATAGACAGAGCAACAATGGGAGCAACAATTATACATAAGGGAGTAAAACTGGACAACTTGGTTCAGATTGCTCACAATGATGAAATAGGTTCTCACACGGTAATGGCAGCTCAGGCTGGCGTTGCGGGATCAACAAAAGTGGGAGAATGGTGCATGATTGGTGGTCAGGCTGGTTTAGCCGGACATATCAAAATTGGTGATAAAGTGGGAATGGCTGCACAATCGGGTATTGCCAGCAGCGTACCGTCTGACACAAATATAATGGGATCTCCGGCTTTTGAGGCAAAGAAGTTTTTCAAGTCTTCTGTCATATACAAAAGATTACCTGAGATGTATACTACACTCAATAATTTAGAAAAAGAGATAAACGAACTAAAGAAACAATTAAATAAGTAACCAATGTTGAAACAAAAGACTCTAAAAGATAGCTTTTCACTAAGAGGAAAAGGTCTTCACACTGGACTTGATCTTACTGTAACTTTTAATCCTGCCCCCGATAATCACGGATATAAGATCCAAAGAATAGACTTAGAAGGACAACCAATCATTGATGCAGTAGCAGATAATGTTACTGAAACAACTCGTGGTACAGTTCTTTCAAAGAACGGAGTTAAGGTTAGCACAGTGGAACATGGTATGGCTGCACTTTATGCTGCAGGAATAGACAACTGTCTTATTCAGGTTAACGGACCGGAATTCCCTATTCTGGACGGAAGTGCAATATTCTATGTACAGGAGATTGAGAAAGTTGGAATTGTAGAACAAACAGCTGTTAAGGATTTTTATATCATTAAACATAAGATTGAGTTTAAAGACGAAGAAACCGGATCTTCCATTATAGTTCTTCCTGATGAAGATTTCAGTGTAAATGTTCTTATATCTTATGATTCTAAAATCATTCCAAACCAATATGCAACATTGGAAAGTATGAAAAACTTTCCTGAAGAAATTGCAGCAAGCAGAACATTCGTTTTTGTTCGTGAAATAGAACCATTGCTTTCTGCCGGACTTATTAAAGGTGGCGATTTAGATAATGCAATTGTAATTTACGAACGTCAGGTATCACAAGAAAAATTAGATAAACTAGCCGATGTAATGGGAGTTCCTCATAAGGATGCCACCCAAATGGGATATATCAACCATAAACCGCTTGCATGGGACAACGAACCTGCGCGTCACAAATTACTTGACATCATTGGCGATCTTGCACTAATTGGTAAACCTATCAGAGGCCGCATTATTGCTACCCGCCCCGGACATACTATCAATAATAAGTTTGCCCGCCAAATGAGAAAAGAAATCAGGATGCACGAAGTACAGGCTCCTACTTATAATTGCAATGAAGCACCTGTTATGGATGTTAACCGCATCCGCACTCTGCTGCCCCATCGCTATCCTTTCCTCTTAGTAGACAAAATCATCGAAGTAGGCCCAAATCATATTGTAGGAGTGAAGAATGTTACTGTAAACGAACCATTCTTTCAAGGACATTTCCCACAGGAACCAGTTATGCCAGGCGTACTGCTAGTAGAAGCGATGGCTCAGACAGGTGGGTTACTTGTGTTAAACTCTGTTGATGATCCAGAGAGATACTCTACTTACTTTATGAAGATCGACGCGGTTAAATTCCGTCATAAAGTAGTTCCGGGAGATACACTTATTTTTAAGCTTGAGCTACTTGCACCTATCCGCCGAGGAATTTCCACAATGAAGGGATATGTATTCGTAGGAGAAACTGTGGCTTGTGAAGCAGAGTTTATGGCACAAATAGTTAAGAACAAATAAAAAAAATAAATGATTAGTCCATTAGCATATATACATCCCGAAGCAATAATAGGAAATAATGTAGAGATAGCACCTTTTGTTTTTATCGACAAAAATGTAATTATTGGCGATAACAACAAAATCATGGCCAATACCAGCATATTATATGGTGCCCGTATAGGGAATGGAAATACTATTTTCCCTGGAGCTGTAATCAGTGCTGTTCCTCAAGATTTAAAATTCAAAGGAGAAGAAACAACAGCTGAAATCGGCGATAACAATATTATTCGTGAGAATGTAACTATTAACAGAGGAACAGCAGCCAAAGAAAAAACAGTTGTTGGAAGCAATAATTTGTTAATGGAAGGTGTCCATGTAGCACATGATGCGATTGTAGGAAGCAGATGTATTATTGGCAATTCAACAAAAATGGCTGGTGAAATTATCATAGACGATGATGCTATTATTAGTGCATCAGTTCTTATGCATCAATTTTGTCGGGTAGGAAGTTTTGTGATGCTTCAAGGAGGATCTCGTTTCAGTAAAGATATTCCGCCTTATATTATCGCAGGACGCGACCCTATTACTTATTGCGGAATTAATATTGTGGGTCTTCGCAGACATGGATTTTCAAATGAATTAATTGAAAATATTCATAATGCATACCGCATTATTTATCAGAGTGGATTAAATACCAATGAAGCGCTGAAAAAGGTGAAAGAAGAAATAACTTCAAGTCCGGAAATTGAATATATAATTGATTTTATACAGAATTCACAAAGAGGAATTATAAGATAAACGTTGCTATAGTAAGGTTTATATTCAGCAGAGAAGGGGAAGGCTATTTTAAATAATGGTACTTCCCCTTTGTTTTTTTTAAAACGATAATAGTTATTTATTGTACTTCTACAGATTTTTACTACTTTTACGGCATCAATAAATTCAAAAGAGTATGGTATACAGATTTACAATCATATCTGATGAAGTCGATGATTTCGTCAGAGAAATACAGATTGATTCGGAAGCAACTTTTCTAGAACTCCACGAAGCGATAATTAAGTCCGTGGATTATACAAACGATCAGATGACATCTTTCTTCATTTGTGATGAAGATTGGGAAAAAGAAAAAGAAATAACCCTCGAAGAAATGAACAATAGTTCAGAAGACGATAATTGGGTTATGAAAGACACTATATTAAGTGATCTTATCGAAGATGAAAAACAGAAGCTCATATATGTATTTGATTACATCACGGAACGTTCACTTTTCATTGAATTATCAGAAATTATCACAGGTAAAGATTTAGATAAAGCTATTTGTACTAAAAAATACGGATTAGCACCTAAACAAACAGTTGATTTTGAAGAATTGGCAGCAACAAACACATCCATTGATCTGGATGAGAACTTCTATGGAGACGAAACTTTCGACTCGGAAGATTTTGATCCTGAAGGATTTGATATTGACGTTAATGCAATAGCCGATGAATCATTCGACAAAGAAAGTCTTTAATGACTAAAACATTACTTGTTCTCATAGGGCCTACAGGTGTCGGAAAGACGGAGTTAAGTTTGCGCTTGGCCGGAGATTTTGGTTCACCCATTATTTCTTCCGATTCCCGACAGTTGTATGCCGATCTTAAAATAGGAACGGCTGCTCCTACTCCTGAGCAGCTGAATAAAGTTACTCATTACTTTGTAGGCACGCTGAAACTAACTGATTATTACAGTGCCGCACAATATGAAACAGAGGTACTAAAACTCCTCGACAAACTCTTCCAGACAAAAGATATTATTGTAATGACCGGTGGATCAATGATGTATATTGATGCCGTCTGCAAAGGAATTGACGATATTCCCACCATCGATAAAGAAACCCGTGAACTGTTAATTCAGAAATACGAGACGGAAGGTTTAGACCGCCTTTGCGCAGAACTAAAGCTTCTTGATCCTGAGTATTACAAGATTGTAGACTTAAAGAATCCAAAACGGGTTATTCATGCGTTAGAAATTTGCTACATGACGGGAAAGACTTACACGTCCTTCCGTACCCGCTCTGCCAAAGAAAGACCATTCCGCATTATTAAGATAGGACTTACCCGCGATAGGGAAGAGCTTTATGAACGTATTAACCGCCGGGTAGATATAATGATGGAAGTCGGCTTACTTGAAGAGGCTAAATCCGTATACCCATATAAGCATTTGAATTCGCTGAACACGGTAGGTTACAAAGAACTCTTTAATTACTTTGACGGCACCTGGGAACTTCCTTTCGCTATTGAAAAGATTAAGCAAAATTCCCGCATCTATTCCCGTAAGCAAATGACCTGGTTCAAACGCGATGAAGAGATTGCCTGGTTCCATCCTGACCAAGAAGAAGAAATATTGGATTATATCAGGAAAAAGATGCTTAATGACTAATTAAGTCATCAGTCATTAAGCATTAAAATACTGCATTAATATTTAAATAACAAGCAAGCTTAAATTTCCACTTCCTTGTTATTATGAAATATCAACAGAATAGCAATGAACAAAGTATATTTAACGGTACCCTCTTAATAAGAATGAGAGTAAATTTCGCTTTCTAGCCGTAGCCAATCAAATCATTACTTCGCTTTTTTAGTAGTAATAACAATCACTCCTTTCTTTGCTTTCTTACCATATTCTTTAGTTTTATTACCTTTGAGTACATTAACAGAACTTATATCATCGGGATTCAAGCTATTCAATTCTTTATCTGACGATTCCTTTCTATCAATCAAAATCAGAACGTTCTTAATATCGGAACGGCCTTTCAAATTATCAGTCTGCTCCTGAGACTCTTTGATTTGCAATCTAACCTGAACTGTGTCAACATTAGAACCCTTTGCTGATTCAAAACCTACAATGCTAATTTCTTTTGCGTACCCAATTGTATTATGGGATTCTGTAGATTTAGTATCTTTCGTAGTAATTAATATCACACCATCTTTTCCCTTTTCTCCATATAATGCAAAAGCAGATTGATCCTTTAAAACACTGATTGATCCAATCCTATCAGGATTTAATTTTTGCATTTCTTCATAAGTAATCTCTATACCATCTAGCATAACAAGTGGAAACTTCTCTAAATCTGATTTAACTTTAATTCCTGTAGAATCACTCACAGTAATTGAAATAGCCTTTCTTTTCACTTGGTGCATATCATTAGAAACGAGAAGTTCATCTGAGCCTTGACTGGCAACATTAGCTACCAGGGAAATATTATTCCCTAATTTCTCTTTCACAACTGAAGATAAATCACTAATTTCGACAGCTGAAATTTCATTCAACTGATCAGAGATTTCAGGACGAGCAAAGGCGGTAACAGCTAAAGCTGCCAGTGGAAGTATGTAGAGATACTTCAACCGCGCCCACGGATTCGATTTTTCTTTTAACATCATAGTAATTCTTTTTTTTAATTTGCTGTGATTAAAGCTGTTGGCCATAGAGTAGAGCCTTGTGCCAACGGCTTTTTTGATTAATAATAATTGATATTGTTTTGCATCGATGCCTTGATTAAGAACCGTTTCATCCGCTTCATACTCATGGATATTCTGTAATTCCTGCTTCATAAGCCATGCGGCCGGATTAAACCAATGAAAAAGAATACAGAGCTCCGCCAGCAAAAGATCTATGGAATGACGATTTTGGATATGAGCTATTTCATGAATTAATATTTCCCTGCCGCTTTCCTGCATGTCGGAGTCCGAAATAGCCACATACTTCATCCAACTAAAAGGAGCAAATTCTTTTTGATGTATAATGAGATTAATCCCGTTGTCCAACTTTTTACGCTGGCTACCTTTAAGTAACCGGACAAGTCTTGTCAGGGAATAGAGATTACGGCAAAAGAAGAAAAGAAAACCGGCCAGATATATCAGTAAGATAATCTCACTCCACGATATAGAAGAAGCTTCTACGCCGACAGAAACTGCCTGATAATTTGCCATAAGAATCAGTTGTTGCCAGTTAATTGCAGTTTGAGGTTTTCCCATACTCACCTCACATAAAGGGATGAGCAGAGATAAACTAAAGATTCCCAGCAAGGCAATTCTGTTGAACCGGTGAAACGTTTCCCGGCTAAGAAGTAATCTGTAAAACAGATAAAAAGCGACCAGGCAGATAGATGATTTTAGTATGTAGACAAAAAAGGTTCCCATAGTATTTTCTATTTATGTGATTTCACTTTTTATGCATTTTCTCCACTTCTGCAATTAACTGCTTTAATTCGTCCAATGATATTTCTTCTTCTTTTATTAAAGAAGAAACGGCTCCCAGATAAGAGTTATTGAAATACTTACTAACTACATTTTTCAGTGTTCCATCGCGATAATTCTCTTCACTTATCACAGCAAAATATTGGTAAGTATTTCCAAATGTTTCGTGACTAAGGTATTCCTTTTCCTCTAACCCACGAACAATGGTAGATAAAGTGTTGAAGTGAGGCTTAGGTTCTTCATAAAAGTCCAGCAATTGCTTCACAAACATAGGTCCTTTCGTCCAGAAAAAACCCATAATCTCTTCTTCCTTAGTTGTTAATCCTTTCATAGCATATTTACTTTGATGCAAATAACTAAAAGTTTTAGTTACTAAACTAATTTATATAGTTAATTAAAACTAAAGAATATAGTTACAAGAAGAAAAACAACAAAATAAGACTGTTAAACACCTTATTTCAAACGTCTTGCAAGAAGGTAATAGATGAGGATAGACAGTAATAAGAGAAGAACAATGATACCGGGAAACACAGCAAACAAACCTTGACGTTCAGAAAAAAGGGATTCTGACATGCTGCATAAGATGACGATAAACAGTATTCCAAGAAGGATATTCAATATTCTCAAGTAACGGGAAACAAGAATTGCCTGCTGAACTTTATTTGTTTCTGTAATCTTTATAGGAAGATTGGTCATACGCAGAGGAAAATAAGAACTTAAACCAGTTATTATTATAGCAAACGTACCAACACCTGCAAGTATAAACAGATGAATTTTACTGCCCCATCCATCCGCTTCGCCTGCAAAATTAAAATGAACAGGAATAATATCCGGCACCTTATTATAAAAGATTAAGGCAATTCCCCACACTGTCAGCAACAGAAGCAAAGTTATTGCTTCCAATATTTTATCAATAATTGTTCGTGGAACACGAACATCGGGTCTGTTTTGGTTAAACCACGGAAATAGATTCAACATTGATTTGGTATTCTTGCTTTATTATCTGGATTGTTTATTTATCCAGTTGGCAATGTCTTTGGTTACATATTCGGGAATTGATCCAATCTGGTAATATTCAGAAGGAGAAGACTTGCCGCTTCCTTCCATATACAAATGATTTAGCTTGGAATAGGACTTGAAAGTTACATTAGATTTTTCACTTAGTTCTTTGCGCCAAAGAGAGAAGTCATCCATTGTTACCTGATAATCACGCTCGCCTTGCAGAATTAGTATTGGGCAGGTAAGCAACCTGGCAACTTTCAGTTGATGATAATCATTAATATCTTTCCAATAAGAAGCAGGCAATCCCAAAGGAAGTGTTATTTTGGGATTGAAACCCTTCGTACCCAGTTTTTTTACATTCGCCACCTGTTCCGCTATCTCGGCTAATTGCTTTTCTTCTTCCTTAGATAAACTATCCAGAGAAAAGATATACTGCATCTGTGCCGGCACCAAATCTTCCAAAGGACGAGCATTGGCCGACATCATTACAATACCTTTTATATCTTTGCATCGCTGAGCAAAACGGGGTGCAAGCATGGCTCCCTGACTGTGCCCCACGATATAAACTCTTTTACTATCTATTCCCGGAGTATTCTTTGCCAGTTGAACAGCAGAAAGTACATCCTGCACATATTCATTTTCCATGGAAGGATTCTCACCTTCTGCCACAATTTTTGCACCGTATGCTTTTGTGCGCTTATCATAACGAATACTTGCAATTCCCTGTGCGGCAAGTCCCCACGCCAAATCGCGGAAAGGTTTGTTAGGGCCTATTGTTTCATCACGATCATTGGGTCCTGAACCTTGCACCAATATCACCGCGGCAACTGCTTCTTTTCCCTGAGGCATGCAAAGTATGCCCGGAAGTTCAAACTTTCCGGTCACCACCTTTATGTCCGTCTCCTTCATTTGCGCATTATCTGCTTTTACCTCCGGAGCCTTTGAAGGTGCCGGTGCAGGTACAAAGTTAATGATAGTAGCTAATCCATCTTTGTCAAAGGCAGTATTGCACCGTAAAGTTATGCGGGCAAACTGAATATCACAATAAGAAACTGTTTTATCGGCAACGCTTTGCTCGTGCCATTCACTTTTACTCTGAAAAGCGCCACACTTTAAAGTAAGCCCCTTCCATATTCCATCCATCTGAGCCACAGTAACCATTGATTTAACTTGGTCACTCAGCATCAAATGTGCCTGTTCCCCTTTACCTTCAATTACGTACTGCAATAACTGCTCAGGTAACCGAAATTTATCATCCTGTTTATTGGCTGAAACTGTCAGACAAAGAAACAGAAATACCAACAAAGAAACAGTCTTTTTCATGTTTTCACACGAATAAAGTGAAAATAAATCCGACTACAAATGCCACAATACCAGCTAAAATAAACATAAGATTCGTTTTTTAAATTAGTAAATTGTTATTAATTCAAGGTTCCGGTATTTACAACCGGCTGAACAGCCTCATCGGCACAAAGCACAACGAGCAGATTGCTCACCATCGCAGCTTTTTTATCTTCATCAAGTTCTACAATTTTTTCTTCCGAAAGCTTTGTCAAAGCCATTTTTACCATAGAAACCGCACCTTCTACAATCTTTTCGCGAGCGGAAATAATAGCAGATGCTTGTTGGCGGCGAAGCATTACAGCAGCAATTTCAGGAGCATACGCAAGATAGTTGAGTCGTGCTTCAACGACCTCCATTCCTGCCATAGCCAAACGTTCATTTAACTTCTGCTCAAGCTGATTATTAATTTCATCTCCTCCTGAACGTAGTGTCAATCCATCAGTTTCTACTTCATTATCATCATAAGCATACTGTCCGGCCACCTGACGAAGAGCAGCATCGCTCTGAATTTTCACAAAATTCTCAAAAGCCGTCATCCTTCCTGCAACAGAATTGCCTATTGACACAGTATTAGGACTTGCTCCTGCCCCAGCCTCTGCCAAGGTTTGCGAATCAATTTCAAACATAGCCTTATATGTGTCCTTGAGTTTCCACACCAAAACCAAACCAATCATTATGGGATTACCGGTTTTATCATTTACTTTAATAGGTTTAACGTCTAAATTTCTTGCACGTAGTGAAAGCTTTTTCTTGTCCAGAAAAGGATTTACCCAGAAAAAACCTGTTTGTTTAAACGTTCCTTTATATTTTCCAAAAAAGACCATAGCTCGTGCCTGATTTGGCTCTAGTTGAATGAATCCTCCAAAAATAAAAAAGCTGATAATAATACCTATAACACCGAGAATTATTCCAATACTTCCAATAGTATCGTAAAGAAAAAACAAAGCAATGCAAATTGCAATCAATAGAAAATTAAAGAAAAGCATTAAAAAGCCATTGGCCTTAAAGTCATTAAACTCGATCTCTTTTTCGTTCATAATTCTCCAATATTAGAAGTGCTAATTTATTTCTGCAAATATTGTCTAATTATTTTGATATAAACAAATATATTACGCTAATTCATTTAGACACTTAACATCTTTTATCTAATTAGTTTGTATATTTATCTGGCAGACCTTCTTATGTAGCAGTACACCTTTTATTAAAAAGGTGTAGACATTAATTATATAAAGTCTACACATTATATAATTAAAGTCTACACCTATATAAAAAACAGTCCTTTATAAAGAGTTTAGGTCTCTAAAAGAAAGGACTTAGCTCTCACTAAAAAAATTATAAGGTACGCACCACACAAAAAAAGAGCCTTATTTATCGCCCTCACACCCAAGTAATATAGTTTTAGAAATTACTTGAATAAAAAGACAAAATCAATAAGACTCTTCCCCAAAATATTGAATATTCTTAATTTAAAGTTTAATGGTAAGACCTATTTTTCCACCACTAAATTCATTTCCTCCACCTACTTCAAGATTAATGCCTACTTTACTGTTAAAATAGTAACGGCCGCCTACTTGTGCTCCTAGTCCTAATCCCGATGTATGATCTCCCTCATAATCACGAGGTGAATTCCAAACATAAAATCCAACGTTTAAACCCGCATAGAAATCCCAGTTTCTTGGAATGTTCAGAATGCTGTTAAAATGATAATTACCATTTCCGGAAATTCCCCAGGAATTAAGGTGATAGTCATGGCTATTCCAATTATCATTATAACTACGGTAAGATAATTCTCCTCCAAGGGTAATATCAGGATGAACAGCATGATCAAACCCAATATAAACGGGCAAACCATAGTCCGACAGTCCAACGCCTACATTTAATTGAGTTTGTCCTACTCTTAGAGGGCTTTGAGCATAAGCTACAGAAAACATGAGTAGCAATCCTAAAGATAAAAATAATTTTTTCATTTTAAATACTAGTTTAGTTTAATAACAGAACAGAAAAGTCAATACATTTGTTTTATTAAGTAACGCTTTTCTGTGAATGTGAAAGTTACGCAATTCTTTTTAATGTTTTGTATTGTTTAATCAACTTTATTATTTAATGCAATCATTTAGTGTATTTTCGCAATATATCTTATCTTTGTAATTTACTAAACATTTAAGAACGTGAAATTTACTATCGATACGGATAACAAAGAGTTTCAGAATGCTCTGAACTTAATTCAATATACCCGGCAATCGGTATTTTTAACTGGAAAAGCGGGTACGGGAAAGTCCACGTTCCTGAAATATATTTGTGAAAATACCCGGAAAAAGCATGTGGTACTTGCTCCAACAGGCATTGCCGCAATTAATGCGGGAGGTAGCACACTTCATAGTTTTTTCAAACTTCCCTTTTATCCTCTCCTACCCGATGACCCGAATTTCAGTCTTCAGGGCGGGCGGATTCACGAATTCCTGAAATATCGCTCAGCACACCGGAAGCTTATCAAGGAGATAGAGCTTGTTATTATAGACGAGATATCAATGGTACGAGCAGATATCATAGATTTTGTAGATCGCGTGCTGAGAATTTACTCCAACAACATGAGGGAACCATTCGGCGGTAAGCAGATTTTGCTGGTGGGCGATGTTTACCAGCTGGAGCCTGTTATAAAGAATGACGAGCGAGAGATATTGAATCGTTTTTATCCTTCGCCTTTTTTCTTCTCGGCAAGAGTATTCAATGAGATTGATCTGGTATCTATTGAATTAAAGAAGGTGTACCGACAAACGGATAAAGTATTTGTCAGCGTTTTAGACCACATACGAAACAATACCGCCGGGGCTGCTGATTTGCAATTACTCAATACCCGATACAACACCCGCATTGAGGAGTCGGAAGAAGATATGTACATCACTCTTGCCACGAGACGTGATAATGTGGATTTCATCAATGAGAAGAAACTGGCCGAACTGCCCGGTGATCCTGTAATATTTAGAGGAGAGATTACCGGAGACTTTCCTGAAAGCAGTTTGCCCACACAAAAAGATCTGGAACTTAAAGTAGGCGCGCAGATTATATTTATCAAAAATGATTACGAACGGCGCTGGGTAAACGGCACCATCGGGGTAATCTCCGGCATTGACAAAGATGGCACTATTTACGTGCTCACAGACAACGGAAAGGAATGTGATGTAAACAAAGACTCGTGGCGAAACATTCGTTACGTGTATAACGAAAAAGAAAAAAAGATAGAAGAAGAGGAGCTTGGAGTCTTTATGCAATATCCTATCCGATTGGCTTGGGCAATTACCGTGCATAAAAGCCAGGGGCTCACATTCAGCAGAGTAGTTGTTGACTTTAGCGGAGGTGTTTTTGCGGGTGGACAAGCTTATGTGGCACTAAGCCGGTGTACCTCTCTGGAGGGAATTCAGCTAAAGAAACAAATTTCACGCGGAGATATATTCGTGAGACAGGAAATTGTTGACTTTGCCGGGCGGTTCAACAACCAGCAATCCATTGAGAAAGCATTGAAACAGGCTCAGGCCGACATTCAATATGCGGAAGCTGTAAGGCAATTTGACAATGGAAACTTTGAGGAGTTTCTGGAGCAATTCTTTTTAGCCATTCATTCACGCTACGACATTGAAAGACCCATCGTAAAAAGATTTATACGCAAAAAGCTGGGAATTATAAACAAATTGAAGGAAGAAAACGTTGCTATTAAGAGGAAAATGGAAATTCAACGGGAAAGCCTTAGAAAATATGCAAAAGAATATTATGTTATGGGCAACCAGTGCATCACTCAAGCCCATGACCTTCGTGCTGCCCTGGCAAATTATGATAAAGCACTGGAACTTGATCCTAAAATGGTAGACGCCTGGGTAAGAAAAGGGTTGACTCTCTTTGAATATAACAAAATGCCGGAAGCAGTGGGGTGCCTCAATGAAGCAGTAAAGCTTAGCCCCAGATCATTCAAGCCCCGATACAACCGTGGAAAGATGCGTCTGGAGATAAATCATACAGAAGAGGGTATTTCTGATTTGGAAAAGGCTTGCGAAATAAAACCCGGGCACGAGAAGTCTCACGAATTGCTGGGCGATGCTTATGCCAAACTGGGAGAAGAAGAAAAAGCAGCAATTCACTGGCGCATAGCTGAAGAACTAAGAAAAGAAAAGAAATAATTCAAGTAACTAAGACACTGACATTATGAATCAAAAAGCAAAGAAAAATTTTAAAATTACAGGCATTGTAATTGTATGTCTTTTGGCACTTATGGCAATACTTCCTTATGCTTTTAGGGGAAAGATTGAGAAGATTGTAGTTATTGAAGGCAATAAAATGCTGAATGCAAAGTTCGGCTTCGAAGACCTGAACATTAGTCTGTTCAAGAACTTCCCTAAAGCATCAATCACGCTCAGCAATTTCTACCTTAAAGGAGTAGATGAATTTGCAAACGATACACTGGTCAAAGCAGGTGAAGCTTCCGTAGCACTTGATCTTTTCTCTTTATTTGGAAGCAGTGGTTATGATATCTCAAAGATCAGCCTGTCAGATGCTTATGTGCATGCCATTGTACTGGAAAATGGAAAAGTAAACTGGGATATCATGAAACCGGATACTACAGCCAAAAAGGCTGAAGCTGAAACAACTACTCCATTTAAAATGAAGCTTAAACAGCTTACTGCGGACAATATAAACATTATCTATGATGATCGTCAAGGAAAAATGTATGCTTCAATAGATCATACTAACGCAGAATGTTCCGGAGATCTTACTTCCGATCTCACCACATTGAAAATAAAAGCCCAGAGCGAAGCATTAACCTTTAAAATGGGGGCAATCCCTTACATTAAAAATGCAGTTGTTTCAGCTGATATGGATCTGGATGCCGATTTGGTTCATAACAAATACACATTCAGGGAGAATGAATTTCAGTTAAACGCTATTAAGACTAACGTAAACGGATGGGTGGCTTTACTGGAAAATGGAATGGATATGGATTTAAAACTCAACACAAACGAGGTTGGCTTTAAAGAAATTCTATCTCTGGTACCAGCCATTTATGCTAAAGATTTTGAAAGTATTAAAACCAGTGGTGCTGTTTCACTTTCAGCCAATGCAAAAGGTATTATGCTTGGCGATACATTGCCTGCCTTCAATGCAAGCATGGTTGTAAAGAACGCAACATTTAAATACCCTTCTCTTCCTGCGGGCGTAGATCAGATAAACATCAGCGCAAGTGTGAAGAATCCAGGCGGTAGTGCAGACTTAACTGTGGTAAACATCAATCCGTTCAGTTTCCGGATGGCAGGTAATCCGTTTACCATGACTGCTATAGTGAAGACTCCTGTCAGTGATCCCGACGTAAAAGGAAGTGCTAAAGGTGTTTTGAATCTGGGAATGATTAAACAAGTTTATCCTCTGGAAGAAGGTATGCAACTAAACGGCATTATCTCTGCAGATGTAAATATGGCTGGGCGAATGTCTTATATAGATAAAGAACAATATGATAAGTTCCAGGCTTCGGGCTCATTGAAGTTAACTAATATGAAACTGAAGATGAAAGATATGCCCGACGTGGATATTCAGAAATCGACCTTTACTTTCACGCCGAAATATCTAAATCTGAGTGAAACAACTGTAAAGATCGGCAAGAATGATATTACTGCGGACTGTAAACTGGAGAATTATATGGGATATGTTTTAAAGGACAAAACCATTAAAGGAACAATGAACATAAAGTCTAATTACTTTAATCTGAACGACTTTATGGAAAGCACTCCTACTGCAACAGCAACAACTAAAACAACATCGGGAACAACTCCGGCAACTACTGCTGCGCCTGTAACTGCAGCAACATCGGCTCTCGAGATTCCAAAGAATATCGACTTTAATATGAATGCCAACATGAAGCAAGTGCTCTTTGATAAAATGGTATTCAATAACATGAACGGAAAACTTATTGTAAAAGACGGTAAAGTTGATATGCAAAATTTGTCCATGAACACCATGGGTGGCTCGGTTGTGATGAATGGTTATTATTCCACTGCAGAAAATGTGAAAAGCCCCGACCTGAATGCTGGATTTAAAATGAGTGGACTTTCTTTTGCACAGGCTTACAAGGAACTGGATATGGTACAGAAAATGGCACCTATCTTCGAGAACCTTAAAGGAAACTTCTCAGGAAACATGAATATTATCACTAAACTGGATAATCAGATGTCGCCTGTGTTTACATCCATGCAAGGAGCCGGCAGTATATCAACCAAAGATATTAGCCTTAGCGGTGTGAAAGTGATCGATCAGATTGCCACTGCTGTTAATAAACAAAGTCTGAAGAACATGAAAGTGAAGGATGTGAAAATAGATTTCACCATTAAAGACGGACGTGTAGCAACTAAACCATTTGATATCAAGTTTGGCGAAACAATGCTCAACCTTTCGGGTACTACGGGCCTGGATCAGACTATCGACTATTCAGGAAAAGTAAAACTACCTGCCTCAACCGGAGCAATTGCACAACTAAGCACACTGGATTTAAAGATAGGCGGAACATTCACTTCTCCAAAAGTTTCTATTGATACAAAAAGCATGGCAAAACAAGCAGTCAGCGCTGTAAAAGAGAAAGCACTAGGCGAACTTGGAAAGAAACTTGGAGTAGATTTGGGCGATGCTCAGAAGCAAAAAGAAGCTTTAGTTGCTAATGCACAAAAAGCAGGAGATAAACTGATAGCCGAAGCACAAAAGCAAGCTGATGCACTGGTGGAAAAAGCCGGAGGTAACATTTTTAAGAAACTGGCAGCACAGAAAGCCGGAGAGGCTTTGGTGAAAGAGGCCAATAAACAATCGGTAAGCCTGGTAAAGGAAGCAGAAAGAGAGGGTGACAAATTGATTGAAAAAGCAAAAAGTGAGTAATCATAATTCATTATATAATGCTAATTAAATTATACGAAAAGAACAATAGCCCGAAGGATATAGAACAGATTGTTCAAGTCCTCCGTGACGGAGGAGTGGTTATCTACCCAACGGACACAGTGTATGCCATTGGTTGTCACGCATTGCAAGTCCGTGCGGTAGAAAATATTTGCCGTATAAAGAATATTGACCCAAAGAAGAAGAGTCTTTCCATTATTTGTTATGACCTGAGCAATATCAGTGAGTATGCAAAAGTGGAGAATTCAATATTCAAACTAATGAAGCGGAATCTGCCTGGCGCCTTTACTTTTATCCTGGCTGCCGGCGGTAAACTTCCTAAAATTTTCAAGAACCGGAAAGAAGTAGGTATTCGTGTGCCGGACAATGCGATTATTCGTGAGATATGCAGGCAACTCGATGCACCAATCTTAACCACAACCGTTCCCTGGAATGAGAAGGAAGACATAGAGTACCTTACTAATCCGGAGCTGATAGACGAAAAGTTTGGTCATGAAGTGGATTTGGTTATAGACGGAGGCATTGGAGGAATTGAACCTTCAACTATTATTGATTGTACTTCCGGTGAACCGGAAATTGTCCGTCAGGGAAAAGGTGTTCTGGAAGAGGCATAACTTTTTTCGTAATAAAAGGCAAAAAAGACAGAAAACATTACTTTAAAAACTTTGCAAAGAACAAAGTTTCCCGACTGGATAAATAAACAATCCAGATAATAAAGCAAAGACACCAAATCAATGTTGAATCTATTTCCGTGGTTTAACCAAAACAGACTTGTGAATAAAAACAATGAAAAGAGACTGTAGCAGAAAATAATCTTAAAGGAACAAAAATCTGTGTATAACAAGCAATCTTTCTGCTAAACAAATCTGATATAATAAATATAGAAGCCCCGCTAATTCACCTTAATAAGATAAATTAGCGGGGCTTCTATATATATTCTGTTCTAAATTACTTCAGCAAAGTATCAGGATCCAGATTATCTGCTTCAATATCTTTGAAGTAGCGATAAGTACCTACTTTTAATTCGTCGGCAGCAGCATCGTCACAAACAATAATTCCTTTTTCATGAAGTTGTAGCGCACTGATAGTCCACATTTGAGTAATAGAACCTTCAACTGCGTGATATAAAGCACGAGCTTTGTTGTGTCCATTAACAATAATAAGAACTTCCTTTGCAGAAAGAACTGTTCCCACACCTACTGTTAAAGATGTTTTTGGAACTTTATTCACATCATTATCAAAGAAACGAGAGTTAGCAATAATTGTATCGTTAGTCAATGTCTTTACTCTGGTACGAGAAGTTAAAGAAGATCCAGGTTCGTTGAAAGCAATATGACCATCAGGACCAATTCCACCCAGGAAAAGGTCAATGCCACCACATTCTTTGATCTTTGCTTCATAACGAGCGCACTCTGCTTCAAGATCAGCAGCATTACCATTCAGGATGTTTACATTTCCCGCAACAATGTCTACATGACTAAAGAAGTTATTCCACATAAAAGAGTAGTAACTTTCAGGATGTTCTTTAGGAAGCCCTACATATTCATCCATGTTAAACGTAACTACATTCTTAAAGGAAACAATGCCTTTTTTATTTAAATCAATCAATGCTTTGTACATTCCAAGAGGAGAAGACCCCGTTGGCAAACCAAGAATAAAAGGTTTCTCTGCAGTTGGATTAGCCTTATTAATTTTTGCTGCAACATAATTTGCAGCCCACTGAGATATTTTCTGATAATCAGATTGAATGATTAGTCTCATAATAGGTTGTTTTAGATTATAATTAATTTATAGTGTTTTTGTTCTGTCAATTTTAAGACGGTCGGCCATAGCTTTTCCAAGGTTCTCACATTGAGCGTAAGTAATATCTTTCATGCCTTGCTTCATCTCCACTGGATCACCAATCAGTTCAAACTTACTTTTTTCAGCAAATTCGGCCAGTTTCTTAACTGCAGCACCGGCCCAGCAAAAAGAACCGAAATAGCCCAAATAACGTCCCTTCATATCTCTCACGCTTATTTTAGAAAGAAGAGATTCTATTTCAGGGAAAAGCTGGTTACTGTAAGTAGGACTTCCAATAATCAATCCTTTGTATTTAAAGATATCAGCTATGATGTATGAAGGATTTGTTTTGGAAACATTGTACATCACAATATTCTTTATACCACAGGCAGATAGTTCTGATGCAATGGTTTCCGCCATCTGTTCTGTATTTCCATACATACTTCCGTAGGCAATAACCACACCTTCATCGGCGTCGTACTTACTTAACTTATCGTAGATTCCAATTACTTTATCAACATTATCCATCCATACGGGACCATGTGTGGAACAGATAGCCGAAATACTGAGTCCACTAAGCTTTTGGAGTGCTTTTTGCACTGGTGAACCGTACTTTCCTACAATATTGGAATAATAACGTATCATTTCATCCCAGAATTTATCTATATTCATGTGGGAATCAATAAAGCCTCCGTCTAATGTACCAAATGAACCAAATCCATCTCCCGAGAAGAGAACGCCGTCTGTTTCATCATAAGTCATCATGGTTTCTGGCCAGTGAACCATTGGGGTAAGGTAAAACCTTAGTTTATGATGCCCCAAAGCAAGAAAATCTTCGTCTTTTACCAGATATTGTTCGCCGGTAACTCCATAAAAACCTTCAATCATTCCAAAGGTCTGCTTGTTACCCACGATAATAATATCAGGATAGTATTCCTTTATCAAACGGATAGAACCTGAATGATCGGGTTCCATGTGATTTATTATCAAATAATTAATAGGACGATCGCCTATTACATTCTTTATTTTGCGCAAAAAGATCTCGAAATAGCATACATCTACTGTATCTATCAGCGCAACCATATCATCGTCTATAAGGTACGAATTATAGGAAACACCTTTAGGTAATGGCCACATATTCTCAAACATATGCTTGTTTCTGTCATTCACACCTACATAATGAACTTTTCCCTTAATTGTTATCTTCTGTTGCATATTGTATCCTTCTAAATTTAACAGCAAAAATAATCTTTTTATCTTAATATTTATATAATTTCCCTTGATAAGCCTCCCTCTCGCTCATTCTTTTTTTTACTCGTTCGGTAAACTCATAATTCTTGAGCCCCCAATCGGGTGCAATCAGCAATTCTTTGGGAGATTGCGAAACAAAACGTTCCAAAACCATATCAGGGCGAAGTCGTTCCACATAATCAATAACTAAATCGATATATTCATCAACCTCATACAAATGAAAATCTTCGGGATGTTCTTCAAATTCCCGCGCCATCTTTGTTCCTCTAATCAACTGAAGCTGATGAAGCTTCAATGTTGTAAGCGGAAGTTCAGATAATTTAGCTGCCTGACCAACTATCATATCGTGTGTTTCACCCGGCAAACCAAGTATCACATGACCTCCGGTAAGAATACCCCTGGAAGCTGTTCTTTGTACGGCATCAACTGTATCAGCATATAAATGTCCGCGGTTTATCCTTTGAAGCGTAGCATCATTTGTACTTTCAATACCGTATTCAACAAGAAGGAAGGCATGTTTCTGCAGGTCCTCCAAATAATTGAGCAAAGAATCGGGCATACAATCGGGACGGGTGCCTATTACAAGCCCCACCACTCCATCTACACTGAGGGCATCCTCATATTTCCTTTTCAACTCATCAAGTTCTGAATAGGTATTTGTGTAAGCCTGAAAATAGGCTAAATATTTCATTGCCGGATATTTCCTGGAGAAGAACAAACGACCTTCTTCCAATTGCTCTTTTACGGATTTTTCAGTCTTGCAATATTCCGGATTAAAGGTCTGGTTATTACAATAAGTGCATCCACCTTTGCCCTTTACACCATCCCTATTAGGGCAGGTAAAACCAGCATTTAGCGAAATCTTCTGAACTTTACAATCAAAATACTTTCGCAGAAAAGAAGAAAAGTCATTATAGGCAGGCATCTAATTCGTTCTGTTTTTTATTTAAAGCACAAAGGTACATATTTTATTTAATAGGGCGAAATTATTATCCGACACAAACATGAGCCATTCTACGGGCTATTTCTATGATATAAGGAGTAGATTTTGTATTTGAACCTTTTATGTGAAGCAACCAGTCTTTACTCTATTTTTATCCTACATTACAGGTTAATTAATCCTTGTACAAAAGAATGCATTCTTTTGTACAGAACATTGTATTCTTTTGTACAAAACAATTAATTCTTTTGTACAAGACGAACATAATGCATAAAGACGTCTTTTATCTTCATGACCATTAACTGGCAAACATAATACCGTATCTTAAAAATTAAAGCCGAACACCTAAATATGATAGATGAGCTCAGAAAAAACATTTCATGATAGATGAATGACAGATAAATGATAGATAAATTAAGCATTAGTTCAACTGACCAACTGTATATCAGAACATTAAATTAAAATTATGATAGATGATAGATGAAAACGCAATATTATTAATATCTCGGTTCCTTAAATAACTTTTAAGAAAGCTTATGTACAGAATCGATTAAAATGTTTATTTTTGTGGAGTATAACAGAAATCAGATGTATTGCAACATGAAAAAATTTAGTTTACTATTGATATTTTGTGCTCTCACACTGGCTATTTATGCCCAGGGAAGCAAAGAGTTAACCTTAAAAGATGCTGTAACAGGTAAATACAATGGCGAAAGATTAGGCGACGTTGTGCCAATGGCAGATGGCGAACATTACACAATGATAAGTAATGATAAAAAACGCATTGTGAAATATTCATTCAAAACAGGCAAAGAAGTAGAAACACTGTTCGACGTTTCAAAAGCACGCGACTGTACTTTTAAAAGCTTCGACGGCTATCAGCTATCACCCGATGAAACTAAAATTTTAATTCAAACTGAAACAAAACCTATCTACCGTCGTTCTTTCACAGCCATTCATTATGTTTATACCATAAAACGCAATGTGGTTGAAAAGTTATCTGACGGAGGTCCTCAACAGGTTCCTACTTTTTCTCCTGACGGCAATCAGGTTGCTTTCGTAAGAAACAATAATATCTTTCTGGTGAAATTCCTTTATGGGAACAGTGAATCGCAAGTTACCACCGACGGAGCATTTGGCAAAGTTATTAACGGTATTCCAGACTGGGTATACGAGGAAGAGTTTGAGCTAAACAAGTCATTTGCCTTCAGCCCCGACAATCTGATGATCGTTTTCGTCCGCTTTGATGAAACAGCCGTACCATCTTATTCTTTTCCTTTGTTTGCCGGACAATATCCCACAAATAAGGAGTTTGAATACTATCCCGGATCTTATTCTTATAAATACCCAAAAGCCGGACAAAAAAATTCCACAGTCACCGTGCACTCTTTTGACATTAAATCAAAAGTTATCAGAAAATTAGATATTCCAATAAAGAAAGACGATTATATACCTCGTATCCGTTTTACTAAAGACGAAAACAAACTGGCGGTTATGACACTAAACCGTACACAAAACCAGTTTGACATGTACTTTGTGAATCCTCGTTCGGGAGTGGCCAAGTTAGTATTAAGAGACGAAAGCAAGTACTATATCAATGAAGGAAACTTTGATAATATTGTTTTCTACGATAATAACTTTAGTTTCTTAAGCGAGAAAGATGGATACAATCACCTGTACTGGTATTCTATCGGGGGTAACCTGGTAAAACAAGTAACAAAAGGTAATTTTGAAGTAAGCAAGTATCATGGCTGGGATCCTATTACCAACACCTTCTATTATGAAAGCAATGAGGGAAACCCTCTTCGCAAAGCAGTATTTGCAATTGATGCAAAGGGAAGAAAAGATAAACTTACAGAAAAGGAAGGTACTAACAATGCCATCTTTGGAAGTACAATGAAATACTTTATCAATACATACTCAAGCTTAACCACTCCTCCTGTGGTAACATTGAACGATAACAAAGGAAAAGAGCTTGGTGTACTTATTAGTAATGCTAAACTAAAAGAGGAAATCAGCCAGATGGTTTTGCCTAAAAAAGAGTTCTTCTCCTTTACAACCTCTGCAGGTATTCAATTAAATGGATGGATTATGAAGCCTGCCAACTTCTCTGAATCAAAAAAATATCCCGTAATCCTTTACCAATACAGCGGACCTGGCACGCAAGAAGTAGCCGATCGCTGGAATCTTGGCGGAATAAGAAGTGGATTAGGATGGGAAGCTTACATGACTACACAAGGTTATGTTGTTGCATGTGTTGACGGACGAGGAACCGGTGGACGAGGAGCCGAATTTGCGAAATGCACTTATATGAATCTGGGCGTTAAAGAAGCTCAGGATCAGGCAGAGGCTGCTAAGTATTTCAACAATCAATCATATGTTGATAAAGGAAGAATTGGTATCTGGGGATGGAGCTTTGGCGGTTATATGACTATCATGAGCATGAGCGAAGGCAGTAACGCTTTCAAAGCAGGAGTAGCTGTTGCACCGGTAACTGATTGGAAATTTTATGATTCTGTTTACACAGAGCGATTTATGAGAACTCCACAGGAAAATGCGGATGGGTATGCAGCTTCTTCAGCATTTACCCGTGCAGGAAATCTAAGCGGAGAACTATTAATAGTACATGGTATGGCAGATGACAATGTTCATTTCCAAAATACCGCTGAATATAGCGAGCAGTTAGTGCAGTCAAATAAACAATTTGACATGCAGATTTATACAAACCGTAATCACAGCATCTACGGAAATAACACCCGCTATCACTTGTTTACAAGGATTACTGAGTTTTTCAAAAAGAACCTGTAATACCATATCATAAGCAAATACTATCTGAACACAACACAAATGGAAAGAGTTAAGAAGCCAGATTGGCTGAAAATAAATATTGGAAGCAACGCACGCTACACAGACACAAAAAGCATCGTAGAATCTCACAAGCTTCATACGATTTGTAGTAGCGGGCGTTGCCCAAATATGGGTGAATGCTGGGGTAAAGGAACAGCAACGTTTATGATCTGCGGCGAAGTATGCACCCGTTCCTGCAAGTTCTGCAATACCCTTACAGGCAAACCACTCCCTCTAAATGAAGAAGAGCCGTTGCACGTAGCAGAATCCATTCAGCTGATGAAGCTTTCTCATGCAGTAATTACTTCTGTAGACAGGGATGACCTTCCAGATTTGGGAGCTTCGCACTGGGCAGAAACTCTTTTCCAGATAAAACGTCTAAACCCTGAAACAACAACAGAGGTGCTGATTCCCGATTTTCAGGGAAGACTGGATTTGGTGGATATGATTATTGCTGCCAAACCGGATATCATTTCACATAACATGGAAACCGTTCGCCGCATTAGCCCCACTGTTCGTAGTGCTGCCAATTATGAGACTAGTCTGAAGGTTATAAAAAGAATCTCTCAAAGTGGACTTACTGCAAAATCCGGAATCATGGTCGGGCTGGGAGAAACACCCTTAGAGGTAGAAGAGCTTATGGACGATTTATTGCAGAACGGATGCCAGATACTCACTATCGGTCAATATCTACAACCATCACACAAACATTTCCCCGTAGCGGCTTATATAACACCTGACCAATTTGATTCTTATAAAGAAATTGGGCTAAGAAAAGGATTCAATCAAGTAGAAAGCGCTCCATTAGTTCGTTCTTCTTATCATGCAGAGAAGCATATTATTAACAAACAAAAATAATAAGAACCTATTCTGTATTATGTTTGTTCTACACAAAGATTATAGAAGAAGAAAAAGAATCATGAACAAATATTTCATTAAAAAGGCTCCAGGACTATTTATTATCAATGGTACAATAGGGGTATTACCTATCATACTATGTATGATTCTAAGTGAATTCATTCCTGACCAAATGTCAATCTACATAAGTGCAGCTACAAGTCTCTTATTCTCCGTACTTATATACTATATGGTAGGTTTAGGAGGCAGTTTTCTCTTGTTATGTGCATCTACGGTTCTGCTCTTGTTGCTAGGTACTTCTACATTTATACCAGCCATAAGTATCCCTCATGGAATGCTGCCTTTTTATGCTGAAACAGGAACAATCATTTTTGTTTCAGTTATTCTTTATGAAAAAAGGAAAATAAAGAAACTATTCCTGAAAAAAGAAAGTTCACATTATGATGAAAAATTAATGTATAGCATAGACATGGGGGCTATATACTCAAGACTGATACAAATTTTATGCATTCCTCATTTCGTTATTGTCTCTCTCATCATTATTTTTGCTTCACCATTAAGTAGAATTACGGACCTTATACTGCTGCATATTCTTCCTCCTACTGTTCTTGTAATTGCCATTATCACTAGCCAGATTGGACTTACGTTACTCCTTTCTTTGTCAACTAACATTGAAAAAGTCCCAGTTTTAAATGATAAAGGTGATGTGGTAGATAAGAAGTTTAGTTTTGAAACTTTCTATTATAAGAATCAATATATTAATCCTGTCATCCGAATTGCAATCATATCTAAAGGTATGTTGTTTCTTAGCCGGCGATCTGAAAAAGTTTGTTTTGATCCTTACAAGATTGATCTTCCAATGGAAAGTTATCTGCGTTATGACGAAAGCTTAGAAAACGGAGTGACTCGTATCATAAAAAAGATTTTCCCTCAGGAATTAGAACTGGAGCCAAGATTCTGTATCAAATACAGGTTTAAGAATAAAGAGACAAACCGTCTAATATACCTATATATTCTACATATTGAAGATGATAATCTGCTTTGTTCTCCAAGGTTTCTCGACGGGAAGTTATGGGGATTTCAACAAATAGAAACAAATCTTGGGAAAAACTTCTTTGGAGAATGCTTTGAAAATGAATACGAGCAATTAAAAGATACAGTACTCATAAATGAAGAGTTTAAAGATGTTGAGTAATTCCAGATTCTCCTTTTATTTATAAATTAAAAAGATACAGGGTATTTTAGTTAGATCTGGTAATTTACCTTGCCACTCTTTCACTGTTTTTGTTTTTATATATTCCCCCTCACAAGTAATATTAGCAGCAATACATAATTTTGTCTGAGGACGGCAGTTATTCAATATATCCTCAGCCATTTTATTATTACGATATGGCGTTTCAATAAATAATTGGGTTTGATTTTCTGAGTAAATCCGTTGTTCCAGATGCTTAATCATTTTCACTCTTTCAGACGGTTCAATAGGTAAGTAACCATGAAATGCAAAGCTCTGTCCATTAAAACCGGAAGCCATAACTGAAAGAATTATTGAAGATGGCCCTACTAAAGGAATTACTTTTATATTTTTACGCTGAGCCATGGCCACAACATCAGCACCTGGATCGGCAACTGCCGGACATCCCGCTTCAGAGATCACTCCCATTGGTGAACCTGCAATCAGAGGTTTAAGATAACCAGAAATTTCTTCGGGAGATGTATGTTTATTCAAGGGATAGAAAGTGAGAGTATCGATATCAATTTCTCTATCCACTTTCTTTAAAAAACGACGAGCCGAACGAATATCTTCTACTATAAAATGCTTTATCTGAACTATAATTTCTTTATTATAAGTCGGCAACACAGACTCAATAGACGTTTCACCCAAAGTAACAGGCAAAAGGTATAAGGCAACTTCCATTATTAAATTGTATTAAGGATTAAATCTTGCATCAGCAAGCATTTTGGAATAATCAGTCATTTCCAATAACTCTTTTATAGTCATTTCTTTGTGGCTCTTCATATAAGAATCCACAATCTGTGTTCCCATCCACACGCCTACCATCATAGGAGACTGATCTCCAAAAAAGGCTGTATTAGGTGCTGGTTTTACATATTTACGTAGAGTCATGGGATCTGTACTATAAAGATGCCCATTCTGCATCATGTATTCCCATATTTTTTTCCTATTGTGTTCACACCATGCTTCTTCTTCCTTTGTATAATTAAGTTCTTCTCCAAAAGTTTTATAATCAAGAATCTGAGAAACAATATAGTGTATTTTTCCTGTGTGAAGCATCCTGTCAATCAAGTAACCTTTATCTTCATCCGGCAAAGGATATTCACTTAACAGATAAAAATCGAAACAATCCGGAAGAATTCTCTCTGGTTTCATGCTTTTCCGTTGATAATCATAAAAATAACGTTTATACAACGGATAATCTTCTCCCATATATTTGTCAATGCTGAATCCTAAAATGCTATCTCCTACAACAACAGATTCATTTAACGCCGATACCTGAGAATAAATAAAGGGAACTTTAAGTGATGGAACTTGTTTTCTTAAGTTTCGGAATCCTTTTGAGAATTTCTTTTCAAGCCCACTCATGTCATTATATTTGGCAATGGCATCCGCTGTAAGTTTACGCAGAGTAGTGTCAGAATAAAAAGTTTTTAGTTTCTCGTTAATCTTATCATCATTAACCTGTCCTAGTCGTAATACATCTTCTATAAGATACTTGGTAGCCAAAAGGTACTCCGTATTCATTTTCTGAAAAGCAGAGAAACTATTAAATTCCACATATTCGTTCAAAACCTTATCATAACGGGCTATTTCGATCTTTTTGTCCACAACGTTACCATCCTTATTTCCTGAAGTAAATTTGCAGGAAAGAAAGACTAAACAAGAGAGAAAAAAGAAAAATAAATATTTGCGCATTATCATAAAGTTAGCAGTGAAAAGTGATTGCTCACTTCTCACTGTCTTTTTATTTATCCGTAAATTATGTTACCGTTTTCGTCACAATATTCATCAAAACTCTTTTCGTATTGATTCATTGCGCGAAGACTCATACCCATGCTAGAAAAACCTCCATCGTGAAACAAAGTCTGCATTGTAACCTTACGAGTCAGATCTGAGAACATTGTGATACAATAATCAGCACATTCATTAGCATCTGCATTACCAAGAGGAGACATACGGTTAGAGAAGTCAAGCAACCTATCCATTCCCTTAATACCAGCACCAGCAGTAGTCATAGTTGGAGACTGAGAAATAGTGTTAACGCGCACGTTGTGTTCTCTACCATATATATATCCAAAGCTACGAGCTATTGATTCAAGCATAGCTTTTGCATCCGCCATATCATTGTAGCCAAACAAAGTACGTTGAGCAGCAATATAAGTTAAAGCAACTACTGAACCATATTCTGCAATAGCATTCTTCTTTTTTGCAACCTGCAACATCTTATGAAACGATACAGCAGAAATATCGATAGTTTTACCAAGCAAGTCGTAATCCAAATCATCATACGTATGTTTTTTACGTACATTAGGAGACATACCGATTGAATGTAGAACAAAATCTATTTTTCCACCTAATATTTCCATTGAACGTTGAAATACAACCTCCAAATCTTCCACACTTGTGGCATCTGCAGCAATTACCTCGCAGTTAAGTTTTTCAGCCAATGCAGAAACTTCACCCATGCGCACAGCCACCGGAGTATTTGATAATGTAATGATTGCACCTTCTTCTACAGCACGTTCAGCTACTTTCCAAGCAATTGACTGATCATTAAGTGCTCCAAAAATTATCCCTCTTTTACCCTTTAATAAATTGTAACTCATACCTAAGTTTATTAGTTAAATAAGAATGCAAAGATACAAACATTTACTAAAAACAATGAAAGAGTTACCAAGTTTAACTAAACAAGGACTCCAATTCAACAAAAAATACACCTAAACTAACAATATGTACACATTATAATTATGTACAAGATCTATATTTGCAAATGATTTTAAGACAATAAGTTTTTCACAATAATTATTTAAGGTTAGATTAGATCATTTTAGAATTAATTTATTATTTCTTTCACAAACTGTCCGTGAGAATCGCTTGTGAAAGAAATAATATAAGATTTCAACCTTACTTAGTCTTTCTATTTTATAATAAATTAAGCAAAATATTAATAATGAACAGATCGATAAAAAAGTATCTGCTGCTTTCTATAGCAAGCGCGTTTTCTCTATTATATAGTTCCAATGTACAAGCTGTTTCTAAGAACAGTAGCATTGATCCTGCTATATATAATGATTTACCTTTTAAAATGCCTCAGGTAACACAACCTTCTTTTCCTGATTATGAAGCTAACATTATTGATTTCGGAGCAAAAGGAGATGGAGTAACAGTTAATACTAAAGCAATTAACGATGCAATTAAAAAGGTAAACAGTAACGGAGGAGGAACAGTTGTTATTCCTTCCGGGCTGTGGCTAACCGGACCCATTGAGTTACTGAGCAATGTTAATCTGCATACTGAGAATAACGCATTAATAGTATTCACAGAAGATTATAATGCATATCCCATAATTAAAACTTCCTTTGAAGGACTTGAGACTCGTCGTTGCCAGTCTCCTATTTCTGCTCGTAATGCAAATAATATTGCAATTACCGGAAGTGGCGTTTTTGATGGTTCGGGCGATGCATGGCGTCCGGTAAAGAAAGACAAGCTAACAGAAAAGCAATGGAAGGATCTCGTTAAATCGGGCGGTGTGTTAAGCGCGGATAAAAAAATATGGTATCCCACCACTAAATCAATAAAAGGAGCTTTAGCTTGCGAAAACTTTAATAATCCGGTTGGAATAAATACCGATGCCGACTGGGAAAGCATAAAGGACTGGCTTCGTCCGGTAATGGTGAGCATTGTTAAATGCAAGGATGTTCTTTTGGAAGGCGTTACCTTCAGGAATTCTCCAAGCTGGTGTCTTCATCCTCTTTCCTGTGAAAATATAACAATAAACAGAGTTAATGTTTTTAATCCATGGTATTCACAGAATGGAGATGCGCTGGATATGGAATCTTGTAAAAACGCTCTTATCATTAATAATACCTTCGATGCGGGAGACGATGCAATCTGTCTTAAATCAGGAAAAGACGAAGATGGACGTAGAAGAGGTGAACCTTGTGAGAATGTAATAGTTAAGAATAACCTGGTACTTCACGGTCATGGCGGATTTGTAGTGGGTAGTGAAATGTCGGGTGGTGTAAAAAATATATTTGTATCAAACTGTACTTTCGTTGGGACTGATGTGGGACTGCGTTTCAAAAGTACCCGCGGACGAGGCGGAGTAGTTCAAGGAATCTACATTGATAATATTAACATGATTAATATCCCTAACGAGCCTCTTTTATTCGATCTTTTCTACGGTGGAAAGGCTCCTGACGAGGTAACCGAAGAAAATAAAAAAGATAATCAATCAGAGATTATTCCTCCTGTAAGCGAAGAGACTCCTGTGTTTAAAGATATCCATATTTCTAACATTTATTGTAAGAAAGCAGGAAGAGCAATGTTCTTTAACGGTTTGCCAGAAATGAGAATTCAGAATGTTACAGTTAAAAATGTGATTATTACTGATGCTAAAGAAGGTGCAGTAGTAAGTGAAGCAGATGGAGTAACAATGGATAACATCAAAATTACTTCTTCATCGGGAAATAGCCTGTCAATAAAAAATGCAAAGAATATTAAGGTCGACGGTATTGTTATTAAAGAGGTTAACGAAAAGGGCAAAACAGTAATATTTAAATGATTTCAATCAAAATAAACAGGGATTGTCACGGCTTTTATTATACATTTGCATCTTTATAAACAGAAATTTATTAATCATGAAAAAGAGTATAAAAATTGCCTTGGCAATGTATTGTTGTCTTCCTTTATGTAGTTTCGCCCAAAAAGCAGAGAAAAGCATCGCCATTGAAGTTAGTAACGAATGGAATAAAGCTAAAGAAAATGAACCTGTTGTTTTAAAGATTAAAGAACTGAACGCCGGATTCACTGTTAAATCAGCAATTGTTTGGGAAGGGAATACTGAAATTGCTTCTCAGCTGGATGATTTAAACGGAGATCGTAAAGCAGATGAACTGGCTTTTGTAACAAACATACCAGCCAAAGGGAAAAAAGCATTTAAAATTATTCTTTCTTCTGAGAAATCAACCAAAACATATCCTTCAAAGGTATATGCAGAAATGTTGGTAAGCGATAAAAAAGGAAAGCATGTTCCTATCTCTTCGGTCTCTGTTCCAGGAGGAATACTCTACAATCAGCTTCACCACCACGGTCCGGCTTTTGAATCGGAATTAGTAGCTTATCGCATTTACTTCGACAAGAAACAAACTGTAGATCTCTATGGTAAATTTAATAAAGGATTTGAAATTAAAGAATCTGGATTTTATCCCTCTGATGAACAACTAGCCAAAGGATTTGGTGATGACGTGCTTCGTGTAAACAGCAGCTGCGGATTGGGAGCCTTGAAAGGATGGGACGGAAAAAAAGCAATCCATATTGATCCGGTAAGTAACCGCACGGAAAGTATTCTGGCATACGGACCTGTTCGTACAGTGGTTGATGTAATTGCTAATGACTGGAAATACCAGGGTGCTGAACTTAATATGACTACCCGTTATATTTTATACGCAGGACACCGTGATGCTGAAGTAAAGATCCTGTTTGACGAGCCTCTGAAGAACGAAGTATTCTGCACCGGAGTTCAGGATATTAAGGATTCAAAATCATTCTCTGATAACAAAGGACTTATTGCTTGCTGGGGAACCGACTGGCCGGTAAACGATACAATTAAATATGCCAAAGAAACCGTAGGGCTTGCAACATGTATTCCTCAAAAGTTTGTAAAGTCTGAAGTAAAAGATAAAGAGAATTATCTCTATACAGTAACGGCCGATGGCAAAAAAACGTTCAATTATAACATTGTATTTACTTCCATGAAAGAAACATTTGGTTATAAGACTAAGGAAGCATGGTTTGCTTATGTTCAGGAATGGAAAAAAGAGCTTACACATCCTTGTAAGATAACAATCAAGTAAATATCAATTTTTACACATAATTATTCCGGGAGATAAAACAATTAGTGCACCTATATTCTCCCGGAATTTTTCATTTTTGCAACAAAGAAACAAATTAAAACAATATTACATGAAAAAGTTTGCACAGACCTTAGGCGTTTGCCTGTTAATGACTCTATCGGCCAGCGCACAGAACTATGTTTCAAAAGTATGGGTGGCCGACAATGGAGATGGTACTTATAAGAACCCTATTATCAATGCTGATTATTCTGATCCTGACGCCTGCCGTGTAGGCGACGATTATTACATGACGGCTTCCAGCTTTAATTGCATTCCCGCTTTGCAGATTCTTCACTCAAAGGATTTGGTAAACTGGACCATCATTGGTGCAGCCGTACCTAATGCACTTGATCCGGTAGAAGCTGTAGAAAAGCCGGAACATGGCAACCGTGTTTGGGCACCTAGCATCCGCTATCATAATAATGAATTTTATATTTTCTGGGGTGACCCCGACCAGGGAGTGTTTATGACTAAAGCAAAAGATCCTAAAGGCCGCTGGAGCAAACCTGTTCTTGTAAAAGCCGGGAAAGGAATTATTGATACTACACCTTTGTGGGATGAAGATGGAACGGTTTATCTGGTTCATGCCTTTGCAGGAAGTCGTGCCGGATTAAAGAGTGTAATTGCAGTTTGCGAACTGAATACTGAAGCAACTGAGGCCATTACTGAATCAAGAATTGTTTTTGACGGACATGATCATCACGAAACATGTGAAGGCCCTAAGTTTTATAAAAGGAATGGTTATTACTATATTTTCACTCCTGCAGGCGGTGTTTCTACCGGATGGCAGTTAGTGCTCCGCTCAAAGAATCCTTTTGGTCCGTATGAAGAAAAGGTTGTAATGGCTCAGGGAAAGAGTTCCATTAACGGTCCTCACCAGGGAGCCTGGGTAGATACAAATACAGGAGAAGACTGGTTCCTCAATTTTCAGGATGTAGGTGCCTATGGTCGTCTTCTTCACCTGCAACCAATGAAATGGGTAAAAGATTGGCCCGTGATTGGTGTAGATAAAGATGGAGACGGATGCGGAGAGCCTGTAACTTCATATAAGAAACCCAATGTAGGCAAAACTTATCCTATCTGCACTCCTCAGGAAAGCGATGAATTTAATACCCTGACCTTGTCACCACAATGGCAATGGCATGCAAACTATAACCCGAAATGGATTTTCCTTGCACCGGATAAAGGCTATGCACGCCTATACTCCTACCCTGTTGTTAAGGATTATAAGAATTTATGGGACGTGGCCAACCTGCTTTTACAGAAAACGCCTTCAAATGAATTCAGTGCAGTAATGAAATTGCGGTTTGCTCCTAGTCCAAAATACTACGGAGAACGCACCGGTTTGCTGGTAATGGGACTCAACTATGCTCTTCTTTCACTGGAGAAAACGAAAGAAGGATTAATCCTTTCTCAGAATGAATGCAAAAATGCAGATAAAGGATCTGCAGAAGTGGTCAATGAATCTGTCACTCTAAAAGAAAGCACTGTTTACTTTAAAGTAACTTTCAATAAAGCTGCCCAATGTGAGTTCAGCTACAGCACAGATGGCAAGAACTTCAAGAAGCTGGGTAAAAGTTTCCAGGCGCGTGAAGGGAAATGGATTGGCGCAAAGGTTGGAACTTTCTGCACTCGTCCTGCTATCCAAACTAATGATGGCGGATGGGCTGAGGTCGATTGGTTCCGTATAGAAAAATAAAAATTTCTTTCACACATAGTATAAGGCTGTCTGTTTTACCGGGAAGTAAAGCAAACAGCCTTTATTGTTAAGGCCATTTCCGGGCAATATTCTTTTAGTTGGTGTAGAGCTTATTCATATTAAGAGTACACGTTATTTTATATTAGTGTACACTTAAGCCACATTAGGTGTACACCATATTTTAATTATATAAGGAAGAAACACCTTAGTCTTCCTTATGTATCGCCTTAACATTGGAGAGTAAAGACTATCAGAGCGAGCTTTATCCTTTTAAAAAAGACTAAAGAAACATTACTAATTCTTGTTCCTGCTTTATTTTCAGTAATTTTGTATCATAAACATAACGAGGAATGAAGAAATTAGTAATATTCGATTTAGACGGAACCCTGCTTAATACCATTGCCGACCTGGCACAAAGTACCAATTATGCACTGAGAAAAACAGGTTTCCCTGAACACGAAGAGAGCGAATATAAGTTTTTTGTAGGCAACGGAATTAATAAACTTTTTGAACGTGCCTTACCTGAAGGAGAAAAGAGTGAGGAAAACGTAGCAAAAGTTCGCAAACATTTTTTAATTCACTACGGAGAGCATAACATGGACCGAAGCAGACCTTACCCGGGTATACCGGAATTGCTGTCGACACTTTGCGAGAAAGGGATGATGCTTGCCGTTGCATCCAATAAATATCAATCAGGAACGGAGCGACTAATAGAACATTATTTCGGTAATATCCCTTTTGTGGCGGTATTCGGACTACGGGAAGGTGTAAAAGCAAAACCGGATCCTACAATTGTGGAAGATATTCTTGCCATAGCAAAGGTTGAGAAAGGAGATGTTCTCTACGTAGGTGACTCGGGCATTGATATGCTAACAGCAAAAAATGCAGGAATAACTGCTGTCGGAGTAACCTGGGGCTTTCGTCCACTCGCTGAGTTGGAAAAGTTTGAGCCTGCACATATTGTGAATAAAGCAGAAGATATTCTTTCGCTGTTATAAACAAGAAGAAGATATTCTCTTTAAAAAAATACATAATGAGAAAAAAGAGGAAAAGGCTGGCAAAAAAGTCGGTATATCATCTTGTATAATACGGGAGTGTAGAATACTCTTTGCCGCTCTCATAACCTTATAAAAGAATACACAATACTATGAAAACAAAATTACTGATTTTAATGGTTTGGGGAATTACATGCTCTTTGTTTGCACAAGACTTTATTCCTATATGGAAAGGTAGCCGTATGCCCAACAGCAAAGGGATTGAAGTTAAAGACAGCATTGCCAACGAACGGATTTATCAAGTAGGTACACCTGGAATATACGTTTTTGAACCCTCAAAAGCGGAGAATAAAGGAGCAGCGGTATTAATTATTCCCGGAGGAGGATACGCCAGACTAGCTTATCAGATAAGCGGATTTCAACTGGCTAAATGGTATAATACCTTTGGAATAACGGCTTTTGTGCTAAACCATCGTATGCCACAGTCGCCAGATGTAGAAGAGTCTTATAAAGCTCCGCTTCAGGATGCGCAAAGAGCCATGCGTTATATACGCGCTAATGCTGAACAATGGGGAATCAACATAAATAAAGTAGGTGTAATGGGCTGTTCGGCCGGTGGACATCTCTCCGCTTGTTTGTCTACCTTCACCGAGGACTGGAGCAAAGTGGGCGACAAGCTGGATACATTCTCCTTTACTCCGAATTTTACAATCCTGATCTCTCCGGTTATTTCAATGGGAGAAATTGCTCATAAAGGAAGCAGAGATAATCTTCTGAGCAAAGATGCTTCGCAGAAACTAAAAGACATGTTTTCCTGCGATAAAAGAGTTAGCGAAAACACGCCACCCGCATTTATTGTACATGCAACGGATGATAAAACGGTTTCATCCTTAAATAGTATTCTTTACTACACAGCTTTAAAAGAGCACAATATAAAGATGACCACTCTCCACATTTTTCCTGAAGGAGGACATAACATTGCTTTGCGAAACAATCCGGGAACTACAAACAAATGGTCTTTACTGGCAGAAGAATGGTTGGGAGATATTGGAATGCTTTCAGCAAAATAATCTTGAATAAATGAGTCCGATTAACATACCGCTCCAATTAAAAAGGATAATTTAAACGATTTAAGAAATAAAACCGGGATCTGCAATTGTGAAGAATATTCTTGCTTAGCAAAAGCGGAGAAAAAAGATATTCTCTACACAGGCTACTCAGACATTGATATATCAATAGCTAAAAGCGCGTGAGATGCATCTACTAACGCGCACAATCGCAACAGAGTTGAGCACGTTCATATTATTATAAATCAGTATATTATACTTATTTTGCTTGAGATGCGCGACTCTTTTTATAGAATTTCATTTAGAGAATGGATTCTAATTGCACAAGGCTAAAGATAGACGCTGCTACAGTCAGTTATTAACAGCATCCATATAATGATGAGGTTTGAACCGCATTGAAACAAAAAGAATCAGGAACTCTCCATATTTGATGGAAAGTCCCTGATTCTTTTTATTAGATAGGAATCTTAATTATCTTACCAACACGACAGTTTTCTTTGTTGCATGGTCCGAAACCACTTTTACAACATAAGTACCCTTATCGAGAGGGATACTAGTAAGACCTGTTACTTTTGCAGATTTCAACAATGAACCGCTCATAGAATAGATTGAAACTGTAGCTTCGCCATCAATACTCGAAACATTTATTGCTCCCTTAACAGCCAGAACGGTTATTCCAGACTTATCTATCTTTTCAAATCCGGTAACTACTGCTGTGTAAGTATTGGAAACCGGACTTAATCCTCCATATTCATTGGCTGCTTGTACTGAATATATATCGCCATTAGCAGCTGCAGTATCCGTAAAGGTTAAATCAGTGGTAAACTTAACAACTTTGTTATTCTTAGTAATCACATAACAAATTGCATAGTTCACCTTAGTCCAGGTAATAGTTTGGGAATTTCCAGCTATAACCGGAGCTGCAACAGATTCTGTTATCAAAGTTGGTTGCCAGTCGTCACTGCCGCTCAGCACATTTTTCAATGTATAAGTAGCTGCCTCAGCATCAGTAAGTGAATTCTTCGCTGTACCTTTCACTGTAGATGTAACATTGCCCGAAGCATCCTTTATATCATATTCATAATCTTTGATGCGAGAACTCAGATCCATTTTATTACCATCCTTATCCATTGTGTTATAATCGGCAAAAATAGCAGGAATAGTTCCCATCTTGTAATACCATCCCGAAGGATAAATATTAATTAAGCTGGTAGTATTCAGATAAACTGTTTTAGGAGAATCAATCCACGGGCGTCCTAAATAAATTGTTGTAGAGGCTATTTTATTTGATGGAGCAGTAATTGTACAATTATTGAACACATACCCCCATGCCGTTGAAGCGTTATGACTTGGAGCAACAATATAACCGCCACCATCACGAACAATATTCAATGTACATGCATCGAAAAACACATCGCCCGCACCGTAAATAAAGTCTACCGCTCCTTCAATAAAACAATTCCTTACATAATGCCTGTCTGTGATTCCGCTGGTTGAGGTACGGTAGGTATCCTGATAACTTCTCAAAGCACAGTTATTCAAAACTGCCTTGTCGCAGTCTGTAAATAAAGCCAACGCTTGTGGTCCGGCATTTTGTGTCACTCCCCAGCTATTATCGAAAGTGATATTTTCAGCATAGAAGTTATCACCGGAAACGTATACGGTTGATCCAACTTTCACATCAACAGCAGTAGTTCCACCACAAAGCAAATTATCTGAGATAAAGACTTTATCTCTACCCTGCCCTATCAGATAAATATTTGGTTTATCAATTGTCACATGACCGGTATAGGTTCCCTCTTTTATAAAAATAAGCCAGGGAACAGCATTTTCAGAAGGAGCTGCTTTTACCGCATCTGTTACAGTAGTGTAATCTCCGCTTCCATCTGCTGCAACTACTGCGTTATATAATTTGGCAGCAGGTTGCACTTTCTGCATGGTTTTAAAAGAAATGGTTGTTCCAGCGAATGCATTCCCGGACATATCTTTAATGGCACCATCGGGGATAGTAAAGGCATAAGAAGTATCGTAAGAAAGACCTGAATACTTAAAGATTACCGTAGAACTACCATAAGTTCCGGTTATTGCTTCACCGTTTAACGTACAATCGCCTGTACCAGCCTGCACTCTTTCATTAAAGTTTAAAATAACAGAACCGGTGGCCGATGCTCCTGTTCCATTGTTTACAGGAAGAGAAGATATCAGTGTTGGTGCCGTTGTATCATTAACAACCTCTTTATCGGCAAAGACAAAAATATCAGTGATTGATGTTCCATCACTTGTCTGAGTGCCATTCACTACCTCAGAAGTATAATCGGGAATCCAGCGAATGTAAACTTTATCTTTCCCATTTGCATCGGCTGGCAAAGTTATGCTTGAATCATACCATGTCTGTTGCGCGTCAAACGTAACACTGCCTAACTTCGTAAAGGTTGTTCCGTCCAAAGAATATTCAACATTCTCAACTTTATAACCAAAATAGCAAGATAAAAGCTTTGCTTTAACCACAATGTTGGTATAGTTTACAGTAGAGAAACTTGCCTGGAAGTACCATTTATCAGCGGGTTTCTGCCAGTTAACGGCCGCATGTTTGCTGTAATGATATTGAGCATCGCCTTTTGCCAACCATCCTACAGAAGTTTCATCGGCTTTTTGCAACTTAAAGATTCCCGCGTTTGAAGTTTCTGATTTAAAATCTCCCGCACGGTCTTGTTTGGGCTCTGTTGTATAAAAGTCCCATCCTACTATATAAGATACTGCGCTAAAAGTAGCCCCTACCTGAGTATCTTTATCTATTGTAATAGTTTTCACCGCATTGGTAGAAGCATCGTCCCAGTTATTGAACTTAATCAGGTCATTAGACTCAGCTGTCAAAGTAATAATTGTACCTGCTTCATATTTCCCGCCGTTAGCAGCAGGTGTTACAGTAACTCTGCCTTGCGTGTCTCCCAAAATATTTACTGCAAAAGCATAGGTCTGTTTAGCTTCAAAAACTGCTTTCACGGCAGAACTTGCTGCCAGGGTATAGTTAAACGGATTATCAGTAGATAAATCTGTACCCGTTGCTGAATCTACCCATTTAGAGAACTTATAACCAAAATTAGGAGTAGCTGTCAACGCAACAACTGTATTCTTGTCAAATTCAGTTCCTTGAGGGTTAACGGCTACAGTTCCGGCACCAACAGGACTAACTTCAGTAGTCAAGGTAACTTGTTCTGAAGTAATTTCTACATTCCCCTTAATATCAAGACTAAGCAAATAGGCATTCTGTGCCGGTGCAAAGTTCGTGAACTTAATGGCAACATCTTTCTCATTCACAGGAATCTCCACTAGTTGTCCTCCTGCGGGATTAGCCGCCGTATTGTAAATCACAGACCAATCTCCCGTACCTACTTTTTTCGATACGATTACTCCCCTAGGGTTTCCGGTTGTCGCAACAACAAAAGAAAGTGTGGTGATAGACTTTAAAGGAGAGAGTTCAACGGACATATCGACACCTGTAAAACCCGTAGTTGTATTTTTCTCCATCATTAAGTAACCCGGAGTACACACTGCAGAAGTAAATTTAGTATTCGTTCCGCTTGGAGACACACTAACTCCGAGTAAAGAGAAATTCAAAGTCTCGTTACTAAACTGAGTTGTCTTAGAAATAACTTTAGGCGTGGCACTTGAAGCTGTTGCTGCCCAATCCTGAAAAGTTGTACTGTAAATTAACTTTTCCTTTTCCACTGCCTGCATTGCAAACGGCAATAGAACAAATAGTAACACAAAAAGAGATTTGAGTAATTTTTGTTTTTCCATTGTGATAGTAATAGATTTAATTATAAAAAAGATAATTGATCGTAATATTATGTATAATATATAGCTCCATATAGGATTGAAATTCTCCTATCTAAAAATAAATCTAAATTAAAATGCGACATAACTTGTGTGCCCCATTTTAAAATTGCTCTTATTTAAAAGAAAGCAAGTAACAGTTATTCTATTTCAGCACTTTAAGGCTCACACATCTTTCTTTATTATCCGAAATTCTTAGAACATATACTCCATCATTCAATGATGATAAGTTTATGTTGCTCTGCGTTCCTTCCAACGTAAACACATGAAGTAAACTCCCCGTTAAGGTTACTAACTCAGCTTTATTCAACTCCGAGTTGCTCGATATAGTTAAGTACTCTTTTACCGGATTTGGATAAGCTGAAACCATTAATTTATCTCCATCACAAATCTCCGAATGAATGGAGGAAGATATTGTTCCTCCTTCATTCTGTTTATTAGTAACCTCTTCTACCAATCCATTTAAATAAACTTCCAGATTTGTATATTCTCCATTGGGATCAACACTCTTTTCATTCCCGTCCTGTGAAAGAGCAGGGTTAAGTCGATGAACCGTTTCCCAATTATCGGGCATTCCATCACCATCCGAATCTACAGGGGCTGCAGTCTGAGCAAGTGTTGGCCATGGCGACCAGTCGCTGGAGGCTCCTACAGGTTTAGTATTATCCTGCGAATCAATAATTCCCGGATAAGAAGATCCGGATTTAGACCCTGTAAATGTAAAAGTCTTATTTTGAGTTTCGGAAACAATCCGCTTATCAATTTCATCACGGGAAAGAGAACAGCCTGCATAAAGAAGAACCTGTTCATAAGCTTTCTGAGCCGTGTGCGTAGTTATAACTCCGGTGGGCAGAGGAGATCTTAATTTAATGGTGTCTTTTGTAACAGAACTTATGCCATAACTACTCGAAATCTGATCATAAACACCTTTTGTCCAGTTATCATTGGTAACTGTGGAATTTCCTTCCATTACATTTCCATCGATATAAAAATTTCCCCATACATTAACCATAGGCTTAAAAGCAGGATATGTATCTACATATGCTTGTGTGCGGATATCAATAGCCACAATTCTATACTTTACCAAAGAACTTGCATATGCAGTGGCAGGACCTGGTTTATAATAGTTATTCACAATGTTCGCTTTCATACCTTCACCGCCATAACACCCGTTCCCTTTCCAGTTATAATATACATTATTCCTTATATCAATCAACTCGCGGGTTTGTGTCTTCTCTGCCGGACCGAGTCGAGGCACTCTACTATCATTGTGCGCCATCAGGTTATGATGAAAAGAAGCATGATCTCCTCCCCAAATACCTCCGTATCCATGTGCACCTTTTGTGTGTCCGGAAAGCCTCATACTTTCAGAAATGATAGACCATTGCAATGTCAGGTTCTCTGTTCCGTAAAGAGAACAACACTCATCCGATGACCAGCTAACAGAACAATGGTCCACAATTATATTCTTATAATCACGAGTGCCAAGAGCATCTGCCCCATCTGCATTAATACTTTCTCTGTCTCCCATTCTGAAACGAATGTAACGAAGAATCACATTATTACAAGTTATTGTAACCGGCCATCCAGCAAGGCAAATGCCATCACCAGGTGCCGTTTGTCCCGCAATTGTAAGATTATCATTCTTTATCTTAAGTTGCTGTTTTAATTGAATTGTTCCTGAAACATCAAAAACAATTGTTCGGGCTGAAGTAATCTTATCAAGTCCGTAGCGCAATGTTCCCTGAGCAGGGGTAGCCCCCGAAGCATAATCGTCCAATGACGTGACATGATAAACCATTCCTCCCCGTCCACCGGTTACGTATCTACCATGTCCTTCGGCACCCGGGAAAGCTGGTACTTGCTGGGCATAAGAAAACATCCCTTTTAAAGGAAAGAGCAACAATGCAATGCAACAAAATTTAGTGATGAATCTCATACTATTATTTCTTAATGATTAACAATTAAATATTATAGTGCAATGATAGATATTCTACAATAATCAATTGTATAATATTTGATTTATAATGTAAAGATTTCATTTTATATTATAAAAACAAATAATCACACATATAAGGCAAAAATTACACATCACAATAAATAGAATATGCTTTATTTGCTTATAACCAATATTCTTATTATTCACTATAAAATTTAATACACATGAAAAAAGAATTACTCAAAGGATTTATTGCTACTCTAATGATAGTAGCAGGTAGTATGAATGTAAATGCTCAGGAATGGAATTTCAGTAGCGGAGGTTTTGGAGCTGTGGCAACTTACTCAGCAACAGCAACCGTTGACGGATTAGCAATCTATGCAATAAGTACAGCTGCGGTAGCAATTGATGGAAGTAACAAAACATTTGAGGATTACACATTCACTTATCGTTTAAAGTTAGGTGGAACAGGGGCATTCGATGTAGCAGGAACAACTCCTGTAAGCCGGGTATTAGCTTTTCCTGTAAGTGGAAATACCAGTATCAAAATTATTGCAACTCATTCTTCCAGTACTGGCGATAATCGTTTTCTGGTTGTTGCGGCAGGAAGCAAAACTAATGAAATTGGCAGATTAGAAGTTGTTGCCGGAGCATCACCCGTTTCACAGACTTTTGAGTATACTGGTGGAGCTTCTACAATTTATGTCTTTTCAGCAAGCAGCGGAATCAATCTTTACCTAATTAAAGCAACGACAGCAACCGGCATTGGAGAAATTCAGAAGGAGGCTGTTTCTACTGAGTACTATAATGTAACAGGGATTAAGACCAATAAAAATGCCAAAGGACTTATTATGGAAAAGAAAATATACTCTGATGGCTCTATTTGTACCACAAAAAGGTTGAATAACAATAAATAATATTATTCATTCTATTTTAATTTGTTAAGAACTCATTCATAGGTTATCGACCATATGAATGAGTTCTTTTATCTTCACCTCCAGACACTATAAAACACCGTTTATATAAACATTAAATAGACACAATAAATAAAAGCAACCAAAAACATGTTTTTTTGTTTAAACATCAAGAAATTCATTAACTTTAGGCTGTTTCCCATTGCTACTGTTAAAAACAAATAATACTATGATAAAAACAAATATTGCACATACCCTTTAAGGCTATAAAATACCTTTGTATCGATGAATTAATATTATTTATCATTAAAGTATAACCTCATAATATCAAACAACAAACATGCAAAGAATGTCTAACAAACTCACAAACATTCGCGTCTTGCTGCTTATGCTATTTGCAGCAGTATCGCTTAGCGTATCGGCCCAAAACATTACCATAACAGGTAATGTAAAGGACAAAAACGGAGAAACCATTATCGGCGCTTCGGTGGTAGAAAAAGGTACAACAAATGGTGTCATGACCGACGTAAACGGTAACTACACTCTCAAAGTATCAGGTAAAAGACCTCTAAGTGTCACTTACATTGGAATGAAACCTCAGGAAATAACCTTAAAAGGAAAAACCAGAATCGACATTATCTTAGAAGATGATGCAATTACTCTAAATGATGTAGTGGTTATTGGTTATGGAACTGTTGCAAAAAAAGACCTTACAGGTTCTGTAGCATCAATAAGCAGTAAGGATTTAGCTTCAATACCTGTAACTAACGCAGCAGAAGCCATCACGGGTAAACTAGCAGGTGTTCAGGTTACCACAACTGAAGGTTCGCCTGACGCTGAGATTAAAATTCGTGTTCGTGGAGGCGGTTCTCTCTCTCAGGACAATTCACCTTTATACATTGTAGATGGTTTTCCTGTAAGCAGTATCAGTGATATTGCTCCTACAGACATTCAATCTATAGACGTTTTAAAAGATGCGTCCTCTACTGCGATTTATGGTGCTCGTGGAGCTAATGGAGTTATCATTATTACTACTAAATCAGGTAGGGAAGGTAAAGTTCAAGTATCTTTAAATGCATCTTTCGGTGTAAAAAAGATCGTGAAAGAACTTAATGTTATGAATCCTTATGAATATGTAATGTACCAATACGAGCTTGATCCTCAAACGGGAGGTTCGCCTACAACCTTTAATTCCTACTATGGCGTTTACAATGACCTAAACATATATAAGTCTGATAAAGGAACAAACTGGCAAGATAAAGTTTTTGGTCGTACAGGTAACCAACAAGATTACAATTTAAGTGTAAGCGGAGGATCAAAATCAACAAAATTCAACCTTAGTTTTACTCGTTCAGACGAAAAGAGCATCATGATTGGTTCTGGATTTGAAAAAAACAATATTAATGCAAAAATTAATACTGAAATCAACAAATGGTTAAGTCTGGATTTCAATACACGTTTGTCTTATCAGGTAATTAATGGTGCAAGCGTATCTGATGGATCAGGTTCAAATACAAAATTGCGTAATGCTGTTAAATATGCTCCAACAAAAGGTTTAAGAGGATTCGATCCAAATCTTGATGAAGAAAATACAAATAGTGCAGAATCAGCAAGTTTACTATATGATCCCGTTCAATCCGTTAACGATGAATACAGAAAACAGAAAAAGTTTGCCAACTATTATAATTTAGGCCTAAACTGGGACATTATGAAAGGATTAAGAGCCAGAGCAGAAGGGGGTTATAGCTTTGTTTATACAGATATTGATAATGTATATGGACCTTCAACATCCACTTCTAAAAATAATGGAGGACAACCTATTTTAGTTCTGGGAAAAAACAATTCTCAGAGTTGGAGACAAGCTGTCACACTCACTTATGATAAACAAAATTTGTTGGGATGGAAAGATAAGCTAAATTTAATGATTGGAGAAGAAATGTCTTCTTCACAAGCAACTGCAACAACAGCAGAATCACGCTATTTTCCTTCTGATATGAGTACCGGAGAAATTTTGGCAAATCCATCTTACGGTAAACCTCAGCCAACGCTCACTGATATTAACGCAGATGATCGTTTATATTCTTTCTTCGGTCGTGCAAATTATATCATTAAGGATAAATATCTGTTCACTGTTACAATGCGTGCCGACGGTTCAAGCAAATTTGCAGAAGGAAATCGTTGGGGATATTTCCCATCTGCAGCTGCTGCATGGAGAATCTCCGACGAATCATTTATGGAACCGAGTAAAGACTGGTTGTCTAATCTTAAGTTCCGTTTAAGTTATGGTGCCGCTGGTAACAATCGTATACCAACCTCTTACCAACAAATCTATTCTGCATCAACAAGTAAATTCTACTATCCTGGTGAAGAAATTGCTAATCAATTAGAACCTAGCAGTTATTTGCCTAACCCTAACTTGAAATGGGAAACAACTTATACCAGAAATGCCGGATTTGATTTTGGTTTCTTCAAGAACCGTCTTTCCGGAACTTTAGATCTATACTGGAATACAACAAAAGATTTGTTAATCCAAGCTCCGGTAGCTGCTAATAGCGGTTACAAATATCAGTACCAGAATATTGGTCAAACGTCGAACAAAGGTATTGAACTTACTTTACAAGGCTATATTGTAGAGACAAAAGATTATTCATTATCAGCAACATTTAATATAGCTTTCAATAAGAACAAGATTGATAAATTCAGAAACGGTGATGCTACAAAAAGAGCTTATTCTTCTGGATGGAACGGAAGCGCAGAACCTTCTGAAGACTTTTTAGTGGAACAAGGTGGTCAAATAGGACAGATTTATGGTTATGTAAATGATGGAATGTATTCATTTGATGACTTTACTTTCAATCCAAGCACAAATAAATGGGTACTTAATAACGGAGTTGCAGACAACAGCGCAATAACCTCCTCTGGTAACTATTTTGGCCCGGGTGCATTAAAATTCAAGAATGTAGACGGTAGTGAAGATAATAAGGTAGATCAAAAGGATAAAACAGTTATTGGCAACACTAATCCTTTTCATACCGGAGGTTTCAGCCTTTCTGGCAGATATAAGAACCTAGATATTTCAGCTTTCTTCAACTGGTCATACGGTAATGATATTTATAATGCAAATAAACTGGACTACTCTGCACAATTGCTATCTCGTAAATATCAAAATCTAGTATCAGATATGGATTTAGCTCATCGTTTCACCACAATTGATCCACAAACAGGATATAATATATATTATGGTGCCAATGCTAATCCTGCACGTTTACAAGAAATAAATAAGAACGCAAGTATATGGATGCCTCTTCACACTACTACACCTTTACATTCATGGGCAGTTGAAGACGGATCATTCTTACGCTTGAATAATGTTTCCGTTGGTTATTCTTTACCAAAATCATTGATAAAGAAATTACAAATAGAATCTTTAAGAATATATGTTACCGGTTATAACTTATATTGTTGGACAAAATACACAGGATTTGATCCTGAAGTAGATACCCGCAGCAAGAATAATCCTTTAACTCCAGGAGTTGATTACTCTGCTTATCCAAAAAGCCGCACATTTGTTGGAGGTATTAACTTAACATTTTAATTAAACTACAATGAAAAAAATAATATATATATTGCTAATTGCCTTTAGCATAACAATTACATCATGTAATGACTTTCTTGACACAAAGTCTCCGTCGGAACTAACTCCGGATATTACGTATTCTTCTGTCGTTTACACAGAGAATGTTTTACTGGGTGTGTATTCTAAACTTACATTAGACAAAACATACGGAGCTCGTTTAGCACTAAACTATGCAACAAACTCTGATGTAGAGATTGTAGGAGCTGATGTATCCAGCTATGCACAAGCCACAAACAGAGGCTTGTCTAACTATAGGGGAACTCCGAGTAATACATCTCTGGATGCCTGGCAAGAATCTTACGCATTAATTGAAAGAGCAAATCTTTGCGTTGAAGGAATAGAAGGCAGCCCCATTCTTCAGGGAACTGATAAAGCCAAAATTGCAAAAATGCTTGCCTTTAAGGGTGAAGCCTTAACTCTAAGAGCACTTACCTATTTTGAGTTATTACGCAACTTTGGTGATATTCCTTTTAAAACTGAATCTACAAAATTAGACGGATCTAATATTTATCTTCCAGCAACAGACAGAGATGCAATAATGGATACTCTGTTAGTCAATTTGCAGGAAGCAGAACAATATGTTCCTTGGGTAGGAACAGAAAGTTATGGAAGTTCTGAACGCATTACCAAAGGTTTTGTGAAAGGTCTTATTGCCCGTATTGCTCTTCAGAGAGGAGGCTATTCTATCCGTAACAAGGCTGGATATCCAACAGAAAGAGGATCAGACTGGCAAAAGTATTACGAGCTGGCAAATAAAGAATGTAAAGAGATAAAAGCGAATGGCACTCATAAGCTAAATCCTTCTTATAAAAATATCTTTGAAAAATTAAATAAGCTGGAATTAGATCAGACATACAATGAAAATATGTTTGAAGTAGCCCATGGGCTGGCTAATAGTGGTGAAATGGGATATTCTATAGGAGTACGTTTTTACGCCAATGCCAAATACGGATTTGGCAACAATTCAAATGTAGTTTGTACTACTGCTATGTATTTTTATTCTTTTGATCAAAAGGACCTTCGTCGTGACGCAACTGTAGCTTATAACGTCTATGGTAATAGTACAGGCGATTTAAAAGAAATAATGATAAGTAATCCTTATGGGTTCAATTTTGCAAAATGGGATCAAAGAATGATGGGAAATAAATGGCTTTCCCAGAATCTTAAAGCATCCGGTAAAGCAGGTTATGGAATCAATTGGGTGATAATGCGCTACTCTGATGTATTATTAATGCTTGCCGAAACTGAAAACGCCCTGAATGGAGGTCCAACCGATATTGCCCGTGCAGCTCTTAAAGAAGTTCGTACCCGTGCTTTTTCAGCTAATGACAAGGCTACGGAAGTTGACGCATACGTAGATGGTCTTTCAGGAGAAGAAGCCTTCTTTAATGCTATCGTGAATGAACGAGCATGGGAGTTCGGAGGTGAAGCTGTTCGTAAATATGATCTTATCCGTTGGAACCTATTGATGAGTAAAATACAAGATTCGCGCGATCAGTTCACTCGTATGATCAATAAACAAGGTGAGTATAGTTTTATGCCAGCCACACTCTATTTCAAATATGACGCCGCTGGTGAAAACTTACAAAAAGCGGATATCAACTTCTATGACGGAACTGTGGATAAAAGCAGTGACAAGACTTATCAAAGTGTAACCTGGTTTGGTGGAATGAAAGCCGCAGATCTACAGAAATACACCGAAATATCCACTGTATTTAGCAATGGATTGCAGAAAGCTGTAAACGGAGCTGCCGACAACAGGCATTTATATCCGTTATCAACTACAATAATAAGTGATTCTAATGGCAAATTAACAAATTCATATGGTTGGTAATTCAATAATTAAAATGAAAATGAAAATAAATAATAAATATATGAAACTATCGGGCTTGCTTTTTTTAGGCAGCCTGATGCTCCTGTCGTCTTGTAAAGACTGGGATTTTGATTCTGACAGCAGCTTTAATAAACTCTTCCGTACTCCTAAAGTTGAAACAACTGTACTGGAAGCAAGTACGGCAACAATTTCATGGAGTGTTGTTCCTAAAGCCGATTATTACATTGTTGAGTTAAGTAAAGACAGTTTGCAATTCACAAATAATTTAAAATCTTTCGGTGCTGACGGTTCCATCAAAACAAATACTACCATACTTAACAATCTAGTTGGCGGTACTCGTTATTCTGTCCGCATAAAGGCGGTTTCTAATGAAGGAATCCCTTCATCTGAATTTGCAACACTAACATTTAAAACCCCTACTGAACAGTTGTTTAATGACGTCGCTGCAATATCTGGTTCTAAAGCAACACTTAGCTGGGCAGCCCGATCTGCCGTTACACATTTAGGCTTAATGGCTGCAGGAAAAGATTCGGTTCGAATAGATTTAACTGCAGCAGAAATTGAGCAGGGAACAAAAACATTGGAAGGCCTTTCTCCTTCTACCGATTATACTGTTAATCTTTGGAACAACGAAGTGAAACGTGGATCTAAGAAGTTCAAAACAACAGAAAACTTTCCTGATGGATATACAGTGGTTAGACTAGCTGCAACAGACAGTATACCCAATGTGCTTGCTTCACAACAAGGCAATGTGGTTTTAGTATTCCCCGCTGGTTCAGATTTTCAATTAGCTGGCGCAATGGCTATTCCTGCAAATATTAGTTCCATTATATTCTGGGGTGCATCGGATGGTACTACAGCTAAATTCCATCCTAAAGGAATTTCCGCCACAGGGTCTCTAGATAAACTGAAGTTCTACAATCTTTCCATAAGCAATGCAGATGCAACGGCAGATTATATAATTAATCAGGCAACAACTGCAACGATTAATACCATGAGCATTGAAAACTGTTCCATATATAATACCCGTGGTATTATACGTATTCAGGCAGCCGGCAATGCAAGTAATATAGGATCAATGGAAATTACTAACTGTTTAGCAACAAATATTGGTAGCTACGGAGTTGTTAATACCAAAGATATGACTAGTGTGACAATTGGTAATATGTCGATCTCAAAATCAACATTCAATGGCATTAATGCTGGTGCAGTGATAAACGTATCTCAAGCCAATGTGAACATTAACATAGACCAATGTACATTCTATAATGTGGTTAATACAACAAAACCTTTTATTGATGTCAACAAACTTGAAACTATCTTCCCAACGATAAAAAATACTATTGTTGCAAGACTATACAACTACGTAGATGGAAATACAATCAAAGCATGTAGCTTAAAAAATAAGATCACGGCGGAGAACGTATATACAACAGCCGACTGTCCTTATACTATTGACTACAGCATGGGAACTATCTATGATAAGACTGCCGCAAATCTGTTCCAAGATGCCGCAAATGGAAACTTTAAGATTAAAGATCCATCATTCGGTGGTGCAGAAACAGCAGGAGATCCTCGCTGGAGAAACTAAGATATAAATCAAGAAAATTGCCCCGCCCTAAAATTGCTAAATATGCAATTCTAGGGCGGGGCTCTTTATATAGCAAAAAAACAACCTATTCCCAAACACATCTTCCTCTGCATAAGTCGGTATAACGAAAAACTCTCCCTGCAATTATTCTAAGAGTTTTAATATATCACATGCTAATAAGTAATCATATAATTATTATTTATATCATATCAGTAATGATAAATCTTCAACTTAATATAAGATTCCATATTCCTTAAATAGCCTCTAGAAGAAGAGCAAAAAGGAGGGTTGCCAAACCTGCCAGCAGAAGGACAACGAGTATCCAGAGAATTAGTTTATGCTTTTCCATATATACCATATGTTTATTTATTATTCTTACCTAAGCTTTCTTTATATTCCGTAGGAGTCATGGCAAATTTCTGTTTAAAGCATTTACTGAAATAACGTGGGTCATTTATGCCAACCATATAAGAAATCTGAGTCATATTAAATTCTCCTGTCTCAATAAGTTGAGCAGCCCTTTTTACACGCATCTCTTTTACAAATTCAATAGGAGCTAGCCCGGTAAGCATCTTCAGCTTCTTAAAAAAGACTGAACGGCTTACAGCCATTTCCTGTACCAAATCATCAACCACTAAAGCTCCGTTATCCATATTCTTTTCCATCAGCGCCAATAGCTTATCCATAAACTTACGATCGTGTGGCGACATATCAGGCTGATCAGAAGTTTCTTCCTGGGGTTGAATCATTAGATTGGCACGATAAAGCTCCTGCAACTTGCGTCGTTGTACCAACAGATTTTCTACTCTGGCCTTCAGATAAGTAGCGCTAAATGGCTTAGTAATATAATCATCCGCACCAAGCTCCAATCCTTGCAGTTTGCTCTCCATTGTAGACTTAGCGGAAAGCAGCACAATAGGAATATGACTGGTAGTCATTTCTTCTTTCAACTCTTTTGTCAGTTCAATACCATCCTTCACAGGCATCATTATATCACTGATAATCATATCGGGTACATACTTCAATGCCTTTTCTAATCCTTCCTTACCATCGGCGGCCTCAATTATCTGGAATGAGGAGCTGAAAATGCTATGCAGAAAGAAACGCAATTCTGCATTATCTTCCACTAAAAGCATTGTTTCTTTTGATGGATCAAGATTCTCAATAGAATTATCTGTATTTTTAGATTGCATCTTATCCTGAAGTTCTGCACAATACAATTCCTTATCTAAGCCCTGATTATTCGAATCGGAAAGAATGAACTCCACACTTTCATCGTAATGAGCCTTGCCTTTTAGAAAATATGTCGTGAAACAGCTTCCCTCGCCCAGCTTACTATCCACCATAATAGTTGCCTTGTGCATCTCAACCAGTTCCTTTACCAAAGAGAGGCCGATACCTGTGCTAGGCTGGTTGAAAAGATTTTTATCAACCAGATTCTCAAAGCGGGTGAAAAGAGAACTCTTTTTATTGTCGGCAATTCCAATTCCCTGATCACATACTCCAATAGCCAATGTAGTATTTTCATCTTTTATAAAGACCTTAATCATTTTTCCTTGGGGCGTATATTTAAAGGCATTGGAAAGAAGATTGAATACTATTTTCTCCAATTTATCAATATCCGCCCAAAGAATCATCTGCGGTTTTTCGTTTTCGAATATAAATTCAATGCGATGATCTTCGGCCATGGATTCAAAGCTATCCATAATACGGCGGACAAACGGAACCACATCAATCTCCTCTACCTGCATTTTCATCTTTTTATTCTGAATCTTCCTGAAATCAAGTATTTGATTCACCAGCCTCAACATTCGGTCTGTATTACGTTTTACCAAATCGAGTTGCTCACGTGCATCATCGGGCAACCGTGAGTTTTTAAGAACATGCTCTACCGGTCCGGCAATCAATGTCAGCGGTGTGCGCAGTTCATGAGATATGTTGGTAAAGAAACGGAGTTTGATGTCTGATACTTGTTGTTCAACAGACACTTCATTCTTCAATCGGTAAATAGTAAACAGAATAAATACTGCAACCAAAATCAGAGAAAGTATTAAGATAAAGTAAATTATATAAGCCCATGGGGTTTCCCAGAAAGAGGGAAGGATGGTTATTTTCAGGCTACGCTCATTGTTCACCCACACTCCGTCACTATTCGTTGATTTTACACGGAACACATAATCACCTTTCGGAAGATTTGTATAAGTGGCCAAGCGCTGTTTACCCACATTAGTCCACTCCTTATCAAAACCTTCCAGAATATAAGCATACTGTATGTTATCAGAATTTCTCATATCCAGGGCGGCATATTGAATAGTCAGTATGTTTTCTTTGTGTGAGAGGGTAAGTTCTTTTGTATTATCTAATCCTACTTTAAGAACAGAGTTTTCTCCGGGCTCAACTTCTTTGTTAGCTATCATTAGCTCTGAGAAAGTGATGTTAGGCACATATGTACTTTTACGGATAGCCAACGGATTAAAATAAAAGAAGCCACTAGTAGTTCCAAAATAAATTTCATGATCAGCTGTTGTCACGGAAGTAGCTTCACTAAACTTCACTTTAAAAGCAAAACTTTTATCATCATAGTTTTCAAACCTCTGCTGTGAAGGGATAAATTTGCTGAGTCCATTTTCTGTGCTAATCCATAAATTACCTTTAACATCTTCCTGTATAGACAGCAATACGTCCGATGGTGCTCCATCTTTTACTGTGTAACATTTAAACACTGCTTTATTTTTCCCTGAGGCTGAGACCAACTTATTGAGTCCTCCACCAAAGGTTGCCAAATAAAGTTCTCCTTTTTTTGTTGAGTGAATCCAATGCACATCATTATTGCTTAAACTATTCACATCGCTTGGCACACGAGAATAATGATTAAACTGAATTTCCTCCGGATTCACAAAATTATCTTTAAAAGAGACTGCGCCAGATGTTGTTCCCACCCAGATATTGCCTTTTGAATCCTCGGTGATATAGCGGGCACGATAGCAACGATCAATAGGATATCCCTTTAAATTATTTCTATGGCTAATAAAGATTACATTACCACTCTTATCATGATCTAGATAATTGATACCGCCGCCATATGTGGCAATCCATATTTTTCCTTTATGATCTTCGTAAACACAGTAAATATTATCGTCGCTCAGGCTATAAATATCGTCTTCGCTATATTTAAAACGGGACAAATGAAATTGGTTTCCTGCTTTCTCGGCACGAATTAATCCACCACCTTTTGTTCCAATCCAGATTGTTCCTTTCTTGTCCTGAGTAATAGAATAAACAACTCCTTTAAGCTTGGTTCCACTTTGGCTTATTGTTCCAGACTCTGTAAAATAACCAATATAATTACGACTGGAATTATATATACGCAATGTACCGTCCTTCATCGCAATCCATAAATTGCGGGCCTTATCTTCGAAGATGGCACGGGTTTCATTACTCAGTGATTCATAATCGTGAGGATAAGGAGTGCTGAGATAAAACTGGCTATCCTGAAATGTAATCTTTTCGAGACCTTTAGAGTGAGTACTCATCCACAGATTGCCTTGTCTGTCGGACATGGCAGAATGCAGTTTATTAGAAAAACGCCAGTTGAACTGACCTGGTTCGTTGAAGAAAGGAACAATCTTATTTAACTTTCTGTCAAAATAAGACATTCCTCCACCGTAAGGATGCACCCAAAGATATCCGTTAATATCTTCATGTATATGAAAAGCCGGTTGTGACCGGGAAGCGCTACCCGGTTCGGTTGGTACTATCTCTTGTTTCACTTTGTTGGTATGCGGATTAAAATGAGTAACGCCTTCAGCATCAGTCAGATCAAACCACACCTCTTTACAGCGGTCTACATAAACAGACACTATTGCATTGGAAGGAAGATTGGCGCAGGTCGTTGTGTTATAGTGTATTGTTTCTTTGTTGCTCAATCGATAAGTAAAGAATCCGTCATTGGCTGTAGAGAATATCATTTCATCCGAAGAAACAGCATTCACTGATATTATACTCGATTTTGTGGGAAGTTCCAATAACTGAAAGCGTCCTCCCCTCTTTTGATGTCTCCACACTCGTCCTTTGTCCGAGCCAAAGAATATTTCCGAAGGGGTTTCCTGCAAAGAATAGAACGATTGATTCTGACGATGACGGTTTTCCTTTGTCTCTACAAAATAAGAAACAGGCACTTTTTGTCCTGGTCTGATCAATGCTAATCCATTATCCGTAAGCATCCACTCATTACGTGATGCATCCTGATAAACCTTATAAACCTTCTGAGTTGGAAACAGTCCGGTTTTCAGAGAATAGATTTCGGTTGTCAGCTTATGAGTTTCTCTATCTGTTACCGCACGGATAGCCCCTTCATTATCTGTAAGCAACCAAACATTTCCATCCTTCATTACTTCGATGGACAAGATATTAGATAAACTACCTTCGCCTGAGGAAGGTACTTGAACAAACGTTTCTGTGTCGGGATTGAAACGGTGAGCTCTGTTATCATACGTGAGCACCCAAATATATCCATAGATATCTTCCACCATGCGATCAACACGGTTATTTGTCAAACTGATCAAATCTCCCTGACGAGCCTTGAATGTTTTAAATGTATATCCATTGAATTTATTAATTCCATCCCATGTTGCAAACCACATAATGCCTTTATGATCCTGCAACATGCTCATTACTGTATTTTGTGACAAGCCATCTTCGGATGAATAATGCATAAAGGAGCACTTTTGCTGGGCATAGCTGCACAGACAGGCCATCCAGAAAAGAAATATAATAATATGGTTTTTCATTGTGTGTGTTGGTTAACTTAAACAATTCAGGTCCAAAAATACACAATTAAATAGTATAGCTTTCATTTAAAGGTTATAAATTAAAAATGGCCCTAGTATAAAAAATATTCTCTTGTACAAAAGATTGCATTCTTCTGTACAAAACAATTAATTCTTTTGTACAGAAGAATTAATTGTTTTGTACAAGAGAATAAAAACATTCCCTTATGATTTAAAATCAGCGGGCTTTCATTGCCTGTTTGTCCGCCCCATTCTTTACCGGGTTCCAGTTATCATCTCCGGCCAGAACTTTTTCCATATCATAATCCTTTAAATCCTTCAACTGATGAGAGTAAGAAACACGGGCAACAGCGTTGGCTCCTTCCCCTTTACTTTGATATTCAGCAAAAAAACTGTTCTTTTCAGCTTCCTTCTTTCCCCAATTGTCCCATCCCTGAGGAATAATATGTTTGCCCATCTCACAGCGAATGTAAACTGCCTGCGCATATGGTCTCCATGGGCGGGCAAGACATACTTTGCTTACTCCTTCGGCAGCCGTTAGTTTGCAGTCATAAAAAACATATCCGTAAGGTTTGCCCTGATCAGTAGAAGGAGCGGTTACATAACCATTTCCTTTGCTGTGAATGGTGCAACGGTTGAAAACCGCGGTTGACCACCCGAAAATAAAATCGACAGTACCTTCTATATAGCAATCTTCATAATACTGCCTGCTATCTTTGCCATAGGTATAAAGTGTATCCTGAAAGCCTAGGAACCTACAGTTACGGAACATCACCCTATCTGCATCTATAAAAGCAGCAACTGCCTGCCCCACCGCACCGGAAGTATTCTCAAATGTGATGTTCTCAGCAAAGAAATCGGGTGCATAGATGTAACAGCTAGCCGAACCTGAGGTTGACTTATTCTCTCCAAACACATTCTTCTTTGAGGCATAATCGTCATATGAAAGAACTGCTCCTTCTTGACCTATAAGCGATACATTAATTTTGGAAGCGGGGATAACCAGTTTTTCTTTATACACTCCCTTACGGATTAAAATGGTAGTACGAGCTTCCTTACGAAAATCTGGAACAGCATTGATAGCTTCCTGAACAGTAAAAAAGTCTCCCGTACCATCTTGTGCCACCACATAATCATAATGGCGCACATACTTAGCCAGTTGGGGCACCTCTTTAGCAATGGCATCAACAGTTAGCCCAGCTATCAATCGGGCACCGTACACATTTAAGTGAGTATTATCCTCACGCCCCTTCGGCAAAGCGGGAACCGTATTGACAGGCACCCACATGTAAAGTTTCTTAGACTCTACCGGGCCTAGTTTTTCAACCAGACTGTGCGTAATCTTATTCATATCAACAAACGCTACCCCCAACTCCTTTGCTACTTTACGAGGAGAATCCAGATAAGCTCCGTGTGTATCGAAAAGCGTATTCCCCTCTACAGGAAGAGCTTCCTCACCGGGAACTTTACGAGCATCTTTATTTATATCTTTATCCTGCGGACGGATAAAATTTCGACGAACAATGGAATTGAAAAGAACCGGTATTCCACCTTTGGCTCGGGTTTCATTTACAAACCTACGCAGGTTTGCATCAAAAGTAGTGCCCGGATCCGTATGACGGGTCGAATCAGCTTTCTCGTCATTGTGCCCAAACTGAATAAAGACATAATCGCCTTTCTTCACCTTACTAATCACCTTTTCCCAACGCCCTTCATCAATAAAGCTTTTTGAGCTGCGACCATTTACCGCATGGTTATCAATCAGGATATCTTCACTGAAGAATCCAGGAAGCATATGTCCCCAACCTCTTTCAGGATTCCCACCAGTAAGTGATTTATTGGCCATGGTAGAGTCGCCAATCATAAATACAGTTGTTACACGGTCCGCCTTAAAGGCAGAGAAAACAAGGAAAAAAAGTAGTAGAAGAGATAGCCTATTTTTCATGATTACGTTATAATATATATTTCAGACTGCAAGTTTACAAAAAAAGCATCTACCGATAGTCTATTTTTTATTGTTTTATGTGCAAATATTAGCTTATAACATGGCATATAAAGAAGAAGGCCGCGGATATCACATCTGCAGCCTTCCATCAATTCAAAAGAAATGTTGTATTTTTATAATCAATTAATAACCTGCATTCTGCCAGAAACCTTCACCCGACACTGTAGAGAAGTTAGTTACAGCATCAATCTGAGATTTAGGTATTGGACGAAGATAATGGATGTCTTTAATCTGTCCCGAAGCTTGTGCATTGTATTTCTTCACACGATCAACCAATGTATGGGTACGTTTCAAGTCAAACCAGCGTTGTTGCTCACCACAAAGCTCAATAGCACGTTCCTGAAGAATTGTTTCAAGGGTAGCAGTACCAGTCAATGTATTATCAGTGCCTGCAATAGCACGAACCTTACGAAGTGCATTGATAGTTGTCATAGCAGCCGCTCCATTTTCCGTATTAAGCTGACACTCTGCTTTGATTAAATACATCTCAGCTAAACGAAGAACAATAGCATCACGACCCGAAATATCCCATGTTGGATAATTAGAATCATATACATTATCCAGGAATTTCTTAATACCAGGGAACGAACACCATCCGGCAATCTTATAAGAGTTATAACGAGTATCGCCATACACATCCGATTTTGCCTTTGCAGCCTCAGTTGGACGTGCGGTTGCAACGTCTGAAGATGAATATACCGGAATATCACCACCACTCATAAACTGAATACGATAACGGCCTTTTGCCCAATCCTGTTTAGCTTTTCCTTCTGCAGAGTTTCCATCCAAATGACAATAATAGATAGCAGTGTCTTTCATTGCTTTATAGTTTTTTGAACTGCCTTCCAATCCTGGAGCAATAGTATATGCATCAAGCAACGTGGCTTCTGTGCGTTGGTCTGTTGCACGATGCTCTTCAAGAAGATTCCAAAAATAAAGTGATGGCAGGTAACGAGTAAAACCACGTCCATAAGGAGAATATTTAGTAGACACGTCTACGGATGCTCCTGTAACGGTATTCTTAACAACATGAGTAGTTGCAGCAGCACCTACGCGAACAAAAACTTCTTTTCCATCACCACCTAAATCAGTGGCACCATTATTCCACATAGAAACAAACATCAACAGCATAGCACTACCACCACGGGTATAGCCTGTACGAGTGATTAATGAGTTGTATGACAATGGGTCACCTTTAGAATCTGTTTTATAACGATAAGGGATACAGTTTACTGTAGTTGCAATATCAGGAGAATAAGCAACTCCCCAGATAGCTTCTTTATTTACAGCAATATCTTCATTGTTCATTGACCACGTATCTTCATATTTATTGTAGAAAGAAGCAATACCACTGCCAATAACAGCATCAGCCTCAGTTTGAGCCAATGAATAAAGATCTTTTCCTGAATAACCGGTATTAGTAGTAATACTGTTTTTACCCAACCATGATGCGGCATAAAGCAACACACGAGATTTTAAAGCACGAGCAGCCCAATAATTAGCACGACCAGCAGTTTTAATTTTATAACCAGCAGTTTCAAATGCCGTAATAGATTTATCCAGATCAGATAAAATATTGCTATATATTACCTCTTCCGGAACACGAGTCGGGTCGGTTTGTATTTTAGATATAGGAGCGTCATTATAAGGTACAGGACCCCAAATATTAACCATGTGAAGATAGTAAAAAGCCCGCATAAAATAAGCTTCTCCCATATACTGATCACGTAAAGTCTCACTCAGCATTTTGTTTTGAGGAACATAATAAAGTGCATTGTTACATACATCGACTGCACAATAAAACATTTCCCAATAATGATCTAAAGATGCATTATTCAACGCGTTATCGTCCAAACTTTCAGCAGTAATATTGTATGAGTTAAGGGCTTTCTGCTTATTGTCATAACCGTAATAGAATATATCAGTACCCATTTCGGACAAGCCAAGTCCTGCTTCTTTTCCATACCAACCACGGGCAAAGCTATAGCATGAAGACACCAAACCTTTAACGCCTGAAGCGGTAGAATATGTTAAATCGGCAGTTTCTCCCGCCTTGTTATCTTCCTCAAGAAAATCAGAGCAAGACGATATGCTTAGCACAAGTGCTGAAGCTGCTAATAAAATATATAATTTCTTTTTCATGATAATCATTAATTTAAAATTGAACATTAACACCAACAACAACTTGTTTTGACAATGGGAAGTTGATACTACCACCACGTTCTGAGTCATAATTATCGATGTCGCTAAATGTGAAGAAGTTCTTCAATGAACCATACAGTTTAACCTTTTGGAGACCTACTTTAGATATCAACTTACCAGGGAAACTATAGGCGAGAGTAACATCCTTAATCTTCAAATAATCAGCTTTCTCATATTTCAAAGAGTTAGCATAAGCTGAGTAGATAGTACTGGCAGCACCTGGACTTGGAAACTTAGCCTTGATATTTGCAGGAGTCCAATAATCTAAATCACCCCAGTTTGCAGATTCATAATTCAATTGAGAATTCATATCATAAGAAAGATAACCACCAAGACGGGCATAAAGCAATACTGACAAAGAAAAGTCTTTATAGGTAAATGTATTATTCATACCAAAAATATGTTTAGGAGAACGATTGTATACACGTTTGTCACTATCATTCAACTTACCATCGTCATTACGGTCGATTAATTTCATTGTTCCAGGAACACCATAACCCGCCAAATAGCCCAATGTTTCTCCTGAATGACGTGCTGCCCATTCAGTTTTATAAGTGTCAAACTCTCCCACATTCCAGCAACCATTTGACTCATAGTCGTAGTAGATAGAAACTGGCTGACCAACAATCTGACCCGTTACACCATTAATATTCTTTTCAACGCCATCAGACAATTTGGTTACCTCATCAGTTGATGTTGCATAAGACCAGTTTACATCCCAGGAGAAGTCCTTAGTCTTCACAATCAACGTATTCAAAGCTACTTCAAGACCATGACCCTTTGTTGAACCAATATTAGCCAAAATACTAGGATATACAGTAGAAGCAGGAGCACTCTTATAGTATAATAAATCATTAGTTTTACTGATATAATAGTCTATACTACCAGAGATGCGATTATCAAAAAAGCCAAAATCAAGACCAATATCGAATGCTGATGTTTTCTCCCAGGTTAAATCTTTATTACCCATTGTACTAGGAATCTTACCCGCTATACTTTCACTACCTAAATAATAGTAAACATTATTACTACTCAAAGAAGTCAATGTGCTATAAGGATCAATTGCAGCATTACCAGAAAGTCCCCATGAAGCGCGAAGTTTTAAGTTTGATAACCAGTTTTCTGTGCTTTTCATGAATGTTTCATCAATTACCCTCCATGCACCAGCAACTGATGGAAAGTAACCCCATTTGTGCCCTTTAGCTAAAGCCGAATAACCATCAGTACGAAGAGAAGCTGTTAACAAATACTTCTCATTGTATTTATAATTTAAACGACCAAAAAATGACAACATAGCTGATTTAATATAGGTACTTCTGGTAGTAGACGCAGTAATCTTAGACAAATCATAGAATCCACTTTGATAATAGTGCTCACTACCGCAACTACCAAAGGTTTTACTAGTCTCAGTAACACTCTGATTCATACTATGACCCAACAATCCAGAGAAATCATGTTTAGATCCACCAAAATTAGTGTTATAATTCAATGTGTTTTCCCATGTGAAGCCTGTCTTATTTTCATATTCTGACGAAATATTGCCAGCACCATTCTGATAAAGAGCTACGCTTTGATAGTCCTGGTATAAACCAGTACGAACATTTTGACGATCTAGGGCAAACATTGATTTAAATAATAAGTTTTTTAAAGGAGTAACTTCCATGTATGCATTACCAAAGAAACGAGTTGTTTCAATATTGTTCTGAAGCGCGCCATCAATATCATCAAGTAACGGATTACAGTGTGCGGCATAACGTGGGTTAGGAGTTGGTATAAGCACACCTTCCTTAGTATAAGCATGAGTGATGGTAGTCATCTTCATTGCTTGTGAGAATACACTCGAATTTCGGGCATCATGACTTTTATATGTATATAATAGATTAGTGCCTATTTTAAATAAATTACTAATCTTATGGTCTACAGTTGCTTTTACATTATAACGATTCTGTTTATCATTCTTTAGCAACCCCTCTTCGTACATAGTACCTAAAGAAAGATTAAAGTTTGTTTTTTCGTTACCACCCGAAACAGAAGCTTCATAATTTTGAGTTAAACCATTCTTTAAAATAATATCAGCCCAGTCGGTATATGAATTATCTTGATAAATTTCTAATTCAGTAAAATCAGCTAACTTTTCTGTCAGTACATTTTCAGCAGTCAAGGCACTTGTTCCCCATTTACCAGAAACCAGGTCGGCCTGGTAATTTGCTTTATCAATCAAACGTTGAACTTCTCTTTTTCCATACATAACCTGCGGAACATTGGTAGGATTGTTTGAAGATACAAATGCATTCAAGTTTACCTGAGTTTTACCGGCTTTACCGCGTTTTGTAGTAATAATAATAACACCATTTGCACCTTTAGTTCCGTAAATTGCTGTAGAAGAAGCATCTTTCAAAACCTCCATAGATTCAATGTCCGATGGACTGATATCAAGAGTAGAACCATATTCTACACCATCCACCAAAATCAAAGGACTGTTTGATGCAGAAATAGAACGGTTTCCACGAAGAGTCATTGACACACCAGAACCAGATTGACCATCAGATTGCTGAATATCCAGGCCTGGTACTTTTGCCTGCATAGCTTGAATGGCATTACTAGAAGAAACCTTAGCTATTTCATCAGCTTTCACCGAAGATACTGATCCGGTCAGATCTCTCTTTTTAACTACACCGTAGCCAATTACCACTACTTCTTCCAAACTCTGAGCGTTACTCTTTAATAAAATATTAAGAACTGATTGATTCCCTACGACTAAAGTCTTTGATTCATAACCGATATAGGAAATAACTAATGTGGATTTGTCGGTAACTCCTGAAAGAGTAAATCTACCGTCAATGTCGGTAATTGTTCCATTCGTTGTGCCTTTTACCAGGACATTGACCCCAATCATTAATTCACCCGTTTCATCTTTAACGGTTCCCGAAACTTTGCGCCCTTGAGCAAAAGCGAGAAAACAGAGCAAACTCATGAGAAGAGTTATAGATGCCCTTTTAGCATGTTCTTTTAGATTCATACTTTTTGTGTTTTTTATAAATTAGATTAAAAAAAAAGAAAACACTATTATGTGTTGTTAACGAGCACGAAGATAGTGACGAGAAAAAAGTGAATTGTGGAGATTATGATATTTAATGTAGAAATATTGATATAAAAAAGCAGACAATGCTTTGCCTGCTCTTTTTATATTATAATTCAACTATTACTTATTTATAAGGTTGCCAATTGTCTGCTGTTTTAAAAATATTTCCCATAGAATATTCTGCAGCTTCTTTTTTAGTCAGCTGTTTGCTCCAGGCAACTCTGCCTTGTGCAGCGCCACCTCACCGGTATTCATATACTCTGCATAACGAGAAGTTTTTTCATTTTCAGGATTTTTCCAATTATGCCAGCCAACCGGAAGAATGTGTTTGCCAAGTTCACAATTCATAAAAACTGTAGCAGCATAAGGTCGCCAGGGGCGTCCCAAATATACCTGTGTTACACCCGGAGCAGCAGTCAGTTTGCAGTTCTTAAACACATAGCCATACTTCACATTCTGTGAAGTTGAAGCCGCAGTGATATAAGAATCACGCTTACTATAAATAGTACAACGTTCAAATAAGACTGTAGACGGACCAAAAATAAAGTCGGTAGTTCCCTCAATATAACAATCGGAAAACAAAAGACGTGTACCCTCAGCTCCCGTGTAAATAGTATCCTGGTTACCAAGAAAACGACAATTTATGAATATTAATTTATCTCCCTCGGTGTGTAACGCAACAGCCTGTCCCAGTTGTTGGGCATTATTCTCAATCGTCAGGTTTTTAAAAGTAATATTACTACCCTCTACCTTCACTGTATAAGTACGAAATGTGCCCATTTTATTAATGTTCGCATGATCATCATAAGTGATAATTGTTTTCTCAGCATTTTCACCTACAAAATCTACATTTTTAATCCACGAAGGAATAACAACTTTCTCTTTATACACACCATTCTTTATATAAATAGTAACTGTATAATCCATAAAGGCACGTACACTTTCCACAGCCTCCTGAATGTTTCTGTACTTACCACTCCCATCACGAGCCACAACAATTGTATCTTGCACCTGAGCCTGAACGGTAGTACAAAATACAGCCATTAAAATTATAGTCTTAATTAGTTTTGTAAACATGATTATCTTATTTATTATTTTGTTATTTGTGAAGTCTTTCCCATTCAAGGCTAGCCAGAATAAACGGACCTACCGCTTTAGGATCGTTAGCTCGTATTTTTTCATTAATATAATAATCATAGTCTCCCGAGCGATATGGAGTGCCACCCAATCCAGCTACCGCACAAGCTCTTGTTATTGAAACAAGTCCTTGTTTATCTACTTCAATAAAGTTACGAAGTATCCCCTTATATCCCTTCTCTGCCACTTGCAGATAAGACTTATCGATATACCCCATACGGATTGCTTTGAATAAAGTGTACACAAACATAGTAGAACAAGAAGATTCCAGATAATTACCCTTATCTCCGCTTTTGTCAATTACCTGATACCAAAGACCACTCTTTTTATCCTGATAGTTTTTAATCTGCGCAGCCACATTATTCAGAATATTCAGCATAGAATCGCGTCCTGCTTCATGCTTTGGTATAAAATCAAGAGCATCAACCAATGCCATAGCATACCATCCCATTGCTCTTCCCCAACAATGAGCACTCTGCCCGGTCTTCTTGTCCGCCCATTTCTGTTCACGGCTTTCATCCCATGCATGACGATAAAGTCCATTTACCGGATCATAAGTATGACGGGCTATTACTACAAATTGTTTAATCACATCAGCATAGTCCTGCGGACGGTTATTGCGGAAAGCGTATTCAGCATAAAAAGGAGATCCCATATAAATTCCATCCAGCCACATTTGATGAGGATAGACTTTCTTGTGCCAAAAGCCTCCTTCTTCTGTACGCGGCTGACTATCGAACTGGGTTCTTAAAAGATCAAGAGCCTTTTTATATTTCTCGTTTTTAGTCTGCTCGTAAATCCGAAAATAAAACTTGCCCGTGTTAATCCGATCCAAACTAAGTTCGGTGGGTTTATACGTTTCAATACTTCCATCTTCGTGAGTCATCGTATCTGCATAAGACAACGCATAGTTAAAGAACTTTTTATCACCATAACTATCATACACATCAAGAATAGCTCCCAGTTCCAGTCCGTGACAATAGTCCCATTTCAACTTTGGTTGAAAATCTAATTGCCAGGCTTGTGGACAACGAATCATTTCTGATTCGGCCATACGTACAGACCAAGGCAAAGTATCAAGAACCTTTCCCTGAGCAAAAACCTGTGAAGCACATAAAAGAGCAACTGCAAAAATAGCTTTAAAACTTGTTTTAATCATCATCATAAAGTTCTATAGTATAACATCAATTATATTCATTGACAAAAATAAAGACTCTTTTCCACATATCTGTGCACTTTTTGGCTTAAATAGTGCATTTTTTAATTCTCTGATTCATCAAATTATCCATTCCGGGATTAGTATTCGCACATTTCATTCAAATAGTATTCAATTCAACAAAACCTTTTTATTTTTTGAATGTTATCTTTAAAAAGACATTGTTATTTTTGTGCCTTAAATTTACAACATCGAAATTAACACCATATAGCAAACAATTATGAATGAATATACAATTTGCATTGTATTTATTGCTTTGGGATTCATTTTATCTCTTTGCATGGAAAGTTTTATATTGCCTAGAATCATTCTTATTTCCAGAAGAAAACAGCTATATGATATTCCTGATGAAAGAAAAGAGCATAAAAGTTTGGTCTCCCGCTTAGGGGGAGTATCCTTTTTGCCGGTTCTTTTCTTATCTTCAATAATTACAATCTATGCTCGATGTAAATTCCTGGACGACATTATAACTCCTGGATTTTACATTATTCTTAGCAATTTCATGATGTTAACTTCGGGACTTTTGGTTCTATATATAGTTGGTATAAAAGATGATCTGTCGGGAGTAAATTATAAAAAAAAGCTCTTCATGCAATTCATTGCTTCTTGTTTTCTGGTTTTAAGTGGTACATATATCAATAACTTTTACGGGTTGTTCGGAATATACGAAATACCACTATATATTGGCATTCCCTTTAGTATGATTCTTTGCATCTTCATTACGAACTCCATTAATCTTATTGATGGTATTGATGGATTAGCTTCAGGTATTAGTGGTGCGGCATTAGTTGTTTATGGTTATCTGTTTTATATTAGTAAGCAATGGACTTTTTCTATTATCTGTTTTACCATGCTGGGAATTCTTGTTTCTTTCTTTTATTACAATGTGTTTAGCGATAAAAATAAGATATTTATGGGAGATACCGGATCTCTTATGCTTGGCTTTTTACTATCATTTTTTGGAATTCGGCTGGCAATGAATCTTCCCGAATTACCCACAGGGTCACCAGCCGGTGCCATTCTTGTAGCTGGCTCTGCTCTCTTTATTCCTATGTTTGATACTATCAAAGTGATGTTTGCCAGAATCTGTGCACGTCGGAGCATATTCAGTCCGGACAGAAGACATATTCATCACAGATTGATTGATATAGGTTTTTCTCAAAAAATAGCCATGCTTATTATTGTTTCAGCCTCCATAGTAATAACTCTAACCAATTTTTACGCATTAAATTATATAGATATAAATATTGTATTTTTAGCAGATGTTATTATTGCATATAGCTCTAATAAAATCATTGCATATCATAGATATAAAAAGAGACAAATGATTTTCGCTCTTTCAAAATTCCCCAAAAACGAACGTTGATAATATTTAAAAAATCGGATAAGCATCATTTCACTGATTGCTTATCCGATTTTTCAAATTATCAAATATCTAAACCCTGAAATGGTTTAGGATAGTAAATGCAGTTTATTCTCTTTATCCAGTTTAAGAACAAGTTCACCAAACGTAGAATTTAGCCATGCAAACCAATGCCGGGTAAACTTCATTGGATCATCTTTATAAAAAGATTCATGCATAAAACCAGTATCGGCATCTGTATCACGCAACATCTTCACGCAAGCTTTTATTTCAGCATCATCAGTACTGGTCATTGCTTTCATAAGAATGCTTAGCGGCCAAACCATATCGAGACTCACGTGCGAAACATGCGGGCCACCAATTCCCTCTCCGGCTTTTCCTTTAAAGAAATAAGGATTATCTTTACTCCAAACAAACTTACGGGTATTCTGATAAATTTCATCACCAGAAGACACACAATCTATATAAGGTAGAGACAATAAACCAGGAACATTGGCATCATCCATCAAAAGAATACTTCCATAACCATCCACTTCATAAGCATATATTTTCCCGTATTCAGGATGGTCAATAATTGCATATTTATTAATTGCTGTCATTACTTCATCCGCCAAAGCTTCGCACTCATTTGCAAAAGCAGTATCCATTGTCACTTTACGTGAAATTTCAGCCAGTTGCTTCAATGAAGCTACAGCAAACAAATTGGAAGGTATCAGAAAGCCAAACGTAGAAGCATCATCGGAAGGACGGAAGGTAGAAACTATCAATCCCACCGGTTTTACCGGAGCACCATATCCATCATTAGATTGTGTATCTAATTGTTTTTCCGTTTTACGCTGAAACTTATAAGGACCTAAACCATCTTTCCGCTGTTGTTCTTTAAAAGTCCGAAGAACTAATTGCATGGCTTTCTGCCATGAAGAATCAAACACAGAAGAATCAGATGTTTCTTTCCAGTAACCATAAGCAAGACGTATAGGAAAACAAAGAGAGTCTATTTCCCATTTACGCTCGTGAAGTTCCGGCTTCATATCTGTTAAGTCAGTAGCCCATTCACCACCCGTAGGACCATCATTAAAGGCATTTGCATACGGATCAATCAAGATGCATTCCGTTTGTCTCCGTACAACTCCCTCAAGCAATAGCTTTAATTGAGGATCTTTATTGGCTAATGACAAATAAGGCCATACTTGTGCTGAAGAGTCACGTAACCACATAGCATGAATATCTCCTGTATAAACAAAAGTATCGGGTTTATTACCTGCCATTCTAAAGTTAACAGTCGTATCCAGTGTGTTAGGGTAACAATTTTCAAACATCCAGGCCAGCTTAGGATCTTTGATTTTCTTTTTTATTCTTACAATAGTTTCCTCAACAGCCTTCGATGTAAAATGCCGTTTAGACAATTCGGGGCGCTGGGAAATATATTTTTCATCCTTAAGTATTCCGGATACAGTTTTACTGTATGCATCAAAACTTCCTCCAAGAGCCAAAGAGGCGAGCCCCAGTCCTCCTTTCTTTAAAAAATCTCTTCGTGTCGTCATATCGATATTTATTTAATTTTTGATATGTAAATCTCTTGCTGCGCTACGTTCCATCCTGAAACAGTAATAACAGGGTTTGACTGTGAATTACGCTGAAAATCAATCATTATTTTTTTCTGTCCACCGGGAACTACTGAGCAATAATTATCACTGTAGAAAGATGGTAATATTCTCTCACCTGTCTTTTTATCTACAACAGAAACACGATTAAAAAACGCAACTGGATTTCCTGCGGGATTAGTAAGCGTAACTTCCACTTTTCCAGTCTTTGTGTTTTTAGCAGAGACCTCTAGTTTTACTTTTTTCATTTCCGATAAACCACTATACTTACCTGTTCCATCGGCCACCCAGTAAAGGTTATCACTAAGAACCTGCTTATTCTCATCCAAAAGTTGAAGTTGAAGAAATCCTCCCTTCTCTTTTGCTAAGGCATCAAGTTCTTTCTTTAAAGAGAACAACCCCCTGGTACATGTAGCTTCAATAGAAGTAGATTCTTGTGATAGTACACTGCTCTTTCCATCCATATCAAACCACTTAACTGTAAGTACAAGTTTTTGACGTGGTTCAAAATCATTATTGACAAGCATTACTGTTCCATCTGTGAGGTTACACATTGCATGTAACTTTTCACTTCCATTTCTTAGTCCGTACAAGCAAGCATTAGGATCCAGATAGTAATCATACATCTGTCCGCGCATTGCTGTCCATGGATTCTGAGTTTTCCAGATTATTACTCCTGTATACCAATTCCACATGTGTGAGCTGAATCCTTCAATCAATCCGCGATACTGATCATAATTCACTAACTGAGCTTTCATGCAGAAGTCATGAATATCAGTCGGAGTTCCGTAAGGTACCAGAAAGCCTTCATAACCTACACCCGTATATGTGTGATAAGTCCACACAGAATCGGCCGTTTCAGTAGGTTTTTCATTGGGATGATAAACAGGAAGTACCATGTTCTTTTCAGGGATAAAACGTTTCAGCGATTCGTAATCGCCTACCCCCACCGAGCCAACTTCAGAATTGAAAGGCCATGTCTTGTGATTCCAGAAAACACTCAAAGGCTGAATAGTATATGGCCCGTCTCCATTTCCACCGATAGTATTTAAAGACATTTTTTCTGTGTTGGAAAAGTCGAAAAATATACGAGTACCGTCTAAAGATGGTATAATTGAATCACGCAAAACAGTTAGAATATCATCGGGAGGAGCGATCTCATTTCCGCCGCACCAGATAGCCAACGAAGGATGATTACGAACCATCTTTATCATATCAGCAGCCGATTCCAGGAAGAGACTATGATTATCGGGATATTTCCGTCTTTCTACCTGATCTGCGAGTTTAAGAGGATCCGGCCATCTTCCGTTGCAGTCGCCAGACATCCAGAAATCCTGAAACACAAGCATACCATAACGGTCGCAAGCTTCGTAAAATTCGGGACGTTCTACAAGAGCCCCACCCCAGATACGTATTAAGTTCAGGTTCATATCACGATGGTAACGAATTTCCGCATCATAGCGTTCAGGTGTAAAACGAAGCATTGCATCAGAGATAATCCAGTTTCCACCTTTTATGAAGATCTTCTGACCATTCACATGTATCTCACGACTCTGTGTAATCGGGTTCCACGGAGTTTGAATCTGTCTCACCCCAAATTGAAGATCTTCACTGTCAGAAACAGCCTTACCATCTTCTTCAAATGTTAGTTTAGCTTTATAAAGATTTTGTTCGCCATAACCTGCAGGCCACCACAAACGAGGATTTTTAAGTATATAGTCCGATAAGGAAACCGTCATTTTTTTATTTGGTTCGATGTTTACCTTCCTGGAAACAACATTACCTTCAACAGAGAACTTCAATACTCCTGATAAAGTTTCTCCGGAAACATTTTCTACTTCAGCAGAGACTTTGATCACTGCATCGTTTTGAGTCCCTTCCGGAGTGCGTTTTCCCGGAACAAGAGTCACAATATGTGGATTACTAAGGTTTACATTACCTGTTTTCTCAAGATAAACCTTATCCCAGATTCCGGTATTACGGTCTCTGATTGGTCTGATCCAGTCCCATCCGGCTACATACTGGTGAGAAACATTGCGTGCAATTGCTCCATCGCCTCCTTGTCCACCATTAGGATTCCCCACAGGATCGGGTGGGAATACAATTACAGCCAAACGGTTGTCGCCACTATTTGACAAGAACTTCGTAATATTAAATGTTTTGCGAAGGTACATACCTTCATATGGTTCCTTATTTACCAGTTGACCGTTGAGGTAAATTTTGCAGCTATAGTTTATCCCTCTGAAAGTCAACCAAACCTGATTACCTTTAACCGGAGACTCTTCCTTGAAGTTTTTAACAAACCAATAGGTATAATGTGCTCTTCCGGTTTTATATATATCAGGTATCTGTTCGTTATTCATCCCGTAAAAAGGATCCGGAATTTCTTTGTTGGCCAGCATTGTGGTCAAAACGGTTCCAGGAACTACGGCATTTTTCCATGCCGACAAAGAATAGGATGAAGTTGAAATAACCTCCCCTATTGCTTTTTCATCTGCCACCGATCTGCATTTCCAACCGCTGTTCAGTTCATAACGGTTTTGAGCAAAAGCAGTGGTTAGACAGAACAAAAAGAACAACACTAAAATACTACTGTTTTTTTTCATTATCACTATCATTTTCAATTAACGAATCATTTAATACTATACCTTTCAGTCATTAGAAGTTTTACATTTCTGAACGTGGACGGTCAGCCGGAGCAGTACCCCAGGAAGAAGGCTTACTTCCCATCTCAATAACCAGTTTTCCACCGTTCATAATATCCTTATATTGAATATAGGATTTAGAGTAAGCTCTTCCATTCAGCGTTATTTTCTGGATATATTTATTTTCTGCATTGTTATTCTTAACATCCACAGAAAACGTCTTGCTATTGCCAACATTTATTACAGCACTATTCACCACCGGACTACCAAACACAAAACATCCGTTAGATGGATTAACAGGATAAAATCCTAATGCAGAAAGAACATACCAGGCAGACATTTGCCCTACGTCTTCGTTTCCGCAAAGGCCATCGAAGCGATCGGTATATAGCGTATTCATAATCTCGCGTACCTTATTTGCTGTTTTCCATGGTTGCCCCACATAGGCATACATATAAGTAATATGATGGCTCGGCTCGTTGCCATGAGCATATTGGCCAATCAATCCACTGATATCCGGAGAAGCATCTGCTCCTAAATCTCCTTTGGCAAGAAACAGAGAATCAAGTTTTGTGGTAAAGGCTTTATCTCCGCCAAACAATCCTATCAAGCCTTCCACATCCTGTGGAACCAACCATGTATATTGCCATGCATTTCCTTCGGTATAGTCGTTCTGGCGGTGAATAGAAGAGAACGGATTAAATGGTGTTCTCCAGGAGCCATCACCCATGCGTCCTCTGGCAAATCCAACCTGAGGATCGAAATATTTTTTATAAGCCTTTCCTCGTTTATCAAAATAGAGATAATCCTCTTTGAATCCCTCTTTCTTTGCAACTTGTCCCAAACTCCAGTCGGCAATGGCATATTCCATTCCCATAGCCACCGATTCAACTGTACTGTCAGCGGGTATATACCCATACTTCTTAACATAGTTGAGTCCACGTCCGTCTTGCATCATAGTTTGTTTCATAGCCTCGTAAGCCAGTTTCTTATCAAAACCCTTTATCCCTTTCAAGTAAGCATCTGCAACAACCATAACAGCCGGATTACCTACCATACAATCGGTCTCACTTCCCATTAAAGGCCAGACAGGAAGTCTGCCTTGCTGCTGATAGATTGCCAGCATCGTATTCACAAAATCAGCCGTTCTTTCAGGTTGAAGAATTGTGAAAAGCGGATGAGCGGCACGATAAGTATCCCACAAAGAAAAAGTTGTGTAGTTCCTAAAAGAGGCATTCTTATGAATTTTCTTATCTGTTCCCCGATAGTCTTTATTGCAGTCACTAAAAATAGAAGGAGCAATCATTGAATGATACAATGCTGTGTAGAAAGTCCGCATCCGGGCAACATTATCTGCTTTGATAACAACCTTGCTTAATTCCTTATTCCAGGCATTATTCGCATTGGAAACAACACGGTTAAAATCCCATCCTGGCAATTCAGTCTTCATATTTGCTTTGGCATTTTCAATGCTCACTGGCGAAATTGCAACCTTCACCATTATATTTTCATTGGCTCGTGTACTGAAATTTGCCACTCCGTAAGCCCTCCGTGCTTTCAGTGAACGCCCCGGTTTCACAAAAGTAGTATCTGATACCGTAAAACTTTTAAATGGTTTGGAAAAGCGTGCGTAAAAATATACCCGTTGATCATCTGCCCATCCTTTTGAGAACCTGTAACCGGAAACTGTACTGTCGTTTTCAGCAGTTATGTATGTCTCTACAGGGCTATCCCATCCAATTCCACTTTCCATATTAATAATAACCTTTGACTCCAATGAAGCAGGAAAAGTATATTTATGAAAACCACACCTCTGAGTGGCTGTCAGTTTTACATTCACATTATAACGATCAAGATGAACAGCATAATACCCCGGACGGGCAGTTTCGGTAGCATGATTATAGAGCGATCCAATGCCAGAGAGATATTTTTCCGGAACACTCTTTTTTGTTATTACCCGCCCAACTGCTGGCATAAATAATATATCTCCTAAATCACCAATACCTGTACCGCTGAGATGCATATGACCAAAACCGGTCACTATTGAGTCTGAATAATGATAGCCTGAGCACCAATCCCATCCGCGTGTATAATTGTTCGGACCAAGTTGCACCATTCCAAACGGGACATTTGCGCCTAAGAATGTATGACCGTGCCCACCTGTTCCAATATACGGATCAACATATTGAGTCATATTAATGTTTTTTTTACCAACCAATTGTAATGAATGTGCATTCATCATAATTGTAGGTAATACAACTAAAGCAGAAATAAATAATTTCTTGAATTTCATATAATGAGTATTAAGTTTATGCGAGATTCTTTTTCTATTAATTATAAACAAATAAACAAATTCATAACAGAAATCACGCACTCCAAGCCTGTTAATTATTCAAAATAAAACATAAAATCAGAAATATTAATACAAAACAAGTCCTATTTCGAAGATATCTTCCTTATATGCAGACCTCACAAAAACTTTAGATATGGTAATATTGCTGTCTGGTAAAACTTTTTAGATCAAAAAAATAAAGGGCTGAGTTTATCAAAGAATTCAGTCCAAATTGTCTATATTCGTTTCGACCAAAAAATTCTTATATCCATGGGCAAAAGTACTAATTTTACCGGACAGCCAGTTCTCTCACAGCTATTAAAATTAATCGATAAGCAAAAAATCTTAGATTTAAGTCGAAAAATGGGTTGCGAACGTTATGTCAAGAGCTTGGGCGGCTATACTCATCTTGTGGTTATGCTTTTCGGTGTACTCAAACACTTTGATTCCTTACGTGAACTGGAGATTGGTATGCTTACGGAAGCAAATAAGCTACAACATATTGGAATCGATTACATGGTTAGGCGTAGTACCCTGGCAGAAGCAAATAAAAGACGCTCTCAGGAGTTTTTTGCCAACGTCTATTCTATGCTGTTTCAACAATATGGGTCTTTTTTAGCGGACAGTCGTCCACGAAAAGAGCAGAAAAAGTGGGAACGACTGCTTTTTATGATGGATTCTACGACAATCAGCCTGTTTGATAATATTCTCAAGGGTGTTGGACGTCACCCCAAAAGCAGAAAGCGGTCTAAAAGTTCACACGGTAATGCGCTATGTAGTAGGTGTTCCTATGGTTGTTCAACTGACATCCGCAGCCAAGCACGACCATTATCTGCTCAAAGAGGTTTATTTACCCCAAAACGCCACTCTTGCCATGGATCGTGCCTATATCGACTATGCACAATTCCAACGATTGACAGAAGAGGGCGTCTGCTATGTTACAAAAATTAAAAAGAATCTGATATACAAAGTGTTAAAATTTACCACTTATATCAATCCTAAAGGCTTGGTAACGCATCCCGACCAGCACATCATCTTTGAAAAAGGCGAATTTTAACATACTTCTAGGCGAGTAGAGTTATGGAGCGACAATAAAAAGAAATCCGTAGTATTGCTAACCAATAATTTCGATCTATCCGTTGAGGATATTGAAAAGATTTACAAACGTAGATGGGCTATTGAAACTCTCTACAAACAGCTAGAATAGAGCTTTCCGCTACATTTCTCCTATGGTGAGAGTGTCAATGCCATAGAAGTGCAGACATTGACCTTTACTGGATTGGGTGGTTCTTCGTCACTTTAGTTGCTAGTTTTTGTTTGTGAGGATCATTTTCCTTTTTAGCAGTTCCAAGCTGGCTCTTCCGTACATTATTCTTTTTATAGCTTTAAGTTTATTCACGAACCCCTTAACAATTCCTTTTGATACGGGGTAAATGATAGCATTCCTAACAGCTTTAATATCTAATTTTATTCCTATGATAAATGTTCTCAATTTAGGGAGGGTTATATTTCTATGTTTTTCAATCCATTGATCCAATAATTCAGCTTTATTACCCATAATTGTTTTATAGAACGATTTCGCTGCTTTATATAAAGATTCAAACCATTTAAGCCCCATTAATGTACTCATTAAATCTTCATCTTCATCTTCATCTTCATCTTCATCTTCATCTTCATCTTCATCTTCATCTTCATCTTTTTCATTTAACTTATATTCTCGTATACTTTTAAAAACAACAGCAGATATCTTTTTTACAGGAATTAATGATTCTCGATTGTCAACCGGTTTATCCTTTCTAATACATCCTGCTTTCTTAACTCTTTTTCGACTGAGATACTTGTAATGGTAATAAAACGGACTAAGACTTCATATAAAGCCTTTATTTAGTATATCCTCATAAATGTCTTTCAATGTTTCCCCTTTGGCATATTCATTCTCCACATACTGATCATATTTGTAATATTCATTTCTCGCATTGCTTCTTCTTTTAGGGAGTGTCTTATATTGCATGTATTTACGAACCGTTTGTCTGGCAATGTGCAATTTTCTTGCAATTGCATTGATTTTAAACCCCTTAAACTGCAGCTCTTTTACTTCATTAAACATATTAATTCTGGGATCGGTTTTTTGCTCAAGTTCGATGGACGTTTCAGAGAATACCTCTGACTCCTCCGATGTGGTTTCACTCATAGTTACGTCTTCCGGGCGAATTGCATTTCTATAATCCGAATAATTATCGATTATTACTTTGGTTACACAATCAGACATATTCTTTACTAAATGAAATCTGTCGGCAACTTCCGCTATTCCTCTTCCAGTATTAGCTATAGCCGAAGAATAATTAGTGGATCGGTCACGGCTGACCAAATTTACATCGGTATGTTTTCTTATCCAACATTCAAAACTATCTGTTTCTCTGTCAGCAAGCAAATCAATTACGTCTCCCGTCTTCAAATCAACAAGGATGCTCCCATAAGTTACCCCCTTGCGAAAAGCCCAATCATCTACGCCAACAGCTGTTACTACTCCACAATCAGGTATAATCATCCGATAGATTGTTCTTAGAACAGTGCTTGGACTCACCGGAATCTGCATCGATTTCAATAACAATCTGGTATTTATGGCGGACATTTTTACGCCAAGATTACCAATAATAGTTTCACAACGTTTAGTGCGCCTTCTATATCTGCATATTTCATCCCAGGGTTGTTCCGCGAAAGTTTTCTTAGAACAAATTTTATTCTTGCAGAAAAACTTACGAGCTTGAAAAAGTATATTGACTTTGCAGTTTAGAATAGGTAAATCTCTCAGAGTTCAGATATAAACACTATGTACCTTATAACTTATCGCTCCACAATATGGACAAATGCCATATATTTCTGAGAATTTCAAATACAAATAAACTTCAGCCTCTATAACCCTTAATGATTCGACATGAAGCATTGAATATTTCGTTGAAAGGTAGTATTGTATCGGAAAAAGTTTCTGTTGTTCTAAAACTCTGTTCTATAGTTTTATTGTTATATTTGTTCTTGTTAGAATATTTAGGCATTGCTTTATTCTTTCTATTTGGCGATATTAGACATATATTCCAAAATCAAAAAGAGCATAAAGATATAACCTTCAACTAAAGTGATGAAGAACCAGTCGACTTGGCATTAAATATTTTATTTCTAGATTCGGTTTACATTATTTCAATGGGTAATGTAGACCGGAAGTTATAAAACTAAAACCATTAAAACATATTTAAATGCTTTCGTAACAGATAATGCCAGTTCTTTAATATGTAAGAACAATATCACAATACAAGTATTATGCCGCGTTATTTATATAGTCTTTCCCGACAAATAAAATCTTAGAATCGCCTCTTTTTATCACAAGAAGAGTATGTCATTTTTGCATCATATAATCAAAAAGCAAAGAGAGCCGAACGGTAAAGTTCAACTCTCTCTGTTAATTTTTGATTTGTTGTGGATTAGTTAAATAAAGGGGGCGTAATAGAGAAGATTATACGCCCCCTTACTGAAATTCTGAAATAAAATCTACTCAACTAATACTTTTGAGGTACTAACCCCATTACTACCTTTTACCATTACCAGATAAATACCAGGAGCAAGGTTGCTCACTGGAATTTCAGTAATATTGCTTGTTATATTCTGTTGATGCAATACACTACCCTGGAGAGAGACAAGCTGAACGCTTTCTGCATTGGCCGATTCCACACTCAGGACTTGTCCATTTCTGACAGGATTAGGATAAACCTTCAACAACTGACTTGCTGGATTAGAAATGCCAGTATTGATGTTTTCGATTGTCTCTTTTGAAACTGCAAATATTGTCGGATAACCAGAAGAACTGCTTCGTTGAATTTTAATTCCAGTAATTTCTTTTGTTGGGTCAGCAGCAACACGTCCTTCAAACATACGGAACGAATAATTTTCATCAATTCTTTCTATGCCATAATCTTTAGAATAAACTACGTTAGTGCGACCAAGTCCGCTTACTGCAGCTCCTGCTGCATTGCCGTTCCAGTCTAAGAAGGAAACATCCGATGCACTTGATTCCGTACCATCGCTGTAAGTAAGGATAGCCTTAACTGTTGAAGCCCCATTGGCGCTTGTTCCAAGCAGATAGATAGCCTGTGCTGTAAAGGGATTAGGGGTCAGTGTTTTTACCGAAGTAGATTCCTTTAACATCGCTGCATTGTTACCGGAATAAGGTGCAAACTGGTAATTGACACCCATTGATGTCGTTACTTTTCCATCATTTGGCAAAAAGCCTGCAGTGTTAACAGTAGCTGTATAGAAATCCCATCCCTGATCATCAATTTTATCATTTGTAAATTCTCCACAGGGTGTATTCTCTGCTACTACATCCGCATCAAATCCGGTAACTGAAACAGGTGTAAAGACCTTTTTAGTTGTAGGAACCGGACTTTCTTCTTTTTTACCCTTTGCTGAAAGTTCTTTCAATGAAACAGAATAATAGGAAGTGGTATTAAATACAACCTTTATATACTTAGCGTAGAATGGAGATGATGGAACAATATTCATATCTTCTGTTATGTTCGAGCTATAACTGGAAACCTCTTCATATTGATTCTGTTCATCGGTTGTGGTCGATGCATAAACAATCATTTTTGAAGGGAGTACAAAGTACGAGTGATTGTAAAATAAAGACCTAAGACTGGAAATTTTGTAAGAAGCTCCCAATGAGAAGGTAAGAGTATTTGTTGTTCCTCCATATTTATATCCACCCGACCACCAGGTTCCTTCATTATCATCCGTAATACCTTTTGCACCAATTGCACCTGTTGCAGCTGTCTCATTATTATTTTCCAGGAAAGAAGAACCTGTTGATATTGAAGGAATAATACCCGAAAGTACATTCATATTTTCCGGATCTACAACTCTTGCCACGAATTTGTTCTCTTTTGTCCATAGTCCATTTGTAAAAGAAACGGTTACCTCTGCTTTGCCGGTAGTTTTACCCGACATATCAAAAGTTAAATTTGTATCATCATTCGCAACATTACTAACAGCCAGCACATTCGGATCAGAAGAGGTTACTGCAAGTTTGAAGTTAGCATCTTTAGGATCGCCACCTAAACTGTATGCAATCTTCATTGAAGATGTAGTATTAACGTTTACTGCCTGCATTTCTGGAGAATCCAATGAGATATTGCCTTGCGTTCCATGCACCTCAAATTCCCATATACGGATTGTAATAGGCAATTCATCACTGTAAGGAGTAAATCTTACGTAGCGTGCAGCAGTTGGCTTGATATAATCGTCCTTTGTGTTTTCAGGGCGGTTTCTCTCATTTAAAACTTCGTTCCAGTTCTCACCATCATTACTCAATTCAATTTTAAAATTTTGGAAATTATCTGAGCTATTCTCTTTATTCCCACAATCAAAAATACGGAATCGGTATATGTTAAACATCTCTTTTAAGTCGATGATTACCCAGTGCGACTTAGTTCCGCCATAACACCATTTGCCATGGACATTGATTGGAACTTGTGCGCCATCAATAATATTTGAAGGGGATTCAGAAGATAAAGCGCCACTGTAACTTACGATTGTTTTGCCAACACTTACTATTTGCAGACTTTTTGAATCAGAAACATCAATCAGAGATTCATTCGATTCGTCAGTAGAGCCAACAGAATTAGACACATTTACTTTAATGTTGTATTTGCCTGCAGCATTAAATTTAAAGAATGCTGTGTCCTGACTCTGACGTGTGAGCTGAGCATTGCCGGGAACTGTCCATGTATATTTTTCTGGGAAATTTGTAGCTCTGGCTATCACTGCAACTTCTTCACCTATCTTTACCAAGGTTTTAGTTGCTTTTAACTTAACCACAGGTACATTTAATATTGGATAATTAAGCTGAAAAGATACTTCGGATCCTTCGTTCATATCTTTTGTTACGGCAGTTACATAAGCCTTCACATAGGTTTCTGAGAAAGATGTTCTGTCAAATTTAGGAATATAAAAACCCTCATCTCTGGTTTGTCCGACTAAAGATTTAACACCATTCTTTTCTAAATAAATATTATAATGATCTATTTCAGAAGAAGCAGGTGCATCCCAAGTTAATCTGATATCACTAACAGTTTGAGTCAATTCGTTTTGTGCTATTAAATTTGAAACTGCTTCTGCCGAGGGTTTATAACTTCCTCCTACAACCGAAAGCTGGCCTAAAGCTGATTGATAATCGACGATTTCTGAAGCAGATTTAAAATTCAGCGCAATAACAGAAATGGTTTTTCCTGCTAAAGAAGATAAGTCTATTGTTGCAATTGACCAACCGTTGTTTGTCGCAACTTCTGTTACCGGAAATGTAACGAAAGCATTTGCATCTTCCGAAACTGCTAATTTAACTTCCATTGAATTAGCAGTGTTTGTTTTATAAACCAACTGTAGTTTATCTCCTGCAGTAACAGCAATTTTTGTTTTATAAAGACGAGTCAGGTGTTCTACTCCGGCTGAAAGTTTACCTTTCACCAGAAGGCTTGTACCCATATTATATGCATCATCCCAATTCAAGTTAACAGAGATTTCATTGACAACTGTTGACTCTATCCACCAACGCCAGGTAGGCATAATATTTTGCATACCACGATGGTACCAGTCCTGAGTACCTCTTTTTTCTCCATTAACAAACCGGTGTTTACCCAAACCTGTACTGAAAGATGTTACAAAGGGCTTTTCTTGAATTGTGCTACGTTCCATCAAGGCATTTGCAAAACCAGGCCAGGAAGATAAATTGTCACGTGTTGATGTGTTAGATGGGTTGTTATCAATATTTACCCAAAAGCGAGCTTCGTTGGAGAATACCGTTTTCATTAAATCATAGGCTTTTGCACCACAGGCATCATTTGTTCCCAAAGCATTTTTCACAACCTGCTTCCAGATTCCTTCTTCGGGATTAAACAAATCGATAGATCCGGCATGACCGGTAGCAGGGAAACATGCCTGAAAACTAACTGCATTTCCTCCAATACCTCCTTGTGCGCATTCAATGCCGTGATATACCTTTGAAAAGAAATCATCAGATGATATACCTGCTCCTGTACAATCAGCCCTATTTGAAGAGATACAAGGAGATTTTGCACTCCCATAATTTGCAAAATAGGATCCCCCGTGAACCTTAAGAATATCCATAACTGAACTAGCATAGACTCCAGTATCATAATATTGTATTTCCATTTGCGTATTACCATCAGCTGCGGCACATTTATCAAAATAAGCTATAAAAGCTGCCCAGTCACTCACTGTCACACCTCCTGACTCAGAATTGATAAACCAACCGTCAAATCCGTAATATTTAGCAATATTATACAGTTTCTTGGCGTATGGATAAGAACCGTCACTCTCTTTCGTCAATATCTGGGTTACCCATGAAACCTGCCCCCCAAAAACGCTGGGTGGGAAAAATATATTACCCAGAACTTTTACTCCGTTTAAATGAGCAATGTCTGTAACCGGTGCAGAAGGAGGAGTTATTATTCCTTCGACGGAAGAACCACCCCACCATACAAGAATATCCATATATTGCCAATATGTGGGATTGTAGCCGATAAAATTATTTGCTCCCTGAGACGGTGTCAGACTACACATGGGGTTCATGGTGAGACAGGCTGTTACCTTACCATCATAAAACTGATATTGATTTGCTTTTACAGTAGCATCTTTGAAACGTGGTTTTAATGGAACCTTACTTCTGTTAAATTTTGCGTCTGGATCTTTTTCCGGAGTCCAATCCTTGATGTTTTCAGGATGCCAGCACCCTCCAAAAGGCTGTTGAGCTCTTGAAAAGCTCATAATAGTCAGAAATACGACAAAAAAAGTTAGTAGCTTTTTGAGATTCATAATAATTAGTTTTAAGTTAAACTTATGTTATATATTACAATTAAGATAGTATTTCAATTTTTGATGAGTTATATATAATACAACTGACTGATTAGAAACACTTATTCAAAAACAAGACTTTTTGTCTTTATCGAAACAAAAATTCACCATTACATTATACAAAAAAGAAGATAACAAGGGCTTTACCATTCATTAAATGACGTTTGTCAAATAATGAATAGTATATTTCCCTTTGTAATTTAAAAGTATTATCTAAAGTTGTTTATAGAATTTCTTTCTCCAGATGCTGAATTTGTATCTTCAACATCCCACCATACTCGTGTAGATTGGTTCACTGTTCCAAAACTTGGTACATTTCCGGAATTATAATCATATTCGTCATTCGGATAACGAACACGATTAATAAATTTCTTGCCTGGGATATTTCCATCAAGATTGTTTAAATGATTTCTCAAACGTGGATAATCCGTACGACGAAACTCAGCCCATCCTTCGTTTCCATTTGGAAATATTGACAACCACTTTTGAGTTATAATCTGTTCCAGCTGGCTTTCTTTGTTTCCGGTTGCAAAAGGGTTTTCAATCGTTCCCGAATATATTTTCAATCCATTGATATAGTTGGTTGTTTTGGTTGCTGGAAGATGGTAATAATCAAAGTTGGCTTTAATTCCTTCTTTGAATAGTTGTTCCGGAGTCTGGCCAGCTCCGCTCCATCCTCTTAATGCAGCTTCTGCTTTCAGGAACAGACACTCGGAATAACCCAACCAGATATATTCTCTGCTATAACCAAACCAATAATCATCTTTCAATATAGATTTATCATCAGTAGAGTTTACTCGTAATACAGAATAAACATCTGATGCATGTTCTATAGCACTACTCCCTATTTCGCAACCATTATAATCTTGCTCAGTAAATTCAATGCCAACATAAAGCAGTTCCATCGGGGTTGGACGATACCAAGAGATTTCACATCTGGGGTCTAAAATTTTACTTTGGTTTTTGTATACAAGTTCCAGGTCTTTTGACATTACAGCATCTACATATCTGAAACTACAATTAGCCACCTCATTCTCATTACCACCTTCATTATCACCTCCCATAGAAATCGGAGCATAAGCAGGTATTGTCTTCATGCGGTCTTCTTGCGATTTTATTACACCATAAGTTTGAGCTAAAGCAGCTTCTCCTTCCTGCTTTGCCCGCACCGGATCAATATTGGAGATTCTTAATGCTAAGCGAAGGCGAAGAGTATTGGCAAAACGAATCCACTTCTCTTCATCTCCCTGATAACATTTATCTTCCGAAGAACTAAACTTGAATGAACACTTTCCTGGCTTTATACTATCGGTAGCTTGTTGCAGTATACGAAACATTTTATCGTATACTACTTTTTGAGTGTCATAAGGCACCTTCTCAGGAATACTGGCACACTGCAGATAGGGAGTAAACGGCATATCACCATATGTATCTGCCATTGTGGAGGTCAAAAACACAAAATAGATACGAGTAATATAATATGCGTTTCGATACGCTTCAGGATTTACATACTTAAATGTTCTTGCCAGTGTTTTATATTCAGCACAACGCTCTTTATAGAAATGGTCCCAGCGTTTGGCAGACCACCCATCTGTATAGATATAATTTGGCGAACAGTTGAGGAAATCCACCTTGTTGGTAGCAAAATAACCGCAATAAATATCGTGTGTAAGGTTTGTGGCACGCTGATAATCATTAACCAACCCCTGGTACGAATAATTTTTAAAGAGTGCACCTATACTATTGGCTCCTTGTTTTAAGGAGTTTAGTTCTATTTTGGAAATAGTGTCTGGTAAATTTATATCATTGTCGGTTTCACCGGGGTCTGTTGACCCTGGCACGTAAGAAGGTTCAAGTGGATACTTATTTAGAGTTTCAAATCCATCAGTACAGGAAAACAAAGAAGTAACACAAAACAGAGCAATAAAAACCCTACTCTTCTTATAGATAATATTGTATTTCATATATAAATTCATTCTAAAGATTAAAAACTAACATTTGCCGAAAGTCCGAATGTACGAGTATATGGTACTGAGGTAAAATCAATGGCCTGTGAAAACATTGTTGTATCAAATCCTCCTTCAGGACTTGTTCCAGGAGTATGTTTTAATAAATAGCAAAGATTTCTACCCACCAAGGACATTTTCACAGCAGAAAACGGTGTTTTTTTGAGTAATCTTACAGGAAAACTATACGATAGAGAGAGCTCTTTCAGCTTAATGAACGATGCATTGTAAACAAATTCTTCCGCGATTGCGTTCTCACCGCCAATCAATGTATACAATGATTCTCCTGCTACTTCGATTGTATTTGGAAGTCCAGTTCCTTCATCAATCCCCTTAAATATGATATGTTCTCTGTTTTCTGTTTTCTTTGCAGTTCCGAAACCAGTGGCTACAGCTTCTGACATCGAAACAACATTACCTCCGGATTTCATGTCAAATAACGCATAAAGCGTAAACCCTTTATAGGAGAAAGATGGAGCGACAGACATCAACAAGTCTGGCTGAATATTTCCAATCGCTTTGTTATTTCTTTCTGTAGTGCGTAAAGGCAAGCCATTGCGGGTTAAAATATTGCCATTTGCATCTCTCTTATAACTGACATTTGCAAATATATCACCCAATTTGCCACCTTCATATGCTCCTACATCTACCAATAACTGGTCCTTGTTAAAGTTAAAGCTCATATATTGGGCGCTTTCGCTTAGTTTTTTAACAACTGAACGGTTGTGTGCAAAATTCACATCCAGATTAAATTCAAAATCCTTTGCCTTAAACGGAGTTGAATAAATCATCAATTCATATCCTTTATTTTCAATTTCTCCGGCATTGATTCTTTTCCAGAAATATTCACCAGACATAGGAACTGTCATAATCTGATTCTTTGTCAGATTATAATAATAGGTAAAATCAAAACCCAGGCGGTTGTCTAAGAACTTCATATCGAGTCCAGCCTCATAAGCTGATGAAATTTCAGGTTTCAACTGAGCGTTAGGCTTTATTGACGGTTTGGTAGAAACCGGTGATGTGGCTCCCTGAGACCATGATTCTAACGGATAAAGCTGATAGGGCCCTGTATCCTTACCAACTTGCGCAACCGACATGCGAAGTTTACCGAAAGTAACCCACGAAGGCAGGTTTCTATTCATGCTCTTCATAAAATCAGAAAAAATGAAACTTAAATTGGCCGAAGGATAAAAATATGAGCAGTTATTAATCGGAAGTGTTGACGACCAGTCATTCCTGGCAGTTAGATCCAGTGCCAGATACTCATCCCATGCAAATTGCATAGATCCGAAAACTGAACGGGTTTTTCGCTGAGAGATATCATTCTCTACTACATTTACTCCCATAGCGGAATTGTGATACCAGTAATCCTTTACGTTCATATTTGTTGAACGCCCCTGCAAAAAAGAAGTTTTCTGAAACATCTCGTTGGCTCCCAAGGTATATCCAACACGCATCTTCTCATTGATATTGTTCTGCCCTACCAGCAAAAACTCTACATTATGTTCAAAGAAATTATCTTCTTTAGATCTGTACGATTCATTTGCCTGATCGTCAATACCATTTGTTCTATCAATCTCTTCAATATTAGTATGGTAATAATCGAAAGCATACTTTGCCGTACCATAAAGCCATGGTGTAAAATCTAGTTTCAAGGTATAATAACCAAAGACTCTCCACCGTTCGTCCATATTTGAATACCTATAATTAATATAATATGGATTCATTACGGTAGGTGATGGACCAACCCAGTTAATATGCCTGTGGGTTGCATCGCTATAAGATTCCAAATCGCTTAGAAGGATATTATTTGGGATGAACAACAACTGATAAATTTCACCACCTTTCCCATATACCGGGCGATTGCCTGCTTTTGTTTTTGACAAAGAGATTTTTGAGTCCATGCTTAAAATCCTATTCATCTGCATTCCAGCTTTCAAATCAAGATTAATCTTGCTCAATCTTTCCTTATTAAATACACCATTGCTTTCCGTACTTCCAAATGAAGCACGATAATTTGATTTTTCAGTTACATTCCCGATAGCCACATTATGCGTTTGTGAGAAACCTGTATCAAAATAATCTTTTATTTTATTTCCATATCTCCAGTATTCCCTTGTCTCTCCATTCCATGCCTTATATTCATGTCCGTCAAGCAATGCACCATAGCTATACTCTGAATTCGGGCTATAAACATTATTTTTGCCCTGACCATATTTATCTTGCATGTTTAGGGCTGATGCAATATTTGTCCATGTTACATTTCCATTATATGTAACACCGAAACCTTTTGACTTTGTTCCTTTTTTGGTTGTAATCAGAATAACACCGTTACCAGCTCTTGAACCATAAAGAGCAGCAGCATTTGGACCTTTCAGCACAGAAATGGATTCAATATCTTCCGGATTTATATCTGCAGTTGCTCCACCGCGGTCCACACCTCCGTAAAGAGATGCTCCCGAGTCATTATTATCGTTGAACGGCACTCCATCAACTACCCATAAAGGCTGATTATTGTCGGTTAATGAAGAGTTACCACGGAGCGTTATTTTTGTAGAACCACCTAAACCAGTACTTGATGTATTCATCTGAAGACCAGCTACCTTACCTTGCAACATACTGGTTACTGAAGGGTCACCCGTTTGATTAAGCTTTTCTCCTTTTAAGTCCTGCACAGCATAACCCAACATTTTTTTTTCACGCTTAATACCCAATGCAGTTACAACCACCTCATTTATAGTTTGAACATCTTCTTGCAGAGTCACGTTGAGTACATCATTCTTAGCTATTGAATGAATCTGCATTTTGTACCCAACGAAGGAAAAAGTCAGATCAGCTTTAGGATCAGACAGATCGAGGACATACTTTCCATTCAAATCAGTCATTGTACCTACCGAAGTACCTTTTACGGCCACACTTACTCCGATTAACGGATCTCCGGATTGGTCAACTACAATACCAGTAATAGACTTCCCTTTTTTTTGTTGTTTTACTGAAGCCGGTTTCGTATTTGCAGGAGACAGATAAACAATTTTATCTTCAATTTTATAAGTTACACCTTTATCTTTTAAAACGGTGTCGAGCAATTTCTCCAGACTAATATTTTTCACATTAACGGACTCTATCTGAATTTTAGATAGTTTGTCCTCATAAAAAAACTGATACTTTGTTTGCTTTTTTACCGTATTAATTATTTGTCCCAATGTAGTACTCTTAACAGACATACTTATTTGAGCGAACAAATGGCCATACGAAACAAACAAAAGTGCAATAATTAATAAAAACTTAAAGAGTTTTGGCCTCTGAGACCAATGAATGTTTTTCATATACATCTTTATTAGGTTATAAAATAAGTTGCTTTTTTATTTTCTTTATATCTATTAAAACAAGTGAAGGAAAAAATACACTTATTCCATTTTCAACAAAACATTAAAAGTTTAATGGAAAACCAATAAGTTCTCATCAATTATCAATTCATCGTTCTTATACTAAGTTCGATGTGATGCTATTTACTCTTAGTTACTATTTTCCTGTGTATGAATATGGAGCAGCTTCCTTTGTGATTCCTCTTTTCAAATTTGGTTTATTGTCCATTGTTAGTCTAAGTAGCCCTCCTCTGGTCAACTCTGAGTGAGTAAGATAATTACGATCAAATTTAGTGTTATTCAATTTAGCAGATTTAATATAGAAGTTCTCAGCCGAATTATTCTCAGCTTCAATAATGAATTTTTTATTTTTTGATAGCTGAAGAATTACTTTATTAAAAAGAGGAGTTCCCATTGCATATTGGGGCATACCAGGGCAAACTGGATAAAAGCCCATTGCACTAAACACATACCATGCTGAGGTCTGTCCATTATCTTCATCTCCACAATAACCTTTAGTTCCCGGATTATAAAGCCGGTTCAACACATCACGTAAATGCTGTTGCGCTTTCCAAGGCTGTCCCACATAATCATATAAATAAATGGCATGCTGAACCGGCTGATTGCCATGAGCATATTGCCCCATGTTTAGAGCAACCATCTCAGCTATTTCATGAATAACAAATCCATAAGTTCCCACTTTGTATATTGCTGGAGCTTTAAACATAGAATCGAGCTTATTAGCAAGACTCTTATGCCCGCCCATTAGTTTCGATAGCCCCTCCACATCGTGTAAAACACTCCATGTATAATGCCAGGAAGATCCCTCTGTAAAAGGGCCTCCCCATTCAACCGGATCAAAAGATTCAATCCATGTCCCTTTTTTATCCTTTGCACGCATAAAACCCCAGGAAGAATCAAATAGATTTTTATAATTCATCGATTTAGCTTCGTATTCTTTCTGTATTTTTGTTTCGCCCAATGACCTGGCAAAACGTGCCAAACACCAGTCTGCATAAGCATATTCGAGCGTTTTTGCCGTTGCCTCAGCGTAATCAGGGTAAGGAACATATCCCAATCGATCATACTCTTCATAACCATTACGACCAACAGAAGTTTCTTTTCCTTGGGCCTTAGTCTGATGAATCATGGCTTCAAGCGCTTTACCCGAATCAAAATTACGGATTCCTTTCATCCACGCATCGGTAATTAAAGAAAGAGAATTGTTGCCAATCATGCATCCCCGATGACCGGGGCTACACCATTCCGGTAAAAAACCACTTTCATTATATGTATTTATTAACGATTGTATAATTCGCTCGCTTACTTCTGGATAAACTAAAGTAAACAATGGATGAACAGATCGGAAAGTATCCCAAAAGCCATTATCAGTATACATGTATCCATTGTGCACTTTACCATCATACGGACTATAATATATGGGCTTTTTAGCGCTATTGAATTCATTAAATTCGCGCGGGAACAATAATGTTCTGTATAAACAAGAATAAAACGTAGACAGTTGCTGTTCCGTTCCACCTTCCACGCTAATTCGTCCCAGATAACTGTTCCATACATTCCTGGATTGTTTTTCAATCTGATCAAATGTCTTGTTTTTTACTTCACTCTTAAAATTAGCCAAAGCTTGTTCCGCGCTAATAAAAGAAGATGCCACTCTTACAGTAAGAACCTCTTGAGGTTTCAAATCAAACTCAAGGTAAGCACATACATGATTATCTTCGGCCGATAGCTTTTCTTTTGCTATCACCCCATTAGTCGCAGTACCACATCCAACAATTTCTTTATCAAACTCAATTACAAAATAATTGGCAAAGTTTGCAGGCACTCCCCCGCTATTATTTTTCACCTTACCAATTATGCGGCAATGTTCCTTATCAATAGACACAGAACTACCGCCATCATAAGCATCAATCACTAAGTATTGTTTTTTGTCAGAAGCAAACTTAATATTAAATATTGCTCCGCGAGAAGTAGAAGTAATTTCTGTAGTTGTTTTATTATCAAAAGCCACCTTATAATAATAAGGATGAGAAATTTCATTTAGGTGAGAATAAGCAGCAGCACGCTCTCCATCATTGATCTTCAAATCTCCCGAAACAGGCATAATAGAAAATGTTCCATAATCGTTAATCCAGGGACTGGGTTGATGAGTTTGTCGGAATCCTCTCATCTTTTTATCAGCATAAGAGTACATCCATCCGCTACGATTTTCTCCTGTTTGAGGGCTCCAGAAATTCATTCCCCACGGTACCGCTATCGCCGGATATGTATTCCCATAAGAGAAAGCATAAGTTGATTCAGTTCCCATCAATGGATTCACATAATCAACAGGTTCCTTAGCCTCTGTAACTAAACAAAGACAAAAGATAAGAAATAGTAATATGTTTTTCATTATTGTGTTTTTAACAACGGCTCTAAGATTATTTTTTATGAGCCGGCTGTATGTATATTATGTCATTTTCAATTCTTCTGTAATCAATTGGCATAGCATTTTTTAAAGAATTAAGTACAGAATCAACGCTCCCTTTCCTTTTCAAGACGCCGGTATAAGTTTTATTATCAATATTGGGAGATAATACTATTTTTACGTTATAAAAGTGTTCAAGCGTATTAGCAATTTCAGAGACCGTAGCCTCTTCAAAAGGAATCAGATTATCTTTCCATACAGCATCTAATTTAGCGTCCACCTGTTTTACAACTAAATGTCCTGTTGCTCTGTTCAGTTCTGCTTTTTGTCCCGGAGATAAAACAATTTGTCCTTCATCACGGTTTCCTTTTACCTCTACCATTCCTTCTATTAGAGTTGCTTCCGCAACCTTTGCATACTTATTACACTTCAGATTAAATATTGTGCCTAGTACTTTTACCTGCATTACATCGCTACTTACAATAAATGGTTTAGTTTTGTCTTTTGCAACTTCAAAGTAGGCTTCTCCATCCAGTTTAACCATGCGGTTGTTTTTTGCAAATGCTTTAGGATATTTTAATGTAGCCGAATGATTCAACCAAATTTTGCTTCCATCAGGCAAAACAACCTCTTTTACGGGTTCATTGTCGGAAACTGATACAATCATCTCATTAGAAGCCGACAACTGATTTGCCAAATAAGTCACCCCCATTGTGCCAAAAGTCAAAACAATGATAATCGTTGCCGCATATCTCATAAAAGAACGAGTCTGAAAAAATCTTTTTCCCGGTTGCTCTTTTTTTTCTATTTTTTTCAAGAATCGTGTCCTTGCTTTTTCTATATACTCAGAAGATGAATAACGCTCCCGCTCACCAGAGTGGAAAGCTTCCTCCATCTGGAATAATTTTCTGGCGTTATCTTCAGATTCATTCAACCATGAATTAATTTGCAGCCAGTCATCTCCGGTACATTCATTTTTTAAATACCTTAATAATATATCTTCATTCATACTATCCATATATACCCATTTATATAAAAACAACTACAGACTCAAAAACACTTATTTATATATTGAAATTAATAAAAGAAAAAAAGCCAGATGACTCAACTGACTCCGTAATACCTTCAGAGCCTTGTACATATGAGCTTCAACAGTACGTAAAGAAATGTCAAGTGCATCGGCTATTTCTTTATTCTTTAGCCCATGTAAATAACTTAATTTAAAGACCTCTTTACATTTATCTGGAAGCTGGTTAATCACGCCATAAATTTCTGTCCGAAGTTCCTGATTTTCCATTCTCTTTATAGTGTCATTATGATCCGGTTCATAAAACTCTATTTTCCGTTTACAAATTTCTTCAGCAGCTTTATTATAATCATTCTCAACTTTTTTATGCTTCAATATATTAATTGCTTTAGTATACACTAAGCGATAAAGAAATGCCTGAATCTGATCTCCTATTTCAATTGTCTCTCTTCGATTCCAAAGCTCTAAAAAAGTCTCCTGTACAATATCCTCTGCTTCATCGTCATTCAAGAATCGAGTGGCATAAAAAAGTAGATTAGCATAGTACTTATTAAACAATGTGTTAAACACTACATAAGCGTTATCTTCATTCATATCTATTTTTCAAGGATTTCACCTTAATTTAAAGTTATACAATATCGGCAAAGTTAAAACAATCATAACGAAAAAAACACTTACGCATTATCTACTTTGTTTTCAAAGAATAAAATAAAAACAGAATACACCTCTTTCATATTGCAATAAATTGCAATATATTTATTTCGGAGCAAACAACACCATTGTTTAACTGACCTTTTACGGAATGGGGATATTACTAACTGACTTTACAATATTTTTCTTAATTCTAAATACGGTTAATGGCAGATCTTAAAGATTTTCCTGTTTGTTGGTAAATATCTGATCCATCAATTGCCATTTCTCTGAAGAAGAGGCTCCGGGAGAAGCCACTTGGAAAATTGACATATATTCCTCCCACTCTGCCTGTCGGGGAAGGGTTGCAAGTTTGGTCATAGCAACATCCCAGTCAAAATCCAAAGGTGTTTCAACAATCATAAAAAGTCTTGTGCCTAAAAGAAAAATCTCCATCTCTAAAATCCCTACTTCTCTTATTCCTGAACGGATTTCAGGCCATGGCCTACTGTGACGCTTCACATATTCAGCAATCAATGCTGCATCGTTTTTCAGATCTAATGTCTGACAATACCGTTTTATTGGCTGATGATACTCCCTTACCCTATATCCTGTCTCTTTAGTTTCCATAGTAGCTGGCATTATTATATATAATATAAATCAACTGCAAAATCTCAAGGATACAAATCTAGTATTATTTTACAATATAATAACGCAAAATAAGCAAGAACAATATGATGAAGAATTAAAAAAAATAGCTAATCAATATTATTTTTAGAAACAAGTTGAATAGAGAAAAAATTCACTTTCCCATTTTGTTTATTCCGGCACTTCCCATCAAAACCTCTTCCGGAGATTAATATTTCCACGTTTTGTTTTTGAAAAACTATTCCGGCTTTTTCCCAGAGCTGGTATACTCCAAGTGCACGCTGATAAGATGTCTGATATGCCAAACTGGAATTTCTTTGTATATTGTTATCATACCAATTTCCCATATATCCTTCAAGAATCAATAAGAAAGAAGATCTCCACCCCTCTCTATGCAGTTTATTCAGATAAAATTCAAGCGCATGACCGGCTATTAAAATCTCCTTCAGATAGTTATCCTTTAGTTCTGATGCGTTAGATGCAAATATCTCTTTCCCCTCTAAAGACCTAATAATAAATCTATCACAGGAAGATACATATTCAAATACCGTATCTGACTTTAAAAATTCTATTTGCCTGTCTTTCTTCTTTATATATACATATTCTTTCTCTATACCTTTCAGTCTTGCATTTTGTTCTATCATAGCTTTTGTTTTCCCGGTATATACTTTAAAGCTTAGACCAAACAAAACAAGCATGATAACAAACATTATTGTTAGCAAGCCAACAAAGCCCGGCCAAAAAAAATCTTTGTTCTGCATTGTTGCCATATCTTAATTTTCGGCATCACTACCATAGAAATCTCCGGGATAGGTGTCACCTTCTTTAAGCGATTTTACATCGTCACGAATGACTGAAACAATATTCATCATCTCCTCTTCTTTCTGTGTATATGATGCCAACGTTTCATTAAGTCGCTTTATGTCTTCAGAGATAACCTCCAGATTTGCCAGCTTCTGGAAAGGACTTTCCTGATTTGTTATTTCAAAGGCATTCTTTACCGCAGTCTCAAAGCTATCTACTAAAGAGCGTACATTTCTCAGGTTCGCCTTCAGATATTCCTCTACAACGTCATTGCTTTGATTCGTATAATTCTCAACTAAAGATTGCTTTTGGTCCAGGTCATCTAGATGTCTCTGAACAAGATTCAGCTGCCGGCTACCTAATAGCTGACTGTCATTTATTGACTCACCCAGTCCATTAATGCTGTTTTCAAATGTAGAAAAGCGATCAAGCAGTTTGTGCATGCTGGTTATAAACTGCGAATTCTTTTCCATCACCTCATTTAAATCCTTCTGCTTTTGAACGAAATTATCCATTGCCGGTAATATTTTCTCTGCCCGGTCAAATGTATCCATGTTTACTTTTATGAGGCTCTGATATTTACTGCCATACAGTTCATTTAAGATTTCTTTCTGAGTGCCTATTCCATCGGATATTGTCTGCATGTTTCCTGCCAGGTTAACAACAATATTGTTGATGTTGCCAATATTATCAGAGAAAACGGTATTAAAGTTATCCAGTGTACCTTTCAATCGGCCCAAAGCATCAATAATATTACTACCCATTCCAGGCAACAGCTTCGTTTGAATGAATGTATAGTATTTATTCTTATTATGATCTTTGCACTTTATGGCATGATTAAGCTTGTAATAAGCAATGGTGGATAAAAGAAGTCCCACAAAACTTGTCAACATGGCTATCACCACCCCCCACAAAAAATAATTTATTCCAGCCTCACTGTAAAGTCCGATAAAGTTTAAAGAGAACAACCCCACACCTACTCCTACAAATGTGCCCATTAAACCCACATACAAAGGAATCTGAATTCCAGATGCTGCCTCTGATTCTTTTGCTGCTGAAACCCTCTCCGACAGATTCTGAATTACATAAAAATCAACTGTGCCCTGATTCTCTCTCAGGTAAGAATTTGTGGAATCAATAATAGATGAGAATTCTCTTAAAACCTTCTTGCTATTTACGCTGATAACTTGGGTGCTGTTCTCTTTAAATATTCCCAGGTTGCTTAGAGAAGGATACAAGTTTTTAAGGGCTCTTATGCCAACAACCGTTTTCAGGAAGAAAGCTATCTGAATCCAGATTACAATTACTACGATAATTATAATTAAACTTATATCCATAACCTTATTTAATTCATCTATTTAAAAACTACCCTGCCTTTTGCCTGGACCTCCCATTTGTTATCCTTCAAATGCAATCGGGCCGGTTCTATTTCTTTCACTATTGTGCAATCTGATGTGGGATACTCTTCAAATTCAAGAAATGGTTTAATCCAGTTTTCCACATTAGGAATCATTTTAGAAGAAGTGCTGTCACTTGAAATAAGAGATAGAGAAGCTACAGTTGGCTTTTCTGTTTCCACCATGATTCTATAAATTGAATCCAGGCGTTGCTCTTTCGATAAATTCTTATGGAAGAAGAAACCATTTCCATCCATATTTTTAGCGTAATACACCTCTTTATTAATAAACAAATCCAGATCATCTTTGGTAAACCCGGTCATAAAATCAATGAGGCCAACAATAGGATAGAAAAACAATGTTTCGGAAAGTTCAGCCTCATCGGCCTGACCTTTTGTGTATTTTGAGAAGCCATTATTATAATACCCTTCAACCTTACTTATCAATATACCTTCAAATGCTTTCAGGTTAATATTCTCATTGAACTCTCTTCCCAAATGCAGTTCCACAAACATTTTGCAGTACAGCTGAATAAACGTTTTCACATTCTCAATAATACTACTCTTTAGTTCATCTCTTTTTTCGCCCCGCACTTCCTTGTAAGTATGGAAATTATACTTATCCTCATAATTAAGTTCGCACCCCACAAACAATGAGTTCGATAACTTAACCGGATTGTCTTTATATAATCCGCCATAGCAGGTTGATTCCTTCCTATCCGTCTCAGGCAGAACAATCTGTATCTTCCGACCTTTCTCGCCAAATATTTCCTGGAAAATATAGCTGCAATATTCACCGATAATTTTCTGATTCCGGCTTAACAGATCAATATACTTACTGCCGTTGCCGCTGAATATTATACACGAAGGATAATCTTCACCGGCATCTTTAATAAACTGTGCCGCATGGAACATCAATGCTGATAGATGAAAAAGAAAAACCTTTTTGTACACACCATTTGATAGCTGATCACTTATCTTAGATGCATTTTCATTCGCAAACCAGAAATTGATGATTTCGGCGGAACTGTATTTATCGTTCGTCAGATATTGCTTATTCAACCCATTGAGATTGGTCGACTTAAAATTATCGGTAATCTTTTTCTGGATACTTTTATAGATGCCGTTCTCCTTCACATTAGAGAAACTGTTATATCCGTTTCGCCATAAATCATTACAAGCAAAATTCACAGAAGTTCCTCTTACCGGTATCTCATTCTTAAAGATCATAAAGTCAGTAGATCCACCACCAATATCAACCGTTAGCACACAGTTGTTATTCTCCAGCATACCTGCATTCTTGTAATAATAATACGGTGCCTCAGATTCCGTTACATTAAACAGAGCTGCTTTTTCACCAAAAACATCCGTGTAGTTATTCTTCCACATCTGCTTATAGTTTTCCTTGGTAGTTTGAGAAAAGCTGAGCGGATTAAACCAGGTCATCTTTGTAAGTTCCGGATTTCCTCCGTTTAGTATAATCTTATACTTCACCATTCTCAGAATCTCATTGATAAAGATAGAAACTCTTTCTTTATCCTTCTCCCCTTCGCTCCATTTAATGTTAGACACAATCGCCTGTTCTTTCCTAATCTCTCTTTTCTCGTAAGTGAAAGAGATGTTGCTATTATCCAGTAATTTAAGCTCTCCACTCTCATTATTTTTCTCACATAATGCCGTGCGGATAGGGAAACAGTACTTCTCATTCCCTTTATTCATTATCACAGAAGGAATAAATTCTGAGGCCTGAACATCAAGTGCAGATTCATCAAAGCCAAAAAACTCTTCATACAGTGACGTTATCTTTTTATCTTTACCCTCATTATCGGCCGGACAATGTAGCATCACTACCTGTCGGTCATCGGGTGTAATCTCAAAGGGTTTTGGCTTAATGCCATTATCACCCGTTAATGCAATGAACGTGTTTGTAGTACCAAAATCCACAGCAACGTGAAATTCCTTGGGACCAATCCTCTTCTTATTCCACTTAGGAATAACAAGACCTTCGGCTGTATGTGTAAAATCTACAGGAAATGATAAACGTATCAGAGAAAACGTGGTATTATTTACCTGATAGTACACTGAGCCCAAATCACTGTTTTCATCAATCACCCTTCTTTCATACCGTGTGCAATAAATGTTCATGGATTCATTCTTCTCAACCTCCTGAATAGGCTGGTAGAATTCATTCACTTTTCTAAAAAAAGTAAGGTTATATAATGAAACAGGCATTCTTTTATTTGCATCTGCTATGGAGAGCATCACCTTGTAGTAATCATTGTCTGATGTAGGTTTATCATCAGCATCTACCACCTGCAGAAATGGAAAAATGCCCAGATTCACATTGGCCACATATTCTTCAAGGGCAATAATATTATACTTTTCGTCCGCATCCCCAGTGCTTATCTGCTTTCTGTATATTTGTGATTTTTGTTTATTATCGCCCGGCAATGTGAGCATCACCTTCACTTCTTTAGCCGATTCCTGAAATTCCACTTTCAAGTCCTGATAATCAATACTATTGAGAGCCTCAACTCTTAATGGCAACAGATAATCGTAATTCCGCTCTTCCTTATCATTCACATAAGTTCCGCAAACAAAGCAATCCGTATCTATTTTAAAACGGACTTTTATGAGGTGATCCGTAAAGAAATTCATCGAATTAATTCCGGTGCTTTTACAAATCTCCACTCCGTTAATGTGAACATTACTGTTATCTTCGCTCAGCACCGGCTTCGTTTGAACCATATCAATGTTACTTAGGTTAATACGCTGTGCCCAGTATTTTATGTAATTTCTGAAATTGGTAATATGATCGGAAGTACACTGTTCAACAATGTTCAACACATACTTTTGAAACAATATGTCCCTATCCTCAAACAGGCGGATACCTGTAAAATATTTCTTTTTCGTATTCGGATTTATCAAGTCAAAACTCTCCTGATAATGTGGATTCATAAAACTCCGGTCCTCATATTTATCCAGATTAGGAGTTGTGAATAAGAACGTAAAAGGCGAAGAGCCCGCCAATATCTGGTTTTTATATTTTATCAGAATAAACTCACTCATTTCACCAAAAGAGTTATCGGTGAGATAGCCCTCCAAAGAATCGGCCAGGTTCTGTGAATCAACGCTCCGTAATTCCTGAAGTCCTTTTTGCTTATTCCACATCCTTACTCTAACCTCTTCCTTTTTATCCTCATGAAACTTCAGATTAAACAAAAGTTCAAACGCATCCAGACAATCGGAAACAATAAATTTATAACATTCTCCGCAATTAGTTGTCTTATTCAGCAAATCATACGTAAGCATGGAAAATGCATCGTTTACCACATAAAGTCGGGCCAATGGAGAAGGAACAGCATTCAGTGCCTTACCGTTTTTGGTACTTTTATCCTTTACCTTACCGGCAATCATGCCCTGATTAATCGGTCCGCATGAGCTCCATTCGTTTTTGGAAGCACCGGTTGCGCATATATTCAGTTCTTTCATACAGCCGTTTTTACTTTATAAACTTATTCATATTATCTATCGCTTCATACATCATTTCAGTGTACTTTTCGTACACGTTATCCATGTTGCGCTTTTTGTATTTCTTTTCAAGGAGAATCATTTCATGCAAATAGTAAGACAAGCCATACGGTATTTTTGCTCCAAGGCATTTCTTTGTGTTTGAGAATTCATGTCCCTGAAGCGGAAAATCATTCAATATTTTATTCTCGCTCAAACGAAACGGAGCAAAAGCCCTGTCATTATCACTCAGCTCTTTCAACCACTTATAAAAGTCCTTGTTAAACTCATCCAGTAACTGAAAGAATCCGCTGTTATAAAAGGTATCATTAAATCCGGAAGTCTTTCTCAACGGAAAATCGCTCTCCTTCTTCACCAGCTCATTGACAATTGTAAAGGTATAATAATTCAACAAAGAATAGACTATTTCCTGATGAGCCAAACCAATATTATCCCAGTTCAGTACCTCGGCATTCTTATCTATGCAGATACTGTAATATTCCGTTTTACGGTCGGCCGGCCTTTTATTCTGTTCGGCCGGAGTATTCTTTATATAATGAAGCACGGAAGTGGCAGCCATAAATTCAATAAAATGTGTTCCGTTCTGTTGCAATTCCTCGTCATTGGTATATGGTTTTTGCTGCTTATCATCGGCTATATAATACAGTGCGTCTACCTTCAGCTCCTTATCATAATAGCTCAAGGCAGCCTTTGTTTTGGTTATAAAGCAACTGGAATTAATATCATTATTGGGATCTTCCTTTTTAGGTGGAGTAAGTTCAAAATAAGGCATCACGGCAATAGCTCCTATGCTTGTGTTCTGCAGATATGTATTTCCGCACGAGCGCATTTTCTTTACCAGCAAAGGAAAACCGCTGGCACCGGTACCTCCAAAGACTGATGCTACAACAAACACCTTATCGCCCTGACCAAATTTAGATGTGAAGTCCTGAAACCAGTTCTGATCTTCAAAATTATTGAGCACTACACACCCCACATTCGGACTTCCCTTGAAGCCCACTGCAAGCGATCTGTTTATGTTCGATTCTGAATAAAGCAGATTTATTAAATCCTGGCTCACAGAATCTGTTGGGAGTTTGCTCTTTTTAATAAACTCACCAAAACTGCAATCCAGGCGCAGATCATAATCAAAGTTTGGATTGCCGTCATCGTTCAATCCAAGATTATCAAGAGACACCATCCGGGTATGAAAGAAATTATCTCCTGAAATAGAGCTTCTTGTAATCATGCTTCTTATCTCACAATATTTATCGAGCGTTCTCTTACAATTGGTAAATTCATCCAAAGACTTGTGAGGATCTATTAGCACAGGAATAATATCCTCACTTTCACCTTTCTCATTACAGGCCTTATAGCCTGATGCCAAAAGCATTGTCAGAGATTTCATTACCCTGAGCCCGGTTCCACCGATACAAAACAGAAATGTGCTCATAATCAGAATAGTTTAAATGGAGTCGTTTTTGCATTTGTAAAGCCATTGAAAAAGATAGAAATGAAGAAATATGCAGTTATGCTGTACACACAATTGATAATCACAATCCCCATCAAATACCTGTCAAACGGGATATTGATATTAATCTGAAGCTTAACAATAAAGAAGGTGGCAATCCCCGTTAAAACGGTACAGCATGCCCCCGCCATAACCCAATACTTACTTTTATAAAATAATCCCGGTAAATGATTGAGCCAAAGGTAATAGAGCACCCATGTTATAGCCACTAAAAAAAACATCACCGCACCAATAATCAGATATTGATTTTCGAATAGGATCTGCACTTTCTTGGCAGCTTCCATCTCCACCTCATCAGGGGAAAAGCTATTGATAAAATCAGACCATTTCCCTATTAATAATTCCACAATGAAGTCATACATAATCTATATTTTTAGAGTTATCTTTTCCCTTCAGTAATTAAAACCACAAAAGGGTCTTTATAATAAAACTTACTTTGTTTGTCTGTATTATAAGCCCCCTCTAACCCTGCAAGCAGTTGTTCAAAACTGATTGTTTTATCATATTCGGCTTCGTATCTGGCACCGCATACGGAGGAAATCCAGTTACCTTCCTTCCTGTTTACAGTAACAGCTACCTGAGTTGATCCATCTAAGATATCAGAAACCTTAATCTTTATAAAATGAGTGGCGTGCACTTTAGCAGCAGCCTCCCTGCTTCCATTGCCAAAATTGAAAGAAGCGCTGTCGGTCACATCTTCAATCACTGCCCTTGCATGATCTGCTTTCACCTCCAGTTGTTGCATCAGTTGCTTTCCATCGCTTAAAAGATGCTGGGGTAGTTTACTTAAATCGGCTGCCAGATAAAAGGTTACGGGAGATTTCTTGTCTATATCGCCTATTGTGTAATACAAACCATTGCCCGATTCATACGTAATGCCGTTTACTATTCCCTTGTTGGCAAGCAGTGTGTACATGGGTGTTGGAAACTCTTTCCTGTAAAAGGACAACTCACCCAACAGATTTTCTTTCCGGATGTTCTGCTCTATTTTTTGTTTCATTTTGTTGACTGCAAGATCATTGCCAATCAGAATGATGTAATACGGACTTTTCTCAATAGTTTTACCCTTTCCTATTATATAAGAAGAAGTTACCCCAATAATAGAAAAAGCATACTGAGTATGCTGAATTACGTTTTTAACATCAGTGCCATACTGAGTAAGCAATACGTCGGCCTGACTTCCCGTGGGTGAATATTTCATATCCGAAATAAACATTCCCACATCATTCTTTCCCAGAGACTGAATCACCTGTTTCAGCATCTGAGGTATATGGGTAGAACCTGCAAAGCGAAAATTGCCTGCATTCATATCTCTTCTGAAATCTGCCAAAGCCATTTTTGCCACAGGTTCACTGGCATCTCTGAAAAGACGTACCGTATCTATCTTGTCATAAAACTCATTGAGCACCGACCACACATCCATTTTGAACCCGGTACTCTTGTTGGCCTGAAAGAAACCACTCATACTTCCCGAGCTTTCAATGAAACATTTTATTTTGTTTGTTTTATAAATTGGATCGGACGCAGGACACTCTTTCAAAGCTCCCTTTTCGTCAAATAAAGCATAATTTTCAGGGTTGATATTTTTATTATATCCACAGCTTAATATAAAGATCAGAATTGCACATATAAAGAATGTCTTTTTCATAGCAATAATATTCAGAATGAATTAGTTCTATCGTTAGTCTAAGGTCAACTGCATCACAACTACAAATCTAAACAAAAAAAGATATGATGCTACTTTTTTTATCAGTAAAATATAAATTAGTTAAATTTATTTATGTTTCTAGAAGGTACTATTAAATGTATAAAAGCTATTAGTGAAATAATAGCTTTTATACATTTACAAATAATCCTTTATTTTTTAAGCTCCTCTTCTCCTTCAAAATATTTCCAGACAAGAGCCGAGAAAGCAGCCCCTACAAACGGAGCCACAATAAACAACCATAACTGTGACAAAGCAAGACCTTGTGCAAAAAGAGCCGGAGCAATGCTTCTTGCCGGATTCACAGATGTTCCTGTAATAGGGATACAGACAATATGAATAAGAATCAGCGTGAGACCAATAGCTAGTCCGGCAAATCCGGAAGGAGCCTTGGCACTTGTAGAGCCTAATACCACCAGTACAAATATAAAGGTAAATATCATTTCGGCAAGAAAGGCAGAAACTACCGACGTACTTCCCGCATACGAGTTTGCCCCAGCTATATTGCCAGGCAATCCCATTCCGGTAGCAATAAAATAAAGAATAGTAGAGCCTATCAATGCACCTATTACCTGAAAAAGCATATACATTCCCGCATCCTTGCCGCTCATTCGTCCTGTGAGATACACGCCCAGTGTAATGGCGGGATTAATGTGACATCCCGATATACTTCCAATGGTATACACCATAGCAATAACAGACAAACCAAAAGCCATGGCTACACCCAGCGTTCCTACGCCTGTACCTACTGCGGCAGCAGCACTACCGGCAATAACAGCACTACCACATCCCATTAACACCAGCACCATTGTGCCAATCATTTCCGCAATATACTTTTTCATGCCCTCCATATTTTAGGTCCTAGAATCTATAACCTACAGTTACAGCAAAATTAATATTCTTTGAAGATGAATCGCTATACAATTTAGTTAAGCCCAATTCAGCATTAAAACCAATCAGGAATTTACTAAGCTCAAGTCCTACGCCAGTTCCTACACCTGCATCAAATCTCTTAGCGCCCCCTTCATCTTCATCACCAAAGAAATCGGTTTCAACAGATATCCCACTGGTTTCAACAGTATTTTTGCCTCCTATACCATAAGCAACGTACGGTCCGGCACTAAATACAACATTTACATCACTTGCCACATTTACTTTGGCAGCAAGCATCAACGGCAATTCAATGTAAATAGGATTTGCTTTAACCTCAAAATCCTCTTCTGAATCAGATTTAGCTCCTTTGGTTGTTAATAATAAAGAAGGTTGAAATGACCAGGTATTATCAAAAGCATAATCCATTCCCACACCTATCTGAAAACCGACTTTCATTTTAGAGAAATCATCCTTAGTGAAATCGCTCATATTCATGCCAGCTTTGATATTGTATGAGACCTGAGAAAAAACAGGAATAGAAATTAATGCAAGAAGCATTATAAGCAGTCTTCTTTTCATAGTTCATTCTTTTTTAGTTTAACGTTTTATTCACACCATAGGTGTATCTGTAAAAAGAACAATTCATAATGCAAAAAGTTTTTTTGTGCTTCCAACAAATAAGTCCATTAATGGCCAAAAAGTAAAGATTAGCGTCCTAATTACGTCTTAGTATGGGGTTGAAAGGGTAAATATGATAAGTTGAAAAGACAAAGGGATATTAAGGAATACCCCGCGAAGTTTTTCCCGTTTGATATATATCAAATGGTCTGTTTGATATATATCAAGAGCATGGTTAGATATATATCAAAAGTATGTTCAGATATATATCTAACAGACTATCAGTCGGGATATAAACAAATAAACCTCTAGGAAATAAAAAGAAATCTGTCTAAAAACCTTTAGAAAAGAAACTAAGCAATGGGAATTTTAGCCGATAGAAGATAGTCCATGTTTATTTGCATTGAACAACAATGGAGAATACTTGCCGGAGACAACAGTTACTCCACTTTCAACGGAATAAGTCAATCCGTTATCAATCTGAGTATTTGCTGTCACAGAGAAAAAAACGGTGAAAAGTATTGCTATAAATTGTATAAACATGGCAACAAGGGTAAAATAAAATCCCGAATAAGGTCATGTTATCCGGGATTCTATTTATATATGGTTTATAGATTAAAATAGTTACATTTTTGAATCTAGATTTTTACCTTTCTCTACATGATCAAAATTGATAAGAAACTTTTTTACAATACCAACAATCTCACTCTTTTTGGTACATGTTGAAGCAAATGCAGCATTCAGTGAAGAAAACAATTCATCAGTCTCCTTCATTTTACGACGATGACTATTTTTTACTACTCCCAAGGCAACAAACTCATCCAAAGACGTCTTTTCATTCTTTGTGTAAAATTCCTCACACGATTTTTCGCCTGTAGTATCTGAATTAGAATAGTATACCGGATAGGTTTCATTATCTTCTTTCATTTCGGAAGCCATTTTACGAGCCTCTTCCTCTGAGCTGCATTCAAAAACTTCATACCCTAATTCATTAAGGAATCGGGTAGCTATTTCCGAAAAAGTAAGTACCTGATCTCGCCCTAGTTTTGGGAAGAAGATTTCACCTGAGTGTCCTAACATACAGGCCAACATACAAATCTGCCCACTCTCCTCCGGAGAAACAAAATAACGACGCACATCTGCCGGCGCACTCAAAGGCTGCCGCTTCATAACGCGTTCAATGAACCCTGCCAAAAGAGAACCATTCGAGAAAGCCACATTTGCAAAACGAGCTGTTGTAATTGTGAACTGATTTGAATAAGTCATAATCATATCTTCCATTATTTTCTTACTCCCCCCCATTATATTCACAGGATTTGCAGCCTTATCCGTAGAGACGCAAAAAAACCTCCGAGGTGGAATTTCGACCATTAACTTGAGCAGTTTACATGCGCGAAGCACATTATTCTCCAGTAATGCTTGTACCGAGAACTCATCTTTCTCACTCCGTACATGCTTATGAGCAGAGAAATTGGCTACAATATCAAATCCCCGTTCATGACGGAACATTTTCTTAAACACCGGATCGGCATAATTAATAGGATATGTTGTAAAATCCTTTGGTATATAAGTCCCATATGAACTATGCAAATCTCTTGATAGTTCCGCCAATCCGTTTTCTGAGATATCAACTACAGTCAGTTTAGCTGGTTTGAATTTCAGCACAGCTTTAATAAAAGAAGAACCTATTGTGCCGGCACCTCCAATTACTAAAATGCTTCGTCCTTCAATCTCCTCACGAAGTTTTTCTTTATTGGCATTAATATCTTTCTGAAACATGCTCTCATTGCGGAATGTTACATTCCTCTCAATAAAACGATTAATATCAATCATCTCGATCTTTATTTTCAATAATACTATTATTTATAAATTCTGGTATTACTGTCCTTCCTTTAAAATGCCCATCAAACGAGCCATATTTCCAATAATACCCCATCCATTTTGGCCTTGCAGGTAAATCCTTTAACCATTTATGAGGTAAACAGCTATTCGAAAAAATAATGACCCAGGCAGTTAAGAAAATAATCTTCGCATCTACCCACAAGGATGCATTATTTTGATACCATATCTCAAGATCCCCTTTGTAAGGAGCTATTTCGTCTATATAAAATTTTATCGGGTCTATACCTGGGGTAGAAAGATACTTCTCCTCATCACGAAATATAATGGATCCTATCCCGGTAGCTCCGGGTTTTGAGTTATAAATCACCTGCTGAATGTCTTCCGGATACCGGCAAAAATCCACTTTCATAAGCGGACGAGGCCCCACCAAGCTCATTGTTCCGTTGATAATATTAAAAATCTGAGGTAATTCATTAATCTTCGTCATTCTCAGAATACGCCCAAATGGAAGCACCCGTGGATCATTACGTAATGTAATGCTTCCCGTGCCTAGTTTTGGTGAATTATTTACCATCGTAACAAACTTAAATATTTTAAAAGGTCTATTTTTATAACCAATTCTTTTTTGCAAATACCATATTTCATGCTCACCTGTACAAGCAAGAACTACAATGCAAATAACAAAAAAAGGAGATAAAATTAATAGTGCTATTGTAGATAATATGATGTCAATTATCCGTTTTACAAGTCCATACATAAACATTATATGTTAAAGTAAATAACTAACTAGCCGAGTTGTAAAATAGAAACAAATAAGTAAATAAGAAAGTTCATATTATTACCAGACAACAGTTTTATAAGACACCAAACAATTACATATTTTTTTATAGTGTATTAATCCATCCATTTAGGTTTGGGAGGTAAATCCTTTAACCACTTATGGGGTAAATTACTTTTCGGAGAAATAATAACCCAAGCAGTAATAATTATTAATTTTATATCAAGTAAAAATGAAGCATGCCCAACATACCACACCTCTAAAGCTCCTTTGTAAGGAGCAATAAATTCTTTGTAAAAAGTTCTGGGATCGTCTACTGTCGATATATATTTTTCTTCATCCCGAAAAATAACAGACCCAACTCCAGTAATACCTGGCTTCATTTTGCCTATTAATCTTTGCACATTTTCTGGATAGTAATTAAAGGTATTGACAGTAAGCGGTCGTGGACCAACCAATCCCATTGAGCCTAGAAAAACATTTAAAAACTGTGGCAACTCATTGATCTTTGTTTTACGAAGAATACTTCCAAACGGGAAGACCCTCGGATCATTCCGAATAGTTATATCCCCCGTCCCCATAGCCAAAGACCCCTTCATCATTGTGACAAATTTATAAATAGAAAACGGTTTAAGCCTATAACCAATACGTTGCTGCAGATAAAACACCTCGTGTTCGCCAGTACATAACAAGAGAATAATACAAGGCATGAAAACTGGCAACAATATTATTAAAGCAATCGTTGCAACCATTATATCTAAAATACGTTTTAAAGATTTATACATAAGATCTAAAACTATTAGAATTAATATTTTAGAGAAACAGCTCAATTATTTTATCTTAAAGTTTTCAATAACATCAAGAGGTTTCCAATTAAGTTCTTTCTTTATTTTTTCGTTACTGAAAGTAAGGCTTTCCGTTATCTTCTTTAATTTAAAAGAATTTATAGGCGCCTTCTTACCTAAACAATCACCTACTAATGCTAAAAATTTCGCAATCCAATAAGGAATTGAAGGAGGTAAAGGTTTCCCTAACTGTGAAGAAATCACTCTGTCAAGTTCTCTAAATGTAGGTTGGTTACTATCACATACATTATACATCCCTCCTTTTTCAGCCAGTATTGGAACCAAATTCGCAATATCCTGCACCATCAGCACACTCTTTCGAGCTGTTCCTCCTCCTATGCTTAGATATCGTCCTGTCTTAATACCTTTAATCATATCGCCCAGATTCCCGGGAGGGTTTGGGCCGGCTATCAGTGACGGACGAATAATGCTTAGTATCACGTTATGTTTACCACACCAATCAACCAGGAATTCTTCCGCATACTTTTTGCTCAATGCATATGGAGTCTTTCCATCTAAAGGATGTTCTTCTGTTATATTTTCTCCAAAATCCAGCCCATATACAGCCACAGTACTTACAAAAATAAACGATTCCGGTATTCCTGACTTTTCAAGCGCCTTACATAAGTTTACGGTACCTTGATAGTTCACATCAAAATAGACTCGCTTTTCCTCACCCGTTTTAGGTACAGTATGTGCCTTTCCTGCAGCATGAAGAACTACCTCGTAACGCTCTTTCAATAGCAGTTCCTCTTTAGTTATATCCACACAATAATCGTCATGCTCCGCCATGCCTACAGTCTTTATCTCGTATTTCTTTTCAAGAAACGGGAGTACGTTTTTACCAAGAAAACCTGAAGCTCCTGTAAATAATAGTTTCATTCTTATAAATCAATTTTTCGAACATTACTCCAATCAATCATTTTATCTGCTTGCTCAATATTAACCCACTGAAAGTCATTCATTAGTTTTAAGAACTTAGAATAGGCATCTTTTAAACCATAATATGATTTAAACGTTCGTTCCACATTGAAGTAATTAAACCTAGGTTGATCAAAATCAAAATCCCTCATATGCAAATAGGTTATGGCATAGTCCGATTGTTTCAACAAATGCTTTATTAACCAATATGGAAATAATCTGAAATAGCCACCACCGCTAAACACAAAACACTGACCTAATAGCTTTCCTGAATTAATTGGAAATTCTTTTATTGTGTTTCCCTTATAATTTATCAATGTAGGTTTTCCTTCTCCAAAAGAAGGAAAACCGCCGTAACTCCTTGAAGTAGGAAATATAGAGCAGTCGTTCTCAATGCCTTGCTCTGCCAACACTTCAAAAGCCCATTTTACATTTTCAGTTATTGTAAAGGCTGGTGCCCTAAAAGATTTAACCTTTGTTCCTGTTATGTTTTCAATAGAATCCAACGCTTTGTGAAGATCCTCTTTAAAAGAATCAGGCATCATATCTTTCACAAAAAGATGCATATCTGTATGGCATGCAATCTCATGTCCTCTTGCCGATATTCTCTTTATTATATCCGGATAAGTACGGGCAATCCATCCTAAACAAAAAAAAGTAGCTTTCACCCCTTTCTCTTCCAGTTTATCAAGCACCTGAGGGAGATACAGTTCTATGCGAGGCTTATAATAAGCCCATTTATCTTCCGTAGAGTAAACATCAAAGTGCCACCATTCCTCGATATCGAAAGTCATTATATTCATAGCAAATCATAATTAGACAGATTAACATCCCAATTTCGAATATTATAAATACCCTCATCAAAAAATTCTTTATCTTGTAATATCAGACAGGTAAAATTAAAATGCTTTGGTTCAAATCTTTTTGGAATAGTGATCATGCTCAAAGGATTAAAATTTAAATCGCCTATGTAAAAAATTACAGCAGCATATTTCTTTTCTCTTTTGTAAATGTCTCTAATACTTTTTTCAAAATTTGTTCGGGTCTTAGGAAAGTAATCTAAAAGAAAAGAGCTATTTACTCCTGCATATATAGTATTTTTATATACATACTTCATCTTCCCGTTCTCCACAATTTCATAATCACCACCATACCATTTATAGCGTATCATATTAAAAGAGGTTTCTTCCTTTTGATAAGTAAATGAGCGTTCATTATTCCCTTTCGATAAAAAAGACAATCCTACTAAACAATTTGCCAATAAGGTAGAAAGAGGATTAAGCCAACCCATAAAAGGCTTTATACTTCCTATTTTGATAGGTAGAATATAAGTTTTCAAAGATCCTATATCTTTATATTTAAACCCCTTTTTCAATACCTGATAAGAATTATCATTAGGAAAACCAATTCGAAGTTTACATCCTGCTTCTTTCAACTCATCCTGAGTAGCCATAAACATATCACGAAAATGAAAATAATCACGATACTCTTTAGCCACCATAGAATCAATGCCTAATGCAGCAATAAAACGTTCACCATCCTTTTGATAATAAAAAGGGATACACGAATGAAAACCTACTAACTTGCCATCATCAGTAAATAGCATACTGTGATAGGAATACCCAAAAGGAGTGTTAAGATAATTATCTTTAAAAGTTTTAATATCCCTTTCGTGAGCCATAATCTCCTTAAACAAGATATTAATTTGAATAATATCATCATCAGGTAGTTCTGTAGTCTTTTTAACAATAACCTGCATATCTTTTTGTATTAATCAAATCAGCGGGCGGTATAGCCTCCGTCTACAATTAAATTCGTTCCTGTCACCCATCTTGAAGCATCCGACAAAAGAAAAATACAGGCATTGGCCACGTCTTCAGTTCTCCCCAATCCCAACAAATGCTGTTCTTCCAACGCCTTGCGCAATTCTGGATCCTTCATATGAGGAAGGTTCTCATTGATTGGAGTTAGTATTGCTCCCGGAGATACTACATTAACCCGGATGTTTTTTTTTGCCAGTTCACAGGCTAAAGAACGACTACCCGATAAAAGAGCACCTTTTGTCATGCTGTAGATCGACTTACCACTTGTTCCCACTGAAGCCATTACAGAAGAAATGAATATAACACTTGCCCCTTCTTTTGAAATATTTTCAACCTTACATACCTCTTTAGTCAAAAAATAAGCTGAAAAAACATTTGTGTAAAAGAACATTTCTAATGTTTCAGGAGAAGTCATCTTCATAGCCAGAGTTGTTGATATACCAGCACAATTAAGCAATCCGGTTAAACGCCCTATCTTAGATACTGCATCTCTAATTATTCCGATAACGCTATTATAATCTGTCAAGTCAACAGAGTAACAAAGATGTGTATCTTTATTCGCCATTTGTGATAATGTTTCTTTCAATCGTTCCTGATTGCGGGCAATAAGCACAACCGTAGCGCCCATAGCAGCACAACTAATAGCACATTGTCTGCCAATGCCAGATGATGCACCGGTAATAATAATATTTTTCCCTGTTAAGGTAAATGGATTCATCTTTTAAACCTCCACTATATCACTAATTCTGCAATCAACAAAAGGAACAATTGCTGTGCCCCATGTCATACCTACTCCAAAAGCACTCAACATAAGCATTTTGCTGCCATCTAATTTCTCCTTCAGTTCACTAATAATAGTCAAGGGAACAGATACAGAAGATGTATTACCATATTTTGCAATGGAAGAAGGTACTTTTGCTGTATCCAGTTTCAATTTCTTAGCCAGATAACTATTAATAAAATCATTTGCCTGATGGAATACATAATAATCCATCACCTTAATATCAACCTGAGAGTAGTCAAATATTCGTTTAATATCTTTAGGAACTTCCCGAATAACAAAATTGAACACATCACCACCTTTCATATACCCCTGTTCATCACTTCGAATGTTTCCATATTCATCTACAACCCTCTCTTTTAGGGTCTCTACAGAACTAGGATACCTATAACCACCACCCTTAATCATAATCAATTCAGCAAGCGATCCATCTGAATTAAGCGAGAAATAACTTTTCTTAAATTTATCATCCCGTTCCACTAAAGCTGCTATTCCTCCATCCCCAAAAAGAAAAGCCGATTTTCTATCCTTCGGAGAGTATATCTTAGAGCGTGTTTCTCCATTCAATATCAAAGCTTTTCTAAGATTATTGTTTTGCATGAGACCATAAACAGTGCTCAACCCGTAAAGAAAAGCAGAACAACCAAGAGTGATATCAAAGGCTATAGTAGAATTAGAAAGTCCTAATCTATCCTGCAAAATAACAGAAGTGGCAGGCATACGGTAATCCGGTGTTTGTGAAATAAAAACCAGCAGATCTATTTCCTCCCTATTAATCATATTATCAGCTATCAATTTCTCAGCTGCAGCATAACACAAATCTGAAGAACAAGTATTCTCATCAACAAAGCGACGTTTATATATGCCTACTTTGTCAACAACCTCTTTCACCTGATCCTCAGGAAAATATTGTGTATACTTATAATTATCAATTACCGTATGGGGTATAGCACCAGCAAGAGCTGTAACTCCTACACCCTTGAATTCCAATATTGCCATAACATTTATTGTTTAGCTTTTACTGTATTGAGCAAATCACCAATTGTTTTCAATTGTTTGAATTCATTCTCTTCAATCTGAATTCCATACTCTTCATCTAGCATTGCAATTACAGATAAGTAGGCCAGGGAGTCCCATTCATCATATTTTCTAAATTCATCGGAGAGGCTTAATTCTCTATTCTCAATCTCCAATGTTTCTTTAAATTTTTCTACAAATTTTTCCATAACTTACATTTTTATAATCTGTTCTAAATGATTCATACAAATATCTATTGTGAAGTTCTTCTCAAAAAACTTATAACCATTTTCACCCATTTTTTCAAACCGGTTCTTCTCAGGTAATACCTTTTCACGTATCATGTTTGCTAATGCTTTATAATCATCTGCCGGCACAGAATATCCACATTGAGATTCATTAATCAAATCAGCACTGCCACCATCAACCATAGCTAATACCGGACGACCGGCAGCCATATAGGAAGTTAATCTTGCCGGAACTACAGCCTTCAAATGAGGCCAATCGGATTTTAATGCCAAGAGCATAGCATTTGCATAAGAAAAGAAAGTGGGCATTGTTTCAAAAGGATATCGCCCCATCGTAAAAACAGTCTCTTCCAGATGATTCTCTTTAGCAAACTCCTCTAGCCATTTCTTTTTACTCCCATCACCAACAAACACCCATTTAACCTCTTTCAGATCTTTTGTTTCCAAAGCTGCATTCATTACCATATCAAGCTTCTGTGCACCACCTAAATTACCTGCCATCATTATAATAAAGCCTTCGGGTAATTTGGGTATTTCTTCTTTAGTCATATTCAATAAATCTTCGCACCAGTTAGGAAAATAAACCAGTTTATCACTATAATTACCTTTTGAGATAATCAACTCTGCAAAACGCTTTGAACTTATGAGAATCCTATCACAGTTATTATAAATATTTTTCACACATCCATTCATTATCCCTATTACACTTTCGTTCTTAATTCCACTTCCGGAAACCATTGAATCAGGCCAAATATCCAATATCCACATATATAAGGGTATTTTCTGTAGTTTTTTTACTATAATTGCGGGATAAGCTTGAATAATTGGCGACGTTTGCTGTACAAATACACAATCATAACGATTGGACATTGCCAAAAGGAAACCTCTTATCGAAGCGAAAAAAAAGAAACTGAGATAATTCCAGACTAAACCAGGTTTACTTTTTCCTCTTGGAATTTGAAATGAGCGCATTATTCTAACACCGTTCATCTTTTCATTTCTCTTTTTAAATATTCCATACCCTTCAAAATATTTACCTGCCGGATAATTAGGTATTCCTGTTAAAACATCTACTTTATGTCCTCTCTTGGCTAGTTCAAAGGCAATATCGTTACCTTTGAAATTTTCCGGATAAAAATTCTGTGTTACAATAAGTACTTTCATAAATCTAAAATTACTGAACTGCCATCAATCTTTTTCACTGCCCTACCTGAAAAGACGATTCTCTTAACCGGCTTTGTTATTGAATAATAAGGAAACTGTATACTTCCAAACCGAAACAATGTACCATTCCAGATATCCTTTTGAGCAGCATATATTTCTTTCCATTCAGAGCCATCCTGTGATACCCATAAATGAGAGCTCTTATCAATGTTTACTTCCGATGGTTCCACTGAGGTTGAAAAGAAAGAAAAATTTCCACATTGACCTCCATAAATACCGCTACCCTGAAGATGCCCAACCACCTTTATATCCATATTTCCCCGGTCGATTCTTTTTATAACATTAGGAATGTACTGAGAATCTGTAGCATAAATAATGCTATCCTTATAAAAGATCAAAATACAGGTTCTATACTCTTGTCCTCCCCGCAAAACAATATGAAGCGTTTTAAAACCATCGTCAGTATTGGCTATCAAACATTCATTCTCTCTATCACCGGTTACAACCCATATTTTATCAGTATACGGATCAATAAATAATCCATGAACATGGTTTATATTCCCTTTCGGAAAAGTATAAACTATATGCCAGGACTTCCCCATATCCAAAGACTCATAAATATGAACCTCCTTTTTCTCCATATTAGCAAAGTATTCACCAAAGTAGATGCGATTACTCTTGTCTATACAAAGATTTATAGGACGAGATCCGCGTAATACATTAAAACATTTACTAAAAATCTTACTACCGGGTTCTCTGCGAAATATTCCTTTTTTAGCTATACATAATTGGGAACCGTCATTCAGCATATAAAAGTCACTAATCTCAGCTCTGAACAACCGACGTGTCAAATTAAATATAGAAAGTGAAGCATTCTTTGAGTCACAAACCGTTGCTTCGTATTTCCATTCCTTCTTTTCAAAATCATACTTATAGAGCTTATAACCTTTCGCTCCAATCAAGTAATCGTCGTGTACATCAAGAACTCTTATATTCTTAAATATTTGTTCTGCCATACTATCTTTAGCTCCAAACAACTCTTTTTATATAATCCGTATAAGAAATAATAATCCGAACCACTTTATCACTCACATTTGGCATTGAATAATCATAAACCGGACGATAATTCCTTTGCTCCAGATTTTGATTCTGCAATTCTGCCAACCCTTGCATTACCCTTTCAGGATTTAGCCCCACCATCATAACAGAGGCTTCCTCCATTGCTTCCGGGCGTTCATGTGCTTCACGGATATTGAGTGCCCTAAAGTTAAGTATAGATGATTCCTCACTAATCGTTCCACTATCTGAAAGCACTGCATTAGCATTCATCTGCAAGTGATTGTAATCACTTAAGCCCATTGGCTTCATCAATTTTATGTTCTCGTGAAACTTAATTTCCTTTTTATCAATCATATTACGTGTTCTGGGATGGCAAGAAACAATCACCGGATAATTATATGTTTCCGCTACTGTATTAAGTACTTCAACAAGGTTTAGGAATTTTTCTTCGGATGTAATATTCTCTTCACGGTGTGCTGACACCACAAAAAACTTACCTTTCTCCAATCCTAGTTTAGTAAGAATGTCCGACGCATTAATTTTAGGTAAATACTGATGCAACACTTCGTACATAGGGCTACCTGTCTTTATTATCCTATCTGCAGGTAAACCTTCCCTCAGTAAATATTCCCGGGCTATGGAACTGTAAGTCATATTAATATCTGAAATATGATCTACAATCTTCCGGTTGCTCTCTTCCGGCACACGTTGGTCAAAACAACGATTACCGGCCTCCATGTGAAAAATAGGGATATGACGTTTCTTTGCTGCAATAGCACACAGACATGAATTCGTATCACCCAGCACAAGAAAAGCATCCGGATGTTCCTGTTCTAAAACAGAATCAATGTTTATTAATATCTGCCCGGCAGTCTCTGTTGCATTCTTTCCGGCAGCATTCAGAAAGTGGTCGGGCTTTCTTAAACCTAAGTCTTCAAAGAATACCTCGTTCAACTCATAATCATAATTCTGTCCGGTATGGACTAATATATGCTCTATAGCCGGACTTGCATCCAGTTTCTGTAATACACAAGCCAGGCGAATAATCTCAGGGCGTGTGCCGACTACCGTTAATACTTTCATTTTTTTCATCCTCTATACTTTTTCAGGAAAGGTATCCCCATCTTCCGGGTTATACCATTCGTTTATCCAAAATTGTGTGTAAAGTTCCTCTTCTCCTGTGTTTGTTATGTTGTGCGTATACCATATAGGCATATCCACATAGCTTGGTTCCGCTCCGTTCAAATCAAAGTTCAACACTTCATCTGCACCTATTTTACGAAGCTGAATCCTGGCCTTACCTTTTATCACTGTAAAACGTTCTATCTTCCTGGTATGGTAATGATTGCCCCTTGTTACTCCCGGCACGGTAGTTGAAAAAGATACTTGTCCACCCACGCCCAGTTTTATGGTTTCCACAAACGCCCCACGAGAGTCAACATGTTGCACCAGTTTTGCTGGAAAATGTGTTGCCTGATCTATGTAACAACGAAAGGTATTAAATAAATTCATCTCATTTTTATCCTTTAATACAGGTATAATACCCTGATCAAAATAAAGCTCTCTAAAATTCTCAAACAAAGACAAAATCTCAGTTACTTTTTTATCAAAATCATAAGGAACAGCATCTCTTTCAATAATGGAAAAAGAGAAATTCCTCACTTCTCTAATTTTATTCAGAATATAATTGCAAAGGTTTCCTACATAAATTAACCTTACATCACTATCTTGCAATACATGAGGCGTTTCTCCATGAGTTAACTTATAACAGAAAGTTGCTATGAACGAATTATAGTTTGGCCTTCCAAAAGGGCCATACACGTTGGGAACCACCATTCCAGTAAAGCTCGCTCCGTTTTGTCTTGCCCATTCTTCCAATAAAGATCGCCCTTCCCGCTTTGAATTACCATATTCATTATCAAGTTCCTCATGTGTAGAAGATGAAAACAATACATATGGAGTAACCTTCTCTGCTACCATGGCATCAATCAGCTGCTTCACCAATTGAATATTTGTCCGGTAAATAACCTTAGGGTCCGGATGTCGGTTCATGGCTGCCAGGTGAACAATCACATCACACCGCTTCACAAAATTGCGAAGCCTGTTTTCATCCTGAAAAAAAGCATCTTCAAAAGAAACACGTTCAAATTCATCATTCACCAGTCCAAGCATATTGTAGAGATGAGTCCCTACAAATCCCGGTTGACCGGTTATACCAACTTTTATCATATCATTTATTAATCAAGATGAAGATCTTCGCGAATAAAATCCAGTTTTAAAAGAAGCTCTTTCATACCTTCTAAGTCTAATCGTGTAGTATTGTGAGAATGATAATCTACTACTGTCTTTTCTATTTGTTTACCTTCCACAAAATACTTATCATAATTCAAATCACGACCATCACAAGGGATACGAAAATACTTACCCAGATCTTCAGATTTCGCCATTTCTTCCCTGGTTACCAGTGATTCATACTGCTTTTCGCCATGACGGGTACCAATCACTCCAATTTTAGACCCAGCCTTATATAATTCAATAATTGCTTTAGCTAATGTTTCAATGGTTGCCGCAGGAGCCTTTTGAATAAACATATCTCCATTCTGTCCGTGTTGAAAAGCATAAACCACTAAATCAACAGCATCATCCAGAGTCATCATAAAACGAGTCATTTTAGGATCCGTCACTGTTAAATCATGACCGGCCTTCACCTGATCAACAAACAGTGGAATAACAGATCCTCTGCTTCCCATCACATTACCATAACGCGTACAACAAATGGTTGTAGCTGCTCCTTTGCCTAATGCACGAGCTTTAGCAATAGCCACTTTTTCCATCATTGCCTTAGATATTCCCATCGCATTAATTGGATAACAAGCTTTATCTGTTGAAAGAACCACCACATTTTTCACTCCATGTTCAATAGCTGATTCCAATACATTATCTGTCCCAATTACATTTGTACGAAGTGCCTGCATGGGGAAAAACTCACACGAAGGAACTTGCTTCAGTGCTGCTGCCGAGAAAACATAATCCACGCCTGCCATTGCTCCATCTACAGAGCTCTTATCACGCACATCGCCAATGTAGAATCTTACTTTAGCGCTTTGCAGCCTATGGCGCATGTCATCCTGTTTCTTTTCGTCTCTGCTGAACACTCTGATTTCCTTAATATCCGAATCAAGGAATCTTCTTAAAACCGCATTACCAAAAGAACCTGTTCCACCGGTAATTAATAAAACTTTATCCCTGAATAGTAGCATAACATCTTATATATTAATCAAACAGAGTTTATCCAAACTGTTTTCATCATATCCCATACTCTTGAAATATTGTATTCTGAAAGCACTCTTTCTTGAGCTGCTTTTCCGTATTGCATTGCCAAATTCTCATCATTAAGATAATAATTTATATATTTATTTAGACTTTTAACATCTTTTGGATCAGCACAAATCCCACATTTTTTTGCTGATTCATATATATTTAACATCTCAGGTATAGCTCCAACATTCGTTGATATTATTGGGCAACCACACGCCATACTTTCTAAAATAACATTAGGGAAACCTTCTGTGTAGCTTGGTAAGCAAAAAACACTGGCAAGCATCATTTTTTTTACAACAAAGTCAATCTTTTGACTACCCAACAGAACTAGCCATTCCCCATTATCCCTGTTTTTAGCAATCGAAAGCAAATCCTTTTTGACTGATTTTTCACAAGGTCCTATCAATTCCAATGTTACATTTGGAATACCCATACATGCCTCTACAAGTTCATACACTCCTTTCGTTAAAACCACATGCCCTACAAATAAAACCTTCCCTCTCTCTCTTGTAACATTACTTGCTTTATTTATTTCTACTAAATTTAAAATGCTAACTGAAATTGGATTAGGAAGGAACTCAATATTATCAAAGCCAGCAGAACTCAATGTTTCATAACTTTTTTGATCAATCACGATAGATTTAGAAGAGCGATTTATTACCATTTTTAACAGTTTCCATTCCCAATTTTTCTGGTTCTTCATCACTTTAGTTGAAAGCTTTTGTTTGTGAAGATCATTTTCCTTTTTAGCAGTTCCAAGCTGGCCCTTCCGTACATTATTCTTTTTATAGCTTTAAGTTTATTCACGAACCCCTCAACAATTCCATTTGATACGGGGTAAATGATAGCATTCCTAACAGCTTTAATATCTAATTTTATTCCTATGATAAACGTTCTCAATTTAGAGAGAGTTGTATTTCTATGTTCTTCAATCCATTGATCCAATAGTTCAGCTTTGTTGCCCATAATTACTTTATAGAACGATTCCGCTGCTTTATATAAAGATTCAAACCATTTAAGTCCCATTAATATGCCCATTAAATATTTATCTTTTTCATTCAGTTTGTATTCTCGTATACTTTTGAAAACAACTGCAGATATATTTTTTACAGGAATTAATGGTTCCCGGTTGTCAACCGGTTTTTCCTTTCTGATATATCCAACTTTCTTAACTCTTTTTCGACTGAGATACTTGTAATGGTAATAGAATGGAGTAATGCTTCCTTCAAAGCCTTTATTTAGTATATCCTCATAAATGTCTTTCAATGTTTCCCCTTTGGCATATTCATTCTCCACATACTGATCATATTTGTAATATTCATTTCTCGCATTGCTTCTTCTTTTAGGGAGTGTCTTATATTGCATGTATTTACGAACCGTTTGTCTGGCAATGTGCAATTTTCTTGCAATTGCATTGATTTTAAACCCCTTAAACTGTAGCTCTTTTACTTCATTAAACATATTAATTCTGGGATCGCTTTTTTGCTCAAGTTCGATGGACGTTTCAGAGAATACCTCTGACTCCTCCGATGTGGTTTCACTCATAGTTACGTCTTCCGGGCGAATTGCATTTCTATAATCCGAATAATTATCGATTATTACTTTGGTTACACAATCAGACATATTCTTTACTAAATGAAATCTGTCGGCAACTTCCGCTATTCCTCTTCCAGTATTAGCTATAGCCGAAGAATAATTAGTGGATCGGTCACGGCTGACCAAATTTACATCGGTATGTTTTCTTATCCAACATTCAAAACTATCTGTTTCTCTGTCAGCAAGCAAATCAATTACGTCTCCCGTCTTCAAATCAACAAGGATGCTCCCATAAGTTACCCCCTTGCGAAAAGCCCAATCATCTACGCCAACAGCTGTTACTACTCCACAATCAGGTATAATCATCCGATAGATTGTTCTTAGAACAGTGCTTGGACTCACCGGGATCTGCATCGATTTCAATAACAATCTGGTATTTATGGCGGACATTTTTACGCCAAGATTACCAATAATAGTTTCACAACGTTTAGTGCGCCTTCTATATCTGCATATTTCATCCCCGGGTTGTTCCGCGAAAGTTTTCTTAGAACAAATTGTATTCTTGCAGAAAAACTTACGAGCTTGAAAAAGTATATTGACTTTGCGGTTTAGAACAGGTAAATCTCTCAGAGTTCGGATATAAACACTATGTACCTTATAACTTATCGCTCCACAATATGGACAAATGCCATATATTTCTGAGGATTTCAAATACATATAAATCACTGCGTCTATAACCCTTAATGATTCGACATGAAGCATTGAAGATTTGAAAATTTCGTTGAAAGGTTGTATTGTATCGGAAAAAGTTTCTGTTGTTTTGGAGCTCTGCTTTAGAGTTTTATTGTTATATTTGTTCTTGTTAGGATATTTAGGCATTGATTTATTCTTTTTGTTTAGCGATATAAAGATACAAAATAAACGCATAACATCCTAACTATTAAATATATATATAATGATATATGTATACAGATCAAACGCCATACATATGTTCCAAAATCAAAAAGAACATAAAGATATAATCTTCAACTAAAGTGATGAAGAACCATTTTTCTTTACTGCTAATTGAGGTATTCTACCAAAATGAAAATGAATAATATTAGCCGCATTATTTTTTCTAATTATAGATTGAATAAGAAAGTCTCTAAATAGTGATAATGAAGCAGTTGAGGTAAAATGAACCACATCTGGTTTAGATTTCTTTATTGCATTCCGCATTTCCTTTAAAAATGCATAAGTATTTATAATGCCCATCCAAATCCTTGAAAACACTCTTTTGTCGGTTACCCTTCCTTTTTTCTTTGCAGACAAAAGATGAATCAGTTCAATATTTGATTGATCTCTTATCATATTATAATAACTTAAAATGTGTTTGGACCAACTCGCTATACCTCCTTCTGGAGGGGGTAATGGAGAGAATAATAAAACCTTAATTTTTTCTCTCATTTTATTATTTTTTTTAAAAAAATCTAAAAAAAATATTTTATAGAATACAAAAATAGTTATGCACACGATCTGATATTGTCAGATTATCAAATGATTGTTTACCTGTTTTATATCCATTGATGCCAACAAAGTTTGCTAAGTCCAAATTTTTAGAAATAAATTGTAGAACTTCATTCAACGAATTATCTGTGAAATCTTTAAGAATAAAAGCATTAACCTTATTCTCAAAATAATAAGGAATTTCACCAACATCAACAGTAACTATTGGTCTTGAAGAAGATAAATATTCCGCTATTTTTTGGCTGAATCTTGCCTTATCCTGTAAAGAATGAGGAGAAAGAGGTATAAGCAATGCCAATGCACCATTATACAGCTGCAATAATTTTGAATATGCAACATTCTGCCAAATAAAAACTCTGTCAGAGAGGCCACAAGACTCAATCTGTGCTTCAATTAATCTGGTATCACCTGAAAGAACCAATATTAGATTCTGTTTTCCTCCCGCATGAACAAATTTATCAAAACCACTAATGATAATTGATATTATTCTGCTGTAGCCACAACTTCCACAGTAAAGAAAATAATCTAATGAACATTCATTTCTAATTAAAGGGCATTCAAATTCTGCTAATATTGGCAGCAATAACGTAGGTTTATGAAAATGTTTAATCTTTAATAATAGAAAATGGGAAATTGGAAGTATTCCATCAACAAAATATCCAAAAGTATTATCTAAAAGAGAGTTGGATATCTTATTCATTTTATCCCAAAAACCATTTACTTCTAATGCTATATGCCATTCATCAATAACAGAAACAACCTTATATCGATAAATCTTTGCAATTATTACATATAATATAAACAACGGATAAAAAGGACATGTTAAAACAATAATTTTTTTTGCATTTGAATTACTTTCACTTTTTATCAGTTTTAATAATGAAAAAAAGTTTTTAATCATATTATAAATTAAAAAACCCTTTCTTGGAAATAAATGATATCTTATCCCATATTGATAACCCGAAAATGGTTTAGTCAACTCCTTTTCCCCAATAATCGAATCCACAATAATAACATCGTCTTTTTGATGTAGCAACCCTTTAGCAAGCAATTCAAACTTTGTATTACTAGCAGAAAATTTATAACTATAATGTCTTGTACATTCTAAAAAGATTATTTTATTTCTCATAATATTCCAGAGTAAAATATGAATCACTCATTATAATTAATTGAGCATCTCAATAGACTGAAAATTAATATCCATCTGCTTTCCCAAGGCAATTATTCTCATCCATAGTTCTTATTATTCTACAAGGAATACCAGCTGCTATAACATTCGCAGGAATATCCTTTGTAACAATACTACCAGCACCAATAAGTGAATTTTTACCGATATGCACTCCCTTAAGAATCTTAACTCCATAGCCAAGCCAAACATTGTCATCAATGATAACCGGGGCATTTTCCCCAGCACGATAATCATCCCAATGCCAGTCTGAATCAGTTATTAAGGTATTGGCACCACATCTAACATTGTTACCTAATTTAATCCGAAGTGCACTCGCCACAACAGTGCCTGAAAATCCGCAAGTATTTCCAATCTCTATTTTACCATTTGCAGTGAGCGTTGAGAACATACAAGGTGTATACACTCCAATTCTATTTGATGAATGAGAAGAGTTGAATATACATTTATCGCCAATAATAATTTCTGATTGAGGCAATTTATTCCAAAGTGTTATCCCATAAAATTGGCAGTTTTTACCAATCATTACAAAATGGATTTGAGCTAAGAAATAATTAACCATCTTGTAATAAACCTGTTTCATTTTCAAAAAGGCTCTATGTATATCATAAAAAAATATTTCAATCATAAACTTAGGATTATTTTTTTATCAATATTTTACTGTAAATTGACAACAACATTCCAATATTATTTTTTTTATCGTGGCGACCAACTGCCAACTCTCTACCTCGATCTATCTCTTCCTGAATATAATTATTTTTAAATATTCTACATATCGCTTCAGCTAACATTTCATGCTCCTCAAATCGATATAATAAGCCAGCTTTACCATAATCCATAAATTCGGGACTTCCACCAACATAAGAAGCAATACAAGGTACTCCCAATAATTGGGCCTCTCCTAAAGAGTTAGGACTGTTCTCTATGGAAGAAGGGCAAATAAAAATATGAGATTTCAAATACCTGTCACACATTTCATTTTCACTTAAAGAACCAGTAAAAATTACTTTATCCCTAATATTTAAGTCATTCATTATATTCAAAATATACTTTGCATAACCACTTTGTCGAATTCTATCTTTTAAGTTATGGATTGAAATAAAATCACATCCTCCAACATACAATTTTGCATTTGGATATTTCATTAAAACATTAGGTAACGCTTTTATTACCTGATGCAGCCCTTTTATTGGATAAGTTGCCTGACTTATAAAAATTGAATGCCTTTCACAATTCTCAAATACCCATTTATTGTTATAAAAACAATCACGAAGTGTTTCATTACAAAAACAATAATTTATATTTGGATTTATAGCTAAAGAATGCGTTTTGTCCCAAGTCGTTCTACCTATTACATAATCAACTAATTTTAGGTATTCTTGCTCCAGCACACCACGGTTTCGCATCTTTAATCTTTGCTGAAAAATATTATCTCTGCGCACTATATCCCGGAATGTTATATTTCTAATTATTTCATTGCACATTATGCCTGCGTTATAATAACGTTCATATACACCTACTAAACCTTGAATTGAAACAACTACATTCTCCTTAGAACAAGCTTTTATATAAGCTAAACCATGAGCAAATTCAGTCCCATGAATATGAATTATATCTGGTTTCAATTTATCATTAACTTCTAACCAATATTTTTCCAGCTTTTTACAATACTTTGTTATATCTTCTTGAAAAGGTAATAAAAAATAAGTAATCCCATTAGCCTCTTTAACAATCAGTTCTTTGCCCTGATAAATTGACGCTACAGCCAATTTCACAGAAGGATCTTTTGTTAAAAGCTTTGCTAAAGAATACATCCACCCTCCTGTAACAGGTTCTATTAGTCCCATTTCTTTACATATATCCGGGAATAATATATTTGTAATCCAAAGTATCTTCATTTCTCTATAGCTTTATTTTAGCATTTACTTCTAAAAATAAATAATTTGACTTTGATTTTTAGAAGAAATCGTCCTATTCTGGTCCTTGCTAATAAAATAATTATCTTAAACCCAATCGACACATCATTTCTTTCTAGAAGTAATTTGTCTGCAAGTTCAATATGCTCATAATCTCCTAAAGCAACTGCAAATAGGTAGGACTTTTTATAATAGTTAATTTTTATAGTTTCAATTAGCTTACTGCTAACGTTATATTTATTTGCATAATCAATTTGAATATTATATATACCTCGCATAAAAGCGTTTAGTTGTTCCAAATTATTAAAATGGCTTGCACTTTTCTTTAAGACACGGTACACAGCAGTAACGTCATCAGTTTTTTTTATTTTGTAATTAGCTAATACATCTAGAAATAAAGGCAAATCTCCAACTAGATATGATGATGAATGATTAAAGATTATACAACTTCTCCTAAGTAACCAGGTACATGGCGCACGAAAAGGCGCATATAACAAATAATCTTCAAAACTATTACAAAAAGCATAAATATCATTCTTAAAATACCCCTTATCAAATAGTTGAGATTCCTGGTGAAATCTATCAATATCAGTCCAAACTAATCCATAATCAGAGTTTGCTTCGAGAAAATCTACCTGATTTTGCAATTTTAATGGATCAATCCAATAATCATCACCCTCACAGATTGCAATATATTTCCCTTTTGCTTTTGGATATTGAAATTCCCTAAATATGCTAATCCCTTTTGAATATTTATTTTCTATTTGATAAATCGGTTTAATTAAATCGGGATACTTGGCTTCATATTCACGTATAATGTCAGCGGTCTTATCAGTCGATGCGTCATCATGAATCAAAACTTCAAAAAGGAAGTTTGTTTTCTGTATTATAAACCCTTCCAAACATTGTCTTATGTAGGGTTCCTGATTGTATGACTGACAGCAAACACTAACCATTGGTAGTCCATTATCATTCATAAAATGATATATTATATTCAATTATTGAATGCATTTATATCAACTCATATCTGTCTAACATCCTATTTACCTCATCCACTGAGTTAAACATTAATATATCTAAAATTGACAGACGTGGTACAAATTCGTTATCAAATTGCTTATAAGGTACAAATTCCGTTTTTAAGAATTTCAATTCAATGCCATGAGAGGCAAATTCCGTTTTATCATATAATAATTGTCCGCCTATTGCATTGATATACAATTCAGATCCCAATATTTTGCATAGATCAATCACCTTATCTTTACCTTTTAGTGAACAATTTTTTTCTATTTGTGACGAAAGAAGTATCGGAGTATCTATCTGCAAATAAGAAAGGATCTCTTTAATACTATTAACTATAAATTCAGACAAACATTTATCTTCATAAGAAAGTATTCTTTCGAGCAAAACAAAAATTTCTTTAAAATAAGGCGCTTTTGCATAATTTACACGAACAGTCTTTACAAGACGCTGAAAGTCATCTACTATTTCTATTTGGTTAATTAATTTGTTTTGGCTCGCTTTTCTCAGAGAGATAGTACACAATTTATTTTCCTTATTAATAAGTATTTTATTTCTATTAATCCACCCATTCTTAATATAATTCAAATCATCGCATAAAACATATACATCCACAGCCTTTATCAATTGAAAATAAGATATATAAGGCAAAAAATAGGGCTGCATTATTCCTAATATCATCGTTCTCATTAAAAGTATTAGTGTTTAGATTAGATCAAAATTAGTCAACATCTCATTTACCTTCTTAACAGGATTGAACATCAAAACATCCAATATCGATAAATTAGATATAAATTCATTTCTAAATTGCTGATAAGGAATAATTTCCGTATTCAAGAATTTCAGATCAATACCATGAAATGCAAATTCATCTTTATCATATAATTCTTTTCCGCCTATCGAATTTATATACATATAAGCCCCTAAACACTTACATATATTTATTATCTTATCTTTTCCTTTTAGCGAACAATCTTTGGATAACTCTGACGACATTAATATTGATGTATCAATATCTAAATAGCAACAAATTTCTTTTATACTATTTGCAATGAATTGAGATAAGCATTTATCTTCGAATTGGGTAATTTGCTGAATTACAGGAAATACATCTTTGTAAAAAGGAGCTTTAAAATAATTATACTGCACAGTTTTTAAGAACTTCCTAAAATCATCTCCTACTTCTATTTCATTAATTAACTTGTTATGACTAGCACCTTTCAATTTAATCGTAAACAATTTCCTTTCACTGTTTACAAGCATATTATTTCGATTAATATACCCACGGGTAATAAAGTTTACATCGTCATAAATAATATATTTATCTACTGCTTTTATCAATTGGAAGTATCCAACATAAGGCAAAAAATAAGGTTGCATTATCCCAATTTTCATCACTCTATATTTTATCAATATGAAAAAAATATTTTTTCAAACGCTTAAAATTTCTTCTCTATATCTTTTTGTTATAATCTGATTATAAAATATTACAGGATTTAATATATTATTATTTATAAAGCAATTCAAATGACTTTCAACCATACTGTAACCTGCTACTTTAGAGAAAGCTACCCCCGCAGAGAATCTGGGATTAACGTCTATCAGAAAATAATCATCTTTGTTTTTTATAAATTCCATATTAATACATCCATTAACATCTAATTTATTACCAATATAAGATACTAAATTTATCAGAATATAGTCATTTGTAATTTGAACAGTAGTACCAGCCCCATTTTTTGTTCTTATCAATTCTTTCCTGGGAATAGAAAAATCATGTCCTGTTTCTTTACATCTTACGTAATCAACAGCAAATATAAATCCGTCTACGTATTCCTGAATAATGTAATTTTCCAATTCCATAATACGTTCCAGATCCTTTAAACATTCAATTTTACACATTCCTTCACTACTGCGGCCATCTAAAGGTTTGGCAATATAAGGGAAAGAAGGATTGCTTATTTTGTCCACTATACTTTTATAAGTCAAGATAGAAGGAACAAATGCATCATCTTTAAATGTTTCATAAAGCAACGACTTATTCCTGGAAATGGAGAGGGTGAATTCACAAGGGATACACAATAATATATCATTTTTAGAAAACAAAGATCTATATCTGTTTATTACATCTATTTCAGGGTCCGTTAATGGAAATAAATACCTCACGTTATTTTCTTTTGATATCGATAATAAAAAATCAATATACTTTTTTTCTTCCGACGCCCAGGGAGCCCTATATACTTTATCACATTCTTTTGATACAGCATGCCATTCCGGAGGATATATATCACATCCAATCACACAATGGTTTAATTCTTTCAATGTAGAAATTACGCAATCAGCTGATAAAGAACCTATTGCTGTTACTAAAATAGAACATTGATTATCTGGCATAAATTAATTGAATAGTTGTTATTACTAAATATAGATAGTATTTATGAATTATAACTAAATTTCCTTTTTGACTGATAAATAAAACAGCCTACACAATCAGAATCACTTTCCAGTTCTCTTTGTTCAGTTGAAGCCTCTTCGGCATAAACAATCTTATCATATTTTGAAGGGTCATTGATGTATTCACGAATCCATTCTCTACCAGGAATATAAAAATAAATACCGGCACATTCCTGTATCTGTTTTTCTGGAACAGTAAAAGTATTAGTGCAAAGTTCTATCGTTCCCTTTATAAAATCATATCCAGTTGAAAGCTTTACTAAATGTGAGCCTATATGGCCTCCGCCCATCCTGGGATTAATCTCTATAATATATAAATCGCCATTCTCATCTAGTTTAATTTCCGAATGACTCGGACTATTAAATAGCTCCAATGCCGTAAGAGATCGTTCTATTATTTCTTTAATCCTTTCATTTACTTCATCTGAAATACTAGCAGGTTGATGTCCCTCTATTGCAATATAATATGGAGCTCCTATATTGATTTCATCGGTAGTAGCTAAATAATAATGGTTACGATTATGAGAAATGTACTCAACACTAAATTCACTTCCACCAATAAATTTTTCAACAAGCACCTCCTTTTTATTTGAATGTGCAACTGCCCTATAATAAGCTTTTAATAACTCTTCTCTGTTATCTACCTTTGTAACACCTCTGCCTCCTGCATTATCAACCGGTTTAACTATTAGAGGAAACTCGCATTTTAAAGAGTCTAATTGGTCAACGTCGGTTATTAAATGAAAATCAGGGATCGGTAATCCGTATTCTTTTAAACGGGTTCTCATTGAATATTTATCTTCAATAAACCTAAGGCAATGAAAGCTATTGCCTACCAAATTCAATTTTTGAGCTAAATATATTACTGTGGGAACAGCCGATTCAAGCGTAAAAGATGTGACTCCATCAATCTTAAGAGCTCTACATATTTCAAGAATTTTATCTTTTTCATTAAAAGATATAGGAAAAAAAATATCACAATATTCTTTACATACCGCACCCTCTTCCCAAGCAAAACCAAATATTTCGTAACCTAATTCCTTTGCTCTTTTATAGAATGACCGCAAAGGTTCATTTGCTCCAAGTATAGCTAGTTTTTTCATAAAGCATATTTTTGATTAATCCTTTTAGGTACTCTAATTATTAAAAATATTTCCAAATCATTTTATCAACTTTATTATCCGTTCCACATCTTCTTCATCTAATTCATGGTGCATTGGCAAACAAATCACGCTATCGGCTACTTTAGTGGCAATAGGCAAATTTGACGGCTTTGCAGATTCCAGTCCTTTGTAAGTAGAAAATGTGCTAATTAATGGATAGAAATATCTTCTTCCCAAAACATTATCATCCTTCATTTTTTGATAAAGCTCATCCCTGCTCATACCATAAACAGCTTCATCTACAAAAATAGGGAAATAAGAGTAATTGTGTTTTACCCCAGGCATATCGCCCATAAATGAAATCCCTGGTATATTTTTTAATGCTTCCCGGTAACGAATTGCCACGTGGTGCCTTTTATCTATTGCCGCATCAATATATTTCAGATTCAGTAACCCATAAGCAGCCCTCACCTCATCCATTTTAGCATTAATTCCCGGAGCAACAACGGTTGTTTCATCAGCAAAACCAAAGTTTTTAAGATAATCTATCCGATGTTTCATTTTCTCATCGTGACAAACAATTGCTCCACCTTCTATCGTAGAATACGTTTTGGTGGCATGAAAACTTAAGATACTTAAATCACCATAATTCAATATAGACTGACCATTCTGCTCTACGGCAAACGCATGAGCTGCATCAACAATCACATGAAGTCCATATATATCAGCAATCTCTTCAATTCTCTTCATATTAGCAGGATTTCCATACACATGCACAGGTACGATTGCTGTTGTATTAGGCGTTATAGCTGCTTCTATCTTATTAGGATCCAAATTCAGCGTTACAGGATCCACATCAACAAACACAGGCTTTATACCGTTCCACCATATAGCATGAGTCGTTGCCACAAAACTGTATGGAGTAACAATTACTTCACCAGTTATCCGTAATACCTGAAGTGCTGTTATTAACGCCAGCGTTCCATTAGAAAACAGACTGATATATTTTACCCCTAAATACTCACATAATGCTTTTTCAAGTTCCTGATGGTAATGCCCGTTGTTAGTTAACCATTTCCGTTTCCATATATCATCCAAATAAGAAATATACTCCTCCAGAGGAGGTATAAGCGGTGTAGTCACTGTAATTTGTTTCTTCTCTATATCATGCATCACCTCATTAAGAGGAGATATAAGTGAAGAGGCTGTTGTAATTTGTTCCTTTTCCATCTTCATTTTCTATTATTTTTTTACATATACAAAACTATTCTTATTTAATACTAGTCATTACATCTTTCTAATGCAATATTAAAAATATTAAGACATCAAGCATTCTTCTTTGATTGCTTATACATTGCGTACATCAAACCCGAGAAAAAGAAATAGACAGATAAAAAAGCAAAATAGGCTTCTAAGATCGGCTCTACTAAAAAAATAGATAAAAAAGCTATATTCAGTGAAAGAAACACAGATCTTTTATATAGTGAGATAGAACGAATCTTTACTAATTTATATAATACATACAACATTTTAATACAAAAAACAAGCATAAAAAACATGGGAATAACGCCGGCAACACGACCTATATCCAACCAAAAATTATGCGAATAAGATAGATCCCGGTCATACACCACGGCACCCATTGGATATTTCACTAAATTTTCTATACCAACCGACCATAATTTCGTTCTGCCACCTGCTGTAGTGCTTCCATATTCATCTGATTCCAAACGATCCTGATAGGAGTAGAACAAATCAGAGTTGCCCTTTATAGAAACATTAAATGCAACGAATGATAATATTAGAAATAAAACAGTACATATTACCTTTTTCTTTGTAGATATAAATCTGATAAAAAAGAGATAATTCAAAATGAATGATAATATGAATATAATCAGCCCCGTTCTGCTTCCTAAGCGAATTGAAAATAGCAATGCAATAATTGAAAAAAGTAAACAAACCTTTTTATAGTCTCTTTCCATTAATTTTGCTGGAATAAAAAGGGTACCAAACAGTGCCAGAAAAGGAGAAATCATCGAATTAATTAATGTTGCCGATTTCTTGACTGAAGAATCATAATTAAGCAAAATAATATTTCTGCTACCCTTAAAACCTACTTGATAAATATCTAAAGCAATAGAAACAAAAGCTATAAAAGAGAACATTATCAGAATAATAAAAGTTATCTTATAAAAAGAATTACCATTACAATATTTATTTTGAAAAAACTTTCCTACTTCGTACATCATAATAGGAGCTATTAAGTATACAATCATATTAGAGTTCCCTACATTATAAACTCCCTGGTATTGATATATAATGGCTACATAAGTTAATGAGAAAGCCAATAATATTAAAGAGTTCTTATCAAAATATTTCCCTAATAACTTATCAAATAATAAAAGAGAAAACAGCAGAAAAAAAGAATAATTTCCGTAGCCAAATGGATTTATTAAATAAACCATTAAGAAGAACAAAATAAGCCTTTCATGTTTAATGAAATGATCAGAAAAACGTACCATTGTTATCATTATAATCTTTTTAAAAAGAACTTATGACCTAAACATTAGCAACTGCACTTATTATAAACAGGAGCCTTACAGCAAGGACCAATTTCAATCTCAACTATTTCATTTTTCAAAATGCTATCAGTTAATTTAAGGAAATTACTTGCAGCATTTTTAGGAGACCAAATTTCGCGCATTGACTTATATGCATTAATAGATAGTTTATCACGCAATAGCTTATTATTCAATAAAAATTCAACCTGCTCAGTTAAGGAGTCTAAATCAAGTGACTTAAATAAAAATCCATTTTCTCCATGCTCTATAAGATAGGGGGCCGCACCAACCATATTTGATGCCACAACAGCACAACCATTGCTCATCGCCTCATTTAAAACAGCTCCCCATCCTTCTTTTCGGTCGCTTGTAAAAACAAAAATATGCGATTGCTTCATTAAAGATAGTATTTCATCATTGGGCATATTCCCTATTAATGACACACAATCACCAACTCCTAGCTTACCTATTAAATGTTCTGTTTTTTTGATTAGTTCACCACTTCCAACCATCTTTACCTGAAACTCATATCCCTTATCTTTTAAGTTTTTTGCAAGTTTCACAGGAAGTTCCGGATGTTTACAATCCAGGAATCTTGCAACCCACAATATTTCAATAGTTTTGTTTCGTTTCTCCTGAACCACTTTTTCAATATCTAATTCTTCCACTTTCGTAAAATATCCCCACTTATAGCATTTATTTGGATAAGAGAAAAAAAGTGACGCGTCAAATGCTGTATAAGCACTTGCGCATAGCATATATAATTCTTTGTCTCTATATTTTGCATGTGCTTTATAAATGTTCCACCAAGCCCTGGGTGAAAGAAGGGAATGATATCCATTTCTAAGCCAACGTTCATCATAGCGGAAGGTAAGCTTATTCTGTTTCAATCTTTCTTTTATAAATTCATCAGAAGCAGCACCAATTATTACTACATCAGATTTTTCGGCCAATTCCATGGCCTTTTTGTAATTCTCTTCATTCTCGTAAGCTTTTAATAAATATGGTTTATTTGAGAAGTCAGGGTATCCGGTTTTCAAATATAGTTCAAGTGGAGCCATGGTTGCTATAAACGTATAATTCAATCCTGGTGTATTATAAAACTCATCTGCAACCGGTACCTGATGATGATTTATAAAATTAGTTATAAATGTAAGAGTCATATTTTGATTTTAATTTTGGCGAATACCTTAATAGCTTTCTCCTTTACAAATGTCTTTTCGGCTCTGTTCAACCCTAGTAAATAAATAATTGTAATAGATGATACTACACATAATGTACACACCACAAAAAAGCTTACAACTTCATTCTGAAAAACATTTCTTGCCAATAGAGGGATTATTGCTGATGCAAAGCCTACAAATATTGATCTGAAAAAGATATTCAGAAGAAAGAGTTTCATATTAATATGAATCAGACCTTTCAATATATATAGACGCACAAACTGCAAACAAATCGCTATGGCTATACTCACATAAAATGTTGCTTCCGGTGCACATCCACATTTATATAGAATATATGAAACAGGCATTAAAAACAGGATGATACTTCCTTCCGAAAATTGATATAGCTTTATTTTCCCCGTGGCATTAGCTGCAGTTTGTAATGGTCCCGAAAATACATCTATCAGTCCACTGATAATAATTAGCCTGCAAAACAAGGACGTATATTCGGGTACAATCTTCAGCCATATCTTCAGGATAAAATCAATTTCTATAAAGACAGGTAAAGCAATAAAGAACAACAGGTAAAAAGAGAACTTCGAACTCCTGAAAATCAGATTCATCATATACTCATTATCACCTGCAGCATACGATTTAATAATTTGTGGATTTGCAGCCATCTGAAAATTATTGGCAAATCCATTTATCGAGCTGCTTATCTGATAAGCAATACCTCTGGCAGCATTAATGACTGGCCCGAAAAATATATTTAAAATTATATTCACTCCTTGTGCCGCTATCACGCAAGTAACATTTCCATATAGATTCCAACCAGCATAACTAAGCATTTTTTTGAAAGAAGAAGAATCATAAACAAAATTATAACTACATTCCAAGAAATTAATTTTGCAATACAATCCATAAATAAGCCCAACAATAATAGTTACTAAAAAATAGAGTAAGCCGTATAGGGAAAGCTTATCGTAATCTATCTGAGTAAGAATAAACACTATCAACAATTTCAATAACACCTCTATAATACTTACATAAGCATATACATTCATTCGCTCATGTGCAATAATGCTGGCATTATATGGAACCTGAATAACCGAGACTAAAAAAGAAAGGATTGAGAACTGATACACCCAGTTGGCAGCAACCATTCTATCCGGCGGAATATTTAGTTTGGCATTCAGAAACCATAGCCCCACCGTTTCGGCTAAAATCAGAATAACCAATCCAATCAACATATGGATGGAAAGAGTAATACTGAATACTTTTTTTAATTGACATGTATCACCCTTACCTAGTTCATAAGAAAGAAATCGCTGGGTTCCATTCGCCATTGCCGCGTTTAGAAAAGAAAACATAGAAACAACCCCACCTACAACATTGTATACTCCATAATCAGAAATTCCCAGTGTGCTCAACACTATTCTGGATGTATACAATGATACAAACATTGTAAAAATCATCCTCACATAGAGCATAGCAGTATTTTTTGCTATTCTTCTACTCCTCTCGCTAGGCATCAGTTTTTATAGCTTTTGAAACAAATTATCAAGTAACTTTGCCGTTATTCTTGAATTGCATTTTTCTTCAGCGAACTTTCGTGCATTCTCACCATATTCTTTAACCATATCCGGATTATTGTAGAAAGTAAGAATAGCTTTGCGCAAAGCTTCCACATCTCCAATGGGTACAGTCAGTCCCATACGTTCCTTTTCCACATCTATTGAATAATACGGATTTTTTGTTAATATCACAGGCTTTCCCAGCCCCATCGCCTCACATAAAGCAGTAAAACCATTATTGGTGGGCCGTGTGGGTCTGCATATCAACATACTTACATCCGCATCCGTAACAGCCTTTAAGGCAATTTTAGGTGAATCTTTAGATGATTTGAGGTAGTGAACATGAATATTATCCGATTTCCCTTCATATTTCTCCACTAAATCCTTATCCATCAGATAAAATTCAAATGAGGCTTCCAGTCCGTTAAATGCTTCAAACATGAGTTCAAAATCCCTGCTATCCCTTCCTGTAGAAATGAATATCACTTTTTTATTAGATTCCCTGTTACCTGCTTTATCAAGAATTCGTTTGTATTGTTCTATATCCGGTCCCCAGTTATCTACAAAGATTTGATCCCCGGAGACCAATCCGCTTGGTATAGAATCGTTTGCCGATTTTTTATCAAAAAATATCAGTTTATCTATTCCCTTATAATACATTTTTTGTTTCAGTCCACGCAATAAACCTTTTTCTTTCTGAACAGTACATTGTTGTCTGATTACAATCTTCCGGTTATACATCTTCAGTGCTCTAAGATAAATGATAAAATCAAGATCATCCGGATATGCGGAATATACAATATCAATCGATTTGTCTTTGAGTATCTTTATTGTATAACTAAGAAGATTTTTAAATCTTGAAATATACCCTGTTATATTTGAACGATCTTCTGGTGCACTGTAAATAACACGATATCCCAGGTCACTTAATTCAGGTGCTCCAAAAAGAAAATGCCCCGGATATATATCATTTTTGTACATGTCAAGCCTGTATTCAAAAGTCTCACCTTTTTGCAGTGACATGCTAAACAGTATTGTTTTCATATATCAAATTTATATGGAATCTCAGATAAATCTTTATTGTCTGTTTCATTCGGATCGTGAGGCATGTCAATAATATCGAGCAACATTGATTCGCCCTCGCTTACACCGGTAAAAGCCATCCAAAGTCCAGGTTCCAAAGTAAAACGACAGTAATCACCATCCGGTGATAAAATAAGTTCGCAGAACTCACCTTTTGTCTCACTCCCCTCCCTGTCATCATAAACAACGAATTTCACGGTTCCTACTGCAACAATAAGATTCAGTGTCATCTTGTTATGCTTTTTCCATCCTTTCACCTCGCCATGGGCTATTTTGGTGAAATAGGCCTCCCCAAAACCTTTGAATCCCTCATCTGTTGCTTTCAATGCATGATAAATATCTCCTTTGGGAACAATTATATGCTTTAATGGATATATACTTACTCCTTTCATCGCTATTCTGTCCATTTTATTGATTGCTTTTGAGCCTCAGATATATAACTTTCAATTTGATTCATTGTTAGAGTAAACATGTCTTCATCCTTATCCCTATAAAATACTTTATACCAATCAGTAATAAAGCTAACCGTTTGTTCATAATGCAATGTTGAATGCCAGTTGAGGTAAGCCAGCGCTTTATCGCAGTTCAGTTTCAATAACTTTGCCTCCTCAAATGGAATCTGCCCGGTCACCTTTACAATATTATCTCCATTCAATCCCCATTGAGTAGCCAAATCCTTTACTAACTGAACAACTGTTTTAGTCAGCTCTGCCTTTGGTCCAAAATTAAAAATCTCTCCATTCTGAATATTTCCTTCATACAAGCTTTGAGCCAGTCTCAGATAGCCGCTTAAAGGTTCCAGCACATGCTGCCACGGACGAGTGGCCTTCGGGCTTCTTATTTCTACTGGTTTATTTGTTGAGAACGCTTTTATGCAATCCACCACAATACGATCTGCCGACCAGTCGCCTCCACCAATTACATTGCCTGCTCTTCCCACTCCCAGTTTTATATTCGGTTTCAGTTTCAGAAATGAGTGCCAGTAAGACTTAATAACCAGTTCAGCAGCACCTTTCGAACCAGAGTATACATCCTTTCCTCCCAATGCATCATTTTCTCTGTATCCCCATATCCATTCCACATTATCGTATGCCTTGTCACTTGTAATTAAAACAACCACGCAGTTATCCTCCATCTCTTTCACTGCTTCCAAAACAGAAGCAGTACCCACTACATTGGTTGTAATCGTATCAAAAGGTCGTGAATAAGAGGTTGAAACAATAGCCTGTGCCGCAAGATGGAATATAAAATCGGGCTTCACCTCCCGCACATACAAGTTAAACGCTTCACTGTTTCTTATATCGCCAAATCTATGATGAATCTTATCAGCCAGATTCAGTGTCTCAAACATAGATGGATTAGAAGGGATATCCAATGAATATCCGTACACATCAGCATTACATAGAAGTAACCAGGACGACAACCATGAACCTTTGAATCCGGTATTTCCGGTAATCAGCACTTTTTTCCCAAAGAACACATTTCCAAGCATATTGATTTTATTTTACCACACTCTCCAGGGAGCAGCATCTTTGTCCCACATCTCGTTCAATTCAGTTTTATCTCTTAGCGTATCCATTGGTTTCCAAAAACCGTTGTGCTTAAATGCGTGCAGTTGTCCTTCCGAAACAATTCTTTCTACAGGTCCACGTTCAAAAATCTCAGATTCATCCCCTGACAGATAATCAAACACCTGTGGTTCACAAACAAAATAACCGGCATTTATCCATGCGCCATCACCTGCAGGTTTCTCCAGGAATGAGTTAACCATTCCATTACCAGCTATATCCAGCGCGCCAAAGCGCCCGCTTGGCTGAAAAGCCATAATCGATAATATCTTTCCCGCTTTAATATGCTCATTGATTGTTTGCGATATATTCACATCCGATACACCATCCCCATAAGTAAGCAGAAATGGTTCGTTCCCCACATATTTTTGAATGCGTTTAATACGTCCGCCGGTCATGGTTGCCAGCCCGGTATCAATCAAAGTCACCTTCCAGTGCTCAGCATGATTATCCAGTACTTTCACTTTATTATTAGACAAATCCACCGTCATATCGCTATTATGCCTGAAATAATTAGCAAAGTACTCTTTAATAATATACCCTTTGTACCCGCAACAGATAATGAACTCATTGATGCCATAATAGCTGTAGGTTTTCATAATGTGCCACAAAATAGGCTTGCCTCCTATCTCTACCATTGGTTTGGGAATCAGAGTAGTAGCCTCACTCAGTCGCGTTCCAAATCCTCCTGCTAAAATAACTGCTTTCATATATTGGTTCTTTTATACATAACAAAGGTGGTCACTAACAAATGTAGTAACTCAAGAACAAGATATTTACCCTTTTAAAGTTAACCTTAAAAGGGTTCTGTTATAGCTTTATAACATTCAACTCGCTCGTATTGTTTTTAATCTAGTTTTTTTTGATGATAAAACAACTACAGCTTGCACCCCTTTATTATTAATTTAAAAAACAGGAATATGTTTACCTCAATTCATTACCGGCAATAAGTATTATAAAAAGGAGTATACCCGGTCGCATTATTTCAGAAACACAAATATTGTTTCTCGTTTCTTAAATCTTTTGTTTTTTATGACTGTACATAAAAATAAAAAATGCATTTTTAACATCCATAATTAGACTTCTACGGTTCAATTATTTGATAGGCGGTGTCAAAACACCTGATTTTGTATATTTATGGGGGTAAAATCTGATATTATTTTCACGTATCTTATGTGAAACTATGAAAAAACCGAAAAGTAGAAATACAATAATTTCATGTCTGAATAAAATTGAGAAATAGCATTCAAGCCCCCCTCTTTTTTTGTTTCTGGAATACTATAAAGAATCATATATGTTTTTATTGTAAACTAAATTAAATGTTTAAATGACTAATAATCACTAATTTATGTCATCTCGGTCAATTTATAAACCTTTCTGCCGTACCTTTGCAGAAAGGTATTTATGAATAGTTATAGACCTAATTTAAATTAATTACTAATTTGTATTTTATGAAGATGAACTTTAAAACTTTATTGTTGATGCTCTTTACGGTGGGTATCAGCAGTGCATGTAGTGAAAATTCCGTAATGAATGAAGCACCAATCGAGGTGACTAATGCAAACACAGACATTAACGCGAGTGATAACACAAACGACAGTACAAAAACAGTCTCAAACCCAAATCTTCTTTTTGAAGATAATTTTGACACAAATGGAACACCTGATAAAACGAAATGGACATTGTGCCCTAAAATGGCTGGAGATTCCTGGGGCAATTACTTCTCAAACAGCTATGATCAGGCGTATGTTAGTAATGGAAATCTAGTTTTGAAAGCAGAAAAAGTGAATGGAGTATATAAAACCGGAGGCGTTTGGTCTAAAGGATTATTTGATTTCACTTACGGAAAAGTAGAAGTCCGTGCAAGATTAAAAACTGTTCAAGGCGGACTACCTTCTATTTGGCTTTTAGATTCATCAGGAATACCTAGTGAAGGTGAAATAGATATTGTAGAGCAATTTAACAACGATAATTTTGTTTATCATACCGTATGGAACAATTATATAATTAAATATAACAAATTAGATCCTATACGTTCTTCTACTTCAAAGTATAACGTGGGCGAGTATAACACATATACGTTAAACTGGACACCCGAAAAGCTGGAATATTCTGTAAATGGAAAAATTGCATTGACTTATCCTAATTTACATCTCGCAAATGAGGCAACATTACAGCAATGGCCATTCAAGAAATCGTCTTTCATTATTCTAAACTTCACCTTAAGCATGGGTACCACAATTACAGACGCAGATTTACCTGGATACATGGAGGTTGACTGGGTAAGAGTAACCAGAACAAGATAAAAACTTTGCTAATATAAAGAGTGGGACCGCCCGCTGACTGTAAACTTATTTAAGTATACAGACAGCGGGCGGTCCCTGTTTTATCTTTTGCTCCTTTATTATTATTAACTAAAAAGCTAATTTACAGATAAATAAAGTTTAAAGGTTACACTATTTTCTAAATTTCAAGGAACTATTTTCGTTAGATATTGTTTTTCTATAAGGCCTTATTCTCTAAAATCAGAATATAAACATATAGTTTTAACCCTCCTAACTTATTTATTATGAAAACAACTACTCTCTGCAAATACACCTTGTTATTATTCTGTCTGTCCCAAAGTTGGGGACTGCAAGCACAGGAAGTTAAACTCACCTTAAATATCACCGCCGGTTCTTTGGGGTATTATCTGGGTGATCAAAAGAATCTTGTAACAGATTTAACTCTCACAGGATCAATCCAGGGATTTGATATTAACGTTATACGTGAAATGGAGAAGTTAACCAAACTAAACATTGCTGGTGTAAACATCGTTCCGGGAGGATTCTTTTATCTGGGCAGAGAAATTTATATCATAAAAGACCAGATACCTCGCGGCATGTTTTTTGGTTTGGGCAATTTAACATCGGTTATTCTTCCTAATAGTATAACTGCTATTGAAAATCAGGCATTTCAAGACTGCTCTAGCCTAACCTCCATAACAATACCAAGTGGCGTATCTGTTATTGATACCCTGACATTTTCAAATTGCACCAAGCTAACAACCTTCACAATCCCCAATAGTGTTACTAAAATTCAGGATTATGCGTTTTGGGGTTGCACAGCACTAACCTCTATGACTATTCCCAGTACTGTGACTACTTTTGGTAACAGCGTTTTTTCTCTTTGCTCAGGATTAACTCAAATCAACGTTGCTGCTACTAATCCTATCCTCAGCTCAGTTGACGGTGTTTTGTTTAACAAAGCACAAACAAAATTAATAGCCTATCCCAATTCAAAATCATCTGTCTACACTATACCCTCTACCGTCACGTCCATTGATAACTATGCATTTGAATCCTGTACCGGATTAGGCTCGGTTACCATTGGAAATAATGTTACTTCCTTAGGAGAGGGTGCCTTTTATAACTGCACCGGATTAACCTCTCTTTCCATTGGTACAGGCTTAACTTCAATCGGAACAAATGCTTTTTACAATTGTTACAGCCTTGGCACTATAGTAATTCCCAATAATGTAAAGTTCATCGGTTTAGATGCCTTTGGGTATTGCAGCGGGTTAACAAATCTGGATATGGGCACCGGAATTACTTCTATTGATATTTATGCATTTACTTATTGTACATCGCTGACTTCCCTCATCATTCCCCGCAGTGTAACATCTATTGGCGGTTGGGCATTCTCTTATTGCACAGGCTTAACAAATATACATTGCAAAGCATTAACCCCGCCAAGCATAACTTCAACCACTTTCACCTCTGTTGATAAAAATGTTTGCAAATTATATGTTCCCATAGGGACTTCTTCAAAATACAGATCAGCAACCGGGTGGAGTAGCTTTAGTTCTATCAATGAGGAAGGAACCTCAATACAAGAAAACAGCATAGATATAAAGGTATATGCATCTCAAGGAGTAATTACCATTGAGAACGCTACCCCGGAAGATGTTATATTTGTATATGATGTAATGGGATCTTTAGTTGAAACGGCTCAAGGTACAAATAATATAATCACCATCTATGTTCAGAGAAATCATATTTATATTGTTAAGATAGCTGGTAAGACATTCAAGGTTGCTCCATAATAGCTATACCCTTTCCGTTCTTGTCAAACTCCCGCCAGTTTTTTAAAAACCTGGTGGGAGTTTACCTGAATTCCGACGGGAGTTTCTACGAAACCAGCCTGGTTATTGAGTCACTCTTACCCAATCAATCTCCATGTACACTGGCAATTCAGCATCATTTATAATACCATACATACTTAAAGTATAATTCAGAATAATAAAAAAAGTTCTTTTAAAAGGCCACTGCTTCATAACTATCTCTTTTGCCAGGTGAAGATTCGGATAAGTTAATGTAGCCATTCCATTTATAGAAAACGAAACCTTTTCGGAAGTCCACTCCACAGCATATACATTGAATTCATTCACCTTACAAGGAACGGTCAGAGTGCGTACAGGATCGGTTTTGTTTCCTAATTTATTGGTATAATAGCTATGAACCGTATGATGCACTTCGGCTTTATTGTCGTATTGTTCCACAATATCAATCTCTCCGTCAAGCGGTTGTCCTGTAGATGCCAACAGCCAAATGGCAGGTATCCCGCCATCTCCCGTTTTTATTCTTGCACGAACTTCTACTTTTCCATAAGTAAAATCAAATAATCCCTTTGACCACACACCTCCTGATTTATACTCCCCATTCACCTTCTCAGCTTTCAGTATAAGCTTTCCATCTTTAACATAAGCCTGATCATAGCTCATTGAAAAATAGTTTCCCCAGGAATCACCTTCCATTCTGGGGCACAGTTCCCATTTCGTTTTATCAGGTATTCCGGCCGTATTAAAGTCATCTTCAAAAACAACTTTTGCATTCGCCTTCACCGCCTTATCATTTTCATACACATAATCAATATTATCTCTGCAGTCATTATTAGCAAAGCCTGCAAGAATAAATAAGAAACAAATCTTAATGTTCGTTTTCATATAAAATTTTAATTACATAGCACCCTAAACAGACTAAGTTCAATAACTCTTTTTTAAATATAACAATTAATATCCAACAATTCCTATTCTTTTGTTGTTAATAAAATAATTCACATCATACAATTGATTTCAAATAACAGTAAATATGAACAAACGAATTGACTATATTGACTTAGCTAAAGGTTTTTGCATATTACTGGTAGTGCTAAGCCACACTTTTGGACCTTTTAATAAGACCTATGCAAATATAATGCTGGGGTGCTTCAGAATGCCACTCTATTTCTTTTTATCAGGTCTTTTCTTTAAGAAATATGGCGGATTTTTCAATTTCACTTTAAGAAAAACCAATAAGTTAGTAGTTCCGTTTGTCTTTTTTACGGTCACCACATATCTGCTCTATGCAGTTGGATGGACCGTACTTGGACACTTTGATAAAATAAAAATGTTTTTTCATGAAATAGTCATCAACATTCAGTCTGAATTTGTCTATCTCAATCCTCCGTTATGGTTTCTTATCACTCTGTTTGAAACCTCATTATTATTCTATCTGGTATTTTTTATCCGTAGTAAATTAACAATAAAAGAGAACGGTAAAAAAGTAATAATGGCTGTAATGTGCTTCTCAATAGGAATATTAGGATATGCATTAGGATCTTATCACATAAATCTGCCTCTTTGGCTAGATTCAAGTATGACGGTTTTACCCTTCTACTATTTAGGTTACTTTTTTAGAGAAGAAACAGATATTCTCATTACCCGGAAGTTAGATAAATACATACCTGCTTTGCTTGTACTTTGTGGGCTAATCGTTTACTTCCTGGCCGAAAAAATAGAAATAGTGACAAATACATATAGCGGAAATATTTTCACGTTTTATGTATCTGCCATAAGTGGAACCCTGTTTGTAATGTTACTCTCAAAGTTAATCACAAAAATACCAGTCATTTCATTCCTTGGCCGATACAGCATCATTGTACTGGGCACCCATTGGGTCCTGCTTTATATATCAGGCTATTTTCTGAGTTTCATAAGTAATGGCTGGTTACTGTCCGGGGCATTGTTCATTCTGGTTGTCTTTATCGAAATTCCAGTCGTTAAATTCTTACTGAGATACTTTCCAAAATTTGTATCCCAGGAAGACTTAATAAAAGTAGATAACTTCCAGTCAGGTCTAAAAGAATCAATATAACAAATAAGAAACTGTTATCCCGGCTTTTATGGGTGCAAATACGGTTTTATCCTTGTTTGGAGAAAGCGGTTTAACCCCATCAACGGGATAATCAAAGCACCGGTACTTTACCACCCCTGCGCCAAGGGTTGTTTCAATGTTCCACCGGCGACTAATTACCCAGTCAAAGCCATAGGTTAATCCGGCTGCTAAGGCATCACCATCGTATCTATTATCACCTATTCTGAGATTATAATTGGCTGCAAAGGTGGTTAAGCCAACAAAATGACGGGCCATGGGGCGGCTAAACCAGTATCTTAGCTCGGGTGCTACCTGCTGAAACTTCAGATTGTTGTTGCCAATGGTCGACGAGAAATTGCCGGCCACACTCAAGTCCAGGGTGTAATGCCTCGACAAGCGAAATTCAGCTCCTATATTCGGAGATAAGGTGGCCCAGTAAAGAGCATTCGTTTTCAGCGCTATTCTTTGTGCCATAGCTGCAGAACAGCATGAAAGCAACAAGGAAAAGATAATTAGTTTACCTAATCTTTTATTTAATAGTTTTCCGCACATATTCTTTATTTCTTATAATTTGTAATTCACGCCCACGGTTAGTTCACCTATTGCCTTTCCTCGTCTTGGGTCACTCTTATCAATGGAACGGTTATAGATATTAAGTGCCGGTTCCAGTATGAAATCTAATTTCCCCGACAGATTTATTTTCGATTGCATACCTATTTTAAGTCCCATCGGAGTGGTCTTCTCACCCTCTCTCGACGTAAAATTCATGCTGGCACCTATCACACCCAGAAGCTCAAATTTACGGTCATTATCATATCCGGCTGCCAGCGTACTGAGGTTGGCCAGGTAATCGGCGTTAATGGCTGTCAGGCAAATACCTTCTTTTCTGGCATTGTCAAATACCTTTCTGTTTAACCCTAAACGCACATAAGAAACCGGACTCATTCTTTTACCTGCCCCTACGCCAAAGGCTCCAAACGGATTCTTAGCCAGGGAACCACCGGTAAATGCGCTACTGTACATCCCTCCGCTCAGGTTTGCTGATATAAAATAGTCAGAGTGCCCATCCGTTTTAAAATCCTGTGCATTGGCTATTTTAGCCGAAGCTAATTTATAGTTCAAACCCACCTGCACATTCATCACCGGCCTTGCCCCGTTAGAGCTGTTACGGAATGATCCGCGCAAAGTTGCTTTGGGTTCCACAAATAAATCAATATCATCAGATGCTTTGAACACCACTTGTCCTCCCGCACTTAGTCCCGGAGCAAATTCCAGATTCGCACGTTCGTAATCCATACCCATGTTCAGCCCTGCAAAAGCATTCAGGCCCAGTCTTCTGTCCGGATCATACCCAAACGCCATGTTCGAGATGCTCAGCATATAATCCGCTTCAACACCTCCGTACAAATATCTCACCCTGTTTTCCTGCTTATATTCACCGTTCACACCCATTCTCCATCCCGCAACAGGATTGTACCACTTACCAAAAGCCATCTGCCCCGACATTCCAAATGCATTATCACGCCTTATGTGGCTGGCTATAAAAGTAGTTCCCCCCGAAAAGGAGAAGTAAGAATGATTCTTATCCTCATTCCTGAATAATTGCTTTTGTTCCCTGGTGCAATTCTTCAGGCGGAGATTCACACCCCCCATCACAGCAAACACACCATCCATCTTAGCAAAATAAACGCTATGTTCCGCAAAATTATCATCATAAAGACGCAGCTGCGGTTCCACGAACAGTCCCAATGACGGGGTAACATTCCACAATCCCTGCAAGGAGACTTCACCACCCAAATACGTCTTTTTATCCAGTTGAAAAGAGCGGAAAGCCAGGTTTGCACCCACGGCACCTATCAGCTCAAATTTTCGTTCAGCATCATAACCATTCATAAAAGAGGTGATATTCCATAGATAGTCCGCACCAATAGTCGCTATTTTCGCCTCCGGTTTTTTACGACTTTCCCACAGTTTACCTAAATCCGCCGAGAGCCTCACTCCCGATGTCCCCGTAAACCATTTCCCTACGTATCCTGTCATTCGGGGGTCCACATTGTTCTTAAAAAAAGCAGCCTGCTTAAGCGGTGAGTTTAGTCCAAAAGAAGCTCCAACAAACATATTATCCAGCCAGCTATCATTAATCATCTTCTCGCGTGAAGATAACGAAACCCGCCTTACTGGATTCGATCTAAGCTCTAATCCGGCGTTTATCATAAAATTAGCCCGGCATTTGCCCTGTCCGTTCGTTCCTGTTGCATAGTACTTATCAGGATAAAAGTTCAGACGTGGCTCAACGAAGAAACTAAACTCATCCGATAGCCTCACAGATGCCTGCAACCCGGCCCCCACGCCCAACAAAGCAACATCCTCCCTGTTTTTCAGGAGCTCATAATTCACCCCTCCCACTCCAATCAGATTAAATATTCGCTCAGGGTTGTAACCATAAAATGCATTACTTATATTCAGCAGATAATCCGCCTGCGCGCCAATGCTGCTTACCTTACTTTTAGTTACCGGATATTTATATACAGAAGCCTTTCCCACCACACGGGCACCCGAGAAAGGAGAAAACCATCTTCCCACACCCGCAAAAAAGCTTCCTCCGGCATACTTCACAAGATCCGAACCACCTTGCGCCACCAGGCTTCCAATACCTAATCCCGAAAGCAGAAATGTATTATCCTTGAATGCCGTTGAGCTGAACCTCTCAGTAGCCCGCTTATTCCTTGGGGTAGTTCTCAGCTCCACACCAGCCACTATAGAACCTGCCACGTTATATCCCCGCCAGCTATCCGTATTATCCAGATTATCCGAATACATACCAATCCGCGGCTCTATAAAAAACACACTTCCCTGGTTCAGGGCATAGCGTGCCTGTAATCCCGCCCTTATGCCAAACGATCCATTATTATTTTTATCAAATGGTGGCATCACATATTCACCACCCACAATACCCAGCAGTTCAAATTTCCTGTCCGCATTAAAATTCCTTCCCAGGGCCGATATGTTCATCAGATAATCCACACTCACACCCAGTTCATTCGATTTCACTGTTTTCCTCACCGGATACGAGATATAGTATTTCCCAAACAATCCCAGCCTCACCCCGTGAATGGGAGTCAGCCACTTACCCACTGCAAGCCCCGCCTCCGCTCCCGGATGCTGAAGCCCTTTAGTGACCGGAGCCAGAGAGAACGTAGAGCCACCATAAAGCTGTAAAAAATAGTGCGGGATAGAGTCCGCCCCTTCAAATCCTTTATATTTTGGTACCTTTTGCAAAGTCTGTTTCAGATAATCGGAATTAGATTCCCTTGTCTGCGCACCAAGTTCCAAAAAAGCAAAAATAAGCATTATTCCGGTAAAATATAGATATCGTTTCATTCGTTCGGTTCTTTTTAATTCCATTACTTCTTCCCGTCCACCTGTGCGGTTTTCTGCGACATTAAATCTTTCAATAAGTCAATGATATCAGCATCATTCTCTGCCATACTCTTATAAGCAGCATCCATATCAATTGCTTTCTTCAAATTATCCAGCGCTTCCATATACAACATCGCGTTTGAGTTTATATCGGTAGCCTCTCTCGATGCCCGGTTGGCACAAACAGCCTTTATGTAGAAGTTTTCGGCAGTCTCTTCCGTTAACCCGGCCGATTTCTTATATGCCGTATTATTTCTCTTCATAGCCAGTAACATCGCCACCTCGTTCACTTTCCCCGATTCCGCCACAACATCAAAATTATCATCACTAAACCGGTGATTCAACACCTCCGTATACGCTTTTATCTCTCTGGCATTGCGGCTATCCTTTATAAAACCCAGCAGCGAGTCGGCTCTTGAAAATTGTCTCTCGTGCAGCAAAGCAGCAATCTGGTTCAGGTTAACCTGGTCGGGAGCCTTTTCACCCACAAAACGTTCCAGTATCTTCGTATCACTAGCACCCCTTCTCAAACACATTGCCGATAAATCGCAGGCAGCAGCCGTAAAATTAGGATATACCTCCAGAGCCTTTCTGGCTATAGCCTCACTCTTCAATGAATCCTTTTCACTTCTGTAAAGTTTAAAAAGCTCAAACTTAGTCAGCTCCTTATAATTCTTATCATATAATTCCTTTATCTCCATGGCCGTTAAAGACCGATATACCTTAAACGAATACTCATATTCCACCTTACGCAACCTAGGCAGGTATTTATCAGCTATCTCTCTGTAATAAGGCAGTTTCATAATCTTTTTGCCCTGCAGGTTAATATCTCGTGAATACTTCTCAACAATATCCTTTATCCCGGTTGCCTTATCTTTCAACGAATCCTTTAACATCAAATCCGCCACCGTTTGCCAGCTCTCCACATCCGATTTTCTTTTTGGCTTTATATTTTCACGTGTACCTTCACTCAGCACACTCAGAATTTCCTTCATGGCCACATCCATACGCAGGGCAGCCAGCTCCACATTTCTTTCATAATTCCCCTCAGGAGAAGCAAAACCTCTGATTTCAAAAGCGCTCAACTGAGCATCCTGATTCCCCTCAATCCCTTTCAGCTTGCTCTTCAGCAAATTCAAATCCGCCACGGTAGTTGAGTCCTTAAGATCCAGATTGGCCTTTCCTATAGGAAATTTAAGACGCATTTCATCCTTATCATCCCTTAGCTGAGGCTCATCCATGGGTAAAAAGGAAGGATCACTCATCAGATCTCCCCCAAAATCGAACTTCAGAAATTTCAGCGGATTAACAATCCCGTTGGCTATCACCACCGTATCGCTAAAAAGAATCTCCTTATAGTTTTCCACAGTCTGAATAGCATCACATCTCCACAGGTCATTCAAATTTTCCATGTACAGAGAATCCACATACGGAATTCGTTCCTCCTCCTTTTTCACAATATAATCGGCCAGCGGATCTTTCTTAATATCAAAGTCATACATGCGCTCCTGGGTAATATTATATTCCCGTCCGTCCAGGGAGATAGGTTTCAGAAAGTATTTTTTCTTCTTTGTTTCATTATACACATAAGGCTGCATCAGTAACCGGTTGTACGAACTAAACCGGGTATTGGGGCTTATAGAGGTTTTCACCACCGCCCAGTTCCCATGTATCTCTATGTCAGTAAGTTCAATAGCAGGGTCCTTTTTCTTTTTCTGTTTGCCGTTAACCACTATTTCCTTAATCATTAAAGCCTTCTTTTTCAAGGTAACGTTAATTTTCAGTTGCCCCTTCACGCTTACAGTCTCCGCGCTATAGTTCATATGAGTAAATTTCAGCTTTCCCCTGTTACTAACCACTATGGCATACTTACCATCCTCGTTGGTGCTCACAGATAAGTTTTCCTCTACATTTGTAACATTAACCATGCTAACAGGCTCTCCCGCTTCATTCAAAACAGTACCCCGCACCTTAATGGTTTGCGCATTGGCAGGCAAGCAAATAAATATAAATAGGAGTAAATAAATTGCCGGAAGCTTTTTTTGGCATTTTTTTATAAAACACGTAAAACCCTTTAGAATCATATTGATCTTCTTTTCGTTGTATTCATTATATAGTCAGGCAAAAATGGTATTTTTAGCTAGCGATGCAAAAGTAGGCAGAATTATCGGACTTCGGAAGTTTATAATTCCTTTTAATATATAAAGCTTAATTTTATAAAACATTGCTTTAAAAACAAAAGCCCCGCTATTCACAAAACGTGATAGCGGGGCTTTTATTATTACTTTTCTTCTAAGTTTCTATAATTACCAATGCCACTAGTGAAAGAAAAACAATACAAATAACTACTACGAATCCAATCATGAGATATTTCTCTAATTGCTCGTGCTTTTTGTTTACAAATCCGTTTTCGTCGTATTTGTAAATCCATTTTTTAAAATTCAACATGTCTGAAAAATAAGAATTAAGTATTGGTTAGGTTCGGCAAAATTACTCCTAATTCTTATTCTTAGCAAACAAAATAGGTTGGTTTAACCAATTTTATTCATTAATAGGAAATATTCTTTAGCTTAAAGGCTTTCCTTTTTTCTTCAGATGCATATTCAAAACAGTAACCAATCCTATCCAAAGAGCAATATTGATTACAAATACGATGTTGATATTAAGCACACTCACCACCAGCACATTAAGCAAAACCAGCAGTGCCGAACAAAGAACGAGGCTAACCATTACCTTGCGGTGAGAGAATCCCAGGTCCAGTAACTTGTGGTGAATGTGTCTCCTGTCGGGCATAAACATTGACTTGCCCATGCAGGCACGTTCAAGCATCACCCTCAATGCATCAAATAAGGGAATAAACAGTGCCGATAACGATATCATCACCGGTGAGCTGAATTCATATGCATTATAGGCGTGCGGAACATCCATGGCAAAGCGCACACCCAGATAGGCCAGAAAAAAACCCAGGGTAAGCGAACCCGTATCACCCATAAATACCTTGCGGGAGGTTTTAAATACGTTGTAGTAAAAGAAGGGTATCAGTATGCCCACCAAAATAGCACATATAAGTGAATAGAAATACATACCTCTTATCAGGAATAAGATTCCCAGTGATATGAGTGCCACTGCCGATATGCCCGAAGCCAGCCCGTCAGCTCCGTCTATCAGATTAATGGAGTTGGTTATAAACATCACCAGTAACACGGTGAAAGGAACTCCCACCCATACAGGAACCACTCCTATACCAAACAATCCGTTAAAGTCATTGATATATAAATCGCCTGAAACAAGAATAACCGCCGATAAAAACTGAACAACCATTTTATCTCTGTAACGCGCACCCACCACGTCGTCCTTGATTCCTACAGACCACAGAAGTATACTTCCTCCTATCAGTCCAAACAATCTTTTCAATGTCGGTTCATAATCTAATATAGATTGAAGTGGTGTTTGCACAGATTGAATAAGAATAAAAACAGAGACCACAAATAGCAATATAGGAAAAAAAGTAATCCCGGCCAGTCGGGGAATGGGGGTTATATGAGACTTACGTCCACTTGGTATATCATAAATGTTTTTTTTCTTTGCAATGTAAATTATACGTGGCAATGCCATCATTTCAAGAGCAGCAGCAAGAAGCAAGGGAAAAATTAACAATATAGGATATAGAAAATCGTCGTTTATCATATTCTTTTTTGCAATCAGTGCATTTAATGTTAAATTATAATCAGACGCAAAAGTAATGATAAAAATTCATTAATATGTTAAATCACAAATAAATAAACTCCTTTTAGTCCAATTTTATTTTATTTTAAATAAAAACACCTCACTTTCAACCTAATAGCCGTCTGTTATATTAATTTTACTAAAACTATGACTATTTATATAATTTAATAAATACCTTTGCGTATTAAAATAATGTTATAAATTAATAACAAACGAAAGAATATTTTGCTAAAACAAGTAATCCTTTTTATCACCCTTACTCTCTCTGTCACAGTAAATGCGCAGATTGATAAAAAAACAACTTATTCTGTAGAAAGTGGATTAACAGTTGCCTCCGGCAATCATTCTCCATTGTGGCTCCATGCAAATAAGCATGGGTTGTCTTCCATCACTACGAACAATGGATATATGTCTGCCGGCATTTTTCGTTCGCCCGATACTGATAAGAAATTCACCTATGGCTATGGCCTCCAGCTGGCAGGAGCCTATAACTTCACCTCCGGCTTTATTGTTCAGCAGGCCTATCTGGATATCAGATATAAAAAAGCAGAAATCAGTATTGGCAGTAAGGAGATGCACGGAGAGTTTGTTAACCCACAGCTATCCAGCGGCGGGCTCACCTCATCGGGCAATGCACGCCCCATCCCCCAGGTGCGGGCGGGGCTTCCCAATTATGTTATCGTGCCCGGCACCGGTCGCTGGCTCTCATTTCGCGGACACGTTGCCTACGGGCGCTTCACGGATGATAACTGGCAAAAAGAGTTTGCCGCGCCATTAAGCAAACGCACCACCGGTGTGCTTTATCACTCCAAGGCACTCTATTTAAAACTGGCAAAAGAGAATGTTTGTCCCTTAACCTTTGAAATAGGATTGCAGATGGAAGCCCAGTTTGAAGGCACACAATACCGTAATGGCAACACATTTAAAATGCCTTCCCAAATAACCGATTACCTCAAAGTACTGGTTCCCTCGGCAGGAGGCGAAGATACACCTGTCAGCGATCAGCTCAATATAGAAGGCAATCAATTGGGCAGCTATCATTTTTCACTTAACTATCACCTCAAAAACTGGAACCTGCGAGCCTATTATGAGCATTACTATGAAGATCACTCCATGCTGGTGATGGAATACCCGTGGAAAGACGGAATGCTTGGCATTAAAATCACCCCTCCCCCCAATCCGTTTGTAAGTGGCCTGGTGTATGAATACATTGGCAGTAAAGATCAATCGGGACCGGTGTACTGGGATCATAATAATGTAATTAATGAGCAAATCAGTGCCCGTGACAATTATTACAACCATGGCTTTTACACCGGCTGGCAACACTGGGGCATGGGCATAGGCAATCCGCTGTTCACCTCTCCTGTTTATAATACCAACGGAATCATTGAGTTTACCAATAATCGCATTATCGCTCACCACTTAGGCATATCAGGGCAACCCACAGATGAGATTCAGTACCGCATTCTTCTTTCACACAGTGATAACTGGGGCACCTATGATGTGCCGTTCAAAGAAGTTAAAAAGAATACCTCCGCGTTGGTCGAGCTTACTTACACTCCCCGCCAGCTTGCCGGTTGGAGCCTTACCGCCTCCGGCGCCACTGACCGTGGCAGCATGTTGGGCCACAATACCGGCGGCATGCTTACCATTCGTAAAACAGGGCTGCTTACAAAATAATAAAGAATATGAAAAAAATACATATCCTCCTGCTCCTGTTTGCCCTTGCAAGCATCACCTCGTGCCAAAAAGCCTCCATTAACGGAGATTTGGATGGCATGTGGCAATTGATGAAGATAGAGAAGAAAGATAAACCAGCTGAAGTACCCACTCAGCTCTATTATTGCATCCAGTTGCACATGGTTCAGCTGCAAGGCTCAAAAGGATGCCATGGCACCTTTAGTTATCAGAACGATTCCATCCACATTGTTATCCGTAATTGCCAGATAAGAGATGTGGCAGCTTATGGCATGAATGACACCATTCAATCCTTTTGCATCGAGAACCTCAGTTCAAAGCAGCTCACACTAAACTCCACTTATGCCCGGTTGCAATTCCGTAAATTCTAAGAAAATGTTTGTTTAGCATAATAAATATCGTTCATAAAGCTTATACGAGTAGCCAGCATAGAGTTTGCAACCACCACACAATCCGGTGTAAGATACATAAATTATGGAAAATCGAGTCATAAAAGTCTGATGTTAGAAGATTATGATTATATTTACCGCAAAATATACGGAGAATATGAAACCTATCTATATCTGGCAACAAAAAGAGTGGCCTCACTTTATTTGGGATGACGCAAAACTATCCTATAAATTAGGTAGAGTAAGGAGTTTACAAGGTAAGCTTGTCGGCAAAATGGGTGTGCTCGGTTTTGATCTGAAAAATAGTGCAATGCTTAATACATTAACGGCCGACATTACAAAATCATCTGAAATAGAAGGTGAAATATTGAATGTAGATCAGGTACGCTCTTCCGTAGCTCGTCATTTGGGGATAGAAATAGAAGGATTGCCCGAAGCAGACCGTTATGTAGATGGAGTGGTGCAGGTGATGATAGATGCTACCCAAAACTATATGCTGCCATTAACGGATGAACGTCTTTTTAACTGGCATGCTGCTTTATTTCCTACGGGGAGAAGTGGAGTTTACAAAATAACGGTTGCCAATTGGCAACAGGGTTCAGAACCAATGCAAGTCATATCAGGAGCAATGGGAAAAGAGAAAATACATTATCAAGCTCCTGATTCAAATTATGTGCCTTATCAAATGAAGTTGTTTTTAGCCTGGGCAAATGATAATCAAAAAATAGATCCGGTTCTGAAAGCTGCTATTGCTCACTTATGGTTTGTAACTATTCACCCGTTTGATGATGGAAACGGACGTATATCCCGAACGATAACCGATTTGTTTTTAGCTCGTGCAGATGAAATGCCACATCGTTTTTATAGTATGTCTGCTGAAATACGTAAACAGCGAAAAGGGTATTATGAAATATTGGAGAAAACACAAAAAGGAGGTTTAAATATAACAGGCTGGCTTACATGGTTTCTTGATTGCCTGGAAGCTGCATTACTTGATACCGAGAAGTCAATCAGTACAATTTTACAGAAAGCTGCTTTCTGGGATAACCATCGTTTGGTTTCGATGAATGAACGGCAAATTAAAATGGTAAATTTGTTTTGGGATGGTTTCGATGGAAAACTAACCTCTTCCAAATGGGGAAAGATTACTAAATGTTCTCCCGATACTGCATTACGTGATATACAGGATTTAATAACTAAAGGCGTGATGCGTAAAACAGATGAAGGGGGGCGAAACACTAGCTACGAACTCTTTTTGTGATTCTTCACCTCATTTCCCTGGTTTTGTTGTTCCAATGCGGAGATTAAGGCCTGTATTTGCCGTAATATATGCGGAGAATAAAATAAGCACTATTGATTCAATTTTTCCGAAAACAGAGTACTCCTTTCACACAGTGATAACTTCTCGTACCACAGTTTTTCAGGATTTTCAATATAATCAAAAGAAACAGTTTTGTATCCTTCAGTGTAAGCATCAAAATCCTTTAATTTATTATTAAATACTTTGCACCACATGTATTTTTCTAGATTGTAATAAAACAAACAATCTTTTCTTCTTAAAAGTTCAAGAGAATTACAGATTGCCGTGATTAATTCAGGCGTTAATTTTTCTCTAATGAATATTTTTTGGGGTATCACATATCCATTTCTTTCTGAAAAATTAGTTGTATTTTTATTCATCTCTATCTTCTATCTATTAAAATATGCGCAAATATATCAATAAATTAACTAAATAAACACGCTTCTTTACTGTTTTTTTTAAAACTATTAGATCGAGTTGGGTTAATTTTTAATTCTATAATATTTTCCTCTATTAAAGTTAATAACTATAACTAATGGAGTTAGCGTTTAATATCATGCATACCCTGCAATTCGATAAACAACCATCCCAATCCATTCATTGAAAACCGCCTGCCATATACAAGCAATGTGCCAGTTCGGATAAAAGTCTCTGGCAGTATATCGTATTCCCTGATGCGTATCTACCGAATAGAAATCCGGATAAACTCCCTCACGGGCAAAGCATGCAAGGCTCCGCTTCATGTGCAGGGCCGACGTAATTAACAGCATCTCTTTATCCTTGTATCGTCCCTTTATCAAAGGCATAGTATAAACCACATTTTGTCTTGTATTAAGAGCCCTTGGTTCAATAATAAAAGCCGAACCAGGCACACCCAGTTCCCTCATATAGTTGAAAAACAGAACCGTATCCCGGCAACAATTATCACCCGTGATAAGAATCTTCTCTACCTGTCCTCTTTTATACAGCCTTACCGACTCCCATAATCTACCGGAAGCTTCAGTATAATTTAGCACACCATTCGTACGGTCAATTTCTGAGAACCCACCCATCACTAAAGCCACTTTATACTTTTTATGAGCATCAAAATGTTCATTACTATATTCTTGTGTTGTAGATGTTATCACCTTGTTACACAACGGACCATTCGTAAAAACAAGAAGTGCCAACAGCGCAAAAAGCAGAAAAATTCTTTTCCGCGTTTTATACGCTATCAGCAATAAGATGACAATCCAGGTGATTGGATTAAGAAATAGAGTAAATGTTTTGGAGATTAGGTAGAACACATTATACTTTATTAGTATGTCACAAAAATAGAGGTTTAGGAAAAGCCAGTCAAGAGCCAAATATTAAATGCGTACAGAACTAAAAGTATTGCAGGCAGTGCACTCTCACAACGTGAAAAGAAAAATTAATCACAAATTTTAAAATCCCAGTAAAGTTGCAGCTTTATCGGGATTCTTATGTCATATTGTCACGCAACATCTTCAATAATAAGAATCAGGTCCCTCGTTATTTAAGCCTATTATCAAATTATTATTTATAGGTAAAACTATTGATTACCCGAATTCAAATCTCAGTAAGGTTCAGCATATGCTATAAAAAAATACTATATATTTATTTAAAATACCAAAAATCGATTACTTTCATTTGTGGTACAAAATCTATATACAAATACATATCAGTGATTATTTACAATTATTTTCAATTGTAGTAATTCATCTCTAATACTTTCTAAAACAGCATCTATTTGAAGACATCTTTGGCTTGTATAAATTATCGTTCCATTTGATATTTGTATATCATCATCAATTCCTGCTGGCGGCGTGTAAGTGCATAATCTATTCACCTCAATAATTTTACGCGATACACTTACAAATCTATTCTCTTCTTTTTCATGCAATGTATTATATCTTTCCTCAATAATTTGCCGGAACCGTTTAGTCCATTTTCTAGTATTTGACAATATATGTGTTACTTCGTCATACCTAACAGGATCTTTAGAAAAACAAATAGCCGACAATTTTATCAAGGCATTATCAACATCATCAATTCTGGCTATTATTAATTCTTTTTCAAATCTTTCATCCTGACCACGCTTCTGTAAGATCTGAGCAACATACCAAGCTATAAATACTGTTACAGCTAAGGTTATTACATCCATTAACTCTATTTCAGTGGAATAAGCAAATAATGAAAAATTTTCAAAATACTGGCCTGAGCACCAGCCTATACTTATAAGAGTTAGTATTGGAATTAAATTATGAATTTTTTTTTGCATCTTCTATATATTGATTAATTTCTTCAATATAAGAAGGGTCTTCATTAGATATTATTTCTAATGTTTTTTTTAAATTTTCATATGATAACTGACCTTCTCTTAATAATCCTCCAAAAGATTCTTCCAAAAAAGATGTACCATAACCAGAAACGCCATCTAAATCGACTAACAATTTTTCATTAAGAGATATTGCCTCTTTCAATTTCGGCAATAATACTTTATTCCTAAAATCAACGCCAGGATATGGACCTTCTTCAGGATATCTGGCTCCTGGCGTTCTAGTGAAATCTACTGCTATTTTTATTTTTATCACGCCCATGGTAAGTTAATTATATTTTCATTTATTTCCCAAGATACAAAAGTACCTATTAATTCATTATCTAACAAATGATAATCGTTTTTTGCCACATTTGCATAAACATTATTAGAAATAATAACTAAAGAAGCCAACTTATTAACATTAAAAGCTTCATAAATACCAGGCAGCCCTTTTCCTCTATAATAATTTTTTGTAACTGTCTTATGTAGTTCTCCTTTCAATATTAATTCTAATTGCTTATCATTTGTATCTGCCCATGGAAAACACTTTCGAAATACTGTCTCACATTCATAAAATTTATCTCCTGGTTTTTTTTCTTTTAAACTTCTAAAAATGCCGATACCAAAATCGATAAAAGAAAAAAGTACGGTTTTGTTCTTCTTATCATGGGTTACAGAAACCCACCAATGTTTCTCCCCAGCAATATCACTTGCATGATTATTTGTATTATGCATTAATTCTATAAAAGCCCTTTGTACCCCAGGGCATCTTTTAGGTACACCCCAAATCATTTTACTAGCTTGCTTTATTAAAGAATCAGCAATTTCAGGAGCGACGTTACGTTGGGCATGTGTATAAATTGAACTTTTAATAGATTTTATAGAATAACTATCTTCAACTCTAATAGTATTGTATAGATGCTCAAAAAAACCCGATTCTTCTATTTTTCTTTTTGCTTCCACATTTCTGGGAAAATTGCCATTAAAATCAATTTTATGAGATCTGAATTGGATCATATTTGACAATAAAACAAGAATCGCATCATTTGTGACTACCTTAACAGAACTAAGTACAACAAAAACCTTCTTATGCTTGGCAAAGCAAAGTCGAATTTGCTTTATAAAAGCAAGAACTTCCTCTTCATTATCGATTAATGAAAAAAAATCCGGAGCAAGGATTTTTTCATAATCAAAAAAATGATATTTAAGATTCATAATTCCTCCTAATGCAGAAGCTGGTACATATTGCATCCTTTTTCGATAAAGTGATTTATCTTTACCAAACGCCACCTTTCTTTTAAAAAGAGCATCAGCAATATTTTTTTGCACTTTTCTTTTAAAAACAACACCTTTCCCCATTATAAATAATAAAATATTACAAACATAATATACTTTCCGAGAACATTAAACAATCAAAACTTCTAATTATAAAGCCAAAAACAGCCACCACACTCCCTAAAATCTTGAATTAAGATAATACATAAGGAAGACAGGCAGCCGTCTTGGCAAGGAAATACAAATCCTTGCTAAATATTTATAGAATGGGTTTCGATTAAATCCCGAAATCCGTTATGGCTTAACATTCTCCCAATCCATCCACATATCTTTATCGTAGCGAATCTTCTCTTTGATTGATTCCTCCACATCCATATCCGAGTAAACAATTATTTTAGAACCTGGTTCCAATGCCTTCAAGCCATTTGCATAGCCCGTGGGAACACATACAATTTTACTTTCATTATCTTTGAGCACAACATATTCAGGTTTCAACTCCATTGAGGGGTTTTCCCAATCATCAATTTTCACCCATGCCACACAGAAAGAACCTTTGGTTACATAGAACCATTTACGCTCAAACTGATGCCCTTGCCATGCTCTTACCACTGATATATCAGGGTGTTCAATCACATAGAAGCGCTTTACCCCTTTAAAATCAAAGTCGTTCACATAGCGAATCTGACCACGGGCATCCGCAAAGATGCCACCTTCAATTATATCTATATTTGACATTACGAAGCAATTTTTTCATCAACAATATCACTCACCAATATATCTTCATCAAACATATCGCATAAATGATCAATACACTTGTCTTTATTAAAATGAAGGTCACAGAAATATTTCCCGTTCATTCCCATTGTTCTCAGTGCACCCGCATCGAGACTGTAAAGTTCCAATATAATTTTGGCCAATCCTTCAGCATTCTCTGCCGGTACAGCCATTCCGCATTTTGCCTCTTTCACCAAACCAGCACCCTCTCCATTCAGCATTGCTGCAATAGGCTTAGCTGAAGCCATATAAGCCTGCAGTTTAGCCGGAGCTGTCAGATTAAAGATTGTTGAGTCTTTCAATGAGACCAACATCACATCAGCCTTGTTAAAGAAGGCCGGCATTGCCTGTAACGGATGCCTTCCCATCAAATGAACTGTTTCCTGCAGCCGCTCATTTTCCACAAAGTCCTCAATCCAGGCTTTCTTTCTTCCATCACCCACCAGAACGAACTTTATATCCTTATTATCCTTAAGCAGCAATGCAGCCTCCATAATATGGTCAAAATCCTGTGCCTCACCAATATTACCGGCAAACATTATCTTAAATCCATCCGGTAGTTCAGGAATCTGGTAAGGAGTATCACTTTTAAATACATCCTCCGCCCAATTGGGAAAATAGACTATCTTACTGGCAAAGTTACCTTTCTCACAGATGGAGCATTTAAAACCCTTCGAGCTGATCAAAATCTTATCCGCTTGTTTATACAGATAACGAACCATTCCGTCAAAGAAGCCTAGAACATGCTTATTATTAATGTTCCCTGCACAGCAAAGACTTTCAGGCCACAGATCAAGCACCCAGAAATAGAATGGTATTTTCTGTATCTTCTTAACTACCACAGCCGGGAATGCCTGCATCACCGGAGATGTTTCGTGCACCAGCACACAATCATATTTATGTACCAATGCATGGAAGAACATCCAGATAGTCGCAATTATGCTCCAGCTAAAATAATTCAATACAAGTTCTATTGCCCTGCTTTTACCACGAGGAATTAAAGGGAGTCTGATAATTCTAACCCCTTTTACTTTCTCGCGTCTCTTTTTAAAGAGACCATAGCCGTCAAAGAAAGACCCTTTAGGATAATTGGGAATCCCGGTCAATACAGTCACTTTATTGCCACGCTTGGCCAGATCAAAAGCAACATCATTACATTTAAAGCTCTCCGGATAGAAGTGCTGGGAAATTAGTAGTATTCTCATGTTTTATCTGCTACAAACAACTCATTTCAAAAAGCAAATACAAATATACAAATAAGATTTAATTAAAATGAATAAATATTATTTTTAACATTATGTACTCAAAATAAGCAAACTATTTATCTGGAATTCAAAATATTAACCATGTATCTTAATAATAAAAATATAATAGCAATTTATTCGCTCCAAACAACGCGTTTGATGTAATCTGTATACGAAAGAATAATCCGCACCACTTTGTCAGACACATTAGGCATACTGTAATCAGCTACCGGAAGGAAGTTGCGCTCCTCTCCAGTTTTCTGATATTGCAACTGAACCAGTCCTTGCATCACACGCTCAGGATTCAGGCCCACCATCATTACAGAAGCCTCTTCCATTGCTTCCGGACGCTCATGCGCTTCACGAATGTTCAGTGCACGAAAATTAAGGATAGACGACTCCTCAGAGATCGTTCCACTATCAGACAAAACGGTTTTTGAATTGATCTGCAATGCCAGGTAATCACTCAGTCCCATCGGCTTCATCAGCTTCACCTGTTCGTGAAACTGCACATTGTGCTTCTCAATCATCTTGCGGGTACGTGGGTGACAGGACACAACAATCGGACAGTTAAACTTCTCAGCCACGGAATTCAGTACCGTAACCAGGTTGAAAAAATTCTTTTCAGAAGCGATATTTTCTTCGCGGTGTGCCGAAACCACAAAATATTCCCCTTTCACTAAACCCAGTTTTTCCAGAACCGTAGATTTATGCACTTTAGGCAGATATTGGTGAAGTACCTCATACATCGGACTTCCGGTCTTAATCACCCTGTCAGGTCTCAACCCCTCAGCCAAAAGATATTCACGGGCAATATCACTGTAAGTCATATTGATATCCGATGTGTGATCCACAATCTTACGATTGCTCTCTTCAGGCACACGTTGATCAAAGCAGCGGTTACCCGCTTCCATGTGAAAGATAGGGATATGACGCTTCTTGGCTGCAATAGCACACAAACAAGAATTTGTATCACCCAGTACAAGAAAAGCATCCGGTTTTACCTGTTCCAGAACAGGATCTATATTAATAAGGATTTGTCCGGCTGTTGCAGTGGCGTTAGCTCCGGCAGCATTCAGGAAATAATCTGGTTTTCTTAAACCCAGATCCTCAAAGAAAACCTCATTCAGTTCGTAATCGTAGTTTTGCCCGGTATGCACCAATATATGGTCAATTGCCTCCGAAGCATCAAGTTTCTGCAATACGCAGGCAAGGCGAATAATCTCAGGACGAGTCCCCACCACCGTTAATACTTTTAGTTTTTTCATGTTTTATACTGTTTCAAAAAAGGTATCTCCATCTTCCGGGTTATACCATTCGTTAATCCAAAATTGCGTGTAAAGCTCCTCTTCTCCCGTATTGGTAATGTTATGCGTATACCAGATGGGCATATCCACATAGCTTGGCTCTATACCGTCCAGGTCAAAGTTCAGTACTTCATCTGTTCCAATTTTACGAAGCTGAATTTTGGCTTTCCCTTTAATCACTGTAAAGCGTTCAATCTTACGAGAGTGGTAATGATTCCCCCGGGTAATGCCCGGTACGGTAGTCGAGAATGACACCTGACCACCCACGCCCAGTTTTATAGTTTCAACAAACACCCCGCGCGGGTCGGCGTGTTGAACCAGCTTCACAGGAAAATGCGCGGCATTGTCTATATAGCAACGGAAAGTATTAAAGAGATTTACTTCGTTTTTATCTTTCAATTCAGGTATAAATCCCTGATCAAAATAAAGCCTTTTAAAGTTCTCAAATAAAGATAAAATATCAGTTACTTTTTTGTCAAAATCATAAGGAACTTCATCCCGTTCAATAACAGACGCATCACTACCAGCAACGCCTCTTACTTTATCAAGAATATGATTACAAAGACTACCCACGTAGATCAGTCTCACATCACTATCCTGCAACACCTGCGGAGTCTCCCCATGCGTAAGTTTGTAGCAGAAAGTAGCAATGAACGAATTGTAGTTAGGCCGTCCAAACGGACCGTATACATTGGGTACCACCATTCCGGTAAAGCTTGCCCCATTTCGTTTTGCCCATTCCTCAAGCAATGCCCGGCCTTCACGTTTCGAATTACCGTATTCATTATCCCGTTCCTCCTGCGTGGACGAAGAGAACAATACATGCGGAGTAACCTTCTCCGCCTCCATAGCATCAATCAGTTGTTTCACCAATTGAATATTTGTCTGATAGATCACTTGTGGATCCGGATGGCGGTTCATAGCCGCCAAGTGAACAATTACATCGCACTTCTTCACAAAGTCACGAAGCTTCATTTCATCCTGAAAGAAAGCATCCTCAAAAGGGACACGTTCAAATTCCTCTTTGTACAGACCAATCGTATTGTAGAGATGAGTCCCAACAAATCCCGGCTGACCGGTTATACCAATCCGAATCATATCCCCAGGTCCTCTCTAACCATATCCAGTTTCAGTAATAGCTGTTGCATACCTTCCACATCCAGGCGGTTGGTGTTGTGAGAGTGATAATCCTCAATACGAGAAACTTTTTCTTCCCCTTCCACAAAATACTTATCATAGTTAAGATCACGAACATCACATGGTATGCGAAAATAATTGCCCATATCTTCACTCTTAGCCATCTCTTCACGGGTTACCAATGTTTCATACAACTTCTCTCCGTGACGGGTTCCTATTACACGTACCTTAGCGTCCGATTTATACAAACCAATCAATGCATTAGCCAATACATCCAGTGTCGCAGCCGGAGCTTTTTGCACGAACAGATCTCCATTCTTGCCATGCTGAAAAGCATAGATAACCAAATCAACAGCATCATCCAGCGTCATCATAAAGCGAGTCATATTTGGATCTGTAATAGTAATATCGTTTCCTGCCTTCATCTGATCTACCCATAATGGAATCACAGACCCACGACTTGCCATCACATTTCCATAACGAGTACAGCAGATTGTAGTTTCACCTTCGGCACCCAGTGCACGACCTTTAGCAATAGCCACTTTTTCCATCATGGCTTTTGATATCCCCATTGCATTTATTGGATAAGCAGCTTTATCAGTTGAAAGAACAACTACATTCTTTACACCGTGTTGAATAGCAGAATCCAATACATTTTCCGTCCCCATTACATTAGTCCGAACCGCCTGCATGGGAAAGAACTCACAAGAAGGCACCTGCTTCAGCGCAGCAGCGGCAAATACATAGTCAACACCCATCATTGCCCAATCCACAGAACGCTTATCGCGCACATCACCGATATAGAACTTCACTTTCGGATTCTGTAGCTGATGACGCATGTCATCTTGCTTCTTCTCATCTCTACTGAATATCCTGATCTCCTTAATATCCGTATCAAGGAATCTCTTTAAAACCGCATTACCAAAGGAACCTGTTCCTCCAGTAATCAATAATGTTTTATTTTTAAATAATGACATAAGGTATATTATTTATATTATTCTATTTATATACAATATTAAAAAAATAACTAAAGACTTATATGCTAATCCTATTTAAAAATTCATAGTACATAAAGACTAAAATAATAAACACTTCCCTCGCCAATTCTTAAGTATGCTTAATTATAACGAATATGCATTTTTATCTTAATCTATTTTTTATAAATTTCTAGGAGCAATACAGACAATGCTAAATAAATATTTCAAGTTTATATTATGTTAAATATTTGAAATATATTTCAAATATTTATAAAATTCAACTCGCCTTGTCTGCAAAATATCTGCTTTAAATTCGTTTGCCTTTTCAAAAGCTGCTTTACTTAATTTACAATACAATAGAGGATTATCAATTATCTCCATTAGTTTGTTTGCAAATCCAACAGAATCATTAGGTTGAAACATCATTTCACCCGAAATTAACTCTGGAATACCACCTACAGGTGTAGATAAGCATGGTAGTCCAGTAGCCATAGCCTCAATAATAACTCGTGGTAATCCCTCAGTTTTTGTAGGGAAAACCATCATATCAGAATTATCAAGAAAATCCTTCAAAGCATGTTGTTTTAACAACCCAACAAAATTTATCTTATTTAATATACCCAACTGTTCTGCATATTTTTCAAAAATATGAACAAATTCACCATCACCTGCAAATTGAGCAACAACATCATAACCTCTATCTATTAACAATTTAACAATATCAATTAGTATAATATGTCCTTTAGTATAATTATTAATTGGATTAGCAACATGGCAAAGGATAAAAGATTTTTGTTTCGGATATTGTCTTGCACCACTAAAAAAGGAATCATTCAACTGTACAGTCGAGTAATAAGATTCAAAGTGTTCACATTTAGTAGCTGGATAAATCTTTTGCAAAGAGTATTCTGTTACATAAGATGCACAGTCTGCATGTTTACATGCAGATAACTGTTGCCAATGCATAATATACATCAATCTACGAAAGATAATGTTCCTCAAATTTGAAGCAAACTCTTTAGGATTCGCAACTACCTCTACAGCATATGGCATGCCTTGCTTTCTCACTTCGCGAAGAACTGCAAAGCCGATAGTAGATGGTACACGAAAAAGAGCGACATCACATCCATCAACAGATTTACTTAATATTTTTTTTACTTCAAAATACTTTATAGCATACTGCTTAGGACCTCTAAAAAATGGGATAGGGTAAATTTCTATCCTACTATCTGCTAAAGGTATATTATAAATTCCGAGTTCAGACTCCGAACTTACAAATTTTATTCTAACAATCAATCTCAAATTGTCAAACACGCTCAGATACCTATATATAAGTATATTTCCGAATTCTCTAAAAAAAAATTGCCCATTGAACGAATAAACAAACTCATCGCAGGAGACTAAAAGTTTCTTCATAAACAGTTATTTCATATTTACAATAAAATCATTCATTCCACTAACAAAATTAGAATAGTCAAATTTTTCAATTGCACTCTTAATAGCATTAGACTTCATTAAACTTATATCATTGCGAGAGAGATTTACAATATTATATAATATTGCTTCCAACTCTGTTGATGAATGATCAGATATAACAAACCCATTATATCCATCAGATACGTAATTAGCAATATCACTTGTATAATTCAATATAACGGGACATCCTGCCATCATAGACTCTGCCAATTTAGTGGGAAATCCAGCCATATTTTTCCTTGTTTTCTCTCTTACTATTATTGAAAAATCTGAAACTTTATAATAAGATGGTACATCTGTTTGATCAACTCTTCCACAAAAGACAATGTTATCTTGTAGTGAAAATACATCCTGATTATTTATATAGCTTGTGACATTTTCTTTCGATACACCAACCACAACAAATTGTAATTTTAAACCTCTTTTCAGACATGATATAACAGCATCTAACATTGTTGTTAGAAGATCTTTTTTTGAAGGATTACCAGCATAGATAATTCTAACCCCATCAAAAAAAGGGAGTACCGTTTTAGAATTAGACCATTTAAATTCTGTCCTATCAATTAATGGAGGGAGTATAATATTGTTCGATGTTTTATAATAGTTATTCAAAAAAGAACTTATAACAATTTTATTTCTTATTTTTTTTTGTATTAAAGACATATTCAATTCATTGATCCATGAAGGTGGAGCAAATTTTCCGCCTGGAAATTCATTGGGATCATACCATTCAGTTAAATCAGATACAAACGCAATACTACGTTGCTTACACAAACTCAACATTTTATTAGTAAAATACATCGATGGATTATATGCAATTACGACATTTACATCATCTATCATTCGCGCTGTTATATTTAATGCATTTTTACCTGAAAAGAAATGACGAAATAATCTTCGAAAAACATTGTTTTCCTTAACATCTATATCTCCTGTATTTACATATCGAAATCCCTCATAATAATAATTGCCATCGTCACTCTTATCCGATTCATAAGATCTCCCACCCCAGCTAATAATAGTTACATTATAACCCAATATTTTCAATATCTTAGCATTATTTAAAACTCGCGCAGCAGCTGCATCACCTGCAGGAAATCTAAAAGGACCAACATAAAGAATATTTTTCATATATTCACAGTAAGTTATATACTTGTTTTAAATAAAGTTCATTATTATAAATAAAATTAGAAATATTTATCATCATTTTATTATACTCTTTTTTATCTTTTATAAGCAATTCAATTTTATCTGCCATTTGTTCAATTGGAACAATATATCCATTCACTCCATCATCAATAAATTCTGAAGCTGAACCAAAATCACTACAAACAACAGGTTTATGGATAATTTTTGCTTCATTAATTACATTCGGACATGCTTCTGATATAGAAGTATTAACTAAAAGGTCACTTTTTGCTATATATGGATAAGGGTTGTTTTTCCCCCCTAAACAAAGCACATATTTATTCACATTATATTTATTTATATTATCATATAATTTATTTAGTTCATCAACTGAACCACCATCACCGACAATGTACCAAGAAAAATCACATCCAGAATCTATTAATAATCTTGCTATTTTAGGGATTTCAGAAAATCTTTTAACAGGGTCTATTCGACCAATTGAGATTATGACAAAGTTTGAACTTGTAAAAAATCTCTTATCATCAATATTTCCAGCGGCAGCTTTAAGAATACCCTGACTATTAATTATATTATGTATAGCGAATGTCCTATTTGCAACATTCGGTATTTGTTTGCAAAACACCTGTTTCGTAAAATCAGACACACATACAACAGCCTTAAATGACTCGTATATGTTTCTTTCATTTGGATAATTATTTAATTTCAGGTAATTACTGTAATCACAACGAACCCATGCAACCTTATTATCAATATCAAAATAAGATACAAATTTAGTAGGAACTCCTTCACTATAAGCAATAGCAACATCATATTTATCTTTTGAGAAGCGTCTTGCGGTACATTTAAAGATGAAATTGGCTATATCAAAACCAATATAATTGCCAAGTTTACACATTAATTTTATAAACAAACTTCGTAATCTTGCTACACCTTTGGTATCATTAAAATGAGCAATCAATGCTTCTACAAAATTTTCACATCTTAATATATTACAATTAGGCAACATAGCCTTATATGGTCCAAAATGATCCATAACAAATACATCAACATTATAATAATTTGTATCAATAATAGATAATAAGTTCTGAAGACTCTTATTTGTCCCGCCATGTCTAAAATTTGTAATTACAATGATGATCTTTTTCATATATTAAATTAATAAAACTGAATAATATCAGGAAGAGGATAAAAAGCATTCTATGCCAGACAATAGAATGTTTGTATTTTTTTTTTAATATGATTTACTTTAATTCTTCTTGAAAGAAATCATTTTCTTTGCAATCCAAAATAATAAAATAGACAACCCAATATTTCTAAATATATAGAAAAATTCTACTCGAATACAATATAATGAGTTCCCAAAGACATAACACATTGCTATTAACATATATATATTTATCCTCTTTTCAAGGGCTATTTTATTATATAAATATGAAATAAACCAACCAAAAGAAAACATAACGATTATTACTCCTCCTAGACCAAACGTATAATACAAATCTCCAAAAATATTTGTTCCAAGACCGGAGGTATAATCCATTCCATTTAAACCTATAGTAAATATATCCGAGGAACTCATACCTGGTTTAAAACCAAATACCAGTATTATAAATGACTGCATAAATGGTATAACACTCACAACCTGCAAAAGAATATTACTCCCCCAAGTTATGCCATTCTTATCAGCAAAATTAACTAAATAAAATAAACCTCCATTTGCAGAAGTAAAATCTCGAAACAGAAATGATATATTATTAAGCTCGGAACGCGTACTTGCAACATTATTTATATTTAAAAGTCCTCCTGACTCCCCTCTAACACCACCAATAATAACTAACATAAAAAAACCTAGAACAATCACAAAAAGCAGCGTTTTCTTTTTAATTTTTCTAATGAACATTGAATATAGAAAAAGAAGAGGAAATATTAATGATAAAGCTTCAGATCTATAACCAGCTAACAAAAAAAACGAAATAATAGAAACAGCATTAAAAATGTATATTTTATTAGCTTTCTTCATAAATGTTTTAAGACCTTTTGCTTCTAGCTTTCCTAATCTTATAAACTCAAAAATACTAGATATATTAAAAAATATAAATAGAAAAGACCATAAAATTCCGACACCAGCCCATCTATCATCGTTTCCATCACTGTACTGAGAAAGAAGTCTGTAACCACCTAAAATCATTATAAGAGAAAAAAGAGCAAAACACAAATATTGAAAAAAAACATTTAATTTCACTATATTAATCGATGAATAGTCATATGAATGTTTATTTATCTTCTTTGTTTTAGGAACAATTATTGCACCTAACAAATAAAACAAATACCCCAGCATCGCTATACACATACCATGAGCATAAGACTCATTTGTTAAAATAAAGAACTTATTAATTGTATACTGATCCATTTCACTTACAATAAATGGATATTGGAAAGTTGATAATAGAAAAGCTATTGAAAAAAAAGTTTCAACGCAAATAATATTATGCTTTCTATATTTATTTAAATAAAGGATAGAATTTACAAAAAATATAATTAAGAAATTAATAGCCAATAAGGACTTATCAATATTTCCAATTAACAAAGTTGAATTAAATATAAATAAGACATATATAATGGAAACTAGCGTAACTTTTAAAACCATATTTGAATGTGTTTTTTTAATTTCTCAACTAAAGCCAATATGATACTTATATTAAACATATAACATATAGATAAATAAGATATAGTGCCTATAAAAGTACCAATAATCAATTTTACAATATTACTGTCAAAAAACAGTATTGTAACCCAGACTATTATAGCCATAATTAAAGATGCTATAAAAACAATACTTACAGATTTTAGTTGTTCAAGTAGCGTAAGCCCAATCTGTTTTTTTGTGTATAAAGTAGCAATAATAGATTCAACTATGGCAATTAGCACCTGACTTAAAATCAAAGCAATTAATCCAAATTTTATTGCAATAGCAATGATTATAACAAAAATTATCTTTTTTATCACTTCACTCTTAAGCGCCCAATCAGTTCGTCCTGTAGCATTAAATACATTTCTATTAAAAGTGCTTATTACGTAAAGTAAGCCAACAGGACATAAAACTTTTAACATCCATACAGAAGGTAACCACTTATCTGTAAGCAATACACTAATCAAAGGTTCGGCCAAAACAAATAATCCAAAAAGCAGTGGATAAACAATCAGAGCAGTTGAAGCTATAAATTTAGTCAATAAAATCCCTATTTGTTGGTGATCTTTTTGAGCACCACACAAAATTGGAGTCGAAACACGCTGAACAATGCCAGTAATATTGTTGGATGATAGTTGCTGAAGAGCATTTGCACGGTTAAAATAGCCTAATTGATCAGGACTATAGACTTTACCTATTATGGCCGAATACGCTTGTTGAAATATAGTATTTATTAGTCGTGATAATATTAATTTATAAGCAAATTTATACAACTCAACAAAACGTTTATATGAAAATTGCAATTTGGGCCACCATTTAACAAAATACCATAACAGAAAAGCATTGAGTCCATTGTTCACCAAAGATTGAAGGACTAATGACATTGTTCCAAGTCCTTTATATGCACAAGAAATGCCTATAAAACCAGAAATTATGACCGAGATAAGCGACGCTTTTGCTTGAGTCTTGAAATCAATATTTATTTCTAATTTTGTTCTTTGAACAACAACAAGTGATGATATTATTAAATTAAGACCTATTATTCTAGTATAATAAGTCAAATGAGGCTGCTCAAAAAAATGAGCAATCACAGGTGCCAATATATACAATGCACCATATAATGAAACACCAAGAACTATATTAAGCACAAAAACAGACGAAAAATCTAATTCATCTCTATCAAGCTTATGAATTAATGCTACACCAAATCCTTCTTCATTGATAACTTGCAATATATTCAGCACTACTAAAACTAAAGCAACCAAACCAAAATCAGAGGGTGATAGTAGCCTGGCTAATATTACAGATATAATAAATTGAACACCTTGGACAGAAACGCGTTCAATTGCGCTCCATGCAACCCCTTTTATTGCTTGACTTTTAAATCCCATTAAACAATTTATTTTTAATATTGCTAAATTTGCTCAGCACTCGCCCCATAAAAGGATACAAATATCCGCATCCATCAATAACACATCCACCTTCATGAAAATTAATTGTATGTAACCCTAAATTGTACTTGAATGAAGTTGGAAATATTTTAAATATTGTTTTTTCAGAATAAGAGTTATCAGACATTAAATCTATTTTTTGCATTATAATTCCTGAGCCATATCTATAAATACAGTCTTGCGCCGGTCTATAAAGTTCATCATTATATCTTATAAAATTACCTGCTGGTCTTGCACAACCTCTATCAGAAACTATTGGAGCTTGTTGAAACATAATATATTCTCCATCAAAAGAGTTAGATGAATAAAGATATGCTTTCTTTTGTTTATTCGGTGCTCTAGTTGCAACAATCCAATATTTTCCGTCCCAGTTAATTATTGTAGAATCAGCTAATGGTTCTCTTATCAATGTTTTTACAAGATTAACATTAGAATTCACATCATCGTAACTGTAAATTTTTAATTCCCCAGATGCACTATTCTCAGGATATATATATATTAAATCTCCGTCTCTAAATATTGCAGGATAAGATAAATGCGTTTCAAGTTCAAGAACTACAATTCTCTCCAATAGCCGCTTAGTAATTTTGTCAACAACCAACTTTACAATGCGCCCTTTATTTTCAGAAAATATCAACTCCTCTGCTAAGACAATTATTACATCACTTGTTGTTTTCAGAACAAAAGGATCAGCAAAAAATCTATCCTTATAACTATGTCTCATCCATTTCACTTTACTTAAAGCTTGACGCTTAAAAACGAATTCTATAGAGTCATTTGTGAATCCAATATTCCAATTTTGATTATAAAGATATTTTGTATAAAACATATATAAGCCAACTTTATTTAAGTACTTTTTTTATCATTTCTTTCACTCTAATTGCAAATATTAATAACCAATTATCATAATTGCTCATCTCGATCAATTCACCACCAAAGCTATCTTTAAAATTGTTTATTCCAATCAACTGTCTGTCGCTACTATTGTAAGCATATCCACCCATATCATAACAAATAAAGCCATTACTTTTAAAATACACCATATCATCAATATGCAACATTCTATTAGCTCTTCCGACTTCATCTCTTTTGTGACTATCAATATCAGAATATATTATAGATGATGATGTGTGCAAAATAACAGTACGAAGTTCTTTATCAATCAGATAGCAGTGAGTAACCAATAGCTCATTTTCTTTATTATATGCACCACGAATGATCATATTTTCTTTATTTATTTCTAATTCATATAAAGTAATATTCTCTTGGTTCCTCTTTTCTAAATTAAATTTCCCAAAAAAAGACCTATATAGGCCTAGATCACTGATAACTGACGAATAACATTCCTCCTTTTTTGCTCTTCTATATTCGTACATTGTATTTTTTTTTATATTCTGTACATAATCCTCCAATAAGTTTATAACTTTAGTATATTTTGACCGCCTTTTATAAAATAAACAGCTATCAAGTGACTTGCACATTATATAATTATTAAACAATCCAAACTTAAGCTTTGGTTGTGAAGCATAATAAATACTATTTCCGATATATTTATGAATTCCTCTATATAAAATCATTGTTTTTAAGTTAATAATTCATGCATTCATTAAAAAAATCACTATTGTTAATTATTTACGTTTGTACGATATATATCAAGTACAAAAAAATATTTGATCTAAAAAGCATTTTATAAAATATTACAGATATCATTTAAGCAACAAAAGATTGCGCATCTTCATAATTAATGTTGAGGATTTCGTTTGCGTAGTTGTCTGAAATTTGCCTAACAAAAAATATTAAATTTTCACATTCAAAAATCCTATCTCTTAAATAAAACGATATAAAATCCAGATAAGGCTATTTATAGATATACTTTATTAGAGTCTTCCATCCACAATTGAATTATTCAAATATCCTTTTACATCAAATATTATATTTTCCTCTTTAACAAGGTTAGTTATATTTAAATCAGAAAATTTCGCATGTGAGACTGCTAAGATGGCTGCATCAAATTTTTTCTTAGGTATTTCATTCATAACGTTGACGCCGTATTCATGCTTAGCTATTGCAGAATTCGCCCAATGATCATAAATTGTTACATTAATATCAAATTCCTTTAATGCATTAACAATATCGATCACTTTAGTATTGCGAACATCTGGACAGTTTTCCTTAAAAGTAAATCCTAAAATTAAAATTTCGGAACCTAATATTTGTATTCCTTTCTTCAACATAAGCTTGATAACCTGATGAGCAACATATTCACCCATACCATCATTCATTCGACGGCCTGCTAAAATAATTTCAGGGTTATAGCCATAACGTTGTGCACATTGCGCTAGGTAGTATGGATCGACACCAATACAGTGTCCACCAACTAATCCTGGTTTAAAAGGTAAAAAGTTCCATTTGGTACTTGCAGCTTCCAGCACATCCTGAGTATCAATACCCATCCTAGTGAATATTTTTGAAAGTTCATTTACAAATGCTATATTGATATCACGTTGAGAGTTTTCAATAACTTTTGCAGCTTCAGCAACTTTAATAGTTGGGGCAAGATGGGTACCAGCAGTAATCACTGAAGCATAAACATCGTCCACAATCTTTCCTATTTCTGGGGTTGATCCCGATGTTACTTTCTTTATTTTTTCAACAGTATGAAGCTTATCTCCTGGATTAATACGTTCAGGACTATATCCAGCAAAGAAATCTACATTGTATTTCAAACCTGACACTTTTTCAACTACGGGTATGCATTCATCTTCAGTAACGCCTGGATAAACAGTTGATTCATAAACTACAACATCTCCTTTATTAATCACTGTCCCAATTGTTTCACTTGCTCCATACAGAGGTGATAGATCTGGATTATTATTTACATCGACCGGAGTTGGTACTGCTACTACGTAAAAATTACAATCGCGAAGATCTTCAATATTTGATGTGCAAACAAAACCATCTTTTATGGCTGATTGTAACAATTCATCAGAAACTTCCAAAGTCGCATCGTGACCAGCCATCAAGGCTGCAACACGTTTAGAATTCAAATCGAATCCTACTGTTTCATATTTTGTGGAAAATAATCTGGCCAGTGGAAGTCCTACATAGCCTAATCCTATAACGGCAATTTTAATTGTATCCATAATTGTGTTTGCATTAAATATTATCCCAATACCATTTTACAGCCTCTTTTAGGCCATTACGCATGCTATATTGAGGGTTATATGATAAAAGTTTTTTTGCTTTATCAATACTTGCTAACGAATGAGGAATATCACCTACCCTGTTGGGGCCATGGATAATTTCTACATTCGCTATTTCAGAATCAAATTCGCTGAGATATTCTTTCAAATAGCCAACCAATTGATTCAATGTGGTTCGTTCTCCAAATGCAGTATTGTAAACTTGGTTTACAGCTTCTGGATTTGTTGTTTCGAGTGCAAGAACATTCATTTGAACAACATTATCAATATATGTAAAGTCTCGAGAAAATTCACCATCCCCATTGATTGTGATTGACTCATGCGCCATTAGCTTCTTTACAAATAAAGGAATAACTGCCGCATAAGCCCCAAACGGATCTTGCCTTCTACCAAAAACATTAAAATAACGCAATCCAATACACTCCATTCCATATGTTTTTGAAAAAACATCAGCATAGAGCTCATTTACATATTTGGTAATAGCATAAGGTGAGAGCGGTTTACCAATTACTTCTTCTACTTTAGGCAAAGATTTGCTATCTCCATAAGTAGAGGAACTTGCTGCGTACATAAAACGTTTAACACCGGCATCACGTGATGCCACTAACATGTTTAAAAAGCCACCAACGTTGACTTCATTTGAAGTAATTGGATCTTTTATTGAACGTGGTACAGATCCAAGAGCTGCTTCATGAAGTACATATTCCATACCATCAACCGCTTTCTTACAATCCTCTAAATTACGAATATCACCAACTATTAATTTAAAATTCTTGGGATATTCATTAATTAAAGGCAATAGGTTTTCAATTTTACCTGTTGCAAAATTGTCTAAACAAGTAACCTGATTACCTTCTACTAAAAGGTGTTCACAAAGGTTTGAACCGATAAATCCGGCACCACCTGTTACTAAAATCTTCATTTTTATTGATTTAAAATATCTATTAATCTATGCAAACAAAAACGTTTGTTGTTTAAAGACGCACCAAAGTTCGTCACTAACAAACTTTAGCAACGATTCTTAATTTCTTGAAATCGGGTGCAAAGATATAGCTATTTTTTTAGATTAGGAAACTTTATTACTGTGAATGTTATTAAATTTTATACTAATTTTATATTTTAAAAAAATTAATTAAAAAATTTTGGTTAAATAAACCATTGAATATTAACTATATACATAAAAAATAACACAAAACATTAAAATTAATATTATACACAAAACACTGATGAAAAAAAAGAAAAGAAAAGTTACACTAACTTTGAATAAATTTTAAAAGTTCATCATGATTAAAAGAAAACAGAGAAAAAAGAAGAAAAAACAACTATCTGCCAAAGAATTTAACGGGAAAGTGGAATTCCTTAAGAAACTCATTGAGAAGGAAGTGGGAATAATAAACTGGACGGGTACCCGCGAACAGTATGGAGAGTATTTTATGCCGCTGATACAAAGTGGATTAATTGTACACAGCAGAGGAAAGGATGTTTACCACCATAGCCTCACGCTATCGTGTATTTTCAATATTAAGCGGGCAAATGGCAGCCGGGGAAACTTAAAACCTACGGCAACTTTCGAGGCGTTAAAGAAGGGCAGGGCTAACCTAAATAGCGGGTTATTAGATGTTTGTAAGAAAGTTAAAAATCTCGTTTTATTTGCCAATAATATTATTTTCCTTTGCAGAGTCGTGTCAGAAGACATGTTTTCCGATTTTCTACTAATTTATTAATATTTACTTAAAAAATTAATTTAAAATGAGTATTTTTCCAAGCAAATTCGAGACAAGCCTCTCCGGTTGCCAACGCTTATCGGCAGTTGCCACTTTGTATTTTCCCAATTACACAAAAACACACACCGCCAAACAGATGTTTTTTGCTAAAATAGCTGAGGACAAGGAGCTTCATATCAAGCTAAAGGAAGTAGGTTTTTCAACTGAGAAACAATTTATTACCCCAAAACAAATGATTCTGTTCTTTGAGTACTGGGGGGTTCCGGATGCCACTACTCAATGGATGAAGAGCAAACTCTAGAATTTGACTAGTGAAAATCAAAAAAATGATGGGTTTTATATTTTAATATAAAACAAGAATTTAATACTTATTTATTCGGTGTCGCTAAATTTGCGCCGAATAAATAAGTATTAATCATAAAGGCTTATGTGTCACCTGTTTACAGGCTCCAAAAATTTGCGCATTTATTTGCTCATTATTTGTAAGATTAGATTGATAAAATGTCACCCCATTACTGCCCGAATATTCTTTTATGGAAAAAACCGGAGCGCTTCTGCAAAACAGGTTATATTGTCCGCTTTTGGTTATGATACCCGCTTTCTACCCAAACACTCCTTCCTCATTTGGAATGTATTGCACGAAGTAATACATTTGCCCCACGAAAAACAAAACACACGGTTTGTTGACTATAATTTAAAAAATACAAATTACTCAAATGAAAAACGAACAGCTGCCTTTCCAGGCTTTATCAAAAGGATATGTGCTTCTTCCCAAAAATTTGCTGATATATAGTTTAAACAAAAAAGAAATAGAGTTATCATACCTTGATGCTTTTCTAATGGTGCTCACCAAGGTAAATTACAAAGATAACACGGCGGTGATAAGGGGTAACACGATAGAGTGCAAAAGAGGGGAATCTTTTTTGTCGTATAACAGCTGGGCTCAGTTGTTTAACTGGAGCAATGGAAAAACAAGACGCTTTTTCTTAAAGTTGATACAAGAGAATTTAATCAGCATATCTCCCGTAAAATATGGAATGAGGTGCATTACAGTGCTTAATTACGATCTGTGGACGGGCAAAACTTCTCATTCCGCCGATTTAAAAAGCCGCTGCGAAGAGCTGTTCAAGGTTTTTTGGAATGAATATCACGAAATAACGCAGCTGCCCAAAGTGAATATTGGCGAGGCACGCAAGGAGTGGAGAAGGCTTTCGCTCAGGGAACGCGATCTGGCTATTGAAAAGATTTATTCGTATTGCGAGACGGTAGGCAATAGAACATATTTCAAGAATGCGGGCAATTACCTGAAAGGGCAATGTTTTTATAACGAGGATATTTAAAGCTAAAAAAACAGGAAACAAATGGAGAAGAGTCTGAACATGCCTTTTAACGGCAACACGGAAGAGGCGGTGCTTGGCGCACTGATACTGGAAACAAAGGCGATGCCCGAGGCAGTGCGGCACCTGCGAGCGGAGATGTTTTACTACGATAACCACCGCATTATTTTCGGTGCCCTGATGCGCATGTACAACGCCCGGCGAAACATTGACCTTATCACTGTGGCCGATGAACTGAAACGCAGCAATGAGCTGGACAAGGTGGGCGGTCCTTATTACATTACTAAGCTGAGCAGCCAGGTGGCTAGCTCGGCTCACCTGCAAACTCATTGCCTCATTTTAAAGGATCTGTTTCTGCGAAGGGAACTGATAAAGGGTCTCAGCAAGCAGCTATCTACCGCGCAGGATATGACGGTGGACCTCAAAGACGTGGTGTGCAGCATGCAGGAACTGGTTACGCAGGTAGAAAATGATGCCATTAAGGGGGATAACCTGCGAGACATGGAAACATTGATGGACGACACCCTGCTACAGGCAGAGGTGCGCATGGAGAATTCGGTGAACGGGGTAACGGGGGCAGACACCGGCCTCACCGACCTAAACAAGATAACCGGGGGATGGCAGAAGGGTGATCTGATTATAATCGCGGCTCGCCCGGCGGTGGGTAAAACCATGTTTACGCTGTTTCTGGCAAGGGCGGCGGCAAAAAGCGGACTTCATGCGCTATTTTGCAGCATAGAGATGCAGGGTGAACGGCTGGGCGACCGCCTTATTCTGATGGAGAGCACCATTAATCCGTATGAATGGCGCACCGGGCAAACCAGCGAAAGGGAGTGGAAAGAGGCACGGGAGGCTGCACGCGAGCTTGCCACGCTACCCATCAAAATTGACGACAACCCGGTGATGAGCATTGATTACATCCGCGCGCAGGCCCGGTTACTGAAAAGCAAGGGTCAGTGCGACATTATCTTTATTGATTACCTGCAGCTAAGCGACATGAAAACGCCCGGCAAGGACAACCGCAACCGCGAACAGGAAGTGGCTGCCGCAGCACGTAAGTCGAAGTTACTGGCCAAGGAGCTCAACTGCCCGGTAGTGTTGCTCAGTCAGCTGAACCGCCAGGTAGAGACCCGCTTCGGCAACCGTCCGCAGCTGGCGGATTTACGTGAGAGTGGTGCCATTGAGCAGGATGCCGACATTGTGATGTTGCTCCATCGTCCCGCCCTGACGGGTCAGGCCACGGACAAGGAAAGCGGCTACCCCACCGAGGGCCTGGGCATACTGATTACCGCCAAGCACCGTAACGGGGAAACCGGCAACGTATACTTCTCGCACAACAAGAGCATGACCAAAATTGAGGATTATGTGCCTCCCATGGAGTGGTTGATGGGTCAAAAGAGCAAACAGTTTCCAAAATAGTGTTACTCACTATAAGACAGCACCAATTTCCCTAACCAAAAAGTCCCGGCACAGGAAGGGCGAAACAAAACGATGGGAAATGTTGTTATTGAAGTATGTTCTTTATTTTATCGCAAAGAATCTGTGTTTATTGACTAAGAATGTGTACTTTAGACGCTGTTACAGTTAGTGACCAGACACATTAAAAGGGGTGTTCTCGAAAAACCATAAGAGTAGAGATTAACTTAAATTAAACAGTAAAATGGAAACAGTAAAAAAGGTATTACTAGGATGCATTATTTTGCTTCTAACGTCTTGTTCTTCAATAAAAACATTTCCTGTATCGAACACTGCGCCAGCTGCAGAGATAACTGCAAAAATAAAACAAGACAAAAACAAAAACTATTTCATTGAGATTAAGGCTAAAAATCTGGCTAGCTCAGACAGGCTTAGTCCTCCAAAAAACAATTACAGCGTTTGGCTGGTAACAAAAAAGAATGGGGTTAAAAATATGGGACAGCTAATAATAGAAAATGCCAAAACATCAAAATTAAAAACAACAACTCCTTTTCAAGTGGTCGAAATATTTATAACTGCTGAGGACCAGGGAAATCTATCAGAACCAAACGGAATTGAGATTACCCGAACCAATGTAGAATAAACCTTCCCGTACTTAACAACAGAACTTCCGGTCTGCAATGCCAAGCCGGCTTAGGAATAAGAAAAAATATTATCAATAAGAGTCAATAGTGTTACTCACTATAAGACAGCACCAGTTTCCCTAACCAAAAAGTCCCGCCAAGTTTTTTGAAAACATGGCGGGACTTTTAAAAAACACAACCGGACTTTGAGAGAAACCCGGCGGGAGTTTTGAACCCTAAAATTCGCCCGAATAATGGGGATTCCGTCTAAGGAACCCCGGATAATGGGGATTCTGTCTAAGGCGCTCCCAGGTAATGGATAATAACCCCTACCTCGCGCGGAGTAAGAATTTTACACGATTTCCTGTACCCCACTTCCAGCAATTCCTTATACAAGTTCTCATTGCGCAACATCCACCGCTTAAGTGTGCGCATTGCTTCCCTGGCACACATACCGGGATTGTAAAGCAAAGCCAGGTCCGACTTTCCATAAGTCCGCACCTTAAATTCCAAATCATCATTTACCATGTTTTCTATAAAATTAGTATTGTTTTACCTTGTAAATATACTGATTTTTAGCGAAATAAGCAAACAAAAGCTTGCCTTTGTTTAATGAATTTTCTTCTTTTCTTTTGCCTTGACGCAAAAGAAACAAAAAGTCAAGGCTGCACGATCTCCGCTACTACATGGAGTGTTTCCGCTAAAGAAAAAGAACTCGCTACGCTCAAACAGCTTTTTCTTTTTAACGCTCCATCACTCCATTCCGCTTAACGCTACGATCATGAGGCCGGTCATCTTTCGCAATCTTGTTTGCTGTCGTTTATTCATGTTCTTTCTTCTTTTCTTTTGCCTTGACGCAAAAGAAACAAAAGGTCAAGGCTGCACGCTCTACGCTACTACATGGAGTGTTTCCGCTAAAGAAAAAGAACTCGCTGCGCTCAAACAGCTTTTTCTTTTTAACGCTCCATCACTCCATTCCGCTTAACGCTACGATCATGAGGCCGGTTCTATTTCTGCAATCTTGCTTGCTGTTACAAAGCCCCATCAAAGAAGGAATGCCGCTTAACGCTACGATCATGAGGCCGGTCATCTTTCGCTCGCTTTGCATTGCTGTTACAAAACACGATCAAAGCAGCCGACCATCAACTTAGATAAAAATAGCTGTTTATAAGCGTGCCTGCATAAAAAAAATAGTTTTTTAAAAGTAAGTATTAACTGCAAATTCAAATTGATCTATGAAAATCTTTTTGAAAGCTGTTATATTGTTTTGTTCATAAAAAATAAGCATCGCTTTTTTATAATCTATTGAATCGACAGTTCTAAAGGAAACAGGACAATATCCATTTGCCAGAAGTATTGCATTGCTAGCAATTCTTGCAGTTCTTTTGTTACCGTCGCTAAAGGGTTGAATATATGAAATCAGAACTAAAAGTAATAAAGCTTTTTCAAAAATATTTTCTCTCTGGTTCACTAAATCACAGGTATCTCTTAAGGCTTCACGGATTTGAAAATCATTATCCAAAGGCCGGTAATTTGTTCCGGTAATACCAACTCTGTCTATTCTTATATTTCTTTTAACTCCAAGTTCTTTAGTAAGGATGCTATGAATATCTTCGATTCCTGACACTGTTAAATGAGAAAGATAGTCCGGATTTTGTAATATAAAATCTAGTGCTTCCTTATGATTCAAGAGCATAATAGCTTCATCTTTAGTTCTTCCTGAAGCTGTATGCTTTTCCTTGAGCAATTTTTCTGTTTCTAATAGTGTGTATGTATTTCCTTCGATTTGCGATGATTTCCAGCTTAAATCAACAGCCAGACGTTCCATTTCTTTCTTATACCCCTCTTCAGAGAGCCTGGAAATATTCATTTTAAAAGTATCTTGTAAAACTATCAGATGCATTAATTCATTTTCAGTAAATAGCTGCGCATTGCTTAAGATTCCTTTTATCAAATTAAAATTAAACGATTTATTAATAATTCGCTCGTCAACTTCTTTTTCAAAATAGTTTTCTACATCAATCGGTTCAAATAACTTATAGGCAGGAGATATAGAATATTTTCTGATATCTCTGATTACAAGATTATCGGCAATAAGATTGGATAGAACCCTTTTTACAGTTGCGTAACTTTGTCCTGATTTTAAACCCTCGTGTATTTCCTTTGATGTATGTCCGGGATTTTCCTTTATAAAAGTTAGTATTTCGCTTATTCTTTCGTTTCCCATTATGTATAAATTTAATTTTAGCTCACAAATATATAAAATAAAAGCTCATTTTAAGTCTGATATGAGCCAAAAATAGCAATGCTTTGAGCTTTTTATTCCAAATCGAAGTATATTCTTTTTTATTTTCTTTTCCCTTGACGGAAAAGAAACAAAAGGTCAAGGCTGCACGCTCTACGCTACTACATGGAGTGTTTTCTTATCTTTTCTTTTGCCTTGACGCAAAAGAAACAAAAAGTCAAGGCTGCACGATCTACGCTACTACATGGAGTGTTTCCGCTAAAGAAAAAGAACTCGCTACGCTCAAACAGCTTTTTCTTTTTAACGCTCCATCACTCCATTCCGCTTAACGCTACGATCATGAGGCCGGTCATCTTTCGCTGGCTTTGCATTGCTGTTACAAAACCCCATCAAAGAAGGGAAACCAAAAACCGCACGAAGTGCAACCAAGCGAAGCGAAAAAGCGAGCGAAGCAAAGCTTAAATGACCCTAAGCCCCACCAAAGAAGGAAAACCCAAAGACTGGCCTCATGGATTTTGCGTGAAGAAATCAGACGGAATGGAGCGTTAAGAAGGGGCGACTGTTTGAGCGAAGCGAGTTTGAGCCCCTTCAGCGGAATGCAGACTGATTTTAGCAAAATACGTGCAGCCTTGAACTTTTGTTTCTTTTGGGTCAAGCCAAAAGAAAAGAAGAAGTGCAATCTTGAACTTTTGTTTCTTTTGGGTCAAGCCAAAAGAAAAGAAGAAGTGCAATCTTGACCTTTTGTTTCTTTTTGGGTCAAGCCAAAAGAAAAGGACTAAAAATTCTTTTATACTCGAAAAAAAACTATATTTGCATAAAACATTCAGGTATGGACGAAAAAATAGAGGCACTAAAGAAATACAACCTTTGGAACGGAAACAGTTACAATTTAGGGTTGGAAAGGAGATCTTACACCGATAAGATCAGCAACTTTATTGGCAATAATCTGGTAAAAGTACTTATTGGGCAGCGCCGTTCCGGCAAAAGCTATATCCTGCGCCAGATAGCGGCAAATCTTATTTCCGCATCGGGAGTGAATCCTGCCAATATTCTATATATAAACAAGGAGTATCTGGAGTTTGACTTTATTACTGATTACAAAGACCTGGAAAGTATATATCGTTTATACCGGGATACCATTAAGCCCATAGGCCGTGTTTATCTTTTTGTAGACGAAATACAGTATATTGAAGGATGGGAGCGTTTTGTGAATTCACATTCACAGGACTTTGTTGAGGAGTGTGAGCTGTTTATAAGTGGTTCCAATTCAAAGATGCTGTCCAGTGAATTAGCCACTATGCTATCGGGTCGGTATGTGGAGTTCCATATTTTCCCTTATAGCTTTGAGGAGTATACCCGGTTGTTGGGAAAGGTTGCCAACCGTGAGTCATACATTGAATACCTGAAAAAAGGAGGTTTGCCCGAACTATACAATCTACCCACCGTGGAATCTCAAAAACAATATGTGTCATCAGTAAAGGACACCATTTTGTTACGGGATATAGTGCAGCGAAAAACCATTCGCGACGTGAAACTGCTCGACGATGTTTTTATTTATCTGGTAAACAACGCCTCTAACCTGCTGTCAATAACAAATATCGTTAATTTCTTTGCATCTAAAAAACGAAAAACTACTTATGACACCATATCCAATTATATTGGTTTCATAGAAGAGGCCTTTCTCACCTACAAGGCAGAACGCTATAATATCAAAGGAAAAGATGTGGTAGCCGGCAATTGCAAATACTATCTGAACGATCTTGCCTTTAAAAACTACCTTTATCCAGGCTTTGCCTATGGTTTGGGCTACCTGTTGGAAAATGCCGTTTATCTGACCCTGCTTCGTGCCGGATATACCGTTTACACCGGAACAATTAAAGACAAAGAGGTAGATTTCGTTGCCACAAAAGACGATAGGGTAATTTACATACAATGCACCTACATGCTGGAAGATGAAAAGACAGTGGAGCGTGAATATGGAGCACTGGAAGCAATCAGTGACAGTTACGAAAAATACGTGGTTTCACTGGACGAAATAAAACTGCCGTCGCGCAACGGAATAAAACACATACAAGGCTGGGATCTTTTCTCTTTTCTTTTGGATTGAACCAAAAGAAAAGAAGAAGTGCAGCCTTGAACTTTTATTTCTTTTGCGTCAAGGCAAAAGAACAGAAGTTTAGTTCTCCAACAACCATTTCCAAATAGGTATTACCTCTATAATTCTGCCTTCAGCATTAATCATCCTCTCCTCGGAATAGGTTATTATCATCAGCCGGGAACAATCGAGCACCTTGGTGAGTTTTACGAGAGCCCCAACCTCACGGTCGAATGTTCCGTCTGTATTGTCTAATGAATAGCATACCTGAATGGCAGTAGCGGTATCGGGAAGATAGAAATCTACCTCTATACTCTTATTGTAAAAGAATACAGCATCTTCACGGCCATAACGTCTAAGCAGAGTTATAGCAACTAAATTTTCCAGTAACGATGTCTGTCCATCGAGCAAAAAGAGATTTAGAATGCCATTGTCATTAAAATAGTATTTAGGTATACTTTCCTTGTCGGCTAACTTGCTGGCTATGTTGTGAACAGACGAAATGAGCCACGCATTTTTTGCATATTCCATATAGTTTATCACAGTAGTTGTGCCCACCTTAGCACCTGTTGATGAAACAATATTGGCTATGCGATTGAATGAAATAGGTTGCTTAACGCTCTCGGCCACCTTTTTAAACAACACCCTGAGAGCAAATGTGTTATCTATGGAGTGACGTGTGGCTATATCGCCTAAATATATTTTTTGGTATATGCTGGTCAGATAATCTCTTTTTGCATTCAGTGTAGCACCTTCTGGAAATCCGCCAAAGAAGAAATAGTCGTTGAACTTACGCAATATTTCGGCTTTGGACTCCGTAGCCACAAGTGATGTGGGAGTTAATTCCATACCATTGGCTGTAAGATACTCCCTAAAGTTATAAGGATATACATCAACAGTAATATAGCGTCCGCCAAGAGTGGTCTGCACATCACCACTAAGCATTTTAGCGTTGCTGCCAGTTATATACACCCGGTGCTTAGTGTCGGCCATACGACGTGCGAATTTATCCCAACCTGCAATATTCTGTATCTCGTCAAGAAACAATATTGGCTTTTTGCCATACATTTCAAGGTGCACTTCAAGCAGTAAGTTCAAATCATCGACACACATTCCCACAAGTCGCTCATCCTCAAAATTGATATAAAGCATCTCGTCCCAACCCACACCCAGGGAAAGAAGTTGCTGCATTCGCTGATACAGGAGAAATGATTTTCCGGCACGTCTTATGCCCACAAACACATAGTTTCCAAACTCTTCAAAGCTGAAATTTCTTGGAATGACCCTATATTTTGGCACTTCGAGCTGATTATCCGCAATAACGGATTTGAGTATAGACCTATCCATAGCACTATATTTATCTTGTTGATAGCACAAATATAGTTTATTTTTATCTTATACACAAGACATTTATTCTTTTCTTTTGCCGGTCGTCTTTCTGCAATCTTGGCTTGCAGTCGTTTATTCATATTCTTTCTTCTTTTCTTTTGCCTTGACGCAAAAGAAACAAAAGGTCAAGGCTGCACGCTCTACGCTACTACATGGAGTGTTTTCTTATCTTTTCTTTTGCCTTGACGCAAAAGAAACAAAAGGTCAAGGCTGCACGATCTACGCTACTACATGGAGTGTTTCCGCTAAAGAAAAAGAACTCGCTACGCTCAAACAGCTTTTTCTTTTTAACGCTCCATCACTCCATTCCGCTTAACGCTACGATCATGAGGCCAATCCTCTTTTTGCTGGCTTTGCATTGCTGTTACAAAACCCCATCAAAGAAGGGAAACCAAAAACCACACGAAGTGCAACCGAGCGAAGCTTAAATGGTTCAAAGAAATAAAACCACACGAAGTGCAACCAGCGAAGCGAAAAAGCAAGCGAAGCAAAGCTTAAATGGTCCAAAGCACCACCAAAGAAGGGAAACCCAAAGACTGGCCTCATGGATTTTGCGTGAAGAAATCAGACGGAATGGAGCGTTAAGAAGGGGCGACTGTTTGAGCGAAGCGAGTTTGAGCCCCTTCAGCGGAATGCAGACTGATTTTAGCAAAATACGTGCAGCCTTGAACTTTTGTTTCTTTTGGGTCAAGCCAAAAGAAAAGAAGAATAAACAACCCATACTATCCTATGAAGCCACCAACGTGCGCCGCCCGCACTGCCATACACTACCTTTACAGAGTAATAAAAAAACAAGTATTAACCTATTAATTTTTTAAGTTATGTCAGTAAAGTACAACGCTCAGGCCCAAGGTTTTGGAGAAATAAATCTCTATTCACGATGAGAGAGATCAACCTACTAGTGATACACTGCAGCGCCACGCGCTCCGACCTACCCTTTACCCAGGCCGACCTTGAACGAAGCCACAGGGAAAGAGGCTTCAACGGCATCGGTTACCATTACTACATCCGCCGGGATGGCAGTATAAAAAGTACCCGCCCACTGGACAAAGTCGGAGCACACGCTAAAGGTTTTAACGCCCACAGTATAGGCATCTGTTACGAAGGCGGTCTCAATGCCCGGGGAATACCCGCAGACACCCGTACCGAATGGCAACGTCATTCGCTGCGAGTTTTGCTCCTCACCCTACTCAGGGACTACCCCGGCAGTAAGATAGTTGGTCATCGCGACCTCAGCCCCGACCTCGATGGTGACGGGGTGATAGAGTCTCATGAGTGGCTTAAGGCTTGTCCTTCGTTTAACGCTAGTAAGGAGTACAGCTCTCTGAAATAGAGAAGTCCCCGTTACCCAATGTTTGTGGTAGCGGGGATTTTTAATAAGTCATCAGAAAATCTCTTATGAAAACATGTCTTATTCCTTCATAGCTGTTCCCGCGAAAATCATCTTCACTAACTACAATTTTGGGATAGTTATCCTGAATTTTAAGCAGATTGCCAAATTCACGTTCAATCGTTGTTTCGCTATCCATTTTTAAAGTAACTTGCACATAAAGCTTCTCTGCCCCCTTCTCACAAACAAAATCAATTTCCGAGGAACCAGACATACCCACTTTTACAGTATACCCCCGATACAAAAGATGGTTATAAACAATGTTTTCAAGAATCTTAGCTCTGTCTTGCAAGCGATAACCGATAATAATATTTCTGATACCCATATTCTCGAAATAATACTTCTCACCAATCTCAAAGAAACGTTTTCCAATCAAATCATACCTTCCCACCCTGTGAATAAGGAATGCATTCGTGAGATATTCCACATAATTCTGGATCTGGTTGACAGAAATCTGAGTATGTTGTGATTTCAGGTAATCACTGATGTTCTTTGCTGAAAACAGCGAACCGATATTTTCCGAAAGAAACTGAATAAGCTTTTCCAGAAAAGCAGTATTCCGAAGATTGTAACGACTCACCACATCCCGGAACACGATGGTTGAATAGATACTTTTCAGATATTCATTGGCCACATCATCATTCAGTTCCAGATTAATAAGATAAGGTAATCCTCCATATCTGGTATATAAATCATAGCTGGCGGCATTATTGTCCAGTTCATGAAACTGCAGAAATTCAGTGTACGCTAAACTGTACACTTTAAACTCCACATACCTGCCACTTAAATAGGTAGCCAGTTCGCCCGAGAGCAACCGGGCATTGCTTCCCGTTATATAAATATCATTGCTTTCGTCCAGCAGCAAAGAGCGCAGGGCTTTTTCAAACTCCGCTATATCCTGAATCTCATCAATAAAGATATAATTGCGCACCCCCTCTTTTCGGTTAGCAAGAACATAATTGTTCAGATCCACAGCTGTTCGCATAAAGTCGAATTCCATATCCTCGCGGTTAATATAAATAATGTGAGCATCAGATTCCTGGTTCTGCACTTGTTCCATCAACTGAAACAACAGATAGCTTTTCCCCACGCGTCGTTGGCCCGTCAATACTTTAATCAGCGGTTTTCTCATAAACGGAACAATGCGTGCTATATAGCCGTCCCTCTTTTTAATAGTCTTAGGAATTCTCATCTTCGGAATTTAATGTATAACTAAAACAACGACAAATATAAGAAATAGTTTTAAGTATAACTAAAACTATTGCCTTATTGCATAAAAATTTTAAGTATACATTTAAAAAAGCGAGCGAAGCGCAACCAGCGAAGCGAAAAAGCAAGCGAAGCAAAACTTAAATGACCCAAAGCCCCACCAAAGAAGGGAAACCAAAAAAACACACGAAGTGCAACCAGCGAAGCGAAAAGCGAAAGCAAGCGAAAGCAACCAAGCGAAGCGAAAAAGCGAGCGAAGCAAAGCTTAAATGGTCCAAAGCACCGCCAAAGAAGGGAAACCCAAAGATTGGCCTCATGGATTTTGCGTGAAGAAATCAGCCGGAATGGAGCGTTAAGAAGGGGCGACTGTTTGAGCGAAGCGAGTTTGAGCCCCTTCAGCGGAATGCAGACTGATTTTAGCAAAATACGTGCAGCCTTGAACTTTTGTTTCTTTTGGGTCAAGCCAAAAGAAAAGAAGAATAAACAACCCATACTATCCCATGAAACCACCAACGTGTGCCGCCCGCGCTGCCATGTACTACCTTTACAGAGTAATAAAAAACAAAGTATTAACCCATTAAATTTTTAAATTATGTCAGTAAAGTTTTCAGTCGTTCCAAGAAAGAACCCTTCTAAAATTACAGAACCAGCAAAGTATTACGCTCAGGCCCAAGGTTTTGGCGAGATGGATTTCGATTCAATTTGTGAGGATGTAGACAGTCGTTGCACGGCAACCAAGGCGGACGTTACCGCGGCCCTTAACGGAGTATTAACAACCATGAAACAGTCGTTGGCTAAAGGGGAGATTGTGCGCCTGGGCGACTTTGGTACTTTCCAGATTGCCCTGAGTAGCACAGGAGCCGTTACCGAGAAGGAGTTTAACAGCTCACTGATAAAGAAAGCCCGCATCAGCTTCCGCCCGGGCAAGTTACTAACCAACCTGCTGAAAGTGCTCGACTACTCGCAGGTGGCCAAGCTTCCCGTGAAAGAACCGGTAATTGAATAAGCAGAATGAAGATTATCAGCGAATTATTAAATGTAGTAACCCTGGTGCTACCCTTCCTCAGAAAGAAAGACGCCAAGGAGATGCAGGAGTTCACCGAACTGGTAAAGGGCCAGTTCGACTATCTGATGGAGCAGATAACGCGGTTTGAGACCGACTACTTTGAGCTCTCCGGGAAAGTAAGGGAGATGTATCAGGAGATTATCACCCTCAACGCCCGCCTAAGCGAGTCACTGAAGCAGCAATGCCTGGTGCCCGACTGCAAAGAACGTGCCTAACACCTTGTAAATAAACTGTCGCCCCGCTATCCATGTAAATGTGGTAGCGGGGCGGCTTTCATTTATACTAATTTTTCTTTTGAGTTCTTCTCTCTTTTCTTTTGCCTTGACGCAAAAGAAACAAAAAGTCAAGGCTGCACGCTCTCCGCTACTACATTCTTACGTTACGCTGAAGGAGCTCAAACTCGCTGCGCTCAAACAGTCGCTCCTTCTTAACGCTACACTACATCACTCCGCTTAACGCTGCGATCATGAGGCCGGTCATCTTTCGCTCGCTTTGCATTGCTGCTACAAAACACCACCAAAACAGGAAAGCCCAAAGGAACAAAACACCGCACGAAGTGCAACCGAGCCAAGCGGAAAGCGGAAGCAACCAAGCGAAGCGAAAAAGCGGGCGAAGCAAAGCTTAAATGCCCCAAAACCCCACCAAAGCAGAAAAATCCAAAGACTGGCCTCATGGATTTTGCGTGAAGAAATCAGACGGAATGGAGCGCTAAGAAGGGGCGACTGTTTGAGCGAAGCGAGTTTGAGCCCCTTCAGCGGAATGCAGACTGATTTTAGCAAAATACGTGCAGCCTTGATTTTTTGTTTCTTTTGCATCAAGGCAAAAGAAAAAGAAGATTAATTTACCCAATCATTCCTTTGATAAAGGTTTGGATTCAAATCCAGCTCTCTTTGAGGAAGTGGGAAGTGTATGTGACGAGCAGCTACGTTATTTTTGCCCGCTGCCTTTAATGCTTTAATATATTCATCAGAACCTCTGCGAGCCAGGTCAAACCAACGTTGGTATTCCAGTGCAAATTCTTTGCGTCGCTCCTGAAAGATGGAATCACGGAACGCATCTTTGCTTAGACTGGAAGCTACCGTTTTCAAGAGATCTATCTTTGCACGTGTACGTACTTTGTCTATATAAGTATAGGCATCACTCTGGTTGCCCAACTCGTTAAGAGCTTCCGCATACATGAGCAGCACATCTGAATAACGCAGGATGGGTACATTCACCGACGATTTTGTCTGATCATAAGGAACCGTTTTATCCCAATACTTGTTGAAATGCACTTCACTAAGCGTAACTACTTTACCTGTGACAGGATCAGCCAGTTCCTTTACAAAAGTCACATATTTACGGGTATCGTTTCCACTGAAGCTTTCAAATAAGCCACTATTATGATTGGGTGCATCTACATAATCGCCATTGAAAGGAGCTTCGTTAGGTGCAATTGTCTGTGCAAGCCGGTGCGATGTATATCCTGCTGCACCCTCAAACTGTTCAGAAAAGATATGTTCTTTACCATTTTTTGTTTTAGGATTAAAAACATCTGCATAATCCTCAAATAAATCATACCAGTTCAAGCCTATAAGTTCCTTTGCTTTATCTGCAGCCTTTTGCCATTCTTCTCTTGTGAGGTATACTTTTATCAGGAAAGCTTTAGCGGCACCCGACGTAGCTCTGCCTATATCCGAACCGGTATATTGACCTGGAGCCGGAAGATTCTCGGCATCTGTAAAGTCACTGATAATTTGTTTATAGATATCCTCTTCAGATGATTGCTTTGGATGAATCGTTTCATTATCAAGCGTTGTTGTTTCATGTAAAATCAAAGGAACCTTACCGTGCCATCTTACCAGATTAAAATAATTCCACCCGCGTAAAAATTTCGCTTCATTAATTAAGCGCTGTTGAGTCTTCACACTGATGTTGGACTTTGATATCCGGGCAATTCTATCAATGGCAATATTAGCTAAATTAATTGCTTCATACGTATACTCCCACGCATATTCAATAGCTATATTACTGGCCGAATGATTTAGTTTGGACAATTCAACAACTTGCGCATTTCGTGTTCTCGGACCGGCATTATAGTCATCAGTTGCCATTTCATACATCATTAGCTGACGATTGAATAGTACTCCAGACTGCAGCATTCCGGCTGTAGATGTAGACATACGATGATAAATGGCATTTACTGCTGCAATTGCATCCGACTCATTGCTATAAAACCGGTTTGTGGTGAGATTGGATTTTGGCGATTCATCCAGGTCAACGCAAGATGAGAGACTCAGCACAAATAGCATAAAACAGATAACGTTACGCATACTTTTCTATGATTATTGTTTGTTAGAAATTGATCTTTACTCCAAAAGTAAACGTACGGGCCACCGGATAGATGCCCAGATCAGTACCAGGAGAAACATTGTTGCCGGTTGTAATTTCAGGATCAAATCCTGAATAATGGGTCCACGTTAATAAATTCTGGCCTGTTATATAGACTCTCAGTTCAGAGAGGTTCATTTTTTCTGTCCATTGTTTTGGAAGGTTAAATCCCAGATTAACACTTTTCAATCTGATAAATGAGCCGTCCTCCACAAACCGGTTACAAAAAATATCAGAAGGATCTGATGAAGCGCGTGGCACATCTGTATGTGTATTAGTAGTTGTCCACCTGTTACGCGCACTACCTGAAGCATTCTGTTGCCCGGTAAATAATTCCAAAGCTTGCTTGTTGCTATTGATTATTTTATTTCCGTAAGATCCCTGAATAAAGAACGACAGGTCAAAATGCTGATAACTAAAGTTGTTTGTCAATCCAAAAATAAAGTCAGGTTGCGTATTACCAATTATAGTACGGTCAGATCCATTTGAGAAAGATCCGTTTCCGTCAAAATCTTTATAGGAACGGTCGCCTGTCTGTAATACTCCATCAGTGACACATCCATAAAATGAGCCTAAAGGTTTACCAACCTGAACAATGTAATTATCGCTGATGTAAGAATCAGTTCCTTCATTAATCCTTAGTACTTTATTCCGGTTAGAAGATATGTTGAAGTCTGTGTTCCATCGGAATTTATTTGTTGAAATGTTCTCTGAATGAATGCTTAATTCTATTCCTTTATTCTCTACAGAACCATAATTCTGAAGTGATGTGGATTGGCCGGTAGTCCAGGGAATCTCTACGTTTAGTAGTAAGCTGGTTGTCTTTTTATAGTAGAAATCTGCACTCAATTGTAATCGGTTCTTCCATAAATTCAGATCCACACCACCATCAAACTGATTTGTTGTTTCCCACCCTAAATTATCATTGGCTATATTATTGGGACTAAAACCTATCACCTGTGTACCATTAAACACATATTTTACACTACTTAAAGTGGATAATGACTGGTAAACGCCAATATCCTGATTACCTGTTGCCCCATAACTGGCACGAAGTTTGAGACCACTTACCCAACCTTCTTTATTGAAAAAACGTTCATTGTCAATTCTCCACGAAACACCTACAGACGGGAAATAGCCCCATTTGTTATTCTTACCAAATTTTGAAGAGCCGTCAGCGCGTAAACTGGCAGTAAAAAAATAACGCCCGTCATAACTGTAGTTTATACGGGCTAAATAAGAAAGAAGTGCCCATTTTGAAGAATCAGAGGTTGGAGTAGTAATAACAGAACCTGCGCTCAAACTGTTATATGTCAGATTATCTGAAACAAAGTCTGATGAACCGGCTGTTGCCGATTCAGAGTTATATTCCTGTTGCGTGAATCCCAGCAACGCATCTATTGAATGTTTTTTATTAATCAGCCTGGTATAGGTTAACGTATTCTCATTTAGCCATGAATAAGCATTAGCAGTACCAACACTTGCAATACCATTTGAAAGGCTACCTTCATATACAGTACTTGGAATGTAGCTGTTCTCTTTGTTATTCTTTATATCCATACCCCAGGAGACTCTCAGTTTCAGATTCTTCTGGAATGAATATTCTCCGTAGATGGTTCCCAGTAACCGATAGCTGGTTGTTTTATTTATTTGTTCTTTCAATGAGGCAATTGGATTTGAAATAATATTTTCAAAAGGATTTCTCAACGTATAACGACCATCCTCATCAAACACAGTAGCTGTAGGTGGCATTGTGAGCAAAGCACTTACTACACCCGCAGGAGAAACATTCGCATCATTCTTGCTGCCAGTTACATTCAGTCCTATATCCAGTTTTTTAGAAACCTTTGAGAATATATTTACCCTGCCGTTTATGCGTTTTAAATCTGTATTGACAATAATACCATCCTGCAAAAAGCACCCTCCTGACAGAACATACCTTGTCTTTTCATTTCCTCCGGTAACAGTAAGCTGATGATTCTGAATCATTGCTGTACGGAAAGCTTCATTTTGCCAGTCGGTTCCATTGCCCAGCTGCATTATTTTTTCGTCTGTAAGATATTGATGTTCACCATTCCCCGGATTCTTATCATACAGTGCTTCGTTGCGCAATATCGCAAAATCACGTGCATTTAGCACATCATTTTTTTTCCGCAATTGCTGAAGGCCAAAACTTCCTTCATAAGAAATCATATTTTTATCTGTAGTGCCGCGCTTCGTTGTTACCAGAACCACACCATTAGCTCCGCGTGAACCATAGATGGCAGTAGCCGAAGCATCTTTCAGAATCGTAATGGACTCAATATTGGAAGGGGTTATTTCTGATAACGGATTAATGGGAGAACCCGAAATAACGCCTGCACTGTTAGAAGTGTTATCGATAGGAAAACCATCTATAACAAATAAAGGTTCATTTCCACCTTGAACAGAGCTTCCGCCTCTAACACGAATACTCATACCACCTCCCGGTTGTCCGGATATTTGCGTAACCTGAACCCCGGCAGATGCTCCTTGCAATATTTTATCAATGGAACTGGCTGGTTGTTCTAAAATTTCGGGAGAAATAGAAAAAACAGATCCGGTTAAATCTGTTCTTCGTTGTGTACCATACCCTACAATTACAATTTCACCTAATTTATTTAATTCTTCAGACAATTCAATATCTAAATAATTACTCTGATTAACAAGTATTTCCTTTCTTGCATATCCTACAATTTTTACATCAAGAGTAACCGGAAGCTTTTTCCCTGACTTCAGCAAAAATTCGCCGTTAATATCAGTACTTGTACTTGTTAGGGCACCTTTAACAGACACGATTGCACCTATTACAGCTAATTTTGTACGGGCATCTGTTACTTTGCCATTGAGAGTATATTCCTGAGCTTTAATGGTGCTTGCTGTTTGCAAAAGAAAAAAAAGAAGTAAAACGCCATATTTAAATTGTTTCGTCATATTCTTGCATGAATTATTACAACACAAAAGTACTGATTCCAAGTCAAAAAACAGTAATAAATCATCAATAATCAAAAGGTGGAATATAACTTGCCCGGTATGTTTGATGTGGAGTTTTTATGATTCTTAAGATATTTCCTTTTAAATCAGTGAATATAATCGAGGTACCCGTCGTTGAATTTATAATTAGTGTTTCATTATTCACCAGAGAAACACCTCCCCTATTTTGCGTACTAAGAGAAGTTGGCAATTTCACTTCGAACTCCATTTTTGCTGTTTTTGACTGACTGTCTATAGTATATTCCAGAGCTTTTGATTGCTGTGTAGAACACCCATTATCCAAAAAGAGTAATTTGTCTTTTTCCAACACATTAACGCAGTGCACTCCACTCATAGAACTATTTCCCTGCATTTTTAAGTTACCAGAACGTCCTAAGCGATAAGCTACTTTTTTGCTTTCTTTGATTACCTTCCAAATTTCACTGATATTGTTAAACGATATATAGAAATCACCATTAGTATCGTAATTTACGCTATTGGCATGTAACCAATCATCTTTAAGCGGGTTGCCAGACATACCTTTCTCAAGGTCTTTGTTGTATTTCACATGGTCTTTATCATCGTCCCACTGCCATATCATACTACGCATGATAAAAGGATCATCCATGGGATTTCTTTCACTGAAACAATTCCACTGCCAGACTATATTTCCCAACATATCCATAATGGTGATGCCATCACCATATACGGTTTCATTCGTTGTTCCTCCCTGCTTAGTCAAATCAAATTGCCTGGGAACATAATTAACCAGCAATAGATTACCATCAGGCATTCTTCTGATTTCATGATGTACAAATAAAGATGAAACATCCTTTTTCAATAAGACATTACCCAAAAGATCCATCACAATAATATCTCTTCCTGTATATTTGTCGCCACGCTGTCTGCCTACATTACATTGAATTGTTTGATGAATGGAATCAAAATCAGCCACCAGAACCAAATCATCTTTCATATTCTGATACCAAACCACTTTCCCTTCAGTGTTAATGATGGTTATAAAACCTGGTTTCTGATGGCTCCGCCCAAGAATTAAATACCCCGGCACTTTCTTAATCAAACTATCCTTATCTATAGAATAGGTAGGCACTTCACTTGGTAAAGCAAGGGTAGTAAACTGATAAATGTTGGAAACTATATTCTTTCGGCTATTATTGGCAAAAATTCTAAAGTTATATTTCGTATCGGCTTCCAGAAACACCAACGTTATTTTTGTTTTCTCTTTCTCCGAGTGGCGAACACGGGTTGTATGTTTACTATCATCATCACCATTTTTCCAATATTCTATTGAAAAATCAGCCGGTTTCCTGAAATCTATTTCCATATCAACCCTAAGCACATTATCTTTCCAGGCTTTTGTTGTAATTGAGCGAATAAACTTTGCAGGATTACTTTTTGCATAAACCGACTCATAAGATATTAACATTAAGAGTAAAGAAACTATAAAAACAACTTTTCTTTTTATCCGATTCATATCATATTAATTTGATTAACAGTTTATTTGTGATATGTATATTTTACATAGTCAAACAAGCCATAATTATCTTTTGTAGCAGGATTATCTCCAATAAAATTAAGATTCTCCACACTGCAATAAATACGGAAAGGTACCTCTTCTCCATAAGTTAACTGTAAAGAGTTCACTGTTTTTTTATCAATAAGCCAATCTATTTTGTATTTGCCATTTACCAATTTAATATCTAATTCAAAAATATGCCAGCCAACCTTTACCGGTGTTCGCACGGATTTATAAGGAAAATCCTGAGAAGTCATATAGGCTATCAATTCATTGGGTTTTATGCCTAATCTATCTCTTACAGCTTTTCTTCCATATCCAACTTCAAAATCTATTTCATGGTGATCATCCGCATAGATCCATGATCCAATACTTGCCATATCTCCAATTCCCATATCTGAAATATATGTTTTCCAGGTATATCTTCCGGTAGTAAAAACTTTATCAATGGTACGGATCTTTTTTCGGTCTAAAGAATTTGCCCGGGTAAAAATACGCAAAATTCCGTTCTCTACTGAGCATTGTGTATCTGGATTGTCATCCTGATGTTCATATTCCCAACCATCGAGATTATTCATGTCCCACTTCATTTTTTTAGGAGACTGAGAAAATACCATCTGAGACTCTAACAAAACAGCAATAAAAAATAACAAAAAATATCTTAATTTCATTTCTATATTGATTTATAACATCGAAGAAGCATTTTATTACTTCTTCGATGTAAAGTTACTAATTCGTAAAAGTTCTGTTTTTTGAAAGAGCCGGATTCAAATCCTGTTCTCTCTTTGGAACAGGGAAATAACGACGGACATCATTCTCATTCAGATCACTTGGATATACTTTCCACATAGAACTATAGTCTGGACGCACACCTGTAGTTGAACTTTTTAAAGCATTGTCCTCTTTATAAATACTTTTCTGTTTAATGCCGGCAATGTACTTATCCATACGGTCTTTCCAAAGTCCCATTCTGATAAGATCAGGTCTTCTTACCCCTTCAGTGTTCAATTCAAACATCCTTTCGTCGCAAATGGCACTTCTCAAAGCTTCTGCTGTTTTATAATCAGATAGTTTCAGATTATGGTCACTATTCTGAAAAGCTCTTTCTCTAATCCGGTTAATTAAATTAACAGATTCCTGAGTAGGACCGTTTAATTCATTTAAAATTTCAGCTTTACAAAGAATAATATCTGCCAAACGAAGAAGAATCATATTATTTCCTGTATTATAATTATAAGTTAATGCTTTGGTATATTTATATTTTTGTGTGTAAGCAGCACTAAGCTCATATTGATAACTGGGATCATTTGCTTTATACATAGAACCTGTTTGCTCTATTGTAGGCGGAATTACATAAGTTAATGCCGAATTATATATACTAGGATATTGAGGAACTATTAATTTAGTATATCTCTCATCACTTTTATCAAATTTCCAGACCATTTCAAGAGGTAATGAAAATATATCCCACCCACAGTCATAAAGCCATGGAGTAAATCTCATACCGATATCAGATGTTCCGTTTACGCTATTCGCATTCGCGTGAACAGCGAATATCAATTCATTATTATATAAACTTGCATCACTGTTCGGATCAAATATATTCCATACCTTAGGCTGAAGATTATATACACTTCCTTCCAGACTCAGAATATCATTTGCATAAACCAGCGCCTTATTCCATTCTTCTTTTGCATCCTTGCCAGCCAGACGCATTCTGCCCGCTTTTCTCATGTGTAACCTGCACAAATATCCAACAGCTGCACCATAAGTAGCACGTCCGGCATTATCATGACTGTCATATTTCTTCGGAAGATTTGCCACAGCGGCAGTTAAATCTGCATCAATTTGTTTTTCAATGTCATCTATGCCGGCGAGTGGAAGAATTGCATCTACAGCAGTACTGCTGCTGGTAACCAACGGCACAGTATAATAAAAGTCCGACAGATTATAATAAGCAAATCCTCTCATAAAATAAGCCTCGGCAATAAGTCTGTTTTTTAACACCGCACCTGCTGCCTGATCAGCTCCAAACTCACTCAAAGCAATTCCCGGTATTTTATCTATAGCAATATTTGAACGGCCGGCTACACTGTAAAGGTTAGTCCAGGTGTTACTCACATCACTGTTACTACTCATTTTTCCATCATTCAGAAGTTCGAAATCCGTTTCTGACTTAAAACAATCATCAGTAGTTAAATCATTTAAACTAAATATATTGCTACTGGTTACTGAAATTAAAGGCGCATAAATTGCGTTAACAGCAGCGGTTGCATCATTAGAAGTACTAAAGGCATTATTCTCAGTTAGTTCTGAATAGACGGTTTCGTCTAAAAGGCCTAAGTCCTTACAGGAAGCCAATGTTCCTAATGTAGTAAATAAAGCCAAAGAATAGGCTATACTTTTTATTATTTTTGTCATAATCAGAGTATTAGAAAATTATTTTTGCACCAAAATTAAACATTCTGTAAGAAGGGTACGAACTAAAGTCAAGACCTTGAGACACAGCGCTTCCACCATTTGTGCTTACTTCAGGATCAAAGCCTGAATACTTCGTAATAGTAAATAGATTCTGAGCACCGGCGAAAATACGCATACCCTTTATACTCTTATATATTTTAGCATTTTGTTTCAATGGAAGATTATATCCTATCTCTACATTCTGAAGTCTGAGGTAACTTGCATCTTCAACAAATCGTGAGCTTATGTAAGATCCATATTTCACACCTGCGTTTTTGTTCCATCCGTTACGGGGAACAGAATTAGAAGCATGATACTGAGTCCACCTATCCATAGAATCATTCAATCTGCCGTTGTCTTCCAATACAATTCTTGAAAGGTTGAGCAATTCATTGCCAATGGAAGCATCAAAGAAGAATGAAAAATCAAAATCATGAAATCTGAAATTATTACCAAGACCTATAATAATATCCGGATTACCATCACCAATCACTTTCCTGTCTTTTTCCGTAATTTTTCCGTCACCATCCAAATCGACGAATTTAGGATCTCCCGCAACCGATGTTGGCTGTGGAGCATATGTTTCACCCGTTTGAATAACACCTGCAAACTCATATCCATAAATTGAGCTTAACGGATAACCTTCTTTCAATATTGTATATTCTTCATTGTTATACCAGCCTTGTGGAGAAATTGTTTCATAACGAGCCTCACCCTTGTTTAAGCTTACTACTTTATTTTTATTCCTTGATAAGTTTAAGACAGACGTCCAGCTAAAATCCTTGTTTGTATAGTTATTAGATTTAAGAAAAAATTCGAATCCCTTATTTTGTATTTTGCCATTATTACCTGTCATATTTGTAAATCCTCCTGTCGAAGCAGAAATTGATATATTATTTAACAAGTCTTTGGTCGTTTTTATATAATAATCAAAGTTACATTCCAACCGGTTATTCAACATGGTAAAATCGAGTCCTAAATCAAACTGACTTGTTGTTTCCCATTTTAAATTCTTGTTACCCGGATTCGACGGATACATACCTTTTACTGCCCCATCTCCTCCTAAATAGACGTTACACATGGCAAATTTAACCTGTGACAAATAATTTCCAATACCATCATTACCGGTTAATCCGTAACTAGTTCTCAGCTTAAGTCTGGAAAACAATGGTTTAGCAAATGCCATAAAAGGTTCATCGCCAAACTGCCATGCAAATGATCCTGAAGGGAAATATCCCCATTTATTATTTGAACCAAAATTTGAGGCTCCATCTGCCCGGCAAGATGCGTTAAGTATATACTTATCATTCAACACATACTCTGCTCTGGTAAAAAAAGACAATGTCTTGTTTTGCTCTTTTGCAGAACGAACATAATTAATAGTTGAACCGGCTCCAATATTATTGAATGAAAACTCATCGGTTGAGAAACCAATAGCCTGCATTCCATTACTTTCAGAGCATAAAGATATATATGTTGAACCCAACATTACTTTTACGTCATGCTTTTTATTGAAATTCTGGTGAAAGGTTAATAAAGCATCCAGCTGATGTTTTTCGTTCACATAATTTGCAAGGGTGCTCTCTCCATTATTGGCTTTACCAATATTAGTCGAAACAGGATAATATTTGTGAGATCGGGTATTATCATCACCATAAGTATACTGTACTTTTGCTGTCAGATTTTTTAAGATGTCGGCCTCACCATAAATGGAAGCATACATATTGTTAACCAGATATTCGAAATCCACATCATTGATCTGATCAAGTATGGTAGTTCTTTTGGCGGTTTCACCAAAAACATTTTTATCTGTATCAGTTGATAATGGTGATGCCATAAAAAGAGAATAAATCATGTTATCAGTAGTACTATTTGTACCCATACTCAAATAGTTCTTATTTGTGCGTGCCATGTAGAGATTAGAGCCAAAACGAACTCTGTCATTCAACTTATAATCCATATTCATACGACCACTGAAACGATTAAAATCTGTATTCTTCATTACACCCATATCGTCCATATAGTTTCCGGAAATAGCCATTCTCAGTTTATCCGATCCTCCGTCAATAGAGAACTGATGGTTCTGTGTGAGAGCTGTTCTGGTTGCTTCTTTAATCCAGTCTGTTCCGGTGCCCTTATAGGCTAATTGTGCAGCTGTATAAGGAGCATTACCTGCACTGCCTGCTGCTTTCCAGGTATCCATTGCATAGTTAATTGTTTTCTGAGCATCCATTAGATCCCATGGATTATTTAATTTTTTCGCAGATATATTATACGAATAATTAACATTAAAATGCCCTGCCGTTCCTTTTTTAGTTGTGATCAGAACTACACCATTAGCACCTTTGGCTCCATAAATTGCAGTAGCAGCAGCATCCTTCAGAATCTCAAGAGATTGAATATCTTCCGGATTAATCTGATTACCTATATCAGTTTGGAATCCATCAATAACATACAAAGGATCATTGCCTGAACTGAGAGATGATGCACCACGGATGCGAATAGAGATTTCACCACCCGGTTCATTCGAGTTTAGCCGAACCTGAACTCCGGCAGCTCTTCCTTTCAGAAGCTGTGCTGTATTTGTTACTACGCCGGCTTTAATCTCATCTCTTTTTAGTGAAGTTATAGCACCAGCAATATCACGTTTACGAGTCACGCCATATCCCACTACAACAACTTCATCCAGATTAACAGCGTTTTTTGTTAGTTTTATGATGAGATTAGTATTACCTTTTGTTACAGTAACATTTTGAGAAGCCATCCCCATAAAAGAGACAACCAGAATTTGACCAGGATTAGCACGAAGGGTAAATTTTCCGTCAACATCTGAAGAGGTGCCTACAGAAGTGCCTTTTACCAAAATACTAGCTCCAATAATCGGTTCAGCTCCAGCTTCATCAAGAACAAGTCCATTGATAGCCTGTTGGGCAAAACCAATACTACTAAAGAATGTTAGTATTAGTACAATACAGAATTTTTTCATGTGTTTTTCAAATTAAATTAGAAATAAATGGTTAATACGATGATCTTATTTTAATAGATACAGTGCATATGTCAGGTAATTACCTGTATACATCAAAAATTAAGTTGTGTTCATTTGATTCAGGTGTTAAATTTAAGGGGAATATAATGATTATTAAATTAATTTTAAACTATTTTTTAGTTTTTACCTGCACCTTATTCGTTTGAGGATAAATTGCAGCATTACTTTTCAAATAAGACAATGATTGTTCAAAACGTTTATAATTCTTGTTTTGAGGTAAAGTCCAGAAACATTCGGCATAAGCTGTAATGCGAGGAAATATTTTTCCATACATTTCTTCCACAGAAGGAATGTATTCACTCCACATTTGGCATCCGCCTCCTACTATTTTAGTTCTCAGGTGCGCTGGAAGACCTTCTGGAACAGGACTGAATGCGTAAGCTTTTTCCAGAGGGATTTGATTGTTGTCATAATCCAGGTACGTATATTCGTGAAAAGAGTTCACTATATCATATCCTTTTTCAGCTGTTTTTTGTATCAGACCAATATCCCCTTTCCAGAATTGCACGATTGTTCCGTCCGCTAGTTTCTGGATTGTTTCATTCTTATCTTCATTTAACTGAAAATCATGCAACTTCTCTCCGGTTATTTCATTCCAGCCAATCATACGTTTTCCCTTACTTTTAATAAGATTTGAAATACGGTTTGTAAATTGTACCTGCAAATCCGATGGACTGAAAATCTTGTTTTCTTTCATATACTCCTGAACGTAATCAGACTTTTCCCATTGATCATATCTTACCTCATCACCTCCGACATGAATCACCGATGAAGGAAATAATGTTATAAGCTCATCAATCACGTCCTCAATAAACTGCATTACCCTGGGGCTTGCAACATTAAAAACATTGTAATTTGTACCCCACGAACAAGATACCTTCAATGAATCTCCAGTTAATCCTAGCCACGGATAAGCAGCAACAGCAGCTGTAGCATGACCGGGCATTTCTATCTCAGGAATAACCGTAATATGCCGTTCATTTGCATACTTCACAATTTCCTTTATGTCTTTCTGTGTATAAAATCCAGATTGGGGGATGCCATCATAAATTCGGTTTTTAATCCCTCCTCCTATCTGGGTAGAATCTCTGTATGATCCGATCTTTGTTAATTCCGGATATTTTTTTATTTCTATCCGCCATCCCTGATCGTCTGTTAAATGCCAGTGAAATATGTTCATTTTCAATCGTCCCATTCTATCCAGTAATTCTTCCACCACCTCTTTTCCTTTGAAATTGCGACTTTCGTCCAACATAAAGGCACGCCATTGAAAGGCCGGGAAATCTTTAATTGTAAGTTTGCGCAAAGCCAATCCAGACTCTCCTTTGTGTATAATCTGCAATAGACTTTGTATTCCATAATATATTCCACTTTTTTCTGCAGCTTTTATATTTACACCTTTTGAATGGATTATCAGTTCATAGGCACCGGTAGGTTCTGATCCTATTTTGTTATCAATGGTAAGTGTTATATCTGCGTTCTTAGTTCCTGTTTTATTAATAAACGAGGCAGACTTATAATCATTTATCAAACATTCTTTTAATAAATTGGCTTCATCAAATAAATCGGAAGAACAAACTATATTTAATGGGGCATTCCAAACTAATTGCCCCTTCCCGTATTCAATAGTCTGAGGAGCCGGAATAATAAAAACTTTTTGTTGTGCCAGAACCGGATAGCATCCAAGCAGCAAAATAAATAGCAGATAGATCTTTTTCATAAATTAAATATTAGGTTTATATTCTACATAATCAAATAAACAGTAATTATCCTGAGAAGATAGATTGTCACCAATAAAGGTCAGGTTTTCCAGACTGCAGAATATATAAAAGGGAGTTTCACTACCGAAAGTCGTTGCCACCGAGCCAACTTGTTTGCCGTCTATAGACCAGATTACATTGTATTTTCCACCTACATTCTCTAATTTCATGCTCAGTGTATACCATTTATTGCCTTGAACTGTAAGTACTTTCTGGTACCACGGATTATCTTGTGAGGTAATATACACAACCATTTCCGAATTCAAAGCCGACAAAGTTTTACGCATGGCACTTGTGCCTGATCCTATTTCGAAGTCAAATTCGTGATGGTCATCAGAATAAAGAAATGCACCTATACTGGTACGATCTCCTATTGTTGCCATTGGAACATATACCCTCCAGGTATATTCTCCAAAACCATATATCTTTTCCGGAGTAGCCACTTTGGGCCTTTCGACAGTACCTTTATGCGTAATAAAACGGAGAGTATCTCCTTGCAGACTATATCCATTTTCTCCATTAACCTGGGGTGAATCACTATGCCAATGTTTCAAAGATGCAAAGGTCCATTGTATGGTTCCGTTTTCCTTGTCTACCAACAATCCACCAGCAGCATCACTTTCTGGAAATACAAAGGTTGAAGAGTTACTCTCTTCATCTTTACTTTTACTGCACGCATTTAATATTATAAAAAAGATGGCTAAAAAGAGTACACGGTTTTTCATACTTCCTTTATTATATTTTATTGAGACAAAAGTATCCTTAAAGTCATCCAGAAAAGTCATTTATCATTCCTATAATGTCAGTTTACGTACTTAATTCAACCTTTTATCGAATAAATAGCCAAAAATGGGCCCAATTCATTGGACTAATAACATTTTATTTATAGATTTACAATGAATAAGAAACCTGTCACTATGATAAAGTCATTCGTTAAATCCATTATACTATATTTCATATTAACCATTGGGTCTATTCAGTCTCTGAAAAGTAATAATATAGATTATTACTTTAGTCAAATATCAATTGAGCAAGGATTATCTCAAAATACGGTAAATAGTATTTTACTTGATTACAAAGGAGTTTTGTGGATAGGTACCAATTCTGGATTAAATTCCTTTAACAGAAATGAGATCAACACCTATTTGCATGAGAAGAACAATAAATTTTCGATCCCCGGAAACACAATTTATTTTATAGCAGAAGATTCTTTAAATAACTTATGGGTTTCAACAGACAAAGGATTGGTTTTCTACGATCGTGTAAATAAGAGATTCAATCCTGCGGAGCCAACTAAATTTTTTTTAGCCTATAGCTATATTCTCTTAAATGACGGCATCCTGTTTTCTACAAAAGGCACTTTCTATAAATATATATACAAGACCAGTCAATTAAAAGAAATTCCCATAAAAAACTTATCCGGTTCTCCAGTCTATTTTAATAATATGAGTCTGCTAGATAAGAATAACCTTTTAGCGACAAGTAAAGATTATGGTGTATGGTTTTATAATCTGCAAACACACGTAATCAAACACCGGTATACTTCCACAAATAAAATCATGGCATCTTTTGCCGACACGAATGGCAGATTCTATCTTTCCTATTATAAAGACGGCATTCATGGTTTCTCAGCAAATGGAAAAGAATTATTTCATCTGACTACAGCCAACTCTAATTTAACAAATAACATTATTCTTGATATTACTTACCACAATAATAAACTTTGGTTAGGAACCGACGGTGGAGGAATTAGTATCCTTGATCCATCCAATCCAAAACAAATAACCAACCTCCAGCATCGGTCGGGAGATTCAGGTTCGTTGCCTAATAATTCCATCAAAGTATTATATACAGATAAGAATCAGAATATATGGGCTGGTACTGTAAGAGGAGGAATGTTTGGTATTCATGAAGTTCCGATACGCACCTATAAGGATGTTCCTTTGTTAAATACCAAAGGGTTAAGTGAGAAAGTTGTCATCAGTCTTTTTGAAGATCAGAATGGAATTCTATGGATAGGAACAGACGGTGGGGGAATTAACCAGTATAATCCGTTTTCAGACCGTTTCCTTCATTACCCAACAACTTACGGAGAAAAAATAGTATCTGTAACAGACTATTCTCCCAACGAATTATTAATTTCTATTTATGAAAAAGGACTCTTCATCTTCAATAAAAAGAGTGGTAAGTGTACCCCTTTTACCTTGATTAATCGAAAAATAAGCACACAGGAATGCTTTATGGACTATGTTCCGTTAGCCAATCGTATTTCAGAAGACAAGATATGTATATTATCACAGAATCTATATATTTATAATACAAAGCTTAAATCGTTTTCTATTATTCATACCAAAGAAAATCCAAGCCATTTAAGCGCATTAAGATTAATATATTCCAATAAAAGATATATCTATCTAATGGGTCAAAACAGGATTTTTGAAGTAGACGAAAAGACAAATACTCTTCGGACTTTACTTTCGATGGACCAAAAAGAAACAATTAATTCAGTATGCAGTGATGGCAATGGAAAGTTCTGGATTGGCACAGATTGGGGATTAGCCTGTTATGATTCCAAAACACATCAGCTTCGTCACATAGAAACTAAATTATTCACTAATATTACAACACTTTTTCTGGATCATCAGGATCGACTTTGGATCAGTGCACAAAATATGTTATTCTCCTATCTTATTTCAAGAAACAAGTTTATAGTATGGGGGGAGTCTGATGGTTTTACAGCTAACGAGCTTTTGTTTTCCCCTGTGCTATCTACACATACCCCCAATATTTATATTGGAGGCATCTCCGGGCTAGTAAAAATAAATAGCAAAGCTACCTGCAACAGTTGTAAACAGCCACAAATAGAATTAAGCGATGTTTTGGTGGACGGAAATTCACATCTTAACCAAATTGATTTTAAGAAACCTAACATTGTTGTACCCTGGAATTACAATTCACTCATTGCAAAAGCGCTCTTGCGTGAGGCTGATGTTTTCAGAAAAGTATTGTTCAGGTATTCAATCATTGAATTAAACAAAAAAGGAATTGACACTTACAACTCTTCGATAGATTTGTCCAATTTATCTCCGGGAAAATATACGATTATGATTTCCTGTAATACAAAAAGTGGAAACTGGAGCCTTCCAACTCACTTGTTAACAATTACTGTAACTCCTCCATGGTACAAAAGGCCTTGGATTATCGGACTATTCATTATTCTCGTTGTTGCATTTGCTCTCACAATATTACGTATGATTATTAAGAAAAAGGAGAATCGGCTAAAATGGAAGATGAAAGAGCATGAGCAAAAAACATATGAAGAAAAAATAAGGTTTCTTATCAATGTTAGTCATGAATTTCGTACCTCGCTTACGCTTATATATGCTCCGTTAAGAAGATTATTAGAATCAATGGCTACAACGAAGCCCAATGAGGAACATCAGCAGAAAGTGCTGACAAGCATCTATAAACAAACAAAGGAGATGAAAAACACTATTGATATGATTCTCGATATCAATAGAATTAATGATGCTGAAGAAAAGCTGCAAAAAAAGATGTATCTATTAAATGAATGGATAGAATCAATTGCTGAAGATTTTAGACTTGAACTTGAGAGTAAAGAGATTCAGCTCACTTATAAATTAGATAATTCTATTAACCAGGTATACTTTGATGGAAATAAGTGTAAAGTCGTATTGTCAAATTATCTGATAAATGCGCTTAAGTTCAGCTTTCCACATACAACAATAATCATATCTACATCCATTCGTGATGGGTATGTACGTATTGCCGTTACAGATCAAGGTTCCGGACTTATCAATGTAAATATCGATAAATTATTTACCCGTTTTTATCAAGGAGAGCATAATAGGAGTGGAAATGGAATTGGCTTATCCTATGCCAAAATGTTGGTTGAAATGCATAATGGTTATATCGGTGCTTATAATAATACGGAGCAAGGAGCAACTTTCTATTATGAACTCCCTCTTCACACAAATGAGATTGAAATCAGTAAAGAGATTCCCGACCTGCATATTGAAGAACATTACTTACAAGAGACACAAAATAATGAACTGAATAATTTTGAAACCAATCACTACTCCATTATAGTTGTAGAAGACAATATTGAATTACAGAAATTTCTAAAAGAAGAACTTAAAGATTCATTTAAAAAGGTATATATTGCTTCAGATGGATTAGAAGCATTACAACTAATAAAAGAAAAACTTCCGGATATTATTGTAAGCGACGTAATGATGCCTCGTATGGATGGGTATGAGCTATGTAAGCGAACAAAGGAGGAATTGGAGATCAGTCATATACCAGTAGTTCTACTGACCGCCCGATCTGATTCAAATAGTGCTTCTGTTGGTTACAAATTAGGTGCAGATGTTTATTTAACAAAACCCTTTGAAATAGACACACTCTTAAATGTTATCAAAAATCAATTAAAAACAAGAGAACAACTTAAAGAGATTATACAAAAAGGGAAAATTACCAATCTTATAATAGATAAACTGACAACAAATAATATTGATGAGAAGTTCTTAAAAACGTTGAATGCGTTAATCAAAGATAATCTCGATAATCCTCAGTTAGACGTAGATTTTCTGGTAAAGAATATGGCGATATCACGTACTCCTTTATATGGAAAAGTGAAAGCATTAACAGGCATTGGAGTAAACGATTATATAAATAGCTTCCGAATAATAAGAGCTGAAGAGCTGTTACTGACAACAGATATGAGTGTTACTGAAATATCAGAAGTATGTGGTTTTACATACCAACGTTACTTCAGCAGTACTTTTAAAAAATCAAAAGGAATAACCCCCAGCAAATTCAGGGATGAGCATCAAAAAGAACAGACTGATAAAAACACATAGGTAAATTGGAAACCCACGATGACAAAGCCAAGCCTCATGGATTTTTTTACGCAAAATCCATGAGGCTGGTCTTTCGCTGGCTTTGCATTGCTTTCAAATATGTTCTTTTGGCTTCTTCTCTTTTCTTTTGCCTTGACGCAAAAGAAACAAAAGGTCAAGGCTGCACGATCTACGCTACTACATGGAGTGTTTCCGCTAAAGAAAAAGAACTCGCTGCGCTCAAACAGCTTTTTCTTTTTAACGCTCCATCACTCCACTCCGCTTAACGCTACGATCATGAGGCCGGTCCTCTTTCGCTCGCTTTGCATTGCTGTTGCAAAGCACCATCAAAGAAGGGAAACCCAAAGAAACAAAAACCAGCGAAGCGAAAAAGCGAGCGAAGCAAAGCTTAAATGACCCAAAGCACCACCCAGCCACAAACACCCAAGAGACTGGCCTCATGGATTTTGCGTGAAGAAATCAGCCGGAATGGAGCGTTAAGAAGGGGCGACTGTTTGAGCGAAGCGAGTTTGAGCCCCTTCAGCGAAATGCAGGCTGATTTTAGCAAAATACGTGCAGCCTTGACCTTTTGGTTCTTTTGCGTCAAGGCAAAAGAACATATTTAATAAATATCAAGCGATATCCTCTCCTTACTCTCTTCGGGCTCTTTTGGAACCTTGATTTTATTGATTGACGAATTTTCAAAAGTAACATTGCGTGTGTTAAACAGGTAGTACCCGTTTTTAGCCTGTTTCACATGAAAGTTACGTACAGAAATATCGTGTATTTCATTACCTTTTAAGCCATCAATGTAAACAGCATAATTGTCGGCCACGTTTGCCTCTACATCACTTATTTCAAACCTTTCGTAGGTAGAAGGATAATTTCCGCCTCTGAAACCAAAGTAATTGGTTTCAAACCGGAGAATAGCACCCTTTACCCGTTCCACGGTGATATGATCTACAAAAACATTGCGTATGTAACCGCCACGATCTTTGTTCGACTTAAAATAGATGGCATTCTTTACCGTTCCTATCTTTATTCCGCTCATGTACACATTCTCTACCCCACCCGACATTTCACTTCCTATACAAAGGCCGTTGCATTCAGAGTTGAATATACAGTTACGTATCACAATATTTTTTGAAGAACGTCCTATTTCCCTTCCATCCAGGTCGCGCCCGGCCTTTATGGCTACAGCATCATCACCGGTCATGAAAGTACAGTTTTCGATCAGCACGTTAGATGTAGATTCCGGATCACAGCCATCATTGTTGGGATAATGACTGTCAATGGTTACTCCCCTCACAATCACGTTATCACAATACACCGGATGAATGGTCCAGAAAGGAGAGTTCTTAACGGTAATACCATCTACCAGAATCCGGGAACATCCTAGAAACTGAATGCAGGAAGGACGCAGCAAAGTACCCTCACCAAATATCCGTTGTTGAACAGGAACAAGTTTACTACCCATCTCTCTCAACCGGTCGCGATCCTTTATCTCTTTCTCACCCCAGGCAGCAAACTCCACTCCTCCTTGTGTGTCAATGACTCCTTTTCCTGTAATGGCAATGTTACTGGCATGGCGGGCATAAATCATGGGCGAGTGACCATATAGTTCGGTACCTTCCCAGCGTGTAAGTACCACCGGCAGATAGTGGGATGCCTTTCCACTGAACAGCAGGCAGGCACCTTCTTCCAGATGCAGGTCTACATCTGATTTCAGCACAATGGAACCATCTATTTTATAAGTACCTTTCTCTACCAGCAACCGTCCGCCTCCGGTGAGCGAACAAGAGTCTATGGCCTGTTGCAGCTGCCTGCGAACATTACTATCTGCACGGCAGACAAATTTCATGCTTCGTTCCGGAAAAGATGTTTTTGCAATGTTCTCAATGATTTGTTCCGCCCCTGTAAGTTGCTTCGGAGCTTTAGTACAAGCTGTAAGGCACACAGCCAGCAGCAGGAAAGCATAATGTGATATTTTCATAACTTTATAAAAGTAGTTTATCAATCTGTTATTTTTGTTTTTTACATGCGGGGCCGTCATGCTTATAAGTGAACCAGTTAAAAGAGGCTTTGCCCTTATCGGCCTTGGTATTATAGCAATACAGACCAACGCGTACTCCCTTCCAGTATCCAAATTTCATACTAAAAATATTCCCGCATAAATGGAAATGCTTATTATCAAGACTCCAGGCAAACTGATAAACATTATCAATTGAATTGAGCTGCAAGCGCAGGTAAACCTTTTTGCCGGATGTTAATTTTAGAACAGGGGTAATCTGATTGTTGCGATCCATATAAATCCACTTCTCGCCATTAATCATAGAAACGCCCAGTAACACATTCTCTTTTCCTATACAGGCCAGTCCGCAGTACTGTCCCTCTTCCATATCACCGCAACTGAGCTCCGTTACAGCCATACCCATATATCCCATACTCTTCTGAGTAAGTGTATTCCGGGCAAGTTTAAAGTTATCAGCTTTCAGTGCTTTCAGCGTGAGCATACCTTTGGGGTTAGTGAGCGACCATGCATCATTAACGGGATTATGATTAAACTGCCACTGAAGGGATAAAACCGGAGACGAGAAGTTATCACTTGCAGCGGGAACGGTTACAGCAGTTTTTCTACCCACATCGGGTTTTTTCCAGGTCATAACCGGTTCACCAATTCCATTTCCGTCAATATCGACCCCTATAACCGGCCAGTTATCTTGCCAGTGCATGGGTTGCAGATGAACCACTCTTCCTATAGGATTGCAATGCTGAAAATGGAAAAAGAACCATTCACCCTGAGGGGTATCTACCATAGCTCCCTGATGAGGACCGTTGACAGCCGTAGAACCTTGTTCCAGAACCACCCTCTTTTCATACGGCCCATAGATATTCTTTGAGCGAAGCACAGTTTGCCACCCCTTTTCCACTCCCCCTTCGGGGATGCTGATATAGTAATATCCATTCAGTTTATGAATTTTTGTACCTTCGGCCACCGGACCGGTATAAACCACCTTCCCCTCGTCGAGCAAACGGGTTCCGTCGGCACTCATTTTATGGATAATGATGGGTCCCGCACCGTGAATGCTGCGTCCCAGATACGCCTGTCCGTCTTCATCCCAGAAAGGGCACGGATCTTCCCATTTTTCAATATGCATTACATTGACAAGCGGACTCCACGGACCGGCTGCTTCTCTGGCTTTTGTCATAAACAGTCCCTCTTTGGGTGTACAGAAGAATATATAGAAATATCCGTCGTGATACCTGATGGAAGGAGCCCATGAACCTCCGGCATACTGCGTATTATTGTCCCATCCCGGAAAATCAAAACGTTTATAAACCTGAGAAGCAAGCTTCCAGTTAACCATGTCATCCGATTCCAAAACCTGCATGCCTATGAAATGAAAGTCAGACGCCACCATATAGTACTTCTCACCCACCCGAATAACATCCGGATCGGAATAATCTGCATTCAGAATGGGGTTGATGTACGTCCCGTTGCCCTGGTCACCCCAACTAGTGGGGTGACCCTGACCAAACAGGAGATTCATCTTAATAATGAAACTTATAATTAATAAATATTTCCGCATTCGTTAGTATCCCGGATTTTGTTTTACATCCGCCTGATTCAAATCAATAGCAGCCTGAGGTATAGGACGAAGAATCTTATACTTACCGTCGGGACCCTTCATATTAGCTTCCTGAATACCATCTTCATTATACTGTGTTGCATACTGAACCAGTTTATGTGTACGTTTAAGGTCGGTCCAGCGTACATACTCACCGGCCAATTCACGTGCACGTTCATCTAGAATAAAGTCAATGTTTACCTGAGCCTTATCAACGGTCATCTGAGCTTCGTATCCTGCGCGAACAGTTCCCGGGCGCTGACGAAGTTTATTAATCATCCCGGCAGCCTTTTCAGTATCCCCCATTTGCAGGTAAGCCTCAGCAGCAATGAGATAAGCTTCACCTAAACGAGCCACCACCACATCGTGCATGCTACATGATGTGCTGCGGTTGGCAAGGGAAGCATCGGTATAGTCATCAAACTTCCTGATGCATGCATTACCATAGTCTTGTGAACGACGGTCTTTATACGTAGCAGGTTTCCCGTTGGAAGGAGCAATACCACCACTGGCAATTGTTTTACTAATCAGGGTATTCTTCTTGATGCCATTTGGATCATTAGCCTTCCACGCTGCAATATCATCATCTGTAGCCCATGCCGGAGCATAATAGTAAATAATTGGTGAAGTGGCAGGAGCTGAATAGTAATCAAAATAAGTCTGGTGAAACTCAAGCATGAAAGTCTGTTCCAGACGTGCATCTCCACGAGTGTACATTTGCTGTAAGCGCAAAGATGGTGCGAAGTTACCGTCAATGGATTTGTTTCGTGGCTTTTCAGATCCGCCTAAATAGGAGCCGAACTGTGCCTGCTGGTAAGAGCCGTTTGACGAAGGATTTGATACAGATGCAGCGCTAAACTGAACACTCCAGAAAATTTCACTATTCTCTTCATTCGCTATGTTAAATGCATTTTCAATGGAAAGAGACGGAGTTTCACTATTTATAGCCTGCAAAGCATATCTGGCAGCATTTTCAAAATCGGTGCTCTGAGCAATTTTCTCTTCCTGGGCTTCATAACCGCTACCATCCAGCCATCCGCGGGAGAGGTAAGCTTTTGACAGGAAGAAAGCTGCAGCACGTTTATTAACACGTGACACACCCGATTTTGAACGATCCAGTAAATGAGAATCTGTAGAGATAAGATAGCCAAATTCATCTATAATGAATTTATACATATCAGAAAGGCTTGCACGGTCGTGATTCATTTCGGCATAATCGAACATTTTAGTGTTCAAAGCAACCGGTCCGAATTGCTGAACCAGCTGAAAATAGTACCATGCACGTAAAAAACGCGCCTCGTCTATATATTGTAAGCGTACACCCGAATCTGCCGTTTTATCACCATAAGCAATAACGCTATTGGCCAGCTGAATTCCTTTATAGCAATTTACATAGAAGTTTCTTATATTCCCTTCATCAGCAGTAAAGGTGTACTGACTAAGCACAACACCCTGTGTCTTTCCGTCAGCGTATAAATCGGTACCTGCCACAAACAAAAGTGGTGAAGTATTGTACAAGGTGCGCAAAGAAGAATACGCACTGTTGGTTAAGTTGGAAAAACCGGTTGTAGAAGCATAGAACTGATCTGATGCTACATTCGATCTGTTATCCTGATCAAGAAAATCAGAGCAACCGGTAAGAGTTGACAAGGCCAGTAAGCCTACGATAAAATATTTCTTTTTCATAATCGTTACTTTTTTAGAATTTTAAATTTACACCAAACTGATAAGTTCTTGAGCTTACCCCATTAGAACCGTCATAAACATTTGCCCATGCCCATTCCGGATCAAATCCTTCATAATCGGTAAATATAAACGGATTCAATATATTTGCGTAAATTCTCAAATTAGAAACATGGATTTTTGACATCCACTTTTTAGGGAAAGTATATCCAACAGTTATATTCTTAACCTTCACAAAAGAGTTATCAACCAGGTTTTGTGAACCACCCGACCAATATGCACCGGCACCTTTACCGTTTGTGCCATTGGTTGGGAAAGGATATTTTCCGTAGTGAGTTTTTTCCTGATAAGCAATCTTGCCATCTTCTCCCAATATCGGAGCACCTTCAGGAATGTAGAAATCCATATTCAAACGCATCATACCACGTTGTCCGTAATCAAGGAATTCATTCATGAATGAAGAGTACACTCTACCACCCTGACTTGCATAGATATTAACAGAAAAATCCAGGTTCTTATAAGAAAGATTGGAAACAAAGCTACCTGTCCATGTTGGAGCGCAATGTCCTATAATCATCTTATCATCTGCATTTATTGTACCATTGCCGTCTTTATCCAGAATCTTCATTTCTCCTTCAAAGAATTTAGTCTTCATGTTGGCATCTTTCGCATAAGCCTGCGCCTCTTCACGGGTACATATTCCTGTATATTTGTATCCGTAAACAACATCAATAGGATGATTAATAAACCAGTTGTTACCTACAAGGTCTTCTTTTGCATCATTCAGTTCTATAATCTTGTTAATGTTTCGTGAAAAGGAGAAATTAGTTTCCCATCTCCAGTCCTTAGTCTGTACATTAAGCGTGTTCAGCTGCACTTCAATACCTTTATTATTAACCTTACCCACATTATTCACAATAGAACCAGTATTAGAACCCAATTCATAAGGAGTATCCATTTTCATCAGCAAGTCTTTGGAATCCTTGTTGTACATATCCACCGAACCGTTTACTCTGTTATTGAACAAGCCAAAATCAAAACCAAAGTTAAACTCTGTTGTTTTTTCCCAGGTCAGGTTAGTGTTAGTCATTGTATAACCATATCCATTAGCAATATTCGGACCAAAGTTATAATAATTTTTTACGTTGGCCAAAGCTTGTGTATCGTATGCTCCTACACCGGCATTATTTCCGGTAATACCAAAGCTGGCGCGAAGTTTCAGGTTGCTTAACCATTTGTCTGTTGACTCCATAAACTTTTCATCAGAGATGCGCCATGCCAGAGCTGCAGAAGGGAACATACCCCAACGGTTGTTTTTCTGGAACTTGGAACTACCATCCCAACGGGAAGATACAGTAACCATATATCTTCCTTTATAGGCATAATTAATACGGCCTACATACGAAAGCATCGAAATTTTATTATAATAGCTCCATTTATCCTGAGCTGTACCCGAACCCAGGTTATACCAGTTTACATCAAAAGGCATATCTACCACATTCATATAATCGCCTTCACTTTTCTGTTGGTAAACACTGAACAAAGCCAATGCATTGAAGCTATGGTCGCCAATGTTTTTCATATAGTTAGCCTGCGTATCCCATGTATAAGAAAATACCTCATTGTTATACTTCTCGGTCATATTGGTTTTTCCCTGACGAAGCTGAGTAGAAGTGCCATAGAAAGTACCCCGGGTATTCTTTGAATACATGGGCGAGAAAGTTGTTTTAAAGATAATATCTTTCACCGGACTATATTGCAGATACAGATTTGCCATCATATCATACGAGCGGGTATCGTCTCTTGAATTATCACGATCTATCACCGGGTTGATGTTAGATGTGGGACCACCACCATTTGGATAAATTGCAGCATCTTTACCCGGTTGATAAATAAGCTGACCGGCTTTCTCGCCTTCCCAGTAATAACAAGGCATGTTGGGAGTCATACGGAATCCTGACAGCACAGAATTCTGACTACCGTTGTTCTTCATAGAAGTAGCCAGATTGGTAGAAAAACCAGCCAATACTTTATCAGATATTTTATGTTCGAGTGCACCTTTCAGGTTCCAGCGTTCGTAACCATCATATAATATACCATCTTCGTTCTGATAACCCAGTCCCACATGGTAAGTAATGTCTTTTGCGTTTCCTGATATATTAAGGAAATGGTTTTGTTGTGAACCATCACGGGTAACAAGATCAAACCAGTTGGTATAGTTTTTATTCAGATACATATCCTTAACCACCTGGCTGTCTCCACCCCAGAAATTGGCAAGGTTAGAGGTACTCATGTCCCACTTTGTAAGTCCGGTAGCATTATCAAGCGTTGAAGTAAGGTAACGTGAGAAACGGAAATTCATGAACTGGTCACCATCCATAAAGTCGGGCATGTTGGCTTTTGTCTTCACACCGTAATAACCATCATAACTCACTGTGGTTCTTGTTACATTGGCATCGCCTCTTTTAGTAGAGATCATTACCACACCATTCGTTGCACGCGAACCATAGATAGCGGTAGAAGAAGCATCCTTCAGGATGTCTACCTTTTCAATATCCATGGGGTTCAGGAAGTTCATATTATCACAAACCACACCGTCAATAACATACAGCGGTTCACCGCCATTCAGTGAACTCTTACCACGTATCTGAATACCGAACCCTTCACCGGCACGGCTGGAGTTTTGAGTAATGTTCACACCGGCTACCTGCCCCTGCAAACTTTCCATCAGTGAAGTGGAACCCTTGGCCGAGATATTCTCCGCTTTCACACTACCTACCGAACCGGTGAGGTCTGATTTCTTCACAACACCGTAACCAACCACAACCACTTCATCCAGCTGTTTATTGTCCGATTCAAGTGTAATTGATAATTTTTGCTGATTACCAATCTTTATTTCCTGTTTTTTGTAACCCACATACGAAACAGTGAGCACGGCATTGTCCGGCACGTTTAATGTGAAGTTTCCATCCAGGTCGGTAATGACACCATTCGTAGTACCTTTCTGTGCAACAGATACACCGATCAGTGCTTCACCATTCTGGTCGGTAACATGTCCGCTGATTTTCTTGCTCTGATTAACGGATTGTTCAATAGAGACTGCTTGTCTTTGCGTTGCAATTTCAGCTTTGCCCGAGAGTGGCAAAGCAATTAGCCCAAGAGAGAGTCCATAGGCAAACCATGTTCTTTTTAGGAAATGGTCCTCCAGTAAAAAAGACTCTTTGTTTAAAACACTTTTTCTTTTCATGCTTTTCATAATTAGGTTTCATAGATTTGATTAACTATCTGACGCCAAATTAAGGCAAAACAGCCCTAATTGCGGTGTAAAATCTGACAACTTTGATGGAATTTCTAACAATTAGGGTAAAAAACAGCCTGCTGCGGCTTTAAAATCGTGATTATTTTGATTACTGTCCATTTTACGCTACTTTTGTAAATAGACTAGATTATTATTTGTTATGCCTTTATGAAAAAACTATCAAACGTCAATGCTATCCTTTTTATAATACTGTTATTTCTGTTCATGGCCAACCTCACGGCTATTGCAACAAACATACCCGAAAAATATTCCGTGACCTACTTTTCGGCCAAAAACGGAGTGGAAGACGGGCTTGTGAACGACATCATTCAGGATAACAGCGGACTGCTGTGGTTTGCAACCTGGAATGGCCTTTATCGTTTTGACGGCTATGTTTTCAAGAACTACAAATCGGACATAGAAGATAAGAAAGGGCTTACCAACGACAGGCTGCTTCGTATTAATAAAGATAAATATGGATATATATGGGTGCTTTGCTACGATTCGACCGGCTACCGTTTTAACCCCGTAAAGGAAATTTTTGAGCCCATAGTACAAGGTACGGGAAATAAATACCAGTCCATTGAGGTTCTTCCCAACGGCATCGTATGGCTTCTGCACAAAGACGGGAGTGCCATCCGTGCAACCACCGATGCGCAAAGTTTTAAACTCACTCTGAAATCGTATTCTGCCGGCAAGCGGACATTACCCTGCGGAAAAGTGCAATCGGTATATATGGATGCGGAACAACACGAATGGATACTGACCGATAACGGACTATACAAGCTGCACAACTCCATACTGACAACCATTATACACGGCAAAAGCAAAACAGCTGTGCCGGTTTCCTTTTATTCGGTTGCCCGGCAAAACGGGGAATTACTGTTTGGTGCCAGTCGGGGCAGAGTGTACAAGTATGCACTGAAAGGGGGAAAGCTGAAACTGATGCAGCTAAAAACAACCGCCCGCATTATTTCCATCCTGAGGCAGCAACAAAAAACAATCTATGTTACCGATAGTGACGGCCTGTTTATGACAGACTCCGGCAACCAACCGCCCCTGCACTTTGCTTTAAATGGGGTAAAGAATTTAAAGAGCAAAGTCATTGAATGGGCACAGATTACCCGCAACGGACTGGTGTGGCTCACCCACCCCACTCCGGGTGTTACCTTGTTTGATGCACACACACAACAGTTTCGCTTCATTGAAATAACAAACGAATTAGGCCTCCCACTCAATACAGAAAGCAAATTCCTTACTTTCGAAGATAAGAACGGCATTTTGTGGGTACACCCCAAAGGAGGTGGATTTTCCTATTATGATGCACGAAGCAACAAACTTGTGCCGTTTAACACAACCGACAAAAGCATAAAATGGAAATCGAATGACCGCTGCTTTGCCGCTTTTTCCGATAAACAAGGAAACCTATGGATGAGCACACAGCTGGACCGGTTGAAACGTATCAGCTTTTTTCCCGATAAATTTCACATTCTTACCCCCAATACCGGCGATATAGAAATGCCCGAAAATGAAATCAGGGCTTTGTATATAGACAGCAAGAAGCGCATGTGGACAGGTGCACGTGATAATAATGTTTCTATTTACGATTCACAGCTAAAACTGATTCAAAAGTTAAAGTGGGGCAAAGTGTACGCCATTACACAGGACAGAGAGAAAAACTTCTGGCTCTCCACCAAAGGGCAAGGGCTGATTAAAGCAACTGAAAACACTCCCGGAAAGTTTCAGTTTAAACAATACACCTACAAAGCCGGCGATCCTTACACCCTCAGCAGCAATAACATATACTACACCTTTGAGGACAGCAAAAAAAGAATCTGGATTGCCACCTATGGCGGCGGACTGAACCTGATGCAATCAATGCCCGACGGTTCTACCCGTTTTATCAATTTCAGAAACCGGTTGAAAAAATATCCCATCGACCGCTTTTATAAGGTAAGACACATCACAGAGGAAAAGAATGGATGCATCTGGATTTCGACTACTGCCGGCATTATCTGCTTTGACGGATCTTTCGTGAAACCGGAAGAGATAACCTTCCATACCATCTGCCGCGAACAGAGCAATGTAAACAGTCTGAGCAACAACGATGTGCAGATGGTGAAATGCATGAACAACGGCAAAATTTTTGCTATTACCTACGGCGGCGGACTCAATGAACTAATCCGTACGGCACGTTATTCGTTTCTGTGCAAATCGTTCACCCAGAAAAACGGACTCAGCTCGGATATCATCTACTCCATGCAGGAAGACAAAGCAGGAAACCTGTGGCTGGCAACAGGAGGCGGATTGGTGAAGTTTATTGCCACACGTGAGCAGATTCAGTATCCCAGCGAACATATTGCCTTCAACGTACACTTCAGTGAAGGTGTGGGAGCAACAAACGGAAATCAGATTTTTTTCGGAACCAACAAGGGAGTGCTCTATTTCACCCCGGAAAGAATCCACAAAATAAGCTTTATACCCCGCATATTCTTCAACTCCGTATGGGTAAATAATAAGGAACAAAACTCAAAGCAGCGTAATGACATTATCACAATTAATCACGGCAACATATCCCACCTCACATTGCCGCCCAACAACCACTCGTTGAGAATTGGCTTTTCTGCGCTTGACATGACCAATACGGAATATATACAGTACGCCTACATGCTACAGGGGTTTGACAAGACATACCGCCTCACGGATAACGGACGGGAAGCAAACTATACTAATTTGCCTCCGGGGAAGTACATTTTCCACATCAAGTCTACCAACAACGAAGGCGTGTGGGTGAATAACGAACGTATTTTATCCATTGAGGTACAACCAGCTTTCAACGAAACCACTTTTGCCCATGTGCTTTACATAGTCCTGTTGCTGGCCTTCATTATTGGCGGGGTTTATATCTACACCGTGTTCTACAAAATGAAGCAGCAGGTAAAGAACGAAGAGTACATAGCAGAGCAAAAACTGAGCTTCTTTACTAATGTATCGCACGAACTGCGCACACCGCTTACGCTTATTACCGGACCGCTGGAGCTTATTCTCACAAACGAAGAGCTACCTGATAAGGTGAAGGAATCACTCAATACCATGAAAAGGAACAGCGATCGCATGCAGCGCCTTGTGGGACAGATACTGGACATCAGCAAATTGCAGGAAAACAGGATGAAGCTGCGCATTCAGCATACAGATATTGTTAAGTTCACAGAAGAGATGACCCATTGCTTTGATGCACTTGCCACAGAGCGCCACATAAATCTTACGTTCACTTCCGAACCGGCGGTATGCCACATCTGGGCTGACACGGACCACATGGAGAAAATTATCTTCAACCTGCTGTCCAACGCATTCAAATACACGCCCAATGGAAAGAAGATAAATGTATACCTGCTGGAAAGCAATGATTCGGTAACCATACGCATCACCGACCAGGGCATAGGTATTCCGAAAGAGAAGCAAAAAATTATTTTCAAACGGTTCGAGAATCTGGTGCAGAACAATATACACAGCACTATGAGCACAGGCATAGGACTGGCATTGGTCAAAGAACTGGTAGCCATGCACCACGGCGAAATATCTGTAGAGAGCGAGCCGGGCAAAGGAAGCAGTTTCTCCATCCGTTTACTGAAAGGAATGGCACACTATCCGGCCGAAACAGAGTATATATTATCCGATCTGCAGGAGGATACAGAAACAGTACACACATCAGCAACCGAAGAAGAGCCGCCTGGTTTTGACGATACAGAAATGCAACTGATGCTCATCGTAGAAGACAATCACGAGTTGAGAGCATTTATCAGACAAGTATTCGAAGGGAAATTCAGGCTACTCGAAGCACAGAACGGAAGCGAAGGACTGAGCAAAGCATTCTCTTACCTGCCCGACATTATCATTACAGACATTATGATGCCGGTAATGGATGGCATGCAAATGCTCACCGAACTGAGAAACGACGAGCGCACATCTCACATACCGGCTGTGGTTTTAACCGCCAAAGCCGATATGAACAGCATTCTAACCGGGGTACAGACCGGTGCCGACGATTATATTATTAAACCGTTCAGCGTAAATTATCTGCAGGTAAAAATTGAAAGCATCTTAAATGAGCGAAAAAAAATGCAGGCATTCTACAGTCATCATAACGTTAGTTGCATTCCTGTCGGAAATGAGCAGGATAATACTCCGGAAGAGGTCATCACTTTACTGTCAGAAAAAGACAAAGAGTTCCTGGATAAACTATCTGCAATGATGGAAGAGCAGATGAACAATCCCGACCTGAACGTAGATTACCTTGTGAGCTGTTTCAATTTGAGCCGCACCAACTTCTTCCACAAGCTGAAATCACTGACAGGTCTTTCACCCATTCTGTACATCAGGGAAGCACGGATGCAGAAAGCAGCCCGCCTGGTAAAGGAAAAAGAGTACTCAATAGCCGAAGTTGCCTATATGGTGGGGTTCAATGATCCGCACTATTTCAGCAAATGTTTCAAATCGTTCTGGGGAGTGAATGCAACAGATTTTAGTAAATCTTCTTCTTCTTTTCTTTTGCCTTGACGCAAAAGAAACAAAAAGTCAAGGCTGCACGATCTACGCTACTACATGGAGTGTTTCCTTCCTTTTGCAATCTTGCTTGCTGTCGTTTATTCATATTCTTTCTCTTTTCTTTTGGCTTGACCCAAAAGAAACAAAAGGTCAAGGCTGCACGCTCTACGCTACTACATGGAGTGTTTCCGCTAAAGAAAAAGAACTCGCTGCGCTCAAACAGCTTTTTCTTTTTAACGCTCCATCACTCCATTCCGCTTAACGCTACGATCATGAGGCCAATCCTCTTTCGCTCGCTTTGCATTGCTGTTCCGATGCCCCACCACAGAAGGGAAACAAAGAAACAAAACCGCACGAAGTGCAACCAGCGAAGCGAAAAAGCAAGCGAAGCAAAGCTTAAATAACCCAAAGCACCACCAAAGAAGGGAAACCAAAAAACCGCACGAAGTGCAACCAGCGAAGCGAAAAAGCGAGCGAAGCAAAGCTTAAATGGTCCAAAGCACCACCAAAGAAGGGAAATCCAAAGACTGGCCTCATGGATTTTGCGTGAAGAAATCAGACGGAATGGAGCGTTAAGAAGGGGCGACTGTTTGAGCGAAGCGAGTTTGAGCCCCTTCAGCGAAATGCAGACTGATTTTAGCAAAATACGTGCAGCCTTGAACTTTTGTTTCTTTTGGTTCAAGCCAAAAGAAAAAGAAGAAGTTAATTACTAGTCTTAGCAACCGTAATAATGAGCGAAGCTACGCCTATAAGGACTGAGACTACAGAAAAGGTGATGTTGGTGGCACTGCCCACACTGGCATCTTTTGACCGCGATTTATTGGGCTCTACATAAATCACATCGCCCTGTTGAAGGTTATAATAGGGTGAAAAGATAAGATTCTTATTATTGAGGTTGAGGGTGGTAATGGTTTTCTGTCCATCGGGTCCCTCGCGAAGGATTTTCACGGCATCACGGCGCCCGTAAAGGGTAAGGTCGCCCGCCATGGAGAGCGCCTGCAGGATATTTATGTTTTCATCCTTCACCGTATATACATTGGGTTTGTTTACCTCGCCCAGCACAGAGAATTTATAGCTGGCAAAGCGCACGGTGACCACGAGGTCGGATTTTAAGTAGGCTTTCAGCCTTTCCGTAATCTGTGTTTTTACCTGGTCTGTGGTAGAATTAACCACAGAGATCTTTCCCAGCACCGGAAAATCAATGGTGCCTTTGCTATCGACCAGGTAATTCTGAAGGGTTGCCGTGCCATACGTTGAGCCTTCGGTATAGGGAACATTGGTGGTTAAGTTAAAGGGATAATAAGTATCGGCATCTTCGGCTCCGCTCACAACGATGCGAAGCAGGTCATTGGGCTTTATTTTTGCGCTAAACTGCAGCGCGCTTTTTTGAAGTTGTGCCTGGGTAAGGGTTTCCACGCCTTGAAGGTAAGCAACATTTTTGGTTGACCGGCAAGCGAAAAAAAGCAATGCTGCCAGGAGCAACAACAACAAACGGAAGATGCTGCGTAAGGTAATCATGTTTTTCATCTTATTAGTAAATAACTGCGCTTTGATAGTAAACAGTCAGGCAACGGTTTATGTTCATTTGTTTCCTCTTTTAAATTTATTTACCAAACAATGGCTTTTAAAGGCTATTAATTTAATTTAAGAATTCAGATTCTTAAGTTCCCTTAATTTGTATTGCGAATTAGTTTTAATAAAGTAATTTTGCAACATAAATTACTTTATGTTGCCTTATAAATAATTATCGCCAATTTATTACTAATTACTCAATAATAACTAAATATGAAAAAACAACTGTCCGCTTTGCTTATCGCTTTAATGCTGATAGGCGGAGCAGCTTTTGCACAGAAAGCGAAACACACTTTTGCTATTCAGGATGGAAACTTCCTGTACGACAGCAAACCTGTTCAGATTCATTCAGGCGAAATGCACTTTGCACGCGTGCCTGCTCCTTACTGGCGCCATCGCCTGCAAATGATGAAGGCTATGGGACTAAACACCGTGGCTACGTATGTATTCTGGAACTATCACGAAACGGCTCCGGGAGTATGGGACTTTAAGTCTGAGAACCGCAACATCCGTGAATTTATCAAAATTGCCGGTGAAGAGGGATTAATGGTGATTCTTCGCCCGGGGCCTTATGCCTGTGCAGAATGGGAATTCGGTGGCTACCCATGGTGGCTGCAAAAAACTCCCGGACTGGTGATCCGTACGGATAACAAACAGTTCCTGGATTCCTGTAAGGTGTATATCAACAACCTGGCCGATCAGGTGCGCGATCTGCAGATTACCAAGGGTGGTCCGGTGATTATGGTTCAGGCTGAAAATGAATTCGGCTCTTACGTAGCTCAGCGACCTGACATATCTCTGGAGACACACAAGAAGTACAGTGCCGCTATCCGCCAGCAACTGATTGACGGGGGATTTGACATTCCTATGTTTACTTCAGACGGTAGCTGGTTGTTCAAAGGGGGTGCCATTGAAGGTGCTTTGCCTACTGCGAACGGTGAGGATAATATCAAGAACCTGAAGAAGGTGGTAGATGAATACAACGGTGGAAAAGGCCCGTACATGGTGGCTGAGTTCTATCCCGGATGGCTGGACCACTGGGCTGAACCGTTTCAAAAAGTATCTGCGGAGAAAGTAGCGAAGCAAACTAAGAAGTATCTGGATAACGGGGTGAGCTTTAACTTCTACATGGTACACGGTGGTACAAACTTTGGATTCACCTCCGGAGCAAACTACAGCAGCAAGAAGAACATTCAGCCTGACCTTACAAGCTATGATTACGATGCACCTATCAGCGAAGCCGGATGGGTTACTCCTAAGTTCACCGCCATACGTGAACTGATGATGAAGAGCGTGAATTATACGGTTCCTGCAGCGCCTGCTCAGATTCCTGTAATTGAGGTTCCTAACATCAAACTAAGCAAAAGCGTGAACCTGTTTGACATCGTGAACAAGATGACTCCGGTGGAAAACGACACAGTGATGACTTTCGAGGACCTGAACCAGGGACATGGTTATGTGCTTTACCGCAGACATTTTAATCAGCCTATCAAGGGTGAACTGAAAATAATGGGTATACGCGACTATGCTATCGTATATGTGAACGGTAAGAAAGCTGGTGAGCTGAACCGTGTGTTCGAAAAGGACAGCATGAATGTAGATATCCCTTTCAACAGCACGCTGGATATTCTGGTTGAGAATATGGGACGTATCAACTACGGCTCTCAGATTACAGAGAATCTGAAGGGTATTATCTCTCCGGTGAAAATAAACGGCATTGAGATAACAGATAACTGGGAAATGTTTAAACTCCCAATGAGTGAAATGCCTAAGCTGGCTGACTTTAAAAGCAGCTACACTGAAGGTCAGCCCGTGATTTATGAAGGTGAATTCAATGTGCAAAAAGTGGGCGATACTTTCCTTGACATGGAACAATGGGGCAAGGGTATCATCTTTATTAATGGATTCAATATTGGCCGCTACTGGAAAGTAGGACCTCAGCATACCTTGTATGTTCCGGGTTGCTTATTGAACAAGGGTAAGAACAAGGTGGTAATTTTTGAACAACAAAATGATAAGAACCAGACAACAGTATCGGGTGTAAAAATGCCTGTTCTCGACAAGCTGGCTTTAGATAAAAAATAATTTCCTCATAGAACTAATAATTTAAATTAGAAATTAAGGATCCGTTGGATGAGTTGTGAAAACCTTCCAACGGTTTTTTTCTCTTTTGCGTCAAGGCAAAAAAGAAGAGAAAGAAGGCAAAAGAAAATAAAAAAAAGTTTTAAAATCAAAGCTTTTCCAAACAGCTGGTACTAACAGTGGTAAGCGCACACCCCAACCCATCAAGACGAATGGCAACTTTAAATTTACCTTTTGTATCGACCAGTTCGCCAATGAAACCGGAAAGCTCGCCACGGATAATGCGAACGGGGGTACCGGGAGGAAAATCGGATGCAGAGAATTCTACTTCTTCATCGGATCTATCGACCATCTGACGGAGGCGTTCAATCTGATTATCGGGGATGGGAGCAGGAGAAGCGTGTTCGCGAACAAAGGCTATGGCGCCGTAGGTCATGAGCACTTGTTTCATTTCCTCGGGAAGGATATGAACAAAAATATAACCGGTGAGCACAGGTTGTTCAACTTTTTTAAGGCGATCGTGCCACTTACGTGTAACCATTTGAACGGGTAGATAGTGTTCTATACCCGACTGCAGGAAACGCTCCCTCACCTTTTTCTCTGCTCTTGGAGCTGTATAAACAGCATACCAACAGCGGCAGTTTTTTTCAATCTCCATAATTTCCGTTTCAGGTCATATCTAATGACAAAATTATGCAAATGTAAGAAGTTTATGTTATTTACAATCAAATAATACACTATTTTAAGCAAAAATTGTACACTTGATTTCAAATAAAAACATTAATTTTGATGCCAGGAATAAAATTTACTAATTATTTAAATCATTAATCATGAGTACATTTCAGAATGTGAACGAAAAAATGACTCGCTACAGGTGGGTTATTTGTTCCTTACTATTCTTTGCTACGACCATTAACTACATGGATCGTAACGTAATTGCTTTTCTAAAAGAATTTTTCTGCTCACCGGTGGCAGATGGTGGATTTGGCTGGACTAATTCCGACTTTTCTTATGTAACTGCTTGCTTTACGGCAGCTTACGCCGGTCTTACAGTTTTCTCGGGCGTCATTATTGATAAGATAGGGTCTAAGTTAGGTTTGGCTCTTTCATTAATTATTTGGTCTCTGTGCGGAATGGGTAATGCTTTTGTAGGCAAAACCATTACTTTCCACATTATTATCAGAAGTATGTTTGGTTTGGGTGAAGCCGGAAACTTTCCCGCGTCTATTAAAACGATAACAGAATGGTTCCCTAAGCGTGAACGTTCACTGGCCACAGGTATATTTAACAGTGGATCGAACATTGGTGCAATGGTATCGGCTCTGTTTGTGCCTTGGTGTCTTATCTACTTCGGCGACGAGCTGGGATGGAAAATGGCATTTATCCTGACCGGCGGTATCGGTTTCGTTTGGTTGATATTCTGGTTCCTATTATACAGCTCTCCTAAGAAGATGCTGGAAAAAGGTAAGATCAATCAAAGTGAATATGATTTTATTCATGCTGACGATGCTGAGCTTACTCCTGAGCAGATTGAAAACGAAAAGAATGGCGTGAAAGAAAAGATATCATGGGGCAAGTTGTTGAGATATCCACAAACATGGTCTTTCTTCTTCGGTAAGTTTATGACCGACGGTGTGTGGTGGTTCCTGTTGTTCTGGTTGCCCGACTACTTGAAAAAGCAGTTCCACATGACAACACAAGAGGTGATGTGGCCTACATTTATTGTATTTGGTATCGCTATCATTGGTAGTGTGTTTGGTGGTAGTGTTCCTATGTTCTTTATGAATAAAGGTATGAATTCATACAAAGCAAGAATGACAGCTATGTTCCTGATTGCTCTTTGTCCAATCACTTTATTGCTTACCCAGTACTTTGGTAACGTGGAACACTTTGGTGGTGCTGCCATGTATCTGGCTACAGGTATTATCTGCCTTGCAGGTGCTTCTCACCAGGCTTGGTCGGCAAACCTTTTCACAACCGTATCTGACATGTTCCCTAAGAAAGCAATTGCTTCTGTAACAGGTATCGGTGGTTTGGCTGGTGGTATTGGTGGTGTAATGATTCAGCTACTTGCCGGATTCATTACTGACTTGTATGCTGCTACTCCTACTGTGGCTTACGGAATTATGTTTGGTGTATGTGCCTTTGCATATCTTATTGCATGGGTTATCATGAAATCTCTTGTTCCTCAATATAAGATTATTACTGATCTATAATGGTGATCTCTTTATAAAGAAGGATATATGAAAAAAACAGAGGCTGAATTTTAAGAATTCAGCCTCTGTTTTTTTATACACACACTAGCCTGCGTTACTTCATAAATTTTATTCTTACAGGCTGATCAACTCCCTGCAAACAGATCCACGCCACATAAACGCCTGAAGGCAATGCAGACAGATTCTGAGTATAACGAAGACCTTCAGTCATTTCACTTATCAGTTTAACACCGGAAACAGAATAAACGGTAATGCTTTTAAGAGCAATTCCACTTTGCACCAGTAACTGATTATTGCTAAGAGAAAGAGCTACTGCCTTATCGGATGGTTCATTGTTAATACCGGTACCGGTAACACTTACGGTAACCACCTCGGAAGCCGGAGTTTCACCAAATGTACCTGCCGCCTTTACAGAATAAACATTACTGCCACTCAATGGAGAGTTATCTGTATAGGTGGGAGTAAGAGATGTACCTATCTGCACATTGTTGCGGAAGATGTGGTATTCATGAATCATAGAGTTCTGTACCTCGGGGTAAACAGCTACATTGTCAACATGCCACCAGTATGAAAGTCCGGTTTGATTAGTGTCATAGGCATTAAAGGCTACACGCATATTATCGGACAGGTAAGAGGACAGGTCAACATCCACTCTTTCGTATTGGTTGACAACTGTACCTTGCTTCATGAGATCCCATACATTGGTCCAGGTGGCTCCGCCATCGTTACTTACCTTCACATAATAGAAATTACTGACATTGGTTTTACCGGGAGCAGTAGATTTGGAATAGAAAGACAAGCTTTTACCATTGGAGAATGCAGGAGAAATAATCCATTCGTCCTGATGGGTATCAGACAGTTCTTCGCGCATACGTACCGAATAGTTCCCTTTATAGGAAAGAGTATATTTAGTAGTAGGCTCCCACTCCCATCCACGGCTATTGGCATTCTTTATCTGCCATCCTTTGGGATTTGAAGCGTTCTCAAAATCTTCGCTCAACACGGCAGTTCCTTCGTCGGGAGCTATCCAGGTGAGTACTACACTGCTACCCTCGTGCTTTGCCTTTAACGAATGCGGAGGCTGAATGGTGCTGGAACTCTGCGAAATGGTTAAGGTATCGGCTACAGAACTATCGGATGCTCCGGAAAATATAATTTGGGCAACGCGGGGGTTGACTGCCTCATTTGCCGAAGTGGTTGTGAGAGTCACAGTATATGAACCGGCATCGCCGGCAGAAGGAGTAGCCGAAAGCCATTGAGGTAATTCACTGATTTTCCAGGCTACATCTGATTGCACTGTTACTCCTATGGAACTGTTTGCAGATCCCTCAATAACCACATTGGATTGTGGCAAATAGATCTGATTTTTAACAGGCAATAGATCAAAAGAGATAGTTTCGCCACATGAGGAGATGTTGCCAATGGCAAAATTGGCTTCTTTCCCATCACTGTAAAATGGTTTATAACTTGTAGTGATACCACCAAAAGAGACACGCCCGCTCTCCTGACTAAAAGTAGCCTTACTTAAATCGCCATCCAGAGTAGTTGTTCCGTTGGGGCGGAAAATATATTCTTCGTCGAGCTTGGTAGAGCCATTGTAGTTCACATTTCCCAGTGAGGAAGGATTGATACGGTATGCCAATAGTCCTGAAGAAGGTAGTCCTGAATCGAAAGTGCCTTCTTTCTTACGATACTCCACGACAAAATACTCGTCGGATCCGATAGGTTTTATCTTATATGCTATATTAAGTTTATTGGCACCTCCCACCGGATTAAGAACATACTTACCAGGCGCCGAAATTTCGGGTATCTCATCGATCCACTTGCAGTACTTATATTTGGTATAAACAGTCATCTGCTGAGGAGTCTCGAGATTGTCGGACATCAAATCCCAAACGCCCACCGGATTTAAGTTGCCCAAGGTGTGGTACAGGTCATACGTGTCCAATGCATGAGACATCTCATGACATAGCACACCGGTATTTATCGACTTAGGAGAAAGCATTGATCCGTATCCATTGGCATAATCAAATAACATTAGATACTCTCCTACCTTCTTGCCATTAATAGCGGGCACATCCGTTAGCTGCAAAGCTGAACGATGCGGCCATAAAAGATCCTTTGAACTGAGGCCAGAGCCACCACTAATCACGATACAAAGATTATCAATCATTCCATCTACATTGGCATCAATAACCATATCGGAAGGCAATGACGCAGAGAGATAGATAACCAATTCTTTAACAAGCGACTGTTCGCGGGCTGTTTTAAACACTCCCCACTCGTCGTCCTGATAACCATCGGGGTTAATACTGGTTTTCTTCTGATAATAGGCACGTTCATACTTTGCCTGATATGATACAATAACATCTTCCCTGGAAGAAGGGAAGAACACACTTTTCCATGACAGCTGATTATACGACGACTCTTTAAAGTAGTTGTATACCGAATTGGCATTCGCTGTTTCGTCATTAAACAGTGTGTTGTAATGAGAGAAGGTATGATTAAAAGTAGCCTCACCATCGTCGGCAAAGCGAAGAAAAACGACCAGGTTGCTTAAATTGCCCTTATTTGTCCCTGCAGCCATCAGGCATGTGGGGAAAAGTACCACAAGAATTAATAATAGTCTTATTTTTTTCATTCTTTAATTATAAAAAAGAAAAACCTATACGAAAGAGGTATAAAACACTTCCTTATAGGTTTCTCCTTATATTATTAGATATTACTGAACTGAAATCTTCGTTGTTTCCTGCAATGAATTGCTATTGGCCTTTACAATATATACACCCTTATTCAGGTTGCCAAGATTAACGGACGAAGAGAAATCTCTTAAAACCAGACTTCCGGCAAGAGTGTAAATGCTCACCTGAGCTTCACTTTTCAGGGTAAGGATTTTACCATCAAAGCGAATGCCGAAAGGAGAGTCTTCCTTCACGCTGTTTATTCCGGTTGGAGTGGAAGTAAGAATCTTCATACCCTGAACAAGAAGAGGGTATTTCGTAAAGTTTTGAAGACGGGCATAAACAGGATTAGAAGAGGCCAATGTAAAGATCGGTTCGAATCCGCTGTTCAGGATCTCCATGCCCTCCCACTTTTTCTGTCCGGCAGATGATAACTTGGAAAACACGGTTGTATATTTAGCAGATACAACGGTGTAGTTGTTAAAGTTCTGGCTAACATTAGTACTTCCGGTCAGCTTAGCATACATTGTACTACCGCTTGACAGAAACAAATTGAACGACGTACACGAAGGTAGACAAACAACAAAACTACCCCCGTTAGTTCCGGATGTAGCAGAAGCCGGTGCTATTTTAATTCCGCCCATCTTTGCACTAACACCGCCCATGATTCCATCGGTTCCGGCACCTTTTATTGTATCGCTAGCCTCTGTGTCCACGAAAGGATCAAAGTTGGCTGAAACCAGCTGAATCTTCTTTCCAGCAGGATCTACCATATAATCATCATTATTTGCCAGCCCAATATATTTATCAATCTTAGCCTGTGTATCAAACCAAATCCAGCCATCTGCATCAATATCGGCTGCATCAAAATAATTGTACTGTGCACACATAGATGACACCATCCCAAAACAAACAATCATAAAAGTAAAAATTCTTTTTCCCATATAGCTACATTTTTAAATTAATAAACGTTTTACATTTCAGTCCATTCCGGATTCTGTTCTATAACATGATATCGAATCTCATCCCAGGGAATAGGATAATAATATTGATAGTTATTAAATGTTCTTACTCTCTTAGGATACTTATCAAGGTTAGAGATTGTATATGAATTGTCTTTACCGGCTTCGGCCACAACCTTCATTATTTTCAAAGGATTGGTTCCACCACTCATTTTCTCTACTGCAATTCCCCAACGGAACAGATCCCAGTAAGTAGTTTCTTCAAAAGCCATTTCCACACGACGTTCATTCACGATATCGTTCCAGGTAACGCTATTCAGACCGTTCATATGAACACGGCTGCGAATCTGGTTAACCATATTAAGTGCCACATCGGGTTTATCTAACCGGAACATGACTTCTGAATAATCCAGCAAAACCTCGGCATATCTCCAGATAATGTAGTTCTGACTACTGGCATACGTCTCGTTATTATCAATAACCTGAGATTCGTTAACAAACTTACCCATGTAGTATCCTGTCTTTGAAACTGCGGCTGAGTTATCAGAGCCATAAGGAGTAAGATCTGCACCGGCAACCTCTTTCCCATCGACTTTATTATAATGGATATCCATTATATGACCGCGGAAGGAACATCCATCATACAAGATATTGGCATAAAAACGATAATCGCGATTATCATACGGATGAGCAGGATCATACGATTTTCCATCACGCATACCATACTCATTGACATGATTCTGTGTAGGAGTATAAGCGGCAGTAGTGCCTCCAAAAAAGGGAGAGACAGACTCACGGTCTAATTTATGACCAAAGCCATTAGAATAATCGCCATTATCAGAATGCTGAACTTCAAGAATAGACTCCTGACTATTCTTTGTCAGGAAGATTTTGCGATATTCCTTTTTTATATCCTCCTGAGTGGTTCCGGATATTCTTATTAGCGAATAAGAAAGCTTCATTACCTCTTCGTAAGAAGAAGCTGCCTTGGTTAGCATATCGTGAGAACGATCTGTGGTGAATCCTAAATAGTCTTTTTCTTTGTTCTGAAAAACAGGACTGGATGCCCAGAAATAAGTTTTAGCCTTGAGCATTAAAGCGGCTCCTTTGGTTACACGCCCGGCATTATCGGTTGTATTACTTTCCGGAAGTAATGATGCTGCTAAGTCGGCTTCTTCAGCTATGAAAGAGACCATTTCATCATACGAGGCACGGGGGAATTTCTTACCGTCGATAAGAGGATTGTATGTTTGCTTAATAAGCAACGTTCCTCCAAACTGACGAAGCAACATATAGTAATAATAAGCTCTGAAGAAATGGCACTCGCCCAAAAGCCTGTTTTTATGATCACCATCCTTTATTTTATTCTGGCTTTCGAACAATAGATTAGCAGATTGAATACGAGTATAATAATTAGTCCAGTTTGAAAGCGCTTTACGTGTTATCTCGGACATAGTACTTTTTAATATATCTCCGTAGGCAGTATTATACCAATCTGCTTTGCTAACAATAATCTGATCGGCAAACCAAGGAAGATATTCTCTTGAAATACCTTTCAATAATGAATTGGTGGGCATATAAACAGAGAAACCACTATTCATGTTTCTATATAAAGGCAGCACATATTCATCAAGAAGTAAATCGCTGCCCCAAATAGTTTCTTGTGAAAGAGAATTGTTTGGCTGGTCACGAAAAATGCTGTCGCACCCGGTTTGTATAAACAGAGCAACTAACAAAAAAGTTGAAAGTATATATTTCTTATAGTTCATAATTGTAGACATATAATAAGTACAGTTAATTAAAAACCAAAGTTCAAAGTCATTGCATAAGAGCGCTGTATAGGATAACCACGCAAAGATTCGGGATCCATGCCTTTTAATGTGGACCAGGTTACCAGATTACTTCCCTGCAATGCAAGACTAAGAGATGATATTTTTAGTTTTTTCAAGACTGATCCAGGTAAGGCATATCCCAAAGACAATGTTTTTAAACGAACAAAATCACAGTTCTTTACCCAAAAGGTAGATTCCAGACGATTGTTATCATTGGCTGTGGCAAACTTTATACGAGGATATTTTGCATCAGGATTTTCAGCTGTCCAGCTTTCATCTAAATGATACTGCTGAAAGCGCTGTAAGCTACTATTCTCAAGTGAATAAAGTTCTTTTATATTTTTCTTATAGCCGGACACTCCCTGAAACATTGCATTAATGAAGAAACCATTATATTTTAAACTCAGCTTAAAACTCATTGATAAATCGGGGTAAGAAGAGTTCTTTACAGAGATCTTATCTGCATCAGTCAATTTTCCATCGTCGTTTTGATCTTTGTACCTGATATCACCCGGTGCTAATGTTGCATTGCCGGAATTATCCTGATCTAATTTCTGACTTTGAATTTCTTCATAACTCTTGAAAAGTCCATCGGCCTGATACATCCACCACACCATACTGCTTGTTCCAACACGTCTTTTATTCTCTGCTACAGAAGATTCGTCGCCATAATCAAGATATTCATCTTCTGCTTTAGACAATGTAAGGTCGGCTTCGTACTTGAATTTATCAATGGAATTCTTATGCGTAATGGTAAGATCCCATCCCCACGCCTTCAATTTACCAAAGTTCATATAAGGGAGATTGCCTTCAACACCGGTAGAAGGTGGATAGAGATAAGAAGGAGCTGAGGTAAGCATATTTGTTTGATATCTCCAAAAATACTCAAAAGAAAGGCCAAACCGATTATCCCAGAAGCCCAAATCAGTGGCAATATTATAATCTCTGCTTTTTTGCCAGGTAATATCTGGATTTGGATAACTTCCTGTTTTTAGAGTAATGCCAGGCTTAATAGAACCACCAATGTTGTATCCCTGACGTAAAGCATACATATAATTCATCAGATATGAAAAATCACCGACATCGCCATCATTTCCAAGGAGTCCCACAGATCCCCTGAACTTAACATTAGACAAGAAGTCTTGTTTCCAGGATTTAAAAAAAGGTTCGTTAGATAATACCCAGGAAGCAGACACAGAAGGGAAAAACCCCCATCTTTTATCCGGATCAAATTTAGTAGTTCCATCAACACGGAAATTACCTTCAAAGAAATAACGGTTATCGTATCCATAAGTTAAACGACCAATCAAAGAAGCACGTTCTGTATAAGATTCATCGCCTGTTAAAAGCGCAGAGGTAGCTGTACCTATAGTTTCGGGATAGATACCAGGCATATCTTGATTTGTACCATCCAGATACCTGAATTTATAGTCCTGATAATTAGCTACAAGCAAACCTGACACATTGTGCTTAGCAGCAAAAACACGGGAATAATTAACACCAACTTCTAATAACTTATTATCAACGAACTGATCTCTTTCTTCTAAAGATATTTTAGCCTTTGGATAAACGGTTAAAGGATCTTGCGAGAAACTGTTTGTGTTTTTATCAAAAAGATAAAGTGGAACAGGATTATTGAATGTCTTCTTTATTGTGTTATTGCTATCGAAAGTGGCACGAAAATAAGTTGAAAGTCCTTTTACAAAAGGTATATCATAGTTCAGGTTCGCTGTGATAGTACTCATATTAAACTTATTCTTCACATATCCACCTAACCCATTAACAGCAATAAGAGGATTACTCCCGCTGATACTTGCCAATGAGCCATCGGTAAAGCGAAGTACCTGCAAAGGAGAATAACTATATGCAGCATCAATGGTTGTACTACTCGTGTTCTTATTGTCAGAGCGAGACCCGGTCATATCTATAGAAAAGACAAGCCCTTTGAGCAAAGTGGCATCCAGCTTTACAGCATAATTATAGCGATCACGTCCAATGCCACTATACAAACCAGTTGTACTGGCATAGCCTCCTGAAATATAATAGTTCACAAACTGAGTTGCACCATTCAAAGATAAACTATGGGTAGTGGATGAACCAAATTTATTTAAGTAATCAATCATGTTTTCATCGCCAAATTGATTGAGATTTGAATGTGTGCGGATTACTTCCAGCTCTTCATCAGTATATTGCTTATAAGTAGTTGAAGGTGAATTTTCTACTGCTCTATTAAACAATTTAGCATATTCATAAGAATTTAGAAATTCAGGTAACTTTGTAGCTTCCTGAAGGCCAAATTGTCCACGGTAGTTTACACGCACTTTCTGCTCACCCTTTCCTCTCTTCGTTTTTACAAGAACAACACCATAAGCGGCACGGGCACCATATACGGCTGAAGCAGCAGCATCTTTCAGAATAGAGATGCTTTCTACGTCATCGGGATTAAGATCTGAAAGGCGGGTTTCTTCACCAGAGGTATTAGTAAAACGAGGTACACCATCAATAACCAATAATGGAGAACCCTTTATACCACGAATACTGAGAGTAGATTCCTTAGAAGAACTAGGATCACCGGTAGACGACATAACCTGCAATCCGGCAACCTGGCCTGTTAAAGCCTGGTCTATGTTTAAAGCCGGCATATTCAAAAGATCTTCTCCATGTATCACTTCTATTGAACTGGTAAGCGCAGATTTCTTCTGTGTACCATAACCTACCACAACAATTTCATCTAATTGCCGGGCATCATCTTTCAGTGTTACTTTAATATTGTTTTCTCCGGGTTTCAGTTTAACTGTCTGTACTTGATAACCAATGAAAGATACAACGAGCTCGGCTCCATTAGATGGAACCAATATAGAGAAATTACCGTTTAGATCGGTTATTACTCCGGTTGTTTTCGCCTTATTTCTTACGTTAACTCCTATAATTACCTCTCCTGAAGCATCTACAACCCTACCTTTTAAGGTGTAGGGTTGAACTGTGTTCTGAGCTGAAACACCTATAGCAACAAAGCAAAGTAATAAGCATATTATATTCTTCATACTTTGCCTTCTTATTTCTTAAACAAATTATCAATCGTTATCACCTGATAATCATAAAAGTCTCTGTCAACCGTTGTTTTTGCAAAAGCTTTGTGTTGCTTATACAATTGAGAGATTCTCTTTAACTGCGCTATCATCATTGGTTCTAAAACATTTGAGGATAATGAAGGTAATCCAAGATTAATACGGGCAAAAGAGTGATGTTCATCAGAATCTAAAGAAGAGCAACTGCAAGGAATAGAAGGTTCATTATCAAGACTTGACAAATCATTATATGCATCTAATGCAAAAGCACTTTTCTTAGCTGCTACTGCATTCAAACCTGTATATTTAATCATCACATCAATCATAGATGTTTGCAAGTTTATGTCAGCGTTGGTCAAAACTGAATTATTCAAAGTGGCTTTGAAAACCTCAGCAATCACGTCATTCATATAATCACCCAACTTATAATTCTGTGCAGGGTTTACTTTTTCTGCTTCAGAGATACGATATAATGCAGTACCATTCAATAGACAACCAGCTACCGAAGAACATAACTTATCATTTGAGTTCATATCAAGACTCAGTTTCATGATCAGTTTTTCCGGAGTTAACCAGTCATTGTAAGTACGTGCCTGATTAACAAGCCAGATTAAGGCTCTCTTCTGATCTTTCTTAGGAAAATAGTTCTTTAAATATCCTTTCTCACCTTGTCTTACTTCTTCAAATCTTACTCCACCAATATATGGCATTACATGACGTAAATGACGAGTATACTGCTTTACTATTTCAGAATAGATTGTTTCTACATCATCGTAGGTATTTCCTTTTTGTAGTGTCCATGATTCCAGATTCTTCATAATAATTTGCAGGTTACTAATTGCCATGTTACCTGCTTTTATATGATCGTTACCCAAATCTTCTGTCTGATCTGTTGGATCAATTGTTCCTAAAAATTGCTGAGCTCCAAACTCATACATAGGATTTTTCTTTTTATCTTCTATCCATTTTGTCAAAGTTGGTTTCTCATCAGAAGGGGTCTTGGCATCGGGAATTAAACGATAACCCCAGTTTATTGCATAGATATCATATACACCCAATACAGGAGGAGTTAATTTTACACCTCTTTCAACATCTCCCGGTTGTGCAATATAATTATTTCTTGCATAATCCATAATACTTGGAGTTGTGCCATACTTTTGAGTAAATGAGGCACTTCGCAATGAATCAACAGGATATGAGTAACTTGCACCCATATTATGCATTAATCCTAATGTATGACCAATCTCATGTGCTGCAGCATAACGAATAGATTCACGCATTACATCATCGTCAAATACAGGTTTACGAACACGAGGGTCAACAGCTGCTGTTTGAGTAAAGCGCCAGTTATGCAACAAAGAGATAATATTATGATACCAAATAACATCTGCACACAGAATTTCACCTGTTCTTGGATCAACATAGCTTGGTCCCATTGCATTAGCAACCGGAGTAACTGCATACTTTACACAACTATATCTAAGATCGTCTGGATCAAAGTCTGGATCATTACTTGGGTAATCCTTGGCAATAACCGCATTCTTGAATCCTGCAGTCTGAAACGCATTATTCCAATCTTCAATACCTTGTTTAACAACACCTCTCCATTTCTCAGGAAAAACAGTATCCACATAGAAAACAATAGGTTTCTTTGGTTCTACTAATTCTCCCTTAAGGTATTTCTCCATGTCTCCGTCTTTAGGCTCTAACCTCCAACGATGAATATAATTGTAAGGCTCTACTTTATCCTTATTAGAAGTATATATGTCCATATCCGAGTTAAAGAAGCCGACTCTGTTATCCTGCAAACGCGTTCTCATTGGATCATCAGGTAATACACAAAAAGAACGATGTACTGTAACTGTATAAGGTTTATCCAAAGGCTGAGTAGAATACGATAGCATACTAACAATTTCAATATTCTTTGAGAAAGTTTTTAAACCAATAATATTAGATGCGTCAGAAACAAAAGTACCTTTTATCGCATCAGAAGCACCAAACAATTTGGATATCGGATTATCTTGTTTAATAGGACTAATACTTTTTTCGTTTCCGCCAAAAAAGCTGGTAACATCAATAACTACGTTTTTGTCATTCTTTGCTACGATTTTAAATCCTTTGAATACCGGATCTGAGAAATTACGTGCAAAAGATGGAGCAATAGGATCATTCATATCCACATAGTTATTGCTCTGAATTAAATGCATATACACATTCTGATTATCTTTACTAAAACGAATCAACATGGGGGTTGTGATCATTTGTCCAGCTACAAAATCACGTGTATTACTTGTTGAAGCAACACGATTGGCCAACAAATAAGTATGTGCAAATGCTGAATCGGAAATCTCAAAATACAATTTACCTTCCTTACTATTTAAGTGGGTTATAAAAAAACCTTTTTGAGTCTTTACCTCTTTTGTGATTTTTTTATAATCTGCATTTGTGCTGTTTGTAGAATCTTTTTTCAATTCCAGACTAGCCAAAACTTTAGATTTTTTCCCAAAACATGAAGTGTTAAAAGAAAATAACATAATTAATAAAAGAATACTAAAAAAACCTACTCTCATAACCGTTTGTTTTATTTTTATAATAATAAATAATAATCAATACATTTTACAAAATGACACATAATAGTCGATATATATAACTATTTGCGTACAAAGTTATCTATAAAAAGTATATATGCCTTATATTTATGGGAAAAATATGCTATAACCTATAAATATTTTTTATACTTTTACAAAAAATTTAAAGAATACTTGATATGAAGAAAAAATTACTTTCATTATTATTGTTGCTTTGTGTTACTTTTATGGCAAATGCCGGGGAAGAACCAGCTATCACTTTAACCGCGTCAACGGGGTTGACCACTCAATTAACTCTTTCTTTTGCTGCAAGCGAAGCTAGTGTTAAACTTCTGATTGACTGGGGAGATGGAACTAAAGTAGAGACCCAAGAAATAGCTATCCCTGACGGTTATGGAGCATCGACAAGCGTTTCAGGAACACCTGTTGGTGAGGGAGTTATTAAAATATACGGCTCAAAAATTGTATTATTCGATTGCAGCTTTACTAGTGGAGCACCCAAAGTTTCTGCACTGGACATTACTAAAGCTGTAGACTTAAAGGAATTAGATATTACATCAAATACTTTAGTCACATTAAACACTGAAAATAACACAAATTTATCCAAGCTGGTTTGTATGAACAATCTTTTAACAACCCTGGACTTAACAAAGAACCCTGTTTTAACATCATTAGATTGTACAAACAATAAACTTAAAGTGTTGGATCTTTCTCAGAATACGCTTCTGAAAACTCTTAAATGTGGCACAAATCAGTTGAGTACATTAGACTTAACTAATAATACACTATTAACAGATTTATATGCACTGACAAACCAACTCACTTCAATTAATATCTCTAAGAATATAAATCTTGGTTATGTTTCTCTGAATACAAACCTGTTAGAATCCTTAGACGTTACAAATTGCAACAAGATAACAAGATTGTTCTGCATATCTAATAAACTAACAGAACTAAAGACTGGTACCATAGCAACGGGATTAAACTGTAGCAAGAACAAACTAACATTTACCACTCTTCCTGCGATCTCAACTTTAGGCACTGGTTACACTTATTATCCACAAGATAGCATGTCAATAGCCAAAAGTATTAAAGTTGGTGATGAGCTTGATCTTTCCACCCAAAACAACGTAAATGGAATTTTGACTGCCCCCCAAACTACAACTTACACCTGGCAAACAAAAACAGGTACAGTTTTGGTTGCCGGAACAGATTACACAGAAAATAATGGTAAGTTTACTTTCTTAAAAGTTACAAGTGAAGAAATTTATGCTAAATTGGCATCGACAGCATTCCCTAAATTTACAGGCACAAATTCTTTTATGACTACTGCTATAAAAGTTCTAAGCAGCCCTGTGGGCATGACATATTCATCAACTGATTTAGTGCAAGTTTTTAATCAATCAGGCAACCTGTATATTTCTAATCTAAAAGGTGGAGAAAACATTAAGATTTACAATGCCCAAGGCGCAAAAATAGCAGAGACAGTTAATAATAATACGACAGCTAATTTCACAGTAAGATCTGGCATTTACATTGTAACAGTCAATGGAAAAGCTTATAAGGTTGCTATTCAGTAATTTTTCATATACAGAATGTGGCTTACGGAATTATGTATGTGCCTTTGCCTATCTTATTGCATGGGTTATCATGAAATCTCTTGTTCCTCAATATAAGATTATTACTGACCTATAATCAGTACATAACGATATGAATCAGAGAAGGCTGCCTTTTAACGGGCAGCCTTCTCTTTTTCTTTAAAATGGAAAATCTCACGACCTCCACATTTCTTCTAACCTTAAATCTAAATCTCTATGAAAAAAACGTTCCACAAAGATATGCTTTTATATCTGCCGCAGATGTTAATGAAGCGTAGGAAGTATTAATTTAATCAAAGCTTCATAGATTTTATTAAGTTTTAATAACTCGGGCACTCCAATAATGTACATTTGATTGCGTGCACGTGTCAAAGCGACATTTAGCTTGCGATCAATCTGCACGCCATCTTCCTCGGTCACATTACTCAGGAACTGAAGTTGCCAGGGATAATTTACGCTGAATGAGTAGATGATAACATCGCGCTCACTGCCCTGGAAACGTTCTACTGTATCGACCAGAATATCATTGAGCGCGGAAATCTGCCGAAGGGCAAGCTCTTTTTTAATCATGGCTATCTGACTGCGATACGGGGTAATGATGCCCAGTGTGCGCGTTACATCAAATTTATGGGGGGAACGAAGATAGACCTCAACGGCAATATCTGCTGCCAGGCGGGCTTCGTGAATGTTACACTTATCGGAAGCTCCTCCTGTGTGAGGCCGTGACGGAATAAACTGTACCCTGGCTCCGTAGGGAGAGGTGGTATCCATTTGATGGGGCAGTCCTACTGGTTCCAGCTTGCCTCCATAAAAGGCTTTGTTGGGAAAAAGAGCTACAAGAGGATTCATTCGTCCTTGCTTGCAGAGCATATCTACCGCACGAGAATTCAGTTCGAGGTCGCCTTGAGGTAAATTAACACCACCAGGTAAATCAGTATCTTGGGGCAAAGTGGAAGCATTGGGCAAGATGGCGCCTTCGCTTCTTTTAGAGTAAGTTCGGTAAAGGCGTTCAAAAAGGGAATCCTTGAGGTTAGTGATACCCACAGAAAGCAGATCATCACTACAGATTCGAGATTGATCCTCACTTTGCAGCACCACGGCGGGAAGCTGTTTATGGTCGCCAATGAGGACAAACTTGCCAATAGCATTCTGCCCTGCCCTATCCCTGGCACAGAGAATGCCCAGCAGCTGGGGTTCCAGTATCTGGGTGGCCTCATCGACAATAGCTACATCAAATTTCTTGAGACGGAAAAGGTCGGGCTTGGTAGAGATTGAGGCAACGGTACCCACAATAACGCGGCAATCCGTAATACGCCGGCTAACCTCCGAACGGCGGTTGCATGTGGACAGTACATTTTCAATGAGGCGAGGACGGAAACGTTCTTCGCACGACAGCTCACTGCCCACACGGATATAGTCGATCTCCGGACTGATGGAAGAGATGGATTTGCAGATCTCATCTACCGCCCTATTAGTATAGGCAAGCAGTAGAATTTGTTCGGAAGAGTTTTTATAAAACTCTTCCACCATTTGCTTCAAAGCCCGAGAAGTTTTTCCGGTTCCGGGAGGCCCCACAAGCAGAAAGAAGTCTTTTGCCGACTGTGCCTTGAGGGTAACGCGGGTAAAATCGTCCTTGGCACGAGCTATCTGTTCATCCAAAGAGGTATCGAACCAGGGTTTGCGCTGAGCCAAAAGCAGATCGCGGCGATCTTTATTAGCCTCAGCAAAAAGTGTGAGTGCCTGAAACATGCCTTTATAGGCAGTATCCATGCTATCGTGCTCCACCGCATAAGTGCTGCCCTGGGGAAGAACGGAAGGATTTTGCTGCGAGGCACGGATGCGTACAGTTATTTCATGGGAATCAATGGAGGCTATGCTTCCTTTGAAAACCATTTTATTAGTAGCAGTGTCATCTGCTTTATTTCGTTCATAGAATAGCACCACGTCTCCTACCCTGAAATTGGGCAGGAACTCTTCCTCATAATGAGGAATGGCAAACACTACCGTTGCCTTATGGGCATCTGCCGCACGGTTTTCCTTGATAGTGAGATCGTAAAGAATCTCTCCCGCTTCCCTTTTCTCGTCCAGACTAGCCAACCAGAGGGAGGCGGAACCGGCACGCCCGTCATACTCCATCTCACCGGATTTGGATGTATATTGTTCCTTCACAATGAAGTTATAGAGTGTGAGGTAATAGCTCTGCTCTAATGGAGTAAGAGCAGAGAAGCTTGTGCCAAAGGCAGTGATGGATGGCGAAAGATAGCGTTCCCAGAACATTCCGTGCAAGTGGTTCTCATTGAGCACGGCAGGTGCGATTTCACTAAGCACCTGGGCAGTGTATTGGGGACGATTATGCAACTGAACGGCATGCTCGCCTGCCACTATAAGATTGCGCAGGTTAATGGCCCGGCGAACCAACGCCCACGACGGACGGGCGGGATAGAGCAACGGGTAGCGGGTATAGAGCAGGTAAGGATGCACCTTGCGGTGACTCACCCCCATACTATACTCGAGCACAGCCATATAAAGAAGCATCTGCACTTTATGATTTTCCTTGGGTTCAATCTTTCCCTTGATTGTATATTCGTCCGCCTTACCCGATTTCATTTCAATGAAGCTGCTCATATCGCGCTGCATATAATCCAGCCGCCCCTGCAAGCCCAGTGCCTCGCATACATACGAAGGCTCCAGCACGGCATCTTCCTTATTCAGGTGATAGCCGGGGGCAAGAAAGGTATCTGTAACCACCTCCTTGAGGTGTTCAAAATGGGCTTTGCAATCATTGAAGAATTCAAATTCAGTTTTCGGATCGAGCAGGTCTTCACAGGAGGCAAGCTCTATGGGATAGGTACGGAAGGCTTTGCGCATACATTCCATATAATCGGCCTCGCCATCGGCATGAATCCATTCGTCGAGAAAGAGGTTGGCTATGTTTCCCAGCAACAGGGCACGGGTATTGCTCATGGACTGCAGCCTGCCCAGAAGGTAGTTTGCCGGATGGTGTCCGTAATCCTTGAAGCACTCTGCCAGGGTACTGATATCAATGAGGTAATCGGGTTCAAGCACTATCATGGAAGGGGTATAAACACCCTCCTCGTCTACCGTTACATCTATCAGATTGAGCTGTGCGCACAACCAGAGGCGGGAAACGGTTTCATTGAATTCTTCGTTTTTAGTAGCCACTCCATAATGCACCTTCAAAGGCTCATCCACCGTTCTATCTGCAGGAATAACATACAAATAGGTTTCATCCGAGTATTGGAAGCAAACTCTTATTCGCTTTATACGTTTACCATGGGGAACAGAAACAGGAGACACCGGGATATCAGCCTGCCTGGGCAGGATATCATAAAGAGCCTGAGGTATATCCTCCTGAAGCAGACTTTTAACGGTTAAAGCCAGTGTGCGCAAATCGCGAAGGAGAAATTCATGAGTAGGCTCCTCACGCCTGTTCATCACTGCATTTGAAGTGAGCCGAAAGGTATGCAACTGATTCTGAGCATTGCGCGATAGATTGGCCACTGAAGCCAGATAGCTGATACGCGCTGAGAGATCAGTCATCTGCAACCGTTCATTTTGTATAGAATGGCGGCAGAGGCGTTCCAACAGATCACGCATCTGCCTGTATTTCATTGTAAGAGAACTCTCCTCATTGAGGTATATCCCCAGAAGAGAGTTATAATAGTCGTTTGCTTCCTGATTCATTTCTACTTTTATTATCCTGACAAGTATTGCTAATATCTTAATGTAAGCTAACCGGGCGCATGTACTTATCCCGATTAACCAATCTTTTCAGTAGTTATTCTATTCTGAAATTACTTTCTTCTTTTCTTTGATAATAAGAATGCTCATTTCATAGAGAAGACAAAGAGGAATAGCCACCACAGAAAGTGTGAAAGGGTCGCTGGTTGGAGTAATAACAGCTGCCACTACAAAGATAATGACAATGGCATGCTTTCTGTAATTACGAAGGAATGACTTTGATACAAGTCCTATTTTTGCCAGCATCCATGTAAAGAGCGGGAGTTCAAAAACCAGTCCCATCATCAGGATAAGCATCATGAAGTTATCAATATAGGAGTTGAGGGATATTTGATTGGCTATTTGCGCACTTATTTGATAAGTGGCAAGAAAACGCAGGGTAAGAGGGAAGACCATGAAATAGCCCAGCAGCACACCCAGAAAGAACATAACTGTTCCTATGCCCAGAGCAGTGCGCACATTGCTTTTCTCATTATCGTAGAGCGCAGGTTGCACAAACCCCCAAATCTCGAACAGCAGATAGGGTATAGAGACAACTACCGACATCCAGAAGGCTGTGGATATATGAATAAAGAAGGGAGAGCCCAGATTGATATTAATAAGCTTTACCTCAAATTGCTGGGTAAAGAAGTCGCCCGACAAATGGAATAAATTTCCTATATCATGAAGCAGGGAATAGAATACAAAATCATTGTGACAGGGTGCAAGAATGACCGAGTCAAACAGATAGGGCATTGCTATGAAAAAGCCTGTCAGCAGAACAAGCCACACTCCACATACCCGGAATAACACACGACGTAAATCGTCTAAGTGATCCCAGAAGGTCATTTCAGCCATGCGTACTTATTTTTTCTCTTCTTCCGAGGGCTTTTCAATTTCTTCCCTGGTCTTTTTTATCTCATTTTCGGCTTCACTCATGCCGGCTTTAAAACTCTTAACGCCTTTTCCAAGTCCTTTCATTAGCTCAGGAATTTTCTTTCCACCAAAAAGGAGAACTATTATTAAACCTAAAACAATAATCTCAGGGAATCCTAGATTCATAAAAAGTAATATACTGTTTAACATACGGATTGTTTATAAATTTATTTATTAATAGATTTGGCAACAAAGCTAACTAAAAGTAGCTAACCGACAAATTTTTCAGCTTCTTTTATTTCTATTTCCGCACCATAATTAATCCTGGTAATATACCCTCTTTACACGAGAGGAAACACTTGTGAGAATCTCATAAGGAATGGTATCCAGAATATCGGAAAGAACAGTGATGGGAAGTTCATCGCCAAAAATAATGGCATTATCTCCTTCCTTACAGTCAATACCCGTCACGTCAATCATGCACACATCCATACAGATATTGCCCACATAAGGGGCTTTCTTTCCGTTGACTATGCAATAGGCATGACCATTTCCCAAGTGGCGGTTCAGCCCATCGGCATAACCAATAGGAATGGCTGCAATGCGAGAATCACGGTCAATGTGCCCGTTGCGGCTATAGCCAATGGTATCATCTTTAGGCACATCGCGTATCTGAAGGATAGTGGTTTTAAGCGTGCTCACATTATTAATAATAGAGTTATCGACCGCACTTACTCCATAGAGTCCAATGCCCAGACGCACCATGTCGAACTGTGCTCCGGGGAATCGTTCGATGCCGGCAGAGTTACAGATATGGCGCAGAATTTTATGCTGAAAAGCAGATGTTAGCTGCAAGGATGCCTTCTCAAATACCTCTATCTGATTACGGGTAAACGTATCGAACTTAGTGCTGTCACTACCCACAAGGTGAGAAAACACCGAGCGGGGAAGAACAGCATTCTGCGACTTGAGACGCTTGATAAGCTCGGGCATTTCATTGGGAGCAAATCCCAGGCGGTGCATGCCCGTATCCAGTTTCACATGAATGGGGAAGTTGGTGATGCCTTCCTTCTCGGCTTCTTTAATGAGCGCATCCAGCAGGTGAAAACTGTAAACCTCGGGTTCGAGCTTATAGTCGAACATGGTTTTGAATGCGGTCATTTCAGGATTCATGATAATGATGGAGCCTGTGATGCCGGCTTTACGAAGATCGGAACCTTCATCGGCCACGGCCACGGCAAGGTAATCTACCCGATGATCCTGCAAGGTTTTTGCCACCTCATAGGAACCGGCACCGTAAGCAAAGGCTTTAACCATGCACACCATCTTGGTATCCGGTTTCAGCCTGGCACGGAAATAATTGAGGTTGCTCACAATGGCATTGAGGTTAATCTCCAGAATGGTTTCGTGCACCTTTAGCTCCAGTTCTTCCGAGATACGTTCAAAAGCAAAGTCGCGCGAGCCTTTTATCAGAATTATTTCATTGCGCAGGGAAGCAAACACTTCCGACTTGAGAAACGATTCTGTGTTGGGGAAGAAATGTTTTTCAATTTCAAACCTCTTGGCACAGGATGTAATCTCGGCCCCTACCCCTATAATTTTATGAATTCCCCGGCTGTGAACCAGCTGAGCCACCTTTCTATAGAGCAAAGTAGTGCTTTGTCCCGTTTCCAGCATATCGGAAAGAATCAGCGTGCGCTTCATCCCTTTTGATTCCGAACGGCGATAAAGGAAATCGAGTGCTATATCGAGTGAAGCAATGTCTGAATTATATGTATCGTTAATGAGCACACAGTTATTTTTACCCTCTTTTACCTCCAGACGCATGGCCACCGGTTCCAGTTTCGCCATTCTTAAAGCAATCTCTTCAGGAGGCAGCATCAGGTAAAGACAAGCCGCCAGGCAGTTGAGAGAGTTCTCTATGGAAGCATCGTCAATAAACGGAATGGTATAGCTATTATCGAACCCCAGATAATGGTAGCTGATAGTAGTGCTATCGGCACCTTTGATAATAGCACTGATATAAAGAGGTTTCTCCTTGTCGGTTTTTGACCAGGCTATCTCACGAGAGGTGAACATGGATTTTGCCATGCAATCGGCAATCAGCTCATTGTCGCCATTATATATTATTACATCACAATCCTTGAACAGAGACACTTTTTCCATGCATTTCTCCTGCACAGAGAAAAAATTCTCCTGATGCGCACCGCCAATATTAGTAAGTATACCTATGGTAGGACGAATGATGGACTGCAAAGCCCTCATCTCTCCCATCTCCGAAATGCCGGCTTCTATAACGGCCAGTTCAGAGTGTTCATTAAGCTGCCACACGGAAAGCGGCACACCAATCTGAGAATTATAACTGCGGGGTGAACGGGTAACCACCCGGTCGGGACTAAGCAACTGATGCAGCCACTCCTTAACCACGGTCTTTCCATTGCTGCCGGTAACCCCTATCACCGGAATCTGAAATTTGGCACGATGCAGTTCGGCCAGCTTTTGCAATGATTTCAAAGGATTGCATACCACAAGAAAATTAGCCTCAGCAAAAGTGTTTGTATCGGGAAGTTCGCTAACTACAAAATTCCTTACTCCACGGGCATATAAATCGGGTATGTATTTATGTCCGTCATTTCGTTTGCTTTGCAAAGCAAAAAAGAGTGTTTCTTCAGGAAAACAGAGTGACCGGCTGTCAGTAAGAAGCCAGTCGATTCGTGATTCTTTGTCACCAGTACGCTTAGCGCATAATAGTTTAGAGATAGTTTCTATAGAATACGACATAGTTCAATTTCTTTTTCGACATCTAAGAACGGACATTTTTCCTTAAGTTGCTTAATCTTTAACACACTTTGACTTAAAAAATATTTATGTTGTTCCGAACCCGGATGGAAAGGTTTATGTTGCAGGGCTTTACTAATTTCGCCCCATTCTTTCATGATTTGTTTGGTTTCTTTGGAAAAATAACAGTTGCCAAAAGATTCCCACAAATAGTTTACCGCCATGGAGGAGGGATGAAGCATATCGTCGGCATAAAAACGGTAATCGCGCAGTTCATCCACCACCAGCTCGTAGGAAGGGAAATAGAACACATTCTGAGAGAATCGCTCTTTTAGCGCATCAATGGCAAGCAATAGTACAGCCTTGCTAAGCTGATTGCCATGCATGCCGTCTTTGATATGACGAATGGGACTAACAGAGAAAAGTATCTTCAGATGAGGCCTGTTTTTTAACATTCCACTTATTAACGGAATATAGACATCCATGATTTGCTCCACACTTAACAAACGACGAGTAAAAGCACTATCGGGCAGTTTATGGCAATTGGCCACAACCATTCCTGTTTGCTTATACTCATACACATAAGCTGTGCCAAAAGTGATAAGCAGGTAGTTGAGCTCAGAGAACTGACGGATAGACAGCTCCATACAACTATTTATATTCTCCAGACATTGTACCGGGGATGAAGCTGAGAAAGAGCCATGATGCATAAAGCTATGATATAACCCTTTATACTCAAACAAATCCGTGTCAACGAATGTTTTCTTATTACCCAGAAGGCGCAACCCATTGGCTATAGAGAGTGGATTATAAAGTACGCCAAAAGGGTTGATCTCACAGTTGAATTTATTATTAACCAGCAGATTTCCTATGTTTTCTGCAAAGCAGGAACCAAGTAACAGAATCTTATCAGAATAGGTGATAGACAATTCTTTTTTAGGAAGTTCTACTAAAGTTCTGAATTCCATTTATATAAATGCTAATATTTGACCTCAATAAAAATATCCTTGCAAAAGTAAGCATCTTATAAGTAATTTATGCTAATTTTGCCATAAATTTGTCTGATAATGAAGAATAACCAAACATACAGCTTGCTAAATGGCATAAATTGTCCGGGAGATCTTCGCAAACTCAATGTAGATACACTTCCTCAGGTCTGTAAGGAACTGAGACAGGATATCATTGATGAGCTATCTTGTAACCCGGGACACTTCGCCGCAAGTTTGGGAGCCGTAGAAATAACTGTGGCTCTGCATTATGTATTTAATACTCCTTACGACAGAATTGTGTGGGACGTGGGGCATCAGGCTTACGGCCACAAGATACTGACTGGAAGGAGAAAATTATTTTCTACCAACCGAAAACTGAAAGGTATACGCCCATTCCCTTCTCCCGATGAAAGTGAATATGATACTTTCACCTGCGGACACGCATCCAACTCTATATCTGTGGCATTGGGAATGTGTGTGGCAGCCAAGCATAAAGGAGAGAAAAACCGCCATGTAGTTGCCGTAATAGGTGACGGATCAATGACGGGAGGACTGGCTTTTGAGGGGCTGAACAACGCCTCTTCTACCCCAAACAATTTACTGATTGTGCTCAACGATAACGATATGGCCATAGACCGTACCGTGGGTGGAATGAAAGAGTATCTGCTCAATCTTACCACTACCAACCGCTATAACCGCATACGTCAAAAAGTTGCCCGGGTAATGTTTCGTTGGGGAATACTCAATGAAAGTCGCCGAAAAAGCGTTATCCGCTTCAACAACAGCCTGAAAACACTACTGTCTCAGCAACAAAACATTTTTGAGGGAATGAGCATTCGTTACTTCGGTCCGTTCGACGGACACGACGTGCAGAATATAGCCCGTGTAATGAAGGACATAAAGGATATGGAAGGCCCAAAAATTCTACATTTGCATACCATCAAAGGAAAAGGTTTTGAACCGGCTGAGAAAGCAGCAACAGTGTGGCACGCACCTGGCTTGTTCGACAAAGAGACCGGAGAACGGATTGTTACCAGCACAAAAGGAATGCCTCCGCTATTTCAAGAGGTATTTGGTCATACTTTATTGGAACTGGCAAAACAAAATGAGAAAATCATGGGTGTTACTCCTGCTATGCCCACAGGATGTTCCATGAACATTATGATGAAAGAGATGCCCGGCAGAGCGTTCGATGTAGGTATTGCCGAAGGACATGCTGTAACCTTCTCCGGAGGAATGGCAAAAGACGGACTGATTCCTTTCTGCAACATATACTCTACCTTTATGCAAAGGGCGTATGATAATATTATTCACGATGTGGCCATTCAAAAGCTGAATGTAGTGCTTTGTCTGGACAGAGCCGGACTGGTGGGAGAAGACGGACCGACTCATCATGGAGCCTTTGACATGGCTTATCTGCGTTGTATCCCTAACCTCACCATTGCCTCACCTTATGATGAGCATGAGCTCAGGCGGTTAATGTACACCGCTCAGCTACCCGATAAAGGACCGTTCGTAATTCGCTATCCACGGGGCAGAGGCTCACTAGTAAACTGGCAATGTGCGCTGGAAGAGATTCCTGTGGGAACGGGAAGAAAGCTGAAGGACGGAAAGGATGTGGCAGTTATAACCATTGGCCCTATAGGAACCACTACAGCAAAAGCAATAGCCCGCGCGGAAGCGGAAGGAGCAAGCATTGCACATTATGATTTACGTTTCCTGAAACCGCTGGATGAAAACTTACTTAACGAAGTGGGACAGCATTTCAACAAAATAATAACCGTAGAAGAGGGGGTTACGGAAGGTGGTATGGGAAGCAGCATTCTGGAATTTATGTCCGATAACAACTATACTCCAAAAATTACACGAATGGGTATTCCCAATGTTTTTGTAGAACATGGTAGCGTAAAGGAACTTAATAAGCTTTGCGGAATGGATGAAGAAAGTATATATCAAACTTTAAAGTTGCAGTTATGAAAATCATTATAGCAGGTGCCGGAGCTGTGGGCACACATCTTGCCAAACTTCTATCACAAGAGAAACAGGACATTGTTTTGATGGATGATAATGAAGAGAAGCTGATTGCTCTGGACAACAACTTTGACCTAATGACAGTGTGCACATCTGCCACTTCCATTTCAGGATTAAAGGATTCGGGCGTGGCAGGAGCCGATCTGTTTATTGCCGTTACTCCCGATGAAAGCCGGAACATGACAGCCTGTATGCTGGCTTCCAGTCTGGGAGCTAAAAAAACAGTGGCACGTATTGATAATTACGAATATCTGCTTCCCAACCATCAGGAATTTTTCAAGAAGCTGGGAGTAGATTCTCTGATCTATCCCGAAATGCTGGCTGCCAAAGAGATTGTTTCTTCCATAAAGATGAGCTGGATTCGTCAGTGGTGGGAGTTCTGCGGAGGAGCACTGATACTGATTGGTGTGAAGATGAGACAAAGTTCCACCATTTTGGATGTTACCCTTAGCGAACTGGGAAAAGAAGATATTCCTTTCCATGTGGTAGCCATTAAAAGAGGAAACGAAACAATTATTCCCCGTGGTGATGATACTATTAAACTGTACGACATTGTTTATTTTACCACCACACCTAAATATATTCCTTACATTCGCAAGGTTGTAGGAAAAGAGGACTATGCGGACGTAAAAAACGTAATGGTTATGGGAGGAAGCCGCATTGCGGTAAGAACCGCCCAATACGCGCCCGATTACATGAAGCTAAAAATCATTGAAAACGATACCGCCCACTGTACCAGGCTCACTGAGTTGCTGGACGACAAAACAATGGTAATAAACGGAGACGGCCGTGATGTAGACCTGCTGGTGGGAGAAGGGCTGAAAGATACGGAAGCATTCGTGGCACTTACCGGAAGCTCTGAAACCAATATACTTGCTTGCCTGGCCGCCAAAAGGATGGGTGTAAGAAAAACAGTTGCCGAGGTAGAGAACATAGACTATATAGGAATGGCCGAAAGTCTGGACATCGGTACGGTAATAAACAAAAAAATGATTGCCGCCAGTCACATTTATCAGATGATGCTTAACGCCGATGTTACCAATGTGAAGTGTCTGACATTTGCCAACGCCGATGTGGCAGAATTTAAAGTAAAAGAAGGATCGGCCATTACCAAACGCAAGGTAAAGGACCTGGGGCTACCCAAGGGAGTCACTATCGGAGGATTAATCCGCAACGGCGAAGGTATCGTGGTAACGGGTGATACCCAAATAATGCCACAAGATCATGTGGTGGTATTCTGTTTAAACATGATGATTAAAAAGATTGAGAAGTTCTTTAATTAAAACAAAGAACAATTACATAGCAGAAAGATATGATTAATCTAAAGATGATTTTTAAGATAATGGGTATTCTGGTGCTCATTGAAGCGGCGTTGCTACTTTCCTGTGCAGGGGTTTCTCTGATTTATCAGGAGGATGATCTCAATTACTTTCTGATGGTGATAGCCGGCTCCGTTGTTTTGGGCGGAATATTGAGGCTAATGGGAAGAGGAGCCTCCAAGCAGATGAACCGCAGAGACGGATATCTGATTGTAGCCATTGCATGGATACTTTTCTCGGTCATAGGAATGCTTCCTTTCCTTATAAGCGGATACGTGCCCCGCGTGGTAGATGCTTTCTTTGAAACAATGTCGGGCTTCACAACTACCGGAGCCACCATACTCGACAATATAGAGTCACTGCCTCACGGACTGCTTTTCTGGCGAAGCCTTACACAGTGGATAGGCGGTTTGGGAATTATATTCTTCACCATAGCCCTGCTTCCCATCTTTGGAATAGGCAGCATGCAGCTCTTCTCTGCAGAGGCTACCGGCCCCAAGCACGAAAAACTACACCCACGCATAGGCGTAACAGCCAAATGGATATGGTACGTATATCTTACACTGACAGCAGTACAAGTAATCTTTTTGATGTTTGGAGGCATGAACCTGTTCGATTCCGTGTGTCACTCATTCTCAACAGTAGCCACCGGAGGATTCTCAACCAGGCAGGCAAGTATAGCTTATTATAATTCTCCATACATAGAATATGTAACTTCCATTTTCATGATACTTTCGGGCATTAACTTTACCCTCTTTTTCTATCTTGCAAAAGGAAAACTAAAGAAAACCCTGTTTGATAGTGAGCTGAAATGGTTTCTATGGTCTTTGCTTATTTTTACAGTGACGTTTACCGTGGTCCTGGTTAACACAAGTCCCATGGGAGTAGAAGAATCTTTCCGCAAGGCCTTGTTTCAGGTATCATCTCTGCACACCACCACCGGACTTACATCTGCCGATTACATGACCTGGCAACCTATTCTGTGGGCCATGCTGGGAATTATCATGTTTCTGGGAGCTTGTAGCGGCTCTACCTCGGGAGCAATAAAAAGTATCCGCCTGGTTATTTTAAGCAAGATGACCAAAAACGAGTTCAAACGGATGATTCACCCCAATGCTGTGTTGCCCGTAAAAGTAAATAAAATAGCTATTTCCCCTTCCGTACAATCATCTGTGCTACTATTCATTATCGTGTATATCACTATCTTTATAATGGGCTGGCTAGCAATGATATCCATGGGAGTAGGTAATATAGAAGCCTTTGGAACCGTAGTTTCGAGCATGGGTGGCGTAGGTCCGGGATTAGGACTATGTGGTCCGGCACATTCTTGGAACAGCCTTCCCGACGGTGGCAAATGGCTCCTCTCCTTCCTCATGCTACTAGGACGTCTGGAACTCTTCACCGTGTTACTACTTTTCACTCCTCAGTTCTGGAAGAAAAGATAAGAATTTTAGTGTGCGGGAAAAGACCTCCTATATAAAATAAAAAGAAGATAAACTCCCGCCAGGTTTTAAAAAAACCTGGCGGGAGTTTGTAGAAAGTCCGGCGGGAGTTTGAGGGAAACATAACCGGAACTTGAACTTTACTGGATTGGGGTTGACCTTTACTGGATTGTGGTTACGTTTTCTATCGTTATTTTTAGATCTGATTTGTAATATTTTTCTTATTCCTAAGCCGGCCTGGCATTAAATTGACTCTTCCTGGATTGGATTTACAGTAAAGTTTTTTACTTTTGGCTCTTTTGAATCAAGGTAAAAGAAAAGAGAAATAAAAGAAAAAATCCAAGTCTTACCAATATTATATTGAAAAGACTCAGACTTTTTCAGAAAGCTCCAGTTAGAATAGGGATATCAGATATTTTATTTAAATTGCTTTCTGATATGCCTGGTAAGTGAAGAAATAATTCTCCAAACTAGAACCATACAATTTCATTTCTTGTGTAATATTCGCGTTCGTATCTACTTTGAATGTATATGTGGAGGTTTTTTCTGCATTTCCTTCATAATAGTCCCATACGCTTGATAAATGACAGTTCTTAGAACTCTTTCCAAACAAACCTGTTTCAACTAACCAACGGCTTGCACCAAATTGTTCAGAATAGATAGAATGAATACCGCCTGGATTTGATTGAGTTGAATAAGTGTGAAGTTTAAAATGTTCAACCGGAGCAGTATCGCTGGCAGCCTGAGTCCATTTACTCCATTTAATAATATTCCCATCCACAATTACAATATTTGATATAACCGAACCATTAAGAGAGACTTTTGTCATGTACCCCTCGGCGTTATACTCGTATGTATATTCCTTTCCTGCTTCCGGAATAAATTTCACGACAAGGTTCTTGTCATTGGTAGTCATCTTATATTCATTCTTTCCGGTTGTGGAAATTTCATGACCATTGTAAGCAAACTTCCATTCCCTATCCAAACTACCATCAGTATTAAGACGATAAGCACGGTTTACAGTACCATCAACGTTATATTCATAGTACCATTTATCCCAATCGTCGGCCAATGTCAATATACGATAAGCTTTAACAGTTGGTGGAAATTCTAATGTTTTAAACGAAAGTTCAGTATATTCGGAATCAACAAAATAAAGAGATTCTTTTGCAACGGCCTTTACTCTTATAGAGTAAGAAGTTAATGCCTTTAGATTAGTCAGAGTGATAGATGTAGATGTAACCACCTGCTCTTCACCCCCATTTATGGAGTATGCATAAGATTTTGCATAGCCTACAGCATTCCATGTAATAGTTGCAGCCGTATTTGTTATTGTTCCTGTTTTCAATGCCGGATTTGCAATCTGATTTGTTTTTGGATACTCATCTTCACTACTGCAGGAAACAAGCAAAGACATCATTGCTATTGCAATGAATAAATAAAATTTGTTTTTCATAGAACTTAGATTTTAAATATTTAATATTTAATTACCGGCAATTACAATCAGACTTAAACCAGCAATAAAAAGCAAAAACATAAGAGTCAGCAATTTATAAACTGCCGAAGATGCGCCTTTGAATTCTTTCCAAATAAAGACTCCCCAAAAAGCAGCAACTACAGGAGCTCCCTGTCCCAATGCATATGAAACAGCCGGACCTGCCTGCCCCGAAGCAATGTAACTGAAAGAAGTACCCAATCCCCAAATAGCTCCACCAAGCAAGCCTACTGAATGTGTTGACAAGGAACCTTTAAAATAATCAGAATAGCTCACTTTTTCTCCAACAAATGGAAAACGCATAACCAATGTGTTGAAAATAAAATTACTTAGAAAAACACCAATAGAGAAAATAAAAATCGCAGAATAAGGTGTCATCAAACCTTCTTTTGGATTTATAAAATTATTAATATCCATGCCTTTAACTACAAAGCGGTAGAACAAGGACATCAGAATACCGGCAATAACTGCCAGAACAATTCCTTTTAAGTTGTTTTTCTTACTTTCTTCTCCACGCTGCATTTTCCCAGACGCTATACCATTGCAAATAATGGCCACTACAATTAGCGCAACACCTGCAAAAAGCAATAGTGGATTGCCAGATGGAACACCAAGATAATTTACAATTACACCCAGTACAAGAGAAATACCAACCCCAAGCGGAAACGCTACAGACATTCCAGCTAAGGAAACAGAAGCTGAAAGCAAAATGTTTGAAGCATTAAAAATAATACCTCCAAAAATAACCCACCACAAACTTTCAGATGAAATACAACTTAAATCAGCAATAAAAGATCGTCCTTCATTTCCAATACTACCCATTGTTAAACCTATGAGTAAAGAAAAAACAAGCAATCCTATCACATAATCCCAATAGAATAATTCATAACGCCATTTCTTTGATGCCAACTTTTGAGTGTTCCCCCAGGAGCCCCAGCATAACATTGTTACAAAGCAGAATAGTACTGCTAACAAATAACTTTTTACTATAAACATAATGTTTCTATTTTAATTAATTAATCGTGAAATCTATTATTTATAAATTGAATCCATTCTTCCAGATTTGATTTTATATCTCCGGCACCCTCTTCCCGTGCACGGAATTCATGTTTTAGATTAGCCTCTCTAAGAGCTATATGCAAAAAGCTGCTTTTAGCATATTTGTCCAACTGAGAATCTACGTCAATCCAGAGCCGTGTATATCTTCGTTGCTGAGATAATTTATATGCCAGATTATCAGTCTTTTGAGAATACTCTCTTATGTTGACCAAAACAGATGCAGAAAATAAATTATCGACCGTACAAGCAGCCATTAGACTATCAGAAGCACTTTCAATACAAATTGCGCCCCTCATTCTTTGCTCAGAACGAATGCATTTGTACTCGTTCTCTACCTGATGAATGGAACTATTAAAGTTATTACCATTTATAAAACAAAGGATCAACGGCGTAACCTTATTTTCCTTCAACATCTTATTATACCGTTGAACAAAATTCTGTTCGGTTTGAAAGGTCACATTGCCCATAACGTATATAATGGGAAAACTGCGACAAGTTGCATATCCTAAATCTGGCATATAGAGGTGACTGGCTCCTATTGTATCAAATTTATAGACTGACGCACTCTTATCAGGAATAGCCTCTTCTTTATGTACAGGCTGATAAGTCTTGCCAGTAAACTTCGCATTCAGAAACCGCAATGCATCAGGTAATGTTGAACACCATGTTTTAAAATCATGACCACCATCTCTAACTCTCCAAATATGTGGAATCTTCTTTTCGAGCAACATTATATGAAGCTCTTCATTACTCCGACACAAGGTTTCTTCTTTGTCACCAATATCAAAAAAGAGACTGAAATCTTTTAAATCTTCCAGTTTCATATCTTTCAGTATATGGTAAGGTGAATGCTCTAAATAATAGGTAGTTAATCTATCCTGACCTATTGCACCTACACCTCCAAAGATCCTGCCCCATTGCTTGTCCCAGTCAGGAGATTGTTCATTAATATATTGTTTGTCAGTCCGGATAGAGGCACTCAATGACACAACTGAGCCAAACAATTCCTTGTGACGCAGCCCTACCGATAATGCGCCAAAACCGCCCATTGAGAATCCCAGAGTAGCATTGTACTGAGGTTCATGGTGGGTTCTGTAAGTGGCATTAACTAAAGGAATCAACTCTGTGGTTAGCATTGATTCATAATTAAAGCTCCCATCGTATGAGTTGGAATAATAAGAAGAATAACCTTCGGGCATGATGGCAATAAAAGGTTCTATCTCTCCATTTTTAGTCAACTCATCCATTTCGTTAGTGGCATTACCATATTCCAGCCACGATGAAGAATCTCCACCAATGCCATGAAACATATAAACTACAGGATAAAGCTTTTTACTTTGATAGTAGTTCACAGGCAATATAACAGAATAATGAATATCCTGCTTCAATATCTTGCTGTACATAGTTAATCCTTCAATTTCGCGACACTGTTGTGCCTGGATAAATGTGACAGACAAGACTGCGAAACAAATGTATGTTATAATTCTTTTTATCATTTTCGAGTTAAAAATTGACCTATAAAATAAGACATTGAATAAACACCACTTTTAAAAGACTGCAAATTATCCACTCCATTTCTTACCCGATATTCGTGTTCAACTCTGGCATTTTTGCAATCCTCGTAAAACTGTTGCACATCACTATAATTTGTCCCATCATCTGTTATATCTATATAATAGTATTTACCTGAAGGTTTAATTCCTTTATTATTAAAAGAAGCATCAGTCACATAGAAATAATCTATCAATGGTGATTCTCCGCAAGTTTGGGTATACAGATAATCCGCTCCTTTGCCATAATAAAGACCTAACCTACCCTGAGATGCATTAATTGTGGAAAACTGAGTATCAACAGCTCCAGCTATTTCATTAAACTTAACATCCTTTTTCAGAGCATCCTGTGCATCAAAACCTACTATTATTAACTGCCTTACATTTAATAAAGAATCCAAAGCTGTTTCCACATCAGATGAAGCTGGTGATGCTTTTCCTTCACCCTTTCCGTAATATAAAACTTTATATGAGATCGATGAATTGTAATTGTCCGGGAGAAAAATATCTGCATTTAATCCTTTTATATCTAACTGTTTTCTTACAGAATGATTACCTATGGTAAAAGGTATAATGGTTTCCTTATCATAATCAGTCTTTTGAAAACATTTCTCAATAAAGGGCAGAACCTCCAAAATGGATCCGCGCCAATAACTTTCTGTATGAGCACCACTCCGTACCCTGTACTCATGTTTTAGCCCATTGTTTCTCATTATATTATGTAATGCCCCATTGCCCACAGACAACCGCTCTTCATCATCTCCACAATCTATATAATAATATATACCACTATAGTTTGTAAAAGGTTTCTCAGCAAAAAAGTGCAAAGGACACTGGCTCTTATAATAATCTGTGATTCTACTGGTTCCTGAAGAACCATATCCACCAAAAACACTCCCCCACTGCAAATTCCAGCCATCTGTAGACAGTGCTTTGTATTGTTCATCTGTGTTAAGCGACGGGCTTAATCCTACCGAAACACTAAAAACCGTAGGATTCTGAGATACTAAAGTCAATGCTCCGAAACCGCCCATCGAAAAACCAACAACAGCTCGTTCTGAAGCTTTCGCCGTAGTACGAAATCGTTTGTCGATTTTGGGAACAAGTTCCTTAACAAACATTTTCATATAATCAAAGCCCCCGTCATACTTGTTACAATAGTAGCTATTAAATCCTTGTGGCATTACATAAATTAGTGGACGAACACTTCCTGCAGATTCCTTTAAGTCAACAAGCGGTTTTATATTCAGACCATTTGGTCCCCAGCTACTTTGATCACCACCCCAACCATGAAGAAGATAAACGACACCATAGTTCACATCTTTCTGTGTTGAATATCCGTCAGGTAACAACACTGAATAGTAGAGTGTCTCTTTTAACACAGAACTATAGAAGCTCAGATTTATGTTATATCTTTCAGAAAACAGTTCTTTCACTATAGAGTCATTAGTGACATCCGGCCCTTCAGTAATAGGTTTATCATCTGAAGCACAAGATCCCAAAAGAAGGATACTCAATAATATGAATAAAAGGTGTCGCATCATTTTCTATTTAATATAAGGGTTGGTGTGTTTTGTAGGTTTGGAAGAATACACAACTAAGTCTTTACACTGTATCGCATAAGCCGACTGTGGATTAAGCCATTTAAGTTTTACTGTATGTGCACCTTCTGCAAGGTCATACTTATAGAAAATATCATATTTACGTTTGATATAATCAAATGGCATAGCAACATTCTCTGTAAACTTACCGTCAATAGTCACTTCAATCTGAGCAACATAATTACTATTATCAATACCATCTTTGCGGACAAGCCCCATTAAAACCACCCCATTCCCATCAAAATCAAAGCTAATCTCGTTTGTAATATCTCTGTTCATTACACGTCTTTCGGCAGGATTGTGACCTTCAAATGAAACTTCATAACGAACTGTATTAGGACTTTCTATCGTGAAATAGTATTTATCTCCCTCTATTTTACCACCATTTTCAAGCAAAATATCGCTTAATAATTTAAGATTTAAATTATATACTTTGTTTAAGGAAATCTGAGTATAAGGAAATTTAATGTCTTCACATTTTTCGACAGCTGCTTTCCAATAATCAGGTATTGCCTTATAGCCTTTTATTACGCCCAATATACCTGCAGCCGAAGCCGGGTTACAATCAGAATCCTGCCCGCAACGTGTTGCTATGTCCATCGTTTTATAAAAGTCACCTTCACCATACAAAAGTCCCATAACAACATAGGCTCCATTAATTGTTGCATCAATGTCAAAGGCGTTAAATACACCTTCCGGACATCCTACTTCGTATGAATGACTTTTTTCAATTTCAAACCAGCACTGCTTCCAGTCTTTTGGATACTTTTTCCAATATTTAATTACATCAGCAATACACTTATGAAACTTACTTTGCTCCGGAATTACTTTCAAAGCTTCGCTAACGATTGTTGGTATATCATCGCATACATAGGCATATGAATAAATAGCTCCCATATATACCCCACCATACCATCCATCTCCATAATTCATGATGTGACCAATTTTGTCAGAAAGCTTAGACGACACATTCACTTGTCCCGGACAAAGCATTCCTATAAAATCAGCTTCAATTTGAAAATCAATATCGTCAGCATGAGGATTATTTTTCCAATACCCAGATTCCGGTGGCATAATACCATGAAGAATATTATAACGGGCAGCTTGATTTGCATGCCATAGTTTATAATCTGCATTGGCAAAAGATAAGGCATATGCACTGGCAGGTGCATTAATCCCCTCTTTCTCCATCACTTCCAGAAAGGTCAGATCCATATACACATCATCGTATAATCCCGGATCTGTTTCAAACGTTTCTTTGGCATAATCATCATACCAGACAATAGGAGTATTATCATGAATAATCGCACCTCTGTATTTAAATTCTGTAGGTCCGCCATACGTACAACCAATTGTCTGACCGGCCCAGCCACCTTTAATTTTGTCCATCAGCTCTTCTTTCGTTAAAGAAACGGTTTTCCCGTATTCTATTTTTTTTGCATGTAACGTATTACAAAGTAGAGCAACAGAGACTAATAATAATAATTTATATTTCATTGCCTGTCAATTTTTAATTAGTTGAATTTATTGTAATAAAAAGAATCATGCTTTTCATTCTCCGAGTAATATACAATATCATTTATTCTTATCAGATAATCTTTTTGAGGATTCAGCCAAACCATCTTTACATGGTGTTTACCCTCTTTCAACAAATATTTCCATGCAGGTTCCACCTTCCGGTCTGTATTGCGCATTGGCATTATTGAAACCTGATCCAGCACTCCGTCTATCCACACTTCCACTTTTGCCACGTAGGGATCATTGGGTTCTGCCAGACCAAAAACTTCAGATCCAATGTGTCTTGTCGACACTCTGTTTATATAGTCTGGAGTTATACTCCGTGTGCAACATAAATTTCCCCAAATAACAAATCCGTTGCCCTCAAAGTCAAAGTCATACGTATCCGCCATAAAGCAATCTTTCCTGTCGCGATATAAAGGATAGGTTTTTTCAAAGTTTTGTTCCAGCGGTAACACCTCAGCTTTCTTTTCAGGTATTGACACACTGGTCTTTTCTACACTGCCACCTGCTGCTTTAATAATAATCAATGCTTGCTTGTAGCTCATTTCCCATGCTTTTTCCAGTGAAATGTCTGTACCTTCAAAGTTCTGTTTCTCTATTTCCTGAAGAGGCTTAAGCCAAAAAGCCGGAATGTTGCTATAGCCGTTCATTACCCCCAAAACACCTGCTACTGTCGACGGATTACAATCTGAATCCTGTCCACATCTGGCAGCAATATCTACTGAACGGGTAAAATCACCGTTCCCATAAAGAAGACCCATTGCAACAAATGCAGAATTTAGCTTTGCGTCAATATTAAAGTTCAGGAAAACACCCTTTGGACATCCTACATCACAATTCCATTTATTCTGTAGATAGAACCAGCAAGCTTTCCAGTCATCAGGATGCACTGCATGAAAGCTCCGCACATCATCAATACATTTAAAAAATTTGCTTTCTCTGGGAATAACCTCAAGTGCACAATCCAATACTTCACCTGGCGACGATTTTACGAAGGCCGAAGCATAAAGTGCTGCTACAAAAGCTCCTCCATAGTATCCATCTCCACTATTCATAATATGCCCCACTTTATTTGCTATTTTCATAGCTTCCGGTAGCATACCCGGTGTCATTAAACCAATAAAGTCGGCTTCTATTTGAAAATCAAGATCATCGGCATGAGGATTATTTATCCAGTTGCCCGATTGTGGCGGCATAATGCCTTGTCGCACGTTATATCTGCCGGCTTGATTAGCATGAGCAAGATGATAGTCTGCAAAGGCAAATTTCTTTGCCAGTTCTTCCTGTGTAATACCCTGTCCATATTTATCAAATGCTTCAACAAATGTAGCATCATTGTATATGTCATCAAAAAGTCCCGGCTTTTTAACCCACCAGTATTTCACATAGCCATCACCCCAGGGTATAGGCTGATAGTCCTGAACAAACGTTCCCGAAAACTTAAATTCAGTAGGTGCTCCATACACCACCCCTATCGTTTGACCGGCCCAGCCCCCTTTTATCTTGTTTAATAATTCTTCCTTTGAGAAATGATTATTCTGCGCTTCCAGTGTACAGTTACAGGAGATAATCCCCAAAAATAAAATAAACAGATATTTATGCATAGCCCTTTTATTTATATTATTGTTCATATACGCTCAGTTCTGTAATCGAAATAAAAGAAGATACATTTTTAGTATATTTATTCCAATGAGGTTGAACCTTATCATCGAAAATAACTCTAATTCCTTTTGTATTAACAGGCTTAAATTCAAAAGTATATTCGGCAAAATGAGGTTGAAAGTAAACAATATCTGTTTGGGGAAGAGCTGGAGTACTTTTAAACTTTCCAACATCATACCAGTGACCATCCTCTCCTAAATATTGAACGTTTAAGGATGTAAACCATCCTCCGAATTCTTCCAGACATCCTGTATTCAAAGCTATCATGTCAATAGTATGATTCTCCTTCCATCCATATCCGAAATAGTCTATTTTGGGTAAATTGCTTTTAGAAGCTAATGAATAGAAAACAGACCCTTCACCTCGTTTTATGCCATCTTTTATAACATCTACATTTTTAGCATACATTGGTTTTCCGAATGTAATCCAGCATGAATCCAGAACTTGTTTATTTACCTCTCTTACATTTGCATAGATTGTATCCGATTGCTGTGCTATATTACAAGTGCGGACAATCAGCTCAAAATCCTTTTCGATAGATTGACCATTGTTTGCCAGTTGAAGTCTTATATTATATTTCCCGGCCTTTTGTGGAGTTCCGCAAAGTTTCCCATCCTTAAATGTTACACCCGATGGTAATTCTCCCTTTACCAGAGACCACTTATATCCTGCATTCGTTAAACAGGCATAAGAATAATCAATTTCCTTCCCTACTTCCATATCAGGATCAGGTCCCACATAAAATTCCAGTGGTGCTTTGAAATGTGCCTTATTGTTAATGAAAAGAACATCACCTTTTAGTTTACCCCCTTTTGAACAAACTAAGTCAACAGCTTCTTTTACCGTACGGTTAATCATATCCTCAATAGATGCATCAGGCATATCGTATCTGGTGATATTAATGTAGCGATTATTAAAAGGCTTCTTCCAGTTTTTTACAGGCATAGTTAATTGGGCAGGTAGTGTGTGTGCTCCATACATAACTCCTAAAATGCCACTAACTGTTGCAGCCTGATTATCTGCATCAAATCCCATGGCACAGCACAAATCCAGCGTATGCTGAAAATTCCCCTTACCATATAGCATTGCTAATATTCCGCAGGCACCATTCAGGTTAGCATTCCAAATGGTCTTTGTCATCTCAGGTTCGTTCACATAATATTTTTTAGCCATTGCCTGACGGGCAGCAACCCAGTCATTAGGATGTGCATCGTAAAATGCTACCATCTCTTTTACGGTCTTTGCGTAACGATCCTCTGCAGGCAATTCTTTCAGTGCTGTTACAATAAGCTTTCTCACATCCTTGCAGAAAAACGCATTGGCATACATCGCACCATATAGCACTGTAGGCGATACAGCCCATGAGTCACTTGTAATACGAGCAGCCCAATCACTTTTCTCAGATGCATAGCTTATCATTCCCGGAGCCGTATAAGCCCATATTTCATTGATAAGTTGCGGATCTATCTGATACCAATGGGGATTATTTTCCTTACTTCCGGTAAATGGAGGTGTAAATCCATAATGCATTAACCCCAGTGATGCTCTGTTTGCAAGCCACACTCTGTCGCGGATATGATACATCCACCCTTCCCTCATCTGAGCATAAGTAGGCTCTATTCCAAATTTCTCCATCAACATCAGATACAGATACTCTACATCTGTATCATCATCCGAAAAAGCTCCGTCATATTTAACCAGTTTGTCTACACTTTTGGTATACCCGTATGGAAAATCTGCTTCGTTTCCCGGATTCTCAATAAATTTATTTTCAAATGGAAGCCCATAAATATTTCCAACCATCTGACCAATCCATGCTCCTGCAATTTTGTCTTTCAATTCAGACACTGTTATCTTTTGAGCTGAAGCACTAAATACGGTCAGTACTGCTACCGAGGCTAAAATTATTTTTCTTATACTTTGTTGTTTCATAATATTCTATTAAAAAGGTTTCATTCACTCTTTCACTAAACGTAAAAGAGTGAATAAACTTACATTTTATTGAGAAATTTCTTAATATCCGGTATTCTGAACCAGATTTGGATTAGAATTCAGTATATCTGTAGGGATAGGGAATAGTTTCCTGAAGTCCTGATTGCTCTGAGCAGGATGCGCCCATGACTTATTCATATATTTCCCAAATCTAATCATGTCCTCATGTCTGTAACCTTCCCATGCAAGTTCACGACCACGTTCTGCATACAGTTCGTCTAATGTTAGCTGAGACAATGTATAAGGACTAAGACCGGCACGAGTTCTGATTTTTTGAAAATCGGCCATACCAACAACCTCGGAGGTTTTGCCTTGTCGCATTAATGCTTCTGCATACATTAAAACTACGTCTGCATAACGGAACAGTGCAAAGTCATTATCCATACTAACTGCATAACTTGTTAACGAACCGTCAGTCTGATAGTGCCATTTCCAACAGCGTGCACCATCATATTTTCCACGACCACCATTTTTATTGAAATATTTAGATTCATCAAATACAGGATTATATACTACACCTTCAAGCTTGTTGCCGCTTATATCATATTGCTGACCATAAAGCCATGAAGCAGACCGTCTCAGGTCAGTTTCATTATATGTCTGGAAAAAGTCCGGCTGGCATAAGAAACCGGACCAAGGTCCACTCGGTATATTAAACGTAGCCTGTGATGCAGCTTCCAGTGTAAGTGTATGTAAATAGAAAGAAGTAGCGTCAGTACTGGTATAAACTCTGTCGTGCAAGATCACAAAAATATTCTCTTTTGACTTTTCGTTGTCTATATCAAAGTTTGTTTCATAATTATCCTCAATAATGTAGTTCTTTGAGTCTATAATTGCTTTACATGCCACTTCTGCTTCTTTCCACATAGATTTGCCTGTCATTACTTCAGCATTCAAATACATTTTTGCCAGCAAGCAATTGGCAGCTGCCTGGGTAATTCTACCGTAGTTATATGTAGACGGAGCAGCATCAAGTTTATTTAGGTTGTCTGTTACTTCATCAATGATGAATGCAAATACCTCTGCACGGCTTTTCTGTTTCGGATACCCCGCTTCAGTGTAATCTATTGTAAAAGGAACATTTCCCCAATTAACGATTGCGCAATAATAGTAGTAAGCGCGCAAAACTTTCAATTCGGCTAAGATCTTCTCTTTTCCATCAAACTCCACTTTAGACAAATCAGTTTCATAAATCACCTCATTACAAGCGGCAATTCCGTTAAATATCCACTTCCATCCTTTAGAAAGAAGTTTGTTTGAAGGTGGAATATTATTCGTTTGCACCTCTTCGTAGCGTCCATTGCTATACCAGGATCCACCCGATGCCGGCACAGCACATTCGTCTGATGCCTGAAGGAGTAAAGTCCATAAACTTTGTTCTCCATTATAGCCTTGCAGCTTTGTGTATGCACGTCCGGCATTTGCTACCAGTTCCTGTTCATTTTTAAAGAATTTATCCATTGGAATATCAGAATAGACAGTTTCGTCCAGATTAGTACAACTGCTTGCAAACAGTCCTGCTAAACATGCTATTGTTATATATAGTTTTTTCATATAAAAGTTTTTTAAGGTTTAGAATGAGATATTTACGTTAAAAGTAAATTCAGAAACACGTGGATAGTAGCTCAAAGATTCAAGCCCCGGCTCCAGTCCTGAAAGTGCAACCTCAGGGTCAACTCCTGAATAACCTGTTATACAGAATAGATTCTGAGCAGAGAGTGCTAAACGCATTTTCTTTATAAATTTAGACTTTAAATCCAGATTATAGCCTAAGGTAATATTATCAAGCTTTAAGTAAGAAGCATCCTCTATATATTTGGATGAATACTTATAGGTTGTACTTGTAAAATTCTTATGATTCAACCATTCGCTGGAAATGTTTCTCAAACCAATACTACTAAGGTTTTCATATTCCATAGCATAATTATTTAAAATTTCGCCTCCGATAGATGCACGAAGTGCAAAATTCAAATCAAACCGTTTGTAGCTGAATGTGTTGCTCCAGCCTATTGTTGCATCAGGATATGCGCAGCCTACTTTCTTCCAGTCCTCTTCATTTACCGACCCCTTATCATTCTGACCAAGTAAAACATCTGTTCCATCAAGGTCGGTGCCAAGCCATATCGGAGCATAGAAAGTTCCAAGAGACTGTCCTTCAATTAATCGTTGCGTATATGCAGCTGCACTTGTTGACCATCCCACTTTGTAAGTTCCGTTTGAGAATTCTTTATTCGTAAACTTATCCAGTTTGTTACTGTTGTGTGATACAGTCAAAGTAGCATCCCATTTAAAGTTTTGTGTTTTAACAGGCGTAGCATTCAATGTTAACTCAATACCTTCGTTTGTTACTTGTCCTACATTTGTAAATAAAGTATTGTAAACATACGGAGGAGTTGGAACTGTATAATCGTACAGTAAGTCGGAAGTCTTCCGTTTGTAATAATCAATAGATCCGTTCAGTTTCTTATTTAAAATAGTAAAATCCAGTCCTACGTTGAATTCAGATTTCTTTTCCCATGCCAAATTCGGATTTGCATTGCTGGCAGGCTGATATGTGTTAATCCAGTCTCCATTATAGTAGAAATGACCAGCTACAGACATCATCATCAGTGATTTATAATTTGAAAAGTCCTGATTACCTGTAACACCATAGCCAACTCTTAATTTCAAATCATCAAACCAATGCAAATCTTTCATAAATTGTTCTTCAGATATACGCCATCCTGCACTAACAGCCGGAAACCATCCCCATTTGTTATTTGCACCGAAACGACTGGAACCATCTCTACGCAAAGATGCAGAAAACAGGTATTTATTATCATAGTTATACATAGCCCTCCCAAAGAAAGCAATATATGTATTATCTTCCTTGTATGAGCTCATGTTGGCTGTTCCTAACTTTAAGTTTGATCCTGCACCAATATTGTAAGTTCCATAATCATCAAGATCAAAATCAGAATTGGTCATCGAAGCAGTTGTATTATAACTATACTGATAAGTGTAGCCCAGAACAGTTTGAATGGAGTGCTTGCCAAACTGCTTTGAATAGTTTAGCGTAGATTCGAACTGAGAGTCTGTTTCTGAGTAATTTTCAATAGATGCCTGTCCATTTGCTCCTATTAAGCTTGGGTAATATCTCGAATAATATGAACGTGATTCATAACTTTCTCTATTTAATGAAAGGAAATTATCCCATTTTAAACCCGGAATAGGCAGAATATTTAAAGAAGCTCTTACATTACCTCCATAGCTATCTGTCTGCTTTGTACAATCTTGTTCATTAATCATAGCTACAGGGTTATAGTAGGTCATTGCCGAAGTGCGGCTATAGCCACCTGCTTCAACATTTGTAAGATCGTAAACAGGTTCCGTTGGGTTGTGTGTAAAAGCCTGCATAAATGCAGATGTTGAAGATGGTGAATATTCTCTGTGTGCAACACTCAGGTTATAATCTAAATCCATCCATCCCTCTAATATACTTTGGCGTATATTGCTTTTCAATAATATTTTGGAAGCATCATTTTTAAGTTGAAGTCCCTGATTGTTCTCATAGTTGATAACCGTTCTATGTGAAAAGTTCTCCTTACCCCCTGAAACAGCCAGACTATGTTTATGGCTTACAGGCGTACGGGTAATTTCATCAAACCAGTCAGTCTCACCCTTATTTATATAATCAGATAACTCCGGACGGAAAGTGTTTATCACGTCCTTGTATTCGCCGGCAGAAAGTGGCTTGGCACGGCGTGCAACCACACCTACAGTGAGCTGTCCGTTGTAATCAACCTGAGTTACACCGGTTCTGGCCCTTTTAGTGGTAATTATAACCACACCATTTGTTCCTCTTGTACCATAAATAGCAGCTGCAGATCCGTCCTTCAACACATCAACAGATTCTACATCCTGAAAATTAATATTACGAATATCAGCTCCCGCTACCCCATCAATAATAATTAGTGGCCCTTGTCCGGCCGAAAGTGTGTTTGTACCACGAAGCAATATTTCATACGAAGCATTTGGATCTCCTCCGTTAGGATTCACAATTTGAAGACCTGCTACCTTACCCTGCAATAGTCCCATGGCATTAGTGAATGTTCCCTGGTTCAGAGACTCTTTCTTTATGCTGGCAACAGAACCGGTAATTTCCTTTTTTGTTGTTGTTCCATAACCAATTACAACAATATCGTTCAGCATTTCGGCATTTTCACTCAAGCTTACATTGAGAATGGAACGGTTGCCCACCTTTTGTTCCTGGTCTTTGTAACCAATATATGAAAACAATAAAATATCACCGGACGTTACGCTTAACGTGTAAGTACCATCTGCAGCAGTAGAAGTACCTGTGCCGGAACCTTTTACCAGGATTGTAGCCCCTATCAGCGGCTCTTTGGAAGTTTGATCAGTAACTTTCCCCTTTAACGTTATTTTCTGTGCCACAGCACTAAAAGGAATAAGAAAGAAGATGGCCAAAAGGATGAAGGCCGTCTTGGTTAACATAGACTTGTTTAACATATTAATTAGATTTAGGTTATTATTTTATTTCATCCCTGTAAGGTACAGAGGCCTGTGCTCCCATTCTGGTCACTGAAATAGCAGATGCTTTTCCAGCAAATTCAACAGCACTTTTCAGCTCCATATTTTCAGAAAGCCCTACACACAAAGCTCCGCAGAATGTATCTCCGGCAGCAGTAGTATCGACCGCCTGTACTTTATTAGCCGGAACTTCATAATACGCATCACCGTCTTTTATAAAAGCCCCTTTCGATCCCATAGTAATAATAATAGTTTCCACGCCTTTGGATGCAATAATATCAGCCGCAATTACAGCCGATTGATAATCAGTCACTGCTTTTCCTGAAATAATTCCGGTTTCTGTAGCATTAGGAATGATAATATCCACATTTTTAAGAAGTTCGTCAGATAGAGGAGAGGCAGGAGCCGGGGCAGGATTCAGAATGACTTTTACACCTTTTGCGTGAGCTATTCGTGCGGCATATTCCACTGTTTCCATTGGAATTTCAAGTTGCATCAGCAATATATCAGCACTTTCTATCACATCCTTTGCTTTAATCACATCGTCTGAGCTCAGGTGGCTATTTGCACCCGAGGCTACCACTATGGAATTCTCACCATTCATGTCAACAGTAATAAGAGCTACTCCGGAGGGGGATTCTGGATCGCGAAAAATATAAGTTGCATCAATCCCTTCTGATTTGTACAATTCTACAGACTGAGCTCCAAACATATCATTTCCCGTTTTGCACAGAAAAGTAACATCACCTCCTAAACGTGAGACTGCCACTGCCTGGTTAGCACCTTTTCCTCCCGGATTCATCATAAATTCTCCACCAAGAATTGTTTCACCGGGAATTGGTAATCTGCTTGTTTTTATCACCATGTCAGTGTTACAACTGCCTATTACCACAATCTTTTTCTTTCTGATTATTGTCATAATAATATATATAAGGTTAAACCGTTGTTTTTGTGTTCTTCTAAACAAACGATTGCGCAAATATATATACTTTATTATAAAAACAAAACATTTTATATATTTATTTGATAAAATTTTCTATTTTTGCATAATTTAAGTGATAATACAAGAATATGAAAAAAGAGACATTGATTTCTATATCAGAGAGAACCGGCTTTTCAATAACCACGGTATCTCGGGTTTTGAATGAAAAAGCGAAGAAATATCGCATAAGTGATGCCACAATAAAAATTATCAAAGAGGAAGCCCTTAAATGCAATTACGAACCGAACTTTAGTGCGCAAAGTTTGCGCACTAAAAAAACATATACATTAGGATTAGTTATCCCGAGCATTGATAATCCGTTTTTCGCAAATATTGCCAATGTTATTATTCGCGAAGCCCGGTCGTACGGGTACACCGTCATATTGGCTGATACAATGGAGGATGAACAAATAGAAAAGAAGACGTTAAATTCTTTACTATCCAGAAACATAGATGGCATCATTATAGTTCCAAGCGGAAACGACCCTGCTTATTTAGAAGAAATCAGTGAAAACCAAACTCCTATTGTACTTGTAGACAGATATTTTGATCATTCAAACCTGTCATATGTCTCAACTGACAACTATTTGGGAAGCTTCAATGCCACTCAATTATTAATATCCTATGGACATAAGCGAATTTTGTGTATTCAGGGAAAAAAGAATTCGGTCACTACAAAAGAGCGCGTCAGGGGATATCATGATGCACTGCAAAAAAACGGTTTGCTTGAATATGCCATGGTCCATGGCGAGGACTTTTCCATCCAGAATGGATATATAGAAACAAAACTGGCATTGAATCAGCCACAGTCGCCAACCGCCATATTTGCCTTAAGCAACACAATCCTTCTAGGAACACTTAAGGCTATAAATGAAGAAGGCTTAAAGATTCCAGATGATTTATCCGTTATTTCCTTTGATAATAATATATTTCTGGACTTTTTCAATCCTGCCATCTCTCGTATAGGTCAACCAATAGAGGAAATAGGTATCATTTCCATGAAAATTCTCCAACGCATCATTAATAAAGAAGAATCTTTCAGCTGTGAGAAAATTCTCCTTCCACCAAAAATGATTTTCCGCGATTCTATAAAAATTAATGACAAAAACAAGATTTAATCAAAAACAGATTGCATTTTAAAACTATGTCTATACTAATTTGTTTAAAAATTCTTTTCATTGCAGTATTGCTTCTTTCTAATAAAGACAAAACCAAAAAAAGTTTCTTTATTAAAAAGGAGCAATGATAGAATATTTGTTTATTCAAACACATTTAACTCTTCATAAATTATTCACTTTTGAGTTCCCAACTATATTCAAAAAGAAAGACTTTCCATTTACTTTACTCATTTCTATTTTCTGTCAATCAAATAAAAAGGGAATAAAAAAACCACTTTTTGTTAAGCATGGGTTGCAAATGACGAATAATAAATTGTATCTTTGCGCTCTTAAAAGCTGAGTATCAGCTCAGATTTAGATTTATATTAAATATTTCTTTTTATATTATACATTTTAATGTACACTGAATTATGAATTTTATGTTGTTAGTTGTCGCTGTTATCACGGCAATAGCCTTAGTTGCTGTTGCCCTGGGTATTGCTAAAGCTATCTCTCCAAGCTCGTATAACCCGCAAAAAGGAGAAGCTTATGAGTGTGGTATCCCAACAAGAGGTAAGTCCTGGATGCAGTTCAGGGTAGGTTACTACCTTTTCGCCATCCTGTTCTTAATGTTTGACGTTGAAACTGTTTTTCTTTTCCCTTGGGCTACCATAGTAGGTGAACTTGGCGTAAACGGACTTATCAGTATCCTCTTTTTCTTTGGTATACTAATTTTAGGCCTGGCTTATGCCTGGAAGAAAGGAGCTTTGGAATGGAAATAAAGAAGCCGAAAATAAAGTCTATGCAATATGAAGACTTCAAAGATAATGAGTATTTGGAAAACATGGTTGCTGAGCTCAATGCCAATGGTGGAAACGTACTGCTGGGAGCATTGGACGATCTCATCAACTGGGGACGAAGTAATTCCCTTTGGCCGCTTACATTTGCCACAAGCTGTTGCGGTATTGAATTCATGGCACTTGGTGCCGCGCGTTATGACATGGCCCGTTTCGGGTTTGAAGTAGCACGTGCCAGCCCGCGTCAGGCAGATATGATTATGGTTTGCGGAACAATTACAGACAGAATGGCTCCGGTACTGAAACGTCTTTACGACCAGATGCCCGAACCTAAATATGTGGTTGCCGTAGGCGGATGTGCTGTAAGTGGTGGTCCGTTTAAGAAATCTTATCATGTAGTGAACGGAGTAGACTTGATTATGCCTGTGGATGTTTACATTCCCGGATGTCCTCCCCGTCCTGAGTCCTTCTATTACGGGCTGATGCAATTACAACGCAAAGTAAAACTCGAAAAATTCTTCGGTGGAGTAAACCGCAAAGAGAAAGAAGAAAAATAAGCTATGAATATAAAAGACAGAATATTAGAAATTGTCCCCGAAGCACAGTTTGCAGAACAGGGTGACTTAACAGCTACCATTCCTGCCGAATCCTTCCATACCCTGGCCGAAAGACTGAGATATGACGAGGATGCGCAATTTGACTTCCTTTTAAGTCTCACCGGTATGGATTGGGGCGAAACAATGGGGGTAGTGTACCATCTGGAATCTACCAAATACGGACACAGCGTTGTTCTCAAAACAATGACTGCCAATCGTGAAAACCCTGAACTGCCATCAGTAACGGATTTATGGAAAACTGCCGATTTTAACGAACGCGAAGTGTTCGATTTCTTCGGCATTCGTTTTATTAACCACTCTGATATGCGCCGTTTGTATCTGCGTGAAGACTGGATTGGATATCCATTTCGTAAAGATTACGATGATTCATTGAATCCTCTTCGCATGACCAACGAAGTAACAGAAGATACAACTGATGAACTTTCACTAGATGATGAAGGTAACCTGGTTAACAAAACAAATATTCTTTTCGAAGACAAAGAGTATGTGGTTAACATCGGTCCTCAGCACCCTGCTACTCACGGTGTACTTCGTTTCCGTACTTCTCTTGAAGGAGAAACAATCAAAAAGATTGAACCATATTGCGGATACATCCACAGAGGAATTGAAAAGATGAATGAGAGTTTGACTTACCCTCAGACACTGGCACTGACCGACCGTCTTGATTATCTTGGAGCTCACCAAAACCGTCATGCAGTTTGTATGTGTGTTGAAAAGGCAATGGGCGTAGAAGTTTCTGAACGTGTTCAGTACATTCGTACCATTATGGACGAACTTCAGCGTATTGACTCTCACTTATTATTCTATTCATGTGCCTGCATGGACTTAGGTGCTTTAACAGCATTCTTCTATGGCTTCCGCGACCGTGAAAAGATTCTTGATATATTCGAAGAAACAACAGGTGGCCGTTTGATTCAGAACTACAACACCATTGGTGGTGTACAGGCAGACATAGCTCCCGACTTCGTAAAGAACGTAAAAGAATTCATCGTATATCTTCGTCCTATCCTTAAAGAATATCACGACGTATTCACAGGTAACATAATTACTCAGCAACGTTTTAAAGGTGTTGGCGTTCTTTCTCGTGAAGATGCTATTTCATTCGGTGCTACCGGAGGTACAGGACGTGCTTCGGGATGGGCATGCGACACACGTAAGCGCAAACCTTACGCAATGTATGGCAAAGTGGACTTTAAGGAAATTGTATATACCGAAGGTGACTGTTTTGCACGTTACATGGTTCGTATGGACGAAATCCTTGAATCAATGAAGATCATTGAACAACTGATTGACAATATCCCGGAGGGAGACTATCAAGTGAAAATGAAACCTATTATCCGAGTACCTGAAGGTAACTACTTTGCATCTGTTGAAGGTAGCCGTGGAGAATTTGGTGTATTTATTGAAAGCCATGGAGATAAATTCCCATATCGTATGAAGTATCGTTCAACCGGACTTCCTTTGGTTTCGGTAGTAGATACCATCACACGCGGTGCCAAGATTGCAGACTTGATCTCAATTGGTGCAACGCTTGACTATGTAGTACCTGATATTGATAGATAAATAAAATAAAAAAAGATATGTTTGATTTTAGTATAGTTTCAAGCTGGATACATGGTTTGCTTACAGGATTCATGCCTGAAGGCTTAGCCATTTTCCTTGAATGTGTAGTCATTGGCGTTTGCATTATGCTAATGTATGCTGTTCTTGCTATCATCCTTATTTATATGGAGCGCAAGGTATGTGCATTCTTCCAATGTCGTCTGGGCCCTAACCGTGTTGGTAAATATGGTTTAATGCAGGTATTTGCCGACGTATTTAAAATGTTGATCAAAGAGATTATCACGCTAAAGAACTCGGACCGATTGCTTTACAACATGGCTCCTTACCTGGTAATTCTCGCTTCAATCCTCTCTTTTGCCTGCCTTCCCATCAATAAAGGAATGGAAGTAATTGATTTTAATATTGGCGTATTCTTCCTGATGGCTGCTTCTTCAATTGGAGTAGTAGGTATTCTGCTAGCCGGTTGGAGTAGTAACAATAAGTTTACATTGATTGGCGCCATGCGTAGTGGTGCACAGATAATCAGTTACGAACTTTCTGTTGGTCTGTCCATCCTTACAATGGTAGTATTTACCGGAAGCATGCAATTCTCTGAAATAGTAGCAGGTCAGGCCGACGGATGGAATATCTTCAAAGGACATGTTCCAGCACTGATAGCATTCATTATTTACCTGATTGCAGGTAATGCAGAAACCAACCGTGGACCTTTCGACTTACCGGAAGCTGAATCTGAACTTACAGCCGGATATCATACAGAATATTCAGGTATGCACTTTGGATTTTTCTACTTAGCTGAATACCTAAACTTGTTTATCGTAGCAGGTGTGGCAGCAACAGTATTCCTTGGAGGATGGATGCCATTTCACGTTACAGGTCTTGAAGGATTTAATACAATGATGGATTACATTCCAGGATTTGTTTGGTTCTTTGGAAAAGCCTTCTTCGTAGTCTTCCTGCTTATGTGGATTAAGTGGACATTCCCACGTTTACGTATTGACCAGATACTACAACTGGAATGGAAATATCTGGTACCAATCAGTATGATAAACCTATTGATAATGGTACTCATCGTTGTATTTGGATTACACTTTTAATTAATAGAAAGATATGAATAGTTTTAATCAATATATATGCTCACTGTTTGGCGGGATAAAGACCTTACTCATAGGTATGAAAACCACCATCACAGTGTTCTTCCGCAAGAAGACCACAGAGCAATACCCTGAGAATAGGGCTACTTTGAAAATAGCAGACCGTTTCCGCGGCACACTGGTAATGCCTCACGATGAGAACAACCAGCACAAATGTGTGGGTTGCGGACTTTGTCAGCTTGCTTGTCCAAACGATACCATCAATGTTATCACTGAAACAGTTGTTGACGAAGAAGGTAAAAAAAGAAAAGTATTAGTAAAACATCAATATGACCTGGGAAGTTGCATGTTCTGCCAACTTTGTGTGACGGCTTGTCCTCACGATGCCATTAAGTTTGATAATACTTTTGAATATGCTGTTTTTACACGCAGTAAGCTTATAAAGACACTTAATAATGAAGGTTCAACAGTAGTAGAAAAAAAGAAATAACATGGATATAACACTTCAACAAGTAGTATTTTTCGTTGTGGCAATCTTCATCACCGTATTCTCGGTACTGACAGTAACCACAAGTAAAATTCTGCGCTCAGCCACTTATCTGCTGTTCGTTCTATTTGGCACAGCAGCTATCTATTTCCTATTGGGCTACACGTTCCTGGGAGGTGTGCAGTTAATGGTCTATGCAGGCGGTATTGTCGTTCTGTATGTTTTCTCGATACTCCTTACCAGCTCTGATCAGAGCATGAATAAGAAGTTAAACAAAAGTAAGCTCATCGCCAGTCTGGTTTCAGCTATCGCGGGTGCTGCCATTGTATTATTTATTATTCTGACTCATAACTTTGTTCCTGTAGCTTCAGTTGATACACAGGAATTAGGAATGAAGACGATTGGTCATGCACTGATGGGTAGTGACAAGTATCAATACCTATTGCCATTCGAGGCAATCAGTATATTGCTGTTGGCTTGTATCATCGGAGGTTTAGTAATCGCACGTAAAAGATAAAAGAGAATGGAAATACATGTAGAATATTATTTAATAGTAAGCACCATCATGATGTTTGCAGGAATCTTTGGATTCTTAACACGCAAAAACACGCTGGCTATGCTTATCTCACTGGAACTTATATTGAACGCATCAGACATCAACTTTGCAGTATTTAACCGTTACTTGTTCCCTGCTCAGTTGGAAGGTCACTTCTTCACGCTCTTTGCCATTGCCATTGCAGCTGCCGAAACAGCTGTAGGTATTGCGATTATAATCAATATCTACCGTAACGTACGGGGTATTCAAGTAAAGGACATCGAAGAAATGAAACATTAAAAAAGAGACATTATGGAATATACAATATTTATTTTACTGCTTCCGGTGCTAATGTTCCTTTTCTTAGGATTGGCGGGACACAAGCTTAAACCGAACGTGGCAGGAATATTTGGAACAATATCTTTGGGTATTGTTACAGCGTTATCCTATATCACCGCATTTCAGTTTTTTACTGCTCCGCGGGTAAATGGAGTATTTGCAACGCTTATACCTTATAAAACAGAGTGGCTTCGCTTCACCGAACATCTTCATATTGATTTAGGTATCTTCCTTGATCCTATCTCTGTTATGATGTTAGTGGTTATTACCACAGTATCACTAATGGTACACATCTACAGTATGGGATACATGAAAGGCGAAAAAGGATTTCAACGTTACTATGCGTTCCTTTCACTTTTCACCTTCGCAATGCTAGGACTGGTAGTTGCAACCAATATTTTCCAGATGTATATTTTCTGGGAACTTGTGGGTGTATCTTCTTATTTGCTTATTGGATTCTATTATACAAAGCCTACAGCAATTGCCGCTTCAAAGAAAGCGTTTATTGTTACTCGTTTTGCCGACTTAGGTTTCCTGCTTGGTATCCTGATTCTTTCGTTCTTCACGCAGACATTTAACTTTGCCGACTTGATGAACGGAACAGCCGATACATTGCTTCAAACTGCTGCCGGACAAACATTCCTTGGTGGAAGTGTACTGGCATGGGGATTGGGACTGATGTTTCTTGGTGGTGCCGGTAAAAGTGCCATGTTCCCATTCCATATTTGGTTACCAGATGCAATGGAAGGTCCAACTCCTGTTTCTGCTTTAATTCATGCTGCAACAATGGTCGTTGCCGGTGTATACTTAGTAGCAAGAATGTTCCCGTTATATATAGGTTATGCTCCGGATGTACTGGCATCAATTGCTTATGTTGGTGCTTTCACCGCTTTATTCTCGGCAATCATTGCCTGTGTGCAGACAGATATTAAACGTGTGCTTGCTTTCTCAACCATCTCACAGATTGGTTTCATGATTGTGGCACTAGGTGTTTGTACCGGAATGGATACACACGAAGGTTTAGGTTACATGGCTTCCATGTTCCACTTGTTTACACACGCCATGTTCAAGGCATTATTATTCCTTGGAGCTGGTTCCATTATTCACGCTGTTCACAGCAACGAAATGGATCACATGGGTGGGCTTCGCAAATATATGCCTATCACCCATATTACCTTCTTGATTGCATGTCTTGCTATCGCAGGTATTCCTCCTTTCTCAGGATTCTTCAGTAAGGATGAAATATTGGCAGCAGCGTTCAACTACAGTCCGGTAATCGGATGGATCATGACAGGTGTTGCAGGTCTTACTGCATTCTATATGTTCCGTCTATATTACAATATATTCTGGGGTAAAGAAGCAGAACACGCACACACTCCTCATGAATCGCCATTGGCAATGTCATTCCCATTGATGTTCCTCGCAGCAGTAACATTAGTTGCCGGATTCATTCCATTTGGAACATTAGTGAGCAGTAACGGTGAAGCTTATCATATCCACCTGGATACACTTGTAGCTTCAATCAGTGTATGTGTTGCAGTAATAGCAATTATTATCGCTACCATATTCTATCGCAAACCGGAACAAACAATACCAAACATGTTGGGCAAAAAGTTCCGCGGTCTACATACGGCAGCTACTCATCGATTCTATATTGACGAGGTTTGGATGTTTATCACTCATAAGATTATCTTCCGTTGTATCTCCACTCCTATTGCCTGGTTTGACCGCCATGTGGTAGACGGATTTATGAATTTCCTTGCATGGAGTACACAGGAAGCATCATTCTCTATCCGCGGCTTCCAGTCGGGACGTGTTCAGCAATACGCTTATGTATTCCTGATTGGTGCGTTAGTTATCATTGTAGGATTACTTCTATTTATCTAAATATAAAACAGAATAGATATGAACTTTTTAACATTATTCGTACTCGTACCTCTCTTAATGATAGCTGCACTATGGTTCAGCCGCAACATTAAGCAAATCAGAGGTGTGATGGTTGTAGGTTCTACACTGCTGCTGGTACTGGCAAGTGTACTTACCTATTTATATCTTGCTGAACGGGGAGCCGGCAATACTGCAGAAATGCTTTTCAGATCAGACTTAATGTGGTACGCGCCACTTAACATACAATTTTCTCTTGGAGTAGACGGTATTTCAGTAGCAATGCTTTTATTATCTGCTGTAATCGTCTTTACCGGAACATTTGCTTCCTGGCAAATGGCTGTACAGACAAAGGAGTATTTCCTATGGTTCTGTTTATTGTCCTTAGGGGTTTTCGGATTCTTTATCACAATTGACCTCTTTACCATGTTCATGTTCTACGAAATTGCTCTTATCCCAATGTACTTGCTTATCGGAGTATGGGGTAGTGGTAAGAAAGAATATGCAGCCATGAAACTTACATTGATGTTGATGGGTGCTTCGGCCATGCTATTGGTTGGTATCTTAGGAATTTATTTTTGCTCGGGTGCAACAACCATGAACGTGCTGGAAATTGCTAAACTGCACAATATTCCTTTAGATTCTCAATTGATATTCTTCCCACTTACTTTCTTAGGATTTGGTGTTCTTGGTGCTTTATTCCCATTCCATACATGGTCTCCCGACGGTCATGCTTCAGCCCCTACGGCTGTATCTATGCTTCACGCCGGAGTACTTATGAAACTGGGAGGTTACGGATGTTTCCGTGTAGCCATGTACTTAATGCCTGAAGCTGCTCACGAACTGGGTTGGATATTCCTTATCCTGACTTCAATCAGTGTAGTTTACGGTGCATTCAGCGCAATTGTTCAAAAGGACTTGAAATACATCAATGCTTACTCTTCAGTAAGTCACTGTGGTTTGGTATTGTTTGCCATCCTGATGATGAACCAGGCAGCATCTACCGGTGCTGTGATTCAAATGTTATCACACGGTTTAATGACAGCCCTCTTCTTCGCCCTGATCGGTATGATCTACGGACGTACTCATACTCGTGATATCCGTGAATTGAGCGGTTTAATGAAAGTGATGCCTTTCCTTTCTGTTTGTTATGTAATAGCCGGACTTGCCAACCTTGGTTTGCCAGGGTTAAGTGGTTTCGTTGCTGAAATGACAATCTTCGTTGGTTCATTCCAACACACAGATATGTTCCACCGTGTGCTCACTGTGTTAGCTACAACTTCAATTGTAGTTACAGCGGTATATATTCTTCGTCTGGTAGGAAAGATTCTTTATGGAAAAGTAGAGAACGAGGAACATCTGAAACTAACAGATGCAACATGGGATGAAAGATTCTCTGTAATCTGCCTGATTGTTGCTGTTGCCGGACTTGGTATTGCTCCTTTCTGGATAAGTAATATGATTAGCGATAGTGTGTTGCCTGTAGTAAACGCTCTAACCAATTTATAACGAATTAAAATCTGAAGAAAATGGATTATAGTCAATTTCTATATATGAAAGAAGAGCTGTCGCTCGTTGCAGTTATCGTTCTTTTGCTACTGTTCGATTTGTTGGCAGGAGAAAAAGGACGCAAATACTTTTCACTGACAGCTTGTTTGCTACTTGGCGTTCATACGCTGGTTAATGTGATTCCTTCTGAACCGGCGGAAATGTTTGGCGGTATGTATTATTATACCCCTATCATGACCATCGTAAAGAGTATCCTCTCTTTTGGAACACTGATTGTGTTTATGCAGGCACACACGTGGTTGCAACGTGAGGACACTAATATTAAGCAAGGAGAGTTCTATGTACTTACATTATCCACTCTGCTGGGTATGTATTTCATGATTGGAGCCGGAAACTTCCTGATGTTCTTCATCGGACTGGAAACAGCTTCTATCCCTATGGCTGCCTTAGTTGCTCTGGACAAATACAGACACAATTCTGCAGAGGCGGGTGCCAAATACATTCTTACAGCAATGTTCTCTTCCGGACTGCTATTGTTTGGTTTATCCATGATATACGGTTCTTGCGGAACACTTTACTTTAATGATATACCTGCAGCTTTGAATGGAAATATGATGCAAATCATGGCATTTGTATTCTTCTTCACAGGTATGGGATTCAAAATCTCTTTGGTTCCTTTCCACTTGTGGACAGCCGACGTGTACCAAGGTGCGCCAACAGCTGTAACATCCTATCTGTCGGTTATCTCTAAAGGATCTGCCGCATTTGTGTTACTAACGATTCTTACTAAAGTATTTGCCCCAATGATTGTAGAATGGCAGGCAGTACTTTACGGAGTTATCATTATTACCATCACAATGGCCAACCTGTTTGCTATCCGCCAGCAGAATATGAAAAGATTCCTTGCATTCTCTTCTATCTCACAAGCCGGTTATATTATGCTTGCTGTAATTGGAGGATCTGCTTTAGGTATGTCTTCTTTGGTTTATTATGTACTTGTTTACATTGTAGCCAACTTAGCTGCTTTTGGAATTATTTCAATTATTGAGCAACGTAGCGGTAAAATTGAAATGAATGATTACAATGGTTTGTATCAAACAAATCCTAAGCTTTCATTCATCATGACACTAGCATTGTTCTCACTGGCAGGTATTCCTCCTTTCGCAGGATTCTTTAGTAAGATCTTTATCTTCATGGCTGCATTCAAAAGTGGATTCTACTTACTTGTATTCATTGCATTGGTTAACACTGTTATTTCTTTGTATTACTATTTGTTAGTAGTAAAAGCAATGTATATTAACAAGAGTGAAACCCCTATAGCACCTTTCAAGAGTGACAACTATACTAAAGTTAGTTTGGTAATCTGCTTAATAGGTATTGTAGGCTTAGGTATTGCAAGTATCGTATTTGATACGATCAACGCATTCAGCTACGGTCTGTAATAAGAAATAGCAAATTATATTCTTTTTAATATTGGCAAAAGGCCTGAAGATTAATTTCTTCAGGCCTTTTCTTTTCATTACAATCTAAACAAGAAATAACATTGTAGCTTAATTTTAAATTAAAAGTAACCACAGCGACTTAGGTTTGTAATTCAATTATACAACCTTTGCACAAGAATAATGAAAAAGAAATAACCAATTAATTTCATTATGACTTTATCAGAAAATAAAGACAATATGTGCAAATCTATTTTAGTGTTTTTATCACTTTTTATTTCAACTACTCTTTTTGCTCAAAAAGGGAGAATCACAGGATGTATAACAGATGGACAAACAAAAGAAGCACTTTTTGGTGTGACGGTTCAAGTTGAAAACAGCTCAATAGGAGCTATAACGGATTTTGAAGGCAAATATATCATCAATGGACTATCTGAAGGTAGCTATAACTTGCAGATATCATACATTTCGTATGAAACAAAAAAAATTAAAAGTATAGCTGTAAAGGCAGGACAAAATGCGCAGATTAACGTCAGCTTAATGCCAGCGGATATAAAGATGAAAGAGGTAGTTGTCATTGGGAGGAAAAATCTGGAAACAGAGAAAGCCTTAATGATAGAACGACAGAAAGCCACTATTGCAATTGAAAATTTAGGAGCTAAAGAGATGTCAGTCAAAGGAATATCAAATGTAGCTGATGGCGTAAAAAAGATCACAGGAATTTCCATAGAAGGAAATAACGACCAGGTTTTTGTCAGAGGTCTAGGTGACCGATACAGCACCACATCATTGAATGGACTTTCTATTGCATCACCAAATCCGGATAACAAACTAATTCCACTATCACTATTCCCCACTTCGGTTGTTAAGAACATTACCGTAAATAAGGTATACCAACCATCTAGTTTTGGTGATTATGCCGGAGCACATATTGACATTGAATCAAAAGAAAATATTGGAACCGATTATTTAACCTTATCTGTAACAACAGGTGGAAAACTCAATACGCTATTCTCCGACTTCTACAGCTCAGATAAAGGCAGAATTGGAAATTCTTACTTCGGATTGATGGACGGGCTAAAATTATCATCTTCTACAAAAAACATGAGATCAGACGATTTCAAAACGTACTCAGTAAAAAACAATCCGTTTAAAACATCCTTCAGCGCTAACAAAAAACAGGGAGTACCTGAACTAGGAGTAGACTTGGGAATGGGTAAATCATGGAAGATAGGCGAACAGAAATTAAATGCAAGTGTTGCACTAAACTTCAAGAATGATTATACAATTAACGAAAATGCTTATATGTCTACTTTGAATGCTCAAGGCATTATCATGGATAAGTTTAACTATAACAAATACACTTATGCTACCACTTCATCAGCTATGGCACAGTTAAGCTATACATTACGAAAGAAAGATTTGCTTTCTTACAATATGATGTACGTGAGAAGTACAGACGATAGCTATTCAGATAGAGACGGAATTGATCCTGAAGGTATTCTTTTGAAAGGGAGTAATAGTATTTATCATATATATGGACTGCTAAATAATCAGTTCGCAGGAAAACATTTTCTAAAAGATAAGTTATTACTTACCTGGCAAGGATCATACGGAAAAACAACAAGTGATGAACCCGACCGAAGACAGGTTATGTTTACTAAAGGTGAAAACGGCTTACTCTCACTATTCAAGCTAAACCAACAGGAAACAATGCGATATTTTGGTGAACTAAACGAAAATGAATGGGTTGGTGATGTTAAACTTAAATATAATTTCTCAAACAGACATTCTGAGAACAATTTCATCCATATTGGAGGAGCTGTAAAGAGTAAATCCAGAGATTACTATTCGGCTAATTTCTATTATAATATAGATGGCATCAGCCCTTCTGTTGCCAGTATATATAATACAGACAGTTATCTTAACTTTACAAACATTCAGAATGGAAGTATCTCTATCGATAAGAGTTCACAACCTAGAAACAAGTACTTTGCAGGAAATGATGTGTATGCCGGATTTGCAGAAATAGAGTTTTCACCTATTAACAAGCTTTTAGCAGAAGTAGGTGTACGTTACGAACACTCCGAACAATATGTAAGATACTGGAATGATGCAGCAGCAGAGAAGCGCGCAAAACTAAATACAGATGATCTTTTCCCTGCATTGAATCTTAAATATACCATTAACAAAAAAAGATATCTAAGACTAAGCGCATCCCGCACTGTTACCCGCCCTTCATTTATTGAAATGGCTCCATTTGAATATCAAGAATCATATGGTGGAGAAATAGTAAGAGGTTATGCAGATATTAAGAATGGATATAACTATAATGTAGATTTACGTTATGAAATGTTCCCCGTATCAGGAGATATGTACTCTATCTCAGCTTACTACAAATACCTTGATTCCCCTATTGAGCGTGTTCAGGAATATTCGGGAGCAGCCATACAAAGTTTTCGCAACGTAAATAAAGGGAAAGTAGCCGGATTAGAAATAGAAATGAAGAAGAAGCTGGCTAAAGATCTAAAGTTAGACTTCAACGCTTCTTATATCTATACTAGAATTACATTGCCGGAAGATGGAATTTATACTGATAAATCCAGACAGTTACAGGGCGCATCTCCTTACTTGGTAAATGCTGACCTCAACTACTCACCTAAATTTTCTAAAGAAAAATCGCTTTCATTGTCGCTTGTATACAACTTACAAGGACCTAGAATTCACACAGTGGGTATAAACAATGTGAATAACGTAGAAGAAAAAACCTTCAATACACTCGACTTTGTAGGACGATATTCAATAAACCCGCACATACAATTCAAGCTTCAGGCAAAGAATCTAATCAATCAGAACCATGAGTTCACTCAAAAAATAGCAGGTTCCGGGAAAGATGAAACCGTTAAATTTTTCAAAAATGGAACAAGCTTTGACTTGGGATTCACATATATTTTTTAGTATGAATTTTATTAAAAATAAAACAAGCATTATAAATTTAGAAATTATGAAAAAAAATCTTTTACTGAAACTAAGCTTTCTAGGACTTTTCTCAATGGCTGTTGTAACATTAACAACGAGTTGTGGTAGCGACAATTCTACAGTTGAAACGCCAGCTGATCCAAATGGGTATGAATTAAAAGGAGAATTAACAGGATCGCGTACATTGCTTTCCGGACAGAAGTACACTTTGACTGGTGGTTATCATGTTAAAAATGGAGGTAACCTGATAATACAAGAAGGGGTTACTGTAGAATCAACACGTTCTATAGATGGAGCATGTGATTACATCTTAGTTGAGCAAGGTGGGAAAATCTCAGCAAATGGAACAAAAGAAAAACCTATTGTTATGACATCTGTATTGAAGCAACCTAAAGCATGGGGTGGCATTCATATCTGCGGTAAAGCTCCTATCAATCTTACTGGTGTAACAAAATCAGAGATCGGTGACGCTATTTTCGGTGGAGTTGATGCTAACGACAACTCAGGAGTTTTGTCTTATGTTCGTGTTGAATACACTGGTTTCGCATTCAATGCCGAGAAAGAATCAAACGGATTTACTTTCTATGGTGTAGGTAAAGGCACACAATTAGATCACCTTCAGTCATACAAAGGTGCTGACGATGGCTTTGAATGGTTTGGCGGTACTGTTAATGCTAAATATCTTGTATCAACAGCCAGCGAAGATGATTCATTTGACTGGACAGACGGATGGATTGGCAACGGTCAGTTCTGGATTGCTGTTCAGGATCAGACTGCTCCTGATGCTACTGGTACTGCAAACGGTGACTGTTTAATTGAAGCAGATACACGTTCTGACGATTTTGCCAGAAGACCAGCTTCATGTCCGGTTTTGGCTAACCTTACTTTAATTGGTAACAATGATACTAACGCTCAACAAAGGGGCATCAGACTACGTGCCGGAACATTTGTTAAGTTGTATAACGCACTTGTTACTGGTAAACCTAAATCAGTTACTACCGCTACCGCAGAAACTGAAGGAAGCTTTACAAACGGTAATTCAGAGATTCAATACCTGTCTATTTCAAAAGGTTTCACATACGAAGGTGGTGCTGCATTAGCTCTAGATACTAAAACAGGAAATGCAATTAATCAGGTAGTAAGCTTTACAAACAGTTACTTTGGTACAATTGATGGTGGAAAAGACATGTCTGCAGTAAACAGCTTCTTTACTAAAGCTCTTTACAAAGGTGCTGTCAATACAACAAACGACTGGACTTCAGGATGGACATTAAAGTAAATACAAACGAATAAAAAGACTGTGCCTGAAAACTTAGGCACAGTCTTTTTTATAAATAATTGCTAGTAAGCCAAATAAAAAACAGATTATGAGAAGAATCTTTATTATAAGCCTCATACTTATTAGTGCTATTACTGTTCATGCTCAGCAAAAGCTGAAAGTAATTGATGGAATCTATTACACAGACGAAAGGCAGACCACATTATACACCGGGGAATATACAGAATACTATCCCGATGGTGTGCTCAAAATGGAAATGTTTATTAAAAACGGAAGTCCGGAAGGCATTTATGTACTCTATTTTCCAAATGGAAAAATTGAAGAGGTCCGTTCATTCTACAATGGAGTGTTTCATGGAACATGGAGAACGTACAACATAAACGGCATATTGGTAGGAGAAGCTCAATATAAGAAAGGTGAAAAAGACGGACTGTGGCGCATCTGGGATGAGAATGGTATTCTTCGTTATGAAATGCATTATGAGAGAGGGAAAAAGAGTGGAATCTGGAATATGTGGGACGAAAAGGGTAAACTCTTATCATCCAAACAATATTAATAGTTTTGTATTATTGATGTAGCGTTTCTATAACAACTATTTTATTATTTTGTAGAATCAAAACAGAAAATAATTTTAATAAGAATAACAATGAAAAAAACTTTAATTTTAACAGCAGCTCTACTCCTATTCTGTGCTACATCATCAATAGCATCAGATAAAGACACACCTAAAACAACAGAAAACAACAATATTGTGTCTACTTACTCAGTAAGCGGAAAAGTGATTGATCAGAAGATAGGTGAAACCTTGGTAGGTGCAACCGTAACTGTTAATGGGAAAAAAGTATTTACTGATTTAGAGGGCAATTTTACCGTTAACAATATTGCTGGTGAGAATTGCGAGATTCAGGTAAATATGATTTCATACAAACCACAAGTTATTAAAGTATCTGTTAATGAGAGCAAAAATATTCAAATAGCATTGAAACAATAAGTTTCAATGCTATTTGAATATCGAAGGTTTTTAAAGTTGAAACGAAATTATTAATTTGATGTAGAATGAAAAAGCATGAATGGTCAGAGATTGATAGTTTATGCTTATTTTATTTATGCAAATAAAATAAGCATTACTAGAATAGGCTCCTTAGAAAAGACTGATAATTCTTACTAATAACGTTCTATTATCTCCATGCACATACGTCCGTTATGATACGGGCATTTCCAGAAACCAGCTTTATCATCGGTTGCGTTAATTGTCCCATCCGCTTTCAGACTCCAATGCCATTCGCCGTTTTTCTTATCTATAAGATTGTTCTTTATAAAATGCCAGCAAAGAGAAGCCTTTTCCAGTCCATCTTCCCGATTGAAATGCTGATAAAGATTGATGTATCCTACAACAGTTTCTGCCTGAACCCACCAATGACGGTCGGCATCCACATGACCAGCCTCAAGATTCTTTTCATAAATCATTCCGCCATCCGGCTGAAGTCCTTCCGCAGCGGCATCAGCTATTCGGGGAACCACCTCTTCTACCCTCTTCAACAGTTCAGCATCTTCAAGCACCAGTGCAGCTTCGTGAATAAGCCATGAAGCCTCAATATCATGACCGTAAGAGATTATATGATCTTTGCCATTCCAATCCTCGTCAAAGAAGAGACGCAAATGATTAGTCTTCTTATTTAATATCTTATCAAGAAATACCTCTACCAAATTCCTTATTTGCTTCTTCAGTTCCTCGTCTTTCCACACCCGATATAAGTTGGTATATGGTTCAAGGATATGAAGATGCGTGTTCATTGTCTTCTTTTCGTTGGCATCCTTCTCACTTAAACGCATATCAGCAATCTCGTGCCATTCTCGGGTAAGCGCCTCCAGATAGCCATTCTTTTCTTTATCAAAACTATGTTCCTCAATAGAGTGAAACAGTTTTACGGCATATTCCAACGACTCTTTATCACCTGTTGCTCTGCTAAACTCGCTCAATCCGTAAATGGCAAAGCCAAGCGCATAAATCTGTTTCTTTGTATCAACCGGATTTCCTTTGTAATCTAGCGACCAATAGATACCGCCAAATACATTATCATAGAAATGTTCAATCAGATACCTTTTAGCCCGATTGGCCATCTCAAAATATTCATCTTTCTTAAGCAAACGGTATGCAGAAGAGTAAGTCCACAGGATACGCGCATTTAGTATCGCTCCCTTTTCTGCGTCGGAAATCAACTCTTCCTTACCTGTTATTTGTCCATAGAAACCCCCGTTTTCTTTGTCCTGCATCCTATTCTCCCAATAAGGAAGAATATTATTTTGCAGAACATCAAGAACTTCCGTCTTTAATTCTTTTATTTTGTTCATAGTTTCTACTTTAAATCTTTACGTCGTTCTTCAAGTTGTAAGGTTATGTTCTTTACCTTCTTTTCACTTAGTGGGTAGAATGAGATAAAGATAACCGATAAAACTGTACCAATAGCAGGAAGGAAGCTCAACATCATTTTGATTCCTGTAATGGCTGTGTCAGATTGAATCACGTTTGCCTTGAATCCAAAGTAAGACAATAGCCAACCGGTTAACGCGCCACCCAGTGTCCATCCCAGTTTTTGGGACATAGAAGATGAAGAGAAGATTAATCCTGTAGCACGACGACCGCATTTCAGCTCGGAATAATCGGCTATATCAGCATACATTGACCATAGAAGTGGGAAGATGATTCCTGCACAAACACTAATCAAAGCTTGGAATACAAAGATCAGCACCAGTTGATTGGGAGTGAACCAGAAAAAGACTATACTAAATGCTGTTGCAATAGTCATTGCCGTTAAATAGGTGTTTTTCTTGCCTATATGATTGGCCACGGGAGCCGCCAGCGCCACACCTACCATATTGGAAGCCTGCCCCAGTGCGAGATAGAGGGAAGTCCATGTAACCGTTACACCTAATGAAGCTATTCTGAGAGAGTTATCCTCTAAAATATAATATTTAAAATAGTAGATTGTTGCCCCGTCACGGATAGAGTTAAAGATCAATGCAGCAATGCCCGCTCCCAATAAGATCCACCAAGGACGATTGTGCCACAAATCGAGCAAGTCTTCTTTCAGCGTGCTCTTTTCTTCCTTATTTACCGGTTTTACGCGTTCTCTTGTCAGCGCAAAGCATCCCAGGAACAGAGCCACACACATCACAGCAATCACTGCAACGCCATACGTCCATCCCTGTTGAGTATTAACCCCACCACCAATCTTAGAGAAGAATTCCACCAGTGGCTGAATGATTAGCAAAGCAATGAAACTACCCAGATAAGCAAAGAACATACGATAAGAAGAAAGCGTGGTTCGCTCATTCGGATTAGGTGTCATTACTCCCAGTAAAGAAGCATAAGGCACATTAATAGCCGAATAAACCATCATCATAAGCGTATAGGTCACATAAGCGTAAACCAGTTTCCATTCAATACTAAAATCGGGAGTTATAAAGGTTAGTACCCCTATTAACCCAAAAGGAACGGCAACATAAAGCAGATAGGGACGGAACTTTCCCCATCGGGATTCAGTTCGGTCGGCTATTACTCCAATTACCGGATCAAGAAAAGAATCCCACACACGTGTAATCAGAAACATGGTTCCTACAGCTGCAGGAGCTAGACCGTAAACATCTGTGTAGAAATAGAGAAGATACATTCCGAAAATCTTCCAGAACATGGAAGAAGCCATATCTCCGAAACCGTAACCTATTTTTTCTGTTAGTTTTATCATGGTATTTTTTCAATAATTAAATCCGCTGTTAACTTCTTTGCGAATAAATAAACGATTCAAACTATTATTTATTGGCTAGTTGACTAAGATTCTTTTCTATCTGCTTTTTCAATGTTTCCACTGATGCGGCTGTGTAAAAACCATCTTCCGGGGTATTCATGCAATAATCCACCAACTTATCAACCGTTGAGGTTGCCACATGCATACGTGTATCGGAAGATGCGTAATAGATATACACTGTTCCGTCATCATCGGCAATCCATCCGTTACTGAATAGCACATTCGATACATCACCAATCCGCTCTTCCCCCTCAGGAGCCATGAAATATCCACCCGGAGAAGCAATTAGTTTTGAAGGATCTTCCAGAGAAGTCATGTACATATAAAGCACATAACGCAATCCTGCCGCACATCCTCTTACTCCGTGAGCCAGATGAAGCCAGCCTTTTGATGTTTTAATGGGATGAGGACCTTCCCCGTTTTTTACTTCTTTGATAGTGTGGTAATAACGATGATCTATAATTTTTTCTTCTTTAATCACAGCATTTGTCATATCATCAACCAATGCCCAGCCAATGCCTCCGCCACTTCCGGCATCAATAAAGCCATCTTGCGGACGAGTATAGAGCGCATATTTGCCATTCACAAATTCAGGATGAAGTACTACATTGCGCTGTTGACTCTTTGTTTTTAAATCAGGAAGGCGTTCCCACGTTACTAAATCTTTTGTACGGGCAATAGCTGCTGTTGCTGTTGCCGAAGAAAGGTCTCCTGCAGGAGCATTAGGGTCGAGACGTTCGGCACAGAAAATGCCATAAATCCACCCGTCTTCATGAGCTGTAAGGCGCATGTCGTAGATGTTAGTCGCAGGATTTTCCGTATCGGGCATGGTTACCGGGTAATCCCAAAAGCGGAACTGATCTATCCCATTAGGACTTTCGGCCACAGCAAAGAATGACTTACGATCGGCTCCCTCCACTCTTACAACAAGGATATACTTCCCGTTCCATTTAATAGCACCAGAGTTTAAAGTTGCATTCATTCCTATTCGCTCCATCAGGAAAGGATTTGTTTGTTCATTCAAATCATATCTCCATATTACGGGAGTATGTGCAGCTGTTAAAACGGGATTTTTATATCGGGTAAACAGACCATTTGTTTCCTCCTCAGGTTCATTTTTTCTGGATAAAAGATTTTCATGATCAGCAAATATTCTTGCTGTTCTATTTTTAAATTGATTCATGAGTCAAGTTATTATTTAAAGTGGTTAGTCGATTAGATTATTATTTATATAAACTTTTTACGTCTTTGCAGAATAAGGTCTTTGATTGATTATAGAATTCCACAAAGTTGCCTGCCGATACCTGTCCCGGATAGGGAGCATAGTAATGATTAACACGTTCGCGGGCATTGCGCCACACTAACACATAAGATATTGGATATTTATCGACTATTGGAAAAAGAACATCTGTCCACCAGTCAGCCATAGGCAAAGCTTCCAATCCTGTTTCAGTAACAGCAATAGATTTTTTATGTTCTTTACCCAACTGAGTGAGATAGGTTAATACCGTGGTCATAGATTTTCTATAAGCATCCGTTCCCTGAACATCTGCAGACGGGTAGCAATCAAAGCCCAGTAAGTCTACATAATTATCACCCGGATAACGCTCCATGTATTCCTCTACAGTTTCTTCACTACCGGGTGAATAGGCATAAAGCAGATTATTAACGCCATGTGCACTAAGATAATCATGTGTCATTTGCCACAATTCTTTATATTGTTGGGGTGTGCAATGAGATTTTCCCCACCAAAACCAATTGCCTGTATGTTCATGCCAAGGACGGAAAAGAATTGGAATCTTTTTCCCGTCAGCAGTAGTAAGTGAATTCAGGAAAGATGCCAGTTTATCAAGCCATGCAATGAACAACTCGTGTTTAGCTCCGCCCGGAAGAATGGATGTTACCACTCCATCAGTTTTCACATCCCAGGCATCCCCACCGGTAAGCGGGTTATTCAAATGCCAGCTTACAGTGTTTAGTCCACCCCGAAGGTATTGTGCAGTAATATCCTGACGAATTCTATCGAACGGAATGTTATCAAGATTCTTATCCGCACCCAGTTCAATGCGACCCAAATCCCATCCGCATACAGCAGGATAGTCTCCACATACACTTTTTACATCGGAACGATCACGATCTCCGTCCCAGCCAATGCCATAGGCCGTATCATCCTGATGACCAAACATAAATCCTTTGGCTGGTAAATCCTGAAGATTTCTCAGCAAATGCTGTGTCTCCACGGTTCTTAATGAGCCCGGTTTTACCTCCATATCAGTTGCTTTCTTTGCCGAACTGCACGACACAAGTCCTGCAATAAGGAAAGCACCGGCTGTTATATTCTTAATTTTTTCAACCATACTTGTCTTATTTATATTTCTCCAAGGAATATTTTTCATGAGCTGTGCAGGTCGCCAAATCGAGTTGCGCAAGTCGATTTAGTGAGCTGTGCAGGTCGTGCTTTCGAGTTGCGCAGCTCGTAAAAACAAGCTGCACAACTCATCACAAACATCTCTATTTAATCCAAAAACTTTCCTTTAATAATTTACTATCTTCCGACGAGGTTCCCACCATTACAATGAACTCTCCCGATTCTACCTGCCAGTTCATCTTCTTGTCATAGAAGGCAAGCTTGTCCGGAGTTATGGTAAAATTCACAGTTTTAGTCTCTCCCGCTTTCAAGGCAACGCGGGCAAAATCCTTTAGTTCCTTTACCGGACGGGTAACGCAGCTAAACTTATCACGGATGTAAAGCTGAGCAATCTCTACTCCATCGCGATCTCCAGTGTTTGTAATCTTAACGCTTACGTTCACATTGCCGTCTTTTCCTATTTCAGTCTTATCAAGTTTCAAATCATCATACTTATAAGTAGTGTATGAAAGCCCGTATCCGAACGGATAAAGCGGCGTACTTGGTTTCACTACATAGGGATGAAAATATTGCGAAGGTTTATGATTATAAATCATCTGCAATTGCCCTACGCTACGTGGTATAGTAACCGGCAGTTTAGCAGTAGGATTTACCTTACCGTAAAGTATTTCTGCTACAGCCTGACCGCCATACATTCCTGGTTCCCAAGCTTCAACAATAGCGTGAAGATGTTCGGCAGCCCATTCCACACCCAGCTGACGGCCATTCACAAGTATCAGGATAGTGGGCTTACCCGAAGCCTCTACTTTCTTAATCAGTTCGTTCTGCAATCCAACCAGATCAATATCCGAGCGGTCGGTATCTTCACCTCCGGTACGATCCGTCCAGCGGAAACGCATCATGTATTCTCCGGCAACCACAATATTCAGATCGGCATCTTTTGCTCTTTCGGCAGCCTCATCAACCTTTGCCTGATTCATGTTACGAGGATCCCATCCCTGATCAACAAAGTCAAAGTTAGTTTGAGGGGCTATCATTTTCAATCCCTCAAGGATAGTCGTTACATTCTCTTCCTTCTGAACTGCACTCCAGTCGCCCAGAATATTCATATCATTGGCATTGATTCCAGTAACCAGTACTTTTTTAAATTTATCTTGTGAAAGCGGAAGTACACCGTTATTCTTCAATAAAACAAGACCATTGCGGGCAGCCTCGAGTGCAGTAGCACGGTGTTCATCACACAAGCGTATTTTCATGCTCTGCTTCTCGTCGGCATAAGGTTGTTCAAACAGTCCAAGGCGGAACTTCACATCCAGAATGCGACGAACAGATTCATTTATGCGTGATTCGGGAATACGGCCTTCCTTTACTAATTCAACTACATATTCGTTCCATTTAATGCCGTGCATGTGCATATCCATACCTGCCATAATGCTTTGAAAGAAAGCCTCTTTTATATTTTCAGCTGTTGCATGTAAATCGCTTATATGTTCAATGTCCATCCAGTCGCTTACCACGAATCCCGGGAACTTCCATTCTTTACGAAGAACGTCCTCCATCAGCCATTCATTGCTGTGACAAGGAATGCCATTCAGTTCATTGTGAGCAGTCATCAGTGACATTGCGCCAGCCTCAACGCCAGCCTTAAAAGGTGGAAAGAAAACTTCACGAAGTGTACGTTCAGACAAATCGGCAGGAGAACCATTGGTTCCATTGATAGGCTCACTACCACCCACAAAGTGTTTGATACAAGCCAGCACATCTTCCTTACCATTCAGATTTCCCTGATATCCCTTAACAGACTGAACACCCATTAATGAAACCATATAAGGATCCTCGCCGTAAGTTTCGCCTACCCTGCCCCAACGAGCGTCGCGGGCAACTTCCACATTCGGGTTAAAGGTCCAGTGCATATTCATGGCACGCATCTCCTTTGCTGTCTGACGGGCAATTTTATAGGCTATACCCAGATCAAAAGAAGAAGCCAGGCCTATATTAGTTGGGTAAACGGTATTATCGGGTGCATTCGCATTTCCGTGAATAGCATCAATACCAAAGATTATAGGAATCTGCAACCGGCTTTTCATGGCCAGTGTTTGCAGGTAATTAGCCTCCTTCAACGTTAACACATGCAGAAAGGAACCAATTCTTCCGGTTTCAGTCCACTTTACAATATCCTCAACAGTAGTGCCGGGATAGAATGCATTTGCAGTATTAGTTCTCAACTGATCGGCAGTAAGCGTAGCCTGAGCAGCCTTGACATGTTCAATGCCAACAAACTGATTCATCTGTCCCACTTTCTCTTCCAGAGTCATTCGTTGAAGTAAATCTTCCACTCTGTCTTTCACCGGAGCCGTAGCATCCTTATAAATCTCCTTCTTACTTCCATTGGAGAAAGAGCTGGTTAAAACTAATGTCATAGCTAATAGTATCTTTTTCATAATAATCATTTTTATTTCAGACCAGGCATCTCGTCACGGGTAATTACATTAGCACTTCCCACAGCATCTGACCAGAAAGCAGCATTGGCATATTTGTTTGTGTCACCGGTATCTGTCCTGTCATAATCATACCAAGGCATGAACCAGGACCAGGTAGCGCCGGTGCTCCACTGACTGGTTATAGTTGCCACACTACCACATTCACTAAGAGTAACCATTTTTGTGGGATGATCCTTTATTATTAGTTGGTACTGCGCCAAAATTTGTGAAGCTGTCATTAAATTATTAGAATCTTTTCCGTAGAGGTCTCGCCCTACAATATCCACATATTTATCACCAGGATAAAAAGCCGAATCGCCTGTCTGAGTAGTCCATACCCAAATCAAATTGTTAAGACCTTTATTCTGAAAATAGTCAAACATATAAACCCAAAGTTTTTTATAAGCATCAGCACCACTGGTTCCCCACCAGAACCAGGCTGTTCCGCCTGAATAAGCATAAATATTACCAGATCCCTCATGTAATGGTCGCCAGATAACCGGAATCCCTTTCTTCTGAAGCAATCCTAAATATCCGGAGATCTTTTCCAGATCAGCTTTAACAATATTATTCTCCCACGTACCTTCAACTGTTGCATTCGAGGCTTTGAATGTTGTTTCAGACGGTACAAAAGTATATTCAGCAGAGCCTTCACTTTTAGGCACATTCCAGTGCCACATACAAGCAACCAATCCATTATTGTTCCACCAGTCCTCAACCACTTGTGTGTTACTATAATCAATCCAGTTTGCTGGTGACGACATGAGATGAACATAATCAAAACAATTTATAACAGGATACTTCCCTGCCTTATAATTTACCCACGCTGCATCTGATATGTTCCAGTTTACTTTAGCCATAGTTCCGGAAATTATCTTCTTGCGATAATTCTCCAATAAGAAATTGTACACCTTCACAGCTTGAGAAGAAGGATTAGATGTAACTAATGATTTTGAAATTTCATAGGTAGGCTCTGCGCCTGTAGTAAAGGAAATAGAAACGTCATTTGTATTAAGTATTCCAGGAACTGCTTTTATAGCAGAAATACCAATTTTTAAAGTATATTGAGTACTACCTTTCAGGGTAGGTAATGTCACTGTCAAAGTCTTGTCCGAAGCTGAAACTGCAGTTACAGCCACGTTGTTAAGCGTGATTTTAGCAGGAGAAACAACTGTAATAGTACGGTCAAAGACTACTTGTACAGTTCCGGTATCATAAGCAACACCCGTTGCCTGGTTGGCAGGAACCGAAGATACGAACTCTGGCGCTGTACTTTCCGGCACAGGTTCATCTCCATCTCCTCCGCTACAGGAAACAAGAAGGACAGTTGTCAGAAAGAAAAGGTAAAACTTAATATTCTTCATCTTAAAAAAAACTTATTTATAATACTTACAAAGAAAAGATAAAGAGGAGATTGCCTGAGGAATCTCCTCTTTATCTACTATTTATTACATCTTTTCGAAACGCACATTATCAATATACATATTGATCTGACCAGCTCCCCAACCGTGGGCAATACCATATTCCGATCCAAGTTTGGAAGGATCACTTATGGCACTTGTTCCATCACCGTTATTGTTCTTGAAACCAGATAACGGAAGAGTTACTGTAACCCAGCCTTTGGTTCCTGAAGGATAAAGCTCGCCTACTTTCCAAACATACCAGAAATCATCATCACTACCCTTCATTCTAAACTTTAACACTATTGGAGCATCTACGCTGACAATATTAATATCCATTCTAACAGCATAAGTAGAAGCGTCAACTCCTGTTGTTGAGAATGTACCCCAATTGCGCATAAAGTACACTTTCCAACCACCATCCAGAGTTGCATTCACGTGGTAATACTTACCAGAGATAGCCATACTTGCATCTTCTTCAATACTACCTATATCCTTCCAGCCAATAGCAGAAGCGTCTGCTTCAAAGTCAAAGAATATAAGCGCAGGATTGGCAACAGGAATAAGTCCTCCGGCAATCGTTATATTAACAGTGGATGATTTTCCATTAGTACCTGTCAATGTAAGAACCACGCTACCAGCAGGAACACTCTTTGGAACATAAACTTCCAGTCTGGAATTTGAGCGAATACCATATTCAGTAGCTTTTATATTGCCAAAATATGCTGTTTCCACGTTCAGATTCATTCCTTCGAGAATTAATAATTCACCAGGCTTAACTGAAGCAGGCTTAACTGTTACAATTGGAAGATCTGCAGGCTCAACAGTCAATGATGTTTCAGATTCTTGTGTATTACCATTCATCATTACCAACGTTACTTTTCCAGAGACTGCTGTTACAGGCACATTTATTCTAATAGAAGTAGCTGTTCGTTTAGAAGCATCAACAGCAACAGACAGACCATTAGGGAAAATAACAGAGCTAACCAAATCAAGATTTGATCCGTTAATTACCACTTCATTACCAGCCATTAGTGAAAGCGGGGTAAAAGACGAGGCAGCAGACTTCACATAAGTGATATTTTCCGTTTCAAGTGTTTTTGTCGATTTGGTTGACAATACGACTTTCCCTTCAGTTGCGGTAAATGGAACGACTACCTTCAGTTCCGTACTTGACTGACTTGTAATATCAGCTGTCAAAGCACCAAATCTGACACCGTTAACCAGATCAAGATCGGTACCTGAGATTGTCAGCGTTTCGCCATTTTTAACTGGATTAGGAGCTACTTTTGTAACAACTGGCAACTTCATGGTAAGTGAGAGTTCGCTTGTAACAGTAGTACCCGAAAATCCGACAAGGATTACGCTTCCATCTTGCGCATCGGCAGGAACCTCGGCTTCAATGGTACGTGCATCTGTGCTTACAGTGAATTTAGGAGAAAGTTTTGTTCCTCCAAAAACAACAGCTTTCACTAAATCAAAATTACTTCCCTTTATTGTTACCTTATCGGTCACTGGTTTCACTGTTAATGGAGAAAGACCGGCACCCAGATTATCAGAAGCCTTCACAATGTATGGAGCCTGAATAGGCACTTCAGCTGTATAAACCAGGATAGGCATTTCTGCACCATTAGATAGAGTAATCATACCTGTACGAGCACTCTTAGGTACTACAACTACAATTTTAGATCTGGTTTGTGACACGAAATTTTTCTGATAAACAGTATCATTATCAGCAAAAATAACCTGCTTAATCAAATTCAGATAATCACCTTCAATGGTAAAATTATCGCCATAACGTGCTACTCCGGTAGCATTCGTATTAGAAAGTTTTGCAACTGAAATTGGTTCCGAGAATGTAAGCGGAGTTTTTGTTGTAATAGTACTTGAAGAAGTTCTTAAAACCACTACACCAGGTTTTGCATCCTGTGGGATGGTAATTTTAATCTCTTCAGCGCTTACAGTTACAATATCAGTAATTTCACTAACTCCCTGAAGGGTTATACCTTCAACGCTTGATATATTTCTACCGATGAAACGAAGTTCACCTCCCCGCAAAGCAGGACATGGCCCAAAAGATTCAAGAACCGGAGCACTGGCTACCTCGTCCTTATCACAACTCGTAAAGCAGAGGCCTACGGTCAGGATAAACAGGACAAATGAGCAATATGTTAATAAATTCTTTTTCATATCTTATATTACTTATTTATATTTAACAATACGCATGTTATCAATCCATAGTTTCAAGTCATAAGTACCGTCAGCAGCACCGAAGAACATTGCGTGAAGATCTACCAGTTGAGACAAACTGGTAATTGAACGGGTTAAACCACCTGTTTCGGCTTTATCATACTTAAAGTCTGACAATGGAATAGTGATTGTTTCCCAGCCATCAGTTACATAGTTAGATTTAACTCCATTGTTTAAATATGGCTTCCAGTGTGCCTGAGGATCCTCACTGTCCACATTATGTGTACCTGCATTATTAGTAAACCAAATGAGCAGCGGAGTATCATGCCATGCCTGACAATTTGCTTCAAAACGAAGTGCCAGTGTGGAAATATCACCGGATGAAGCCAAAGGCGTACGGGTTGGATTAACATAATAGAGCTGCAGACCATTAGCTGGCCAAGCCCAGGAGCCGGATGTTCCTTCAAACTTAAGGTACTGGCCGTCTAAACCTCCCTCGGATGCGAATCCACTCAATCCCCAACCATTCCATGAAGATGTTTCTTCAAAATTAAGGAATAGTTTTGTAGTAGGTGATACTATTGAATTATCACGGAAGTTGAATGTAGAACGGGTAGAACCATACATAGACTCAACAGTAATAGGACCAGCTTCAGCGCCTGCAGGAACAGTTACTTTAATCTCTGTTTTAGTGAAACTAATAATATGAGCCAATACATTTCCTTTGAAATAAACCTTTGGATCAAGGAAGAAGTCTCCTTTAATAACAGCAGTACCACCATCGGGCACATACTCACATTTCATTGAATTTAGTACCGGACTAGGAACCACAACACCAAAATCATAAGTAGTCTCTAGTCCCGATTTGGTCACAAAACGGATTTTCCCTGTAACATTAGTAGGAATACCGTTAGGGATAGTAACCAGGATAGATTGATTTGTTACATACACAGGGTTTACCTTTGCTTGCTGATCGTTAAACCAGATTTCTCTCACTACATCAAGATTTTCGCCAATGATGGCAATGGAATTACCTAAACTCGCTTTCGTAATCAGTGAGTCGGACTTAGCCGCATCACATGACCGAACATATCTTACCACCGGAGTGGCACTGCTATTATCGTCATCCTTACAAGCAGTAAGAAAACAGCTTGCAGTAGCAACGGCAACAAATAATATATTTCTAATTAATGCTTTCATGGTTCTCTTAATCTTTAAATTCATAATCTACAGCAGGTTCTGTGAAACGTGGGTTACCAGTAAGTGCTTCGGCTGGAATAGGCAAATACATTTGTGAATCATACACTTGTACAAATCCAGCTGTTGGAACAATCTCTTCATAGTTCGCGTTGTTGTTTTTATCTTCAGCGGAGGAGAAACCATTTTTTAGATAATATACAAGTTCACGTTTTTGGCTATTGAGCAATGCAAGTGCAGCAGCCGGATCACGATAATAAAGTCGTTTGATATCAGCCCAACGAAGTCCTTCAAAAGCAAATTCCAGATGACGTTCTTTCAAAATATCATTGAAAGTAAAAGAAGTAGCCGGCGTTAAACCTGCACGATCACTATGAACAGCATTGAAATATTTAAGAGCAGTGACATCAGTTGTTGAACTACCGCTACCAAGAACAGCCTCAGCATACATCAAATAAACATCTGCCAAACGAATTATGTGAATATTGTTTCCGGCATCCTGGTTCAAACCAACATTACCGTCACAATCGGAAGATTTACCAATCACATATTTCTTAATATGAGCAAGGACCACACTAGGAGTTTCATTATCTGCTTCAACAAAATTACGGTAAGTATAGCCACCATTATCTTTATTTAGCATTGGATAAACATCTCCCTGATGCATATATGTCCAGTAACGACGAACATCTTTTTGTTGATCAAATTCTTTTTGAAGATAGATCGTAGGCCCCTTACCTGCTCCCCAGGTCTGGTCAGCAATAACTGAACTACGAGAGAAGTTTACGTTGCGTGAACTACCTTGTTGGTATGCACCTGTTTTACATTGAATGGCAAACAGTGATTCGGGACAGTTGTTACCTTCTACAGTAAATAAATTGCCAAAGCTTGGATCTAATGTACGTCCACTGTTTTCAATTACGTCTGCACAAAGCTGTTTAGCTTTGGCAAAATGTGCTGCAGCATCTCCAAATACAGCAGAATTACCCATAGCAGCAGAAGCATAAGTAAGATGAACTTTTGCCAGCATAGCTTCAGCAGCCCACTTTGTAACACGCCCTGCCTGAGCATCTACTGCAGGAAGAGTTGCTGCCGCGTATTCAAAATCACGAATCATGAACTCATAACAACTCTTACGGGTATTTTTAGGAACAAACAAGTTGCCGGAAGTAATTTTATCGGTTGAGCTTTCAATGATAGGCACTTCTCCCCAGTATTCTGTCAGGTAATAGTAAGCAACACCACGCATAAAGCGAGCTTCTGCTACAGCTTTATCAATAACATCCTGTGAAACATTGGTTGCTGCACCTGGCATATCATTTATTACAGAGTTAGCATAAGAGACTACACGAAACAAACCTTGCCAACCTTGAGTAAGGTAAGAATTACCATTATTATAACTAAAATAGAAGAATTGACCTTCCTGATCATATGTATAATAAAGGTCTCCTGCCATTTCATCACCAGCCAGCCACATAAACTGACAGTCAAAATTCCACCACACAGCTCCATATAACGTTGCAGTGTTAGCGCGTATTTTTGTTTCACTATTGTAATAGTTGTCTGCAGTCAACGAGTCTTGCGGAACAACGTTCAGAAAGTCGTTGCAAGAAGATGCTCCTAATAATAGGGCAACCAGACTAATATATTTAATTATCTTTTTCATTTCCTTAATATTCTATGATTAAAATCCCAGGTTAATACCAAATGTAAACATTCTAGGAGATGGATAGTGACCCATGTCAATATTCTGCATTAAAGCACTTTGGTTATATGAACCAATTTCAGGATCGTAACCGGAGTAACCAGTGATCGTGAAAAGATTCTGAGCACTTGCATAAACTCTTAGTTTCTCTATTTTCATCTTCTTAACGAGATTCTTTGGGAATGAATAACCTAGAGAGATATTTGAGAGACGTACATAAGATCCGTCTTCAATGAAACGATCAGACATACGGTTGTTACGGTTAACATCATTGGTTGCTGCACGAGGCAAAGTTGCCTCCGGATTAAGCAGGTAAACATTATCACCATCAGTTGCAGAACCAGCTGGATCATTCAACCCAATCTTAGCACGATTAACAACGTCAATTGATTGATTTGTCCAGATACTAGTCTGTCCTTCAGTCAATACGCGGGCATAGTTTAAGATATCACCTCCAACAGACCCGGTGATTGAAAATGCCAGATCAAAGTTTTTATAAGTAACATTATTATTGAAACCAAATGTAAAATCAGGATTCGGATTACCAATAATAACCTGATCTTTAGTATCAATAACATTATCATCGTTCTGATTCACAAATTTAATATCACCTACCCATACACCACCAGTTTTATTCACGTAGTTAATTTCACTATTTTGTGGATCAGCTTTTTGTACAGCATGGTTTAAAATATCTGCTTTATCCTTGAAAAGGCCTTCTGTTTGATAACCATAAAATACACCTATTGGATGACCTACCTTTGTAATGGTAGCAGTCTGGAATTCAGAATACCAGTTCAAGTTTCTGTAAAGAGCCTGGCTATCATCATTTAAAGCAGTTACCTTACCACGGTTAAGAGAGAATACCAGATTAGAAGTCCAGTTCAGATTCTTTCCTTTGATATTATGAGTAGACAAAGAGATATCAATACCCTTGTTTTCTATCTTACCAATATTGTCATAAGGAGATTGAATATCATCATAGCCAGAACCTCCTAAATAAGTAGGAATAGAGATCTGTAGCAAAAGTGCCTTAGTTGTTTTATAGTAAGCATCTACAGCCAGTGAAATACGATCATTGAATAAACCTAAGTCTAAACCTAGATTGTATTGAACTGAAGATTCCCATTTCAAATTATGATTTGAAATATTTGTAGGACGATAACCTGTACCGAAAGGTGTTGAGGAAGCTGTCATGGCAGAACCAAATTTGTAACTGCCTATATTTGAATTACCTACCATACCATATCCTATACGAAGTTTCATGTTAGAAATAGCTTTATTATCCTTCATAAATGCCTCATTACTAATACGCCATGCTGCCGCCATAGATGGGAAATTACCCCAACGTTTATCAGGACCAAATTTTGAAGAGCCATCTCTACGAATTGTTCCAGTCAGATAATAACGGTTGTCATAGTTATAATTTGCACGACCAAATATAGATGCCTGAGTAGACTCATCTTTCCAGCCAGAGTTCGTTTCATAAGTACCATCAACCCCTATCACTTTGATATCATCTGTAGTGAGCTTATTTTTAATTAGTTGAGTACCTTCCCATGATGATTTAGTTGCTTCAAAACCAGCCATCAGATTTATATTATGTTTCTGGTTAAATGTTTTGTCCCAGGTTATATAGTCTTTCTGCATCCAGAACATGGCTTGATCATCACGCTGCATAATACGGTTGATTTCATTCTTCAAAGCGCCCCATTTATAAGTAGGGTGAAATGCCTTATTTGTATTATTTGAGGCATCGAAAGAATATTCTGCACGAACAGTCAAACCTTTAACAATCTCTGCTGCAGCATAGAAACCACCCATTATACGGTTACGAAGTAAAGTATTGGTACGTGTCATAGCAACTGCTACCGGGTTCCATGATACTCCTTCTACAGATTCAGGACCTGCATAATTACCATCCATATCCTTAACAGGAACGTTAGGGGGCATCAAAAGAGATTGCATAATTACACCATCACCACCATCATTAAGAGTAATAGTTTCGTTAGTACGTGCAAAAGAGAGAGAGCCACCTAATTTTAACCACTTACGAGCTTGTGCATCAAAATTAAAGCGTGAATTGAAACGGTTAAATCCAGAACCTATAACAATACCATCCTGATCAAACCAGCTACCGGAAACAGAGAACTGAGTTTTATCAGAACCTCCGGAAACTGAGAGTGAATGACTTTGTGCCGCTGCAGTCTGGAAAATAGCATCCTGCCAATCCTGTCCTTCACCTAAGATAGAAGGATCTTTGAAATAATCAGAAAGCTTATTTCCCAAATCAGCAGATATTTCCTGTTGATAAACTGCAAATTGCTTAAGGTTCATCATATCAAGTTTTTTAGGAAGAGAAGAACTGGACATATAGCCGTCATAGTTAATTTTCACTTCACCTGATTTTCCACGACGGGTAGTTACCATAACCACACCATTGGCACCTGCGGCACCATAAATAGCACAAGCTGAAGCATCTTTTAATACATCAACACTTAAAATATCACTAGGTGAAATAGCAGCCAACGGATTAACCTTGTTTTGACCGTTTGCACCACCAGCCCAATCAAATCCTGCAATTGTAACACCTGAACCTTGTACCGGGATACCATCAATAATGTAGAGAGGTTCATTATCTGAAGTGATAGAACTTGCTCCACGAATACGAATAGTAGTAGCAGCACCCGGAGTACCTGAGTTAGATGTTACCTGCACACCGGCAATTCTGCCTTGCATAGCCTGGTCAAAATTTGCGGTAACTGACTCTTTCAGTTTATCACCACTAAGAGAACCTACAGAACCTGTAAGGTCACTTCTCTTCATTGTACCATAACCAACAACCACCACTTCTTCAAGTAATTCAGAATTCTCTTCTAATAATACATTGACAATCTTCTGGTCACTTTTTAAACGAACTTCCTGAGGTTTGTAACCCACACTAGAGATAACCAGAACAGCATTTTTAGTGGAAACATTCAAAGAGAATTTTCCATTCATGTCTGTTATGGTTCCATTTGTGGTTCCTTTCACTAGAACATTTACGCCAGGCATACCAGAACCGTCATTACTGTCGGTAACCGTACCGGTAATTCGGCCTTGCTGCGCCATGACATGACAACTCATCACAAGCGCCATTAAAAACAACATAATGTTTTTCATAACTGATAATTAGATTTATAATAATATGAACACAAAGGTATTTAATATGCTATTTCATAACAAATGCAATTTTATCTTTATATAATACTTTTTTTATAATTTATTTTGCAACGATAAGCCTGTACAATGCCACATCCTGTGCAGGGACTAATACTTTTTTATCCTTTTTAGTATTTCCTTCAGCTTTTTTTGTCCATAAATTCTTTATTACATACGTGGTATTATAAAAATTAGTGGAACGTTTAGAAACCCCGTCATCAAAATTAAATTTCTGCCAGTGAATAGCATATTCCTTATCTTCCCCGGAACGGTTGAGCAGACAAAGAGCCCAGTCGCCTCCGGCAAGAGGTTTGAACCATACTTCTATGCTATCTTGTGTGGCAACCTTCATGCCTTGCACACCCAGTGTATCCTGATCAATAGCTATAACATCTTTGTTCATCACTATTTCTTTTGTTTGGGCAGACATGTTACGAACATCGTTTCCTAAAATAAGCGGAGCTGCAATCACGCACCACATAGAGAAATGGGCGCGATCCTGATTCATTGTTTGTCCGTTGCCCACTTCCAGCATATCAGGATCATTCCAATGTCCCGGACCCGCATACTGGCGAAGACCTTCCTGCATATCCAGAATCTGCATTACACCAAAAGCCTTCCATCCCGGATGTTCATTTACACAATCAAAGCAATTATATATATCGCCGGTTGTGCGCCACATGTGTCCGGTATCTTTTGCCCAGGTCCAGGGTTTGCTATGCCCCCACTCACACATACTGAATAAAACAGGACGCCCGGCTGCGCGAAGAGCATCACGCATTAAATTATAAGCCCCTACCGGATTTATATCTTCCGTTGCACACCAATCATATTTCAGATAATCGATTCCCCACTTTGCATACATCAGCGCATCCTGATATTCATGTCCGAAACTTCCCGGACGGCCACCGCAAGTTGTTCTTCCTGCATCTGAATAAATACCAATCTTTAACCCTTTTGAGTGAATATAATCGGCCAAAGCCTTAATACCTGAAGGAAATTTTACGGGATCAGCAGTAATAAATCCCAGACTATCACGCTTGCCATGCCAACAATCATCGAGATTTAAATAAATGTATCCCGCATCACGAAGTCCGGTATCCACCATTTTATCGGCAACGCCACGGATAATTTCTTCATTAATATCACATGCAAATTTATTCCAGCTATTCCATCCCATAGGCGGAGTTTTTGCCAGTTCCTCATATTTCTGTGCTTTTACAGAACCCAAACAAGAAAAGCAGCAGAGAGAGAGTAAAAGAAAATACCTTTTCATCTTTAAATTGATTTATTGATTGTTCGCTATTTAAATTTCTGAATGGATTCTTTAATTACTTCAACTGTTTTATCGGAAGCAAAAACTGAGTTTAGCCCTTGTTCTTCCTGTGCCGGATCACCGCAGTAATCGTCACCCTTTTGCCAGAATACATGTTCCGTAGACGGATTGGCAAAGCCTCCCCATCCCCAGAAATTACATCCGGCGAAAAACCCTCCGGCATTCTTGTCGGCTATAATCAAATCAAATACATATCTATAATAAGAATCGCGCGCACATGTAGTGCTCTCTTTTGAGAATTTAAAGCCATCGCGAGGGAAGCCAAATTCTTCCATCACCAAAGGTTTCTGATACTTTTCAGCAATTGCCAGATGTTCGGATATGTATTTTTTAGTATTCTCTTTGGCTAACTGAAGTTTCTGAGAAAGACTATCCTTAGTTACCCATCCCCAGTTATAAGGCCAAAGGTGCACATTCATATAATCCACATTCTTATCGGCATGAATCCGTTCAAAAAGTTTAATATCCTGTTCGCACCCATGTTTTCCTTCACTACCAGTAGAGACCATGTGGTTTTTATCCAGACTTTTTATCTGAGCTGCCACATTGGCAATCCAGCGTGCAAAGGGTTCTTTGTTTTCATCAGAGAAAGCGCGGGGCTCATTTCCTATCTGCCAGGACATAATTGCCTTATCGTCCACATACTTTTTCCCTGTGTAGCGGTTAGTCCGGGTAATGATATCTTTTACATAATTGCGAAACAATGCCTTTGCAGAGTCGGACTGTTGAAACTGCTTCACATATTTCATGTAAGCAGGCCATCCGTCTACTGCCGGAACAGGTGCTTTGCCATATCCTGCCCACTGAAGATATTGGGAATATCCTCCCGTCCATTCCCAGGAATTATTCAAATAAAGAACAGCATACATTTTTCGTTTGCCCATTTCCAGTAATAAATAATCCAATCCTGCTAAAATAGTATCATTATACACCCCTGGAGACTTTTGTAAGGTTGGTTCCACCTTTGAAGTAATGCCATTTTTGCCATCCGATCCAACCAGAACACGAAGATTATTTATACCTATTGACTTTAAAAAATCAAGTTCCTTATTCAACCGGGCACGATTACCGCCTTCGCCTTCAGACCCCAGTATAGCACCATACCAAAGATTGGTCCCAACATAGTAATAAGGTTTACTGTTAAGCATAAAGTGACCATTTTTAACAGAGACAAAAGAATCTGTTTTTTGCGCATTAGCGCAACTAATAAAAGAAAATGCAAGGAGTAAAGCAGATAAAAAATATTTCATACTATTTTAAGATTTAGGTTTATAGAATATTGCTATTCTTATAGTTACAAATGTATATATTATAAAATCCGGATTCTACGTATTATTTATCTATTTCTAATACAATCTTATCTTAACATATCTGAAACTATTAATAAAGTCCTGTACAGAAGAATGCATTCCTCTGTACAGGACAATAAAAATATATCTGAAACTATTTAAATAAGTATCTTTTTCTTCCGATAATTCTCCCGGAAGTCTTTGGGAGAGCATTCTTTCTTCTTTTTGAAGATACGGTTAAAATTGGAGAGGTTGTTGAAGCCACATTCATAACAGATTTCGGCAACAGACTTGGTTGAGTCTACAAGCAGACGGGTGGAATAACCCAAACGAATGTCTATAATATAATCGGAAAGGTTTTTACCCGTGCGAAGTTTGAAAAAACGGCTGAAGGATACAGGAGTCATTCCTACAAGGTTGGCTAATTTTGAGAGCCTGATTTCTTCTTTATAATGTTCATTGATATAATCCTGCACTTTCTGAACACGACGGCTGTCTGAATGAACGCCTATTTTAGCAAAAGAAGAACTGGAAAGAGTATGAGCATCATCACAAAGAGATAGTTCATAAAGTATCGTCATAAACTTAATCACCGCATAAAAGCCTTCCTTCTCAGAAACCAATGTATCGAGTAAATGATATACCTTCAATACTGCCGACATTGGAAAACAAAGTCCTTTTTGAGCCCGTTCAAGCATTTTTCGTATACTATCGAACTGATTTTTGTTAATGAAACTCTTTAAAAAAAGATCGGAAGAAAATTGAATGGTTATTTCGCGTATCTGCTCGGAATTACACTCGTGCTGCTCCCAAACATGTTCCAGGTCTTTCCCCGTAATAAGGACTAAATCATACTCGCCAATCACCTCTGCCGAATCGCCGACAATGCGCCTCACTCCCGAGGCCTTTTCTGTAAAATTCAGTTCAAATTCCTGATGATTATGGATAGGATATGTAAATTCTTTCTTATAACGCTCTGCTATATAAAAACAATCCTTATCCGACAGAGGAGTTATTTCATGAATGATGTGATTCGCATTCGTGTTCATTTTGACATAGGTTAATAAAGTATCGTTAAGCAAATGTACAATACTTTATTAAAAATACAATATCTGATAGAAATTTATTTTCTTATTAAACGAAAATCTTTTCCTTCAAGGCTCTGAAAAACAAAAAAATCAAACTCAGACAATATTATTAACCACACAAATAATTATATTACAATGTTCATAGTGTAAAACAAAAAAACATTTTATACATTTGTTCTCATTAAATTATCAATACAAGTATAGTACGATTGAACATTAGTGACAGATAATTAGACATGAATAAACGCAAACACCTGATCATTTATTTTTTTCTTTGCATTTCTTACATTCCCATCTTCGCACAAACAGAAGATGACAATGTAGTGCTCACTAACATGGAGGATGTATTTACATTTAAACTCAATGATGATAAAAGTCCGTTTATCGAAGAAGAATCATCTGCCAGGTATGTATGCACCAAAATATCAGGGAAGGTTGTTTTAGCCAGGTTCTACGATGATTTGTCGGAAATAAAAAATATCAGCATTGACGGACTAAAAGGTGTTAAACCTCAGTACGGAATGTATCAGGAGGAAGGTCTGTTTTATAACGACACAAAAGTTTGCACTATAAATTTGCCCTTTACCCAGAAAAATAAAATAGCAGAAGTTTCTTTAAAAAAGATATTTCACGATCCTCATTATTTCTCCACTGTCTATTTATCCGAACAGCAGTTTATAAAAAACAAGACCGTTAAATTAATTGTTCCCTATTGGATGGACATTGATATTCACGAGAAAAATCTGGGTATCAATGTTACGAAAGAAGTGATAACCGATGAAAAGGCTAAAACACATACGTACGTCTATCACCTTGAGAATCAAAAAGCTGAAAAACGAGAGCCTTACAGTCCAGGATATTCCTATATTTATCCGCATTTGATAATAGTTTCTAAAACAGCCACTATAAACGGATCAAAGCAACCTATTTTTGACGGGCTCGGGAGCCTTTACAAATGGAACCACGGTGCAACTCTTCAGGAGAACAGTGACTCAACAATTATCCGTAATAAGTCTCAGGAAATAATTAAAGAGTGCACTACCCCGGAAAGTAAGATCAAAGCAATTTATGGGTGGGTGCAGGAAAATATCCGTTACATTGCTTTTGAAAATGGAATTTGGGGGTTCAGACCCGCTGACGCGCAAAATGTGCTTCAAAAGAAATATGGCGACTGCAAGGGAATGGCCAACTTATTAAAATCGCTGCTTGTTGCCGCAGGTTTTGATGCGCGACTTGTATGGATAGGTACAAATAGAATTGCCTACGATTACTCTATCCCATTGCCCATTGCAGATCACATGATATGTGCATTATTCTGGAACAATAAGCACTATTATCTGGATCCAACAGTAAAATATATGCCTTTAGGTGAATATTCTCAACTGATACAAAACAGACAGGTTATGATAGAAGATGGAGACAATTATCTGATAGAGCGCATTCCTTCGGTCTCCCCTTCACAAAATACTGATAGCATATCATGCGAATACACCGTTACAAGCAATGCATTGAGCGGCAAGGCCGTTAACACCTTTCACGGAGAATCAAAGCAACTCATATTATGGCAGATTCATTCCACGGAGAAAGATAAACAGGATAATACGGTAAAACGTTTCCTTGAAAGAGGAGAAGTACAGGACAAAGTATCTGACATCGTAATCTCAGGAACAGAGCCCCAGTCAAGCAGCCTCTCCATCAGTTATGATGTAGAGCGTAAATCGGCCATACAAGCCATTAGTGATGAGCTTTACATCGATATGGATGCCGCTAAAGACTATGCGAGTATGGCCATTGACACTACCAAACGTGAAAATGATTACCTGTTCCCATTTAAGGATCACACCGTGCGACAAATCACGCTTCATATACCTCAGGGATATAAAGTAACCGGACTTCCATCCGGCTTAACAATCAAAAATGACAATCTTCTTTTTACTATTTCATACATGCAGAAAGATAATAAAATTATCTATCGGAAAGAAATAACCATGGTTGACCCATGGCTGAAGAAAAGTAATTTTAAAGAGTGGAATGACCATATTTCAGCCATTAAAAAAGCTTATATGGAGCAAATAACTTTAAAGAAACTATAAATAAACAATACTATGATGAAACGATATTCCAGAATTCTTTGGCTGGTTCTCGCTATATGTATATTCCCGAATATGCTCCATGCCATTGATTATACCGAACACGACCAGAAAGTGAGGGAAGAAATATGGGGGTGGAATCTACCCCGGTTCAAGAGCTATACCGTTCCCGAAAAATACAAAAATGAATCGGCGGTTATCATTGCCCGGCACAAACTAGTTGAAGTAAAAAGACAAAAGAATTTCGCAAGTATTATGCAGAGCGGGGGCTTTAGCCCAAGTTTATTCTACACAGATACAGAACGATTTATGATTAAAATAAACGACAATGCCGCTCTGAAGGAATTCTCTGAAATTTCTTTCCAGAAAGAGGCTTCTACAAGGGGATACTATAGCCTTAATAAATTCAGAACAATAATTGGAGCGCAGGTTATAAAACCGGATGGTACAGTTCAGGAGGTTGACGTAGCCAATGAATCTGTGAGCGTTACTGAAGGCAAAAACAATAAGGAATCCTATAAAAAACTAGCTATTCCCGATCTGCAGGTTGGAGATATTCTTGACTACTTTATTCATAAGGAAAAAGATCTGGAATCAGAAAATGTACCTCCAATGTTATTTGCTTTTTATTCACAATATCCCACCCTTTCTTATTCTGCCCATTGCGAGTTTGGGAAAAAACTTACCGTAGAATATCGTTCCATAAATGGAGCACCGGAAATGAAAGTCACCAACACAGATGAAAACAATACAATTCTTGATGTAGAAAAGGATGATCTTCTTAAGATAGATAAGATTGACGAAACAAGATGGATTTCGGCTTTAAGGGATTTACCTATGATCAGGATGCAGGTATTAAACAATACCTCCAAACTGATTTATAAACCGGCAAGCGCGCGTAAAATCGGGGTTTATAATGACATTCCATCTATTTATATTTTAAACGATGCCAAATGTATGCTGGCAACCCAGGAATTCCAGATGGGCGGATTGAAGGATATCAATAAAAAGGTTGCAGCAGCCCTATTGAATTATAGGCAAAAGTTCCCCAATGCAACTCAGGAAGATCTGGCTGTTTACTGCTATAATGTACTCCGTTTATACTGGCCCAACAACCTAAACTATTTTCCGCCCACCATATTTATGATTCAACTGGAAAAATTGCTGAAAGAGAATATGGTGGAATGTAAAATTGGATTTGCTGCAAGTAAGTATGATGCACGAATGGACGAGATTACCAATCCGGAAGATTTGTATTGCATCGTTACTGCAAATGATAACAAGCAGTTCTTTTCTTTCACCAAAGGCTATAGACCGGCAGCCGAAATTCCATCAAGTTTTCAAGGAGAAAAAGCTTCAACCATTGTGGTAAGAGATTATAAAAGAAATAGCCCGGCGGGTATCGAAGGAGATTGTGATGAATATAAAATACCCGAAACAACTGCCGACCAGAATAAGAACTCTGTAAAAATGCAAGTTAATTTCTCTGAGAGTAATCCTCTTGAGTTAGTGATAAACCGTGAAAACAGATATACGGGCGACCTAAAAAACGACTTTCAACAGTTACTAATTCTGAATGAAGAACATAATAACGCAATGCGTAGCTATTTATTAATAGACAAAACACACCTTCAGGAAATGGAAGAAGATAAGAGCGCACGTAAATACGTTGAAGAATGGCAAGCCTTTTACGATAAAGAACGAAAAGAGCAAAAAGATAATATCAAGCAAGAGGTTAGCATCTATCATAATTTTGCCCCCAAAGAAGTACTCAGCTATTCTGTTGATAGTATGGGAATAACACCGACTAATCCTGATTTACAATATACAGTAAAATATACCGTAGAAGGATTGGTAAAGAAAGCAGGGAACAATCTTTTGTTGGATGCAGGAAAATTAATAGGTGTTCAATGGGCTCCAACAGCAGAAGACCGCAACCGCGTGATAAATGCCACACTGCCTACAGCCCGTTTATTTGTCAATGAAATACAGGTAGAAATTCCCAAAGAATATGAAGTGCAAGGCATTGAGAATCTGAATTACAAGATGGAGAATGAATATGGTTCGTTTGCAACAACCGCATCCATTGCCGGAAACACACTTAAAATAAATACACAGAAAGTGTACAAAAAATCATTTATACCTGTTTCCGACTGGCCTGAGTTACTAAAAATGGCTGATGAAACAAACAAATGCTATTCCCAATCAGTGATATTAAAAAAAATACAGTAAAAAACGTCTTTCAAAATATTTAATATGAAAAAGCATATATTCAATTCTCTTATCTGCGCCCTGGCTCTGACAACAATTACCACATCGTGCAAACAGGGCAAATTTTCATCCGGAAAGGGTGATGCACTGGCTGCACACATCGACTCAACGGTAAAAGCCGGAGACGATTTTTTTCAGTTTGCCAATGGCAAATGGTTTAAACAAAACCCTATTGCTGCCAGTGAGCAGAGCAACGGAATATTTCAGGTGATTCAGGACACCATCAATGCACAGGTACTTAAGATATGCAAATCGGCTGCCGACCTCGAGAATGCACCAAAGGGAAGCAACAAGCAGAAAATAGGCGACTTCTATTTCTCGGGAATGGACAGTACTTCGCTCAACAAAAAAGGAATCAGCGACCTGAAAGGCGATTTTGCTCGGATAGATAATATCAAAGACCTAAACGGCATTATCAAAGAAGCAGCATATATTCACACGGTGGCAGCATCTCCGCTATTCGGTATGTATGTTACTCAGGACGATAAGAACAGCAGCAAATATCAGGTTTACATCACTCAGGGCGGACTCAGCCTGCCCGAACGCAGTTACTATCTGGACACAGATGCCAACTCAAAGATAATCCGTGAAAAGTTTGCCACCTTCGCAGGTAATATGTTCGGAATTATGGGATACGATAGTTCAAAAGCTAAACTGGCTGCCGGCAAGTTAATGGAAATGGAAACAGCCCTTGCAAAAACATCACGGAAGATGGAAGATACCCGCGATCCGTTGGCCAACTATAACAAGATAACATCCGGCAAACTGGCTGCTATGACTCCAAACATTGACTGGAAAATTTTCCTTGGCAGTGCAGGACTGGCAAAGGTAGACACCGTAGTGGTGGGACAGCCTGAATTCCTTACCGCACTGAACGGTTATATGAAGAAATATACTGTAAACGACTGGAAGAGCTATCTTAAGTTTCACTTGCTGAACGGATTGTCTGTTTACATGGACGACAAGACCTATATGGAAAGCTTCAACTTTTATTCTGTTACCCTTGACGGAGTAAAAGAACCGAAACCCAGATGGAAACGCGTGGTGAGACAGACAAACGGAGCTGTAGGTGAACTAATTGGCCAGGTATACGTAAATGAGTATCTGCCCAAAGGAACCAAAGAGAAACTGGAAGAGATAGGAAACGCCATTAAAGGAGTTTTTGCACAACGCATCAAAGCGCTAGACTGGATGAGTGCTCCTACCAAAGAGAAAGCATTGAAAAAGCTCAATGCGGTAATTATGAAAGTGGGCTATCCTGATAAATGGAAAGACCTGAGTGCCATGAACATTGACCGTTCATCATACGTAAAGAATGTAATGAGTGCCAACAAATGGGAATTCAACTACATGATAAGCAAATACGGTAAACCGGTTGACCGCAAGGAATGGGGCATGTACCCGCAAACCTACAATGCATATTACAACCCGTCGAACAATGAAATAGTAATTCCCGGCTGCAACATTATTGTTCCCGGCTACGAAAGTAAAATGGCCGACGATGCCATACTCTACTCCATCATTGGATGCACCTTCGGACACGAAATAACCCACGGGTTCGACGATCAGGGATGCAAATACAACGAGCAAGGCAATCTGAGCAACTGGTGGACCAAAGATGACAAAGATAAGTTTGTTAGTAAAACCAAGATGATTGTAAAACAGTTCAATGATTACGAGGCTGTTGACAAGATGCACCTGAACGGTGAACTTACTCAGGGCGAAAATATTGCCGATTTGGGCGGAGTAGTGATGGGACTCGAAGCATTCAAGAACACTAAGCAATACAAAAACAACGAAATGATTGCCGGACTGAACCCCAGCCAGCGATTCTTCCTTGGCTATGCACTTGGATGGATGCTCGACATACGTCCCGAAACCATGAAAACTATGATAAAAACAGATGTACATTCTCCGGCTAAATGGAGAATCCTTGGTCCGCTATCCAACATGCCCGAGTTTTATAAAGCCTTTGGTGTGAAGAAGGGCGACAAAATGTGGCGTGCCGAAGATCAGATAGTGAAAATCTGGTAATCTGGTACAAAAAAAACGCAAACCAAACATAACTCCATCACGTTTACGTGTAAAGTACTTAATATAAAATAGTTGAACCGTGACAGATGCTTTTTCATCGGCCACGGTTCAATCACTTTTAAAGGTCAAACATCACGCATTTGTGCATTTCACTACATTATATCGCCTGCCTCTGTTTGACTGCCCCTGCGGAATATTGAGCTTAGTCAAAATACGCCCAAAAGTACCAATCTTTGTGTCAAAAAGTTTAAAACCACTCTTCTTCTGCAACCTTGTAAGAAGAGTAAATTTTGAAAACAATCTATATACAAGCTGTATTGACACTTTTTACTTAAACAGTAGATCTTCAAGACTATAAAGAGATTGCATCAAAGAATAATAGGCCTTCCAGGCATGCCTTATGGCAGCATACTTGGAAGGCCCCTCATACTATCACAATACTCCAATCGGATACTTTCCTGTAAAATAGATCCAGAAACTGTGGTTAAGTAGCTTCGGAATAAAATTAGGAAATTTTAATCGAACTCTGGTTCTTAGGTTATAAAGAAAAAATCAATTCTTCTCCGGAAGGAGTATAAACTCCAAAGCTTTATCCTGATCAATATATTCTTTTGCAGCTTCCATTATTTTTTCAGAAGTTAATTGTTTAATAGCTTGCACACGTTCTTCCTCTGTTTCTACCTTATCACCATAGCGATAAGCATAATAAATATTGAGTAGCCAAGTTGAGTTCTCTTTAATATCAGTAGAAAGTGATACACGTTTTTTTTCTTTTACCTGCTCCAGTTCTTCATTTGTAGGTCCTTCATTTATGAGACGCTTTGTTTCAAAAACAGCTCTTTCGGCAAGTTGTTTGTAAGATGCAGTATTTGTTCCAAAAGAGAGAGACAATGAAGCTTCTGGCTCATGATTACGATTAACGCCTCCCGACACTCTCACTCCATAAACGCCACTCATCTCTCGGCGAAGACTCTCGAACAATCTTGTTTTCAATATCTCAATAAAAGCATCATAGGCGTAAGCTTTTTGTTTATTCCATGTTGCCGGTTTCACAAAGCGTATGGCCACATTCGCTTTGTCACCTGTTCCTTTATAGAAATTATAGGAAGCCGGACCGGACAAGGATGTGAAGTTTTGTTCTGCATAACCCTGTTTTTCTTTACTCGCAGGAATTCCTCCTATATAAGTCAGGATAAGTGGCTTTATAGTTTCAAAGTCTATATTACCAACAAACACATAGGTAAATTCTGAAGCACTGCCAAAACGGGATTTATAGATATCTACGGCACGACTAAAGTCAACCTGATCTAAATTTTCTTTTACCGGCCATCTGTTGCGACGCTGGTTCCCTTTATCCATGAGCTGTACAATCTGATAATTGAAGTAATTATTAGGATCATCAAGCAACTTTGCATATTCGGTTTTCTCTTGCTTAATTAGCCTGTTAAATGCTGTTTTATTAAAGTAAGGAGCTGTGTGATACAAATACAGCAATTGAAAGAATGTTTCACAATCCTTTAAGCCATATTTACCAGACATTGATTCATTATATAGCACCAAAGATTGAGTTAACGATAAATCTTTTCCAGCTACCAACCTTTTAAGTTGTGTGTTATTGATGCCATTTACACCACTCGCATCCTGGATTTTTGTAGCGTAAAGAGCAGACATATCATCTCCAGCCGGATACATACTAAACCCACCATTAGAAGTTGCACGGAATAAAACCTGATCATTCTTAAAATCTGTTTTCTTAAATACAACAGTAGCTCCATTAGACAATTTCCATTCTACCATTCCTGTTTCCGGAATAGTTTTTTCACTAATAATTGTTCCTGCTTTAGGCTTAGATGACATTAGCTGCGTTACAATTTTACCTTCATCATACGGCTGAATAGTTTCTTTCTTCACATTATCAAGTAAAGTAATAAATGCCTTCTTATCTGGATAAGAAATAGTATTACTCTGAGGGCCTGTAACAACAATTGTACGATTTCTATCAGGCATATATAAGGAAGCCAAATGATTAAATTCTTTCACTCCTATTTTAGGCAATACATTTTGCACTAACTTATATTCATATTCAATACCTGGTATTGGTTCACCCGTAAGATAATTAACCTGAAACTCATCAGCATAACGGTCGGATGCTGTTTTTTCCCGTTCATTGTACCATCTTTCATAGCGGGAAATCATCTTCTTTTTGGCTCTGTCTAATTCACCTTTTGTAAATCCGTAACGTCTCACTCTCTCATTTTCTGTTATCAAAGCATGAAAAGCTTTAAGAATGTCAGTAGGTGCACAACGTGCATAACTAGAATAAGTATCAACATCACGGAAATAGTTAGAATAGCCTGATTCAGCTTCAGAAAAAGGAGGCTCTTCTTCTTCCAATAATTCAGTCAAACGGCTATTTATCATTGAGGAGTACAAAGAATTATAGATGTTAGACTCTATATAATCCTGTTGTGTTATTACTTTCTTTGGACTGTGCTTATAGGAAATCTCTACAGAGCAACCAGACGTTTCAGGATCGGTGGCAAGTACATACTTTGTTTCTTTATGATCGGGCACTGGATTTGATGGACGGGGTTCCCTGTTTTCCGGCATCTTATAGGCACTAAACTTCTCTATTATTTCTTTTTCTATTTCTTTAGGATCAATATCCCCAATAACCATAATAGCCATCAAATCGGGACGGTGCCATTTTTTATAATAGCTTCGTAATTCATCATAAGTGAAGTTCTGAATTACATCTTCTTTTCCAATAGGAAGGCGAAGTGGATAAAGAGAACCTCCCATAAGAACCGGTAGATACTGTTCTCTGATTCTTGTTGAAGCCGTCTTTCCTAATCTTAATTCTTCAAGTACTACGCCTCTTTCCCTGTCAATTTCCTTTTCTGATAAAGTAAGGTTCATAGCCCAATCTTCCAACGCTGTAATTCCTAAACTTACCTTATCTGATTGAATAGGCAAATAGTAGACTGTTTCATCAAAAGAGGTATAGGCATTTAGTTCCTTGCCAAAACGAACGCCAATACTTTCGAACGTTTTTATCATTTCTGCATTAGGAAACGATTTTGTTCCGTTAAAAGACATATGCTCCAGAAAGTGCCCTAACCCTTGCTGCTTTTCTGTTTCAAGAATAGAACCGGCATTGATAACCAATCTTAGTTCAACTTTCTTTCCTGGAGTTTTATTCTGACGTATGTAATAGGTAAAGCCATTAGGTAAAGTCTTCTTTATAGTCTTATTATCAACCGAAACTACTGCTTTTGGAGAATAAACAAAAGGTTGTGCCAACAAACCTGATGCGCTAAATAAAAAGATTATTAGATATAGAACTATATTTAGTCGTTTCATTATTTATTTTTTTAAAAGTTACATCCGACAGATGCAGAAATAACATTCATATTCAATCTATTTTCTGTTTGCAAATGCATGTATGAAGCTTTTAGATACACGCAAGTATTATTTCTAAGATTATATCCATACAACACATTGGCCTGTAGCTGATAATAATTCTGTGTTAATATACTTGCATCTTTATTTATAAGTCCATTCTCTATTGCTTTATCTTCTGTTTCCCTTGGGGCATACTGCATCTGCTGATTCCATACACTTCGGTAATTCCCGCCTATTCCAACCTGTAATAATTGGGATTTCTTAATAGAAAAATTTCTCAAAGCACTAGCTGAAAGTAAGCTACTTTTAAATTTAAGACAAGAATTCATTACAGCATACTCATCTGAATAATCAGATAGAGTTCCATTTAAAGAGAACTTCCACTTATAGGATGTTCCTGTCATATCAAGCAAAAACAGATTATATCCGGCCTTCCATTCTTTCTGAGATGCAACAGATCGGCGGGGTGCCTCTGAATCTGTTATCCATGCATTAACTTCTGATGAAGAGTTGAAAACCTGAATAATTTCTCTGCCAGAACGATTTATGTCATTATAACCAGCAAACAATGTATGTTTCAACGAATGCTCTTTATTATAGATATCCAAATGCAAGTTTCCTTTCCAAGTTGTTTCATATAAACGCCCACGTTTACGTGGTTTACTATTTTCTATATCATTAGCATCCTCCACATAATTTTCATAAGCTCCATTCAGAAAGAGACTGAATCTATCTGATTTATAAACATATTGAGCACCTCCGCCAAAGCCATCTCCGTTATATTGACGTTCGCGCTCATTAGTGCTAAACACATCATAAGTATATTGCCCCATTCCCTTCAGGAAATATATTTTTTGAGGATTTCCTGTATCATAAAGAATCATATTACTATTCTCACGAAAGCGTCTGTACGAAAAGTCCATACCAAATAATTGTCTGCCCTGAACCAGTGTAAAAGACGGAGAAGCCTGAATAGAATTTGAGTTCGCTTGCGGACGTGGATCTATATTCTTTGCTCCCCTACCTACGGCCAGTTTTCCATCCAAACCAAAAGATATCAGATTAAAATAGACTGGTGAAGCAATCTTTACCCACATGTCATAGGTTTGCTTTTTCCAGTTACCACCAGTGCTATCAGCTATAATATAAGGTGTACCTCTATAAGAATCGAGAATAGAAGTAAAATGAATATCTCTTTCAAAGGCCTCTTTAAAATTAAATCCGCCAATGAGATAATATTTATTCATTGTAATAGCTCCTTCAGCCGAAAAGAGATAATTGTTAGACAAATTGGGTTGCTGAGCCCGTCTAAAATCTCCTTTTGAAAATTTATACGAGAGATTTACATCAGAATAATTATTCATTGTTCCGGAAGATAAGCCGGCTGCATTATTTGTTGACAACCAATGCTCACCATCTTTGAAATATTGCATTTTAAAAAGCGATTGGCTATTTTGTACAAGCGAATCCCTCCTTTCTGTCTGTGCTGAAAGAAAAGTAGAAAAAGCAGTCAATAAGAAGCCTGCCGAATATATTACTAATTTATTACGCATATCGTTTCTCTTTTATTTAGATAATGGCTTTTTATTTACTTCAAAATCTTCCGTTGAGTTGTTGGAATCCTGATAAGTAGTCTTTCCATTATTAACACTGATCACCTTGCGAATAACGCTAAATCCGGAATAAGTACCTCCAACTGTAGCAAAACCGCTATCCAATAAAGGAGGAAAACGTTTTGTTATTGTAGCTGTATTGTTTTTTATTAAATCAACCGCATCAATTACATAGTCTACCGGTATTTTTTTACACAACCAATACTCTTCACTTTCACCCGGAGACATAAAAGACTCTGGAAGAGTCACAGTCTCAAACTCTGAGAATTCCTTTTCTGTAGCTTGTATCAGCATCATTCCTTGTCCAAATACACTAATCTGCCATAAATCTTTATAGCTTGGCCAAAAAGCTCTTTTCATATTTGAAGCAAGAAAATCAGGATACATATTTGATGGATCAGTAGAATAAGCTTCATAGTCAGCCTGTGATAAATCCACCGGAGAATTAAGATTGTATTGTGCGTCCTTATTATGAGGAGCAGCCATGGTAGCAATTGTGATACTCTGTCTGGGCCGAATAAAAGCAGGTGCTTGTCCGGTAATAATCTTCCATGCAGCCTGTACGTATACATGTGTATACTCTCCTTGAGTTTCACCAGGCCAAAGAGGCCCAGCCGTACCTATGCCTCCATAATTTTCTGTATTTGCAATATAAATATCATTCAATAAAACTGGTGAATCAGAATTATTATATATAGTATAAAAATTATCATTCCTATAACTGCCGTTTGATGGTGTACGTGATCCTGAATAGTATAATTCCTTAAAGATGAGTGAGCTTTGAGTGGGAATAACCAGACTAATATTGCTTAATGGTTCTGTTTCACCTAGTTTTAGTTTCACATTAGAGATAAAGCCTATCAAGTTAGCTCCTTTTAAAGTGCTTTTACCTGTTGCCTCTGTGACCTCTGCAGCCGTTAAACTTCCTATAATATTAATTGTATATTCTCCCGGGAGTAAACCTTCCAAAGAAAACTTTCCCCAAAGGTCACTTTCGCGCTGATAAGTAATCTGCTCTGTCGTATTTGTCAGAGTCATTGATAAAGGAGTAGAAAAGGGTTTACTATCTCCAAAAACAGAATATTTTAAATGTAAGTTGATTGCATCCACATAAGCAGAATCATAAGCCTTATCTTCCCGACACGAGGAAAGCACGCTCATAATGATTAACAACGCATAAAAGCGAATCATATATTTTATCATGAGTTTCTGTTTTTAAATTAAAATTTAAACCATATTTCGGTTCCAAAAAACTGTTCCGGATTACGTGATTTATAATTTCCCGGATTACGTTTGCTTTCTTCTAAAGGGTTACTATTAAACAGGTTGTTTACAAAGAATGCAAACCCACCAAATTTCTTAATCTCTTTAGTCAGCCTCAGATTAAACAGACAAAGCGGAGAATAAGAATCTGTAATTTCTCGATTAAGAAGTATCTGTCTCTGAATATCTGAACTAATTGAACTACCTGCCGCAATAGGAGTATATCTTAAATCGGAAGCAGAAAGATATCCAATAGGATATTTATTTTCCAGTCCTAAATATTTATGTGTATCAGTCCAAATAGTTTGCATTGATAAGGAAATAACAAAGCCAATCCTTGGTATGTTATGAACAATACGCAGGTTAGTAGAAAAACGTTCATATAAACTTCCGTCTCCACTACCATAAACACCAATATCTTTGTAAGTTCCATCGGCATCCGGACTCTTTTCATAAAAAGAATTGGAAGTAGAATACAATTTACTCTGCATCCATGCTCCATTTAAAATAAAGGAAGTGCGAATCGATTTAATTTGTCCGAAGTCAAAATCAAACTCTACACCGTTGTTATCATTAATCTTATCATTAAGAGGTTTGTTGTAATCCAAAACTATTTTAGTAGTCTTATCAACTGCTAATTCTGGGTATGTACCGGTTCTATTTATACCTGTATATTTTATAAGATCAAAAAGATGATAGGAATCAAAACCTGAGCCAAAAGAATATCCATTCTTTAGTTTCTCATTATATCCGGTTACAGAAAAATTCATTTGTCCCAACTTTAGTTCAAACCCAATTTCACTTTTTCTGTTTTTAGCAATCTTTAAATTCTTATTTGTAGTATCATAAACCTTAGTGGTTACAATACTTAGTTTTTGCTGTTCTGTTAATCCCGTTAAACCAGAATTATCAAAGTTTATAAAATCATAGTATGCTTTATCTGGATATAGGTACATTAAAGGAGGAGCTTTTGCTGTGATACCAAAGCCACCTCGTATGCTTAATATATTAGGAACAAGTTCATAAGACAAATTAATACGTGGAGAAATAACCGTCCCTCCTTCTTCTTTTCCCGGCTGAATCATATCAAAACGGGCACCTAACTGGACTTTTAACGATCTGTCAAGAATTACTCTTTCCACATTATCCTCCACATAGAAAGAGAGCTGATTTAATGAAGGAATATCTGTATACGGTCTCATTCTAATGCCACTTGAAGGAGGCATCAATGGGTCAAACACTTTCCCTCTACCGAAATTGACATCTGTTTTCCATTCGGCTCCTGCCACAATACGGTTCTTTATCTTCCAGAAATCAGCAAAGAAATTCGAAGTAATCTTTGCAAACAAGTTTAGTGGTTTCCCATAAGTTGTCATTTTGGTAAGGAACTCATATGGAAGAATATTAGTAGCTGCAGGATTGCTACCGATGTTAGTAATTTGATGGCCTGATGCATCATATATTTCATCCTGTCTATTTGAAGCAATAGTTCCATCATTCATTGCTGAGGTAACCATGTATCCGAAATTCCCTTTTATTTCCTGATTATACCCTTTCTGAACTTCATAATTTGCAGAAAGATTCAAACGTACAACCTTTAATAATTTGTAATTGCAGTTCCACGCCACATTGGTGTTGAACTTAAATCCAGTGTTCTTTGATGAACGTTCACGCTGATATCTTGTATCAGATGGATCGAGCTTTTGGGCATCCAGATCCGAATAAAATCCCAGTCCTGTAGTGGTGTTCAGTTTTTCTCTAAAAACTTTAGTATACAGCAAATTCCCGGTAAAACGTTGAAAGCCCTGAGAAGGTCGTCGCTCATCTGCTAAAGATTTAGCATAATCAAAATCAAAACTCAGCTTTCCATATTCCTTACCTAAGTTAAATCCCTTACCTATAGAAGTCTGAGTCAAAGTTGGGTTAATTTTTAGTCTTACTTGTATGGGATATACACCTGCTTTAGGATTTATAATGATAACGCCGGATGTTAAATCACCATATTCTACAGAAGGGATTCCTCTGATAACATCAACCGACTCAATATTATCCACAGATATTTGCCGCATATCTGTACCAGAACCGGCTGTGGAAGTAAAACTGGTATTCAGGCTACCGTCTTTTGCTGTATTCCCAATCTGTAAATTGGCGTTATTAGAAACCGGAGCCCCATTAAATACAATAGAAGTACCCATACTGTTAAGTGCATCTGTTTGCACCTGTCGCAAAGAAGCTTTTCCCGGAGAATTTAGAGTTGGATTAGATGCCAGCTGTCCTGGAAGGAGCTCCATAATATCTGTCAGACTTGTGGCTTGAAGGTGATCTATAGCAGTGCGGGAAATAGATGAAGAAGTAGCAGCCCCAACCCTATTATTCTTTGCCGTGACAACAACTTCATCTAATGCAAAGTTTTCTTCACTCATATAGAACTTTTGCGGAGAGCTACTTTTCTCGCTTATATTCACTTTCTTTTCAACAACCAGCATACCAACAAAGCGAATACTTATATCTGTTGCTCCTACTGGTACTTGTTTAAAAGAGAACATCCCATCAGAATCTGTAATTGTAGAAATGCCATACTGAGGGAGATTTACAGTTGCTCCCGGAATAGGCATCTTATTTCCTTGTTCAAATACAAACCCTCTATAATCGGTTCTTTTTGATTTAGAGTTATTTTGTGCCATAAGCATATGCGGTAGCATTGTAATGATACATAAAAAAAGGAAAAAGAATTTCTTAGCAAAGTTCTTATACATAGAGATGAAGAATAAATAACAACATTAATATATATATAAAAACCAACCAGCCTTGAATAAAAATTCAAAGACTGGTTAGTATATAGTATGATTCGTAACTATTCTGTTTTTTTAGAACAGAACTAGTTACGTTTAGTCCTTAATACATCTGATAGGCATAGCAACATTCACTTCATTTTCACCACCTTTTTTTCCTAGCATAATATCCGAATTATCGCTCAATGTATATGCATTTTTAAAGTTACGGGAAGATAAAGGTACATCAGCATTAAGAGCACCTGCCCAAAGATAAGCAGCAGTTGGAAGATAAACTCCCGGTGTGGCAGTAGCACGAGTTGCAACATCAGCACCAACAATACGAACGTATCCGGTTCTTGCAAGAAGCAGTTTCTTATACAATGCTTTTGCTGCCTGGAACTCAGCATCAGTCTGGTCTGTCATTCCATCATAATCAGCCCATGCCGCATCTGTTATTTTCTTCATCTCAGCTTGATTTGGGATTCTCCATCCTGCAGGACAAGGAGTATTCTCACCTTTTGACCAGTCTTTCAGAGTCTCACCCGTAGCATTCCATTCTTTATCATAATTACTTATTGTTCCATCGGCATTAACTTTCACTGGAGTATTCTTACCCCACTGGTAATAATAACCTTTTGATGCTGCATTAGGATTCTTTGAATCACCGTTATATTTTTCTGTAGCCCCAACATTTCTATCGAGTATATAAAAACCTAACTCAGCTTTTGTATTTAAAACTTCATAAGTTGTCCACCCCGGAGTTCCAGTTCCGTCGTCTACTGTTTTGTCAGAATCATCACTACCACATGAAACCATAAAGAAAGGAATCACAGCTAAAAAAAAATACTTTTTTTTCATAATTAATTTTTTAATATTCAAGATTGATTTTGAATTTCAATATTTTATTCAAAAGGCATAAAAAAAACATATCTACGCTAAAACAAATGCGAATAAAAGCAAATAGATACAAATACTGCTTTTTTAAATTCAAATTGATTCAACAAAGATATGTATTAAATTCATTAACAATCAAGAAGTATAAGTTAATTATTGTTATCAAACATGAATAAAAACAGAAACTTAATGCATAATTCCCATTATACTATAAAACAAGGTCGCATTTTTTCATATTTTATTAATGAAAAACATCAATATATTAAGGTAATTATAAGCAAATTAATGGTTGCTTTTTTTAATTGAATTATTTCTCTAAAGCTTTCTTTATATTAGCATCGATTAAATATCAGGAACGATTATTCAGGAATTATAGTCCGGTAAATCTTGCTTATATTGATAAGATATTCTTATTAAAAACAGTTTGAATATCTGGAGTGAACTCAATTATTCAAAAAATCAATCAACTATATAAAATATTTCAGTAACTTTGGTCCTGCTTTTTTAAGTGATTTATCGCATATTTAGATTATTAAACTTTAGCCGCAAGAATTATATCTTTGAATAGTAAAACTATCTTTTGCTTATACATCATAAAAACAAGTACCAATATTATTATTTATAAACGGCTATTTTATATTTGATTTTGCAATGAAATATATTCTTTTAGTTATGTCTGTCCTATTATTCACCTGTTGCGTTAAGAAACCCCATCAGGAAGATACAAAATCACCTCTTGAGCTATCACGAAAGTCATCTTTCACTCTACCAAAAATTCCCTCAATATTCATAAATGAAGAGCAGCGCATAGAATTCCTATCAGAAAATTACTGGAATAATTTTAAGTTCCAGGATACTGCTCTTATCAATCAGCCTAAGTTTTTACACCATTTATTCACTAATTTCCTTGGATTGTTATCACAAGTTCCAGATTCTGTAAGCATAAAATGCATTAATCATATGATGAGCCAGGCAGAAGCAGATAGCTTAATGTATAACTGCTTTATATCTATGAGTGAAAAATACCTATACGATCCAAACTCTCCTTTAAGAAATGAATCGCTCTACATCGCTGTCTTGAAAAATATACTAGCCTCAAATAAAATAGACGACGCCCACAAAATCCGCCCACAAAACCATTATAAAATAGCAATAAAAAACCGTCCGGGCAAAATGGCTACTGACTTTCGTTACACATTGGCTACAGGCAAACAAGGACGACTTTATTGTATACACAGTTCCTATACGCTGATGTATTTCAATAATCCAGATTGCGAAGATTGTAAAATTGTAAAGAAACAAATGGCTTCCAGCCAGGTTCTAAACGACCTGTTACGGAGCAAAAAACTAAAAATACTTTCTCTTTACCCTGACAAGGATCTTTCTATATGGTCCAAGAATTATTCACAACTTCCAGACAGCTGGATCAGAGCTTATGACAAAGGGACTATTGTACAGAAGAAAGAATTATACGATCTCAAAGCTATTCCTACCTTATATCTCCTTGACAAGGATAAAAAAGTATTGCTTAAAGATGCACCATTTGAAGTTATCGAGAACTATTTATCAACAATCAAAAGATTATGATGATACTTTGAAGTTCCTCTATAGGGGGAACCTTTGCCATTCTTCGCAATAAGCCCACATCGCTTAAATATATTTAAATGCAGTTAAATCATCATAGGAATTCCAGATATGACCAATACGTGATATTATAGATTCTTTCTTAATTAAATAAAATGAAAGAGCTAATTATTTAACCTGAATCCGACGATCATTTTTCAAATTAAACCAATAGAGTCTCCTTTATCACCATATAGCTTTCCGAGTTTTGCATACTATTCCTTTTTGAAGGATTGGGTAACTTACCGAGGACAAGAATGGATTTACTTTCTGCTATGACGACAGCTATCTGTTTGCTCAGTTTTAAACTCACTTAATAAAAAAAAGGCAGTAACCGAAATTACTGCCTTTCACAATCTTTTTACCTTTTATAAGAAATCAATACCTGATTGATTTTAACCATTTACCTCCTCTAATATCTCTTCAATATCGGATACACAACCTCCGCAAATTGCTCCGGCTGATGTTTCATCGCTAACTTCATCGACAGTGGTTAACCCTTTTTCTTTGATAGCTTTCACTATTTCACCTTTAGTAATGCCATTGCAATAGCAAATGTGAACATCTTCACTCATAGTCGTAATTTTTAAGTTTATATTTTATTTTGTTTTTAGCTTATTTGAAATAAGATTGTCGACAGCATAGCGTCCGCTTCCGCCAATTAGAAGAACAATAGCCAGGCCAACAACAAGAATAAAGTACTCAATTCCTTCACCCTTTTGCGCTCCGAACCAGTTCATGAAAAATCCATTGTTGATATGTCCGCCAAGAACAGCAGCTCCTGCCATGGTTAAACCAACAGAGAAAGCCATAAAACGGGTTCCGGCACCTGCAAGAATACCTATGCTTCCTACAAATTCGGCCAGAATTACCAGAACTCCAATGAGAAGGGGCATTCCCATGGATTGAAAGGCTCCGAGTGTGCCGGAAAAGCCATATCCTCCGAAGAGTCCGAGAGCTTTTTGCATTCCGTGAGGTAATATTACAAGGCCTAATGCCAAACGTGCTACTAATAAAGACCATGATTGTTGGTCGGTTGCTAAGAATTTTTTAATTGTGTTCATAATGTCTGTTTTTTATAATTTTGTTTACTAATTATTGCATTGGTACTTCCATTACCAGCAGTTTTGTTTGTGCGGAAGTTGTTATTTCTATTGATTCTGCTTCGCTGACACCTAGTCCGTCTCTTCTGTTCAACTCCTGCTCGGCAACTGTTACTTTTCCTTCTATTACAAAGAAGTAAACGCCGTTTTTCTTATCTTTCAGTTGGTACGTTCCTTTCCATCCTTCAGACAAATCGCCGAGGTGAAACCAGGCATTCTGATAAATCCATACTCCCTGATCTTCAGGGTTAGGAGAAAGTATCTGATACAATTCATCGGGCTTCTGAATATTGGCCAAAGTTATCTGATCATAACGAGGGGTTACATTCTTCTTGTTGGGGAATACCCATATTTGCAGTAAGCCAACTTCCTTATCCTTATTCTTATTAAACTCACTATGGAATATGCCTGTTCCGGCACTCATCACCTGAATTTCACCGGTAGTGATAACACCGTGATTGCCCATGCTATCCTTGTGTTCCAGATCGCCGTAAAGCGGAATGGAAATAATTTCCATATTGTCATGAGGATGCTTGCCGAAACCTTCTCCTTGTGCTATACGATCATCGTTTAGTACTCTAAGCATACCAAAATGTACACGCTGAGGATTGTAATAATTGGCAAAGCTAAAAGTATGGTGGGTGTCGAGCCAGCCATGATTGGCATGCCCGCGTGTTTCTGATTTATGCAATATTGTTTTCATACCTCTTCTTTTTTATTACTCAAACTCTCTTTGAATTTGATATGACAAAGATACGGCAGTGATATGCCTAACGAAGTAATGAAATCAGGTGAATGATTGCAAAAATCAGGACTGACGTGCTAAAACCCGAAATTCGGAGGGTGTTTGACCGGTTATTTTCTTAAAAAAGTTATTGAAATGGGCCGATTCATCGAAACCAAGTTCGTAAGCCAGCTCTTTGCTGCTGATTTCACTAAACAGCAGTGAACGTTTTGCTTCAATAATTATCTTAGTCTGAATATGATCTTTGGCTGATTTGCCGGTAATGCTTTTCACCGTTTTATTGAGATAATCGGCTGTAACATTTAAGTTATTGGCAAAATCGGACACTAAATGCATGGAGGCATAGTGCTTATTCAGCAATTGCTTAAACGAATGCAACAGCTGATTAGTGGTTTCCTGCAACTGCGGATTATTATTTTTGTGCAACGAACAATGATTATTGCTCTGTATAAAGAAAAGCTTCATAAGTGCACCGATGGCTTCTTGAGTGTAACTTTCAAGTGAGTTCGAAAAGAATTCTATCTGAGAAATTATATTAAGATAGACGGGCATCTGCATTTCATTGATTGACAATGGAGGCGACTGACCGAATTCATTAAACAGGTAAATACCGTTTATCAGCTTATCAGAAATAGAATTGGAGATTAAAAACTCATCGGTAAATTTCATTGTCCAGCCTTTAGGTTCGGAAGTGGGGATTACCTGATGCATCTGTCCGGGAACAATAAAATAAATACTGTGATCTTCAATCTGATACTCTGTAAAATCAACAATATGAGTTCCGGCTCCCTTCTCAAAAAAAATAATCGTATAATAATCATGACGGTGCGGAATATCAGATTCGCCGTGTTTCATACGATACAAATCCTCAAGCCGTCTGAGCGAAAAAGAAGGATTATTTCCTTCAAATTCGGGAAAGGTATAAGTTCTTATGTCTTTTGAGAATGGTGCCATATCAAATGAATTGAAGGTACAATATTACATAAATATATTAAACCAGGAAATAAATCAGCCTACTAATTATTGCACTTGCATACTATTCCTTTCTGAGGGATTGGGTATATTTCACTAATTGAACAATAAAATTATACCCATTTGAATACTATATACAATTAATTTAATATATTTATACCCAAACAGGTATTCTATTGAATATCAATCACTCTTTGACCAAGTAAAACATATTCTATATTTTGTGATATCAATATGTTATATACTTGTAAAAGTCCAAAAGTAAATAAACCAATTACTTTTCTACTTGTTTATTGTATACTGATTTTTTGAACCGGCATCTTTGTATATTAACTTTTAAAAATGAAATACTATGAGCATGTTTTGTAACCAGTGTCAGGAGACAGCCAAGAATACAGGCTGCACCATTAACGGAGTTTGCGGTAAAAAAGAAGATACCGCCAATATTCAGGACTTATTAATATTTGCGTGTCAGGGTCTAGCATTTGCAACTATCGAAGCCCGAAAGAAAGGGATAGATACTAACGTAGAGAGTAAACAGATTACTAATGGCCTGTTTATAACTATCACAAATGCCAATTTTGATAACGTTTCAATAATGAAGGCTATCAATGATTGCATCACTCTCTGTGATAACCTGAAAACAAAAGCAAGTATTAGTGAAAAGAATGATGCACTTGACTGGAAAGGAACAAGCGAAGCAGACTTTCATGAAAAAGCAAAGCAGGTTAGCACTTTGTTCTTTGACAAAGACGAAGATATCCGTGCATTGAAACAGTATACATTGTTTGGCATAAAAGGTGTTGCAGCCTATGCGGAACATGCCTTCAATCTGGGATTCGAAGAACAGGATATCTACAACTTCATGGAAGAGACTCTTGTTATGATCTCCAAACCTATGAACCTGAAAGATATGCTCGACTGGCTTGTAAAAACCGGTGAGTATGGAGTTAAGGTGATGGCTTTACTTGACAAAGCAAATACTACCACTTTTGGAAATCCTGAGATTTCTAATGTTAATATCGGAGTTGGAAAGAATCCGGGTATTCTGATCAGCGGACATGATCTGAATGATTTGGAACAGCTATTAATACAAACCGAAGGTAAGGGTGTTGATATTTACACTCATTCTGAGATGTTGCCTTCTCATGCCTATCCTCATTTTAAGAAGTACAAACATTTGGTGGGAAACTACGGAAATGCATGGCACCGCCAGCTCGATGAATTTGAAACATTTAATGGCCCGGTTCTCTTCACTACAAATTGCCTGGTTCCTCCGCGTAAAACAACCACCTATAACGATAAGATATTTACAACAGGAGCTTCTGGTATGCCGGGATGGAAGGCTATTGATAAAAAACTGGCTAATGGTCATAAAGACTTTTCGGAAATCATAGAACTGGCAAAAAAATGTCCCCCTCCTACAGAAATTGAGAATGGTGAAATAACTATCGGCTTTGCACACAATCAGGTGTTGGCTCTTGCCGATAAGATTCTGGATGCTGTAAATTCCGGAGCTATAAAAAGACTGGTTGTGATGTCAGGTTGTGATGCACGCCAGAAAAGCCGTGAATATTATACTGAATTTGCAAAACAACTGCCTAAAGACACCGTTATTCTTACTTCCGGATGTGCTAAATACCGCTATAACAAGTTGAAATTAGGCGACATCAACGGAATTCCAAGAGTACTGGATGCCGGTCAGTGCAATGATTCATATTCATGGGCAGTAGTTGCACTCAAATTAAAAGAAGTTCTGAATCTGGACGACATCAACAAGTTACCAATTATCTTTAATATTGCCTGGTACGAGCAAAAAGCAATCATTGTTCATCTTGCTTTGCTATATCTTGGAATAAAGAATACACATATCGGTCCTACTTTGCCTGGCTTCTTAACACCTAACCTTTTAAAAATTGTTCAGGACAGTTTTGGTGTTCAGACTATCACCACCGTAGAAGAAGATATGAAATCTTTCGGACTTAATTAAGAACTACAAAAGCTAGAAAACATATCAAAAAAGGCAGCAAATTCGTTTGCTGCCTTTTTACATTCATCCTTATATCAACCCAGATATTTCTTCTCTAGCTTTGCCAGTAATGCCTGAAGTTCATTATACTTCTCTTCATCAAGCACCTTTTCTTCGTGTTCTCTGAATTTTGTTAATAGCTCATTCTGTATACCTCCGGGAATCATACGATCTCCCATCATAAACAAGATGTTGTTCTCTTTTTCAATATGATTTCTCATTAAAGCAACATAAGAGAATGCAGCGTTTGCAAAAGTTTGCAGATCAGCATTTTGTTCAGAAACACTTTCTCTCATTGCACGGATATTGCTTCTGCCTTGTTCGTGTTCTGCCAGCATTACACCAATAGGTCCATCGTCTTTAGGAATACCAGCTTCCTCAAGAGACGGGAAGTATAAATCCTCTTCTTTCCCATGATGATTCTTGTCGGCAAATAGAACCACAAACTCCACTAATTCCTTTAAATCCTGCACATCTACATTTTCACTTTGCTGAATCTTTGTTGCTATGCTATCTAAAACACTCAGAGCTATCTTGATAGCCTCATGCTCATGTCTCAATTCTTCACTTGCTCTTTCCATAATTACTGTTTTTACTCAGACTATTTAATGAATATTCCTCTCTATTTGGTTAAGTTTAATGCTTTAGGGTACAAAATATTATTTTCCAGATGCACATGCGTATGCAAATCATCTTCAAACTCTTCAAGTAATTTATAAGTCAACCGATAGGTATTACAACCATCATCCGGAACAGAATACCTCTTACTCAACACATTTATTTTGTCTATCGTACCGCCTATCAGTTCATGCTCATCCATCATCGGAGCTATTTGTGAAGTAATTATTTCTTTGGCCTGCACTGAATTTGTGCGCAGTGCTTCTTTAATAGCCGGAAAGAACACCTCTTCTTCCTGTCGCTGATGTATTGGTAATTCAGTCTTTACCAATAAAAACAAATCAGCAATTTCTTTCAGCTCCGGATGATTAGCTCCATGAACCTGAACAAGCTTATTCAGATACGTCATTAATTGAGGCAAAAGTTTATAAACCTTGTTATGATATTCATTTACTATGTAATCACACAAAAAGTCTAAATTCCAGTCATTATAGTTTAGCTGTCTGTTTGAAACTACCTCATCCAGATTATTCAGCTTATATTCAATTTCATCTATGTTCAGATTCTTCTCTTTTGCAGCCAGTTCCAAACTCTGATTTCCACCGCAGCAAAAATCAATACCTTCCCGTTTAAAAATCTCTGCAGCCCTAAAATCTTCAGTGACAATATCACCTACTTTCATATTCCTTAAATCTTTCATACCTTTGAACTTTAGCCGTTTACTTCATTTAATATCTCTTCAATATCAGGAATGCAACTTCCACAAACTGTTCCGGCAGTAGTTTCTTCACCTACTTCATCTACCGTGGTTAACCCTTTTTCTTTGATAGCTTTCACTATTTCACTTTTCATTATACCATTGCAATTGCAAATTTCAACATCTTCATTCATAACTGTATTTTTTATTAGTTTATACTACTTATTATTCAGATGATCAATTCATCTTTCTTATGCAACAAAGGTACATGAGTGACAAGCCAAAAACTGTAACCCTGATTACACTATATGGCTTTTAACAATATTTAATCGGGAAAAATTATATCATCCTGAATTAAGTTTGTTTACTTAGCAGATACGAATTTTGAAAAACAAAAAGATATGAATAAAAGAGATTTAACCATCTGTCCGCTATTCAATAATATGAGTAATGAAGAGCATGATGCTTTTTTAGAAAGAAATGTAAAGGCTAAAATCAGTTTCAGGAAAGGTGAAACGGTAGTCCGGCAAGGTGAGGTAATCAATTATTTGTATTTACTGGTAGAAGGTGTGGTACGGACTCAAATGATTACACAGGAAGGAAATGTGCTGGAAATAGAATTGCTGGAAGCTGTGATGCCCCTTGCACCGGCTTTTATCTTTGCAAATAACAATAAATACCCAGTTGATGTGGTAACAATGGAACCGTGTACTTTTCTGAAAATAGCCAAATCGGACTGGCTCAATGAAATGGTTCATAATGAAAAACTGATGATTAACTTTTTGACACTAAATTCCAATATGGCCGTTTTTCTGTCAATGAAGTTGCAAATGATATCTCTCAAAAGCCTTAAATATAAGCTGGCTATTTTTTTACTGGAAAAGACTACTCCGGAAAAGAACTACTTTATACTTAAACGTACAAGAACTCAACTTGCTGAGTACTTCGGAGTACAACGTCCATCACTTGCCCGTATAATAAAAGAGCTGGAAGATGAAGGTATTATCAAAACTGAAGGCCGGGTTGTCACAGTCCTTGACAGGAATAAACTGGCAAAAATATGAAGAATTATAGTACATTTGCACTAAAAACATACCCGAACAGATATAATTCAATAATAAAACAAAACAATTATGAGCTTAAAACATAAAGATTACAAAGAAGCAAATATGCAGTTTCTGGAAGAGAACCTGAACGAAGAAGGTGTTATGGAACTGCCTTGCGGAGTGCAGTACAAAGTCATCTTACAAGGAAAAGGTCCTGTGCCTACTGCGAAAAGTACCGTGAAGGTGCATTATAAAGGTACAATGATTGACGGAACGGTATTTGACGACTCTTTTAGCCGCAAACGTCCTGAATCATTTCGTGTGAATGAGGTTATTACTGGTTGGCAGGAAGCTTTGCAGGCTATGCCTCTTGGTTCGCGCTGGATAATTTACATTCCATACATGCTGGGATATGGTACCCGTGCTGCAGGAAAGATTAAGCCCTACTCTACTCTCATTTTTGAAGTGGAGCTATTGGGAGTAAAATAACAAGACCATCACTCCCTCACTTTTCAGGCAAACACCGCTGAATATAAACCAATTACAGAGTGATGGATGGTTTTTCATCCATCACTTTGCCATCACTTTCCGGGGCTACCCTCACTTTTTCAGCACTCCACCACGTTATATAGCCTGCCTTTGTTCGAACTAGTCTGCGGAATTTGCAGCTTACTCAGAATACGTCCGAAAGTGGTAATCTTTGTAGCCGAGAGTTTGAAGCCGCTCTTTTTCTGCATTCGGGTCAGGATCTCAGAAGCCAGTAGTTTTTCACATGGTTCCTTCTTGCCGGCTGCGCGATAATACTGCAAAAAAAGCTGTTCGGCAGGAGGCTGCACTTCAAATTTCTCATTACCGGCCATCAGAATAGCTTCATCCTCAGTATCAAACCAATAGCGCTCTCCACTCTGAATTTCACTCACCGCCTGCGCATAGAGCTGTTCATAGTTTATATCCTGGGAAACTTTTATAATGTCCGTTACTTCGATGCAAATAAACCGACGGCTACCGGAAGTATCAGTCAGCAAATCGTAATGATTGCTTGTGGCAATAAACGAAGCATAGCGGCGCAACTCCTGCACAACACTTTGGTTGGGCTTGCGTGTTTTAACCACCGGCTTCTGAAGTATATGTTTCAGAAATGCCTGCTGACCAACGGTTATCTGATCGAACTCATCAATGCTGATCAAAGCAAACCGATTTAGATAAAGTTCGGCATCCCGCTTACTGCCAAAATCAATACTGTCCGTGTAATACGCACGCAACTCCGGCGGAACTATGCTAAGGCAGAATGTTGATTTCTTGTATCCCTGTTTTCCAACCAGTAAGGGCGAAGTACTGTTTGCATACTGTTTATCCATTCCTTGCCAGTGAGCCACCATGCACAGAAACCAGCGATGGAAAAAATCGCGCCAATATTTATTCTCACACGGCACGGCATCTGCTAGCAGACGAATGCGGTCTTTCCCATCCCATGCAGGAAGTTTAAACAGGTAATCCTCAATAGGAGCAAACAGCGGAGTGCGGTCAGAAAAGATATAGCGCGTCACATCTCTGTCCCATAACTGTATGCCCTCCTTCTGAGCATTAAGCGCAATACTGTTAAACACCCTCTGCGTTACGGGGCGGAAATCAAAAACAAACGAATTGCGTTCCCTGTACTCCATTCCGGTAGTCTGCGTATTGTGGCGAAACTCATAACGGCGGTTCATAAACTCTTCCGTTTTCAGCGCCAGCTGCTGCTCGGTAGTCAGGCATGGCTTGCCACCAAAATTCTTTCCACCCAGATACACATTATGAACAGTCAGCCTCAACTCCATTTCCCTCTTAAGAAGATCAAAATGAAGTATCGCCCCCTTCACCACATCTTCCTCCGGCACACCCGACTTAAAACAGTTCCCCGCCAAAGCCACCAAAAACGGTTTTATATCTCCCTCCTGCGGAAAGCCTCCCATCTCCTCATAAACAGCCTGCAACGAAGATTCAAACAAGGAAGAAACCACACTTCTGTACTGCTGCCCCGGCATCAGCCTCAGCAACGAATCATTTTCACCGTACACTGTACCCTCATTAATAAGCTCTGCATTCACTTCGCAAGGCTGTTTCATAAGAATGGGATTCGTTTCGGGATTAAAGAACAAGCCCGAATCACAGGAATAGCGGCAGCAACGATTCAATGACGGACGTTTCAGCGTTACCTTATAGGATATCAATTCCTCGTAAAACCTCACAGCCTTGCGATACGCATGCACATGAAACAGCTCCGCATCCGTTTCTGTCTGCGGTAAAGAACCATCGGGGCGGATAAAAGAGACAAGCAGTTTCACACTTTTCCCGCTGGAACCAATAAACGCAGCAAGTGTATGCGGCAAGCGCGCCACTTCATCTCTTACCGCCTCAGCTTCCTCCACTCCCGCCAGGCGATCAATCTCCAGTAAAACCACACCATTATAATGAATCATTTCCTGCCGTGCATCAGCCTTCTTAAATTCGGCTGCAAAACACAACTTTGGCAATTTATCAACCGCCGTACAATGAACCGTCCGACTTACATATTGTAAAGAATGTCGTAAATTAATAACAAGTTGTTCTTCCGTTCCTGTTTTGATGTTTTCCATCAATGCAGATAGTTTTACATTTCGCTGTGTTTCTCTTCTCAATAAGCCTTTAAATTGTGTTGCTTTCATGTTTTTTATTTATTAATTATACCCTAAAGATATGTCACAATCTACTTAAAAACAAATATTTATGCCCAGTTTTAATAAATTTATTTTACCGTAATTTGCGGGCAGATATAACAAATTACGCGGGCAGATATAACAACTTTTGCAAAGGAAGTTAAGTGAGCCCTCAATTGAAGGCCCATGGGTTCTCATCTGTAAACCCATGGGCCTTCAATTGAAAACCTATGGGCCCTCATATGAGAACCCACTTACTTTTGTCCGAAGAATTAGTTAACTTCGGTTATGTAAGGAGATAACACACGGCACCAATCTGCTTAGTGATTTTGCGGGTAAAACGGGCGTTGAAGTTGTGAGAATCCGTCTGCGGATAAAGATAAAAAGGGAGTAGCAATTGGAGAGGAAAAACGATCTGTTTTTCAGGAGTAAAAATAATTGAAAGAACGATATTTTAATTATACTGATTATACATTCAGAGCTCAGCAAGTTATTTACTGAGCTCTGAAATAGAGGTATTATTTGTTAGTGCTTATAGCAATCTTTTATCTGAATATTTTTGTAGGGCAGGTAAACGAGTGGCTTTTTTATAATTTTTATACCCGAAATAGTGAGGGATGGGGTCATTTGTTAGGGATGAGTGAGAGATATTTTTGCATCTCTCACCTAGGGTTTATTATTGGTTTTCAGATTTTTATGGGGTGGTTGGTGAGGGAGTTAGGGATGAAAAGTTTATTATAAAAAACAGACTGTGATTTAATAAAATGTTTATCTTTGCATCACAATAAACCATATAAGTCTCTGCCTTGTTATATTGTTAAGAAACTAAACGTTTAAATTATGTGCCTTGGAATTCAAGTAAATAAAGATAAGATAGGGAATCTGATAGTATTATTAGCTGGCAGATTGAAACCTTTATATCACACAAAACTGATAAAGTTACTTTATTTAATAGATGAAGAGGCTGTAAAAGATGGAGGTATTCCTATTACCTGGCTAGATTATAAAGCCTGGCAATATGGTCCTGTTGCACCGGAAACATTCTTTATTAAGGAAGAGACTAATCTTTTTAATAGCTATCTTGAAAAAAGCAAAAAAGGTGACGGCACAATTATTAAGCCTAAAGTAAGCTTTGATGATAGCGAATTCAGTGATTATGATCTTGAAATTATTGAGCGTGTGATTACTAAATTCGGGCACATGGCTCCTAAGGATTTAGTCAAACTGACTCATAAAGAAGGTTCTTTATGGGATATTGCAAAAAAAGAGAATCACATAAATTTTGATGTTTCAAATACTACATCCGACTATACTCTTGATTTTACCCGGATTATATCTGATGATGAACTAAAGCTGTCTAATTACAAAGGCGCCAAAGAGACTATGATGTTCAGAGCACAAATAAAGAAGTGCTAAGATGTTTACTCCCGGCAACATTCTTCATGGTGAGTTTGACCTTGGAACTGAGAAAAAAGAAAAGTTTGCTATTGTATTATACAATGACGGTGTAGATTGCATACTTACCACTTTCACAACTTCTCAGGAACGTTCTACAGCATTAAATCCTTGCCACGGAAAAAATCCGGTAGATGGTGAAGCTAAATCTTATGTTTTTAAGTCTAAAACAGAAATAGGCTTTACCCCCGACAGCCAAACACCCTTTTTCTTTCATAAAGACACTACTGTTGTACCCGACTATGGCTATACTAGCTCAACTATAGAATGCTTCACCAAGAAAGTTGATAACCTGAAAGTTGTGTGTAATCTATACAAGCATGAATATTCTAATTTAATTTATACTTTATATAAATGCAAGTATACTCCTAGAAAATACAAAACGCTATTTGAGGGGATATTGTTTAAGATGGCGGAGTAAAAATAAAAAACACACTCTTACTTTTCAATATATTCGCATTCACTTATTTTACTACTTATCAATATTTTCCAAGCTTCATTAACATCTATATAGGTATTGGCATACTCAATATCTAAGAGTTTATCCGAAAGGAGGTAATCGTATTTTTGCAATATTTTTACTGCACGATTTAATAACATAGCGAGAGATTCAGGTTTTGGCTTACCACCTCTAAGCATAATCTCAATGTCATTTTTCGAAATGCTATACACAGTTATATAGTCATATTCAAACTTTCTGCCTAAATATAGTTCAGCAATAAGTGAGATTGTTCTATTGATTTTTGCACCAGCCCAAGTTATAAAAACACAATTACTTCCATAAGTAAAAAAAGCTTTATTGGCCAATATTTTTTTATTAAAAAAGGCTCTCCCAATTTCTAATTGTTCGTTACTTTTACTTTGTACATCAAGATATGGAAAGCATACATCTGATTGATATATTTCTTTCATTCGTGAGGTTATAATACGATCAACCTCTGCGGGATTTCCTCCAAAAAAGGGTGTACCACCATATTTAATTGAAGATACATATACATTTCTGGTCGTAATATCAACAGAATCAACCAACCACCTTCTTGCTGCAATAATTATTAATTCTCCAATTTCTGGAATGTGTTGAATAACCCCCAATCTCTTTGAATTATATTTGTTAATTACTGAAAAATCAATCGTTGAAACAAAGGCTACATAAAAATCTTTTTTGCGTAAGATCTTTTCTCCTTCCAAGCCAACTACAATTTGCCCGTTATGTAGTTGAGTGATTACATTATGTTCCCCCAAAGACCTAAGAACTTCTAGAAATAGAGTAGCCGTCACATTTCTAAAAGCACCATTTGCACAAAGTATCCGCCATCCATCCTTTGGATCAAAAGCGCCATATTGGGCTATTATTGCTAATATCTGTTGAATAAGCGTTGACAAATGATAATTTTTGAGAGATGGAGTTTCGTAACGCTTCTCCCTCAATAGCTCTATTGCTGCAATATTCTGAATCAGGCTCGCCCGTAGGTCATATAATAGTGGATTGTGCATATTTTCCACCGAAAAGACTCGAAGAATAGATGCTTCATCACGTCTTCCTGAACGCCCAAGCCTCTGTCTTAAACCTGCAACCGAAGATACACTACCGATTTGGGCGACAGATTTAACTTTCCCAATATCTACTCCTAGCTCAAGCGTAGAGGTGCAAAGTGCAGTTACAGGAAAATCACCTTTTTGCAATTCATGTTCCACACTCTCCCTTTCAACTTTCGATAAGCTACCATGATGCACTCTAAATTCATTAGGGACTCCATTTTGAATACACATATCAGAGAGTTTTACTGCATAAATTTCTGCACTAATCCTGCTATTAGTAAAAACCAAATTATTACTACCTCTCAATTTAATATAGAGTTCCTCTACAATATCATATTCGGGGTCATACTCCTTTGTCGGAATATATTCTTTTACAAGAATCTTTATCTCATGATTGCTCTCTCCTTGAGGTGGTATCTTGCATGGCAAAGCGTCATCTATTCTCAAGAACTGTTTTACAGCATCATAATCAGAAAATGTTGCACTCATGGCTATTCGAGGAATAGTCCTCTGTACTATAAATTCAACTTTTGATAAGAGAGATTGTAATTGTTTACCCCTTTCTGTACCTACAAAGGAGTGTAATTCATCTATAACTACATACTTCAATGAAGAGAAAGCCCTCTTAACATATTGTTTACGATTTATAAAGAATGACTCTAATGATTCCGGGGTAATAATTACTATACCATTAGGATTTTTCAGTGATCTCTGCTTTCTTGACGCATCCACGTCTCCATGCCATGGAATTACATTTATTCCAATATTCGAAGACATCTCTAAAAGTCGCCTATACTGATCATTGATAAGAGCCTTTAATGGACTTATATATAAAACCTGAAAACCGTCATTATTACCACTTTGAAGTAATGCAGTAAATATAGGTAAAAAGACAGCTTCTGTTTTGCCTCCTGCTGTAGCTGCACTAATTATAACATCACAATCTCCTTTAAGTATTATTGGGATAGAATTCTCTTGTATATCCTTAAGAGAATCCCATCCTTGATCCCAAATCCATTTCTGGATATGCTCATCTAATAGCTCAAATGAAGAGGATTTATTACTCATCGTTTACAGTTTAAAAGTCGAAAATTCATCTTCCAAATTGACACTCTTATTACTTTCTGTAACTTGTTTTGAGACTACTTCGTTAATCTCTGTCTGTTCGGTATCTTTTATAATATCTATCTTCTCTATAATATCCGACCAATTATATGTAGAATATTGTTCCAATGTAGAGAGAAGGTCTAAAAAACCTTTTATAGTATTTCGAGGTGTTCTGAAATAACTTTCACCTATTTTGTTTGAACAGTGATGTAAATAAGCTATCAATGCTTCGTCTGGGACTAAATAATTTTCTTCTTTCCCCATTGCAAAAACATGACGGAGATTCTTTAACAATATATACATTTCCTCCTGAGTGAGGTTAGCCAATCGCAAAGCTGTTGAGTTATAATCTGTCACCCCAAGCTGCTTTGCAAAACAATTCTCTGATAGCCTTGATTTAAGAGCCTCATAACTATACAGACCTCTATTACCATCTGTTAAAAATTCTGGCGTTCCACCCATTACAACTCCTATATTGGAAAACGAGCCCTGCAAAGCATCATTAAGCATTCTCAGTATTTCTTCATAATTTGCCTTGCGTGATACAGAATTAGTAATTTTATAGAGGTTTACCATCTCATCAAGACATATCAACAATCCTTTGTAGCCTGCTTGACGTACCAACACGGCATAAAGTTTTAGTGAGTCATAAAACGAAGCATCATCTATAAATGTTCTAACATTCAGATCCCTTAGAGCATCTGTTTTAGTAGAGTACCCACCCTTTAGCCAGCGCAATGCACAATCTTTTAGATTATCATCTCCAGATTCATATGCATCCCAGTATTTGCTAACAACTTTAGCAAAGTCATAGCCTCCTACATATTCTTTCAACTCACTCAGTCTGGCATATATTACGTCATTAACGCTTTTCCTTTTCAGCTCGGCTTCGTCTCTTGCTATTGAGATAAATTTCTCCAAGATGTTCGATATAGCATTACCATCTTGTTTTGTTCGTGTAGAAGTATTAGATATAAGCTCTGAAAATAACATTCTTGCCTGGCCATCAGAACCATGAAGTCTTTTATTGGGTGACAAGTCAGCATTCACAGTCACTAAACCTTTCTCTAATGCAATACTCTTCACCAATTGCATAAAGAATGTTTTTCCAGAGCCATACTCTCCAATAACGAAGCGGAATGCTGTCCCTCCGTCTGCAATTGTCTCTATATCTTTAATAAAGGATTTTAGTTCCTCGCTACGTCCAACCTGAATGTGCTGAAGCCCAAGTCTTGGCACAACACCACTTTTAAGGGATTGAATAATTGTTTCCCGAACTTTCGGTTTAATCGGTTTTATCATATTAATTGTTCTTTATATTCAATAGCTATATATACCATCTCTCCATCATCATCAACAACTGCATCATTAACTTTGGAATATGAGTAATCATTTATCTTTTCTAATACAGAGCCTAACATCTGTCCCTTACTTTTACATAAGTCTTCCACGTCTATTCCTTTCCAACTATCCTTTGAGAGTAAAATCTCTAATATCTCCATCATAGGCTCAGCACTCTTTGTGACAGCTTCAACAGCCTCAACTGAAACATCATTCTCTTCTCTAAAAATACCAGACAAGATCGATTGCGACTCTTTGGTCTGTTGTTCCAACTCATTGAGTTTTTTTGTATCAATATAAAACTTAGACTTAATTTCATCTCGTTTGGGAATACTAAACTGACTCGCATCACTCTTCTTTTCAATAGTAATGAAATGGTCTGTTTCACCTGTGAGAATACGATGTATACGAGAGTGAATATTTAAATCACTCTCTCCAAAAATAGGAAGGATTTTATTCAGAGCCTCAACTCTTTTAGGGTTAACATCCCCACCCACGCAACATAAGCCAATCAACGTATTACAACTTTCCATTCTTTGAGACTCCTTAAAAATAACTAAAATTACATCTTTAAGTTTAGGATCAACTCTCTGCTTATTAAGTAATAACCATTCGAAATATGCGATCAACTGCTTTTGATTTATATTACTATCATTTTGAGTACTTACATATTTACGAATATAATCCCTTTCTTTAGTGACTCTACCATCGGCACAGATTATATAAGCTGCCATCTTTACAAAAATTTCCATACGAGTGTAGGTATCATTCATAGCAACAGTCTCACCAATGACTTTTCGGAATATGATACATTTATCGTTAAAATCGAAACGTTTCTTGTCTATTTTATAATTGGGAGCAATACCATAGTTCAATCTATCAAATGCTTCTAGAATAGAGTCCACATACTTTTTATGCAACGTTTTTTCGTCTTTACGAGAATATTCCCAAATTTTTAATATATCATTTACCTCAATTACTACATAGTCATTATTCTCAACGATAGACTCTAAATAGTTTTTGAATGCATTTACTTTTTCTTCTATATAAATGTTAATATAATCTGGTAAGGCAAATAAAGCAGGTAATGTCTCTTCGCCTCCAGATGCCTCGATAAATTTATTATATAAAGAAAACTCTCTATTAATACTCCAATATAAATCACGAATAGCACTTATTATCTCCCAAGAATTTAACTCAGACTCAAAAATGTCACAGGATATGTATCTCTCTTCGGGATAGAACGCCTTATTATTGGTTATTTTTCTATTCTGTAGAGAATATTCACGTCTTGAGCAGTAATTCCTAACAATTCGTATTCCTTTGGGATGCATATTTTTGAAGTAAAATTCAAATCTGCTCTTTATATAATTATTGTATTTACATGGAATTAGTTTGCCAAAATTTAATGTATTAACTGCTATATTATATGCAAAATCGCAAGATATAACTCTCTTATTACCCAGAGTTTGTTGCAGTACATAGTTTTTATATGTACTGCATTCGTACAGCTCTTCCTCTGACAAATATTCTAATGGCATTGAAGAAAAATACTTTGTAATGGCGCTATCAATGAAATTATAAAAAAATGATCTTATTTCATAGTCACTATCTTCTACTCTATCAAGAATAGGTGCTTTAATTTCTATAAAAGTTTTCAATATAGCACTTCGTTCCTCATCTGTAGTATTAGGGTCTATAAACATCCTTAATTCTAGCCCATATAGATATAGAAATAATATGTCTAATGAAACCTCTTCTATTGACACATCCCCAGCCAGCCATTGTAAATACATATATCTCCAATGTGGTGTCATATCAGTATATGAACTAAAGGTTGATATTGGCGTTTTTTTTATTGATACTGTTAGTTCTGGGTTAAGTACAGAAGCCAGCATATAAGGACTTCGTGAACTACCCCAATAAAAACTGCTCCTATAATTTTCTGGTAATAAGAACTTTTCTCCAATATAGAAATAACCTCTCTTGAGCTTTATACCTTCTACTTCTATGACTTCATTTTTATTTACCCACTTACATTTTTGAACGAGCTTATCTTTGGGGTGCATTTGCACATTGCTACTTCGAGATAGTACGTCTGAAACATTTATTTCAACTGTAAAAATAGACTTATTGTTTAGTTCACCACTAATGACTCGATCAAGAGTATTCTTTGTATATCGTGCTGTTTTAGGATAATTCGCCCCTATAATTGCTAATTGTTCTTGAATTTTCTGCAGTTCATTATGAGTTTTGTAATCTTCTACCAAATCAAACATCAATATAAAAGCATAATTATAGTTATTTTCAATATTAATACAATTCCCTTTTAAAAACTCTGATTTGAAATAGTAATAAAATTCTTTTTGTTGTTTATTAGCTCTGTTTAGATCATCAGCAGAATAGACATAGAAATGTGCCCATTCTGGCATAACAACAACTTCATTAGAGTTTTGCTGTTCAGCATATGGTGATTCATTGTTTATTACAAGCTCAATGGTAGATGGTAATATGGAAACTAAAGACTGAACAACATTAGCTTTTGCATTATTTTTTACGGCATCAGTATTATCATCAAAATTGGGTTCTATAGTTGATTGTTCGTTTTTCTCTGGTTCAATATTGCTAATTACTTCAAATAAACTCAATCTATCGTTCTCATATTTTAGAGAACGTTCAACATTATTTGGCTTTACTTCAGACCGCTCTTCGTATTTTTTTATAGACGTATAAGAGGACAATGTTTGCTTTGAAACTGTTGTATTTGTGATAGGTTCAGTTTTGTTATTTAATGTTTGAAAAGAATGCGTATTAGTAGATGTCTCATTTTTTTTAGGAGTATTTAATTTAAATATTGAGGCTATTAGCCATACCAAACCTATTGAAATAGTAGCAACAATTATATAAACGCCTATTTTAACTATCAAAAATATAATTAATCCTAATAAGAACAATAATCCAGTTCCTGATTTTTTCATGTCATATCTCTTCAAACAAAAAGTGTGAATTTTACATTATCGATTAAAGGGGAGCAACTAAACTCCTCTTTCTGATAAATATTAATAATATTTATGCCCCAAAGTTATAAAAAATATACAAAAAGCAGAATAATAAGTAAATATAATATCTGCAATTAAAACTTTAAAACACCTTATTTTATACCCAATCGGGTACAAATACTCCCTAAAAACATAAAATTATACCCAAAAGGGTACAATATCTATTTAATTTTCTATATTTGTACCCAAACGGGTATAATATGGAATATCTATCTCTTTCTGAATACGTAAAGCAGATGCGTAAGCAGTATAATCTTACGCAAGTTGAGCTATCGGAGAAATCGGGAGTAGGACTACGCTTTGTGCGTGAACTGGAACGGGGAAAGCAGTCTTTACGTCTTGATAAAGTAAATCAGATTCTGAATCTTTTTGGTTCGGAAGTGGGTGTTGTACCTATGAATAAAGATAACCTTGGTATATGAAACGAGCAAATATACATATACACAACCAGCTGGCCGGTATATTAACCGAGGACGAGAATGGATTTACTTTCTGTTATGACAACAGTTATCTGAAACAGGAAGATGCTGAAGCTATAAGTCTTACTTTACCTCTGACGGATAAGCCTTATCATAATAGTGTGCTCTTTCCTTTTTTTGACGGACTGATTCCTGAAGGATGGCTGCTTGGTATAGCAGAACGCAGCTGGAAAATAAGTCAGCGAGACCGGATGTCTTTATTAATGGCCTGCTGCAAAGATTGCATTGGCGCGGTTAGTGTTATACCTATTGAGGAGGAGGAATAATTTATGGGAAAGTGCTTATATTGTTATAAAGAAACAGAAGACGGTACCGACTTTCATCCGGCCTGTGCGAAAAAAATATTCGGAACTACTACAGCTCCGATTCTTCCTTATGACCGCAAAGATCTTGTTGCATTAGGAGAACAGGTAATAAGGAGTAAAACAATCTTGACCGGAGTGCAGGCTAAATTATCTGTAGACATAGATAACACCCGGAAAGGTGAATCTGAACGACTTACAATTGTAGGATTATGGGGGCGTTTTATACTAAAACCTCAAACGGAACAATACAGAAATATTCCCGAAGTGGAGGATTTAACAATGCATCTGGCCGAAATAGCAAAAATCAAAGTGGTGCCTCATTCACTGATACGATTTAAAGATGGTGAACTGTGCTATATAACCAGAAGGATTGACAGAGATAAGAATGGAAAGAAGTTTCCCATGGAAGATATGTGTCAGTTATCTGAACGGCTGACTGAGTACAAATACAAGGGATCTTATGAACAAATAACAAAGGTTATACTAAAGTATTCAAATATTGCTAAACTTGATGTTATTAATTTCTGGGAACAGGTTCTGTTTTCATGGATTACCGGGAATGCAGACATGCATCTCAAAAATTTCTCCCTATATAGTATTACTAAAGGGGTTTATTCATTAACCCCCGGATATGATATGCTTTCAACTACTCTGGTAATGCCTGAAGATACAGAGGAACTGGCTTTAAACCTGAATGGAAAGAAAAAGAAGTTAAAGAAAGAGGATTTTATCAAGGCTTTTAAAGCTTCGGAACTTGAAGATAAAATTATTGAAAACATCTTTAACAAATTTGATAAGATTTCACCTAAGTGGCTGGTTTTCATAGACAATTCATTTTTACCAGATGATATGAAAGAGATATATAAGAATCTTATCACTGATCAGTTGAATAAGCTAAAAACAAATCAATAGATATATAACACTCCTTCTATCCAGGCCAATTTTAGCTGAGCTAACAGCTTTTGCATGCTATATAAGAAGGAATGCCCTGTACCAATTGTTAATCCTGCTGAATTATGTGAAGATATGTTTTATTAAAAAAATCCGTTGGAGAAAATAAGTATGCATCAACTTAATTCAACCAACGGATTCTGGGATTATTTATGTATTTTCTTTAAAATATCTTCTTTAGCTATTGGTTTAGTGCAGAAGAACCAATCATGGCAGGTTACTCCACTCTCCTTGCCTTCCATTCTGTCTTTAGCCACTCCGCAAGAACCTGCAGTTGGAACAATCACATCATCTCCCGGTCTCCAGTCAGCTGGTGTAGCCACACTAAACGCATCAGCAGTTTGCAAAGCCATTACCACGCGCAAAAGCTCGTCAAAATTCCGGCCCATTGAAAGGGGATAATAAATGATAGTACGGATTTTGCCTTCGGGATCAATCACAAAAACGGCACGTACAGCTTTAGTATTACTCTCTCCTGGTTGAATCATGCCATATCTTTTGGCTACTTCCATTGTTATATCTTCTATCAGAGGGAATTTAACCTCTACATTCTTCATTCCCTTATACTCTATTTTTTCCTTTATAGTTCTTAACCAGGCAATGTGGCTATAAAGTCCGTCAACAGAAAGTCCTACCAGTTTACAATTTAGCGCTTCGAACTCATTTTCTAATGTAGCAAATTTCATAAACTCGGAAGTGCACACTGGGGTAAAGTCTGCGGGATGGCTGAAAAGAATGACCCATTTTCCTTTAAAGTCTTGAGGGAATTTAATAGGTCCTTGAGTAGTAACGGCTTCAAAAGAAGGAGCCATTTCGCCAATACGAGGCATTGAATAAACTTCTTGTTCCATAATATTTTATTTATTAAGATTTTTCACTGCTTTTAAAACAAATAAAATGATAGAAAGTTCGGTTCCATTAATAAAAATCAAATCATTATTCAGGCAACATCTTAAATGTTCTGAGTAGCTTTATTCTTCGCTTTTAAAAAAATTCGTTTTAAGGTAGTAATTACAATTGTTGGGCTTCCATATATTCCACCCATATTCTTGCAGCCTCTTCCACCATCTTTGCACACGGACGTTTTTCGAAATAAGTAGTTGTACGCTCTTCGGGTACAGATGAAATGGCATGATCTTTTTTAAGTCCCAACAATTCACCACAAATAAGAGAGCCGTTACGTTCTTTAAAGACTGCAGCTAAGTCCTGAACCAACTTATAATTTTCTCCTTTTCCCTTTTGATCTTTAGGTATGGTTGAACCATTTTCGAGTCCGGCCAAAATAAACATACCACAGGCTGCTCCGCAGGTTTCGCGCATACGACCTATACCTGCGCCAAACGAGGCAGATACACGCAAAGCCTGTTCATCTGTAAAACCATATAAATCGGCAAAGGCAGCCACTACAGATTGTGAACAGTTATACCCACTCTTAAAAAGCTCTACGGCTTTATCAATTCTATCTTCCATCTTTCTAAATATAAACAGGTTTCATTTTCAAAGTCCGAAGAATAAAGTTCTTATCCTTCGGACTTATAATAAGACTAAAAAAAACACTTTAGCTCATTCACAAGAAATGGCTAACAAAAAGAGCTAAAATTATAGTATTAAGAATCTCAACGACCCCTCAACTATCACTGATTACGAAATATCTAATTTCTAACAATTAATTCACAATATTTTCTCTTTCTTTTAAAGCCTTTAAAAGAAGTGGCGAAGGATGGCAAGGTTTGCGAGTTTGCGCATCAACAAAAGCAAGAGTTGTTTCGCCTTTATTTATTAGCTCATTTTTCTCATTGAAAATTGAATAATCAAACTTCAATAAAGGTCCTTTTATTTCACTTAATTGAGTTTCAATTCTAAGCAGCTCATCATACACTGCTGGTTTCAGATATTTAAAACTCATACCGACAACAGGTAACATAACACCTGCATCTTCAATATCCTTATAAGAAACACCTAGATCTCTTAATAATTCCCAACGGGCTTTCTCACAATAACGAGCATAATTTGAATGGTGTACATAGCCCATCTTATCAGTATCCGGATATAATACCCGTAATTTACATTGATGACTGATCATTATAGATTCTATTATTTAACAGGAACAATCTGAATTACACTCTCTGCCAGTTTATCAAAAATAAGGTTCAATTCTTCATTCTTAAAATCAGAATATTTTCCGCCCTGTTCTGCAGCTTCACCAACTTCTTTGATAAGTGGGACCTGTGCCAACAAAGGTGTTCCTAACTCACTTGATAAAATATGACCACCATCTTTTCCGAAAATATAATACTTTTCATCGGGGTGCTGCTTTGGAGTGAACCAGGACATGTTCTCAACTAATCCTAATAGTGGAACTTCTATGCTGGAATTAATGAACATCTCGGCTCCTTTGCGCGCGTCATTAATAGCTATTTCCTGAGGGGTAGTAACTATAATTGCACCATTGATATTAAATTTCTGAACAGTGGTAATCTGGATATCGCCTGTTCCCGGAGGGAAATCAATAATCATATAATCAATCTCTCCCCAATATGTATCTGTGAATAATTGAGTTATTGCATTTGATACCATCGGTCCGCGCCAGATAATTGATTTATCTTTTTCAACAAAGAAACCGATAGAATTTATCTTCACTCCATACTTTTCTATTGGCTCCATTTTATCTTTCACTACATCTGATAAAGCAGGTCTTTCATTTTCTATATCAAACATTTTTGGAATGGATGGTCCGTAAATATCAGCATCTACCAATGCTGTTTTAAACCCTTTTTGTGCAAGAGTTATAGCCAGATTGGCAGAAATAGTAGACTTTCCTACTCCTCCTTTGCCTGAAGCAACAATAATAATATTTTTAACCCCATTCAATGAGATTTTATCGACAACTTGTTTCATTTTGTTTATCTTAAAAAATCGAATTCAACTAATAGCTTCCACCGGGCATACGGCTACACATAACTGGCATTTTTCGCATTTACTTTCATCAATAAAGGCCACGCTTTCTATAAAGCTAATTGCACTGGCAGGGCAAATTGATTCACATTCACCACAACCCATGCACAATGCAGCATTAACCTTTGGATAAGGTTTATCACTCTTCGGGCTCTTTTTTTTCTTCGGTTCTGTATCTTCAGACATTTCTAAAACTATTTTTCTAACTAAATGACAATTACATTTGGGGCACAACAAGGAGTTACAAGGAACTCCGCGTTGGTGCTCAATCGTGTATCCACATGATGGACAGACACAAATATCTTCTGCATCATTGATGCACCCGTTTCTATGCGGGCCACCACAAAAACCATTATTTTTCCCAAACATGTTCACTAATTTTATTAATGAATAAATTCAAATACACTAATTATTGATTATGCTATGATAAGCAGATTCAATTAAACGAGAGACTTCACTTTCCTTATTGTACTCAATGATTGTTTTACCGGCTACCATTGCGTCTACAAAGTCAGGATCAAAAGGCAAATGAGCTACAACAGGTATTTCCATGTCTTCACACCATTTATCAATCTGCTTACTGATATCCAAATTCAAATCATACTTATTAATTATGACCGATAAATGAATAGAAAACCGGCAAACAACCTCGACCACGCGTTTCATGTCCTGAAAACCAGAAATTGTTGGTTCTGTTACAACTACCACCCTGTCAACTCCTGTTATAGTAGATATTACAGGACAACCAATTCCGGGAGGTCCATCCAGTATTACTGTTTGATATCCGCAATCTTCCACATATTTTTTCGCCTTATCTCTCAATAGATTTACCAGCTTCCCCGAATTTTCTTCCCCTGGAGCCAAATGACCATAAACCATATCTCCATAACGGAAGGTTCCGGCATACATACGGCTCTTGTCAGCAGGAACCATTGTGATTGCCTGAACGGGGCACACACGAGAACATAAATAACAACCGTCACAGCTGGATTCTGAGATCAATATCTTCCCGTTTATCTTAGAAATAGCATCAAAACGGCAGAGATTAAGACATAAATTGCAATTATTGCATTTCTCATAATCTATCACCGCATGGCTACCGGATACAAAAACCCGCTCTTCCTTACAGGATGGCGAAAACAACAAATAAAGATTCGAGGCATCTACATCACAATCAACAGCCACCACAGACTGAGCAATAGAGATAAAAGCAGAACAAATGCTTGATTTTCCGGTACCTCCCTTACCACTAATTACTGCTATTTCCATAACGAACTATTTTATTGACTATATTTTCAAATTCAACTTTCAAAGAAGGAATATCCTTTACTGCTATTTTTCCTTCAGAATAACAAAGAGCTATTTCTTTATCAAAAGGTATTTCACCCAACAGCGGAATTGATTCATCTTCCAGATATTGATAAACTTCTCTGTTTCCTATTCCAGCTCGGTTTACAACAACCCCCATCTCTTTATTCATGGTTTTCAAAGTCTCAACAGTCTGCTTTAAATCACTTAATCCAAAAGGTGTGGGCTCTGTTACCAAAATCACAAAATCGGCATGAGAAGCTGTTTGTATGAAAGGGCAAGCCGTTCCTGGTGGAGAATCAAGTATCACATAATCAATATTCTGCTTTACTGCCTGCTCTTTTGCCATCTTCACAGCCGGCTTAATAATAGGAACAGGAGATGAAACTCCGGGTGTCATTTTTGCTTCAAACATACATGCGCCATCTTCATCCGTTTTATAGGATGTAACCTTTCCTATAAATTTATAAGAATCTCGTATTGCCGAATAATCACATGCAACAGAGCAAGCTGCACAGCCGTGACACAAATCATCAAGCAATTGAATCTTATTCATCGCCGGCAAAAAAAAGATAGCATTATAGTTACAATATTCAGCACATTTTCCACAAAGAACACAGTTGGTTCGGTCGATAACAGGTCTATATTCAGTAACCACATATTCTTTAACTTTCTTTACCGGAAAAAAAATAAAAGAATTAGGTACTTCAGCATCACAATCAACCAAGCATACAGAATAATTCATGCCACGGAGCGAGTGATACAGATTCGTAGAAAAGAATGTTTTACCCGTTCCACCTTTACCACTAGCTACAGCTATGTTCATGCTCATGATGATTACAAGTATTGGCACCGTCGATTAAGTTCCCATTGATAAAATCAAGTATAAGTTCTTTGGGGTCTTTCTTTTCTGCGCCTACATGTAAATCAACATTTTGCTGACGAAAAAGTTGTTTTGCTTTCTCTCCCATTCCACCAGCTATAACAATCGACACTCCTTTACCGGCAACCCATGCAGGATAGAGTCCCGGCTGATGTTCAGGAGGAGTAATACGTTCTTCTTTTACTATCTCATTATTTACCACATCGGCCACATAAAAATATTCACAATGACCAAAATGTTCACATAACATTCCACCCTCTACAGGTATTGCAATTCGTTTATTCATTTTTTTTATCTTATTATTTCAATTTATTACTGCTTTTTAAACGTTTCTTATCACCATCTCCGCCACCTGAATATCTTCTTTTTCCTTCACCTTTACCAAGCTTCTGCAAAAGTTCTTCTTTTGTAGATTCAACACAGTTTCCTAGTTTTCTTCCAGACTGAGAAGCTTTCCCGTCAGGACCAGTTCCATCTAAATGCGGCATAGTTTAATGTAATTAATGGTTCAATAGTTCAATTACGTCTTCAATTGTTTTATCAGAATCCTTAAGAGCAATCATCTGTATTCTTAAATCGACTAATAACGACTTCATTTTAAATCCGAACTCACCGGAAACAACCTTTTGCACCGGCACAGATGCCACTAGCTGAACGGCAGCCGGACCAGCTCCCTCTTCAACATCTTTATTGGGATTTACAATAAACTCGACCTCCTTTGTTTCCGTATCATAAATTGCAAAAAAGGAACAACGTCCAAAGCGTCTGTCCAATTTACTACTCAAGTTATCTCCGGAACTTGAAATTGCTACTTTCATATTTTTATTCTTTTAAATAATTAAAAAATTATTCTGCTTTACATCTACGTCCTCTTCTGTGCTTGTTTGAACAGTTACCTCTTCCACACCCACCATAATCAAGGGTAAATGATTTTTCTTTCTTCTCTTCAGAAATACTTTCATAATTATGAATATCAGTACTGCCACACAAAGGACATTGTTCCAGTTCTTCTTCCGAAGGATTATTAAAAAAGCTACCGCAAGAATAGCAAGAATACCATTCACTGTCAAAGTAAACTTTTCCTCCCTCGATTATTATATTACGCCCTTCAACAAAAGCCTGTGCTATTTTTTCCTTGCCAGACATATATATACGCGATAGTGTGGGACGTGACACATTCATAAACAATGAGGCCTCTTCCTGAGTATACTTCTCATAGTCACAAAGACGCATAGCCTCATACTCTTCATATAAGAGAAACAATGATTCTCTCTTTTTGGCAGTCTGTGCCATTCCATACGGTCTGAACCCTGAAGCAACAGGGGGAACCGCTATTTTTCTTATAATTTTAGGTCTTCCGGACATAGCTATTATTAATGTTACGGCACAAAGATAATGAACATCTGCTCAAAATGAACTAAAAATTAATATTTATTTTTCATGCAATAAAAAGGCTTTAGAATATTATCAACATTGCAATTAAGGATAATTCTACAGTAGAATAATGAAAAACGTTTTATTGCAGGACTTATTTTTTAATTGAATAAATGATACCGGCTTGGATCTTTACAGGAAAGAATATTCACATACGCATAAAACAAAAAAAAGAGCAAAGAACGAGAGTTGTTTTTGATCTCAATTAAAGAACTTCATCAAAGGCAGTACTATTTTTATTCATTGTATTTCTTCTATATATGTTTGCATTAAATAAAAAGAGGTGCATAGACAACAAAAGCTTTTGAATAAATAGCATTTAACCGATATTAAAGGCCTTATTTTATGCCCAATCGGGTATAAACAACCTATAAAGACATAAAATTATACCCAAAAGGGTACAATATCTATTTAATTTTCCATATTTGTACCCAAACGGGTATAATATGGAATATCTATCTCTTTCCAAATATGTAAAGCAGATGCGTAAGCAGTATAATCTTACGCAAGTTGAACTATCTGAGAAGTCGGGAGTTGGACTTCGTTTTGTGCGTGAACTGGAACGGGGAAAGCAATCTTTACGTCTTGACAAAGTAAATCAGATTCTGAATCTTTTTGGTGCTGAAGTTGGTGCTGTACCCATGGATAAAAGCAAATTCGAGATATAACACATAAAAACAATATATGAGCATAAAGAATATAAGAAAGTAAAGAACCAGGGCAGCAGGGGAAATAAAACCCTACTCTACCCTGATTCTTAAAGTGGAATTACCAATGGTGAGATAACCCCTGATAATTATGCAAATTCTTTCTTTAGTTGTGCTACCCAATCCTTGATTCTTTTTTCTGTCTGATCTGACTGGTTCTCAATATCCAGAGCCAGTCCCTGAAGTTTACCGTCTTTTAGCGCATGAGACTGATTAAAGGTATAACCCTCCGGAGAAGTCAGTCCTACAAGTTTTGCTCCGGCCGTTTCAAATGCTTCTGCCAGAACACCTATTCCGTCAACAAAATTATCAGGATAGTTTACCTGATCTCCAAGACCGAAGATCGCTACTTTTTTATCCTGAAGTTCTAAAGCTGTAAGTTCAGGCATTACCTCATCCCAGTAAGTGGGCAACTCGCCATCAAACCAGGTGGAAGTGCCTACTATCAAATAGTTATAAGTAAGGAACTCTTCTTTCCACGCACTCTCTATTGGAACGATATCTAAATCGGCCTGACCAAATGCCTCTTGTATTTTCTGCGCAATGGAAGCTGTTTTGGTGGTACTGGTTCCATAAAATAATCCAATCTTTTTCATCGTTTATATTTCTTATTTATTAATATTCAAGTAACTCTTTTGCAGCCTTATATATACGATCTTCGCCGGGAAGAATGGCTTTTTCAAAATTAGGATGGAAGCCTACCGGTGTAAAGATTGAACCTACCCGCTGAATAGGTGCATCCAGATAACGAAACATTTCTGTTCCAATCATTGCTGCAATCTCTGCCCCAAATCCTGAAAAGACTTTATCTTCGTGCACTACCAGTACCTTACTGGTTTTCTTTACAGACTCAAAGATTGTCTCTTTATCGAGCGGAATCAGTGAACGAAGATCTATTACCTCCACGCTCCAGTTATGCTCTTTGGCCAGACGCTCTGCTACTGCAAGACAGAAATGGGTTGTATTTCCGTAAGTAATAATGCTAAGATCTGTACCTTCACGACGAATCCTGGCTTTCCCAAAAGGGACTTCAAAATCATCGGGAACTACAGTGGCAGCCTCAACGGCATTATACAATGCTTTTGGTTCTAGGAATAAGGTGAATCCTTTGGAACGCATACTGGTACGTAATAATCCTGCTGCATCATCGGCAAAGGAAGGGTATACAATGCGGGCACCGGGGAGTGTGGTTAATGCTCCTTCAAGTGTTTGCGAATGATACAATCCTCCGCCAATATAACCTCCGGAAGCAAGACGTACTGTTACGTTTGGCACAAACTGTCCATTGCTCCGCCAGTATTCATGTGTACACTCAACATATTGTTCTACACCCGGCCAGAAATAATCGGCAAATTCAGCTCCCTCAATGACTATTCGTATTTTAGGATCGAAACGACTCATTCCATTAGCTGTACCAACAATATAATCTTCTGCTATTGGTGCATTAAATACTCGCTTTATACCAAACTCCTGTTGCAAGCCTTTGGTTACATTAAATACACCACCTTTATCTTTATTAGCAACATCCTGTCCCCACAAAAAAGTATCAGGATTGTATCTGAACTCAGCCTTTAATGTTTCATTGATGGCAGTGACAAGGTTCGTCTTTTCTCCCTCCTTGTTGTGAGTTCCATCAGTGTAGACTTTAGGCAGATAGGGTTCAGGAAGTACGAAATCGAGAACCGTTGATGCGTCAGGATCGGGTGCAGCAATGGCTTTCTTATTGGCTGCACTCAGCTCTTTCTTTGCTTCCTCCTCAATCTTCTTAAGTTCATCCTCCGTAAACCGCTCGTAACGTAACAGCATCCTCCGGAATTTTTGTAATGGATCGGCAGCTTTCACATAGGCCAGTTCATTATCATCCCGATATAAAACATGTTTATCTGAGTTAGAGTGTGAACCAATACGTATACAGTTGGCATGAACAATAACCGGATTATGAGTAGTGATGGCATATTCACGAGCCTCAGTCATTGCATTCATTGAATCGAACACATCTTTTCCGTTGCAATAAATAATCTTCAGATTCCTGAATCCTGAAAAATTAGCTGCAACTTTACGATTAGCAGTCTGATCTTTCTTTGGTACAGAGATTCCAAAACCATTATCCTGTATCACAAAGATAACAGGCAATTGCTCGGTACTTGCTCCGTTGATGGCCTCATATACATAGCCTTCGGATGTTGAAGACTCACCATGGGATGTAATGGCCACTCCTTTGTGACCATAATACACCATTGCACGAGCCACACCAACAGCATGAAGATCCTGAGTACCTGTGGCCGATGAGATATTCTCTATATTCCACTCCATTTTTGCAAAATGATTGGACATGTGTCGTCCTCCACTTGTGAGGTCGGTTGTTTTTGACAGTCCGTTAAGTATTATTTCTTCCGCAGTCATTCCAGCAGAAAGTGCAGCAAGCATATCACGATAATAAGGGAACAGAAAATCTTCCCCTTTTGTGAAAACCTGCCCCATAGCAAGCTGAATACCATCATGCCCGGCATAAGGTGCATGAAACGACCACCCCAATGATTGCAATAAATAAGCAGGTGCTTTCTCATCCAATGTTCTTCCAAGTGTCATCAGATGATACCATTTTTTGAGAGTCGCTTTATCAGTTGTCTTTATATCGAACTTTTTCATATTGTTTTGTCTTTTAATAAATTACTGCCCAATCTGTAAATCAAGCATTCCAGTTTTCCAGATAATCAGCAATGCGTTTCAGAAAAGCACCTCCCAGTGCACCATTCACAATGCGATGGTCATAAGAGAGTGAAAGATACATTTTATGACGGATTGCGATGGTATCGCCTTCGGGAGTTTCAACAACAGCAGGTTTTTTCTCAATATAACCTACACCAAGAATAGCTACCTCCGGTTGGTTGATAATAGGGGTACCAATAATGTTTTTAAATGATCCGAAGTTAGTTATGGTAAAGGTTCCACCCTGAATATCATCGGCAGATAATTTCTTACTGCGGGCTTTAGATGCCAGAGAATCAATGTTCGCAGCAAGTCCGCTTAGACTTAATTTATCAGCATCGTGTATAACGGGAACAATGAGATTTCCATCATTAAGCGATACTGCTACACCTATATTTATATGTTTTTTTAGTATCATACGATAGCCGTCTACCGATGCATTCACATATCGAAATTCGATAAGTGCTTTCGTTACAGCCTCAACAATAGCCGGCATATAAGTAAGGCTGATACCTTCGTGACGCAAAAAGGCTTCTTTATTACGTTCGCGCCAGCGTACCAGTTTAGTTACATCAACCTCTACAATAGTAGTAACATGTGGCGATACGTTTTTAGAGTGAACCATGCTGTCTGCTATTATCCGACGGATAAAGTCCATTTCTACAACCTCATCTCCTTCAGAAAGAGAAATTCCAACTGACGAAGCCGGTTTAGATTCAGCAACAGAGGATGGTTTTGTTTCTGCCACAGTTTTAGCCTCAACATCAGGTTTGGGTTCAGTCACAGAAGATGGTTTAGGCTCAGCAACGACTTTCGTTTCTGTAGCCCGAACAGCCATTTGCACCCCTCTCCTTTTCTGATCGACATACTCTTTAATATCTTTCTTACTTAAACGCCCTAAATAGCCTGTACCCGGAATGCTGTCCAGTTCCTCTTGCGATAACTGAGCCTCCTGAGCAATCTGAAGTACTATGGGTGATAGCCATCTGGTCTCTTCATCTTTCACATTCTTAACTGGTGCAACCGCAGCTTCAATTACAGGAGCAGTAGCTGATGCAGAAATATTTTGTGTCCTTTCAGACGCATTTTCGGGAGTCGCTTCGGCAACTTCCTGGACAGAATCGCCTTCCAGCTGCACGATAGCAACAACCGTACCCACCGGAACAGTATCTCCTTCCTTGAAAAGTAACTCAAGAATCTTACCATCGACCGGAGAGGGTATTTCGGCACTCACTTTGGCCGTACTTACTTCAAACAAAATATCGTCTTCCTTTATAACATCGCCCACTTTTACAGACCAGGTCATAATGGTTCCTTCAGTTATGCTTTCGCCCAGTTTGGGCATTTTTATTTCAAATGTAGACATAGGTACTAATTTTTAAAAGTATATTCATCAGAATTTACAATAGTATTTATTAAACAAGAACAGGGAACGGATTGTTTCAGAATCGGTTATTTATGAAAAGAAGCATTAAAATTCCAGTCTGATGTGGAATATTTCTGTTCTCTCAATTGCCCGATGGCTGTTACATCTTCTTCACTAAACAAATAAGTATGGTTCCCCTCAGTATTTTCTATAAAATAGTTCATTGCTAACCTCTTAAAATCCTGTATTTGCATTGAACCGGGTATATATTCACGAATATTGGTTACCGGACTTCGTACAGATTTTACGGAAACAGATCGCTGCTTCGCAGCACTGCTATTAAGTTGCTCCGGGTTAGTAAGCAAAGCAGCAGACAGGTTTGCCAGATCGGTTGAAAAAAGGAGCGTTGCATGGTACATTACTCTCTTTTTATGAATGCACTGCGCACTTCCCGATATCTTCAACCCATCAATGGTAAGGGCACGCCGGTCGTCAGCTTTTGCATCAACTCCCATCCCTGTGAGCATATTAATAATCTGTTTTGAGAATTTGTCAAAATCGGCATTACAGCTGTTCTCTATAAAGGTAAAATTAAGATTGCCAAGATCATGATAAACAGCTCCGCCACCCGAGAATCTACGCACTACTTTTATTTGTTTATCCCGTACGAAATCGAAGTTTACCTCTGCCCAGATATTCTGATGCTTCCCTATAATGACGGATGGCTCATTTTGCCACAACATAAAAATATTCTCTGAAAATGAATGCAGCAGATATTCTTCAGCAGCCAGATTAAAATAAGCATCGGTAAATCTATTATTTATGCAGAGCATTTCTTTATTTCTTTGATGATCTTTATTTACTAAGAAAACAGCGTTTCACGGATAATCTCACTAACAGTAGGATGTGGAAATATCTGCTTTTTCAGTTCTTCCACTGTGTATCCTTTCTCAATAGCCAGGCTCATATTAACAATTAGCTCGGATGCCGGATTACCCAACAGATGACACCCTATAATATGATTATCATCATCTATAATCAATTTACAAAGCCCGCTACCAAGTTCATTTTCGGCAACAAACCTTCCCGAATAGGCCATCGGTAGTTTTAATACATGATAATTAACTCCATTTGCAGTTAACTCTTCTTCTGTTTTTCCGGCTCCGGCCATTTCAGGATTTGTGTAAACCACTCCGGGAATAGCAGCGTAGTTCATTTTATCATCAATGCCCAGAATGTGATTGATAGCCACTTCGCCTTCACGAATTGCAGTATGTGCAAGCAGCGAATAGCCTGTAATATCACCACAAGCATAAACACGGGGGTGGCTTGTCTGCATAAATTCATTAACTTTCACTCCGCTTCTCTGAAGTTCTATATTAAGATTTTGAAGCCCCAAATTTGCAGTAACGGGTCTTCGCCCTACACTCATCAGAATCTTTTCAACTTCTATTATTTCGGACTTACCATTCTTTTCAACAAAGACTTTACCGGCAGATACTTCCGTAACTTTGGTATCAACTAAAAAGCGTACACCCTTCTTGGTGTAATCAGCCCTTAGCATAGCAGACGTTTCCTTGTCCATTACTCCCAGTATTTCGGGCATCATTTCAATAACGGTAACTTTAACACCCATGCTGTTGAAGAATGAAGCAAACTCCATCCCGATTACTCCTCCTCCTATAATGGCAAGAGAATTTGGCAACACTTTGATTTCCAGAGCTTCTTTTGAAGTCCAGTATTCGGTTTCTGATAAACCTTTGATAGGAGGAATCACTGTTTCAGAGCCGGCGCAGAGCAACAAATACTTCACCGAATAAATCTCATTATTACAAGAGATGTTGATAACCTCATCTTTTTCACCCAAAACAGTAGCTATACCCTCCACAAGATGAACACCATGAGCTTTTAATTTCATACCAACCCCGGAAGTAAGTTTCTTAACGACTTTATTCTTGCGACTCATAATTTTCTCAAAGTCGAAAGTCGGATTACCATCTACCAGAATTCCATATTTTGAAGCACTTTTTATATTATCCAGAATCTTTGCCGAATACAACAATGTTTTGGTAGGAATACAACCCTCATTGAGACATACTCCTCCAATTGCATTTTTCTCAAAAAGGACTGTTTTCAGACCGTTTGAAGCAGCTCTTTCCGCAGCATTATAACCTGCAGGTCCACCACCTATAATTGCTAGTTCATATTCCATAATAGTTTTTCTTATTTATATCATGTATAAACAACGAAGGGTAGCAATTAGTTTTGTATCAGCAACTCATATACTGAAAATTAGAATAATACTTTTGAAACATCTATTTTGTTTAAAGTAAAACTATTATATTTGTCTGCTACATAATATTGATAATTACTTATTATAATCAGATGAAACGCACATATATATTGTTTATTCTTCTAGCCTTTTTCGCAATATCTTATTCACAGGTTATTGATGAGAAATGGGTAAAAGAGAATTACACAAAAAGAGAAGTAATGATTCCTATGAGAGATGGGATTAAACTTTATACAGCAATTTACGAACCCATTTCCAAATCAGAGAAGCATCCTGTTTTAATGTCCCGTACCCCCTACAGTATTGGGAACTACGGCAAAGAGATGAATAATCAACTTTGGAATTCATGGTGTGAATATTCCAAAGAAGGGTATATTTTTGTATTTCAGGATGTGCGTGGAAAATGGATGAGTGAAGGAAATTTTGTAAATGTTCGCCCATTTAATCCAAATAAGAAAAAGAAAACAGATATAGATGAAGCCAGTGATACATACGACACTGTAGAATGGCTATTGAAAAATACGGTTGATAACAATGGGAATGTTGGAGTATCGGGATGTTCTTATCTGGGATTTTATTCACTAATGGCTGCATTAAGCAATCACCCGGCAATTAAAGCTATTTGTCCGCAAGCACCTGTAACGGATTGGTTTAAGGGAGATGACATACATCACAATGGAGCACTGATGCTAAGTGATGCTTTTAGTTTCCTGCCTTATATAGATCGTCCTCGTCCTGTGCCAACGGCTTCTCAACCAGAAGGATCTAAACCTTTTTATACTACTGATGAATATTCTTTCTTTTTAAAATCTGGAGCGATTAAGAATCTGACAAGACTGCTTGGAGATAGCATTCAATTCTGGAACGACGTGACAGAACATCCCAATTATGATTCGTGGTGGAAAGCTCGTAATACTCGTAATGGCTGTTACAATATTAAACCGGCAGTTCTAGTGGTTGGAGGGCTATTTGATGCTGAAGATGGTTATGGTACATGGGAATTATACAAAACGATAAATAAACAAAGCCCGGATACAAAGCTGAATCTGGTAATAGGTCCTTGGAATCATGGAGGATGGCTGTCGGATTATAGTACTTATTTAGGAAATATCCGCTTTGGAAGTAATACTTCGATTTATTTCAAGGAATCTGAAAATAAGTTTTTCAACTATTACCTGAAAGGGAAAGGCAATGTTGAGGATATGAAAAAAGCAACAGTATTCTTTTCCGGAGAAAATAAATGGAAGGTCTTTGACTCATGGCCTCCCAAAGAGACGGTAATGACTCCCCTATATTTATGTAACAATGGAACACTTCAGTTTACTGCTCCTAACACTTCTAGTTCATATACAAAATACACTTCCGATCCATCGAACCCTGTTCCTTATACTAGCAGAATTCAACAGAATAGGGGCATAGAATATATGACTGACGACCAGCGTTTTGCAGAACGTCGTCCTGATGTTATTTCGTTTGAAACGGAGCCACTAAAGGAAGATCTTACTCTTGGAGGAGAACTTATTGCTGATTTAAAAGTGAGCATTTCTACTACGGACGCTGATTTTGTAGTAAAACTGATAGATGTATTTCCGGATGATTTCTCTTACGATGCAAAGGTATATGGAGAGGGAAACGGGCAAAGCTATCTGATGAATGGTTATCAGATGCTGGTTCGTGGTGATGTGATGCGGGGCAGATACCGGAATAGTTTTGAACAGCCTGAAGCATTTATTCCCAATAAACCCACAACCGTATCTTTCAAACTGACAGATATAGCACATACTTTCATGAAAGGGCATCGGATGATGATTCAGATTCAAAGTTCATGGTTTCCACTGGTGGATAGAAATCCGCAGCAGTTTGTAGATATCTATCATTGCAATGATTCTGATTTTATAAAATCGGATATAAAGATTTACCATCAGCAATATCAGGCCTCCCGGATTCTGTTACCGGTTCTGAAGTAAATTTGGAAAGTCCTGCTCTACCTTGATTTTTGAGGTGAAATTATTAGGAGTACGGTAACATTCTTTGTAAATATTGCCATTGCGCTTCCTTCAAATCAATTCTGTATATGTATATTTAGAATTTAACTAAAAAAAATAGAAAATATACAGATAATAAGTAAACACTCTTAGCTTTTTATTGTTCTATTTCAACAGGCTTAAAAAACAGATAAGCAAAATAAAATATACAATGACACAATAAAGCTATGATTAACAATTCAGCAGATAATGAATTCCTTCATTCGCTAATTACAGGGAATAAGTTAAAGTGCACTGAAATTATTAGTAATTTACTTAGCAGCAATGTTACAATTGAAGATATCTTTGAGATTCATATTAAAAAGGCTCTTTATGATATTGGAGAAATGTGGGAATGCGGCAAAATCGGTGTTGCAACAGAACATTTAGCTACTGCAATAGTCGACACTCTATTAAACGAACTATATTCGAAAGTTATTTCTAATAATAAAGTAAATAAAACGGTTGTTGCTGCGTGTGTTGAAAATGAACGTCATCAGATAGGAATAAGAATGGTTGCTGATATTTTTGAAATGAATGGCTGGAATACCTTTTTTCTTGGTGCAAACGTTCTTACAAAAGATTTGATTAGCTTCATAAGTGATACTAAGCCCGATCTTATTGCCTTATCTTTGAACATTGATTTTCACTTGCCGAAAATAGAGAGCATAGTAGGATCTATAAGGAATGAATTTGCTGAACTTCCAATTATGCTTGGAGGACAAGCATTCAGACAGGGCGGACATGATGCTTTATTGAAATGTAAAAACGTAATCTATTCCCCTGATATATATAGAGTTGAGCAATTTCTGAAAAATTAGAACCTTAAATTTTTAATAACAGCGATGGATAAAGAGCATATAAACATACTTTTTTCAAACTGGATGGATGAAATCAAATTTTCCATCTTCAATAAGAACTATATCTGCGTTGCACTATTTTCTACTGATGGGAATCTGTTTTTTGCCAACAAAGCAATGACTTCTTTTTTCATTGATGAACCTTACAAAAGTTTAATAAATCCCACTTTTGACAAATTGATTCAGAAAAAAAGAGACACGTCTCTGATCTATGAAGGCTTCCTGACGCTTGGAGACCAATCGACTGATAAAGTTAAATCCATCAAATCGCAGGTTTTCATTAAAAACAATGAACTGCTTATTATTGGTGTTGCAGATGCAAAAGAGCTTACCAGACAAAATGAATCAATGTATGATTTAAATTGCGAAATAACCAATCTACAACGGCAACTGATTAAAGAGAAGCATACTCTTCAACAGACATTAGACCAGCTAAACATAGCTAACCTCAAGTTGGAGGAAGCTAATGCTACAAAAGATAAATTCTTTTCAATCATTGCACATGATTTAAAAAATCCATTTGTTGTATTGTTAGGTTTTTCTGACCTTCTCGTTGAAAACCTGAAAAACTTCAGTATAGATGAAATCGAAGAACAGATAACATTAATTAATCAGACCAGTCATCAAACCTATGCCTTATTGGAAGACTTATTATTATGGTCAAAATCACAATTAGGGAAATTAGCTTTTAATCCTCAGAAGGTATTCCCTGAATATTTATATAAAATAGCGATTGATAGTTTATATAATCAAATACAGAAAAAGAAAATCACGATAAACTTTATTGAGCAAGAAAAGTGTTTTCTCTTTGCCGATTCAAATATGCTTAAAACAATATTAAGAAATTTAATATCAAATGCCGTGAAGTTTACCCTCCCCCACGGTAGTATTACTGTTTATGCTGAAAAGAGAAACAAAGATCTTGTTATCACAGTATCTGACAATGGAATAGGTATTAGCCCAGAAAATCAGGCTAAACTTTGGAAATTATCAGAACAATATACAACAAATGGAACTGACGGGGAAGAAGGAACTGGTTTAGGACTCTTTATTTGTAAAGAGTTTGTGGAAAAGCACAGTGGTAAAATATGGGTGGAGAGTGAATTAGGTAAGGGTAGTAATTTCAAATTTACCGTCCCTCTATACATAGAAGAAAATTCCGGAGATGACGCTATTCCCATGCTCGTTAATTCTAATTTAATCCGTTCAGTATCAACATAAAAGAATAATACCTGAAATCTATAATATTTCATTCTTAATATTCATTTCACGCTAATAGGAATTATTTCTGTTTCTCTGTTAAGTATTTCCAGAAGCGGACAGGTAAATGTTGTTTGTGAAGTTTGGGGTTAAGGCGTTCTTTGATGGTGATTGATTTGAAATATTCCTTCCATAACTGCTGAAAGAGTTTCTCATCCTGCACCATCAGGTCATCGCTTAATATGCCGGAAAGAAGATGGGATTCTTTATCTTCAAAGCGCACTTCTGTTACTGTGAAAAGATCGTAATAGTAACCGTACTCCCGTTTAAGATCATAAATAAGCCATTTCTGGTCGGCAAAGCGATCTTGAAAATGACTCACTACCAATGACAATACATTATACATGGGCTCTATGGCTGCAAAAAAAGTGCCGTCCGTTGCTTTCTGAAAGCGGAGAAACTGAAGTACCCGTTCTCTCTCGTTAGTCACTTTTTTAAATATCTTTGTAACTTCCAATACATCTGCATCACCAAAATTAAGTTCAATGGAAGCTGGTGCATCAAAGGTTTTACGTATATAACGGAAAAGAAGCATGTCAATATCAGGCAGTTCCGAAAGCCAGCATACTGTAAGACACGAAACCGCTGTGCGTGAAAGTTTATTTTGCAATCCTTTCCACACACGTTCGGCTTTCCCGTTATCCGTGTAAATGGTGAAAACCTCATCACAAAACAACGGCAACGGCTCTCCTTCAGCCAGCAATGCTTCCGGAAATGTTTTCCGGAAATAAGCATCGAATACAGCCGTTAGCAGTCCTTCAAAGGTTTTATCGTAGATGAAGCTCGTCATTCTCTTCTTCTTTAAATGGTAAGATCAATTGTCTGTCATCCACCTTTTTGCCGGGTTTAGTAGTGAGCAGGCGACGAACTGAATCGGGATTCATATCATTCATCGAACGCATAGGTAGTTCATTGCAGGTAATAAAGTACTGTGCTTTTTTCATTACCACTCCTATCTTCTTTAGTTGAGATGCATTCAGAGTTGAAAAGCGTCGCGAAACTACAATCAGCTTTGCCGATTTCACTCCGATGCCAGGTACGCGAAGAAGCATTTCATAATCGGCCTTGTTTATATCCACCGGAAAAGATTCGGGATGCCGCAATGCCCATGATAGTTTAGGATCAATCTCCAGATCCAGATCAGGAAACGCATCGTTCACAATCTCATCCACTTTGAACTGATAGAACCGAAGCAGCCAGTCGGCCTGATACAAACGATTTTCCCGAACCAAAGGCGGCTGTTTAAGTGCCGGCAAACGTTTGTCGTATTCATTCACCGGGACATAACCCGAATAATAAACCCGTTTCATACTGGGACGATCATAAAGAGAGGACGATAACCGGAGAATATCCTTGTCCGTCTCGGCCGTAGCACCCACTATCATCTGCGTACTTTGTCCGGCTGGAGCAAATCGTGGAGCATAGCGATACTTCTTTCTTTCCTCTACATTTTCCAACACCCCTTGCTGAATGTACTGCATCGGTTTAAATACACTTTGAAAATCTTTCTCCGGAGCCAATCGTTTCAAACTCTCTTCATTTGGAATCTCGATATTCACACTAAGCCGGTCGGCATACAATCCCGCCTCATTCACCAGTTCCTGACTTGCTCCAGGAATACTCTTAAGATGAATGTACCCGTTAAAACGATGAACCAGCCGTAAATCCTTCGCCACCCTAACCAACCGTTCCATGGTATAATCAGGATTACGAACCACGCCCGAACTAAGGAAAAGACCTTCAATATAATTTCTGCGATAAAACTCGATGGTAAGATTAACCAGTTCAGAAACCGAGAAAGTAGCCCGTCTCAGGTCATTACTCCGGCGGTTAATACAATAAGCACAGTCGTAAATGCAATAATTGGTGAGCATAATTTTGAGAAGCGAGATGCACCGCCCGTCCTCTGCAAAGCTGTGACAGATGCCCCACCCCGCAGCACTTCCTATCCCGCCCTTTGTATTGGCACGGGTAGTTCCGCTGGATGAGCACGACACATCGTACTTAGCCGATTCAGCAAGTATTTTTAGCTTTTCGAGAACATTTTCGTCCATATTATCGCACCAAAGTTAGTACGCAAAGATACGAAATATGAATGTATGATGACTACGGGAAAAAATAAAAATCATCAGTAACAGTCATAAGCTTCGCTATTTAGTAAATGGCAAATGAAACAAATATTACATCTCTGGTGCTCTTTTATGAATTAATCTCACTATTTTTGTGCTCATCAAAAACACAAATAATATGAAGCGAGTGATTATTATAGGGGCTACTTCGGGCATTGGGTATGAGGTGGCCAAAGGTTATCTGAAATTGGGATGGCATGTTGGCATTGCCGGTAGACGACAGGCAGCATTAGAAGAATTTCGTGCTACTGCTCCCGGTCAAATAGAGATTCAGGCCCTGGATGTAACACATGAAGATGCTCCTGATAAACTGCAACTGCTGATCAACAAGTTAGGTGGCATGGATCTGTTTCTGCTTAGTTCGGGCATAGGTTATCAGAATATTGCATTGAAACCAGACATTGAAATCAATACGGCAAAAACCAATGTGGAGGGATTTATCCGCATGGTTACAACTGCTTTTAACTTTTACAGGAAACAGGGAGGAGGTCATTTGGCGGTGATTAGCTCCATTGCCGGAACAAAAGGGCTGGGCTCTGCCCCGGCTTACTCGGCTACTAAGCGTTTTCAAAACTCCTATATCAACTCTTTGGCTCAACTCTCGCACATGGAAAAGCTGAATATCAGCTTTACGGATATCCGTCCCGGATTTGTTGAAACAGATCTTCTGAAAGATGGAAATTACCCACTACTGATGAAACCCGATCGCGTTGCCAATCATATCATCAATGCTTTGAATCGGAAAAAGCGTATCGTTATGATTGATAGAAGATATGCTATTATAGTATTTTTCTGGAGAATGATTCCTCTATGGATATGGGAACGACTCCCTGTAAAAAGCAAATAAAGCAATATTGCATTATCAGCTTGAATTCAGGAACATTTTGTTCCTATTTATACCCTGACGAAATCAGATTCAATACTATCAATTAATTGTTGGTCGATATTCAATTCCTTCGCATGTTCCTTAAATCTACCAACAGCGTTGCTTACCATATCAATTAAAGACTTATAATCTTGAATATCATTCCGCTGAGCAACAGTTTCCAAATCTTCGCGGGTTATATCTTCATTTTTCCCATTTACGGTGATTGAATGTCTATTAGAAAATGCAGGAGCAGAAAGATCAACACTATAAGTCAAATCATAGGCTGGAGACAAATGCCATATACCGTTGGGAGGCATACAAAAACTGAAGTTTTTTGTATGATCATCCACATTACGGGCAAGTACATTAAACACCATCCGCAGATATTGTTGCCGGCTGTCCTCATACGGAAGGTTAAGCCTGCGTATTACGGTAAATAGATCCTCATAACTATCACTTCCCGGAAACATGGCAGCTAATGTTTGTGTATGTATCCGGTTATTACCTACACGGTCAAACCGACGGGTAAGGAAATGGGTGACATTTCCGTATGAACGCAATTCGGACGGCATCATACTTATACCTGCGTCAAAAGCCATCCGGTAATAAGCATATTCCAACCTGGCAAAAGGATAGGATGAATTATCATCATATTTAATAATAAAATGCTCGAAACCTTCAGGGATATTTCCCTGTCCGGATATAACTTCTCCGGTAGCCTTATTAATTGCTACAATCGCTTTCGGACGCTTACCTCCCGGCGACGAACTGATTTTTATCAAATCTTGCCACAAAATGGAATTTTCAGCATTTATCACTGTCGTTTCCCGTTCGTTCAATACCTGTTTAGCAAATTCATAGAGTTGTTGAATATCCACCGAAAAAACAGAATCGTCACCTAATTTCTGAGCCGGTTCATATTCAAGCGCACCCATTGTACGGCTACCTATAAACGAAAGATGATCTACCGGGCTTACTTTCTTTGCAGGAATATGATTATTCCGCAGCCATGCTCTAAAAAGGGAATGGCCCCATTTGTCGGGGAGTGAATCGGCAATCATCGGTGGAAGTCCCATATATAATTTATCTTTATCTCCTGTCCAGGGTATATGTTTCTTGCTACGAGGGGAATTGATAGACATAGTTAGCGGAGCAATATCCAAACCTTTATCTAAGAATTCCGGTTCATATTCAAAAACAGCCACATCCTTTTTTATATCCCATGAGAGATAACCCACCGGCATTCCCCATAGTTTTACCATGACTACGTTCGTTTCCATAATTATTTTCCTTTCTGCTGTTTTTTAAATAATGCACGAGGACTTTCAGGAAGTTCAGGCAACAGTTTTTCTATTTCATCAAGGCTATCTATAGCTCGCAGGAGTCTGATAAACGAAGCCAATGTAACCCCTGTTGAAGAGCCATTTTCAAAAGAACTAATTGTAAATACGCTCAATCCTGATTTTTCTGCTATTTCCTTTTGAGTATAACCCATCCGTTTACGATAGTCACTGTATCGTTTTCCCAACTGTTGGATAATATCACTGCCCGATTGTTCATATAGTTCATTATACATATTCAGTAGTCTTTTCGCAAATATAGATATATCTATAATAAAATCCAAATATATTGCATTATTTTAGATATATCTATAGTAGTATCGCATAAAAGCTCTGGATAAAACCAGAAATAAGTCACTATGGCTTACCGGGTTCAAAATCAAGTGAGATAGAGTTTACACAATGACGGGTATTCTTTGGAGTAAATCCTTCTCCTTTAAAAACATGTCCCAGGTGAGCACCACACCGGTCACAGACTATTTCCGTCCGTTTTCCATCTGCATCAGGGATACGCTTTATGGCTCCGGGTATTTCATCGTCAAAACTAGGCCAGCCACAACCGGAGTCAAATTTATCTTCGGAACGATATAAGGCTGCACCACATTGCTTACAGCTATATGTGCCCTTTTCATGATTATTATAATAAATGCCGGTAAATGGACGCTCGGTTCCTTTATCAATAATAACGGCTTTTTCTTCAGGAGTTAACTTTTTCATGGTGATTGGCTTTTGGTTTAGTGATTCTTTTTGTTTTACCCAGATTAGTTTTGATACATCATATCCTCGTTTTCGTGCCTTTTCAAGTAATAGGTCCAATGTCTCCTTTGAAAGTTGAGGTGTACGACTAAGAATCCAGAGATATTTATCCGAGCTACTGCCTATTAAAGCATAGTTATAATTTTTATCAAGCTCCATTACATAATAATCTCCATAGAACCAGAGAAAGAATGATACTTTCAATTTACCTGGTTCAGCAGAATCAGGAAGTTTGGCTTTTCCTTTGGCTATTTTATATTTACCAGAAAAATCGCTCTCATAGCCACTATTCACCACCTGAATTTTCCCATCCTTCAGGAGAGTATATTCTGCCATGTTACCTACCAGACCTCTCTCAAAACGGTGATCGAACCGGGCTATTTCATACCACTTGCCAATATATTGGTGCAAGTCCAGGAGTTTAACAGTCTCAGTATTTACTGGTTTATCTGCAGTTTGTGCGCATGCTGTAAATAAAGGCACAATCATTGATAAAAAAAGGGATAATATTACTTTCATATATTTTGATCTATTTTAAATCTTGGAACAAATAAAGTAATGAGTTTGTTTAAAAGATAAAATTGCAGAAGTTTATTATAAGCTAAAATAATTAACTGCAATATAGATAATTAATTGTTCTAATTTGCTATTTTTACCACCATATTTCTGAAACTCGTTCCATTAAGCGAGATTAGGAACAAGCAGTTTTACACTATTCCCGAACTAGGAATACTGAATAAATAAAAAAACTTATTAATTATAATAAGACACTGTTATTTATTTCGTATTTTTGTTCTTATACGATATAACAACATTACTAAAAATAAGAAAATTTGAAACAGTTCAGAATTACTCTTATCCTTTTAATGCTCCTGTTTGTTAATGGAGTTTATCCTAAAGATATTACCTTCAATCATCTGACTACAGAGGAGGGATTATCGCAATTTTCAGTCAATTCAATTTATGAAGATGAATTGGGATTTATTTGGATAGGAACAAGAGAAGGCCTGAATCGATTCAGCGGAAACAGCATAAAGACATTCAAATTAGTAAAAAACGATCCCAATAGCCTATTTAGTAATACTGTTCTAAAAATTGCAGGAAATAAAAAAGGGAAAATCTATTTATTATGTACTGATGGCATTTCTGAATATAATATCCAGACGGAAAAGTTTACTACGCTTTTGCAAGGTGAGATTTCTGCTATATATTATGATAAACGTTTGTTTATAGGTAAAAAAAACGAAATATATTATTATAATGACCAGACGAAAAGCTTCAACCTGTATCACACAATCATTGGTTCTAATATCAAAATCACGTCTCTCTTATTAGATAAAAATAATACTTTATGGATAGGAACTGACCAAAATGGAGTGTACACATTAAACTCTGGCCGTCAGGTATCTCATCCAATAAAAAAAGGTAATATAACCAACATTTACAAGGACTCATCAAATGACCTGTGGATAGGAAGCTGGGAACATGGCCTTTTTCATGTATCAAAAAAAGGAATCGAAAATATCACAAATAATCCTCTTTCTAAGAATTCTCTTTCATCAAATTTTGTGCGTAGTTGTTGTGAAGACAACTTTGGAAATCTTTGGATTGGTACATTTAACGGGCTAAATAAGTATAATAGAAGAAGCGGGAAATTTACTCACTACTCAGTTACAAACAAACCAGGGGGGCTTACAAATGAGTCAATATGGAGCATTATCAAAGATAAACAGGGAACCATATGGATGGGCACTTATTTTGGAGGGGTCAATTATTTTAATCCTGAATACGAGATTTACACTAAATATGAGGCTACAGAGATAGAGCATGAAGGATTAAGCTCTCCAATTGTTGGAAAAATGGTTGAAGATAGAAATCAGAATCTATGGGTGTGCACCGAAGGAGGAGGGCTGAATTTCTATGACCGGAAAAATCGCTTATTTAAGTGGTACAAAGCTAACGGAGGAAAGAGCTCCATTTCTCATAACAACATTAAATCAATTTATTACGATAATAAAGATGATATTTTGTGGATAGGCACACACTTAGGAGGACTTAATAAATTAGATATCAGAAAGAATTCTTTTACACATTACAGGGCGAATGAAAATGACGCCACAAGTCTTCCTTCTGACATAGTCAAAGATATTATACCTTATAAAGGTGAACTAATTTTAGGAACACATAATGGGGTATGTATATTTAACCCACAAAATGGTAAATCGAGAAAGTTGTTCGTAAATAGAAAAGAAGGAAAATTTATTAAGATAATTACAGATTTATATCTTGACCATTTAGAAAATCTCTGGATTGCAGTTCCTGGGAACGGAGTCTTTTCATATAATTTCAAAACGAATATACTAAGGAATTATCAACATAATCCTTTAAACAAGAATAGTCTAAGTAGTAACAATATTAATAGTATTATAGAAGACCGGCATCATAATCTTTGGTTTGCGACCTCAGGCAGTGGATTGGATCTATTTAATTATTCAACACGCGGTTTTGAGAACTTCGATTCAAAAAAGGATGGTTTGTCAAGCGATTGCATATACTATATTTGCGAATCACATCAAAATAAACTACTTATCATTACGAATCAAGGGTTTTCTCTATTTGATTATCAGAAAAGGAAATTTAGCAATTATAGTAAGGAAAACGGGTTTCCTCTCACAGCTATAAACGAAAATGCCTTATACCAGACACGAGACGGGGAAATATTCATTGGAGGAGTTAATGGCATGATTTCGTTTTATGAGAAAGATCTTAATTTCCGGCCTAAGCCATATAATATCATATTTAACCGGCTTATTGTTAATAACAATGAAATTCAGGTGGATGATGAAACAGGCATATTGAAGAGCTCTCTTTCCAATACAAAAGAGATCACTCTGAAACACAGCCAGTCTTTCAATATTCAGATTGCCACTACAAACTTTATTGATAGCAATAAAGGAGAAATAGAATATAAACTGGAAGGGTTCTCTGATAGGTGGACAAGTACTCATAGTAGTAATATTATTACCTATACCAATTTAAATCCGCGAAAATACACCTTGATAGTAAGAGCGCACAATAGAGACAAGGTTATTGTTGCGGAAGCCAGATTAAAAATAGAAATTCTGCCTCCATTCTACAAAACGATTTATGCATACTTACTTTATATATTAATCACTTCAGTAATTGTATATTATTTAAATAAGATATATAAAGAGAGAATCAAGCTTCAGGAATCGTTAAAGTATGAACAAAAACATATTAAGGATATTGAAGGGCTCAATCAATCAAAACTGAGATTCTTTACTGACATATCACATGAATTCCGTACTCCGCTAACTTTAATTATAGGTCAGGTTGAAATGTTACTTCAATATCAATCATTTACACCAGCTATTTATAATAAAGTTCTGGGTATTTATAAAAACAGTGTACAACTAAGAGAATTGATTACTGAGCTGTTAGACTTCCGTAAACAAGAGCAAGGACATATGAAGATAAAAGTGTCCTGTAATGACTTTGTGGGATTTTTAAATGAAAACTATCTTATATTTTTGGAATACGCTCATGCCAAACAAATTAACTTCTTGTTTAATAAAGAAATAGAAACATTAGATGTGTGGTTTGATCAGAAACAAATGCAAAAAGTACTAAACAATCTATTATCTAATGCCTTTAAGCACACAGAAGCAGAAGGAACCATATCTATTTCTGTAAAACAAGAGAATGAAAAGGCTATACTGGAAATAAAAGATAGTGGAAGGGGCATAGAATCAAAAGAATTAGATAAGATTTTTGATAGCTTCTATCAGACAGAAGTAATTGAGTCCGTTTCCAGCTATGTTGGAACAGGTATTGGACTGGCATTAACAAAAGGTATCATTGAATCACACCACGGAACTATCAATGTAACCAGTGAAGTTAATAAAGGCACTACTTTTACAATTACACTTAAGCTTGGCAATGAACATTTTAGTTCTGAACAAATAATAATAAAAGACGAGCAACAAGAAATTTCTGAATTAATACAACCCGAGAACGAACTTAAGTTTGAGCAAGAGGCTTTAGAGGAATCAAAAAAAGAGCGTATAAAGAATTCTAAAATGCTGATTATTGAAGATAACGAAGGGCTTAGAAATATGCTGGTGAATATATTTGAGACTTTTTACGAAGTAATCTCCGCAGCAGATGGAGAAGAAGGTCTAATAAAAGCAAGGACTGAAATGCCTAATATTATTTTAAGTGACGTTATGATGCCTAAACTTTCAGGAACGGAACTTTGCAAACAAATAAAAGCAGATTTTGACACCTGTCATATCCCAGTTGTTTTATTAACAGCCCGTACTGCAATTGAGCATAATTTAGAAGGACTTCGCATTGGTGCGGATGATTATATTACAAAACCATTTAATATAAACATCCTTGTTTCCCGGTGTAACAACCTTGTTAACAGTCGTCTCTTGCTACAAGAGAAGTTTAGTAAACAGCCGCAGGCTTATGCACAAATATTAGCAACGAATCCAATTGATAAGGATTTGATTGATAAAGCGATGGTCATTATTGAGAAACACCTGGACGACACTGGATTTAACGTTAATATATTCGCTAAAGAGATAGGTATAGCACGCACTAATTTATTTGCTAAGATAAAAGCAATTACAGGCCAAACCCCAAATGATTTCATTTTGACTGTGAGACTCAAAAAGGGTGCCTTACTATTACGTAATAATCCGGAACTCAACATATCAGAGATATCCGACAGAATAGGATTCAGTTCATCAAGGTATTTCAGCAAATGCTTTAAAGACGTTTATCATGTTAGTCCATTGCTCTATAGAAAAGGATTATCCGGCGAGGAAGAAGGAAATACTGATTCAGAAGATGAGTAGAAATCAATTAATAAGTAACTAAGATATGTACTAAAATGGATATATTCTGAACAATATATGAGTTACTCTTTATTACAAACTTTATAGTTTTACATCGGATATAATTTTGTAACACTATAAACGTTTAATTTATGAAAAAGCTAATTCTACTCATTATTGCAACAGTTTGTTCTTTTACAGCTAACGCTGAATCAAAGAACGGAATCGTTTACGTAAAATCGGGAGGTGCTGGTACCGGAACCTCATGGAGTGATGCAATGGGCGACATTCAATCAGCCATTAATCTTGCTGCTACAGATTACCAGGCACGGAAAGATGTATGGATTGCCTCTGGCGAATATACAATTTCTGCAGCCATAATTCTTGCAGACAGTGTAAATGTATATGGTGGTTTTGCCGGAACAGAAGCAACGACATCTGAAAGAGTTAAAGCTGGTGCCAAAGCATGGGACTTTACAAATTCTACCGTATTGAAAGGTAACAATCAACGATTGATGGAGATGAAAGCTGCATTTGATATGGCAACTACTGTTGACGGCTTTACTTTTACTGGTGGAAACGGAACTGGTACACAACTCAATAATTCGGGTGGAGCAATTGCAATGCGTAACAACGCTGTAATACAAAACTGTATTATCAAAGGTAATACAACAACCGGTAACGGTGGAGGTATAAACATGACAGGAGGGACTCTACAGAACTGCTACATTGCTGACAATACAGGAGGTGTAGGTGGTGGCATCTACAGCAATCCTGCAACAGCAACAACAGCAAACGTTTTAAATTGTGTAATTGAAAACAATACAGCAACCAATACTACTGGTGGTGGTGCCATCCGTGCACAAGGAACAGCACATACCTATTTAAAGAGTCTGGTTATTATCAATAACCGGGCACAAAGTGGCAGTACTTATAATCCTGGCGGAGCCATTTCCTTTAACAGTATCAATTGCCATATTTCCAACAGCGTGATAGCCAACAATGCAGGAAGTAACGCCCTCTATCTGAATGGAGGAGAAGTAAGTAATACAACAATTGTAAACAACATTGGAGGTGTTTACGCTGCAAGTACAACAGTTGCAATCAATCTTATCAATAATGCGGTATGGGGATGTGTTACAACAGACGGAACAACCGCTACCGGTATTTCCGGAACAGGAAGCAAAGCTGTCGTTGCCAACAATAATGCAACTTACACAAGTATTCCAACTGCTTATACTGCAGCAGGTAATATCACCTTACCTTCAAATAATACAAATGGTGAAACAGATGGTGTAATGGGACCTGACTTTATTAAGGTAACCTCTTTCAAAGGAGCAACAACAGATGCTGCACTGATTGAAGAAATCAAAGCTGCAAACTGGGGATTAAAAGCTGGTTCAGCACTGATTGATAAAGGTACAACCGTATCTGAAATAACAAGTGATATTGCAGGCACCACTCGTCCACAAGGAAGTGCTTATGATATTGGCGCTTATGAATACACTTCAACACCCGGAACTGGTATTAGTAACAATACTACAAATGACAAGGTGAAAATGTATGTAGATGGCAATAAAGTGTATATTACAAATGCAAGCGGAACAAAAGCAGAGGTATTTAATCTTTTAGGCCAATTAGTTGAAACGATAAAATCAGGAGATCAAAGTTTCACTATCAATCAACCGGGAACCTACATTGTAAAATGTGGCAACTTCGTTAAAAAGATTCTTATCACATTATAAGTTTTCAATAAGGATTATATTTATAAAACCAGTGCCCTTAGTTTCAACTCCGTGAGACTAAGGGCACTTTAGTTTAATACTCCTCCATGTTTAATTTCTTTTTTAGCACAATAAGCTACCTAAAATAGCTGATTGGTTCTGATAAAAAGCACCTGTTCACTATAGCAAAAGTTTCTTGCTATATATTTGTCCATTCTTACCAATAACTCTTATACAATACAAACCACCAGCGCAATGCGAAGCATTAATAACTATTCCATTTTTAATGTTTGAGTAGTTTTCATGTAAAGGCACCCTGATACCCGACGAGTTGTATAACTCAATGGAAAATTGTTCCTGTGAATCAGATAATGTAACAGAAATTGATCTGTCTTTTCTATTCACAATAACACCCGGATTATTTTCCCCATCAGATAATGGATTCAACGAAGAGACAATTGATGATAAGGAAAGGTTTGTTGCCAGTCCATTCTTTAATAAGATGGAAATAACCGTTGAACCGGACAAACTATTATCTACATTAACAACAGACTCCGGAACATCGTTGAGTGTCCATTTCCCTTTCAGAGAGACAGTAATTATTTGCTCATTCATTGCATCAGGCAAACAGACATTCAGAGAAACCTTACTCTTATCTGCCGTTTCTTTAGTTATCAATAGACACGGATTATTAACCTCAGTCACCAATGTACCTAAAGATGTAAAATCAGCCTGAGTATTAAAAACCGCATAAGCTGTTGTTTTACTTTTCTCCATCTGAATGATATGGGCAGACTCATTTTGCTGCAATACTTTATATAGAGCATCATTAGTAAGCTGGTCGGCCAACTGTTTCATCTGAGAGGCTGTCTTGTTGGGAGCTATTACAAATTCATATTTATCGCCTTCTGAAAAAGGAGAATGAGCCAACCATGCTTTAGCAACCTGATTACTAATCAAAGGGAAATTATCAGGCAATGTATTATAGTCAATATTTGGATTTGGAGTAGATTGCATACCTTTTGTAACATGCAAAGTTCCGGAGGAAGAAGATGGTATATAGTAACCTGTTCCAGCGGGAGTAACCATCCAGAATGGATTACCGGCAAAAGAATAATCTTTATCAAGATCACTGCTTATGGCATTTTCATTATTTACAAAAAGGTTCCCCACAGATGAACTTATAATGTTCTGAAAAAGGTTAGTTGCCACCACTTTTCCAAGATTTGAAGCAAATTTAATGTTGCTGCCCAAACAAATCAACAAGCTATCGCACGCAAAAACAGTCTTCTTAAATTCAAGTCCTGTTGGGTTATAACGATAAGCCGGTCCGCCCCAACTATTCACAGGATCTTCTTTAAAATCAAGTGCAAACAGTCCACAATCTCCACCGGATATACTCCCCGCAAAATTATTAGATTGATACTCATCAGCTCTAGGCAAGCGGCTAACACTCTCTTGTCCGCCAGGATTCAGCTCTTTCCAGGAAGAATGAACGGTTGTTGTTCCCGGAACCACATTCCAGTCCCATCCGTTATTTGTAGGATATCCGCTTGCTGCATATCCCCCACTCCTGTTATACAAAACTTCCGTAGTTCCATAACTCTGATAACGACCAAATCTATTGGCATTCGTATATATTTCTGTTCCCCAGAAATCAGAAGATAAGCCACGCATTGTAACTGTATAACCAGCTGCACGAAAAACTCCCATGTTCCCATAATTCATTTGATAAAAACCATTCAGGTCTGCAGGCTTATCAGAGAAACGACTACCCGGATAAAACAACTTACACAGAGCAGCCACTTGCGGATCATATACATTTCCCATAATATCCCCTCCTATATAAGCAAGTGTTTCCAGTCCATTCTGATTTACTCCGGCAGTCAGATTAAAAGCACCTCGCCCACATTGTGCATTTGAATAAAATGCCGAAGTTCCTGTTGTAACACATTGCTTATAATGAGTTGTTACAAATTCACGCACATGTTCATAAGCATCAAGGCCCACATGGAAAGAAGTCCCTTTCAGGACAGCTGCCTGAGTTATCCATGACTGAAAGCCATACATATATGAGTTATGCATAGCCCCGTGATGAAAGCCCAATCCATCGGGTTTAATCACACCCGTCTTGCCTGTTTGATATTCAGTCATTTGTTCCAGAAAACGAGCAATATGTTTAAGTTCTGAAGCACGATCCCCCACTGCAGGATAGAAAGATGCCAGATTATAATAAAATTGAGATTTTACATGTACCTGATCAAGAGAAACCAGATCGGGTTCGTGCTTTCCATAGATAAAGCCATAATTATAGCACCAGCTAAGTAAATCAATGACCCGTTTCTTTAAATTTACTCCTGAATGAGTGCTATCATAATCCTCGTAGACTGGCATTGCATAAAGGAAACCTTTGGCAAATTCCCTACAGGCAGTATAATTACTGGATAACATACCTACTGGTCCTCCGCCGGGAGATATTCCGTAATCGAGCATATAACGGGTCAGCTTTATCAAATTATCCTTGGCGCCGGCATTCGCTTTATCGATTGCAGCATAAGCTAGTGAAGCAACATAATAGGCACAATTATATGCCTGATCGGGAGTGTAAACCAGCCATGAAGCATTTGCATTAATACCTCCGTCGGGTAACTCCTGAATATTTCTGTCAAAAACAAAATTAGTGGCTTCGGTTAGTTTGCTTTCGTATGATTTTACGCTTATACTTTTATAGGCAGACAAAATTGCATCCACCTGGTTTTTATTCTCATCAGTAACCGGAATTACATCTTTAGTTCCCATTGTACGGGAAAAAGCTTCCATAAAATAATTATTCAGATTTGATCTTTCAGGAAAACACCCGGCCAGATAGTCTGTAATCATCTGAGGCCCCATTTGGCAGATATAGAAATTATTCAGTGAAGTAGCTCCGCTATAACTGGCCGATGTACAAACGCCATCAATCCAAAGTGTTTGTGTATTATCCGCTTTAGATGGTTCATAAGTAATTTCAATCCTATTAAAGTTCTGCATAACATCTTTACCAAAATCCTTGTAAATGTACCTTTGAAAAGGTAACCATCCCTGATAATTCAGATCCTGTCTTCCTTCGCAAACCTTCTGCGAATCTTTATAAAAACTTATAATCAGCTTATCATTGCCGGGCTTCAGACAATAAATCGGAATATATACAACCTTGTTATATGAAAGCTCCATACCGGGAAATTTCTTTGAATAATCGAGCACTATTTTTGCTCCACTTGCCAACTCCCATTTCAGCGAACGAAATCCCTCACGCACATGCTCCTTGCTCAACGAAACAACACTATTGGACGCAGACCAATAATCGCTGTCGAATGTTCCTTCTTCAAAAGAAAAAAGTGTTGTTTGTGCCTTTAAAGGCATAAAAGAAGTAGCCAGTACTAATAATATAGAACTGATCATAACCCGTAAAGGTGAAATTAGAGTAAGTAATATTTTCATGTTTTTCATTGATTATTAATGTTTTTCCTCTGCAAGCAAAGAAACTTCATCTTTCTTATTCTTTAGGAATAAAATCGTTCAGAAAATATCCTTTTCTGTCCGCCTTTGTACAATAATGGTATTATTATGAATATTATTACCCCAAAGAACTTTTGGTTATCAATTATCTTTGGGGACAAATAGAAATTTATTAATTCGTATATTTATGAGAGACCAATTATTAGCAAGTATATTGCCCGGACTTGTATTATTTACTGGATGTTCTTTACAGAAAAAAGAGACTATAAATTTGCAGGCAAACAGACCTAATGTTATCTATATTTACGCAGATGACCTGGGAATAGGAGATCTGAGTTGCTATGGCGCAACAAAAATAAGCACACCAAATATTGATAAACTTGCCGGGCAAGGAGCTCAGTTTACAAATGCATACGCATCATCGGCCACCAGCACTCCTTCAAGATTCTGTTTACTTACAGGTAAATATCCATGGAGACAAGAGAATACAGGCATCGCCCGTGGAAATGCAGGTATGATTATTGATACTGCCTGCGTTACTATTGCTGATGTATTCAAGGAAGCCGGCTACGAAACAGGAATGGTAGGTAAATGGCATTTAGGATTAGGCGGACCTAAAGGACCTGATTGGAATAATGAAATTACTCCCGGCCCAATGGATCTGGGATTTGATTCTGAATTTTTAATTCCGGCAACAGTTGATCGGGTACCATGTGTGTTTGTTGAAAACAAGCATGTGGTTAATCTTGATCCCAATGATCCCATACAAGTTAACTATGATAAAAAGGTGGGTAACTGGCCTACAGGAAAAGAAAATCCAGAGCTTTTAAAAGTACACCCCAGTCAGGGACATGATAATACTATTATCAACGGAATTAGCCGTATTGGATATATGACAGGAGGTAAAGCGGCTTTATGGACAGATGAAGATATTGCGGATGTAATAACCAATAAAGCAAAAAACTTTATTACCACACATAAGGATAAACCATTTTTTTTGTACTTTGGCACACAGGATATTCATGTACCCCGGGTTCCTAATAAAAGATTTGCAGGAAAAAGTGGATTGGGTGTTCGTGGTGATGTAATTCTTCAGTTGGACTGGACTATTGGTGAAATAATGAATACACTTGACAGCTTGGGTATTGCAAACAATACGCTTCTAATTTTTACAAGTGATAACGGTCCTGTTATTGATGATGGTTATAAGGACGAAGCTTTTGAGAAATTAAACGGACATACGCCTATGGGTATTTACCGGGGTGGTAAATATAGTGCATACGAAGCAGGCACACGCATACCGTTTATTCTTCGCTGGCCCGCTATAGTTAAGCCAACAAAGCAACAAGCTCTGTTCTCACAAGTCGATGTATTTGCCTCACTTGCTGCAATAATAAAGCAACCTTTAAAAAAGAATGTTGCACCCGACAGTAGAAACAATTTAGAGACTCTTATTGGAAAAAGCAACGAAGACAGAGAATATATCATACAGCAGAACTTAAATAATACTTTAGCCATTATCCAAGGGAACTGGAAATATATAGAACCAAGTAATGGAAGCCGTTTGGAAAAATACACCGGCATGGAACTTGGCAATGAGAAATTTCCTCAATTGTATAACTTGGACACAGACCCTTGCGAAAAAGAAAACGTAGCTGATAAGCACAAAGATATAGTGCAAAGATTGGATGCTATATTAAGAAACGAGAAAAGCAAAAAGTGATCAGAACTTTATTAATTTACAAACAATGAATAAAATAAACTATATATTAAGTGGGGCTGTTATATTATCAGCTTCAGGGCTGCAAGCCCAAAAGGCAGATACGGTTGCAAACAAACCGAATGTGATCTATGTGTTCCCCGATCAATTCAGAAACAGTGCTTTAGAATTCTGGAATCAGAAGGAATTCAATCAACACGTTAATTTTAAAGCAGATCCTGTTCATACGCCTAACCTTAACCAATTTGCAAAAGAGTCGGCCGTTTTATCTTCCGCCGTCAGTAATTGCCCTCTCAGCAGTCCACACAGAGGAATGCTGCTTACCGGCATGTATCCCGAAGGAAGCGGCGTTACATTGAACTGCAACTCAACCAGACCTATAAGTTCACTTAATAGTAGTGCTGAGGGTATTGGCGATGTTTACAGCGAATCGGGCTATGACTGTGCATATATAGGAAAACTGCATGTGGACTTCCCCACCCCTAACGATCCCGGGAATCCGGGAAATTATGTAGAGACGCAAAGACCTGCATGGGATGCATATACGCCTAAAGAAAGAAGACATGGTTTTAACTACTGGTATTCATATGGTACTTTCGATGAACATAAAAAACCTCATTACTGGGATACTGAAGGCAAACGCCATCAGGTTAGTGAATGGTCACCCACGCATGAAACAAATAAAGCCATTGATTACTTAAAGAATAAGAAGAATGAACGAAGTGGCAATAAGCCCTTCTTTATGATGATCAGCTACAATCCGCCTCACAGCCCATATAAAAGTTTGGATGACTGCATGGAAGAAGATTATAACCTCTATAAAAACATTCCATTGGATAGTTTGCTTATTCGCCCTAATGCAGATACTAAAATGGCTAAAGCAGCCTCTGTACGTTATTATTTTGCATCAGTAACAGGTATCGACAGGGAATTTGGGCGCATACTTTCCACTCTCAAGGAATTAGGGTTAGATAAAAATACAATCGTTGTTTTCTCTTCCGATCATGGTGAAACTATGTGTAGTCAGGGAACAGATGATCCTAAGAATTCACCTTATGCCGAGTCTTTGAATGTTCCTTTTATTGTACGTTATCCAAACAAGATTAAGCCACGTGTAGATAATCTTCTGCTCTCATCGCCGGACATAATGCCTACCATGCTTGGATTAAGCGGATTGGGGACTTCTATTCCTGAAAGTGTTCAAGGAAAAGATTATTCATCTATATTCCTGAATAAGAAAAGCAAAACATCACGTCCAAAAGCTGCCTTATATATCCGTAATATGGATGGTGAGAAAGATAAAGACGGAATAGTGCTGAACTATTTCCCTGAATCAAGAGGAATTAAGACTGAACGGTACACTCTGTCTCTTTCTATCAATAAGAAAACAGGTAAACTAAAATCGGCTCTTCTTTTTGATGATAAAAAGGATCCTTACCAATTGAATAATCTAAAACTGTCAGAACACAAGAAATTGGTTAAAAGCTTATGCAAAAAAATGGTTCCTCTTTTAAAGAATGCCGATGATCCATGGTATAAGAAAAGAATTCTTAGCGATATGATTCCTTATTAAACTAATGCATATACTTCAATTACCAAAGAATTAACCGGAAACTAATCATTTTACAAGGTTAAGTAAATCCAAACATGTACAAGATTGAAAGTAAACATGTACAAGCTGGCATCCAGTCTTGTACATGTTTGTTTTATACTCTCCTTTTATTTGTATTAACCTGATTCCAGTTGACTACTAATGTCCCTAAGCCTATAATCAGTTGACTGATTAATTTATTAACTCTGATATGAACCATATTTACTATCAAGGTGCTTTCGGAACTTACACCCTAAAGTTATCACTTATGCTGGGCGAACAAAATAGAAAAATACGGAATTAAATCAATCCCGTATTTTCTATTTTACACAATATTATGGACAGTGTCCATTATTTGCTTAATTCAACATCGAAACTCATTCCGTCATGACAATTAAACTGTAGAACAGTTTGTTCCTTTGTTGCAGAGATTAACTTACAATCAGGAGTTTCTTTCAGATTCCATTTTCCTTTGAGAGTTACTTTCACAGGAATGATTCCACTAACATTGTCTATCCATGGACGAGAGTAAATGCTCAGAAGGACCGGAATATAAATTCAGGTCTGGATTGCAGACAGAATGCATCTTATTTTATCCGGTTTTCATATTTTTTCAGCAAAGATCTGGCATACATCAACAGATCCCCTTTTGATTCTACTGCAATTGGTTTCGTTGAATTTACCCAAGAATATTCAAAAGCTTTGATTTCTTCATCCAGCTTTTTCTGATCAAAATCCTTATTAGTCTCGGTGGCAAGAATAACTGCATCCATATACATATCCCATCGCTTTGAATAGTAATCCCTGATTAGTCCCGCCCAGGTACGACTGGCATAATCGTTCAAGCTCCCTCCCCAAGTAGTAATCAGATTACGGGCATTCTTCTCATAATAGTCTTTTATTTCCGGGCCATTTCCCATTGCACGCGCATCAATAATCCATTTGTCTAAAGAACAGTGCTGATGAAAAGCATTGAGACATTCCATATCATTCAGAATCTCTTTCATCTCTGCTCCTCTGGCTTTTAATGCAGGAAGATCTTTAACATCATACATCTGGTCAAATTCCTCTTTCACATTCAGAAAGTAATTTCCCAATAGTTGCCGGCCAACAGCAATAACATCCAAACGTATCGCATCTCTGCTACAATCGGGAGCTTGCAATAACTTGGCCCATGCTTTCAGTAAGGTTGCATTCTGATACTCGATCACTGTACGTTTATTAGGCTTATTCATCACCGGACGTAAATTTGGTAAAACGCCCAATGTCTTAGGAACCTGAACATATATCTGGTTAAAAAGGATATCCCATGCTTCACGAACAGGTTGCGAAGCATACCCAGCATGTCTGTCCGCCAGGTTTTCCAGCCATGCGGTATTTTCTGCCTTTAGATTCCATGCCTTTTCAAAAACGTATTCATAAGGAAATTGCATCACATCAAGTCCTTCCAGGGTAGAACCTACACCTTTGAAATGGGCGCCGCCATTAATCAGCACATTATCAAGCCGTTTCCCACTCTCTTTTACATTTCCGGTAAGAGTGGTGTTTCCTCCGAAATTCCCAAGATAACACCAGATGTAAGGCTGGTCGTGAAAACGCTCCGTTGTTTTCCACAGTTCCACATTCTCACAGTGATAATCGAGCAAATACATTTTACCCTGAGGCACCCCTTTCAACAGGGCTTCGATGCGCGGTGCTGTCCACTTGTCACGGTCGAAATAGAACATCCAGGTCATCTGCATCCATATCGCTTTTGAATCAGCCGCCGTTAATGTGCGGTACATATCAGACGATATTTTGTTTAAATATTCCGGTTCCCAACTGGGTGGGTCTACTTCATTAAACGGATCTAATCCATAAATATGATCTGTTCCGAAAAGCCGTGTCTGCTCCTGTAGGAATTGTTTTTGTATTCTGGCAAACAAAGGATCTTCGGGGTTCAGGAAACTGCATCGGTAAATATCCTCGAATCCGGCCCACTTACCTAAATACTGAATATTTGCTTTGGGATAAATCCGTTTCAGGACACCGGGAACATGACCGGCAAAAGCGGGTAGTACAGGTTTCATGCTAAGCTCACGTTCGCGAGAGAGAATCTTCTTCTGTAGTTCAACCTGATTATCCAGCCATTCCATTGGTAGAGGCCCGTTCCAACCATCAATATTAGCCATCCGATGCCACGGCAGATACGTGGGTCCAGTGAAATATGTACGAATCTCCTGGTCGGTTAATCCTAACTTCTTCCATACCTTGTACCACACAGCCTCCTGTCCGGTAATGGCCAAAGGCATGTTTATGCCGTTCAGTGCCATCCAGTCAATAAAGCGTTCCCAATCATTCCATTGCCACCAAGTCATAGTATACCCATATGTGCAATAATTCAGGAAAAACCGTTTGTCTACTTTCGCCTCTACCCGGATTTTGTTTTTCACGGCGGGCAATGTATCCGGCATTTCAACAGGTATATCAGCATACCAGGAAACAGTAGTCAGGCAATAATACTTTAAATAATAATTCAGCCCCATTGCCATAGAATTGGCATTGTTACCACTTATCACTATTTTATTTTGCCCGGACTCCAGCTGAAAACAGTCTTTGCCGTTCACTGGTTTTATTTCTTTAAACTGAAATTTTTCCGAATAGACCGGAATGAGACGTTTTACCAATGCCTGCATTGATGCAACATCTTTCTCCTTTGCACCTACCCCCAAAGTCAGGAAGAACAGTGCAACAAACAGATAAATGTTTTTTTTCATCATTTGATTATAATTTTATATAGATTTTTTTTCTGAACAAGACATATCCAAGAATCCAGTTTAAAAACAAAAACAGGACTGCATACATAAAGGAACCGAAATAATTTCCAAACATCGGATTAAGGAATGTATCAAACATAAAGAGATTGACTTTCCACAAACGGAGCAACTCACCGGAAACATATCCCACCACATACAGCAACAGTGGATTTGCACCAAAAACCTCAAAGAATGAGAACCACTTCTTATGTTGTTTTACATCAATAAGATAAATCAAAGCTGCAAGCGAAAATGCAGCAACCCCACAAGTTACCAGAACAAAGCTAGGCGACCACAAACGCTTGTTGAGGGGGCACGCATAACTTAACAGGTACCCGGAAAACAACAATGAGGTCCCAATCAAAAAGATATTCAACATACGCTGCTGATTATCTTTCATATTGATAATGATTTTTCCGCATACAAAACCAATCATAACTTGTGCAATTGCCGGAACGGAACTTATTACACCTTCCGGATCAACAAACTGACTTCCTTGTAAATACATGTGGTTGTTACCTAAAATAGCAGAATCAATAATTGCCATAATATTATCAACACTCTTTTCAAATCCGTTTCCCACAATCTGAAGAATGAAGTATCCTGATAACAGGAGCAAAGCAATCGGGAGGAAACGTTTATGAGGAACAAATAAGGCCATAATAGCTGTAAGGCCATAACAAATACCCAATCGCTGCATCACTCCCATTATACGCAGATGTTCCCAGTCGGTCCAGGTTCCACTTTCACAGGAGTCTACAAACCACTTCATCGCAACCCCTATCAGGAATAACAAAGCAGCACGTTTCACAATCTTCTGTATTGCAGGCTTCCATTGAAAGTCATATTTACGAAGTGAGATATAAGTGGAAATTCCCATCAGAAACATAAACATCGGAAATACAAGATCGGCCGGGGTAAAGCCATCCCACTTTGCATGACGCAGTATTTTATAGGGATATCCGCAGGCACCGGCATTATTGACCAATATCATCCCGGCAATGGTTATTCCTCTCAATACATCGAGCGAGAGTAAACGGTTGGATTGATTTATTTTATTCATTATTTTATCTTTCTTACATTGTTTTCTAATTATCAGCTCATCAGGCACATCAAAGTAGTTAAAGCTGCCAATACGGCACCTATAAGTGTCTCATATGGCACTAACTTCATTCTTTCCCTGAAAGTCAGTTCACACACGCCTCCTGTTGCGTGAAAAAAGGAACCGTGAGGCAAATGGTCTAATACTGTTGCACCTGAATTTATCATCGCTGCTCCCCAGGCTGCAGATATGCCTACGGCCATGATGGTTTCGGCAAATGAGGATGAAGCAAGTGTAGCACCAGCTGTTGTTGAAGCAGTGGCTGCCGACATCAATGCTCCTGATATCGGAGCAATCGTCACTTCATTAAAATGAGCCTGAATGAGCAGCTGAAGAATCCAGTCCTTCAGTGTTGAGTTCTTGATAACGCCTGCAATGGTTCCGGTGCCAATCAACAATATAGCGACATTAGACATCTTTTGCAAACCAAACTCCATGCTTATCAGAACATTTTTCCACTGCTTCATACAGATGATGCCACAAAGTCCTCCAATAGGAAGAGCAAGTAATGGATCGATGGTAATACCCAGCAAAGAACGCAAAGCCAATAGTAAAATAGTCACAACGGGAGCAACCAGGCTACTGGTAAGAGAAGGCAGCGACTGATCGTCAGAGATCTCCTTATCTTTGACGATATTCACAAATTTCTTTGGAATAAGCCGTACAACAACAAACACAGTAAATAAAAGTCCCAACAAGGCAGGCAAGATATTGCAGAACATAACAGAAGATAAGTCTGCTCCAAAGTTCTCGGCTGCAATGATAGTATTCGGATTGGGAGAAATGATATTCCCGCATTTCCCCCCGCCAATCATGGCGATCAATAATACAGAGGGAGACAAGCCCAGACGTTTGCCAATGGACAGAGCAATAGGCGCTACGGTGATAACAGCCACGTCTATAAATACTCCAACTGCACATAACAGCATAGTAGCCAAAGCTAGTGCAAAGAACACCCGTTTTTCGCCAAGTCTATGAATAATTGCATTGGATATTGTGGCTGCTGCTCCCGTTTTGACCAGAATGCCCGACAACACACCTGCGGTAAGAATACGGATAATGGCAGGGGTAATATCTTTGACTCCTTCTGTCATCACTTTTACTGTATCTGCCAATGGAAGTCCGCCTAGCAGGCCTCCGATAATTGCTCCTGTTATCAGACTATAAGTAGGATGAATTTTTTTTATAATTAAGTATACGGAAATTAACAATCCGATTAAAGCACCAATTGCTGTCATTTTTTTGTCGTTATTTATCAAATTGTTTAACGATCCGGATAAGTTGAGTGATCGTTCTTTCAATATTTATTAATGTAAACTGCTGTTGCATGGCCTGTTCCAAAGATACAGGAGCAGGTTGAATGGAAAGAACTGCTGTAAATCCCATTTTGTTGAGTTGTTCCGTATCTTCTACACATCCTCCCAAAGCTATAACCGGAACATTCTGCTCATTTGCTATTTTTAAGATACCCCCTAATGCTTTCCCCATACCGGTTTGTATATCCAACTTTCCCTCTCCCGTAAAAATAAGGTCTGCATTTTGTAGGGCTTCTCTGAAATGAAGGGTCTCCAATACTGTTTCAATGCCAGACTTCAGGGTAGCATTCAGAAAAGGCAGTAAACCTCCTCCCATTCCTCCTGCTGCACCAGCACCAGCTATTGAAGCTATATCGTCGCCTTTATATTCTCTGATAAGTTGTGCATAATGTCTCAACCCTTTATCCAGTGCTTTTACTTCATCGTCTGATGCACCTTTCTGCGGAGCAAAAACAAACGCAGCTCCCTCTGGCCCATAAAACGGATTATTTACATCACATGCTATATTAAAAGAAGACCCTTTCAAAGCTGGATGTATGGTAGAATCATCAATGTATTCTATGTTTATCAGATTACTTCCTTTCGGTTCCAATTCTTTCTTCTCTTTGTCAAGAAAGCGAACGCCCAAAGCACACAACATCCCAATTCCAGCATCATTAGTAGCACTACCTCCTATTCCCATAATAAACTTACGACATCCGCGGTTCAGCGCATCTAAAATTATTTCTCCGCTACCAAAGGAAGTTGCGTTCATTGGATTACGAAGAGACACAGGTACCAAAGGTAATCCACTGGCAGATGCCATCTCAAAAATAGCGGTCGTTCCATCCTTGGTAATACCATAAGAGACTTCTATCGCATTCATTAATGGATCGTGAACCCGGCAAAATACCCTTGTTATATCTAAATTAACACATAGGGCTTCTGTCGTACCTTCTCCTCCGTCTGCAATTGGGAAACGTACTATTTCACAAAGAGGAAGCTCCCTAAGAATAGCTTGCTCAGCGTGTTTGGCAATATTAAGAGAATTAGCCGAACCTTTGAATGAATCAAATGCAAGAATAATCTTTTTCATAGTTTTGGATAATTTATAGTCATATCAAATGGTAATGATTAGTTATCTTTAATAGATAAATAACAGAGTACTTTCATGCAAATACTGAAGTGGAACAGGAACTGCTTTATCAGTATAAAAAGATAATTTCTTTTATAATTTCCCCTGATATATCCAGAATTAAATACCTTTCACTTTATGTACCAATTTTATAGCGGCATTAACCGGATCCTCAAAAGGTTTCGTTGTGTTGTGCCACGGAGTATTTATCCACTCTTCTTCCCAGCTATTTATATTGCTTCGTCCTTTCGAAAAATAGAGCTTCATACGAGGTATATAATAATCTTTAATTAGTCCACTCCAGAAACGTGCTGCATAATCTTCCTGAAATCCTCCCCAGGTAGTTATCAACCGTTTGGAATTGGCCTCATAAGCATTTTTTTCAGCAGTAGTAGTGCCACTGTTTCTAGCCAGTTTCACCCATTCTTCAAGGCGATAGATGGGATGAGAAGCAAGAAGTCTATCTACATTCAATAGAATGTCAATAGTCTGGCTTACATATTGTCGCGCTACGGCAGAATGTCCCGAAGCATTCTCTTTTAATGCCCTATTATAGAGTTTATCAGCCTTTGCAGCCACATAGTATGAAGCAAATTCTATTGCATCGTTTACATATAATTCTGAGCTTTTCAAGCTATCTGCACATGTGAGGAACAATTCGACAGCATGCATAAAGTCGTCACTGGTATCGATTTTACTTACACGTCGTTTGTCGGGTACTACCGTCTGCCAGGTAAACCGTGGATATGAATAAAGTGAACTATATGCTGTATTTCTAAATAAAGTCCATGCCTCTTTCATTGCATCCGGATAAGCACCATAACGAGCTTTACAATATGATTCCAGCCATTTATTCAAATCAATAGCCTGGCTTCTCCAACCCATATCGGCTAATAGCTCATATATGACCTCGTTGTTTTCTAGCCCCTCTGGAGCCGAACCAAATCCAATAAGGTTTCCGCATGACCTGGAATGCAGTGCTTCGGCAGAAGAGGAAGCATACATCTGCATATCACCGGTCATAGGTGTTTTCCCTCCAAAGTTAGGTACATAACTGAATATCCATTTTTTGCCATAAAATCCATCGTGAACTTTCCACGTTTGCTCGGTATTCCAAACCCACTTCGGATAATCATTGCCCAAGTCGACAATAATCATCTTATCATCGGGTACCCTGCTCAACAGTGCCTGCAAACTATTTTTATCCCAGAAAGAATGCTGATATCCAAAAGTCCATCCCTGAGTGACCCATACGGCATCCGGATTGCCTGCTGCAATGGAACGATAAATAGATTCGCCATACTGGGCCAGTAGTTTATATTTTCCTTCTGCATCATTTTTCTCAATAGGTAACTCCATCTCATTGAAACTATCTGAGAGGTAATATCTGTTTTTACCAAACTCTTTCTCCCACTCTTCAATGAACAATTTGCCTATTTCTTCAAAAAAGGGAGAATCGGGAGGTAATACATAAGCATTGTATTTTTCATCAAACCCTCCCCACTTCAAATGTTTAAATTTAATAGCTGGATGTTTTTGAGCAAAAGCCATCGGTACAAATCCTGCAAATGCAGGTGCTATAGGCTCCATACCTAATTCGCGCATACGGTTAATGATAAGATGTTGCATTTTAATTTGACCTCCCTGCCACTCATCAGATAACGGGCCATCCCATTTATTTAAGTTTCCCATGCGATGCCAGGGTAAATGAGCTGGTGCCGTAAAAAATTCTCTGATTTCTTTTTTCTTTAATCCCATCCGTAACCATACTCTTTCAGCAATAGCTTCACTCGCTACAGTTGCTAATGGCATATTAACACCTCTGAGCGCCATCCAATCGATTTCTTTCTCCCATCTTGACCAATCCCAATAAGGAGTTGTATAGCCAAATGTGCAAACATTTAAAAAGTATCTGTATAAATAAGGAGTAACCTGATTCTTCAACATATAATCAGGCCATGTTTCAGGTAAATTGAAATGCTTTCCACTCCAGGTTTTCATAGTGTGACAAGCCTCTCTCAAATAAGTATGAAAAGCCTTACAGATAGCAACTGAGCTACTACCTTTGAGGGTTAATACACCCTCCTTAGCTTCCACTTCAAAAGTCTCCTTCCCATTTGAAGGTCTTATCAATTGGTAATTAATGTCGTTAGCTCTATCGCCTATTTGCCGTTCAAGAACTTGTTTAGCAGGAGTTAATACATCAGCAGCATAGGATGAGCTACTACAGACACAAAAAATGAGCGTCCCAATTATAGATAAACATTTAAGAATGGAGTATTTCATAAAATAAAAGTTCAAATAGGTTAAGAAAAGCCGACACCCAAAAGTAGATGGATAATTTCCCGGATGTCGGCTTATATGAATTAGGTTAAGGTAATATTAATTATTTGATAACAAGTTTTGTTGTAGATATAATTGATGAATTCTTTACTTTAGCAATATAGATACCTTTATTAATACCATTGATTGATACAGACGAACCGTTTCCTATAGTGCCTTTATATACTTCTTTTCCTGTCGTATCATAAAGAGATACAGAAACATTTCCGTCAATGCCGTTTACATACAACAAATTGCCATCATTCCAAACTTTTACATTGGAATCATTAACAAAGTTATTCAAAATACCGGTCAGAGCACCATATTCTACAGCACCCACAGAAGGAATAGCTGGTCGCACATTACCTAATTGGTCAGTAGTTGGGATTTCTACTCCATCAACTTTTGCAATACCAGATCCCTTTACTGCACTATTTTCAGCAATCATAGCAATCAACATATCACTTGATAATTTACTGGTCTGATGTTTGTACTCAGGGTCGCTTTCATCCCATGGATTTTGTTCTGTCCCATTAAATATATTACTAGTAGTAAAATCCAATTTCTTATTAGCAGTATCCGTAAAGAAACGACTTACTACACCCGTATACAAATTATTCTTGCAAGTAGGAATAACAGTTTGCTCCATTATAGTAGTACCTGAAACATCACCTTTATAGTAGAATGAACAAAAATCATTGTTTACTTCTTTACCGATAGAGTATGGCTTCTCAAAGTTTTCTACAAATAAGTTATTAATAAATACAGGTTTCATAGGTTTTGCAGTCGCATTTGCCCATAAACAAACAGCTCCTCCATCCGTATCAGTAAAGTTTCCTACAAAGGTACAATTAACTACTATCGGTGCAAATGCAACGTTTGCTTCTGCTGTATACATATAAAGAGCACCACCACGATTAGCTACATAGTTATTTGCAAAAGTCGAGTTAGCAATATATACAACCGGAAGTCCTTTATCCTTTCTAGCATTTACACAAATCCCCCCCCCTGAAGAGGCTGTATTTTGTATAAAAGAACAATTCTCGACCCGTAATTCGCTTGCGTCGTATGCACAAATAACACCACCGCCATAACTACCAGTACCTTTATTTTTTGAAAACAAAGAATTCTTTATGAATGCTTTTGAAGCACTGACGCGCATTACTCCACCATTGTTTCCACTTGCGTTAAGAGGATCCACATTCTCTGTAAATATGCATCTATCAGCTTTAATCGTTGCTCCACCTCCTACTTTTATCGCAATTCCTTTAAAACCTGTAACAATTAAATTATTCAAATTTACTTCAGCAGTATCAGTAAGGTTGAACAACGATGCCGTACCCATAATGGTTACCTTTTCACCATTTTTTTTATTAGTCCCATTGAATGTCAATTTTTTACCTTTACCTCCAATACTAAATCCTACACCATCTCCATAGTTGAGGATTTTTCCATCAAAATTAAACTCAATTGTAGTTTCGGCATTTGCAGGTGCATTAGCCATAACATATAACAATGACCCTTGAGTTTGTGCATTCATTTCAGCAGTTGTGACTTCAACCGATTCAGCAAATGACGTACCAGCAAACAAAGCAAATACACACGATAATAATGTAATCTTTTTCATAATAAAATAAATTTAATTGTTAAACATGAGTTTAAAAGAATGGTTATAAAGTTCATTTCTTAAAGTAACTAAATAAAGGCCTTTAGGAGAATCAATAGGAAAGCTAACAAACTCATTATTTTGAATAATCTGCCGCTTAACCAGACATCCGTCACTTCGATATATAGAAACCATAGATGTTTTTTCCAAACCTTCAACTTTTATGCCACCTTCTTCTGGAAGGACAGAGACCCTATCGGATACATTCTCTTTAATACCTGTACTAATAGGGCTTAATTTGACAAACAAAGGTAAATGATCGGAAGTATCAACTAAGTTTACATCAGAATAACTTGCTATTCCGCTTTCCGTAATATTATATTTTACTGCTTCCGGGAAATCACTGTACGAAATAATCATGTCAATACATTCCGTTGGATTATCAGAAGGAAAAGTATAAACAGATGTATTATTCAAAATTTTATACCCATAGTTTTTAAACGTAACCATGGCACGATACGTAGGTTTTGCATTGAAGTCACCTGCCACAAAAACAGTCTTCGGTGATTCATTTGTAAAATTTAATATATAGCTAGTAGCTGTATCCCTATCATCTGCATTTAATGAATAGTGAGTAGCAATAAAGAAGTAATCCAGAAATTCTGCAATAATCATTCCACGATTCTCTTTATCTTTTGTAGAATCAGAAAAGGGTATAATTTTAGTTTGTACAGACAAAGGCTGCTTCCTTGATAACAAACCTATGCCATACGTTTCACCCACAGTAGGTAAAAACTTATAATACATACCGGTAGCATCGGCAATGTCTTTCAAATAATCATGTTTGAAAACAAAAGGACGTTCGTTAACCTCTTGCACAGAAACCACATCCGGATTAATACTATTAATGATTTTTACAATATTTGCAGTCTTAATATCATCCATCGAACCACCTTTTATATTGTAAGTCATCATCGTTAAATTAGCTTGTGCAAAAGTTCCATTACAACTTAAGCATAAAAGCCCCCATATTATAGAAACTATTTTTTTCATATTTCAGTTAATTTATTTTCAGTTGCTAATACCTCTGCTGGAATTTCTCCTTGTTCCCAAAAAGGAAACATAGAAATACGGAGCAATGTACGCCATTAGGCACCCAGAATCCAGAAACCACACTGTACTTTTTTATCAACAATGGCTCACTTCCCCATCCCCCTTGAGTGAAAGGAGAACCTTTTTGATCGAGCTTTCCGGTAAAGTTATCTCTCTGATTATTCATCATTATGAGAATCCACCCCAGGACTTACATCCGCAAGTGATACATTCTGCAACATTCCCGGTTGGGCTGCCAACGAACAAAATGAGAGAAACAAACAATATGGTAAAGTCTTTCTTCGACTCAGATCTAATTCAAGGTATGTACTCCAATTCTGTAATAATAGGCAAATGGTCTGACAATCCAGATTGTATAGTCTGTGTACGAACAACTCTCCACCCCTTTTTAGGCCGGGCAAAAATGTAATCAATCTTTTCGACTGGTTTCCAGGCAGGAATAGTCAAATCATCATTTGTTCCTGAAAACCAATTCTTAAACATATTCTCTTTAATAGCTTTGGAAGAAGGAATCGCATTAAAATCACCTCCTATGATAACAGGATAAGCAGAATTCTTAAAATGCTCATTTATGAATTCAGACTGCATTTCGCGGGTCTTAGCCAACTTTACATCCAAATGGGTAGAAGCAAAAACAAGTGTATCCTTTCCTATCTCGAAAAGTCCTTCCAATAAAGCTCGTGGCTCATGCGTCTTTTCAGGCCAAGGCAACATACTCTTCTGAACGCTTATATAAGGATATTTAGAAAGAATCCCGATGCCATAATAACCTCCTTCATAATTGATCGTTTTTCCGTATAATCCAAACATACCTGTACGATATGCCAATTCGGAAATGAAATCTTTTCCAGCCTGATGAGAAGAGCGTTTCCGATTTGTCTTGCAATCGACCTCTTGCAAGGCAACAAAATCAGGTCTAAATGATTTGATATGTGCAGCGATATCCTCCAAAGAAGCAAGTTCACCAAATCGAAGATTATAGGTCATAACCTTCACTTTCAGTGTATCTTGAGCATACATCGCTCCAGCTAAAAGCAAAAACAGAAAAACAAAATAACTCTTCAGTCTATTCATAACTTAAGGTTTTAAAACATTTAATATGGAAACAATAGGCAAATGATCAGAGGCACTAATACCTGTTAATACTGTATGTGACTCCACTGTAAATCTTTCTTTTGGTTTAAAAGAAATATAATCCAATTCTCTGTTGGGACTATTCGATGGAATAGAGAACTTAGTCGGATCAGTATTCGTACGCGTATATCCACCGGCATCCATTTTTTTTATTGTAGAACTGAAAGGAGTGGAATTAAAATCACCAGCTAACAAGGCTGGACCATTTTTGTTAGCCAGTATCTTCTCAAGTATATAAGGTAATTGCTTCTCACTTTCTGTCTGGTTTACAGACAAATGAACCACAGCTAGGTTAATATCTATACTATTAAAAGTGATTTTAGCAGTCCCCAAAGCATTATTACTGGTAATGATTTGTCCATCAATTTCAGAAGGCATTGCATGTGTCTCAGCCTCTTTCAACTCTAAAGCTGAAAGAATAGCAAGTCCAAATTCCCCACCTTGATAATCCATGATCTTAAAAAATTGATAATATGGATATCCACCAAATTCAGCCAGTTTTTTAGCCTGATCTATTCCTAAACTACGGGTTGTATTTTTATCAACTTCTTGTAAAAAGACCACATCTGGCTTAATTTTTTTGATTACTTCCGCCACATTGTTAACATTAGCCGTCGTGTTTTCAGAGGTGCCGTAATATGGAGCACAATGACGGATATTATAACTCATCACTGTTAGCTGGCTCTTCTTCCCATCACCCGGGGCTTCCCAACCCGGGTCGATAGGTGAAGAGTAGTCCTTACTACAACCAAGCAAAATAGCGAGGTTGAAAAGAATCACTAATAATTTCCCTTTCATTATTTTTATAGAATTATATTACAACATTTTATTCTGGCCAACCGGGGTTCTGTCCCAACAGCGGATTCTTCAATCTTTCAGCATAAGGTACAGGCCATAAATAGTGCATTTTAGGATCAAAATAACGAGCTCCGCCTTCTGCCGTAGACTTCTCATAAATCACATCTCCGAACTCATCTACACCGGTATCTGGATAAGGATTAGCTCCCAAATCATTTATACATACTTTCAAACTCGGTCCAGTAATAGCGCGGCCGAAACGTAATTCCGCTTCTTTCCAGCGGATTATATCAGCATACCTCATCCCGTCCATGACCATCTCGATGCGACGCTCTCTTTTTATTTCTGTCCATAGATCAAGATTACATTCTTTCAACTCATTCAGATTCATGCGATGCATACCTACACGATCTCTCAATTTGTTAATTGTATAATCAATTTGTTCTTGAGTTAACGTTCCATTCATCTTATAAAGTGCTTCCGCATAGATCAATAATACCTCAGGGAAACGAATCACATTTAAATTATTATAACAAACATTATAGCTTCCTGCGAAAGCCATGCTATTATACTTTTTCAGATAAAAACCGGTACGTCCGTTAGCTCCATTGTTTCCCGGTTGAAGCGATGAAAAACGGGGTAAATTATATAACGCATTTGGTTTACGATATTCGGCATCACCGTCATCACCACCTGGCCACTCATCGCCCGGACAATACAATGTCATATGCATACGCGGATCTCTGTTCTGGAAATAATCAGCATAATGTTCTTCAGGAAATTTATACTGAGATGAAGTTTTAACATCTGTACGTTTGTAATATTCCAGACCTGTTTTTGCCGGCATACCGTCAGTACAGAGATAAGCATCAACCAACGATTTTGACGGGTTTAAACGAATATAGTCTACCGGGCAACAAGTTTCATTGGACATGTTGTTCATCCGGATATCCTTTGTATATATACTATATATGATAGACTCATTATTATTCGGATTAGTTTCAACATCTCCTTCCAATTGATAAACTTTGCCGTAATCATACAAACCATAAGGGCTCTTATCTATAACTTCTTTAGCTGCGGAAGCTGCTACATCATAACGTTCATTTTGTAACGCAATACGTGCTTTCATAGCCAAAGCCCCCCAACGATCAATACGAGCCACATTTACTCCTGACTGACGTTCTTCTGGCAACTTTGAAGCAGCCCAATCCAAATCAGCCATCAGATGATCAATCACTTCTTTTCTCGGGGTACGAGGTCCATAGGCTTCCTCAGCAGTAATTACTTTATCAATCCAAGGTACATCACCCCAGAAAGTAGTCAACAGAAAATACATATAAGATCTGATTACTTTTACCTCAGCTGCATATACATCTTTGGTATCCTGAGGAACATTCGCTCGGTTATAATTATCCAAAAAATTATTACATATAAAGATGTATCCATAGGCTTGTTGCCAGTATGTAGTAAATGGAAAACCGTCTGTATAGGCATGTTTACCACCCGAAACCTTACTCAAACCACTCGTGATATTTCCCCACATAACAGTTTCTGCGGTCGATTCGCTCCAATTCACTATAAAATCTTTAAAAAACGCTTCATAACAAGGGTATAAAGCTGCCCGAAGTTGATCTTCTGTCTTCCAATAAGTTTCATTGGTAACAGAATCCAGAGGATATCTATCCAGAAAATCGTTGCACGAAGCTCCTAAAAACAGAAGCAATACAATTAAACTACATTTTATTATATTTTTCATATTCTCTTTTTTATCATTTAGAATGTGGCAACTAAACCAAATACATAAGTTTTAACTTGAGGATATATATCTCCAGAGCTTTCTCTGACTTCCGGATCATAACCTCCGAAATAGTTTGTAAATGTCAACAAATTATCAGCAGAAGCATATATTCTCAGATTAGCAATGTTTAATGGAATCAACCATTTTTTAGGAAGTTTATAACCAATCTGAATATTCTTCAAACGTAGATAAGCTGCATTTTCCATCCAATAATTACAGAACTGCAGATTGTGTGTTTGCGATTGGTACATACGTGGATAGATTGCATTCGGGTTATTGGGTGTCCAACGATCCAGATGTTCAACTTTAGGGATAGAATAATCGTTGATAAAACAATGTCTTGCTTCATCCGCCAGATAACCATCCACTTTCCCTACTCCCTGTAAATAGACGCTAAAATCAATGCCACGCCATTCCATAGCTCCTTTCAAAGCGAAATTATAATGAGGAAATGGATCACCAAAAACGACCTTATCATTCTCATCTATAACACCATCTGGTTTACCGTCCAGTCCGCTAATATCTCGATATTTGATATCGCCTGGCTGTACAACTCCAACAGATGCCTTTGGAAATGCAAACTTAGGATTAATGTATTTACCATTGGCATCTTGTCCGCCAAAGTCTGAAATCTGAGCCAGACCATCGTTCAAGTAACCATAAAAAGCGTCAATAGGATCACCTACCCGGCGTATATGATCCCCTAATGTTGCAGCACTTTTTCCCAAATCGGTAATCTTATTTCTTGAATCGGATAAATTAAAGCCTAGACTATATTTAACCTCTCCAATCTGATCACGCCAGGATATATCCCATTCCCAACCTTTATTTTCTATTTCACCCATATTTTCATAAGGCAGATTAGCAGTACCGGTAATCCCAATATCAGTCGGATAAACAGGTTGAACCAACGCATCTATATTTTGTTTCTTATACCAATCAAATGAAGTAGTCAGGCGATTATTAAAGAAACTAAGATCAACACCCACATTAAACATTCGGATCGTTTCCCATTTTATTTTCTCATTTCCCAACTTCGTTTGCTTGAATCCAATATTATTCAATCCTCCAATCGGATAGTGTGAATCTCCTACCCGCTCAATCGGAGTCAAATAAGGATAATAATTGCTACCAACATTCTGGTTACCCAGTTCACCCCATGAAGACCTGAATTTTCCTGACGATAATACAGAAGAAGCAAACTTCATAAAAGTTTCACGAGAGAAGTTCCAACCTAAAGAGAAAGAAGGAAAATATCCCCAGCGATTATTACTAGCGAACCGTGATGTACCGTCAATGCGCATATTGGCTTCAAACAGATATTTTTCATCATAAGCATAGTTTATACGACCAAAATAAGAGCGAAGTGCCCATGAATACTTTGTTCCGTTATTCTGAATATCCTCAGTACCAGCATTTAAAACATAAATATCGTCCAACAAAATATTCTTTCTGCTACCTCCCAGATCACTGTAATTTTCCCACTCTTGTGAAAAACCAAGTAACCCAGCCATCTCATGGCGCTTAATCTCTTTTTTATAATTTAAAGTCAATTGCAAACTTTGAGTTAATATATCTCTATGCTGCTGATTTACATAATTACGAAGATTTGCATTTCCAGAGCTTGGAGTACCATCAGCATAATATTGATTCATGGTAGGATTAAATTCATCTACTTCTCTGAAATAATAATTAGCAGCATAGAGACCACCTAAATTAAGGCCATCAACAATTCTTAAATCAGCTCCTATGATAGAATTAAGAGCACGAGATTTACGCTGTTCCGTTCCAGAGTCATAAGCCACGTACAATGGATTTAATACGGGACCAGTTGACCACCATTCCGTATTTTCCCATTCACCAGCCTCATTCTGCTTTTTCCATTTAATTGGTAAAAGCGGAGACATACGTTGAGCCAAGCGGAATACGCCACTAGTACCACTGTAGCCACATGTACTAGAATAATAATCTACAAAACTAACATTCCCATTCAGTTTCAAACGATCAGATACTTCTGTATTAAGGTTGATTCTGGCATTATGTCTTTTTGATTTATAAGAATCACCTACCACCAAACCATTTTGATCAAGATACCCGTAGGACATAAAGTAACTACTCTTCTGACTTCCTCCTTTGACACTTAATTCACTGCTAGTCTGAAAAGCATTTTTCTTATAAATTTGATCAATCCAATCAGTGTTAGAATATTCATTTGGATAATTACCCGAATCGTATTTCTTGAACGCTTCCTCATCATAAGGCCTGGAGAAACCAGCTGCCGACATTGCTTCGTTGGATAATTCCATATATTGTCTTCCGTTCACTAATTTTGGCAATGAAGTCGGTGTCTGTATTCCAGCATAACCTGAATAAGTCAGCGTAGCCTTTTCTCCCTCCTTGCCTTTCTTCGTGGTAATCAAAATAACACCATTGGCCGCACGGGCACCGTATATTGAAGCAGAAGCTGCATCTTTAAGAACTGAAACACTTTCAATATCCCCAGGATTCAAAAGGTTCATATCACCACCAGCTACTCCATCAATTAATATAAGAGGGGATGTATCACTATTAATTGTACTAATTCCACGTATATTTATATTCGGAGCAGCACCGGGCTGACCAGATGCAGAGGTAATAGTTACACCGGGCAGAAGTCCTTGCAAACCAGTTCCAACATTGGATATAGGTCTGTTTTCCAAGGCATCCCCTTTAACCATGGAAACGGCTCCCGTCAGGTTTACTTTCTTTTGTACACCGTAACCAACAACGACAACGTCACTCAATTCAATTGCACTTTCAACCAGCATTACATCTAATATTCCGGGACGAGCGACCAAACGTTTTGTATTCGTATAACCGATAAACGAAAAGAGCAATGTACTTCCTTCTTTTACTTTTAACGAATAATTGCCATCCATATCAGTAATTGCACCAGTTGAAGCACCTTCTACAGTAACGCTTGCTCCAATGATAGATTCACCCGTAGTCTTATCAATAACCTTTCCCGTCACTGATATCTCCTTACTTTTTTCAGTCGAAGCATCAACTTTTAGCTGTTCGCTCCTATATAAAAGGATACTATTGTCTAAAAAACGAAAACCAATATTCGTACCTTTAAAGAGAGCGGTAAGAGCATCTTTTAATTTTACATTATTTACTTTCAGGGAAACTTTTTTGTTGATATCAACAAATTCTTTACTGTAAGCCACATTCATCGCCGCATGCTTACTTATCTGCTCCATAGCTTGTTTCAGTGGCATATTCTGAATACTCACTGAAATTTTCTGCTCCTGCGAATGACCCGCAAGGGGAACAAACAGACAAAATCCACACACCACACACCATTTTCGGATGCGTGAAACAAAGTGATTGTTTTTCATAAAATTAGAAATTTATTTAAGTTACTAGATTAATTATTTTCTTTATTTCACCTCATATATTCCTTCTGAAATTTTGTTAAACTTAATAGGAGTTATTAAAGACATTGTCTCAAGAACATTACTTAGGTCATTAGCCTTACATACAAAATCATATGTAAATGTGGTTATTTTTGCAATACGGATATCAAAAGTAACATCAAACTGTCGGGAAAGTACTGCCAATACATCTTTCAATGGAGTGTTCCGGAAAACCAAGCGATTCTCTTTCCAACCAGAAGCATCTTTATAGAACTCATTGGTTCTAATTTTACATATTGAACTTCCTTTTTCATAAATAGCCACTTGTCCTGGTCTCATTTCATATAAAGAAGATTTAGAACCGCAGTTTCCTATCATAATCTTTCCTTCATCGAGCGTTGTAGTTATTTTTTTATCAGATGGATAGGCAGATACATTAAAGCTGGTACCTGTCACTTTTATCTTCATCTCGTCTGCATGCACCATAAAAGGTTTTTCCGGATTCTTATTTACTTCAAAATAAGCTTCCCCTACCAATGATACATTTCGTTCATCGCCTACAAACTGTTCAGGATAGACCAATTTTGAATCTGCATTCAACCATACCCGGCTACCATCAGCCAGAAGAACTACAATTTTTTCTCCTTTTAATGCACAAACTTCCCGATAAACTGGCGAATAATCCCCAATCGATTGATACATAAAATAACTAATATTAATAAGAATCAGAACAATGGCACAAGCCCACTTCAAAGCCGGCAAAATTCTGCTCTTCTCTTTTTTCTTTATCCCATCAATTATTTTCTGGTAAACTTTGAATTCGTTAAATTCCGGGATCTGACGTCCGCTCATAGGCAATGGCTCATCCTTGAGCATGCAATCGATATCACTGTCCATATGTTCAGCAATATAATCAATGATTTCAGATTTTTTATTTTTATATTTGTTCAAATGCATGTTTCTATCAGCTTTTGTATATAATACACAAGTGATGATGAAAAGTATTATATAAAATCAATGTTTTTAAAAAAAATATTTTTAGGGAAGTAAAAAACAGAAAAAATTCCTGTGCAAATTACATCATCAGAAGCATAATTGCACTCTCACGAACCAACTTCTTAATCTGTTTCAAAGATTGGCTATATTGGAATTTAATAGTGTTTATAGATAAATTCAACTTTTCAGCGATTTCTTGATTTGAGTATTTACCCGATATTTTCATGGAAAATATTTTTTTGCGCTGAGGAGATAATTGTTCAACAGCACTATGCATCATCTCCACTTGTTCCTGATCAAACTCTTGCGCATCCGTATCCTCTCCATCCAGATAGTTCAGCATTTCCAAACAGTCATCCAACACAAAGATATTGCTTTTCGAATCACGTAGGATATTCAACAAATCATTCTTCAGTACAGTAAACAGAAAATAATTGATAGGACGCCCCTCCTCTAATTTTTCCCGGTTCAACCAAATTTTCATGAATAGGTTTTGCACAGCATCCTCAGCCAACTCTTTATTACACAAATATTTGAAAGACAAGGCAAACGTTTGTGCTGCATACATTTTATAAAGGTTGGTGAAAGCAAGTTGATTTCCTAGTTTGAGCTGACGAATTAAAGAGATATCATCCATATAAATATATTCCTAGTGTACTTTCTGACTACAATATTCGTAAAAACATATGAGAAATACAATTTTTCTTTATTTAATCTACTAAAGATTAATTTAAAAAATGTTTTAATTTAGTAAAAAATACACATCATCAGGCGGCATGAGTAAAGATTGTTATCTTTAAATGTAACAACCAAATCACAAATATCTTACCCTATAAAAGGTTAACTCTTAAATAGTCAATAAAATGAGTGCAACCACGTAAGAAAAAACAGACATTATAACCTTGATTTTAAATTCAAAGTCTTAGAGGAAGCAATTTGTTCCGAATTAAGCAAGTTCATCCAAAAAATACGTATTTTTTCTCGATACTGTCCATCATAGTGTGCAAATAAAAAATACGGAATTAAATCAATCCCGTATTTTCCATTTGCACAATTATATGGACAGTGCCCATTATTTGCTTAATTCAACATCGAAGCTCATTCCATCTTGGCAGTTAAACTGCAATACGGTTTCATTCTTCGTTGCCGATATTAACTTACAATTAGGCGTTTCTTTCAGATTCCACTTTCCTTTGAGAGTTACTTTCACAGGAATAATTCCACTAACATTGTCTATCCACGGACGAGAGTAAATGCTTCGTTCTACTCGTTTTCCATCTTTATCGAACAGCTCATCGGAAGGACCGGAATATAAATTCAGGTCTGGATTGCAGACAGTCAATACTATTTGTTTTTTCTGCTCACGCAACATAACCAAACATGCGGTATCTACTTTTTGCAAGATTCCTTTTGGCAGAACGCGAGGCGTTTCAAAAAGAACATAAGAAGTGGTTCCCGTAGGCAGATCTTTCACTATGTGGGCATTTCTGTCTTTTTGCAGAACAACAGAAGTTGGCTTCTTTGCATAATCAGCAAGTTTGCTTTCTGTTGTCTGAGGAAGAATCACATATTCGTAATGTCCTCCCTTAGGTGCTTTCCCGTGATTGACAACCAATGACACAAAATCTCCTTTTGTTTCCTTTTGAGTATTCTGAGCCAATGACATTTGTGGGAAATATTTCTCCAGTTTCAGTTTACTTTGTTCTTTCATTTGAGGAACATAATACCCTGTTCCCATAGGATCAAGCCAGGTGTTATTCTTTGAAACGTAGTTATTCCAATACTCCTTATCACTGTCTGTTGGGGCAGCTAACTGAAAAACAGTTGTTTCAGTATCATAATTTGCATTCACATTCTCAATATCGGTACCTAAACAAACAATACGATTATCAAAGAAATGATATGATTTGCGAGCCCGCATTGAACCATTGTATTTATCATGTTCATGAAGTTTCATTCCAAACGCACCATTGTTATGTTGTTGTGAAATACCTCCGGCAAAAGCTTCGTCAGAATATAGCATTTCTTCAATACCGGAATAAACATCAACATTCAAAATATTAGCTTTCAACTGAGCAACCGGTAAATGAATGGTGGTTGTTCCGGGAATACGTCCCCAGTCAAATCCATCATGCTGCCATCCGCTGGTTCCAGGAGTAACGCTATCCTGAGGATTTGCAGCTGTAAGAATCTGAAGACTTCCGTGTGCCAGGTAGCGACCATACCAGTTTGCACCCAGATAATGTTCGGCAGCCCAAAGATAACGCGAATGTCCTCTTGCAACTGCTGACCAATTACTGCGACGCTGCACAGCAAAGCAACCATATCCAATAGCAATATTTCCTTGGGGATCTTCTTCCGCCTTAAAATTCTTTTTCAGGAAAAAATTAATCATTTTCTTCTCCTTTTTATCGTCCTTAGGAACCAAACGCAAATAAGCACCTGCCATATCAGCATCAATTGGTTGCAAACCATCGGGAGTTCCTGCCTTTGCCATCATAGCATATTCGTTAGGAATCAATGTTCCTTTACCATCGGGATGACGTCCGGACATGGAAAGAGGAAAATAAGTCTTATTACAATAAAAGCGCATGGTTAACAACACATTCTTCACAGTGCTATGTCCCAGTTCTGATACACGGAAAGAAGTTCTACTAAGCAGATAAATCATATTCGATGCACCTTCAAGTCCTCCAACTGCGTATGCCGGATAGTTGTTCCGGTGATGAAAAGCCGCGCCGTCTTTCTTAAATGCTCCGGCTAATCCGATAGCCGGAAGGCAACCATTATTAATCCAGCGAGAGAAAGATTTCAGATATTGAACTTTTTCAGGAGAATTTGCCATTATAAGGATACTGGCAATTCGTCCGGTGGTCATTGTATTGAAAGAGTCCATATCCATTCCCGGAGCAGTAGGATTAATGTAGACTTCATTTGCCATTGCATACCATTGCATGGTTTGTCGGGCTTCCTCCAGTTTTCCTGCCTCAATCAAAACATCCTTCATTAAGAAATAAGATGTATAAAAACCACGGAAACTATATCCGTAATGAGTAAAATTACCCAGACAACTTCCATAAGCAACACCCTGGTCGCCGGCATATTGATACATAAGAAGGAACATTGATTTCAGTTCTGCTTTCAAAGTTGCATCTTCTGCGTTGTTGTAAGCTATAGCTACCCTATTCATTAAATCGAAATAGGCTTTCAGTTCTAATCCTAAATTAGTATAAAGTTCTTTATTCCAGGATGGAAGAAAACGTTCATAAGCTTCAGCAGCACGAGCAAAGTAGATAGGTTTACCAGTTATTACCCCACCTTTAACAGAAATCTGATAGCTCTGAAATTTGGCACGCAAAGACTCCATTGCTTGCTCTGTCAATTTACCGGGAGTATAAATCAGCTCTTTGAAACGCTTTTCTATCATCTCTATATCTTTTTGCTCAGAAGCAGAAACAGCACTTTCTAATGTTATATCAGGCTTCAATAATGATCTGTTTCGTACCACAAGCCAATGACTATCTGTTTCGGCATTCACAAACGGAACCTGATTATCTGCCGTTTGATGGCGATGGTCTGTTTTTGATGCCAGAATCATCTGATCAAAATAAAGAGTTCCACCGGATGAAGGAGCCGAAATACGAAGTTCATTCATTCCAACCTCTGGTTTTCCCTCCATATCTCTCTCAAAACAAACCCATGCGGCACGCCATCCTTTAAAGTTAATATTGAATGGAAATGATGAACATTCCTTATTGTCCTTATAGAATGCGAAACGGATCTGCTCATCTTTTGGTTTATCATTATATACCCAAACAACAAATGTAGAAAGATAAGTATCTTTTCCTGTTGGATCTTTAGGCTCAAAATCAATTTGCTTTTTGATACTTAATGTCGCACCGTTTAAAGATTTCCATTGCAAGGAATATTGCCCGTCTCTGTGATATTGCTCTGAAAGAGTTAGTGCACTACCTTTAGACGTATAAAAATCAGAAGAAAGCTTACCCTCCTCAAATGATAATATCTTCTCGTGCTTTACTTCCTGCGCATTAACCGAAGTGAAGGATCCAAAGCAGACAGAGATAAATAAAATTAAAAAAAAGAACTGTCTCATAGTTATTTATTACTGATAATTTCTTAAAAACAAAATTAGAACTGTTTAGCGAATCAGATGAAAAAGGGCGACCTTTTATGGCCACCCCCTCCCTTATAATAAACAAAATGAAGTTAATTTATTGTCACCGTAACTTCTCGTTTTACACTTTTCTCACCTTGATAATTCTCATTCCCAGCCATAAACACAACAACATAAGTACCTGGTTTAGCAAACTTATATGAATAAGTGGATAAAGAGTTAGTTATATTCTTGATTGCGACTCCACCCTCTGGATAAACCTTCTTATCTTCTCCGGAATAAAAAGTAACCCAATTAGGGCTTCCCGTAAGATTGAACACTAAATCTGAACCAGCGGTATACATATTCGATTCATTCAATGTGACATTAAAATCAACATCTTCAAGTACATTATCACAAGCTGTAAAACCGATAAATACCAATATTAACGTAAATATATATTTTAATTTCATACCAATCTAATTTTTTAGATATTAAAAATAATTATTACCACAAAGGATTTTGAACCAAAGCTTTATTCAAACCAAGTTCTTTAGTGGGGATAGGAAGAAACTCATGTTTCTTTTCTGTTCTTGCCGCATAGAATGCTGCAAAACCTTTAGCTGTCTGCCAACGTTTTGTATCAGCCACAGCAGCACCAAGTCGGTCGTGAACAGCTGTCACATATTCTCCCCAACGAACAAGGTCATATTTACGGATTCCTTCAAAGCAAAGCTCTCTTCCGCGTTCATCCTTTAGTTCCTGCTTAAACTGATCATAAGACAATCCGCTTAAAGGCAACACACCAGCTCTTTCTCTTACTTTATTTATGCACTCGTATGCCAAGGCGGTAGGCGCTTGATTTACCTCATTTTCAGATTCAGCAAGCATTAACAAAACATCTGCGTAGCGAATAATAGGGAAATTTTCCGGAGTGTAATTTTTTTCTTTTGGAAATAGCACTTCCCATTCTCTACGGAATTTTCCACAATTTCGCTGTACTATATTAGTAGCCGACCAGTTGGATTTCACTCCTTTAGCATAAGTATATGGAGCCATTGATAAATCACGGCGTGCATCGGGAGTTGTACCATTCTGGGTTTTCAAGTAAAGATCCCAAAGAATAGTTGTGCCCGAGAAAAATCCGTAACCATATCCATCGCCTTGTGCAATGTTCGGATCAGCATTATTCAAAATACCATTCACATTACCTATACGTCCGGCAGAATAATGACCTTCAGTGCGGTTACCAAGGAATTCGGCTTCCCAGATAGATTCATTATATATTCCATCCACCTTATCACTTGCCATGTTTTTATACATTGCGTAAACATCAGGATTTAAATTATGCTTGCCCGACTTCTTTACTTCGTTAGCCCAATGAGCAGCCTTTTCATAATAAGGCTTACCACCATTTGACGGATATCCTGCACGGGTAAGACATACACGTGCCAATATTCCTTCCACAGCAGTTTTCTTCACTCGTGAAACCGATAGATTATATTCTGTACTATCCACCATCCCTGCACAAGCTTCCATCTCATTAATAATGAAATCAAGAACTTCTGCTTGTGTGTTTTTCGGTGTATTCACACTGGCAACATCATTCGTAGACGCTGTTTTAACAGGGATATCTCCCCAAGCCTGAGCCAATATAAAATGATAATAAGCTCTTAGGAAACGAGCTTCACCTTTGTATTTGTTGCGAAGATTTTCATCCATATCGGCACCATCAATCTTTTCCAATAAAAGATTCGCATTGTTAATCCCGGCATAAAGACTTGTCCAGGTATTAAGCAATATGGTATTACCCGGAGTTTGATCATTCACATAAACCTCACCTGAAATATTGGTTCTATCATAATAGCTAAGGTCGTCTACTCCCGAAATCATGCTAGAATAGTTACTACCATATACCGATTCAAGATGAATAGTATTATACACACCAGTAAGAGCAGCAAATACCTCCTCTGCATTAGAATAATAGGTTTCCGGAGCCACAAAGTCAGAAGGTTCTGTCTCCAGGAAATTATTACAGGATGAAACTACAGCAGTTAAGGCTGTAGCCATTAAGATTGATTTTATTCTATATTTTGTACACATAATAGTTTCTTTTAAAGGTTATAATGACAGATTCAAACCAAAGGACACACTTCTTGAACGAGGATATGCCGAATAGTCAAATCCAGGAGTCAATGCAGAATTTCTAACAGAAACCTCAGGATCAAAACCTGAATAGTTGGTTATTGTAAACAGATTATCTGCAGACAAGGTGAACTTAGCACTTTTTACGCCAAACTTCTTTAGTAAATCCGATGGAACCGTATAACCCAATGATACACTCTTCAGACGAAGGAAAGAACCATCTTCCACATATAAAGAAGAGTACTGTTGAGATCCCTGTGCATCTGCACGAGGAATATTACTTGCAGGATTCTCCGCAGACCAGCGATTAATATAAGAAGCATACATATTTGTATTTTTTCTTTTAGCTGGATTTTCAAAAATCATACGGTTAGCATTGTAAATGTCATTTCCGTAGCTCCATTGAAAGAAAATATTCAAATCAAAATTCTTGTAGGCGAAATTATTAGTAAAACCACCGGTATGAACTGGCTGTCCACGACCAATAATGGTGCGGTCATTATCATTTAGAACACCATCGCTATTGATGTCTTTGTATTTAGGATCTCCCGGTTGAATAACCTGACGACTTGCCGTATTATTGGGGATGCCAGTTTTCAATACGTAAAGGCCTTTATCTGTTACATCAAAATCATCATATTTATATGTTCCGTCATAAAGGAAACCGTACATCATTCCCGAAGGACGATTCAACATGGAAATGTATGCATACTGGCTGTTATATTTATTATCAAATGAAACGGAGTTCAACATAGCTTCCTGGTTAAGACTAAGATCTTCAATCGTTCCAAGATTAAATGCAATATTGAAACTGCTTGACCATTGGAAATCTTTATTCTTAATATTATCTGTCTCTAAGGTAAATTCCAAACCGTCATTACGCATACGTCCGATGTTCATGTATGTTGATGAGAAACCTGAAGTTGGCGGTAAATCAGCATCCAGAAGAAGATCGTAAGTATTCTTGCGATAAAGGTCCGTAGTAAGACGAATACGATCCTTAAAGAATCCTAAGTCTAAACCAAGGTCAAATTGCTCGGTTGTTTCCCATTTAAGTTTCTGGTTTGCCATAGATGAGAGTACATAGCCGGAAGAATAATTGTTATTATACGCATATTCTGAAGAAATGCCGGTATACAGTTTTGCCAAAGCAGCAAAGTCGGAAACACGGTTGTTACCTGTTTTACCCCAGCTTAATCTTAACTTACCATTCGACAACCAATCCAGGTCTTTTACCTTATCCTCACGACTGAAATTCCATGCAACAGAACCTGAAGGGAAGTATCCCCAGCGATTGCTTACAGGAAACTTGGAAGAACCATCTGCTCTGTATGAAAGAGTCAGATAATATTTTGATTTATAATTGTAATTCAGACGAGACAGGTAAGACATCATTTTATTTTCACTGAGCGATGAATTTACAACAGGAGTATCACCTTTTCCCAGACCAGCCATTCCGAAAGAAGCATTTGTGATGTGATTCACTGTTATATCATTGCTTGAGAAATTGTTTCCCTGGAAAGTGATACCTACCAGCGCATTGATATTATGTTTCTTTTTGGAGAATGAGTATGTTAATACATTTTCATTCAACCAACCACGAACTTCGCTATTAAATAGATATGCATTGTTACCTTTACTCTGAGTATTCTTTGGATTTGTATTACCTGTACGTGTATTCGGACCATTAAATTCTTCACGTCTGAAAGAGTTCAGATGGTAACCACCCGACACTTTCAATTTCAGATTCTTAATAAATTCATATTGCAATGACATATTTGCTGTTAAATCATCATTGATTCTTTTACGGTATTCATTCCTTGCAGACAATACAGGGTTAAACCGGTAATCTTCGGCCATATTAATATCCGGATCCACTAGTTCATCAACCAAATCGTTTCCTGTTGGAGAAACTGGTCGGTATCCCCATACACTGTACATTAAATTATTTGTAGCACTCCATGAAGAAGTAGAAGGGGCAGAACCATTTGTGATTGACCGTGCATAGTTTGCATTCATTGAAACCGACAGTTTATCATTTACTTTCTGATCCAGATTAAGACGACCTTGATAACGGTCAAAATCAGAAGCAATAATTACTCCCTGCTGATTTGTAGCAGATAGCGAAGCTGCATATTTAAGCTCATCCTTTTTACCTGTAAGCGATACATAATGGTTATTGGTAATAGCTGTACGGAATATTTCATCCTGCCAGTCATAAGATTTCATATCGCGATAAGATTCCAATGTACGACCATCTTTATAATAAGAGCTTGCCATATCTTCGGGAAGTGTTATTTCATTCTGAAGTTTCACAAATTCATAACCATTCATTAAATCAATCGTTTTTGCAACATTAGACATTGTTACACTTCCGTTATAAGTAATAACAGGGCGTCCTTCTTTTCCGCTTTTTGTTGTTATAATAACAACACCATTCGCACCACGTGCACCATAAATAGCAGTTGCCGAAGCGTCCTTCAAAATGTCTATTGACTCAATATCGTTTGGATTAAGCGAACCGGCATTAGAAGATTCCATAGGAAATCCATCAATTACATATAAAGGTTCATTGCTCTGAGTAAGTGAGTTATTACCACGAATAACAATGCTCATAGAAGCACCAGGCACTCCATCATTTGATGAAACCCGTACTCCCGAAATTCTTCCTCCCAAAGCCTGATCAATAGAAGTGACCGGAGCTTTCAACATTTCAGAGATGTTAGCCTTAGCTACGGAACCTGTAAGATCTTTACGTTTTACGTCTCCATAACCAACAGCCACAACAACAACTTCTTCAATGCTTACCGCATTTTCTTCAAGTGTTACCTCTATAGTTTTTTTATTACCTACAATAACATCCTGATTCTTGTATCCAATAAACGAAAACTTAAGAACATCCTTTGGAGATGTTTGAATTATAAACTTACCATCCATATCAGTTACCGTACCCGAGGTACGACCTTTCACAAGTACATTTACACCAGGCAACCCCTCACCGGATTTGTCCTTCACAACACCACTTACTTTCACTTGTGCATACATCGGTACGATTGTTAATGCAAAAAAGAAAAAGAAAGCTAGAAATAGTTTAATTTTAGATTTTATCATGTAATAAAAGATTAAAGGATCTTTTTATCAAAAACATTTTCCTGAGCAGAGGCTGCAGGAATAAAGATTTTTAAAAAAGACGGATTCAACATAAACAAATGTTTTAATATTTAATTAAAGTAAATTCAACAGGTCTACCATCTACACAATTAATGTATAGGGAGGTACTATTTTCTTTCGGAGATGAAACAACCTTTACATTGTTCATCTCAGTAGCGGATCGCCAGTTTCCGCTTAATTTTATCATCTTCACAACAGGTTTGCTAGTTTCCTTAGTTGTATATGTTTTCTCACTGATATTGAGGTCGGGCATGCACACACTCATTGTCTTTTTGTTTTCTCCCTCGGGTTTACTCATAACGATTAGTTCCTTTTCACTTTTCAGTATTTCAGAAGACTTATCTGTTGTAGTGTACTCTTCAAAAAAAGCATAACCTGTAATATTAGTTTTTTGATCGCGTACGGCATGTACAATGCTGTCTTTACAAAGGACTGAATAAGAGTTATCGCCAATATTCTTAAGTTCTTTTTTATCCGGCTGAATCAGAATCATATATTCATATCCCTGGTTTGCAGGAGCATTACCATGGGTTATGTAAGCAGATGCAAAATCGCCTTCTGTCGGTTTCTTTGATTTATTCTGTAAAGAGTACTGATGTTGTTTTAATACCTTTACCTTACCGGAGTTCTTCACAATATAATAATTCCCTTTTGTATCATTGCAAACAAAACTCTTTCGGGTATCATATTCTTTTCCAAAAGGGAACTCATTAACCTCGTTATCATTAACAATTATTGTCTCGCTCTGGTTTTTTAAAGCAACCTGAAACAAAGTTGTTTCAGTAGCGTACTTCCCGTTATTATTTGATATATCTGAACCCAGACAAATAACTCTGTTATCAAAGCAAAAAACAGATTTTCTTGCTTTGAATCCCGGAGTGAAGTTTGGTTTGTTACGTTCAAGAAGTTTCATGGCGAAAATGCCATTCTTACCTTCAATGGATGATGCACCGGCAAAGTGTTCCGACGAATGTTCCATCTGAGTACCTTTAAAAGGAGATTCCAGCAAATCAAAAGGCAAATGAATGGTCGTAGTTCCCGGAAGTCGGTTCCAGTCCCAGCCATTCTCTTCAAAACCACTTTCTTTTTGAGTTACGGGATTTCCACTCCCTATTATCTGCACCGATCCATAACTCTGATATCTTCCATAACGATTATCTTTCGCATATATCTCTGAATTCCATACATCTGTATTGTATCCTTTTAATGTAACCATCCAGTTGTTACGTCTATGAATACCTACAGCCCCATAATTATAAGCCCAGAAACCTTCCGGACTTCCGGATTCAGTCATTCCGGCTTTTCTAAATGTCTTAACAAGTTGTTTATCTCCAATACCAAATCGAAGAAAGTCTGCTGCTAATTCGGAGTCAAAGGTATTACTTTTATCACTTAAATCTCCAGCCAGCGCCAAATATCCGAATGCATTAACATCTTCATCGGGAATGCTTCCACCGAATGGATGCCGTCCGCAGATTCCTATTCCCCAATCAGTTAAATTTGAATAATTGCGCATTGTTTGCAATGCCAGTTTAAAGTTCTTCCGCGATTCTTTAGAAATCAAGAACGGTGTATCTTGCGTTACCATTAAATAACTACCTACTGCAGCAAATGATCCAACTGAATATGCAGGATAAAAACCTCCATGGTGAAAGGATGTTCCATCGACCTTTAGTCCTCCAATTGTTCCCGGAGTAAAAGCAAGCGAACCGGAAAGCCATCTGGATAAACCGTGTACTGCACGACAACGTTCCTTTTCATCGTCATACATCATTGCACAAATCAACTTTGGCAGCAACAAAGTGTGCCAGGTATCAAGAAGCTCATCTCTACCATATTGATAAGGTACGCGCGTTTCCTGCAATCCACTCCAATAGCAAAGCACCTTATTATAATTAGCGGCATTTTTTGAATCCTTAATTTCATTCTTCATTATCCATGCAGACTTGAATACGTCTCGCATTTGATATCCATAATGGTGATTGGTTCCCATTCCACTACCAAAAGCCATACCTTGTTCTATGGCATAATCAAATACCTCGAAATAATGTTCCAGTGATTCTTTGTTTTTATTTATAACCCAGTCCTGGGCAAAAGCAATCATCATATCGTTAACATCGGTCAGACTTAAGTCTCCCGCCTTTTTTTGATACTCATCATTTGACACTAAAGGTTTGCCATTCATATGATCGCCAACCCGTGCAATTCCCGATTTATCGAAAATCTCACGTCCTTTATCCAACATACCTTTATTTGCACGTTTTGGTAAAACAGCAGAGCTGATTCTTTTCTCCATCTCAATGAGAGAGGAAGTCTCTTTATCTGAAAGTGATGAAGGAACTGGCATGTCATACGCATATTGTTCCCATTCCCAAAGTCGGCACCAATGCCACAAGTCTCTACTTAGGTTATTTATACCCTGAACTTGTTGGTCAGGAGTTATTCTATTACTAATAGGTTTGGGAGATATTTTTATTCTATCCAGGTAAACAGAACTGCTTGCAATGCTCTTTGGAGGATATATCCGCATTTTAACAACATTACCCAAAGGTAACTTACCTTTATTCATATCACTAAACTGTATCCAGCATGCACGCCATCCTTTAAAAGAAAGGTTATAATTAAAGCTATATGCTTCTCCTCCCTTAGCTGTTTCAAAAACAAAATGAAGAAAATCAGAGATTGGCTTCTCATTATATATCCATAATGTAATTCCTCCTTCGGAAGTCTTTGTTGCTTTAGTTAAGGCAACGGAATCTGTTACACACAATGAAGACGAAGAAATCCATGTCCACTTCAAAGATTTATTGCCATCTTTGAAATAGAGGTCCGACACAGACAAATTTCCACCTTTAACTACTGAAAAGGTATTAGGAACATTATCCTCGAAACCATAATCAGAGGCATCGAGGTCAGCTGTAAATACTGTTAATAGAATTAGGATAATAAACTTTTTCATTGTATTGTAATTAACTAACATGGACAAAAATACAATTATCAATCATCTGCAACCATCATAAATCGTACAAAAAGATGCAAAAATAATACATCAACATAACTTACTATAAATCAGCAGATTTATAAATTATAGGGTGCCAAAATAAGCAACATTTCTCTACCTGTAAAGTAATTATCTATGAGAAGTAAGGATAATCACGTGTTTCTATTTTCCAACCATCCGGGTGTACAGCATCCGTAGACCCGGATGGAGGCAACCTGTAGACCCGGATCTAATGGCAGCCTCCATCCGGGTGAACAAAAAATTAATAAACTATGCAAAAAAAACAGTTCCAGTTATGTACCAAATAAAAACGGGGATGACAAATAATCTTTGAACATCTCCCGTTTCTGAAACAACTGGTTAGGTTTGTAATATGTTTAGAGTTTCACCTCAGTAATTGAAGCTTCTCCCTCTGTAATAAGAATACGTAAATCACTAGCAACTGCTTTTTTAAACTTATAGTTAACAACCTTTTCATCTGCTCCAACCTTACCACTATAGACAGTAAGAAATTGTCCGCCTCCGCTGGATAGCTGTATTTCAAAAGAAGTTGGCTTCTTTATTTCAGTCCAGCTTACAGTAATATTGTCTGGTTTAGATCCTCCCGCCATTGGAACGGTGAGATAATCTCCTTTCTTTCCTTGCCAAACAGAGGTTAAAGGTTTATCGGATATCCTTTTCATTTCAGCAGACTTAGAAAAACGTTCCTTATCTGTATAAGACATCACAGAAAGAGTATCCTCTAATTTTATATTTTCTGATGAAGCCCCTACCATTATACGAAAATCGCCAGGCTCCACCACCCATTTATTATCTGCATTAAGAAGTTCCAGGTCACGAGGATATATTTTAAATACTACTTCCCTGGTTTCTCCCGGATTTAAATGAACCCGTTCAAAACCACGCAAATTCTTTTCATAGGTTGTTACGGAACTAAGCAAATCGCGGGTATATAGTTGCACAACCTCATCGCCAGCACGAGTGCCGGTATTTTTCACACGACAACGAACTACCGTTTCCTGATTATCTGTAATCACCTTAGGAGAAACAGATATATCGCTATATTCAAATGTAGTATAGCTTAAGCCGTAGCCAAAAGAATACAGTGCGCCGTTTATTCTGCTCATATTCCCTTTCAGTCCGGGAGTAGCGCCACCGTCTACCTGAGAAGAAGGTTTTGCAGGGAAGTTAAAAGGTATCTGTCCCACTGTTTTAGGGAAAGTAACCGTTAGTTTACCTCCGGGATTATAATCGCCAAATAGCACATCTGCAACGGCAGTACCTCCTTGAGAACCCGGATACCAGGCTTCCAATATTGCAGGCACAAACTTATCGGCCCAGTTAACAGAAAGAGGCCGACCATTTATCAGCACCAGTACCACAGGCTTTCCTGTTGCCTGCAACGCTTGCAATAATGCAAGCTGACGACCAGGAAGATCCAACCTTGAGCGTGATTTGTTTTCTCCGCAAGTGCGACTGTTTCCTCCCAGTACAGCAACTGTTACATCACTATTTCTGGCATTTTCAACCGCTTTATCAATCTCGGTCTGTTCTTCGGCAGTGAGAGGATAACTAATTATTTCAGATTCGGGCCAGTTGGCATCTACCAATTCACAACCTTTTGTATAAAGAACCTCAGCTTTATGGGCCACTTTTTCTTTGATCCCGTCAAGAACCGTAGTAACTTCCACTGCTAAAGGGCCATAATGAGTAAGAGCGTATGAAGAATCATTTGCATTGGGACCACAAACAGCAATACGTTTGATGCTGTTTTTATCCAATGGAAGCAGTTGATTGGTATTTTTAAGCAATACTAAAGCCTCGCGGGAAGCTTGTAATGCCACAGCCTGGTTTTCAACACTGTTTACTTCTTTATCGGCTGCTTTTAAATCCAGTTGATAAGGAGCATCAAACAATCCAACCAGGAATTTTACACGAAGTATATCACGCACCCTATCATTAATTGTATTTATGGAAAGTGCTCCTTCCGCAATAAGTTCGCGCAAAGGAAGTACAAAAGAATCGGGCGAACGGAATGTACACCGCACATTTAATCCGGCAGCAACAGATTGAAGTACAGCTTCTTTCATATCACTTGCCGTACTGTGCTTGGAAAAAAGATATTCAACGGCATCACTGTCAGACACAACATATCCTCGAAAACCCATTTCCTGACGTAAGCGGGTCATTAGCCAGTAATAACTGCTCTGAATAGGAAAACCGTCATAATCGTTATATGCACTCATGGCCCCTAAAAGTCCGGCTTCCTTTATCACTCTTTTCCATGGATAGACATGAATATTCTCCACTTCGCGGGGCGACATCTGCGGATCAACCCGGGAAAGGCCTTCGCGCCCGCCTTTATTATTACTGTAAGCTATATAATGTTTAGCTGTAGCAGTTACCTGATGGTTATGCTGAACACCTTTTACCATTGAGATTCCAAGTTCAGCAACCAGATAAGGACTTTCTCCGTATACTTCCTCATACCGTCCCCAACGCTGATCACGTCCTACGTCAAGTATTGGAGCATATACATTTGTGTATCCAAGCAAGCGAGCCTCATGACCGGTTATATAACCAATCTTATTTATCAGATCACGATTCCATGTATGTCCCAAACCTAACTGTGTAGGGAAATTAGTGGCTTTAAAACTCTCCACACCCCGGATGCCTTCATTCGTAAAATCAACAGGAATACCCAATCGTGTATCCTCAATAAAGAAACGCTGCACTTCGTTCAGTGCCCATGCATGACGGGAGGCAGGCCAAACATACGGATTATCAGAAGGGGGAAGCCCCCATTGCTGAAAGCCATTAAGGTGTTCATCAATAGCCCCAACCCCATCTTTCCAAAGTTTATTCTTCCATTCGGGAGTTGGCAGATCATCGGGCAATACTCGTTTATATCCGTAAAGAGTAACCATTTGACATGTTTTCTCTTCAACAGTCATTTGGTTTAGTAAATCTTCAATTCTTTTATCTAACGGAGCAGAAGGATCTTCATATACATCCTTCTTTCCGTTTTTATTAAAATCAATCCAGCCTTTCTTATAGATGTAGTTTTTCCGTAATTTATATACTTTCTGATCACTATCAGCCAAGGCACGAGAATTGCCTGCCAATGCTCCATTAGCTACACAAAAGGAAAAAGCCAGAATGATTAAATGTTTCATTTTCAATCCGTTTTTTATTTAATATCAGATAGAACTTTCCTATTTGGCTTCCATATCCATTTTACGTTTCAGAGCTTCAAGGAAGTAATAGTCTGCATAATTAAGCGGAACATCGATCTCATTATTATGAGGAATACTACCTACAGAATGCATCAACAAGAAATTACCGTTGGTACCTAATTTTGCACGGTAAGCAGGGCTTCCCAATGAAACCATGATATTATCAGCATATGATTTATAAGAAGAAGCATTAGGAATATCGAACGTACTTATCTCATATAAAGCTGAAGCTATACACGATGCAGAAGAAACATCTCTTGGCTCATTAGGAATTTTAGGAGCATCCATGTCCCAGTAAGGAATTAAATCTTTAGGCATACGAGGATGATTCTTCATAAAATTGAATGTCTTCAACGCCTGATCTAAATAAGCACGGTTTCCTGTTTCGCGGTAACAAACGGCAAATCCATAAATTGCCCATGCTTGTCCCCGTGACCATGCTGATTCATGTGAATAACCCTGAGCTGTATGACGATGTTTCACTGATCCGTCTTTCATATTGTAATCAATTACATGATAACAGCTTCCATCCTTACGGAAATGTTCAGCCATTGTTCTGTTGGCATGACTAACTGCTATTTTATAGAAAGTAGAGTCTCCCGACAATTTCGTTGCATTAAACAATAGTTCCAGATTCATCATATTATCAATGATAACCGGACACTCCCATCCACGTTCCGATTGCCAGCCTTTATCCACATTCCATGATTGAATAATTCCGGGTGCTTTTCTAAAACGAGTTGATAAAGACTTAGCTGTTTGAATGATTACATCTTTATATTCAGAATCTTTTGTTGCCTTAAAACCATTGCCAAAGCTACATTCAACGATAAAGCCCACGTCGTGGTGCCATTCAAGATTCTTTGCTTCTTCAATTGCCTTAGTATATTTCTTAGCCAATGGTAAATAAGTACTATCTCCTGTTAATTGATACAAGTACCAAACAGATCCAGGAAAGAAACCACTTCTCCAGTCATCAAAATCACAATAAAAAACCGTGCCATCTTTCTTTAATGTTACCGGGTTCAGGCATTTACCGCTTTTTTCTATTATTCCAATCTCCTTACCAATTTGTTCTTTGGAAAAATTAATATTATCCTGCAAAAACGTTTTCGACTCCAAAGGTTTGGCACTGCATGAGGTTAGCACAACCGCAGCTGCCACACTTAATAATTCAACCAATTTCATATTTTATAGTTTTATAATTTCAAATTTATAATTCCCTTCTTTTTCAAGATTCTTTGCCAGCAGAGAAATACGGTAAATCTCTTTTCCCCATACATTGGAAAGACGTTTATCATCTAGTTTTACGGTTTCTATGGAAGGAGCAAACATCTTTTTGTCATACTCAAGAGCAACCTTCTCTCCCTGCACCTCAATCAATATCTTGCCGGGAACAGAAATATCTACCTTACCCCAGGTCATAAAGTTTACCTGATTATTTTGCTTTGCGTTTTTCAATGCAAAAGCATCAGTAATCTTCAATTTGCCTTTATCTAACATATAAGTACGCACCCAGCTATTCACTTCAGCTTCCTGTGGGTAAGCAGTAGCTATATTAAGAGAAAAAGTCTTTGCTTTGGGATTAAACAATACATTGGTAGCCTTAAACTTTGCACCGAATTTCTGAGGAACACCGTTTATCATCGGTAAACTGTGATAGTTACTCTGCATAGACCATATACTATACCGCTCACCGCTAAAAGTCTGTCGGGTATAAGTCCCTACACCGGCATCTATGAACACAGGAATAGTATTGAGGTAAAGAGAAAAAGTACCTACATCGTTGTGATTATGGCTTTCGTTATTGTATCCACCTTTGGCTGCAAAGAAAAGGTCGCTTTTGTTGTTCATATAACAAAACTGTGTTTCCGGATACCATGTATAAGGAGCAGTAATATGTACTGGAGTTTCCTTAGCCAGTTCCTTATAATACTTAATTGTCTGCAATCCTCTGAATATATCTTTTCCAAAGGAAATATCAGATACCATCACCTTTTTAGGCTCAGTCAAACTATTCAGGTAAGCGGCAAAATGCATCATTTCATCGCTTTCTACAGCTTTTCCATAACGAAAGATAAGAGATGGGAGTCCGCCTCCTTTTGCAGAAGCATCTGCGAAATTAACAACCCATCCGTTTCCAACATAAGACCGGGAAATATATTCTCCCATATTTTTAATCATGGGTTCTTTAAAGATTGATATTTTCCCACCTGTTCCATCATAAAGCATTTGCAGGTAATCAAATAATTTACCCGACGCATGTCCCCAATAAGAAGGTCCCTCTTCACAAGCTCCATCGGAATTCGTATAATTTATGAACTTATCAACAGATGTAATTGTGCGATAAACTGCTTTAGCTAGCTTATCCTTATCATTTTCTAATAAAAAATAGCATTGCAACACATTGAAATTGCACCATGGGTTCCAGTTATTAATCATGTCTCCCTGTTTCCAGTTAAAAGCCATCCACCAAAAACGATCTTCATTCATATAAGTATCAAGAATTCGTTTTTGAAGTTCTGAGCGCAAGCGTTCCGAGATAACAGGGTTTACCTTATCAAACTCTTTATTAAAGAAATAATATGTCCACGATAACAAAGACCCCAAATCTCCCGAAGTCAATTCTATTATATGTTCTTTATGGTCAGGCAAAGATCTTCCCGAATGTTGCGCACTTAAATGTGCCGATAAAGCCCAGGAAGTCATTTCGCAACTATGAAAAACTCCGTTTATAATCTGATCTATAAAACGTCCTTTCCCTTCTGCTAACTCTGCCATTACCAAAGTTGAAATAGCTTTATTATTTTCATCAAACGGATTCTCCATTATAGTACGGGAACCACTACGTTCATATTCAATATAATCCGTTGCTTTTATTACCTGCCATTGATAATTTAGCTTTTTCTCACCCTGTTTGATGCATACTTCTTTATAATCTCCTAAAAAATTATCCCATCCTGCCCGATCTGTATAACCAGGATATGACACCCATTTCTGGTTCATTACAAGAACCTTCTCCAACGATTTTAAATCTATTTTCTTCTGCAACAGATTTTTCTCTGTATAAGCATTAGCTTGTACCGAGACTAAGAACAGTGACAACAAGAAAAAGAATAGCTTATTGTTTTTCATAAATTTTATTCTAAAAATTGACGATACGAAGATAAAGTATAACCTGATTACTCAACTGCCTTTTTCGTACAAGTTATATACATAAATAATCCATTGCAGACATACGAACCTTTTTTTTATGTTCTATTCATTTTTGGAGAATGGTAAAACAGACATTCCTTGCATAAAATTGGTAAAACAGCAAGGCGGAGCATCATTGACAAGATTAAGGTTGATTCACTCTTTAATAAGCTGAGAAAAGAAAATAAAGAAAAGCTAGTAAAATATAATTGTTTGAGTATACAATAATTTACAAGTTAATAATTAAACATATAATCATTTATTTAAAACAATAGTTCGTTAATAAAATAGTCTCGAGCTATGCTGCAATAGCAGCAAACTCAATGAGTTCTTTGTAAAATTTGTAATTTCACTTCAGAAAGAATATCCTTTCATATATCCATATATTGGTTAAGTATGCTTGATTTTGTCTTATTATTTACGGCTTCGAATGCTGTAGGGATACTGTAAATCTACGACTTAACCATTTTTTATGATAAAATTCAAATATAATTTATTGCTTAGCAAGGGGCTGATAAATTATTTAATGAAGTATTGAATTTACAAGCATCGGTTTAATAGTATAATTTTCTTTGCATTCTGAAAAAGAAGAATTATTTTTGCTGTCCAAAGTCAAAGTGTTATACCTTACAGATTATTAATATTATAATCAAATATAAATTTAACCGTTATCTAATTATTATGAATTCTATTGTAATTGTAATTATTGCCACATTATTCCTTGTTATAGGCTATGGTGTCTACGGCAGATTCATGGCGTATAAAGTTTTAATGCTGAATAAAAACAATATTGTTCCTTCGGAAACTCTCAATGATGGGCACGATTATGTGCCAACAAACAAAGTTGTATTAATGGGGCACCATTTTGCGGCGATAGCCGGAGCAGGTCCATTAATTGGTCCGGTACTCGCAGCCCAGTATGGTTTTCTTCCCGGTGTTCTATGGATATTGATCGGTTCTTTATTTGCAGGAGCTGTTCACGATATGGTAATTCTTACAGCTTCTGTTCGTTATAGAGGAAAGTCAATTGCCGAAATTGCGAGAGACTTGGTTGGCGACAGATTAGGTTTTATAACTTCCATTGCTGTAATCGCTATTTTAATTGTATCAATGGCCGGTCTAGGTATTCCCGTTGTCAACGCTCTGAAAAATTCACCTTGGGGAACATTTACGGTTGGCTTTACAATTCCTGTTGCACTTTTTATTGGTATCTATTTGAAATATATCCGTCCCGATAAAATATGGGAAGGAACCATATTAGGAGTACTTTTAGTTCTGCTGGGAGTAGTTCTTGGTCCGGTGATTCAAAATTCAGCATTAGGTGCTTATTTGGATTTTGATCAAAAGCAGATGTCTTTAATTCTGGCAATTTATGGATTCTTCGCTGCGGCATTACCTGTTTGGTTATTACTATTACCCAGAGACTATCTTAGTACTTACATGAAACTTGGTGTTATCGGTGCATTGGCTATTGGTATCATTATTATTCAGCCCGATATTAAAATGCCGGCTATTACACAATTTGTAAATGGAGGTGGCCCGATTGTTCCCGGTAAAGTATTTCCTTTTCTTTTTATAACAATTGCATGTGGTGCTTTGTCAGGTTTCCATTCACTGATAAGTTCCGGAACAACACCTAAACTGATTAAAAACGAAAAAGATATATTACCTATTGGTTTTGGTGCAATGCTATTAGAAGCCTTTGTTGCCATCATGGCTTTACTTGCTGCAACTGTTTTGCCAACTTCCGATTATTTTGCTATCAATTCCCTGCCCGAAGTATTTTCTAAACTGCATATGGTTCCTGTTGATTTGCCTGAGCTTTCGTCTTTAGTAGGAGAGGATTTGGCAGGCAGACCCGGAGGTTCGGTATCTTTGGCTGTGGGTATGACTTATGTATTTGAAAGTATTCCCTGGTTAAGATCAATGATGGGGTACTGGTATCATTTCTGTATAATGTTCGAAGCATTGTTTATCCTCACTACAATTGATTCCGGTACAAGAATCGGCAGATATCTGCTTCAGGATTTATTCCGTCAGAATTCAGTGGATATGTCAAAAGGGCGTGCATGGTTTAATGCTATTTTCTTTTCCGGACTCATAACTTTCTTCTGGGGATATTTATTATACACTGGTGATATTTCAACAATCTGGCCTCTTTTCGGAACGGCCAATCAGATGCTGGCAATCATTGCTTTTGCCATTGGAACAACATACTTGCTTCGTTCTCAGCAAAATAAATATGTTTGGGTAACTGCCATTCCTTTGTGCTTTGTTACGGTCACTACCTTATCATCGGCACTGATGAATATTTTTGATAATTATCTGCCAAAAGGTTTGTATGCACTTTCTGCTATTTCAGGTATATTAGTCATTCTGGTTTGTCTGGTACTTATTGAGAGCTTTGTTAACTGGAGAAAAATAACTCGAATGAGTAATGAAGAGTTAACCTCTGTAGAAATTGGACTTATTGGGGAACCGGTTGTTTCATATAGTAATATTAAAAGCGGCAAACCATCTAAAGAATAGAGTTTAATAATGCGGGATAGTGCAGCAAGTATATAAGAAAAGATAAATTATAAATGAATATGAGAAAGGCAATGTTTCTTTTAATTGGAATGCTAATAGCAATGAACGCATTTTCTAATGTGAACTATATTGAGATCTCTAAAATTAGTAATGATGGGAGATTAGTAAATGCTTTCAACTATATTAAAGACAATCAGCAATATTTTAATCATTGGACAAATGAGTGGAACTATGACAAATCCCAAAACGAATTGATAAAGAACCTTCGTGAAAGCTATGTCATGTTTTCATCTGTTTCAACAAAAAACGAAGAACTTTTCATGTTGCTGGGGGACATTGCGCATTACCTGTATAATCTTGACGAATCTGATTATTACCAATTAGCTGTAAATAATTACAATTCGGCCATTGCGATTAATCCCAATGATTATAGAACTTACTGGTTTTTGGGGTTTCATTATGTGCTTTCCAGTGTTCCTACATTAGGCATTGATAATTTTTTGAAAGCACAAAAATTATTGCCTGCTAAACAACCTGCTGACTTTTGGGAAGAATATGCTTGGGCTACAGCTGTTACAAATATGCCATCACATTGCATTTACGCTATGGATAAAGCGAGAAGCATTTTGGGTATTCCTGGACGTTTCGAATCACAACTAGGACCGGAAATACATAAAAGAATCATTGATGTAGATAAAAATATCTCTTATAAAAAAGAAGATATGTGGTCATCGTCAGAAGGAGATAAATTAGCATTTACTTCCCGGCCGTTAGGCATTAAAGTCTTGGTTGATTCTACATGGAGGCTATCAATATATGATTATAAGAATAATGAAAACGCATTTATCTTATATCCACCGGCAATTAAGAGTAAAAAAGGGAAAGAAATTAGTTATACTATCGCTATAATCATGAAAGCGGCGAACTTAACTGACAAATTAGATGATTACATAAACACTCTGACCTCTAATTACTCAAATAAAAGTAAGATAACATTTTCTGATAAATATGAAAAGATGGTTGCTTACGAAATAAAAGATAAAGAAATATATAAAGATATGGGTGGAGGTTGTATATATATGATTGGTGTTGAAAGAAATAGCCCAATGTATCCTGGACTGCTTTTGGAAAATCCAGCGGCTATTCCAGATGGTAATAAAAATAAGGTTTCATATTTTAGAGCAACAGATAGTAAAGGCCGATTTGAAGGACGAATTTTCTATGCCATCATGTTAGATTGTTGCGAAGATATCAATGAACAATCATTAGCTGTTTTCAAGACTTTTTTTGATAATCAGATAATAATAGAATAAAGAAATATCTTACTTAGGGAGATACCCCCTAGACTAAAAGATTGCGAGCGAAATTTCTCGGTGGATGTGGTAATGATTTGGCAACCGCGCCTTTTTCTGCGTTTTGCACTGTATCTCCTCATAATAACTCACAAAAAAATTACGATTATTTTTCAATCCTACAGCACATATATTTTATCTTATTCAATTAATATACACTAATTTCATGTAGTTGATAGATAAGGCAAGCGATTATGTTCTATTGCAGGAATGTATCTTTGTAAATCAAATGAATAGAGAACTCATATTACAACAATGTTTTGGATACCTTCTGACTAACTATCTTTTTGCTTTTTTACTGTATTGGTAAACATTGTTATATTTGTTGGATTACGAACAATAAATTCGTAATGAGGATATTTTTTTCCAATATTTAATCCGCAACATTTCTTGAATTTTTTGCCTGAGCCGCAGACACAAGGTTTATTTCTTTCAATATTGCCATAATCTTCTTTGGTAACGACTCGTTGAGAAACTTCTAAATCCCAATCCTCATATGGTTCTTCAATATGCTCAAATAAATAGTCTATAGTTTCATAGTTATATTGATCGATTTGTTCTCCAGTTGTCTCATCGGTCATAAACATAACCGAAAATTTATTTCCTGGATCTTGAACAATAGAAATTCCTAAGACTTCAACTTCTGTAACAATTCTGTGACACATTTCACCATTATATATATCTCCAACAATGTGTCCACATGGAGTTCTTATTGAAATTTCTTTGTCGCAAACGCTACATTTCTTTTTCTTTTCCAATAATTCACTACTCGCAAAGAGCCTATATGGGAATATTACTTGTAGATTTTTTACAGATTTTTCTATATACCATAGTTTATATTGTTCCTTGTCAAACAGGAAATGCTTTTTTAAGCTACTAATAGTTATTTCTATTCTTTCTAACTGACACCAACCTTCATAGTATTGTTTGTTCTTTAGAAGAGTATAAGCGTTCGTGAAAAGTTTGTGTATTTCTATTATGGTTTGGTAAATCCAAATTTGCTTGGCTTCTTCTTGCTTGTCCTCTTTTACATATTCTTCTTTAATTTTCTGTAATGCTATATCAAACTGATTTAAGGAATATGTTTGTTTATGAATAATTTTTAATTTATCTTCTATTTTATTATTCTTCATATTTTTTTAAAGTTTTTAATACGGTGTCAAATTCAGTTGCTGGTCCTTCATAGCTAATCTTTTTTGAGCTCCCTGCTGTATCAACTATTGTGACTGAAAATTTGATATGCGTAGGCTCTAAATATTTTTTGTCTGATAGTATACTAATATGATTATTAGTCGTCGTATGTGTTGAACTATCTATTATTTCTATTTTAGGTTTGGTGTTATCTTCATTAAGATATTTATCATAAATATAAGTTGCCAGAACGCTAACAAAGACTGGTATTGCAAAAGATTTGACTATAAAATTACCTATGCGTTTATAATCACTATAAAAGGCAAATTCTTGATAAAGTTCATCTGATATGCAAATGTCTATCAATTGTTCATTTTGTAATTTTTCTCTAAAATATCTTAAAACTTCTTCTGTGCAAATTGGGAACATCAGGGGATTTTTAGTATCTCTAAGATTTTCAAAAGGAACTATTAAAATAGAGGACTTACTTAACATGCCTTTCAACTTTTCATCAATAAAATCCTTATCAAGCCAACTATCAAATGTTTCCGCTGTATTACTTATTACTAATCCCATATTTATTTTAAGTTATGATGTCCTATAAAATTTAATTAATTTGCCAGAATGAGAATCGGAAGATGTTATATGTTACGCATTAGCAAAGATAGAAAATGTCTGGATAAAACTCATTTGTAACTTTAATTATTTTTCTATTATGTCAAACCCCAATAAATAAAATCCATTGGTGAATAATCTAAAAACTCCCGCCAGCTTTTTAAAAAACGTAACCGGACATTGAGCAAACTCCGGCCGGCTTTTTAAAAAAGCTGGCGGGAGTTTTGTTACTCTTTTAGCTTCAAAAAAAACTTTTTATTTTCATCCCTCACCATTTTTTAAGTAAGAAGCTTATAAACAGTTGTTTATGTGCAAAAACTAAAGAAATATCCCTCACTCAACCCTCACCCTTGTTCTTGTATTTATTTGTATATCAAGTGTATATATTGTTATGGATGAACGTGTTTTTGTTCTCAACCCTCACCTTTTGCTCTATCCCTCACTCTTAAATTAAATTTTAGTACTTTTCAGGCTGATTTTTTTAACCTTGGACTAAAATGGATAAAAAAACGCGAGTTTTAAGCGAAAAGGTGAGGGATGCCCTGGAAAAGTGAGGGATGATGATTTTTTTGGTTTTATCCCTCACTGATTAATATCTTGTATATTAGACGATTATATTTGCTGGGGTGAGGGATGAGTGAGGGTTACTATTTGTTAATTTGTTGAATATTAACTATTTAAATCTAAATGGTGATGGATGAAAATATATATTTTTTCTGTAGTTTATTATGATTGTGTAGAAAGTGCTGAATTAAACTAGCAGTTTTGCAATAACGATTGTTCTTCTATTTTCTAGTACTGATATTTATTCCACAACAATTGCATTCTTACTTTGTTTTATACGTAATACCAAAACAATTCTGTTTTATCATTTTGATTGCATGAAATCTCTTATTTGTGGTGTTTATCTTATATCAATAGTTCGTTAATAAAATAGTCTCGAGCTAAAATCATGATATAAAGATATAGAGTCTGCAATATCTGTATATTATTATAAATTACGCCTGATTATTTGCATATTTATCAGCCACGCTATATTCTGATAATCAAAAACAAAACACATTTTAACACAGCGTTTGGGCAATCAAAAGAAAAACAAAAGGTTAAGTTTTGTGTTACTATTTTATTTTTAAGATTAAACATCTGATTATAAGGCGCGGGAAAAAAAGTCGGCTAGTAAAAATTGGTAAAATTCATATCTTTGAAGCAAATCAATTATTGAATAAAGTATTGTCAGTATGCTTTTTTATGCCAATTATTCTATTTGATTTACCTTTCCCATCCTCCCCCTTATTATCGACCAACTATTCGTAATAAGAAAACTTTCCTCCATTTCATTAATCATCTCCACGAACTTTGAAAAAGGAATAGCAAATGTAAGCAGGTCGCCTTTCACACATTTACGGGCCGACGGATCAAAAAGTCCAAGTACTGCTCTCTTTGTGCCATTAAGCTCTTCGCGGTAAGGATAATAAACTATCGAAGCACAACCTGCTCCAAAAGGAGTAATTACCGCATCGGGTGCAGCACTGTTAAAACAGGTCAGCGTGAACAAACCTGAAATAACATCCGGATTTGCAAAAAAGATAACCGCCATCGGGGCATCTTCTTCCGTAAGTCTATCCCAGCGTTTGAATATAATATTCTTTTTCACAGGAATAAAAGGCAGATGTTTCATGCATTCAGTCACTAATTCCGGTGTTCGCTTGTAACGTTCTCCTTCTCCAGCCTCATCATGAGAAAGGAAGCATTCAAATCCGGGAAACAAAGTCTGAGAGAAACCCAGATAGCGTTTCCCTCCACGACAATTCACAGACTCGTTCTGCATACAGATGGACTCTCCTCTCCTCACCTTTGCCAGCTGAGCAAATATACAACGTTGTCCCTCAAAGATTTTTTCTTTCTCAACACCCATCGAATCATCCGAATACTGAAATGTTACGGGCAACTCTGCATTGGGAAAATACGTCTGCCATTGTGATATAAACTTACCCCTTAATTCTTTATCCATAATATTTTCAAGGTTAATAGTTGAGCTAATAATATCGTTTTGAAAAATAACCATTTATTTTTTATTATCAGCCGTTCTTATGTTAAACATTCTTTTATATGGTATAGGCTTAAACACAAGAAAAAGGGTACCTCTTTTCTGAGATACCCTTTAGCAGAACAAACAACTCTCCTTAAAAAAACTAATTATCTATTGAAATCATTCATTTTCACAATAAGCTATTTCACCATGTTGAGAAACATCAAGACCATCAGATTCATCTTGTTTTGTAGCTCTAAGTCCTATTGTCTTATTAACTATATAAAATAAGATAGCTGTGAGTACAGCGCTATATACTATAGATGCAAGTGTTGCTATAATTTGTATCCAAAGCTGATGCCAGTCACCATACAAAGCACCTTGCGCACCACTTTCGCCTGTAATTACACGGGTTGCAAATACACCCGTAAGAATAGAACCAATAATACCACCAACACCATGTACTCCGAATGCATCTAATGTATCATCATATTTTAATTTTGGCTTCACATATGCAACCATTACAAAACAGATTACAGCAGTAATCAATCCAATAAAAAATGCTCCAAGAACATCACAAGTTCCAGCTGCAGGGGTAATTGCAACAAGACCGGCTACAGCACCTGTACAAAAACCTATAACTGTAGGTTTCTTATTTATAATCCATTCTAAAGTCATCCATGCAATAGCAGAAACACACGCAGCAAAATGAGTTACAAGAAAGGCATTGGCAGCTAAGCCATCAGCTGCCAATCCGCTTCCTGCATTGAAACCAAACCAACCTAACCATAGAAGGGCTGTACCAATAAAAACAAAAGGAGTACTATTTGGAGTAAGAACTGATTCTTTTGCTTTATATCCTTTTCTGCAGCCTAACATTATTGCCATAACAAGAGCAGATATTCCAGCATTGACATGAACTACCGTTCCACCAGCAAAGTCTAACGCTCCAATCTGTTGAAGCCATCCACCTCCCCATACCCAGTGAGCCATTGGATTGTAAACGATTACTGACCAAAGAATAGCAAAGACTAAAAAACCTGAAAACTTAATTCTTTCTGCAAATGCACCAATAATAAGAGCTGGAGTGATCACTGCGAACATGCATTGATACAGAGCAAATAATATTTCAGGAATATTCCCAGCCGCTAACGACTGAATAGAAATGCCTGATAAAAAGACCTTATCAAATCCACCCATAATAAAACTTAATGGGTTACCTGATGCTGCAAAACTAGTACCAAATACCCAGCTATATCCGAAAGCAATCCAAATTATACTTATTGCGCCTGTAAGAATAAGACATTGCATCAAAATACTTAGTATATTCTTTTTTCGGACTAATCCACCATAGAAAAGAGCTAATCCCGGAATAGTCATTAGCATTACAAGAATGGTTGCAATAATTATCCAGGCGGTGTTTCCCGAATCTAACTTAGCCACTTCCTGAGCAGCAACTGTTGGTGAAGCAATAGCAGCCTGAGCTAATATTGTTGTATCTGCTACAGCAGTAGCGACTGAATCCTGAGCTATCGCATCAGAATGAACACCTAAAAACAGTAAAAGAAGAAATGCTATATATTTTACTAATTTTCGCTTCATAATATTTTCTAAATTAAATCCTTAATACCTACCTATTTATTTACTTTTTATCTTTGTCATATAGAGATTCATCTCCTCTATCTCCTGTACGTATACGTATTGACTCTTCAATGCTTGAAACAAAAATTCTTCCATCGCCACTTTCTCCCGTATATGCAGCTTTCAATATAGCATCGATTGATTTTTCCATATTTACATTTCTGACCACAAACGAGACACAAACACGTTCTATCGCATTAATATCATACGCTATTCCTCTAAAAATCAAACCTTGTCTGGCAGTGCCCTGACCTTTTACTTCCCACCATGATAAGAATTCGATATCAGCTTCATGCAATGCTTTGCGCACATCATTGAATCTTGATTTACGAATAATTGCTTCAATTTTTTTCATAATAATTAATTTTTATGATCTATATTAAAATTTTAGTCCAAAAACGAAATATGCTCCTTCTGTTTCGGGGTTCACTGCCACCTTAGCAAATGCTGGAACGGAAAAAGAATCTGAAACTTTTAGCTCTTTAAAAGCCATAATAGCAATATTGTTTACTGCAAACTGATCAGTACGGGTAGTATATGCACCATCCCAGGGAGTGCAACCTACTTCAACCTTAAAATCTGTCTCTCCTAACTTGAAAGGAGCACTGGCCTCTACATAAGTAGAATAAGCCCTCTTTCCATCTTTCTTATAATAATCATTCCCGGCAAAGTTGGTATTCCAGCTTAAAGCCATAGGACCAAAATTATAGCCGATTGTTGCTTCATACAAATGAGAAGTGGAATGAGAAGCATAATTAAAATATTTAGTTGGCGAGAAATAATAATCTGTCACTGCCAAACTTAGATTTCCAACTGTATAACCAGCAGTAAAATCAAGTTCTTTGGTATCCTCTTTATCTATACCCACTGATCCCCAAGCAGTCAAACTAAACCCTTTCTTTGCAACTGAGATTGTTGGTTGAATGCTCACACCTCCCAAATTCTGACCGCGCCAATAATAACCACTCACAATATCTGCTCCTGTAGAAACCGTGACTTTTTCCTGAGCCATAATTTCACAGGATGAGAACAAAACAAGCACAACTAGCAACAGATTTAAACGTTTTTTCATTAATTCTTTCATAGCTTTTTTATTTTAAGTTAGAAAAATTGTGGAAGTAAACAGCGCGCTGAATTCATCTTATTTCTTAATCCAAACACTTCAATCACTGATACTTTTATGGATTATTTTGTAACTGACGCATTCCGGCATTTATATATTTTATGTCTATTTAGAATATTTAATTATATCATATCGATCAAATAACAATGTTTTTAATTCCATTTTGCTGTTATATTCTACAAATATACGACATTATGAAAACATAAAAAGAATTTTAATATCTTTTTTATATATCCTAGCATACATATAACAATTTGAAAGACAAACACAGCATTACCCATCAAATATGTTTTATAATTCAATATAAAAGCATCAATATGAAACCAAACAAACAAATACACTATACAAAATCATATATTAAAAAATACATATCACATATATAGCAAACATACATTTTAAATTATAGTCTCAGAGAAAGATAGTTTCCATCGAAAAAAATCTTTTAAAACAAAGAATGCAAAAATCTAAAAACGGATTTTGCTATATAAAAATAAAAAACGACCTTTGCCCAATTTCAATTTAAACCCTCAATTATTTATATGGACAATAACAAACAACTGAGCCTATTTCAAAAAACAACAGTCGGCGTTCAATTTCTTTTTGTGGCATTTGGAGCTACCGTGCTGGTTCCGCTGCTAGTAGGGCTCGACCCTTCTACAGCACTTTGCACCGCAGGAATAGGTACTTTAATCTTTCATTTAGTTACGAAAGGTAAAGTACCTATTTTTTTGGGCAGTAGTTTCGCCTTTGTGGCACCTATTATTAAGGCTACCGAACTATATGGATTAGCAGGAACACTCTCCGGACTTGTTGCCGTTGGATTGGTTTACTTCCTAATGAGTGCGCTTATAGCATGGCGGGGCGCAGGTTTCATTCGAACAATATTCCCTCCTGTTGTTATTGGTCCTGTTATTATACTAATTGGTATCTCATTGTGCGGTACGGGCGTAAATATGGCAAAGGAAAACTGGGTTCTGGCACTATGTTCATTGGCAACAGCCATTCTGGTTACTCTTTTAGGAAAAGGACTATTAAAACTAATTCCAATTTTTTGCGGAATCATCACCGGTTTCGTTATTGCATATTTCTTTTATGGCATAGATTTTACTCCGGTGATAGAAGCCCCCTGGTTTGCTCTTCCCAAATTTGTAACTCCGGCATTCTCGTGGGAAGCGGTGCTGTTTATGATTCCGGTTGCCATCGCACCAGTAATAGAACACATCGGTAATATTTATGCGGTGAACGATGTTACAGGAAAAGATTTTGTGAAAGATCCCGGATTACACAAAACCTTGTTTGGAGACGGACTTGCCTGTATGGTTGCCGGAACATTAGGAGGACCTCCCGTTACAACCTATTCGGAAGTGATAGGAGCTATGTCACTGACCAAAGTTACCGACCCTGTAGTAATTCGCATAGCCGCGGTAACAGGTATTGTATTCTCGGTGATAGGAAAAATAAGTGTGCTGCTCAAAACAATTCCAAATGCAGTGTTGGGAGGAATTATGTTGCTTCTGTTTGGCATGATTGCATCAGTGGGAATCAATAACCTGATTCATGCAAAAACCAATCTGGGCGAACCACGCAACATGATTATCGTGTCGTTGACTTTAACTTTCGGCATTGGTGGGGCAGTTCTTCAATTGGGAAGCTTCTCCATGACAGGTATCGGATTGGCTGCTGTTCTAGGTGTAGTGCTCAACCTTGTTCTTCCTAAAGAAAGAAAACAAGAGGCAGAGTAATCTTTCCCAAGGAAATAATCGTATCTTTGTAGCCCGCAATTGTGTGGGCTACAATTTTATATAAAGAAACGAACAATCAGATTATGGCTTCAGATATTGAAAAAGTACTAGTAGAAGGCCTTTTCTTTAAAAAAGGAAAAGAAACTTCTCCCTTTAAGAAAGCAGAACCCAAGAAAGTAAAGTCAAAAGCAAAGAAAACAACTTATGCCAAGGGTACTCATGGCTCGGGTGCAGCTAAAATGAAGGCTGAATTCAGAAGAAAAAGAGCTGCAAGAAATAAATAAGAGGGGGCGTATCTTGCATATATAAAATATTGCATTACCTTTGCACCCGCAAACACGGAAGTAGCTCAGTTGGTAGAGCACCGGTCTCCAAAACCGGGTGTCGGGAGTTCGAGCCTCTCCTTCCGTGCTTTCAAGCACAAACGTCTATTTCAATATAACCATTAGTCCTTTCGGACCATGTGCTCCAATCACCAAAGCTTGTTCAATATCTGCAGTCTTTGACGGACCGGAAATAAATACACCAAAGCCATATTCTCCTATTTCCATTTGCCTGTAAGCTTCATGCATGTTATTCACAATCTTATTTTTATCCAGCACAATTATCAGCTTCTCGGAAATAAAATAGAGCGCTTTATGCTTCACATTCTGATCCATCCACACTGCTCCGTTTTCAGCCACACCGAACACTCCTTCCACAATACCAAGATCTGTTCCGCTTAGTTCGGTTGAACTCTCCAGTTCATCGGGATTATATGTATTACAGGTAATATATGGAAGAGTTGATCCAATCCTTTTTGCATCGGGATTCAGTTCCATAATCACCTTATTGAGATCTTCATTTTCTTTTAATACCAAACATTCTCCCCCAACAAACTGCAACATCTCACAAAACTTAGCCTGTTTGTCATTATAAGTAATTGCATCAACAGACAATTCCGGTTTGTCATATTTTGTTTGAGTATGCTGACGGATACTATCCAAAATCCACTCTTTGCTAGTCATAACTATCTCCTTCTTTGCGTTATTTTACTTTATTCTTTTTCCACATCTCATTGAAAGACTCTTTGGCAAACTCAGGAAGTTCACGTCCTTTTCCCCATTCATTTAACCCATTATATTTCAGGAAACGGGGCAAGACATTCACTACCGGAGACATCCAAAGTGCCGAATTAAAGATTTTGGGGCGTTCCATAAGAAACTTCAGACCACCGGATATCACCTTTTTCTCTTTACTGGCTTTCCCCATCTTATCCATCTCTTGCCTCCAACGATAGATTTGCTCACCTAAATCGACTTTAACCGGACAAACGTGTGAACAAGAGAGACAAAGGGAACAAGCGGATAGGTTATCAAAATATTGTTCGGCTGATTGAAGCATTCCAAGATTTATACCGATAGGGCCAGGTATAAAGTAGGTATATGAGTAACCACCGCTGCGACGATAAACCGGACAAGTATTCATACAGGCACCGCAACGAATGCAATTCAGAGTTTTAATATGATCTGGTTTTCCAAGAATCTGACTTCTTCCGTTATCTACAATAATTATATGGAACTCACCCCCTTCACGGGGTTTACGATAATGCGAGGTATAGGAAGTAACAGGCTGCCCCGTAGCCGAACGAGCCAATAGGCGGGTAAATACACCTAACGATTCCTGGTCTGGTACAATCTTTTCCATTCCCATGATTGCAATATGAATCTTAGGGCAGGAAGTACCCATATCCGCATTTCCTTCATTTGTGCAGACTACTATATCTCCCGTAGATGCCACAGCAAAATTGGCGCCTGTCATTGCGGCTTCTGCATTCAGGAACTTATCACGCAGATGTTTACGGGCAGCACGAGTAAGATAAGTAGGATCAGAATTTCCTTTCTCGGTTCCTAGCTTTTCTTCAAAGAGCTCACCTACCTGCTGACGCTTGATGTGAATAGCCGGAAGAACAATATGACTGGGCGGAATATCCATCAATTGAAGGATACGTTCACCTAAGTCCGTTTCCACCACTTCAATACCTTTTTCTATCAGGAAAGGGTTTAAGTCGCACTCTTCTGCCAGCATTGATTTACTTTTCACGAAATGCTTCACATCATGATCACGAAGAATGCCAAGAACTATCTCGTTATGCTCTTTTGCATCTTTTGCCCAGTGAACAATAGCTCCATTGGCTGTTGCATTTTTCTCGAACTCCTGCAATAATTGTTCCAGATGACTGTTTGAATACAACTTAATGTTGCACGCCAAATCTCTGAGTTGTTCCCATTCAGGAATTTCCTTACTCAATCTATCACGTTTGGCACGCACCATCCAAAGGGTCTCATTATGCCAGGTTGCCTGTTCTTTGTTTGCGACAAACTTAGCTGCCGCTATAGAATGTTTGGTACTCATAATTGTGCAGCTAAAATTTCTACAATATGAATTGTTTTAATAGGAAGTTTATTTCGCTTTATTACACCTTCCATGTGCATCAAACAAGAGCTGTCCGCTCCCGTAATGTATTCCGCTCCGGTTTCCATGTGGTCTTTTACTTTATCCTGCCCCATGCAAACAGATATTTCGGGTTCTTCAATGGCAAACATTCCTCCAAAGCCGCAACACTCGTCCACTTTTTGAGGTTCAAATATCTCCACTCCTTCCACTAATGAAAGTAAATCACGCAGTTTGGAGTAATAAGGAACATTCATTTCACTCGATGAGGAGAGATAAAGTTCACGTACACCGTGGCAACTATTATGAATACTCACTTTATAAGGAAACTTAGCATTTAGTTTTGTAGGCTTCACCACATCGTGAATAAACTCGCAAATATCATATATTTTGCCTGAACTGGTACATTCATGATGTTCTTTTGCCAAGATGCCAGGATGGTTTTCTTTCACAAATGCCACACAACTAGCCGACGGACCTACTATATAGTCGTACTCTTTAAACAACTCATCAAAGCGTTTAGCCAGATTAACCGCTTCACCTTCAAATCCCCCGTTCGCCATTGGCTGTCCGCAACAGGTCTGATCCAACGGATAGTCAACTTCAAGACCTAAACTCTTCAGCAACCGGTAAGAGGCCACTCCAACCTGAGGATAGATTGCATTTATGTAGCAAGGGATAAACAAACCAATTTTCATCATTCGTTTAAATTCTTTATATGTTAATACTTTATATGTTAATACTTTATTTGTATTCTTAGCCTAACTAAAAATAAACACAAGCAACCCGGTTATAACCACATACATCAAAGCATAAGGGATAGCCGCTTTCAGTATAGCCCCCTCTTTCCCTTGTTGCCCGCAAGCGGAAGTGGCGATTGCTATACTTTGCGGAGAAATAATCTTTCCACCTGTTGCGCCCACGGTATTAGCCGCGGCAAGCCATTCCGGATTTACAGAAATTTTCCCCGCCACTGTGGCCTGAAGTTTCCCGAAAAGAATATTGGAAGAGGTATCACTACCTGTTATAAAGGTTCCGAGACAACCAATAAACGGTGCAAAAAGCGGATAAAGTGCCCCTGTGGCGGTTGCCAAAGCTGTTGCAATCACAGCAATCATCCCTGCTTTGTCCATAATAGTAGATAAAGCAACCAGACAAATGACCGTAATAAACGTTTTCTTCAGCAGTTTAAAAGTACGCCACAACACAGCAAATATATCCTTTGGCTTTGCACCCTGAATAAGTCCACCCACAAATGTACCAATAAATAATAAGACTCCGGCATGTGTAAGCCAGGAAATTGAATAAGTAACACCCTGACCATGAATAGGCAACACTATATTTGTAACCAGATGAGTACTTAATACATGACGGATAGCAGGAAACAACGGGCTACTAAAGATAATGAGAAACAAAATAAGCAGATAAATGCTCCATGCATTGAGTATATCCTTCAGCTTGGGACTCTTTATCACCGTCTCATTTTTCTTTGCTGTCAGTTTTCCGTAAGTCACAATTACAATAATGGAAAGTATACTTCCTATAATAGCCGGAGATTCGGCTCCCATATAACGGGCGGCAACAAACTGTCCCGCAAAAGAGACTCCTCCTACCAATAGTGCAAGGAAAAGATTCCGTGGCAAAGATTTTACTTTAGGATCGGTGAGGAATAGCAGGATAAAAGGAATCAGGAACATCAGTACGGAAAGTTGCAGCACAATGTTGGAACTTAAATGCAAAACATCAAGGTTAGTCTCTTTGGCAAGCACCAGTACCGGAGTACCAATAGCACCAAAGGCGGTGGCTACACTGTTTGCAATCAGACTGACCACGGCAGAAAATATCGGCTTAAATCCCAGACTTATAAGGATAGCGGCAGGAATAGCCACAGCGGTGCCAAATCCGGCCATTGCTTCAAGTAATCCTCCAAATCCCCAGGTAAGCAGTAACACCTGAACCGTTTTATCTGATGAGATCGAGGTAAACTGTTGTTTGATAACCTCCATCTTCCGGGTATGAAGCAATATGTTATAACTGAATATTGCCATCAATATAATAATCAAAATGGGAGAAATCGCTTTTAGTGCACCATACAGGAATGAAAAAAAGATTGTATCTGTCTGGGCATGAAACGCAAGAAATGCAATCAAGATAGTCGCAACAAGTGAGATCATACTACTTTTATCTCCCGACATTTTTAAAAATGCCATTAGAACGATGAGGAGTAAAACAGGAATAACAGCCCAAAATAGTTCCATAATAGTATTGATTAAAAGATAAAATGATCAATATCACTAACTACGGAATAGAATTATCAGATATATATCAGAGAACAACTTCCTCCGTATCCTTCTTAAAACAAGGCGAAAGGAAGAATGTTCATCTAAAAACGGTGACTCACAATTGCCTAAGGCAAGAATATGTGCTTTTCGTTTAAATATTAGAGAAGAGATCAGAGCAGCAGAAGGTTGTTAAGAAATTCACTCAGTCCTTCGCGGGCATCAGCCAGTTTATCTTCCCAATGTTTTATGGAATTCTCGCCAATCTTATCTGTTACATATTTCACAGAAATGAATGGAATGTTCTTCATCTGGCAAACCTGTGCCTGGGCAAATGCTTCCATATCAAACACATCACCGTGTGAATCGGCTGTTTCTGTCAGGAAACTATCACCAGTATTACATACTCCCTGATGTTTCCAGTCACTGCAATACCCCTTTTCTTGGAGTAAAGCAGAAGAATCTATTTCGTGCTCCAAATCCAGACAACCTACTTTTTGAAGGTCGCGATCAATAAAGTGACGACACACAAACACATCACCCACGCTATGGTTCACAGCACCGGCAGTTCCAATGTTTATAACCAAATCAGGATGTTCCTGCGCCAGGTCATCCATCAAACGGATAGTGGCTTTTACTTTTCCAATACCAGTGCGCACGTATTTCACCTCACAACCAGCCCAATTTACCGCAATCAGTTCATCGTTCACAGCATGAGTTATCAAAACTTTCAGCATAATTTATTTTTTTATGCCGCAAAGATAAATAAAACAAACGGGAAACATTTATTCATGCTTTGACAATTAAATAAGAAGCCGGAGTTAGGGCTTCAAAAATACTGTTCAGCCAGAACATAGATATACTTTGATTACTGAAATGATTAAATAGTAGCCTGTTTTACAAACTAAATATTAAGATTAAAATTTTCATCTAAAATAGAATAGCTCCAATTTAAAAGAAATAATAGGTGATTTGAAACTATTTTAAGCAAAAATCGGTAATTTTAGTAGAAATATTTTTGTAATTTCATACTTAATTGTATTTTTGTGTACAATTTGGGCATAGAAATGACAGAGGAAGATAAAAAGTTATTAAGTACTTTTGAGGCAAGGCTAAGGCATTTAATGTATTTACATGACGAGCTTAAGCGTGAGAATGCAGAAATGAAGCTACTTCTGGAAGAAAAAAGAGAAGAAGTCGAAGGGTTGCGAAGTGACTATAATGAACTGGAAGTCGTATATGCCAATTTGAAAATAGCTAAGACAATAAGTCTAACAGACAGCGAGGTGAAAGACACCAAGCAAAGATTGTCTAAATTAGTGCGGGAAGTCGACAAGTGCATCGCTTTATTAAATGAGTAATTAACAGATAATAAGAAGGTGTATGACCGATAAAATAAAAATAAACCTGCAAATAGCAGATGAATCCTTTACAATGACGATTAATCGTGATGAGGAAGAGTTGTTCAGGAAAGCTGCTAAACAGGTAAACGATAGAATGAACGTGTATCGTTCAATGTATAAACCATCCGGTATTCCGGGAGCCAAAGTGTATGGTCCTAAAGACTTCGTGGCAATGGTTGCTTTTAATTTCGCATGTAACAATCTGAAATTGGAAGAGAAGAATGATACATCACCTTTTACTAATAAAATTGAAGAGCTTACACAGGAATTGGAAGAACACTTCAGAAAAGAGTAAAAGCGAGAGCACATCTATCAGTTTTTGAGAATATTAACCCCGCACTGCTAATGCCCGGAAAGAAATATCTTCCGTGTATAAGTAGTGCGTTTTTATTTATAAATAAATTAATTGCAATGAACGTAATAATAGCATCAATTTTATGCTTTATCGTGGGAGGCTCTCTTTCTTACGTTTTGTTTAGATATGTTCTGAAAACAAAATATGAAAGCACCATCAGGGAAGCACATGTAGAAGCCGAAGTTATCAAAAAGAACAAACTTCTGGAAGTAAAGGAAAAGTTTTTGAATAAAAAAGCCGACCTTGAGAAAGAAGTCGCTATCCGTAACCAAAAAATTCAACAGTCTGAAAACAAGTTAAAACAACGTGAACTTGTTCTGAACCAAAAACAAGAAGAAATACAGCGCAAGAAAGCTGAAGCAGAAGCAGTGAAAGAAAATCTTGAGGTTCAACTGACTATTGTTGATAAGAAAAAAGAAGAACTGGAAAAGCTGCAACATCAGGAAAGAGAGAAACTGGAAACATTGTCCGGTCTTTCTGCCGAAGAAGCAAAGAACCGTTTGGTAGAATCACTGAAAGAAGAAGCCAAAACCGAAGCATCTTCTTTCATCAACGACATCATGGATGATGCCAAACTTACAGCTAATAAAGAAGCTAAGAGAATTGTGATCCAGTCTATTCAAAGAGTAGCTACTGAAACAGCAATCGAAAATTCTGTAACTGTATTCCACATTGAGAGCGATGAAATAAAGGGTCGTATCATTGGACGTGAGGGTCGTAACATCCGTGCCCTTGAAGCAGCTACCGGAGTGGAAATTGTTGTAGACGACACCCCCGAAGCAATCGTACTATCTGCTTTTGATCCGGTTCGCCGTGAAATTGCCCGCCTGGCTCTCCATCAATTGGTTACCGACGGACGCATTCACCCTGCCCGCATTGAAGAGGTAGTTGCTAAAGTTAAAAAGCAAGTTGAAGAAGAAATAATAGAAACAGGTAAGCGTACAACCATCGACCTTGGTATTCACGGATTGCATCCCGAACTAATCAGAATCATTGGTAAAATGAAATACCGTTCTTCTTACGGTCAGAACTTGTTGCAGCATGCTCGTGAAACAGCCAATCTTTGTGCTGTGATGGCTTCTGAGCTGGGACTTAACCCTAAAAAAGCAAAACGTGCCGGATTATTGCATGATATTGGTAAGGTGCCTGATGAAGAACCAGAATTGCCACACGCATTATTGGGTATGAAACTTGCTGAGAAGTTTAAAGAGAAACCGGATATTTGCAACGCAATTGGTGCTCACCATGACGAAACAGAAATGACAAGCCTCTTTGCTCCTATTGTTCAGGTTTGTGATGCTATCTCTGGTGCACGTCCGGGAGCACGCCGTGAAATTGTAGAAGCTTACATTAAGCGTCTTAATGATTTGGAACAATTGGCGATGTCTTATCCTGGAGTAACGAAGACTTATGCTATCCAGGCAGGTCGCGAACTTCGTGTTATTGTTGGGGCTGACAAGATAGACGACAAAGCAACAGAAAATTTATCAAATGAAATAGCTAGAAAGATTCAGGACGAGATGACTTATCCTGGTCAGGTGAAGATCACAGTTATTCGCGAAACCCGTGCCATTAGTTTTGCTAAATAAACAGACTAAAGCAGATTAAAATATTCTGGAAAATATTTCCTCAAAAAGAAAGAGACTATCACCTGGTGTGAATAGTCTCTTTCTTTTTGGGGAGTAGTCTTTATATGCCTTTTATCAAAATGTTACTCAAATCAGGAGAAAACAGCTCTTTTATTTCATTAATACACAAATCTATTCTACTTTTGCAAGTAAAAGGTATTATAGAAATAACAGGAACAAATAAGATGAAAGAAATTAGTTTTGAATCTCAGGTGCTTCACACGCCTTTCGAAAGAGAGGATGCTTACCACTCTTTGTCTATGCCGGTTTATAACACGGCAGCTTATGAATTCGATACAGCAGAAGCTATGGAAGCTGCCTTCTGCGGACGCACAGCTGATTATGCATATTCCCGCATCACCAACCCTACTGTGCAACACTTTGAAAACAGGGTATGCGTTGTAACCGGAGCTCTCAGCGTTACTGCCCTGAATTCGGGTATGGCTGCCATCAGCAATGCGTTAATGACTGTAGCTTATGCAGGAGCAAATATTATCACCTCTACTCACCTTTTCGGCAACACTTATTCTTTCATTAAGAATACATTAGGAGCTTTCGGAGTTGAAGTACGGTTCTGTAACCTGACTAATCCTGAAGAAGTTCGCTCGCAAATAGATAAAAACACCTGCGCTATCTTCCTGGAAGTAATTACTAATCCTCAACTGGAAGTGGCCGACCTTAAAAAACTCTCTGCCATTGGTAAAGAAAAAGGTATTCCATTAATTGCTGATACTACTGTTGTTCCATTTAATATATTCAAAGCCAAAGATTTTGGGGTGGATATTGAAATAGTATCCAGTACCAAGTATATTTCGGGTGGAGCAACCAGCATTGGCGGGCTCATACTTGATTACGGAACATTTGACTGGAAACAATCAAGCAAATTGGCAGAAATGACTGATCAATTCGCGGATAGAACGTTTACCGCGAAACTGCGAAAAGAAATTCATCGCAACCTGGGTGCATACATGACTCCGCAGGTAGCTTATATGCAAACACTGGGACTGGAAACCATGCAAGTGCGCTTTGAACGTCAGGCTCAGACTTGCCTGCAACTGGCAAAACGCCTGCAATCTCTCAGGGAAATTGAATCCGTGAACTATACAGGATTAGAAGAAAACCCTTTTTATGAGCTCAGCAATGCACAGTTTGGACCTTATCCGGGAGCTATGTTCACCTTCGATCTGCCTTCGCGGGAAGCCAGCTTTAGTTTCATGAACAAGCTGAAACTGATCCGCCGTGCAACTAATTTATTCGACAATAAAACATTGGCCATTCATCCTGCCAGCACCATCTACGGTACCTTTACGGAAGAGCAACGCCAAAGCATGGACGTGAGTTCCAAGACCATTCGTCTGTCAGTAGGCCTTGAAAGTGTTGATGATCTGTATAATGATATTAAACAAGCATTAGCCTGAGAATACTAGAAGTTCCGGGCAATTTATCTGGCAGAACTACAATGATAACTACAGATTTGATGAAAAGCAGACCGGAGTATAACAAAACTCCGGTCTGCTTTTTAAAAGATCACTAAACTAATTTTTGTATCCTTGTACAAAAGAATGCATTCTTCTGTACAAAACAAATCATTCTTTTGTACAGAAGAATGATTTGTTTTGTACAACATCGCAAAAACATCATTCCTCAAAAATAAAAACTCATCCGAGAGAAAAAAAACCTCGCCGCATCTTTATGAAAGGAGCTTATGGCAAATTTATGAACAATAATAAGTGCTAGACTACCGCTAGAGTATTTTTTTAAGTCTAGCACCTTTATAATACTTATAACTAGTATGTTAAGTGCCAACTGCTAGAGACTTTTCGATAAATAATAAAATTCTTGAGAAGTTTGATATTCCGGTTACAAACGATACCGGAGTTCTAGAGGTCACTTTCTACTAAATCCTTTGCTTCTCTATACCCGGATTCTCTTTAACTGACTTTCTACAATCAGTTTAGGAATTAAAGAAGGTTCTCTTGCCACAGTAACTCCGGCAGCCTCAAAGGCTGCAATCTTTTCCGCAGCTGTGCCCGAACCACTGGAAATAATAGCTCCGGCATGCCCCATCTGTTTATCCGGTGGAGCAAATTGTCCGGCAATAAATACCACTACAGGTTTGGTGATTTGCCAGCGAATAAATTCCGCGGCCCGTTCTTCCGCATTCCCGCCAATCTCTCCTATCAAAACAATGGATTGTGTCTCTTTATCTTTTTCAAACAGTTCAAGTAATTCCCGGTAATAGAGTCCCACTACCTTATCACCACCTATTCCAATCGCTGTAGATTGTCCCAATCCTTTTGCAGTAAGATGAGAAACAACCTCGTAAGTCAATGTTCCGCTGCGGCTAATTACTCCAACGCTTCCTCTTGTGAATATCCTAGAAGGCATAATACCCACCATGCTTTTACCGGGAGAAATCAACCCCGGACTATTAGGACCAATAAGTATGGCTCCCTTTTGCTGAACAAAACTATACGCTTTAATTGCATCCAGGGTTGGAATTCCTTCGGTAATGCAAATAATAAGTCCCACACCCGCATCCGCAGCTTCCATAATTGCATCCGCAGCAAAGGCGGAAGGCACAAATATAATTGAAGTATTAGCACCTGTTTGATCTACTGCCTCATACATGGTATTAAACACAGGAATATTATCTATACTGGTGCCTCCCTTTCCTGGAGAAGTACCTGCCACCACATTTGTACCGAAAGCTTTCATCTTCATTGCATGAAAGTATCCGTCTCTGCCAGTGATGCCCTGCACAACCAGACGGGTTGATTCATTTATAAGGATACTCATATCTAATGAATTTAATTGGATTGTTTAATAGCTTTTAACCCGCTTTTATTGATTGAATTACAGCCATGCGTACTGCTTCATTCATTGTGTTGGCTACCAAAAAGTTAGAAGTTCGAAGCAGTAACTTTGCTTCATCCTCATTGGTACCGGTAAGACGCACAATAACGGGAATATCTGCATGAAGTAGCTCATAAGCATTGAGTAAACCATTTGCCACATCGTCACAGCGTGTAATACCTCCGAATATATTAACAAGAATTACCTTCACCCTATCGTCCTGCAACAATATTTTCATTGCTTCAGTAATCTTTTTAGGGTTTGAACTTCCACCAATATCTAAAAAATTAGCAGGACAGCCTTCATTGAGCTTAATCATATCCATTGTTGCCATAGCCAATCCGGCTCCGTTCACCATGCATCCTATATCACCAGTCAGACAAACGTAATTGAACCCTTTGGCTTTTGCCTGCAATTCCATTTCTTCCTCTTCGGTAGGCTCTGAAAAGAAACAAATATCCTCCTGGCGATATAACGCATAATCATCAAAAGTCATTTTAGCATCAAGAGCTATGAGGTTCCCTTCTTCAGTTAACACCAACGGATTAATTTCGGCAAGTGACGCATCTTTATCAATAAACAGCTGATACAGGTTTTGCAGTATCTGCACCATCTGATTAGCCAGGTCCATATCATCAAACAAAAAGAAAGCAATTCTTCGGGCTACATAATCAGGCATTCCTATAAAAGGGTCTATGTTAATTCGGTAAATATTCTCCGGAGCATACTTGGCAACCTCTTCAATCTCCACTCCTCCTTCAGAGCTTAACATCATAATGACCGATCTGTTTTTTCTATCAATACTAAAGCTCAGATAAAATTCCGAATCAATGTTAACTGCTTCGCTAACCAATACTCTTGTTACAGGTAACTCATTTATCTTCATTTGCAGCATTGAACGAGTATAGTTCATAACTTCGTCTGCATTTCTTGCAGTTTTCACCCCGCCAGCTTTCCCTCTTCCACCAGTAAGTACCTGTGCTTTTATCATTACTTTCTCCATCCTTAGCTCAGTATAAGCCAAAAGAGCCTCATCTTCATTATGGCAAAGAATGTGTTGCTCTACAGGTATACCGTAAAAAGAAAAAAGATTTTTTGCTTGATATTCGTGTATTTTCATCTGTTAGAAATATTAATGAAAGTGATACGATAATGATGGTTATAGTAAAACAATTAATTCATTCGGATTGTTTAATTTCAATCGTTACATTTTGTATCTGAAACAAAGGAGCTATATTTGTATCTGAATAATGAAATCAATCTCTCAATGTTGAAATTAATAGTAGGTCTTACCCACCATCTCAATTTAGGTACACTTCTGATTCCTTATATTGTTAAAAAAGAATCTGAAGAAATTATCAAGGTGGAGGAACAGGCAACCACTGCTTTTCTATCTGATAAATTACTAACTGAGGCTGAAAAAGAAATAATCCGGATATCTCTTTGCTATTCTGAGAAAAATCTGATGACGATCTATTCGAAAGAAAAAACGGTATCCGCTTTTCTTCGTAAACTGACAAAGGAAAAACTCAAAGAAAATATTCGCCCTTTTATAGATAAAAAGCAACTGGAGATAATTCAACTGATACGTCTCAATAATATTCCACTTTATTACAAAGATTCAGGTAAAAAAGAACTATACAACCACAGCCGGATTAAGCTGATGCAGGAGGATGCTGAAGTGTTTTTCTGTTTTGAACTGACAGATAGTTCCTTTCGCTATTCCATTACTTGCGGGGTAAACAACAAACCGGTGACTTTAACAGAAAAGAAACCGGTTATTATACTCACTTCTCAGCCTGCATGCATTATGGCCAAGGATGAGTTATTGACTTTCAGAGATGTGGAAGCCTCGCGGTTACTGCCTTTCTTTAACAAGAATTCAGTAGAAGTTCCAGCATCAATGACCGGGAAATATATGGAGCAAATAGTGTTGCCAGCCTTGGAACGCTTTGAAGTGAAGACTTCCGGTCTTGAAATCACAGAAGAACTGACTCAACGAAAAGCGGAACTTTCAATTGAGAATTCTGTCTTACAAGAGCCACTATTGAAACTCCGGTTCTGGTATAATGATCATTGCTTCACCCCGGAAGAAACCAGTCAGAAGAAGTATGTGAGAATGGAAGAATGCAATGGCAAGTACCACATCTATTATTATACCCGGGATATCAGTTGGGAAGAAAGTTGCGTGAAACAACTAAAGAACTGGGGATTGAAACAGATAGGCGATTCACAATTTCTCTTATCGGAAGATATACCGAACAAGAGCCTCATCAGCTGGATAGGCTCACATAAGGATTCTATTCAAAAGATATTTGAGCTAAACCATTCCAAATCGGGCTTAAACTATTATTTGGGAGAAATATCGATGAAACAGGAAATCAGTATTCAGCCCGACTGGTTCGACATTCAGATAAAAGTACAGATAGGTAATTTCAGTTTCCCTTTCTTCCACTTCAAAAGAAATATTATAAAAGGAAACCGGGAATTCATTCTTCCCGACGGTAGTATTGTTTTGCTACCGGAAGAATGGTTTGAGAAGTATAGTGAGCTTATGGCACTGGGAACCAAACAACAAGAAGGAATCCGATTGCAAAAGGCTCACTTCAGACTGCTGGAGGAACTGGAACAGGAAAATTTCAGTAAAGAGCTGAAGAAGTTACAATTAGAATATAGAGAAAAGAAAGAATACCCTGTCCCTCCACGTATAAAAGCTACTCTTCGCTCCTATCAGAAGGAGGGATTCTCGTGGATGGTTCATTTGATGGAGAATAATTTCGGCGGGTGTTTGGCTGATGATATGGGATTGGGCAAGACATTGCAAACTATCACCATGTTGCAACACTTTTATAATTCATCGGAAGTAATAACAAAAGAAGCTACTCCGGATTCGGCCTGCATTTATTCTGCCGATAATTCGGGGCAACTCTCTTTATTCGGAGATGAACAGCCGGAAAAATTTATAGTAGAAACTCAGCCAGCAGTTCTTCCGGTTGCAGCATCTATTACGGTCAGAGAAACAAGTGCTATCGAAAAGACCAATTCGGTTGCAACATCTATTTTGCCTACAGAATCTGTTTCTGCTGATAAAAAACTGCCGGTCAAAGATTCAAGTCTGGCTACAGGAACCATTGCAACCCAAGAATCTCTTTCAGTTGCAGAACCGCTTCCGGCTTCACTGGTCGTTGTTCCTACCTCCCTTCTTCCCAACTGGATAAGGGAAATAAAAAAGTTCAGTTCTCTAAGCACGTATGAATATTCAGGATCGGGCAGATTAAGGAGCAAAGGAATAAAGCGCATATTCAATCATTATAATGTGATTATTACTACATACGGTGTGCTTAGAAATGACATTGATTTGCTGGAAGATTATCCTTTTGAATGTGTTATTCTGGATGAAAGTCAAACCATCAAGAACCCCGATTCCGTTACCTATCATTCGGTTATCAGACTAAAGGCCAAACACAAACTGGTACTTACAGGTACACCTATTGAGAATTCATTGAAGGACCTATGGGCACAATTTAACTTTATCAATCCAGGGATGCTGGGTAGTTCGGAGAGTTTCCGTAATTATTTTATCACTCCTATCACGAAAGAAGGGAATAACCGGATGGAAGCTCGTCTTCAGCAACTTATCAAACCTTTTTTCCTGCGAAGGACCAAAGAACAAGTTACACCAGAGCTTCCTTCGCTAACAGAAGAGGTGCGATATTGTGAAATGTCTACCGAACAAGAGGATCTTTATAAAAAGGAAAAGAATATTTTGCGAAATGCTCTGATGGACATCAACGGTAAGGAAAGTCTTCAGAAAAATAGCTTCGTTGCGCTGCAAGGAATGACTCGTCTACGCTTAATGGCCAACCACCCACGCATGTTAATGTCCGATTATACTTTCTCTTCCGGGAAAATGGAACAAATACTGGAAGTATATGAGATGCTGATGAGTGAAGGACACAAAGTGCTTATCTTTTCCTCATTCGTAAAATATCTCCATCTGTTGGGCGAGGCTTTTGATCGCAACGGCTGGCGCTACGCCTTGCTCACCGGACAAACAACCGACAGAGAAAAGGAAATTGCACGCTTTTCTAATGAAAAAGATATTTATGCCTTTTTTATTTCCCTGAAAGCAGGTGGTGTAGGTCTCAACCTGACTGAAGCGGATTATGTATTTATCATTGATCCCTGGTGGAACCCCGCAGCAGAGATGCAAGCCGTGAGCCGTGCCCACCGCATTGGTCAAACCAAACAGGTAATGGTATACCGTTTTATCACCACAGACACCATTGAGGAAAAGATTATCAGACTGCAAGAAAAAAAGAGCAAATTGGCGGACAGCTTTATCACCTCTAATAATCCACTGAAAGCACTTACAGACAAAGAGTGGAAAGAGTTATTAAATCTCTTCTAAGTAACAGATTACATTGGAAGCAACTAATCGATACAAATCCATTCACCAATAAAATAAAACCATACCCGAATAAATTAAATTCATTGGCGAATAAACTTCATTTATTCGCCAATGAATTTAAAAAATATTAGTGTCCGTGACCTTTCTTGGAATAGGTTAATAGTTTTATACGATTTACAGCATATTGATTTCTAATTCATTCATAAATACAAGCCAAAAAAAGAGCGCTTTGAAACTTTCTTCATTGCGCTCTTTAAACATAACAGGTTAGGTTATGAATTATTTCGCCGCATCGGGAATAATATCAATCAGTTCCTCTACAGTCTTATTCTTTTCCTTTATCAATGTGCTACCGCTTATCTTGCCATTCTTTGGAAGATTATACTCCACAGCATTGCCATTTTTGTCCTTTATCAATAGAGAGGGAGCTTTTGTGCCATCCATCTCAGCCTCAACAGTCCAACCATTGATTTCCCATTTCCCTTTTGACAGTTCTTGGGGGGCAAGAATTTTAGTACTCTTCTTTTCTGTATCTATCTGAATAACTGCAAGGAAACGTGTAGCTTTACTTTTAGTCAATGTAGTTAGTTCCGAATGCCAATGCTTAGCATAATCATAAGCATCCGAAGCATCTGCACCACCACGCTTCTTCCAATTGATGGCAGGCGAGAAGAACTCATTGGCCAGATGATTATCCAAAGAAAAAGGACTAAATACATCTACCCTACTGTTGGCTACCTCATTACCTCCAAAGATGGTATTCTCTCTATTGCCCTTTTCCATTTTATTATATGAGTGCAAAAGCCATGTCCACGTTATAGGGTTCCTGGCTGCCAACTCATCATAGATAACTACGATATTTGGACGTAAGAATACAAAATGACGGCGGAATCTTGTTACTCCGGGATTACCAAAACCATTGGCCTTGGTATATTCCACACCAAACTGCTGCATTCTATCTATCCAGAAAGGAGTAGTCATCGCGTCATATGCATGTGTGGCATCTCCTAGTACATAAGTCAGCGCAGGTGTGTTTTTAAAGCGGGCAATCCAGCCATATCCATTCTCACCAATACACTGTGCCATACTATCGGCAAGAATGGTATTGTGTCCACGGGTACGATAATGCTTCAATGTATGAGCATCGGTAAAGTTACTATAGTGTCCCGATCCGCCATACAATTGTTTGCCACCAACATTAAGACCAAAGCCATTGTGTGCTGCATGCGCATGGCCGGTTGCACCAAAAGGCAATGAAGTAAAGTTTATCATCACATCCTTTTTAGCATCAGCCACATTGTTGTGCATCAATGCAAATCCCGCATCACGGAATAGCAAGCTCTGAGGCAGTTGAGTGGGTGCTACCGCCTTCACACTATTTCTTGGTTTGGTAGTCATCAACCGATAGAAAGCAAAGTCTTTTGACTTAGCCAGCACCTCATCACTATCACCCGACAGTTGATCTGAGTACCAACGTGCATAAGGATCTTTCAGTTCACGTGCCAAAGCATCGGCAAATCCCATATATCCATTATCGGGACTTTTTTTGTTCTCTGCATTATCGCCAAAACCTGTTGAATAAGAATCTTTGGGATAAGAATACAACACAAACTTCGGCAGATTATGATAGTAAGGAATATCAAAGAAATCGGTTCCTGTAAATCGGCTGAACATGAAAGGCATGTAGATAAACGTTTCAAAGTTTACCGCAAAGTAACTTGTTCCATCGTGCCAGCCACCATCATTCCCGCCAAGGATAGGAAAACGATTACACCACACTTCGTAGCAATAAGCCAACCATTTAGAAGCCTCGGGCAAATCATTCATTACTGCAATTGATGAAAAACAAAATTGGCGTAAAATATGCTGCCACACATGATTGTCCATAGAATGAGTTTCAAACTCATTGATATAATTGCGATAGAAAGATTCACCACGTACTTTGATAGCCTTCAACAACTCCTCTTTCTGAGCGGGAGTCATCAAATCATAGGCTGTATCAAAAGCAATAGCCATTCCTTGTAGTACCGAAGCAGAATTAAAATTTTCTGATGTTGCTACTCCTTTGGGATCCATTTTAGCTATATGCAACGCTTGCTTTAAAGCTTTCTCAGCATAAACTTTTTTATCAGTCAACAGATACGCCATAGAGAGGTCGGCTATAGGATCGGCTACTTTATTTCCAAATCCATGATACATAAAGGCCATCATCACATCTTTCTCGGATGCAGACAATCCGGTTGTATCTCGAGGACGAGTGGGTTCCTCGACAGGGAGCGGGGCTTTAAGGGCCTTCTCTGCTCGCTTAATAACCTCTTTGCTCTCAATATTATTTGCATTGCGCTCTTTAAAGGCTATGCGTTCATTAGCCGAAACATATAAACGCGGATGCTCAATGGAACACTTAGCTAGTAATTCCTTGACAGTAGGTGTCTCGAACACACGAGTTGCGGCAGTTATCTTAAAATTATTTATATCCTGCCACTCTACCTTGTCGCCCTGCACCACTCCATATTGCCAGTACCAGGTACCTTGCGCCAACTTCTTATGGTTAGTAAACATTGCCCAAGGAATATTTCCGCTTACAGTAGTCTTTGAAGAGGAAAAGCTTTTATCTTGTGAGAAACGAACCTTATAAACAGCCTTTTTACTCACCGCCGGCCATAGAAAAGGCACAGGATTAGTTGTTACCTCTTTGCCATTTGCAGGAGAAGCCCACTCTCTGTAACGAGGATGAATAGTCTTTTTAGTAATGCTTTTCTCCGCAACAGGGGCTTGTGCCTGAAGCTGTGGTACAAAAAAAGAAAAAGCAAGACCTAAAAGAATGAACTTATTTATTCTCTTTGAATTATGCATTATATGAAAATTTGATTTATTTTTTAAGAAACAACTCACTCAATTTCACAGTCTTATTGTTGACCAACGGTTTTGCCCATATTCCAATACAAGTTATATAAAGGATAAATACCAGGATAAAAAGCATACCCATACGCAAATCTGTTGCGTCGGCAATGGCACTCACAATTAATGGTCCGCCAGCTCCACCTACAATACCCGAGCAAAGGATTCCGGCAAAAGAACCGTGATTCTTAGCAACAGAGTTAAGAGCTAGCGAGAATACAATAGAGAACATCACTGAAATACAGAACCCGATAGTTGGAAAGGCAATAATCGCAATCTCCTTACTACCAAAGAGTCCCAACAACAAAAGAACTGTTGAAAGGATGCCCGAGCCAACCAACACCTTTTTACAATCATAAAGTTTAAGTAGAACCATACCTACCACACAACCGGCAGTCATCAATCCCCAAAAACTACTCACCACTCTTGCGCCCTCTAACTGAGGATCTATCTGGTGATACTTCTCCAGAAAAGTAGTCATAAAGTTGGCAATACCCTGTTCGCAACTCACGTACGAGAAAATACCCAGGAAGAACATCCACACCTCTTTACTCTTAAATAGTTCGAGATAAGAAGATGCTGAACCTACCTTCTCTTCGCCTGTTAACTCCACTTCAGGGATGCGTACAAACAACACGACCAACAACATAAGAAACAGAATTACAGCAAACAGCCAATACAAAGACACCCAGGGAAGTTCGGGAGGAGTTACTTTGGCCAATAAGTCAATAAAGAAGTTATTGCCAGCAACATATACCTTTGGATTCAGTTCCTTAACCAGATAAATATATACTAGCGGACTAACGAACGAAGCAATACCAAACATAAACTGAGCCAGTTCGGCAATAAAAGCATAATTTTCTTCTCCTCCGGCTACACGTTGCAAAGGGTTCATAACCGTTTGAAGCATAGCCATTCCTAGCCCGATAATGAAACAAGAAGCCAACAACATTGTATAAGAAGGATTAAAAGCAAAAATCAAAGTCCCAATAAAGGGCATCAGGAAACCTAAGAATAACACCTTCTTCTCACCTATTTTATCAATCATAATACCAGCAGGTATAGACATAATAGCATACGCTATAAAAAAAGAGGTAGGGATAAACCCAGCCATTGCCAGATGAGTTAAGCTAAAGTTCTTGATAATATCAGGAATAAGCGGTCCTAATATGTTTGTAATAAACGAGATTACAAACCAGAACACCATAATAAAAGAGATTAAAGTAAGGTTCTTTTTCATTTTATTTTTGCTTTAAAGAAGAAAAAACTAAGTGGGCAGCACCTATACTTCCAGCTTTATTACCCAAAGTAGCCGCCATAATAGTTGTGTTCACTGTTGAATCGTAAATAGCATTGCTAAAAGCATATTCACTAACCTTCTTAATATAGAAATCACCAGCTTCTGACAATCCCCCTCCAATGATAACACGTTGGGGGCTAAAGATATTAATAAATCCACCAATTCCTCTACCTAAGTAGTAACAATGATTAGTGAGACACTCTACTGCCAATGGATTTCCCTCTTTGTAGAGGCGAACAATCAGCTCTCCGTTAATCTCCTCTCCCGGATAAGTAATGCCCTGTTCCTCGCTCTTTTCTGCAAACTTACGTACCAAAGCAGAAGTTGACGCATAAGTCTCCAGGCACCCTACCGATCCACACGAGCAAGGTTCACCATCAGCAATCAAAGGCACATGTCCTAACTCAGTTCCACGATTATCGAAACCGTTAAAAAGATTACCATCAATCACTACCGCTCCACCAATACCTGTTCCCACTGTCAGGAACACCACATGAGAGCAGCCACGACCAGCACCGTAATGTGTTTCGCCCAACCCCATCAGATTGGCATCATTATTCACAAAAGCAGGGAGGAAAGTCCGCTCCTCTATCTTATCTGCCAAGCGAATCTGTTCCCAACCTTTGATATTCTCGGCACCACCTAAAATAATGCGATTGGTTATATCCACAATGCCGGGAGTACCAATACCTACTCCCACCAGTTCACAAGAGTGAGCTTTGGCATATTTCTGTATTTCCTTTACTGCAGTTACAATCTGGTCAACCACCGCCTCGGCAGAAACATCTGCACAAGAGGGCATTTTACCGGAAGTAATGATATTCGCATCCTGGTCTATCAAGGCGTACTTAATGAAAGTACCTCCTAAGTCTACTCCTATTGCGTGCAGCATACTTATGTTCTCTCTACCCAGATTGGTGAACTCCACGCCCATTGCTGGTCACGCTGACGAACACGTACATAATAATAGTCAGTCTCTTTTTCAGGCTCCTTATCTTCCATGAAATGTTCTATTGTATAGCAACTCTCGGGCATAGCACGGTTAAACTGAATAGCTTCACTTAACCATCCTATCATGAAGTGTGAACGTGCACCCTCCAATAAATCAGCTAGTGAATGTTCAAACTTCTTGCCATTGAACTCAGCAACAATCATTCCGTCTTTTGGCATCGTTACATCTAGAATAACCGCCTGCATAGCCGGAGTGGTTGTATTTGGGTTCTTACTTGTATAAAGCTCCAGTTGAGTTTCCTTCTCGTTGACAGAAACAATCTTATTTACCTTTGTTTCAAACACATGACCAGCCTTCACATCTTTCTCTTGAGGAGCGGTGAAAGCAGCCCCGCGGAAACAAGGAGTTACATTATTCAGTTTGCCTTTTGTCAGGGAAAGTTTGCCGTCCCAACGAACAACCTCTTCTTCTCTGTTCCATCCAAAGTCAACCTTCACTTTACAGTGAATAACGTCTTCTTTAGGAGCTACAGGAGTCAACGGACCATTCATGCGGGCAATGCATTGACCATTCTTTACAATATCTACATAATCAATGCAGCTCTCGCCCTCTACATTCACATAAATACGGCGACTATTTCCTTTAACCACATCACCCATATAGGCATCGTTCAAACGGAAATCAATCTTTATCTTATCACCCGTTGCACAGCAAACGCGTCTATTTTTTAATGCTTCCCAAATATTATCACGCGACAAAGAAGAGGCTAATACACCCACTCTACCATCACCATAGCTACCCGGATAACCAGCATGTTGATCAGTAGAACCCATGATACCAAATTTATGTCCCTGATTCAAACCGTATTGGATAGAACCTTCCCACTGTCTGGGTCCCATATCGTGCAAGTAATTATAATCACCCTGGTCACTCTCCGCCAAACCATGACGAGAATACATCTCTACAAAAGGAGTTTGTTCACCTTCAGTAAAGAAATCCCAGTTATATCCACGGAATCCCTCCTGATAACCCATGTGATGAGGAGTAACCATCACCTTTTTACCTTTTAACTTATTCTTTAAATCGGGAACAGAGGTGCACTCTACTAGTGGAGCATCTAAATCATAGTTCAATGCCACATGATCACCATGAGCCATACTGTGGCATTCGTATCCAAGGAAAGTCAGAAACTCACCCTCCTTATTATACTCCTTCGTCATAGCCACATATTTGTCCCATCCACCTTCGCGCAATTTCTTGAATGCACCAGTATGATAATCAATCACCCAGCCCAAACGAGGATCATTTTTCCCCGGGATATCAGGCCACATAGCATGAGGAGTTACTGACACAAAGTCGAGTTGCCCTTTAGCTGCTTCAAAAGCACTACGCATATCACCATGACCATACGTCAGGTTGCAATGATTGTGCAAATCTCCCCAATACATATTCAAATCACCAGCAGATGGCATCGCCTTCTTTGCCCCTATATTGCTACCCAACTTACAAGCAGAGAGCAAACTGCCCGAAGCAGCCAGGCCAACAAGCGACCATCCTGTATTTTTTAAAAAATTTCTTCTGTCCATAGCTATTTTAATTTATTTATTTCCTTTAAATAATACACGTATTTTCTCCTGTGGATCAGTATCCTTGTACTGTTTCTGTGTATGCTGAAGCAACCTCATTAGTTGCTTTTGTTGCTTTGCGTATGCAGGTTTACCAAAGATATTGTGCATCTCTTTAGGATCATTCTTCATATCATACATCTCCCATTCGTTAATATCATTATAGAAATGAATCAACTTAAAGTTGGCTGTACGGATGCCATAATGACGCTTGACAGAATGCTCGGCCGGATACTCATAATAATGATAGTAAGCAGCCTTGCGCCATTTGGCAGGTGTCTTTCCTGCATGTTCCAATATCGGTTTCAATGAGCAACCTTGAATGTCCGATGGGATAGGAACCCCGGCAAAATCAAGAAATGTAGGAGCGAAATCCACATTCATACAAATAGCATTCGATACGCTCTTTGGCTTAATTGCTTGAGGATAGCGCACTATAAAAGGCATTCTTTGGCATTCTTCGTACATAAATCGCTTGTCGAACCAACCATGCTCTCCCAAAAAGAAACCTTGATCGGAGGTATAGACAATAATCGTATTATCCAGCTCACCAATCTTCTTGAGATAATCGAGCAAACGCCCCACATTCTCGTCCACAGCCATCGCTGTAGCCAAATAATCACGCATATATTGCTGGTACTTCCAACTGATTAACTGCTTCTCGGTCATCCCCCCTTTGCGATATTCGGCAATACGCCCTGCATAAACAGAATCCCACTTAGCCTGTTCAACCGGAGTCATTCGAGTATAAACGCTCTTAAATTTATTGCTATCAGGCAACTTCATAATCTCCTCATGCGTTAAGAGCTTTAAGTCCCACTGTTCAGTCATGGTATGCGCAATAGAGAGATCCTGTTCCTTTGCTGCACGTCCCCTCTCCTTGTATTCATCAAACAAGTTACCGGGTTCAGGGAATACAGTCTGATTAAATATACCCAGATGTCGCTGTGCAGGCATCCAGTTACGATGCGGAGCCTTTTGGTGATACATCATACAAAAAGGTTTGCTCTTATCTCTGTTTTCCAGGAACTGAATGGCCTTATCAGTAATCACATCAGTTACATAACCCTGTTCTTGTACTTGTTTGCCATTCTCCCAAAAATCAGGTTTATAATAATCTCCCTGTTCGTGTTGTCCACTAAGGATACTCCAATAGTCGAACCCTTGTGGTTGAGAAATCAAGTGCCACTTCCCCACAATAGCAGTTTGGTATCCAGCCTGCTGTAACAATTTAGGGAAAGTTTGCTGGTCGCCATTGAACACACTCGCATTGTCAGTAAATCCGTTTTCGTGGCTAAACTTACCCGTCAGGATACAAGCCCTCGAAGGCCCAGAAAGTGCATTCACCGCATAACAATTATCAAATCGCACCCCTTCATTGGCAATACGGTCTAAGTTAGGTGTAGTAGTTAGTTTGCTACCATAGCAAGACATCGCTTGCGTAGTATGGTCATCAGTCATCATAAAAATGATGTTCGGCCTTTTCTGTTTCTGTTGAGCCATACTGCCCGAAGAGAAAGCCAAAGCAACCAACGGAAGAATTAATTTCACTTGATTCTCTGTCATTTTTATCTTATTTTTTAAATACTTTAAACATCTGTTCTTTGTTGTCTGTCACCACACGAACAAAATAAATACCTGAATTGAAAGATACAACATCTAAAATCGTTGCGATAGAATCTGCTTGTATTTTTTTCAATACTTGCCCATTTATATCAATTAGCTCAATAGAATGGGTACACAACTCTGAAAAGTTCACTGATAACTCACCATCATGTAGTAACACCTTTACAGCCTCTTTCTCTGTGTCATGAATGCCCGTACCAACATTTTTCAAAGAAACCCTATAAGTTTCTCCGTCATGAGAAGAGTCATAACTTATTGTAGTGATACCGTTAACGGAGGTTACAGAAACAGGATTACTGGGATCGCAATTTTCAAATGTACCATTTAATTGAATACTTATAGTGGAATAATTACCTGGAACAGCTTCCACAATATTATTCACATTATCATTGTTAAACACCGGTGAGATGCTTCTATCCATATCAGGATTAGTAAAAGCTACATCGTAATTTCCGCCTTCTTTCTCCTTCATCATTAAAATCATAGGAGTGCTAACCTGACGAATCTGCTTTATTCCAACCTCAACGTTAGCTTTAAAAACAGAAGCGGCCAATATTTTCTCTTCTGTGTGATAAACTGCATGAGCAGTTTCATCCTGCTTTAAAACTTGAATAGGTGAACTACTTTTATACTGATTTATTTGTTGATCATCTGCCTGCACCAACCAAGTATACCCATATTTCGCATTATCAATGATATTACCATGTTCTATATAAGCCATACAATAATTTGCACCTTTTTTGATAGATGTTAGTCCATCATTGACAATGTATGTATTTCCAAAATTATCCTTAATAGTAGCATTACTTACTTTATTCACATCAGTTGTTATCTCTGTGCCATTCATATAAAAAGGAGTAGCATTCACACTTAATCTGTTTTGAAAAAGAGTGGTATTAAAAGGAACAGTTGTACTTCGGCTCTTTATCCCACTACCCATGCAATAAAACACATTACCAAAAACAAAGACCGACTTATCAGCATAAAAACCAGTATCAAATGTATTGTCGTGTAGTTGATTCGTGAATATTGCACATCGGTCATCAAAGCCAATTCCCCCTAAGAAAGTAGAAGTAGAGAAGTTACGATGTTTACCTACTTTATTAAAGTTAAGATTCGTTGTAGAAAGTGCCTTTGTTGTAGTGCCAGGTATTTGACGCCAATCCCAATTAGGATCACTATTCACATTAATATCAAGACTACGATAATGATTCACCAAGTCACTATACTCTACGTGATCGTAACTAAGATAGCGTCCATAAAGATTCTCTGTGGTAGAGCCCTCAAAATCCCATATATACTGACTAAATCCCTTCACTGATACCATCCAGTTATTTTGTCGGGCAACCAACAATCCAGAAAAGGGAAAGTACTTCGTCCCGGTTGGATTACTCTCGGCAACCGCATCATTCAATTGAGAAGCCTCAATCAGAGCATCTGCCTCACCTAAAGTAGAGGAAAAACAAATATCTGTTTTTGCTTTTGCAACATACGCATCAACCAGCGAATGAGCAGGAACCCAAAGACGCTTATATGCAGCTAAAAGCTCCTTGTCTGGTTGATTATCAGATAGTATCATATAAGCAAAAGCTGGCAATAATTGTTGCAGCACATTTGTCTGTTGAGGAAAACGTCCACATGTAGATGTTGGAACATTATATTCTCCGGAAAAGAAACGAAATGTAAGCAATGCCTTTTTCAAGTTCTGAACAGTTTCCTGACTTAAAGCAAAAGGGGTATCGTGCAACAGATAACAAATCAGACTACTTGCATACAATACATCTGGATAATAGGCACTATAATAGGGAGCATGATGATGATAACCAGAGCCATCCGCCTTCATCGTACCTAAAAATCCTGGAGCTACCCGCAATGCATTATTTAAATATCCCTGGAAAGCTTTCATTGCCGCTGTTCGCTGAGCTTCATCTTTAATTGTTAATGCATAGCAAAGTTTAGGATAAGCCATTGTGCGAATATAATCCGCCAATTCACCATCGCGTTGTGTATTGCTATAAGCATTACCAAAAAGAGCATACCAGTTAAATGAATCGAAAATCTTTTTAAATTGGTCATCATTCAGTTGGTTTCTCATTAAAAATGCCGAATGGAAGAAACCTGCGCTGCGAAGCATTTCAAAACGAAGCGTACCCAAAGCACTTCCATCTGCCCAACCTTGATCATAATACCAATTATATGCTTTCAATAAATTATCTCTACTCGCAATCGAACCATTCTTACGATAATCATAGGCTAACTGAATCAAATAACGTTCATTTGCAGAACGAAAGCTAGTCAGGTTTACTCCATCAACTGTTGCACCATTATAATCCATTGGAAAAAGTCCTGGTCCATTCACTGTATTATTTATCCCTGAAGTTAAAGTAATTTCTTTACTGAAATTAGCTACACCAGTTCTTATGAAATTATTTACAGCATTCAATCGTTTAATATAGGTTACATCACTTGTATTTTTACCATTCCCTAGGTACCATTTATCCATACGATCGGCAATCACATTAAAGGCATTGCGTTGTTCTTCTGTTGGGATAATTGGTTTATCCACCTCTGTATTGCGGATATTAAGATAATTACTTATCCCCTCGTATTGATTTACTATATATTGAAAATTAGACATCTTCTCCCATGAGATATCTTTAAATTCTAAGAAGTCAAAAAAAAGAGTTCCACCACCAATAGATGGTGCCAATATTTTCATTGTAGCCAAAGTCGTTTTGTTATCATGACCCATGTCACGTCCAAATTCAGCCCATAAGCAACGCCATCCTACAAAGTTCAAATTGAACGCAATACTACATTTCTTTTGGTCACTGCTATCATAAAAAGAAATTGTAACCAGATTATTCCCGGCTACTGTGCTATATACCCATATAGAAATCCCACCCTTACTCTGAGTAGAAGCCGTTGATAACCCTTCGGGATTAACAGCGCTAAGCACATCCCCCTGAGTCCAGTTCCAGCACAACGCTTTTGTGCCCAATTTGGCTTTATCAGAACTGACGGATAAAGATCCCTTTTGCACATTCCAACCTGAAGGAATAGCTGTATTTTCAAAAGAGATAACGGCACCGTACAGCGGTGACTGCATAAAGAAGAACAGATTTAATAACAGGAAAGAGATATATCGGTGTTTCATTATAGGAGGGTATCAGAAAACAAGGGTTACAGCATTAATTGATATAGTTGAAAATCTACAGAAAACTCTTATAAGAATCAAGATAGAGCTTTCTGTAGATTTTACAGTTTAAACAAAATCAATATTTATAGTTCAGGTTGTATTTTTTGCCATCAACCTTAACTACCAATTCCAAAGAATTATCACTATATGATTTCTTCTTAAATTCGGCAGTAATCTTTGGTTGATCAGCCTTATTGGTTACCGGACAAATCACAGTAATATAACGTACAGCCTCATCTGTTGTCTTTGGAGTTTCGAAAGCTACCGCTGTTCGTTTCTCCTTCTTGCGATAATCGGTGGATGTCCATCCCTCTTCTTCCTTTAAAGATGTACCAGTTGGTGCAAAGCATTGAAGATAAACATTACTATTACCTTCAAAATCAGAAACCAGAGCCAATGTCGATTTATCAATATTCACCTTACCTTCACATAATTGGTAGTGAATAGCTACGTTTCCTTTTGCTACTCCCACAGCTTCGTCAGCAATCACAAAGAACTTATTATCAACAAAGAATACTGAACGTCTATGCTTCAAATCCTTATAACTTGGATTCTCCACCACTAACTTCTGAATATTACCTGTAGGTTCCCACAACTTGCAAACCGATTGAGTTGTTTCAAGATTAGCGTCATTCAATGTTAAGGTATTATGAACCTTTGTTTGGCGGAACCAGTTTCTCCATTGCATCACTTCACCTTCACCTGCATATACATAACTTCCTGAATCTGGGAAAAGATTTTTTCCATTCATCCAAAGTTCAAATGTACCATTATCAGACTGACAGTGCCAAAATGCTTTTGGCCCAGCCTTCAATACCATCATAGTAGCATCATCGCCCCATGAACTACGGAATATATAGAAACCTGAAGTCTTGAATGCATTAGAAAGATATTGTGGAAGTTCGCCCTTCTGTCCTTCTGTCGCAAAATAACGAATCTGCTTGTTCTTTGGGAAAACCTTGCTCCACTTTTTCAAGTCACTGATAAGCACTCTTTTGCTGCCCAACTTAGCATCACTAAAGCAAGGATTAGAATAATCAGGGAAACTATAGTTGATGTAAATCATTATCATCTTTTCTATTGTATCCAGGTAACCTTGTGGAAATTCACTCCTAAAGTTATTGGCATCTGCCATCTGAAGTGCCTTATAGAAAATATTAATAGCAGCTTGATGATAATGAGGATCAAGTTCAAACTGTCCACCATCATTATATACTTGTATATTTACCTCTTTATTTAAGATATCAACACCACTTTTTCTCCAGGTAGCAGCCTCTTTAAATTCAGGAAAAAATGAACCAGCAAAAAAGATGCGTTGCGCTTCGAACAATAGATGATTACCTTGATCAGAATAGTTGTTCATGATATGCACCGCATGCTTGTGATAGTTCACCAGGAACTCAGTCAGGAACTCAGGAGTAAAACTTGGCGACGAAAGGAAATATAAGAATTGTTCTCCCTGAGCTTGTAAACGATCACTTACCTCCAATGGACGCCATGCAAAACGTACGTTTTCTGCATTTCCTGTAATTTCACCACTGCTAATAAGTTCGTATTCAGATTTGTTCATTTGTGTTAAAGGATTCTTTTTAATCCAATCCATAAATTGAAACACCCACTCTTTGGCATATTTCTCATCGCCGGTAAGTTTATAAGCCTTCCCCATTGGGATAAACCATTTGTGACGGTGCAACTGCCAACGAAGCTCGTTGTCTTTCACAGGCCAATATTGCCAATTAATATCCTCTCCATAATTATAAGAGGGTTGATAACCCTTGTGCGCAAAGAAAATATGTTTCAATCCATCGTCAGCCCATTTCTGCTCCTCCTTGCTAATACTCACCTTTGTAAGGTCAACATCTGGATTTTTCACAGAAGTGCGACCTCTATAATAGTCCAGCAAAGCTTTTGCTGCTTCTGGTTCTTTTCCTTGTTCATGTAAATTCTTTACTTTTTCAAGTCCGGGAGCATCCAGATTAAGAAGAGAGAATATCTCTTGTCTGAGTTGCTGTGCATTGAGTACACCCGGTATCAAAAACAGAGCAACTAAACAGGTACAATAAACTAATTTTTTCATGATAGTAAATATTATAAGTTGGTATATTTAATTTTTTTAATATCCATATATCTTTTGATAGCTTCCAGGTAATAGTAGTCAGCATAATTCAACGGTACATCGACTTCTGATCCATGCGGAAGTGAACCCGTAGAATGCAACAATATAAATCCTTGATTAGTACCTTTCTTTGCCAGATATTTATCACTTGACAATGCCTTCAATATTTTCTCTGCATAATCCATATATTTAGCACCATCGCGTACCATTGTGCTTAGCTCAATAAAAGCAGATGCAGTAACAGCAGCTGCCGAAGCATCACGAGGAGTTTCTTTGGTTACAGGAGCATTGTAATCCCACAAAGGAATTAAATCGTCTGTCTTCACACGCTTCATAATCATATTGGCCAACTTTTGTGCAAAATCTAAGTAAGCCACATTTTTAGTCTCACGGTAGCAAGCCGAATATCCATATACTCCCCACGCCTGTCCACGAGCCCAGGCAGTGCTATCTGCCAATCCTTGGTGAGTCTGTTTACACTGAACCGAACCATCATTGTTATAACTAATCACATGGTAAGAAGTAAAGTCGGGACGAAAGTGATGCTTCATGGTAGTGTTGGCATGTTTGATAGCCACATCCATATATTTATTATCACCAGTACACTTACTTGCATAGAATAAAAGATCGAGGTTCATCATGTTATCAATGATAACAGGAAAGTTCCAGGGACCAAAGTCCCATGAGCGGATACAACCTATTTTATCATCAAAACGAGCAATAAGATTGTTCGCAGTCTGCACCAACACCTGTGGAATAGTGTCATTATGAGCCAGGCGTTCTGCGTTTCCATAACTACAAAACATCATAAAGCCCAGATCGTGTGTGCCGGTATACTCCTTTACAGGATTCAACAAATTGGTAAATTTAGATGCATCCTTCTTTAATACTTCACTTCCTGTAAGTTCGTAAGCATACCACAAACTACCAGGAAAGAAACCACTTGTCCAGTCGTACACATCAGTCAGTCTTCTGTGTCCTAGTTTAGCTGGTGAAATAATTCTAAGTGAATCTTGAAACGTCTCTTTGCCTCTTCCCAATTGACGAGTCAGAAAATCAACATCAGCATCTTTCCAAATAGAGCGAGGAACCTTAGCCGAGTCAGCTATTTCGTCTGCTGTCATTTTAAGTTGGAAAGAAGCAACATCGAGGCTATTCTTTATCCAATGGTAGTTTGTCGAGGGAACATTCTTGCACGAAGAAAACATAAAAATTATGGCCAGGGATGCAAGAAAAAAAAGATTCTTTTTCATACGGTCAATTTATAACATTTTTATTATTTGCATTGATAATTGTAACAATGCAAATATAAGTATGTGCTATTTACAAATTGAACAGTAATGTTGAAATGAATAAAATGTGGGTATAATCACTATTAATTTTGTTGAATTTCCTATTAATATTGTTATCCACGCCTATTTTTAATATATTCTGTAGGCAAACAACCTACATACTTCTTGAAACTTGTAGCAAAATAAGAGGGCGTGTTAAAGCCTACCATAGAGCTGATTTCAGCTATTGTGTAACGTCCTTCTTTCAATAAGTTACAGGCTTCATTGAAGCGAATCTTTCTCACAAAATCTATTGTTGATTCTCCGGTGATAGCTTTCATCTTCAGGTGTAGATTAGAGCGGCTCATATTCATCTCCTTCGCAAACTCATCAGCTGAAAACTCAATATTATCCATATTCTTTTTTACAATCTCCACGGCACGTTTCAGCATCTCCTCGTCCAACACATTAAACGTCACCTTATCGGGTTCTATATCCATCGACTTAGAATACTTCTCTATTGCTCTGTAACGGGTACGTAACATATTCTGTATCTTTGCTGTGAGAATGCTCAACAAGAAAGGCTTTGGCATATAGTCGTCTGCTCCCACTTGTAGCCCTTCCAACTGATCTTTTACATCACTCTTTGCCGAAAGCATGATAACAGGGATGTGACAAGAATGAATATTCCTCTTCACTTGTTTGCAGAACTTAATTCCATCCATCACAGGCATCATTACATCTGTAATAATCACATCCACCTCATTCTCTTTAAGCATTTCAAGGGCTACCTCTCCATTAGGAGCCTGAAGCACTTTGAAATAAGAAGACAGACTTTCCATTAAATAATCAGATATTTCCTGATTATCCTCAACCACAAGAATAGTGGAACTCTTTACCTCTCCATTCTCTATCGCCTTGCGCTCTTCGATAGCTAAATTAGCATCTATAAAGAAAGACTCTTTCTTATTGGTAGAGTGGTAATCCATCTCCCCACTCTCCTCTTTCTTATAAAGCTCCGTGGCATGATAAGAATCTACTGCTTGAGGAATCGTAATCATAAATGTACTGCCTTGTCCCTCCTCACTGATTAAAGAGATAGTACCATGATGAAGCTCCACTAAACACTTCACCAATGAGAGTCCGATACCCGTACCAAAATGATCGCTATCTACCTGATAGAATCGCTCAAAAACCCTTGTTTGCTTGCTTTTAGGAATCCCCACACCCGTATCACTGACAGAGAAGTGTAACTGTTCATTCTTAAGTTCTATTTTAAGTGTAATAGTACCACCATCGGGGGTAAACTTAAACGCATTAGAGAGTAAGTTATTTGTAATCAGCTCAATATAATTCGAATCAAAAAGAACCTTTTCATTTTCTATCTCAGATTCAAAGAGATAAATTATTCCTTTTCTTTTAGCCAACTTATCAAATAACATAAAGATAGGACGCACCGTTTCATTAATATTATCCTCTTTTACTTTAAGTTCCAGCACACCTAGTTCCGCACGACGGTAATCCATCATCTGATTAACCAGCTGCAACAAACGATTCGCATTCCGTTCAATATACTCCAACTGCTGTTTGGACCACTTATCATTAATTCTGTTTAGCAGTTCATGCAACGGAGCCAATATCAAAGTTAATGGTGTACGCAACTCATGAGATATATTAATAAAAAAGCGCATTTTCATCTGACTCACTTCATACTGTTTTTCCTTCTCAAGACGTTCCATCTTTAGCTGAGACTCCATGCTCTTGCGTATCCACAAGAAGCGGAAAGTAAGTACTATTACTCCTGCCAGGAAAATTGTAAAGAGAAAGAAAGCCCACCACGTTTTATACCATACAGGAAGGACCTTTATTTTAAGCTCGGTAGGAGTTTCGTTCCACTTTCCATCGCTATTAGCTGCCTTTACTTTAAATGTATAAGTACCAGCCGGTAGATTAGAATAAGATACATCATGCCTATCGGTCAATGTATACCATTCGTCATCATACCCTTCGAGCTTATATTCAAAAGTATTGTGCTGACCTGAGATATAGTTTGAAACAAGAAAATCTAAAGAAAATGCCGACTGACTGGATTTTAGCGTAATAGCATTCGTCATGCAGATATTCTCATCGAGTATCCCTGTTTCATCATCAGGGCGAACACTTTTATTAAATATTTTCAAGTCCTTAATAACTACATTCGGTGTATAAGGATTATCAATCAATAGTTCCGGACGAAAAACTGTTATACCATTTATTCCACCAAAGTACATATCACCATTCCGGGTTCTACAAAAAGAATAGTTATTAAATTGATTATCTTGTAATCCATCCGATTCGGTATAATTTCTAAAGCTCTCAGTATCGGGAGAGAAACAAGACAATCCTTTGTTTGAACTTAACCACAATCTACCAAAAGAATCCTGCAGAACTCCATAAACAACATCGTTTGGCAATCCATTCTTAATGGTATAATGCTTTATCTTCCTGGTTTTATCATTGTATACATACAATCCTTCACGTGAAGCAATCCATATACGCCCCTGCTTATCCTCTGTGATAGAGTTCACAAAAGCATTTTGCAACATCGGATCTGAATAGATGATATAGCTAATATCAATCAAGTTATCCGATTTGTAAACATTCAGTCCATCCTCTCCTCCTATCCACAACCTATTCTTTGAGTCGCGAAGCATCACAGTGATACTTTTGGTGCTGATATTCTTCTTGCGAAAATAACGGGGTACTACCTTTATAGCGTGTGTATTAGGATTAAACTTAGCTAATCCCCTGAGTGTGCCAAGCCACAATTCTCCATCCTGAGCAGGAATAATAGAGTATACATTTTCATCGGGAAGATTAGAATTTCGCAAGTTATAATTATCCACCTTTTTAGAATCAAGATGCAGTACACTTAGCCCGGCAGTATGTGTACCAATATAAACTAAATTTCTCTTCTCATCAAGATAAACCGATTTCACGTTATTAGAACCAATGCCCGAATTATTACCCTCCTGCAAGGTATAATAGGAAAACTGCCTGGTTTTTGTGTTGTAAAAGTTCAATCCATAATCATTCGTACCAATCCATATATTTTGATTCTTATCCTCCACCATACAACTCACCACATTATCGTTCAGTGAGTTTTGAAAAGGAATGCGTCGGATATGTCCAAATCTATTCTTAAGTGGATGATAATAATTTAATCCACCAAAATAAGTTCCCACCCACATACCACCTTGAGAGTCAAGATAGATAGAACGGACTGAATTTTGGGAAAGGCTCCCTTTTTGCACAGGATTACTAACGTATGACTGAAAACTATCGCTTGCCTCATTATAGATATTAAGTTCATTGAACGTACCTATCCACAGTCTGTTTTGCACATCCAATGCCAAAGAACGAATATAATTAGAGCGAAGACTTTTAGGATTAGCAGCATTATGCCTGTAATTTTTTAGCTGCCCATTCTTTAAGTTAATCATGTACAACCCATCACCTTCTGTAGCTACCCACAAACGAGAGTCCGACTGTTTGAGTATATTTTGCACCTTTTTATTTAATAATTCAGGATAAAGTTTGTCTAATTTATTAGAAGAAATAGAATAAATACACAAACCATTATTTGTTCCTATATATACCTTTTCGTAATCTTTGAGAATATAGTTCACCGTCAAATTGGCTAGCGCCTTATTTGTTGGCAAAACAAACTTTTGATTGTCAGTATCAAAAAAGAACACCCCTTTGGATGTTCCTAAAATAAGCAAATTTTCTTTGATCTCGGCAATAGCATTTATCTGAAGAGGCGCACCTTGGTAAATGAAATTAATAAAGTTATCCTTCTTAACATCATAGCAAGATAGTCCTTCACGCGTACCAATCCAAAGTACACCTTTACTATCGAACTTCAGCGCACGAGTAATATTACTGGCAATACTATGAGAATCGGCATAATCGTGTCGATAAATGGTAAAGGAATAGCCATCATATTTATTTAAGCCATCGTAAGTAGCAAACCACATATTCCCTATTTTATCTTGAGCAATTGAGAATACGGTACTTTGTGAAAGTCCATCGTTTAGGCTAATCTGAGAAAAACTTATAGGATTTCCTTCGTTAGAATAGACCAAAGAAGAAAATAAAAAAAGCAACGAAAATATAGCATTAAAAAAGATTCTATTCATTTTGTGTAAGAATTATCTGATTCGGAATTCAAAGATAATACATTTTTATGTAATTACATACCAGGTTAAACAATGTTTGCATAAAAGGGTCAAAGAGAAAAGTTTTGCAACTGCTCAGCTATATATAATCCTTGATAATCAAGTATATACTCAAAGCTGCATTGAACAAAAACCTGAATCTTAACAGATGATTGTATCACATTGACAAAAAAAGCAAAACCAATCTATCATCCATCATTAATTTAAATTAAAAACCTGACTAATAGCGAGATAAAGAATGATAGATACTTTCTATTTACAGTTTATCTATCATTACGATCTGTCATCCATCATTATCCTCAGAAAGCTTATTTTTGAGGTCATACATTGCTATCATAGTATCTTGTTTAAGTGATAATAATCGTGTATTTCAGCATAACTAAGTGGTCACTCATCTGTGTGACGATAAGCCCACGGTTGAAGGCTTATGGGTTTTCATATGTGTGACCATTGTCACTCATATGAGTGACCACTTATATTATTCAGTAAAAAGAGTTAAAATAGTAATGCAAAGCAACTAACTATGATGGTTCTTTGCAGTAAAAGCAAGTTAACTGTCGCCTTATTATTTATTTGTTTAGGGTTGTTTTTTAATCCACACTGTGCTTTGTGAAACGAACGGTACACAATGGCATCAATTATTCTGTTGTGGAATGTTAAAAATAATGAGAGATAGCCTCAAAAATGAGAGATGAATCGAATTTAATGAGAGATAATTTCGCATCTATCATACTTAAAATACCTATTAATAGAGACATTTATGCAAAAACATGAGACATGAGAGTAAGTTTTGAAAGAAAATAAAGAGGATAAAATCAATTTTATGATTCACCCTCTTCTTCTCTTAAATAAAAGAATATTATTTTACAATAATCTTAGCTGTAGCTATTTTGCCATTATTCAAAGCAAATTTTACTAAATAAACGCCATTTGATAGTTGACCTAAAGCAATATTGTTCTCTGGTTTAGCAACAGAAAGAACTGTTTGCCCTACCATATTGACAACTTCTAGTTTAGATACTTCAGCAGCATTAGTGATTGTTAAATTCTTTGTCCCCTGAGCCATAAATGCATTCACAGCTGATGCCTCTTCAGTAGAAATAGCCGTACCTGTACCTTTGGTAACTGCAAAATTATTCACAGAAACATTGGCCCCATTTCTAAAGGTATAATTAAATCTAACAAATCGTGTTGTACCTTTTAAATCATGAGATTTAGAACTTTCAGCACCAATAGTAGCTGTGTACTGACATACAGAAGTCCACACCATTCCATTGCTTGATTCTTCTACATCAAAAACTCCTGTACCCCAAGTTCCTGAAGATAAAATTTTATAAGACAATATAGCAGGAGCATCTTTAAAAGCAAGTATCAAGCCGCGATTTGTGTTTTCGAAAGACATTGCCGACTTAGTTTCGTTAACACAAGTAGCTGCCCATCCTACTATAGAAGAATTCCAAACAGGTAGATTTGTCGATGAAAAATCAACATTCAAAGGTAAAGAGGCTGCCTTTATAGTTCTAAAAACAACGTTATACGATGCAGTAGTAAGTGGTACAACAGGTGTAGCTGTAGCATCCTCCTTCTTTACGTCAAACAACACTGAGTTTGTAAAATTTGTAGGTAGAGGTGTAGTGGTAATAGTAGTGATTGCATCAGAAGGAACAGGGGTTGCCTTTATATTTGACAAATCAGTACCTTCCGGAAATACAACTTCCAATAAACCTGGAGTAGTAGTACCTGATGGGTTTTTATATCCACATTTAGACAATGGAGTAACGCCATCGAAAGTAATGTCATAAATACGTTGTGCATTCGCAGCTGTTGTTGTTAAAGCGATTGCGGCAATCAGGGTAAAGATTTTCTTCATAATTCTAATTTTTAATAACTAATTTTATTGATTTAAAAACACTTCTGAATCATTTTCTATTATAGACAATTTTAGACTAAAAACTTATAATAAATTAAAAGGTGATATTTTTACTCTCTCCTTGATTAAAATCTAATTTGGAAAGAGAACCATTATATAAAACTTCACACTTTCTTTTGTATTCACTCTTAATTGTAGCAGAAATCAATTTACCTTTTCTCCACTCCATATCTACGGTAAAACCTCCACGAGCCTTTAACCCACAAACTTTACCATCTTGCCATAAATGAGGAAGAGCTGGAAGCAAATGAATTTTGCTTGTATGACTTTGTAGTAACATCTCGGCTATTCCTGCTGTGACACCAAAGTTTCCATCAATTTGAAAAGGAAGAGCATTGAGCATATTTCGATATAAACCTCCCTCCTTGTTGATATGAGCTGAAGGATCAATCAGATTAAAGAGATTTTTCAAAGTTTCATATGATTGATCTCCATCATATAAACGAGACCAAAGAGAAATTTTCCATGCCATACTCCATCCGGTGGTTTTATTCCCCCTATCAATAAGAGTCTGACGTGCGGCATTAAATATATGTGGCGTTTTATCTTTATTTATATCACAACCAGGATATAATCCAAATAAATGGGAAATATGTCTATGCTGAGGTTCCTGCTCCTCATACTCCTTGTCCCACTCCAGTAACTGCCCTCTTGATCCTATTTTATAATCGACTAACTTAGAATACTGGCTTTGCAATTGCTGCCTAAAAGAGTCATCGGTATTCAATATCATTGAAGCCTGAATTGTATTATGAAAAAGAGAACGAATAATAGCCATATCCATTGTAGACCCTTCACAGACAGAGGCCTCTCTTCCATCTGGCATACGGAATGCATTTTCGGGCGATGTACTCACAGGTGTAACCAGTCGTCCATCTTTGTTTGAAACCAACCACTCGGAATAGAAACGAGCCGACTCTTTAAGGATAGGATAATATTCCTTCAAAAACATTACATCTTTATTGAATTGGTAATGTTCCCATATATGGCTGCATAACCATGGACCAGACATATTCCAAAAAAACCAATAAACAAAACCATCGGAAGGATAACCCTCACGCCAAATCGACATATTATGATGCGCCACCCATCCATTCAATCCATACATATTCCGTGCAGTCTCTTTACCAATAGTTGCCACTTCTTTGATTAAAGAAAATAATGGTTGATGACACTCGGAAAGATTAGTTACTTCTGCTGGCCAATAATTCATTTCAATATTTATGTTTGCCGTATAGCCAGAACTCCATGGTGGTATAACTTTATCATTCCATAGTCCCTGTAGATTTAAAGGTTGTCCACCAGTACGCGATCCTGCAATCATTAAGTACCTGCCAAATTGAAACAGCTGTGCAATAAGTGATAAATCCTCTTTTTCAGCAAACTGCTTCATACGTACATCTGTAGGTAACATTTTTTGCCCTGCAGAAGAGTTAAGAGTTAGACTTACACGATTAAAAAGTTGTTGATAATCAATAATGTGTTCCTTTTTAAGAACATCATAGTTTTTACCTACATTAATCTTTTGATAGTTTGCAATCTCTTTTTCAGGATTTTTCCCTTCTTTTGTTGGACTTTTATCGAACCCGTTATAGGCATTAGCAGCATATAAAACGAGTGTTACCTCACTACAATTTTTTGAAATAAGTTTATTTTCTTTAATAGTAAGCGTACCATCTTTGTGTGAAGGAACTAAACAAGCCTCGAAAGGAGTACCTCTTCCACCCAATTCGTCACCGTAAATCACCTGATTGGTTCGGATTACTTTTCCATCTTTATCGAAATATTCGGGATGCATTTGTTCAGTATTGTATTTTTGCATTCCCTCAATGGTTCTTCGCTGAACATGTGCCGGTGCCTGTCCATTCATTGATAAAGCACCATCTTTAGTACATTTCTTTATTGGATGCAAAGATGAAAGATACAGTTCAAAATTCAGAATCGGTTTTTCTGATTTTAAATGTATTACAATAGCCTGCCCGGGATATGATGCAAACACCTCACGACATATCTTAACACCATTTAGCCTGTACTGCGTAGTTACTATAGCATTTTCCATATCCAAAGAATGGATATAGTTTGTTATAGCACCATTCATCTTAAAGTCTAGATAAATATCACCAAACGGTTGGTAACTTTCATTCAATTTACCAATCCATTCGTATTGCATGATTTTCTCAGCATCCGTATTTTTCCCGTTTGCCAATAAGTCACGCACTTGCTGGAGTTTGGGTTGAATTTTTATCTGTTTATTCAGAGCACTTGGCTCGCCACTATACAAGGTGTTTTCATTGAACTGTATTCGCTCTGTTTTTGTATCACCAAAAACCATAGCACCAAGCCTTCCATTGCCAACAGGAAGAGCTTCCTCCCAAGCCTTAGCTGGTGTTCTATACCATAGTTTCAAGTCTTTTTGAGCATTTACATTAAACACACAAATAAAACAGAATAATATTAGTAGATTCCTTTTCATTTTATTTCTTTAATAAATTAAACGAATAGTTCTCTCCTCGAATGGTGGAAACTGCGATAATTGTATATCCACTTACATATCTTACATTAACTGACGTTATTGAACTGTCAACATCATATTTTCCTTTGACTGTAATTTCTGTAGAAAATGATTTCTCCGGTTGTATAACTTCCTCTTCGGACAACAGGCCCATATTGGGGGCTGAAGGTCTACGCATATCAGGTTCGCAAAAAGAAAGCTTAAAACTATTATTCTCTTTTTGTTCTAAAATATACGACAACGGAATATTTACATTTGTTATTGGTAACGAATCAAATGACTGAGCCGGATTAAAAATTGCAGCATAAGTTATCCCATGTCTATTATCCTGAACAATATGCGCATTATTATCCTGTTGAATAATTTGTACCGGACTCTTTTCTGACAAAAGCAGTTTAGCTGTTTGTCTATCATTATCTGGAATCATGTAATAATGATATACTCCATTAGCAGGTGCTTGCGAATGATCTATAAACGCTACGCAGAATGAATCTGTCTCCATTAATGAGGGTTCCACTTTTTTTACTGCATATATCATTCCCGATTGATCAGACAAAACATAACCTTGATCAATTTTTTCTATATTATTTTTTTCAACTTTGATTGGTGATTGAAATAACGTGGTTACAGTTTTATTTTTATTATCCTTATTTTCAATATTCGAACCTAAACAGAGTAAGGCATTATCAATAACGAATACCGATTTGTTTGCACGAAAAGTCTTATCAAATGTATTATCATGCAGTTTAAACGAGAACATAGCTGTTTGAGCTGACACATTTACACCGCAGAGGAACGTTTCATCTGAGAAATTACGATATGATTGTTCTTTAAATGCTAAAGAATTTAATGGCAAAACTTTAGTTGTTGTACCTGGAATGTAATTCCAATCAAAGGATTTAATATTAGGGTTAAAACTTTTAAAACCTTTTTGTAGATCCCTGTACTCAATTTGGCCATAAGAAGAATAACGTCCATATTGATTCTCATTTGAAGAGGCTTCAAAATCCCAGATATATTTACTAAATCCTTTGATATTAAAATGATGATTCTTATTTTTTATTACCATTAATCCAGAATAAGGCATAAATAGAGAGCCAACAGGAGCTTTTTCCTCTTTAATGTTATTTTGGAGTAATTGAATCATCAGTTCCATTTCTCCAACACTACTAGTATACGTTAAACTAGAATTTACATCTGATGCAAATCTTTCAATTACTTCTTGATTATTATTCATCAAGCGTTTAAAGGCAGCTACTAATTCCGGATCAACATTTTTAAATGAAGAAGCAACATAAGAAAAAGCAGGCAGTAGATCTTGTAATACCGTTTGTTTATCAGGAAAACGACCTGCAGTTCCTGATGGAACATCCAACTTTGCTGAAAAGAAACGGAATGTGAGAAGCGATTGCTTCAAATTATACAATGATGATTCTGAAAGTGCATAAGGAGTATCATGCAATAAATATGCAATCAAGGAAACTGCATATAAAGCATGTGGATAATAGGCACTATTGTATGCTCCACGATGATGGTATCCAGAGAAATCGGCCTTAATTGTACCAAAATAACCTGGTGCAATACTTATAGAATTATTCATATAAGAAGTAAAAGCAGAAAGTGCAGCGTGTCTTTCCTTGGCGTTAGTCAAAGAAAGAGCATATATCAATTTAGGCAAAGCCAAAGCACGAAGATTATCAGCAACTTCACCAGCATGCTCTGGTGTTTGATAGCAAGCGCCAAACATAGTAAACCACTTTAATGTTTTTAGTTCACGGTTTAATTGTTCATCAGTCAGCTTATCTTTCAATAAAAAGAATGAATGAAAATATCCTGAGCTACGCAATTTTTCAAAGCATAAAGTACCCATTCCGCTACCATCTGCCCAACCTTGATCATTGAACCAGTCATATATATAGGTCGCTTTATTTAAGCTTTCCTCATTTTCATTTTTCTTATAGTCCAATGCTAAAGGAAGTAACACATCCTTATTTATACTCATAAAAGTACGGATTCTTTCTCCATCGATCGTATTAGGAGCATACATTGGATATAAACCTTCTCCCACAGCAACATGGTTCTTATCATATGCAATATGAATATCATTAGCCTCTTTAAGACCTTTTTGAATGTATTTTTTTTCGTATTTTTTTCGTATCTTCAATAATTTCTGATTCTCGGAATTATTCTTTCCTAAATACCATTGAGTTAATCTTTCTGTGATTGTTTGAATACTCTTTTCGTTTTCACTTGATGTAACAACTTTAGATAAATCAGGATAAGTATTTCGATATCCTATAAAATTGTGTATCAAACTGTAGTCTTTTTGATTTACTTCATATTGGCTATCAGACATCTTTTGCCAAGATACATTTGTTGTAAAATGCACATAATCTAAATAAATAACACCTTTTTTTTCAGTATCAGGCATTCTTATGTTAAGTTTATGAATGATTGCCTGAGAATCCATATTCATATCTTCCCGAAATTTAGCCCAGACACAACGCCATCCTTTAAAATTTAACAAAAAAGGAAGTCTACACACCTCTTGACCATTTTTATCTGCAAAAGAAAAAACAAGTGATACATTTGTTGGGCATTCATTATAAATCCAGGCATTTATACCTCCATTCCTTGATTTACCAGCTGCTTCTAAATCTGATGCTTTTGTAAAACTTATAACAGACCCAGGTTCCCATTCTATCTTAAGAGATTGTTTACCTAGTTTGTATTTTTGATTAGTAACTTCTATATTACCTTTGTCTATGTTCCATTCGGAAGGAATTGTATTCTTTTCGAATGAATATATTTGTGCAGATATTCTTCCAGAAAAAAACACAAAGATTAACAGAGCTAATAAATACTTTTTAGAATTCATGGTATACTTGATGGTTATTTATATAAAAAAGAGAGTGAGTACAAAATAAATAAGCCTATAATGCGTAATAGACAAGTCGTGTTTTCATTCTGATACAAAAAAACAAAAGAAGGGAAAGCTTCTAAGTACCCAAAACTCTCCCTTCTTTATAAATTTATGATTAGTATCCTGGGTTCTGAATTAAAGACCCTTTAGTTTCACGGATTTCACGTGCAGGAATAGGATAAAGTTCATGTTTACCCGCTGTAAACTTCACACCAGCATCAAAAGAGTAAGATGTTTTAAACACACGGATAAAGTTATCACTTGTCTTTTTGATAGCCTCACCTAACTTGTTCCAACGGATAAGATCCATTCTACGCATCCCCTCGAAACATAGCTCACGAGCACGTTCATCAACAAGATAGTTAAAGAACTTTTCTTTTGTGTCAAGCATAGCAGTTGTAATATCAAAACCTGGAGCTGCTGTTAAGTATGGTTTACCAAACGCTCTCCTTCTTACTTGATTAACACATTCCAATGCAATATCATTCGGAGCACCGTTCAACTCATTCTCTACCTCGGCACGCATCAACAATACATCCGCATAACGAAGAAGCACATAGTTTACGTCTGTAGCATTATTATCTTTGAATGCTCCCGTATGCCAGTTTCTTCTCCATTTTCCAGGAGCCCAGGTATAGGTTGCACCCATCTTACCTTTACTGTCTGGCCCTTGCTTAATGAGCTTAATCACATTATCAGCACCAATCGTAAAATCGGCTATGGCAGTAGCTTTACGCAAGTCACCCGCTTCATAAAGATCTCCAAAAAATTCGTGTGTCTTGATGAATGAGTTCGCACGTCCATATTTTGAATTAGCATCAATAGCTGGACCATTATAAGTACCCATCACACCCGAACCACTTGATAGGTTAGGCGTTTTAAAAAAAGCAATTTCACACATATTTTCAAATGGATCATACTTCAATTCGCACATATTTCTAAATACTCTTTGGTATCCATCCATTGTTCCATCGCCATTAATCAATCCATATTTATTAGAATTCATTAATTCAGAAAGAACAGCTTGCGCTTTCTTGTAATATTCTAAATAGTTGTCTGGACGTTTCATTTCACCTAAATCGCCAGTTCCATAAAGAGAATATCCACCACGGAACAGATACGCACGTGCCAAAAGTCCCATAGCAGCACCTTTAGAGATACGTTCGTTTTCTACACTCCATTGCAAATCAGGAATAGCCTCTTCGAAATCTTTAATAATCTGATCGTACACAAGTGCTCTATCGGTTCTTTTCATATAAAGATCATCACCCGGTTTAGTAGAAGTCACTTTCAAAGGCACATCTCCCCACAAAAGAGTCAAATCAAAATGAGACATTGCACGCAAACATTTTGTTTCGCCAACCAACTGTTTAAATGCAACTGTATCTTTAGCACTAGTCAACTTCACAAGATCTTTATTTTCAAGAATCGTATTTGCACGATCAATTCCTTTATAATAGGCTGTCCAGGAATCTTGCAACCACGAATGTTCTGCATACGCATTATAATGGCCCAAATCACGAGCTACGTGACCAATACCCGCACCTTGAACATGCGAAATATCCGTATCGGTATCATACACTATCCAGTTTTGTCCATACGTAGTCAAATTACTGAATGACTCGTATACGCCATTAACAGCCATTTTTAGATTTTGAGTATCTTTAAAATAATCAGGAACACTATATTTTCCGTATGGTTCTTCCGTTAATTGGTCATTACAAGAAGTAACACTAAACCCTATTATTGAAAAGAACAAGGTTGAACGTAGTATATTTTTAATATTATTTTTCATTTCAGTTTTCAATTTGATATTAGAATGTTAGATTTAGACCGAATACAAAAGACAAACTTCTTGGATAAGCACCCCAGTCTACCCCCGGAGTTAATCCACCATTTGATTTTGTGTTTACTTCAGGATCAAATCCAGAATAGTTGGTCAATGTCCAAAGGTTATAAGCAGAAGAGTACACTCTTAAACTTTTCACCCTAATTTTATTTATTGTCTTTATTGGGAAAGTATAACCAAATGTTACATTATTCAATCTTAAATACGAGGCATCTTCCACATATCCTGAATGGAACTTTAATGTAGATGAACCCTCAATAGAGGCATAAGTTGCATTCTGATTGATTTGCGCCAGTTTTTCGGAATTCGTAAATACATTGGCACCCGTTTCATCAATATAAGTAAAACGATCTGCCGATTGTGGCAATGAGTTTCTATTCTTATTGTTCATTTTGGTGAAATACATCTTATTCGCATTGTATACATCGCCACCAATTTGGAAATTAAAACCAACAGACAGATCAAAACCTTTGTAAGTCAGATTATTTGTAAATCCTCCGACCACATCAGGTAAAGCATTACCAATAATTGTTTTATCTTTTGAGTCAATTACCTTGTCGTCATTAACATCTTCAAACTTCCAGCTACCAGGTTTTGGATAGTTACTTTTGTCGTAAGGAGTATTAGCCTCATCATTCAATACATAAGCACCCTTACCTTTGTTTCCTGCCGGATCAAATCTGAACTGATCTACAGTGTAAATACCAGATAGTTTATAACCATACATCTGCCCCATTGATTGGTTGACAGCGATCATGTATTCATCGTCATTAAATTCAGCAGTTGTAGCCCATCCCGAACGTTTTGTGAAATAATCAACGCCAGCTAATTCTACAACCTTATTCTTATTATGAGCTAAATTTAAATTTGTTTCCCAGGTTAAATTCTTCGTTTTGATATTAACAGTATTAATAGATAACTCAATACCGCGGTTATTTGTCTTACCAATGTTCAACATTTGAGAGGTAAATCCCGACATAGCAGGAACTTGAGCCTCCAACAACAAATCTTTAGTATTATTATTATAAAGATCAATACCTACCTGAAGACGTTGTTTAAAGAATCCCATTTCAACACCAATATTAGCAGTTACATTGGTTTCCCATTTCAAGTTAGGATTAGACAATCTATTTGTTGAATAAGATGATTCAACACTATCACCAAAAGGATTAGATCCCGATGACATTAGGGTTAAAGAACGTAAACTACCAATACCATCGTTACCTGCCATACCATAACCAAATCTAAGTTTCAGATTTGAGAACACATTTAAATCTTCAATAAATTGTTCTTCCGAAGCTCGCCAAGCTAAAGAGGCTGCTGGGAAATATCCCCATTTATTATTGTCGCCGAAGCGGTTAGAACCATCAGCACGTAAGGTTACGGTTGCTAAATACTTGCTCTTATAGTTATAATTGGCACGACCAAAGAAAGATATCTTACGATAAACCTCGCGCGAGTTATCTGGAATACCGGTTACAGTACCCAAAGAAAGATCATCAAACCCAAATTCATTATCAGGGAATCCGGAATAAGAGTTCTTTTTCCATGTACTCTCAAGCATATAATCCTCTTGACCTAAAAGTACATCAAGTGAATGTCCCTTTTTAAGTTTTGGCACATAAGTCAACGTGTTGTTATACTGCCAGGAATCATATTCATAATCGTTTAGCTCACAATAAGGACTACCGGTATTAATGGCTTGACGGCTAAGTTTATGATAGAAAGTGTTGTTAACCATTGTACGATTGCGAAGTCCTACACTACCTCTATAAGTCAGGTTTTTAGTGAGTTTATAAACAACATCACCATTCAACTGCATATTCTTACTTCTCTTTAAACGCTCTTCTGCCTGGATTGAAACCAATGGATTTTGCATTTGATTTCCACTTTCAGCATCGTAAACAGGTGCACTCTGTGAAGTAACCAAATCATAATCATTACCATACTTGCCGTTAATTGGAATATATTGCAAGATATGTTGCATCCTACTGAAAGCACCCGATTCGTTCAATGAGCCTAAACCTGTGGTTTCCTCATCGGTATAGTTTGCATTCACTGTAAACCTAAATTTCTTACTTAATTCCTGTGCAAACTTAGCGCGAATATTGGTACGGGTTAATCCACTACCTTTCATTATACCATCGTCATCACTTCGCGAAACAGAGACATTGTAATCTGAGGTTTTAGTTCCCCCGGTAATACTAACCTTATGATTTTGAGAGATTGGAGTTGTGGCATCAAATACTTCGTCTTGCCAATTAATGCCTGCTCTATTTCCATATACGCCTGGCATCTCCGTATAAGATTTGGTCATTTGCTCTACATAACTACCTTTTGAAGCATCATAAGGATCACCGTATATATTTAAGAAGCTAGATTTATCACTATCTGACCCAATCATTGCACGCTCATATTCTAGTTGAGCAAATTGAAGAGGAGAAAGAACATCTACTCTTTTGGTTATTTTCTTAAACCCAAAATACATATCATAATTAACGTCAGCTTTGCCCTCTTTACCACTTTTTGTAGTAATAAGAATTACACCATTAGCACCAGCTGATCCATAAATAGCTGTAGACGAAGCATCTTTCAACACATCAATAGATGCAATATCACTTAGGTCTAAACCACGCAGTCCGTTATCACTTTGAAAACCATCAATAATATAAAGAGGTTCATTACTTTGAGTGATAGACATACCTCCACGCACACGAACTGAAATATCAGCATCGGGAGAGCCTTGTGATTGAGTGATTTGTACACCGGCAATCTTTCCTGCTAAAGCCTGAGTAACACTTGTTACAGGAATTTTACTTAATTCGCCTCCCTGAATAGAAGATACAGAACCTGTAAGGTCTTTACGTTTAGCTGTTGCATATCCAATAGCTACGACTTCGTCTAATTGAACAGAGTTGATAGTCATTGTCACGTTCAACTGACTTTGACCTTTTACATGCACTTCTAAGCTATTCATTCCTACAAATGAAAACTGCAGTACATCTTTGGCTGCATTATTAACTTTTATGGTAAACTTACCATCAATATCGGTTACTGTTCCAACTGTCTTGGAACCTTTAACGCGTACGCTCGCACCTATTACTTCCAGCCCTTCGTTATCAATAACCTTACCGGTTACACTCAAACTTTGGGCATGCATAGTAACAGACAAAAAGAAGCATATCGCCATCAAAATAAATCCAGATCTTTTTTCCATCAAATGAACGTTTTTTATAGTTTTTAATTTGGTACTAAAATAGGCCTTTGCTATTTTTATAATAAGTGATATCGTTTTTACTTTATTTAATACTGGCTTATCTCTATCAATTTTGTTGAAAGTTGTATTGAAAACGTTTAGTAAAGCCTGATACATAGAATAATAGATTATTCTTTACTGCCTTCACCCATATGATGGCTGTATCCCGGCTGGTGATTTCTATACTTAGGATCAACCTTAACTTCCAATGAAAAATAGTCATCATTTGTCTTTTTTATGTAATCAGCTAACAAACTTCGGTGTTCTTTTAACACCTTATTATAAGCTTTATCCTTTGCAAGATTATGCTTCTCGCCCGGGTCATTTAGCAAATCATATAACTCTTCTGCATTTTTCTCCAGATAATGGGTATATTTATATTGCTTGCTACGAATCATTCGCCCTGGAGTAATAGAAAGATCTCTGGAGGAGTGCCACTCTGAAACAACATAGGGATGGGTATTCTTATTCTTTTCTCCTTTTAATACAGGAAGCAGACTAATCCCCTTTTTATCGGATGGAACATCTATCCCTGCAATATCACACAAAGTAGGGAGTAGATCGAGTGTGGGACTAACTAATAGGTTTTTTAAAGGTTGCTCATTTCTCTTTATGCCTTTTCCTGCGATAATAAATGGCACATTAGTCATCTCGTCATAAAAACTAATAAATTTAGTCACCATTCTGTGCGATGCCAGTCCGTCGCCATGATCGGCCAATACAACAACAATAGTATTGTCTGCCTTACCACTCGCTTGCAATGCAGCCATCACCTGTTCTATTTGTTTGCATACCATCCTTGTGTAATATTGATATGCCGCAATATAATACCGGTAGTTTGTTTCGTTCCAATGCGCAGCTTGAGTCATACGTCGATGAATACAACACATATATTGAATAGAAGGGGGAAGATTGTCCCAATCAGTCACTTCAAAATTATCGGGCAACGAAGGAAGTTCAAAAGGAATTGGTTTGTCTATATGTTCACCTTCATTCGCTCCTACAAATCCACAGATATTATGAGGATTCTCAAAATCAGCCACACAGATAAAGGGCTTGTCCAAAGAGTCATTTCGTAAAAAGCCAACTACATCTTTACAAGTACCTACATCTCTAAAACTATCACCATTCACAGGAAAATAGGGATCAATAAAAGATTCGGCCACAGGCTCTTTATGTACAAATCCTCTAAGTGCTTCTCTATCGTGAGTCTTTCCAAAATGAGCAGCTACATATCCATTATTACTAAATAGTTCGCCTAATGTTGCGGTGGATTTAGAAATCGTGGGATAACTATCGAGAAAAGAGTTTGAACGTACTTGATTTTGGTGAGGCATCAATCCTGTCCACAAAGCTGCTCTGGATGGCTGACTCAATGGACACCCCACATAAGCATTTGCAAAAGCTACTCCTTGAGAAGCAATACTATCAATAACAGAAGCACAACCCCAATTGCCGCCGTACGTAGACAAAGCTCGCTGGGCAAGATGATCACACTGAATAATCAGTATATTAGGTCTGCTTTCGGTAGCGGTCATTGAGGCTATTGCCAATGGTGCAGTCAACAAGGTGAATACTTTCTTCATGTTATCTTTATTCTTCATAGTTAATAACACAAAAATAGTTCACCGCGACAAGACCATATACCTCTTTTGTTCATTATTAAAACGAAATAATTCTAAAAAGTTTAATTTTGAACAAATAATCTTCATTTTTGTGCAATAACAGTTTATTATGATTTAGATCCCTGATTTATGCACTAATTTTCTTCTTTCAATATCTTCAATTTTAGAGTTCTCACTTGAGTGCACTACAAATTTTTCTGGTTTTACAGGGTGAATTATCTTGTAAACTATCGTAATATGTATGATGCAAAGGTAGCACATAGCGAACAATGCCACACCAAGTTAACTTGGTGTGGCAAAACTTTAACCTTATTAAGAATAAAAAGCTTAATATAGGTTATAGATTAAAACTTATCGCTTGCTTAATGAAATACGTTACTTTTTCTCATTGACAGAGAATGAATAAGGAAAATCTTCTTTTTGAATGCCACGTTGCCTGTTGGGAGTGTTACTCATACGAATGTTGATTTCTCCACCGTTAAGCAAATCGGAATGCTTCAGATAGTTCTTTGTGTAGTTCCTGCCATTGATTGTTATTGCTTCAATATAACGGTTATCAACACTATTATCCGGTGCATTGATTATCATCTTGTTCCCATTTTCAAACAAGATGGTTGCTTTCTTAAATAATGGTGCCCCCATTACATATTCATTTATTCCGGGGCATACAGGATAGAATCCCAGCGCAGAGAATACGTACCAGGCGGAAGTCTGACCATTATCCTCGTCACCGCAATATCCATCAGGATTACAAGTATACATGCGGTTCATTACTTCACGCAACCAGTATTGGGCTTTCCATGGCTGACCGGCATAGTTATACAAGTAAATCATGTGCTGAATAGGCTGATTGCCATGAGCATAATTGCCCATATTCATAATCTGCATTTCGCGGATTTCATGAATTACCTGTCCGTAGTAACTTGCATCGAACACCGGGGGAACGGCAAACACAGAATCGAGCATGCTTACAAAAGCTTCCTTACCACCCATCAAGTCTATTAATCCTTGCGGATCGTGAAAAACAGACCAGGTATAATGCCAGCTGTTTCCTTCGGTAAAGGCATCTCCCCACTTCAACGGAGAGAAAGGAGACATAAATTTACCATCGGCATTCTTCCCACGCATCAGCTTGGTTTCCTTATCGAAGATATTTTTGTAATTCATGGCTCGTTTGGCAAAAAGATCAATCTCTTTCTTTGGACGCTTAAGTTCTTTTGCCAGCTTGTAAATGCACCAGTCATCATAAGCATATTCCAGAGTACGGGCAGCATTTTCGTTTATCTTCACATCGTAAGGTACATATCCGAGTTTGTTATAGTATTCATATCCCAGACGTCCGGTCGATGAAACTGTTGGGTGAACGCTTTCCGTTCCATGAATAATTCCTTTGTATAAAGTTTCCAGTTCGTTTACCTTTACACCTTTCATATAAGCATCTACTAAAATGGAGGCTGAGTTGTTTCCTACCATACAATCACGATGACCGGGACTTGCCCATTCGGGAAAGAATCCACTTTCCTTATAAACATTGATAAGTCCTTCCTGTATTTCTTTGTTTATTGAAGGGAACATCATATTAAGGAAGGGAAACAGACAACGGAATGTATCCCAAAAGCCAGAGTCAGTATACATATATCCGGGTAGAACTTCGCCGTTAAACGGACTATAATGAACTACTTTGCCGGCTGCATCTATTTCATAAAACTTGCGTGGGAACAACATGGAACGATACATGCAGGAATAAAATGTGCGATATTGGTCTAATGAGCCGCCTTCCACCCTTATTCTGCCTAATGCTTTATTCCATTCGGCTTTACCTTTGGCTGCAACTTCATCGAAGTTATCATTGCCCAGCTCCTTCAAATTAAGGTCTGCCTGATCAAAACTAATAAATGAAGAAGCTACTTTTGCGTGAACCACTTCACCTTTGGTTGTTTTAAATCCAATAACAGCCCCCACATGACTGGCTGTTTGTTCTTCACTTTGTTTTAATGCACCATCGGCAAAAGTATACTTGTATGTAAATGGCTTATCGAAAGTAATTACAAAGTAATTTTTAAAGTTTGCAGGTACTCCCCCACTGTTCTTGGTTGTATAACCGATAATTTTATTTTTACCGGGTATAATTTTAATGTATGAACCCTTATCAAAGGCATCAACTACCACAAAAGAGCTATCATTCTTAGGGAAGGTAAAACGAAACATTGCCGCACGTTCAGTCGGAGCAATTTCTGTTACCACATCGTGATCGGCAAGATAGACCTTGTAATAGTAAGGTTTGGCTACTTCGGACTTATGCGAAAACCAACTTGCCCGCTTATCCTGATCAAAAACCGGGGCTCCTACTACTGGCATAATTGAAAACTGACCGTAATCATTGATCCACGGACTTGGCTGATGGGTTTGTTTAAAGCCACGTATTTTATTTTCTGTATAGACGTAAGCCCATCCATCACCCATCTTACCAGTTTGAGGAACCCAAAAGTTCATTCCCCAAGGGCGAGTAATGGCAGGATATGTATTACCTGTTGATAACTGAAAAGTAGATTGAGATCCAATCAATGGATTAACATACTCAACCGGATCAAAAGTCTCTTCATTAGCTAAAACTAATGCAGGAATACCAATCCAGCATAAAGTAATCGCCGATATAACTGCAAGTTTTGTTTTGTATCTCATAGTGCTATTGGAATAATAAGTTTCTATAATTCATGTCTCTTATTTAGATCTAAAAACAAAAAGAACTGAGTAAAAGTTTATATTCAAGCCCCCTTATTCTCTACTCTGCTTACTTACTGCGTTAAATGTATTTTTTAACGGCAAGCTAATTAGTTAAAATTACAACAATTGAATAAAGAAAGCCCAAAGTTAGGTAACTCTATCCATTTTTAGTCCATTTTTTTTGTACTTTTGCACCTTTTATTTATAAATGTAATATAGACAAAGAAAAAAGAGTTCTTTTCGAACTTCTATTTTCCTGATAACCTGAGAAATAAATAATTTATCATAATATGGATAATCAGACTGAAACGAAAAAAGAGAAAATCACTCCAACTGCGTCTACGGACTTAATTTATGGACTTAATGACCGCCCCCCCTTTAAGGATGCATTATTTGCAGCAATACAACATTTGCTAGCTATATTCGTGGCTATAATAACACCTCCTCTGATTATTTGCGCAGCCTTGAAAACTGATATAGAAACAACTGGTTTTATGATTTCAATGGCTCTTTTTGTATCCGGGGTAGCCACCTTTATTCAATGTAAAAAGGTTGGTCCGCTTGGATCTGGTTTATTGTGCATTCAAGGAACCAGCTTTTCTTTTATCGGCCCCATTATTTCGGCCGGACAGTTAGGTGGTCTTCCTCTTATTTTCGGCGTCTGCATGGCAGCATCTCCGGTTGAAATGATTGTTAGCCGCACTTTTAAATATCTTAGAAACATCATCACTCCCCTTGTATCGGGAATTGTAGTACTACTGATTGGGCTTAGTCTTATTAAAGTAGGCATTGTTTCTTGTGGCGGTGGTTACGCGGCAATGAGCAACGGTACATTTGGAAGTCTTGAAAACATAGGACTTGCTGGTATTGTATTAGGCAGCGTGCTGTTCTTTAACCGCTGCAAAAATAAATATATCCGCATGAGTTCTATTGTGCTGGGCTTGTGTATTGGTTACGGAGTTGCTTTTGCCATGGGTAAAGTGGACTTTGCAAAGGCAGCTACAACAAATCTTTTGGCGTTCAATATACCGATGCCTTTCAAATATGGCTTAGATTTCGACTTCTCATCCTTTCTTGCTTTAGCTCTGATATATTTCATTACTGCTATTGAAGCAACAGGAGATGTAACGGCCAACTCGATGATTTCCGGAGAACCAATTGAAGGCGAACGCTACCTGAAACGTGTTTCGGGAGGTGTTCTGGCAGATGGTTTCAACTCTTGCCTTGCCGGTGCATTTAATTCATTCCCGAACTCAATTTTTGCACAAAACAATGGCATTATTCAGTTAACAGGAGTTGCCAGTCGGTATGTTGGTTATTATATTGCAGCCATGCTTGTGTTGCTAGGCCTATTCCCTATAGTTGGAATTATCTTTTCATTGATGCCCGGTCCTGTATTAGGAGGAGCAACATTGCTTATGTTCGGTACAGTTGCCGCAGCCGGCATTCGCATTATTTCATCGCATGAAATAAATCGCAAAGCAACTTTGGTATTGGCAGTGAGCCTTTCACTAGGCTTGGGCGTAGAACTAATGCCCGAAATTCTTAACCAGGCACCTCAAGCCATTAAGTCAATTTTCTCATCAGGCATCACAACCGGTGGTCTTACAGCCATCCTTGCCAATGCATTGATTCGTGTTAAAGAAGGAAAAGAAGATAGAAAAAAAGAAAGAGAAATAGTAGAATAAATATGGATATACTAAAAAAGCGTATTCTTCAGGACGGCAAATGTTTTGAAGGCGGAATACTAAAAGTAGATAGCTTTATCAACCATCAGATGGATCCCATGCTGATGCATAAAATTGCTCAGGAGTTTGTGACTCGTTTCAAAGACGAGAACATTAATAAGATTGTTACCATTGAGGCAAGCGGAATAGCTCCGGCTATTATGGTTGGCTATATAATGCAGCTTCCGGTTGTTTTCGTAAAGAAGAAACAGCCTAAGACTATGGAAAACATGCTTACCACAACTGTGCATTCTTTTACTAAAGACCGTAACTATACGGTTTGCATCAGTAACAATTTCCTCACACCTGATGATCATGTTCTTTTTATTGATGATTTTCTGGCAAACGGAAACGCAGCTTTGGGTATGATTGATTTGATTAATCAGGCTGGAGCTTCACTAAGCGGAATGGGTTTCATTATTGAGAAGGCATTTCAAGACGGTGGAAAGATTCTTCGGGATAAAAGTGTTCACGTAGAATCACTTGCTATTATAGACGATTTATCCAATTGCGAAATAAAGATTCGCTAACCATAGTTGGTCGCAATAATATATACAAAAAAGAAAATCCGCATAAATCAATGATTTATACGGATTCTCTTTTTTGTTGCTAATAAGTGGAGATGGAGGGAGTCGAACCCTCGTCCAAACGAGGAAATCATAAGCTTTCTACATGCTTATCTTCGCCTAATTTTTCGAGTACGGCAGGACCGAAGCCACCAAACAATACCTTAGTCTCTTTATTTTCGCAAGAGCCACGAGACGGGACTCAAACTATCTCCGATATAACTGCACCACTAAAACCGGACCGCTTCGGAACAACAGCATCCGAGTGATGTCTCGTCTCCGCACCTAGTGCAGAGATTAAGTTTAATCTACTATAATTCGATTAAGCAGCAAGAGCGTAATTATTTTCGCCAGATAAAATTTTGATAACTGAGATTTAAGTGCAAATCACCGACGCACTGCATGCTTACATACCATCTCTGCCCGCTGTCAAATCCAGTCATCCCCTTAGGATGTGTAACCACTTTCTTTAGCACTACAAAGATAGAGACAAAGTATTGATTTGCCAACTATTTGTTCTGCATTTTGAGAATTATTTATTCTTATTATATTTAATACTAATATCTTTGCCCCAATTGTTCAGAGTCTCTATAACAGGCATCACAGATTCTCCCATTGGGGTGAGCTTGTACTCTACTTTTGGTGGAACAGTAGGATAAACAATGCGTTCCACAAGTCCGGTTTGCTCCAACTCTCTGACGGTTTGAGTAAACATCTTATTGGCTATTCCGTGTAAGCTGCGCTGAAGTTCGCCCGAACGCATCACTCCATCCTTGAGATGAAACAACACTATAGGCTTCCATTTGCCTCCAATCATATCCATTACTAACTCTAAAGAACAAAAATAGTCCTTTCCTTTAAAAATATATTTATCTATACGCCCATCATTCATCATAATTCACTCCTTTTGGTTACTATACTACTTTTTAGTAGGTACTTGTACAATCGGTATTAATATCCTTAATTTGCAGCTACAAAGAAACAAAATTAAAAGGAAAAAAGAAATGAAAGTTGTAGCAATTAACGGAAGCCCTCATAAAAAGGGGAACACCTATCATGCATTAATGGGAGTTGGCAAGGAATTGATGGAGAACGATATTGACTTTGAGATTATCCATATTGGCAATAAAGCTGTGAGGGGATGCATGGCCTGCGGAGGATGTTCAAGAAACAAGGACGAGAAGTGCGTTATCACCACTGATTCATTAAATGAATGGGTTCAGAAGATGAAAGATGCTGATGGAATCATCCTTGGTTCACCAGTTTATTATGCAGGTATTCCGGGAACCATGAAGTCTTTTCTGGACCGGGCTTTCTACGTTTCGGGAAGTAACAGCAATTTATTCCGTCACAAAGTTGGTGCTGCAGTTGTTGCTGTGCGACGTACAGGAGGTTCTTCCACATTCGACAGTCTGAACCACTATTTAAACTACTCGGAAATGATCCTTGCCACATCTAATTACTGGAATATTACCCACGGATTGTCTTCCGGAGAGGTCTTACAAGATACTGAAGGTGTACAAATCATGGAGGTTCTGGGAAGAAACATGGCCTGGATACTTAAAATGCGCGAACAAACAAAAAACTCTGTACCTGCTCCAGAAAAGACTGACAAGGTTTATACTAATTTTATCCGGTAAACAACCTTTGTTTGAAAAAACAATCCTATTGTAACCATTGTTACAAGTAAGGATAAAAGAATAGCCGTACTTTTGCAGCATCATCCTAAATATTGAAGAGAATGAAACGAACTGTGATAAAAATAGACGAAGCACTGTGCAATGGGTGCGGATTGTGTGTAAAGGGTTGTCATGAAGGGGCTTTGCAACTAATAAATGGCAAAGCGGTAATGATTAGCGAACTTTATTGCGACGGCCTGGGTGCTTGCATTGGCGAATGTCCCGAAGGGGCTATTGAGCTGGAAGAGCGCGAAGCAGAACCTTACAGTGAAGAGGCGGTAATGGAACGCATCTCTCCGAAGGGCGAGCGGGTGATACTGGCACACTTAAAGCACTTAAAAGAGCATGGCGAAAGGGGATTACTGATGCAGGGAGTGGATTATCTTAGAAGAAATAATATAGCGGTGGATCTTTCTCAGATACACGGTGAGCAACAAGCAGGCGGAGCGCATGGCGGATGTCCCGGTTCCATGGCACGTACTCTGAAACCAGCCACACAAGCACCCTTTGTTGCAGGAATGGCACAAGGAGGTATTTCGGCTCCTACTCAGGGAGGTGTTACCGCCCCTCAGGTTTCGGAACTTCGTCAATGGCCGGTGCAGCTGCACTTGCTTAATCCGCAGGCTGGATATTTTCAAGGAGCGGATGTTTTACTGGCAGCCGACTGTACTTCTTTTACCGCAGGCAATTTTCACAGCCGCTTTCTGAAAGGTAAGATTCTGGCAATCGCTTGTCCCAAACTGGACAGCAACACGGAATCATACATTGAAAAGCTACAGGTTATGATTGATGATTCCATGATAAATACGCTTACGGTGCTGATAATGGAGGTTCCTTGTTGCGGCGGATTACTGCAAATGGCAAAGATGGCAAGGGAAAAAGCTTCCCGCAACATCCCTATTAAGGTAATTGTACTTTCTGTTCAGGGAGAAGTAAAGAGCGAAGTCTGGATTTAATCCATAAACATTATACATTGGTCTTTGATACATTAAGTATCTATCTACGGAATACTAAAGCTAACTTGTACAAACTATCAGATTAGCCTCATGATTATAATATATTAGCCTCACGACCCTAATTTACTAACCTCCCGAGGCTGGTACATTAGGGTCGTGAGGCTAATATTAGTTTCCGGTGAATAAACAGCTAATTACGGGGGATCTATTCTTTAGTTCCAATAGGCGATTATTATAATAGAGCCATGTTTATAATTGTTGAGCCACATCTTTTAGAAATAAAGACCTGAAGAACTATTGAATTGCAAGATAAAAAATCTACTAAAGGCTTTTTAAAACATATTCCATCTTTTAATTTTCGCCCATTCATTTCCAATAAAATCATTGTCATAAAAACCTCCTAACAAAGTATGGCAATTCGTTTTTCCTTTTGCCTATTATAGCTGTAAATAAGACACTTTAAATGCACTTATTAATGCTGATTAAAGTAATGAAATGCTCAATAAGAAAAGAAACATCCAGGCAATCCTTGAAAAAAGTCAGTTACAGCAAGTTCTTTTTGTCACTTTTTTGATTAATTTTGCAGCAAAAAAAAGCATGAAACGCAAGAATTTACTCTTAATTATCTTTTTAGTGGCATGCCAGTTTGCCACCGCACAGAATCTTCAGTTGCATTATGACTTCAGACATGCATTGCACAGCAAAGTAGCTCCGACTAACTACTTTACAACAACTTTTGAGATGTTTAAACTAGACAAGTGGGGTTCTACTTTTATGTTTGTGGACATGGATTATGACCAAACAAGAGGAAATATTGGACTAGCCTACTGGGAAATTGCTCGTGATTTTAAAATTGGTAAATGTCCTATTATGCCACACATTGAATACAACGGCGGTATAGGTTCTGGATTCTCAATCCCTAATGCCTATTTGATAGGAGCTTCTTATCCATTTAGCTGTGGAAATGCTCATTTTAGCACTTACATTGCTTATAAATATAATGCTTTTGCAAAGGTAAGCAACGATGTTCAGTGGACTGGCACCTGGGGCATTCCTTTGTTGGATAACAAATTAACTCTTTCTGGATTCATTGATGTATGGAGTGAGAACAAAGACCGTTCGGGTGTAAAATCGGGAAAGAAGGTAATTCTGCTTACAGAGCCTCAGATATGGTACAATGTAAACTCTAAGCTAGCAGTAGGTACAGAAATTGAAATCAGTAACAATTTCTACCCTTATTATGAGAACAAAGCATATGTATGTCCAACTATTGCTGCAAAATGGGAATTCTAAACAAGAAAAATAAAGATCAATGGTCGAAAAATTATTTAAACTAAAGGAAAACAAAACTACCGTAAGTAGAGAACTTGTGGCAGGATTGATTACATTCCTGGCTATGTCCTATATCTTAATAGTTAACCCCAGCATTTTGGGTGCAACGGGAATGGATAAGTCGGCCCTGTTTACCACAACAGCCCTGGCAACAATTATTGGAACACTTCTGATGGCTTTCTTGCCAAATCTTCCAATTGCTCAGGCTCCTGGAATGGGACTTAACAATTTCTTCGCTTTTACCGTGGTACTAACCATGGGCTATAGCTGGCAAATGGCGCTAACTGCTGTATTCATTGAAGGTATCATCTTTATTATTCTTACCTTCTTCAATGTCCGTGAACTGATAGTGAAAAGTATTCCGCAGACACTTAAGGATGCAATTCCGGTGGGTATTGGACTTTTTATTACTTTAATTGGTATGAAGAATGCCGGCATTATTGTTAGTAATCCTAATACACTGGTTGCAATGGGCGATTTTGCCAATCACAATGTGTGGATTGCATTAATCGGTCTTATTGTTACCGGAGCATTATTTGCAAAGAATGTTCATGGTTCCATATTGATTGGTATTATTGTAGCAACAATCTGCGGAATATTCTTTGGACTTGTTCATACACCCGAGAATGGTATCTTCTCTCTTCCTCCTTCTATTGCACCTATATTCTTTAAGTTTGACTGGAACCATTTATTTACATTTGATATGCTGATTGTGGTTTTCACCTTCCTGTTTGTTAACCTGTTTGATACGGTAGGTACACTTATCGGTGTTGCATCTAAAGCTGGATTTATTGATGAGCAAGGAAACTTCCCTCAAGTAAAGAAGGCTCTTTTTGCTGATGCATTAGCAACTACATGCGGAGCTGTTTTAGGCACAAGTACTGTTACTTCATACGTGGAAAGTTGCGCTGGTGTGGCTTCGGGTGGTAGAACCGGACTAACAGCTGTGAGCACGGCTTTCATGTTTATCATTGCTTTGTTCCTGTCTCCGCTGTTCCTCATGGTACCGGCTTCGGCAACAGCGCCGGCACTAATCATTGTTGGTTTGTTTATGATTTCAGCCATCGTTAAAATCAACTTTGACGACATGACAGAGTCTTTACCCGCATTCCTTACCATTGTTATGATGCCGTTCTGTTACAGCATAGCTCAAGGTATTGTATTCGGATTCTTAAGCTACTCATTCTTAAAGGTATGTACCGGACAAGCAAAAAAAGTATCGATTACAGTATTTGTAATCTCCTTCCTGTTCTTGCTAAAGATGGTTATAGATGGAATGCATATAATGTAAAACACTCTTCAAATTAACTGATAAAAAAAGCGAGAAAGGTTATTCTTTCTCGCTTTTTTTAATTGCCATACTAACTTACCTACGCATTTGTTGGATGGACCATATATGCTTTATAGCATTCATTTTTATATTTCCAGCTCCGGCAAACGATCTTTCAATGTGGTCTGTTTTTCGCCTTCTTTAATAATCGTTACGTTATCATAAATCAGGCTTACATTTTCCTTGGCATTCTTTACACTGAAACTTGCTTTTCCTTCCGAAGAAATATTTGCCTTGATTACCCAACTTCCCACTTTTATCAGACCATTCTTAAGAATCTGAGGTACTGCTCCTGGCACATCCTTTTGATGTGTACTGATAATTGTCGCGAAACGGTAAACTTTCCTGGCTGGTGAAATTGCCGTAAAATGCCAGTGATTTTCAAACGGAGCAAAGTATCCTTTGTCGTCAGCCCGCAACCAGTTTACGGCAGGATAAAAAAACTGGTTGGTCTGTTCTGTTTTCAACAGATCAGGAGAAAACAGATAAGCATCCGAAGCTCCGGGTCCATTAATTGCCCTGATGCGTACATACTCTTTTTCATTCGCAATCTCCATTTTATTCACGGCCGTATGCAGCAAATAACTCCAGGTAACGCTTGTATCGGCCTCTAACTCGTCATAAACAAACATTAATCCGGCATTTCCCAGCTCAACCACATGGCGGCGGAAAGTCTTCAGATGATTCTTATCCCAGCCATTAGCCGGTGAATATTCCAATTTAGATTGCTCTCCACGTTCCAGCCAAAGAGGAGAAATCACTTCTCCGTAAGCATTTGATGCATCGCCTACCAGATAACCTATTTTGTCACTCACATAGTAACGAGGAATCCAGCCATAACCTTCTGTTCCTATTCTTTGTCCCATGCCATTCACCAGGATGCTGTTGTGCGCACGAGTAGCGCGGTGGCAATACACGCTATGCTCGTCGGTAAAACTGATGTGGTGTCCGCTGCTGTAAAACAAGGGAAGTCCGTTGTAGAATGTATTAAAAGCATTCTGATTAGCAAGGGCATGTGATGTGGAGCCATAAGGACTGGAACGGAAACTGAACATAGCATTACGTTTGATGCTCTGCCAGTTAGACATAAACGTTGCAATGCCTGTTTCTGGAAATACATAGTCCAAAGGTAAGTCATTCAACCCTTTCCCTTCCGGCAATGATTTATGGCACTGCAAGCGAAACCAGGCAAGATCTCCGGGCTTTGCCATAAAGGCTTCTTTCAGAATGTCCGGCTGTTTCTCTGAAATGCGGCGCAAATAATCGGCTGCAAATGTGTTACCTGTCAGGCGGGCTAAAGCATCTGCATATCCCACACGCACGCCACTGGGCTTTACAACCTTCCGGTGCGAGCTACCGTTTCCGGACGATTTCGAGAAAGGTGGCTGCTGGTAAATAACATACATTGCCGAACCTTTGTACCATGGATCAGTAAAGAAATCGAATCCACTGATACGACTGTAAAAATAAGGAACCTCAATCAACGTACGGATATTTACCTGAAAATAAGAATCGCCGTTGTGCCATCCGCCATCTTTGTTTAGTCCAGGGAAACGTGCCAGCCATACATTATAGCAATAATCTACCCAAGTATCGGCTTCGGGCAACTCACCATAAACGCTGAAAGCTGCCATTGTAAAGATGCGTAATGTCATTTGCCACACATGATTGTCAGCAATATGATTCTCTAAATGGTTATTGAATTGTCTATAAAAGTCACCTCCCATTATTTTTATCTCATGGAGAAGCATCTTCTTCTGGTTGTCAGAAAGCTGATCGTAAAAAGAATCATAAGCCATGGAGCATAAAGAAAGAATCGTAGCAGTGTTGAAGTCGCCGGCAACATTTTTATTATCGCTCCAGCTAATCATTTCCGTAATACGCTTCATCGCCTCATCGGAATAACGCTTATTCTGAGTCAACAGATAAGCACGTATAAGCACCTCTGTATTGGCCTCTTCCTTGTCTATAATATTGCGGCTTTCACGTACAAGCAAAGCGTTTCTTTTAACAGCGTTGTCCAATCCGCCAACCTTACTGGTATCTATCTGGCTGACTGAATACATCGGAGTCCTCATTACCTTTTCGGCTCGTTCCATATACCATTGATATTCCGGAGCTGACTTGCTTTGCTGCATAAAATCTTTCCATTCCTTTTTCATTACCCACACTCGTGGATGGTCCGCCGGCAACTTTACCAGCAACTTTTTAAGGGAAGGCGGGCAGAATTTATCTGGATTCTCCTTCACTGTAAGTTGCAGTACTTCTGACCAATCGGTCTTTCCCCCATTTACATATCCATATTGCCAATACCACACACCGGCACCCAGTGACTGTTCCGGATTATGAAAAGGCCACATACAAGAAACAGTAATCACATTCTGTTTCATCTTCGGATCTTGAGAGTAACGAAGTTGATATTTCAACGTCGATTTATCTATCGGCTGCTTTTCAGATTTCATGCCATCCAATAGCTCTTCCATAGTATTTGCATACGAGGGAAGAGGCCACATGAACGATACGGACTTGTCTGAAATTACCGATTTATTCAAAGGCGAAGGGGTTGCCCTCATCTCGTGCATTAATGTAACATCAGTCAACTTCATAGTGGCCTGGGCATTCATTCCTAAAGCGAAAATGCTCCATAGTAATGCTAAATAAAAGTTCTTCTTCATAATAATTATAGGTATTATATTCTAATTTTTAGGTACATATTTGCTGCGAAAGAACTTTTCCTGCATTTTTCTTCTTAGCCAAAAAAGTATGAACGGTACATTCATGACCTCTTCATACAGCATTGTTTCCTGATTCCACTGATGGGCTCCCCCGTCTCCATGGTCGCTGATAACAACTATATTTTTCCACAAATCCTGCTTATCAAAATGTTATTAAAAAAAATCGCATATTTTCCATATTGACTAAGCTTATTCTCTCAAAGTTTCTGTCGCTAAGTTAGATATTTCTCTGAATACTACTGTTTTACATTGTTTTTCATCCATTTAAATATAATTATTTATATCCCAATTTTGTGTAATACATTATTAAGACTGTACAAAAACACCATTTCCCCATTTATTGGCATACCATTTATCAATACTGCAACGCAATAGATTAGTTATAGGGGTACTGACATTCTTCCAACTTTTCCAACTTCCAGCTATAATGGTGTGCTCGGGACTTGTACCCTAAAGTAAATAGTTCGTGCTGGGCGAACAAAAAAAGGCTGTCAGATTTTATTCTGACAGCCTTTCTTTAATGACCTATATTGTTTGCAGTAGATACTAATGCATCAAAATTCGCTTGTAAAATGGAACTTTATACTCTTAAAATCAATCTGTGCCATCTGAAGTACATAGTTACTATCTGCAAGGAAAACATCGCGTCCTTCCCTATCCTTGGCCATAAACTGATACTTACGTTTCTTGAATGCTTCCAGCTCTTCCTTGTTATCACTTTCTATCCAGCAGGCTTTATATAAGCTGAGTGGTTCCCAGCGACAAGCAGCATTATACTCATTCAGCAAACGATACTGAATTACTTCAAACTGCAACTGTCCTACTGTACCAATAAGCTTTCTACCATTGAACTGATTAACAAATAACTGTGCCACACCTTCGTCCATCAACTGATCAACACCTTTGTTTAGCTGTTTGGTTTTCATCGGATCGGCGTTCTCTATATATTTGAACATCTCCGGCGAGAAACTAGGCAAGCCTTTAAAGTGTAGCAATTCCCCTTCCGTTAGCGTATCGCCAATTTTAAAGTTTCCGGTATCAGGTAATCCTATAATATCTCCCGGATAAGCTTCCTCTATGGTACTCTTCTTTTGAGCCATAAATTGAGTTGGCGAGGAAAAACGCACGGTCTTTCCATGACGTATATGTTTATAAGGGGCATTACGCACAAACTTACCTGAGCAAACCTTGCAGAAAGCCACACATGAACGGTGGTTAGGGTCAATATTCGCTGTAATCTTGAATATAAAACCGGTAAACTTTTCCTCTTCCGGTTTCACCATACGTTCTTCAGCCTGCACAGGTTGAGGATACGGAGCAATTTCCACAAAGCAATCCAGCAATTCCTGCACACCAAAGTTATTCAGTGCGGAACCAAAGAATACAGGAGCAATCTCTGCGTTAAGATAATCGTTCACATCGAACTTAGGATATACTCCGTCAACCAATTCAAGGTCGGCACGAAGTTTTTCGGCTAATCCTGCACCAATAGTATTATCAAGTTCCTCACTATTGATATCAAGCTCCACCTTTTCAGTAACAACCTGTTTGCTTGGCTGATAAAGATCAAGTTTGCCTTCATAGATATTATATACACCCTTAAAACGGGCTCCTTGTTCAATAGGCCAGCTTAACGGACGAACTCTGATTTGTAATTCGGATTCAATCTCATCAAGCAAATCAAACGGGTCGCGTCCTTCACGGTCCATCTTGTTAACAAAAACAATTACCGGCGTATTTCTCATGCGGCAAACTTCCATCAGTTTACGAGTTTGAGCCTCTACACCTTTGGCACCGTCAACAACAATGATAACACTATCAACAGCAGTAAGCGTACGAAATGTATCTTCAGCAAAATCCTGGTGACCCGGAGTATCGAGAATATTCACTTTATAATCTCTATAATCAAACTCCATCACAGAGGTGGTTACAGAGATACCGCGTTGCTTTTCAATCTCCATCCAGTCGGAAGTAGCTGTTTTCTTAATCTTGTTAGACTTCACAGCCCCTGCAACCTGAATCTGTCCTCCAAATAAAAGAAGCTTTTCAGTCAACGTTGTTTTACCCGCATCCGGGTGAGAGATAATAGCGAAAGTACGCCTTCTTTTTATTTCGTCAAGCATATTTTTTTAATTAATATCATTTATACACTCTTGCAAACTCACCTCCCAGTGAGGAATTTCAATGTCAAAAGTTTCTTTTATCTTAGTTTTATCCAATACAGAATAATGTGGGCGGGCAGCTTTTGTAGGATAATCGGCAGTATGAAGAGGGCTTACCTTGCAAGAATTAATTCCTGCCAGGCGATGAATAGCCAAAGTGAAATCATACCATGAACAAACTCCTTCATTGCTAAAATGGTAAATACCACGAACAATGCCTTTATTGATTGCCGCATAAATAGCTCTTGCCAAATCGCGGGCATAAGTAGGAGTACCAATCTGATCGAATATAACACCCAGACTCTCTTTCTCTTTACCCAGACGGATCATGGTCTTCACAAAATTATTGCCAAAGGTAGAGTAAAGCCAGGCTGTTCTAATCACGATAGAGTTTGAACAGTTATTCATCACATTCCGCTCGCCTTCCAGTTTTGTAATACCGTATACTGATGCCGGACAAGTTACTTCTTCTTCTGTATATGGAGTATGATTTGTTCCATCAAATACGTAATCCGTGGAAACTTGTATCATGGCAGCCCCTCTGCTTTGAGCTGCTTTAGCAAGATAGCCGGGAGCCTCAGCATTCAACTTTCTACATAAATCAACATCATCTTCGGCTTTATCTACAGCAGTAAATGCCGCGCAATTTACAATTACATCAATCTCGTGCTCAGTAACAAACTCTTGTATAGCCTGCTCATCACAAATATTAAGTTCTTGTACATCCGTAAAAAAGTAGTTGTATTGATTGTTTTCCGAAGAAAGCAAACGCATTTCATTGCCTAATTGACCATTGGCACCGGTTATCAATATATTCTTCATGACTTAATCGTCTAATTTTAATTCTCCGTTTTTATCTTTTTCGTAATAGTTGGACAATAGCGAAAGAAATCTCGCTATCACTTCAAGCGCCTTACTTGTTTCTGGAGTAATTTCCTTCTTTTGAAGCTTCAGCAACATAACGCCATAAAGTGCTTCAAAACAGGTTTCCAGCTCTGACTCTTCTGTCTTTCCGCTTTTATTACGCAGTTCCACAATAAAAGGCAAAGCTTTATAATAAGCCGCGCCATAGAATGGTTCCTTTGTAGAACGAAGCAATTCCAGATGTAAATCCGTTAATGAGATAATCACGTTTTGGTTAATCTGTAAGTGTCCCTTTTCCTGAACACCTTCATCACGCATCATCCCTACCAAGTCCTCATACCACTGGATTAATTTCAACTTATCATCATCACTAATCTGGTACTGACTGATAAAGTTTGATTTCAACTTATCAATATCACATCCGGCAGCGCGAATAAGATCTTCAATCTGCCACATGTATATGAGGTATTCTGCAATATTAGATTGCTTTAATTTCTGAGCTATAAACATATTCTTTTAATTAGTAAAGTGCTTTCCCTAATAGAGTAAAGATTAATCCAAGGACTGACACCACTATTACAACTCCCCCAATTACCCGGTTAATGACCCAGATTCCTCTCACATTGAACCTTGTTCGCAGTTTGCTTACAAAGAGAGTAAGGGTAAACCACCAGGTAAATGCTCCGAGAGCAATAGATAAATAGCCTATTATTTGTTCATAAATGTGTACTTGCGGTGCTACAAAAGTGAAACGTGCAAAAAGTCCAATGAAAAGGAATATAATCAGCGGATTAGAAAGTGTGACAGCGAAGGCTGTAACAAAGTTATGTAAATAGGTTCCTTTTGCCGAAGATGCCGGTCGCAGCGACTGAACCGGATTACTTCTAAAAGTATATATTCCAAAAAGACAAAGCATAATACTACCCAATAGCTGTAGATAAAATAGATTGGTAGAGATAAAATTAAAAATAAAGCTCATGCCATAACCCGTTAACAGTGCATAAGCTATATCACTGATGGATGCCCCAAGACCTGTAACAAATCCATACCACCGCCCTTTATTTAAAGTACGTTGAATGCATAGAACCCCAACGGGGCCTAGGGGAGCAGAAACTACCACTCCAATGATAAATCCTTTTACCAACAGGTCTAATATCGAAACTTCTATAGCTAACATTTTGCAAAGATGGCACTTTTTTATGAAAGTTAAAGCATTCCTTTCGCGTTTTTTGCCTTATCTCACTTCGGTTTAGCTTTTTTAGCAATCATTCTGCTAAAGAAAAAAATCGGCCAAAAATGAATTTAGCCGATTAATAAAAGGTAGTCATTTACTTTTTTTAATCTCTATACTTCCCAAATGTGATATTAAATCCAAAACAAATGTTCGTATTCATATTGTTAGTTGGTATATATTGGGGAGTTACATTTGTAATCATACGGTCTGAGCCAACAAAGAATGTAAATCCTTTAGGATGCAAATTAAGCATCCAGCCCAAATTATAGCCAAAAGTGGAATAAGAATAGTTTACCGATGCATCAATCCATCTCAATGGACGTATATTTGCCGCTACCATGGATTGAGTCCATGTGTAAGGCTTGTTCACGCGAGTAGTAGAAAGCACCCCTAACGAAAGTTTATCATAAAAAGGAAAATTATATTCCGCTCCAACATTAATGGTGGTAGCAAGCATTGTTGTACGATTCACTTTACCTTCGTCATAAAATTTAGTCATGGCTTCCAGGTCATCTTTTATATTATCAAATTGCGTATCAATATCATTAGGATCTCCATCTTCGGGATCTAACGCAATATTGGTAAAACCATCAAAAACAAACGGTTCATTATTACGGGTAGCTCCCTTTAGATTATTATTCCATGAAATAAATCCTAAATCGAGTACAGAGGCTGATAAGGTCAAATTTTCCATTAACTTATAAGTTGTTCCTAAATCAATTCCCACACCATAACCGCCAATGCCTGCTTTATCAATATCGAAACCACTAATTTCGCCTGGATTTTCTGCTTTCGTTTTATAATATCCACCGCCTACAGCTGTGTTTAATGTTCCATTTGCCATTACTTCCCACTTATCACCATTCAAAGCAATATCCATCTGATCTATTTTAGCGTCAACATTAGCTCCACCAGCCAAAAGTTTCAGTTTAGCTCCAATCGCTAACCGGTCATTAACCTTATGAGCATGACCTAAAGCTAACTCCACATAATTATTTGAACTGGCAGCAAAGTTTTTAATATGGTAAGTATCCTGATCCATACCAGTCTTCATAAAATTAAATAGTTCGTAAGGCAAATTGATTGAAGTATTTGATTTCACCCCTAAATCAATAGTGTTAAACCCTCCCCATGCGTGAAATCCGGCAGAAATAATTGTAAATCCCACATTCGTATTTATACGGTTATTTGTTTTTAGCCCCCCGAGGAACTCATCACGGCCAACCGAAGAATTCATAAATGTAGTAAGATCGTATTTACCCGTTGGATCATTAAATTTATAAATAAAATTGGTTAATCCCACATTACTACTGGTACCCATATTCATATTTCCAAGCATCGGTATGCTTATATAGTTTCGTTCTCCCATGAAAGCAGGATTGAGTTGGTGACGAGAAGTAGCCCCTTCAAGGAAATATGAAGAATTCAGTGTTTGTGCCGAGATAGTTGTAAACACCCCTCCTACGGCTAGAGAAATTAATATAATGGTTAAAATGCGTAGTTTCATTGTTCTCTGCTTTATAAGATACTTAGTTATTTATCATTTAAATTCACATCCATGCCTTCAGTGGCCTTTACCCTAATATTCTTCAACCGGATATATTGGTCTTCTTTCAAAGGCATTCCGTTCACAGTCTCTGATGATTTTGCTGTTACTTTCAATAATAAACCATCTAAGTTCTTTATTGCGCCAGTAGTTGTTTCGGTTAATTCTATTATAAGCGAAGTAGTTTGCATATTTCCTTTATTGTCACAGGATTGAATAATTCCTGATGTGTTTTCTTTTTCTCCTGTCACGTTTACTTTTATACCTGCAATTGCTTTTTTATCTATACCAACAGGCGTGGCTTGAAGTTGCAAATTCAATGGAATATTATTCTCAACTGCTGTTGTTACAGTCAGACTCTTTACATCAAGGTCTTTAATATCGTCATTAAATCCATCAATGGTATCATTATAAACGATTGATAACCCAGGACCAAACTTTAACGGAACTTCAACAGCATAATCAATTCCTACATTATAATTTTTGCCTAACTGGATTTTATGCATGGAACTTTGGTCAGCAGTGGCATTCATCGTGAACCGGATCTGATCGGGAATCTTTTCAACTATATTATTAAGATTAGCAATCGCATATTGTTTACTTCCTGCCGGACCACCTTGACCTGTTTTGGAAAGATAAATAGCCGTTTTTCCGTTTGCATCAATCTTTATCGGATTATCCGTAGTGCCTTCAATTGTAACCGGACTTTCAGGTAGTAGATTCTCGTTTCTGTATCCTTTCAACTCACCCTTGATAATAATAGGAATATTAAGTTCATTTGTAACATTCAAACGAATCATTGGATTTTCCACATCCATTGTTACAGCCTCATCTTTCAGAAATTCGGGAATATCCAAAGAAATCGGATCAATCTTCACGTTAATGGAAGGATTAACTTTTCCTTCTATCTCAGATATGACCGTGGGGCTTACCTGAAGTGTAGCATTCAGTTTTACATCTCCTGTAACTGTAGAAGCACTTAAACCCGATGCGGTAATTTTGCCCAGGAAAGTTACACTTTTATTTAGTTGCAAAGTCCCATCATTTATAGCCAAAGCACCACCCGCTTCATTTGAAAAGTCAAAAGAAGTAATATTAATACGAACAACTTTGGTTAATCCTTGATTTAGAGTTCCATTTAATATCAATTTATGGTTAGTCAGCTGAGGAGAAACTATAAAATCAGGAAAAACTAATTCAAGATTTTTAAATTCATAAGAAACAGCAGAAGTCACACCTGAAAGAGTTAGGTCAATAGTTGCATCTACTCCACCACTTTGAGTTGTTATTGATTTAATGGATTTTACTTCTACGGGGATACCTTGGTGAGACAAAGAAAACACATTAGTTGTAGATGGAACAGTAAGATCAAAACCTACATCTGCCCGCGTGGCACGAGTTAACCATCCAGCTACAGAATATAGATTCGGAGTTTCCAAAGTAATAGGTGCTATATTAATAGGACTTGTGCCTGGCACATTAACAATTACAGGATCAGCCACATCTTCTTTTAAAAGAGAGTACTCTCCTCCATTGAGATGAAGAACATCCGATTCATCCGCTTTAATTATTTTACTCAATTTAATATAATCAGTATTTCCTATGGGAAGAGCTAACCCATTGCCACCAACATGAAAAGTTAAATCAATGTCTTTGTTCAAATCATAGTCCTGGTTCACGCATGATGTAAATAGAAATGAAAAAATAAACAGATTCGCGAGAATCTGCTTCAAATAGTTCTTAATCATAATTATTTTGTGTGATATAGTTAGGTATAAAGATTTTCATCTTTCAGAACGCAAACATAGTGTTTTTTTATGGAAAAATAATCTTCATAAACGAATTCTTTATAGTTTAACAAAAAATATTAAAATAAGCTAAAATGAAACTACAATAAAAAGTCTCCAAACCAAAGATAAGATGTTTATATTTTTTATATAGTGTGACAAACTTACAGAAATACTTCTTTTATATGTCTTGGTATAAAATTTGTCACCCCCACTAACAAAGGGTTTCAGAGCAACACCCCCTGTTACCCCCTCAAAAACAACTAGAAGTTTTTCTGTTTTTAGAGAAAAATTTATCTAAAACAGAAATAAGAATCAATAGCCTGATTATCTTTTAATTAAGTACAACATTTGCTAACTTTTTATTTAAAGGTGCGATAAACGGATTATTAAAATGTATAAATATTTAAATTACAGTTAAACCCCTCCGACGGCAACAGTTACATTTAATTCTTTCTTATTTGAATTTTCATATATCCCTTGAATAATTTCTCGTTTGATATATATCGAAAGTATGTTTTGATATATATCAAAGAGGCAGTATGATATATATCAAAATAGCACTTTGATATATATCATACACATCAGATTACTATATGAATTTTGCAAGGCACAAATAATAATCACATTTCTTTCACAGGCCGGGGGATTTACGTAACTTTGCGTGCTTAATAGAGTAATTCATCAGAATTATAATAACCCATATATACTCAAAGTGATATGATTCTTTTTTTTAGAACCCCTTCTCAGAGCGTGGTGGCAGTAGAAGCCGACCATGAATTTTCTTCTGAGGACATCAAAAAACTCAGTTGGCTATTAGGTGAAGCAAATGTGGAAAGCGAAGACCTGTTACAAGGTTATTTTGTTGGCCCTCGTAAGGAAATGATTACTCCCTGGAGCACAAATGCCGTGGAAATTACTCAGAATATGGGCATTGAAGGTATTCTCCGTATAGAAGAATACTTTCCCGTAGAAAATGAGAACGCTGATCGTGATCCGATGCTGCAACGCATGTATAAAGGTTTAAACCAGGATATATTTACAACGAATCGTCAACCGGAAACCATCATTTATATTGATGATCTGGCTGCTTATAATGAAAAAGAAGGTCTGGCTCTTTCTCAGGAAGAAATGGACTATCTTATCAACATGGAGAAATCCATGGGACGTAAGCTTACGGATTCTGAAGTGTTTGGCTTTGCACAGATCAACTCTGAGCACTGTCGTCACAAAATTTTCGGCGGAACATTTATCATTGATGGTAAAGAGATGGAATCGTCACTTTTCCAGATGATTAAAAAGACTACTGCCGAGAATCCTAATAAGATTATTTCTGCTTATAAAGACAATGTTGCCTTTGCCGAAGGTCCGGTAGTAGAGCAATTTGCTCCGGCAGATCATACAACTTCTGATTATTTCCAGATTAAAGATATTAAAACAGTTATTTCACTGAAAGCGGAAACTCATAACTTCCCCACTACAGTAGAACCATTTAATGGTGCTTCTACCGGAACAGGTGGAGAAATTCGTGACCGTATGGCTGGAGGAAAAGGTTCTTTGCCTATTGCAGGAACAGCTGTTTACATGACTTCTTACCCTCGCACGGAAGAAGAAGGCAGAGAATGGGAAGAACTTCTTCCGGTTCGCGAATGGTTATACCAGACTCCGGAACAGATTCTGATCAAAGCATCCAACGGTGCTTCTGATTTCGGAAACAAGTTTGGTCAACCATTGATTTGCGGTTCGGTACTTACCTTTGAGCACAACGAAAACAATGTTCGTTATGGTTATGATAAGGTGATTATGCTTGCCGGCGGTGTGGGCTACGGAACACAACGTGACTGCCTGAAAGGCAAACCTGAAACAGGAAACAAAGTGGTGGTACTGGGCGGTGACAATTATCGCATTGGTTTAGGTGGTGGTTCTGTTTCTTCAGTAGACACAGGACGTTACTCAAGCGGCATTGAACTAAATGCTGTTCAGCGTGCTAACGCGGAAATGCAAAAGCGTGCAAACAATGTGGTTCGTGCACTTTGCGAAGAAGATGAAAACCCTATTGTTTCTATACACGACCACGGTTCAGCAGGTCACGTAAACTGTCTCTCGGAATTAATTGAAGAGAACGGTGGATTGATTCACATGGATAAACTTCCTATCGGCGACAAGACTTTATCGGCAAAAGAAATTATTGCCAACGAGTCTCAGGAACGTATGGGATTATTAATAAAGGAAGAGGCCATTGAACATGTGCGTAAGATTGCCGAACGTGAACGTGCTCCAATGTACGTAGTGGGTGAAACCACCGGCGACAAACGTTTTGCATTTGAACAAGCCGACGGTGTTCGTCCATTCGACTTATCAATTGATCAGATGTTTGGCAGTTCTCCTAAAACTTACATGATAGATAAAACAGTAGAAGCTCACTATGAGAACGCTACTTATGATATTGACAAACTTGATGAATATCTTACCCGCGTACTTCAGTTAGAAGCCGTTGCTTGTAAAGACTGGTTAACCAACAAGGTAGACCGCTCGGTAACAGGTAAGGTTGCCCGTCAGCAATGTCAGGGAGAACTTCAGTTGCCATTGAGCGATTGCGGTGTTGTTGCACTCGATTACAGAGGAGAAAAAGGAATTGCCACTTCTATAGGTCACGCACCTCAGGCTGCTTTGGCCGATCCGGCTGCCGGTTCTATCCTTGCCGTAGCCGAAGCTCTTACCAATCTTATCTGGGCTCCGATTGCCGAAGGAATGGATAGCATCTCTTTATCTGCCAACTGGATGTGGCCTTGCCGCTCTATGGAAGGTGAAGATGCAAGACTTTACACAGCAGTAAAAGCTTTATCGGATTTCTGTTGTGACTTGCAAATCAATGTACCAACAGGTAAGGACTCTTTGTCCATGACTCAGAAATATCCTGATGGAAGCAAAGTTGTTTCTCCGGGAACAGTTATTGTATCTGCCGGAGCTGAGGTTTCTGACATCAAGAAAGTAGTATCTCCTGTACTCGTAAACGATCCTAAGACTTACTTATACCATATCGACTTCAGCTTTGATGAGTTGAAACTCGGTGGTTCCGCTTTTGCTCAGTCACTGAATAAAATAGGTGATGATGTGCCTTGCGTACAAGACAGCGAATACTTCCGTGATGCATTCCTGGCTATTCAGGAATTAATAAATAAAGGATTAATCATGGCCGGACACGATATCTCTGCCGGTGGTTTGATTACTACTTTACTTGAAATGTGCTTTGCAAATGTTGAAGGCGGACTAGAAGTTAATCTGGACAAACTAAAAGAAGATGACCTTGTTAAGATTCTCTTTGCTGAAAATCCGGGAGTTGTTATTCAGATTAAACACAAAGCTGAAGTAGAAAAGATTCTGGAAGATGCAGGAGTTGGCTTTATCATGATTGCCAAACCAACTGACGAACGTCACATCCTTGTATCTAAAGACGATGCTACTTACCAATTCGGTATTGATTATATGCGCGATGTATGGTACTCTTCTTCTTATCTATTAGACAGAAAACAATCCATGAACGGTTGTGCCAAAGCTCGTTTCGAGAATTATAAGATGCAACCAATAGAATTCGCATTCAACAAAGAGTTTAAAGGTAAGTTTTCTCAATATGGAATCTCACCGGATCGCCGCACTCCTACCGGTATCAAGGCAGCTATCATCCGTGAAAAGGGAACCAATGGCGAGCGCGAAATGGCTTACTCACTTTATCTGGCCGGATTTGATGTGAAAGACGTAACGATGACCGACTTAGTCAGTGGTCGCGAAACATTGGAAGATATCAATCTGATTGTTTGTTGCGGTGGTTTCTCAAACTCAGACGTACTTGGTTCTGCCAAAGGATGGGCTGGAGGATTCCTGTTCAACGAAAAAGCAAAAGCTGCCCTCGACAAATTCTTTGCCCGCAAAGACACATTGAGTTTAGGCATCTGCAACGGTTGTCAGTTAATGATCGAACTGGGATTAATCAATCCTGAACACGAAAAGAAAGCAAAAATGCTTCATAATACTTCTCATAAGTTTGAATCTACCTTTGTTGGCGTTACTATTCCAACCAACCAAAGTGTGATGTTCAGTTCGCTTAGTGGATCTAAGCTGGGTATCTGGGTAGCTCACGGAGAAGGAAAGTTCTCATTACCTTATGAGGAAGACAAATACAATGTAGTTGCCACATATTCTTATGACGAATACCCTGGTAATCCTAATGGATCGGACTACAGCGTAGCCGCTCTTGCTTCAGAAGATGGTCGCCATTTGGCAATGATGCCTCACCTTGAACGCGCAATATTCCCTTGGCAAAATGCATATTATCCAGCCGATAGAATAAAAAGCGATCAGGTCACTCCATGGATGGAAGCATTTGTAAATGCTCGCAAATGGGTTGAAGAACATAAATAAGAATAATATTCTACGAAATCAAAGAGGCGGAAGTTTTAAAAACTTCCGCCTCTTTTTTATACAGAATCACAAAAGATAAATACCTGCTACTTATAAAGTATATCTACAGACATTAGTAATCAGCTGGAATCAATTTAACACAAATCATCCAAAATACTGAATTATAATATATTAGATAATTTAAATATATTTTCGGGTGACAGAAATAACAGAAAAAAATAACCTTTTTATCTTTCTAAAAATAAAATTCTACAGACTTGCAACCATTATTAAAATATAATATTTTTGCCTATTTTTACAAATATTATATATTTTGCTTTGATATGTCCTTTTTTTTTATGATTTTTGTAAATTAGCATACATAAAATTCCCAAAAATGAGAAAAGTACTGTTTACGCTACTCCTTTTCATAAGTTCTCTCAGCTTTTCACAAACCTATAAATATATAGGTGTGGAAGATGGGTTAAGCAACAGGCGTGTATTCAGCATCCAGAAAGATAAAAAAGGATATATGTGGTTTCTCACACAGGAAGGAATAGACAGATATGACGGAACACTCTTCAAACATTATAATCTGATTGCGGGTAATGAAAGAATAAACTCTTTTGCAAACATGAATCTTCTTGCCATGGACAGGAAAGGAGTTCTCTGGGAGGTAACCAGGAATGGACTGATTTTCAAGTATAATATTAACACCGACAGTTATCAGTTAGTATTCCAATTCAAGAATAAAGGTCCGGTCATTTACACCTATATTGATAATAATAATAACATTTGGTTATGCACGCCACACAGTCAATACTTATACAATATTGACAATCAAAATCTTACACTACTAGAAAACTCCAATAAACAACCAATCAATGATATTGTCCAGATTAATAGTAACAGCTATTATATTGGGACTAACAGAGGGGTGTATGCAGTTAAACTACAAAATAAAACGTTGCTAAAGACGCCTAAAAAGAAGTTAGATAATCTGGATACACAAATTAATAAGTTATACTATCATAAAGAGAATAATAAATTATTCATCGGAAGCTTTCAAAAAGGAGTTTATGTTTATGATACTCAAAAGGGTGAGTTGCAGTTAACCAATAGCGGACTTAATGACATCAGCATTAACAGTATAAAAGCACTGAACGAAAATGAAATTTTAATTGCTACCAATGGAGCGGGCGTTTACAAAATGAACACATACAATTATCATTCTTCCCCCTACATTATAGCCGATTATAATCAGCTCAATGCCATGAATGGTAACACAATCAATGATCTGTATATTGATAATGAGCGACGTATCTGGCTGGCAAATTATCCCATTGGAATAACAGTTCAGTACAATCGGTTCCCTAAATATAAATGGTTTAAGCATGTTATAGGAAATAGAAATTCCTTGATAAACGATCAGGTGAATGCTGTAATAGAAGACAGTGAAGGAGATCTTTGGTTTGCCACCAATAACGGAATTAGTGTATATTATTCTAAAACAGAAAAATGGGCACATATATTAACTGATTCAGATATCTATTCATCCAATAAAAGCCATAATTACACAACTCTTTGCGAAGCAACTCCCGGTATTATATGGGTAGGAGGATATATGTCCGGGATGTACAATATAAATAAGCATAGCATGAAGGTGAGTTATTTTTCACCTTCTAAATATGGAGATGGCAAATTGCAACCAGACAAATATATTAATTCTATAATTAAAGATAGTAATGGATATATTTGGGCTGGCGGTTACTATAATTTAAAATGTATAGATTTAAAGAATAAAAAGATTCGTCTTTATCCTGGAATAAACTCTGTAAATATTATTATAGAAAAAGATGCTAAGCACATGTGGATTGCAAGTTCAAACGGTCTTTACTTATTAAATAAAGACAGTGGAACATTCAGACGAGTTAAAACACCTAAGGAAACCTATATATATGCTCTTCATCAAGAAAAGAATGGATTGTTGTATATTGGGACTTGCGGTTCAGGCATGCTGGTCTACAATGCTAAAACAAATAATTTTGTTAGCTATAACAAGGAAAACAGCGCACTTATTTCAGATGACGTTTATACTATATTATCTGATCAGGAAGGAGCTCTTTTTCTAAGCACTGAAAACAGTTTAACGCGTTTTAAAATTGCCAAAGAAAGTTTTCAGAACTGGACAAAAGAACAGGGACTGATATCTGATCATTTTAATTCCACATCAGGAACATATAGACAAAAGGGTACATTTGTATTTGGCAGTTCTGATGGAGCCATTGAGTTTGATAAAAAAACAACTCTACCACAAAAATATTACTCAAAATTGGTATTCAGCGATTTCCATCTTTTTTATCAATCTGTTTCTGCCGAAGAAAAAGAATCTCCTTTAACAGAAAATGTTGATGAGGCAAAAGAAATCAATTTAAAATATAATCAAAACATATTTTCATTTCACCTGGCCTCCATTAATTACGATTATCCTTCAATAATTCTTTATTCATGGAAATTAGATGGATTTTACGATGAATGGAGCAAAGCTACATACGACAATGTAATTCGTTATACGAATCTTAATCCAGGAAAATATAAGCTTCATGTTCGTGCTATCTCAGAAGAGAGTTCGGAAGTTCTTGAAGAGAGAAGTATCGACATTGTGATTCATCCTCCGTTTTGGGGAACAATTTGGGCTATTCTATTATACATTGCAGTACTGGCAATTATAATATGGGACTTTATACGCCATTATAACATGAATAAGGAACAAAAAACATCCAATGATAAAATCCGTTTCTTTATCAATACGGCACATGACATCCGCACCCCGCTTTCTTTAATCAAAGCTCCTTTAGATGAATTATCTGAAAATGGAAATTTATCTCCTGAAGGAAAAGCTTATGTTGACATAGCTGTTAGAAACACAAATTCTTTGTTCCGGTTAATTACAAACCTAATCAATTTTGAGAAAACAGAAGCATATGCATCAAAAATGCATGTAGGAGAATATGAATTATTCACTTTTATAGATGAAATTCTTAAAGCTTTTCAGTCTTATGTTGACTCAAAACAAATAAAGCTGACTTACGAAAGCAATTTCCGTTTCCTAAATGTGTGGTTTGATAAAGAGAAGATGGAGTCTATCATCAAAAACTTATTATCGAATGCTATAAAATATACGCCCAACGGTGGAGAGATCAAAATAATTGCTTTCAGCAACCCTGATTATTGGGGATTCGAAATAAGTGATACCGGAATAGGTATACCCGATAATGAACAAAAAAAACTATTTAAATTATTTTTCCGTGGAAGTAATGCCATTAACTCTAGGATTACTGGCAGTGGTATTGGGCTATTAATGGTCAGAAAACTAGCAAATTTACATAGTGGTACAATAACTATAAAGAGCAAGGTAGAAGAGGGATCTACATTTAAAATTGTTTTTCCACAGGGACACAAGCATTTTAAAAAGCAGGAACTGGAATGGAATCAGATAGAAGAATCAGACTCTGAACAAATATTCAATATATCAAAGACAAAGGCTGCTGAGGTTTTACCTCCATCCATAAATCTGAAGAACATGAGTCCTTCATTTAAACGTATATTGCTTGTGGAAGACAATGATGATATGCAGAGTTTTCTACAACGTTCTCTTTCTGAAAATTATTATGTTTTTATGGCCAGTAACGGACAAGAAGGATGGGATATTGTACAAAATGTAAAGCCTGATTTAGTTATTTCGGACATAATGATGCCTAAAATGAATGGTGATGAGTTATGCTCAAAAATAAAAAGTGATATTAATATATCACACATCCCGGTAATACTGCTAACAGCTCTCAATGATAAGGATAATATTATCCGGGGACTGAGAACCGGGGCTGATGAATATATTACAAAACCATTTGACATTTCTATTTTAAAAGCTACAATCATAACTATTTTAGCCAATCGTGAAGCCTTAAAAAATCGTTTTGCTCAATTAGATATAAAGAACAATGACGAATATATTAACGGTGCTTCTGAATTAGATCGTGAGTTTATGACTAAAGTAAAAGAGATTATAGAAAGGAGTCTGCAAGATTCAAACTTCAACGTAGACATTTTATGCAGTGCTATCAATATGAGCCGTTCCAGCTTCTATAATAAAATAAAAGTTCTTACAGATCAGGCACCTGCCGACTTCATACGATCGATAAGACTTACACGTGCAGCTGAGTTATTAAGGAGCAAAAGATATAACATCAGTGAAGTTGCTGATATGACAGGCTTTAGTGATGCCAAATATTTTAGAGAAGTATTTAAAAAGCACTATAATATGAGTCCTAGTAAGTATATGAAAGAAGAAAAATAAATATATTGCCTAACAATTAAAAACAAAAAAAACACAGATTCTACTTCTGTGTTTTTTTTGTTTTTAGATATTTAGTTAGAGCTTCACTTTCTTACTCTTCGTTTTTGATTCATTGTGAAGTCTGTCTAATGCTGTAACTACATAGCGGTATTTCACCTTCCCTAAATCGTAAGGGAGTTTATAAAAGCAAGTTCTTGTAACGGCTACAATCTTTGAAGGATCATTCAAGTTTACTTCTTCCTTATTTTCAAACCGATAAATGCAATAATTGAATGCCTTATCCATCTCTTCTTTTGCTTTTGGAGCTTTCCACATCAAAATATAGCCATCTTCTGTCCATATTGTTTTCAAGCCTCGGATTGTTTTTGGAGCCTTATCATCCATAAAAGTAAAAACTGGAGGAAGAGCCGGATAGCATTGATAATTATTAGCTAAAGCAGTCAATGAATTACCCGGGTTGCCAAGTAATGCTTTTCCACTCCAGAAACAGTTACCTAAGACGTTTGGAGTAGTGCGGGATAATTGCATTTTCCTAGGAAGTTGGTTTATCTCAGGATTATTCAAATCCGCAAATTTCACTGTACGTTCCACATCCTGGCCAATAAAAAATGGACGATCATAAGAATAAGTGGCCCACCAGTTCACTAAAGTTTCATGGTCAGCAGTTTTGTGTCCAATTTCCCAATAAATCTGAGGGATATTATAATCCACCCATCCATTACGAATCCATAAAAGTACGTCGGCATATAACTCATCGTAATTCTGCAAGCCATTTGTTTCACTACCAATGCCGTCTGGTGTATTCTTCTTATTACGATAAATGCCGAAAGGAGAAACGCCAAACTTTACCCAAGGTTTTGTTTCACGAATTGTTTCGTGCAATTCACGAATCAAAGAATTAACATTACTACGGCGCCAGTTATCTTTTTGGTCTGCAAAGCCCTCAGGTACTCCATAAGTCTGAAAAGCATCTTCATCAGGAAACTCCTTACCTGCTATTGGATAAGGATAAAAATAATCGTCCATATGAATGGCATCTACATCATAGCGAGAAACAATATCCTTCATTACCTTATTAATAAAATCGCGGCATTGAGGTAAACCAGGATTAAAGAATCGTTGGTTGCCATAAACTACAAACCATTCTGGATGTTGATAATATACATGTGAAGGATCTAACTTTGAATTAATATTCATCTGCACCCGATAAGGATTAACCCAAGCATGAAACTCCATGCCTCTTTTGTGACATTCATCTATCACAAAAGCCATTGGATCAAAATTATCGGAAGGGGCTATTCCCTGAGTACCGGTAAGAAAACGGCTCCAAGGTTCTAGTTTGGAAGGATAAAATGCATCTGCCTCCGGGCGTACCTGGAACAGCACGGCATTAATTCCTGCTTTTTGCAAACTATTAAGCTGGCTAATCAGATAAGTTTTAAATTCTTCTGGTGATTTTCCGGTATAATCTCCATTGATAGTGTGCAGCCAAACTCCTCGAAACTCACGTTTAGGTAAATTTTTCGCTACAGAGCAGATAGCAAAGCAAACTATCAAAAAAGTTGCCAAAAAGGTCTTCATCTTCATACATTAGTTTTGTTATGTTTTACATGCTACAAAAATAAATAAAAAAAACGAGATTGAGACAAACAATGCAATAGTATAAACAGATAGCTTAAGGTAAACGTAGTAAATGAAATGAGATCATACAGCTTGCTAACAGTAAAATCGGCGAAACACGAAATAGCTTCAGGGATTGACTGCAAAAACAGTCACTCAAGTTTCAAGAAATCCGTTTCTTTATTGAAGTGGCATAATAAGTATATCTATAATAACGGGTTGATTGCAATGGCAAACCACAATGCAACGACTCTCAGTTTTCTGAACGCATTGAAGCGTATCTCGAAACTTATTGAACAGCACAAGACACCGAATGTGGCACTTGAATATTCATATTCGTTATTTTTTTGTATTTTTGCAATAATTACTTAGTTCATTTATATACCATATAATTTTATGCAAAATATCTATTTCGTCCCTCTACACATGTCTGCATTAGTCTATTTCATCAGTTCATTATTGCTTTTTCTGCGACATAAAGATGGCGAACGATCTCGATTAATTTTAGCATATATATATCTTATATCTGTTTTCAGTCGCGTACTACGTATAGTCTGCATCTATATCGGTGTGCCATCTTCATCAGTGGTATCTCCCACTATGTTGGTATTGGCAATAGGGATGATTACACTCAATATAATCTATGCTATTGAAGTAATTTCGCCAGGATGGTTGAACTTTAAGCGAACACTAAACGTGTGTTCTCCTCTTATTCTAATATCTCTAGTCTATCTGGCAACTCGTTTGGCAGGTGTGGAGTATACACCATACAATTCACTCATAGAGATGCTTCCAATGGCTAACCATTTCGATGTTATTTTTCGATTGACACTTAGTATCTTTATTTTTATTCCTATATTTATTCTCTTTTTTATTCCTTATACAAAAAGGTATAATAACACTGATAGAAAATGGATTCTAAGATTTATAGCGATTATCTCGGTCGCTAATCTCGCCTATTTTGTAGTTATTATCCATGATAATTTTATTACTCATACATTATATCTTTACATTAGTGCTGCTTGTGGGTTATATATTGCATATCAAGAGTTGTTTGTGCGTTTGATTGATAAGTCGCAAGTAGAGATAACAGAAAAGAACTCAGATAACGTATCAATGTCAGTTAGTTATGCTGACTACGATGATAAAGGTGTCAACAATGTAGTTAATAAAGGCAATAGTACAGATGCACATTTCTTGTTTTGTAAGTTAGATAAATATATGAATGAACAACGTGCGTGGCGTGAGCCTGACCTATCTATGTTGTTACTATCTCAAAATATAGGCTCAAACAGAACATCACTTACTAAAGCAATACAATGTGGAGGATACGGTAGTTTTCATGATTATGTGGCTCATTATCGTATACGTGAATTTTGTCACGTTCTGAAAGAGAATAGAAATCTTAAAGTAGACGATCTGTTTTATCAGGTCGGATTCAGGTCTCGTTCAACAGCGTTTGTTCATTTCAAAAAACAAATGAATATGACTCCCGCCGAATATTTTAAAACATTATCAGATACAAAATAGGTTTGTTTTCTGCTGTATATATTCATATTTAAAATCAGTAAGTGGGGTTAAATTCACTTGCTGATTTTTTTGTTCTGTAGCGAGCTTTTCTGTACTATTTCCATCCATAATTGTCGTATTCGGACAAAAATTGTTGTATCTATACTTATTATTGTCTTTGTCAGACAACTATACCTATCAAAAATAACTCTAAATTATTGCTTTTTTCTGAACTTTGCCTTATCGTACAAACAATACAATAAATCTATGAATATAGGTATTGTCATTCCCTTCAATCATTGCTTTCGGGCACTATCATGGAAAAATCTTAAATTAACAATAGGCTTTTTTGCGGATATTTTAAAAAAAAAGAAATGAGAAAAATTACACTTATCATGATGACAGCTTTGCTTTTTTTGAGTAGCAAAGCAATGTGTCAAAATTCGTATTTACTCAATGAAAATTTCGATTCTTATGCTGTAGGAACTTTCCCTTCAGAGTGGGTATTATGCTATCCAGGATATGGAAAAAGTTTACAGGTTGTAACTAATTCCGATTCTGCATCAAGCCCCAATTCACTAAAATTAGAAGGTGCAGCAGGTAATTCTGCCAATGCAGAATTCAGGTTGTCTACAACACCGGATATTATATGGCTTGAGGCAAATATTAAAGTTTCACATCAAGGTGCATTAAATATTCCGAGTTATCCACTTGCGAATGTTGGTTTTAATAATAATATTGTATCAAGCTGGGCTAATGGTTATGGATGTGTCGGTTTTTTTGCAACATCAATTGTAGCAGGGGGCACTACCCTGCAAGCTTATAATGAAAACCAGTGGTACAAAATAAAAATTAAATATTATGCTGCAATCAATAAAATAGATGTGTGGGTTGATGATGTTTTAAAAGGTGAAGGTCTTACTCTTTCCGGCAATGGTACAAAGTATAATGCAGTTCTTTTACAAGGAGGTAATGCGGGTCACTCTGTTGATTATTTTGACAATGTAAAAGTTTGGGCGGATACATCTACTGGAATTAATGAAATAAATGCGCCCAATTCAATACAAATCTTTCCTAATCCGGCTAAAGACGTTATTACAATAAAATGCAAGAATGCAACGCCAAACCAACTCATTTCAATTTATGATATTCAAGGACATTTAATCTTGCAGCAACCATTGCAAGAAACAATAAGCAATATTGATATTTCAACTCTTCCAAAGGGTCTGTATATAACAAAGGTTGGAAATAAAGAATGCTTATCGGTACAAAAGTTAGTTAAAGAATAAATTTATGTGATCATCCGCATGATGTCCTATTGGTGCTTTTTCAATTGCCTTAATAACAACTTCAAAGTCGTTATTAAGGCAATTCAATTTTAATTGGGCTTTTGCCAAAATTTGGGGAAATATTTTTGAGAGATGTAGGATGAAACATAGAAATGTATATATAAGCATTCTTATTGCGGAATGCCGTTTTTTAATTATCTTTGCAGATTCTTTCAAAACCAGCTTATGTCTCAAGAAAAATATATATCTATAAAGGGGGCGCGCGTCAATAACTTAAAGAATATTGATGTTGACATTCCTCGTAATAAATTAATTGTTATAACCGGATTATCAGGTTCGGGAAAGTCTTCCCTTGCTTTTGACACGCTTTATGCCGAAGGACAACGCCGGTATGTGGAAAGCCTCAGCAGTTATGCCCGCCAGTTTCTGGGAAGAATGACCAAGCCGGAGTGTGACTTTATAAAAGGTATACCTCCCGCAATAGCTATTGAACAAAAAGTAAACAGCCGCAATCCTCGTTCTACAGTTGGCACTTCAACGGAAATTTATGAATATCTGCGACTACTTTATACTCGAATAGGAAAAACCTATTCACCTATATCGGGCACTCTTGTAAAAAAACATCAGACAGAAGATATTATTAGTTGCATGCTTTCTTATCCGGAAGGAACTCGTTATGTAATTCTGACTCCTATCCTTTTACGTAAAGAGAGAACAATGAAAGAGCAACTTGAAATGGACTTAAAGCAAGGATTTAATCGGGTTGAAGTAAATGGGGAAGCAACACGCATTGAAGATCTGCTAAAAAAAGAGAATCAGGAGACAGAGGAAGAGATTCTTTTGCTTGTAGATAGAATGGTGTGCGACAGTTCCAAGGATAGCATCAGCCGTTTAACAGATTCTGTTGAAACAGCTTTCTATGAGGGAAACGGGACTTGCCTATTGAGATTTTATCCGGAAGAGGGCCCAATAATGCATTCTTTCAGTAAAAAGTTTGAAACAGATGGGATAGTATTTGAAGAGCCAACCGATCAGATGTTCAGCTTCAACTCTCCTATTGGCGCTTGCCCAAAATGTGAAGGCTTTGGAAAAGTAATTGGAATTGATGAAAGTCTGGTTATTCCTAACCGCTCACTCAGTATTTATGACGGAGCAGTAGTTTGTTGGCGAGGAGAAAAAATGGGAGAATGGAAAGACGAATTTATTCGTGCAGCTTCTAAATATGATTTCCCCATTTTTGCTCCTTATTATGATCTGACTGAAAAACAAAAGGAATTATTATGGAAAGGGACAAACGATTTACATGGCATTGACGAATTCTTCGAAATGCTTGAAAAGAACCAATATAAGATTCAATATAGAGTGATGCTGGCCCGTTACCGGGGTAAGACTTACTGCCCCGAATGTCACGGTACCCGATTAAAGAAAGAAGCCGGTTATGTAAAGGTCAATGAACATTCTATTTCTCAATTGGTTGACCTCCCCATAAACGAGTTGAAAACATTCTTTGATAATCTTTCTCTCGACAAGAATGAATATGCAATTGCCAAACGAATTCTGACAGAGATTAGTAGCCGTATTAATTTCCTTCTGGATGTTGGTTTGAGTTATCTTACGCTCAACCGCTTAAGCAACTCGCTATCGGGTGGAGAAAGTCAGCGAATTAATCTGGCTACATCCTTGGGAAGCAGTTTAGTTGGATCACTATATATTCTTGATGAACCTAGTATAGGACTTCATTCAAGAGATACCGACCGACTCATAAAGGTACTTCGCCAACTGCAACAGCTAGGTAATACCGTTGTAGTGGTGGAACATGATGAAGAGATTATCCGCGCTGCCGATTATATAATTGATGTTGGTCCAAAAGCCGGCAGACTAGGTGGTGAGATTGTATATCATGGTGATATGAAGAACCTGAAAAAAGGAAGCAATAGCTATACGGTAAAATATCTCCTTGGAGAAGAAATCATAGAACGCCCCATCAATCACCGCCCATGGAATAATTACATTGAAGTTACAGGTGCGAGAGAAAACAATCTGAAAGGAATTAACGTCCGTTTTCCATTGAATGTGATGACAGTAGTTACCGGAGTAAGCGGCTCGGGTAAATCAACATTGGTACGAGACATCTTTTATAGGGCACTAAAAAGAGAATATAGTGAGACTAGCGAACGCCCGGGAGAATTTGCTTCACTTGATGGCGATATCAATATGGTTAAAAACATCGAGTTTGTTGATCAGAATCCTATTGGAAAATCTTCGCGTTCCAATCCGGTAACTTACATTAAAGCGTATGACGAGATCCGGAAATTATGGGCCGAGCAACCTTTGGCTAAACTAATGGGATACACTGCTTCTTATTTCTCTTTCAACACGGAAGGTGGACGATGTGAGGAATGCAAAGGAGACGGAACCATCACAGTTGAAATGCAATTCATGGCCGACTTGATTCTGGAGTGTGAAAGCTGCCACGGAAAACGTTTTAAAACGGAGACGCTGGAAGTTAAATACAAAGAAAAGAATATTTATGATGTACTTGAGATGACCGTTGACCAGGCAATGGAGTTCTTTACCGAAAACGGACAAAAGAAAATTGTTAAGAAACTATCATCGCTTCAGGAAGTAGGATTGGGATACATCAAACTGGGACAATCATCATCTACACTTTCAGGTGGAGAGAATCAACGCGTAAAACTAGCCTTTTACCTCAGTCAGGAAAAAGTAGCTCCAACTATCTTTGTCTTCGATGAGCCAACTACCGGACTGCATTTTCACGATATTAAGAAATTGCTGGAAGCTTTTAACGCATTAATTTCCCGCGGACACACAGTTATCATTATCGAACATAATATGGACGTAATTAAATGTGCCGATTACATCATTGACTTAGGTCCTGAAGGAGGAAGCATGGGTGGTAATCTGGTATGTTGCGGTACTCCGGAAGAAGTAGCCAAATGCGCAGCTTCCTATACCGGTCAATTCCTGACAGAGAAGCTTATCTGATATAGGTACAGAACACTAAATAGTTTTAATAATTTCTAAAGACAGATTCTTGATTATCAAAATGCAGTCTACTTGGGATAATTTAAACTAGTTCATGATTGGGACTTAAAAATTAAAGAGTGATTAATGAAAAGGTTTCAGACCAATTCATTAATCACTCTTTAATTTTATCTTTCATTCTTACTTAGAAATAAAATCCAAAGCCTAATTTTACACCAAGCTTACTAAAATCATGATCAGTGAGACTTTGATTATAGTATACCGCCGGTTCTATTGTAACGGTTCGGTTAAGAAAAAAGGCATAACCCACTTCCGCACCAAGAGTAGCATCATTCTTATGTCCTCCGGCATAAAAGTCATAATTATCATACTTAAATTTTGAACCAACGTAAATGCCTGTCTGCTCAAAGTAATAACGAATACCTGCCCCAATGGAAGTTTTGTCGTCTCCCCTATCCTTTATATCTGCTCCCACATTAATCAATAAAGCCAGATTATCGACTAGAAAAACACCCCCTTCGGTTTCAAGTCCTAATGAAAATTTATCATGACCACTATAGGACATCCCAAGTCCGGTAATAGAGGGAGCCATTAACCATTTATTCTGTTCAAATTGTGCTTGTGCTGTAAGCATGCACAGCAAGGATGCTATGCCAATAAGTAATTTCTTCATTTTTTAGTCGTTTAAATTCTCGCGATTGTTTTTTCTTTGTCCCATATCTTTGCGGCGCTCATCTGCAAGTTTCTCTTTTTTACGCAACACAAACCACAGCAGGAAAACTATGACATATGAAGCTGCAACCGTAATATACTTTTCCACTTCGCCTATGTTTTGATTACGAGGCACAAGATAAATAGCCATAACAGTTACATAAATTAAAAGAGCTATACAAAGCCAGGTCGATTTTTTATACTTTTTCATTTGGTTCTTTCATTTTATAAACAAAAAAAGGAACATTATTCTAATTTTGATGAGTAATTCCCTATATCATCCTGTATGTCTTTTTCCCTGTTTAAGCTAAGCACAAAAGTAACCAATATTATTGGTCCGATACCTGTTTTGCTCGAAAAAGGAATATCTTCTAACGCTTTTTTACGTTCTTTTATCTACCTTTGCATCATTACACCAAGAAATATGAAATATACATACCTTATTATATTGTTCTTCTGCTTTTTTTCTTTTAAAGCACAGGCGCAACCAAAAAATGAGATACGAGCCACATGGCTGACAACAATATACGGGCTCGACTGGCCTACCGTTAAAGCCACCTCTCCTGCCAGCATCAACAAGCAGAAAGCTGAATTATGCAAAATACTTGATGAGCTGAAAACGGCTAACTTTAATACAGTATTGCTTCAGACTCGTTTGCGTGGCGATGTTATTTATCCTTCCTCCACAGAAACCTATAATGAAACAATGTCTGGAAAGGAAGGTTGCTCACCTGGTTATGATGCGCTGGCTTTTGCCATTGAAGAATGTCACAAACGCGGTATGGAGTGCCATGCCTGGATGGTGGCCATTCCATTGGGAAAAGAAAAGCATGTAAAGGAGTTGGAAAAGAATTCCATTACCCGTAAACAGCCCCAGATTTGCAAGCGTTATCAAGGTGAATGGTTCCTTGATCCCGGTAATCCGTCAACTAAAGAGTACCTGCTTTCATTAGTTAAAGAGGTGGTTACCCGTTATGATGTGGATGGCATTCACCTGGATTATATTCGCTACCCCGACCAACCAAAAGATTTTCCTGATAAAGAAATGTATCGTAAATACGGAAATGGAAAAGACCTTAATTCATGGCGACGAGATAACATTACTGCCATTGTACGCCACTTATATAAGGAAGTAAAAAACATCAAGCCATGGGTCAAGATGAGTAGTTCGCCTATCGGTAAATTTAAAGATACGTCTCATTATCCTTCGGGAGGATGGAATGCTTACCATACTGTTTATCAGGATGCACAGGGATGGCTGAAAGAAGGAATTCAAGATATACTTTTCCCTATGATGTATTTTAACGGAAATAACTTTTATCCTTTTGCACTGGATTGGCAGGAAAAAAGCTTCGGACGTTGTATTGTTCCGGGATTGGGCATTTATTTTCTCGATCCTAAAGAAAAAGACTGGCCGTTAAGTGAAATAGAACGTCAGATTTACTTCACTCGCAGGCACGGACTAACGGGACAAGCCTTTTACCGCACGAAGTATATTTTAAATAACACAAAGCACCTGTTCGATGAACTTAACGGATTTCACTATGCCAGTCCGGCCCTTCAACCAAAAATGAATTGGATAGACAACATTCCTCCCACTGTTCCTCAGAAACTAACATGTAACAGGGAAGAATCAACCATACAACTAAGTTGGCAGCCGTCAACAGATAACGACTTGCGCACAGCACCTTATTATATTGTATATACATCAGATCATTTTCCGGTCGACATATCCAAACCCTATAATATTATTGCTCAGAACATTCGGAAAAATCATTATACCTATAAGAAGGAATCGGGCAAAGAGCCGAAGCGTTATTTTGCTGTTACCGCAACAGACCGTTTCGGCAACGAAAGTGCGGCTACACAACTTGCACCTTCAAATAATAAATTCCAGATTTCGGAAGACAGCACGCAATTGCTGCTCCCTTCATCTACGGAATTGGCCGAAATCACCATTACAGATCTCACAGGGAGATGTGTATTACAGTCAAAATACAAAGAAAAAATACCGCTAAACAATTTAATAAAAGGACTTTACCGCGTAATATTCACTGATATAAAAGGAAAAATTCATCCTTCTACCAATATGCTTGCACGGTAGTTTGTTTGCTGCCCCACAGGAGTTAGTGACAGATAACCAGAAGTTATTCGTCCGTATTGGGTACAGAGTGGATAATCTGCTTGTTTCTGCTTATGATCTTCCCAAAGCAAAGATGGGTCCTGAAAATATTCCACTAAGAAGTACCCCGTGTTACCCGGAGCTATAAAATGATCATGAAAGAGACGGGAAAAAAGGCCCATATTCATGCGAAGGTTTACCTCCACACAAGGATGAATTCTATAGACCGGCTGTTCAGGGAAACTGCAAATCATCATATCCACTCCCAGATAACCCCGGTATTTATTGCCGAGAGCCCGCGAAAGTTTTTCTTCCAGTTCACTGCGTAAATAGTGTAAATCCGAGGCAACTACAAATTCCGTGAGACGCTGTTCCACCATCTCATCAGAAGCAAGCAGATTTCCTTTGTAAGCCCCTCGCACATCCGTTTCAAAATACGAATAACCCGCAAAATGTACCCTACCGGAATCATCACAGAAAAACTCCATGGCAAAGTCTTTCACCTTGTCCATCAACGGTTCGCCCACCACGCAACGCTGATTCTTTATCACCCTATTACTCCACCCCTGAATATGAGTAGTATACTCTCCTTTACCCGGCCTCAATCCCTTTCCACTGCCCGACCATGGAGCTTTTAACAACACCCTGGGATATCGCTCCACAAATTCACGCACAGCCTCATCGGAAGTCAACTCTTCAGATATTCCGCAAAAAGAAGGAGATATAGTCAGCTCCCTGAGCAAAGACACAGCCAGCGAACGATGAGACAATTCACGTACAGCTTCCATCTGCTCCTTATCCGGCAAGCAATCATTTGAAAACCCAAGTACACGGGCATGCTTAATCAACGTAGCATTCCATCCCCACGGACAAAGTTCCAGCGAAGGAAAGGACGCAACTTCATCTTCCCTTATCACTTGAATGGATAAGTTTAAAGTATCCTTAATCTGCTGAATCCAAGCCCCATCTACAGGCACGTTGCTCATAATCAAAGCACTGGGTGAAGCATACCAGACAGGCAGCAGAGAAAGATCATCTGCCATCTTTTTGGCCGAAAAAGGTGGCATATAATTTTCATCACCATTGGCTAGAGCAAGATCATTATCGGGATTGAATAAATATACGTGCTGCATCTTTTTTAAAGTATTTAGTCTGCAAAATTAAACAAAAAGGAGATTCCAGCAATCTCTGGCGGACAATAAAAAACATCTTGTACAAAAGAATGTTTTCTTCTGTACAAAAGAATTAATTGTTCTGTACAAAACAATGTATTCTTTTGTACAAGACAATTATAATATATAACGAGAATCATAAAAAGTACAAACGGAATATTTATAAGTTCTATAATCATTCTTCAAAAATAAAAGCATAAACAAGCTTAAATTCATAAATCTTTTGCAATCTCCACGTTGCAAAGTAGAGAATAATAGTTACCTTTGTCTCGTAATAAAAAGAAGTTTATGGAAGTCTTTTACAGAACACACAGTTATTTGGTGGAACATACAAATGCCTCCGTTCGACGTGATTTGATGGACGAGATTGATTGGAACGATCGTCTTATCGGCATTAAAGGAACCCGAGGTGTAGGTAAGACTACTTTCCTGTTGCAATATGCAAAAGAACGCTTCGGGACAGACCGTTCATGCCTGTTTATCAACATGAACAACTTCTATTTCTCGGGACACTCCATCGTTGAATTTGCAGATGAATTCCAAAAGAACGGTGGCAAGGTACTACTAATAGACCAGGTTTTTAAATATCCCAACTGGAGCCACGAATTAAGAATTTGCTATGACCGCTTTCCCGGATTAAAAATTGTTTTTTCAGGTTCATCAGTCATGCGATTGAAAGAAGAAAACACAGAACTATCAGGCATAGTTAAGTCCTACAATCTTCGTGGATTCTCTTTCCGGGAATTTCTAAACCTGCAAACAGGCAACAGTTTTCCTGCTTATTCATTAGATGAGATACTGTCTAATCATGAGCAGATTGCCAAAACTGTTTTCTCTAAAGTTAGGCCCACTGACTATTTCCAGGACTACCTTCATCACGGTTTTTATCCATTTTTTCTAGAAAAAAGAAATTTTTCCGAAAATTTGCTTAAAACAATGAACATGATGGTAGAGGTAGACATTCTACTTATTAAGCAGATAGAACTAAAGTATCTTTCTAAGATAAAGAAACTTTTATATCTACTTGCCGTAGACGGTCCTTCAGCTCCCAATGTCAGCCACCTGGCTACAGAAATTGAAACCTCACGTGCAACGGTTATGAATTACATTAAGTATCTGGCAGATGCAAGGCTAATCAACATGGTTTATCCGAAAGGTGAATCCTTTCCCAAAAAGCCATCAAAGATTATGCTGCACAACACCAACCTGATGTACTCCATCTATCCGGTAAAAGTAGAAGAACAAGATGTGGTAGAGACTTTCTTTCTAAATACTCTCTACAAAGACCACATACTGAACAAAGGAGAAAAAGGAACATCTTTTCTTGTAGACGAAAAGATTCCATTTAAAATATGTACCGAAGGATTTAAGGTTAAAAATAATCCCGCCATTACTTATGCCATTCACAGAGCAGAAATAGGACGCGGTAATCAAATACCTTTATGGCTATTCGGTTTTCTTTATTAATTGAGTTTTTTTATTTAATATATTAAATGTTATGACTAAACAGAAGAAATTCATCACTTGTGATGGTAATCAGGCTGCTGCACATATCTCGTATATGTTCTCAGAAGTAGCTGCAATTTATCCTATCACCCCTTCTTCGACTATGGCAGAGTACGTAGACGAATGGGCTGCAGCCGGACGTAAAAATCTTTTCGGCGAAACAGTTTTAGTACAAGAAATGCAATCTGAAGGAGGCGCTGCAGGTGCATTACACGGATCACTTCAGGCAGGAGCACTTACTACCACTTACACTGCTTCTCAGGGATTATTGTTGATGATCCCAAATATGTATAAAATAGCAGGTGAATTATTGCCTTGTGTTTTCCACGTATCAGCTCGTGCTTTGGCTTCTCACGCTCTTTCTATCTTTGGTGACCACCAGGATGTAATGGCTTGCCGTCAGGTAGGTTTCGCTATGTTGGCAGAAGGTTCTGTACAAGAAGTTATGGACTTATCAGCAGTAGCTCACTTAGCTACAATTAAAAGTCGTGTTCCTTTCGTAAACTTCTTCGACGGATTCCGTACATCACACGAAATTCAGAAAATCGAGATGTTGGAAAATGATGACCTTGCTCACCTGATTGATCAGGATGCTTTGGCTGATTTCCGTAATCGTTCTTTGAACCCAGAGAACCCAGTTGCACGCGGTATGGCTGAAAACCCAGATGTATACTTCCAACACAGAGAATCATGCAACAAGTTCTATGATGCAGTTCCTGGTATCGTTGAAGAATACATGAAAGAACTTTCTGAAATCACAGGACGCAAATATAGCTTGTTCGACTACTATGGTGCTGAAGACGCAGACCGCGTAATCATTGCTATGGGTTCTGTAACAGAAGCTGCTCGTGAGGCAATTGATTACCTTACTGCTCAAGGAGAAAAAGTAGGTTTGGTTGCTGTACACTTGTACCGTCCATTCTCTGCTAAGCACTTCCTTGCTGCTGTTCCAAAAACTGCAAAACGTATTGCTGTATTAGACAGAACAAAAGAACCAGGTGCAGTAGGCGAACCATTATACTTAGACGTAAAAGATTGTTTCTACGGACAAGCTGATGCTCCGGTTATCGTTGGTGGTCGTTATGGTCTTTCTTCTAAAGATACTACTCCTGCTCAGGTAATCTCTGTATACGAAAACCTTTCTTTGGCAATGCCTAAGAACCAGTTCACTCTTGGTATAGTTGACGACGTTACTTTCACTTCTCTTCCTAAAAAAGAAGAAATGGCATTAGGCGGTGCAGGTATGTACGAAGCTAAATTCTTTGGTTTGGGAGCTGACGGTACAGTAGGTGCTAACAAGAACTCTGTTAAGATCATTGGTGACAATACTAACAAACACTGTCAGGCATACTTCTCTTATGACTCTAAGAAATCGGGAGGTTTCACTTGTTCACACCTTCGTTTCGGTGACACCCCTATCCGTTCTACATATTTAGTAAATACACCTAACTTCGTAGCTTGTCACGTTCAGGCATACCTTCGTATGTATGATGTAACTCGCGGTTTGCAACAGAATGGTACATTCCTTTTGAATACCATCTGGAACGAAGAAGAGTTGGCTAAACATTTGCCTAACAACGTAAAACGTTATTTCGCAGAAAAGAATATCACAGTATATTATATCAACGCTACTCAGATTGCACAGGAAATTGGTTTGGGTAACAGAACAAATACTATCCTTCAATCAGCATTCTTCCGTATCACTGGTGTTATTCCAGTAGATTTGGCTGTAGAACAAATGAAGAAATTCATTGTGAAGTCTTACGGTAAGAAGGGACAAGATATTGTTGACAAGAACAATGCTGCTGTTGACCGTGGAGGTGAATACAAACAATTAGCTATTGATCCTGCATGGGCTACTCTTAAAGATGAAGAAGAAGCTGCAAGCAGTGCTCCTGAATTTGTAGAAAAAGTAGTTAAGGTAATCAACGCTCAGAATGGTGATGATCTTCCTGTATCTACTTTCGTTGGAATTGAAGACGGTACCTGGCAACAAGGAACTGCTACTTACGAAAAACGTGGTGTAGCAGCGTTCGTTCCAGAATGGGATTCTGCAAACTGTATCCAGTGTAACAAGTGTGCTTACGTTTGTCCTCACGCTTCTATCCGTCCATTCGTACTTGATGAAGCAGAACAGGCAGCAGCTCCTTTCACAGATATGTTGAAAGCTACCGGAAAAGTATTTGACGGTATGAAGTTCCGTATTCAGGTTGATGTACTTGACTGTCTTGGTTGTGGTAACTGTGCTGATGTTTGTCCAGGTAACAAACAAGGTAAAGCTCTTAAGATGCAACCTTTGGAAAGTCAGCTTCCACAAGCTCCTAACTGGGAATATGTTGCTACTAAAGTAAAGAGCAAACAACACTTGGTTAATATAAATGCCAACGTTAAGAATTCACAGTTCGCAACTCCATTATTCGAATTCTCTGGAGCATGTTCAGGTTGTGGTGAGACTCCTTACGTTAAGTTGTTAACTCAACTATTTGGTGAACGCCAAATGGTAGCAAATGCAACCGGATGTTCTTCTATCTATTCAGGTTCAGTTCCATCAACTCCTTATACAACTAACGAAGATGGTCACGGACCAGCATGGGCTAACTCATTATTCGAAGACTTCGCTGAATTCGGTATGGGTATGACTCTTGCAGTTGATAAGATGCGCGAACGTCTTGTTGACCTGATGACTAAAGCTCAGACTTGCGACTGCTGTTCAGATGAACTGAAAGGTTTATTCAACGAATGGATTGCAGACAAAGATATCACAGAACGTTCTATCGAACTTGAAGCTAAGATCACTCCTCTTGTAAAAGCATGTGATTGCGATATCTGCAAACAAGTTGCTTCACTAAGCAAATTCTTAATCAAGAAATCTCAGTGGATTATCGGTGGTGATGGTGCTTCTTATGATATCGGCTTCGGTGGTTTAGATCACGTACTTGCTTCTGGAAAGAATGTAAATGTATTGGTTCTTGATACTGAAGTTTACTCTAACACTGGTGGTCAGTCATCAAAAGCAACTCCAGTTGGAGCTATTGCTAAGTTTGCTGCAGCAGGTAAGAGAGTTCGCAAGAAAGACCTTGGTTTGATTGCTTCTACATACGGTTATGTATATTGTGCACAAATCGCTATGGGTGCAGATCAGGCTCAAACATTGAAAGCTCTCCGCGAAGCAGAAGCTTATGACGGACCTTCAATCGTTATTGCTTACTCACCATGTATCAACCACGGTTTGAAAGTTGGTATGGGTAAAGCACAAGCTGAACAAGCTTCTGCAGTAGAATGCGGTTACTGGCACTTGTGGAGATACAATCCTGCATTGGAAGCTGAAGGTAAAAATCCATTCACATTGGATTCTAAAGCACCAAACTGGGATAACTTCCAAAACTTCCTGAAAGGTGAAGTTCGTTATTCATCATTAGCTAAGCAATATCCTGCTGAAGCTGGTGAATTATTCCAGGCTGCTCAGGACAACGCTAAGTGGAGATATAACAACTACAAGCGTTTGGCTAAGCAACAATGGGGTGTTGACCAAGAAGACTAATTAATTAGTTCTATATAAAAAGGCTGCTTCAGGATTCTGAAGCAGCCTTTTCTATTTTATTTCCTATAAGGCATCAGCCACTACTTTGGCCAATGGTGTTGTAGGGCGACCTATTAATCGGGATAGTTGGTGAGCATCATCAAACAAATCATTTTTAGAAGCTGAAACATCCCATCCGGCAATAGCCAATGCTAAACCTTCGGGTAAATTAAAACTTTTCAGGATATTAGCATATTCTGCTTCCGGCAGGTTGCTATACGGAATATTCTTTCCTGTCTGTCGCGAAACCTCAGCAGCCAAATCAGTAAGTGTATAGGCTTCGTCTCCGGCTAATTCGTATACTTTACCCACATTGCCTTCGCTCGTTAACACTATAGCAGCAGCTTCTGCATAATCGGCACGTGCAGCCGAAGCAATCTTCCCATCACCCGCACTACCAATTAAGGCTCCAGCAGCAATAGCTCCTGATATTGAGCCTGTGTAATTTTCGGTATACCAGCCATTACGTAATATAGTATATGGAATACCCGATGCTTTTAAAGACACTTCAGTAAGCAGATGTTCTGCTGCAAGGCTCAGTGTTGATGAATCAGCACGTAGCACACTGGTATATACAATCCATTTTACACCTGCCTGTTTAGCTGCATCAATAACATTGGCATGCTGCTGAGCACGTTGACCAAGTTCATTTCCTGAAATAAGCAATAAACTATCAATACCTTGTAATGACTCTCCCAGACTTTCCGGTTTACTATAATCAAACACGCGGGCTTTCACACCTAAATCCAATGCTTTTTCCGGGGTGCGAACCAAAGCTACAATACTTTCAGCCGATATTCTCTCTTTCAGTTTTTCTACTACTATGCGACCCAATTGACCAGTAGCTCCTGTTACTCCAATTTTCATTTTTTAGTTCCTTCCTTTTTTAATACATTATATATATTGAATTCATTTATACTTAGCAATCCATGATAAAGAAAACAATTTTCATCAGGTTCTTACATACCACAGGTAGTTAAATAAACACAAAACAAATAGACCATCTATCCAACTCATTGATATTGCATCTACTTTTGTTACGCAAAGTAACTAATAATAGTTCATATTTGTAACAGGTTACTTTTTAGTAACTTAAAAAATAGTAGTAACCCAATAGTAACCATTGTGATAAAATCGAATAAAAAAATTAACTGTCCCGTCACAGCAACTGTTGAATTGATAGGTGGAAAGTGGAAAACCATCATTCTGTATTCTCTCGCATCGGGAACAAAACGTTTTGGCGAAATAGCTGTTCGCATACCTGAAATATCCAGAAAGGTGCTTACCGAACAGTTGAAAGAGCTTGAAAACAATGGGTTGATTTCGCGAGAACAATACAAGGAAATTCCCCCGCGTGTGGAATACTCATTAACCAACCTCGGGAAAAGCCTCTCTCCTGTATTTAGGGAATTAGAAATCTGGGGAACTGAAAATGTACTGAAGAAAACAATAATTTAAAACCATCGTTCTATATCTATTCAGGCTAAGAAGTTATAATCCAGTTATTTCATATTGGATATAAACAGCACCCACAACATCTACTTTCCTGAATTTTAGCTTCTCACAGATCCTTATCGAACCAATATTTTCAGGATACATACGTGCTATAATCGAAATTTAATCTCTAAAAAATATTTTTTAAAGTCATCCCTCACTAATGCCATTCATCCCATTGTAAATCAATATTATAAATTAGTGATGGTAGCATTTTAAACTATAACAAAACCATCACAAAATGGCATTACCCTCACTTTTTCGATGCCCATCAGCCATTTTTGAATGATAAATTTTGCCGGAGTTGTACGCCTTGCTCCTAAGCAGATAAATAAAGTATTAAGTTAACGAACAATAAATCTTCACCCGATTAGATTGCACACAATTTAATTTTGCATATATTCGCATTATAAAAATAAAAAGAACGATTATAAAGTCAGTAATAACAAACTAAAAAATAGAAGAATATGAGCACAGTTTATAATTTCACAGTAAAAGACAGAAAAGGAAACGACGTATCTTTGAACGAATATGCAGGTAAAGTTTTGTTAGTAGTAAACACAGCAACAGCATGCGGTTTTACCCCTCAGTACAAAGAACTTGAGAAAATCTATGAAGAGTATAAAGATCAGGAGTTCGTTGTTCTTGATTTCCCTTGCAATCAGTTTGCCAATCAGGCTGCAGGTACAGATGAAGAAATTCACGAGTTCTGCACTTTGAATTATGACGTGCAGTTTCCACGATTTAAGAAAACAGAAGTAAACGGAGATAATGCCAGCGACCTGTTCAAGTTCTTAAAGAGCAAAAAAAGCTTTGCCGGATTTGATATGAACCACCCTATCGCAAAAATCCTTGACGATATGCTTTCAAAGGAAAATCCTGATTACAAAGAGGATGCAGAGATTAAATGGAACTTCACAAAATTCCTTATCAACCGCGAAGGTGAAGTGGTGAAACGTTTCGAACCGACTGAAGATATGGCTAAGGTGGAAGCAGAAATTAAGAACTTGCTTTAATTAAAAAATATTGAAATAGTTCACTGTCTCTGCAGGCAGTGAACTATTTCATATAAGATATTAATTGCCCACAATTATATTTTCTGTAATTTTGCGGCAAATATAATGAGATTTATGAAAGAGAATTACCCCGAGTTAAAACTAGAGAACCAGATTTGTTTTCGTGTATATCGCCTCAACCGCGCTATTACGAATCACTACCGTCCATTTCTTAACGAGCTGGATTTAACTTATCCGCAATATCTGGTTATGATGGCCCTGTGGGAAAAAGACGGAATACCGGTAAATTCACTCAGCGAAATACTTAAGCTGGATACAGGAACACTGTCTCCACTGCTGAAGCGATTGGAAGCAACCGGCTATATTCATCGTAAAAGGAGTAAAGAGGACGAGCGCACCGTTATCATTAAACTAACAAAAGTCGGGGCAGAACTACAGAAAAAGGCTATAGAGGTTCCTCAAGAAATGGCTCATTGTCTGGATCTTACAACAGAAGAATATCTGAGTCTGCGCGAAACTCTCGATACTCTGATTCAGAAAGCAGAAAAAAGATAACGTAACTTTAATGAAAACAAATGAGTGTCTAAGCAATTCAATAAAGAATACTAAGTGAGTTCACAGATGAAGTCTCATGGGTTTTCATCTGTGAACCCATGGGTTTTCAATTGAGGGCTCATCGGTTCTCAGTTGAGGGCTTACTTAGTTCTACTGAAAAAATTCAGTAACAAACGAAATAAAATGCTCTGGATGCAACGTATAATTGGCATCACTCATGCAGACTGCACAAGCTTACCCGATTGCTAAAGAGCAAAATTATGAGTTACTGAATAGTGAACTATTATAGAATAGAGGGGTTTATATCATACAGTTACCAAAATAAGATAATTTATCTACGGGCAGCAAATAAAAAAGCAGGCCAAAAACTAGTAGCAGATAGCCCTATTTTGTAGCAGATAAATGGGTTTTAGTAGCAGATGAATTAGCTAAAATTGGATCTGCTACTAGATTACAAGCCTAACAGCCAACACTTTAGCAACCATTTGGTAGCAGGTAGCAGATGATTTTTGTTTTTTTTGTTTTTTCGGAGATAAAATTATTGTCTGGAGGCATTAGCAACAGAATGCATTATCTTTCCGGCACAGGCGTAGCCTTCATTATATAGGTCGGTAAGCTTCATCACATCTTTCTCAATCCGGTCTACAACTATTGGTTTCTCGGGACGGATAACAGTAATCTGTCCTTCATCTTCCATACGTTCCACCATTTCCAGTTGTTCGTTATATACAGCACAGCGGTGGCTTAACGCTTCCCGTATTTTGGGATATTTACGATAGATAATAGAAGGGATTTTATGATCTTTCGCTTCTTTTCGGTAACCTCTGTTACGAGTCAGCACTACAACATTGTTCTGATACCCATCTTCCACGGCACGAAGCAAAGGAATAGAGTCAACGATTCCACCATCAAGCATCGGAATACCGTCTACATAAGTTATAGGGCAAACAATAGGCAGACTGCTCGATGCTTTGCAAATGTCGAGCACGCGCTGTTTGTCTTTCTTATCTTCAAGATAGTTAGCCTCACCGGTTACACAGTTGGCAGTAACCATAACAAAGCGTTCAGGAGAAGAAAAATACGTTTCGTAGTCATACGGAAGAATTCGCTCCGGAAACTCGCCAAAAAGCAAATCATAATCCATGATATTCTTCTTTTTAAGAAGATGCTTCAAACCAATATAATGATACTTATCAAGCAAATCTATATTGCTGTATTTAGCACGTCCACGCTGACGGGAGATGTAAGACAAACCATTGCAGGCTCCAGCCGAGACTCCGATAGTATAAGGAAAACGGATGTTATGATCCATAAAATAATCAAGCACTCCGCAGGTAAATACTCCACGCATACCTCCTCCTTCTAAAACTAGTCCGGTATTACAATCTATTGTCATGTTTAATATATTATTATCAGAGTAAAAATCAGAAAGAAAATCCTTTTAAACCTTAGTCGGGCTTTTGGGACTCATAACCAATAATGATGGCAAAGCTTCATATTCTTCTTTATCTTCAGCTATTTTCTCGCAAACAGTATGGCTAAGAATCAACAATCCATCTTTTTGTTTAAAAGAAATTTCGGACAGATCATGGATAGGATGCAGGTTTACCTGTTCCGGATATCGCTCAAGGAGTTCATTCACCCGTTTTGTAAATTTATCATCTCCTACAAACGAATAAATATGGATATTTTTCATATCATTCATCAACAATGATTCCAGATAAAGTAGCATAAAAGAGTCCATTGCCCCGCCAAGTACCATAGCCACATCACCATGTTTGTAATCACGATTAACAAAGACTGCCACATCACATGTTACCTGATCCAAAATATCATCAATCTTATTTCGGAACAAGCCTAATAAAGGAAGTACCTTGGTACCACCTTCTATCATATAATTACTACCTGCTCCAAGTAACAGTAAATCGGGGTTCTCGGTTTGCACCAGATGTGCCATATCCTGCACCAGCTTATCTGTTACTTTATAACGACAATCCACATTAACAGATATTTTTTGCGCTTCATCCCTGAGCATATTAAAGCTATCTGCTTCATACTGCTCGGCATGTAATGGATTTACGTCTGTACCAAGTGTATAATGTGCGGCAATCAGTTCTTTCTGCTGCAACCTCGGTCCAAAAAGTAATTCATAAATAGTTAGCAAATCCCGGCCCGACTCTATTCTGCCAAAACATAAAACAAGTTTCTTTGTGAGGCTTATCACCGGCTTCTTAATCTCAAATATTTTTTCCACCAGAGTCAGAATCGGAGTAGTCATAAAGGTAGTAACTAAAGCCATGATGACCAGGATTACAAAGATAGAAGGAGGAAGAACCCCCATCTCATATCCAATATTTAATGCTACCAGCTCCATCAGTCCACGAGTATTCATCAGTGTTCCAATGATGAGACTATTTTTCCACGACTCACCCACCAGGCGGGAAGCAATGGTGCAACCACCAAACTTACCTACAATGGCAACGGTTATCAGTAATGCTAAAACGCCAAATAGTTCGGGACTATTAATCAATCCGATTTGTGTTCGCAATCCGGTGAAAGCAAAGAACAAAGGAAGGAAAAACACAAGAGAGATATCCTCCACTTTTTCCATCATTACCTTACGAAAGCCAAAGTTGGCAGGCATCACTACCCCTGCTATAAAAGCGCCAAACAAAGCATGAATACCGATAACCTCTGTTAACGTAGCAGATATTATCAGAATTAAGAATATTATTCCTACAAATGATTTATTTATTACCTCCTTATTGGCATACACATCTCCAATTTTTCGGAGAAATGGACGAATAATGGTGAACATTACTACAATATAAAGAATGGTAAGCGCAACAGCGTATAACGCGCTACCAAATGTTCCGGCTTTTGCAATAGCAATAACAACGGCCAGTAAACACCAGGCTGTTACATCATCATTTGCGGCTGAAGCAATGGCAAGAATACCTATTGGCGATTTGGTCAGATTTCTTTCCTGTATAATACGGGCAAGAACAGGAAATGCCGTTATACTCATTGAAATACCAATAAAAAGGGCAAAAGGCAAAAAGGATGTTTGCTGAGCGGCATACTTTTCATAAATCCAATACGAGGAAAGTATTCCCAGGAAAAAGGGTACTAATATGCCCGCATGACTAATGACGAGTGTTTCGTTAATTTTATTTCTCAGCGTCCTGAAATCAACTTCCATGCCTATTACGAACATAAAAAGAATAAGCCCAATCTGACTGACAGTCTGAAGATTTCCCATTGAATCAGGGCGAAAGAGAAATCCAAAAAAATCAGGAAAAAGGTAACCAAGCAATGACGGGCCAAGCACAATTCCTGCCACAATTTCACCTATAACACCCGGCTGTCCTATATATTTAAAAAGGAAAGAAAAAAGACGAACAGTAAACAGTACCACTATTATCTGCAACAAGAGAATTGTAAATGGGCTATTTACATTTCCTATCAATACATGCTGGAACATCTGAAAACTATCGCCCGTATTTCCAGTGGGAACATGCGCCATGGAAAAATGATCAAAGCGTTCACCTTCGTTCAGCGCAACATAAATCATGCCGGAGAATAACACCAACATGATAAAATAAATTAGATAGTCCTTCTTAACTTTGCTCACACTTCTCTTTAATTAATCTGAAATTCTTAACAAAAATAATATTTTTTAATTCCCCATTACTTATCTTTGCCCACAAATATAAAAAATATAATAAGATTTTATGAAAAAGATTGTTAGTATCGCTCTTTTTGCAGCTCTTGCTCTTAGTGTTACAGCAAAAGAAAAAGCTAAAAAAGAAGAAGGATTCGTTTTCACTACGGTAAAGGAAAACCCTATCACTTCTGTTAAGAACCAGAATCGCTCAAGTACTTGCTGGAGTTTTTCAGGTTTAGGCTTCCTTGAAGCGGAGCTGCTTCGCAAAGGTAAAGGTACCTATGACTTATCAGAAATGTATGTTGTTCACCACACCATGGAAGACCGTGCAGAAAGATATGTGCGCCTTCACAGTGAAAGCTCTTTCGCTCCCGGAGGAAGTTTTTACGATGTGATGTACTGCTTGAAGAACTACGGACTGGAACCTCAGGAAGCCATGACCGGATTACATTATGGCGACTCTCTTCCTGTTCACAACGAACTGGATGCTGTAATGAAAGGATATCTTGATGCTATTGCCAAGAGTACTTTAAAGAAACTTACTCCGGTATGGAAAAGAGGATTCGATGCTGTGGTAAGCAACTACCTTGGCGCTCGTCCTGAATATTTCAATTATAACGGAAAGAAATATGATGCAAAAGCATTCTCAAGAGAACTTGAACTGAATGCTGATGATTATGTTTCACTGACTTCATATACTCACCACAAATTCTATACTCAGTTTGCTCTTGAGATTCAGGACAACTGGCGTAATGGCGAATCATACAACTTGCCTATCGATGAATTTATGACTGTAATTGAAAATGCCGTAAACAAGGGTTATACCGTGGCATGGGGAAGTGACGTGAGCGAAACAGGATTTACCCGCAACGGTATTGCTGTAGTTCCGGAAGATATTAAGACTACTGATTTAAGCGGATCGGACATGGCTCGCTGGACTGGCTTAACTAAAGAAGAAAAGAACAAAGAGCTGACTGCTAAACCAAGACCTGAGAAAGAAATTACTCAGAAAATGCGTCAGGAAGGTTTTGACAACTGGGAAACAACAGACGATCATGGTATGCTTATCTACGGTATTGCTAAAGACCAGAACGGTAAAGATTACTATATGGTAAAAAACTCTTGGGGAACTGACAACAAGTACAAAGGAACATGGTATGCTTCTAAAGCATTCGTTAAGTATAAAACTATAAACATCCTTGTTCACAAAAGCGCTCTTCCTAAAGAGATTGCTGACAAGCTGGGGATTAAATAAAAACATATTGTACAAAAGATTGTTTTCTTCTGTACAAAAGAATTAATTGTTCTGTACAAAAGAATGCATTCTTTTGTACAAGGGAATAAAAAAGGTTCGGGTAACATTTTTATCCGGACCTTTGTTTTTTTATTTCCACGAATCTTTCCATTTTTATATATATGCACTTATTCCATATGCCCCCTACATTCTCACTGTCTCATAAATCTATTTGCGCTCATCTCACCACTATCTTATTAATCTTCTTATTCATTTGCTCAAAAAACTTAAAGTTGTGCATTTTTAAAGAATAATGTTTTGTAAAATCAACTGTTTGAGTAAATTTGCAGGCTGATTGTAAAGCAAGTTATCATTAGAGTTTGTTAGCTTACTAATATATATTTAAAATACTAATACTAATATTAATAACATGAGTTTAAAGATTATTGTATTGGCAAAACAAGTTCCCGACACACGTAACGTTGGGAAAGATGCCATGAAAGCCGACGGAACGATTAATCGCGCGGCACTTCCGGCTATCTTCAACCCCGAAGACCTTAATGCTCTTGAGCAAGCTCTCCGGTTGAAAGATACACATCCCGGTTCTACCGTAACAGTCCTGACTATGGGTCCCGGACGCGCGGCTGAAATTATTCGTGAAGGTCTGTATCGCGGAGCCGATAATGGCTATTTACTAACCGACAGAGCATTTGCCGGTGCAGATACATTGGCCACTTCTTATGCACTTGCCACTGCAATACGTAAGATAAAAGAGTATGATATTATTATTGGTGGCCGCCAGGCTATTGATGGTGATACAGCTCAGGTTGGTCCTCAGGTTGCTGAAAAACTAGGATTAACTCAAATTACTTATGCCGAAGAAATTGAAAAAGTTGAAAACGGCCGTATTACTGTAAAACGTCACATTGATGGCGGTATTGAAACAGTAGAAGGCCCTCTTCCTATTGTTCTTACTGTAAACGGTTCTGCTGCTTCCTGCCGCCCCCGCAATGCAAAGTATGTGCAAAAATACAAACATGCAAAGACAGTAACCGAGAAGCAACAAGGAAACCTTGATTATACCGATTTGTATGACACCAGAGATTACCTCAACCTTGCAGAATGGAGTGTTACTGACGTAGAAGGAGATATAGCACAATGTGGTCTTTCGGGTTCTCCTACTAAGGTTAAAGCAATTCAGAACATTGTTTTCCAAGCCAAAGAGAATAAAACTATTTCTGCTTCGGACAGAGAAGTAGAAGACATGATTGTTGAGCTATTGGCAAATCACACAATTGGTTAATCACTAAAGAAAGAACTAAAAATGAACAATTTATTTGTATATTGCGAAATAGAAGATGGTAATATAGCCGACGTAAGTCTGGAACTTCTTACCAAAGGCCGCTCTTTAGCTAACCAGTTAAAATGTCAGTTGGAAGTTGTTGTTGCCGGTTACAAATTAGACGATATTGAAAAGCAAGCAATTCCTTATGGAGTAGACAAGCTACATGTATTTGATGCAGAAGGACTCTATCCATACACTTCACTGCCACACACATCTATCCTGGTAAACCTTTTCAAAGAAGAAAAACCTCAGATCTGCTTAATGGGTGCTACCGTTATTGGTCGCGACCTGGGTCCTCGTGTTTCTTCTGCTCTAACCAGCGGATTAACAGCCGACTGTACTGCTCTTGAGATTGGTGATCACGAAGAAAAGAAAGAAGGCAAAGTTTACAAGGATCTTCTTTTTCAGATTCGCCCTGCTTTTGGCGGTAACATCGTTGCTACCATTGTTAACCCCGAACACCGCCCACAAATGGCAACCGTTCGTGAAGGTGTGATGAAAAAACAAATCCTTTCAGCAGATTATAAAGGAAAAGTAATTCGTCACGAAGTGAAGAAATATGTTGCCGACACTGATTACGTAGTTAAAGTAATTGAACGTCATATAGAAAAATCAAAAACCAATATCAAAGGAGCACCTATTGTTGTAGCCGGAGGTTACGGAGTAGGTTCCAAAGATAACTTTAAGTTGCTTTTCGATCTTGCTAAAGTACTTAACGGAGAAGTGGGAGCTTCACGTGCCGCAGTAGATGCAGGTTTTGCAGACCATGATCGTCAGATTGGCCAGACCGGTGTAACGGTTCGTCCAAAACTGTATATTGCTTGCGGTATCTCAGGACAGATTCAGCATATCGCAGGTATGCAGGAAAGTTCTATGATTATCTCTATTAACAATGATCCCAATGCGCCGATCAATACAATAGCAGATTACGTTATCAACGGTACAGTAGAAGAAGTTGTGCCAAAGATGATTAAGTTCTATAAACAAAATTCGAAGTAGTAAAATGGCAAATTTATATTTAGATACACCAGAACTGAAGCATTATCTCAATCATCCATTGATGAAGAGAATCGTTGAACTCAAAGAGCGCAACTATGCTGACAAAGATAATTATGATTACGCTCCTTTAGATTTCGAGGATGCAATGGACAGCTATGATAAGGTACTGGAAATTGTTGGAGAAATCTGTTCAGAAGTCATTGCACCAAACGCAGAAGATGTGGATCACGAAGGTCCTCAGGTTATTAATAACCGTGTAAAATATGCCAGCGGTACAGCTAGAAACCTGCAAGCATTGGTAGATGCCGGCTTAATGGGTGTAGCTATGCCTCGTCGCTTCGGTGGACTAAACTTTCCGAATGTTCCTTACATGATGGCAGCCGATATGGTTTCTTGCTGCGATGCCGGATTTGAAAACCTTTGGGGACTGCAGGATTGTGCGGAAACGCTTTACGAATTTGGTAATGAAGACCAGAAGAAACGTTATATCACCCGCGTTTGCGCAGGCGAAACAATGTCTATGGACCTTACCGAACCAGATGCTGGTTCCGACCTTCAGGCTGTAATGCTGAAAGCTACATTCAGCGAAAAGGATAATTGCTGGTATCTGAACGGTGTGAAACGTTTCATTACCAATGGTGACGCTGACCTTCACCTGGTTCTTGCCCGTTCGGAAGAAGGAACACATGACGGCCGTGGTCTTTCCATGTTCATCTATGATAAGAAAAACGGTGGTGTAAACGTTCGCCGTATTGAAAACAAGATGGGTATCAAAGGATCTCCTACATGCGAATTAGTTTACAAGAATGCTAAAGCTGAACTTTGCGGTGATCGTAAACTTGGTTTGATTAAATACGTAATGGCGCTGATGAACGGTGCTCGTTTGGGTATTGCCGCTCAGTCTGTAGGACTTTCACAAGCTGCTTACAATGAAGCGTTAGCTTATGCAAAGGATCGTAAACAGTTTGGTAAAGCAATCATTGAATTCCCTGCGGTATACGAGATTATATCATTAATGAAAGCGAAACTGGATGCTTCACGTACACTGTTATATGAAACAGCTCGTTTCGTTGACGTATACAAAGCATTAGAAGATATTTCAAAAGAACGCAAGCTTACTGCAGAAGAAAGAACAGAACAAAAGACTTTCGCTAAGTTGGCCGATAGCTTTACTCCACTTGTTAAAGGTATGGGTAGTGAGTTTGCTAATCAGAATGCTTACGACTGTATTCAGATTCACGGTGGTTCTGGTTTCATGAAAGACTATGCCTGCGAACGCATCTATCGTGATGCACGTATCACCAGTATTTACGAAGGAACCACTCAGCTTCAGGTAGTAGCTGCTATCCGTTATGTAACAACAGGAGCTTATCTGGCTCGCCTGAAAGAATACGAAACAATGCCTATTGCTCCGGGATTTGAAGGTTTACGTAACCGTCTTAAAGCAATGACCGAAAAATATGCAATTGCTGTTGAAAAGATCGTAACTACAAAAGATCAGGAATTACTTGACTTCATGGCTCGCCGCTTAGTTGAAATGGCAGCATACACCATTATGTCTTATCTTTTGGTACAGGATGCATCTAAATGTGACTCATTTACTGAATCGGCACACGTATTCGTAAGATTTGCCGAAGGTGAAATAGATAAACACGCTCAGTTTATTAATAAATTCGATGCGGAAGAATTAGCTTATTACAGAAAGTAAGCGGTTTAATTATATAAATAGAAAAGCGGAAACTGGTTGGTTTCTGCTTTTCTGTTTTTCTGGGTGATGAGTTACTTTCTCATTCTGATTATAGTTGTCTAATCAATTTCTCTGATTAAAGACTAATAGTCATGCTTTGATTTCCAATCTTAATTACATAATTTCCATGTAAAAACGAGAATCTGTTTTCACCGGGAATAACTATCTTCTGCTCTAATAAGATTCCATTTATTGAATAAACAGACAGCTGCATTTCTTTGTCGGCTATAACTCGTAACACGCCCGGTTCAACAAGAACCTTACTGCCTAAGGTTGTTGATAATATATTATCAGCAGGGCTATAATCATTCATCATTATGTCATCAATATTAATGCGGCTGTTAGCAATTGTTGCTGTGTTGACTATTTTAATGCGTATATTACCATTCACCTGAACAGGATATGAATATTTTGTCCATCCGGCACCTACATTGACTCCGGTTGCTCCTAATACTGCCGTCCAGGAATTTCCTCCGTCAATTGAATAAGAAACAGAAAACTGTCCGGCTTTATCACTGCCATATAATCCGGCATAAAAAGAAATGCTTCCTACTCCATCCTGCTTATCATTAAGCAGTTCAATAGAGCCCTGCTCCTTTACACGTACACTTTTCCTTCTATTCTTTTTATCACTTTCAATAGTACCTATTAATGCATTATTCATGCTCCAATTACCAGCCCCGCATAAAACAGTTTTCTTTGCATAAGAACTTTTACTTCCTGCTTCGAACTCTTCAAAGAAAGATTTCTGAATATCTACATCTCCAAATACATCTAAAGCAATATCCGTTGATACGTCTGGAGTGGTAAGAATCAATTTGTCTTCATAAGATCCTTGAGTAGACATGCTTCCCATTCGTGTATAAAATGAAACTTTAGAACCAGACAAGTCAATATCCTGAGTCCAGTTTATGCTGTCGGCACTTAATTCAAACGGGGCATTCGTTGAAACATTATATATATAGCTATTCAACTGCGATCCTGAAATCTCTGTCTTTTGTACTGGAGAAGCCTTCTCCGGTTTTGTTGCAAAATAAAGTTGCGTTGCATTAGCTGAGAAAGATGGAGGAATAGCAGGCATTATTACTTCTATTTCATTAGAGGTCATATCATTTGCTGTAACCCGATAATAATAACTAGTAGATGCATTGAGGACTTTTACTATCGTATCGTTAGACAGCTTTACCACAACAGGATAACCCGATAAGCTTGTCTTTACTTCATTGTTTTTTGTATATACATCAAGCGTTACAGAAGATACATCAGGCATTTTCATCCAACTGGCAACAAAACTTTTATTATAAGAAGTACACTGAATATCTTTTGCAGGATATGCAGGGATACCATTCAGAAAATCTGCTTTTAGATTGACTGTTGTTTCTTTCCCGTCACATAACAATGTTAAAATGCCGGTCTGCGGTACAGCCACTGAAGAAGAACAGGTTATTTCTATTTCAACTCCTTCTTTTACCTGTGTCGGAGTAACAGAACTTATAGAAAGTTGAAAAAGTGGATTTGAGACGGAAAGTGATAAATCATTTTTTAAATTCCTACCTCTGATAACAAAACTCTTTTTAGCCGGCATGTTTAGTGGTTGCAAACCAAAGTCCAGATCCAACTGATTTATAGGAAGAAAAAGTTCTGCCTGATCACTCTCCTGAAGATAGAACGCATCTGATGTTTTACTACCCCATATATATTCAGCCAACAGGGGATAATCAATAAATGGGTTTCTATTACCTTGAATATTATAAACCGCCTCATTCCGTTGGCGCTCTGTTTCATCAACAGGATCTTGCTCACTCCAAAGCAACAACAAATCGGCAGCCCATTTTTCAAATACAGGATACGTATTATTATCAAGCATTGCAAGTCCTTCGCTTTTCCATAAATTTGCATAATCTTCATAGCAAGTAACCATATACATATAAGTCCGGGCAAAATCTCCCTTATATTTATCTGCCGGTTCCCAGGCTGTGATAATAGTATCAGGACGGGAAGATGATTTTCCTACCTTAATAACACCATTGTTCAAAGTGGTTTCGCCATCAACAAGACCAATTGGATGGTTACTTTTGCTAATATTCGCGCTGCCATCGGCAGGATAAAGATGGTGTAAATCCATATATGCCTGGTTCATTATACCTCCCCACCAGCTATTAGCAAAAGAATGTTCTATATGCATTCCACTTACTGATTTAACTCCATTAAAATCTCTGATTGTCTCAGAATAACGGTCCAGAACTTTCCCTTGTGCCGATACATCTGTTTTAGAAAAGCCTTCCCAAGTATAGCCAATACCTTGACCACCATACTTTAAGACATTAGCATTCATAATCAGTTGATGTAAAGCTGATTTTAACTGTTCTTTTTTTGTTCCTTCAACAGAAGTATAATATTTTTGAGGAACCTCTGCCCATAAGCAAAAATAAATATTAACAAGCAGTAAAAAAGTCATAGTTGCCCGCACGTTTTGTTTCATGGCTATTCATTTTAAAGTTTAGAAATACAAAGTTAACTACAATAAAATAAATAATTTACCAATTGACAATAAATTCATGCGACAATTCATTGTAATAGTATATAAACATATAATATCATCAAACTGGGCGATGGAAAGAAGATTTATAAAAGGAGAGTCTAGCCAATAGCCGTTGGCAAAGTAAAGAAAAAACTACTACCCTTATCAGGAACGCTTTCCACTCTTATAGCTCCACCGTTTCTCTTAACAAAATCCTTGCAAAGAACAAGTCCCAGGCCTGTCCCTTTTTCATTACTTGTACCATAGGTAGAATGGAACTGATTATCTGTAAACAGCTTATTTGCAACATCCTTAAGCATCCCCACTCCATTATCTGCAAGCTCTACTTCAATGAGTCCATTTTGCTCAGATATACGAATAACAATTAAGCCTCCAACACGAGTAAACTTAATTCCGTTAGTCAAGATATTGCGAATTACCAGATTTATCATATCATAATCAGCATAAGCAGTATAATTTTTCTTCTCCTCAAACTGAACCTGAATCGATTTTTGCCCTGCAGCATTGGAAAGCAATGCTATATTCTCTTTTATCAAATCATTAACAATGATAGTTCTTGGATCATAGATAATTTCGCTTCGTTGAGATCTTGACCAGTTAAGCAGGTTTTCCAATAAATAGAATGTATTTTTTGACATATCTTTCAGCTCATGTAGCAGAGAATCCTGCACATCAGGAGTAATCAGAACATCACTGGTAAGAAGCTCTATAACCTGCATAAAACTGCCAATTGGACCACGAAGATCATGTGAAATGATAGAAAAAAGTTTATCCTTAGTAGCAAGCAATCCTTTCAATTGCTCCTCAGTTTCCTTTTGCTTGCTTATATCAATAAGAGTACCAATAGCACGAATTGAATTACCTTTGCTGTCTCTCTCTATAATCTTTCCATGGTTGAGTATCCACTTTTCTTTACCCGATTTACCAATAACCCGGAAAGTAGCCTCAAAATAATCAATTCTATCTTTCTTATGATTCACAAAGAGTTCTGATACCCATCCCCAGTCATCAGGATGAATAAATTTCTGCCACTTGTGTTCTTTCCCTAATGATTCGTCGAGATCCTGATCAAGAATTGCATAGCCGATATCAGTAAAAAAGATGATATCAGTTTGAAGGTCCCAGTCCCACATACCCTCTCTTGCTCCATCCAAGGCAAGCCTTAGCCGCATCTCACTATTCTGAAATTGATTCAGGTATAACTTTCGTTCCAGAGCATTTGATATGTTACCAGCGACTGTTAGAAGTAAATTTATTTCATCTTCCAGCCATATTTTATTATGAGAACAATCATCAAAACCAACAAATCCCCAAAGACGGTTTTGTATATAAAGAGGATAAACCAATAACGACTTTATGTCCAAATGCTCTAATAAAGCAATCATATCCTGAGGAAGATTCTGAATATTACTTGAGAGGATACGTCCCTCTTCATTTAGAATTCTTTTCCACGAAGGAGCTTTTTCAAAAGGAAGCATTTGAAACTTATCCTTTTTCCCTGTAATTCCTTCATTACACCATTCATAAGTATTACTAGTAAACTGTTCATCCGGAGTATTTTCGTAGATATAAGCGCGACTCACATTTGCATGCTGACCAACCAATTTTAAAACAGTATTTATAATTTCATCGAAATCATCCGGCTTGTTGAGCAGCTGAGCTACATCCGTAAGTAGCTTTTGTTGACGATTGAGATATCTCAGCTTCTCTTCCATATGCTTTCTCTGGGTAATATTAGTTGCCGCCGCAAGCATATAAAAATCATTATGAATCTTTATTTGTTCAAATGAAAGTAAACAAACTATTAGTTCTCCGCTTTTATTTCTAATTACAGTCTCGCCCTCTGCCTTGCCCTCTTTCTTAAACTGGTCAACTATCTTCTTAAGCTGGTCATTATTATGGAATAATCCTAATTCCTGAATAGTCTTACCCGAGATGTCTTCCAAAGAATACCCAATATTATCTATAAAAGCACGATTAGCATTAAAAATGAAATAAGAATCAACCGCACCAATTGTGAGCATCACCTGGGAACTATTAAAAAGACTGAGAAAGACCTCCTGAGAAAAGTATTCTGTAGATAAATTAGTGCTAATAGCTGCAATAACATTTTCGTCATTCCACCATCCTAAATAAAACTTTGTATTAACAGGTATTATTCCTTTGTCATTTTTCATGAATGGATATGGACAAGAATCAATATCTCCTTTAACAGCCAAAGGTAAAGTAACGCCAAATTTCGCCTTATATTGATCCGGATAAACTGTTAACAGATTCTTCCCTTTAAGTTCGTTTAGAGAATATCCCAATATGGAGTTAACAGCAAAATTTGTCGTAATGATATCCCCATCCATATTTAAAATGAATAAGAAAACAAACTCATCACTCAATAGCTCTTTGAGTTGATTCTCAGGAATAAAATTCATACTATCTTAATAATTTATTTTTAGCAACGAAACGAAGACTGTAAATATAGAAAAGAAATTTAAATATATACTTTAGCTATCGTTTATACCATACTCTTAAAAAGAAGACTCACCTTAATATTTGGTGTTGCTACTTTTTATTTAGTTTCACTTAATGCATTGATAAATCCCTTCACGTCTTCTTCCGTTGTATCAAAGGATGTTACCAGGCGAATTTCATTATTTGATTCATTCCAGAAATAGAAGAAGTAGGTTTCCATCAATTTATCAATCAACGGCCTAGGCATGGTAAGGAATAGAGCATTTGACTCCGGTTTCTGCGTAAACTTTATATCAGGATGTGTCTTTAGTCCTTGATAAAGTAGCTGCGCCATATTATTAGCATGAGTGGCACTCTTCAGCCAAAGATTATCGGTGAGATATGCTGTGAACTGACAAGACAGATAACGCATTTTGGAAGCGAGCTGGGCTGATTGCTTGCGGTAAAATTTAGCTTCTTTTGTCAAAGAAGGATTGAAAACAATAACACACTCTCCCATCATTAGTCCGTTCTTTGTTCCACCAAAGCTTAGTACGTCAATGCCGCAATCTACAGTCAAAGCTTTCAAGGAAACATTCAATGCTGCGGCAGCATTGGCTATGCGCGCTCCGTCCATGTGAACATACATGCCATATTGATGGGCAAGTGCGGTGATGGCTTTCAGCTCTTCTACCGTATATACAGTTCCTAATTCAGTACATTGAGAAATATAAATTGCTCCCGGTTGCGAATGGTGCTGATCACCAAATCCGTGAAGATGTGGCAATATTAGTTCGGGAGTAAGTTTTCCGTCGGGTGTTTCAATCGGGCGAATCTGACAACCGGTTGCTTTTGCCGGAGAGCCGCACTCGTCCACATAAATATGTGCTGTTTCTGCACACAGAATGGAGTTATACGAACGGGTAAGCAACTGTAAAGCCACTATGTTACTTCCGGTTCCGTTGAAAACGAACAATGGTTCGCAATCCGGAGTAAACGTATCTTGTATGTTAATTACAGCTTCTGCAGTCCACTGATCGTCGCCATACCCAAAAGCATGGTCTGCATTTGCTTTGGCAAGGGCTTCCATCACTAAAGGATGAACCCCTGAATTATTGTCTGATGCAAAACTTCTCATATTATAGTTATATTTAATGCAAAGAAAATGTTTTTTATTGAAAAGCCCTCATATTCAGATGGAAAATCTAACTATTTCAATAACTTTGCCTGAAACTTAAAGAGAAAAATATGAAAATAGATATTCGCAATATCCGAAGAGAGTACTCTAGAGGCGGACTAACGCGGAAAATTTTGTCGGACAACCCACTTATACAGTTTCAAATATGGTTGGAAGAAGCTATCCAGGCAAAAGTAAATGAGCCAACGGCTGTGATTGTGGGCACGGTTTCTGCAGATGGAAAACCTTCCACCCGTTGTGTATTGCTAAAAGAATTACGGGACGAGAAGTTTGTATTCTATACTAATTATGAAAGCAGGAAAGGCAAACAGCTAGCTAATTCTCCTTATATATCTCTCACCTTTCTGTGGCATGAACTGGAAAGGCAGGTACATATTGAGGGAATTGCCACCAAAGTGCCATCTGAAGTTTCCGATGAGTATTTTAAAACCAGACCATATAAGAGCAGAATTGGTGCAAGAATCTCTCCTCAAAGTCAGCCAATAACGGGAAGAATGGAGATAATGCAGGCATTTATCCGTGAAAGCATCCGCTTTGCAGGACATGAAGTGAAAAGACCTGACAACTGGGGCGGTTATTCGGTATCTCCTACCCGCATTGAGTTTTGGCAAGGAAGAGAAAGCCGACTGCACGACCGTTTCCTTTATACCTTACAAAGTGACCAAAGTTGGAAAATTGAGAGATTGGCGCCTTGAAACCGTCCAATTCTCATCATTAATATCCAAAGCCGAACAGATTTACAGCGGTTTCCCCATTCTCTTTAGATCGGCAAGCAACCAACACTGTTCGCCGTTTTTTAATTTATTATCTTCTTATCCATCTTGCATGGAAGTCCTTAGAAACATTAGCATCCGAAGCGGACTTTAATTCTTCTCTCCCCATGTTTGCATAGAAGGATATCAGCCATTTGATAAGAAAAAGATGTTTTTTCATATCTAATGAGTGTTTGCTTGCATGGCAGTTGCCAAATTTTCATTCAATCCGAAGTAAAGCAGCAACCTTGTGTCTCTATTGACCATTGCTTTGCTCTTCTCCGAAACCAAACAAGGCAAAGTCGTATTTACAAGGGTCTTCCGGACAAAATTCTAAAAGATGATTTGTTATCATTAAAGCAGTTGAGAGGCGGTCGGTTTTGGGAAGATCATTCCAGATAGTTCTTGAAACCCGTCCTACATGCACATCAAGCGGAATAATCAGTTGTGACGGAGATATTTTCTTCCACACACCCATATCCACAATTCCATCATTCCTAACCAGCCAGCGAAGCATCAGATTTGTTCGTTTACATGGACTCTTAGTACGAGGAGAGGATATGTGACGAGTATTCATCAACCCCGAAAGTTTATCAAGACCAGGCAAAATACCATCAGTTAAGAATAATTCTTCCAAAGAATTGTTTTCCTGATAAAAAAGGAACAATCCCTGACAGATATGCCACAAATCTCGTTCAAAAAAGGTACGATGAATATTCTTTCCTGAATCTTTCAAAGCTGCCCACTCCTGATTCATAATATAATCATACGGGCTATCTCCAATCATTTGATGCATCCTTTCAGCATCCCGAAGGATCAATTCACGCTTCCCCCAGGTTATTACCGAAGTGAGCAATGCAGAGATTTCTATATCTTCCAACCGGGTAAACCTTCGGGGAAACTGTATAGGATCAGTTTCTATAAAAGCCGGAGTATTATAGGTTTCTGTCAGTTCATCCAGTGTTTCTTTTATAGACATATATTGTTTTACAAACTTCATTTCTATTATAGGTGTATCAATTAATTGTGCAAAATTAAAACTTCTGGCGTATATCTTTGTCATTACAACAAATTCATTCGCATTAATAATGCATATTTCATAAATAAAATGATTAAAAATTCCAAGATTATGCATTTATGTATATAAATACCATTTACTTAGAAAAAAAACATATATTTGTAATCTAAAATACTGATAAGATTAGAGAAATGAAGGCAAAATTCCTCTGTTGCGGAATAGTTATAATTATGTTAGTTGGATGTGCATCGTCCAATAAGAATACCAGCACAGAGAACACCCAACAAACATCTGTGAGTAAAGCACAATTATCCAACAGTTTCAACACTTTTTGGAGAGAGTTGACAGAAGAAGCTGATGGAAAATTGTTGGAACAGTTTATTCCATCACAGAAATTAATAAAACGCTATTCTTTGAGAGAGCAGAATCAACAGTTTTTCATTTCCGGGTTTCTACATACTGACAGCACTTTTAATAAAGCTGATATTGAGAATATTGGTGGAAATGTAGTAACGTCTGCCAGTATGATAAAAACCTTCTCAATACCGATTAAAAATATACCTTTATTCATTCAAATCAAAGGGATTACCTATATTGAAATTGGTCAGAAAGTGAGAACAAAAAAATAATTTAGCAACTTAATTTTATATTAAATACAAAATTCAATATAACGCATAAACAAATGAAACGTATAACCCTATTGTATTACTTCTTTATGGCTTTCTTCCTTGCTACTGCGCAAGCTCAGGTCACACCGGGAAAACTATCCCATTACACAAAATCTTTTCTCTCAAAGATGAACCAACCGGATGCATCTTCCACACAAAAAAAAGCACTCTATCAAAAAGCTTTAGTAACAAAATCGGGTTCAAAGGAATATGTAAGCGCTTTTATTTATCTGGCAGATAATGCAGAAACGCAAGTTCTGGAACAGGAAGGCGTAAAAGTAAGTTCTCGTAGAGGAAATATAATCACCGCTCAGGTTCCTGTAAATATACTCGAAACTGTTGCAGCTTTGCCTGAAGTTAAATACGTGCAAATGGGAACTCCCGTACAACGTAAGATGAACAAAGCCAGAGTTTCCTCCAATGTTGATAAGGTGCAAGCAGGGACAGCTCCGTTATCCGAACCATACTTTGGTAAAAATGTAGTAATTGGGATTATTGATAACGGATTTGAATACGGACATCCCAACTTCTATAATAAAGAACATACGGAGTATCGCATAAAAAAAGTATGGGATCAGAATGCAGAAACCGGCCCAGTTCCTTCGGCTTTTAATTACGGAACAGAATATAGTGATCAGAATTCTATTTTAGCAGCAACCTATGATATGGCTGATAATTCTCACGGAACACATGTTACAGGTATCGCTGCCGGAGCGGATAACTCGAATGGAAATACGTATTATGGAATTGCAGGTGAAGCAGATATTGTATTGGTTTCATTCAGTGGAACTAATGTAAGCATCTCCGATGGTATAAAGTATATCTATGATTATGCAACATCTGTAGGTAAACCTTGTGTTATCAATCTCAGCTTAGGTATTTATATTGGGCCACATGACGGAACATCTACTTTTGATCAATTAACTGACGAGATGCAAGGGAAAGGACGATTATTAGTTGGTGCTGCCGGTAATGAAGGAAATAAAAACATACACGCTTCAAAATTATTTAACCAGACAGACACCATATTCAAAACATTCTGCGAGTATAATAATATTGCCAGCGACATTTGGGGAGAAGTAGGAAAAGATTATAAAGTACAAGTATGTATATACGATACAATAAACAAAAAGTCTGTTTATATAAGTCCGGAATTCAGTGCGTCTGCAACTGCAAATGAAAGTATCAGATTATTGGTCAATAAAATAACAGATAATGGTGCAAGGGGATATATTTATTTATCTTCAGGGCTCAATCCAATAAACAAGAAACCCAATGTACTTATAGAATCAGACTTATCTTCAATCACTGCTGGAAACTGTCTTGCACTCATCATAAAAGCAACAGAAGGGACTGTAAACGCCTGGTATGATGACACCTATTGCAATTTTAGCAGTTTCAATTTCCCCGGATGGTCAGACGGTGATAATAAATATTCCATTGGTGAAATAGGAGGTACAGGTAAACAAATAGTCAGTGTGGGAGCATACGTAAGCGGCACTTCATATACCGATCTGAACAATGATACCTACAATTTAACTAATCAAACATTAAACGACCTGGCTACTTTTTCAAGTAAAGGCCCCACTCTAGATGGACGCATGAAACCTGAAATAACGGCACCGGGAAGTCTTATTGCATCTTCTGTATCCAGTTATGATACTACGGAACCATCATTAAGAGTAAAAGCAACAACAATAGGCGACAAAGCTTATTATTATGGTGTAATGGCCGGTACTTCAATGTCTACACCTTACGTAACAGGTGTTTTGGCAACGTGGTTGCAAGTTAATCCGGATCTTACGCCGGATGAAGTAAAAAGTATCCTCCAAAAGACATCAATCAATGACGACTATACAGGAGCAATACTTCCTAATGGGAATAGCACCTGGGGATACGGTAAGATTGATGCCTTCAATGGACTTATTGAGGTAATAAAACGATCTACATCTATTGAAGACATGCCTTTACTGCCACAATCCATATTGATGTATTCTACTCCAGACAATCAAAATTTGATTAATTTCTTATTTACACAAGGAGATACAAATGTACAAATCAATGTCTTTAATGTAAATGGACAAAAACTTCAAAGCAAAAAAATCAGTTCAATTACAAGCAAACAAGAAGAGACTATAAATTTAGGTGATCTACCAAAAGGTCTTTATCTGATCAAGATCACTGGAAACAAGTTGAATGAGGTATTTAAAGCAAGTACAAAATAAAATATTCGCCTACTGACAGAGGTGATCCCTGTTGATTATTAGAATAAAAGTTATATTGTGTAGGCAACTCTGGATGGGGTTGCCTACTTTTATTATATGAAAGAGAAAAGGCCATCCTTGTGGGGACAGCCTCTTCTAAGAAATATAGTGGTTAAACGAATTACATCATTCCGCCCATGCCACCCATACCTGGAGCACCCATTGGCATTTCTGGCTTATCTTCTTTCTTTTCTACGATAACACATTCTGTAGTTAAGAACATACCTGCAATGGAAGCAGCATTTTCAAGAGCTACACGAGTAACCTTAGCTGGATCAACAACTCCGGCAGCATACATGTTTTCATAAACATCAGTGTGAGCATTGTAACCAAAGTCACCTTTTCCTTCACGAACCTTTTGAACAACAACAGCTCCTTCTTTTCCAGCGTTAACTACAATCTGGCGAAGAGGTTCTTCAATGGCGCGTTTAATGATTTCAATACCGGTTGTTTCATCAGCATTGTCACCCTTCATTCCTTCCAGTACATCAATTGCACGGATATATGCAACACCACCACCAGGAACAATTCCTTCTTCAATAGCCGCACGGGTTGCACAAAGTGCATCATCTACACGGTCTTTCTTTTCTTTCATTTCAACTTCAGAAGCAGCACCTACATAAAGTACGGCAACACCACCGGCTAATTTAGCCAAACGTTCCTGAAGCTTTTCCTTATCATAGTCAGATGTTGTAGTTTTAATCTGAGTCTTGATCTGATTGATACGAGCATCAATATTTTCTTTTAAACCTGCGCCATTTACAATGGTTGTGTTATCCTTGGAAACTGTTACCTTCTCAACAGAACCAAGCATTTCAATTGTAGCTTGTTCCAGTTTAATACCTTTTTCTTCGCTGATTACAAGTCCACCTGTCAAGATAGCAATATCTTCAAGCATTTCTTTTCTTCTGTCACCAAAGCCCGGAGCCTTCACTGCACAGATCTTCAATTGAGAACGAAGACGGTTAACAACCAAGGTAGTTAATGCTTCACTGTCTACATCTTCAGCAATGATCAATAATGGACGACCTGTTTGTACGGCTGGTTCCAGAATAGGAAGCATATCTTTCAGATTGGATATCTTCTTATCATAGATAAGGATGTATGGATTCTCCATTTCGCATTGCATCTTCTCAGTATTGGTTACGAAATAAGCAGAAAGATAACCACGATCAAACTGCATACCTTCTACTACACCAATAGTGGTATCTGTACCTTTAGCCTCTTCAATAGTAATTACACCATCTTTAGAAACTTTACGCATAGCATCTGCTACCAATTTACCTATTGTTGCATCATTGTTTGCAGAGATACGAGCTACTTGTTCAATCTTATCATAGTTATCGCCAACCATTTCAGATTGTTTTTTGATAGATGCAACAACTGCTTCAACAGCTTTATCAATACCGCGTTTCAAATCCATTGGGTTTGCACCTGCAGCAACATTCTTCATACCTACACCAACAATTGACTGAGCAAGAACAGTTGCAGTTGTTGTTCCATCACCAGCATCTTCACCAGTTTTAGAAGCAACTTCCTTTACTAACTGAGCCCCTGTGTTCTGGAAAGGATCACTCAATTCAATTTCCTTAGCTACAGTTACTCCATCTTTAGTAATGTGAGGAGCACCAAATTTCTTTTCCAGAATAACGTTACGGCCTTTAGGACCAAGAGTTACTTTTACTGCATTTGCAAGCTCATCGACACCTTTTTTTAGTTGGTCGCGAGCATCGATATTGAATATTATATCTTTAGCCATGATTCTTTAATTAATAATGATTAATGAAAAATTAGAATTAGAGAGTTGCAAGAACGTCACTTTGACGCATGATAAGGTATTTAGCACCTTCGACTTCAAGTTCTGTTCCGGCGTATTTGCCGTAAAGGACTGTATCGCCTACTTTCAGTACCATTTCTTCATCTTTTGTACCGTGACCAATTGCTACAACTTCACCTTTCAAAGGTTTTTCTTTTGCTGTATCGGGAATGATAATACCACCGATTGTTTTTTCTTCTGCAGGAGCAGGAAGAATAAGCACTCTGTCTGCTAATGGTTTAATGTTCATAGTTCTTTAATATTTTAATGTTTGACTATTATGTTTTTTACTACGTTAAATATACTGCTAAAACTATGCCAAACAAATAACATCTCTAAAAAAGACATTATAGGACTAGTTCAAAGAACAAAGAAAGCCAATTTGTCAGTAAAACGATACAAATTGGCTTTCTTTATAGAATATATTAAAGTCTTTATTTGGTAACAGCAGCTATTAACTGAACAATATCCAGCAACTGTTGTTCTCCACTTTCCATATTTTTAAGCATGATTTTACCCTCATTCATCTCATTATCACCAACAATGGCAACAAAAGGAATCTTTTTATCATTAGCATATCCCATTTGCTTCTTCATCTTGGCAGAATCAGGATACAATTCCGCACGGATATTTGCCTCGCGGGCCTTTGCCAGGAATGGCAGACAATAATCGGCTTCCTTCTCTCCAAAATTCACAAACATTAATTGTGTGCCGTTCACGGCTTCTTTTGGATAAAGTTCTAATTGATTCAATACATCAAAGATGCGATCGGCACCGAAAGATATTCCAACGCCGGAAATTCCAGCCATACCAAATACCCCTGTCAGATTGTCATATCTACCGCCTCCGGTAATACTTCCTATTTGTACATCCAGGGCTTTTACTTCAAAAATAGCCCCTGTGTAATAATTCAATCCGCGGGCAAGTGTCAAATCGAGTTCTATTTCAGAGTTTATGCTTAAATAAGAAAGTTTAGAAAGAATGAATTCACTTTCTTCCACGCCCTTCATTCCTATTTCACTATCGGCAAGAACCGTTTTAAGGGTATTCAACTTTTCAGCATTCGTTCCGCTCAATAAAATAATTGGTTGCAGTTTGGCTATTGCTTCATCAGAGATACCTTTAGAAGAAAGCTCGGTATTTACATTTTCCAAACCTATTTTATCCAGTTTATCAATTGCCACAGTTATGTCAACAATCTTTTCTGCTTCACCTATAATCTCAGCTATCCCGCTTAATATTTTCCGGTTGTTAATCTTAATAGAGACTCTTACTCCCAAACGAGTAAAAACAGAATCAACCATCTGCATCAACTCCACTTCATTAAGCAATGAGTTGCTTCCCACTACGTCGGCATCACACTGGTAAAACTCGCGGTAACGCCCTTTTTGAGGACGGTCGGCACGCCATACCGGCTGAATTTGATAACGTTTGAAAGGGAAATTCAGTTCATCCCGGTGCATTACTACATAACGGGCAAAAGGTACAGTAAGATCATAACGCAAACCTTTTTCGCAGAACTTACTTGCCATTTTGGCAGCATTGCGGGACAGAAGTTCCTCATCCGTGAGTCCGGAGAAGTAATCGCCTGAATTTTGTATCTTAAATAATAATTTATCACCTTCATCTCCGTACTTACCCATCAAAGTAGAAAGATTCTCCATTGCAGGAGTTTCAATTTGCTCGAATCCGAAAAGATGAAAAACTTCACGGATTGTATTGAATATATAGTTGCGCTTCGCCATTTCAATGGGCGAAAAGTCACGCGTTCCTTTGGGTATACTTGGTTTTGCCATAATTAATTATCTTTTTGTGCCGCAAAGTTACGCTAAATTATTGATTTTATAAAAAAAAGAACTCATTTACTAGAACTTATTAGTACATTAAAGCGTCTATAATATGAATAGACATAATAACAGGAATAAACTTATAAAAGATGAACTTATGAGAACATTTGTCTGCATACTGTTTATTGTCTGGGGCGTATCTGCAGCACATGCGCAGGTTACTATGGATGAAGTGAAAAAGTACTTCACTGAGCAAAGCCGTTTAGTTAAACTGGCAAGGGATGCAAAAGATTACAAGAAAGCAGAAGAGCTGGATATGGCAATGATCAAAACAATTCTTTCTTACCAGGAAGATATAAAGAAAAAAATAAGTCCAGTTAAAGGAATTCTATATTACAATATTGCCTGTTACCGGTCAATAATGAATAAAAAGAAAAAGGCGGTAGAGGCTTTTACGAAAGCTGTTGAAAACGGGTGGACAAACTATACATACTCCAGCAAAGACCCCGATCTGGATAATATCAGAGCAGACAAGGAATTTATCGCGTTGATGGAAAAAATACGGGTTGAAGGTGATTATCAAAACATATTAAAACAAGCAAACGGCTACACAAATAAAGCAGACACTCTCCTACCACGATTTACTTACTCTGCCCCAAATGATAGCAACCTGGTTAGAGTTCGTGAATATTTTAATTTGGATAGCATTGCCGGCAGCGGGAATGAGATTTCTAAAATAAAGAATTTGCTTCATTGGACTCATAATGTAGTGCGCCACGATGGACGTTCCGCAAATCCGGAATCAAAGAATGCGATAGACCTGGTTAAGGTTTGCCAAAAAGAGAATAGAGGGATTAATTGTAGGATGATAGCGCAGATACTGAATGAATGTTATCTGGCAATGGGATTCAAATCGCGTATTGTTACTTGTTTGCCTAAAAAATACATCGATGATTGCCATGTTATTAATGTGGTTTACTTTAATACATTGGATAAATGGATATGGATGGACCCCACTTTCAATGCGTATGTAATGGATGATAACGGAACAATGCTTGGTGTTGCCGAAGTACGCGAACGGCTGATAAGCGGTGCTCCGCTTCAAATGAATGAGGATGCTAACTGGAACAACAAAAAGAAAGAAACAAAAGAGCACTATCTTGATTATTACATGACCAAGAATCTCTATAGAATGGAGTGCGTACTGCATTACGGATATAATACTGAAACCCAGATAGAGGGAATTTCTTCTCCGGCAGTTATCATGCTTTATCCATCTTCCGCGCCCGAGATAACAGATAAACAGAAAGGTGCTACCGACAATGCTGAATACTTTTGGCAATCTCCTGAGAATTAATGCCATTTTGTCATAAAGAAGAAGAGGATGTTCAAAAAGTATTTGGTACCCTCTTCTTTTTCATATTTCTATTCAAGACTGAAATCAAAAATCCGATTCTAAAAGTGGATATATTGATTAGTCTCTTCTTCCCATAAAGATCATAATATAATATATCAATGTTGCCAAAGAGCCCAAAGCAGCAACAACATAAGTATAAGCAGCCGAGCGAAGTGCGTCTTCTGCCTGAGCATGATTATATGTATTTGTGATGCCTGCACTGCTTAGCCATACTAATGCACGTTTGCTGGCATTGATTTCAACCGGCAATGTTATAAAGCTAAATAAAGTGGTCATGGCAAATAAAATAATTCCAGCCAGTAACAATTGTGGGAAAGAATTTATCATAAGAATTCCTCCAATCAATAACCAGGTCATCCATTGTGAAGAGAAAGTAACCACAGGCACTAGCTTAGAACGTAGAGTAAGAGGAGCATAAGCACGTGCATGCTGAACCGCATGACCACATTCATGAGCCGCAACAGCTGCAGCTGCCACACTATTGGTTGAATATACACTCTCACTCAAATTTACTGTCTTATTGGCAGGATTATAATGATCGGTCAAATGACCGCGTGTACTAGTTACCTGCACATCAAAAATTCCATTATCCTGAAGCATTTTTAATGCAACATCACGACCTGTCATTCCGTTGGAAAGAGGAATTTTGGAATATTTCTTAAACTTGCTTTGCAACGACTTTTGCACTATAAAGCTTACTACGGCAATGCCGATAAATAGAATCCACGAAATAGGCATATCTTTTTCTTTTAGTTAATACTATTAATTACATTACAAATAGCTTGCCAAATATAACTATTTAGAAGGGAGAAAACTTAAAAAGGAGCACATTTTTAGCAAGATTTATAAAAAAGCAAGGTTTTAAAATTGTCATTCATTGCTTCAAGCTGAATTTGTTTTGCATAAATCATTCTATTTCAAAGTAAAAATCATTCGCCAATAAATAAAATCCATTCTCCAATGATTTTTATTTATTGGCGAATGGATTTAGAATTAAACTCCTGTAAATTTCACCTGATGGTTTGAAACAATAAAAAATAACTGATGCGCTACCAAGGTTCAGGTTTGCACCATGCATTTCTTTTTCTCTAAATATTCAAGGAAATACACGGCTTTTATTTTTTATTTAAAAATAAAACTATTTAATATATTTCTTCAGTGCAGTTTGATGAGCGCGAATTGATTAGTCATTCCTTGCAACTGTCTGTATTTCAATATTTTGCATGAGTGTAAAATCGGCAGGTTTATCGGCAGGTTCATTTCGTCAAAAAAGGGCCTTTTAAGCTTTATTTTCCTCCATCATATATTGTACATTTTTGCACAAATGTGATTTTTTAGACGTAAAGTGATTAATTTGTCGATTCTTACATTTTCTATTTGGAACGCTTTGTTTATATCCATACATTTGCATGGAAGAAGAAATCAAAACGGCCATTTTGAGAATAACCAACATTTAAAAACTTAAATCACTATGAGAAAAGATAAAGACTTACCCTTCAATGCATTAATGAATTTAAAACCAAATATACCTGGAAACAAGAAAAATAATTGTAATTCAGCTCTAGTAATAGCCACAGAAGCGATGAACCTTTTCCAATATAAAAAAAGCTTATTAAAGAGTCTTACTTCCTTTTTTCTTTTCTACATTTCCTACAGCTTCCTGTACCACAGGGTTATTCTCAAAACGTTTTGCGTAATTAGAATAATCATGACGAGTACGTTCATAGTCGGGATCAATAAAGAGAGGACTGGAGATAACATGATCGGCTGTGGAACGGTTACAGCAGAACACAATGTTTTCTACTCCGGCCAAACGAGTCAATGCTTTTACATCCGTATCATGAGGTTGCAAAGTCATTGGGTCGGTAAAGAAGAACAGATAGTCTATCTCACCATCCACAATACGCGAACCCATTTGTTGGTCGCCACCTAGCGGACCGGACTTTAATATTGTTATGTCCCATTCTTCATCCGGATGTTTGTCCTTTAAAGCCGAACGAATCAGTGTACCCGTTGTACCTGTGCAATAAAACTTATGCCCCATCAGCAGTTCCGAATTCCAAATAACCCATTCTATAAGATCCTTCTTCATACCGTCATGAGCTACCAGACCTATTTTTCTAATTAACTTCTTCATATTCTTCAATTTATGTGTTAGAATCTATTTAATTGAGAGAAGAATTTCTTTCTTCCCCAATAATAGTGCACTAAAATACTCTTTTTTATTTGTTCGGGAATCACCTGAAGCGAAGTTTTTTCAAGATTAGCCTCTCGGGAAGCCCTAAAATCCTTGCGAATGGCATGATATTCCTTTCGGGCTTGTAACACCGCTGTCATATTTGCCACTCCCCCTTTCAATAAAAAGCTAAAAGCTGCCAGATAATCCAGCAAACAACGGACAAACATTACATGCCGTAATTCACTTTCGGGAAGATTCTTATAAAGCATCAAAAGATTGTTTCTGAAATTAAGAAATGTTTTACGAGGATTCTCTTTTTTAAGGGTGGCTCCTCCTACATGATAAACCACGCTTTGAGGAATACATACCAGTCCTCTGCCACGACTTCTCAAACGCCAGCAAAGATCAATCTCTTCCATGTGAGCAAAAAAGCGTCCATCTAATCCACCGGCATCCCTATAATCAGATGACCGGATAAAGAGCGATGCCCCTGTAGCCCAAAACACAGGAAGAACATCATTATATTGTCCGTTGTCTTTCTCCACAGCATCCAGAATCCGGCCCCTGCAAAAAGGATAGCCATATCGATCAATATACCCTCCACAGGCACCGGCATATTCAAAGTAGTCTTTCTGTTTCCAACTTAAAATCTTAGGCTGACAAGCTGCAACCTCCGGATGAGCATCCAGATAAGTAATCATTGGCTCCAACCAGTGTTCCGTAACTTCCACATCAGAATTGAGAAGTACAAAGTATTCAGCTTCAATCTGAGCTAAAGCTTTATTGTAACCATCTGCAAAGCCATAATTCTTATCAAGTATCACTTGTTTTACAGACGGAAACTCATCATTGAGAACCGATAATGAAGAATCCGTGGAAGCATTATCCGCCACATAAACCTCTACTCCAGCTAACGCGGAATATCGGATAACAGAAGGAAGAAATGTACGAAGCATCTCACTCCCGTTCCAATTCAATATAACGACTGCTACTTTACTCATTTATTCTTTGTTTTGACGTTTGTGTTTCCATCGTTTATGAGACCAGAACCAATATCCTGGTTCACGAAGAATTGTTTGTTCCACTTTTCGTGCAAACATTTCTGTAATTTCTCCATTGGCTGTCTGCTTGGGAAATTCTACCATTAACTCAAAGGTAGCATCACAATAGCCTCGCTTCTCTTTTTCAATTTCACAATAGAACACAGGAAAATCCATCATCCGGGCAATTCGTTCTCCCCCATCCATAAAAGAAGTTTCCTGATTCAGGAAGGTTGTCCAGAAATGCAAACCACTAGGATTAGGAGACTGATCGGCAATTAACCCTAACACCAGTTTCTTCCCTGCGCGTTTTGCCTTTAAAACCTCCCGAACGGCATCATGCTTGGGAACATTATAACCTCCAAAACGGGAACGGATATATTTAAAAAGTTCATCGATGTATTTATTGCTAATAGGCTTATATACTTGCATGGGAATATCTCCCTCTTTCATAAAAGAACCAATGCTAACGGTCCACTCAAAGTTAGCATAATGAGGCATCATAATAATGATTCCCCCATGCTTCTCAAGCATTTCAAGGTAAAGATCCGTGTTATGAAATGTTAAACGCTGAAATAATTCTTCTTTCGGCAAGCGCAGCATCTTCATGCTCTCCAGCATATAATCGCAAATGTAGTGATAAAACTTACGTTCAATGGCTCGTAATTCTTTTTTTGTCTTCTCAGGAAAAGAGTTCCTCAGATTCTCCCTGACAACAGCCTTTCTGTAGCCAACAATTTTAGCTATCAGGATATAAAGAATATCAGAAACCATATAAAGCATTCTGAAAGGCATTATAGCCAGTAGCCATATGCCGATGTACGCAAATATGTAGACTAATTTCGACATCTGTTATTCTATTATAATTCCTTTAAGTGCTGTTCCGTCTTCGTTAAAGTCTCCTAAACATACTTTCACCAAATGGTTGTCCAGTTTTGGAGCATTCTCTACTTCCACTCTGATATAGTTTTCAGTAAATCCGTGCATAAGAGCACCTGATTTAGATTTTTCAAGAAGAACAGTTTTTGTTTCTCCAATTCGTTTCGCATAAAAAGCTTTTGTTTTTTCATCAGAAAGAGCCAATAATCGCTGACTTCTTTGATGTTTTACCTCTGGCGAAACCACATAATCAATTTTCAAAGCCTGAGTGCCCGGACGTTCCGAATAGCTAAACACATGCAATTGAGAGACATCCAATCCTTCCAGGAATTTATATGCTTGTTCAAAATACTCGTCTGTTTCTCCACGCGTGCCAACAATTACATCTACTCCAATAAAAGCATCAGGCATAACTTCCTTTATCTTTCCTATCTTTTCTGCAAAAAGTGAAGTATCATAACGACGGCGCATAAGTTTCAGTACATCATCGCTACCCGACTGAAGCGGAATATGAAAATGAGGCATAAAACTGCGGGACTGAGAAACATATTCAATTATTTCATCCGTAAGCAGATTAGGTTCTATTGAAGAAATACGGTAACGTTCAATTCCTTGAACCCCATCCAGTGCCTTTACCAAATCAAAGAAGTTCTCGTCTGTAGTTTTTCCAAAATCACCAATATTAACACCGGTAATAACAATTTCCTTCCCTCCTTCAGATGCTGCATTCTCAGCTTGTTCAACCATTGAATCAATTCTTCCGTTACGACTTCTGCCTCGTGCAAAAGGAATTGTACAATATGAGCAGAAATAATCACAACCGTCTTGTACTTTAAGGAAATACCGGGTACGGTCTCCACGTGAACAGGATGGCGCGAATGAACAAATATCTTTTGTAGTGGAAGCTATGGCTTCTCCTTTTTCGTGTTTATGTAAGTCACCCAAATATTGAAGTAAGTCTTTCTTTTGTTCTGCACCTAATACAATATCCACGCCTTCAATCTGAGCCACATTTTCGGGTTTAAGTTGGGCATAGCAGCCAGTTACAACAACAAAAGCACCCGGATGCTGCTTAACCAAACGGTGAATAGCCTGGCGACATTTCTTATCGGCCATTTCTGTTACCGAGCAGGTATTAACAACACAAATATCAGCTTTCTCTCCCTTTCTGGCAGTACGTATACCTGCCTCACGAAGAACCTGGCCAATAGTAGAGGTTTCTGAAAAGTTTAATTTACAGCCTAAAGTATAATAAACGGCTGTTTTATCCTGAAATATACTAGTATCTATCATATTCTTTTATAAATATTATCGGGTGCAAAGTTACACATTATTATAATTAAAAGTTGTTATACAACTATTTACTTTATTAGAGAAACATTTTCGAGTATGGAAGTTTATATATATGTTTGCACAAATTATCAAAAAACGTGCAATGATAAAAGAAAACTTTATTAAGCTGTATGAAAATAGCTTTAAAGAGAATTGGGAGCTACCTTGCTTTACTGATTATGGAGAAGGCATAACGTATACCTATGGGGAAGTTGCTGAAGAAATAGCAAAACTGCATCTTTTATTTCACCACTGCAGCTTAAGGCGAGGAGACAAAATAGCAGTTATAGGGAAAAACAATTCCCGTTGGTGTATAGCCTATATGGCAACAATCACTTACGGCGCCGTTGTAGTTCCCATTCTGCAGGATTTTAATCCCGAAGATGTGCATCATATTGTGAATCATTCAGAATCGGTATTCCTGTTTACCAGTGATAGCATCTGGGAAACACTGGAAGAAGAAAAGCTCAATGAGCTCAGGGGTGTTTTTTCATTAACCGATTTCAGATGTCTGCATCAGCGTGATGGCGAAACAGTTCAAAAGTTTATTAAACACATGGACGCAACTATACACGAAGTTTATCCAAAAGGATTTGGTAAGGAAAACATCGAGTATACTACTTTATCAAATGATAAGGTAATGCTGCTCAATTACACTTCCGGAACAACGGGATTCAGTAAAGGAGTGATGCTAACGGGTAATAACCTTGCCGGAAATGTAACTTTCGGAATACGTACCGAATTACTTAAACGAGGAGATAATGTCTTATCTTTTCTGCCTTTGGCTCATGCATATGGCTGTGCATTTGACTTTCTTACAGCCACGGCAGTAGGTACCCACGTTACCCTACTCGGAAAAACCCCTTCTCCAAAGATTCTCATGAAAGCCTTTGAAGAGGTCCGTCCAAATCTTATCATTACGGTTCCGCTTGTAATAGAGAAAATATATAAAAACGTGATACAACCTCTGATAAATAAGAAAGGAATGAAGTGGGCGCTCAACATTCCCTTATTAGATGCACAAATCTATGCACAGATTCGTAAGAAGCTGATAGATGCGCTAGGTGGACGATTTAAAGAAATCATTATTGGCGGAGCAGCAATGAATCCTGAAGTAGTGGAATTCTTTTATAGAATAAAATTCCCCTTTACTATTGGTTATGGAATGACAGAATGTGGTCCGCTAGTTGGTTATAGCCCTTGGAACGAATTTATCCCTGGCTGTTCCGGAAAGATTCTGGATATTATGGAAGTAAGGATTGATTCTGAAGACGCATACAACACCACCGGAGAAATTCAGGTTAGGGGTGAAAACGTGATGAAAGGATATTATAAGAATGAAAAAGCAACAAAAGAGGTCTTTACTGAAGATGGATGGCTTAAAACAGGAGACCTTGGTACCATAGATGTAGACGGCAACATATATATTAGAGGAAGAAGCAAATCTATGATATTGAGTTCAAGCGGACAAAACATCTTCCCTGAAGAAATAGAGGCCAAACTAAATAACCTGCCATTTATTATGGAAAGCCTGATCATTGAAAAGAATAAAAAACTGGTGGCGCTTGTTTATCCGGACTACGAAACATTAGATTCACTTGGATTAGATCATGAAGACAACCTAAAAGCAATCATGGATGAAAATCTAAGGAATCTAAATAAAATAATTGCAAATTATGAAAAGGTGAGTCACATTCAGCTCTATCCAACAGCCTTTGAGAAGACCCCTAAGAAAAGCATAAAAAGGTACCTATATAACAGTATAGCAGAGGATTAGGCATATTATTGTTGCATCACAAAAGAGAATAGAAAAAAATATTCGAAAAAAATATATAAAATAATTCATCTTTTAGATACAACATATCAAAAAAGTCCATACATTTGCAATGTTTTAATAAAGCAATTAATTGTATTACAGATTTAAAAATCAAAGAAAATGAAAAAGTTAGTATTGATGTTCGTTGCTATTGCAGCAGTTTCTTTCGCATCTTGTGGTAACAAAGCAGCAGACCAAGCTGCAAAACAAGCTGATTCTATCAGAATCGCTGATTCAATTGCAGCAGCTGAAGCTGAAGCAGCAGCAGCAGCAGCTTCTGATTCAACTGCAACTCCTGATAGCGCAGCTACTACAACTACAACTGTAGCTCAGTAATCAACGAACTCGCAAAGAGAAATTAAAGTCTGATGCTCTAAGAGCGTCAGACTTTTTTTATGCCCATATCCTTCCTTCAAATATCCTCCACTCACTACCCATTTCAAAGCCCATCCTTAATCAGGCAGTACAACTATTCCTCGCATAAAAAACAAAGCGCTCTATTATCCTTGTTTATTTATAACTTGCCATTTCTCTCTACACCCTTAAGTTATTTCCTGCAAGAAGAAAATATTTACTTTTATACTTAATCCCTAAGAATATAGATTGCCCATTCTTATCAATATCGATAATCCAGGATTCGCAGGTTGTACAATTCAAATAATCTACCCTAACCCTACCATTAGATAAAAAAAAAGAGACCACCTCATTGAGGTAGTCTCTTTTTTTATCTTTAGATGAAGAATTTATTATTCTGCAACTACTTCAAAAGGAATTTCAATAGAAACCTCTTTGTGAAGCTTAACTACAGCAACATAAGAACCAACTTCTTTAACAGCGTCCTTAACAGTAATAATCTTTCTATCAACTTCAAAGCCAAGTTTAGCAAGTGCATCTGCTATCTGGATGTTAGATACAGAACCAAAAATAGTTCCAGTAGAGCTAACCTTAGTAGCAATTGTCAGAGAAACATCTTTAAGCTTAGCAGCAGCTGCTTCAGCATCATTTTTGATTTTCTCTAGTTTGTGAGCACGTTGTCTCAAATCTTCAGCTAACATTTTTTTTGCAGATGGAGAAGCAATAACAGCTTTCCCTGTAGGAATAAGGAAGTTACGACCATAACCAGACTTAACAGTTACAATATCGTTCTTATAACCCAAATTTACTACGTCTTCTTTCAATATAATTTCCATACTATTCCTCCTTATTATTTCATCATGTCAGTTACAAATGGAAGTAACGCCAAGTGACGTGCTCTCTTCACTGCCTGTGCAATTCTACGTTGGAACTTCAAAGAAGTACCTGTAATACGACGAGGAAGAATTTTTCCTTGTTCGTTTAAGAATTTCTTCAAGAATTCAGGATCTTTATAGTCGATATATCTAATACCGCTCTTTTTGAAACGACAATATTTCTTCTTCTTTACGTCTACTGAAGGAGGAGTCAAATATCTGATTTCTGATTGATTTTGTTGTGCCATGATTAGTTTTCCTCCTTTTTAGTTGATTTTACATGTCTTCTCTTAGCAGCATACTCTGCAGCATACTTCTCCATTCTAAAAGTTAAGAAACGGATAACTTTTTCGTCACGACGAAAAGCAAGTTCTAACTTTTCAACAACTGATGGATTTGCTTTAAACTCTACCAACTGATAAAAACCTGTTGATTTCTTTTGGATTGGGTAAGCCAATTTCTTGAGTCCCCAATTCTCTTCATTAATAATCTCAGCACCTTCTGCCTGCAGAACAGCCTTGAATTTTTCTACCGCTTCCTTCATCTGAACATCAGACAAAACGGGAGTCAAAATGAAAACGGTTTCGTATTGATTCATACTCGTTTAATTAAAATATAAATAATTGTTTTTTATGAGAATGCAAAGGTAAACATTTAATTTATAACCACAAACCATTTTAATCCTTTTTTATTTTTATCGTTTTTTATCCGTAGGCTTATATTATTTGAGATAAGAATGCTATATTTGCAAGGTTGTTTAAACAATAATTTCATGGTAGAACAATTTAATTTTGATATTCAGTTAATTTTTGCCATATTAAATGGCAAAGTATCGGCAGCTATAAACAGAAAGCTATCGCGCAACTTCAGGCAGAACAATTTAGAAATCAGCCCTGAACAATGGACGGTCCTTATATTCCTATGGGAAAAAGACGGAGTGACTCAGCAAGAGTTGTGCAATGCAACATTTAAAGACAAACCAAGCATGACCCGCTTGATTGATAATATGGAGAAGCAGCATTTAGTAGTACGCATCTCTGATAAAAAAGACCGGAGGACTAACCTTATTCACCTGACCAAGACAGGACGCGAAATAGAAGAAAAGACCAGGTTAATTGCCGCTTTAACCTTAAAAGAAGCTTTGCGGGGGATATCATTAAATGAGCTGGAAGTAAGCCAGGAGGTTCTTCGCGCCATTTTTCATAATACAAAAGACTAATTCCATCTTCTAATTTAAAAGCATAAAGGCCGGAAAGTTACTTTCCGGCCTTTATGCTTAATAGGGAATTTTATAATTAAGCTTCCAATTCAGGAGTAATCAGTTTATATCCTTTTCCGTGAATATTGATAATTTCAATTGTTTCATCTTCTTTCAAATGCTTACGAAGCTTAGTGATATACACATCCATACTACGTGCATTGAAATAATTATCGTCAATCCAAATTGTTTTCAAAGCAAAATCTCTTTGCAAAATTTCATTAGCATGAGCGCAAAGAAGGCCTAGCAATTCTGATTCTTTAGTAGTAAGTTTTGTCTGCTTACCTTCAATAGCAAGAATTTGCTTCTGAGTATCGAAAACAAACTTACCAATCTTATATACATTACTTTCTTTGTTTTTCTTTCCTCTTACTCTCCTCAGAATTGCTTCAATTCTAAAAGTAAGCTCTTCCATGCTGAATGGTTTGGTTAAATAGTCGTCAGCTCCAATTTTGAAACCTTCAAGTATATCATCTTTAAGCGTCTTTGCAGTTAAGAATATGATAGGAATTTCAGCATTAGCCGCACGAACTTCCTGCGCCAAAGTAAATCCATCTTTTTTTGGCATCATAACATCAAATACGCATAAATCATACTTATTCTTCAGAAATGCCTTATAACCAGCCTCACCATCAGGATATAGCTCTGCAGAATATCCTTTTGCCTGCAAATATTCTCTCAAAAGCATGCCAAGATTCTCGTCATCTTCGCACAATAAAATACGCATTTTCTCGTCCATATTGTTAATTATTTAGTAAAGGTAATACAATAATAAATTTACTTCCCACACCCAGTTCACTTTCAATACGTATAGTACCTTTGTGATCCTGAATTATCTTTTTAACGTAAGCAAGTCCTAATCCAAAGCCTTTGACATCATGCAAATTACCGGTATGAACCCGATAAAACTTATCAAAGACCTTTTTTAAATTCTCTTTCTTTATTCCTATTCCATTGTCGGAAATGGATATACATAACTTACCCGGTTCATTCCAGGTAGTTACAGTAAGCAACAAATCTTGTTCCGGCTTCTTATATTTTACCGCATTATCCATTAAGTTAAAGATCACATTAGTAATATGCATCTCATCTACAAAGATATTAGGATCCTCAGCATTCAGATTAGCATCAATCTTACCGTTATACTTCTCTACTTTCAGTGTAAAAGTATTGATTACGCCCGATATCAGATCATTTGCATCAATTTCCTTCATTTTCAGTGTTGCTTTCTGACGTTCAAACATTGACATTTGGAGCACCTTCTCAACCTGGAACCTTAATCGTTTCGTTTCATCATTTATCACTCCCGATATATGTTGGAACATTTGCGGAGATTTACCCACCGCCGGATCTTTCAACATCTGAGCTGCCAGAGAAATTGTTGATATAGGCGTTTTAAATTCATGCGTCATATTGTTAATAAAGTCATTCTTCATCTCCGTCAGCTTTTTCTGCCTGAAAGCAATATAGATGGTAAAGATGAATGTAATAAGCAATACCAATGTAAATGCCAAAGACGGAAGCATAAAACTGATGGAATCAAAAATATAATCCCGTCTGGAAGGAAAATGAACCTTCATAAAACTAATCTTTGCAGGCGGATCATTAGGAAAAAGAATTTGAGTATAAGAGTTTTCATTCCCTTTATCTTCATAATCCGGACACCGATATGCCTCCCTCCCATCTTTATCAGTAACCGTAAAGTGATAAGGAATGTCAATGCCGTTATTCACAAACTCGGATTTCAAATAGCCATCCAGGTTCTTGAAATTAACGCGTTCATTTAATGTTTTATCACTCGATTTATAGAGAATATTCAATACTACTTCATCTAATAAAACCCTTTGATGCAGATATCTGTTTTTTATGGCCTCTTGTAATGTCTTGGACGTTTGAAGAATGTCATTCTCTCCATGCTTTCTTGAGATCATTGCCTTTGGTAATCCGGAAGGCTTTGTCATTGTTGTTTTCAATTCAAAATCAGAAGAAGTGGCTGGTGCGGAATAGTGCGGCGAATGCGCCACAAACTCTTTACTATTAACTGCCACAGCAGGAGAAACCGCCTGAGAGGTCAAAGCTATTCGTTCTGTCTCAGCAACATCCTTTTCCAGGTATCTCAGGGTTTCATCGTATTCCAGATTTTTAGAAACCTGATATAAGCTACGCTTAACGGATTCATCAAATTGCTCATTACGCATTTTAACCATCTCTTCTATGTAGCTTACCTGAAGATAAAGCAAACTTAGAAAAGAAAGTCCCATTACAATACCTAATATCCAGATTGTTGACTTCTTCATACAGCGAATTTAACATACCTAAATTAACACTCAAAACAGATTAACCTGTTTTAACTGAGCGTTTTCTATTATTAACCGAACAGCACGTTTTATATATTAATTTGATTATTATAACAAAAAAAGTGCTAATATAGTTGCAAAAATAATATAAAATTAAGGATTATACTATAAATAGTCTCTTAATTATCAAATTTTGTTAAAAAAAAAGTCGCCAAACACATTCGAGTGGCGACTTTAATCTTTCTAAATATAAAATTGAATTATTCTTCTTTTACTTGTTTCGCTTCAAATTCTTTGATTAATTTATCTTGAATATCTGCCGGAACAAGCTCATAACTAGAGAATTTCATAATAAAAGAGGCTCTTCCACCCGTAAGCGAGCTGAGCGAAGTTGAATAAGAGGACATTTCTTTCAATGGAACCTTAGCAATCAGTTTTTCAAATCCTTTTTCACTGCTCATTCCCATAATCATTGCCCGGCGTCCCTGCAAGTCTCCCATAACATCACCCATTTTATCACTGGGCACAAATATTTCCACATCGTAAATAGGTTCCAGAATCTTTGGTCCGGCATTCTTAAAAGCTTCACTAAAAGCATTACGTCCGGCAAGCATAAAGGATATTTCGTTAGAATCTACCGGATGCATTTTCCCTTCATAAACAATAACGCGAACATCACGGGCATAAGATCCGGTTAGTGGACCTTGTTCAATCCTGGCCATGATTCCTTTTAAGATTGCAGGCATAAAGCGTGTATCAATAGATCCACCTACTATACTGTTAATGAATACTAATTTTCCACCCCAATCTAATGAGATTTCTTCTTTCCCTTTCACAGAAATTTTAAATTCCTGTCCGTTGAACTTATATATTTCGGGTACAGGCATTCCTTCTTTATAGGGTTCTACAATTAAATGCACTTCGCCAAACTGACCGGCTCCTCCTGATTGTTTCTTATGACGATAGTCTGCACGGGCTGATTTTGTTATGGTTTCCCGATAAGGAATTTTCGGTTCCTCATATTTAATCATTAGCTTCTCATTGTTTTCCAAACGCCATTTCAATGTACGGAGATGGAATTCTCCCTGACCATGAACCAATGTTTGCTTCAGCTCTTTTGATTGTTCTATAACCCATGTAGGATCTTCTTCGCGCATACGGTTAAGAATACTCATCATCTTTTCAGTATCTGCTTCGTTTAGAGGTTTTATTGCCCGGGTGTATCTGGAATTTGGGTATTTAATAAAGTTAAACTTGTTATCACAATCCTTACTATTCAGGGTGTTTCCCGTTTTTACATCTTTAAGTTTTACAGTAGCGCCAATATCACCGGCCTGAAGTTCTTCAACCTTTATACGATTGGCCCCGGCCACAACAAATATCTGGGCAATACGTTCTTTTGAGCCTCTGTCTGAATTTGTCAGATCATCGCCTTCTTTCACCTTTCCGCTCATTACTTTGAAATAAGAAACTTCACCAATATGCGGTTCCACACTTGTTTTAAAGAAATAAAGAGAGGTAGGTTTATTTACATCGGGTGCAATTTCTTTTCCTTCGGTGTTTGTTACTTTAGGCATATCAGAAACATAAGGTACTACGTTTCCAAGGAATTCCATCAACCGGCGAACACCCATATCTTTTCCGGCACATACACAGAAAACAGGGAAGATACTGCGAGTAGCTAATCCTTCGCGAATGCCAAGACGCATTTCATCTGCCTCCAATGTTCCTTGTTCAAAGAACTTCTCCATCAGGCTTTCGTCATTCTCAGCCGCGGCTTCAACTAACACTTTATGCATTTCCATGGCTTTGTCCATCTCTTCATCTGGAATATCTTCTATCGTGGGTGTTCCACCTTCGGGCTTCCAGGTGAATTTCTTCATTAGAATGACATCAATCAGGGAATTAAAGCCAGAACCACAGGCTATTGGGTATTGAATAGGAACAACTTTGGAGCCGTATGCATCTTTTAGTTGTTCAAGGACATTATCATAATCGCACTTATCATTATCAAGCTGATTAACAAGGAAGATTACGGGTTTTCCAAACTTTTCGGTATAGCGGAAATGGTTTTGAGTTCCAACTTCAACCCCATACTGTCCGTTTATTAAAACAATGGCAGTGTCTGTAACATTTAATGCTGTAACAGCACCACCCACAAAGTCGTCTGAACCGGGACAATCAATGATATTAAGCTTTTTCCCGTTCCATTCGGTATGAAAAACAGTAGAAAACACAGAATAACCATACTCCTGTTCTACCGGGAAGTAATCGCTAACTGTGTTTTTGGTGGCGATGCTTCCTCTACGTTTTATAATACCACTCTCGAATAGCATCGCTTCAACGAGAGTGGTTTTCCCAGAGCCTGAACTTCCCAATAAGGCGATGTTCTTAATTTCATTAGTCTGATATACTTTCATAATATATAAGATTTAATTATTAACTCGGATATGTTCCTCGCATACCTTTTATGTGGAGCGCAAATTATAAATTAATAAGTTAAAAACCAATTATTTATCAGTGTTAGACAACAATGTTGTGCAACACAACTATATGGTTAAAGATCTTTATATAGAAGGCTAAGCCTATTTATATAGAGAGCTAAGAACATTTGCCGCGAACACTATATTTAAAAGAGTACACTATATTATAGAAAGGTCTACTTCTAAAATATATTAAGTCTAGACATAATTATTTATAAGAGTAGGTCTAAATAACAACATAACCTTAACAAAGAGTCTAACACCCGCCAGAGAATTCCTTAATTAACCTTTATAGATTACTTAATTCACCCGGCAATGAATCACTTTTACCAAATAAGTCTTACTTTTGCATACCAAAACATAAAAAAACATGGCTGGCATATATTTACACATCCCTTTTTGCAAGACCCGTTGCATCTATTGCGACTTTTATTCCACGACAAGGAGTGAAGCAAAAGATCGTTATGTTTCAGCACTTTGCAAGGAATTTAAACTACGGAAATCTTATCTGGGAAATGAGCCGGTCGAAACAATTTATTTTGGAGGAGGCACCCCTTCACAATTATCGCGGGAGGATTTTGAAAAGATATTCAGCACCATTAAAAAAGAATTCAATCTGGAGCAGTGCAAAGAGATTACGCTTGAGGCTAATCCCGATGATCTGAGTCCTGAATATATAAAAGATCTGTCTTCTCTGCCTTTTAACCGCATCAGCATTGGCATACAGACCTTCAATGAACAGACGCTGCGTTTGCTTAAGCGGAGACATACTGCCGGACAAGCTATTAGTGCAGTTAAAGAATGCCGGTTGGCTGGATTCAAAAATATAAGTATTGACCTGATGTATGGTTTGCCGGGAGAAACTCAGGAAAGCTGGGAAGCAGACCTGGAACAAGCCATCAGTCTCAACGTGGAACATATCTCTGCCTATCATTTAATTTACGAAGAAGGGACTCCTTTATACGAAATGCTGCTTAAGCATAAAGTGGAAGAGGTGGACGAAGATTCGAGCGTTGACTTCTTTGCCCTGATGATTGAGCGACTTACACAGGCAGGGTTTCAGCATTACGAGATATCCAACTTTTGCCGGCCTGACAAGTATTCCCTACATAATTCCAGCTACTGGACAGGAAAGAAATATCTGGGCTGCGGACCTTCGGCACATTCCTTTGATGGAAACACGCGCCAATGGAATGTTTCCTCGCTGGACCAGTATCTTGACGGAATAGAAAAAGACATTCCTGCTGTTGAGATAGAAGAGCTGAGCACCAACACACGATACAACGACTTTGTGATTACATCCCTTCGTACTATGTGGGGATTATCCTTAAACCGATTGGAAGAAGAGTTTGGTACAGAGTTAAAACAATATTGTCTCGATAATGCTCAGAATTATATTGATACAGGAAAACTGGAGATGCGGGATGAGACTCTTTTCCTCAGCAAAGAGGGTATTTTTATTTCAGACGGAATTATGAGTGATCTTCTTTGGGTAGAAGATTAATTAAATAAGAGAAACAATGTTCATTATTGCTATTATACTATTCATGGCTACGGGTGTCTTCATTGGATATAGATTGCGTAAGAAGGAAACAGGAGCCGTGAGTCGTATTATTACCGCATTTATCTGGCTGCTTCTCTTCTTGCTGGGACTGGAAGTTGGAGGAAACGAAAAACTTATTAAAGGACTTTACGCCTTTGGGCTAGAAGCAATGCTGCTAACTATAGGCGGAGTTACGGGAAGTATTCTTGCCTCCTGGGCACTCTGGCACTATATTTCTAAGAATAATCATAAAAAAGAGGAGAAAAGATGAAAGGAAGTCTTACCATTGTAGGGTTCTTTATACTAGGCATTATTGTAAGCCATTACAATTTATTACCGTTAAGTCTTATCAGCGCAAATATAAGTTTCTACGCACTCTGCGGATTGATGTTCTTTGTTGGCGTAAGTATAGGAAGCGACACAAGCACCTTTAAAAACTTCAGGCAATTAAATATACGCTTTGCCCTTCTCCCCTTGATGACTATACTAGGTACATTGGCAGGATGCATCATTGTTTCCTTTTTTCTTTCTAATCGTTCCATCAGTGATTGCTGTGCTGTTGGTTCGGGTTTTGGCTACTATTCGCTATCCAGTATAATCATTACAGAATACCGCGGAGCCGAATTGGGTACAATTGCCTTGTTAAGCAATATAATGCGGGAGATTATAGCCTTACTCTGCGCTCCGGTCCTTGTGAAATATTTCGGAAAACTTTCGCCTATATCCGTTGGAGGAGCAACAACAATGGACACTACTCTGCCCATCATTACTCAATCCTGCGGAAAAGATTTCGTTGTTATCTCTATCTTTCATGGCTGCCTTACCGACTTTTCTGTTCCCTTCCTGGTTACCCTATTTTGTTCGCTGTAAAATAATTACTCTTTTCACAAACTTCCCTTTTTTATTCCTGCTTTTTTAATTATATGATAAAAATAATTATTAATAAATTTTTATTTTTACAAAAATTATATAACTTTACAGCGCATATAAAATTACAAAATTCAAATTGACCCCTAACTTAATATAATACATAATCTATGAAAAGGATTCTTAATCTATTACTATTCATAGCATTGCCAGCTATTTTCATCTCTGCACAGGAATATAATTATAATTATGGTAACATAACAGACAATGAGCTTGCCATGAAAACCTACAAGCCCGATACCACAGCTTCGGCAGTTGTGATCTATAAGAATTTAATTGCCAAATATAAATATAAAAGAGATGGTTTTATAATAGAATATAATTACGAGAATAAAATAAAAATTTTAAAATCAGAAGGCGTTAAATATGCGAATATTACTATACCTGTTTATGACAAAGGAAAACTCAGCTCATCAAAAGAATCTGTATCAAAAATTGAAGCATACGCATACAATCTGGAGAATGGAAAGATAAAAAAAACAAAAATGGATAACAAATACATTTTTGAAGAACGGGTTAACCCTTATTATAAACAAATCAAATTCTCCATTCCGGCAGTAAAAGAAGGAACGGTAATAGAATATAAATACCTATTAACATCGGATTTTCCTGATCAGATTGAAGAATGTATTTTTCAGCAAGACATTCCTGTGATTTATAGCAACTACGACATCACTATCCCCCAATATTTTGACTTCAATGCAGAGATAAAAGGTCTCGAGAAAATAAATATTGCAGAATCAATAGTGCATCAATCCATTTCAGTGGATGATAAATATAGTCAAACGTTCTCTGTTAGTTTTAATAGCCGGAGATTGTTTCTTACAGTAATTAACCTTCCTGCAATAAAAGATGAGCCAAACATCTGGTGCACTGATGATTTTCGCACTAAAGTAACCTTTGAGTTAAAAGGCACACAATTTCCTGATTCAGAATATAAGCCTTATACAAGTACGTGGGAAAAAATAGATGAACTTCTTAAAAAAGAAGAACATTTTGGGGAAATTCTAAATCTGACCAATCCATTTAGAGAAGAGATGCGGGCTATGAATATTACATCTTTACCCACCACCAAAGAAAAAATACGCATGTTGTTTCAGTATCTCAAAGCTAAAATATCATGGGATGGCACCTATCGTTTTTATGAAGATAATATTAAAAAAGCAATTAAAAATGGTACAGGAAGCAACGCAGATATTAATTTTATATTTATCAGCATGCTAAAGGATGTCGGAATAGAAGCTTTTCCTGTAATGATGAGCAGACGAGATAAGGGAAAACTTCCGATAACATTTCCAAGCGTATATAAACTAAACACTTTTATTGTTGGTATACATGATACAGACAGTACAACTGTTTATTTAGACGGGTCTGTTAATAACGGCGATATAAACATTCTGCCACCGGTGCTTATGGTAGATCGTGCCCGAGTTTATAACATAAAGGGAGAAGGAAGCTGGGTGAATCTAACTAATGTGGGCAAAAATTATATTACAGCACTTATAACAGGATCTATCACACCTGAAGGCATAATCAATGGAGAACGGACAGTATCCTATACCGGAGAACATGCTTCTGGTTTCCGCAGCATATTTTATGCCGCCAAAGACAGTACTGCATTTATTGAGAAAAAAGAATTAGAAGATGGAATTTCAATAAAAGAGTCTTCCTTCAAGGATCTCAACAGCTTTACATCCAGTGTACAAGAAAAGTTATCATTCACCAAAGAGGTTACTCATAATGATAATCATATCTACATCAACCCCCTGATTTTTCCCCATTTAACAAAGAATCAGTTTACCAAAGAAGAACGTAAGCTTCCTGTTGAGTTCGATTATCCGTATGTATTTAAGATTTCAACCACTTTAAGTATACCCGAGGGTTATCAGGTTGAGGAAATGCCTAAGCCTGCAAAGATTATTATGGATAAAGAAGGGTGTAGTTGTATCTACAACATTCAGCTGATAGACAATAAAATTCAGCTGGGATACACATTCTCATTGAAAAGGATTCAGTATTCAAATGAGGAATACGCATTACTGAGACAACTATGGGGTACAATAGTGAACAAGAACAATGAACAAATTGTATTAAAAAAGACAACTTCACAATCAGCCACTATAGTACAAAAACAAACGTCCCAGCTGTAGCTGGAAAGAAATTTATTGAATGGAACAAAAGTATTAAAACATAGAAGATTAACAAACACAACAAATCTATTACTATGAAAAGAGCTATAACCTTACTACTATTATTCGTATCCTCTGTTATTATCTTATCTGCCCAGGAACTAACTACCCAATATGGAAAAGTGACAAAAGACGAAGTCACCATGACCACTTATCAGAAGGATACCACAGCCTCAGCAGTTACACTCTATAAGAATGTAGATGCAAGATATGTTTATAATGTAGACGACTTTGGGATAGATTACTATTATGAAACAAAAATTAAAGTATTAAAATCAGAAGGCAAAGAATATGGAACAGTAGTTATTCCATTTTATGATAACGAAAAATCCGGAGCAAAAGAAGAATTAGTTTCCAGAATTGAGGCCTATGCCTATAACATGGAAAATGGAAAAATAATCAAAACGAAAATGGATAAAAGTTACATTTTCGAAGAACAGGTGAGTGCCAATTGGAAACAGATAAAATTTTCTATTCCATCAGTAAAAGAAGGCACGGTAATTGAATACAAATATAAAGTAACCTCTGATTTCTATTCGCAATTAGCCGATATGGTTATACAGCAAAGTATTCCAGTAATTTATGCAAGATGTGAGGTCCGAATTCCCGAATATTTCAGGTTCAATATCGAAACAAGAGGAGCTGAACCATTAAAAGCAGAAGAAAATATAACCAACCAATCATTTACGGTTAAGGATGAGAATAATAACTTCACCACAATAAACTGTACTGCCAAACAATTAATATTTTCCGTAAACAATCTTCCTGCATTAAAAGAAGAGCCAAGTGTATGGTGCACAGAAGATTTTGTCACGAAGGTTACTTTCGAATTACAAGGAATTTATTTTCCCTATTCAAATTATAAGCCATACACCAGTACCTGGGACAAGATAGATGAAATATTGAAAGATGAAGAATATTTTGGTGGGCTCCTTAAACTAAAGAATCCATACAAAGAAGAAATGAGTACAATCAATTTATCGAGCTTAACCCCACAAAATAAAATCCGTGCTGTCTATCAGTTGCTGAAAAAAAAGATTTCCTGGAATGAACACTACAGATTTTATGGAAGCGAGGTTAAAAAAGCAATTAAAAACGGAACAGGAAGCAATGCCGATATTAATTTTATACTCATTAGCATGTTAAAAGATGCAGGAATAAATGCTTTCCCTATTATGATGAGTACAAGAGATCAGGGAAGACTTCCTTTAACATATCCTAGCATTAATAAACTAAACACATTCATTGTAGGAATAAATGACACAGATAGTACAACTGTTTATTTAGACGGATCAGTTAAAAACGGAGATATAAACATTTTGCCGCCAACACTTATGGTAGATCGGGCAAGAGTTTATAACACAAAAGGAAAAGGGAACTGGGTAGACCTAACCAATGTAGGTAAACATTCTATCAATTCAATTATCAAAGCATCCATCAGCCCGGAAGGAAAAATAGAAGCTGAAAGAATAGCATCCTATATAGGTGAAAATGCAGAAAGCTTCCGCTCAGCATTTAAAGCCGCTAAAGACAGTACAGCTTATATTGAGAAAAAGGAAGCAGAAGACGGGATTTCTATTAAAGAATGCACCTTTAAGGGCATAGATAGTTTTTCTCCTGGTGTGCAGGAAACAATTACATTCAACAAAGATGTGACCATTAATGATGGTCATATTTATCTCAATCCAATGATCTTCCCGCACCTGACTAAAAACCAGTTTACAAGTGAAACCCGCAAACTTCCTATTGAGTTTAACTATCCGGAAACATACAAACTCACATGCATATTAAACATTCCTGACGGTTATGAGGTAGAAGAATTACCCAAATCTGTTAAAATAAACCTGGAAAATGAGGGCTGCGATTGCACCTATCAAATTCAATCGATTAACAACCAGATACTGTTGAGATACATATTTTCTTTAAAGAGAATTCTTTATAACAAAGAAGAATATGCATCTCTACGCAACTTTTGGGGAACAATCGTTGACAAAAACAACGAACAGATTGTACTAAAAAAGATTGTATCGCCAGAATCAACCGTAACAAAAGAACAAACATCAGAATTATAAACAGAACAACTATATTATGTGGAACAGAAGAATTAAATCTATATTTATTTCCCTCCTGGCTTTTAACGCTATAAATGCACAAGAAAAACTAATATTACCTGAAATTGCTGACTCTCTAAAAGAAAATGCATACTCGGTAGTAAGACTGAATGAACATGAATTTACTTACCTGTCGGATATAAGCGGTGAGGAGAAAGAAACTCTTGTGGTTACAATACTTAACTCTAAAGGAGAAGATGCTGCCAATTTTGTTTGTTATACAGATCCTTTTCATGAATTAAAAGATTTCCGTGGATATATATATGATACTAATGGAAAGTTAATCCGTAAGATCAAACAATCAGATTTAAAGTTCACAGAGTTTTCTTCCAATCTGGCATCAGACAGCAGATACTATTATTATGAATTTGAAGCTACGACTTATCCCTTTACCGTGAAATACGAGTGGGAGATAAAATATAAAAAAGGGATGCTTGGACTCCCTGTTTTCTGTCCTCAGGATAGCTATAATCAATCAGTGGAAAAAGCCGTTTATCGCCTTTACTCATCTGAGAATTCCGATTTTCTATATAAAGCCATCAACATGAAAGCCCAATCTGAAAAAAAGTCAGAAAAGAAAATAGCTTATCAGGAATGGACACTAACAAATCTCAAAGCTATCGAAGATGAACCATATTCCAGATCTTTATCCACATTGACCCCCATGCTCTATATCGTCCCCCGGAATTTTACATATGACAAAACTCATGGAGATTTAAGCAACTGGAAATCTTTTGGAAACTGGGAATGCGAGCTGCTTAAAGAGAGAAATATATTACCTGAAACCAGCAAAAAAAATCTTGCCGAAATAACCAAAGGATGCAAAACAGATTACGAAAAGGTAAAAGCCGTATATGATTATCTGGCAAAAACAACCAGATACGTAAGTATTCAGCTAGGCATTGGAGGATATCAGCCAATGACAGCAACAGAAGTGGCTAAAGCTGGTTTCGGAGATTGCAAAGCTCTATCTAATTACATGGGAGCAATGCTCAATGAGTTAGGAATTCCTGCCACCTATACGGTAATCAGTACTGTTTATACTAGATTATTCAAAGATTTTCCCAATTTTAATCAACTGAATCATGTGATTCTTCAGGTTCCCCTACCAGAAAAAACACTTTGGTTGGAATGTACAAACCCTGAGTTTCCATTTGGTTACGTACACAGTGACATTGCCGGACACGACGCCATTCTGATAAAAGAGACAGGAGGAGAACTTTTCAAACTTCCCACTTATAAAGATTCGCTCAATACAGAGAGTCACACGGCTGTTATCAGCCTTACCGAACAAGGTAATGCTACAGCCAAAGTTACACGAGTAAGCAATCTGGTTCAATATGAACAAATATTTGGAATCACCAAACTTCCCCCTGTCAAACAGATTGATTATCTGCGAGAAGAGATTCAGCTACCGCAAGCAAGAGTAAACAGCATCACTTATATTGAAGATAAATCGGCAAATCCTTCGATCACATTAAATTATAAGGTGGATTGCGAAAGATATGGCAACAAAACCGGTAACCGACTTTTTGTACCTATCAATGTTTTTAGACGCGGACCTTCCAAACTGGCCAACAAGAAAAGAGTTCATCCAATTTACATCACTTATGGATACCTGGATAGTGACACCATCACCCTTGAAATTCCGAAAAATTACATAATAGAGTCTCTGCCTAAGCTTCCGGCAATTGATAAGAAATTCGGCAAATTCAATTCCACGATCAGTCAAAATGGAGATAAAATACTTATCGTAAATCAGCTATTCCTTCGTTCAGGTGAATATGATACAAATGTATATCCGGAATTTGCTGCATTCTGCAAGGAAGTATCCAACGCATACTCTAGCAAAATTATTTTAAAAAAGAAAGTAGAATAGGAATATAATTAAAAGTAATTCTATACAAAAGGAATTATACTTTAATGCAGATGAATATAATGTTTTGTACAGAAAGTTATCCCCTTCTGTACAAAACATTTTTATTATTCAGTAGTTTTTTATACTCATTCTAAAAAAATAATCAAATGATTAATGTAACGACAAACGTTTTTTTGTACCTTTACAAAATGAAACATTCCGTTTCATAGCCTCATTAAAGGCTCCCGCCTCCGCTGTGAGGCACTGCGAAAAGAAAAAAAGAAAAAATAAAATATAAAATGAGTCATAAATGGAATTATCAACCTCCTACACACGATCAAAAAGAAGCTAGCCAAAGTTTAGCCGGAGAATTGGGAATAAGCCCTATTCTAGGGAAACTTCTTGTGCAGCGAGGAATTGAGACGGCCGCAGAGGCCAAGAAATTCTTCCGTCCGCAGCTACAGGACCTCCATGACCCTTTTCTGATGAAAGACATGGATCTGGCAGTTGAGCGACTCAACCTGGCAATGGGACGGAAAGAGCGTATAATGATATATGGAGATTACGATGTGGATGGTACAACAGCTGTTGCGCTTGTCTACAAGTTTATACAACAATTCTATTCAAACATTGACTACTATATCCCCGATCGCTATAACGAAGGTTATGGTGTTTCAATTCAGGGGATAGATTATGCTGCCGAAACGGAAGTTCGTCTCATCATTGTTCTTGATTGCGGCATAAAAGCTGTAGATGAAATTATTTATGCCAAAGAAAAAGGCATTGATTTTATTATTTGTGACCATCATGTGCCAGATGATATTCTTCCACCTGCTGTTGCTATCTTGAATGCCAAACGGAAAGATAACACGTATCCCTACTCACACTTGTCAGGCTGTGGAGTAGGCTTCAAGTTTATGCAGGCTTTTGCCATCAACAATGGAATTGACTTTCATTCATTGACCCCATTACTTGATCTTGTAGCTGTAAGTATTGCTTCAGACATTGTGCCCATCATGGGAGAAAATCGCATTCTTGCTTTCCACGGATTAAAACAGCTGAATGCGAATCCAAGCATTGGGCTGAAGGCAATTACTGATATTTGCGGGCTAAACGATAAAGAAATCACAATGAGTGACATCGTTTTCAAGATTGGTCCACGCATCAACGCTTCGGGAAGAATACAAAACGGCAAAGAGTCCGTTGATTTATTAACAGAGAAAGACTTTTCACTGGCATTGGAGAAAAGTAATCAAATTAATCAATATAACGAAACACGCAAAGATCTGGACAAAATCATGACCGAAGAAGCCAACAACATTGTTGACCATCTGGAAGGTTTGGCAGATCGCCGGTCAATTGTGCTCTATAACGAAGATTGGCACAAAGGAGTGATTGGCATTGTAGCTTCGAGGCTTACGGAAATATATTACCGTCCAGCGGTGGTATTAACCCGAACTGGCAATCTTGCAACCGGTTCAGCCCGTTCTGTTTCAGGATTTGATGTATACAGAGCTATTGAACATTGCCGTGATTTACTGGAAAACTTTGGCGGACATACCTATGCGGCTGGACTTTCCATGAAGGTGGAAAATGTAGAAAAGTTCACTCAAAAGTTTGAAGAGTTTGTTTCTAATCACATTTTGCCCGAACAAAGAAGCGCATTAATCAATATAGACGCGGAAATAGATTTTAAAGATATCACTCCCCGTTTCTTTTCCGATCTGAAGAAGTTTAATCCTTTCGGACCAGATAATCATAGGCCAATATTCTGTACTCATAATGTATACGACTATGGAACAAGTAAAGTGGTGGGCAGAGAACAGGAACATATCAAACTGGAATTAGTAGACAATAAATCCAATAATGTAATGAACGGAATTGCCTTCGGACAAAGCTCACATGTGCGTTACATCAAGACCAAACGTTCTTTTGATATCTGTTATGGCATTGAAGAGAACACATACAAACGAGGAGAGATTCAGCTTATAATTGAAGATATAAAGCCTACAGAGTAAACATGTCGGCAAATTACCGTGACATACTGAAACAATACTGGGGATATTCTGAATTCCGTGATCTTCAGGAAGAGATTATTAACAGTATTGGTGAGGGAAAAGACACATTGGGACTAATGCCTACCGGTGGCGGTAAGTCAATTACTTTCCAGGTGCCTGCTCTCGCCAAAGAAGGAGTATGCATCGTTGTCACTCCCCTCATTGCCCTGATGAAAGATCAGGTACAGAATTTGCGAAACCGGGGAATAAAAGCTGTGGCAGTCTATTCCGGTATGACCAGGAGGGAGATACTTATAGCATTAGAAAACTGCATATTTGGTGATTACAAGTTCCTATATATATCTCCAGAACGACTTGATACGGAAATATTCCAGTTAAAGTTGCGGAGCATGAATGTGAGTATGATTACCGTCGACGAGTCTCACTGTATCTCCCAATGGGGATATGACTTCCGACCTGCTTACCTTAAAATTGCCGACATACGAACTCTTCTTCCCGGCATTCCTGTACTGGCATTAACCGCAACAGCAACACCAGAGGTTGTTGAAGATATACAGGAAAGACTTCATTTCGCAAAAAAGAATGTCTTTCAAATGAGTTTTGAGCGAAAGAATCTGGCCTATATAGTTCGCCAAACGGACAACAAACAAGACGAGCTTTTACACATTCTCAGCAAAGTGCCGGGCACAGCTATCGTTTATGCACGCAGTCGCAAAAGAACCAAGGAAACAGCTGAAATATTACAAAAAGCGGGCATATCTGCAAATTTCTATCATGCCGGACTAAATAATGAAGCCAAAGATCTCCGCCAAAAACAATGGCAAAAAGGAGAGTTCCGGGTTATTGTTGCCACCAATGCCTTTGGAATGGGTATTGATAAGGCGGACGTAAGACTGGTTGTTCATGTTGATTTACCAGACTCGCCCGAAGCTTACTTTCAGGAAGCCGGACGTGCAGGTCGCGACGGAGAAAAAGCATATGCAGTGATTCTTTATTCCAAATCGGATAAAACGACTCTTAACAAACGTATAACAGACACTTTTCCTGATAAAGAATATATTACTCAAATCTATGAGCATCTGAACTTTTATTATCAAATGGCTATGGGCGACGGACTAGGGAGAATGTATGACTTCAGCCTGGAACAATTCTGCCGCAACTTTAAACATTTTCCTGTTCCGACAGATGGCGCGCTAAAAATCCTGTCACACGCCGGATATATTGAATATACCGACGAGCAGGACAATGCTTCCCGACTCATTTTCACCGTTGGTCGTGACGAGCTATATAAGTTTAAGGAAATGGGACCCGAGGTGGAAGCACTTCTTCAGGCGATTCTTCGTTCTTATACTGGCATTTTTACAGATTATGCCTATATTCATGAAGGCTCCCTGGCAACCCGACTCAATCTTACGCAACAAAGAATATATGAGATACTCATCTTTTTATCCAAACGAGGGATTATTGACTACATTCCCCGTAAAAAGACACCTTATATTATATATACGCGCGAACGGGTAGAGCTCCGCCATCTTAATATACCAAAGGAAGTTTACGAGGACAGAAAAGAAAGATATGTAAAACGTATCAATGCGATGATAGAATATGTAACCGCGGACAATGCCTGCCGCAGCCGTATGTTGCTCCGCTATTTCGGAGAAAAAAATAACCACAACTGCGGACAGTGTGACATTTGTCTTCAAAAGAATAAGAGCGAATTACGACAATCTGAGTTTGATGAATTGGCTTCCAAAATATTTGCAGCACTGGAAAATAGAAGTATGACTCCGGCTGAAATTGTCCGCAAATTAAATATTGAACCAGACAGGGTCAGTATTGTTATCCAATATTTATTAGATGAAGGGAAACTAAATATCGAAGACGGGATGATAAATAATAAAACAATTTAATTACTTTTGTCCTTTGTACAAAAAACAAACAACAAATTATATGGCGAACTTTTTTAAAACATTCTTCACTGGAAACGTTGCAGAACCGGAAGACGAGAAAGCTAAAACAGAGAAAAAAAACTTTGAGCTATTCAAATATGATGGCATGCGGGCCGAGCGAATCGGTAACATTGATTATGCAATCAAGTGTTATACTGAAGCATTAGCAATTAAAGAAGACTTTGAAACGCTTAGCTATCTGGCTAAAGCATATATCCAGCAGAATGAATTAGAGGAAGCAATGAAAGCATTGGGACGAATGGTCGATATTGATCCAAACGTAGCCTCTACTTATCTTTCTGCAGCCAATATTTGTTATATTCGGGAAAGTTATCAGAATACAGTTGACTATTGCATCAAGGCACTTAACATTGATGATTCAAACACGGAAGCTTATTTGCTGCTAGCTAAAGGTAACCATGCTATGAAGGATGATATAAATGCTATTCTTCATCTTACAGAAGTTATAAAAATAAAAGAAGATTTCACTGACGCCTATCTTCTTCGTGCAGAAGTGCTGAAAGATATTAATGAATATGACTGTGCATTAGAAGATGTGGAAAAGGTTCTAATGCTCACCCCGGAGGAAGAAGCCGCTTATTTGCTTCGTGGAAAATTAAAGGAACAGAACGAATTGACAGAAGAAGCAAGAGCTGACTATAGTCATGTAATTGAACTGAACCCTTTCAACGAGCAAGCTTACTTATACTTAGGTCAGCTGCTAATTTCTGAAAAGAAATATACCGAAGCTATTGAGAACTTTGATGAAGCAATAGAACTAAAAGAGAATTTCAGCAAGGCATATCATGAGCGTGGACGCGCAAAGTACCTTAATGATGACAAAGAAGGTTCGCTTGAGGATATGAAAAAATCAATAGAACTTGACCCAAATGCCGAGGAAAATGTAAGCGGTCAATTCAATAACTTTGCTGATATATATGCCGGTGCAAAATTATTTTAAATTTATCATTTAAAACAAAAAGCTTTTTTATAGAAAAAAAAGCTTTAATATTGCTTGTACTTTCAATAAAAATAGTACATTTGTCCCCGAATAACAACAAAAGACAGAAATGAAGTCATTTACTTATACATTCTTTTTCTTTTATTACTTTTACTTTAGCCAGAAAGTAGAGCGGGAACTTGTATGTATCAGTTAAGAATATAAAATGATTTAAACTAAGAAATAAACAAAAAAATCCCGCTCTCTTGGAGACGGGATTTTTTTGTTATATAATTACTCTATATGAAAAAAATAGCCATACAAGGAACAAAAGGTTCATATCATGATATTGCTGCTCATAAGCTCTTCCCTGACGAAAATATTGAGCTAATCTGTTGTGGTCATTTCCAGGATGTATTTGCAGCAGTGAAAGCCGATAGTCAGACTATTGGTTTAGTTGCTATAGAAAACACCATTGCCGGTAGCTTGCTGCAAAATCATGAGTTATTGCGTAAAAACGGACTGCAAATCATTGGTGAATATAAACTACGCATATCACACTGTTTTGTTTGTTTGCCCAACGAGGACTGGGATGATATCATTGAAGTAAACTCACATCCTATCGCATTAATGCAATGTCAGGAGTTTCTTGATAGTCATCCTAAAATCAAAATCGTAGAAGGAGAAGATACAGCAAAAAGCGCGGAAACAATAAAAAAGGAAAATCTGAAAGGCCATGCCGCTATCTGTTCCAAGGCTGCAGCAGACCTCTACGGAATGAAAATTCTTCAGGAGGGCATTGAGACTAACAAGCATAACTTTACCCGATTCCTTGTAATAGCAGACCCTTGGCTGGCTGACGATTTCCGAAAAGACAAGAACATCAATAAATCAAATATCGTTTTCTCTTTGCCTCATACTGAAGGGAGTCTTTCCCAGGTTCTTTCCATCCTATCCTTTTATAACATCAATCTTACTAAAATACAATCATTACCTATAATAGGCCGGGAATGGGAATATCTCTTTTATGTAGACCTCACATTCAGTGATTACCTAAGATACAGACAAGCAATTGATGCAATTACTCCACTAACCAAAGAACTAAGAACTTTAGGAGAATATGAAGAAGGAAAATCAAGTATATAATATCGCTCCGGCCACAAGGCTGAACAATGTGAGCGAGTATTACTTCTCAAGAAAACTGAAAGAAGTAGCGCAAATGAATGCGGAAGGAAAAAACGTAATTAGTTTAGGAATCGGTAGCCCGGATCTTCCCCCTTCACAGGAAACTTTGCAAACTATGTGTGAACAAACACTACGCAATGATGTGCATGGTTACCAGCCTTATGTGGGAATACCCGAACTTCGTAAAGGATTCTCGGACTGGTATAAGAAATGGTATCATGTTGATTTAGATTCAAATACGGAGATCCAGCCTTTAATCGGTTCAAAAGAAGGCATTCTTCATGTAACCCTTGCTTTTGTAAATCCCGGAGAAGAAGTGCTGGTACCCAATCCTGGATATCCAACTTATACTTCACTAAGTACACTTCTTGGTGCTAAGGTTATTCCTTATAACTTAAAGGAAGAAAACAGATGGATGCCGGACTTTGAAGAACTAGAAAAGATGGACCTCAGTAAGGTGAAACTGATGTGGACTAATTATCCCAACATGCCAACCGGAGCCAACGCTTCTATGGAATTATATGAAAAATTAGTTTCTTTTGCCCGTAAACATAACATTGTAATCGTTAATGATAACCCATACAGCTTTATCCTGAACGATCAGCCTTTGAGTATACTAAGTGTTCCAGGTGCAAAAGAATGTTGCATTGAATTTAATTCAATGAGCAAAAGTCATAATATGCCGGGGTGGCGGGTAGGTATGCTTGCTTCCAATGCGCAATTTATTCAATGGGTGCTGAAAGTAAAAAGCAATATTGACTCTGGCATGTTCCGCCCTTTGCAGCTGGCTGCGGCCAAAGCCTTAGCATGCGACGCATCATGGTATGCTGAGATAAACAGTGTTTACAGTGAAAGAAGAGGACTGGCAGGAGAAATAATGCATACTCTAGGTTGTACTTATGATGAAAACCAGGTAGGAATGTTTCTTTGGGGAAAAGTTCCCGAATCCTGCGAGAATGTGGAAGCACTTACCGACAAAGTCCTTTACGAAGCAAATGTCTTCATTACTCCAGGATTTATTTTCGGAAGCAATGGTGCAAGATACATTCGCCTTTCTCTTTGTTGTAATAAAGAGATGCTGGCAAATGCATTGGAAAGAATCAAAAGAATGAGTAAATAAGAAACTACATAAAAAAATATTCAAGATGGAATTAGAATCAATTTTATTGCCGGGCGTGGAAGCTAAACGACCAATCGTAATTGCTGGTCCATGTAGTGCCGAGACAGAAGAACAGGTTATGGAAACTGCCAAACAATTGGCAAGTAAAGGTATCAAGATTTTCCGTGCCGGAATCTGGAAACCCCGCACCAAACCAGGAGGTTTTGAAGGTGTAGGCGCAGAAGGACTCACTTGGTTAGAAAAAGTAAAAAAAGAAACCGGAATGTATGTGTCTACCGAAGTAGCAACAGCCAAGCATGTGGAAGAAGCATTGAAACACAACATTGACATTCTGTGGATTGGAGCTCGCACATCTGCAAATCCTTTTGCCGTACAGGAAATTGCTGATGCTCTTCAAGGTGTAGATATTCCTGTTTTAGTAAAAAACCCGGTAAATCCGGATCTGGAATTATGGATTGGAGCCTTGGAACGTCTCCACAATGCCGGATTAAGACGTTTGGGCGTTATTCACAGAGGATTCAGCACATACGACAAAAAGATATACCGCAATCTTCCTCAATGGCACATTCCTATTGAACTGCGTCGTCGTATTCCTAATCTTCCTATATTCTGCGACCCTAGCCACATTGGCGGAAAGCGCGAACTTATCGCCTCACTGAGCCAGCAAGCTATGGACTTGAATTTCGACGGACTAATTATTGAATCACACTGTAATCCGGACGTTGCTCTAAGCGATGCTTCTCAGCAAATAACACCGGACATATTAGATTATATCCTCAATCTGTTGGTTATCAGAACCGAAACTCAGACTACTGAAAACCTTTCTGAACTAAGAAGACAAATTGACGAATGCGACAACTCACTGATTGAAACTTTAGCAAAAAGAATGCGGATTAGTCGTGAGATAGGAACTTTCAAGAAAGAGCACAACATGACTGTACTCCAAGCTGGACGTTACGATGAAATCCTGTCTAAACGAGGAGCACAAGGCACAGAATTTGGAATGGATCCGGAATTCATGAAAACGGTATTCGAAGCAATTCATGAAGAATCCGTGCGTCAGCAAATGGAAATAATCAATAAGTAAGAAAAAAGCAAACCATGAGAATATTAATTCTTGGAGCCGGGAAAATGGGTTCCTTCTTTACCGATGTATTAAGTTTCCAACACGAAACAGCCGTGTATGATGTTGACCCCTTGCAACTCCGGTTTGTGTACAACACCTATCGTTTCACCACATTAGAAGAGATTAAGGAGTTTGAACCGGAACTGGTTATCAATGCCGTTACCATTAAATATACACTCGATGCATTCAGACAAATCATGCCAGTATTGCCAAAAGATTGCATTTTAAGCGACATTACCAGTGTAAAAACCGGATTAAGGAAGTTCTATCAGGAAAGCGGTTTCCGGTATGTATCCACACACCCCATGTTTGGCCCCACATTTGCCAGCCTCAACAATCTTTCCAGTGAGAGTGCTATAATAATTTCAGAAAGCGATCATTTGGGAAAGGTCTTTTTCAAGGATCTTTATAATACACTTGGTCTGAACATCTTTGAATATACCTTTGATGAGCACGATGACACTGTTGCATATTCATTATCCATCCCATTTGTTTCAACATTTGTATTTGCAGCTGTAATGAAACATCAGGAAGCACCAGGTACCACTTTCAAGAAACACATGGCCATTGCCAGAGGGTTAATGAGTGAAGACGATTATCTGCTTCAGGAGATTCTTTTTAATCCTCGTACACCGGCACAAGTAGAGAATATCCGCCGGGAACTAAAAGAAATTCTTGAGATTATTTCCGCGAAAGATGCAGAAAGATTAAAGAAATATCTGACTAAAATTAGAAAGAATATCCAATAATCAGGATGAAGTCTGCTTATTAGTTGACTATAGATAAATAAGATAAACTAGCGTGATACGGGTATTTAGTATACCTGAATCTCGCTAGTTTTCTGTTTAGCAAATACTGATCCTATTAAATATTCACTTTTTAAATATACTTTTTTGAACATTCTGCCCTTGGATTCATTATAGATAGATATCTTTGTAACTAAAGGTAGACATACAGGTTCATTACTAATGATTACATTTCAAGCAAAAAATTACCTATATATAGGGATTGTGCAGTAGTATTGAAAACACGATATTTGTACCGAAAATAGTAATTAGATTTTTAGTACGAATTTGTTTAGTAATGAACTGCTATTGGGACAAAAAGCCATATTGTCCCAATAGAGTTTATGTTTTTGGCCATAACTTATTTTAAATTTTGAAGACTTATAAGGTTATTATATGCAGAAGCAACAAAAATTTTCAGAGAATGAAAAAATGAGTGATTTAATTATTGAAAATCATTCTTTATTACTGGTAATCAGCCGTTTTGGCTTATCACTTGGATTTGGAGATAAAACCGTCAAAGAAATATGTGAAACAAGTGGCATTGATTGTACCACTTTTTTAGCTGTAGTTAATTTCCTGTCGGAAGATAATTTTGAAGTAGACTATGTCCATGATAATATCTCTATCGAATCAATTGTCGATTATCTAAAAAATGCCCACAATTACTTCCTTGATTTTAAACTGCCGGCCATACGAACTAAACTACTGGAGGCCGTTAATATAGGTGAACAAAACATTCCATATAGCTTACTTTTTATAAAGTTCTTTGATGAATATGTAGCCGAGGTGCAAAAACATATGAAATACGAAGATAAAGTCGTTTTTCCTTATGTATTAGAACTTCTAAAAGGGAAAAAAGAGCTAAAATACAGCATCTCAGTCTTTCAGGAACACCATAACGAAATCGATTCAAAGCTCGAAGAACTAAAAAACATCCTTATTAAATACTATCCTGCCAAGGGAAATAACCATTTACTTACTGAAGTGTTATTCGATATCCTGTCATGTGAGATTGATCTTGCCTCACACAACCGGGTAGAAGATTATTTATTTGTTCCATCTATTGAGGCTATTGAACGAAAAACAATACAGTAAGATGAACAAAGAATTGCTTAAAATAGCTATTGCAGAACCTTCGGTCATAATTCGAAGTGGCATCACTGTGGTTTTAAAACGAATCCCAGGATTCCGTATTCAGCCGTTTGAAATCACTTCAATCGATACACTTAAGAATTACCTACATCTCCACAAGCCAGACATTCTGATTATCAATCCCGCATTTTGGGGAAATTTAGATATTGCCAAACTAAAGGAAGAAACTGAAAATCCAAAACTAGTCTGCCTCGCCTTAATAAGTTCTGTTGTTGACTTTGGCTTATTGCGTTCTTATAACGATACAATAAGCATTTATGACAACGTGGATCAATTGAAAGAAAAACTTGAAAAGTTATTCAAAACTCCTTTAGACGATCTTTCAGATGAAACAACCAGCTTAAGTATACGTGAAAAAGAGATTATTTCATGTATCGTAAAAGGTCTTACCAACAAAGAGATTGCAGAAGAATTATTTCTCTCAACGCATACCGTTATTTCACATAGAAGAAATATAGCTCGTAAACTGGAAATTCACAGTACTGCAGGTCTAACCATTTATGCTATAGTCAATAAGTTAGTTGAGCTAGATGAAATCAGGAAAAATATCAACTCTTAAATTTTAAGTAATAAGATTCTACTAATCTATCACTACAAAGAGGATGTCCCAAAAGGCATCCTCTTTGCATTTTATACCTATATGTTGTTACACTGCACTCCACAATCATCACTATTGGGGATATAGAAATTGATTTTACAATAGTACTTTTGTACATCATAAAACAACAAATTAATTCTTTATGAAAAAAAGAAATAAATTCTTGATTATAGGTACATATCTGTTAGCGAATTTTAATGTTGCACAAGCACAAGTAGAAAGTACAAAAAAAGAATCACCTTTAAACTTTAAGGCTTCATATATAGGTGATGTGGTTAGTAACTTTAGTGGTGGAATTAAAACCGGAACAACCTATCTGGGTTTAGCTAATTTAAAAGTAGGATTTGACACCGAAACAGCCAAATGGTGGAAAGGTGGAACGCTATTTGTGAATGTTGGGAATACACATGGTGGCGAACCTTCGGCAAACATGGTAGGCGATTTTCAAGGCATCTCAAATATTGAAGCCGGTAATCTGACTTTTCTATATGAACTTTGGTACAAACAAAAGTTTGGGAAAATAGATTTCACAGTTGGATTGCAAGACTTGAATGCTGATTTTGCCGCGAGTGAAAATGGTGCTTTGTTTACAAACAGTTCATTTGGGATACATTCAAGCATTGCCGACAATGTCTCACCAGCCATTTTTCCACTTACAGCCTTAGGAGTAAATGTAAAATGGAATATTTCGGATACTTATTTATGGCAAACCGCCATTTTTGACGGCACACCAGATGATTATGAAACCAACCCTTACAACACGCATTGGAAACTGAGTAAAAACCAGGGCTACCTGGCTGTTACAGAGTTCCAAATCAACAAAAGTCTGATCAAAGGAAAACAGGGAAACTATAAATTAGGCGTTTACTATCATCAACATAACGACTCAATAGATGCTGAACAAAATAATGGAGGCTTTTATTTTGTTGGAGATCAACAAATAAATGACAAGCTATCTCTCTTCTCACAAATAGGACTAAGCCCTAAAAAAAAGAATAATCATAATCAGTATTACAGTATTGGACTGAATTACAAAGGCCTGTTCAACAAGAGACCAGCAGATCAATGTGGTATTGCAATTGCTCATGCAGGAATTCATGATAATGCTATAGGCAGTGAAACAGCTATAGAACTTACATATCAACTTGAAATAAATGAAAATATTTATGTGAGACCAGATATTCAATATGTTATCAATCCAGCTGGAACAGATACAAAACTAAACAATGCTCTGGTTGGGTTTATTCGAGTTGGAATTGAATTTTAATATTGAGTTTTTTCATGGAAAAGAAGATTTTAAATCTCTAAATCTGTTTTTATAATGATAAATAATAATACATATCTTTCAGATATTAAGACTGGCGATGAAGCCATTATCACTAAAGTACTCGGCCATGGAGCCTTTCGGAAGCGCATTACCGAGATGGGCTTTGTGAAAGGAGAAAAAGTAAGAGTAATAAAGAATGCACCTTTACAAGATCCGGTAGAATACGAAATAATGGGCTACAACGTATCCCTACGCAGAAGTGAAGCTGAACTAGTAGAGGTAGTCTCTGTAGAGGATGCTGCAAGTTTATCTGAAATTAAATTCGAAGGAACCATTGATGAAGAGATTCTTAAAGTCTCCGCATTAGAAAAAGGGAAAGTTATAAATGTGGCTTTAGTAGGAAACCCTAACTGCGGAAAAACCACGTTCTTTAATCACGCATCCGGATCACACGAAAGGGTAGGAAATTACAGCGGTGTAACCGTGGATGCAAAAGAGGCAACCTTAAAAAGAGATGGTTATACTTTCAAAATAGTTGATTTACCGGGAACCTATTCCATTACAGAATATTCGCCCGAAGAATTATATGTTCGTACACACATCATGGAAAAGATGCCGGATATAGTAATCAATGTGGTTGATTCCTCTAACCTAAAGCGCAACCTTTTCCTTACTACTCAGCTAATTGATATGAACATAAAGGTAGTAATTGCCTTGAATATGTATGATGAACTGGAGAAGAAAGGGGCGAAATTTGATTACGACAGTTTAGGTAAAATGTTGGGAATTCCCATTATCCCCACTGTAGCGTCTAAAGGCATTGGCGTTGATGAATTGTTCAATAAACTGATAGAAGTATATGAAGACCGCGATCCAAGTGTACGACATATTCACATCAACTATGGACCGCTTATTGAAGGAGCTTTAAAAAAGATACAAAACGAAATCTGGAAAAATCCTCAGATAACCGACAAGTTATCTTCACGCTACATAGCGGTAAAATTGTTGGAAACAGATAAAACGACTCTATCAAAGCTTGAAAAATTAAGCAACTTCGAGCAAATAAAATCCTTAACAGAACACACTATTGCCGATTTGGAAAAAGAGTACGGCGAACGTTCCGAAACCATTATCACCGATGCCAAGTATGGCTTTATTGATGGGGCATTAAAAGAAACTTATCAGGAACAGGAAAAAGACCGGTACAAGATAAAACGAGAATGGGACGATGTGCTGACACATAGAATATGGGGATTCCCTATCTTCCTGTTTTTAATGTGGCTAATGTTTCAGGCTACTTTCACTATAGGAAGCTACCCCATGGATTGGATCGATTCGGGTGTTGGACTGTTAGGTGAATTGATACAAAACATAATGCCGGAAGGAGCCCTGCGAGATTTATTAGTCGACGGTATTATTGGTGGTGTAGGTGGAGTTATTATTTTCCTTCCTAACATCCTTATATTGTTTTTCTTTATCTCGTTAATGGAAGATACCGGTTATATGGCTCGCGCTTCCTTTATCATGGATAAGTTAATGCACAAAATAGGCTTACATGGCAAATCCTTTATTCCGTTAGTAATGGGGTTTGGTTGTAATGTGCCTGCTATAATGGCGACCCGTACCCTGGACAATAAAAAGGATAGAATTCTAACAATGATCATCACCCCTTTTATGTCCTGCAGTGCCCGTCTTCCGGTATACGTCTTATTGATTTCTGCAATATTCCCAAATAATCAAGGGCTGGTATTATTCTCTATATACATAATTGGGGTTTTATTGGCTATAATCACAGCTTTGATTATGAAGCGGGTTGCTTTTGCAAAAAAAGAAGTACCTTTTATTATGGAATTACCGCCATACCGTATTCCAACAATAAAAAACACAAGTCTTCACATGTGGCACAAGGGACAACAATACCTCAAAAAAATGGGTACTGTTATTTTACTGGCTTCTATTTTAATTTGGGGCTTAGGTTACTATCCAAGCAATATTAAATATGATACCGATTACGATGCACAAATTGAGAATTTAAAGACTGACAAGCAGCTTAAAGACAACGAGAAAGAAGAAAAAGTAGCTCAGCTGGAGCTTAATAAAGAATCTGAACGACAAGAAAAGTCATATATCGGCCAACTGGGACATGGCATTGAACCAATAATCAAACCTTTGGGATTTGATTGGAAAATGGGTGTTAGCATTATTACAGGATTAGCCGCCAAGGAAATAGTAGTTAGCACTATGGGTATTCTCTATCAGGCAGATAGCGAAGCAGATGAGACCTCAAATTCATTGCAAAAGCAGTTGAAAGAGCAAGCGCACAATAGTGGAGAACACATCGGAGAGAAAGTATTTACCCCTTTAGTAAGTTTCGGATTTATGCTTTTCATTCTGATATACTTTCCTTGTATAGCAGTAATAGCGGCCATTAAAAAAGAATCGAGCTGGGGATGGGCTTTGTTTACTATGGTTTACACCACCTCCATTGCCTGGCTGGTAGCATTTGCAACTTATCAGATAGGAAGTTTGTTCATTTAAAAATAACATAAAATGACTCAATCCATATTAGTACTTATTATCATTGCTTTTACCATTGTATACTCCGTGTATGTAGTGGTGAAAAGTATTCGAAAAAAAGAAACATCAGCATGCGGCAGCTGCAATGGCTGCGATATTAAAAGAGAGATTATGAAGAATATGGCTAAACAGACATCAAAAGACCCAACTACATGTGGTTATGCCCATAAATAAGTTAGCTCCCTTAGTTTCACATCAGTGAATAACTAAGGGAGCTAACTTTATTATATCGTACTGACGCTGAATTAAACAAAGATTATAAGTCATAGCAAAACTAAACATAGTGTAGAAGTGTTTTATACTGGTAGTATCAACACTTCTAAATTCTTTGAATATGGAAAAGAAACTTATACTCACAGTACTTATTGCTTTGATGGCATTGTTTGCTTTCGGGCAAATAACAATACCTAAAAACAATGAAACTTTTGTCATATCAAAAGTAGAGCAACAATTAAAAGGATTGAAACAAAAGGACTATCAACGAAGTCATGGCCTCCTATTTTTAGGGAAAAGAGTTTTTCCTGAAAACTTAAGTTTGAAAAGCTCATCCATTAAACAAAAGCTGGACAGTGTGGTAGACCATAATTGGAACGCCACTATCAGTCAATGGATTAAATCTTCTAAAGATGAATACAAATATGATGCCAGCGGAAAATGGACAACAGGCATTTATTATAATTGGAACAGCACCACCAGCCAATGGGTTAACAGTTCGAAAGATGAATTCACCTATAATGCCAACGGTAAATGGGCTACGGATATTAATTCTGAATGGAACACCACCACCAGCCAGTGGGTTAACAATTTGAAAAATGAATACAGCTATAATGGCAGCGGTTACAGTACACAAATTCTTATTTCTGACTGGGACGTGAGCACCAATCAGTGGGTTAACAATTCGAAATATGAATTCACCTATAATGGCAACGGCTATTTAACACAAGTTCTTGTTTCTGAATGGGATGCCATCAGCCAATGGGTTGCTTCTATAAGATATGATTATACCTACGATGCCAACAACAAATACACACTAATCCTCATTTATAGCTGGGACAAAGACACTAGTCAATGGGAAAATGCTATGAAGCATGAATTTACCTACGATGCCAGCAGCAAATTGACAATGACTCTTGTTTCTATGTGGATGGATGAATGGATTCCTTATACAAAAGATGAATACACTTACGATGCCAATAGCAGATTGGCAACGGATATTCATTCTATATTGAGCTATACCTCCTTCCCCTTACAGTTGGTGCTTGATTCGAAAGATGAATATTCCTACGATGCCAATGGAAATATTACACAGGACCTTGTTTCAAAATGGGACGCTACCATCAGCCAATGGGTTTATTATTCGAAAGATATAAACACCTATGATTTATCATACAGTTTTTCTGATTTAATTTTCCCTTCGGGTTATTCAATGATTGCTTTTGCTTATTTGATTTCAATATCTGATGTTTATAACAAGCCTCTTGATGATATAGAATACCTTTGGAATAAAACAAGTACCGATTGGGACAATAATACTAAAACCATTTACTATTATTCAGAACTAAATGGCAGTGGGGTAAATGACCTAAAAGCAGATAAATTAATTATTTATCCTAATCCTGTTTCTGAAGGATTCCGCCTAAATAATTCTGAAAAGAATGTGCAGGTCTCCATTTACGATTTAAGCGGCAGTCTTCTTTTCATAAAACAAATATCCGATGATGAATATATTAACGTCAGTACATTGTCGCAAGGCCTTTATATGGTAAAAGTGACTACAGAAAAAGGCTCGGCTACTAGAAAGTTCGTTAAGAAATAATACATTGAAGTTTTTAAGAAAGAATGTAACTAATCAGTCCTAAAAGCAATATATTGCTTATTAAAGGCTGACTAGTTACATTCTCTTTTTTAAAACAACCATACGTTCTAAGGTTTCACTGTCTTAAAATAAATTCAGCACTTTTGCTATCCGGCATGCTTCAATAGAATTACCCACATGAAGCTTCTCTAAGATATTCTGTCTATGTCTATTTACAGTATTTATACTTATGGATAAATCGGAGGCTATTTCCTTGCTCATTTTGCCCTGGTCAATTAACTGCAAAATTTCTTTTTCTCTGTCTGACAATATATTATTGGTAGTTTGATTACCAGATTCAAGAATGCATCCATTAGCTGAGTTAATAATAATATTCCCAGAAAAAGTGTCTGCCGATAAATTGTAAAGACATAAGGCAAGCCAGATGCTGCCGTTTGATTGACTGGCTATATAAAACATTCTATGCAGAACCTTAACATATATACCAGAGTCATCACACATTCGTATATGGCTGGCAATATGATAATCCGAGCGTTCCTTTGCTGGTACACTCTTCAATAAATTAAAGAAACGAAGCTCCTGAGGATGTTTTTCCAATAAATCATCCGGGTGAATGCGACTAAATATCTCTTCTTCCCATATAGAATGAATAATTTTCGTAGTACTTCGTTTAGCCAAGCCTAATCTTTCTGCCACTCCTCCATAAAATACATAACTTGTATTTGTTTTCATATCGCTCAACACAGCTATTGAATTTTCTATCTGCGCATAACTTGAAGCTATTTGTCTATATTTATTTAGCTGGGGAGAGAAATCTTGTCCTTTTGTGAATTCTTGTTTCAGCAATTCATCATTCAATTTGTGTATAACATCCATAAATAGTAGATAAAAGAATGGTTATTAATCAGTATTGCCTTTTTATATACAAGCACTTACCTTTGCAAAGGTAATTAAAACACATGGTTATTTTATTTTAGCCGAACTAAATATGAAAACAAAGAAAAAAACTATTTCAACATTATTTGCATTACTTATAATGCAAATGCTATCTGCTCAGACATTAGAAAAGATGCAATGGTTCAATGAACCGGAACAATGGGAAATTAAAGATAAAGCAGTTTCAATGCATGTCACTCAGCAAAGTGATTATTGGCGTATTTCACATTACGGATTTACAGTTGATGATGCGCCCTTCTATTATGCAACATACGGTGGCGAATTCGAAGCAAAAGTTAAAATTACAGGAGAGTATAAAGCACGGTTCGACCAGGCAGGATTAATGCTCCGCATTGACTCTGAAAATTATATCAAAGCAGGTATTGAATTTGTAGATGGAAAATTCAACCTAAGCACCGTGGTTACTCATAAAACAAGCGACTGGAGTGTTATTACAATAGACAAACCAGTTCCTTATATCTGGATTAAAGCCATCAGGCGACTAGATGCTGTTGAAATATTCTATTCATTTGATGACAAGAATTACACCATGATGCGGAATGCATGGTTAAAAGACAACACTCCTGTAATGGTTGGAATCATGGCTGCTTGTCCTGACGGTAAAGGATTTAATGTAAAATTCGAGCATTTCAAAGTGATACATTTACCTGATATGCGGAGATTGGAATGGTTGAAAAGGAATGCAGAGGAATAGTTTGCATTACTGTTCAAGTATCTCACGAAAATTCGTAAGAACATTCAATAAACTTACAACAAACAACCTAAAGGCTCAAATCGCATTCATTGTAATGCGATTTGAGCCTTTTTTGTGTCACAGGCTGTGACACTATTAAAATGATAATAATATTTCCACCAGCTTGGTGGAATAATTACTTAACAACAGAACTTATAATTCCTTTGTATTTTTTCAAAACCAGTTAAGTACATAATTATTTAAATTATGGCAACGAAGAACAATCATTTTAATTGAAAAAAGAAACACTTTTACATTCCTGTTTTTTAAAATTAAACAAACTTTTAATAACTTTGCAAAAAGTTATTAAAAGTAAGTGTAACTATAAAATTTAGCGATACGAGTGAATTTATGAAAAGAAAATTAATGCTGCTATTGACATGCCTTTCTGTAGGTATTAGTCTGGTAAACGCCCAAAATCAAAAAGTAACAGGAGTTGTTATTTGGGAAGAGGATGGGCAACCTGTTGTTGGAGCGTCCATTTTAGTGAAGGGTACAACTGTTGGAACTATCAGTGATATTGATGGTAATTTTACATTGTTTAATGTTCCAGGTCCGGCAAAATCTTTAGTTGTTTCATTTATTGGAATGAAATCAGCTGAAATTGCAGTTAAACCAACTGTAAAAGTTGTTCTTGCATCTGATGCTCAAGTTGTTGATAAAGTAGTTGTAACGGCTTTAGGTATTTCTCAACAGAAGAGAGCTTTGGGATATGCTGTCTCTGATATCTCCGGAGATGAAATGTTGAAGGCTCGTGGTGGTGTAAGCAATCCGGTTAACTCATTGCAAGGTAAAATTGCCGGATTACAGATTCAAAGTGGATCGGGTACTATGGGTGGGTCTTCTAAAATACTCATTCGTGGTGTAAAATCAACCTCTGGAAATAACCAGCCATTATTCGTTATTGATGGTGTGCCTATCGAAGGTACAGATTATAATAGTACAGACACTCAAATAGGTGCCGGCGGTTATGACTATGGTAATCTGGTTCAGGACCTAAACCCAGACGATATTGAAAATATCTCCGTATTGAAAGGTCCTAATGCTTCTGCTCTTTATGGTTCTCGTGGAACAAATGGTGTTGTTATGATTACTACGAAGAAAGCTAAAAAAGGAGATGGATATGGTGTTACATTTAACTCTTCTGTTGGTTTAGAAATTGTGAATAAATTACCGAAGATGCAAAAGCTATATGGTGGTGGTTATTCTGGATTCAAAAACATAGCTATCAACGGAAAGAATTATTTGTATCCGGATATGGCTACTCATGCAAGTTGGGGTGATAAATATGAAGGTCAGGAATTCGTTTCATGGCTTGATTTAGCTAAATGTGAAGATAGTGGAAAAGTTGGAAATCTAACAACTTCCAAATGGAATGCTCCTAAACATGATATCGATGATTTCTTCGAAACAGGTATTTCGTTTACTAATAACATTGCTGTAAGTCAGGCAACAGATAGAGCAAATGTACGTATATCATATACAAATTCAGATCTTACTGGTTATATGCCTAACAGCTCTTTAACAAAGAATATTTTTAATGCTTCTGCTTCTACTATTAGTGCAGATAAACGTTTGGAAGTATTCACTAACGTTACTTACTTCAATTCAAGAGCAAAAGGACGTCCAGAAACCGGATACAGTGATAACAATGTTATGCAGCAATTCATTCAATGGGGGCATCGTGAACTTGATATGGAAGAATTGAAAAGTATGTATATCAATTCTATTGGACATCAGGTAACCTGGAACCGTACAGGATGGAATGTCCCAACTCCAATGCATAGCAACAACCCTTATTGGTCTCGTTATATGAATTATGAAAATGATTCACGTAACCGTATTTATGGTAATGTTGGAATGAGCTATAAAATTCTGAATAACTTAAAGTTCCAGTATAAAGCTAATGTTGATTTCTTTGTTGATAAACAATATGAGCGTAATGCAGTTTATTCTCACGAACAATCTCGTTACTATGAAATATCTCGTCAACAGATTGAAACCAACCATGAATTTATGTTGTCATACAATACTTGTTTTAAGAGCGATTTCTCATTTGATGCCAACGTTGGTTCAAATTTTATGAATCGTAGGTATGAGTATATGTTCGGTCAAACGGATGGTGGATTATTTTTTCCTTTGATTTATAACTTAAAGAATTCTGCTAGCCCTGCACAATCAGACAACTATTTAAGAAAGAAATCTATTAGTTCTGCATTTGCAAATACTACATTAGGATATAAGAATACATATTATTTGGATATGTCTTTACGTGTTGACTGGTCATCAACATTGCCAGAGAATAATAGCCCATATAAATATCCTTCTATAGCAGGTAGCTTTGTGTTCTCTGAATTATTGAAATATAAAACTCCGTGGCTTAATTTTGGTAAATTGAGTCTGAGTTATGCTCAGGTAGCTAATGATACTGACCCATACCAAACAATAGATACATATTCTCCGTATACAGATATCACTGCTACTCCAGGATATAATATGAGTACTGCTTTAAAAAATACTGATCTGAAACCTGAATTAACAAATTCTTATGAAGCTAGTCTTGAAATGTCTTTCCTGAATAACCGTTTAGGCTTTGAAGCAACATTCTATTCAAGTGAAACAAAAAATCAGATGATTACTTTATCAATAGCTGGAACATACGGATACATACATCATGCTACAAACTCTGGTATAATGAGCAATAAAGGTGTTGAATTGTCACTTCATGGAACTCCGATAAAGACTTCGGACTTCTCTTGGGAATCATCACTGGTTTTGGCATCTAATAAAAACAAAGTTAAGAAACTAATTGATGGAGTAGTATATTATAGATTAGCTAGTGCTCCTTTTAAAGTTGGAATTGGTGCTATCGAGGGAAAAGAATATGGAGTTATTTTTGGTACCGACTTTGTATATGATGATAAAGGTAATAAAGTAATTAATGAAGATGGAACTTATGCTTCGACTTCTGATAGACAAAATATTGGAAAAGTCTATCCAGACTTTACAGGTGGGTGGAATAATACATTCCGTTACAAGAAATTTGATTTAAGTGTGTTGTTTGATTTTTCTAAAGGTGGACACTATTTTTCTACTTCTTATATGTGTGGTATGTGTTCTGGTATGCTTGAGGAAACAGCAGCTATAAATGAATATGGGGTGAATATTCGTGAATCAATTGCTAATGGTGGTGGTGTATTGTTGAAAGGAGTATTGACCGATGGAACAGTAAACACAAAACGTATTGATGCAAGAACCTATGGCGCTCAATATTATACAGGTCCGGCTGCACAAGATGTGTTCAAATCTGATTATTTGAAATTACGTGAAATAAACATTGGTTATACTATACCTTTAAGTAAGTCTTATTTTATCAAATCATTCCGTGTAGCAGCTTACGGACGTAACTTAGCAATTTGGGGACCAGATGTTAAGCACTTTGACCCGGAAGCAACTGTTACAAGCTCTGGCAATATTCAGGGTATAGAAGGTGGTGCTTTGCCTTCAGTAGCTAACTACGGTTTGAACTTTAGTTTGAAATTTTAATAGAGGTAGATTATGAAAAATTATCAACCAATCACTATATTTGCATTTCCTCACACCCATAAAACACTATAAATAAGACAAATAAGAATCAACAGGTGGCAGATCCTATGTTTGCAATAAATATGCTGAAGTGAAAAAATAAGAAGCATAAGCTAAGAGTATTTTTTATATTTGAGGTACCAAACTTAAACATTCAAATATTCAAAGCTTATGCGTACACAAAGTAACAAAGTAAATTTCAATGGAGAAAATATTTATGTTGGAATTGATGTTCATCTAAAGAGTTGGGCAGTGACAATCTACACAGAACATTTGCATCATAAGACTTTTAGTCAGCCACCGGTTCCCCTATTATTATGGAAATATCTGGATGAAAATTTTCCTGGTGGTAATTACTATTCTGCTTATGAAGCTGGATTCTGTGGATTTCATATTCACTTTGAACTGGAAAAGTTGAATATAAAAAATATAGTAGTCAATCCCGCTGACATACCGACTAGTCAAAAGGAACATGTGCATAAGAATGATTCTTGCGATAGCAAGAAAATAGCCCGTTCTCTGAGAGCTAAAGAACTCACCGGAATACATATTCCATTGATTGAGACCTTAGAAAATCGTTCTTTTATTCGTTCTCGAGAAATGTTGGTCAAGGATCTGGTCCGTTTCAAACAGCGAATAAAGTCTTTTCTTTATTTTTATGGGATAGCCTATCCTCCTGAATTTGAAAAGTCATCTTGTCATTGGTCAAAACGCTTTCTTAAATGGTTAAAAGAAATATCCCTAAATACGCAAAATGGAAATGAAGCATTATCCCTATTAATAAGAGAAGTAGAACAACAGCGCCTTCTTTTATTAGAAGTGAATAAAAAAATTCATAGCTTGGCTATTTCTGATAAATATATTAAAGATATGGAATTAATAAGAAGTGTTCCCGGAATAGGCTTGATTACAGGGCTTACTTTTCTATTGGAAATAGAAAATATAGAACGTTTTTCTAACACGGACAAGCTAGCCTGTTTTGTAGGAATAATACCGACTTGTCATTCGAGTGGAGAAACGAGCAACAATGGAGAAATGACTTTTAGAGGGCAAATTCATTTAAAGAAAGGTCTGATTGAAAGTGCTTGGGTTGCTTCAAGAATAGATCCAGCTCTGACGCATAGTTTTATTCATCTTTGCAAAAGAATGGAACCAAATAAGGCAATCATACGAATTGCAAGAAAGTTGTTAAACAGAATATATTACACTCTAAAAAAGAAACATAAATACGAATATGGAATGGTTAAATAATAATACCCATATAAAATCTATATAAAGAGTGACCGCTAGCCACCTCTTGCAGCTTTGCCTGCTTTGGCAGATTGCGGCCTCTTTCCTATTGAACTGAAAAGGATTATGTAGAAACTGAAAGAATCAGTTAGAACTACTTATAGAAGGTTGTTTTATATAGGAATTTACTAATTATTGCTGAAACTAGAGAAACATATATAATAGGTTTTCCTAGCCATATAGCGATATCTGTAACATAAAAAGAGGGGAAAAATCAGACAGACCATCCCCTCAAAGTGATGTTACAGAGTAACGCAGGAAGTTTATTGCTGACAAGTTGCTCCTCAGCAGAGCTTGTTTCCTCTTCAACTCCCTGATTACAAAGCTAATAAAAAGTATAATAAATATTAATAATACTCTTATAATTTGGATTACAACATAGAAGGGGTGGCAGCAAAAAAGCATATTTCTCCATTCCAGAAAATAAATTTCAAGAATTCTGCAAATTGCGGAATTATCAGAATTTGTTTTCTCAAAACGAAAAAAGTGTTATTTCCCTGCCACTCCTACCACCTACAAATAAAAACAAGTCTAATAATCAGTAGATTACAAAACAACAAACTATAAAAGTGGTGTACATGGTGTACTAAAAAAGAGTTTTTTAGGCTTCCAGAAAATCAATTTTGATAATTCCGCAAAATGCAGAATTATCAAAATTATATTTTTCAGAACGGAAAAAGAACATTTTATCTACACCATGTACACCACGCAGAATGTAACACACTGATTATCAAATATGATTTTTTCAACAATTTAGCATCGCTAATAAATCAGCCATAAAAAGTCAACCATTATCAGAGGTAAAGCGTAAAGGAGTCTACTGAAAACAGGGTTAGAAGTATTAAAAAGCAGCCGTAATAGGGTTAACGAAAGCGAAGTGTAAGATTAGGGAACCAAAGGCGAAAGGATACAAAAAACATGTACAAGATTGACTGTAAACTTGTACATGTTTACTACCAATCTTGTACATGTTTGAATAGGTATAACCTTATAAAATAGTTAGTTACCGGTTAAATATTCATTAAGTACTGCTTGAACGCTTCAAAGTCCTTTGTCATCAGAATAGTTTTCTTCTCGCCATGCATAAAAGCTTGCAGCTTGGCTGGAATATCTACCTTCTCTCCTATTATCTTTTCTACTGTTTCAAGGAACTTTGCAGGATGAGCTGTTTCAAGGAACACTCCTGTTTCGCCTGGTTTCAGGTGCTCGGAAAGGGCACGGTATCCACAAGCTCCGTGAGGATCGAGCAGATAATGAGTTTTGTTATAAACCCATTGCACAGTTTCACTTATTTGCTCATCATTATATGTTGCTCCGCTTATTTCCTTTATTATTGCTTCATGACTACCTCCGTAAAGATCGAGCACACGTGCAAAGTTACTTGGATCGCCCACATCCATAGCGTTGGCAATGGTTGCCACTGAAGGTTGCGGTGTGTATTTGCCTGTTTTGAGGTATTGGTAGAATATATCGTTCTTGTTATTGGAAGCAATAAAACGAGAGATGGGTAATCCCATGCGCTTTCCAAAGAGTCCGGCTGTGATGTTACCAAAGTTTCCGCTTGGTACACAGAAGACTGCATTGTCTGCCTTGCCTAGTTTTTTCAACTGTGCATAAGCATAGAAATAATAGAACGACTGAGGCAGGAAGCGTGCTACATTAATTGAATTAGCTGAGGTCAAAGAAAGGTGTTCATTCAGTTCCTTATCCATAAAGGCTGATTTAACCAATGCCTGACAATCGTCAAAAGTACCGTCAACTTCAAGAGCTGTGATGTTTTGTCCAAGTGTGGTGAACTGTTTTTCCTGTATCTCGCTCACTTTTCCTTTTGGGTAAAGCACATACACATGAATTCCTTCTACACCCAAAAAGCCATTAGCCACCGCACTTCCCGTATCACCAGAAGTGGCAACCAATACGTTTACGTTCTTCTGACCCTGTTTCTTGATAAAATAGCCCAAAAGTCGAGCCATAAAACGGCCACCCACATCTTTAAATGCCAATGTTGGACCATGAAATAGTTCTAAAGAATAAATGTCTTCAGTTACCTTTACCAATGGAACATCAAAGTTCAGCGTATCATATACAATCTTCTTCAGCGTCTCGGCCGGAATATCTTCTCCAAAGAAGGCATCAGCCACCCGATAAGAGATTTCCTGAAAACTCATCGTCTCAATCTGATCAAAAAACTCTTTAGGTAGTGGTTTTATTGATTCCGGCATAAAAAGTCCTTTATCAGATGCCAGTCCTTTTACAACAGCCTCCTGCAAATCTGCAATTGGAGCCTGCTTATTGGTGCTATAATATTTCATGATTTTATCGTTTTTTTTCATCGTTCAAAAATGCATTAATGAACTCATTTTCTTTTAATATGCCATATACTCCCTCTTTCACTGAAAATTCATCATAAGTCTGCACAGAATCAGCTTCAATACCCGGGTAATAAATAAGAAAGGGCACAGGGTCTGAAGTATGTGTGCGCAGTTCACATGGTGTAGGATGATCGGGTAATACAGCTATGGCAACCGGTTCGTCCCAATTCTTTACCGCTTCATAGATAGGACCTACTGCACGGGAATCGAGATTCTCAATTGTTTTCAGTTTCAAATCGACATCACCTTCGTGTCCAGCCTCATCACTTGCCTCAATATGCAGGTAAACAAAATCATCTGTACGAAGAGCATCGAGTGCAGCTGCCACTTTATTCTCGTAATTGGTATCATAGAGTCCGGTTGCACCTTCCACCGGAATGCGGCGAAGACCTGCGTAATAACCAATTCCGTTTATTAAGTCGACCGCTGAGATCACAGCTCCCTTCTTGATGAAAGGAAAGGTCTGGGCAATAGTTTCCATCTTTGGGCGATAGCCCGGCGACCATGGCCAAATGCTGTTTGCCGCATCTTTACCTTCAGCCACACGCTTCAGGTTGAGCGGATGGTTCTTGAGCAACTCCTGCGATTTTAATATTAAATCATTTATCAAGTCCGCTGTTTCCTGAGCTTCGGGCACTGTAGCCTTAACCAGTAACGGGCGGAACGGATGGAGCGGTACGTCATGAGGTGGCGTACACTCAATGTTTTTATTTCCTCCTTTGATAACCAATAAGTGACGGTAAGCCACTCCGGTATGAAAGGTTACACGATCATTGCCCAGTTTCTCTTGCAGAAACTTAATGAGCACATCTGCATCTTCTGTAGATATGTGACCGGAAGAGTGATTCTTTAGAATCTCTCCTTCAACACAAATCAGGTTGCAGCGTATAGCCATTTCTCCTGGTTCTAGTTCCACCCCTATGCTTGCAGCTTCCAGTGGGCCGCGACCTTCATAAACTTGTGGCAGATTATAACCAAGTACCGACATATTTGCCACCTCACTTCCGGGATGAAAACCCGGAGCAACAGTTATCAACTGTCCGGTTTTCCCCATCTTTGCAAGTAAATCCATGTAAGGCGTCTTTGCATATTGCAAAAGCGTCTTGTTTTGTAGTGACTTAATGGGCCAGTCGGCCATACCATCACCTAATATTATTATATGTTTCATAGTTATCGAATATTAGCAATGCTCATTATATCGGCAAAAACTCCGGCTGCAGTAACACCTGCGCCCGCTCCATATCCCTGAATCATCATTGGATATTCCCGGTAGCGCTCAGTTGTAAGCAAAATAATATTATTGCTTCCCTCGAGACCATAAAAAGGATGACGGGAATCCACTTCCTGCAAACCAACAGAAGCCTCACCTTCTTGAAACCGGGCTACAAAACGCCAGTGTTTCTTTTCACTTTCCAGGACTTTCCTTCTTGCTTCAAAATCAGCATCAAGAGAAGGTACCTTTTGCCAGAAATCGTCCAGACTACCCTTGAAGAAATTGTCGGGCATAAACAGGTTTTTAATCACATCTTCCTGATCAATCTTATATCCGGCTTCACGAGCCAGAATCACCAGCTTACGGATTACATCCTTACCGCTGAGGTCGATACGGGGATCGGGTTCTGAGTAGCCCTCTTCCTGAGCCATCTTAATAGTGTGGCTAAAAGGAATATCAGCACTGATCTTATTAAAGATATAGTTCAAAGTACCCGAAAGTACAGCTTCTATCTTCAGAATCTTATCGCCACTGTTTATAAGGTCATTAATAGTGTTGATAATTGGCAGACCGGCACCTACATTTGTCTCGAAAAGGAATTTAACTCCCCTGTGACGGGCAATCTGTTTCAGTTCGCAATAATCTTCATACTTAGAAGATGCTGCTATTTTATTAGCTGCCACCACGGAAATATTGTGTGAGAGCAGTTCTTTGTAAATAGAAGCAACATCTGCACTTGCGGTACAATCTACAAAAACAGAGTTGAATATGTTCATCCCAATTACTTCATCCCTGAATACTTCAGGAGAATTAGGGATTCCTTTTTCTTTTAGTTCTTCCCTATAATTGGAAAGATCAATTCCTTCGCGGCGAAAAAGAGCCCGTTTACTATTAGCGATTCCTACTACATTAAGCTTCAGCCCGTTTTGCTGCATCAGGTTTTGCTGCTGACAACGAATCTGTTCAATAAGACTTCCACCTACCGTACCAATACCGCTGATAAAGAGGTTCAGCACCTGGTATTCAGAAAGGAAAAAGGAATCATGGATTACATTTAATGTTTTACGAAGGGACTTGGCATCAATTACAAATGAGATATTAGTCTCGGAAGCTCCCTGAGCACAAGCAATCACATTGATACCATTGCGTCCCAGAGTACCAAACAGCTTACCGGCAATGCCCGGAGTGTGTTTCATGTTTTCTCCTACAACAGCCACTGTAGCCAGGTCATTCTCTGCTGTTATGCAGCTAATCTCGCCCATTTCTATCTCCTTGGCAAATTCTTCATTAAGCACCTCACATGCCAGTTCGGCATCTGCAGTTCTTACACCAATGGACGTATTATTCTCGGAAGAAGCCTGTGAAACCATAAATACGCTGATACCACCTTTTGCCAAAGCTTTGAAAATACGGTAGTTCACACCAATAACTCCCACCATACCCAAACCTGTAACAGTAATGAGGCTTGTGTCGTTAATAGATGAAATACCTTTGATGGCTTTTCCACCTGATACCGATTTCTCCTGAACAATAGCGGTTCCCGGTGCAGATGGATTGAACGTATTCTTAATAATAATTGGAATATTTTTGTGACAAACCGGATAAATTGTAGGAGGATAAACCACCTTTGCACCAAAGTTACACAGTTCCATGGCTTCCACATAACTTAGTTCACTAATAGGATAAGCAGTGCTGATTACTCTTGGATCGGCAGTCATAAAACCATCCACATCTGTCCATATTTCCAAAACTGAAGCGTCAAGAGCTGCAGCAAGTATTGCCGCAGTATAGTCCGATCCTCCCCTACCCAGGTTCGTTACATCTCCACTTACTTTATCCGAAGAAATAAAGCCACCGACAAGAGAAACACGAGGTATCTCCTTGAACGTTTCCTTTATCAGCTCATTTGTTAGTTCCTTGTCCAGATTATGCTTTCTGTGCTTGAATTCAGTCTTGATAAATTTCCGTGAATCATACCATTTTGCACCGTCAATAAGTCCAGCTACTATGATGGATGATAATCTCTCGCCGTAACTTACAATTGTATCGGCTGTTTTCGTGGAAAGATCCTTAATCAGGCTGATTCCCTGAAAGATATCTTTCAGTTCATCAAGAAGTGCGCGTACTTGCTTTTGAAGAGTTACTTGTCTTTCGCCTGCCGGAATCACATCTTTAACCATATTAATATGACGCATCACTATTTCACGAAATTCCTTTTCGTAAGATGCATCACCGGCAGCGGCAATTTTAGAGGTGCTTATCAGCTGATCTGTTATGCCTCCTAATGCGGAAACTACAACAATAACAGGCTCTTCTGACGACTCAACTATTTTTTTAACATTTAAAATGCTGTTCACGGAACCTACGGATGTTCCGCCGAATTTCATTACTTTCATGTTTACAATTTTAAGGACTTACACCTCACAAGGCACAAGTTATATGAATGAACTAAATAATAAGATTTTATTGATGCCTACCGTCTGTAAGCGTGATTCACGTAGAAACACAAAACTATCCCTAACCCCAAAGGGTTGTGGTGCACATGGATGTGGTATGTGGATAGTAATTTGTCATAATCTATTTTCTATCGTTACTGATAAGTGGTGCAAAAATACAAATTATTATTATCAATCTATCACTTTTTAGGAAAAATTTGTGATAAAAAGCCTCTAAATCAAGAAAAAAACAGAATAAACATATTCGTATACTCACTTTTAATTTGTAAAACAAAAAAAGAATAATTTACTTTTTTGTACAAATGAATCTTTTCTTTTGTACAAAACAGCATCCTATTTTATAGAAAAAAATGCTTTCTTCTGTACAAAATATTTTTGAGGATTCATCAGAGATAAGAAAAATAAAAAATACGCCATATACTTTTATGTCATTTTGTTATTAATTCTAAGTATAATATCTATATTTGCACAACACAATGGGTAAAAGATAAAGGATGAAAGAAGAATATACTTCCGTATTGATAATTTATACTGGTGGAACAATCGGAATGATTGAGAATGCCGAAACTGGAACTTTGGAGAATTTCAACTTTGAACAGCTACAAAAGCATGTTCCTGAACTTAAGAAGTTGGATTTTAAAATTGATTCCTGCCAGTTCGACCCTCCTCGTGACTCTTCAGACATGGATCCTGAGGCGTGGGCAGATCTTGTACGGATTATCTATGAAAATTATCAGAAATATGACGGATTTGTTATTCTTCACGGAACAGATACCATGGCTTACACCGCTTCTGCGCTAAGCTTTATGCTGGAAAACCTCAATAAGCCTGTAATACTTACCGGTTCACAGTTGCCCATTGGGGTGCTTCGTACCGACGGAAAAGAAAATCTGATGACCAGTATTGAAATTGCAGCGGCAAAATACAAAGGAAAACCATTGGTTCCTGAAGTTTGCATCTTCTTTGAAAATCATCTGATGAGGGGAAACCGGACAACCAAAATTAATGCTGAGAATTTCAACGCTTTTCGTTCTTATAACTACCCGGCATTGGCAGGAGCAGGAATACATATAAAATACGAGCCTTCACTTATTCATCATTGTACAAATGGAAGACCTCTCACTCCACATCTTTCCATGGATACAAACGTAGTGGTTCTTAAGCTATTTCCCGGAATACAGGAGAGTGTAGTGGCTGCTATTCTTGCCATCGCAGGATTGAAAGCAGTGGTTCTGGAAACCTACGGATCGGGTAATGCTCCCCAAAATCCGTGGCTTATCCGCCAACTAACTGAGGCCAACGAACGAGGAATCGTGATTGTTAATGTAACACAATGTAGTGCTGGTATGGTAGAAATGGACCGTTATGAAACAGGGCGACAATTACTTGATGCAGGAATCCTAAGCGGATATGACAGTACCACGGAATCTGCCGTGACTAAACTGATGTTTCTACTAGGGCATGGACTTCCTCCCGATGAAGTGCGGCAAATGATGAATCTTTCCATCGCAGGAGAAATTACGATCAATTAATCTGTTTCTGAAAAAATTATCGGTACTTTTGCAAATATATAACAAACAGCAACGATGGCAAAAGACAAAACCGTATACGTATGCACTAACTGCGGACAGGATTCACCCAAATGGGTAGGAAAATGTCCTTCTTGCGGAGAGTGGAACACGTACGTTGAAGAGATTGTTCATAAAGAAGCGACCAATAAACGTCCTGTCTCAGGCATTGAAACGCCTAAAGCTAAACCGATATCCTTGTGTGATATTACTACATCCGATGAGCCTCGCATAGATTTAAAGGATGAGGAACTGAACCGGGTGTTGGGTGGCGGATTGGTGCCGGGTTCTTTAGTTTTAATAGGTGGAGAACCGGGAATAGGTAAATCCACTTTGGTATTGCAAACAGTTCTTCGCTTGTCCAGCCGCCGTATTCTCTACGTATCCGGTGAAGAAAGCGCACGTCAGCTAAAACTACGTGCCGATCGAATTCAAAAACATTCGTCAGATTGCCTGATTGTTTGTGAAACATCACTGGAACAAATTTATGTTCACATAAAGAACACACGCCCCGAGCTGGTTATCATAGACTCCATTCAAACAATTTCCACAGAAACTATAGAATCTTCTCCGGGAAGTATAGCACAGGTACGTGAATGTGCGGCTTCCATTCTGAAATTTGCGAAAGAGACCAACACCCCTGTGTTGCTCATCGGGCATATTAATAAGGAAGGTAGCATTGCCGGACCAAAAGTGCTGGAACATATTGTGGATACAGTTCTACAGTTCGAGGGAGATCAGCATTACATGTACCGCATCCTTCGTTCCATAAAGAATCGCTTTGGAAGTACTTCGGAACTGGGCATTTATGAAATGAGGCAGGATGGTTTGCGACAAGTGAGCAATCCGTCGGAACTTCTCTTATCTCCCGACCATGAAGGAATGAGCGGTGTAGCCATTGCTTCTGCCATTGAAGGAGTCCGTCCGTTTCTTATCGAGACACAAGCGCTTGTAAGCTCGGCAGCTTACGGAATGCCGCAACGCTCAGCCACCGGTTTCGACCTTCGCCGCATGAATATGCTGCTGGCCGTACTGGAAAAGCGGGTTGGCTTCAAACTAGCACAGAAAGATGTGTTTTTAAATATAGCCGGAGGATTAAAGGTGAACGACCCGGCCATTGACCTTTCCGTAATCAGTGCCATACTTTCATCCAATATGGACACAGAGATTGAAGCGGGAGTCTGCCTGGCAGGAGAAGTTGGTTTATCAGGAGAAATTCGTCCGGTGAACCGTATTGAACAACGAATAGGAGAAGCTGAAAAGCTGGGATTCAAACAAATTATCCTTCCCAAACATAACTTGCAGGGATTGAACAAAAAAAATATTAACATCGAACTGGTTCCGGTAAGGAAGGTGGAAGAAGCTTTCCGTTGCCTGTTTGGATAACACTGAAAAAGAAAAATGATACAAGAGATACAACTAAGAATATTACCTGAGATCGCAGCCAATGAGCAGCTACTGAAAGAATATTTATCACAGGAAAAGGGAATCTCCCTGAAACAACTCAATGCCGTTCGCATTCTAAAGCGCAGTATTGATGCAAGACAGCGTACGATTTTCGTAAACTTAAAGGTACGTGCTTACATCAATGAGACACCAGTCAATGATGAATTTACAAATACTGTATATAATAAGGTAGAAAATGCCCCACAAGTAATTGTGGTTGGCGCGGGTCCCGGCGGACTTTTCGCCGCTCTCCGACTGATAGAGTTGGGAATAAAACCAATTGTTGTGGAACGTGGAAAGAATGTTCATGACCGCAAACTGGATATTGCCCGGATTTCACGCGAACAAATTGTTGATCCTGAATCAAACTATTGCTTTGGTGAAGGTGGTGCCGGTGCTTATTCGGATGGCAAACTCTATACCCGTAGCAAAAAACGCGGAAACACTGAGAAAATTCTGAATGTATTCTGCCAACACGGAGCAAGTACGTCTATTCTTGTTGACGCTCATCCGCACATTGGTACGGATAAGCTACCAAGAGTGATTGAAAACATGCGCAACACTATCATTGAATGTGGCGGTGAAGTGCATTTTGAAACACGAATGGATGCTTTAATTATAGAGAATAACGAAATAAAAGGCATTGAAACAAATACAGGAAAGACCTTTCTGGGCCCGGTAATTCTGGCAACAGGTCACTCAGCCCGTGATGTTTATCGCTGGCTGGCCGCAAATAATGTAGCCATTGAAGCGAAAGGAATTGCTGTAGGAGTGCGACTGGAACACCCGCAAGAGCTGATTGACCAGATACAATACCACAGAAAAGAAGGAAGGGCCGACTATCTTCCGGCAGCGGAATACAGTTTCGTTACCCAAGTAGAAGGCAGAGGCGTATATAGTTTCTGTATGTGTCCGGGAGGTTTCGTGGTTCCTGCAGCCAGTGCCCCCGAACAAGTAGTTGTAAACGGTATGTCTCCGTCCAATCGTGGCTCAAAATGGAGCAACTCAGGTATGGTGGTTGAGATACATCCCGAGGATTTTCCAGAATATGCCAAGCACGGCGCATTGGCTTTGATGGAATTTCAGGAAGAGCTGGAACACCAGTGCTGGATGCAGGGCGGAAGACAACAAACAGCTCCGGCACAACGTATGGTGGATTTCACCAGAAGTAAATTAGGAGCCGATTTACCCGACTCATCTTATAGCCCCGGACTAATATCTTCTCCTCTTCATTTCTGGATGCCACCATTTATAACCAAGCGACTTTCGCAGGGACTCACACAATTTGGTCAGTATTCTCATGGATTCCTGACCAATGAAGCAACCATGATTGGAGTAGAGACACGGACTTCTTCGCCGGTACGTATCATTCGTGACCACGAAACATTGCAACACATCACCATCAAAGGATTATTCCCTTGCGGTGAAGGCGCAGGATATGCGGGAGGAATTGTTTCTGCCGGGATAGACGGTGAACGATGTGCGGAGAGTGCTGCTAAATATGCCGAAAAGATTTAAAGTAATCTGACCATAAAGGAGAGAAGAGATGGACAATTTGGAAATAGCGATTATAGATGCAAATACACTAACCTGCATTGGTTTGAAAGGGTTGCTGGAGAAACAGCTACCAAAGACGGTGATCCGTATTTTTGCGGATTTCGCTTCCTTCGTTGATGATACACCGGATATGTATACACACTATCTCATATCTTCTCAAACCTATATCCTTTATAATCCATTCTTCCTTCCACGTAAGGAAAAGACAATAATAATGATGCATGGGGCAGGCAATCATACATTTCCTGCCTCCAATCATATTATAAATATATTCCTTCCGGAAAACAAACTAATAGCTGAATTGTTAAAGTTCTTTTCCGATGATCCCAACAAGATGGAGATACTTCCATCGGAGAACGATCTTTCTGCCCGGGAGATTGAGGTATTAATTCTGGTCACCAAAGGATTAATCAACAAAGAGATAGCGGACAAACTAAATATTAGTCTCACAACAGTGATTTCTCACCGCAAGAATATCACAGAAAAGTTGGGTATAAAGTCCGTTTCAGGATTAACAATCTATGCCGTAATGAACGGATACGTTTCACCGGACAGGATATAATACAAAGATTTACTGATTAATAGCTCCACATGAAGGGCATTCTCCTTTTTCTTTCATCAGGGCTCCACACTTACCGCAACGATACTTGTAGATCATTCGTCCATTTATTCTTTTCATTAGCAGATAAAAGAAATAGAGAAGGAACAGGTATCCCACATAATATGAAGTGGCAATTATGAAGAAGAAATAGCAGAAGATGCAACAAGCCGCCAGTCCTAGGAGATACAAGAAAGCAGATGAGGGCGATAGCTGGCGAAACAAATCTTCAAGAGAAGCCAGAAAGACAACAATGAATCCCCATAAACTCAGCACAAAAACACTAAGTATAAAAGGAACTTTAAAGGGGCTCAGACTGGGATTAAAGTAAAAATGCTGCCATGTTTCGGGAACAAAGAGCTGCATACTCTCATAAATGGTAGCCGAAAAGGCTAGCAGAAAACAAAGCATCAACGGATAAATACTGTTGATATCATTAAAATAGACCAACTGGAGTTTCTTTTTCCTGTAAACTCTTAAAAGATAGATAGCCATAACGAATGCCAGCACTATTATAGAATAGGAAACATGGGTGTGACTAAACACAAAAATAGCCTGCGATTCAAGATCAACCGGCACAAAGTTATCAACCACTGTTGATTCATGAACCCATCCTTGTGTATTCTGGTCACGAGCAACTTTTACCCACACAGAATCTACCGTATCCGATGGTTGTATCATAAACTCCGCCACTACTACCCTATCGCCTTTGTTTATAGTCACAAACTTATCTTTAAAAGGCAGCTGTGCCAGCTTAACAGTATCCGACCATACTTCAAAGTTTTTATTCAGCGTATAATGATATTTATAAAGACTGGTAAGAGAATCTTTTGTCTTTTGAGAAATTTCCTCTTTATCCACATTAGGCTGAGCATACTGACAGGAATAAAAAGCAACCGAAAGAAAGAACATGAAAAAGAATAAGAGACTGTGCATGCCTCCACAGAGCAATTTCACTCCATGAAAAGCTTTTAAAACGGACACAGCCGGTTTATTTTGCAAAATCTCCTGATTTCTCTTTTTCATTCTCTCATTGTTCATTAATCACTTTCATTTCACACTTCTTGCAATCGAACACAAGACGGAACACTTTATCCTTGTATTTCAGGAAATAAGGTTCGGTATAGGGCGACTTTCCTCCCTGATGAACAGGACAATAGCCCAGATTATAGCGAATGCAATACTTACAGAACATCAAAGTAGCATCTTCAACCGGAGTCTTTTCAAAAGCAGGTTGAATTTCCTTCACTCCATGATCCCGATAGAACGTCTCAGCCTCAGCATTCATCACATTGCCCAGATAGGTAAGTTGCTGTACCGGGAAAGGATGACTTGTAGGTTCTATCTTTCGAGACGAACAGCGATAATTGATCTTTCTTGTATGGAGTAATTTTTCTACTGCCTTCCGTCTTAATTCAGCCAGTACCGAAGCAGGGATGAACCAGTTATCCTGAAAGTCGACATCAATCTGTGCCGCTTCAAAGAGTGTGTTACCCAGTTTACCTAGCTGATTGCGAAGATTATCCGTTTGCGGAGTGCGGGCAAGCTCTTTCTCACGGGGAAGTGCAACGCTCACTGCGTTTCCATCCTCGTCTTTCACTGAAAGAGTAAAGCCAAAATTATTATCTGTGAGGCTTAGTTCAACATCTATCTTCCGTTCTGCCGATTTGCGTGCCAATAGTTTTTCAAACTCCTGGTCAAAATTCCGGTAAAGCACCGTGCGGGGCTTCACATCCGGCATCTCGTGAGGGAATAATTTATTGTCCTCCACCCTGTTAATGCGGAAACCTGTAAGGTCTCCCTGCTCATTAAGGAAGCAGACTCCATCGCCGTTGTTAAACGACTTGACTCCTGCCACGGTAAGGTAATTTCCCCGCAGTTCTTTTACTGTTCCCATCTCCTCACCCAAGGACTTTGGAGTATCCATAGAAGACATATCTTTAGTGCGGTTGAACAGGAAATAATTGGTAAAACCACGACTGAAGCTTTTGTTGAGCTGAGGCGTAAATTCATACTTGCAATGTCCGGAGGAAGCGCGGATATATTCTTCCCGACGCTTTATTATCTCATCAAGTTTTTTGCGGTAATAGGCAGTTACGTTCTTTACATAAGAAACATCTTTGAGCCGTCCTTCTATTTTCAGCGAAGAAACACCGGCATCCAGCAGCTTTTCCAGATGATCCGACTGGTTAAGATCTTTGAGTGAAAGCAGGTGTTTATTGCGAACAATCACTTCACCCTTGGCATCGGTAAGGTTAAAAGGTAAACGGCAAACCTGTGCACATTCTCCCCTATTGGCACTTCTGCCATATAGAGCCTGACTTACGTAACACTGTCCGCTATAGCTCACGCACAAAGCGCCGTGAACAAAAACTTCCAAAGCAACCTCAGTAGCTTCATGTATTTTCTTTATCTCTTCCAACGAGAGTTCCCGGGGAAGCACCACCTGTTCAAATCCGGTTGCTTCCATAAACTGTACCTTTTCAGGCGTACGGTTGTCATTCTGCGTACTGGCATGAAGGGCTATAGGCGGCAAATTCATTCGGGTTATGGCCATATCCTGCACAATAAGCGCGTCCACACCCACTTTATGTAGTTCCCAAATCAGCTCTTCGGTCTCCTTCAGCTCGTCATCGCGAAGAATTGTGTTGAGTGCAACGTGAACTTTAGCATTATACAGGTGAGCATGTTCCACCAATGCAGCAATATCCTCCAATGTATTTCCGGCTGCAGCCCGCGCACTGAATTTAGGTGCACCGATATATACCGCATCTGCTCCATGATTAATCGCTTCTATTCCACACTCCAGGTTCTTTGCCGGAGCCAACAATTCTATTTTCCGTGGTTTCATCATCGGATATCATCAATATTAAATGGAGTTTCCTGATATACAAAGTAATTGAGCCAGTTTGAAAACAACAAATTGGCATGGCCACGCCAGCGAACCAGCGGTGCATTATCAGGATTATTATCGCGATAGTAATTACACGGCATTTCTATTTCGAGTCCTTTTTCAAGGTCACGTTTATACTCCTCATCAAGTGTAAGAGGCGAATATTCAGAATGTCCGGTTACAAAGAATTCTCTTCCGTTTCTCCCCATTACAAGGTAAACCCCGGCTTCATCAGACTCTGAAAGAATTTCAATCTCGGGCACCTTCAATACATCTTCCCGCCTTATTTCCGTATGGCGACTGTGAGGTACATAGAACACATCATCAAATCCACGAAAAATAGGGTTCAGTATGTCTTGGGGAGTATGGTTAAATACACCAAACAACTTTTTATCCAACGGATATTTAGGCACACCATAATAATGATAAAGCCCGGCTTGCGCAGCCCAGCAGATATAAAGTGTAGATGTAACGTGAGTTCTGGCCCAATCAAAGATTTCCGTTATCTCGTTCCAGTAAGTAACATCCTGATAATCCATTTGTTCCACAGGAGCACCGGTGATAATCATACCATCATACTTCTCCTTTTTCATATTCTCAAAGTCCTCATAAAAAGTCATCATGTGTTCTATGGGAGTATTCTTCGAAGTATGGCTTTTCAGCTTCATAAAAGAAATTTCCAATTGGAGAGGCGTGTTTGACAACAAGCGAATCAAATCGGTTTCTGTGGTAATCTTGATCGGCATCAGATTGAGAATCACAATCTTCAGCGGACGAATATCCTGCTGACTGGCACGTGAAGTATCTATCACGAAGATATTTTCTTCTTTCAACAGCTCAATGGCAGGTAATTTATCAGGTAAATTTAATGGCATCTTTTCTTACTATATTTTTAAATACAGCTGCAAAAGTAATCATTTCCCCGCAATCTTATTCAGATTACCCCACTAATTAATATAAACACCCTTTATAATTAACCATTTATAAAGATTACTTTAATAATAGCCTCATGAGGGCAGTAAATTAGGGTCGTGAGGCTAGCTTATCAGGGTCATGAGGCTAATATATTAGGGTCACGGCCTTAATGCTAATTATTCTAGTATAAATGATTAGTTCCTCAAAGAGAAATGATTAGTTAATACTGTTTAAATAGATAAATGCCGGGACGTTAATGCTGAACAATATAGCAGAAGCAATGTTATTATGACATTATAATTTACAAAGAACAGTTAATAAGAACAATAGTTCGTTAATAAAATAGTATCAAGCTATGCTGCAATAGCAGCAAACTCAATAAGTTCTTTGAAAAGTTTGTCATTTAATCTCTTGTTTGGTCTAATGCCAGACACGCAAATAAATCTTTGAAGCAGGAATGCGTTGTGCATCATCGTTTTAAGTGAAGCCATCGAAAAGCTTATTCCTTTCTCTTTAGCAACGAGCTTTGCCACATTCACAGCTGTTAATGACGCATTAAAATTAAACTTCAGCTTAGATAGATTCCTTGCCTGACACTGGTTCAATCCGGTAAACTGCTTGGCGTCCCTAAAATTAAACTCAATCTGGAAACGAGTGCGATATGTTTCTATCACATCTTTACCGGAAAGATTGATATCGGTAGAGAAATAGAGTTTATGTCTTTTCCCGTTATCAGAAATCCAAATTACTAGTTTTACCATTTGTTTCAAGGATTTGGAATATGCTATTGTGGTATAAAGATTGCCTTTGTCTATATGTAGTAAATTGATCTTCTCAAACCTGTTTAAATCTAAGTTGGCAAAATCAATTTTGCTATCATATAGTTTTGGTCGCCCTCTTTTTCCTGTAGGTTGTTGCGTGGTTGGATAAAATAGAACAGCGTCATCACGAAAACGGGAAATTAGATGAAATCCGAGTTTGGCAAGGCCATCAGTGAAGTTCTTCTTGGAAAAATAAGCATCTGCAACAATGTATTTTGTGACACTCAGCAGTTTAGTTGCTTTTTCCTCAAGAACACCCAAATACCAACTTATAAGGTTTCCGTCATAATTTTCAAGAGTTATAGAATCAGGTGTTTGAACAGCTTCTAAGGATATGCAATCCTTGTGGTCAACATCAATCAAACCGATTCCTAAAATCTCTAGTCCTCGTTTTGCAGCGCCTGCACAGCCAGACCAGAAATAACCAATCCATGGAGTCTGTTTACCGGATTTGGAAATATAGCTTGGATCAATAGCTATGGTTTTCCTGGTTCCTGTCAGAATCCTTTTTGAAAGAGACAAGTTGAATGAAAGCCAGTCAAATTCCTTGGCTGAATTCATTCTAAAGCGTTGCTCACAGGAGTGACTGTATCTTCCTAGTTGAAGATAATTTATTCTTTGGGAGATTACCATATACAATAATAATGTTTCAATAATGAATTCTTTGAAACTTTTATTTAACTTTGTTTCCATTTCAGAAAGAACATCCTTACAGATATCCATATATTGGTTAAGTATGCTTGATTTTATCATATTTTCTATAGCGTCGAATACTATAAAAGTACTAAAAATTAGCGACTTAACCAATTTTTTCTATGACAAAAACCAAAGATAATGCCTTGTTTTACAAGGGGTTGATTAATTATTTAACGAAGTATTGTAAGAAGAAAGATGAAAATATTATTTGTACTTACATCTCACGATCAATTGGGAGATACCGGACATAAAACCGGATTCTGGATAGAAGAGTTTGCAGCACCATATTATGCACTATCAGATGCACAGGCTAATATCACGATTGCTTCGCCAAAAGGCGGGCAGCCTCCTATTGACCCAAAGAGCTCATTGCCCGAGTCTCAGACTCCTGCTACCGTAAGATTCAATAAAGATGAAGCGTTGCAAGAAAAACTAGCCCACTCATTGAAATTGAGTGAAGTAAAAATGGAAGATTACGATGCAGTGTTCTACCCTGGCGGGCACGGTCCGTTGTGGGACTTAGCCAATGATGAAACTTCCATCAAATTAATTGAAGCATTCTATGCCGCCAACAAACCAATAGCCTTTGTTTGCCACGCTCCGGGTGTGCTTATCAAGGCCAAAGCACCAAACGGCGAACCGTTGGTAAAGGGTAAAGAAGTAACAGGATTCTCCAATTCTGAGGAAGAGGCCGTGCTACTGAACAAAATTGTTCCCTTCTTGCTGGAAGATGAATTTAAAAAACTAGGCGGCCATTACAGTAAAGGTCACGATTGGGGATCGTACATAAAGAAAGATGGCTTACTGATTACGGGACAGAACCCGGCTTCATCAGAAGCAGTAGCCGAAGAATTACTGAAAGTATTGCACTAAAAACAGCTTTTTACTCAAAAAGAGTGAGGGAAGAACCGAAAAGTGAGAGATAAGTGAGGGATAAACTTACATCCCTCACTTTTTATTTCACTGTAAATAAAGGCCTTAATCAATTTTAGTGAGAGAGTGATGGATGAGAAAAAAAGCTCTGTTTTCATAGAGAGAATGAAAAGGCTATAAAATAAAGCAAATACAAAAAAATGCTGTAACTTTGCAGAAAATTTACAAGCAATGAAAAAGAAGAAAAGTAATTCCTTGATGGAGTATGTAAAGGCTGCCCGCCGTGGAAGCAGGGAAGCGGAGATTGAACAACACGGACATCCGATAAACTATCGGAAAGTAATTCCTTCGAAGAAGGCGTACAACAGGAAAAAGAATAAGGCAGACGATAAGGGTCTGCCTTATTTGTTTTTAGTAATTCCTTATCAGAGTCTATGCTGATAGAGTTGCGCCATCAATTTTTGGTAACGGTTTTCCAGTTCCATGTAATTGAGTTGCGTTTTGAAAACAACTGCTGCATCAATACAATAGTCAATTGTGGAAATTTGTTGCTTTTGAAGTGCTTCATGAAGCAGGGGCATTGTAGCAGTTACCGCCACCTGGTCATATTCCTTCATGGAAGCCTTTATTAACTGAGCCTCTTTATATAGCTGCAAAAGCCGTGATTCTGTTTGATGAGCAAGGCTTTCTTTTTTAATATCCACATAGACCGATTGAGCTTTGGCCTGCTTTACCTTATTTTTATTCTCAAACAACGGTACTGAAAAGCCAACAATTACCCCGTTAAACTGCTCTGCCAGTCCGGTATTCCGCCTGTACCCCAGCTCCAGTTTAGGCAACCATTGCGATTTATTGACCGCCAATTGCTGTCGTGCCACCTCCTGTTCGCCTTCCAGCGACAAGAGTTCGGCATCTCCTTCAAGAGCTTCTTGTTTTAAATGGGCAAAATCTGCCACCTCTTCCACCGGGAAATAAGTGGTATCCGGGAATTCCAAAGAGATATTCCCATTCAAGGCCTTTAAATCTTCCAGTTTAATCTGACGAGAAGTCTCGTTCATCATAAATTCTGTCCGCGCATTAAGCAGTTCCAAATTAATTCTATTTGCCTCCAAAGCGTTTACATCGCCCGAAGCCAAACGGTGTTTGTAGAGATCTGAAAGTTCCTGACCAAGTTTCAGCCACGTTTCAAGCACTGCTTTTTTCTTATTCAGCAGAATAAGATCCAGACAAGTTTCCTTAGCTGAAAGCAAAAGCTGGCGGCGAATACCCGCATCCTGTCTGTCAAACGCGTTGCCTTTCAAACGGATAAGCTCACTGCGGCGACTATACAGCGTAGGAAAATCAAATTGCTGCAATACATTTAGTTCCGTAGCTTTGCCTAGTGAACCGGGAGAGCCGAACTGATAACTGTAAGACACGGTAGGATCGGACAAATTATTATCCGTCTTTGCCTCCAGCTTCCTTGAAACGGTAAACTGTTGGGAAGCCTGAAGCTCCTTATTATTAGTCTCAATACTCTTTAGCACCCTTCCGATGCCATCCGCCTGCGGTTTTACACTGGCGGCAGTTAAGAGCAATATAAAAAGAATAACTGTTTTTTTCATATATCTATTCCTTCTCCTTGTTCATGATTATGTAAACACCCGGAATGATAAAGGCATTGAGGAAGGTAGACGTTAATAATCCTCCCAGAATAACCTTTGCCATGGGGCTTTGTATCTCATTTCCCGGTAAATCTCCGTTCAAGGCCAGCGGAATTAGCGCAAGAGCCGAACAAAGAGCCGTCATCATAATTGGGTTCAAACGGTCTAGTGATCCCTGCATAACACAGTCGTGAAGAGAATATCCCTGACCACGCAAGTGATTATAATGAGAAATCAGCAACATACCGTTTCTAGTTGCAATTCCAAATAATGATATAAACCCGATAATGGCGGGAATACTCACTTCTCCTGTGGTAAAGAGCAGAGCAAAAACTCCACCTATCAATGCCAAAGGAAGATTTATCAGCACAATAGCCGACTGGCGCACACTCTTAAACTCATGAAACAGAATTAAGAAAATAACCACAATCGAGAAAATGGAGGTTAGCATCAAAATTCGGGAAGCTGCCTGCTCACTCTCAAATTGTCCGCCATATTCCACATGGTAACCTTCGGGAAGCTTTATCTTCTCATTCACTTTTTTCTGAATATCATTCACCACACTTCGAAGATCCCTTTCAGCCACATTCGCCGAAATTACAATCTTCCGTTTTACATTCTCACGATTAATCGTATTAGGTCCCATAGATGAAGATACTTCGGCCACATATTGCAATGGAATTTTGGTTCCATTGGCATCTATCATCAGATTCCTTATCTTTTCGGCCTCATCCTTATCGCCATCTCTCATTTTTACTGTGAGATCAAACGTTTTTCCCTCCTCATAAACCTGCGAAACAACCTCTCCCGCTAAGGAAGCATTGATAAATTCCGAGAACTCCGGCAAGGAGATGCCATATTTTGCAAGCATATCCCTTCGGGGTTTTATCTTAAGTTGAGGACGTTCAATCTGTTGCTCCACATTGAGGTCGGCAACACCTTCCACATCTTTAATGGACGATTTTATCTGGTTCCCTATTTCAAACATTTTATTCAGGTCGTCACCAAAAAGCTTGATAGCAATCTGTGCTTTACTACCCGAAAGCATTGCATCAATACGGTGAGAAATGGGCTGACCTATTTCTATATTAACACCGGAAAGACTAGAAAGTTTTTGTCGGACATCGGCAACCACCTCTTCCCGGGTGCGGTCTTTCAGCTCGAAAGGAGCTTCAATCTCGGAAACATTTACGCCAAGCGCATGTTCATCCAGTTCGGCACGACCGGTTTTACGGGCAACCGTCTGAATCTCAGGAACAGTCATCAGAAGCTTCTCGGCATGACGCCCAATCTTATCCGATTCTTCGAGTGAGATACCTGGCAAACTGCTCACGTTAATGGTGAATGAACCCTCATTGAACGGCGGCAGGAAGCTTCTTCCCAAGGTAAAGAAGAGGGCAAATGCCACAAGAAACAGTCCGAATGTACCACCAATCACCCATCGGTTATGGTTTAGCGACCAGGTAAGTGCCCGCTCATATACTTTCTTCAGATATACAGCTACAAAAGCCTCTTTGGGGATTCCATCATTTTTGGTCTTGCCCAACAAATAGCTACACAATACCGGAGTCAGCGTCAAGGCAACAACCGTGGAAGCAACAAGAGCAACTACGAACGATATTCCCAGCGGCATCAGCATGCGGCCTTCCATTCCGGTTAGGAAGAAGAGCGGTACAAAGCTGGCGATAATAATCAGCGTGGAATTCAGGATAGGTGTTCGTACCTCCTTTGACGCTTCAAACACAACAGAAAGTACCGTTTCCCGTTCATCTAAGGGTTTCATCCGGTTCTCACGCAAACGTTTAAATACATTCTCTACATCCACAATGGCATCGTCTACCAATGAACCGATGGCTATAGCCATACCACCCAGACTCATGGTATTAATGGTAAGCCCCATGTAGTGAAGTGTCAGGATTGTTACCAATAAAGACAAAGGCAAAGTAATTAATGAGATAACCGTTGTCCGCACATTGGCAAGGAAAAGGAAAAGGACAAGCACCACAAAGATGGAACCTTCATAAAGGGACTTCTTCACATTACCAATGGAACTGTCAATAAACCGTGATTGTCGGAAAATATCAGTGGAGACTTTCACATCAGCCGGAAGATTTTTCTGCAAATCCTTTACCGAAGCTTCCAGTTTCTCCGTGAGGTCAATGGTACTGGTATTGGGTTGTTTGGTTACGGTAATAAGCACAGCCGGCTTACCTTTCTCGGAAGCAATGCCAAGCTTGGGTGCCTTTCCGCCTACACGAACATCGGCAATATTCTGCAAAAGTACAGGTATGCCGTTATTTCTCTTTACCACTGCCTTGGAAAGCTCGTCCAAACGGTTGGTAGAAAGCATTCCTCGGACAATATATTCGTTGCCGTACTCATAAAGCACGCCACCATTAGCATTCTGATTCATTCCTCTGGTAGTGTTCATCACTTCATCCAGTGAAACATTATAATGCTTCATCCGGGCTGGATCCAGCAATACCTGAAACTCTTTAATATCTCCGCCAAGAACTGCCACTTGTGCCACACCGCCTGTTGAAAGCAGGCGCGGACGAATGGTCCAGTCGGCAATAGTCCGCAAATCCAGCATAGAAGTACTATCGGCAGTTAGCCCGATAATCAGCATCTCACCAAGAATGGATGACTGAGGTCCCAACGTAGGTTTACCCACATTGGAAGGTAATGATTCACTCACGGCGGCAAGTTTCTCGGATACAATCTGGCGAGCCAAGTAAATATCCGTTCCCCAGTTAAATTCTACCGAAACCACAGATAGTCCGGTGGTAGAAGAGGAACGCACACGGCGTACATCCGTTGCACCATTTACAGCAGTTTCCACCGGGAAGGTCACTAACCGCTCCACCTCTTCGGGTGCCATTCCATTTGCTTCCGTCATAATCACAACGGTAGGCGCATTGAGGTCCGGGAACACATCAACTTCCGTGTTCATAGACGTATAGAGGCCAGCTACAAGAAGTATTATGGAAGCGCACAACACAATTATCCTATTGTGCAGGGAGTAATATATAATTTTATTCAGCATGTCTCACCTTTCTTATTAATGTTCATGCGAATGTGCAGGGATGGCACTGCTTGCCGAAGCCAGTTTTACCTGATATGCACCAACAGTTACCACACGATCGCCGGCTTTCACTCCAGTAAGAATCTGAACCTCTTTACCATTATCGGCACCTAGTTTCACTTCCTGCTTTTTATATCCTTCTTCATCCAACTGCAGATAAACAAAAAACAGTCCACCCTCTTCGGTCAGAGCCGTACGGGGAACAGACAACACATTTGGCATGGGTGATGAAAGCAGGTAAACTTCCACAAACGCACCGGGAATCACCTCGCCCTTATTGTCAAATTCAAAAGTAACAGGGATATAAAAAGAAGATGCATCGGAAGCTTTTCCAAAAGAAACCAATCGTGCTTTCAAATCAGCCAACCGGTAGACTTTATCATCATAAGGAGTCTTAAAGTTAGCCGAAGTTACAGTTTTCAACGAAGAATAATACTTTTCGGAGACTTCTGCACGTAGAAAAAGTCTTCTATTCTGCGTAATACTAATAAGAGGCTGTCCCACTGACACATAATCGCCTTCATTCACAAAACGGCTCTTTACGAATCCCGTTAGTGTAGAAGATACAACCTGACCGTTCGCTGAATGATGCTTTGAAATAGCCTCATAACTGAGGCGGGCTGTCTCGTAGTTCTGCTTCACCTGACTGAACTCCTTCTCGGAAACTATTTTGCTTTTCAGCATTTCCTTCGAGCGTTCATATTCCTGCCTGGCAATTTGATAAGTAACCTGGGCTTTTTGTATTGGATCACCATCCACCAGATTCTTGGAAGAGATGGTAAGAACTGTTGCTCCTTTACTAATCTGAGCTCCTTCAGTGAGAGTCGATTTAAAGGAAACAATCCCCGCAGCCGTAGCCACAACAGTTGCTTCATCACCTTGAGCAGCCAAAACTTGTCCGCTGGTTTTAATAACCTGGCTAAAGTTGCCTGGTTGTATGGCTTCCACCTTTACACCGGCAGCTTCCGCTTTTACTTTTGGTAGTATAATTTCATCAGAATGTCCTTCTGCTTCACCTTCTTCGTGTTTGTCACTATGTTCTTCGTGTTCATCTTTCTGGCTGCTGTGCGAAGAATGCCCGCTACAGGCACTAAATAATAATGCACCAGCCAACCACATAAAAAATATCTTTTTCATTATGCAATCTATTCGTTACTATAAATTAATTATAAAGTCGGAAAGATGTGCGGATTAATTATAATAAAAATCCACACCTGTTAGATTGCGGGAGGTGCACGAAGACTTATGGTACGGGAAACGCCCGCACCATGAAGGGATTCTATATAAAAGAAAAGTCTGTCGAATGTTTCCAGTTTAGGAGGAAGCAATGAATGCAAAATAGCATTGGAGAATAATGTAACAACCTGCCAGTAATGTGGCTGTATGTTTGCATCATTGTGATGTTGAACCGAAAAGTGAAGCTTGGTAATGCAATAACCACCACAATCCGGTTCAGCCTGATGATGAGGTTTAGTAGAAGAATCAGCATCGCCCCGAAAGCAAATTTCATCCTCAAAATGATGATGATGAGGCAATACCGGTACAATCAACACTAACATGCTGACTAGAAATAAAAACCAACCGATATGTCTCCTCTTTTTCATTCTTTCAATATTGCGGCGCTAAGGTAATGTTTTAAAACCAGATTCAAAAGAAAAAAGAGGTAAAAGCCCGTTAATTCAGCTCTTACCTCTTACACTATTATGAAACGAAACTACTTCTACCAAATAGAAACTCTCTTTTCAACAGGAAGATACAGAGAATCTTTTGCTGTTATATTGAAAGCATCATACCATGCGCCAATTTGTGGAAGAGCTCCATCTACGCGCCATTTGCCTAAAGAGTGAGGATCAGATTTAGTGCGACTCAGAATTGCTTCCGGACGAATATTTCCTGCCCATACACCAGCATAAGAGAAGAAGAAACGCTGTTCCGCGGTGAAACCGTTTATTGTTTCAAGAGGAGCGTTTGCCGTAGCATTCTTAAATGCCTGATAAGCAATTTGAAGACCACCATGATCGGCAATGTTTTCTCCGAGAGTAAACTTACCGTTAGCATGTACACCTGGTGCAACCTCGATATTATTAAAGAAGTCAGACATTACAGCTGCACGAGTCTCAAAGTTCTTTCCATCTTCTGCTGTCCACCAATCTTTCAGGTTACCTTCTTTATCATATTGTCTGCCCTGATCATCGAATCCATGAGTCATTTCATGACCGATAACCACGCCTATTGCTCCATAATTGAAAGCATCATCCGCATTCATATCAAAGAAAGGATATTGCAGGATTCCGGCAGGGAAACAAATTTCGTTTGTTGTAGGGTTATAATAAGCATTTACTGTTTGTGGAGTCATCTGCCATTCATCCTTATCTACAGGTTTGTTAGCCTTATTAATCATATAAGCATATTCAAAACGGTTCGCACGTTCTACATTTGCCCAGTAAGAATCATTTTTAACCTGCAATGCAGAATAGTCTCTCCACTTGTCAGGGTATCCAATTTTCACATGAAATGCAGCAAGTTTCTCCTGAGCTTTTACTTTTGTGTCATTGCTCATCCAAGGCAGGTTCTGAATACGTTGTCCCAATGATACCTGAAGGTTCTTCACTAAGGAAACCATTCTTTCCTTTGCAGCAGCAGGGAAATACTTTTCTGTATACATTTGACCAACAGCTTCACCCAGAGAACCATCTACTACAGACACAGCACGTTTCCAGCGAGGCTTCATTTCTTTCACGCCATTCATGGTCTTGCTGTAGAAATCAAAGTTCTGAGTATAGATTGCATCACTTAAATAAGATGCAGATGCATCAATCACTTTCCATTGCAGGTAAGCAATCTGGTCTTTTAATGGAACTGTATTAATGATATTAATAACTTCCTTAATAGAAGCAGGCTGACCAACATTGATTTCTTTCAGATCTTTCAATCCAAAATCAGTAAAGAACACATCCCATCCAAAAGAAGGGTATTGTTTCTTAAGTTCAGCAACAGTCATTTTGTTATAGTTGGCATGAGGATCTCTCAGTTCAACCTTTGTACGGGCAGCTTTTGCCAATCTGGTTTCAATTGCCATAACCGAGATCATAGCCTTTTGAGCAGTAGCTTTGTCATATCCGGCTAGCTGGAACATCTTTACAACATGCTGTTTGTATTTATCGCGGATTTCCTTCGTCTTAGCATCATTTTCAAGGTAATACTCACGTTCACCCATACTTATTCCGCTTTGGTATGTATGAACCATATTCATTGAACTGTTCATATCATCAGCGCTCACATAAACGGTGAAGTATGGATCAAGACCTATCTGACGCATTTCGGCCATTAATGAAGAGATACCCGATTTACCCTTTAATGCTGCAATTTTCTTCAGATAAGGTTTTATAGGAGCTGCACCTTCTTTGTTCAGTTTGGTACTATCCATAGCAATATTATAAAGATCACCAATCTTTTGTCCAACTGTTCCCGGTTGATTCTTTGCATTTGCAAGTCCTTCTATCAAACCTTTCAATTGTGAGCGATTATTTTCGGCCAGTTTATCAAAAGAACCGAAGCGTGAATATTCACCAGTCAGCGGGTTATTCTTCATCCATCCCCCACAAGCATATTGGTAAAAACTAGTTCCCGGTTGAGCGCTCTTATCCAGATTATTAAAGTCAACTCCGGGAGTTAACTGCGCATTCATTTCGCTATTCCATCCTGTACTCATCAGGCAAAATGCAACTAACGGTAAATAATTCTTCAACTTCATATTTTATTATTTAATTGTGATCTCTTATTGTTTCATAAGACGCAAATTTATCGGATTAAATCACATAAGGGATGCTATTTTCTACAAAAATTATTCAGAAAATGTTTTCACTCTCCTTTAGCTTCTTCCAGTTCAATGGAAGCAGTTTCCCATTCCTCCACCACACGGTCCATTTCCTGCTTCAGACCTTGATGTTCTGCATAGAGATCCATATCCGAGGCCCCTTCAGGGGTAGTCATTTTCAGCTCAACCGCTGAGATTTTATCTTCCAGCTTTTCAATTTCCTTCTCACAATCATTCACTTGCTTCTCTAGTTTCCGAAGTTTCTTATTCAGTTCTTTTTGTGCTTCATAAGAGAGTTTGTTCTCGGATGTATTTTCAGGTTCTTCATTATTCTGTGTAGTTGGAGAAGCTGAGAGTTCGGGTTTGCGTTGCAAATCATTAAGACTATCCAACTTCTTCTTTTGCAGAAAGGCATAAATACCTCCCAGGTGTTCTTTAACCACTCCGCCACCAAATTCATATACCTTGGTTACCAATCCATCCAGAAATTCACGGTCGTGAGAAACAATTATTACCGTTCCGTCAAAATCATTAATGGCATCTTTGAGCACATCTTTGGTACGCATATCGAGGTGGTTGGTAGGCTCATCAAGTATCAGGAGATTAACAGGTTCAAGCAATAGTTTAATCATTGCCAACCGGGTGCGTTCTCCACCGGAAAGCACCTTTACTTTCTTGTCGGAAGCCTCGCCGCCAAACATGAAAGCACCCAGTATATCACGAATCTTTGTGCGGATATCTCCCGTTGCCACATAATCTATCGTATCGAATACGGTGAGACTTTCGTCCAGCATCTGTGCCTGGTTCTGCGCAAAGTAACCAATCTGCACGTTATGCCCAATGGTTAGTTTACCTTCATAGTAAATATCTCCCATGATACATTTCACCAGCGTAGACTTCCCTTCACCGTTCTTTCCCACGAAAGCCACCTTTTCCCCACGATTAATGGTGAGATTCACATCATGATAAACCACATGATCACCATAAGCTTTCTTTAAGTCTTCTGTAATAATGGGATAGTTACCCGAACGGGCTGCAGGTGGAAACTTAAGCCTCAACGTAGAATTATCTTCATCGTCCACTTCCAGACGTTCAATCTTATCCAGTTGTTTGATACGACTCTGCACCTGCACAGCCTTGGTTGCTTTATAACGGAAACGTTCTACAAAATCCTCTGTTTCCTGAATCTGCTTCTGTTGATTCTCATAAGCACGCTGTTGCTGCTCCCTCCGTTCTTTCCGAAGTTCCACAAAGCGTGAGTAAGGAACCTTATAATCGTATATTTTCCCGCAACTGATTTCAATAGTACGGGTAGTTACCGCATCTATAAAAGCACGGTCGTGAGAGACCAGCACCACCGCGTTGCAACGGGTAGAAAGAAAGTTCTCCAGCCACTGAATACTCTCAATATCGAGGTGGTTGGTAGGTTCATCAAGCAAAAGCACATCTGGCCGTCTGAGTAAAAGCTTTGCCAATTCAATACGCATGCGCCATCCACCACTGAATTCCGATGTTGGCCGGGAGAAATCATCCCTGCTAAATCCCAATCCCGCGAGTGTACGTTCAATTTCCGCACGAAAGTTGGTACCACCCATCATAAGAAAACGTTCATTCTCGTGGGTAAACCGGTCAATCAGCTTGTGATAACTTTCCGAATCATAATCAGTTCTGTTCGCCAGCTCCTGATTCATCCGTTCAATGCTCGCCTGAAGTTCAAAAATATGCCCGAATGCCTGTTCAGCTTCCTCCATCACCGTATGCTTATCACTGAGAATCATCACCTGTGGAAGGTATCCAATGGTCACATCCTTCGGGGCAGAAACCGTGCCCGCCGTGGGAACCTGCAACCCAGCCAATATCTTTAGCATGGTCGATTTCCCCGCACCATTTTTCCCTACCAGCCCAATGCGGTCTTTCTTGTTTATCACATACGATACGCCGTCGAAAAGCGCTCTTGCATTAAACTCTACTTTTAATCCTTCTATTGAAACCATCTTCTTTTATGTTGTCTCTTTTCTATAAAGTGCAAAGATACAACATAAAACGCGAAGTGAAAACTTTTGAGAAAGGGTTCTTTTCTTTTTAATGGAGCAAAGCAGAATCTGGTTTCATAAAGATAACCGGACAACTTTCAACCTATTATCCCAACATAATAAATTTTCATTAATAAATATATAGGCTAAAGAGATGCGAACGAAGTCTGCTATAAACAGAGAATATCCTACATTATAGCACATATAAGGCAACGCCTTATTCACCGAGAAAAGAGATTAGTAAGGAAACAATTCAATGCAACTAATTTGATATGTAAATTCTAATCGGTACATTTGTGTCATCGAATATGTTTATAAGCCTTAAATCAGTTCCAATACATGAAAATGACAACACAAAATATAAACAGATATCTATTATTCATAATTCTGTCCTTATTTCCTTTAACCAGACTTTCAGCTAGTTGGAATAATTTTATTATCCATTATAAGAAGGAGGTTTATGGAAAAGGTTCACAAACCTGGCATGTTGCGTCTTATAACAATAATTGGGTCTACTTTGCTAATAAAAATGGAATGCTGCAATTTGATGGCAGTCATTGGGGAGTATTCCCTTTAAATAATGGTGCGGATGTGCGATCTGTTTTTCCATCTAGTTCCCGTAATAAAATATATGTGGGAGGTATTAATGAGTATGGTTATTTTGAACCTGATAAACGAGGCAAACTGATTTATCATTGCATGTCCGATTCTGTGAGGGCTTCGCTACGTTCAATAGGTAATATATGGCGAATTCATGAAAATGATAATATTCTTTATTTCCAGGCGGACGGGGCTGTACTTAAATGCCTTAATGGGAAATATACGCTTATATCAGCGAATAGTAAGATTGATTGTTCCAGTTTGGTAAATGGTATTTTGTATATTGGTACCAGCAAAGGAGTCCAGATTCTTATCGGAAACACTTTTTTTCCTTTACCCGGTGCTGAGGAGCTTTATTCAAAAAGAATACGAGGTATAATTCCTCATAAAAAAGGAATAATCATTGCTACTGCATATAATGGATTGTATTATTGGGATGGAAAAATGCTTGCTCCATTTATTACCGGAGAAGAAAATTTTATGTCGCAGAATGAGATCTTTTCCATAGCCTCTTCAAAGAATTATATTGCGTTGGGGACTGTACACATGGGGCTAATTCTTATTGATAAGAATACGCTGCAAGTGAAGTATTTCAATGAGAATAATGGACTGCAAAACAATACCGTGCTTTCTCTTGGATTTGATAGCCGCGAAAATCTCTGGGCTGGACTTGACAATGGAATTGATTATATCTGCATGAGCTCTCCCTTATCAAATCTCTATTCATATCCATATTCTTACGGTGCAGGATATTCGGCTATCCTTTCCGGTAAATTTCTTTATCTTGGAACTAATCGGGGACTTTATTATACCCATTATCCTGTGTCATTGAATGATAAAGCATTGGATATTCGTCATGTATCTCAATCAAGCGGACAGGTGTGGGACTTGTGCCGGGTGGGTAATGATATTTTTTGCTTGCACGACAGAGGAATCTTTCTGGTAAACGGAGAATCCATGAAAAGGATTGGAAATATATCTGGAGTCTGGAACTGCAAAATAATGGATAATAATCCTGATAAAGTATTGCTAGGTATGTATGATGGTATTTATCTGATGCAAAAGGAGAAAGGCGAATGGAAGCTGAAAAAGAGATTAGAGGGAATGAATGATTCTGCAGAAAATTTTGAAGTTGAATCTGATAATGTGATCTGGTTACACAATAACGACAAAGGACTGATTCGCTTTAAACTTGACGTATCTAACTTCAGGGTGACGCAGACTAAATTTTACGGAAAGGAAAAAGGGTTACCTTCCAACAAAAATATATATGTAAACAAAGTGAATGGTAATATCTATTTTACTACTTTAAAGGGCATATATAGATATAACCAGGCAAAGGACAAGATGGAGGTTTGCTCTGAAATGAATAATTTACTGAATGGTGAAAAATCATATATAAAGCTTTATCAGTATGAGAATCATGTATTGAGCTTAAGCAACAGCGGAGTGAATATTGCAAGTCTGGACACATATAAGAAAGGAGGAGTAGATAACTTTTATTCTATAGAACATCCTTCCATAGAATTGGTAAAAGGGTTTGAAAAGCTCATCCCCCTTTCGGCATCTCAGATAATAATTCCCAATGACTATGGCTTTGCATTACTTAAAACCCCATCAAAACATTTACCAAGTGATCATACTTCTGTACATATACGTTCAGTGTATCTTACTTATCCTAGTGATAGCTTAATTTATTCCGATAACTTTCAGGGGAAAAATTATATTCCCGAAATTTCGTATCAAAGAAGTTCCATCCGATTTGAGTATGATTTGTTTTCTTTTACACGTGCTGAGGACGTTAGCTTCCGCTATCGGTTTAAGGACCAAAAAGAGTGGTCGGATTATACGTCTTCATTGACTAAAGAATATAGTAATTTAGATGAAGGTGAGCATACGTTTCAAGTTGAGGCTGTTTTTGCTGATGGAACAACTTCCATTGATGAATTCACGTTTGTGATACTACCTCCATGGTATAGGTCTTCAATTGCTTATATTTTCTATTTGGTTGTTCTTCTAGGCTTTTTATGGTACGTTTATAGATGGGATGATATAAGGGTAAAACGTAAAAAGCAACAGGCTGTTTTTGAAAAAGACAGAGAGATTCTCCAGAAAGAAAAAGAATTTGAAAAGGAAAATGCCCGGAAAGAACATCAGATTATGGAGCTTGAAAAAGAAAAGCTGGAGTACGATCTTCAACATAAGAGCCAGGAAATGGCGAATCTGATGATAAATTTCGTCAGGAAGAATGAGATGCTTACTGAAATAAAGCAGGAATTATTCAAGGTAATATCTTCCTTAAAAGGAGAGGGAGCTAAGCAGTCGAAGCAGATGCTGCTTATAGTGAATAGTAAAATAGATTCGAACATACAATCTGATGAAGTATTGAAACGCATTGAGGAACAGTTTGACTTAATACATAATAATTTCATGAAGCGTTTGAGTGAAAAGCATCCCGATCTTTCTGCAAACGAACGAATGATGTGTGCGTACCTTAAAATGAATCTTTCTTCAAAGGAGATTGCACCTCTTTTAAATATCTCTCTCAGGGGAGTGGAAACCATACGTTATCGTCTTAGAAAGAAATTTAATCTGGATAGAGAGGAGAGCCTGACAGACTATTTGACCAATAAACTTTAATTATATTTTAATCCTCAACAGTGTCGGCCCATATTTATTATTGGGCCGACACTGTTTTTATAATTTAGCATACATGACGAAATGCCGGTGCGTATATTTATAACTTTGATAACCAATGTTTTATAAAATAATGACGAGTCGTTGACGTATTTATATCTTTTGATTGACGTAATAATGAATAGGTGAAAATAATTTAAATTAAACGCTTGTTAACTATGTTTGCATTGTTCAAATAGTTAATCTTAATTATAATACTTATGAAAAAGTTATTATCATTTCTATTTTTATTTTGTTTCACCCTTACTGTATTTTCACAGAATATACAGATTAAAGGTGTAGTCCTGGCGGGGGAAGATAATTCGCCGTTGATAGGGGTTAATGTGGCAGTAAAAGGTACCACAAATGGTGTTATAACCGATCTGGATGGGCAATTTACACTTTCGGTCCCTCCTAGAAGCACATTAGTAGTATCGTATGTAGGTTATAAATCACAAGAAGTTGTGGTAACCGATGCTAAATCTTTGCGTATTTTGTTAATAGAAGACTCACAAACACTTGAAGAAGTAGTTGTAGTGGGTTATGGTGTACAGAAAAAAAGTGTTGTAACCGCTGCTATTAGTAAGGTTACTGCTCAGGATCTTAAAAACACTTCTCCTACACGTGTAGAAGATGCTTTGAAAGGTAAGGTTTCAGGTGTACAAATTACACAGAGTTCCGGACAACCGGGTTCAGACTCTAAAGTTAGAATCCGTGGTGTTGGTACAGTAAACAACAGTGACCCACTCTATATTGTAGATGGTATGCCGGTTGATGGCGGTATTGATTACCTGAATCCAGTGGATATTCAGTCTGTGGAAATTTTGAAGGATGCAGCTTCTGCTGCAATTTATGGTGCTCGTGCTGCTAATGGTGTTATTCTTGTAACAACAAAATCAGGACTTAGCGGAAAAACAACAATTAATTATGATGTTTCCTATGGTTGGCAAAACCCATGGAAGAAAAAATCTGTATTAAATGCTACCGAGTACATGACTGTAATGAATGAAGCGGCTATTAATGACGGCAATTCTCCTAAGTATACTGCAGAGCAGATAAAGAATGCAGGAAAAGGAACTGACTGGCAAGATGAAACGTTTAACTATGATGCTCCAATAGAAAGTCATCAGGTAAGTATTAATGGTGGAACTGAAAAAGTAACCTATTTCTTATCTTTAGGATATCTTGATCAGGAAGGTATTGTAGGCGGTGATTATGGTAAGTCAAACTTCAATCGTTGGAGTATTCGTGCCAATAACACATATAATATTTATGAAACTAACGAACGTAAATTTCTTAATAAAGTAAAAGTTGGAATCAATCTAGGCTATTCAAGAGCTAAATCTTCTGGCGTAGAAACGAATTCTGAATATGGCTCAATACTAGGTAGTGCTTTAGCTTTTGATCCTACAGTTCCTGTTTATGCAACTGATCCGGAAGCTATATTAGCGCTTCATCCATATGCAGTGAAAGATAAAGACGGGAATGTGTTTTCTACTCCTCCAAGTGGATTCCAGGAAATAGCCAATCCAGTTGCTATGCTTAATTCTCCTACATTAGGAACAGGAAACTCTGATAAGTTTGTTTCTACATTCTGGGGAGAAATCAATGTTTTTGACGGATTGAAATTTAAGTCCAGTTTTGGTGTTGACCTTGCTTTCTGGGGTAACGATGGATATTCATTCCCTTATTTCCTTGCAACACAGGGAAAAGATATTACTCAAAGTTCCGTTTACTCAAATATGCATCGTGGATTTACCTGGCAGGTAGAAAACACGCTTACATACACTAAAACGTTTGCTCGAAAGCACAATCTTACTTTATTGCTAGGTCAATCGGCCAAGAAATACACGGTTCGTGAACTTTACGGTGATGATTATAATTTACTTGAAACAGATCCAGGTAAGGCAAACATTGATTATGCTATTGCTGATAGAGAAAAGGAACGTGTTGCAGGTGGAACTGGTGGATTTTCAGCTTTAACTCTGGCATCTTACTTTGGTCGTATTGATTATAATTTTGATGAACGATACATGTTTCAGGCAACTGTTCGCCGTGATGGATCCTCAAATTTTGGATCAAGTCATAAATGGGGTATTTTTCCTTCTTTCTCTGTTGGTTGGAATGTTACTAATGAAACGTTTATGGAAAATCGTCCAGAATGGTTCAATAATCTAAAATTACGTGGTAGCTGGGGTAAGAATGGTAACGAGAGAATCGGCCAGTTCAGATATACAAGTTTGATGGATGGCGGACAAAACTATTATTTTGGTTCAGGTGACAATTCAGCCATGCAATATGGTAGTAGTCCTTCCAAAATATCTAATCCTGATGTAAAATGGGAAGAATCAGAACAGATAGATTTAGGTTTTGAATCCAGATTCTTTAATAACTCACTTTCTTTTGGTTTTGATTATTTCAAGAAGAAAACAAACGGTATGTTGATGGATCAACCTATTCCTGCGTATGTAGGTAAAGGTGCTCCGATAGCAAATGCCGGGGATATGGAAAACTGGGGATTGGAATTCGAAACAAGTTATAAACTGAAGGTGAATGATTTTGCATTCAACATTCAGGCAAATGCTTCTTATTTACAGAATAAACTGATTAAACTTGGTAATGCCAGTGGTGAAGCAATTTACGAAGACGCTGGTGCTTCTGGAGTTGGTAGCTATGTAAAAGGTAAAAACAATGAAGTTTATCCTTTCTTCTATGGTTTCCAAACCAATGGTTTGATTCAAAATCAGCAACAGGCAGATGAATATAATGCTAAATATGGTGAGAAAGCTCAACCGGGAGATGTAATCTTTAAGGATATAGCCGGTGCTCTTGATGCAAACGGTAACGCAATTCCTGATGGATTGATTACTGATGCTGATAAAACAAAAATAGGTAAAGGTATGCCCGACTGGACTTTCGGTCTTACGCTTGGTGCTGAATGGAAAGGATTTGATTTGAATATTTTCTTCCAGGGATCACAAGGAAATGATATTTTTGATTTTGCACAACGTGGTGATATTACTGCAATGAACCGTCCGTCATGGATACTTGACCGTTGGATTGGTGAAGGAACATCGAATAAAATTCCTCGTATGACCGCAGTAAATCCTAACCGTAACTGGCGTTCTTCTGATCTTTATATTAAAGATGGCTCATACATTCGTTTGAAAGTTATGCAATTAGGTTATACCTTGCCACGTAGTCTAACTAAGAAAGTGTCTATCCAGAAACTTCGTTTGTTCATCTCTGGTGAGAACTTATTGACCTTTACCGGTTATGATGGTTTTGATCCTGAAATTGCTGCAGGAAATTATACAACAATTGGTGTAGACAAAGGTATTTATCCTCAGTCAAGAACTGTCTCTGTAGGAGCAAACATAAGCTTTTAACCTTTAAAATAAGAAAATATGAAAAAATATAGTTTTATAATAGCATTGGCCACAATGATTGGTTTCTCTTCTTGCGGCGATGAATTCCTGACAATTACTCCCACAGCTTCTCAAGAGGCGGGAGGTGATGCTACAGAAGGAGCTATTTTGTCTAACCTGGCTTCTTGCTATCAGATCCTTTTATTTGATAGCTATGCAGCAAACAATTATAACAGTGTAGTCCTGATGTCTGATTTGCGTTCAGATGATATTTATAAAGGTGGTGGTGATGCAGGTGACCAGGGACAGTTATACCGTCTTTCCCAGTTTACTTCTACAGCAACTGAGCTTCCATCTGGATTATGGAATATATATTATAGTGGCATAAGTCGTTGTAATAACGTTATTCAGGCTTGCGAAAAATCAAAAGGTGTATCTGAGGCTAGTCTTAATCAGTACAAAGCTGAAGCTCATTTCCTTCGTGCTTATTACACTCATTGGTTATGGAAATTCTGGGGTAACATACCTTATTTTGAAGAAGATCTGCCTGCTCCTTACATGGCTAAGCAATATACAGCTAATGAAGTTTATGCCAAAATTATAGCAGATGTTGATTTTGCTCTCGAAGGTGATAAACTTCCAATGCGCACAACAAAGGCTAATGACGGACGAGTTACCAAAGCTGCGGCTCAGATGCTGAAAGCACGTGTTGTTATGTATCAGAAGGATCAGGCAAAATATGCGGAAGTGTTGAAGGACATGGTTGAAATTATTAAGAGTAGTAAGTATACATTATTGGGCGATTTTTCTGCAATCTGGTTAGAAGCAGGTGAATTCTGTGATGAGTCTGTTTTTGAAAGTAATCAGCTTCCTGAAGGAAAAACATGGGCTTCTGGCTGGCAGGGATATGGAACTAATCTTCCGGCATTTATCTCTCCTAATAGCTTGACTGGTCAACCACTATATATAGGTGGTTGGGGATTTGGACCTGTTCGTACAGAGGCTTATTCAATTTACGAAGATGCTGATACTCGTCGTGCCGGCTCTATCAATAAATTTGAAGATGGAACATATACAGCTCGTTTCCAGAACACAGGATTGTTTATGAGTAAATATGCTGCCCGTAAAGGATATAACCCTCCTCCAGGAGATGTTGATTTGAATTTTGGTAATAACTTACGTCTTTTCCGTTATGCTGAAGTATTGCTGAATGCTGCTGAGTTAATGGTTATTGATGGAGTTGCACCTATTGAAGGCATTACTGCACAATCTTGTCTGGATCAAATTAGAGAACGTGCCGGTGTAACTTCAATATCTCCTACTGCAGCTAATATTAAGTTGGAAAGACATCGTGAGTTCTTAGGTGAAGGCATGCGTTTCTGGGATTTGGTACGTTGGGGAGATACATCTATTCTAACTGAAAACAAACCAGCTTTCTCTTCTGTAAGAACATGGGACGATCATTGTAAATATCTGCCGATTCCTCAATCTGAAATAGAGAAAACAGAGGGTGAATTCAAATTAGTACAGAATCCGGGATATTAATCAGTATATAATTATTAAAGGAAACAAATATGAAAAATATATTTAAACTAGGGACTTTGGCATTGATTTCACTCTTTGTCATCACAGCTTGCAGTCCGCAAGAGAGTTCTGATTATGCACTGGGCGAAATGCCTACTCCGGATCAGCTGGACTTTACTATTACGCCTTCAGCCGCAAAGCCAAACGTAATTGAATTCAAAAACACTTCTAAAATTGTCGGTGTTGCAACCTGGGATTTAGGTAATAATGCAAAAGGGAAAGGCGAATCAATCACAGCTCAATATCCTTTTAAAGGTGATTATACGGTTGTAATGACATTGTACACACAAGGTGGTTCTGCATCTATTTCCAAGACTTTCACCGTTGCAAATGATGATATGTCTTTGCTAAATACTCCTATGTATAATGCACTGACTGGTGGAGCAAGTAACCTCACTGGTAAAACATGGGTATTTGATCAGTATCATGACGGACATATTGGTGTGGGTCCTGTAGCTGAAACTAAGCCAATCTGGTGGAGTTGTCCGGCTGAAGATAAAACAGAAAGTAGTCTCTATACTCAGGAATTCAAGTTTACCCAGATAGGTGTGAAGATGGAATGGAAAAACAATGGCTATGTTTATACCAATGAGAATGGCCGTAAAGCTCTTGCAGAACTAGGTTATACAAATTCTGTAGTTCCCGGAGCCAAAGATTTTGATGTAGCTTATGTACCTAAGGCATCCTATACTTTTAGTTTGAATGAATCTGCTAAAACTCTGACTTTAAGTGACGGAGCATTCTTTGGCCATTATGCCGGTACGTCTACTTATCAGATATTAAGTCTTACTGCCGATGAACTTTATGTGAAGTGTGCCAGTACTACTGAAGTTGGTAATGAATGGTGGTATCGTTTTATTCCAAAAGAAAAGAATGTGAAACCTATTATTGTTATTCCGGTTAAAGCTACTCCATTGTCCGAAGATTTTGAAAGTGCAACGAAGAAAGTAAATTTCACTTATGACAGTATGGGCCCATTGGTAGATCCTTTCTATTCAAATCCAGCTCCGCTAGGTGTTAATACATCAAGCAAGGTATTCTTGTATCAGAAGACATCAGCGTTTTATTCTAATATTTACTTTGATGCAAAGACATATAAGTTTAATTTGACTGAGCAGAATAAGATAAAACTGAAAGTTTATCTTCCTTCGTATAACGATTATACAAGTACTTATGATGTGGCAGGTAGCTGGGTAGCAATAAACCAACTTCAGCATCAGGTTTCGGTAAAATTGCAAAACAGTAGTCTGGGTGGTAACGCTTATACAACTCAAACTGAAGTAGCTAAAACAAATCTGGCTAGTGATAAATGGATCGAATTAACATTTGATTTCAGCTCGGTAAGCACTCGTCAGGATTATGACCGGATTGTGATTCAGTTTGGTGCAGAAGGTCATGCAGCTCCAGGCTTATTCTTCCTTGACGATTTCTCTTTCGGTAAATAAATAGTAATTTGATCAATAAAAGGGGCAGGGTAAAAAACTGCCCCTTTATACCAACTTTTATGCAAAAAATAAATTTAAGTATCATTTTATTGATTGTTCTTTTTGGATCTTCCAATCTGAATATACGGGCACAGGCTCCTGCCGGATACGGATTAGTGTGGGCAGATGAGTTTAATGATTCTCGTACGGCCAACGGTAAACCAGCTTTGCGTCCGGATAAGGGTGACTGGTGGTATGAAACCGGTGGCGGCGGATGGGGAAATAATGAACTTCAATACTATGTGCCAGGAATCACTGAATTTTATAATGACTCACTGGCTGCTATCAGTGATGGAACGCTTAAAATAAAAGCCATCAAAAGAAAGTATTATGGAATGGAATATGCTTCAGTTCGTATGAATACAAGTAATAGCTGGACGTACGGATATATTGAGACACGAGCTAAATTGCCCGGAGGAAAAGGCGTGTGGCCTGCTTTCTGGATGCTTCCTAAGAATTTCCAAAGCTGGCCGTTGGATGGAGAAATAGATATTATGGAGTATGTGGGTTATGATCCCAATGTAGTTCATGCTTCTGTTCATACGCAAGCTTATAACCATAAAATTGGCACACAGAAAACAAGCACAAAAACAATTTTGAATGCAGAAACAGAATTTCATGTATATGCTTTGGAATGGACTGAAGCAAGGATACGTGCCTATGTGGACGGTGAACTCTATTTTACTTTTAGCAATGATGGAACGGGTAACAAGAATACGTGGCCGTTTAACGCGCCATTTTATTTAAAGCTTAATTTGGCTGTTGGTGGAGATTGGGGCGGAGCTCAGGGAGTAGATACCCAGATATTTCCTGTCACTTACGAAGTTGATTACGTGAGGGTTTATCAGAAAAATACAGCTTTGGATGAGGTAAAAGAAGAAAAATCATTTGAATCAAATTTTAATAGCGTCAGTAACTTACTGCAGGTAAGCTTTAAAGAACAGGATACTCATCACTTACTTGTTACTGATATGCAAGGCAGGGTATTAACAGATTTCTCAACGACAAATGCTATGTTTGGTCTTGATTGTTCAGGTTGGGCAAAGGGGCTTTATCTAATTACTGTAAAAAGTCGAAAACAATTAGATACTCAGAAGTTTATAATTTATTAATTTAGAATATTTATGAAGAAAATAATGGTATTATCTATTTGTTTATTTTTTATCTTTTCGGCCGGCTGTACCGGTGCTAAAGGACTGAAAGACGAACAAATAGAGAAAAAGATTGAAGGATTGTTATCAAAGATGACGCTCGAAGAAAAGATTGGCCAGATGAACCAAATCAGTTCATATGGTAATCTAGAAGAAATGAGCCGATTAATAAAGAAAGGTGAAGTTGGATCAATACTGAATGAAATTGATCCGGTGCGTGTAAATGCTTTGCAACGATTGGCAATGGAGGAATCCAGACTAGGTATTCCATTACTGATAGCTCGTGATGTTATTCATGGTTTTAAGACTATTTTTCCTATTCCACTAGGACAAGCAGCTACTTTTAATCCTCAGATTGCAGAAGATGGTGCTCGTGTTGCTGCTGTAGAAGCTTCATCGGTTGGAATCAGATGGACGTTTGCTCCTATGATTGATATTTCCCGTGATGCTCGCTGGGGTAGAATAGCCGAAAGTTGTGGTGAAGATACTTATCTAACTTCTGTAATTGGAGCTGCGATGGTTAAAGGATTTCAGGGAGATTCTTTAAATGACCCAACTGCTATTCTTGCTTGTGCAAAGCACTTTGTGGGTTACGGTGCTTCTGAAGGTGGACGTGATTATAATTCAACTCATATAACTGAACGTCAGCTTCGGAATGAATATTTACCTCCTTTTGAGGCTGCGGCTAAACAAGGGGCAGCTACATTTATGACCTCATTTAATGATAATGATGGAGTTCCTTCATCCGGAAATTCATTTATTCTGAAAACTGTTTTACGCAATGAATGGGGCTTCGACGGATTTGTTGTTTCCGACTGGGCTTCTATCAAAGAAATGGTTAGTCATGGATTTTGTGCAGACGATAAAGAGGCTGCAATGAAAGCTGTGAATGCCGGTGTGGATATGGAAATGGTGAGCTACACTTACATGAATAATATCAAACAGCTGATTGATGAGGATAAAGTATCTGAGAAAGTAATTGATGAGGCTGTCCGCAATATTTTGCGCACCAAGTTCCGTTTAGGATTATTCGATAATCCTTATACTAATGAAAAGGCACCTTCTGCAATGTATACTCCGGAGAACCTTGCTAAAGCTAAAGAAGCAGCTGTTCAGTCGGTTATTTTATTGAAAAATGATAAAAACACATTGCCGGTAAGCTCATCAGTGAAAACTATTGCAGTGGTTGGCCCAATGGCTGATGCTCCATACGAACAGATGGGAACCTGGACTTTTGATGGCGAAAAGGCAAAAACTCAAACTCCACTTCAGGCTTTGAAGCAATTCTATGCAGACAAGGTACAGATTATTTATGAACCCGGTCTGGCATTTACCCGTGATAAAAATACAGCCAATATTGTAAAGGCTGTAAATGCAGCTGCAAAAGCAGATATGGTACTGGTTTTTGTTGGTGAAGAAGCAATTCTTTCGGGTGAAGCTCATAGTTTGGCCGATCTTCATCTTCAGGGTGCGCAAACTGCTTTAATTGAAGCATTGGCCAAAACAGGCAAACCATTGGTTACAGTAGTGATGGCCGGAAGACCTCTTACCATAGGAAAGGAAACGGAATTGTCTAATTCAGTCCTTTATTCTTTCCACCCGGGAACAATGGGTGGGCCAGCTATTGCTGATTTGCTTTTTGGAAAATCTGTTCCAAGTGGCAAAACCCCAGTAACTTTCCCTAAAGAAGTAGGGCAGATTCCGATGTATTACAACCATAACAATACAGGCCGTCCTGCTACCCGAAATGAAATATTATTGGATAGTATACCTGTTGAAGCCGGACAAACGTCTTTAGGCTGTACCTCTTTTTATATGGACGCGGGGTTCGATCCTCTCTTTCCATTTGGTTACGGACTTTCTTATACCACATTTCAGTATTCTAATTTAAAGCTTTCCTCTAAGGAATTTAGCCCGAAAGAAAAAATAACTATTACTTTCGATTTAAAGAATACTGGAAATTGTGATGGCACAGAAGTAGCTCAGCTTTATGTTCGTGATAAAGTTGGCTCAGTAACCCGTCCGGTGAAAGAGCTAAAACGCTTTACCCGCATTACATTGAAGCCAGGAGAGACAAAGAATGTTTCTTTTACGCTTCCAATTGAAGAACTTGCTTTTTGGAATATAGATATGAAAAAAGTTGTTGAGCCCGGAGATTTTACTCTTTGGGTAGGAACAAACAGTCAAGAAGGTATCTCAGTAAATTTTAAGGTGAAAGATTGATTGGGTAGTGTTCTATTTGTTTATTGATTTGTTAGCTTCTATGTAAGCTGGTTTTTTAGACTGGGGGTGATTTTAAAAAGATCATCCCCTTTTTGTATTAGCTAATAAGCCTATAGCCGGCCCTTAAAACCTGAGTTCGATGAAAAGACAGACATAAGGATCTCGGAATCTTGAGTTTTTCGACCTTAAAATTTCGTCAATACGTGACAAAACCTATGCATTTGTAACTTGAATCTACAAAAGTATATTATCTTTGAAAGCCAGAATATTAACGACAAAATCTATATACTAATGAATCAGAATTCTTCACGACTCTACGTAGTCGACGCCTTGAGAGGATTTGCTATTGTTTCGATTATGCTTCTTCATAATCTTGAACATTTTGATTTTTACTATGCACCATCTTATTTCCCGGTTTGGTTAAAGACTTTAGATAAAGGAATCTGGGACAGTTTGTTCTTCATTTTTGCAGGAAAATCATATGCTATTTTTGCTTTGCTTTTCGGATTAACGTTCTTTATTCAATCAAATAATCAAGAGAATAGAGGTAAGGATTTCAGAGCTAGGTTTGCGTGGAGGTTACTCCTTTTATTAGGTTTCGGCATCATTAATTCGGCTTTTTATCAGGGAGATATTCTTACTATTTATGCTATTATCGGATTTGGATTGATTCCGGTTGCCAAACTTAGCAATAAAGTAGTTCTGGGAATCGCCATATTCCTGATGCTTCAGCCTTACGAATGGATAAACCTCGTATCAGGACTTCTTGACCCAACAAAGGAAATGCAAAATCCTATATCATGGGCTTATTTTGGGAGAATGGTAGATTATATTCCTAAAAGTTCATTCATTGACACATTGACTGGTAATTTAGCCAATGGAAGAATTGCTGTTTTTAACTGGTCGTGGGAAAACGGGCGAGTATTTCAAACATTATCGCTGTTTATGCTTGGAATGTTAGCAGGACGCAAGTATTTATTTAAAGTGTCTCCCGAAAACAAACAATTCTGGGTAAAGGTTCTTGTATATGCTGCTATTGCCTTTATTCCGCTTTATATCATTAAAAATGGCGTAGGCACATGGTTTGACAGCGAAGCCATACGCAGGCCATTACTTACTATTGTGACCTCGTGGACCAATTTCGCTTTTATGCTGGTATTGGTATCAGGGTTTGTATTGCTCTTTCAAATTCAATCCTTTTATCGGATTCTGAATGTTTTTTCTCCCATTGGTCGCATGAGCTTGTCTAATTACATTATTCAATCCATGCTGGGTGCGTTCATCTATTATGGTTTTGGTCTGGGTTTGTATCAGTATACCGGTGCAACTTATTGTTTGCTGATAGGAATTACTTTAGCTATTTTACAGGGCATGTTTAGTTCCTGGTGGATGAGAAGGCATCGCCAGGGTCCGCTTGAACGTATCTGGCATAAAGGCACTTGGATAGGGACTGATAAATAACTTTTTGATTTAGATAAATATTTATATCCCAATTATACATATATTTGTATTTTCATCTTAAAATCAGATTATATATAACACTTATATGGAAATTTTTACTTTTAGAGACAATACTAAAAAACAAGAATTCAAGCAGCTATTTGAAACTTATTATGCCCCTTTCTGTCTATATGCAAAACGTTATATAAAGGAAGATGAACTTCGAGAGGATTTGGTTTCTGATGTATTTGCTACCCTATGGAGTAAACGAGATGATATTGAATTACAGGCAGAAACTACTATTGCCTACATTAAAGTCTGCGTGCGAAATGGTTGCTTAAATTATCTGAAGCATCTTAACTATGAAACAAACTATGTAGAACAATGTCTAAATAATGAGCCACAATATGCAACTTCGCCGGATTGTATCTATACATTGAAAGAACTGTATCATATACTAAACGAATCTTTAAATGCCCTTCCCGAAAATTATCGTACCGTGTTCATAAAGAGTTTTTATGAAGGGAAAAAGCTATCTGAAATAGCCAGTGAAATGAATATTAGTATAAAATCTGTAGATCGCTATAAAGCTAAGGTTATGCAAGAATTAACTAAAGAATTAAAAGATTATCTCCCATTGCTGCTTTTCTTGCAGCAATGGAATAATCTTCAATAATTAGGTAATTACAACTAATTTTTGTAACACGTCAAAACGAGAAAAGCTTTTTTCTACGATTCAACTTCTTTAATAATAACAAGATAATTTATAGTCAAATATCCTTTTGCAAAGTGGTAATCCCGGAGCTATGTCTACTCTACATTCAGCATACAATTCAACCTTATGTCATCTGATGAGGCACCAACCATTACAGCAAAATCTCCTGGTTCCACAACCTTTTTCATTTCCTGATTAGTAATTGACAAATCGTCTTCATTCAAAAAGAATGTTACTTTTTTCTCTTCTCCCTTTTTTAGGAAAATCCGTTCAAAGTATTTCAACTGCTTTATAGGCTGAACAGTAGACGCATATTCATCTCTTAAATAAAGTTGAGCGACCTCATCACCATCATAAGATCCGGCATTTTTTACCGTAAAGGATATATTAAATTTGTATTTCTCTTTTTTATCCACTTGCAGATTTCCGTATTCAAATTTAGAGAAACTCAACCCATAGCCAAAACAATAAAGAGGAGATGATGGCATCTCCACATAATTATGTCCTTTCGGATTTACCTTGTTATAATATACAGGAATTTGTCCTACAGAGCGCGGCACCGAAACAGGCAATCGCCCGGCAGGATTATAATCACCAAAAAGAACATCCGCTATGGCATTACCTCCTTCCTGACCGGGATACCAGGCAGTAAGTAAAGCATCCGTATTTTCTGATGCCCAGTTCATATTCAATGGGCGACCTTCTATATAGACTACAATTACAGGTTTCCCTGTGGCTTTTACTGCTTTCAGTAAATCTAGTTGTTTTCCCAGCAGGTCAAGCGTGGCCCTGTCGGAACCTTCTCCGCTTTCCATATCACTGATATCCTCTTCCGAAATTATTGCGGCGCCAGTCTCAATATATTTGGTTTTAAAATCTCTGGCACTCGACCCTCCAACAACAACTACAGCAACATCAGCCCTTTGTGCAGCAGCCACAGCTCTATCAATATCAGTATGTAAAGAATCTCTAATAGCACACCCCCTAACATATTCTATCTGCGATGTTTTCAATTTAGATGTTATCCCATCCAATACTGTTTTTACATTACTACCTTCCTGAGGTGCAGTATAATCGCCGAGCATATTATATCTATTATCAGCATTAGGTCCGATAACAGCAATTTTGGTTTCTTTGCTTAAAGGAAGAATGCCATTATTCTTAAGCAATACGATAGCTTGCTGAGCAGCCTCACGAGCTATATCAATATGCTCTTTCCCACGCACTACATTTTTAGCTAACTTAGGATTCACATAAGGGTGTTCAAATAGTCCCATTTCAAATTTGAGACGAAGTACTCTGCACACGGCTGTATCAATTACCGATTCAGAAATACGACCTTGTTGAACAGCATTTATAAGATTAACAAAAGCATCCCCGCCAAGATCTACATCCAGACCAGATTTTGCAGCCATTACTGCGGCATCTTTCATTGTAGGTGCCACAAAGTGACTGCCATGTAATCCTTCAATACTATATAAATCAGAAACAACAAGACCTCTGAATTTCCATTCATCACGCAACAGACTAGTAAGTAAGTAGCTATTACCTGTACAAGGAATACCATCAATAGAGTTATAGGATGTCATCACTGAGAGTGCACCTGCATCTATCGCAGATTTGAAAGGAGGAAGAAATCTCTCATGAAGTTCACGTATCCCTACATGAGAGGAATTTCCATTCTGCCCCCCTTCAGGAATACCATATGCAATAAAATGTTTCAGAGTAGTTATTACACTGTTGGGTTTAGTTAGGTCTCCCTCACCTTCTCCTTTTATCATACCATCAACCAAAGCAGCACTAAGCACCTGATCTTCACCAAAAGTCTCTTCTACACGCCCCCAGCGAGGATCACGCACAAGATCTAAAACAGGACCATAAGCAATGTGTCCACCCTGTAATCGCAACTCTCTACTGATAACAGAGCCTACTTTTTCTAATAATTGTGGCGACCAACTGGCAGCCAATCCAATTCCTGTCGGGAATACGGTAGTACCAATAGCCATGTGTCCATGTGGACATTCTTCTGCAAGAAAAACAGGAATACCCAAACGAGTATGTTCCATCACATAACGTTGCAAAGCATTCCCTGTCTCAGCTGACAATTGGGGATCCAATCCATTCTCCAACGTCTTTTTGGTCCATGGGTCAGCCCGATATACCCCCCATAACATACCAATGTGTCTATCCTGAAGCAATTTCTCATATTTCTTAGAACAAGAAACCTTTTTTCCTTGTTTCTCGTACATTTCCCAGCCAAGCGGACACAAGAGTTGGCCAACTTTTTCTTCTAAAGTCATACGACTTAACAAGTCTGAAGTACGCTCTTCAACACTTAACCCCGGATTCTTGTAGGGAAGAAAAGATTGAGCCTGAATAAAGTAAGTATTTAAAAAAAAGCTTACTGCAATACAAGAAATAACTTTCATAATTAATCTAATTAATTTGGTTCATTTTCAAATTCGGTAATTTCTAGATAAGATGCAACAACAAGTAGGTCCTATAAGAAACTGTTTATTACAGATTTAAACATCTATTTTATCTCTTTAAAAATAAAAAATGGAAGAAACAAAACCATGCTTAATAATCTTAATAAGCACTAAAGTGCAAATTTACACTATAATCATTCCTCTACAAGTTTTTTTGCTGAAAGAAGAATAATGCAAATAACAAAATTCTCCTATAAAATAGGATCAATTTCAGGAAAATCTTTGTAAAGCAGCCTAACAATTAAATTAAATTACACCAGACTTAAGATTCTTAGTGATTATCTGATATATCATGGCATTGTAGAAGGATATGTTTAATAAGCTGAAGACTATTATGCTATATGGAAGAGCAAGAATTAAACTATTAAAGAAAATAATGATCTTATGTCAAAAAGGACTTTTCCACCTATTCTGAAGAAAAACCGATTATTTACGGAAAAATTCTATTTGGCACCTACTATTTTTGCTTGAATAGGTTGTGACAACTTAGTACCGTTGACTATAGGATAAATATCTACTACTATTTCAGTACCATCACAAACATCTTTTTTCATAGTATAACTTATTACCATCTGTCCACGTTTCATAGGAGCAAGCATACCAGGATTAGTAAACTTTATGTTCTCATTTTTACTGCCAACAGCAAAGTTTAATATCATTGGTTTATTAGTATTATTTGCATAACGTAGTTTAATCTGTTTACTCATACCTTTCGCTATTTCTCCAAAAGCCAGAATCTTAAGATTTGTGTGTAGTCCACGTCCCCAGGAATAAGGATAGTCTTCTTCCACAGGATGGTTAAATGGAATAACAAACCCTTTAACCCATACCCGATTAATGCAATTATGATTATTGCTAAAAACAGTAATCTCTTTTGAGAAAAAACCAGGGCGATACAAGGGATCAAAAGTAACAATAATCTTTCCTTTATGCCCTGCTCTAATTGGTTCTTTGGTATAGCTATAAGTTGTGCATCCACAACCACTTGCAATTCGTTCTATAGCTACGGGAACTTTACTTCTATTCCAAAAGGTAAAAGTATGCGACACTCGCCCTTTAGTTTCTAATATTTTGCCAAAGTCATATGCCTTTTCTTCAAAAGAAATAACCTTAGAAGAAGATTGTGAATAGAGATTACAACCGAAAAAAGATACAATTATAAATAAGATAATGCGAACCTTCATATTAAAACAATTAAATTGATAAAGAGAGGCGATTCTCATTTACGAGATCGCCCCTCAAAAATACCTGTTTTTAATTAATATCGATGAGAATCTTCATAATTATTCCACAAATAATGAACACTAGTTAGTGTACACTCCTAGTTCACAAATCGATGGATACCATTCATACATCCAAGTCAATGATAACTTAATATACCTGGCCTTAACAGATCCATAGAAGCAAATATATTGATAACCGGATTCTTTTGTCATGTTACTATTAGTACTGGTGCCTATCTCGTTGAAAGAAATATTATCATCACTTAATGAAATCTTCACCTTATTAAAATTACATCCCCATTCTCCATATTGAGCATACAAACGGAAACCACTCACATTCTTATTCTCCTTCATATCAACAACAATAGTCTCGTTGATAGATGAAAAATCCCAACTACTTGATGTTGAGCCATCAAAAAGATAACTAAAAGCTCCTCCCGAAGGAGTATCGTCTGAAGTCGCTGTCCAAGTTGAATAATCTGACACTAAAGAACCAAGCATTCCATCGGAACCAACGTTTGTCTTAATAAGATTAGTTGATGTTGTTATAAGAACATATGCAGTGCTATATTCTGAACTTATTTCACTACCAGATTCAGACACAGAGACCAATCGTATTGGAGCCAGATAAGCTTTATCAGTTAATAATGCCCGTTTTGATTGATCTACTGACACAGTAATTGAATCACCGGACAGAGATTTTTTTTCTTCTATAGTTGCCATAGCCTTACTTAGATCAAGCACACCGTCAGGAAGCGCAACGCATTTAGTTCCGTAGGTTTTATTATATGCATCCACAAGCGAATTATCCAACTCAGCCTTAACAGTAACGGAGCTACTGATAGGTCTTGTTGAACGAACAGGGAATTTTGCAAGAATATCTCCAAAATCACCAACAGGAGTATGAACAATGCTAAAAGAAAAGAGATTCTTCGGAGCATTTACAGGAGTCCACTCTTGTGTATTGATATAAATTTTGTTTATAGGGTTTCCCATAACATCATAAGTCTCTTCATCACTACAAGATTGGAATGAAAAAGTTGCAATTACAGCAAGACAAGCTATGATGCACCTAAAATTTAACGATATATTCATAGTTTAAATTTTTAAAGTAAATATTCAGAATTATTGATTACACTTATTCTTATCATCAATAAGCCAACCAACAGCACCACTCTTATTCTGTTTAACGAGGCCTTGTCCCTCAGAAACTTCTCTCCATGTATTTGACCAATCCATGTCATAACCGTTACCTGTTGCATCCTTGAAAATATACCCGGTACCTTCATTCATCTTCCAATAAGATACAAGTCCGTCACTTTTAGGATCAACACCGCAAAGGCCTAACTGTAACTCGCTGGTTGTCAGAGCTCGGTTCCATAAACGTACTTCAGCAATACGGCCTAAGAACCGTTGAGAAGAGCCATATCCTGTCCATGACATACCTAATTCCAAACGTTGGAATTTAGTTCCTTTATTTCCGGAAAGCTGAGCGTCCTTAACCCCGTTAACATACATTGTATAAGCACTACCGTCAAATGTCAAAGAGATTGTATACCACTGTCCCAAGTTAAAACGGGTTGCCGAGATTAAACCACCGCCTGGAGATACCCACTGTAAGGAATTAACAGCCTGACCATTTTCTCCAAAGCGAAGAAGATTAGTTATAGATTCGTCCTTGGGGCCGAAGTTACATAAACGACTGATAGGTGAACCACCCCATGCATTAATAAAACATTTTATTTCGTAAGTGTAGTTTGGAAGGTCAATCGTTTTTTCTTCTGGTGCAATATAGCTACTGTATAAATTAGTATTACTCATATCCAGAGAATTGAAGTTAATCACTCGTGACACACGTAAGAAAACTGTCTTTGATGCCGGTAAGACCTCCAAATTACCACCTTTTACGTTTTTAATAGTAATAGGAATAACATAAGTACGCCCATCTTTAAAATCTTCAGTTGATACAACACGCACGTTTACACCTGTTGAAGATGCACGACCAGCTTTTATCACACCTTCGGTACTTTCTAACTTAACAGCTGATTCCGGAATGGCATAATAACTGGTTTTATGTTCGGCATTGTAAGCCTCTACTAAAGAATTATCCTGAGCAAAAGTAACCGTAACATCCTGGGTAACCTTATCAGTTGCAGATGCTGTTACCGTATATGTAGCAGGAGTGTCCTCCACTACAAATTTCACTAAAGGATTAGTATCGGTACCAGTTACAAGGATAACCTCCTTGTTATAATCAAACTTATCTCCTTCTGAGTTGCAGGCACTAAGTAATAGGGTGCAAACTGCTGCTATCAGAATTGGCCTAAAATATATTCTTGTCTTCATTTTCAAATTCGTTTTAATCATTTTTGAATAGTAAACCTCCATTAATGAACAGCTGGATTGGCTATTTGAATGCAACGTCTCATATTATAGTAGGGAATACCTGTTTTGGAGAAATAATCACGATCAAAATAAAATGCCCCAAAGCCAGCCTTTTTACCTTGTGTCGGATTCCAACGAGCCATGCCTTCCAGTGAATACATTTGACTATCATTTGTAGTTTTGCTATTACCATCAATCTCAGTAAATGCAACGCCTCCATTTTCATAATAATCACCAAAAGTCTCAGTAACTATAAATTTTGAGGGAGAAGCCCAGCTTATGTCATTATATTGCCCTTGCAATGTAGAAGCTGAACCGGAACCATATGATTGACGAATGTAATAATCTACAAAAGGATCTGTTTCTTGAGGTGGATATTGACCGTAGAAATCCACACAAAGCAGTTTCTCCGGATATTTACCTTTAGGCCCAAAATACTGGCCTATGTAAGTTACTAACTTTGTAAAATTAGCCCCTTGCATCCAATCTCCTTCCGGTTCATAATCGAGGTCAACTCCATCAATATCAGCATCTATGACCTGATCCACTAAATATTGTCCGTACACATTGATGCCTTTGTCATCATGGTGTTGAGTTAAATCGTATTTTGTACCATCCTTCAACGTAATTGTTTTATTCATTCTGACAATTGAAGGAGCAACAAAACGAATCCCCTTTTCTTTTCGAGCAAGAATCATATCAGCATAAGCAACAGGAGCATAACTGGTACTTGTGGAGTCATTACTAGGAATGCCCATCCATAATGAACAAATGTCCAGACTATCAGGAAGACCTGCAATTCTTTCACCCCATGATGCGGGATCTTTATAACCTTTTACACCTTCAAGCGGAGCATAAGCTGCATACCAACCGAAAGACAAGCAATGATCTGTTTTCTTATATGCTCTCAGATTCTCGTAATACTGTTCATTATATGTTTTTAGTTTCTGAATCTCCAATGCTTCTGTATCTGTATCACAACTGGTAACAACAAATGCAGATGAAATGAAAACCAATAAACTTAATAATTTTATTTTCATTGTATTCAAATTTTAAAATTAAACACTGAATTATTTCTTATCCCACCAAAGTTTTGTACCACCTGTGTCCTGGCCACCCAGCTTTGATATACCAACTTGTACTCCTGTACCGTTATTATTATATTCTGACTGTGGATAAGGAATTCTACGAACCTGGATAGTTGTATTGATAGTACCATTACTATTATTTGTAACTACGGGTAGTAATCTGGGATAACCTGTACGACGAAATTCAGCCCATCCTTCAGGTCCGTCAGGATATAATGCAAGCCATTTCTGGGTAACAACTCGTTCCAGATTTTTCTCAAGTGCTGCATTGGCATCCCATGCTATTGTTATATCGCTTGGTGCCGAAGTATTAAGATTTGAACCTTCTGCATTGTCTGTAAACGCAATAGGAACGCTTGTAGCATCTGTAATATAAGCATCTGCACCTTTTACGTTATTCTCTTCAAATGAGACAGAAATGCCTTTTTCGTACAGACCTTTAGCAGTACCTCCCATAGCCCAACCACGAAGAGCACCCTCAGCACGTAAAAAATATGATTCGGCAGCAGTCATCCAAACGATCTTTGTAGTGCTTTCATCCACATTCAGATTTGAAATATTGTCACCAACATACTTCGTCCAGACGGAAGTGGAAATACCTAAACGAACTCCGTGATATCCTCCAGTAACAGCTGTTTTAAAATATGCAGCAAGACGAGGATCATTATAACCATTCATATATGCATCCATTGATGCACTCATACGTGCTTCACCAGCATTAAAGTTGTATGCAATCTCATGTAGAGGATGATGATATACCAGGTTGGAGGAATGTTGCAAAGCTGCCTTATCATCAGCCTCAGTAATTACACCGATAGAATTAGCAATAGATTTCTCAGCTTCTACTTTGGCTAATTCTGGATTTGCATATACAATACGCATAGCCAGGCGAAGACGAAGTGTATTGGCGAATTTAACCCATTTTGTAGCATTTCCACTATAAACCAGATCATACTTATCAAGAATAGTTGAAGATGGATTTCCTTTTACAAAATCAGTCAATACATTGATAGCACTATCTAATTCGTTAAAGAACTTTTTGTAAACGTCTTCCAGACCATCATAGTTATTCTGCAAAGAACCACTGCCATAATTGCAATATGGAATAGGCCCGTAAGCATCAGCTACGCGATGCATGGCTTCAACCTTAACGACAGTTGCAAGAGCTGAAACCTCAGGCAACCCTTGTTTATCAGCAATCTCAACAATTGATTGCCATGCAGGCATTACACTTGAGAAACCTGAAGTAAAGGTTTTCTCAATCCAGTTAGTAATAAAATAGTAGGACCCGTTGTGTACTCCGCTATACCATGTACCAGTAGGGGCAATGTATCCTGAGTAAAGATCACTGCTAAGACCTTGGGAGACCTGATAACTACCATCATCGTTTGTTCCATCCTTAAACAGTACAACGTTTCTTTGTAACTGAGAGAAAAATGCACCGGTTTTAAGGTTATCACGAGACATCATCTCTTCTGTAGTCTCGTGATGATTTGTATTGCAATTCTCAAACGAATCGGTACAAGCCGTATTTAAAATAATAAGTGATGCACATAATAGTGGCAACTTATTCCATGGAAATATTTTATTTACAATCATAATCATTATCAATTAAGATTATTAAAATCGAATTTTAACAGAGAAACCCATATTACGAAGGCTTGGCAACATAAAGTAATCCACACCTTGATAATAAGTTCCAGTATTTGCAGTTAATTCAGGATCATAAGGAGCCTTATTATATAGCAAGAATAAATTACGGCCAATGAAGGAAACATTAAGCCCTTTAACCCATTTACACCAGTTATTAACAGGCACATCATATCCCAAGGTTAGTTCACTTAGCCTTATATTTGTAGCGCTATAGCAGTACATTGAGCCAATGCCTCCAGATGAACCACCACCTACAGTCTGATAGTATTGCTTAGCTGGGATTCGTTTTCCATTAACTAAAGCCCCACCTGCGTCACGAGCATCTGCCGAAGCTTTAGATACGCCAAAAGCATCCATTATCGCTTGTGTATTTGAAACTACGATTCCACCAACACGTGCTGTGAACAAGAATCCAAGAGATACTCCTTTCCAACTGAAATTATTACCCCAGCTTAAATTGTATTTAGGGTTACTATTACCTGCATAAACGAACTTATTTGCATCGGCAACCACTACGTGATCAGATGGGTGAACATAAATTGCGCCATGTTCATCTGCTTCAAGCGTATTTACATAAATATCTCCCATTGATCCACCTTTTTTAAGCATCATCTTATAACTGCCAGTCCCTCCCATGTCTAGTTCCGATAATGAAATAATCTCGCCAGATATAGGGTTTGTCCATCCAGGCAGTAACTCTATGATCTTATTGCGGTTCAAAGAGTAAGTAAGGTAAGAGCTCCAGTTCAGTTTACCAAAAGTGTCATTGTATCTAGCAGAAATCTCGATACCTTTATTATCTATGCGTCCTGCATTAACAATTACGCTTGTGTAGCCAGAAGATGACGACAGTGTAGGCTCGAAAAATTGATTGTATGTACTTGATTTGTATACTGTAGCATCCAGCTTTAACTTATTCTTAAAGAAAACAAAGTTTGCACCGGCTTCCCATGATTTTGTACGTTCAGGCTTCAGATTTGTATTTGGCATTCTTGTCTGTGTTTTCGGATAGCCGCTTGCTAGAGAGTAAGTCGGAATAGTCAAGAACAAATTGGGTTCATTACCAACTTCCGAATATGATAAACGCAGTTTCATATAAGGCATCACATCTGTGCTGCATTTAAATATATCTGTGATAATGCCCGAAAGACCCACTGTTGGATAGAAGAAAGATTTTGCGCTTGAATTTATCAGTGTTGAAGCCCAATCATTACGAGCTGTTGCATCAAGATAAACCAGGCTTTTATAACCAAACTGCGCACTTGCAAAAACTGATTGTTTTTTCTTGTGATATCCACTTTGAGATGATTCAGATTTTGAAGTATTAATGTTTCCATAAGTGAACAAATCTGCCACACCATGAAGTTTTCCTCCATACATATCCTGATTATAAACAACATCTTCAAAACTTGAACCGATGTTAGCAGTCAGCCCAAACATCTGATCATTGAAATATTTGTTAATATTCAATAATGCCTCACCATAAATTTGACGAGTTTCAGTTTCGTTCAAAGAATAATAACCGTTTTCGGATGCGAATAAAGTATTTGTTGAAGCATTATATTTCTTTTCATATCGGTCATTGCTTTTATCCATCTTGATGCGTCCGGATAAATTTATCCACTTGGCAAAGTCATATTTAAGAGATGCATTAGACATATAACGATCTTTATGATTGATGAACTTATCTCTTTCAGTTATCCAATATGGATTCTGCATAGATAATCCCCCATCTCCATAAGGCCAGAATTGAGTCTGGAAGTTACGTGAAGCATTATATCGTTCATATATCTGAGCTTTTGAAAAATCATCACCGGCAGGAAATAAGTATACAGGGATTAATGGATTAAAATACTGACCCTGAGAAATCATATTTTGCTCCCGAACGCTACTAGCCATAAAACCGAGGTCCATGGTCATCTTATTATTGAAAAAGATCGATGTATTGCGTACAGAAAAGTTGTAACGATCATAATCGTTATTATGAATTATACCCAGAGAATTAACAGTCCCTAATGAAAGATAAGTCTGGTTTCGTTCTGAGCCAGTTGACAAGCTGACTGAATTTGTTGTGTTTACCCCAGTCTGGAAGAAATCTGCAGGGTTATATTTTGAAGGTTTAGAAAGTTTGTCTCCCCAACTATAGTAACTTCCTGATTCAGATGGACCATAAGTATTCTGAAACTTGGGCAAAATTAGTGGCCTGGAAAAAGTTGTACTATTAACCAGATTGATTGATAATCTATCTTTCTGTCCTTTTTTAGTAGTGATCAAAACCACACCATTTGAAGCCGAACTACCATAAAGTGCAGCAGCAGAAGGACCACTAAGAACAGAAATACTTTCAATATCATCCGGATTGAAATTGGAAATACCATCGCCAGTTTGACCTGCACCGGCAAATACCCCTTCCGGTTGTTCGCTTGACAGGTTAGGCATTGGAATACCATCTATTACATACAATGCGTTATTATTACCAGAAATCGATTTAACACCACGCATTATCACACGTGATGAACCACCAGCACCTGTTGATGAACTATTGATTGTAACACCAGCGACCTTACCATTCAGATTATTTACAAAGTTTGCATCAGAAACTTTATTTACGTCACTGCCGGATAGCTGTTGTACATTGTAGGATAATGATTTTGCCTCTTTCCTTATTCCCAATGCAGTAACAACAACCTCATTCAGTTCAACACGACTTTCTTCGAGAACAATATTCAAAGTACGAGCATCTACAACTGTTACAGTTTTAGACGTATAACCGGTATAAGTGATAGATAACACATCTCCTTTCTTTGCCCGCAAAGAAAAGTGTCCATCCATATCAGTAGTAGTACCGGTAGAAGTACCTTTAATCATGATGTTAACACCTATAAGAGTTTCCCCATCCTTATCTTTTACAGTACCTTTAATTTGATAAGCAGGATCTTGTGCTACTACATTTGCCTTTTTTGTTGAAAGAATGATTTGCTTATTTACAATGGTATAAGCAATATTCGTTCCTTTAAAAATTTCATTAAGAACTTCGGGTATATTCCCGCTTTTACTATTTACCGACACAATACGATGTGTATTGATGGTTTTATCATTATAGAGAAAAACATAATCTGAATTTTCCTCTATTTGGTTTAAGACTTGCTCTATGGAAGCATTTGATAATGTGATAGAGCTCTTCGTCCTTTGTGCATAAGTTGTAGCTGACTGCAACTGAAATACGACAAAAAACAACATTACGAAACTAATCTTCATAACTAAAGGGAGTTTTAGATTTAAAGAACATTTGTGTTTTGATACAATCAAATGGTTTTTTTTCATAAATTTGCGATTGACTAAAGTTTTTATACTATTTAAACTAAGGTTGTGACTTCCGTACGTATTTGCAAGATTCTCACGGATGTCAAGGTTCTTAGAAAGGAGGCTTATCTAAAGCTTCCTTTCTTTTTATTACGACGTGTGTTATTACATAGGCAAGGTGTTTTTATAGATTGGTTAATATTGGTTTATAATAATTCGTTTTTTAGTAAATGTTTCATCTTGATTCTGAACAGGCTCCTCAATTTTCCACTTCAAGGTGGTCGATTTACTTAGATAGTCTAATATCTGAGGGAGAGTTTCATTAGTAAAGGTTGCCCGATAGTTATATTCTTTATCTGAATTATTATGAAACTCTATATCTACGTTATAATGTCGAGCCAATCTTCGGAACATCTCATCCAGTGGGGCATTACGAAAAATAAGCTTTCCATCTTTCCAAGCCGTTTTTTCATAAACATCGACTTTCATTTTATTCAATCGGTTTGTTGTCTTATCATAAAGCAATTGTTCTCCTGGCTCCAATCGTACAACGGTTTCGCAATCAGGAGCAATTACATTCACTTTCCCCTTTTCAAGTACCACCTCTATAGTGCTTTCATCTTCATAAGCACTCACATCAAATCGGGTTCCATATACATAAACCGACATTTTGTTGGGAGTATTTACATAAAACGGATGCTTTTTGTCGGCCTGCACTTCAAAATAAGCTTCCCCTTTCAGTTCCACTTCACGTTTGTCTCTGGCAAAATGAATAGGATAGCGTAATTTGCTACCTGAATTTAGCCAAACTACAGACTTGTCTGGAAGCTCATAACGAACAACAGTGCCAGTTGGGGTAGTTACCTCTGCGTATTGAATCGGTTCTGACTGATGGCTATAATAAAGATATCCCAAGATAATAGATGACAATAGCAATGGAAGTGTCAGCATCGCAGCATATCGTATAAGCAGCTGAAACAAAACCACTCTGCGTTTCTCTCTGATTTTCTTCCGTGTATTATTATAAGCTAAAGGTATGTCTATAGACTCACACTCCTCTATATCAGCAGTTATCTCCAGTGTTTTTCTTATCTGTTTGATCTTTGCACGCAATTCCTCAGAACAAGCTATCGCTTTTCCCACCATTTCCTGCTCTTCAGATGAACATTGTTTTTTGCAATAGCGAAACAGCAACTCCGGCTCTATTTGTTCTAATTCTTCTTTCAAAATATTCTTTTTTAGGATCCTTTCACTAATAATACAACTACTCTAAACAAAAAGGACAGAAAAAAACATTTTTTTTCAAAAAAATAAAATAGATAGAAGGATTTAGGAATAAATCCAGTCAATTGGGTTCTTGAAAATTAGATCAGATTGTTTCTTTATGTTGAATTGGTATTTATTTTCTTCTATTTTTTAGCATTGCAGAGAGAAAAACAATTTTACCCACCACTCGCAACCGTCTTCTTGCTGTCTCTTTTCGTATAAAGTGCAAAGGTACAACAAAGACGTGAAGTGAATACTTTTCAGAAAAACTTCTTTTTTTAATATATAACTAAATAAACAGAATATTGGCTTTTAACAAGTTGAAGCTCATTCGGGATGCGATACATAAACGGGAAAAAGCCTGGCTTGGAACGAAATCCCGGTAGAATCTCTCATCCATCATACATCCAACAAACCCACTGATTATAAAACAATTAATCCATGAGAGATACTATTTATCTCTCATGGATCCATCATAACCCAGGGGCATCCCTCATACATTTTAACGTTCCATAACGTAGTAATACGTGCCATTAGTAACTCTTTTGGACGGGATACCGAGTTTACGAAGAATGCGACCGAAATGAATAATCTTTGTAGCGGACAATTTGAAGCCGCTTTTCTTTTGTAATTTCTCGAATATTTCCACGGCAAGCAGTTTTTCGCCTGTTTCGTTCCCATCCGCCCCACGGAAATATTGTTGGAACAACTGTTCGGCAGGAGGTAATTGTTCAAATTCCTGGTTATTCATCGTTACTATTGCTTCCTCTTCGGCATTAAACCAATAGCGCTCTCCGTTTTGTATCTCGCTGAGTGCCTGCGCGTAAAGTTGCTGATAGTTAATGGATGGCGGAAGATTAATCTTACCGGTTACCTGAATGCAGATAAAACGGCGGCTACCGGATGTATCGGTCAGCAAATCGCTGTGATTACTCGTGGCAATAAACGAGGCGTAGCGGCGTAACTCCTGCACGGAAGTCTGATGCGGCTTGCGCGTATTCACCACCGGCTTTTGCAGAATATGTTTCAGAAAAGCCTGATGCTGCACACTTACCTGATCGAATTCATCAATGTTGATCAGTCCAAAGCGATTGAGATACAACTCCGCATCGCGTTTGCGGCTAAAATCAATGCTGTCCGTGTAGTAAGTCTGCAATTCCTGCGGAAGAATGCTGCGGCAAAAGGTAGATTTGCGATACCCCTGCGGACCAATCAGCAACGGAGAGGTGCTGTTTGCATATTTATTGTCCAGCCCCCGCCAGTGTGCCACCATGCAAAGGAACCAACGATGAAAGAAATCTCCCCAATGCAAATTATCACACGGCACACTATCGGCCAGCAAACGAATATGATCTTTCCCGTCCCACTGCGGAAGGCGTGAAAGGTAATCTTCAATGGGCGAAAACAAAGGCGTGCGATCAGAGTAGACAAACCGTTTTACGTCTCTGTCCCACAACTGCACCCCTTCTCTCTGCGCATTGAGCGCAATGCTATTCAACACCCTTTCGGTTACGGGGCGAAAATCGAAAAAGAAGGAATTGCGTTCACGATATTCTACCTCTGTGGTCTGCGTATTGCAACGAAACTCATAACGGCGCTTCATAAACTCATCCGTCTGCACCGCCGTAACCTGCTCGGGGCGAATGCAGGGTTTGCCGCCAAAACCTTTACCAATCAGATAAACATTGTGAATAGTCTGCCTCACTTCCATGTCCCGTTGTTTAAGGTTGAAGTGCAAAATAACTCCTTTCACCACATCCTCTTCCGGAATGCCCGATTTGAAACAATTGGTAGCCAATGCCACCAGAAACGGTTTCAGATCCTCCCCTTCCCCATAACCGCCCACTTCACTAATAGCAGCAGATAAAGAGGTTTCAAACAACGTTGAAATGATATTGTGTTGTTCATGTCCCGGCATGATTCGTTGCAGCGGATCAGCTTCAGCTTGCATTGTTTCCTGATAAGTGGTTTCGGCAGGCATCTCCGTTGGCTGTTTCTGATGAATGGGATGAGCATTGGGCTCAAAATAGAGCTCAGGATCATAAGAAAAGCGGCAAACCTGTTCCAGTGACGGACGCTTCAACGTTATTTCATACGGTATCTGTGCCTGATAAAATCTCACCGCCCATCGGTAAGCGTGCGCCTGAAACAGCTCGGCCTCCCGGCGTGTCTGCGGCAACGTGCCATCGGGCAGAGAAAATGGCACAAGGATTTTTACGCTCTTCCCACCCGACCCGATGAAAGCGGCAAGCGTTTGTGGAAATTCAGCAACTTTCTGGCGAACAGCCGTAGCCTCATCCATTCCCGAAAGGTTATTCACTTCCACTAAAGCCACTCCGTTATAGCTCGTCATCACCTGCGTTCCATCCACCTTATTAAAAGAGGCGGCAAAAATCAGTTGGGGCACTCTTCCAACGTCTTTATTGCGAGTACCGGCATCGGTAAACTGTAAAGAATATCTCATATTTGAAACCGGTTGTTCCCTTGTCTCCTTTTTCATACTCTCCAACATGATAGCAAGTTCTACCATTCGTTGAATTTTCTTTTCTCCATGAGCTCTAAGCAGTGTAATTTTCATATTTTTTTTATTGATTCTGCTATAAAGATATATCAAAACAAAGCTTAAAACAAATAAAATATAGCTTATTTTATCAATTATTTTTATCACAATTCATCGTCATAGTTAACTCTTCTTCCCGTGTATACTAAGCAATTTCTTCAGGAATAATAAGTGGTCACACAGTTGAGTGACCATCGTCCCGCATATGAAAACCCATAAGCCCTCAATTGAAAACCCATGGTCACACAGCTGAGTGACCACTTATATATAAAGATAAAAAGCGTTAACTTCCACAATAAAATGAGTTAGCTTACCCGTTATTTCGGCTTCCGGTTAGAAAGAGCAAAAACCACCAACTGTGGCAGCAAAATATAATTTCAGAAGTCAGCACTTATACATGCCGCAACGGAGAGAATATCGGGGAATGACAGATGATGGATGAGCATGAAGGATAAATGAGGGATAAACGGCGGTTTTTACTTTTTAGTCAGCTATTTATCAATGTATTAAACCAAATTTATGAGAAATGAGAGATCAAAGTTGCATTTATGACTTGAATTTAGCTAATTCAAGTCAGCCTATATATTCTTTTCAGTAATTTGATTTGTGAAATATAACAATTTATTTGCTTTAAGTTACTTTTTTGTTTTAATTTGTCGTTAACAGCCAAAGTCAATAACTAAAACATAAAATTATATGAAAAACTAACTGTTGCTATCTTTTTTAACAGTTAATAGTAGTATTATAGAAATATATGTGAGTATAAAACAAATCAATTTTTAATTATAAAGATGAAAAAATTAGTTTACTTATTAGGATTCTGCGCTATGCTTCTTTTAACCGCTTGCCCAGAGGATTTTGGTGACAGTATTACGGTTATAAATGATTCAAACCATACAATAGCGGTTTATGTAAGACTTGACAAGAAAGGGGCGATTTATCCTGACACAGCCCTTCCTTTAAATAATGAAACATTTATTATAAAGAAGAAAGAATTAAAAGTCACCTACTTTAATTATTTTCCTGATATTCATGGAGATACATTGAGAATCTTTATCTTAAACCAGGATACAATAAATAAATATTCTTGGGAAAAGATAAGATCTGATTATAAAATATTAAAACGTTATGATTTGCTCTATAGTGATTTAGCTAAGATAAAGCGGGAAATTACTTATCCATAAATATAAATAAGTGCTATATACGCCCATTAAGTCACTAGGCACAAAACATTGTGCAATAAGTTAAGATAAAAACATTACTTTGTTTTTAAAGAAAAATACAGGTAGAATAGATTATATATTTTTGACTATTGCAGCATTTTTGTTAATTTTAAATCACCTATACTATAAAAAGGATAAGAGGAATGAGTTGATATTTAAAGATGATACTTCAATTGTAGTAACATCTTTCATTGCAGGTAATTTGCATAAAATAATGAAAGAAATACCTTATAAAGTTTATAGGATTAATAACTTGTTTTTAAAACAAGATTAGAATAATAATTGAACTATTGTAAACTAAAAGACAAAAGAATAGGGAACGTGATTTAATGCACATTCCCTATCTATAGTTACTAAAAGTGTCTTTATTTTATTGCTTAAAACAATTTAGCAGGATACTCACCAGCATCAACCAATGCCTGAATCTTATCAACTACCGACTGACGATCGTCAGCATAAGTAACACCAAACCATTTAGAGGTGGTATCGAGTACTTTCACACGTGCAGTGCCATTGTTGATTAGTTCGTTAACCATTAATGGAATAAAATACTCACATTTCAGGTTACTGATATTTTCTTTCAGGAAGTCAGCAAAGAAATCTTCTGAGTATTTGAAATAGTCGGGAGTAAATCCCCACATGTTCATTGAAACAGGAGTGTTATCTTCAATAGCAACCATTTCGCCATTTTCGTCTTTGAACTGAACTTTACCTTCAATACGTTCAATTGCTGTACGCTCAACTACAGTAGTTAAATAACCATCCTTGTCTGTTGCGCAAACACCACGCGCCACACTACCACTTTCAGAAAGGGTGTTACCTACACGATAGCCTATCATGCAATAATCATTCTTCTTTCCTTCCATTTCTGAAAGAGCCTTGCCTAAAACAGCAAAGCTGTCGCTTCCGTAGAAATCGTCGGCGTTAATAACAGCAAAAGGTTCGTTGATAACATCTTTACCCATTAGAACGGCATGATTAGTACCCCATGGTTTTTCTCTGCCTTCAGGGCATGTAAATCCGGCTGGTAAGCTGTTAAGATCCTGAAATACTAATTCTACTGGAATATGATCTTCGTATTTTTTAATAATCTTTTCGCGGAAATCTTTCTCAAAACTTTCACGGATTACAAATACCAATTTACCGAATCCTCCACGGATTGCATCGTAAATAGAGTAGTCCATGATTGTTTCACCGTTGGGGCCCAGACCGTCTAATTGCTTCAGACCGCCATAACGACTGCCCATTCCGGCAGCAAGTACAAATAATGTAGGTTTCATTTCGTATATATTTAAAAAGTTGTTAGTAGTTATACCTTAACTATTTTTCATGCCGCAAAACTACAAAATAATTCCCAACAACGGTACAATAAATAGTTCAAATATAGTCACAAATAGTTCAAAGAAGAGAAGAAGCCTCCTAGAAAGGATAGCCAATAGCAAGGTGAATGCCCAGTCCATCCTTAAATGTAGGGATATTATAATACCCTGTTTTTGAGGTTTCATACGGGGCATGAAGTCCGATTCCGGCATCCAGACGAACAACTAAAAAGGAGAGATCATAACGTAATCCGGCTCCGGTGCCCAAGGCAATATCCATCCCTAATCGGGAGAGATTGAACTGTCCGCCAGGGCGAGCCTCATCTGCCTTCAATAGCCAGATATTTCCGGCATCCAGAAAAACGGCACCGTTAAGATTACCCAGAAGCTTGAAACGATATTCAATGTTGGCTTCCAGTTTAAAGGTACCCGTCTGATCCAGATACGAGTAGGTATTGCCAGCATCCGGCCGATAACGTCCCGGTCCAAGCGTGCGGATGGTGAAAGCCCGCACGCTGTTGGCTCCTCCAATATAGAATTGTTCGTTATACGGTGCCACTTCCGAATTGCCGTAAGCATAAAGAACTCCTCCCGACAACCTGCCTACAAGAGAGTTACGGCTATCTATTTTATAATTATACCTTATTTCAGAGGTGAGTTTCAGGAATTGTGCGAAAGGATTTCCCAGCATTTTCTTCTCTCCACTAAAGCTTTTTCCAAACAACCGGTAGATACCCGAGGTAATATTTCCGGCAGAGGTTAAGGATGTTTCCCACCATACATGGTTCCGCTTGTTTCTCACTCCTGCATCATCATACGTATAGGTGTAATTCATGGAGGGCACAAACTGATTCTTCAGACTGAGATAGAGGGCGGGATTGGCATTAGTAACAGAATCAAAGCGTTGCGTAGTGTTTTGCAGTACATTGAATGTAAGCTTAAATGGTGTTATTGAATGACGACTCACCCGGGAGGTCTGAAAATTATACGTTGCGTTTCCTCCGAAAGCCAGCAGTTTGAAAAAACGCGCACGGTTCAACTGGTCTGCATACAGCCGAAAAGTGGTGGTTGCCGGATAAGTTAGTTCTTTATATCCCATACGGGGTATCACCAAACGGGGAATGGTAAGCGCGGCAGACGCACCCAGTTCATAGGAATTAATCACAGAGCTACTCCCATCTACCGGAGCATTGGTCTGCCATTCATAGCTCCCTTTGAGTTTCACCGTAAAGATTTCTCCGCCACCGAAAATATTTCGTTTGGAAAGAGTAAACGCAGCGCCCGGACCTATCTGATCATTGGATTTGGAAGTTATATTGAATTCCAGTTCTCCGTCGAGCGGTAAATCATAAGCCGCATTCATCCACACATCGAGCAAGTTATTTGTTACTGTTGTATCACGAGTAACAAAACGCATCTCGGTATACTTAAAGACACTCAAACGGTTCATATTTTCGAGCGTACGCAATTGTTTTCTCTGCGAATAAAGTTCTCCGGGCATTAATTTAAATCGGTTGTACAGCACCAACGGGCGAACCCTTAACTTACCTTGATAAAAAATCGTCATATCTTTATAGAGCAGAGAATCAGTAGGAGATTCTCCGTCAAAACCATTTAGGATGATGTTCCTTTTCCCTATATTCCAGGGGCGAAGAACCTGTTCCGGCAAACCGGCTTTCGGCGTTATTTTCAGACTTACCCGCCCAGACTGTTGAATGGTATCTGCCAAAAAGGTTATCAGTTCAGGGCGGAAATAATAGTAACCCGCGTTACGCAATAAGCCACTTAGCCTCTGCCGCTCCTCATCCAGTTTAAGAACGCTGAAATGATCACCTTTACGGAGTACTTTAGCCACCAGCCGCTGCTGCAGCAAGCTGTCTGTTCGTGAACTGTAATGAGTATAAATAATTGTATCCAGCAAATAAGGTTGCTGCATATCTATATTATATTTCAACTTTGCCTGACGATCTTTTCCTGGAATCAGTTCATAAGAAACCTGCCCATTGAAGTATCCGTAATCGCGCAAAAGGTTTCGCGCCACCTTTACCCTGACCTCTGGGTTGACGGTAGAAATCAGTACCGGAGTTGAGGCAAGACGATTAAACATCCAGTGACCCAATCCCTTTTTATAGGAGTGAAAAGCATTATACATCCACAGTCCGAAAGGAAATGGAATCCTTACAGACGAACTTCCAAAAAGAGCATTATTGGGAGCAACGGCCAATGCTCCGTTCACTTCCGCAAGAGCCTCATCACCTGCCGCTGAAACATCACGATTCTCAACCACTGTTTTCTTTATGCCCGTATAGAGGACTTCACCCTCCGGTAAATTACGGGTGGTAGAACAAGCGGTAAAGAGCAGCAGCAGTAACAGATAAAGTATTTTCCTCATTCCGACTTCTTTTTTACTTCTTTATTTTTAAAAATAAATAGCTCACTAAACCTGCGCATCTTTTTGCGAAGCACCACACCAATTCCCGTTTCGGTGATCTCGCCCTCTAGCAAACTCTGATAATTTTTATTATGAAACAATTTAATATACCTTGTTCCACTTGTATCCAACCGGTATTCAAGCGAGATATTATCAATGAACGACTGTTTCTCGTCAGCAGTTTCTCCCGTGGAAATCTTACCTCCTATCACAACACGTATACGATCATTGTAGAATCTCCTGGCGAAACGATACGAGTAATCAGTTCGTTTGCCCGTGCCCTGCGCGCCACTCTGATCATATGATTCCACCCCGATGGTAATGTCTACTTTCTTAAGCTCACTCCCTGCTATATTGGTAATCTCGCTCTGAAGAAAACTATTCAGCGCACTTCCCACATTTATGCCTCCTGATCCCGAAGATGCAATGCCCGCCGGCATATACATACCGGTAGCCAGCATCGTAATGGCTTGCTTACTCCGTTCCTCTTCCGACATAGCCGAAAGCTGATTTTGCACAGCCATATCTTCCGGTGCTTCGAGGTCAAAGACGAGGCTAAGATCCTTCAGACTATTTTTAATGGATACTGACACATCAAAGTTCACCTGCCTGCTGGCCTGGTTTTCGTTGGTTACCGAGGCACGGACTCTTTCCGTAGCTTTAAAATTGAGCCTCGGTTCCATAATATTGCCCGACCATTCCACATAACTGCCGTTTTGAATCGCGAAAGACTTCAATGGAATTACCGGCAACGTATATTTCAATAGCCCGTCACTAAGGGTGTAACGACCGTAAAGCAGCAGGTCTCCCTGCGGAGTATATTGCAGGGAAAGATCTCCTCCGCCTTCCAGTTCCACCCGGTTTTCACGATCGGGCGACAAATCGGCTTTTAGTCGCACAGCCGGTTCTATCTGAACATTGATCAGCATGTCCAGTCCACCTAAAGATACAGGCTTCGGCTTTTCTTTTGTTACCGGCACGGAGTCGTTAAAGTTGACGAAGGTTACCATATCTCCCAGTCTATCCTGCACGGTTAACGGAGAATCTTTCAGAACATACGTTGCATCCGTATTACCAAGCAGACGCATATCTCCACGCATAACCAAAGCATCGAGAGGTCCGCGGATAGTGGAACTCAAATCAACAAAGAGCTTTCCGTAAACCAGCGATTCTTTTGTGCGGGCAGCATTGAATAACTGATAATTCTTTGCTGTAAGTTTCAAGTCGGCACGCATTCGCTGCAAATCTTTAAAATCGACCGTTCCTGCAATTGTCAAAGGATTCTTGCCTGCCGCGTAGATATAATAATTATCAAAGATGAGCCGATTATCGATCACCCGAATTGTTTTTTCATCAAGACGCAAGCGCGTGCCTGCCTGAGCAATATAAGCCGAAGCGGAATCTGCCGCAAGTTCTCCGTTTATTCGGGGCTGTTGCATATTTCCTTCCAAAGCAACCTCTCCATTCAAAGTGCCTGCAAGCCGAACCAAACCATCGGGAATAAAAGCATTGGCAATACTGAGCGGAAGCGACTTTAACCGGGCATGCACATTCATAGTTCCTTTATTTGCGGCATTATATACCCCATTCGCCGTAAGCACTTCCGTTCCGTTATATCCCATTGAGGCTTCCAACTGGTGCACATCCTTTTCTATGGGAAGGTAAGTGGCCTGCAAATTCATGTTGCCAACCAACTGCTGTGTGTACATAAACTTCTGAACCCCGGCATCAGCAATTACCTGGAAACGGTTATCCTTTTGAATATATTCGGCTTTGGCAGAAAGGATGCCTCCTATATCCGGCAAATAAGGCAAAGAGTGCGCCACTTCCTTCAGGTCTATTTTCCGAAGCTCAGCAATCAAATCCTGTTGGGCTTCGGCGTTTTCTACAGAATGAAAGAAAAGCCCCATTCCATTTTTATCCTGTAACTCCAGATTTGCGGAAACACGTTTGTCATTACTTATATAAATGCGATTATCCTTATTCACACTAAACGGACGGAAAAACAGGAGTGGCTCATCCGGAAAGATGTTAAACAGGACTCCTTCTTCCTCCAATTGTGCCCGAATGCCAAAATTAGTTCCAAGTTGCCCTTTGGCATTGAAATATTTCAGCATCAGTTCGGCATTGTCATTTCTTACTATCCCATCGGCATACGCCTGAAATACATATTGTTTATTGGCTGCATTATTAATTACTCCCGCATGCAAACGAATGCCTGCAGTATCTTGTTGAATAGCGAGGCGAATAGTATCGAGCTGCATACTATCGGCAACAAAGGAATGAAGAGAAACGTCTCCCTGCAATCCTTTAGTTTGAGAAGAGACCAGGTTGAACGAAGCATCATGATAAGAAATATTCGATAAAGCCAGGTATTCACTCAGAGGATTCTTCTTTCCTGCCGAAAAAGCAACCTTAACAGAAGGCATTGCTCCGCTAAGTTCCTGCTGATTAAGCTTTTTCTTCTGAATCTGCTGGCTTAGGAGAGAAGAAAAGTTAGTCGCTTCTTTTATAAACTTCATAAGAGGAGCAGTACTGATAAGCGAAAGAGACAAATCTCCTGAATGAAGTTCAAGCGAAGTGTTATCCTTTTCTGTAGAGGCATTAAGCGTAAAGGGAGTGGGTTTCTTTAGTGATCGCGGCAATAGCCCCAGCCCCTTTAAGTCGATATGCCTGACATTCATCGATAAATCTGCTTTCATTTGATTCTTTTGAATGAGAGCAACCAGATTTGCATCCATCTGTAGAAGCTTAGTGTCACTGGAAAGATTGACTTTCGCTATTGATTTCTGTAGATTTCCCTGAAGAGATAGTCCTGAAACAGTAGATCTCCCATACCGCAATTCTTGTAATTCAAATCCGCCGCTGAGTATCGTACGCGGAGAAAAGACATCTGTTCCTTCTCCTGCCGCATTAAATGAAGCCGTAAGTAAATAGATAGAATCCTTTGGTAAGAAGTGATTGACCTGCAAGTTATTAACCGCCACGTTAGCAAGATAAGATTTGCGGACCCCGTTATATTCGGCGTCAGCCTTTACTTCCCCTTTGCCTTCATTGAGTGTAAGCCCTGCAAGATAGTGTTTGCCTTTCATGGATGCCTGCCCCTGAAGTTTCATGTTCTGAGGAATGCGTATGCTTCCATTGGAGGACTTGTTGATAAGAGTGGCAAGAAAATCGAGTTTTTGGGCATCAAACCGAAATTTAATTTGGGCGGAACGATTCAATACATCAGATAGATTTTTCATCTCACCCGTGGAAGAGAAAGAAAAGGCACCGGGAAGATCGGCTGTTAATCGTGACAGTCGAACATTTTTCAGGTTGCCCTGAGCCAAGGCCCTGACTGTTATTGCACGAAACGGATAGGAATCACTGAACGTTTTCGGTAGTTCACCCACAAAAAGCAGCACATCCTGTTTACCGATATTGGCTACCATGGAGGATACAAAGCTTCCCTTTTCAGGATTCTCAACCAGCAACCAGTCTGCCTTTGCATGGATACTAATTTCCGAATGCGGAGTATTTACTTTTAATGCGGGTATTCTTATTGCACGATTATCTGCAAGAACACGCCCCGTTAAGGAAGTAATGTACAGTCCCGACCGATCCGAGAGGGAGATTTGGCGGATAACTGCACGCAACTTCCTATCCTGATTCTCCAAAGAGTCCATAGAGATTATAATGTTACGCAAAGCAATATGTGACGGATCGAATCCTTTAGATGGTTCTTTTAGTCCGGAGTCGTAATTGAATGAAGCTTTAGCAACAGAAAATCGCCCTAAGCGATATAGTCTTTGCAGAAAATCAACTTTTCCATTACGAAGTACAGCCTCATCAATACTTGCAGAAAGGCGAAGTGTATCCAGCGGTTGATCCATATGAAAAGACACATTCCGAAGTTGAAGTTGTTTCAGGAAAATTTTCCATCGGAGGGGTTTGGACGGTTTCTCCTCCTTCTTCTTAGTAGTATCAGTCAAAGACAACTTTAAATCTGAATTCTTCAATATCGCTCTTGAAACAAAAGCCTCTTCACGGCGAAAATCAACGCGGTTTGAAGTAAGAAATAGTTCACCCAATACGCCCCGAATACGTACGCCCTTTATTAAATCTGATGAATTAACAGAAACCTGGCTCAAAGTAATGCCATCTACCCGTATCTCTCCGCGTAACAATCGTCGCAAGCCAAGGTCTATAATCAGTTTATCGGCTACCAGCAATGTATCTTTTGGTGAAACGACACTCACTTGATATACAGCCAAATCCAAAGGAAAAGAAAGTCGTATCTTATCTACAGAGATGCGCATACCTGTTTCTTTAGATGCGTACTTCACTATCTGATTTTTCAATACATTTTGAACAGGGGGGAGGTAGAGCAATACGATGAGTATCACCAAAAGAGTTACCGGAGTCAGCAAAGCCATGCCAATTCCTTTCAGCCATTTCCCCGTTCGTTTATTCATACTAAAATGAAGTCTTATACAAAGAAAACATTTATTTCTGTATCTTGTTTGCTTTACCGATTATTAATTCATACAAAAAGTATATATTTGTCCCTACAAATAAACTTCTAAAGAAAAAGATTATGTTATTATCAACAACAAACAGTATAGAGGGTAAGACTATTACCACATACTATGGCATTGTTTCCGGAGAAACAATTATTGGCGCGAATATTTTTAAGGATCTTTTTGCCGGAATACGCGATATTATCGGTGGTCGTTCCAGTTCTTATGAGAAAGTTCTGCGCCAGGCAAAAGAAACAGCGTTGCAGGAAATGAGCGAACAAGCTCAAAAAATGGGAGCCAATGCTGTGATAGGTATTGATATTGATTATGAAACAGTGGGATCAAGTGGCAGTATGCTGATGGTTACCGCTTGTGGAACAGCCATTTTCTACCAATAACAAGCAAACTTTAGCTTCCTGATTTTCAAAAAGGTGCGATGTTTCAATAAAAGGTCCTAATTATCGCCCTATTGTTTTGGCTTAATAGCCCTAAAATAGTACTTTTGCACCAAAATCAGTCGGTTTATTCTTATGAAAAAGCAATTACTGATTATAGTAACAATCCTGTTTGCAGGAGTATTTTTACCGGGATTCACCCAAAATAAAAAAGAAAAAATGGAAAATCAGAAAGAAACAATGCTGTTGATACAAACAGATTTAGGTAACATAAAGATAAAGCTCTATAACGAGACACCACAACATCGTGATAATTTTATAAAGCTTGCCCAAAAAGGCTTTTTTGACGGTACTCTTTTTCACCGTGTAATTAAGGACTTTATGATACAGGGCGGTGATCCGGATTCAAAGAATGCACCAAAAGGCAAGTCGCTTGGATCGGGAGATGCGGGTTATACCATTCCTGCCGAATTTGTTTATCCACAATTGTTTCATAAAAAAGGAGCACTCTCCGCTGCACGTCAAAGTGACGAGGTTAATCCTAAAAAGGAATCCAGTGGCTGCCAGTTCTACATCGTTACCGGAAAGGCTTATTCTACAGGTCAGATTCTGAACATGGAACAACAGATGAATCACGGTAAGGTAGAGGAAGTTTTCAATACCTTAGTAACTAAGAATGCGGCTAAGATTAAAAAGCTGAGATTGGACCGTGACAAAGACGGACTGTATGAATTGCAGGAAGAGCTGATTGCTGAAGCAAAAGCAAAGGCCGATTCCCTACCCGACTTTAAGTTTTCTCCCGAACAGGTGCAGGCTTATACAACCGTGGGCGGAACTCCTCATCTTGACAACCAGTACACTGTATTTGGAGAAGTAGTGGAAGGTTTGGATATTGTGGATTCTATTCAGAAAGTAAAGACTAACCGCGGAGACCGTCCCGAAGAAGATATTAAAATGAAAGTTATCGTACTGGAATAAGATGATAGAAGTAAACAGACATACTCTTCCAAACGGACTTCGCCTGATACATTCTGAGGATTTAAGCACACAAATGGTTGCCGTTAATGTGTTATATAATGTAGGGGCAAAGGACGAAGACAAAGATCACACGGGATTTGCTCACCTCTTTGAACATTTAATGTTCGGAGGATCGGTGAACATTCCCGATTATGATGCTCCGGTTCAGTTGGCCGGCGGGGAAAATAATGCGTGGACAAACAATGATATCACCAACTATTACCTTGCTCTGCCCAAACAAAATGTAGAAACAGGATTCTGGCTGGAATCAGACCGCATGTTAAGCCTGGACTTTAGTACTAAAAGCCTGGATGTTCAGCGACAAGTGGTTATTGAAGAATTCAAGCAACGGTATCTGAATCAACCCTACGGAGATGTGTCTCATCTGATTCGCCCATTGGCTTTCAAGGAACATCCGTACCAATGGCCTACCATTGGCAAGGAAATTTCACACATTACCAATGCTACGCTGGAAGATGTAAAGGATTTCTTTTTTCACTTCTATGCCCCCAACAATGCTATTCTTAGCATAACAGGAAATATATCGTTCGATGAAACTATTCGTCTTGCAGAGAAATGGTTTGGTCCTATTCCCGCCCGTGATATTAGGGTAAGAAATATTCCTCATGAGCCAAAGCAAACAGAAGAAAGGCGACTTGAAGTGGAACGTGCTGTGCCATTCGATTCTCTTTTCATGGCTTTTCACATGACCGAGCGCATACATCCAGACTATTATGCATTTGATATTTTGTCCGATGTACTTAGTAACGGCAATTCAAGCCGGCTAACTCAGCATTTAGTGAAAGATCGTCAGGTATTTGCCTCCATTGATGCCTACATTTCGGGAAGCGTGGAGCCTGGCTTGTTTCAGATTTCAGGCAAACCTGCACCCGGTGTTTCTTTAGAGGAGGCGGAAGCCGCTGTATGGGAAGAGCTTGAAGCACTGAAAAGTTCACTTGTAGAGGAGCAGGAACTGGAGAAAGTGAAAAATAAATTCGAGTCGGAACAAATATTCAGTAACATTAATTACCTCAATGTTGCCACAAACCTGGCATTCTTTGAGTTGCTCAGTAAGGCGGAAGACCTGAATAATGAAGTGAACAATTACCGGAAAGTAACTGCCTGCCATTTAAAAGAACTTGCTTGCAAGGCTTTTGTCCGTGAAAACTGTTCTACTCTGCATTATAGAGCAATGAAAGAATCATGACCGGATTCCTTGCAACATACAAAAATCACTATAAAGCGCTGCTCCACTTAGGAATTCCTATTGTTATAGGGCAGCTGGGCATGATAATTCTTGGCTTTGCCGACACAATGATGGTGGGACAGCACAGCACCATTGAGCTGGCTGCTGCCTCTTTTGTGAATAATCTTTTTATGCTTGCCATTATCTTTAGCACCGGGTTCTCCTACGGACTGACTCCCATTGTGGGAAGTCTCTTCGGCAAAGGCGACTCCAACGGTGCCGGACAAGCATTGAAGAACAGCCTTGCCGCCAATCTTCTGGTGGCACTGCTGATTACCTTCATCATGTTTATAGTCTATCTCAATGTTCACCGCTTTGGACAACCCGAGGAACTGCTTCCTCTTATTCGTCCATACTTTATTGTTCTGCTAATCACCCTTGTATTTGTGCTAATCTTTAATGCATTTAAACAATTTGCGGATGGAATTACCGACACCAGAACCTCAATGTGGATTCTGTTATGGGGCAATGCTTTGCACATTATCCTCAATTATCTGCTGATATATGGCAAATTGGGGCTACCTGAAATGGGACTGATGGGCGCGGGAGTAAGTACACTCATTGCACGTATTGTAATGACTTTGGCTTTTGCCGGAATCTTTCTGTATAGCAAACGGTATACCCTTTACCTGGAAGGCTTTAAACTACCGGGATTCTCAAAGGATATTTTTAAAAGACTCAATGAGCTGGGCTGGCCCATTGCCATGCAAATGGGTATGGAAACCGCATCGTTTACCTTCAGCACCGTAATGGTGGGATGGCTGGGCAGCATTGCGCTGGCATCTCATCAGGTGATGCTCACCATCTCTAGCCTGTGCTTCATGATTTATTACGGAATGGGAGCGGCAATTGCCGTGAGAGTAAGTAATTTCAAAGGGCAAAACGATATTGTTAACGTTCGCCGTTCCACCTATGCAGGCTTTCATATCATCCTGCTGATGGCTGTATTTTCTTCCGCGCTTATCTTTCTTTTAAGAAATAATCTGGGCGGCATGTTTACCGACAGCCAGGAGGTGAGTAAAACTGTGGTTACTCTTATCTTGCCATTCCTGTTATATCAGTTTGGCGACGGCGCACAAATTACTTTTGCCAATGCACTGCGGGGCATAGCAGACGTGAAACCGATGATGTATATTGCTTTCGTGAGCTATTTCCTGATTTCCATTCCGGCAGGTTACTTCTTCGGATTTACATTAAACTGGGGAGTCAAAGGCGTATGGATGGCGTTCCCTTTCGGGCTTACCAGCGCGGGGGTGATGTTTTACCTGCGGTTCAGAAAGAGAACAACCATTTAAAAAGCAACTCCTGTATCCCATAAATTTAGTTCCCGGTCGGATGGAATCTCGTTTTTTAAAGAATAATAGAGACTTTATTTCCGGAAAATGGAGATAGCTCTGCACTAAACAGAGAAATAACTAAGCAAGCCGAGTAGCCTCCGGACTAGTTTTTTTAATCTCCCGAATTACATTAAAAAATCCTTGTACAAAAGAATGATTTGTTTTGTACAAAAGAAAACAATCTTCTGTACAAAAGATTGCATTCTTTTGTACAAGGAAATATAAATTATAAACCGCTGCTTGTTCCGGCTCCCGCCTGCTTTTCTTAAAAGCCGGATAATCTTATTCATTATCCGGGCAAGCTCTTATAGAAGTCGCTATTTTATAATCAGTTTACATTTGATTATCCCATTGGTTTTCCAAGCAAAAAGAATGGTGCTGTACCATTGAAAAAGCAACATAAGAAAACACTGGTACGAAGGCGGACTGGACATCAACGCCCGCCCTGGTTGAAAAAGGGAAATAAGAAAACACTGGCAATTGGTTTTCCTAACAAAAAGGAAGGTATTAAACCAGGAATCATTATTCCAAACTGTCCGTAGCCTCACTTGTTTTAGTCACCTAAAAAACAAACCGACCAAAAATTATTTTTCCTTGCCAGGAATAACCATCTTTAGAGCAATGCAGAAAAATCATCGCGCCAGTCTTCCCCATTAATTGGCTGGAAGGTTAGCATCCCCAATTCCTTTGCCATTTCTATATTCGCAGAGCCATCATCCACAAATAAGGTTTCCTGAGGAAGTAATCCGGCATCCTGAATCATGTATTCAAAGATTCCTCGCTCGGGCTTCACTTGCTTAATTTCATACGAAGTATATATCTTATCAACGTAATCATCCAGCGGTCTGCCAGCAGGCGTAAAATCGGCACTCCTTGCCCATCCCATTATATAAGGATTGGTGTTACTCAAAATATAGAGTTTATATTTCTTTTTCAGTTCGAGCAAATAATCAAGACGATACAAAGGCACATCAGTCACAAAACCAAACCAGCCTTGAAATACCTGCTCATAGGTGAGTTCCTTCCCGGCCACAGCGCTCAGCTTTACACGAAATTCTTCGGCAGTGAGCGTGCCATCTTCCGCCTCCAGAAAAAGACCGGTTTGATGATAAGCATCCAGCAATTCATCGGCATTGGCCACTCCTATCTCTACAAACTTCTTTACGGCTGTCTCCCGACAGAGATTAACAATCACCCCTCCGAAGTCAAATACTATATTCTTAATTTGTTCCATTTCTACTAATAACGATGTATATTTCTGCAAAAATAGACAAAAAAGGAATTCCACACCGCATACCAAGAGATTAATGTGGCAACCAGCCATAAATATGAAGTTACCTCCAGGAGAAATGCAGTCATCCCCCCAAAAGAATAACGATGAAAAGAGAAGGGGAAAGGACATTCTCTTCCAAGCAGATTAAAAGAAAACTGGATTCGTTATCTATGAAAAGGAATCGGAAGGTATATTCTCTTCCGTGCAGATTATGCAAAACGTGATGTTTTGCCGGCTGTTTGAAAAAAACAAAGGTGCATTCATCCTTTTATTGATGAAAAACAGACGCTTTATCGCCCCAGCTCACTATCTTTGTCAGCAAAAAGAAGAGATGCAAGACGAGAAAAAAGTTCCCATTCACTTTGCTCCCTTACAGGGATTTACAGATGCACCTTACCGCAATGCGCACGAAACTGTTTTTGGTGGCATAGATACATACTATACTCCTTTTGTTCGTGTGGAAAAAGATGGTTTCCGCAACAGAGAGCTGCGAGACATTGAGTCGGAAAACAATACCGTTCACCACCTAATTCCGCAATTGATTGCCGCTACCCCCGATGAAATGCGGAAAGTAATAGAATTATTCCAGAAAAAGGGGCATACGGAAACGGATATAAACCTAGGCTGTCCATTCCCCATGCTGGTGAAAAGACATAAAGGTTCGGGTATTCTGCCCTACCCTGAGGAAGTTGCTGCACTTTTACAGTGCACGGAAGAGCTCCCGGAAATGCAATTCTCGGTAAAGATGCGCTTAGGATGGGAAAATCCTGAGGAGTGTCTTGCTCTGCTTCCCTTGCTGAACAAGTATCCATTGAAGCAAATCACTCTGCATGCCCGGGTTGGAAAGCAACAATATAAAGGGGAAACCAATTGGGATGCCTTTGAAGCTTTTTATCGTGAATGCAAACATCCGCTCATTTATAACGGAGATATTTCAACGCTCGATGATATCAATAAACTAATGACCCGTTTTCCAGATCTTTCGGGGATAATGATTGGCAGGGGATTACTGGCCAATCCGGCACTGGCTTACGAATACCAGCAGGGAGTAACTTTATCCCGTGAGGAGATGCTTGGAAAGGTGAAAGCTTTCCATAATCTGCTACTTAATTATTACGAGACACACTTGCAGGGAAACGATCAGCTGATAACTAAATTGAAGACTATCTGGGAATATCTACTGCCCGACATGGATAAGAAAGCTAAAAAGAAAATTCATAAAAGCACAAAGATTGAAACATACAGGGCTGCCGTATCGGAAGGATTAAAGTTATAAAAATTGGTAAAACCTCTGAAGTGAAGAATTACTATTTTATTGAGCTGGTTTCAACGAGTAAAAGCTATAGCTACAAAAAGAAAGTACATTGAAATTACGAACATAATAGTTATCGCATTTGCTAAAAAAAGCGTTGTATGCGTTCTAATTACCAACTAAAGAACTAATGGTATAAATAGCTGAAGACATAAAACCGAGCTTTACTGAGGCAGTAAAGCTGATAAATGGAGCTTTAGAAAATGCAGAAACAAAATAGTTAGTAAGTGAGTTCTCAAAAAACGCCTAAAGCTAAAGGGTCTCTCATGGTTATTCTTGAAGGGTAAATGTATAATGAAGATATTATCCAAAGCATTATTCTTTAAGTTTCCCTGTTATTAAAACTGAGCTAATAAGATGTAACCTTACCAAAAGCATGGTTCTTTACAACCAGTAAAGCTGCAGAAACTCAATAGTAAAGGCTTTTATTATATCTTAAAACCATAAAAACGATTTAGCAACTGTAAGGCAGTTATTACAAAACAAAAAGAGGCTGTCTCAAAAGGAATAGTACTATATAATAATAGCACTATTCCTTTTGAGGCAGCCTCTTCTTTTATCTCAAAACCATAAGAGAGATTATCCAATCATCTCAAATCCATTCCATAAATTACCTTCCGGAACCGGAGCTTCCAGTTCAATCAGTTCCTTTGAAACCGGGTGAATAAAGGAAACTCTGCGGGAATGAAGACAAATACTTCCGTCTGGATTAGAGCGGGGAGAGCCATATTTCAGGTCTCCTTTAATGGGACATCCTATTTTTGCCAACTGACAACGAATCTGATGATGCCTTCCGGTCTGCAAGTTCACTTCAAGAAGATAATAATTCTGAGAACGGCCAATCAGTTTATAATCCAGGATGGCTTTCTTTGAATCTTTGACTTCCTTGTCGTATGCATAACTCTTGTTCTGTTTCTCGTTACGCAGCAGGTAGTGAACCAGTTCACCTTCAGGTTCCGCCGGACAATTCTTCACTATCGCCCAATAAGTTTTCTTCACTTCACCGTTCTTAAACATCTCGTTAAGGCGAGGAAGTGCTTTACTGGTTTTAGCAAAAAGAACAATTCCGCTTACCGGACGGTCCAGCCTGTGAACCACTCCAATAAAAACATTACCGGGTTTATTGTATTTCTCCTTCAGGTACTGTTTTACAATCTCTGATAAAGGAGTATCACCCGTTTTGTCTCCCTGAACAATCTCGGAACTCGTCTTGTTGACAATAATGATATGGTTATCTTCGTATATTACGGTCATTCTTCTAATTACATATTCATACCGCCACAGCAGTGAATTACCTGTCCGCTTACGTAAGAAGACAAATCAGAAGCAAGGAAAGTAGCAACGTTAGCCACATCTTCCGGTGTACCTCCACGGCGTAAAGGAATCGTTTTAGCCCATTCTGCTTTAACTTCTTCTGTTAATGCAGCAGTCATATCAGTGATAATGAATCCCGGTGCAATTGCGTTGGCACGAACACCACGAGAACCAAGTTCTTTAGCAATTGATTTAGCCAGACCAATCATACCTGCTTTAGAAGCAGAGTAGTTACATTGACCAGCATTTCCTGAAACGCCTACAACAGAAGCCATATTAATGATGCTACCTGTTTTCTGTTTCATCATTACAGGAGTAATGGCATGAATAAAATTAAATGCAGATTTCAGGTTTACGTTAATAACCATATCCCATTGTTGTTCGCTCATACGCATCATTAAACCGTCGCGAGTAATTCCTGCGTTATTAACAAGAACATCAACACGGCCAAAGTCCTTAACAATTTCACCAACCACATTGGCTGTATCTTCGAAATTTGCAGCATTGGAAGCGTAACCTTTTGCTTTTACGCCAAAAGCTTCTATTTCCTTTTCTGTATTTTTAGCATTTTCATCAATAACAAGGTCAGTGAATGCAATATTTGCTCCTTCTGAAGCAAATTTCAAAGCAATTGCTTTACCAATACCACGAGCAGCCCCGGTAACAATCGCTGTTTTCCCATCTAATAATCCCATAATAATTGTAATTTAAACGTTTATTTATTGATCGATCTCTTTTCTGTATAATGCACCATAAACAATATTGGTGACATACTTTTTGCGGGTTTCCACATCTAAGTTACGACCCAAAGTTCCACGTATATAAGGCACCTCAATACCTTTAACACTATAATGAACAATATACGCCGACATTTCCACGTCATCTATTTGAAATACACCTTTCTCTTTGCCCTCAGTCAATACGTTTTTAAAGAGAATAATTTCTTTCGCATCAAACCTCTTACGTACTTTCTCTACACGCCAAATATCCCGGAAGAAATTAGCCCGCAAGGTTCCGTTCCGAAAAACAACTTCTTTTACAGCATCAAGGCGGGTATAAATAAGTTCCATCAATTTCTGATCCGGTGAAATATGTTTCTCTGCAACAGCCTTCATCTTATCTGAAAGCATATCCAATTCAGACTCTACAACAGCTGAGTAAATTTCGTCCTTACTTTTAAAATAAGTATAAAGAGTTCGTCGTCCTTTCTTTGAAGCAAGGGCGATATCATTCATCGTAGTATTCTCCACTCCCGTTTTTGCGAAAAGCTGTCGGGCAACATCTACTAGTTTTACTCTGGTCTTTGATATAGTCATAGGCATATAACCTGCACAATATTGTTTTATTTGAGCAAAAGTAATTCTTTTCTTCTTATTACACAAGAAAAGAAATGTTTAATTAATTAGAAGCATTATTTAACAATCACTTTATACACCTATAGTAGAGCCAGTTACATCCATATTTGATTACTACTCTATTTTTATTCCTCAATTTATTTGTTTTATAAGTAAAAAGCAGTACCTTTGCACTCAGAAAATATCGCGGAGTGGAGCAGTTGGTAGCTCGTTGGGCTCATAACCCAAAGGTCGTTCGTTCGAGTCGAGCCTCCGCAACTAAAAAAAAGAGAATCAAGAAATTGGTTCTCTTTTCTGTTTTAATACAACCTAATTATTTCAATTTTCCGGATTAATTATTTAAACATATTCTTAATTTCCCAAAAACAGCTGCATAGTTATTTACATGCGTCTCCTCTATATTGCGGGATGCTTTACTCTAAAACCGTTTATTGAAATATTCTGCACAATGACTAAAATCATAAGAATAACAAGGCTTATTAGTGAAGAGTAATCTATCTCAAATCATTATTTTTCGAAAAAACTTGTTTTTTAAAATAAAAGCAGTACCTTTGCACTCAGAAACATCGCGGAGTGGAGCAGTTGGTAGCTCGTTGGGCTCATAACCCAAAGGTCGTTCGTTCGAGTCGAGCCTCCGCAACTAAAAAAGAAGAGAATCAAGAAATTGATTCTCTTCTTTTTTTATACTTCTTGATCACATCTTACTATTTTGCACACGTTTCTTTTATTATAATAAAAAGAAACGAGACATTTTAAAGTATCCCAATTATTTCAGAACATCAAAAAGAGATACTAGCCTTATCGGAGTCCAGACTTACGTGCAAACTCGCATCTTTTGTTTTCCCCTTCCAAGTCATCTTCTTACATTCTGATTTGGGAAGATGAATCGAATGGTTACTATCTCCAGTTAGATTTTCTTCATTAATCTGACAATTATTAACGGTCCATCTATTCAGGTTCTCCAAATCAATATTAAAAATATTAATCTTACTGTTCTGAAGACTTACAGATGGATAAAAACCTGCTATATTCAATTTATCTACTTTACAAGAATCTACATCGACCTTATGACAGGAATAAATTGTTGCTTCAGAAAGCGTTATCTTTTTTAAAGATGTTTCAATATTGTCTGTTTCATTGCGTATAGCTAATTTAGACGTTGAATCTGTATAAAGATAAAAAGTTGCTCGTATGGCATTGCTCTTATTCTTAGCCAGAATAGCCTCAATATTCTTCTCTACATAATTAAGCTGTATAATAAGCGTATCACCTGAGACCTTCTTACTGAACATGAAAGATAACTCTTTTGGATAATAGAAACAATCTTTTTGTGCAGCATACTTAAGAGGTCTGACCAGTAATTTACCTGTTAAATTAGCCGGATGTTCTTGTTTTTCATTTACAAATTTAATGATCTTATAAGAAGATACATTAATAGAATCAACTTTACCCGAGAAACAGGTTTCAGTAAAATAGTCTTTACTATATAGATTTGTCGGGGCAAAAAACCTTAAATGAATTATAAATATCACCGACAATAATAATAACGATGATAGGAGGACAAGTAATATAATTGTTGTACGTCTCATTTTCTAATACTATTTTGTTTTTTACTAAATTCACAATACATATTTCCAATCTCTTCCATCGGAATATCAAGAGTATAGATCTGATGAAAGAACCATTCAATGTCTTCTTCCAAAAAACGCTTTTTGCGAAGAGATAAAATAAGTTTCTTTGCTCCGGAGGAAACAAAGTAACCAATTCCCCGCTTGTTATAAATGATATCCTGAGACTGAAGATAATCGAATGACCTCATTATTGTATTTGCATTTACTTCTACGATGGATGCATATTCACGTACAGATGGTATTCTTTCTTCTTCAGCGTACTGCCCAAAGATAATCTCATCACAGATTCTATCTGCAATTTGCAAATAAATAGCTTTGCTTTCTTTAAAATTCATAAGCTCAGATTCTATTAATTATTTCGGAATCCTTAAAACGAAAGTAGGCTATCGTCCAATTAAAAAGGGTAAATATTGAAAAGAGAATTGTAGTATTTCTCCATGTACACCATCTATTAACAATATCTTCGCAGTAATTAGATACACTGAAAAGGTTCTTCAAATCGTTAGGAAATAGATAATGGATCAACACACCGTCAATCAAAGTGAAAATTAAAACGATAACAACACCTGATGCAATTGTCTTTATAAAAGGGTTCTTATACCATAGGATACTTCCTAAGATGAACAATGATTGAAAAAAAAGATAGATAGAAAATCCACCTATAAACTGACCCCAAGTATGGGCTAAACCACCATATCCTTTTGTATCTACTAAATTTAATAAATCAATAGAAGAAATATTTAGTTGAGGATAACAGATAGAAAAAATAGCAATACGAGTATAGTCAGCTAATTTAAAAGCAACTAAATAAGATGCTATAAATACCACAACCACAATCAGGAGTCTGGAGAAATATTTCTCAAAAGAAGTTGCCGGTGTCATCAAATAAGAGATTCGTTTGGTTTTGCTTCTCATCTTCTCCATCATTAATGATGCAAAAAGACAACCAACGCCCCAAAACAGAAATATGGCAGGTGTTATATAATTCATATTATCATGAGAAAAATAGCTTGGATTGTTATTTAGCAATCTATACTCCCAATGGCCGATAAAACCGAAAATAATAGCTAATATGGCATAAAGCATAACAAAACGAAGAAACATTGTCTTCCAATTCTCCATAAAATCTTTTTTAAGGAGTAAAGCGAAACGCTCAAAGCTAAGAAAATTATTATTTATCATTACTGCATTGATTTTAATTAGTGAAACAGGCTTTTAACTTTTCAGAATCAGTAAGCGTTGCATTAAATAGTAACTCTAGATTTATGGCTGACTCTTCATTCTCCAGATTTGGAAGTATTGTACTATTACCCTGTATAGAAGGGGAAACGTAGAGGGCACCATCAATAACTTCATTGCTTGGAGTTTCAACAAATAATAGTTTCTGGCAAATATTTGATACTGTTTCATTAAGCAAAACCTTGTTATTATCCATAATAATCACATGCTCTAACAGATTATCAATATCTTTCACTTGATGAGTAGAAATAATAATTGTTTTATCATCATTCATGCCTGAAGCAATGAACTTACGAAATTGGCTTTTCCCAGGAATATCGAGGCCATTAGTAGGCTCGTCCATAACAAGAAGTGACGTATTTGTAGCAAGAGCAAAACTCATATAGACTTTCTTCTTCTGCCCCATTGAAAGAGCACCGAGATTGACATCCATATTCAGCTCAAAACATTGGAGATATTTAGCCAGATCTTCCATATTAAAGCGGGGATAAAAAGATTTATTGCAATCTACATACTTACGGAAAGAGATAGGAGGCAAATCAAACTCTTCAGGAACAATATACATATCCTGTAGAGTCTTTGGATATCTTTTAGCCACATCATCCTGATTAAAGCTTACTTTGCCGGATTTAGGCATTAAAAGACCAGTAATAAGATACAATAGAGTAGATTTACCTACACCATTCTTACCTAATAATCCGTAAACCTTTCCTTTTTCAATAGATAAGGAAAAGTTTTCGAATAGTTTTTTTTGTGACTTTCGGTATTCGAAGGAAAGATTTTCAATTGTTACCATTTTAATTAATAATTTGTTTATCATTTATTCAAAAAGCAAATCGCAATAAGCCCGAAGTAAAAACTTGCATTATATTGTTTATCACAAAACAGGCTATTTTAAGCCTATAAAAGGCAACATAGCGTTTATAATAATAAGAGAATAACGATGATGACCATTTGTATTCTGATTATTAAATTAATAACTTTAATGACGTAATCAAACAACCATACAGCATGGTATAGCTATATACCGATATAGATTGTCTATTATATATTAGTTTGCTTTAACCATTATGACAATTAATCTATTACTTAAAGCACCTTACAAACTGATTGAATTTTGTTATAAAGTGAATTGTGGCAATAGCAACAAAAATGAAAGCTATAAAACCGTGAACATGCAATGTGGTAATTGTAAAACCACTTATAAAAAGTAAAATACTAAAAACAATCAGTATAAATGCTACAATTAAAAAGGTTGATATTCTATTCCTTGAATAAAGTTTCTTAGTCATCACCACCTTAAAAAAACTCCTATGCAACCAGAGATGGATAAGAACTATAACGATAAAAATTATTCCAACAATACTATGTAAATTTACCCAAGGAAATGCGTCTTCAACACTTACACTATTATTCCTTATTGCTTCTTTACTTTTTTCAAAAACAGTAGTAGAAATAATGCAGCCTATTAAACCTAGCAATAAAGCCACATCTATAATTCCTTTTCGTAATAATTTCCTATTGCTGATCATTCTGCATTTCCTTTAATTGAAATAATATTTATTTTAAAGAATCCTACTTATAGAATAGATATAGTTAAAACAAGTGCTTGTATAACCATTTAGTGCACTATTATAGTAATACACTGCAAATATAATAATTTTATAACTACAAACAAATTTAATCAGAAAAAAATATACTTTTATTTCAAATTCCAGGAAGTAAGGAGAAGAAACATTAGTGAACGGTTATAATACTGCAAAACAATGTCTTAAGTTGTAATTACAAATAAACCAATGACAAGAGGCTAAAAAGAACAAATTTATCAATAAGAATAACAACTATTTTATGTATACAATTATTAGTATCCGGTAAAATGTCTAGTCCCAAAATAGCGTTACACAAAATCAAACGTAATGGACGAAGAGATGAAAAATCAGCATATAAAACGAACTCAAAAGGATTATATATCCTTTAAGTAGTCAGTCGTTCAAGCAATTAAACGTGCGATATAAGTATTACCAGTGCCACTAAAAAAGATGGAATACAAGGCTTTGCAACAGTTCGCAATTGGTTGCAGAAATTTGATACCTTTGAATGGAAAACTCAAACTTCATCGAACACGCCAAAGTCAAAAGATCAAAGGATTCTGGAATTAGAACAAAAGATCAAGCTTTTAGAGAAGCAAAAGTCCCTTTTGAAAAAACAGGTTGAACGTTCAGACAAGAAAGCTGTATTCTTCGATATGATGATAACTATGCAGAAGAAGAATTTAATATTCCTATCCGAAAAAACTCCTTCCCGGGCAATTGACCGATTCATCCGAGAAAAAGAAGAAACAAAGTTTTACCTATGGATTGCTCTGGATAAGCAGACCAGCCTATTATAGGCGAAAATGGTTTAAATCCAAACGCCAGGACATTGCATTAAAAGTTATTGAATTAGTAAGTTCTATTCGACAACACATCCTCTTATTGGCATGCGTCAGATGTATCATCTGCTTCATGCTCCATTACAAGAGCTAAAAGTAGGGCGAGATAGATTTCTTTCTATTTAAAAACGAATCATTTGACTATAAAACCATATCGTAATTATCGGGCAACAACCAATTCTTATCATCGTGATTATAAGAACATATAATTCTTTAAACAAGAAAAATTCTTCGCTCGTCGGGATGGGTGATCCCAGCCCTTACCGCAAGGCGTTCCCCGAGGGGCATTTTATAAAAACAGATCGTTACAAGATAAACTTGCAACGATCTACTATTATTTACATTCTTGTCACAGAAACCTGCAACGGTTATTTAGGACTAATCAAAGAGATTATCTCCTTTTCGATTTAGAACTACCATTCAAACCTCCAAGAGCCTTTAAAGCAGTTTCATTCGCTGGATCAATCTTCAGAATTTTATTCCAATACTCTTTAGAAATTTCATAATCTTTAGTGTTTTTGCTTTTTTCGCCAGTTACCAGGTAGTAAAAACCAAGATAACTATAACATTCCACAAGAACAGGATTATAGCGGGCATCTGCTTTTGCCAAACAAATTTCAACTGTCTTTTCGTAGAAAGGTTTAGCTAAACCTTTAGTAGCATCTGGGTCAATACCCGCATTTGCTCTCGCACGCCAGCAATTACCACGATAATTATCTGGTTCTACTTCAGCAACTTTAGAAAAAAGGCTATCAGCCTTTATAAATAAAGGAGCTTTTGAACCTGCGGAAACCAAATCAGAATTTGCATAGGAATAATACTTTTTACCTAATTCAATCAATAAATCAGGTGTCTGTTTAGTAACACTTCCTAAATAAGTCTCGTAAGACTTAATAGCGTTTACTGGATCACCAGCTTTTTCGTAAAGATCAGAAATAGTAGTCAAAAGCCCTGTTTTAGTAGAATCGACCTTTATAGCTTTTTGAAAAGAAGCTATTGCTTCAGCATATTTCTTTTGTTCTGTTAACAAACTACCATTGTAGGTATAATCAAAATATGAAAACTGCGCATCTTTAGACTTATTAAAGAAAAGATCTGCAGCCACAGCAGCTTTATCAAACTGTTTTAACTCTATATAATTATACATAGCAAAACGGTTGAAAGCAGGGTCAAGAGAATTAATTTTCAGACCTATCTGCGCAATTTCTAACGATTTATTATAGTCTTTATTTAGAAAAAGAGTCATGGCATATTGCTTCAAATCATCTGAATCATAATTTCCAGAAGCGATATATTCTCCATAAGAAGCTGAAGCTTTGTCAAAATCATTTTTGGAATAATAAATGTCAGCTAATTCTTTGTTTGCCAAAGAGAAATTAGGTTCCTGAACTTTAAGACGACCTAACATTTCAATAGCTAAGGCAGTATTAACGTCACGATAAGCACGAGCATATTTTACATATGCTTCACGGCAATTTGCATCAAAAAGAATAGCCTGCTCATACATACTACATGCTTGACCAGCATCTCTCTTTGCTTCAAAAATATCACCCGCTAAAACAAATACAGGAGCATACTTTCTTGTTATTTTTTGAGCTCTCTCCAAATAATCATTTGTAGCTAAAAGTTCTTCATTTTCTAAATAAGCACGTCCTGCCTCAAGGATAAGGTCTACGTTTTTCTTGTTTTTACCTTTTAAAACATTGTCAATTGCCTCCTTTGCTTGAGTTGGGTTTGATTTAATCTGTAACTTAGCTAGACCAATATTATTCAAGGCACTCTGAGCATCAAAAGACAAACCCTTTTTATAATAAAAAGAGGCTGAATCTTTTTTGCTTTCTCCAAAATAAACATTACCTAAAAAATAACATGTTTCAGCAGAATTTGAAGAATTAGATTTCAATTCCTGAAACAAAAGGTTTTTTGCCTGTTTTGGAAAACCTGCTTTATAGAAAGAAACACCTTCACTGTCCTTCGCTTGAAGAGGAGACAAATTAAAAGCAAAACTTGTCAAAAAGAGGATTGAAGAAAATAGTAAGTTACATTTCATCACATTGCAATTTTTAATCATTAATTAAAATTCATCTTTTACAGTTACTATACGAACCGGCTGAGTTGCTGGAACTAAACCGGATTTAAGAATAATTCTTTGACCGCGATCTGTAGTTAAGAAGATAGATAGGCCAGAAGGTAATCCTTGACGTGGATCAGTTACTATGACATATACATCACGTGAAAAAGGATAATCACCTAAAGCCAAATAGGCTTGATAAGGTTTAAAACTATTAGCTGGCGTTGCAACATCTTCTTCGCTAACAGCCAATACCCGAACGTCCTTTTTAAAAGACAAATTCGTTGTATCACTTCTTACACCGAGCCAATTAACTCCAATAACTCCAATTGAATTAGGCGTTTTAGAAACATAATCAAAGACCTGTAAATTATTTTTTTGAGCATTAATTCGTTTACTTGCAAAAGACTTTCCTAAACAAATAGAATCCTTAGCGAAACGAACTGTGCTAGAATTTGGATTATCAAAAACGACTTGAATATCTCCTAATTTAGAATTAGGATAAATATCTTTCCATTTTGTGATCTCACCAGTTAAGATTTTCCTTACCTGTTCAACAGTTATCAGGGAATCTGGATTTTGATTATTAACAATCAAACCAACACCATCAATAGCCAATTTTGTTTCTACAGGGAAAAACTTTCGGCTATTTAAGGATTGGGTTTCTTTTAAAGACAGTCTGCGGGTGGTAACAACCAACCGCACACTGTCTTTTAATAAACTATTTATAGCATCAACCTCATTACAGTATGTTGGCTTAATATCAGCCTCTGGATAAAGTCCTTCAAACACAGCCAGTTCTTCTTCTATGATAGGTTTAAAACCTTCATCTACAGCAATGGAAATTGTTCCGGTTGTGATTGTGTCGGTTTTTCCATCCTTATTTTTAGTGTTACATGCGCACAAAAACAAAGAGAATAACAAAACATATAGTTTGAAAGACTTCATGACTTTACTGTAGTTTAAAGGTAATAGGTACTACATAATATACTGGAACATTCACACCATTTTGTTTTCCAGGAATCCATCTCGGAAGAGAACGAATTACACGGAGAGCTTCTTTATCACAATATGGATCTAAAGAGCGCATAACCTGAGCATCCTTAACTTCACCTGTTTTAGAAACAACGAAACGAATATAAACCTTACCCTGAACACCGTTTTCCTGAGAAATGGTTGGGTATCTTAATTTATCGAAAATATATTTCAATAATTCAGATTCACCACCAGGAAACTGAGGCATCTGTTCTACAGCTGTATAAGGTTTTTCTTCAACTTCTTCAACCGGAGCTTGTGTCACAACTTGTTTAATTTCAGAAATATCCTTACCGTGAACTTCATCATTACCTTTAACATCGGCGATAGAAATGGTCACCTTTGTCTCTTGTAATTCTTCCTGACTCTTCATTTGATCTTCTTCATTCACTTCAGAGTCTTTCTTAATTACCGGAGCAACAAACTTAACAGAACTTTTCAAAGGAGGAGGAGGAGGAGCGATTGGCTCAACTTTCTTCAATTTTTCATCTTTCACTTCAGCTTCGTCCAACTGAGACAAAGTTGTTACTTCAGTCATAGTTTCATCCTGAGCTGGAGTCGCAAGCTGTATAAGTTTAGGAACACCAATAACTAACGCCGCCATAGCAACGATAATCAACATAGACCAATTGTGGCGTTTTCCGGAGTCCATACGCATTTTATACGCACCGTACTCCTTATTTTTACCTTGGAATATTACGTCACACCATTCTACAGAAGTTAAATCATTTTTTGCCATTTTACTTTCTTTATTTAGTGTTCAACTTATTGTTTAATATCAGAATTTGCAGAATGTGCTCCTTTTGATTTGAAATTTTCCAATAAGAATTTATCACCAGAAGTGACAGGCACAATTACATATTTACTTATACTGCATATTTGCATTTCGTCGAGAGCATCAACAAGATTTTTATAAGTTGATTTATCTGTTGCTTTGATAATAACCGTTGGAGAACTTTTATCAGCTTTTGCATCAGAAGATAACTTAGTAAATTCTTCTTGAGATATCTGTAAATTAATTTTTTGTTGTTTCAAATCGTTGATTTTAGCAACAACACTTCTATTTTTCTTTAAAAGTAAATCTCTCATACCATCAGCAGCATAAGAAGTTTCTTTTAATGAATTATAATCTTTGTAATTAGGCTCACCTAAATAATAAAAAACTTTATTGTTTTCATCAAGAAGTAAAGTTACTGCTTGTGAAGCTTTAACTTTAGTCTGTTGATCTTCTGGAACATCATCATTACTTGGCATACTTATCTCCATCGTTTGAGGTTTACTCAAAGATGTACAAAGCATGAAGAAAGTGATAAGCAACATATTCATATCCACCATCGGCGTAAAGTCGACACGAACATTCATTTTTTTCTGCTTGCTGCCACCTCTCTTCTTCTTTCCGTCGCCACTACTTTGTTGTACTTCAGCACTCATATTTCATCTATTTTTTTTCCTCTTCGGTAACTTTCAAAGAAGTAATCAGATTATATCTGTTTTCTTTTAAGTCTTGAAGTGAGTTCATTACATTCTTAATTACTGAATAAGGAGTTTCCTGGTCAGCTTTAATAGCTATTCTTAGTTCTGGATTCGTTGCACGAGCTGTTTTTACCCATACTTTGAATTGATTATCAAGACTGTCTGTAGGAATACCTTCATTTGCAAGAACTTCGTCTTGTTTATCTTTAGGTAATCCTAAAAAAGTTTTCATGCTTTTGATTGGCACACCGAATGTATTGCTTAGCTTGAATTTTTTTATTTCTTCAGGCGTAAATTTTATTCCATACTGACCTCCAACACTTTCAAGTGTTGATGCCAGATCAGCTTGTTTATCCAAGCTCATAAATACTTTTCCTTTACCATCGACAAGAATCTGGAGAACGTCCTTATCTGGGATTTTAATCTCAGAAACAGAACCTGGTGTCGTTACTTTTACTGGTTCCTTTTGTACGAATGTTGAAGTCAACATAAAAAAGGTTAGAAGTAATACAGTAACATCACTCATCGCCGTCATATCGATAAAAGTACTTTTTTTTGCAACTTTTACTTTACCCATAAGTCGTTTCTATTTTTTTAATTAATTTACTGCTTAATTGTGAGAAGCTGCAAATGTTGATACAATAGAGAAACCTATTTCGTCAAGGCTAAATGTTAATTTATCGATTTTATTAGTATAGTAGTTGTAAGAGATTACAGCACATGCACCAGTAGCAATACCACAAGCTGTATTAACCAAAGCTTCAGAGATACCTTGTGACAAAGCCATAGAGTCACCAGAACCACCAGCAGCCAAAGCAGAGAATGAACGAATCATACCAATTACAGTACCAAGCAATCCCATCAATGTACCTAAAGTTGTAATTGTTGCAATAATAGGAAGATTTTCAGACATCATTGGTAATTCAAGAGCTGTAGCTTCTTCTAATTCTTTTTGAATTGCCAGGATTTTCTGTTCTTTAGTTAGACTAGCATCCTTTTCCATTTCTGCATATTTAATCAAAGTAGCGTTAACTACATTTGCTACAGAACCTTTTTGTTTGTTACAGATTTCTTCTGCACCTTTAAGATCACCTTTATCCAAAGCAACTTTAATGTTAGCTACAAATTTAACCAAAGAACCTTTTCCATATGCACTTTTAATAGCGATATAACGTTCTACACTTAAAGCCAAGGTTGTAAACAACAATGTTAAAATCATTGGTACAATAACACCACCTTTGTACATTGTACCTAAAAGGTTACCTTGAAGAGGATTATTTGCAGGATCATTATTCATGAAGTTTGCAGGATTTCCTAATACAAAGTTGAATACACAAATTGCAATAATAAGACATGCTAAAATAACAAGACCTGCGTTTTTAATCCCTTTAATCGAATTAGATTTTTTTGTTTTCTTTTGAGTAGTTTCCATAATAGTTTTTTTTAAACAATTTATTTTTAGAAATTAATAATTTTTATTTTTACTAGAAAAATCAATCTTTGTTCCTTTATATAAAAGGCGTCAAAGATTAACTGCGGTTATTAAGAACTTTATAGGTTTTACTTATAGCCACATATTTATCTCGACAACATCACATTCAATTCTTCAATATAGTTCCAAAGTAAGACAATGTTAGATCCTCTAAAGCGTCTCAAAAATGGCATTTACTATTCTGACATAAAACGTGCAACAAAAATAAGAACAAAATTGTTACTACAGTGTGTTTTTACAATTTTTAATCACTTTTTTTTAGTACAGTAAGAGTTTAAGCATCTTAATAAATAAATAGATAAAAAACAAAATGATCTATTATTGCTTTAAACAATTATATTTTAATACTTTAGCGCAAAGATAGCAACAAAAGTTATACAAACAATATCTAAATCAAAATAAGTCTGTAAATAGATATTATTTTGCTAAAATTAATATTTTATATCTATTATATAGGTTTTATCCTGACTAACATTCATAAACAGAATGAGTATTGAATGAATAATTCTATATAATTATTCATTCAATACTCATTCTGTTTATGAATCCAATAAGTAAATTTCAGATTATCCTTTTAGTTATGTTTTAAAAAGTATAAAGTATTTATGGTATCGCTGAAAAGGAGTCGTAGATGCACCTTTCTTCTTGCATAGACTAACTAAAATTTATGCATAGAAAACACAAAATTTTAATAGTGGTCCCTAATATCGGACACTAAAAATCTGTCCAAACAAAAAAAGGGAGTCCCGGTCATATAGTATGACCAGGACTCCCTGCTAAAACGGCAGCTACCTACTCTCCCACTGTTACGCAGTACCATCGGCGTGATCAGGCTTAACTTCTCTGTTCGGAATGGGAAGAGGTGGAACCCTGATGCTATAGCTACCTTAATATTTTAATTTCTTATTTTATTAAGATAAACACAATGCAAAAGCAATAAAGAAGAACTCTCATATGACATCAAAGAGCACTTATCTAGCCAACCATACTGGCTAAGAAGAAAGTGTACGGGCAATTAGTACTGCTCGGCTTTGACATTACTGTCTTTACACCTGCAGCCTATCAACGTTGTCGTCTACAACGACCCTAAGAAATCTAATCTTGTGGCTGGCTTCGTACTTAGATGCTTTCAGCACTTATCCAATCCCGACTTAGATACCCGGCAATGCACCTGGCGGCACAACCGGTAAACCAGCGGTCAGTCCAACACGGTCCTCTCGTACTAGTGTCAGAGCCACGCAAATTTCATACGCCCACGATAGATAGAGACCGAACTGTCTCACGACGTTCTGAACCCAGCTCGCGTGCCACTTTAATGGGCGAACAGCCCAACCCTTGGGACCTTCTCCAGCCCCAGGATGTGACGAGCCGACATCGAGGTGCCAAACCGCTCCGTCGATATGAGCTCTTGGGAGCGATCAGCCTGTTATCCCCGGAGTACCTTTTATCCTTTGAGCGATGTCCCTTCCATACGGAAACACCGGATCACTATGCTCTAGTTTCCTACCTGATCGACTTGTCGGTCTCCCAGTCAAGCACCCTTATGCCATTACACTCTGCGGACGGTTACCAATCGTCCTGAGGGTACCTTTAGAAGCCTCCGTTACTCTTTTGGAGGCGACCACCCCAGTCAAACTACCCACCAAACAGTGTCCCCGCATCTGCGGGTTAGAACTCAAATAATCAAAGGGCCGTATTTCAACAGTGACTCCACAAACACTGGCGTGCCTGCTTCATAGTCTCCGGCCTATCCTACACATCAATTACCCAAATTCAATGTTAAGCTATAGTAAAGGTTCACGGGGTCTTTTCGTCCCATCGCGGGTAATCGGCATCTTCACCGATACTACAATTTCACTGAGCTCACGGTTGAGACAGTGTCCAGATCATTACACCATTCGTGCAGGTCGGAACTTACCCGACAAGGAATTTCGCTACCTTAGGACCGTTATAGTTACGGCCGCCGTTTACTGGGGCTTCAATTCAATGCTTCTCTTGCGATGACATCTCCTCTTAACCTTCCAGCACCGGGCAGGTGTCAGGCTATATACTTGATCTTTCAATTTTGCATAGCCCTGTGTTTTTGTTAAACAGTTGCCTGGACCTATTCTCTGCGCCCTCATTACTGAGGGACCCTTTCTCCCGAAGTTACAGGGTCAATTTGCCTAGTTCCTTAACCGTGATTCACTCAAGCGCCTTAGTATATTCTACCCGACCACGTGTGTCCGTTTACGGTACGGGTACCTTAAAGATTAAGTTTAGCGGATTTTCTTGGAAGTCTGTTTACGTGTGCTATCCAATCACCACAAGGGCTCTCGGTACTATCAGGTTCGACTAGATCTCCGGATTTGCCTGGAGTTCCAATATCTACACCCTTTAACCAGCTATTCCGTCAGCTGGCGACACTTTCACTACTCCGTCTCCACGTCACTCTTTAAGGTAGTAAGGGAATATTAACCCTTTCTGCCATCGGCCTCGCCGTTCGGCTGAGCCTTAGGACCCGACTAACCCTGATCCGATTAGCGTTGATCAGGAAACCTTAGTCTTTCGGCGAGGGGGTTTCTCACCCCCTTTATCGTTACTTATACCTACATTTGCTTTTCCACACGCTCCAGCAAAGCTCACGCTTCACATTCAACGCAGAGTGGAATGCTCCCCTACCAACCATTACTGGTTCCATAGCTTCGGTAAATTGCTTATGCCCGATTATTATCCACGCCAAACTCCTCGACTAGTGAGCTGTTACGCACTCTTTAAATGAATGGCTGCTTCCAAGCCAACATCCTAGCTGTCTTAGCAATCTGACTTCGTTAGTTCAACTTAGCAATTATTTCGGGACCTTAGCTGATGGTCTGGATTCTTCTCCTCTCGGGCACGGACCTTAGCACCCATGCCCTCACTCCTGATATCAAACTAATGCGCATTCGGAGTTTATCAAGACTTGATAGGCGGTGAAGCCCTCGCATCTTATCAGTCGCTCTACCTCACATTAGTAATTATCAAGGCTGCACCTAAATGCATTTCGGGGAGTACGAGCTATCTCCAAGTTTGATTAGCCTTTCACCCCCACCCACAGTTCATCCGGAAGCTTTTCAACGCTTATCGGTTCGGTCCTCCAGTTAGTGTTACCTAACCTTCAACCTGACCATGGGTAGATCACTTGGTTTCGCGTCTACTACCACTGACTAATTCGCCCTATTCAGACTCGCTTTCGCTTCGGCTGCGAAACTTAATTTCTTAACCTTGCCAGTGACAGTAACTCGTAGGTTCATTATGCAAAAGGCACGCCGTCACAGCACGAAGCTGCTCCGACCGCTTGTAAGCGCATGGTTTCAGGGACTATTTCACTCTTCTATTCGAAGTTCTTTTCACCTTTCCTTCACAGTACTGGTTCACTATCGGTCTCTCGGGAGTATTTAGCCTTACCGGATGGTCCCGGCAGTTTCACGCAGAATTCCTCGTGCTCCGCGCTACTCAGGATACCACTACAGTATACATTGGATTCATGTACGCAACTATCATGCTCTATGGTGACACTTTCCAGAGTCTTCCATTCTCCAATATAAGTCCGATATCGTGGTCCTACAACCCCATGAATGCCGTAACATCCATGGTTTGGGCTAATCCGTGTTCGCTCGCCACTACTTACGGAATCATTTTTTATTTTCTTCTCCTACAGGTACTAAGATGTTTCAGTTCCCTGCGTTCGCCTCCATTATACAATGGATAATATCCCTTCAGGATATTGGGTTGTCCCATTCGGAAATCTTCGGATCAATGGTCATTTGCACCTACCCGAAGCTTATCGCAGCTTATCACGTCCTTCATCGCCTCCGAGAGCCAAGGCATCCGCCATGCGCCCTTGCTTACTTTCTTCAAACACTGCAATCTATTCGTAGTTATACGTTTTAAATTGCCATATGGTTCGATATATACTTTTAGCTCTTTTTATCTCTAAAAATTACTTCTTTATTTGCTTTTGTACATTATGTCAAAGATCTATTCCAAGACCTTAGTCTTGTTTTGGTGGAGAATAACGGATTCGAACCGTTGACCCCCTGCGTGCAAGGCAGGTGCTCTAGCCAGCTGAGCTAATCCCCCGAAATTTTTCTAAAGCGTGATTACCTACTGGTTAAGTGGTATGCTCCTAAATTTTTCGCGTAGTCCCAGGCAGAGTTGAACTGCCGACCTCTACATTATCAGTGTAGCGCTCTAACCAACTGAGCTATAGGACTGTCGTTCAAAACCTCTTACCTTTCGGCTCGGCTTCTTCTAATCTCTTGTATTTCTTAATATAAACATAAACAAAAACCAGCAGTACAAAGTAAAATCCGAACCTAAGAACGAAATCACTCCAGAAAGGAGGTGTTCCAGCCGCACCTTCCGGTACGGCTACCTTGTTACGACTTAGCCCCAGTCACCAGTTTTACCCTAGGACGCTCCTTACGGTTACGTACTTCAGGTACCCCCGGCTCCCATGGCTTGACGGGCGGTGTGTACAAGGCCCGGGAACGTATTCACCGCGCCGTGGCTGATGCGCGATTACTAGCGAATCCAGCTTCATGGAGTCGAGTTGCAGACTCCAATCCGAACTGTGAGAGGTTTTTGGGATTAGCATCCTGTTGCCAGGTAGCGACCTTCTGTACCCCCCATTGTAACACGTGTGTAGCCCCAGACGTAAGGGCCGTGCTGATTTGACGTCATCCCCACCTTCCTCGCATCTTACGACGGCAGTCTCAATAGAGTCCTCAGCTTAAACTGTTAGTAACTATCGATAAGGGTTGCGCTCGTTATGGCACTTAAGCCGACACCTCACGGCACGAGCTGACGACAACCATGCAGCACCTTCACAGATGCCATTGCTGGCTATATGGTTTCCCACATATTCATCTGCAATTTAAGCCTGGGTAAGGTTCCTCGCGTATCATCGAATTAAACCACATGTTCCTCCGCTTGTGCGGGCCCCCGTCAATTCCTTTGAGTTTCACCGTTGCCGGCGTACTCCCCAGGTGGAATACTTAATGCTTTCGCTTGGCCGCTTACTGTATATCGCAAACAGCGAGTATTCATCGTTTACTGTGTGGACTACCAGGGTATCTAATCCTGTTTGATACCCACACTTTCGTGCCTCAGCGTCAGTTGTACCCCGGTAAGCTGCCTTCGCAATTGGAGTTCTTCGTGATATCTAAGCATTTCACCGCTACACCACGAATTCCGCCTACCTTATGTACACTCAAGAAAAACAGTATCAACTGCAATTTTACGGTTGAGCCGCAAACTTTCACAACTGACTTATTTTTCCGCCTACGCACCCTTTAAACCCAATAAATCCGGATAACGCTCGGATCCTCCGTATTACCGCGGCTGCTGGCACGGAGTTAGCCGATCCTTATTCATAGTATACATACAAAAATCCACACGTGGATCACTTTATTCTACTATAAAAGAAGTTTACAATCCATAGGACCTTCATCCTTCACGCTACTTGGCTGGTTCAGGCTCTCGCCCATTGACCAATATTCCTCACTGCTGCCTCCCGTAGGAGTTTGGTCCGTGTCTCAGTACCAATGTGGGGGACCTTCCTCTCAGAACCCCTATCCATCGAAGACTTGGTGAGCCGTTACCTCACCAACAATCTAATGGAACGCATCCCCATCCATCACCAATAAATCTTTAACTTTCTCAAGATGCCTCAAAAAAGTACTATCGGGTATTAATCTTTCTTTCGAAAGGCTATCCCCGAGTGATGGGAAGGTTGGATACGTGTTACTCACCCGTGCGCCGGTCGTCAGCGGTATTGCTACCCTGCTACCCCTCGACTTGCATGTGTTAAGCCTGTAGCTAGCGTTCATCCTGAGCCAGGATCAAACTCTTCATTGTAAAAGTTTTATTTAATTCTGTTCAGGATTCCGTTCTTATTTCTTTTTCTTATTAACGTAATCACTTACGATAACTTGACGGTTCGAAATTTATTTCTCTGTTTCGTATGCCAAAGCACACTAAACAAGAGCTTGTACTACTTGTATTGTTTATATCTAAATTTTATTCAAAGAACGAATTTGTTTTTGCTTTTTTACTAAGCGGATGCAAAGGTAGAACTTTTAAAGTTAACCTCCAAATGTTTTCTGAATTATTTTTTCGCAAAACTTTTTCAGAACTCGTTGGCAAAGCATCTTCTTTTCAGTATGTCAGTTTAAACACGCTTCACTTCTCTTGTAAAGCGAGTGCAAAAGTAGTCGGTTTGACCATACAAACCAAATATAGATGCACCTTTTTTCCAAATAAAATGAAATTAAAATGTAACAGACTGACTAGCAAGTGTGTTATAGAACATATATTTTTAATCTGCAATATAAGAAAATCGGAGAGTATACATTATATATATACGCGCGCACAAGAAGACAAATATGATCATTGAGAAATAGGGGAAACTATAAAAGAAAAGATTGAGAGCCTGTTCAAATTTTATTCAATAAGAATCCAATAGAAGCAATTTTGACCATTTTCTCTACCTAATCGACGTTAACTCATAGTTTCGGCAGAGTCTTCTGTAATTATCAAACCACGAAAAAGTTCTTTCCACAATCCATCTTTTATGTATTGGTTTGAAACCGTTTACATTATCACTACTAATTATAACTTTAATGATATAATCAAATTTATTCTTGCTTCTTTCGATTATTTCTCCCCCGATACTCTTGGTCTGCCAGGATTACTTTTACATGTGAACATAGTTTATTTAAAGTTCTCAATAATAGATAACTGATTTGCTGTCATGAATACAAACAATTGTAACCATTACTGCTATGAGGAACCCATTTTTATCTATCACCACATGGCGTTTTACACCTTTAACTGTCTTATTCCCGTCGAAACCATATAGAGAACGATTCTTCCCCCAACGTACACTTATACTGTTTATTAGTCCCCAGGCTTGCATCTTTGTTTTAGCCACGTTTCATTCTTACATCCTCACGTAATTGCACAGTATAAAGTCAAACTCGCCCAGGAAAGACCATTTTCGGTAATAGTAATAAACCAACTGCTAGGTGGATAGCTACTTGGCAACACACGCCATTGACAGCCTTTTTTTACCAAGTAGAATATGCCATTCCAAATAGAACGTAAACGAAAACCATACTTTCGCTTTGTTTCTTGTAGATGTAATACTTTCTTTATATATTGCCACTACGTTTCCTTCAAATAAGTAATATGCATTTTTATTTTTAGTTTGGTTCCTCAAAATAAATGATTTACTGACAAAGAGGAAGCACTCTTCGCTTTTTTCTTATTTAATTCTTAAATAGACTCTAAGGTTCCTTTATACATTTGTTCTCTTCATCCATAACCTGCCAACGATATCGTATTCTTAAATCTTGTAAGGATTCTCACATAATTTTTTAACATGGACGGTCTATTATTTGCAATGCATTAACGAAACACTGGCAAGCTATAGCGTATATACTATTGCCATATCCAACGTGATGTGTTTAACTTTGTCCCGCATTTCTTGTGGCATTTTCTTCAGACAAGCTATAATATCCTCAGATTTAGCACCTTTAATGATGGCAATCACTGTGCCTTCCTTTCCATGTCCCTCTTTGTTGGTCACATTCGTAACCAATCCCTGTTACTTAAGGCGGTTTCATCAATAGATATATCCGTAACCTTATTGTCCGGGAAAAAGATATAATACTCTGCGTACGAAAGCTGATTCCAGGATAGAAAGTTACTTAAATGATTCTTATATATTGCTGTCCGGTAAAACTTTAAAATGCATAAAAAAAAATCCGAATCGCCTATAAAATGGTGGTTCGGATTTTTTTTTAAAAGTAAGCCCTCTAATCAAAAACAAGTTCTAAATATGTGGCGGTTCATAATTGGCTTTTTGAAAAATATATTCTCAATCCTTTTCAGGGTTTTCAAGAAAAGCAATGAAATCGACATAATACATTAGCATAATGTCTAGCCATGGTAACCAAATTAGAAAAAGGACAGTTTCGTTTAAGTTTATGTTGCATGATTGTACAAAGTAAATTGACTATTAGAACCACCCACGTCTGCACTTCTATGGCATTGACACTCTCACCATAGAATAAATGTAGTGGAAAGTTCTGTTTGGGCTGTTTGTAGACAGGTTTCAATGGTCCATCTCCGCTTGTAAATCTCCTCAATATCGCCAACAGAGAGATCGAAATTATTAGTTAGCAGTACAACGGACTTCTTTTCATTCTCACTCCATAATTCTACTCGTCTGGACTTATGTCTCAAGTCGCCTTTTTGAAAGACGATGTATTGGTCGGTATGTGTTACCAAACCTTTCGGATTGACATAGGTGATGGATTTTAATACTTTGTATGTCAGGGTATTCTTCATTTTTGTAACATAGCATACGCCCTCTTCTGTCAATCGTTAGAATTGTACATAGTCGATATAGGCACGATCCATGGCAAGAGTGGCGTTTTGCGGTAAATGGACCTCTTTGAGCAGATTATGGTCGTGCCTGGCAGGGATGTCAGTTGAACAACCATAGGGACATCTACCACAGGGAAGAAGGAGTCGAACGACTCAATGTGTTCCATGTCAGTTGAACAACCATAGGGACACCTACTATATAGCACAAGTGTGGATTTTTAGACCGCCTTTCTTCTTTCCGCTTTTGGGGTGACGACCAATGCCCTCGAGAATATTGTCAAACAGGCTGATTGTCGTAGAATACATCATAAAAAGCAGTCGTTCCGACTCTTTCTGTTCTTTTCGTGGGCCGCTGTCTGCTAAAAAAGGCCTATATTGTTTCCAACAGCATAGAATAGACGTTGGCAAAAACGCCTGAGAGCGTCTTTTATTTGCTTCTGACATAACATCCACAACCCATTAAATCTAACATATTTTGTTTATCTATGAATTTTAATAGCTGTGAGAGAACCAACTGTCCGGTAAGATTCATACTTTTGCCTATGTCTATAAGGTTTCGGCTCACCCGATATTTAGTGGGGCTACGCATAAAGTTTAGTCAATCTAAAGAAGAAAAACTTTATATCAATCACTCCTCTAAGCTGTGCCCTAAATTGTTTGATCTTTGCATTAAAAGATTCTGCAAACGCATTGGTCGCCCTGTTTGTAAAGAAGTTCAATACCTCGTCGTAATGTTCGTACAATGTTCCTGCTATGACATTAAAACTTTTAAAGCCGGAGTTGTCGACTTTGTCATACCAACGTGCAAGTGACATCCTGGCTGCATCCTTTACCGTGTTCTTGTTGAATATCATTCTCAGTGAGTGCGTTAGAGAATAAGCTTCTTTTATATCGGGATAGATATCAAACAATATTGCCGCTCTTTCCTTTTGGCTTTCCGTCCATTTGTCCATGGATTTGAACAGTAAATATCGACTCCGTGCCAACAATTGTTTTTGCGTATCACCGTTTGCAAATGTGGTAGGCTGATAATCTTCTCCTTTTTCCTTAGCTTCTTCTTTTGCATCCGTATCGGCTTGAATGGCATCCCAATGATGTGCTATTCTCATTTCCTGCAATGCATCACATGCCAACTTTTGAACATGGAAACGATCAATTGTACGCTTGGCTTTGGGAAAACATCTTCGGATTATAAGATTCATGCTATTGGATAGGTCCATTGTAACTTCTTCCACGACAGATCGTTTATCCTCAGGTATAAGTTTTAAAGTATCGATTACATCATTTGAGGAAACACCTTTAACCAAAGCTACCAGTGACCCTTTTCTCCCACGCGCTTCTGGGTTGGAGACTATGTATAAAGCTCGCCGTCACTTATGGATGTCTCATCAATGCAAAGCCGTTTACCAAAATTCTCTGGGAATATAAGCCACTCATCCGCATGAGAATATTCATTCCATCGACGAGAGCCACTTAGGACTTCTTTATACTGTTTTTCAAACGTATCCCCGTTTATGTGATAATAAGCATCAAGCGAACGGGAGGTTGTAGGTCTCGTCTCCATACACCTCTTTTAAAAAAGCCGCAAACTCTTTCGAGTAGCGGACACCTTCGGCTTTAAACTCATCATAAGGAGCTGTAAAACTTTCATTTGTTTGTCGATTAATCCAACGGCGGCGACGAACCACCAAATCAACAGCTTTGTCACGAAGAGGAAAATCTCTGATGGTGACAGGATTCAGGAAGCCTTTGGATTCAAAGACATCATTCGAAGCATATTTAGCATCTATTTTCTCGTCCAAATAAATAAGTATTGCATCTGAACTCTTTTCTACATTTACGATACTAAACCTTGATAAGATGTTTTCGGGAAGCATCAAACTTACTAATGATAATAAAACGTCGTTTTCCATACGACAAAGATAACATTTTATCTTATTCCCCCCACTAAATATCGGGTGAGCCAAGGTTCTACATTAATCGATGGTGATCCGATATCCCTTTTTTGCATACAATCTATCCAAATAAAAAAAGGGAGTCCCGGTCATTTATAATGACCAGGACTCCCTGCTAAAACGGCAGCTACCTACTCTCCCACTGTTACGCAGTACCATCGGCGTGATCAGGCTTAACTTCTCTGTTCGGAATGGGAAGAGGTGGAACCCTGATGCTATAGCTACCTTAATATTTTAATTTCTTATTTTATTAAGATAAACACAATGTAAAAGCAATAAAGAAGAACTCTCATATGACATCAAAGAGCACTTATCTAGCCAACCATACTGGCTAAGAAGAAAGTGTACGGGCAATTAGTACTGCTCGGCTTTGACATTACTGTCTTTACACCTGCAGCCTATCAACGTTGTCGTCTACAACGACCCTAAGAAATCTAATCTTGTGGCTGGCTTCGTACTTAGATGCTTTCAGCACTTATCCAATCCCGACTTAGATACCCGGCAATGCACCTGGCGGCACAACCGGTAAACCAGCGGTCAGTCCAACACGGTCCTCTCGTACTAGTGTCAGAGCCACGCAAATTTCATACGCCCACGATAGATAGAGACCGAACTGTCTCACGACGTTCTGAACCCAGCTCGCGTGCCACTTTAATGGGCGAACAGCCCAACCCTTGGGACCTTCTCCAGCCCCAGGATGTGACGAGCCGACATCGAGGTGCCAAACCGCTCCGTCGATATGAGCTCTTGGGAGCGATCAGCCTGTTATCCCCGGAGTACCTTTTATCCTTTGAGCGATGTCCCTTCCATACGGAAACACCGGATCACTATGCTCTAGTTTCCTACCTGATCGACTTGTCGGTCTCCCAGTCAAGCACCCTTATGCCATTACACTCTGCGGACGGTTACCAATCGTCCTGAGGGTACCTTTAGAAGCCTCCGTTACTCTTTTGGAGGCGACCACCCCAGTCAAACTACCCACCAAACAGTGTCCCCGCATCTGCGGGTTAGAACTCAAATAATCAAAGGGCCGTATTTCAACAGTGACTCCACAAACACTGGCGTGCCTGCTTCATAGTCTCCGGCCTATCCTACACATCAATTACCCAAATTCAATGTTAAGCTATAGTAAAGGTTCACGGGGTCTTTTCGTCCCATCGCGGGTAATCGGCATCTTCACCGATACTACAATTTCACTGAGCTCACGGTTGAGACAGTGTCCAGATCATTACACCATTCGTGCAGGTCGGAACTTACCCGACAAGGAATTTCGCTACCTTAGGACCGTTATAGTTACGGCCGCCGTTTACTGGGGCTTCAATTCAATGCTTCTCTTGCGATGACATCTCCTCTTAACCTTCCAGCACCGGGCAGGTGTCAGGCTATATACTTGATCTTTCAATTTTGCATAGCCCTGTGTTTTTGTTAAACAGTTGCCTGGACCTATTCTCTGCGCCCTCATTACTGAGGGACCCTTTCTCCCGAAGTTACAGGGTCAATTTGCCTAGTTCCTTAACCGTGATTCACTCAAGCGCCTTAGTATATTCTACCCGACCACGTGTGTCCGTTTACGGTACGGGTACCTTAAAGATTAAGTTTAGCGGATTTTCTTGGAAGTCTGTTTACGTGTGCTATCCAATCACCACAAGGGCTCTCGGTACTATCAGGTTCGACTAGATCTCCGGATTTGCCTGGAGTTCCAATATCTACACCCTTTAACCAGCTATTCCGTCAGCTGGCGACACTTTCACTACTCCGTCTCCACGTCACTCTTTAAGGTAGTAAGGGAATATTAACCCTTTCTGCCATCGGCCTCGCCGTTCGGCTGAGCCTTAGGACCCGACTAACCCTGATCCGATTAGCGTTGATCAGGAAACCTTAGTCTTTCGGCGAGGGGGTTTCTCACCCCCTTTATCGTTACTTATACCTACATTTGCTTTTCCACACGCTCCAGCAAAGCTCACGCTTCACATTCAACGCAGAGTGGAATGCTCCCCTACCAACCATTACTGGTTCCATAGCTTCGGTAAATTGCTTATGCCCGATTATTATCCACGCCAAACTCCTCGACTAGTGAGCTGTTACGCACTCTTTAAATGAATGGCTGCTTCCAAGCCAACATCCTAGCTGTCTTAGCAATCTGACTTCGTTAGTTCAACTTAGCAATTATTTCGGGACCTTAGCTGATGGTCTGGATTCTTCTCCTCTCGGGCACGGACCTTAGCACCCATGCCCTCACTCCTGATATCAAACTAATGCGCATTCGGAGTTTATCAAGACTTGATAGGCGGTGAAGCCCTCGCATCTTATCAGTCGCTCTACCTCACATTAGTAATTATCAAGGCTGCACCTAAATGCATTTCGGGGAGTACGAGCTATCTCCAAGTTTGATTAGCCTTTCACCCCCACCCACAGTTCATCCGGAAGCTTTTCAACGCTTATCGGTTCGGTCCTCCAGTTAGTGTTACCTAACCTTCAACCTGACCATGGGTAGATCACTTGGTTTCGCGTCTACTACCACTGACTAATTCGCCCTATTCAGACTCGCTTTCGCTTCGGCTGCGAAACTTAATTTCTTAACCTTGCCAGTGACAGTAACTCGTAGGTTCATTATGCAAAAGGCACGCCGTCACAGCACGAAGCTGCTCCGACCGCTTGTAAGCGCATGGTTTCAGGGACTATTTCACTCTTCTATTCGAAGTTCTTTTCACCTTTCCTTCACAGTACTGGTTCACTATCGGTCTCTCGGGAGTATTTAGCCTTACCGGATGGTCCCGGCAGTTTCACGCAGAATTCCTCGTGCTCCGCGCTACTCAGGATACCACTACAGTATACATTGGATTCATGTACGCAACTATCATGCTCTATGGTGACACTTTCCAGAGTCTTCCATTCTCCAATATAAGTCCGATATCGTGGTCCTACAACCCCATGAATGCCGTAACATCCATGGTTTGGGCTAATCCGTGTTCGCTCGCCACTACTTACGGAATCATTTTTTATTTTCTTCTCCTACAGGTACTAAGATGTTTCAGTTCCCTGCGTTCGCCTCCATTATACAATGGATAATATCCCTTCAGGATATTGGGTTGTCCCATTCGGAAATCTTCGGATCAATGGTCATTTGCACCTACCCGAAGCTTATCGCAGCTTATCACGTCCTTCATCGCCTCCGAGAGCCAAGGCATCCGCCATGCGCCCTTGCTTACTTTCTTCAAACACTGCAATCTATTCGTAGTTATACGTTTTAAATTGCCATATGGTTCGATATATACTTTTAGCTCTTTTTATCTCTAAAAATTACTTCTTTATTTGCTTTTGTACATTATGTCAAAGATCTATTCCAAGACCTTAGTCTTGTTTTGGTGGAGAATAACGGATTCGAACCGTTGACCCCCTGCGTGCAAGGCAGGTGCTCTAGCCAGCTGAGCTAATCCCCCGAAATTTTTCTAAAGCGTGATTACCTACTGGTTAAGTGGTATGCTCCTAAATTTTTCGCGTAGTCCCAGGCAGAGTTGAACTGCCGACCTCTACATTATCAGTGTAGCGCTCTAACCAACTGAGCTATAGGACTGTCGTTCAAAACCTCTTACCTTTCGGCTCGGCTTCTTCTAATCTCTTGTATTTCTTAATATAAACATAAACAAAAACCAGCAGTACAAAGTAAAATCCGAACCTAAGAACGAAATCACTCCAGAAAGGAGGTGTTCCAGCCGCACCTTCCGGTACGGCTACCTTGTTACGACTTAGCCCCAGTCACCAGTTTTACCCTAGGACGCTCCTTACGGTTACGTACTTCAGGTACCCCCGGCTCCCATGGCTTGACGGGCGGTGTGTACAAGGCCCGGGAACGTATTCACCGCGCCGTGGCTGATGCGCGATTACTAGCGAATCCAGCTTCATGGAGTCGAGTTGCAGACTCCAATCCGAACTGTGAGAGGTTTTTGGGATTAGCATCCTGTTGCCAGGTAGCGACCTTCTGTACCCCCCATTGTAACACGTGTGTAGCCCCAGACGTAAGGGCCGTGCTGATTTGACGTCATCCCCACCTTCCTCGCATCTTACGACGGCAGTCTCAATAGAGTCCTCAGCTTAAACTGTTAGTAACTATCGATAAGGGTTGCGCTCGTTATGGCACTTAAGCCGACACCTCACGGCACGAGCTGACGACAACCATGCAGCACCTTCACAGATGCCATTGCTGGCTATATGGTTTCCCACATATTCATCTGCAATTTAAGCCTGGGTAAGGTTCCTCGCGTATCATCGAATTAAACCACATGTTCCTCCGCTTGTGCGGGCCCCCGTCAATTCCTTTGAGTTTCACCGTTGCCGGCGTACTCCCCAGGTGGAATACTTAATGCTTTCGCTTGGCCGCTTACTGTATATCGCAAACAGCGAGTATTCATCGTTTACTGTGTGGACTACCAGGGTATCTAATCCTGTTTGATACCCACACTTTCGTGCCTCAGCGTCAGTTGTACCCCGGTAAGCTGCCTTCGCAATTGGAGTTCTTCGTGATATCTAAGCATTTCACCGCTACACCACGAATTCCGCCTACCTTATGTACACTCAAGAAAAACAGTATCAACTGCAATTTTACGGTTGAGCCGCAAACTTTCACAACTGACTTATTTTTCCGCCTACGCACCCTTTAAACCCAATAAATCCGGATAACGCTCGGATCCTCCGTATTACCGCGGCTGCTGGCACGGAGTTAGCCGATCCTTATTCATAGTATACATACAAAAATCCACACGTGGATCACTTTATTCTACTATAAAAGAAGTTTACAATCCATAGGACCTTCATCCTTCACGCTACTTGGCTGGTTCAGGCTCTCGCCCATTGACCAATATTCCTCACTGCTGCCTCCCGTAGGAGTTTGGTCCGTGTCTCAGTACCAATGTGGGGGACCTTCCTCTCAGAACCCCTATCCATCGAAGACTTGGTGAGCCGTTACCTCACCAACAATCTAATGGAACGCATCCCCATCCATCACCAATAAATCTTTAACTTTCTTAAGATGCCTCAAAAAAGTACTATCGGGTATTAATCTTTCTTTCGAAAGGCTATCCCCGAGTGATGGGAAGGTTGGATACGTGTTACTCACCCGTGCGCCGGTCGTCAGCGGTATTGCTACCCTGCTACCCCTCGACTTGCATGTGTTAAGCCTGTAGCTAGCGTTCATCCTGAGCCAGGATCAAACTCTTCATTGTAAAAGTTTTATTTAATTCTGTTCAGGATTCCGTTCTTATTTCTTTTTCTTATTAACGTAATCACTTACGATAACTTGACGGTTCGAAATTTATTTCTCTGTTTCGTATGCAAAAGCACACTAAACAAGAGCTTGTACTACTTGTATTGTTTATATCTAAATTTTATTCAAAGAACGAATTTGTTTTTGCTTTTTTACTAAGCGGATGCAAAGGTAGAACTTTTAAAGTTAACCTCCAAATGTTTTCTGAATTATTTTTTCTCAAAACTTTTTCAGGACTCGTTGGCAAAGCATCTTCTTTTCAGTATGTCAGTTTAAACACGCTTCACTTCTCTTGTAAAGCGAGTGTAAAAGTAGTCGGTTTGACTATACAATCCTAATATATGCAGCTTTTATTTTGAAGAAAAATGAAATAAAAACGTAACACGCTGATTTATATACCTGTTATAAAACATGTTTTTTTTGCAGTAATACAAAACGACTGAAACACTTACTCCTATATTATATACGCGCGCGTAGAAGGAATCAAGTCTCTTCAAATAAAATGCCTTTTTACAATGAAGAGTGAACAATTCTGAATCTGAAAAGATAGGTTTCATCGCTTTTGGAATACAAAATCAGATAAGAAACAGGTAAATAAATAAAAGAATCTATAAAGGGTAACCATCTTTATCTCCAGTTGAAGAACCATATGGATAAAATGCCCTGAATATTATTAAAAATGGTCGCGCATCTCGCGCATCTAACGCGGAAGGCACTAAATACATTGATTATCAATACTATATAACATATTTAAGGGCGTATATAAACCGCACGACAGCACAGGTGGTGCGCGGTTTATTTTATATAGACTATTAAAATACTGATATAATTAATATTTTAAGCTGTCTCCGCATCTACGGTAACCGGTAACTTTCCTCAATAATCGTATTTATAAATCATCTCTATACGGCTTTCTACCGTAGTATCTGCAACTTTGTTTTTATTAGGCACGCTTATAAATGGCTGATTTTATCAAAGTTTGCTTCAGCAGAAATCGGAAAAGTCAAACCAGCAATAATTGGAAAGATTCATTCGGGTGTTTAGTTTGAGGGTAACAAAAAAGCATTCAAATGTATAGGAGCAAAACCTCCAAGAATGAACGTTTATAAAAAAACAACCCTAAATAAAATCGTGATGCAATAAAAAAATTAGAGATTACACTTATTATATAGATAATCACAGTATGGCGTAGCTATACTGTTTGTCTTCAAAAAAAACGAGAACTATTTTATCGGACTTTGTATATGTATTTTTTTTATTGAATTAATATCGCTTACACCCGGATGTACACAGCCTGTACACCCGGATCTAGGCTATTGGCAGACCCAGGTGTACCGACCACCTACACCCGGGTAGAGGTGAAATAGTTAAACCGTTTTTTTAACTACTTGTAAAGGCTTATTATAACTTGACAAAAGCCGGCTAAATTCGTTCTTACCTCTGTTTGGAGCTGATTGGTTATATCTTAATTTCTAACTGCAGTTGACCCATTTTTCTATCGCTCCAAATTTCTATTGATTATTCTTTTTTAGCTTTAAATATTAAAATGAGAAGAGCGTGAAACAACTTAATTGAGACTGATATTGAACAGCCAATGCAATTGCCGGGAGGTTTACAATATAAAGATTAAGGGGCATTTGCAGGTGCGTGACCATACACAAGCCACGCGCTTCTTACGCACTAATGATAAGATTTTTATTACATTGATTATTAGATATTTAATTACAATATGCGTGAGATGCATGAGATGCGCGATTAAAATTTAATTAAAAAGAATGGAATAAGCTTTTCGACGGCTTCAATTAAAACAATGATTCACAACGCATTTCTGCTTCAAGGATTTATTTGCGTGTCTGGCATTAGACAAAACAAGAGATTAAACGAGAAACTATTCAAAGAACTCATTGAGTTTAATGATATCGCAGCATAGCTAGATACTATTTCATTAACAAACTATTGAGAATCTAAGGAAATAATAAAAATACAGCGACCAATAATTTCAGAACATAGAACAGCGAGTAACCAACTACTATTCACCTAAGCCCGACAATTAAATTCAGACTGCTAATCAATAAAGATTAAGAAGCTTGTTTTGAAAGATAGTTTTCGTAATTTTGCAGATAGTTCCAGAATAATGCAGAATGATTGATCAAGCCACGATAGATAGAATATTAGATGCTACACAAATTGTTGATGTCGTATCAGAGTTTGTTACCTTGCGCAAACGAGGTGTAAATTATGTGGGTTTATGCCCCTTTCATAATGAAAAAACTCCCTCATTCAGCGTCTCACCAACAAAGGGATTATGTAAATGTTTTAGCTGTGGAAAGGGTGGAAATGCTGTACATTTTATTATGGAGCACGAACAGCTTTCATACTATGAAGCATTAAAATTTCTTGCAAAGAAATATAACATTGAAATAAAGGAAAGAGAACTAAGTAACGAAGAGAAACAAGCGCAGAACAACCGTGAAAGTATGTTCATTGTCAATAGCTTCGCCAGGGATTATTTCCAGGATATTTTAATAAATCATATTGACGGAAAGTCAATAGGACTGGCTTACTTTAGGCAAAGAGGTTTTCGTGATGATATAATAAAAAAATTCCAACTTGGATTCAGCACAGACGCACGTGATGCACTAGCACAAGAAGGGCAAAAAAAAGGATACAGAAAGGACTTTTTACTAAAAACGGGGTTGTGTTATGAACGAGATGATCATTCTCTAAACGATCGTTTCAGGGGTAGGGTTATATTTCCCGTACATACACTTTCCGGGAAAGTTATCGCTTTTGGTGGACGTATACTGAATGCAGATAAAAAGATTGCTAAATATGTAAATTCTCCCGAGTCTGAAATATATCATAAAAGCAATGAACTCTATGGTATTTATTTTGCCAAACAATCAATTGTAAAACAAGACCGTTGTTTCCTGGTAGAAGGTTATACAGATGTTATTTCAATGCATCAATCCGGTATAGAGAACGTAGTTGCATCTTCAGGAACTTCATTGACATCCGGACAAATTCGATTAATTCATCGTTTTACCAATAACATCACAGTGCTCTATGATGGAGATATGGCTGGAATCAAAGCATCTATACGTGGTATAGATATGCTATTAGAAGAAGGGATGAGCATTAAAGTTGTATTGTTACCTGATGGTGAAGATCCTGACTCATTTGCCAGAAAGCATAACTCAACCGATTTTCAGGCATATATTGCTGCACATGAAGTCGATTTTATTCGATTTAAGGCCAATTTGCTACTAGATGAAGCGGGGAAAGACCCAATGAAGCGTGCCGAATTAATCGCAGATATCGTTAAAAGTATATCTGTTATTCCAGAAGCCATTGTCAGATCAGTATATATCCGGGAATGTAGCCAGCTATTAAGAATTGAAGAGAAATTACTCCAGATTGAAATGGGGAAATTAATTGAAAAGCAAAATGAAAAGACAAACAAGTCTGCTTACAATGACGTCCCCCCCCCCTATATTCCTGAAGATGTAGTTCCAGAAGAAGTATATCAGTCTTTTATTCCTGAAGAAGGCAAAGAAGGAAGCGAATTTTATGAATACGAGCGTCTTATTATGAGCACACTTGTAAGATACGGCGAGAAAGTAATGTGTAATATGACAACCGAAGAGGGAAAAGAAGCCCCTGTTACTGTCATCGAATATGTTACCAACGACTTAAAACAAGACGAACTGAATTTTCATGATCCACTCCATCGAAAGATTCTTTCTGAAGCAGGAATGCATTTAAAAGATAATAATTTTATCTGCGAGAGGTATTTTATTGCACATCCAGATCCATTTATCAGCAAGTTAGCAGCAGAACTTTCGAGTGACCGCGACCAACTAAGTAAATATCACACCAAAGGGCAACATATTGTAACAGATGATGAACGATTACACGAATTAGTGCCTTCTCTTATGACAAGTTTTAAGAATGCCATTATTGAGGAGGAACTAAAACACATAATGTATGCACTTCAAGATCCTGAAAATAGCAAATCTGAAGAAAAATACACGACCATAATAAAACGCTATATGAGTGTACAAAGGATACGTGATATAATGGCCAAAAGACTTGGTGATAGAGTCGTTCTAAGAAAATAAATCCCTATTTATGAGCTATCAGATCCATGAACTCACTACGAGTTGTGGCATTCTTAAAGGCTCCGGAAAAATCTGATGTAGTAGTAATCGCATTTTGTTTTTCCACACCACGCATTTGCATACACATATGCTTTGCCTCAACAACAACCATCACGCCTAAAGGATTCAGCGTATTCTGTATGCACTCTTTTATTTGAAGAGTCATTCGTTCCTGTACCTGTAACCGATGAGAGAATATATCCACCACACGAGCAATTTTACTCAATCCTGTAATATAACCGTTCGGAATATAAGCAACATGAACTTTACCGTAAAAAGGAAGCATATGATGTTCACATAAAGAGAAGAAATCAATATCCTTGACTATCACCATTTGATTATAATCTTCTTTAAATTTAGCAGAGCGAAGCACCTCATGTGGATCTTCACCATATCCCCGGGTTAACGTAAGCATGGCTTTAGCTACCCGTTCAGGTGTTTTTTGTAACCCTTCACGATTAACATCTTCTCCTAATAATGCGATAATATTTTGATAGTTCTTCTTTAGCTCTTCAATTTGCAAAATCAAAGCCTCTTCCTTATTCATCATTTATAAAGGTATAATTATTTGTGTTCTTACAATAGAAACCTCACTAAAAGCTCCGGTTTGTTTCATTTTTCTCATCATTGCATACGCCTCCTCAATCGTTTTATAATCTCCCACCTGGCATATCCATCGTGGTGATTTAAAAGCTGTGTAAACCGAAAGTTCTGGAAAAAGTGTTTTTACATGCCCTTCCATTTCATAAGCTGCACTCTTTGAATCGCGGGAATCAGCTCCTGCATAGACTTGAATCCTATATCCAGACTCCTTCAACACTTTAGCATCTCCGGTAGTTCCCTTATTTACATGCTTCACACCCAATAAAGCATTTAAACGACCGTCCTGATGAATGGCTATTGTACCACAACCAACTTCATTACGTTCCAAGCTTTTAATAATGTTATCCTGCGCCTGCATCTTCAATGAAGCAAAGCAGCAAAATAATAGCAATAAATAAAAAGGATAAGTTTTCATGACTTAAAAATGAATTAAAGTGGAAGGAGACTAATCTTCTTCCACCTATTAATTAGTTATGCATTAAAAGCATCGATGATACCTTTAAAATCAGCAGCATTTAATGAAGCACCGCCAATAAGACCACCATCAACATCAGGATTTGCAAATAATTCTTTTGCATTAGAAGCTTTACAGCTACCACCATACAAAATAGAAGTGCTATCTGCTACTTCTTTACCATATTTTTCCACAACTGTAGAACGGATGTAAGCGTGAATTTCCTGAGCTTGATCTGCAGTAGCAGTTTTACCTGTTCCAATTGCCCATACTGGTTCATAAGCTAAAACGATTTTTGAGAAGTCTTCAGCAGACAAATCAAACAGAGAACCTGATAACTGAGCAAAAACTACTTCATTTTGCTTTCCAGCTTCACGTTCTTCCAAAACTTCACCAATACAGAAAATAGGAGTTAATCCATTAGCCAAAGCCAAAGTCACTTTTTCTTTAAGGATTTCAGCCGTTTCGTGATAATAAGCACGACGTTCTGAGTGACCAAGGATTACATATTTAGCGCCGGTAGAAGCAACCATAGCAGCAGAAACCTCGCCTGTATATGCTCCAGATACTTTGTCTGCACAGTTTTGAGCAGCTACACCAATCTTATTTGTATCAATAGCAGCAGCTACAGATGCAAGGTGGATAAAAGGAGTACCAATAACTACATCACAATTAGGCTTTTCATTAGCCAATACTTCATTCAGCTCTTTTGCCAATGCTAATCCTTCAGCAAGGGTCATGTTCATTTTCCAGTTACCTGCAACAATGTTTTTTCTCATTTTTTTATTTATTAAAGGGTTAATTAAATTCCTTCTTCTCTTTTTATCCAAACGTTTAATTACTAATATATCAAGCCCCAACACTAATAATAGGGGAATTAAAAACCACAATACAGCTAAAACTATAGTATGAACATCATCGACTTGTTTTTGTTTTCCTATTTCTAATTTATCCAGTTTTCCTGAAAGAGCATACTCATCCGGCAAATTTGAATGATGCCATTTATTTAAAATTACACCATTTTTAATAAGAACTAATCCTGGATTGGAACGAATTATTGTTTTTAGAGTAACATCATCAGTGAAACAAAATGGATATTCTGCTCCGGTTTTTCCTCTCCATTGTTCTATCTGATCATCGAGCGAAGAAGTCAGACAGTAAAAAGCATATCCATTTTCCACACAGTAATCATAAATCTCATTGATCAGATCTATATCGTTATCGTCAGCTTCTTCAATCCGATGTGCTATCAATAGAAAAGTATATCCTTTATCATTCAATACCCTGTCGGTAATATCCTCTCCTGTTTCCATCTCGGTAATCGAGAAATCATGAATAGGAGGTTCATATCCTTTTTCTTTCAGCACAGTCCGGGAATCAATAAACTTCCATGTACTATCCGGATAGTTTTCTAAAGTGAATTCTTTCTTTAACCCATTTTTTTCAAGAGTAAAGAAATTATCATAAATATTTTTTTTTGCGCCAGCAGGAATTGCAATACTTTTAGGAATACTAGTTCCTATTCTGTAAGGACGAAAATCTAAAACAGGCAAATTCCGATAACAATAAACAGAAAGTATTAACCCAAAGAATACTGTATACAGAGCAATCAGCCACTGTGATTTCTCACTAACCAATCTAACGATTCTATCCTTCCATACAAAGCAAGAAACCGCAGCAATAAGCAACACTATGTTTTTACCAAAAGTCTGCCAGTTAGTCAACACCAATGCATCTCCAAAACAGCCACAATCAGAAACAGGATTTTTTATTGCCAGATAAAGAGTTAAGGGAGTCATGAGTAGCATCATCAAAAGAATCAGTGATGTGCTTATCTTTTTTCGAATCCCAAAAAAGAGATATCCTCCCATTGAAAATTCAAAAGTAGCAAGAAATACTGCTAGAAACAGAGGAAGAAAACCAGGTACTAAAAAACTTATGCCAAAAGCTTCAGTATAGTCCTGAATCTTATAAGTAGAGCCAAGAGGGTCCACAGCTTTCACGAATCCCGAGAAAACAAGTACAATGCCTAGAACAAACCTGCAAAGGTTTACCCATACATTCAGAATCCTATTTTGCTGTTTCGTTGTCTCCAAATTCTATTTTAATCAAGCCAAATACGGAATAATTAATCATATCCATATAATTGGCATCTATGCCTTCCGAAACCAGAGTTTGCCCGGACAAACATTCTATTTGTTTTGTTCTGTAAATCTTCATCAATATAAGATCCGTATAAGAGGTAGTCCTCATAGACCTCCAAGCCTCATCATAATCATGATTTTTAGCCAGCATCAATTCTATTGCTGAATTAGCATATTTATCATAAAGAACTAAAGCCTGATCAACACTGATATCTGCTGATTCAGCATATCCAAGTTCCAATTGAATCAATCCTATAATTCCATAATTCACTATAGCAATAAATTCAGAGCGAATCCCTTCATCGATCAATGAGACTCCTTTAGTTTCTATAGACCGAATCCGATTTGCCTTTATAAAAATCTGATCTGTCACAGAAGCTGGACGCAAAATACGCCATGCAGGCCCATAATCATGAAGTTTTTTCGAAAACAGGTCACGACAAAGAGCTATTGCATATTCAAATTGTTGTTTAGTATCTTTCATTTCGTTATAAATAGATTGCAAAGTTAACAAATAATTAAGAAAAAATAAGAAGAGGATGCTCTAAATTATATTAAAGCACCCTCTTCTTCAAAATATCATTTACGAATTATGAACAACGCAATACCTGACCTGGTTTAAGTTTTGATCTTTTAGAAAGTCCGTTCATCTGGCATAGCTTGCTAACCGGAACTCCTCTGACTTTAGCAATCTTTGAAAGAGTGTCACCTCTACGTACTTTATGGTACTTGATTATTCTGTCAACATCATCTGACTTAGAAGAAGCAATAGCCGATGATCCTGCGCGGTCATATTTGCTTCCAGATCTTCTGAAAGTATATGTATCAGCTACAACATCCTGATTCGGAAAATCAAACATCAATGCAGGATTAATAGCAATTCCTAAGAAACGAGTTTCAAAATGTAGGTGAGAACCGGTTGAATGTCCAGTGTTACCACCTAATCCAATAATTTCACCAGCTTTTACAACTTGATCGGGATCTACCAATTGTTTGGAAAGGTGGCCATAAATAGTTTCTAGTCCATTAGCATGACGAACCACAATATATTTACCATATCCTCTTCCTTCATATTTTACCACACGCACTTTACCATCAAATGCTGCACGAATAGTATCACCAATTTCAACCTTTAAATCCAGACCATTATGCATTCTTCTCCAGCGGGGACCAAAAGGAGACGTTATTTTTCTGCTTGGAGTTGGCATACAGAAACCTCTTAAATCAAATGTAAAAGATTCGGGTACAATTGCAGCCTTCCCATAAACATGCGCATAATTATTGTCCCAGTTTGGATACAAACTGAGAGCAGGATAAGCAGCTTGTTCAGCTCTTATCTGTTTTTGTAAAGCTAAGGAATCAACACTCTTTAATTTTCTGTCGATAGGAGCCTGACGAGCAATAAGATCCTGAGAAAAAGAACTCAAGCTTACCATTGCGGCTGCCGCTACTAACATTGTTTTGATGCAAATAAAATTCATTCGTACTATTTTTCGATTAAAACTCATCGGAAGCATACAAATAATCAAATGTAGCTTGTTTATACTCGAAGAGTTCATCGGGTTTAAAAAATCGGTTTATCTCTGCTTGTGCAGTTTCGGGTGAATCGGACGCATGAACGATGTTTTCTTGAAAACTCATGCTAAAATCACCTCTAATTGTTCCTGGAGCAGCCAAACGTCCGTTAGTTGGTCCAGCCAACGTACGAACAACTTGAATAGCATCCACACCTTCAAAGCAACATACGATAACAGGAGCTGTCATCATGGCATCTTTCACACGTTGAAAGAATGGCTTTGCACTGAGATGGGAATAATGCTCACTTAGAATCTCATCAGTTAATTGAACCATTTTCATTCCTGCCAATCGTAAACCTTTACGTTCAAAACGCATGGTTATCTCACCAACTAACCCTCTTTGAAGAGTACAAGGCTTTAATATTACCAAGGTTTTTTCCATGCAGAATAATGTTTTTTTTAATAGTTCAACTACCTGATTTATTTTAATATTCTCAAAGATAGCATTTTTGAGCAAAATACAACTACCCTATTAACTATTTTTTAGAATTACTTTAGCTGATTTTTATAGAATAAAGACCTCTACCTCCCACGACCAAGTCGTATCAAAGCCAAATATGTTTTAGAACATGCTTCTGCATTTTAACTGCATATTCAAAACATTTTCAACTTATCGACGCCCAGTTCACATTTGATTTCCGTAAAGCTTTTAACTGTTTCCACAGCACATCATTTTCCGGACTGGTACCCTGAGGGTCATTTTCAACAATTTCCTGAGCAATATTGCGCACATATTGCAAGAGTTGTCCGTCACGGGCAAGATCAGCAATCTTCAGATCGAAAGCAATTCCACTTTGCTGCGTACCTTCAAGATCTCCCGGACCGCGTAATTTCAAATCGGCTTCTGCTATTTCAAAACCATCATTGGTGCGAACCATTATTTCCAATCGTTTGCGTGTTTCTTCAGATAACTTATAGTTGGTAACCAGAATACAATACGACTGATCGGCCCCTCTTCCTACCCTTCCACGTAACTGATGCAGCTGGGAAAGCCCGAATCTTTCTGCGTTTTCTATCACCATAACCGAAGCATTGGGCACATTCACTCCCACCTCAATAACAGTTGTTGCGACCATAATCTGTGTTTCGCCTATAACAAATCGTTGCATTTCAGCATCTTTCTCTGCCGATTTCATTTTACCGTGCAACTTGCTCACTTTAGACTGAGGAAAGGCTTCGCAAACATGAAGATAGCCTTCTTCCAAATTCTTCAGATCTATTTTTTCACTCTCCTTTATTAGTGGATAGACAATATAAATCTGACGTCCCTCAGCTATTTGTTTGCCTATAGAAGCATAAAGGCTTTCTCTACGGTTATCAAACTGATGCCTGGTAGTTATCGGCTTTCGTCCCGGAGGAAGTTCGTCAATAACGGAAACATCCAAATCTCCGTAAAGAGTCATAGCAAGCGTTCGGGGAATTGGAGTTGCAGTCATCACTAAAATATGAGGAGGATATACGCTCTTTTGCCATAACTTTGCACGTTGGGCTACTCCAAAGCGATGTTGTTCATCAATAACAACCAACCCTAGTTTGGAAAAAGCCACATTATCTTCAATGACCGCGTGCGTACCTATTAATATATTAATATCACCCGTAAGCAAATCAGTTAATAGCTTCTCTCGTTTTTTGCCTTTAACAGACCCTGTTAGTAATTCCACATGAATATTTAATCCAAAGAGCAACTCTTTAATAGTTTCGGTATGCTGATTTGCAAGAATTTCAGTCGGGGCCATTAAGCAAGCCTGATAACCATTATCTATGGCAATAAGCATACTCATCAGCGCCACAAGTGTTTTACCGCTACCCACATCTCCCTGCAAAAGCCGGTTCATCTGTTTGCCGCAACCCACGTCATTACGTATCTCCTTAACAACCCTTTTCTGCGCTCCGGTCAGTTCAAACGGAAGATTTTTAGAGTAGAAATCATTGAATGCCTTTCCAACATGTTCAAACACATAACCACGATATTTCTGCTGACGCTCTTTACTATATCGTAAAATGTTTAATTGCACATAAAACAGTTCCTCAAATTTCAGACGTGTTTGCGCTTTCCGTAATAGTTCCGGATTCTTGGGAAAATGGATGTTTTGCAGCGCATCAGCCAGCGACATTAAATGATGTTTAGATAGAATCGTCGGACTAAGTGTTTCGGGTAGCGGCGACTGAATTTGCAGAAATGCAGCCTCAACAAGCTTTAGCAATGCATTTGAGTTGAGAAAGCCACGCTTCATTTTGTCCGTCGTGTTATAGTAAGGTTGCAAACCCATGGACGACAATGTCAGCTCCGCAGCAGGATCAATATCGGGATGGGCTATATTGACTCTTCCGCCAAAAAGAGTAGGCTTACCAAACACAATATACTCCTCCCGAACCTTGTATTTATTTGTAATAAACTTAATTCCTTGAAACCAAACTAGATCTACAATACCCGTTCCATCAGAAAAATGTGCAACCAATCGTCTTTGCCTTCCTTCCCCAAAAGTCTCAAATCCGAGGATCTGCCCTTTGAGCTGAATATACGGCATTGCCCCATCTATCTCGTGCACATAATACAGCCTACTTCTATCCACATATTTATATGGAAAATAGTAAAGCAGATCATGCAAAGAAAAAACCTCTAATTCCTTATTCAGAATAGCAGCCTTGTTAGGCCCTACTCCAGGTAAATACTTTATATCTCGTGTAGTTATATCAAACATCCGCTAATGCATTGGCTATTATTATATCAAAAGGTGTGGTAATCTTTATGTTTTCTCTATTCCCAGGTACCAGCGTTACCTGTGCTCCCATTGCTTCAACCACAGAAGCATCATCCGTAAACCGGGAAGAATATTCCTGATTATAAGCACGTTTTAGCAAGGATGTGGTAAATACCTGCGGCGTTTGCACCAGCTTATAGTTATTCCGGTCTACAGTCTTGCTTGTGTCTCCATCCAACTTACGCACTGTTTCCACCACATCAATAACCGGAATAACAGCCTCTTTAAAGGAAGCTGTATCAAAACAACGAGCAATCACTTCCTGCGATACAAACGGACGAACACCGTCGTGCACACCAATCAATCCATCATCATCAGCCAAAGCCAAACCATTTTTCACCGAATGAAAACGAGTCTCGCCTCCGTCGGCTAACAGATAAGGAATTTCAAAGTGATACTGCTTGCACAATTCCCTCCAATAATTCTGCTGCTCACGAGGCAAAACAAGTATTATTTTCATTTCCGAATCAAAACGATGAAAGGTTTCCAACGTCAACATCAAGACAGGCTTTCCATTCACCGGAAGAAATTGTTTTGGTATCTCTCCTCCCATACGCAAGCCTTTCCCACCTGCCACTATGATTAATTGTTTTTTCATTTTCGTTCCTTTGCTGTCTACTTTGATACAAATATAATGCCTTTGTGTCTAATTCTAAAGGATAAAACTAAAAAAGAGAATAAGATCGATTCACTAGTGAAAACTTTAATTTATTACCCGGGGTTAAACAATTATGAATTATTCCTCAATAAGATAAAATCCAAACTCCAATAAATAAAAATCATAGGCGAATAATTATACAACAAAAGCCTAATAGTTTTTTAAAAACATAACCGAATCTTGGGTAATGTCTGGTTATGTTTTTTGAAAACATAACCGGACATTTTTTCGCGGAGCATGTATCATCTGTCATATTCTAACCACAAAACACTGATTAACAAACAATTAACCAATGAGAGATGCGAAATCATCTCTCATTGATCTATCACTATCTGGGGTCATCTCTCATCTTTTTCATCCTTATTTGGATGGCTTTGGCTAAACAAATATCTTAACTTAGTTAAAAGCATTCAGTGCAACGGTCGGTTTCCCACTATTATCAAACGCCCCCAATGAATATCCGTTCCAATTCACATTACATTCTGGCTCCCAATAAAAAACTCCGAGTCCTTTTCCATTTGTCACCGATTTTGTTTTGGCAATTATGTCTTTCAGGAATGCGTTGCAAATTTCAGGAATATCCCAACTCATGCCAACTTCGCAAACCATTACCTCTGAACCATAGCGAGCAACCATATCATTCATATTAGTGAGACACTTTGCATTCAATGTTGCCCAGTCGGTAGCCGACGGATAAAGCGACATTCCAATCACATCCCATTTTCCTCCATTCTTTTTCAATCCGTCGAACAACCAACGAAACAATTGATTATCAAACCCATTATGAAGATGAATAATTACTTTGGTATCAGGGAAAACAGATTTCACAGCATCATATCCGGCATTCGATAAATCTGCATAATTTTTCATATTCACCGATGCTTTTCCATCCTCCCATAACATACCATTGCCGGTTTCATTTCCTACTTGTACCCACTCCGGAGTGATACCATTTGATTTCAATTCATTAAGCACATCTGTTGTGTGTTTAGAAACAGCAGATTCTAATTCCTTGAGACTAAGAGTTAACCAGGCAGCAGGTTTATTTTGCTTACCCGGATCGGCCCAGGAATCACTGTAATGAAAATCAATCATTATACGCAGATTCAGGTTTTTAGCTCTTTTTGCTTTAACCAACAAATCTTGCATATTACACCATCCATCGGAAGGGTTTACCCACACACGCAATCGAACGGCATTGATCCCCAAACTTTTCAACAGACTCATACCTTCCATTTCAACTCCTGATACATTATAAAATTTCTTTCCCGAGGATTCCATTTGAGTAATCCAGCTAACATCTGCACCTTTTGCAAAATTGCTAATTTCCGGAGTTATTTCATTATCCTTTGCACCGCATGAACAAAAGTTAAACAGAATCAGAATTAAAATAAGAATTGATTGTCGATGGTATGTCATAGTCTGTTTTTTTAAGGTAAAACATTGGTCTGGGATAAGTTAAAAAAGATGAGAGATGCCTCTAAATAGTGGCAGATGAATGAGAGATAAAAAGCCATCTATCATTATTAAAAAGCCTATAAACATTACTTTTCAGGCAAGGGAAATGAGAGATGGCAGATGATTTTGTGTTTTATATTCCCGGAGAGAGAACTTTTTAGTTTCTGACAAGCATTCCTTTTGCAACTTCGTTTGCTTTTTCTTTCCCCAGGAAATAATCTACGATTTCCAAAGTGAAAGCGGATGCAGCAGCAGGTCCTTCGGCGGTGATAAACAAACCGTCTCTTACTACTGGTTTATCGCGATTGATATCAGCTCCTTCCAGAAACTTTTCAAATCCGGGATAACAGGTTACCTGTTTGCCCTTGAGTAAACCTAAGTTTCCATAAACCAATGGAGCCGCACAAATAGCAGCTAAAGGTTTGTTTGCTTTGGCAAAGTTTAAAATTAATTCACGTAGTCCTTTATGAGCATCAAGTCCGGAGGCTCCGGGCATACCGCCAGGAAGCACAAGCATCCCGGCATTTGCAAAGCTTTCTTCCTCAAAGTCCTTGTCGGCCACAACAGATATGCCGTGGGCACCTGAAACAATACTGCTTCCTGTAACCGAAACGGTCTTTGCATTTATGCCTGCACGGCGTAAAATATCAACCACAGAGAGGGCTTCTATCTCTTCAAAGCCTTCAGCTAAAAAAACATAAACTGTTCCCATAGTACAAATTATTTAAGTTTAAAATAATAAGTGATTGTTCCTGTTTGATTATTCAATCCGTTCACAGTGTTAAAGCGTGCTTTTTTTGCAGCATCCTCCGCCGCCTTGCGAAGAGCAGGATTGGTTGTATTCGTCATTTTATTGATACTAGTCCTAATCACCTGTCCAGATGGATTAACAACAATAGTAACTACAACCTTACCTTCCTCTCTGACATTATAACTGGGTCGTGGCAAACCACCCGAGCCTAAGGAGCGCCCATCTAAATCAAAAGATCCGTTACCCGAACCGTTTCCTATACCATAACCTGTACCCGATCCTGTACCTCTGCCAGTTTCAGAATTCCCTCTGGAACCATCGCCAGTTCCGGTTCCGGTTGTACCTGCACCATTCCCTCCCAAAGATTTCGCTCTGCCAAAAGCACTTGAAGCCAGTTTATTTGCTGCAGCAGCCGAAGCCTTTTCAGCCTTATCCTGTTCTTCCTCTTCTGAAATTTGCTGTACTATTTTTATCTGGTCAGATTTCACCTTATTATTTACTTTTGTAGAAGTCCCAACCGGAATTGCCTCTCCTTTTATAACTGGAGCTGCTCCTGGTTTTTCTGTTGAAACCTTGCGTTGTTTAGGTTCACCACCACCTTTTTTAGCAGCCTCACCATATCTGGGTTTAGGTTTTTCAACAGGCATAGGCTCTTCTAGCAAAGAAATAGTGGAAACTTCAGTTACAATTTCTGTTCGTTTAGGGGTAGTAACCTCATTAATTTTAAGCAGGCTAAATCCAATCAGTACAACAACAAGAACAATAAACACAGAACGGTTGTGTCGTTTAGAAGACTCCAAACGTATTCTATAAGCTCCATATTCCTGATTCTTACCTTCGAATATCAAGTCACACCATTCCTGAGAAGTTAAATTATTCTTTGCCATTTTTACTTTCTTGTTTTAATGTGCCTTACTATTCATCAATAAGCAACTGGCACAATTAGAGCGTTAACACAAACATTTTTTATATTCCTGAATTGCTTTTTCCAGCCCTAGATAGAGAGCATCACTAATCAAGGCGTGACCTATGGAAACTTCATCTATCCATGGGATATTCTTATATAGATAATTCAAATTAATTAAGCTAAGATCATGACCTGCATTTAATCCCAAGCCCAGACTACGTGCTGCTTTTGCTGCTTCCACAAATGGAGCAACCGCAACTTCCGGATCTTCCGGATAAAGTGTAGCATAAGGCTCCGTATAAAGTTCCACTCTGTCGGCTCCTGCCTTTGCAGCATATTCAATCATTTCAATATCTGGAGCAACAAACACAGAGGTGCGGATTCCTACACGGGTAAATCTATCAAGTACTTCTGAAAGAAACGCAAGATTTGCTTTAGTATCCCATCCCGCATTAGAGGTAATCTGAGAAGGATCGTCCGGCACTAATGTTACCTGATTGGGTTTCACCTGCAAAACCATTTCAATAAATTCGGGAGAGGGATAACCTTCTATGTTGAATTCCGTTTTCAATAGCGGACGCATTTCATACACGTCAGCACGGCGAATATGCCTTTCATCAGGTCTGGGATGAACAGTGATTCCGTCCGCACCAAACGTTTCACAATCCAATGCCACTTTCGTAACATTGGGAGTATTTCCTCCTCTGGCATTACGAATAGTTGCCACTTTGTTGATGTTCACACTTAACTTTGTCATATTTATTTTCTAGAATATTAGGAACCTTCATATTTATTTTCTAAAAAAAAGAAAAAATTGGCTATAATTATAGCTACAATACAAAAAAGATTCCCCAAATTTGCATAATACGTATCGAATGCAAAAGTAATAGGATTAACCGAATACTAAGTATTTTGCATCAAAAAGATTCATAAAATCAACCACTAAATACTAAATTAAGATGAAATTCGCCATTTTCGGAAACTGTTTTCAAGCAAAGAAATCACTACACGCGGAGAACTTGTTTACTATTCTAAAACAACATGGAGCGGAGATTTACGTAGACTGGGAGTTTTATGAATTTCTATCTAAAGACCTCCATTTCACTCCAAAAGTAAGTGGATTGATAGGAAACAACGATTTTGATGCAGACATGGTAATAAGTATTGGAGGTGATGGAACATTTCTTAAGGCAGCTAGCCGGGTAGGCAAAAAAAACATCCCTATTCTGGGAATCAATACAGGACGACTAGGCTTTCTTGCTGATGTTTCACCTGAAGAGATGAATGCCACTTTTGATGAAATACACAACGGACAATATAGAATAGAAGATCGTAGCATTCTGCAAATGGAAAGCAATCTAGATGAAATTCAAGGATCTCCTTTTGCCTTGAATGAAATTGCAATACTCAAAAGAGACAGTTCATCCATGATTTCCATTCATACAACTATTAATGGAGCCTATCTTACTACATATCAGGCCGACGGATTGGTCATCTCCACTCCTACAGGATCAACAGCCTACTCATTAAGTGTGGGAGGGCCTATTATTGTACCTCATTCTAACACAATAGCCATAACTCCGGTAGCTCCACACAGTTTAAACGTCCGCCCAATAGTTATCCGTGATGATTGGAAAATAACGCTCGATGTGGAAAGCCGCAGTCACAATTTCCTGATTGCCATTGATGGCCGTAGTGAATCATGCAGCGAAGGCAGTCGTCTTACTATTCGAAAAGCAGATTACAACATTAAGGTGGTGAAGCGATACAATCATGTATTCTTTGACACTCTTCGCACTAAAATGATGTGGGGAATTGATAACCGTTCAAAAGAATAGCACTATATTTTATCCTAAAATAAAAGAGGCAACAACCTATATCAGGTGTTGCCTCTTTTATTTTAATGCAAGAATTTATTATAATACATTGATTTCTTTCAATACATTATTTGTTTTCTTAACAGCATCTGCACTTTTTGCAAAAAGTTCTTTTTCTTCAGCATTCAGTTCTAGTTCAACAATCTTTTCAACACCGTTACGGCCAATAATTGCAGGAACACCGATACAGATATCAGATTGACCATATTCACCATCCAAAGCAACGCAAGAAGGAATCATTTTCATTTGGTTCTTAACGATAGACTCAACTACAAATGCTCCGGCAGCACCTGGTGCATACCATGCAGATGTACCAAGAAGACCTGTTAAAGTAGCTCCACCTACCATAGTAGATTTAACAACTTCGTCCATTTGTTCTGCACTTAAGAAATTGCTAACTGGAATACCTTTGTATGTAGCGAAACGGATCATAGGAATCATTGTTGTGTCACCGTGACCTCCAATAACAAAACCTTCTACTTCGTTAGCATTGCATCCTAATGCCTGAGACAAGAAATATTTGAAACGTGAGCTATCTAAAGCACCGCCCATACCGATAATTCTGTTCTTAGGTAAACCAAGAGACTTAAGAGAAAGATAAGTCATGGTATCCATTGGATTAGAAATAACAACGATAATAGCATCTGGAGAATATTTCAGAATGTTACCAGCTACTGATTTAACAATACCAGCATTTACACCGATAAGTTCTTCACGTGTCATACCTGGTTTACGAGGAATACCTGAAGTAATTACTACAACATCTGAATTTGCTGTTTTAGCATAATCATTGGTGCAACCAACTACTGTGGTGTCGAAACCCAATAATTGAGCTGTCTGCATCATATCCATTGCTTTACCTTCAGAAACACCTTCTTTAACATCAAGCATTACTACTTCATCTGCCACTTCATTGAAGGCAAGAACATTTGCACATGTAGCGCCTACGTTACCTGCGCCTACTACGGTTACTTTTGACATAATATTTTTTTTATAAAAAGTTAATAATATCTATTTCCTAATAGGGTGCAAATTTACAATCTTATTCTCATTAAAGAAAAATTTCCATAATAATTTTAGTTAATTCATGAGAAAGGTGAGTTTGGATATAAAAACAATTAATGTTTTTGCTAATAACCATTAAAAGCATTACTTTTGCGACACGTATTTAGATAAATAATAATATAGGTTTTAGTCTTATGAATAAGAAAACAACATGGATAGTGGCTGTAATCACTACCATACTAATTATTGCTATAGCAGGAATCACCTATTTGTTCCTTCGTTCAGAAAAAGAGAAGAAAGAATTGGTTCAAAATTTTGAGTTAGATAAAAAAGATCTGGAAAATGAATACACCGGATTTGCCAAACAATATGATGAATTAAAATTCATCACTTCAAATGATTCACTTTCTACTCTTTTAAGTGAGGAGCAGATTAAAGTGCAACGTTTGCTGGAGCAACTCCGTTCAGTAAAAGCCACCAATGCTTCTGAAATAAGAAGGTTAAAAAATGAACTGGCCTTACTCCGCAAGGTAATGATAGGATATGTTAACCAAATTGATTCACTAAACCGTTTAAATAAAGAACTTACTACAGAGAATCAAGAGGTTAAGCAAAAATACCAGAGCGCTACACAGCAAATCAGCAACTTATCTGAAGAAAAGAAGAATTTGCATAATAAAGTAACACTAGCTGCGCAGTTGGATGCAACAAACATCTCTCTTTTGGCAAAAGACAAAAAAGGCAAACAAGCAAAAAAAGTAAAAGACATTGTGAAGTTCCAGATAGGATTCACTGTCGTGAAAAATATCACAGCTGAAGCCGGGAACAAAACAATTTATATCCGCATCACCAAACCAGATAATGATGTGTTAACTAAAAACAGTGGGAATACTTTCCCATACGAAAACAGAAATCTGAGCTATTCTATAAAAAAATACATTGAGTATACGGGTGAAGAACAATCGGTTACAGTATTTTGGGATGTAGAAGAGTTTTTATATGCCGGTTCTTATGGAGTCGATATTTTTGCTGATGGCAATATGATTGGTTCAAAGAGGTTTACGATAGAATAAAAGAGTTCACCGTTCTACTTAACAAAAAAAGCTTAAATCATTTTGCCGATTCAAAGAATCAAACTATTTTTGTATCGTTGTTTATGCAATTATTAGTTATGCACATATTTGTTGTTCTTAAATAATTGCTAAAGAATAAACAGATACGTATTGTTTCTTTATAGAATAGTATTACGTTATAATATTTAAGGTACAATGAAAAAATTATTCAGTTTAGTTCTACTGTTAAGTATTACAGGATCGTTAAGTTCGCAAGAAGTTTTAAGTTTAGATAGTTGCCGTGCATTAGCTCTTGCCAACAACAAAGATTTGCAAATTGGCAATGAAAAAATAAAAGCGGCATACTATGAAAGAAAGGCCGCATTCACAAACTATCTTCCCAACATCTCTGCAATGGGAAGTTATATGCGCAATGAAAAAAACATGGCGCTTCTTGGAGAAGATAAATTCCTTCCAATAGGAACGTTAATGCCCAACGGCACTTTTGGGTATACTCCGGGAGCCGGACAAGTACAAGAGATTAAACTTCCTACAGGCCAATGGGTGCCTACAGATGCTAGTGGTACACCTTTCGACCCTACAAAAACTCCAGAAAAACTTGTCTGGAAACAATACACTACCATTCCTAAAAGTGAGTTTGAGTTCGACACCAAAAATGTTTATGTAGGAGCAATCACACTTACTCAACCTATTTATATGGGTGGTAAAATAAGGGCCTACAATAAAATAACAAAATATGCGGAAGAGCTGGCTAAGACTCAACATAAGTCGGGCATGCAGGAGGTTATTCTAAATACAGATCAGGCATACTGGCAAGTGGTGTCACTTGTGAATAAGAAGAAACTGGCAGAAGGCTATCTGGAACTACTCAAAAAGCTGGAAAGCGATGTGGATAAGATGATTGCGGAAGGAGTTGCAACAAAAGCCGACGGACTTTCTATTAAAGTGAAAGTTAATGAAGCCGAAATGACACTCACCAAAGTGGAAGATGGATTAAGCCTTTCCCGAATGCTGCTCTGCCAAATATGTGGCATTGATTTAGCTACTTCCATTAAGCTGGCAGACGAGACTATCAATAATTTACCAGTTAACCCAACCACTGGAGTAGCCGACATGGAAATGGCATATAAGAATCGCCCGGAACTAAAAAGTCTGGAACTGGCAACCAATATTTATAATCAAAAAATAAACATTACTCGTTCCGAATTTCTTCCTTCTGTAGCGTTAATAGGAAATTATATGGTAAGTAACCCTTCTGTATACAATGGATTTGAAAATAAGTTCGGTGGACAATGGAATGTGGGGGTTATGGTTAAAATTCCTATCTGGCACTGGGGAGAAGGTTCTTATAAAGTAAATGCGGCAAAGGCAGAAGCCCGGGTTGCACAATTCCAATTGGCCGATGCAAAAGAAAAAATTGAATTACAGGTAAATCAGTCGGCTTACAAAGTTAATGAAGCTGCAAAAAAGCTTACCATGGCAGAAAAAAACATGGAAAAAGCAGAAGAGAATTTGCGTTATGCCACTTTAGGCTTCGGAGAAGGAGTAATACCTCCAAGCAATGTACTGGAAGCTCACACAGCCTGGTTATCTGCTCAATCCGAGAAAATAGATGCGCAGATTGACGTAAAGTTAACACAGATATATCTACAGAAATCATTGGGAACATTGGCAAAATGATATAAAAAAAACGAAGAATATGGCATCACAAAAATCGCAGAACAGCAATATGTTGCTGGCATTTCTTACCCTGCTTGGGGTAATCGTAATCGTTGCTTTAGTCGGTTTCTTTATGCTGAGAAAAGGACCTGAAATTATTCAGGGACAGGCAGAAGTAACAGAATACCGGGTTTCCAGTAAAGTTCCCGGAAGAATTTTAGAGTTCAGAGTGAAAGAAGGTGATAAAGTAAAAGCCGGAGATACACTGGCCATACTTGAGGCACCCGAAGTTGCAGCAAAAATGATGCAGGCACAAGCTGCCGAGTCGGCTGCACAGGCGCAAAACCAGAAAGCCATTAAAGGTGCACGTTCCGAACAAATTCAGACTGCTTATGAAATGTGGCAAAAAGCCAAAGCTGGAGTTGATATAGCCGAAAAGTCTTATAAAAGAGTGAAGAATCTTTTCGAGCAAGGCGTGATGTCTGCTCAGAAGATGGACGAAATGACTGCACAACGCGATGCTGCAATTGCTACAGAGAAAGCCGCTCAGGCACAATATTCAATGGCTAAAAACGGAGCAGAAAGGGAAGATAAACTTGCTGCATCCGCCTTGGTAGACAGAGCAAAGGGTGCCGTGGCCGAAGTTCAGTCATATGTAAAAGAAACAGTCTTAATTGCCCCAATGGAAGGTGAAATAAGTGAAATCTTTCCCAAAATGGGAGAATTGGTAGGAACCGGAGCACCAATCATGACTGTGGCAAATATGGACGATATGTGGGTTACTTTCAATGTTCGCGAGGATCTTTTAAAAGGCCTCACAGTTGGGACTGAATTTACCGCCATTATTCCTGCAATGGATAGTAAAGAAGTGAAGCTTAAGGTCTATTTCATGAAAGATCTTGGTACTTATGCTGCATGGAAAGCAACCAAAACAACCGGACAGTTTGACTTAAAAACATTTGAGGTTCGTGCAAGACCTATTGGAAAGATCGAGAATCTTCGTCCCGGAATGTCTGTTATCCTTAAGAAATAAAACAGGATGGAAGTTAAGCAAAAGAAATATATTAGTCTCTGGCAAGTTATGAAGCGAGAATGCAAGCGTTTGATATCTCGCCCGCTTTATATCTTTTGTATGGTTATTGCGCCCCTATTTTGCTATATTTTCTTTACCACATTAATGGAATCGGGGCTACCAAAAGACCTGCCGATAGGTGCCGTGGATTTAGATAATTCATCTACTTCCCGTTCCATACTTCGCAATCTCGACGCATTTGAACAAACAAAAATTGCCGCCAGATACGAAAGTTTTGATGAAGCAAGAATAGCCATGCAACGAGGAGATATCTATGGATTCTTTTATATTCCTGAAGAATTGGCATCAAAAGCAATCAGCGGTCGCCAACCTAAAATATCCTTTTATACAAACAATTCTTATCTGATTGCTGGTTCTTTGCTTTTCAAAGATATGAAAATGATGTCGGAACTGGCAGGTGGTGCGGTGGCACGTGCCACACTTTATGCCAAAGGAGCTACAGCGGATCAGGCAATGGCTGCATTACAGCCGATAGTGATAGATGCCCATCCGCTGAACAATCCATGGCTAAACTATTCCGTTTATCTGTGCAATACGCTCGTTCCGGGAATACTTATGTTGCTTATATTCATGACAACAGTTTATTCCATTGGCGTAGAGATAAAAGACAAGACTGCCAGAGAATGGCTGCGAATGGGAAATAATTCCATGTACATTTCATTGGCCGGAAAGCTAATACCGCAAACAGTAGTATTCTTCATAATGAGTATTTTTTATAATACCTACCTCTATGGATATTTGCATTTCCCATGCAATAGTGGAATTTTACCAATGATTTTTGCTTCCCTGCTATTGGTGCTTGCATCACAAGCCTGCGGAGTGGTAATGATCGGTGTACTACCTACGCTACGCCTGGGATTGAGTTTTGCCTCACTTTGGGGAGTTCTTTCATTCTCTATTTGCGGATTTTCTTTCCCAGTGATGGCCATGCATCCAATACTTCAGGCTCTTTCTAACCTATTCCCATTAAGGCATTACTTTTTAATTTATGTGGATCAGGCTTTAAATGGGTACAGTATGGTATATTCCTGGACTAATTATATGGCATTGCTGTTATTCATTATGTTACCGTTTACTATAATGTCCCGGTTAAAAAGTGCTTTAATTTATTATAAATACGTATCCTAATGAAAGAAGCAACTTTTAAAGATAAAATATCAGAAGGAATTCAAGACCTTTTTTATATCTGGAAAAGAGAGTTCCGGACAACTTTCAGGGATCAGGGAGTTTTAATCTTCTTCATTATTGTACCTTTGTTATACCCTTTGCTATACGGATTTATATACACAGACGAAGTGGTACGGGAGGTTCCGGCAGTTGTAGTCGATAATTCCCGTTCATCACTAAGCCGTGAGTTCATCCGTAAGGTTGATGCCACAGCTGAAGTAGAAATTAAGTCTTACTGCAGCAATATGGAAGAAGCAAAGCAGATGATGAAGGAACGAAAGGCTTATGGCATAATCTATATTCCGAATCATTTCAGTAGTGACATTGCCCGGGGAAAGCAGACTCAAGTAAGTATCTATTGTGATATGAGCGGATTGCTTTATTACAAAGGCATTTTAATCTCAGCCACTTCTGTTTCTCTGGATATGAATAAAAACATAAAAATCAGTAGGGCTGGAAATACAACAAACCGACAAGATGAGATAACAGCTCGCCCTGTTGAGTACGAAGATGTGGCCATGTTTAATCCTCAAAATGGATTTGCTGCCTTCCTTATTCCTGCCGTGCTTATTTTGCTGCTACAACAAACGCTATTATTAGGTATAGGGCTTTCAGCAGGGACAGCCCGTGAGCATAACAGATTCAAGGACTTAGTCCCTATCAATCGCCATTATAACGGAACCTTGAGAATTGTTTTTGGCAAAGGCTTAAGCTACTTTATGGTTTATTCCATCGTTTCAGTTTATGTGCTCTGTGTGGTTCCCCGTATTTTTAGCTTAAATCAGATTGGGCTACCCAGTACGCTAACCCTTTTTATGTTGCCATACCTGGCCGCATGCATTTTTTTCGCCATGACGGCTTCCATTGCAATACGTAACAGGGAAACTTGTATGCTGATATTTGTATTCACATCCATTCCACTGCTATTCATTTCAGGAATTTCGTGGCCGGGAGCAGCCATCCCCGCGTTCTGGAAATATGTATCATACATATTTCCTTCTACTTTCGGAATCAATGGTTTTGTAAGAATCAATAATATGGGGGCATCATTAAATGAAGTAACCCGTGAATACCAAGCTCTCTGGTTACAAGCTGGCTTTTATTTCCTTACTACGTGTCTGGTGTATCGCTGGCAAATTATAAGCAGCCGGAAACATGTATTAAATAAATACAAGGAGATGAAAGCAAAAGAACTACTTGCTTCCAAAAAAATTACAAAGTGACACATATTCAGTGTATACCTATAATTGGACTATAAATGAAAAATCCCGGCAGCTAAGGTTACCGGGATTTTTCATTGTAAAGACCTGCTATATCAGATTTTATCTTTATCTTTGTCGCCTCAATTTATATCAAAAAAACCAATGAAAGAATTTATCCATATCTTAAGAAGATTTATTCCTCCTTACAAGAAGTATTTGATACTTAACATATTTTTTAATATCCTTTCCGCTATTCTGAATATTTTTTCATTTACCCTCATTATCCCTATTCTCCAAATCCTATTTAAACTAAGTAACCAGGTTTATAAATTTATTCCCTGGGATGCGGATATGAGTTTTAAAAATATTGCCTTAAATAATTTTTATTATTATGTGACTGATTTAATTAAGGTGTATGGAGGAAGCAAAACCTTACTTATACTTGGGGTCTTTCTTTCTGTGATGACACTTATGAAAACAGGTGCCTATATCCTATCTTTTGCAACCATTATTCCTATTCGGACTGGAGTAGTAAGAGATATACGTCGCCAGTTTTACAAGAAACTTCTTAGCTTGCCTATTGGCTTCTTCTCTGAAGAACGCAAAGGAGACATCATGGCCAGAATGAGTGGAGATGTTCAGGAAATAGAGACCTCTATAATGAGCTCACTGGATATGTTATTTAAGAATCCTATCCTTATTATAATGTATTTTGCCACATTAATAGCTATAAGCTGGGAACTTACTGTCTTTACGATTCTTATTCTTCCGGGAATAGGTTGGTTAATGGGTAATATAGGGAAAAAGCTGAAAAGGAAATCGTTGGTTGCTCAGACTCAGTGGAGTGATATGATGTCACAAATGGATGAGACTTTAGGTGGACTGCGAATCATCAAAGCATTTAATGCCGAACATAAAATGGATAGTCGCTTTGATCATACCAACAATGAATATCGTCATACAATCAGCAAGGTAAATATTCGTCAGCAAATGTCCGGGCCAATGAGTGAATTCCTGGGAACAGTACTTATTGTAATTGTGTTATGGTTTGGCGGTACACTGATTCTTAGAAACACTTCAACTATTGATGCTCCATCATTTATTTTCTATCTGGTAATGCTCTATAGCCTCATTAATCCATTAAAGGAATTCTCCAAAGCAGGATATGCTGTTCAAAAAGGGCTTGCTTCAATGGATAGAGTAGACAAGATCCTTCAGGCTGAAAGTACAATGCCAATTTCTGAGAATCCAACTCCTATCAAAGATCTGAAAGAAAAAATTGTATACAAGAATGTTTCATTCAAATATGAATCAGAATATGTATTAAAGCACATTAATTTAGTTATTCCTAAAGGAAAGACTGTAGCTTTGGTAGGACAATCCGGATCAGGAAAATCTACACTTGTCGATCTCTTACCCCGTTTTTATGACGTAACAGAAGGAGAAATACTTATTGACGGCGTAAACGTGAAAGATGCCACACTGTTAGATTTGCGAGGAATTATGGGAAATGTTAATCAGGAAGCAATCCTTTTTAATGATACATTCTATAATAACATTGCTTTCGGAGTAGAGTATGCAACAAAAGAACAAGTAATTGAAGCTGCCAAAATTGCCAATGCCCACGAATTTATTATTGCCACTGAGAATGGCTATGATACAAATATTGGTGACAGAGGAGGTAAACTTTCCGGTGGACAACGTCAACGCATAAGTATTGCCCGTGCCATTCTAAAAAATCCTCAGATTCTGATTCTTGATGAAGCAACTTCTGCCCTTGATACAGAATCAGAACGTATGGTACAGGATGCACTCGATAACCTGATGAAAAACCGAACAACAATAGCTATTGCTCACCGTCTCTCTACCATTAAAAATGCAGATGAAATTTGCGTACTTCACGAAGGTGAAATTGTGGAACGCGGAAAACATGATGAGCTCATAGAGTTAAATGGCTATTACAAACGTTTGTGTGATATGCAGGGATTCTAATTTAAACAAAAAAGACTTTAATATATTATCTCTTATAAAACAGTTTGTTTCATAAGAGATTTTTTTATCCCCCTAAACAGCAGAATAATTTCACTATTAACATTATTTACACTAACTTATAATTGGTAATTACGAAACATTCGTAGATTTGCGATATTATCGTAATTAATTAATAATCATGGAAAAGCTAACATCACAGGAAGAAGAAGTAATGATTTACGTTTGGGAGCTTGGACCTTGTTATGTCAAAGACATTGTTACAAAGTTTTCAGAGCCATTCCCGCCATATACCACCATTGCATCTGTGGTAAAAAACCTCGAAAGGAAAGGATATCTCTCATCGAAACGGTATGGAAACACTTACGAATATACTCCTGCTATCAAAGAGACAGAATATAAACAGACTTTTATGAGCGGAGTGGTGCGAAATTATTTTGAAAACTCTTATAAGGAAATGGTCACTTTCTTTGCCCGCGAACAAAAAATCTCGGCAGACGATTTAAAAGAGATCATCAAAATGATTGAAAAAGGAAAGGAATAACCACACAAAAACATAAATACTATGACACCCGAGCTCGCCTATTTCCTAAAGATAAATATCGGCATAGCTTTATTTTATGCCTTTTATCGCTTGTTTTTCTATCGAGACACCTTTTTCCACTGGCGCAGATATGCACTACTTTCTTTCTTAATCATTTCCTTCCTTTATCCGTTTATGAATATTCAGGATTGGGTAAAAGAACAGGAACCTATGAATGAGATAGTAACTATTTATGCCGCAAACATATTGCCGGAAGCAGGAATTACTCCTCAGGAAAGCAGTACGTGGTCACAACTAATTAAAAACATAGTACCGGTGGTTTACTGGATAGGTTCCGCACTACTATTTATACGTTTCCTGATTCAAATAATCAGCATTAGCATTCTTGCTATCCGATGCAGAAAAGCAGATGTTAACGGAATCACTGTAAGAATTCTCAATAAACCTTCTTCCCCATTTTCTTTTTTTCACTGGATATTCATATCTCCTGAATTACATTCAGAAAAAGAAGCGAAAGAAATTCTGATTCACGAAGAGACTCATGCCCGACAATGGCATTCCATAGATGTTGTTTTCAGTGAACTGATGAATATTCTCTGTTGGATAAACCCATTTTCCTGGCTTTTAAAAAGAGAAGTACGGAATAATCTGGAATATATGGCCGACAACCGGGTCGTTCTTTCCGGGCATGATACAAAAAGTTATCAATTCCATCTGTTGGGATTGGCAAATCAAAAGGCTGCAGCAAATTTATATAATAGTTTTAATGTATTACCTCTTAAAAACAGAATTATTATGATGAACAGAAAAAAAACAAAAAGTATAGGAAGAACAAAATACACCATGTTTATTCCTTTAGCAGCCCTGCTGATGCTATTTAGTAACATCGAAACTGTAGCCCGGGCCACAGGGGCAATAACCAAAGATGTAATGAACGCCGTTAAAGAAATTACACCTGAAACGAATGCACCTGTTGCATCCTCAAATGCAACCTTTGCTGAAACAAATATCTATTCGGGAAAGGTGACTGATGCAGAAGGAAAAGCGATAGCCAATGCTAACATTATGCTCAAGAAAACGGGGAAAGTTATTACCAGCAATGCACAAGGAGAATTTACCATTAAAGCCCAACCAATGGATATACTCATTATTTCTCATAAGGATTTTAGCTCCAAAAAAATATTGCTTCCCAAAGAAGGAAACCAGGATATGACTATTATCTTGCATCAAAAAGAAAAAAACAATAACGGTAATAATGCCACCTTCTCAGTTGTGGAAGAAATGCCCCAGTATCCGGGAGGAGAGCCTGCTTTGCTTCAATATATCTTTAATAATTTAAAGTATCCTGCACAATCTTTGAAAAGCGGAGTTCAAGGCAAAGTATATGTTCGCTTTGTGGTAACAAAAACAGGAGATATTGGAGAGATTAAAATAATGAAATCTCTTGATCAGTATTGTGATGCGGAAGCTATTCGGGTTATTAAAAGTATGTCCAAATGGGTTCCCGGAAAACAAAAAGGAGTAAATGTTCCTGTTTATTATGTGGTACCTATCAACTTTATGCTTAAAAAGAAAGCAATAACTAAAGATGGAACCTCAATCAAAAAAGGAACTTCTGAAGAGCCCTACACAGCTGTACAGGAAATGCCTCAGTATCCCGGAGGTGAAGCTGCTTTACTTCAATATATCCATAATAATTTAAAGTATCCTGTATCTGATAATAGTAGAGTAGAAGGAAAAGTATATATTCGTGTTGCTATTTCAGAGAATGGAGATGTAGAAAACCCTACAATAATGCGCTCACTTGATCCTTATTGCGACAAAGAAGCTATTCGGGTAATTAAAAGTATGCCCAAATGGATTCCCGGAAAACAGAATGGAGTAAATGTTCCTGTTTACTATATAATTCCAATAACATTCAAACTATATTATTAAATAGAACACAAGCGTAAATAAAACTTAAAAAAAGAGCTGAAACAGCTATATCAATAATCAGAAAGAAAAAGGTTATAAAAGGTCGCGCATCTCACGCATCTCACGCAAAACAGACATAACACCTTAATTCACAGTAAAATAAAGATGCGCCACTTTATTGCAATAGTGCGCGTTTGCAAACGCATCTCACGCGCTTGATATTTAATCACTGAAACTTTTGATTTACATCCGGGTGTGCGGTATTCTTACTCCCGGATGTACGCATACTCTACATCCGGGTATGCAGGAACGGTACACCCGGGTGGTTAATAACTTATGTATCAGAAAAAAAGATATTAGCCGATAATACATAAAAAATATTAAATCGGTCTCATTTTATTCGATTAATGTTAACTTATAACAACAAATTAACATTGTTAAGAAAAAGAGTGATTTTAATTTATGTTTGAACGTCTAATCCAGAAAAAATATACCATGAAAAAATACTTATTAGCTTTTACGCTATTTTTATTGTGTATAACAGTAACAGCACAAACAGAAAAACCCGTAATCTTTACAGTAAAAGGAATTCTCCTTGATTCAATCACTAAAGTAGGTGAACCGTATTCTACTATTAGGATAAGCAAAAAGGTAACACCAAACAAACCCATAAAAATTCTGGTTACAGATGCCAACGGTAAGTTTACAGAAAGTATAACAGAAGAAGGCTCTCTTCTTATTTCTTTCACTTCTGTAGGAAAAAAAGTCATTTCCAAGGAATTCACCGTAAAGCCTAATTCAGCAATGATAGATTTAGGCACAATTTACATAAGTGAAGCTGTCAAAGAACTGAAGGGCGTAGAAGTAGTGGCACAAAAACCACTGGTTAAAGCAGAAATTGACAAGCTGGCATATAATATAGAAGATGATCCGGACTCTAAAACCAGTAACACACTTGAGATGCTTCGTAAAGTACCAATGGTTACTGTAGATGGAGAAGACAAAATACAAGTAAACGGAAGTAGTAAGTTCAAAATTTACGTGAACGGGAAGCCTAATAACATGATAAGTAACAACCCCACCGAAGTTCTTAAAAGCATGCCAGCCAGCTCTATAAAATCAATTGAGGTAATTACCAATCCTGGTGCCAAATATGATGCAGAAGGAGTTTCGGGTATATTGAATATTATTACTGTGGGAAGTGGCATGCAGGGATATACTGCAACATTTAATGCAGGAGCAGGAAATTCCGGGAGCAATGCAGGAGTTTATGCTACAGTGCAGTCGGGCAAGTTTACCGTTACCGGCAATTACTATTATAATCATTATAAAACTCCAGAAGATATATCAACATACAGCAAGCGCGAGGATTTTACTTCAAACGAGAATAAGTATCTTTTTAATAACTCAACATACGATTATAAAGGAAACTACAACTCCGGCAATATAGAAGCCAGCTATGAGATTGACACATTACGATTAATTACATTTTCAGGCAGTATGTTTGGAGGAAATAACACAAGCAACTCCTTCGGGAAAACAGAAATGCAAGATGCAGCGTTTGGTACTGTGTATCTCTATAACACAGATAATAATAGCAAAAACGATTTTAAGAGTATCAATGCTAATATCGACTACCAGCGTTCTTTCAAAAAGAAAGAAGAGCTACTCACCTTCTCTTACCGACTGAGCACTTCACCCCGCCCATCGGATACTTATAACTCATATTTCAACATAATTAATTATCCTGATACTTTAAAAAATACACATACAACAGGCGACCCTAATACAACCGAGCATACTTTTCAGGGAGATTTTACTAATCCTTTGACAAAAAGTCAAACACTTGAGCTTGGAGCCAAATATATTATCAGAGACAGTAAAAGTGATAACAAATATTACATTGAGAATTCGGAAGAAAACATCTATAGAGAGGATAAAAACAAAAGCAGTAAGTACAGTCATCTGCAGGATATTCTGGCTGCCTATGCCGGATATAGCATTAAGTATAAAAGCTTTGGTTTTAAAACAGGATTACGATATGAATATACAATGATGAATGTGAAATATCACAGTAATCTGGGAGAAGATTTTAGTGCACATTTCAGTGACCTGGTGCCTTCGGCCAATCTTTCATACAAGATTGATCAGTCTAAAACCGTGAAGGCTTCATACAATATGCGCATCAGTCGTCCCGGAATCTGGTATCTGAATCCTTTTGTAAATGATACCGACCCAACTAACATCAGTTATGGAAATTCGAAGCTGGATAGTGAGAAAAGCCATTCTTTCGATTTAAACTTCAGTAGTTTCACACAAAAGTTCAATGTTAATCTTACATTGGGACATTCATTCGTAAATAACAGTATTGAGTCTTATTCATTTATGGAGAATGGGGTGATGAAGAATACATTCGATAACATAGGAAAGTGGTCGTCAACCCGTTTTTCTGCTTTTGTAAACTGGAATATGACTCCTAAAACACGGATTTACATGAACGGAACCAGCAGTTACAATGATTATAAAAGCGAAAAAGATAATATGTCTAATAATGGATTTGGTTACTCGGTAAGTGGTGGATTTCAACAGACCTTGCCATGGGAACTACGTTTAAGTTTGTACGGTGGAGGAAGTGGTTCTAACATTGAACTTCAAGGGAAGAATTCCGGATATAGCTATTACGGTATAAATCTGAACCGGGCTTTCTTAAATAAGCGACTGACTATTTCCATGTATGCCCGCAACCCATTCAGTAAAAATATAAATTTCAGTTCTACAAAAGAGACTACGAATTTCCGCTCATACAGTGAAACACAATATCCACAGCGCGGCTTTGGATTTAATATCAGCTATAGAATTGGAGAACTGAAGGCTAGCGTAAAGAAAGCTGCACGCTCCATTCAAAATGATGATGTAAAAGGTGGAGGTGATAGCAAAGGAACACCGACTGAAACTAAGTAAATAATAAGCCATAACTCATGCTGTTTACTAGTTAACGGCACACCAAATAGAAAAGGGTTGCAACAAATAGTTGCAACCCTTTTCTATTATTATTCAATGAATCACGTATTCAATTCACTATTTATGCATTTCTACAATCTTTGTAGGTGCCAGTTCTTCATTCCTCTTCTGCACCTGTTTTACCATATTTTCGGCAAGTGCCAGGAATGCCATACCTGTAACAGAATCCTCATTTAGTGCTACAGGAACACCGCTATCTCCTCCATCGCAGATGCTCTGTACAATTGGAATCTGACCAAGAAGAGGTATGTTCATCTCTTCAGACAAGTTTTTAGCCCCCTCTTTACCAAAAATGAAATATTTATTCTCCGGTAATTCAGCAGGAGTAAACCATGCCATGTTCTCTATCAAACCAATAATAGGCACATTTACCTTATCGTTGGTAAACATATTAATTCCTTTACGGGCATCAGCCAAAGCAACAGCCTGAGGAGTGCTGACTACAATTGCACCGGTCAAAGCAAGAGTTTGAACAATTGTGAGGTGAATATCACTGGTTCCGGGAGGAAGGTCAATGAGAAAATAATCCAGTTCTCCCCAATTGGCATCAGCTATTAACTGCTTCAAAGCATTGCTTGCCATACCTCCACGCCACACTGTAGCCTGATCCTGATTAACAAAGAAACCTATAGACAATAGTTTAACACCATATTTCTCTATCGGTATAATTAAATCCCGCCCGTCAACCTTCTCAAGGAAAGGATGTTCATCCTCTACCTGAAACATTTTTGGCATGGAAGGACCAAAGATATCCGCATCCAGCAAGCCCACCTTATAACCAAGTTTCGCCAATGAAACGGCAAGATTTGCAGAAACGGTAGATTTGCCTACCCCTCCTTTACCGGAAGAAATGGCAATGATATTCTTTACCAGAGGAAGAAGCTTTTCCACTTCGGGACGAGGAGCCTGCACTGCCTTCACCTCTATATTTCCCACAATCTCCACATCTTTACTCACATAAGTAAGAATAGCAGCCTCAGCAGATTTCACCAAAGATTTAATAAACGGATCAGTAGGTTTCTCAAAAATCAGAGAGAAGGATACTTTCATTCCTTCAATACGGATATTGTCATCAACCATACCGGAAGAAACAAGGTCCTTTCCTGTTCCGGGGTAACGCACTTTACTTAGTGCGTCGAGTATAAGTTTAGGATAAAGTGTCATTATATTATTCGTTTTCTAATTGTTCGTCTTCAAAAGTTAAAGTTGTTTTCTTACCACTCCGCTTACTGCGGTTATAACTGCGATAAGTATCCAGTTCTATTTCCTGTTCAGGTTCTTTCAAATCGCCCTCCTGAGGAAGAGTAAACTTGAGATATTTGATATTCAAACCTCTGTCCAGCCATTGTTGTTCGTAATAAGTCTGAATTCCCAAAATATCATCTACCAATCCTGAGTGGTATAGATCTTCAGTAACAAACAGCACCGGAAATTTGTTTTCCTGCACCATGTAGTTTGTATAGGTAAACATGAAGTTACTATCCGTTTTCAGATGAATAATCCCATCAGGAACCATAAATTTGCGGTATCGCTCCATGAAGTATGTAGAAGTTAACCGTTTGGTTGCTTTCTTCATTTGCGGATCAGAGAAAGTGAGCCATATCTCACTTACTTCACCCTCACCAAAAAAACGGTCTATTATCTCAATATTCGTACGAAGGAATGCCACATTCGTCAGCCCCTCTTTCAGAGAATCGGAAGCACCGCTCCACATGCGTGATCCTTTTATATCAACTGCTATGAAGTTTTTATCGGGAAACATGCGCCCAAGTCCCACTGTATATTCTCCGCGTCCGCAACCCAGTTCAAGTACAATTGGATTATCATTTTTAAAAAATTCTTTCCCCCATTTTCCTTTCATTTCAAAAGGAAACTCATCCACAATTGAATATGGATATTCAAATACGTGCGGATAGCTCCGCATATCAGCAAATTTCTGTAATTTATTTTTTCCCATTCAATCTTTTATTTTATTTCTTCCACCCACCCGGTATAGTTATAAAACACCCGGGTACTAAATTCCTGATGAAAACGCGCATAATTATCTATTCCTGTGCAATGGCAAACACCCAAACGCCTTGGCAACCTTCTTCCCAGGTACGTACTAATTACACTAAATTTCTCTTCACCGGAATTATGAATATGGAAACCTCCTATTACCACATTCAAAGCCCGCTCAGGAAAAGCCTCCTGCGCACTACGAATAATATTTGTAATTCCTCTGTGTGAGCATGAGCTAAGCACAGAAAGATTTTTTTCATCCGCAAGCACCAATGCCAGTTCATCTTCAAATGTATCAGGAATAATATCCCCATTCTGTACAGTGAAGAAATGTTCAAAGTGAGTATCGCTCTTTTCTGTAATTTTAATCTGAGGAAGAACATACACTCCCGGCACAATTTCAGTTGTACTATCTACCAGCCAAAGACGGCTTTCATCTAGCTGATCTATTTCCTTAAAGCCATTTTCCCGTTCATCTTTATATTTCTTCTGCAGAACCTCCTTTTTACAGACTACTTTTGCATGCGAATTTAATTCTAGGAACTGCTTCACACCACCCGTGTGATCACTATGACCATGAGACAATACTAAATAATCGATGTCATTCAAATCAATACCCAGAATTTCAGCATTCCTGATAAAAAGAGTTGAAGCTCCTGTGTCAAACAGAATCTTTTTATCACCGGTTCCAATCAAGAGAGATAATCCGTGTTCGGCCTGCAATCCTCGGTCGTAAACAACGTTATCAACAAGAGTTGTTATTTTGTAGCTCATAATAACAGGATTCATTATCTTTCTAACTTAATACATTCGTTTTATAAAGAAGAGAAGGGGGTATATTATCTCATATAGTTAACTGACTATTTAAGATAACATCCCCCTTTATCATTTCTTAAAGTGAATTTTGCAATTTTCTTTTCAGCTTTTAGAATATTACTCTTTTCAGAATTTTATTCCACAATAGTAATCCATCCGTATTCATCCGGCTCATCGCCATACTGAATTGCACGAAGTTTATTATATAATTTAGTGCAAACCGGACCCGGCTTGCCATCTTTTGAAATTACATACGAAATTCCTTTTTCAATATCGTCAATACGTTCGATGGGACTGATAACCGCAGCTGTACCGCAAGCACCTGCTTCCTCGAATGTTAGTAATTCTTCTTCGGCTACAGGACGACGTTCTACTTTCATTCCAAAGCTTTCGGCCAGTTTAATTAAGCTCTTATTGGTGATAGATGGCAAAACAGAAGAAGACTCGGGAGTGATGTAAGTGTTATCTCTGATACCAAAGAAATTGGCAGCACCACATTCATCAATATACTTCTTTTCTTTTGCATCCAGGTAAAACTCAGAAGAGTAACCTAAGTCATGCGCTTTTTTATTAGCTCTAAGACTGGCAGCATAGTTCCCACCTATCTTAAAAGTACCTGTTCCTAGTGGAGCAGCACGGTCGAACTCACGAATAATTACGTAAGGATTACATGAGAAACCACCTTTAAAGTATGGACCTACCGGAGTAACAAAAACAATAAATGTATATTCGGTTGCAGCGTGTACGCCTACCTGAGCAGTTGTACCAAATAAAACCGGGCGGATGTAGAGTGAAGCACCGCTTCCATAAGGAGGAATAAAGCGTTCGTTAAGCTTAACGACTTTCAGAATAGCTTCTCTATATTTGTCAAGCGGAAGTTTAGCCATTAATATTCCATCACAAGAAGATTGCAGACGTTTAGCATTTTCATCCATACGAAAAATACGAATCTTACCATCTTTTCCTCTGAAAGCCTTCATACCTTCAAAAGCTTCCTGACCGTAGTGCAAACATGTGGCAGCCATGTGCAGATTAACATATTCGCTGCTGCTAACTTCCAGTTCTCCCCACTCACCGTTGCGGTAATTATACCTAACGTTGTAATCTGTTGGCATATAACCAAACGACAGATTAGCCCAATCTATTTGTTCCATTATTGTATGATGTTTTAGTAAGTTCTATATTGAATAGCAAAAGTAACCTTTATATTTTATATTTCCACTTAATCCTGTAAGAAAATCACACGAAAAAAACCTTTTTACAGCGGTTTAATATGAATCAGTTCTCTTCCCCTTCCATTATTTTCTTTATCTCTTCATCGGCTTTGTAAAGTTTATCTTTGCAAAAGCTTACCAGCTTCTGAGCTTCCTTCAGTTTCTCGCTCAGCTGATCAATGTCCAGTTCGCCTTTCTCCACTGCCGAAACAATATTTTCTAGTTTCTCCATTGCCTGAGCGTAGGATTCTTTTTTTTCTGCCATATCTTTTTTCTATTAAGTTATTTGACCTCACTCCTTACTTCTCCTTTTGCCAGGCGGGTAGTGATTATATCTCCCGGTTTCAACTGCGCACTGTCCGTTACAGTTTTGCCGTCTTTGAAAGTCAGGCTATACCCTCGTTTCAGCAAACGTTCGGGAGAAGCATCGTTCACCCGCTGCTCCAATAACATCAGACGATGCTTTTTATCTGTCAGACTACGGGTTATTCCCACGTGTATTCGCTGAATAAGCTGTTCAAGCAAGTATCCTTCACGAGTAGTTCGGTTCTTAATAACCAGCGGCAACCGATTCGTTAGATTTGCCAGTCGGGAATGTTCCTTCTCCATTCGTGCCGAGACTAAAGATATCAATGTTTGTGATAGTTCTTCCAGCGATTGGGCCGCTTCGTGCATGTGTGTAATGAGGAACTGAGCTGCTGCTGTTGGTGTCTTTACACGGGTATGGGCAATGGAATCGAGCACTGTATCGTCGCGTTCATGTCCAATACCGGTAATAATTGGCAATGGAAACTGCGCACAATTGGCAGCCAGCAGGTAGGTATCAAAGCCAGAGAGATCGGACGTTGCTCCTCCACCCCGGATAATTACCACTACATCGAAATTATCGCGGTAATCATTCACCGCATTCAGCGCGGCAATCACGGATTCTTCCACCTGATTGCCCTGCATCAATGCCGGAAACAGGTGTGGGTAAAATATAAATCCGTAAGGGTTTTCTTCAAGTTGCCTGCAAAAGTCACCGTATCCTGCAGCAGAAGCTGAAGATATAACGGCTATCCGCTGAGCCAGCATGGGCATTTCCAGCTCTTTATTCAGAGTCAGCACCCCTTCTTCTTCCAACTGTTTGAGAATCTCCCGCCGTTTACGCGCCATGTCTCCCAAGGTGTAAGTGGGATCAATATCTGTAACCGTGAGACTGTAACCGTAGAGTTCATGAAACTCAACCGTTACCTGTACCATCACCTTTATACCCGACACAAATGCCTGTCCGGTACTCTCCTCAAAATAAGGTTTCAGCAGACGAAACACATTGGCCCAGATGGTACCCCGTGCTTTGGCAATAAGATTATTGCCGCGAGAATCCTTCTGAACAAACTCCAGATAACAATGTCCCGTGGGATTGGAACGCACATCACTCAGTTCTGCCTGAATCCAGTAAGCCTCAGGAAGAGATTCGTTCAACGCCCGCTTTACCAGCGCATTGAGTTCATAAAGAGATAAAGGTGCTTTTTCCATGAATGAGTTTCTATTTATTTGCAATTTCAGTATGAACGGAAAGGTAAGCCTTGTACACATCGGGCACACCGTAACCATATATATTATCGGGAAAATCAGAGTGATTGCATGATTTACGTACTAATTCTATCATTTGTTTTGCTGTGAGCTGTGAACAAGCCTGCCACAAACAAGTAACCAGTCCGCAGAAGGTAGGTGTTGAAAAAGAGGTTCCATTTGCAGTACCCACTTCTCCATTGGTCTTTAACAGAAAAGTTCTCTGTCCGATGGCCGAAACATCAGGTTTCAGTCGGTTATCAGTAGTATTACCTACCGAAGAGAAAGGAGCAAGCATCAGAGAAGAATCAATTGCCGCAACGGTAATTACATTAAAGGCATCTGCCGGAGGTGTGATCTTTTTCCAGGAACCACGGCCTTCATTACCGGCACTGCACACAACAACCATACCTTTGTTTGCCGCCATGCCCGCCGAACGTGAAATCATTGCTTTCATTCCGTTAAGATCCTGATAAGTATAATTTTTTGATTTATCATCAAAAGCACGATAGCCAAGCGATGTGTTTACCACATCCACTCCCACACTATCGGCAAATTCAATTGCTGCAGCCCAATAATCCTGCTCCACTAGGTTTTCAGAATCAATATCTTCCGAACGAAGCAACCAGTAAGAAGCTTCGGGGGCTGTTCCCACAATTGAGTAAGGCTCATTTGATGCCATGCAGGAAAGCACCATCATGCCGTGATTATTCTCCTCAAAAACATCGGCTTTTGATGAAACAAAGTCGCGTGTGCCTAGAAGTTTCAACGATTTCAAAGCAGTTAATTTATTTGCATTCTTATATCCACCGTCAATGATGGCAATGGTCATTCCTTGTCCGCGGAACCCTGCTTCATGCAATTTCTGTCCGTTATGAATTTCTATCTGACGGAAAGCCTTTCCATAGTAATTTTCTGTTTTTGTCAGTTTATTAGTGACCGAATCCGTGCGGGCGGCATCAGAAGAAGCAGCTCTTTCCTCACCCCTCCAAACCAGTTCGGCGTCACACACAAAGGGGAGTTTGGTTATCTTTTTCACCAACAATGAATCTGCACAACGAACCGTCACCGTATTGTTCCATTTACTTGTCACAACAACTTCCGCTCCTGTGGCACGAATGGCTTTAATATAGATACCTGAAACCGGAAGGTCTGTGGAGTCAATAGCCAGTTTTTGTTTTGCTCTGCGAAGAATTGCCTTTTCCGACAAATACTGCTGAGGTTTATCAAGTGAATATTCTGTATTCTTTTTATCAGAGAGACTGACGCGAAACTTATATGTTACTTTTGCCTGAGCAGCCATTGTCAGCAAAAAAGCAAACATTATCAAATTTATTCTTTTCATTTACTAATGTGTTTTTATTCTGGTTTTAGTTATACATGCAAATATAGTATTTGACAGGGGGATAAAGAAGAAATCTGGAATAAAAATATAAATACCTGGCGGGAGATAAATAATCTCTTGTACAAAAGATTGTTTTCTTTTGTACAAAAGAATTAATTGTTCTGTACAAAAGAATGCATTCTTTTGTACAAGGGCATAAAAAAAAGAGCCGGAAGCTCTTCTTTTATATCTATTATAAATATTATTCTTTGGTTATTAGTACCGTAGCATAAGCCGAGATGCCTTCTTCCCTACCCGTGAAACCGAGCTTTTCAGTTGTGGTAGCCTTAATGGAGATATCTTCTTCATCCACATTCATTGCAGTAGCCATGGCTTTTTTCATGGCAGGAATGTGAGGATTCAGTTTAGGACGCTCGGCACATATAGTGGCATCAATGTTTCCCAGCTCGTATCCCTTGGATCGAATCAGTTCCATGGTTCGTGCAAGAAGTATCTTGCTGTCAATGTTCTTATATTCTCCAGCAGTATCGGGGAAGTGGAATCCAATATCCCGCATATTAGCAGCTCCCAATAAAGCATCGCACACTGCGTGAAGAAGTACATCGGCATCTGAATGCCCCAACAATCCCTTTTCGTGGTCAAGCATTATGCCGCCAATCCACAATGCCCGTCCTGGAACAAGCGCATGAACATCAAATCCAAAGCCGACTCTTATTTTCATTTTCTTCCTAGAATATCTTTAATTCCATCTAAATCAAAGGAAAGTGAGAAACGCAATGTCTGGTCCAACGGGTTACTTTGCGCTGTTGAGATTAGATATGCCGCATCCAGTGAGAAGACATTCATTTTGAAGCCCGCTCCCACTGAGAAATATTTCCGGTTGCCTTTATTTTCGTTCTCGAAATGATAACCACCCCTCACTGAGAATTGCTGATGATAAGTGTATTCGGCACCAACGGACCACTGCACTTCCTGCATCTCTTCTTTAAAACCGCCCGGCGCGTCACTGAAGGATTTAAAAATTCCGGAGATGGGTGATATATCACGGTAATCTTTCTGCAATCTATCTTCATAGTCTGTATCACTCTCATCTACTGCTTGCAAAGGACGGGTGGGAACCAGCAATTTATTGGCATCGGCACTTATTGCAAAGGTGTTGTACTCATCCATGGGAATAAGCAAAGAGGCACCAAAGCGGAGATTTGTTGGAATAAACTCACTTGTATTTCCGCTATCATAGGAAATCTTACTACCAATATTGGAGATGTTCATACCCATTGCAAAGTTACACTCACGCTGCCCCAGTACAACATAACGATTATAATACATTGCTATATCTGCAGCAAAGGCAGAACCGGGAGTAACATCTTCGTCTTGCTTATAAGCCAAATCGGAATAAATGAAACGCAAGGCTACGGCTGCGGAAAAATTCTCGGAAAGCATACGGGAAAGACCTACATCAAAAGACATTTCATAAGGATTAATGGTATATCCTATATCTGTGGCTGAACTTTGTCCCACAGTTACTTCACCCAAAGAAAAGTATCTAAGAGAAGCACTAAGTGCAGTATAGTCGCCAATACGGTAATAACCAGCCAGATAAGCCAAATCGATATCATTTACCAATTGACGCAGCCAGGGAGTATAGGAAAGGGAAACTCCCGCACGACTGATAGTAAACGGATATTTCGCCGGATTCCAGTATTGTGAATTTACATCCGGATCGGTAGCAACACCTACATCGCCCATTGCACCGCCTCTTGAATCGGGGGCAATGGAAAGAGAAGTCACACCTGTATTTACAGGATTAAACTGATTCTTGGTGTCTTGTGCCTGCAAATTAATGTTTGCAAGGAACAATAGTATTAAAAGGAAATATACTTTTAGTTGTTTCATACTTTCTTTCTTATTCATCTGTTATATAAAACTTTCTATCGAGTCAATTATTGTGCAAGAATGACTATTTTTCCTGCACGGGTACTTTCTTCGCTTCCCCCCGATGTAATGGAAGCACGGAACAAATAAACTCCGGAGCCCAACCGTTGACCGCCATTGCTTGTTAAATTCCAGTCAACATAATAATAACTGTTAGCACTCATACCCGATTCGGTATGTGTCCACAATACACGGCCTGCAAAGTCGTATACCGACAACTTTACATCCAGTGTTGCCTCCGGACGGTCGTGACTAAGTACAAACGTGGTATTGTCGCGCGCCGGACTCTTGGTGCAATCAACATTAAACAAACCGGGCTTTAACCCCTTCACCACTTCAAAATCCAATAAAGTAGTAGAAGAATTATTCATTATATCCCATGCCCGAAAAAACAAAGTGTGCTTTCCTGCAGGTAAAGCGGGCAAACTATAGCGCACCGTACCTTGGGTATAATCTCCAAAGTATGCCTCGTAATAGTTATTTAATACATAGGTATAGCTTGGCGAATTATCTATAATAGCAACTATATCATGACCTATTCCGTTACCAACCGTGTTAATCCCATCCTTATCTTCGAGTTCGGCTACAAGGTAAGGAGTTTCATTAGTCTTACCTCCATAAACAAAATCGGGAGTATTGAGGTACAGATTTATTTTAGGACCAAGACTATCTGTTACTTCCGTTCCGGATTCTGTTCCACCAATCACAAAGTTACTGAAAGACCCTTGAGCTTCCCGGGCAGTTGAGGTTTGAGCTGCATAGAAGTTTATCAGGCCTTGCTTGTTAGAATAATTAATATCCTTAGGCACAGGAAAAGCGAATGAGAAGTTTCCCGACTTAATAGAATCACTGCCGGAAAAAAGTTTCTTTACTCTCTGAGAGAAAGTAAAGCCTCCGGATATTGTTTCCCGAGGATTATTGGGATCGGTAATCTTTCCCGTTCCGTCATTATTTAAAGTTGTAACTGTTTCCTTATTGTCAAAGACAGTTGGATAAACCTTCCCGTTAAAATCGGTAAGCGTATTTCCATCGGTATCGGTCACACGTCCTTGAACCTGCACTTTTCCTCCTGCTTTTATAGCCAGGTTGGATGATGAAGCATCCTTTCCGTTGAACTTGTCTACCACAACTTTATAATCGGGATAAGCCAACATTAATGCAGGATCACCAATTAAAGAGAATTTTAGTTTATTCAGGTCTCCGCTTAAATTAGGATCGCACTTAGACAGTCGCATAATGTCTCCCAAACGTAACCTTTTGCCGTCTTTCTTGCTAAATACATAATTGCAAAACACCTTATTCAGATTAGAATTGTTTTGCGCATACACAACTCTTGAGGTAGTAAACAAAGCAATTGCACCGCCCTTTTCATTGAGGAAAGCATATTCACCGGCGGAAGTTGACACATCGTCATACCTGCAAAAATCGCAAGTAGCAGTAACCCATAGCGGTAACCTGGAAGATTTTAAAGCCAAAATATCTGAAGAGACAAGTATGTTCTCGGCCGACCAACCATTGGGACCTCCATGTCCGGTATAGTTTACCATAAACATTCCTTCATTGAAAAGTTCCAGCAGCCGTTTGGTTGCCTGCTTATAGGTGTGTCCCGTTGCTGTTGTTTCCCATTTATACGCATCTGCATAAATACGATTCAACCCAAACTCAGGATAATTGGTCTCTACTTTAGTAGCCAGCTCTTCAGCCTGACTCATATGTAAGTGATTGTCTCCGTCATCTGCTACAAAACAAACTGAATTTTTCCAGGGAGCCAGTTCCTTATTCTGCATATAGGCAATCGTTTTATCTACCATCTGTGTAGCCTGATTAACAGTGCGAACAGGGAATCTACCTACACCAAGATCCATTCCGTTATATTCAAGGGTACTCCCGTCTTCATCATCAAGCAATCCCATATAATCATCCGTTACGTAAGAATAAGTTTCCCACGTAGAATTCTTTGATTGATAACCTAACAGAAAATCATTTGAAGAATATCCTTGCCAGGAAGGAGTAATCATGCGGTTATCCCAGGCACAGTCGCCAAAAAGTAACAGATAACGGGGTAACTTACTTTCATCAACCTGTCCGGCCGATGAAACAGCACGGTCGTAAAACATCTTCATAAACCAGCGATAGGCAGTACCATCAGGAGTTCCCGAAGAGAATTCATTGTAAACCTGGTCCGCCTTTACAACATGAACCGTCATTCCATCTTTTGTTCGGTGAGCATCTGCCAGGCGTTCTGCCTGAGTTAGGAAATCGCCGTTTGAAGGTACAATAATTACCATATCACATTGCTCCAATGCATGCAGGTTCTGATTATTTACCTTACCCACAACCTCCACTTTATTAAAGGACCCATTCACATCAACAGCAACAAATTCCCTTAAAGAGGGATTATCAACCGTGAATGAATAGTTACCATCAGTAAAAGAACCATTTATTTGCTTATAATCTCCAGGGGTAGTAACATCCCACACTTTCATGTTGCCATTGGCACTGGAAATAACATAAGTAGAAACCCCATTCACGGAAGGTAAATTACGGAAAGCTGTGAAGGAATTATACAGTGCAAGTTTTCTTCTGTAATTAAGTTGAATATAATCCAGCCTACCCGAAACTCCCGACTCGCGCGAATGAGTTAGCGTAACTGTAGTTTTCTCGCTCTTATCGCCTTCCCAGGTTAATATTCCACTACCCGGTTGTGCCTTACAATAAGAATCACCCGTAGGGCATGAGACTATGGAAATTTGTCCGGCACTTGCACCATTAATCTGAACCGCCACATTAGTATAGTTGTTTGATTTAGCAGCAAAAGCAACTGTACAATATGCTTTATCATTAGTAATTCCAGGCAATGCAAAGGAATAGCTTTTTGCATTACCCGAAGCATAATCGTAGCTATCATAAAGTTCTCTTCCTGAGGAAGCCCAGTTATAGGCGTCCTTCTCATAAAGAGCATAGTCGTCGAAACTTGTCACCGTGGTAGCATTACCTGAAGCCACCGATTGTTCCACCGGAAATGCTAAAGGCGTATCGGTTCCTTCTGTCAGGAAGTAATATCCATAGCTGGAATAATGGTTATTGATATGAGTAAAACGAGTAACTCCTGTATTTTCATCCCAGCGAACAACGCCGTTCGCGTAAAAAAGAACATAGTCTTTCTCACGCCATAAAGGAATCTCAGGCAAATCATCATTTTTTAATATCTTAAAACTCTCGGGAAGAAGCAAACCACCGTAACCATACAATCGAACTTTGGCGGGATTAGTGAATCCCATTTGGATAAGTTCCGTATTGGTAATCTTAAACACACCCGATTCACTTACGCGTATCTTCACCCAGTTGCCAGTTGCCATATTGGAACTTGAAGCAAAGGTATGCGATTTTGAGATTGCTCTTTTCTGCTTAACGGCTGTTTTCACTAATGTCAGTTTAAAAGAGTTTACGCGTTGAAATTGACCATCGCGATAAACTATAGGAACAAAAGAAACTTCAAGAATTCCTTTCTTTGCAGAAACAAATAAACGTGTGTCAGCCTTCGGATAAGAATTAAGAGAATCTTTTGATGCAACAACAAAGGACGCGTCACTCTTTGTTAATGTTTGAAATTCGGGATATTCTATCTTAACATGATATGTATAGTTGCCATAACCTGTGCCTAGATCTATGTTCTGAATGAAACGAGGTAATTGACTTCCGGCAGCAAAATGTGCATCATCGAACGAAAGCTGTTGGCTCACAAAAGAGTTCTGCCATTTAAGCGAAGTAAAGTTCTGCGCTGACAGAGGCAAAGCAAAAAGAAGGAAAAGAAGAAAAAAAAGATATTTTCGGCTACGCATATACCCTCCAGGCTTTAAAAAGCAAAATAACTTATCGAATATAAAAATCGAGCAGTTTATCTTCTTCCAGATAACCTTGCAAATGCTGGCCAATAGTAACAGGTCCTACTCCAACAGGAGTGCCTGTAAATAATAGATCCCCTATTTTCAGCGTATAAAAACGACTGATATAAGCTATTATCTCATCTACCTTAAACAGCATATCGGCTGTGTTTCCTTGCTGCACTTTATTTCCATCAATATCCAAATGAAAGTTCAGGTTTTGAATATCCTTAAACTTTTCCAAAGGAACAAATTTACCAATTGCAGCAGAGTCATCAAACCCTTTACATATTTCCCATGGATTTCCTGCCTCACGAATTTTGCGTTGCAGGTCTCTTGCTGTAAAATCGATACCTACCGTTACCTCATCATAATAACGATTTGCAAAACGTTCAGCAATATTCTTACCTAACCTGCATATCTTTACAACTAACTCGGTTTCATAATGAATTTCGTTAGAGAAATCGGGAATAAAGAACGGTTTGCCATCTTTGAGCAAAGCAGAATCTGGTTTCATAAAGATAACCGGCTCTTTTGATAATACTAACGTGGAATCTAATTCTTTATTGTGCTCGGCGTAGTTCATTCCTACGGCTATAATCTTCATTACTTAATCTTATTAAAGTTTAAACGATTAAACATTACAGCTAAATGCGCATACAGGGAAGTATTCTGAACTACAATGTTTTCCGGAACCCGAATACGGAAAGGAGTAAAGTTCCAAACAGCCTTAATACCTCCTTCTACCATTTTATCAGTAATGTTCTGGGCAATCTCAATTGGGACGGTAAGTACGCCAATATTCACATCATATTCTTTCATCTTTTCCGGAAAATCATCAGAATGAAAGATTGGAATACCATTAATGCACTGCCCAACAAGTTCCGGATTAACATCAAAGCCTGCAACAATTTCCAAGCCAAAATGGTTCAAACCGGAGTCACGAAGAAGAGCTCCTCCCAGACTACCAACACCAAACAAAAAAGCTTTATGCATATTGGTAAAGCCTAAAAAGTCCTCTAGAACAGCTATAAGCTCATCAATATCATAACCCACACGTGTGCGTCCTGATATATTCACATATGACAGATCCTTTGCAATTTGAGAAGCATCAATATTTATCTCCTTTGAAATCTGCGTAGAAGAGACATATTGCTCCCCTTTATTCTTTAGCAGTTTCACATTTGATAAATACCAAGGAAGTCTGCGCAAAGAAGGTTCTGGTACTTTTATTACTTTTTGCTCATTATCACTCATTATGCTCCATCTATTTATTTGGTATTTGCAAAAGTACACTATTTTTTTCAAACAAGCGAGTAATAAAGAAAAAGATTATTTTGTACATATCCAGAAGTTTGTTACATTTGAAAACAAATAAAAAAAAGAAGTATGAAAAAGAATGATTGGAAAGAAAGATTGGATGTGGTATATTCAACTAACCCCAACTTCAGTTACGATATAGATAATGATGAAGAGCAAACAACAATAGAACCATCCAAACAGGCTCTTCGGGTTTCTATTGATAAGAAAAACAGAGGTGGCAAGATTGTAACGCTAATATCGGGATTTGTAGGAACGGAAGAAGATCTGAAAGTTTTGGGGAAGTTACTAAAAACCAAGTGCGGCGTTGGCGGAGCAGCTAAAGATGGGGAGATTATTATTCAGGGAGATTTTAAACTTAAAATTGTTGAGCTCCTGAAAAAGGAAGGATACATAAAGACAAAGCCGATAGGATAATCCTTTAACTTTAAAGATTCACGTTCTCCACATTTATTCAGGGAAATAGTTGGAAACGATATTTTTCAGAGTTCAGACAAAGCCAGCACTGAGCATATAACATCTTCGAGCAAATCCGCAAGTTACAAACGATATGCATTTCTTTATATTCGATTAAAAAAGAAGAGCGGCTAAACAAGATAAAACTGTTTAGCCGCTCTTAAGTATCTTATGAAAGACTTCTATTAATCAGCATTCAAAGTAAAACGTTTGAAATCGATAACAGTAAGATCTTTATTTACGCTTTTCAGGAACTGAGCAACGTTAACCTTAGGATCTTTCACATATTCTTGTTCAAGTAAGCAAACTTCCTTGTAGAATTTAGCGATACGACCTTGAGCAATACGTTCGATCAAGTTTTCTGGTTTACCTTCTTCACGAGCTTTGTCAGCAGCAATTCCTTCTTCACGTTTCAATACAGCTGGATCAACACCTTCTTCATTTACTGCAAGAGGGTTCATAGCAGCAATCTGCATAGCGATTTCGTGAGAAACCTGTGCATCAACACCAGCAATGTTAAAAGAAACAGCAGTAGCCAAACGATTTCCCGGGTGGATATAAATGGAAGTAGAAGGTCCTTCTACGAATCCAAAACCATCAAGTTCCATCTTTTCGCCAGTGATACCGATTCTATCAGTAATAGCTTCTTCGATTGTACCTTTTCCCATAGGAAGAGCTTTCACTGCTTCTATAGTAGTACATTTGTTTGCGATAGCAAGATCAAGAATTTCGTTAGTCAAAGCAACGAAGTCTGCATTTTTAGCAACGAAGTCAGTTTCACATTTCAATGCAATAACTGCTGCAAATTCGCCTGCAGTCTTTGCAATAACACAACCTTCTGATGCTTCACGATCAGAACGTTTTGCAGCAATTGCCTGTCCTTTTTTACGAATTATTTCTATTGCTTTGTCGAAATCGCCTTCAGCTTCAGTTAAAGCATTCTTGCAATCCATCATACCGGCACCTGTCATTTTGCGCAAGTGGGTAATATCTGCCATTGTTACAGCCATAGTCTTTTATATTTATTATTGATATAGTAATTAAGCTTCTTCATCATCTTTCAAGAAAGCAGCAGCTTTAGCAGCATTGATTGCTTCCTCGTCATTCTTGTCAAGTCTAGCTTTAGCAGGTTTTCTTTTTCCCTTGCTTGCAGGAGCTTCTCCAGCTGCTTCCATATCAATTTTTTCAGCTTTTCTTTCTTCCAAACCTTCGCTCATAGCTGCACAACAAGCCTCAAGAATTATTTCGATAGATTTTGTAGCGTCATCATTTGCAGGAATAACGAAATCTATGTTTGAAGGATCTGAGTTTGTATCAACAATAGCAAATACTGGAATACCTAAACGGTTAGCTTCACGAACTGCAATGTTTTCTTTCATTACGTCAATAACGAACAAAGCAGAAGGAAGACGAGTTAAGTCGGCGATAGAACCCAAGTTCTTTTCCAACTTAGCACGTTGACGAGAAATTTGAAGAACTTCTCTTTTAGAAAGATTAGAATAAGTACCATCGCTAGTCAACTTATCGATAGTAGTCATCTTCTTAACAGCCTTACGGATAGTTGGGAAATTAGTCAACATACCACCTGGCCAGCGCTCGATTACATAAGGCATATTTACAGCAGCAGCTTTGTCGGCAACTACTTGTTTTGCTTGTTTTTTAGTAGCAACAAAAAGGACTTTTTTGCCTGATTTTGCAATTTGTTTTAAAGCTTCAGCAGCTTCTTCAACTTTTACAACAGTTTTGTGAAGGTCAATGATGTGGATACCATTGCGTTCCATGAAAATATAAGGAGCCATAGCTGGGTTCCACTTTCTTCTTAAGTGTCCGAAGTGGCAACCGGCCTCCAATAAATTATCAAAATTAGTTCTTGACATTTTTTTAATCTTTTAATCGTTTACTTTCTTTTTTGTTTTATAACCAACTGTCGGGTAGCCTACTTAAGAGTCCCGATAGTTTAGATACTAAACGTAGCTTACTCCAGAGATTTCTCCAGCAAGTATTAACGTTTACTGAACTGGAATCTTCTACGAGCTTTTGGTTGACCCGGTTTCTTACGTTCAACAGAACGTGGATCACGTGTCATGAAGCCTTCAGAACGAAGAGCTTTTTTATCTTCTGCATTGATTTTCACAAGAGCACGAGAGATTGCTAAACGCAATGCCTGTGATTGTCCTGTGAAACCACCACCACACAAATTTACTTTGATATCATACTTTTCAGCAGCATCTAATTTGTTCAATGGTTGTTTTACAACATATTGAAGAATAGTTGATGGAAAGTACGTTGCAAGGTCTCTCTTGTTAATAGTAATCTTTCCTGTACCTTCGCTAACGAATACGCGGGCAATTGCGCGCTTACGTCTGCCTAATGCATTTACTACTTCCATTATTTATTATTTAAGTAAGTTTATATCAATTGACTTAGGGCTCTGAGCAGCATGTTTATGTTCGCCTCCTGCGTATACATACATGTTACCTAATAGTTGTGCACCTAATTTGTTTTTAGGAAGCATACCCTTTACTACTTTTCTCAATAACTTGTCGTCACCGTTAGGTCTTGCTTGCAAACGAGCTGGAGTAATAGCTCTTTGACCACCTGGATAACCTGTATATGACAAGTAGATTCTGTCATTCCATTTGTTACCTGTCAACTTTACCTTGTCGGCATTGATAATAATTACGTTGTCACCACAGTCTACATGAGGAGTAAAGTTTGGTTTGTACTTTCCTCTCAACAGCTTGGCAACTTTTGCGCCTAAGCGTCCCAACACCTGGTCTGTCGCATCAACTACGACCCATTCCTTTGTTGCGGTTGCTTTGTTTGCAGAAATGGTCTTATAACTTAAAGTATCCACTGCTTAATTGTTTTTAAATTGTTAACTACTAATAAACATAAACATTCATGCTGATTATGAGTTCCCCGGACAAAGGAACTTTAATTAGCTATGAATTAATCTTTTATCCTTTTAGATAATAATCGGCTTGCAAAAGTACTGCTTTTCTTTGAATTGGCAAACTATTTCTATTATTTTTTCTTTTCCACCACTTTACAAGAAAGCGGAAGCCCTTTTTTAATACTACCCGGAATTATTATTTCGGCCTGTGCAGCTCGAAAATTTGACCTGCACAGGTCGTTGTTTTGACCTGCGCAGGTCAGTTAATCGAGTTGCGCAACTCGAGAAAAAACCTTCGCGAGAGTTCTCGCCTCTTTTGGGCAGCTAAAATTTACACATAAGGACAGAAAGTATTTACTCCCTCAAGAATACGGACTGATCCACCGAAGCTCTTCAGGATAAGAAGAAAAAAGGATAGCAAACCAACGGCCTGCCATCCTTAATATATTAAAACATAATAAAATGCAAAATTAGAATTCCGCGTTACGAGGTGTTCTTGGGAAAGGAATCACGTCGCGAATGTTTGTCATACCGGTTACGAAAAGCAACAAGCGTTCAAAGCCCAATCCAAAACCTGAATGAGGTGCGGTACCAAAACGACGGGTATCCAGATACCACCAGATATCTTTGGTAGGCACACCCATTTCTTCAGCTCTTTTAGAAAGCTTATCAAGATCTTCTTCACGCTGCGAACCACCGATTATCTCTCCGATTTTTGGGAAAAGGACATCCATTGCACGAACGGTTTTCCCGTCTTCATTCTGTTTCATATAGAATGATTTGATTTCTTTCGGATAGTCAGTAAGTATAACAGGACGTTTGAAATGATCTTCCACCAGATAGCGTTCATGCTCCGAAGCAAGATCGGCTCCCCAGTATACAGGGAATTCAAATTTATGTCCTTTTGCCACAGCTTCTTCAAGAATCTTCACACCTTCTGTATAAGGAAGACGAACAAATTCATTGTCAAGTACTGATTGCAAGCGGGCGATAAGTTCTTTATCAAACATATTATTCAGGAACTGAATATCTTCCATACAGTTATCCAAAGCCCATTTTACGCAGAACTTAATAAAGTCTTCGGCCAACTGCATATTATCTTCAATTTCATTGAAGGCAACTTCCGGTTCAATCATCCAGAACTCTGCCAGGTGGCGTGGAGTATTGGAGTTTTCGGCACGGAAAGTAGGACCAAAGGTGTAGATAGAACCCATAGCCATTGCAGCAAGCTCACCTTCCAGCTGTCCTGAAACAGTTAAGCTGGCTTGTTTGCCAAAGAAATCATTATCATAATCAATTGAGCCATCTTCGTCTTTCTTTAAATCGTAAAGATTCATGGTGGTTACCTGAAACATTTGTCCGGCACCTTCACAATCGGAAGCTGTAATGATAGGTGTATGAAAGTAGAAAAATCCTCTTTCATGGAAAAAGTTATGTATAGCAATAGCCATATTATGACGAATACGGAACACCGCACCAAAGGTATTGGTACGCGGACGAAGGTGTGCTATTTCACGAAGGAATTCCATGGAATGTCCCTTCTTCTGCAATGGATAAGTAGCAGGATCGGCTGTGCCCAATATTTCTATTTCACAGGCGCGAAGTTCTGCCTTTTGTCCTTGTCCCACTGATTCCACTAATTCACCATTTACACTAATACAAGCTCCAGTAGTAATCGGCTTTAAATATTCTTCTCCAAATTTCTCTATATCTATTACGATCTGAATATTATTAATGGTAGAACCGTCATTCAAGGCGATAAAGTTAACTTGTTTACTGCCACGGCGAGTTCTTACCCATCCCTTCACATTCACAACCGTTCCAAAGCTTTCCATCTTCAGAACATCAACAATTCTTGTTCTACAAATCTTTTCCATAAAAGTCTTTTATATGCATTATTATATAAGGTAGGGGTATATTTGCATATACCCCCGTTCTTTATTATTCAAAAGCTCCCATTCGAAGCATGTTCACTTCTTGTTCTGTGAGATATCTCCACTCACCACGACGAAGGCTTTTCTTAGTCAGTCCGGCAAAGAATACACGGTCCAACTTAATTACCTTATATCCCAGTGATTCGAATATACGACGAACAACACGGTTCTTACCAGAGTGGATTTCAATTCCTACCTGATCTTTATCTGTTTCAGTAGCATAACTAATCGCATCAGCATGAATTTCTCCATCTTCCAATGTTATACCTGCAGCAATTTGCTCCATATCATGATTGGTTACATTCTTATCTAAGAAAACATGATAAATTTTCTTCTTCAGAAACTGAGGATGAGTCAGCTTGGAAGCCAGGTCTCCGTCATTTGTCAACAACAGAACACCAGTAGTGTTACGGTCAAGACGTCCTACAGGATAAATTCTTTCCGTGCATGCACCTTTTACTAAATCCATTACCGTAAGGCGAGCCTGAGGATCATCGGAAGTAGTAACACAATCTTTAGGCTTGTTCAGCAAAACATATACCTTACCTTCTAAAGAAATAGTTTCTTCGTGAAACTTAACCACATCTGTACGCTTAACCTTTGTTCCAAGTTCAATGATAATTTCACCATTTACCGAAACAACTCCGGCTGTAATAAACTCATCAGCCTCACGACGTGAGCAAACGCCTGCATTTGCAAGGTATTTATTCAAACGAATTGGTTCATTAGGATCAGCGAACTGTTCTTTATATTCAATTCTTTTCTTTTCGCTATACTTAGCATTTGGATCATAATCATCGCTTTTTCTGCGAACCGGACGTGCAAATCCCTGAGATTTGCTATCGCTTGACGAGAATCTAGGACGACGATCTGATCTGCCACCTTCACCTTCTCTAGGAATAGATGGTCCACCGTAATTACCTTTTGGGCTACGGAATCTTGGACGATCACCTTCTCCTCCTTCTTGATTTTCATTTCTTCTCCAAGGCTTGTCTTCACCACCACGGTTAAATGACGGACGTGGTCTGTCACCACCTTCACGGTTGAAGCTTGGACGATCACCACCTTCGCGGTTAAATGATGGACGAGGTCTGTCTCCACCTTCGCGGTTAAACGATGGACGTGGACGATCTCCGCCTTCACGATTAAAAGAAGGACGTGGTCTGTCGCCGCCTTCACGATTAAATGATGGACGTGGACGATCACCACCTTCGCGATTAAACGATGGACGTGGTCTGTCTCCGCCTTCACGATTAAATGATGGACGTGGACGATCTCCGCCTTCACGGTTGAAAGAAGGACGAGGTCTGTCTCCACCTTCACGGTTAAATGATGGACGTGGACGATCTCCGCCTTCGCGGTTGAAAGAAGGACGAGGTCTGTCTCCACCTTCACGGTTGAAGCTTGGACGATCACCACCCTCACGGTTAAATGATGGACGTGGACGATCTCCACCTTCACGGTTGAAAGAAGGACGAGGTCTATCTCCACCTTCACGATTGAAGCTTGGACGGTCACCACCCTCTTTATTATATGGACGGGAAGGACGGCTAAAACTTGGGCGGTCACTACCGCCTCTGTTAAAGGAAGGGCGTGAGGGGCGATCACCACCTTCACGACCAGGACGTCCTTCACGGTTAAACTTACCATCTCTATTAAAAGAAGGTTTACTGTCATCTCGACGGCCAAATCCTTCTCTGTTAAAAGACTTATTACCATCACGGCTGGCGCCTCTATTTTCTTTGTTAGAATCTCGCCAATTTTCGTTGTCTGTACTCATTACTTTATTCGAATAAAATTTAAACTATTGGCCTCGCGGCCTATCTATATATATATATTAAAAAATCAAATTCCGGTATAACTGTGTGGAGTTATAAGTCTTAATTCTTTCTTTATTTCCTCGCTAACGTTTAACTCTTCAATAAAATCTTTAATTGAAGATTCAGTGATAGCCTGGTTAGTTCTTGTCAATGCTTTTAATGCTTCGTACGGATGTGGATAAGCTTCACGGCGCAGAATTGTCTGAATAGCCTCAGCAACTACACTCCAGCAATTATCCAAGTCATTATAAATAGCAGTTTCGTTTAATATTAATTTGCGTAGTCCTTTCAAAGAACTCTGAATAGCAATCACTACATGTCCAAATGGAACACCCACATTACGAAGTACTGTTGAATCAGTTAAGTCGCGTTGCAAACGAGAAACCGGTAGTTTTGAAGACAAATGATCAAGGATAGCATTTGCTATTCCCAAATTTCCTTCCGCATTTTCAAAGTCAATCGGATTTACTTTATGAGGCATTGCACTAGAGCCTACTTCACCTGCTTTAATCTTCTGTTTGAAATATTCCATAGAAATATATAACCAGAAGTCGCGGTTCATATCAACCATAATCGTATTGATACGCTTCATTGCGTCGAAGATAGCAGACAGATTATCATAATTTGAAATCTGTGTTGTATACTCCTCACGTTCCAGTCCTAATTTCTCAGAAACAAAACGATTTCCAAAAGCTTTCCAGTCATAAGAAGGATAAGCCACATAATGCGCATTATAATTTCCTGTAGCTCCACCAAACTTTGCAGTTACCGGACAAGCCTTAAGCGTTGCCAACTGACGATCCAGACGGTAAGCAAATACCATAATCTCCTTACCTAAGCGGGTAGGCGATGCTGGTTGTCCGTGAGTCTTTGCAAGCATTGAGATTTCAGCCCAATCAGCTGCATATTGTTTCAACTGTGCAATAAGTTCTTCTATCAAAGGATAATAAACATTTTGCAATGCCTCCTTTATAGATAATGGAATAGATGTATTATTGATATCTTGTGAAGTAAGTCCAAAATGTATAAACTCTTTATACTCTTCCAGACCACCCAGCTTATCAAACTCCTCTTTCAGGAAGTATTCAACAGCTTTTACATCATGATTTGTCACACTTTCAATATCCTTTATGCGTTGCGCATCGGCTTCTGAAAAATTACGATAAATATTCCTTAAGGACTCAAATACATTTGCACTTACCCCTTTAAGTTGTGGCAAAGGCAGTTCGCACAAGGTAATAAAATACTCAACCTCAACCTGCACACGATATTTAATCAATGCAAATTCAGAAAAGTAAGCAGCTAAAGCCTCAGCTTTGCCTCTGTATCGACCATCAATCGGTGAAATAGCCGTAAGTAAATCAAGTTTCATAGTGTAATGATAATTATCAGATTGCAAAATTAGTTCTTTTATTTGAATAGAGAGATATGCAAAGTAGGAAAAGTTTGTATTAAAGAGGTAAAGAAATAAAAAAAGTCTCACAAGAAAAACTTGCAAGACTAATTATCTTCGGTGGGCGTTGACGGATTCGAACCGCCGACCCTCTGCTTGTAAGGCAGATGCTCTGAACCAGCTGAGCTAAACGCCCGAGTTTTTATCAACGAAAGTCTCTGGATTTTTGTGTGGGCGTTGACGGATTCGAACCGCCGACCCTCTGCTTGTAAGGCAGATGCTCTGAACCAGCTGAGCTAAACGCCCAAGACACTTTCGTTTTAAAAGCGATGCAAAGATACAGCTTTCTCTGAGACTTGCAAAACTTTCTGCATTTATTTTTTAAACTAAATTAGAAGAAAAAAGCAAAAGCTCTGTTTATCAGCATAAAAGAGAAAATATTTTTTTTAGAGATTTCAGCGAATACCTGTTCATCACTGTCATATTCTGACCAACTATCCGTCTTTTTATTTCCAGGAGATTCTCGTCGACCGAAAGAAAGGCATAATGATACCCCAAAAAGGAGCTCGTCTTTTAATCTTCTTTTAAGTGGAAACCAAAAGAAAGGAAACTGTCTCTTTTTGACTATAAAAGGAGCGTTTAGAAAACAATCCGCCTCAATATTTAAACTCGTAAAGAGAGAAGAGATAGGAATATTTGAAGAAAAATAAAGAATCACTGCAACTTTTTTAAAACTGATCCCGTCTAAATTCATGTAGCGCTTACATTGACTAACAGAATTTCTATTAAAACCAAAACGAGTCACTATCATGAAAAAGATATATAGTTTATTTGTCGCAATTCTTATCTGCCAAATACTCTCAGCCCAGACGTTACAAATAAAAGGTAGAATTATGTCTACAGCCAAACAGCCCATTGAATTCGCAAATATAATTCTTATAAAGAATGATTCAACCTTTGTTACAGGTGGAATGGCCGACGATAAAGGAAAGTTTAGTATGGAGAACCTGCAAAAAGGGATATATAATCTTCAGGTTTCCAGCCTGGGATATCAAACAAAGAACCTTGCTATTCAAGATTTTACCAAGGATATTGATTTGGGGAATATAGAAATAGACTCCACAGATATAGCTCTCAATGAAGTAGTTGTTACTGCTTCCAGTGTAATAAACCAGGCAGACCGCAAAATTATATTGCCAACTTCTAAACAAATGAAAGCCTCAACTAACGGATTCAACCTGTTGCAACAGCTGCAATTAAAACGTATCGACATTGATCCAATGAGAAATACCATCTCTGCATCAGGAGGAGGCGAAGTTCAACTAAGAATTAACGGTGTAAAATCCAGTGTTCAGGAGGTTATGTCCTTACGCCCGGAAGATATACTTCGTATTGAGCATCATGAAGATCCGGGACTTCGTTACGATGGCGCTGAAGCAGTGATTGATTATATCACCCGCAGACGAAACAGTGGTGGTTTTGTTTCCTTTGATCTTACTGATTCTCCGCACGTGCCATTTGGTGATAATAACGTAAGCGCAAAAGTAAATCATAAAAAATCAGAGTTTGGGTTATTCTACTATGGTAGTTACAGAGCCATGAATCATATGTGGCGTGAGAATTCAGAGACTTTCAACTTCTCCGATGGCAAGAGCCTTACCCGGGTAGAAGATGGAACGCCTGATAAATGGGGGCAAAACAATAGCTATATGCAGTTGAATTATAACTATCAGGAACCCAATAAATGGTTTTTTAATGCCACTTTAAGGGGAAATATTAACGGAAACCCAAAAATGAATTTTCAAAGTTTGCTCTATCCTATAGGTAATCCTCAGCAGGGAGTTAACATGACCGATAAGTCTTCTTCTTGGGAACACCGTCCTTCACTGGATCTTTATTTTCAACGCAACCTAAAGAATCAGCAGTTTCTGATACTAAATGTGGTGGGAACCTATATAAACTCTAATTCTGAAAGATTTTATAAAGAGACAAGAGGAACTGAAACACTAACAGACTTTTTTACGAATGTGGATGGAAAGAAATATTCACTGATTGGTGAAGGTATATACGAGAAAGGCTTCAAAGCCGGACGTTTGAGTGCCGGTTTGAAACACACTCAGAGTTTTACCGATAATGAATATTCTTCGGGCAGTTCTATTACTAAAACAGACATGAAACAGTCGGACACCTATATCTATAATGAGTTTCAGGGAAAAGCAAATAAGTTCAACTACTCCATAGGAATTGGTGGATCCCGCTCTTGGTTTAGCCAGGCGGGCGAAGGATATCAAAACTATACTTTCCGCCCAACCATCAGTTTGAAGTATAACTTCAGTGAGAGTTCTTTTCTTCGTTACCGGGGAAACATTTATAATTCCGCACCCTCTTTGGCCGATTTAAGTAATGTAGGCCAAGCCATTGACTCCTTACAGATTCGCAGAGGAAACAGCAATTTGAAGCCGGTGATGACATACACCAACTCACTTAACTATGATATTAGAAAAGGGATTTTTAGCGGCAGTTTATCTGTTGGCCATTGGTACTACAACAAACCTATAATGGAAGAGACTCAGGTGATAGATAATAAGTTTATCCGCACAAAGGATAATCAAAAAAGCTGGCAGAAACTGAATACAGAAGCTGAGCTTTCCATTAACCCTTTCAAAAACCATTTCACTGTAAAGCTGGTGACAGGAATTAGTTATTTCGACAGTAAAGGAAACAATTATCACCACACCTATTCAAACTGGTACTATCTGGCCGAAGCAAATGGGTATTATAAGAACTGGTCGGCATTCTTTCAGATAAAAAATCACAAGAATAATTTTTATGGAGAGACATTAGACTATAACGAAAACTATCATCTGGTTGGACTAATGTATAAGCACAAACAATTAAGCTTGGGTGCAATGGTATTAAACCCATTTGCAAACAATTGGAAAGTGGGGAGCGAAAACAGAAATGCTTCGGCTCCTTCCAAGAACTGGATTTACATAAAAGAAAGTTCGCAGTTGTATGCACTTAAAATATCCTATAATTTCAGTTTTGGGCGAAAATACGAGTCTGCACAGAAGCGTTTAAATAATGAAGATAAAGATTCAGGAGTAATGAGTAGTAAAAAATAAATTTCAAGTTTAATTACACAATTAAATTTACTTAACAGAGGAAGGGCCGTTGCGAAACGTTCCTTCCTCACTCTATTTAATGCCCTATTAACGAAGCCTTCTTTTCAATCAGCATATAAACACCATTCGATTATCCGCTGAATATTCGGGAGCAAACGTAAAGCCTTCCCATGTGAAAGCCATCAACTCCTCCGGTTTCTCAATACGGTTCTTCAGAATAAACCGGGTCATCTCTCCTCTTGCCATCTTTGCATAAATGGTTACCGTGTCCAGTTTCCCCTTTTTCCACATTTTAAATTCGGGAGTAATTACTTTGACTTCCTTTTCAAGAAGTTTCCAATCAAGCGAAGACTGAATATCCATGCTTGCCAAATTAATCAGCACTCCCCCACTCTTCTTCACATCTTTAATAAAAGGTTTAGTAAGTCTCGGTTTCCAGTAATCGGCCATTGTTATTCCTCCCAGTTCGGGAAGCTTCACATCATACTCCATCCGGTAAGCCTTTATCATATCCAGCGGACGCACAACTCCATAGAAGGGAGAAGCTATCCGTAAATGTTCGTGAGCATAAAGAAAATCTTCATTAGAGAAGTCCGCCGGAGCAATATGCTTAAACACCATTCCGGTATAAGCCAGAAGGGCTTGAAGGGAAGGAGCCTCATCAGAATGAAACGCTTCGAACCGCTTAAATGTTTCCAGAGCCAGCTTCGGACTAATTTTCAGCAACCGTTCCAATTCCTCAATAGAATATTGCGCCATGTGGAGTGCAATCTTTTTTGCTTCACCGGCAAACTGTGGAGTTGATTTAGTCGGGACTTTCTGTGAGCTTTTGGTATTTATCGTTTTGGCTGGGGATATTATTGTTTGCATTCTATTTATTTGATAAATTTCTTAGGTCTGTGTTATTGATAAACATCTGCAATTTATAAAAAAATAAATAGAAAGTGGTTCTGCAAATAAAACATTCCTGATATTCACCTTTTAAAGTCTGCATCATGCCGTCTTTAAGGAATACGATTCATCACAATTTGGTTAGCAATAAAAATAAACAAAGTTTCAATTCTTTACCAAAAAGAATATTATATTTGCAGCCATTTACATATCATTATCAGTACTTTATTTTGCAATAATAAATTTGAGACAACAAATGCGATGAAAAAAACTATTTTCATATTTATGCTTATTAGTACAACACTGGTTAATAAGCTTCCGGCACAAGAAAAAATGCCAAACCATGAGGAAAGAATTTATTCTCTATCACTTATCTGGAAAGAGATGCACTACAGCTTTGCTTTTCCTGAAACTCTGCAGCAAGTAAATATAGATAGTTTATACATGACTTACCTACCGAAAGTAGAACAGGCAAAAAGCAACTACGAATATTTTCGTGTGTTATCTTCATTCATGGCACACTTCAACGAAGCGCATACACGCATTTATACTTCTCACCGTCCGGACGATGTTCCGCCTTTGAAAACTATAAATTTTGATAAAAAGATTCTGATAAGCAACATTGCTAAAAGCATGGTTGATAAAGTTCCGCTAGGCAGCGAAATTATTAAGATAAATCAAATTCCGGTGCTAGAATATATTAGAGATTCTGTATACCAATACATTTCTGCAGCAACTCCACATTGGAAGTTTGATAAGTCAGTGAGTGAAATGTTTTATGGGAAACCACATTCCAAAGTAAAAATAACAGTTATAACTCCGAAAGGGAAAGAGAAAGAAGTAGAAATGATTCGGAACTACAACTCTAATGGACTTAAAGAGATTATGGCTGATGCTACTATTGTGCCGCCCATTAATATAAAAATCATTCATGGAAATATTGGGTATATACAACTAACGTCTTTTGCCAGACAAAATCTTGATACTATAGATTCTGTTTTTAACCGCAACATACGACAATTAAAAAAATGCAAAGGCTTGATTATTGATCTTCGTGGAAATAGAGGAGGTACAGACCAGGCATGGGAAAACATTGCATACCATTTGCTTTCTAAATCACAATTCCAGGATCAAGGAAAATGGTCTTGCAGGAAATATATCACCACTTATAAAATGTGTGGAGAGTATGATTCTAGACTCAAAGATTATTATTTAGATAAAGCTATGGAAGAAATAAATCCTCAACCATATATAAATAAATTAAATGATTCTTTAAAATTACATCAACCGCTGATTATAATTTCGGGGCAGTATGTTGGTTCTTCTTCAGAAGATTTTCTAACACTAATGAAAGAGACCGGGCGAGCAGTTGTTGTAGGAGAACCAAGCGTTGGGTGCATGGGGGAACCAATGTTTATCACATTGCCGGGCGATTTTGAAGTAATGATTTGTGCTAAAAAATATGTGAATCCGGATGGTACTCAACCCAATAAAACAGGTATTTTACCCGACATTGAAGTCAAAAGAAGCTACAATGCATATCTAAAAGGAAGAGATAATGTGCTGGAGCAAGCAATTGAAGAATTATGGAAGCAGGTTAAGAAGTAAATAGCATACATTCTTTTATAATCACCTCCAATTGATCATCGAAAGGACTTTAGTTTTCACAAACGAAACACAAAACACAAAACCTACCCTCACTCTCTAACTATTTCACATATATCACTGATAATAAAGGAACTACCCAGTGAGGGATGAAATTTCATCCCTCACTAATCCATCACTTTTGGGCTCTACCCTCACTTTTTCAGAGCATTTCCCGGCAAAAAGAGGATAAAGACTGCAAACTTGTTTCATTTGCAAAGACAAAATCCGTTCAAGTTTAAAATATAAAAAGAAGAAAGAGAATGTTTTAACAGGACTATTTTTTGTGATTATTTCGTATCTTTGCGGAAATTATTTAGAAACAATAGAATTATGGAAACAGTTGTTAGTGGAATTCGCCCAACAGGTAATCTGCATTTGGGCAACTACTTTGGAGCAGTGAAGAGTTTTCTGCAAATGCAGAATGAATATAATTGTTATTTCTTTATTGCCGACTGGCATTCCCTTACTACTCACCCAAAACCAAACGATATAGTTCAGAGCGCACGCACTATTCTTGCCGAATATCTTGCTTGCGGTATTGATCCTGAGAAAGCTACCATCTACGTACAAAGTGATGTAAAGGAGGTATTGGAGCTTTATCTGTACCTTAACATGAATGCTTATCTGGGTGAGCTGGAACGCACCACTTCTTTCAAGGAAAAAGCGCGTAAGCAACCAGATAATGTGAATGCCGGATTGCTGACTTACCCAACTCTTATGGCTGCGGATATTCTTATTCACAAAGCTGTGAAGGTACCAGTGGGCAAGGATCAGGAACAAAATATGGAGATGGCCCGCAAGTTTGCCCGCCGTTTCAATACAATATACAATACAGAAATATTCCCTGAACCAGCTTCTTTCTCTTTGGCAGATAAGGCTATCAAAGTTCCGGGACTGGATGGTTCGGGTAAGATGGGAAAATCAGAAGGTAACTGTATTTACCTGATGGATGATGCCAAAACTATCAGCAAAAAGGTAATGAAGGCGGTAACTGATGCCGGACCAACTGTGCCTAACAGTGAAAAGCCTGAGGTTATTCAGAACTTATTCACTTTTATGGATATTGTGTCTACTAAAGATACTTACGATTATTTCAATGAGAAGTACAACGATTGCTCTATCCGTTACGGAGATTTGAAAAAGCAATTGGCTGCTGATGTTGTTGCTTTTACTGAACCTATCCGCGAAAAAATTGTGGATTATTCAGCAAACACAGAATATCTTGCTAAGGTTGCTAAACAAGGAGCCGAGAGAGCTCAGGAAAGTGCAGCTAAAACACTGAAGGAAGTAAGAGAAATTATCGGATTCCGCGAGATTTAAAGATCAAACTATAAAAACAATGTCCCGCTATCTTAGTTTAGACAGCGGGACATTTCTTTTCTGTTCCGTTAGTTCAGACAATCATTATCACCTTTACCTAACGACTCACATTATCCTTTCCGTTCAAAAGCTGCATCTTTCATTTTTGTGATGAAAGAAGGAGCGGTTCTAAGCAAGAGGCGGCTCACCTTTACATCAGTAGTTCGAAGCTTATCCGGATTACTTACCTTGGTTGAGGTAAGCGACAGAGAGAATGTACCCACTTTATCAAGCTTTACCGAGTTACCGTTTTTCAGTTCACTGATTAACGTATTGGCAAACTCCTCCAATACCAGCTTCACATCACCAGTTGTGGCAGTACATTTCTGAGAAATCATTGTGCTTAGTTGGTCAATGGTTACCAATTCTTTTCTTTGGGGAACAGCATAATACAGCTGTTTATCATCTTTTTTGCGGGCATCATTGAGGGGTGCCGCCTTGAATAAAATGCTCATTCAGTTATAGTTTAAAGTTATTTCTAGTCATGTTTTCCAATCTCTGCCGAGATGTTTTTGGCGACCTGCGCAGGTCAATTTAATGAGCTGCGCAACTCAAAGAAACGACCTGCGCAACTCGATTGTGCGAGCTGCGCAGGTCGCTAAAAATATTTAATGGGATATCTAAAATGATTCCGTTATATATATCTTTTTATAAACCGTAGATCGTGTGTGTACTTATTGAGTTCCTTGCTGAATATTCCCTGATCGTCGAGTTTATCTATATGAACCGAGCCGGAACAGTGAATAATGTAGCCTTCTTCCGCCACCATTCCCACGTGTGAGATGTGTCCGTCGGCATGATCAAAGAAGGCCAGATCTCCCGGACGTGCTTCTTGTGTGAAGGAAATCAGTTCGCCCTGGGTTGCCTGATGGCTGGCGTTACGAAGAATATGGATGCCATGCATACGCATCACCACTTGTGTAAGTCCGGAACAGTCCATTCCCATAGCATTCTTACCACCCCACAGATAAGGAGTGTTAAGGAAACGAAGGGCAGTGTCCAGTAATGATTCATTAAGAGGAAGAGCATCGGCAGGGTTCAACCGGAAACGATCGTTCTTTACCCGGAACGTTCCGTCTTCACGGTATTCGGGGAGCAGACTTCCGCCTGTAAGCAGCATTTTTTCACCGGTTGTTTCACTCACCGCCTGAGAAAAGAGCGTGGTTACTACTCTTTGTGCAGCAGGATCATAAGCATCAAATTCCTCCTTACTAACGGGAGTAAGCATTTTTGTGGTAACCCAGCCTACATATCCTTCGGCTTTATTGATAATCTTACTCCAGTTTCCCCATGATTCTGTCACGGTGCATGCCTCTCCAAAAAGGAGCTCTGTGAGCATTTCCGAGCATTCATCATGATCAACCCGCAAAGGATTGTTGGGAACAAAACAGATTGCGTATTCCATAAATCTTTATTTTAAGGTCGTTACTTGAAGAGCTTTTCTATATCATCCTCTTTAAGCATCGACAAAACAGTTTTTCCATCAGGAGTATAGTTAGGTGTGGCACAGGCAAAAAGGGAATCGACCAGTTTTGTCATCTCTTCGCTATTTAACACCTGCCCGTAAACTATAGCTGCCGCCTTGGCAAGGGTCAAAGCGAGCGCGTTATGCACTTCCTCTTTCACATCATTTCCTTTTTCCATGGCGGTATGTAACATATTTCTTATTAGCTGAACAGGAGACAATCCTTCAATGCCGGATGGAACTCCATTAATAGCATAACTTCCTCCGCCCAGATTAGTCAGCTCAAAGCCAATGGCCGAAAGATCATCCGATATCTCTGCTAGAACGACCGCTTCAGAAGCCGGAAGTTCCAGTATTTCGGGAAACAGGACTCCCTGAGCAATTCCCTGACGATTCTTTATTTGGTCCAGATAACGGTCAAATAGCACTCTTACATGCGCCCGGTGCTGATCAATAATCATCAGTCCGGATTTTACGGAAGTAAGAATAAACCGCCCTTTGAACTGGAATAAAAGAGAACTTTTCTCCATTACAGCCTCATCATCATACAGAGTAGGTTGCTCAGGTTCGGGCTCCATTTTTTGAAATGCAGGGTAATCTATCACATCGGGCTCATAATTCCGTTCCACTCTTTGTTCTGCCTTTTCAATTCCCTCATACAAATCTTCCCACTCTACCTTAGGTCGCGAATAAGTAGACCCGGTCTTTTGGAAAGGGTTAAAGTTAGGATTGAAATTTAATTTCGGTGGCTGAATAGGAGCATTCCCATCATAAGCAGGAATATCGGGCATACCTTCCATATCAAAGTCAATAGAGGGTACTTCATTAAACTTACCAAGAGATTCTTTTACGGAAGCCGCAAGAATCTGCCAGATAGGCACCTCGTTTTCGAACTTAATCTCCGTCTTGGTGGGATGAATATTCACATCAATATCGGCGGGATCAACATCGAGATAAAGGAAATAAGATATTTGTTCGCCTGCAGGAACCAGCTTTTCATACGCTTCCATTACCGCCTTATGGAAGTAAGGGTGGCGCATATATCGTCCGTTTACAAAGAAGTATTGGTGCGCTCCCTTTTTACGGGCAGCGTCTGGTTTCCCTATATAACCGGATATCTTAATAAGACTGGTGTCAACAGTTGCATTGAGCAGTTGCTGGTTCAATTTTTTGCCAAACACATTGATAATGCGCTGGCGAAGAGACGAGGCCGGCAAACGAAACAGTTCTATGTCATTACTGTGAAGCGTGAATGCCACATCGGGATGAACAAGAACTATGCGTTCAAATTCGGCCAATATATTGCTTAGTTCAGTTTGGTTCGACTTTAAAAACTTTCTACGGGCAGGCACATTAAAGAATAAGTTCTTCACCGAAAAGTTGCTCCCCTTAGGACAGGAAACAGTTTCCTGGCGTTCTACCTTTGAACCGGCTACGGAAATAACCGTACCCAATTCCTCATTTTCAGGACGTGTTTTGAGATCCACCTGTGCCACAGCGGCAATAGATGCTAATGCTTCGCCCCGAAAACCCATAGTGGTAAGGGCAAACAAATCTGCTGCTTCGCGAATCTTGGAGGTAGCGTGCCGTTCAAAAGAAATCCGGGCATCAGTTTCTGACATCCCCTTTCCATCATCAATAACCTGAATGCAGGTTCTCCCCGCATCGGTTATCAGTATATGTACTTCCCTGGCACCGGCATCAATAGAGTTCTCGACCAGTTCTTTTATTACCGAAGCCGGACGCTGAATCACTTCACCGGCAGCAATCTGATTGGCAACTGAATCGGGCAACAAACGAATAATATCACTCATATAATTTGTTCAAAAGTTACATGGAACTTACTTTTTTAGTACTCCACGATTAGGCAAAGGTATCGATTTTCTTCCTTTTTTCTTCAATACTTGATCGGCTTTTTTGCCTCGCCATTCAAAGATGTCATCTTTATTGAGCGGGCGGATAAAGTCAAACCATCCAAAATTATCCAACCGAAGTTTATCTACAGGAATCATTAGCATGGGGTAAAGAGTGCCGTTGGACTTAGGGCTCATCAACATTTTATCCATTTTCTTATCCTTGAGATAAATGTTAAGCAGACTGGTTTCTGACACATTCATTCCTATCATTGTACTATCCTCTTCTTCAGGATAATATACCAATCGAACATTTCCAATTACATCTACTTGTCTCATATCTCCACCTACAAAATAGGCCTTCATGTCTTTTCCGGTAACCTGGTTATAATGAACTGAATCTTTTTCTTCAATACTCAAAGCCTGGTTAACAATGTGTGCCCAATCAATGGTGCTGTCATTCATATATACTCTGATCTCTTCGCCCAATAGTTGCCTGTTCTCCGCCCACAGAATAGGATCCTTGTACATGGTAAGGCAAGTATCTTTTGTTGTGAAGAACAACGAGTCACACACTCCCTGAATATCTTTGCGGAAAAACCGTACTTTATCAAAAGCATGCATTTCTCTGTACATGGAGTCTGTTTTAATATTGAATGTGTTCAGTTTAAGTGTGTCACCGTGCAGAAACAAACTGTCGCCTTGTGAGTAATCAACAGCCAATGCCCGCTTCGTGGCTATTGCATTTCCTTTGAGTTCATCATAAAAGCAATAGTCGCCTTTAAGAAAGTTCTTATTCACTGAATCTGTCATTAACACATCGTTGAATGCTTCACCGTAACCTTTCTTGCGGTCATAATAAATACTATCTCCGGTCAACGTCCTGCCATCCTCATTTACAAGAAGAGAACGATCAACCAGTTGTGCCTGGTCGGCACGTGTATTATAGTATCCACGCTTGGAAGTAATGTGGTTCTTTTCACTGTCTATGCGTGAGGGTCCCACAATATTAGCCATCCCTGTGGCTGTATTATATTTCAGTGTATCTGTTTTTAAAGTAAAACGTGGGTTTACCAACTTTACATCAAAGTTAAATACCGAATTCTTTGTAGAAGGGCTATACTCTCCCCAATCAGATGTGAGCACATTCTCCTTGTCAAGCAAGGTTCCACCTTCAAAATAATAAGCCTTATCGAGCACGCGGTCATAGTCAAGACTATCGGTAAGCAAGGTTGTTTCTCTATTTACCAGCTTAACATTCTCGCGGAGTGTGGCCAGCTCTTTGTAGCCATCGTACTTCAAATAGTTACCGTATATAAACAGGGTATCGCCCTGCTCCATATGAACCTTGCCAAAAGCTTCGAAGGAATTCATTTTCTCATTAAGATATGCGCTGTCGCAAAACATATACATGCCTTTGTGACGCAACTTAACATTTCCCTGTAGCATTGTAATATCAGGCCTAAGCAGTTCATTACCAATTGTCTCGTCTGAGTTGAGGATATAAATCATATCCTTTTTAGGTTTTTGCTTTTTCTTATCAACCGGCTTATTTCCTGCTATTAAACAAACGCCAAACAGGCACAGAATACCCATCAATAGTATTCTGTGCCTGCTTATTGAATATCTTTTTATATTATTCTTCAGCATATTTTTTTAGTGCTTCTCTTCATTTATTTTATCCAACCCGGATACTTAAAGTCACAGTTTTTCCAGTTTTCGTTGATACGAACATATGTACTCTTCTGCTTATCTTTAATCCATTGATTAAGTTTTTCTGTTCTCAGCTTGCCTAGTACAAGTTCTTTCAGGTTCTGATAATCGTCAGTCATAGTTGCCTTGTGACCATCAATTCTTGTTTTCAGTTTAACTACAGCACAAACTTCCTTGCCTTTTTCATTTATCATAGTAAAGGCTTTCGATATTTCACCCACGTTTAGTTTATCAACAGCTTTTGCAACTTCCTGAGGCAACTGATCCATCTCGAATCTTGAAGTGCTGGTTCTTGCATTTGCCATCAAACCATTATTATTGCGAGTCTCTTTATCATTAGAAATGACGGAAGCGCCCTGATCAAAAGTAAACTTCTCCTTGCGGATGTCATTAGCAATAGAATCCAAACGAAGCGTAGCTGCACTTAAATCCTTCTCAGAAACTTTTGGCTTTAACAGGATATGACGGCAGTTGATACGGTCGCCACGCTTTTCTATTAACTGAATAATATGATAACCATACTCTGTTTCTACGATCTTTGATACTTTTTTGGGATCTTGTAGGTTAAATGCTACTGCTGCAAATTCAGGCAATAACTCACCTTTTCCCATAAATCCTAGTTCTCCACCGCGGCGCGCGCTACCTGGATCTTCAGAATAAATAATAGCTAAAGATGAGAACGGAGTATCGCCGGAATTGATACGATCAGTATACTCACGCAACCGCCTTTTCACATCTTCGGTTTCAGTAAGAGGTATCTTAGGCTCCTGAGTTATAATTTGTACTTCTACTTGAGTAGGAACATAAGGAATACTATCCTGAGGTATTTGTTTGAAATATCTTCTTACTTCGGCAGGGGTTATTTTAATTTCTCCAGCCAGCTTCTTTTGCATCTTCTGCACAATTAATCCGTCGCGGGTACTTTCACGCATTGTTTCCCGAATCTGGGTATAGGTCTTATTGAAATATTCCTCCATCTTCTCCTTTGAACCTATCTGACGAATGATGTTGTTTATCTGCCACTCTACCTGTTGCAGAACTTCTGAGTCGGTAACTTCCACACTATCAATAGCAGCCTGATGAAGATATAATTTCTGGATGGCAATTTGCTCCGGGATTACACAATAAGGATCACCATCAAATTTGGTTCCGTTATACTGCGCATTCAGCCGTTCCTCTTCAACATCCGATTTCAAAATGGCTTCATCACCCACGATCCAAACCACTTCGTCAATCACATTATCCTGAGCATACACTTTCACTTGAGTAGTGCACAACACAAAGAGTAATACAAGCGTTTTAAAGTTCACTAACTTTTTCATTCTTTTTATTTAAAATAATTAATCTTTTTCTTTCAACATCGCTCATACACCGTTCTAATTCATAATTACGGGAAAATCCCACTACTACAAGATTAACAACGCCCTGAGTTACATAAAAACGTATTAGACACAACACAAGGCGAAGATAGTGTAATAATCAATTCATTCAATGATTATTAACTGTTTTTAGAATCTGTTGGTTTATTTCAACCTTATATTTGTCGCGTAATTCTTTAATCCAACCAGCTTCCAGATAGTTTTGATAATCGGCAGTAACAGGACCACGAACATCTTTATAACTTTCAGGTCCACCCTTCAACATCTTACCAATAACAATTGTAACCGGATAATCTTTAACTGGTTCAAAACTACCAGACTTAAATTCTAATTTATCCACATATTTGTTGTCTCCTTTAATAAAGAGCCCCTTTTCTACCTTAACTACAGAAATTGAATCATTATTAAGAGTCTTACGTATTACCGTTGCCCACTCTTCCTGCGGATTCTTTTTGGTGAGTTTCTTGACAGCCTTAGCTGTCTTTTTGTCCTTACAATGAACAATCACTCCTTTAAAACGAGGAGAATCCCATTTGTAATTTGCTTTATTTTCCTCAAAGAATGTATCCAGACCTTTTTCATCTTTTGACGCCTTGTCCCATACCTTGCGGTTACTGATATCAAACAATAAGATTCCGTCACGGTATTCTTGCATTAAATGACCAAAATCAGGATGTTTTTGTTCAAGACGACTGTCTTCATAAGCAAGAATCAAATTAGAAGTATACTCTTTCAGCAATTTTTCAACGCTTCCCTGCTGAGTTTTTGTCCAAACAATAAAGCCTTGTACCGGATAGTTAATTCCATTCATGGTGAAAAGGTTACCGGAAAGATTCATTGCACCGGCAGAGGTAAGAGAGTCTTTTCCTGCCTGAATATTTTTCATTAAAGTCTTAACATCATTGACTCCTTTATCATTGTATGAGAAATTATATTCTACTTTCAGTTTCTCAACAAGAGCCTCAACGCCTTTATTTCCTCGTCCCTGACGATCCATACGACGAACAATCTCATCTTTTTTCTCCTCAAATGGCTCAATAGCTTTGCGGTCAATCAACTTCACAATATGCATGCCACTTGGAGAACGGAACGGCTTGGATATTTCATCTTTATTCAAAGAAAAAGCTACATTCTCAAATTCCTTTACTGTCTGATGGAAGCCAATCCATGGTAATTCACCACCACGTGTAGCTGTACCCTGATCATCTGAACATTTCTTTGCCAAAGAAGCAAAGTCGGCACCGTTTTGCAAAGCGTTATAGATGGAATCAATCTGTACAGTTGCTTTATTCTGTTGATCTTTGGTAGCGTCTTGCGGCAGAAATTTAAAGATATGCGCAACCAGCACTTTGCCCATATCGGGTCTGCGGTTAGTTACTTTAATAACATGATAACCAAAATCTGTGCGCACAGGCTTACTTACTTCACCGTTCTTTAAAGAATAAGCAACATCTTCAAAAGGAGTAACCATTTGCAGAGCAGTAAAATAACCCAAATTGCCTCCGTTCTGTTTCACAGAAGGATCTTCGGAAACTTCACGGGCAACCTTTTCAAAATTTTCACCATTCAGGATTCGCTGACGAGCACGTTCAGCCTTGCGATATGCTTCAAGTGAATCTTTTGGAGTTGCATCTGGTTTGCATCGAACCAATATATGCAGCGCTTCAACATTTTCTTTTAGTCTTTCATAGATGCTACGGGCATTTGCTTCGTCTACAGAGTCATCTGTGAGATATGACTTAGCCAATTGCTGGCGATATCCCATAAATTCATCACGAAATGCTTTAGTTGTATCTACTCCTTCAGCTTCGGCAGCGGTAACTTTCAACTTAAAGTTCACAAACAAGTTGAAATATTCATCCAAAGACTTTTTGTCTAGTTCATTGTTTGAATTATTCTTATTATAAATGTATTCGAATTCCGATCGTGTAATATCCTTATTGTTTATCTTCATCAATACTTGGTCTTTTTCTTGTGAAAAAGCATAAGCACTCAAAGCTAAACCTGCAAATAAAATAATCTTTCTTTTCATTAGTCGTGTTTCGTTAGATACATATTAAAAATAGATTGGTATAACTATCAATAATTCAACGGCGAAAATACGTAAAAATTGCGTATTCTAAATGAAATTCATTCGTTTTTATTATAAGACAACAAAATAATCACTTTATAAACAAAAAGAAATCAGAAAAAGAATGTTCTGACTTAAGTAAAAAGCAACAATAAACAGAGAGAATGAAGGATAAAACGTTTAGTGCAGGTAACTCAATACAATATTTTAAATATATAGAATATTACATATCATAAAATAGAAACATATGATCTCATCAATAGATTCAATTTCATTAGTCATTTGGGGAGTTACCCACACAATTCGCCATAGTTCTAATTCATATTAAAAAAGAAAAGGGAACAACCTTAATTAAAAGTTATTCCCCTTAGTATATAAGCTGATATTACTGTCTTATTCCGGACGGCTATAGTTTGGAGCCTCACTTGTGATTGTTACATCATGTGGATGGCTTTCAAGAACACCGGCACTTGTTATGCGAGTAAATTTAGCATCGTGAAGCGTTTCAATATTCGCAGCACCACAATATCCCATTCCAGAACGAAGGCCACCGCAAAGTTGGTAAATAACTTCAAAAAGTGTTCCTTTATAAGGTACACGTGCAGCAATTCCTTCTGGAACCAACTTCTTAACATCGGTTTCCCCACTTTGGAAATAACGGTCTTTAGAACCATTTTCCATAGCTTCAAGTGACCCCATGCCACGATAGGATTTGAATTTTCTTCCGTTGAAGATAATTGTTTCACCCGGGCTTTCTTCTACTCCGGCAACCAGGGAACCAATCATTACTGAACAACCTCCCGCAGCCAAAGCCTTAACTACATCTCCCGAATATCTTAAGCCTCCATCGGCAATTAAAGGAATACCTGTGCCTTTCAATGCTTTTGCCACTTCGTACACAGCCGAAAGTTGGGGTACCCCAACACCGGCTACTACACGAGTAGTACAAATAGAACCTGGGCCGATACCTACTTTCACACCATCGGCACCAGCTGCAACAAGAGCTAACGCTGCAGCTCCGGTAGCAATGTTACCAACTACAATATCAATATTTGGGAAACGTCTTTTAGCTTCTATCAACTGATCGATAACTCCTTTTGAATGACCATGAGCGGTATCAATAACAATAGCATCTGCACCAGCTTCAACCAAAGCCTGCATACGAACAAATGTATCGGATGTTACTCCCACTCCAGCTGCTACACGAAGTCTTCCTTTAGAATCCTTGCATGCCATTGGTTTATCTTTTGCTTTTGTAATATCTTTATAGGTAACAAGTCCTACTAACCTGCCATCTTTGTCGACTACAGGAAGTTTCTCAATCTTGTATTTTTGGAGAATCTGAGCAGCAGACTCTAAGTCTGTAGACTGATTGGTAGTAACAATGTTTTCTTTTGTCATGACCTCGTCAATGCGCTTATTCATGTCGCGTTCAAAACGCAAATCACGATTAGTTACAATGCCAACCAACATTCTATCATCATCAACAACCGGGATTCCTCCGATTTTATATTCCGCCATTAAAGATAAAGCGTCGCGTACAGTAGAACCCTTCTTTATAGTAACCGGATCATAAATCATTCCATTTTCAGCACGTTTCACAATAGCAACTTGCTTTGCCTGCGCTTTAATGGACATATTTTTATGAATTACACCAATTCCTCCTTCGCGTGCAATAGCAATAGCCATCTTCGCTTCGGTTACTGTATCCATTGCTGCAGTTACAAATGGGACCTTTAATTCAATGTTTCGTGAAAATTTAGTCGAGAGATCGACACTATGGGGTAATACCTCAGAATATGAAGGGATTAAAAGTACGTCATCGTAGGTTAATCCGTCCATGACAATTTTATCTGCAATAAATGACATAGGATTTGCTTTTAGAAATTATTGCGTGCAAATATACGAAGAAATCTTTGTTCGGTATGAAGAAATATTCGATTTTTTTTGAATAATTATAAAATGGAAAAAGAAAAACGCAGATTATACAAACAGATTTAGATTAATGTGAAAAAGTTATTCAACATTATAATCTATTGATCTCAATTTGTATAGCCTGCGCTTAAAAGAATATTTCTGTTCTTTAATTAGCCATTTCAGAGATAAACTTAATTCTCACCAGACGGATCTCGTCTTCTGAGTAATCTCCTCCAAGTTCTTCAACAGCTTCATCAATTTGATCGGTAACAGATTCTTTAAAATAATCATAAATATCCTGCATATGGTCTTCATCCATAATTTCATGAAGGAAATAATCTATATTCAACTTTGTACCTGAATATACTATTGCTTCAATTTCATCAAGCAGATCGGTGAACTCAATTCCTTTGGAAAGAGCAATATCATCCAATGCCACTTTTCTGTCAATGCTTTGAATAATGGAGACTTTCAGTTTCGACTTATTTGCGACAGTGCGAACGCGCAAATCTTCGGGACGATCAATCTCATTTTCCTCGCAGTGTTTTTTTATCAACACACAGAATTCCTGCCCGTAGCGTTTTGCTTTTCCTGCACCTACACCAGGGATGTTTTGCAACTCATCCAGTGTTACCGGATAAATAGTTGCCATCGCCTCAAGTGATGGGTCCTGAAAAATAACATAAGGCGGAACGTCCAGCTTCTTGGAAAGTTTTTTCCTCAAATCTTTCAGCATTGAATAAAGTGCCGGATCTACCGCACATGCAGCACCTCCTCTAATAGGAGTCTCTTCTTCTACTTCTTCAAAATCATTGTCTTCGGTTATTTTAAACGATTTTGGATGTTTCAGGAATTTGCGTCCTGCATCCGTTACTTTTAACAATCCATAGTTTTCGACATCTTTACTTAGATATCCAGCTATTAAAGCCTGTCGAATAACAGCATTCCATGTTTTATCTTCTTCTCCCATTCCTGAGCCGAAAACTTCTAATTCTTCGTGCAGGTGGGCTTGTACCTGGGAAGTTTCCCTCCCTTGCAATACATCGATAATATAGTCTGCTTTAAAGTTTTCTTTTACTGCCGAGATAGTTTCTATCACGGCACATAATGAATCCTGAGCTTCCACTTGTTTCTTAGGGTTTAAACAATTGTCACAATTACCACAATTTTCTTCCATATAATCTTCGCCGAAGTAATGTAACAAAGACTTTCTCCGGCATATGGAAGATTCGGCGTAAGCAGCGGTTTCGAGCAGAAGCTGCTTGCCTATTTCCTGTTCTGCAACAGGTTTGCCTTGCATAAATTTTTCCAGTTTCTGCAAGTCTTTATTAGCATAGAAAGTAATACACTGACCTTCGCCACCATCACGTCCCGCACGACCAGTTTCCTGATAATAGCCTTCCAGGCTCTTTGGGATATCGTAATGAATTACATAACGAACATCGGGTTTATCAATTCCCATACCAAACGCAATAGTAGCAACTATCACGTCAATCTTCTCCATCAAGAAGTCATCCTGGTTATCTGTTCTCGTTGACGAATCCATGCCGGCATGGTAAGCACGGGCATTAATCCCGTTTGCCTGCAAGATCTCGGCCAGCTCTTCCACTTTCTTTCTGCTTAAACAGTAGATAATTCCGGACTTCCCCGTGTTTGCCTTAATAAACTTAATTATTTCCTTATCAATACTATTTGTTTTAGGACGTACCTCATAGTAAAGATTGGGACGATTAAAGGAAGACTTGTAGACTTCCGCATCAATCATTCCCAGATTTTTTTGAATATCATGCTGCACCTTTGGAGTTGCCGTGGCTGTTAAAGCAATAAGAGGTGCTGATCCTATTTCATTAATAATGGGACGAATCCGTCGGTATTCAGGACGAAAATCGTGTCCCCATTCTGAAATACAGTGAGCTTCATCAACAGCATAAAAAGATATCTTAACTTTTTTCAGGAACTCTACGTTCTCATCTTTCGTTAATGACTCGGGTGCCACATAAAGCAACTTTGTCTTTCCGGAAAGAATGTCTGATTTAACCTGATCGATAGCAGCTTTATTGAGCGAGGAATTAATAAAATGAGCTATCCCATCATCCTCACTAAAGTTACGCATGGCATCTACCTGATTTTTCATCAAGGCAATTAAAGGAGATATAACGATTGCCGTTCCTTCCATTACTAAGGAAGGTAGCTGATAACAAAGTGACTTACCCCCACCTGTAGGCATAAGTACAAACGTATCATTACCGGCTAATACATTTTCAATAATCGCCTCTTGATTTCCCTTGAATTTATCAAATCCAAAGTACGTTTTTAATTGTTCCGTTAAAATATTCTTCTTTGCCATTGGTTTTAAGTTGTTTTTTGGCTGTTCGTCAAGTTTAGTTCAATTTATTTTTGAACTCAAACAAAGTTATAAACAACTTCTTAAATAATACGTATATTTCACAGAATATTTTCCGAAAAAATAATGCAAACCATTATCTTTTCATCTTATATACTGATATTAAGCTGTTTGTAAACGAGCGAGATTTGCTTTTTCCAGTTGATGCTTGGCATATTCCAACGAAACATTGTATTCAGCCTTACCTTGAGAAGGGATTTCAAACATCACATCCATCATGATTGTCTCAACGATAGAACGTAATCCACGCGCACCAAGCTTGTATTCCACGGCTTTATCTACGATATATTCATAAACTTCTTCGTCAAAAGAAAGCTTTATGTTATCCATCTCGAAAAGCTTGATATACTGTTTGGTTATTGAATTCTTTGGTTCGGTTAAAATAGCGCGCAATGCATTTCTATCTAGTGGATTCAAATAAGTGAGTACAGGCAAACGTCCAATAATCTCGGGAATTAATCCGAAAGACTTTAAGTCTTGTGGAGCGATGTACTGCATCATATTTTTCTTATCAATTACCGCCGTTGCCTGAGATGCACTATATCCAACCACATGAGTGTTCAAACGCTGTGCTATTTTTTTCTCAATACCATCGAATGCACCTCCACAGATGAATAGAATATTTTTGGTATTTACCGGAATCATCTTCTGGTCAGGGTGTTTACGTCCGCCTTGTGGTGGAACATTAACAACTGCGCCTTCCAATAATTTCAACAATCCCTGCTGAACTCCTTCACCGCTTACATCACGTGTAATAGAAGGGTTATCACCTTTGCGGGCTATTTTATCTATTTCGTCAATAAATACGATGCCTCTTTCTGCTTCAGCAACGTTATAATCGGCCACCTGCAGCAATCGGGTAAGAATACTTTCAATATCTTCTCCCACATAACCTGCTTCTGTTAACACGGTTGCGTCAACAATTGTAAAAGGTACGTGCAATAATTTAGCGATTGTTCTAGCTAGAAGAGTTTTGCCTGTTCCGGTGCTTCCCACCATTATAATGTTAGATTTTTCTATCTCCACATCATCTCCGCTGTCTTTTTGCAGCAAACGTTTATAGTGGTTATAAACCGATACCGAAAGATAACGTTTGGCATCGGTCTGACCAATGACATATTGGTCAAGAAACTTCTTAATATCTACAGGTTTAGGCAGATCTTTGAGATTTAAGGGCTTACCGGAACCGGTTTGTTTACTTGCTCCAACAGCCTCTTGAGTGATTTCGTAAGCCTGAGTGGCACAACTGTCGCAGATGTAACCATTCATCCCCGTAATCAAAAAAGAAACTTCACTTTCGGGACGTCCGCAAAAGCTACATTTCTTTTTATTCTTTGATGATTTTGAATCTTCCAATGTTAGTTATTCAATTTAATCTTTATACCTTATTATATAACCGCAGGTTTACGCATAAGCACCTCGTCAATCATACCGTAATCTTTTGCCTCTTGCGCGATCATCCAGTAATCACGATCGGAATCCGCCCATACTTTATCAAAATCAGTATGAGAATGATCGGCTATGATTGTATAGAGTTCCTTTTTCAATTTCTGAATTTCACGAGCAGTAATTTCGATATCCGAAGCCTGTCCCTGAACGCCTCCCATCGGCTGATGAATCATCACGCGGGAGTGAGTGAGTCCTGAACGTTTCTTATCTGCTCCTGCAACCAGCAATACTGCTGCCATTGAAGCTGCCATACCTGTACAGATAGTAGCTACATCACTGGAGATAAACTGCATTGTATCATAAATGCCCAAACCAGCATGTACTGATCCGCCGGGAGAGTTGATATAGATAGAGATATCTTTACCTGGATCAACTGAGTCCAGATAAAGCAACTGCGCCTGAAGCGTGTTAGCTGTATAGTCATCAATCTGTGTACCAAGGAAGATGATGCGATCCATCATCAAACGAGAGAAAACATCAAGCTGAGTTACGTTAAGTTGTCTTTCTTCCAAGATATAGGGATTCAAATAGCCGTTTTGTGACTTAATCACATCATCCAAGACCATACTACTCATTCCTATATGTTTGGTTGCGTATTTTCTGAAATCATCCATATTGACTGAATTTTAAATTAATTACATAGAAAGGAGGCTTTTGACCATCCTTTGTAAGAGCTAACAAAATTACAAAAATAAATCAGATTTATCTTATTTATTTTCATTAGTAACTCTTTTTTAAGTCAAAAGCCTCCTCTTTTTAGGAAGATTTAGCAAAATGCTACTTTCAGCAACTTATTTTACTAGAACATTTTGTTGAATTCTTCCATTGAAACTGTCTTATTGTTCAATGTTGCTTTGGCTTTCAATGCTGAAGAAAGTTTTGCTTCAACGGCACGGTTTACCAAACCTTCTACACTTTCTTTCTTCTTTAACATTTCCTGAGCGTAGTTGTTCAAAATATCTTCTGGAACATTAAGCATTCCGTATTGAGCAAACTGAGCTTTAGTAGCTTCTCTTGCGATATTAACGATATCTTCCTGTTCAACTTTAATTTCGTTGTCTTTAACTAACTGCTCTTTGATTAAGTGCCATGTTAGTTCTTCAATGCTCTTTTCGTAATTTTCATCAACGAATTCGGCACCTTTTTCCTGATTATTCAACATCATTACACGCTTAAGTAAAGCGTCCGAGAATTCCAGTTTACCAATCTTATTCATCAAAACATTGCGAACATCGATTAAGAATTTATAATCGCTATCGGCAACGAACTGCTCTGCAACTGATGCTTTTACTTTTGCAAGGAACTCTTCTGCTGTTTTAACTGTACCTTCACCATAAACCTGATCAAAGATTTCCTGGTTAAGTTCAGCTTCTGCAAAGCGTGTTATTTCTTCTACCTGGTAGCTAAAGTTTCCTGTACAGTTAGCAACGGCTTCTTTTTCAATTTTCAGGAGAGAAGAAATTTCTGCTTCATTTCCTTCGAAAGCTGTATTAGGGTTAAATACCAATACATCATTTACTTTAGTTCCGTTAAAGATTGCTTTCTGATCATCGTTCTTCATGTAAGCAGGCATCAAAACTGCACCTTCTACCACAATGCCACCTTCTTTTGTGTTACCTTCTTCATCTAGTTCAGCAAGTAAACCTTTCAACATATCTTTATCCTGATATTCGTCTACCTTGTTATACTTACCAGCACGTTGAGTGTAAGCTTTCACTTGCTGATCAACCATTTCGTCTGTTACATCAATGGTATAGTAATCAACAGTGTCCTTGTCTGAAAGCTCAGCCTTAAACTCAGGAGCCAAAGCTATGTCGAACAAGAATTCGAACTCATCCATTGTATCAAAGTCAATTTCAGGTTGTTTGTCTTCGTTTGGAAGTGGTTCACCCAAAATATTTACTTCATTTTCTTTGATGTATCCGTATACCTTATCAGAAAGGATTTTATTGATTTCTTCAGCCTTAACAGCTTTTCCATACATCTTCTTAACAAGACCCATTGGAACCATTCCCGGACGGAAACCCGGAACGTTAGCTTTCTGACGGAAATTCTTCAGTGATTTATCAACTTGTTCTTGGTAATCAGCCTTTTCAAGCTTTACAGTAAGCAATGCGCTTACCTTGTCAATGTTTTGCAATGAAACGTTCATTCTGACAATTATTTATATGATTTATACTTTATCTATAAAAGAGGGTGCAAAATTAGTGTTAATCTTTCAATTATCAAATTTCTATCTGATAAATTATTCCGCTGTTATATTCTTTTAAGTCAAGAGCTTGTACATTTTATATGCGCACCTAAGGAAAAACAAAAGGGAATATTCTAAATATAGTCTACACCTTTTAAATATATAGAGTAGACTATATTACAATAAAGCCTACTCCTTATATAGATTTAGCCTAGGCTTAAAAAAGAAGATTGTTAAGAGAAATAGCTTAGATTTATAAGCATAATAACCTAACCCTCTTTTAAAATAAAATCAATTTGATATCTATGAATTGCAGATTCATATTTAAATAAAATAATGCTATCCTTAGTTTATGATTTTCAAAGAAAAAACGACATTTTTTATAAAAAAAGGAAAGAAAAAGATTGTCGGTTCAAAATTATTGTTTTTCTTTGCTACGAAAAGATGATATCTTAGTTTTTCGATTTCGATTACAAGGTTTTTACTTTCGTTTTAATGACGCTTTTGTAAACTCTCTGTCATTTAAAATCCCTACATTATAGATCATCTTTCAGAGAGTTTTATCAATTTATTTATTTTTATCAGTTTAATTATGAACATTTATGTTGGAAACCTTAACTACCGTGTTAGGGAAGCAGACTTGCAGCAAATTATGGAAGACTACGGTACAGTAGCTTCTGTTAAAGTTATCATGGATCGTGAAACAGGGAAATCTAAAGGCTTTGCTTTCATTGAAATGCCTAATGACGAAGAAGGTGCGAAAGCTATCGCAGAACTTAATGGCGCAGAATTTGAAGGACGCGCATTAGTTGTAAAAGAAGCAAGACCAAAATTCTAAACAATAGAATCTTAGGAAATTAAAAATGAACCTTCTGTCGTTTATTCGACGGAAGGTTTTTTTCATTCTGATAATTATAACTAACCGGTCAACAAATGAAAAAAGGTACATTTGAAATATATTCAGGATTCGCCCAGATTTCTCTATTGGTGCTAATCTTTGTGTTTTTTTCTTTACTCTGCATTATACTACAGAGAGTACAAATATCACTATGCGCAGGAATGGAGGAACAAGACATTTTAAGGATTACAATTCTTATCCAGGATCTTACTCTTTTTATACTCACCCCCTTGGTTGCACAGTTTCTTCTTTGGAAAGATTCTACCACAAAGACTTTGCAATTAACGGCACCACATCTCCCTGTTTTGCTTTTGGGAATGGCAGCAATTGTCTCCGTAAGTCCTCTCATAGATTTACTTAGCACCTGGAATCAAGGATTGCATCTGCCGGAATCAATGAAAGCCGTTGAGCAATGGATGATTAATTCAGAAAAAGCAGCAGAAATTACAACTAACCAGCTTCTAAACACAAGCAACTGGGGAGGCTTTATAATGAATATTCTGATTATTGCAATAATGGCTGGCATTGGAGAAGAACTCCTATTCAGAGGTATTCTCCAGAAAATACTAATTAACTGGACCCGCAATACTCATCTTGGAATACTTTGTGCTGCAATTATATTCAGTGCCATTCACTTTCAGTTTTTCGGATTCTTCCCACGTATGATACTGGGAATGGTTCTGGGTTATTTATATGTGTGGAGTAAAAGCATCTGGGTGCCTATAATAGCGCATGCGCTAAACAACGCCTTGACGGTTACTTTCACACCCAACACGTTTAATAAAGGAAACGAATTTATTGAAACGGTTTCGGGAACTCAGAATAATGTTTGGTATGCTCTTGCCGGAACAATTATTTTTGTACTCAGCATGTGGAGAATATGGAAATATTATCGGGCTCAATCTGTTTAAACGAATAAAGTAAAAAGAAGAGCCGGAATATGATATTTCAAATTCCGGCTCTTTCTCTTTATGATATTTCTTTTATTCTTTTGATTCAAAATCTTTTCGACGAAGCACAAAACTGTTACTAAGATATTTTTCACGAACAATTTTATTCTCTGCCAGGTCTTCGGGAGTTCCCTGAAACAGAATCTTCCCTTCAAATAATAGATAAGCACGATCTGTAATACTTAATGTTTCCTGCACGTTGTGGTCAGTAATCAGTATGCCGATATTTCTATCTTTAAGCTTCCACACAATATGCTGAATATCTTCCACTGCAATAGGGTCTACTCCGGCAAATGGTTCGTCAAGCATGATAAACTTTGGATTAATAGCCAGACAACGGGCAATTTCCGTACGCCTACGCTCACCACCAGATAACTGATCGCCTAGATTCTTGCGAACTTTCTGCAAACGAAATTCAGCAATCAGACTTTCAAGTTTTTCTTTTTTATATTCTTTAGAAGTATTCGTCATTTCCAATACTGCCATAATATTATCTTCCACGGTCATCTTTCTGAATACGGAAGCTTCTTGAGCCAGATATCCAATTCCAGTCTGAGCCCGTTTATATACAGGATAATTAGTAATTTCCAAATCATCTAGAAAAATCCGGCCTTCGTTTGGAGTAATCAAACCCACAGTCATATAGAATGAGGTGGTTTTACCTGCACCATTAGGACCAAGTAATCCTACAATCTCTCCCTGCTTCACATCTATTGAGACATGACTAACAACCGTTCTCTTTCCGTACCTCTTTACAAGATTTTCGGTACGAAGAACCATCTTACTCTCCTCTTTAGGTTCAGCAGCAATCTCTTCTGATTCTTCAATCAAAGTTTCGGAAGCATTAAGTTCAACCTGATTTTCAGTAAATCCTTCTTCAGCCATCGTTATACTATATTTTGGGGCAAATGTAGTAAAAATATGCATAAAATAGCGTACATTTGCCCACAAATAAGATAATATGTTCAAAGCATTAAAGACAGTTGGAAGATACATCATACTGATGGGGCGAACCTTTTCGCGCCCTGAACGCATGAAAATGTATTTGAAACAATTCATTAAGGAAGTGGAGCAACTGGGAGTAAACTCAGTGGGAATTGTGTTGCTGATTTCTTTTTTCATCGGCGCAGTAATTACAATTCAAATTAAATTAAATATTGAAAGTCCGTGGATGCCACGCTGGACAGTAGGTTACGTTACCCGTGAAATTATGCTGTTGGAGTTTTCTTCTTCAATTATGTGTTTGATCCTTGCTGGTAAAGTCGGTTCAAACATTGCATCAGAATTAGGAACTATGCGCGTTACCCAGCAAATTGATGCACTGGAAATAATGGGAGTAAATTCCGCAAGTTATCTGATCTTACCTAAAATTGTGGCACTTGTAATATTCATTCCTGTATTGGTTACTTTTAGTATCTTTGCAGGAATTATCGGAGCTTACGCTACCTGCTGGTTTGGGGGAATAATGACAGCCACAAATCTTGAGTATGGATTACAATATACATTTGTAGAATGGTATGTGTGGTGTGGCATCATTAAATCCCTTTTCTTTGCTTTCATTATTGCTACAGTATCTGCATTCTTCGGGTACACAGTTGAGGGAGGATCCATTGCAGTAGGCAAAGCAAGCACAAACTCTGTGGTATGTAGCAGCGTTCTGATTTTATTTGCAGACTTAATACTTACTAACCTGTTAAAGAAATGATCGAAGTTAAATCATTATATAAATCATTTGATGGAAAGGATGTTTTAAAAAACATAAATGCTACCTTTGAGAATGGAAAAACGAATCTGATTATCGGACAGAGCGGCTCGGGTAAAACTGTACTGATGAAATGTATTGTAGGCCTTCTTACTCCAGAGAAAGGTGAATTGCTTTATGACAATCGAAATTTCCTGGTCATGGGGAAAAAGGAGAAGAAACTACTAAGAAGCGAAATGGGCATGATTTTTCAAAGTGCAGCTTTGTTTGATTCACTCTCCGTACTCGATAATGTTATGTTCCCCCTGAATATGTTTTCAGATGACTCTCTGAAAGAGCGTACCAAAAGGGCTATGTTCTGTTTAGAACGTGTAAATCTGAGAGATGCTAAATCTGAATTCCCGGGTGAAATAAGTGGAGGTATGCAAAAGCGTGTTGCCATTGCCAGAGCTATAGCACTTAATCCTCAATACTTGTTTTGCGATGAGCCGAACTCAGGATTAGATCCCAAAACCTCTCTCCTTATAGATGAACTTATTCAGGACATCACAAAGGAATATAATATGACCACCATTATTAATACTCACGATATGAATTCTGTGATGGGTATTGGCGAGAAGATTTATTATATTTATGAGGGTAATAAAGAATGGGAAGGAACAAAAGATGATGTATTTACTTCAACCAATAAAAGATTAAATGACTTTATCTTTGCCTCTGAATTTTTCCGAAAAGTAAAAGAAGTAGAAATACAAAATCTATTAGAAGAATAATTGCTAAAGATTATACAACACAATAGATAATAAAAAAGACATTAACGGAATTAATCTTTCTAACTCCTTTTTTATTAGTTCCCGGGGTTATTATCTTATTGATAATGTATTTATTGTGGCGCCAGCAAATACCATGAGTGATATAACCTTATATAATAAGTAGATACTATTTTAGAGCGAATTGACTTCTAAAATAAATGAGCCGCTAAAGTTAATTCCTTAGCGGCTCATTTATTTAAATTATTTCTGTCTGATAAAAATATTAATCGGAGTTCCTCTCAAATTCCATTTATCACGCATTTTATTCTCTAAAAAGCGTTTATAAGGTTCTTTTATATATTGCGGTAAATTTGCAAAGAATACAAAAGATGGAACATGAGTATTTGGTAACTGAGTTACATACTTTATCTTAAGATATTTTCCTTTTGTAGCTGGTGGTGGATATGCCTCAATAAGTGGAAGCATCTCTTCATTCAATCTGGCTGTAGGAATCTTAATTGATCTGTTATCAAAAACCTCTTTAGCTTCTTCCAGTACTTTGAATATACGTTGTTTAGTAAGAGCTGAACCAAAAATAATAGGAAAATCAACAAAAGGAGCAAATCGACTGCGAATAGCATTCTCAAACTCTTTCATTACTTTATCTGTTTTATCCTCAACTAAGTCCCACTTATTGACAACAACCACTAAGCCTTTAGAATTCTTCTGAATTACTGAGAAGATATTCAAGTCCTGACTTTCTACCCCACGGGTAGCGTCTAACATTAAAATACAAATATCTGCATTTTCTATTGCACGAATAGAACGTATAACCGAGTAATATTCAAGATCTTCACTAACCTTACCTTTCTTTCTTATACCTGCTGTATCAACAAGGTAAAAGTCAAATCCGAACTTCTCATAACGTGTATAAATAGAATCACGTGTAGTTCCTGCAATTTCAGTTACAATATTTCTTTCTACACCAATAAACGCATTGATTATAGAAGACTTTCCGGCATTAGGACGACCTACAACTGCAAAACGTGGAATATCATCATCTAAAATTTCTTCCGCTTCTTTACTAAACTTACTAACAAGAACATCCAGCATATCTCCTGTGCCACTACCCGAAAGAGAAGAAACACAATGCGGATCTCCTAAGCCAAGACGATAAAATTCTGGAGCATTATATTGAAGATTGTTATTATCTGTCTTATTCGCAACTAAGATCACAGGACTCTTAGCACGACGAAGAATTGTAGCCACCTGCATATCCAGGTCTGTCACTCCAGTCATCACATCAACAACGAAAAGAATAACATCAGCTTCATCCACAGCAAGCAATACCTGCTTACGGATTTCTTCTTCAAAAATATCATCTGAGTTGACTACCCATCCACCGGTATCAACAACAGAGAATTCACGTCCTAACCATTCAGACTTACCATATTGGCGGTCACGAGTGGTTCCGGCTTCGTCATTAACGATAGCCTGGCGTGTTTTGGTTAAACGATTAAAAAGAGTAGACTTTCCCACATTAGGACGCCCTACTATTGCCACTAAATTTCCCATAAGTTACAACTTTAATTTACGACTATCACAGTCGGTGAATATTAATCTATATGGTAGCCAAAATTCTTTAGTTCTTTATCAGAACTTCTCCAATCTTTATCTACTTTTACAAAAGTTTCCAAAAATACTGATTTATCAAAGAATTTTTCTAACGCGTGGCGTGCTTCCGTCGCCACTTTTTTCAAGGCCTTACCTTGCTTGCCGATAATGATGCCCTTTTGGGAATCGCGCTCAACATAAATAACCGCATTAATACGTATCAACTTTGGCTCTTCTTTAAACTGCTCTACCACAACTTCCACGGCATAAGGTATTTCTTTATCATAATAAAGCAATATCTTTTCACGAATAATTTCCGTCACAAAGAATCGGGCAGGTTTGTCTGTCCATTGATCTTTATCGAAATATGGAGGAGAATCAGGCAATAATTCCTTAATTCTGCGCATTACGTAATCTACATTAAATTTCGAAATTGCAGAAATAGGTATAATCTCAGCCAGAGGGAGCAATTCTTTCCATTCTTCAACCAACATTTCCAGCTTTTGCTGGTCAATCAGATCTATTTTATTTATAAGGACTAAAACAGGAACTGTCTGTTGGCGAACCTTATCAATAAACTCGTTATGTTTATCCCGAGTTTCAATTACATCAGTAACATAAAGCAATACATCTGCATCTGATAATGCTGATGTTGAAAAGTTTAGCATTGATTCCTGCAACTTATAATTGGGTTTCAAAACTCCTGGCGTATCAGAAAATACAATCTGCATCTCGTCAGTATTCAGAATACCCATGATACGATGGCGGGTTGTTTGCGCTTTAAAAGTCGCAATAGAAATCCGTTCGCCAACCAATACATTCATCAATGTCGACTTTCCCACATTAGGATTACCTACAATGTTAACAAATCCAGCTTTATGCATACATTTTAGTTATTCAACAAGACAAAAAAACGCATCGAATAATGGGATGCGTTTTTTATATCAGGTTATTTTTTAGTTATTTCTCAGATCCATCATAACCCCACTTCACATATACAGCTCCCCAAGTGAAACCTGCACCAAATGCAGTGAAAAGTATATTGTCTCCCTTCTTTAGTTTTTTCTCAAAATCCCAAATACAAAGAGGCAACGTTCCCGCACTTGTATTACCATATTTCTGAATATTAATCAAAACCTTCTCTATTGGAACCTCTAAACGATTAGCAACAGCATCGATAATACGCATATTTGCCTGATGAGGTACAACCCAATCAATATTGTCTTTATTCAAATGATTTTTTTCAGCTACATAAGCTGTGATATCAGACATATTAGATACAGCATATTTAAATACTGTACGTCCTTCCTGGTAAAGATAGTGCATCTTATTATCTACTGTAAAATAAGATGGTGGACAAACCGAACCACCTGCTTTCATATGTAAGAAAGGAAGACCTTTACCGTCTGTACGTAAACATGAGTCCATTATTCCATAGTCTTCAGTTGTAGGCTCAACCATAAAGGCAGCAGCTCCATCACCAAAAATAGGACAAGTAGCTCTATCAGTATAATTAGTCATTGAAGACATTTTATCAGCCCCAACAATAATTATTTTCTTATATTTCCCAGTACTGATAAATGCTGCTGCAGTTTCCATTAAATAAAGGAAACCAGAACAGGCCGCTTGAAGATCAAATGCAAAAGCATTTTTCAACCCTAACTTATCACAAAGAATTGATGCTGTTGATGGGAAATGATAATCTGGAGTAGTAGTAGCAACTACTACTAAATCAATATCATCTGGATTAGAACCAGTTTTCTGCATTAATTGTTTTGCTGCCTTACGGGCCATATAAGAAGTACCCAATCCCTCTTCATTCAGGATACGACGTTCTTTGACTCCTATGCGTGTCATAATCCATTCATCATTGGTATCTACCATTTTTGATATCTCTTCATTAGTCAAGATATAATCTGGTACATATCCACCAACGCCTGTGATTACTGCATTAATTTTTTCCATTAATTTTTTTTTAATGTAATATGTATACCAAAAAACAGCCCGGGAGCATTCTCCCTGGCTATATTTTATCAGTATACAGACTTTGTTGCTTAGATAGCAGCTTCTTTTTCAATAGCAAGCTTGCCTCTGTAATAACCACAAGCTCCACATACTGTATGGTAAACATGCCATTCGCCGCAGTTAGGACAAATTGCTAATGTAGGAGCTACAGCTTTATCATGAGTTCTTCTCTTTGCTTGTCTCGATTTTGATTGCTTTCTTTTAGGATGTGCCATTTTCTTAAACTTTAATTATTATCTAATATTTTTTTTAATTCATTCCATCTAGGATCTATAGAATCATCTTCCATGTCCTCAACTTCTTCCTCTATTGAAGAGTCTATTTCATCATTACCACTATCATCCGACGTTGTTCTTAGATGCTTATTTAATTTGCTTACCATGCCTTTGTTGCATTTTCCAGGAGCATGAACATGCTTCATTGGTATTGCCAAGGCAATAAATTCATATATAAACCAAGCAACATTTATACATCCCTCTTCTTCTGGAACAATAACCATATTATCGTTTTCCTCAGCATAATCGCTACCAAACTTTACGAACAGTTTATCTGTAGTTGTTACAGGAACTTCCATTTCATCCAGACAACGATCACAAGGGACAAATGCAACGCCTTCCGTTTTGAATACCAGTTCAAAAGCATCTGTAATTCTTTTTACGACAAGTGTAACATTGACTTTACCTTTTTGAACTTCAGGCCCATCAATATTAGCAAAGAATACATTATCAAGCACAAACTCATATAAACAGGAGTCTGCTTGCATTGCTTTTAAATCAACTTTATATTTATCGAACTTTCCCAAAACTAATTATATAATATTTTTGCAAAGGTACAAAAAAAGCGCAAACCAATAAGTATTATGCTTTATTTTTACTTTAAAAACAAGTCATTAAATACAATTCGGGCGACAAAGATACAAATTATAATCCTCATTAAATATAAATGAGGGTTAAATCTTTATTTTTTAAGTTCTATTCTAAAAGTTGTACCTTTATTTAATTCCGAACGCTTTACAAAAATTTTTCCATGATGATAGTCTTCCACAATTCTTTTAGCTAAAGACAATCCTAATCCCCAACCTCTCTTTTTTGTTGTATAACCTGGTTGAAAAACTGTTTTATACTTCGATTTCGTAATCCCTTTGCCTGTATCAGAAATATCGATTAGCACCTTGCTTTCATTATTCTTGACTAAAATTGTAATAGACCCTTGTCCACCCATTGAATCAATGGCATTTTTGCACAAATTTTCAATAACCCACTCAAAAAGTGATGAATTCAGTTTTACAGATACAGATATATCAGCATAATCTCTGACAAATATTATTTTCCCTGAGCATCTTTTCGAAAGATAGTCTATAACATTGTTAAGTACTAAATTTAATTCACAAGGTTGTGGCTCAGGCATAGAACCTATTTTTGAAAAACGATCTGCTATAAGCTGCAATCGATTAACATCATTGCTCATATCTGAAATCAAGTCATCATCTGCATATCTTGATTTAAGTATTTCAATCCAAGCCATAAGAGAAGAAATTGGTGTTCCTAATTGGTGAGCTGTTTCTTTCGAAAGACCAACCCACACTTTATTTTGTTCTGCCCTTTTAGAGCTTAATAAGGCAAATACAGCAATAACAACAAAAATTAATACCACTCCTAGCTGAACATAAGGATATGTAGCAAGCCGTTTAAGCATTAACGAATCATCATAATAAATATCTATATAATCTGTTTCATCAGGATTTGTAGCACTTATCTCTGATTTAAAATATATTCTAATTTTATGATTTCTGTAACCAAAACTATTGACCTTATCTTCCAAATACTTATCAGGATCTGAAGTAGGAACTGAAATATTCCTATAGCTCTGTATATCTCCATTTTTATCTGCCACAATCACAGGGATCGTATTATTGCCATTCAAAACCTTAAGTACTAAAGTCAGATCAGCATTCTCATCAGCACTATTAAAAGTTTTCATTGCCTCAGACCAAACTTCCATCTTACTTCTTTCCTCCACAGACAAATCTTTAATCAATATATGAGAAACTATCAATGATGAAAATGCGATTATTATTGCAATAATCACTAATATTATTTTCACCTGCTTTATTCTATCTCCAATTAGCATTATTAAAAGAATTATAAAGTTCAAAACGCAATATTACAAATTATATTTCATTGCATACCATCTTTATTGGTAATAGAATACAATTAGGAACTTATATTAACGTCAGTTCAGTATAAACAATTATTAGTGTCCGGTAAAAATAAAATTTTATCAAAATGCATTGCTAATTCATTTATACTAAGCAATACATTTTGCCTTTTCACATTCCAAGCCCCTTATTAGGAAAGTAACAGTTGTTGTAGGTTAATGCATTCAGGCTGCTCTAGGAAACAGTACAAATCAATATAAATCATCAGCATTTGTCTGACCATTGTTGTTAAATTAGAGTAGACACATGATCTTTTTCCTTGTTTCTTATTCTTTTGAGTAGAAAACAATCTATCACTGTTACCCAAATCTCTGATTTTATTGCATTTACGCTATCTCCATAGAAATATTTAATCAGAAGGTTCTGCTTGAATTATTTGAACAGACTCTCTATCCGCCAACATCTTCTGTATATGTCATTTGGTAAATTAACCTCTTTAAGAAGGACATGATCTTGTGTTGTTGCTGAAGTGTAACGAACCAAACAAGGAACATCCCAAACAACATCCTCTTCGGCTTTGATAAACGTATTAGCTATTATTCCTCCTCTTTTCTTTCCTCGCTTAGGATTACGTATACCTCCTTAGAATATTACAGAACAGAGAAATTGTTACTGAATCCATAATATATAGCCGCTTCATCTTTTTCCAGGTAAGTCGGCTGTCCGCTAAATATCCCGAATAACGACTGTAAAGAAATGCATATACTTTCTCGAACAGGGGCTACTTCTACGCTCATTGGCTTCTACAAAAGTGCTACGTTTAATGCAATAGTTTATATCCAGATGCTGAAATTTATTTACATTAAAGAATAATCCTATAACTATTCCCCCCGGATTGAATCGTATCTTTAAAATACAACAAACAGGAGGATTATAAAGTGAGTATAGATATCAAACTTCTTTATGTACTTATCATAACCTTCGATTTAACCGATTCGAACAATTTCTGACTTATCTATGAATAATAATAGCTGTGAGAGAACGAGCTGTCCGGTAAAATTCATACTTTAGCCTATGTCTATAAGGCTTTTTTGCAAAAACGTATATAGACAATCTGGGCTGAATTCTTTGATGAACTCAACCCAAATTATTTTTTTGATTTAAAAAGTTTTACCGGACAGCAATAATTGCCATTCAATCCGCAATGATCGGTCAAGCTTTGAGTACTGACAGCATTATGGTAAAAAACAAAGTAAATCAAAAGGAGCTGAACTCGTAAAAGTTCAATCCTGTTTTTTTGCGCTCTAATTTCTGCTTACCGGACACTAATAATAAACAATTAAAATAAAGCAGCTGTGCCTTCTTTTCAAATTCTACATTAATAGATGGTGATCCGATATACCTTTTTTGCATACAATCTGTCCAAACAAAAAAAAGGGAGTCCCGGTCATTTATAATGACCAGAACTCCCTGCTAAAACGGCAGCTACCTACTCTCCCACTGTTACGCAGTACCATCGGCGTGATCAGGCTTAACTTCTCTGTTCGGAATGGGAAGAGGTGGAACCCTGATGCTATAGCTACCTTAATATTTTAATTTCTTATTTTATTAAGATAAACACAATGTAAAAGCAATAAAGAAACTCTTTCCAGTCTTTTAAGAGCTAAAATTATCTAGCCAACCATACTGGCTAAGAAGAAAGTGTACGGGCAATTAGTACTGCTCGGCTTTGACATTACTGTCTTTACACCTGCAGCCTATCAACGTTGTCGTCTACAACGACCCTAAGAAATCTAATCTTGTGGCTGGCTTCGTACTTAGATGCTTTCAGCACTTATCCAATCCCGACTTAGATACCCGGCAATGCACCTGGCGGCACAACCGGTAAACCAGCGGTCAGTCCAACACGGTCCTCTCGTACTAGTGTCAGAGCCACGCAAATTTCATACGCCCACGATAGATAGAGACCGAACTGTCTCACGACGTTCTGAACCCAGCTCGCGTGCCACTTTAATGGGCGAACAGCCCAACCCTTGGGACCTTCTCCAGCCCCAGGATGTGACGAGCCGACATCGAGGTGCCAAACCGCTCCGTCGATATGAGCTCTTGGGAGCGATCAGCCTGTTATCCCCGGAGTACCTTTTATCCTTTGAGCGATGTCCCTTCCATACGGAAACACCGGATCACTATGCTCTAGTTTCCTACCTGATCGACTTGTCGGTCTCCCAGTCAAGCACCCTTATGCCATTACACTCTGCGGACGGTTACCAATCGTCCTGAGGGTACCTTTAGAAGCCTCCGTTACTCTTTTGGAGGCGACCACCCCAGTCAAACTACCCACCAAACAGTGTCCCCGCATCTGCGGGTTAGAACTCAAATAATCAAAGGGCCGTATTTCAACAGTGACTCCACAAACACTGGCGTGCCTGCTTCATAGTCTCCGGCCTATCCTACACATCAATTACCCAAATTCAATGTTAAGCTATAGTAAAGGTTCACGGGGTCTTTTCGTCCCATCGCGGGTAATCGGCATCTTCACCGATACTACAATTTCACTGAGCTCACGGTTGAGACAGTGTCCAGATCATTACACCATTCGTGCAGGTCGGAACTTACCCGACAAGGAATTTCGCTACCTTAGGACCGTTATAGTTACGGCCGCCGTTTACTGGGGCTTCAATTCAATGCTTCTCTTGCGATGACATCTCCTCTTAACCTTCCAGCACCGGGCAGGTGTCAGGCTATATACTTGATCTTTCAATTTTGCATAGCCCTGTGTTTTTGTTAAACAGTTGCCTGGACCTATTCTCTGCGCCCTCATTACTGAGGGACCCTTTCTCCCGAAGTTACAGGGTCAATTTGCCTAGTTCCTTAACCGTGATTCACTCAAGCGCCTTAGTATATTCTACCCGACCACGTGTGTCCGTTTACGGTACGGGTACCTTAAAGATTAAGTTTAGCGGATTTTCTTGGAAGTCTGTTTACGTGTGCTATCCAATCACCACAAGGGCTCTCGGTACTATCAGGTTCGACTAGATCTCCGGATTTGCCTGGAGTTCCAATATCTACACCCTTTAACCAGCTATTCCGTCAGCTGGCGACACTTTCACTACTCCGTCTCCACGTCACTCTTTAAGGTAGTAAGGGAATATTAACCCTTTCTGCCATCGGCCTCGCCGTTCGGCTGAGCCTTAGGACCCGACTAACCCTGATCCGATTAGCGTTGATCAGGAAACCTTAGTCTTTCGGCGAGGGGGTTTCTCACCCCCTTTATCGTTACTTATACCTACATTTGCTTTTCCACACGCTCCAGCAAAGCTCACGCTTCACATTCAACGCAGAGTGGAATGCTCCCCTACCAACCATTACTGGTTCCATAGCTTCGGTAAATTGCTTATGCCCGATTATTATCCACGCCAAACTCCTCGACTAGTGAGCTGTTACGCACTCTTTAAATGAATGGCTGCTTCCAAGCCAACATCCTAGCTGTCTTAGCAATCTGACTTCGTTAGTTCAACTTAGCAATTATTTCGGGACCTTAGCTGATGGTCTGGATTCTTCTCCTCTCGGGCACGGACCTTAGCACCCATGCCCTCACTCCTGATATCAAACTAATGCGCATTCGGAGTTTATCAAGACTTGATAGGCGGTGAAGCCCTCGCATCTTATCAGTCGCTCTACCTCACATTAGTAATTATCAAGGCTGCACCTAAATGCATTTCGGGGAGTACGAGCTATCTCCAAGTTTGATTAGCCTTTCACCCCCACCCACAGTTCATCCGGAAGCTTTTCAACGCTTATCGGTTCGGTCCTCCAGTTAGTGTTACCTAACCTTCAACCTGACCATGGGTAGATCACTTGGTTTCGCGTCTACTACCACTGACTAATTCGCCCTATTCAGACTCGCTTTCGCTTCGGCTGCGAAACTTAATTTCTTAACCTTGCCAGTGACAGTAACTCGTAGGTTCATTATGCAAAAGGCACGCCGTCACAGCACGAAGCTGCTCCGACCGCTTGTAAGCGCATGGTTTCAGGGACTATTTCACTCTTCTATTCGAAGTTCTTTTCACCTTTCCTTCACAGTACTGGTTCACTATCGGTCTCTCGGGAGTATTTAGCCTTACCGGATGGTCCCGGCAGTTTCACGCAGAATTCCTCGTGCTCCGCGCTACTCAGGATACCACTACAGTATACATTGGATTCATGTACGCAACTATCATGCTCTATGGTGACACTTTCCAGAGTCTTCCATTCTCCAATATAAGTCCGATATCGTGGTCCTACAACCCCATGAATGCCGTAACATCCATGGTTTGGGCTAATCCGTGTTCGCTCGCCACTACTTACGGAATCATTTTTTATTTTCTTCTCCTACAGGTACTAAGATGTTTCAGTTCCCTGCGTTCGCCTCCATTATACAATGGATAATATCCCTTCAGGATATTGGGTTGTCCCATTCGGAAATCTTCGGATCAATGGTCATTTGCACCTACCCGAAGCTTATCGCAGCTTATCACGTCCTTCATCGCCTCCGAGAGCCAAGGCATCCGCCATGCGCCCTTGCTTACTTTCTTCAAACACTGCAATCTATTCGTAGTTATACGTTTTAAATTGCCATATGGTTCGATATATACTTTTAGCTCTTTTTATCTCTAAAAATTACTTCTTTATTTGCTTTTGTACATTATGTCAAAGATCTATTCCAAGACCTTAGTCTTGTTTTGGTGGAGAATAACGGATTCGAACCGTTGACCCCCTGCGTGCAAGGCAGGTGCTCTAGCCAGCTGAGCTAATCCCCCGAAATTTTTCTAAAGCGTGATTACCTACTGGTTAAGTGGTATGCTCCTAAATTTTTCGCGTAGTCCCAGGCAGAGTTGAACTGCCGACCTCTACATGATCAGTGTAGCGCTCTAACCAACTGAGCTATAGGACTGTCGTTCAAAACCTCTTACCTTTCGGCTCGGCTTCTTCTAATCTCTTGTATTTCTTAATATAAACATAAACAAAAACCAGCAGTACAAAGTAAAATCCGAACCTAAGAACGAAATCACTCCAGAAAGGAGGTGTTCCAGCCGCACCTTCCGGTACGGCTACCTTGTTACGACTTAGCCCCAGTCACCAGTTTTACCCTAGGACGCTCCTTACGGTTACGTACTTCAGGTACCCCCGGCTCCCATGGCTTGACGGGCGGTGTGTACAAGGCCCGGGAACGTATTCACCGCGCCGTGGCTGATGCGCGATTACTAGCGAATCCAGCTTCATGGAGTCGAGTTGCAGACTCCAATCCGAACTGTGAGAGGTTTTTGGGATTAGCATCCTGTTGCCAGGTAGCGACCTTCTGTACCCCCCATTGTAACACGTGTGTAGCCCCAGACGTAAGGGCCGTGCTGATTTGACGTCATCCCCACCTTCCTCGCATCTTACGACGGCAGTCTCAATAGAGTCCTCAGCTTAAACTGTTAGTAACTATCGATAAGGGTTGCGCTCGTTATGGCACTTAAGCCGACACCTCACGGCACGAGCTGACGACAACCATGCAGCACCTTCACAGATGCCATTGCTGGCTATATGGTTTCCCACATATTCATCTGCAATTTAAGCCTGGGTAAGGTTCCTCGCGTATCATCGAATTAAACCACATGTTCCTCCGCTTGTGCGGGCCCCCGTCAATTCCTTTGAGTTTCACCGTTGCCGGCGTACTCCCCAGGTGGAATACTTAATGCTTTCGCTTGGCCGCTTACTGTATATCGCAAACAGCGAGTATTCATCGTTTACTGTGTGGACTACCAGGGTATCTAATCCTGTTTGATACCCACACTTTCGTGCCTCAGCGTCAGTTGTACCCCGGTAAGCTGCCTTCGCAATTGGAGTTCTTCGTGATATCTAAGCATTTCACCGCTACACCACGAATTCCGCCTACCTTATGTACACTCAAGAAAAACAGTATCAACTGCAATTTTACGGTTGAGCCGCAAACTTTCACAACTGACTTATTTTTCCGCCTACGCACCCTTTAAACCCAATAAATCCGGATAACGCTCGGATCCTCCGTATTACCGCGGCTGCTGGCACGGAGTTAGCCGATCCTTATTCATAGTATACATACAAAAATCCACACGTGGATCACTTTATTCTACTATAAAAGAAGTTTACAATCCATAGGACCTTCATCCTTCACGCTACTTGGCTGGTTCAGGCTCTCGCCCATTGACCAATATTCCTCACTGCTGCCTCCCGTAGGAGTTTGGTCCGTGTCTCAGTACCAATGTGGGGGACCTTCCTCTCAGAACCCCTATCCATCGAAGACTTGGTGAGCCGTTACCTCACCAACAATCTAATGGAACGCATCCCCATCCATCACCAATAAATCTTTAACTTTCTTAAGATGCCTCAAAAAAGTACTATCGGGTATTAATCTTTCTTTCGAAAGGCTATCCCCGAGTGATGGGAAGGTTGGATACGTGTTACTCACCCGTGCGCCGGTCGTCAGCGGTATTGCTACCCTGCTACCCCTCGACTTGCATGTGTTAAGCCTGTAGCTAGCGTTCATCCTGAGCCAGGATCAAACTCTTCATTGTAAAAGTTTTATTTAATTCTGTTCAGGATTCCGTTCTTATTTCTTTTTCTTATTAACGTAATCACTTACGATAACTTGACGGTTCGAAATTTATTTCTCTGTTTCGTATGCAAAAGCACACTAAACAAGAGCTTGTACTACTTGTATTGTTTATATCTAAATTTTATTCAAAGAACGAATTTGTTTTTGCTTTTTTACTAAGCGGATGCAAAGGTAGAACTTTTAAAGTTAACCTCCAAATGTTTTCTGAATTATTTTTTCTCAAAACTTTTTCAGGACTCGTTGGCAAAGCATCTTCTTTTCAGTATGTCAGTTAAACACGCTTCACTTCTCTTGTAAAGCGAGTGCAAAAGTAGTCGGTTTGACTATGCAAACCAAATATAGATGCACCTTTTTTCCAAATAAAATGAAATAAAAACGTAACAGACTGACTAACAAGTGTGTTATAAAACATATTTTTTAATCTTCAATAAAAGAAATTCGGAGAGTATACATTATATATATACGCGCGCACAAGAAGACAAATATGATCATTATAATAAAATACAATATAGTTCTTATTTCAATATTATTATTTTATAATCGTTACCTTTGCAAAAAAAGAATTTATGAGATCAAAAGACTTAAAATCAGCGAGCCCAGCCAAAGTATTAGTAATAGGTGAAGACTCTAACCTGCAATGGTCGGACACAGCAACTGGATATGCAATGTTCGCCGACTATTATTTTCGTAGTTTTCCTGAAGACCATGGCGAACGTAGCCGGAATGTAGAGGCACGTAATTTGTTTAACCATCTTACATATGTTACTCTTAATACGATTAAGCCCGATGAGATATACATCACCAACCTATGTAATGACTATGTAGAACCGGCTCCCAAAGGTAAAAGAGTTCTTATTCCAGAGGAAAAAGCAATCAAAGGATTAGAGCACATTGAGTGGGTATTAGAACAGAATCCAACCATAGAAATAGTTCTATCCATGTCATTGCAAACTAACTATTGGTTACAGAAATTAGGATTTTACGGTGGCGATGAAGCCTTCATACATGGTGCTCAACCACGTCGTGTGGGTATTGAATCTATTGAGCCCTACTACCAACCCGTTGATGGAAAATCTCTCAGAACAATCTGTGGAAACATTTATGATGCAAAGAACCATCCTGTAAAAGTCATTCCAATACTTCCAACAAAAGACTATCCATTAAAAGATAAGAATCTTGAACTATTCAGTACTGCTTACGAAAATATTAGAGCATACTTTCGTAAATAAGCAACAGCTCAGTTGGAAAAACGAAAAACAATGTTTCATCTACCACCATTCTGAATTAAACGCCCTACTAAAGGGCATTTCAGATGTGGGGGATGTGAAATCATCTACCATTTATCTCTCATTTTTTAGGTGCATCTCTCATTAATTTAACATTGCACAACAAAATTATATGCACCATGTGCATTTAAATCAAACGAGATACTGAGTTCACCAGGTGTACATTCGAAATAAACAATTCTTATATCCGTAGCCTAAAATCTCCTCTGTCATACAATAGAGAAGCTATTCCCAAACAAACAATTTCGCTCCTTTAGCAATTTTCCCATATTAATTAAAGATTCTACTCTATAAAGATAAGTAGTCACTCATTCGTGTGACAATGGGCCCTCGTATGAAAACCCATTGTCACACAAATGAGTGACGAAGATCACACGGCTGTGTGACGACTAAAACATCAAAGATAAAAGTCATAGCCTCAACTATTAGAATAGTAAATGCCCCTTTTTATATTAACTACTGGTTATTAATAGCTTAAAATAACAATAGCGCATGATTTAAAAGAAATCCCAAACTTAAAGAAGAGATGACGCTTCGTAGTCTTTCATCATCTGTTAAAGCTACACAAGATTGACGAAGATTTTAATAGAGAATGTGAGAATACGCCTAAAAATAGACTGGTTGTTACTTACGCATGGAAACTTCGAATATAATTTCAATGGAATTTCATCCTAAAAAAACCGATTGCATGCTCACTATACAAGAAAACAGGTTCTTCGTCACTTTTGGTGGAAGATATTATATTGAATCTTTTATTTATGGCATTTTGCAGGCTTTTTATCAGAGTCAATAAATGGCTTATCAAAAAGCATGTAGAACCTTGATTGGATAAGCATTTGAGACAGTTTGCTTCCACCAAAAGTGACGAAGAACCAGAAAACAATGAAAAATGGGGAATTAAAGCTAATAATATATCCCTGAAAAATCACAGGTTGAACAAACAAAGCGCCCCGGATACTTTTCACAGTAACCGGGGCGCAATTAAATATTGGGCTTAAGGTTTAGATACTCTTCTCTATGTTCCAGACAAAAGCACGAAGGCCAAGTTGTTCAGTAGATTTATCTAAACGATGAAGCATCTCAAGAAGGCGGTCAACACGGTCATCTTCCACAACTGCAATTATTGCAGAACACATAGACGGCCAGGCATGACTTCCATAATGAGGATCCCCTGTTTTGCTCCCTCTGCCTCTTACCTCTTCAACATAAGAGAAACCGCGGCAACTATTTCGATCTAAAACAGCCAAGACACTATCGTAAAAGGCCTGATCAAATGTTATTAAGACTGATTTCATATATTTTATTTTTCTAATTCATTATCCTGTTCTACAGAAGAGACAGTGGCCTCTAATTCACGCATTTTCTTGCGGCTACGTTTCACACCTGTACCGGCAAAAATACAGTATAATACCGGAACAACAACCAGGGTAAGCACCGTAGAGATTGTTAAACCACCAATAACTGCAATACCCATTGGCTTCCACATTTCCGATCCTTGTCCACCACCAATTGCCATTGGAATCATACCAAGAATAGCTGTGAGAGAGGTCATAACTACAGGGCGTAAACGAGATTTCCCACCTTTTACTACCGAATTAATAATACCCAAACCACGTTCACGGTTTAAGTTAATATAATCCACTAGCACAATACCATTCTTCACCACTATACCAATCAGCATAATCATACCAATAGCCGACATCAGATTTAATGTACTCCCCGAGATCCACAATGCAATAAGTACACCGGAGAACGCAAACGGCAATGCAAACATAATAATAAACGGATAAGTGAGTGATTCAAACTGAGCTGCCATTACAATAAACACAAGAATAATAATAAGAAGTCCCAAGGTAGCTAAGTCGGAAAACGACTCCTGTTGATCTTCATAAGTACCGGAAACCTGAACGGTAACCCCGGCTGGTACTTCCATTTTAGAAATCTGTTCACGAGCGGCAGCCACAACTTTATCCATTGAAGCACCCGAGATTACCGCCTGAACAGTATTTACACGTTCACGGTCTTTACGTTCAATTGTAGGAGGCGCGCTCTCTTCCACAACAGTTCCTAAATCTTTGATACGGATTCCTTTTCCTTGATTATTATACACCAGAATATTCTCTATTGATTCTATAGACTGACGATGTTCAGGAGAATACATTACCTTAATATTATATTCATCTCCCTCTTCACGATATTTGGAAGCAATAGCACCGTTAATACGATTTCGGGCATACGTTGCCGCAGTAGCCAGATTGAGTCCGTTCATTGCCAGTTTTTCACGGTCAAACTTGATCTGATATTCCGGCTGGTAATCTCCACGGCTAATTGTAACATCGGCACAACCTTGAACTTTGCTCATACGAGCCTGCAAATCTTTGGCAACCCTATCGGTCTGGGCAAAATCATATCCATATATTTCCAGGTCAAGCATAGATTGTCCACTACCCATCATGCTCGATCTGCTACCCCCAACATTAACCATGTACTTTTTAATTTCAGGATAATTACCCAGGTCCTTACGCATGTCATCGCAAATCTCTACAATTCCCCGTTTACGATCACCAGGATCCGACAAACGGATATTGAAGGACATTATATGTGTACCATTATCTGATAAAGAAGCCCACGTGTTATCCGAAGAAGCTGTTCCCACAGTAAAGTTAATTGCCTCAATTTCGGGGTATTTCTTCTTCCAAAGATGCTCCACCTGCAAAGCTATATCCCGTGAGACTTCTGTCCGCGTACCAATAGGCATTTCTAAAGTAACACCAACACGTGCATTATCTTGCGTAGGCATAAACTCAGTACCAATCAATTTCGTTAAGAAAAGAGAGGCTACAAAGAAAAGAAGACCTCCACAGAGAACAATAGTTCGGTGACGAACTGCCCAGTTTACCAAACGTGCATAGGATACATCAAACTGATCGAGTCCATTTTTAATCGGACTATAAAATTTCTCAAATACTTTATTGTGTTTAGGATTCAATTGAAGCAACTGAGAACACATCATCGGAGTCAGTGTCAATGCACAAATCAGAGAAACAGCCATGATGATACAAACCATCCATCCCAGCTCACGGAATAAAACTCCGGTCATACCAGAAACTAAAGTCAACGGAAAGAACACGGCAAACAGAGTCAGAGTTGAAGCGATAACCGATAATGCCATCTCATTTGTACCATGAACCGAAGCCTGTTTAGGATGACTTCCTCTTTCAATATGCGTCGTCACATTTTCCAGCACTACAATGGCATCATCCACCACCAGACCAATCGCTATGGACAATGACGACAAGGAAATAATATTCAGAGAACTTCCCGTAACGCCCAGATAAATAAACGAGGCCACCAATGACAATGGAATAGTAATAAGAATAATCACACAAGACCTCCATCTTCCCAGGAAGATAAAGACAACTAATCCAACAAATATTAATGCATCACGAATTACATCCGCCAAAGAATAGATTGTGTTCTTAATATTTTCTGATGTATCAACAATTACATCCAGTTTTACATCAGAAGGCAATTTAGCCTGCAAAGAAGGCAATGCAGCACGTACTTTATCAGCAATTTCCACAGAGTTGGCTCCTGTCTGTTTTTGAATAACGATCATAGCTCCCTGCACCCCATCATTATATGTTTCCTGCGTACGTTCCTCAACAGAGTCACTTACACGAGCCACATCTTTTAGATAGACATTCTTTCCATTATAGCTGCCTACAACTATATTTTCCATTTCCGAGGCATCACCAAATTCACCTTGCACACGCAAAGAATAAGTATCATTACCAATATCGAAATTACCACCCGGCACATTCTTGTTTTCTGCAGCAATAATAGCAGAGATAGCTTCCACACTCAAATGATAAGCCTCCAAACGAACAGGATCTATATACACCTGAATCTCACGTTTGGGCGCACCCGAAACAGAAACCGTACCCACACCATTAATTCGGGCAAGCGGGTTGGCCACTCCAGTATCCAGAATCTTATACAACGCCGGCATACTTTCTTTTGCCTGAGCAGAAAGTACAAGGATAGGAATCATATCCGTACTAAATTTAAAGATAATTGGATTTTCTGCATCATCGGGCAAAGCCGATTTTACAATATCCAATTTATCACGCACATCATTTGTCAACACATCAATATCTTTTCCATAATCAAACTCCAAAGTAATAATCGAGATGTTTTCTTTTGACTTTGAAGTAATATGTTTCAAGTTACTAACAGTGTTTAAAACATTTTCCAGAGGGCGGGAAACATTGTTTTCAATATCCGATGCACTTGCACCCGGATATGATGTCATTACCATTATGGTATTGGTTTCAATATTCGGATACAAATCAATAGGCAGTTTCTGCAAAGAGAAAAGCCCGAATACCATCACTGCAACAAAACACAGTGAGGTCATTATAGGACGCTTTACAGCTCCTTGGTATATACTCATATATTCTTTAATTAATAAGGTTGCATTATTATTTTTCTACTTCAACAGCCGCGCCATTATTTAAGTGGACTTGTCCGGCAATAACTACCTGCGAATTATTGGGAACTCCTGAAATTAATTCATACTCTGTTCCCATACGACGACCAAGCACAACCTTATTATACGATACTTTCCCATCGTTATACACATACACATAACGAGCACCTGAACCTGTTTGCTTAACAACGGCACGATCAGGAACCACCACGTGTTCCATTGACCCAAAGCTCAAAGTTACACGGGCAAACATTCCTGGACGTACTTTCTGACCACCATTAGCAACCTTTATTTCAATAGGAAATGTACGTGTTGTATTATCAATAGTAGGATAAATTAAGCTAACTTTTCCTGTAAACTCTTCGTCACCGTATACATCAAGCTTTATCTTTGCAGTCATCCCTCTTTTCACCTTGGTAAAATAATCTTCAGATATATTAATCAATAGTTTTACCGGTGTAATTTGCTCAACAGTAAGTACTGGAATTCCCCCTGAATACATATCTCCGCTATCATAATTACGAGCTGTAACTACTCCACTTATCGGACTAGTCAAAGATGTATTTCTCAAAAGGTTGCTGTATGATGTTTGCATCATATCCAAGTTCATTTTCTTAGCATCCCATTCTGATTTTGAAGCTCCGCCTACTTTATATAATTCATCGATTCGTGCAAACTCTATTTTCAAATTGTCTAATTGCGCCTTAACCTGATTTAAGCTCGAAACATCCATCTGAACTAGCTTCTGACCTTTGCGAACCTGATCGCCAACTTCCACAAATATTTTTTCAATTCGAACAGGAGAAGATGGTGCTATATTGTTTTTTATATCAGACTCTACCGTAGCTGTAAATTCCTGTAATTGATCCACATTCTCAGCTTTCACTGATGCCAGTTTTACTTTCGGCTTTTCTTCTTTAACTGTTGCATTCGCTGTCTTCTCTCCTTTTCCGCAAGAGCATAACAACATCAATGTAGCCAAAGTGAATAACTGAATTTTTTTATTCTTTTTCATATGTCCTTTTTATTATTAATTATCGGTTTGTGTTCTATTTATTAAGTTCATTATCACTTTTAGATGGATTTACAATTCTGTCTTTACCCAAAACTTTCTCGAGATCAGTCTTTGCCAGTAAATAATCAAAAATAGATTGATTATATGCCAGTTTTGACTGAGTAAGAGCCAGCTCAGAATCATTTAATTCAAGGATTGTTCCTTTACCTACTTCATATCTCTTTTGAGCTATTGAACAGCCCTTTTCTGCCAGCTTTACACTCTCTTTATTTGAGCCTACCTGTTCAACTGATTTTTGCATATTATCAATATAGTTCTTTATCTGAACATCTAAGCTTCTGCTTAAATTCAACTTATTGAGACTTAACTGTTCCATCTGCAATTTCGTTTGCTTCACCTTATATGAACGGGCATTTCCATCATAAATTGGAATTGTGAAAGAAAAGCCAATAGTGCTATATGGATTCCATGAGTAATTTTTAATTCTAAAATCCTCATTCTGTGAACTGTATGAAAACAGCGACGTTAGCGCCACCGAAGGAAGGTATGCGCTTTTATTTATTTGAAGTTGTTTATCCAACATTTCACTTTGAAGCTTTATTTGCCTTAACTCCGTATTATTAACCATAGCAGTGTCTACATTCAATGCTTCAGCATACATATTATTCTCGTAATTAGCCAGATTTCCTTCAATCTCAATATTTTGATTTGTATCCAAACCAATCAATACTTTAAGTTGAAGTTTTGTTAGATTAACTGCATTTTCAGCTGAAATAACGGTCGGTTTTAAGTTTCTAACCTGAACTTCGGCACGTATTTTATCATATTCTGATACAACTCCCTGCTTAAATTTATTATTCACAACCTCATAATTCGCTTCTGAATGTGCATAACTTTTTTTAAGCACCTCATAAGAATCCTGAGCTAACAATAACTGATAATATGCTTTGGTTACTCCATTAACAAGATTCTGATTTGAAGAACGTGCACTTTCAACAGCTAATTCTATATCTTTTGCAGATAGTTCAATAGACTTATAAAGAGTAGGTGCAAAAATAGGCAAGGCTAGATTTACTCCTGCATTCCAGTTATTTGACTGCCCTATTTCTATTTTTTGTCCCATCATAGCAAATACTTGCTTCTTAATTGTGTATGTATAACCACCTGAAGCATTAATATTAGGGAACAATGCTGCAATTACCCCTTTTTTAGCATATTGCTTCTTTTCAATCTCTTTGTTTGCAACCTTAATTATTGGATTCTCACTCTGTGCAATTTCCAAAGCTTTTTCCAGGTTCAGCGTTAACACTTCTTGTGCCTGAATACCGCTATAAAAAAGCAAAGCAGTAATGACACACAGCATTTTCTTTCCAACCAAACATTTCATTTTATTCATCTTTCTCATAACTTAAATCTGTCTTGATATCTTCATTTTTGTATTCTCTGTGATTTCTAATAAAGCTTTCCAATATATTTTGTCCCTTTTTAGTTAATATTCCACGCAAAAACGTAAATACAATTGATTCATAAACTTCAATAAAAGAGAATGTTTTAAATATTTCTGTTTTTAGCAGAAAATAGAATTGTTCCCTAACAAGAATATTCACAATTTCAAAATTAACATCATCTCTAAAAAGCCCCTGATCAACTCCTCTCATAAAAAAAGCAATGACTTCACTATGATTCTTTTCACTGTTTTGCCTAAGAAGTTCATTGACCTTAGGATATTTCTTTATATCCTCAAAAAAGCGAATATCTACCTTATGATAAGTCTCAATAGTTGCCTCATAGAATTTCAAAATAACTTCAAGCACATTGTCTGATTCAGCCAGAATCTTCGCACTAAATATTTCCTTATCCTTTTCTTGTTGTTTTACACACTCTATCAATATCGTTTCCTTATCTGCAAACGTTTCATAAAGTGTACGTTTTGAGATTCCAAGATCAGCCGCTATATCATCCATTGTGACTCCTTTTATTCCTTTTGTAGTAAAAGCTTTCATTGCTTCAGCAATAATGCGAGCTTTAAGTTCCGACTTTACTATATTCAGATTTTTCCCACTCTCGTGCATTCTTATTTGTTTATTTTTGTCCGTTAATTAATTCTTTCAATTAAGGTTACAAATATAGTATGAAAACTTTAACCATAAAATAAGTTTTCTAACTTTCGTTCATTCTTTTTATAATTATTATAGATTGATGCTGAATTATTACAAGAACAGCCAATACTCTTCTGAAGGATTTATGTACTTTTGCAGCAAATTCATTAAGGACCACTTAAAATATTATATTAAGATGACTAAGAAAATTAAACCGGAAACAATATGCGTACAAGCAGGATGGGAGCCTAAAAAAGGAGAACCACGTGTGCTTCCAATTTACCAAAGTACAACTTTCAGATATGAAACCAGCGATCAAATGGCAAAACTGTTTGACCTGGAAGAAAGCGGATATTTCTATACACGTTTGCAGAATCCTACAAACGACGCAGTGGCTACAAAAATAGCAGCTTTAGAAGGCGGAGTAGCCGCAATGCTTACTTCATCGGGACAATCAGCTAACTTTTACGCTATTTTTAATATTTGTTCAGCCGGAGATCATTTTGTCAGCGCTTCTACTATTTATGGAGGAACATTTAATCTTTTTGGTGTTACACTGAAAAAGTTAGGCATTGAAGTAACTTTTGTTGATCCGGAAGCAAGCGAAGAAGAAATTTCAAGTGCATTCAGGCCAAATACTAAAGCGTTGTTTGGAGAAACAATCTCCAATCCGGGATTAAATGTTTTAGATATTGAAAAATTTGCACGAATTGCACATAGCAATGGAGTGCCTTTGCTTGTTGATAACACCTTTGCTACTCCTATAAACTGTCGTCCGTTTGAATGGGGAGCAGATATTGTAATCCATTCTACAACTAAATATATGGATGGGCATGCTACTTCAGTAGGTGGAGCCATTGTTGATAGTGGCAACTTTAACTGGGATGCTTATGCAGATAAATTCCCGGGATTAACTAAACCCGATGAATCTTACCACGGACTGACTTATACAGAAAGCTTTGGAAAGAATGCATATATTACAAAAGCTACTGTGCAACTAATGCGTGATTTTGGAGCTGTTCAATCTCCGTTCAATGCCTTCTTACTTAATATTGGTCTCGAAACGCTTCATTTACGTATGCCACAACATTGTCGTAATGCTCAAAAGATAGCTGAATATCTAGAGAAAAACGAGAAAGTGGCTTGGGTAAATTACAGTGGACTTAAAAGCAATAAATATTATGAGTTAGCGCAAAAATACCTTCCCAATGGTTCTTGCGGTGTTATTGCTTTTGGTTTGAAAGGCGGACGTGATTTAGCTATTAAGTTTATGGATAGTTTACAACTAGCCGCTATTGTAACTCACGTGGCCGATGCACGTACTTGTGTGCTTCACCCAGCCAGTCACACTCACCGTCAACTAAGCGATGAGCAATTGATTGAAGCCGGAGTTGCTCCCGATTTGATTCGTTTCTCTGTGGGTATTGAGAATGTAGATGATATTATTGCTGATATTGAACAAGCATTAGCTCAATAAAAACAAGAACTATAACAAAAATCAATCCCGCATCTCACGCATCTCACGCGAATGGCAGTTAAGTTATTAATAACCAGCAAAATAAATAATGCGCGACTTCTGCGTAGAAGTCGCGCGATTGCATAATGGTCACGCACTTCATCTTGCTATCCATAAACAGTGATTTTTGTAAAAAAACGTCTTTTCTCTTTAAATGGCTATAATTTAAATTGGCTTTAAACTCTTGTGGCTTTGTGTATTCTTTTTGTTCGGTAAATCTATTTTCCTACACCTGGGTGTACCCGCCGTTTACATCCGGATCAAACAACTACCTCCATCCGGGTGTACATCATCTGTACACCCGGATGGAGGCACTATTAGAATAAGGTTGAAAAAAAAACTTAATTCTGAGTTTTAAACCAATCAAGTAGTTCCTGTTCTTTCTTTATTGCCAGATCTTCAAACTCTTCTGATTTCTTTGTCAACTCTTGTACTATCTGCTTGCTATTCAACGAAAGTAAATTCTCCTTAGCTGTAAGTGAAGCACTAACCACTGCACTACGGGCAAAAGACATTGCCGCACAAACATCCGTCGCAGTTGTTTTATCAGCTTGCTTTGCAACCTCGGAAATAAAATCCATCATCCGCATTGCCATCTCAGCCACATCATATGGTACCATCGCAGCAATCAATATAGATTTCTGAACCTGCTCGTCGCGACTTTTTTGTTCTTCTTCCGCCCCTTCCGGCATTTTATATGCGGCAAGAAGTTCCTGATAGGCATCCGCATCGCGGTCAATACATTGTGTAAATTCCTCGCGCAACGCATTCATACGTTCAGAAAAAGCTTCCATCTGTGCTTTAATCTCGGCATCTTCTTGTTTAGAGGCTATTAAATTTGCTATTTTTTCAGTTAGCGAAGCAGCAAGTGCAGCGCTAAGGGCGGATGCACTACCACCTGCAGGTACCGATTTTCGGCCTGCTGTTTTTGCTAAATATTCTCTTATTGTTAAGTCTGCTAACATCATCCTTTCTGGTTTTCTTGTTACTTTAAGAACACGAAGATAGAAGTTTCCTCTGCAAAGAGCAATAGTTTATAACGATTTTATTCATCAGTCTCAAGAATTCCGTATAAAGAATCTACATGTCCTAAAAAAAAGAGTTACTTTGCACTGTTGTTTTCTGATTAAATTCACTCTTATATCAAATCTTACTTCCCTGGGGGTTTTCATTTTGATAAATCACGGGATAAAAGGATGCACTAAAAAGGATTGAATATTTAAAGGCTATAGAACGAGAAGTTGCAAACCAGACAACAGACTTTTATCATAAAAATAATGTAACCACAATGAACAAAGTACTTATTATAGACGACGAAGGCCAGATACGTAAACTACTGGCAAGGATGATGGAACTGGAAGGATACGAAGTTTATCAGGCTGCCGATTGTCAGTCGGGACTAAGGCAAATAGAAATAAGTTCTCCTGAAGTGGTACTCTGTGATGTGCGTTTACCCGACGGTAACGGCGTAGATTTGATTTTAAAAATAAAAAAGCTATTTCCACAAACAGAAATTGTACTACTTACCGCTCATGGAAACATCCCTGATGGCGTACAGGCTATAAAAAACGGAGCTTATGATTATATAACTAAAGGTGACGATAACAATAAGATTATTCCGCTAATCAGCAGGGCTATGGAAAAAGCCTTGATAAGTAAACGTTTGGAAAAGCTTGAAGTACAAATGGGAAAACAATATTCATTCCAAAACATTCAAGGCAGCAGCAAACTAATAAAAGAAGCTATTTCTCTGGCTAAGAAAGTATCTGTTACAGATGTGGCTGTATTGCTGACTGGAGAAACAGGAACAGGCAAAGAGGTATTTGCACAGGCAATACACGGAAACAGCACTCGGCGGGATAAATCTTTTGTGGCAATAAACTGTTCTTCCTTTAGTAAGGATTTGCTGGAGAGCGAAATGTTCGGGTATAAAGCCGGAGCTTTTACTGGTGCAGCAAAAGATAAAAAAGGATTATTTGAAGAGGCGAATAATGGAACAATCTTCCTTGATGAGATTGGAGAAATGGCCTTTGATCTTCAAGCCAAACTATTGCGCATTCTTGAAACGGGTGAATTTATAAAAGTGGGTGAAACCAAACCAACTAAAGTAAATGTGCGTATTATTGCGGCTACAAATCGTAACCTTGCAAAAGAGATAGAAGAGAATCACTTCCGGGAAGATTTATTCTATCGCCTTTCCGTTTTTCAGATTCACTTACCGGCATTACGTGAGCGCAGAGAAGATATTGAATTTATTGCCCGTTCATTCATCGTAGATTTCGGAACTAAACTATCCAGAAAAACCACAAAAGTTAGTGATGAATTTATTGATGCACTGAAGCAGCATAGCTGGAAGGGAAATATACGTGAACTTCGCAACGTTATTGAACGAAGCCTCATCGTTTGTAACGAAGAAGAATTAACCATTCAGGATCTTCCAATTGAAATTCAGAATACCCATTTTGAAGAAGTTGCCGGGAAAAGCTATTCAAACTTTGAACTAGCAGCAATGGAACGCAGACATATTACCCGTGTGCTTGAATATACAAAGGGAAACAAAACAGAAGCCGCCCGACTGCTAAAAATTGGACTTACCACATTATACAGAAAAATAGAAGAATACAAACTATAAACTTTGAGGGTGCAAAAAAGTATTTAACACCCCTCTTCCTTTTGCACCCAGATTGATAGCCTACGTTTATAAGTTTCTATTAGATCTATATCCCTCCCATCTGTTACCCTGTAGTATTACCAAAACAACACACTACCCTACCAAAATGAAAAGGTATATCTTCTCATCCCAAAAGAACTTTATTATTTAATCAATTGTTTTACTGAAAGATAGGTTAAATAGTCCCTTTTTGGCATGCAATTCGCTCTATTTATAAATACATAATAGTCTCACAAACAATTTTAATTTAAAAATAGAAATGAACACATTATTATTTATTTTAGGTTGCCTTGCAGGCTGCCTCTGCTTCTGGCTTTTCTTTATATGTATAGAGTGGTTTGAACAAATATAAAAAGAATATGTATACAATACTTTTTATTCTCGGCTTAGCCATATTTGTTTATATGGTTTATGTACTTATAAAACCCGAAAAGTTTTAATCAGATGAATACAGAATTACTTGGCAGCGGAATACAGATTATCCTGATGCTCGCATTGAGCTATCCGCTGGGTAAACACATAGCAAAGGTCTATAAAGGTGAAAAAAGTTGGTCGGACATCTTTTCTCCGATAGAAAATGCAATATATAGAATTTGTAAGATTGACCCTACAGAGGAAATGAGTTGGAAAAAGTTTCTGGGAACGCTACTCACACTAAACTTTTTCTGGTTCTTTTGGGGAATGATTTTACTTGTTTCACAAAATTGGCTTCCGTTGAATCCTGATGGAAACGGGGCTCAAAGTGCCGATCAGGCTTTTAATACTTGCATCAGCTTTTTAGTGAATTGTAACTTACAGCATTACAGCGGAGAAAGTGGGTTGACTTATTTCACTCAATTATTTGTAGTAATGCTATTCCAGTTCATAACCGCGGCAACAGGAATGGCTGCAATGGCAGGTCTCATGAAAGCAATGGCTGCAAAAACGACTAAAACCATTGGAAACTTCTGGTTCTTCCTGGTTAGAAGCTGCACAAGAATTTTACTTCCCCTATCTTTAATCGTTGGTTTTATATTAATTATTCAGGGAGTACCAATGGGATTTGAAGGAAAAACTACCATTCCTACACTAGAAGGAACCCGGCAAACGGTTTCTCAAGGACCTGCCGCGGCAATAGTTGCCATCAAGCAACTTGGAACTAACGGAGGCGGTTACTATGGAACCAATTCTTCTCATCCACTGGAGAATCCTTCTTACTTAACCAATATGGTTGAGAATATTTCAATACTTCTTATCCCAATGGCAATGATCTTTGCACTTGGATTCTATCTTAAACGTAAGAAACTGGCTTACAGCATTTTTAGTGTAATGCTTTTGGCATTGCTCATTGGTGTAGGCATCAATACCTGGCAAGAAGCGGGTGGAAACCCCAAAATTACAGGCATTGATCAAACAGGAGGATCTATGGAAGGAAAAGAAGTCAGGATAGGATCGGCAGCTACTGCTTTGTGGAGTGTCAGTACTACAGCAACTTCCAACGGTTCCGTTAATGGTATGCACGATAGTATGATGCCACTTTCAGGAACGGTTCAAATGCTTAATATGCAGATTAATACTTGGTTTGGCGGTGTAGGAGTCGGTTTCATGAATTATTATATTTTCATCATTATTGCTGTATTTATCAGCGGACTGATGGTGGGGCGTACTCCCGAATTCTTAGGTAAGAAAGTTGAAGCACGAGAGATGAAAATTGCCACGATCATTGCATTGTTCCATCCGTTTATGATCCTCGTGGGTACAGCAGTTGCGGCTTATTTATACACTCATCATCCCGGGTTTGTTTCTTCCGAAGGTGGATGGTTGAATAACCCTTCATATCACGGACTTAGTGAGATTTTTTATGAATACACCTCTTGCTCAGCAAATAATGGTTCCGGATTTGAAGGGCTGAAAGACAACACTCCATTCTGGAATTATTCTTGCGGACTGGTTCTTATACTTAGCCGGTACTTACCTATTATCGGGCAAGTAGCCATTGCAGGTCTGCTGGCTAAAAAGAAGTTTATTCCGGAAAGTGCGGGAACATTGAAAACTGATACTGCAACATTTGCTATCATGACCTTTGCGGTAATATGCATTATTGCTGCTTTGGCATTCTTTCCCACACACGCATTAAGCACAATCGCAGAACAGTTAAGTTTATAATTGTAAGAAGAAATATGAAAGAAAAAAAAACAGCCTCTTTATTCCCTAAAGAGCAATTAATAGAAAGCTTCAAACAATCATTCGTAAAATTAAATCCACGGATGATGATTAAGAACCCAATTATGTTCACGGTAGAAGTGGCTACGGTTGTGATGTTTCTGGTCACAGTCTATTCCATCTTTAACAATACACAAGGATCATTCGGGTATAATATTTCTGTATTTATAATTCTCTTTATCACATTGTTGTTTGCAAACTTTGCCGAAGCTATTGCCGAAGCAAGGGGGAAAGCACAGGCGGACAGTTTAAGAAAAACCCGTGAAGAGACTCCTGCCAAACAACTAATAAATGGGAAAATACAAATTGTAAGTAGCTCTCAGTTGAAGAAAGGAGATATCTTTGAGTGTGAGGCGGGAGATACTATTCCATCGGATGGAGAAATAATTGAAGGACTTGCGTCCATTGACGAGAGTGCCATTACAGGAGAAAGTGCTCCGGTTATCCGCGAGGCCGGAGGTGATAAAAGTTCCGTGACCGGAGGAACAAAAGTGCTGTCCGATACCATTAAGGTTATGGTAACAACCCAACCCGGAGAAAGTTTTCTGGATAAGATGATTGCTTTGGTTGAAGGGGCGTCCCGACAAAAAACACCAAACGAGATTGCTTTAACTATATTATTGGCTGGCTTTACTCTGGTTTTTGTAATTGTGTGTATCACCTTAAAACCATTAGCCGATTATAGTCATGCCACTCTTACTATTGCTTCTTTAATTTCACTTTTTGTTTGTCTGATTCCTACCACAATAGGCGGATTGCTTTCTGCCATCGGTATTGCAGGAATGGACCGTGCTTTGCGGGCAAATGTAATTACCAAATCGGGCAAAGCAGTAGAAACTGCCGGAGATGTGGATACACTGCTACTTGATAAAACCGGAACAATTACCATAGGCAACCGAAAAGCTACCAGCTTTTATCCGGTAACTGGAATGGATGAACGAGCTTTTATTGAGTTTTGCATGCTTTCTTCCATATCCGATGAAACCCCTGAGGGTAAATCTATAGTGGAGTTGGGAAGAGAATCCGGTCTTAGGATGAGGAACCTGAATACCACGGGTGCCAAAATGATTAAGTTCACAGCAGAAACTAAAAGTTCGGGAGTGAATTTGCAGGATGGTACGCAAATACGTAAAGGTGCTTTTGATTCCATCCGACATATTTCTGAAACAGCAGGGAATAAATTTCCTAAGGAAACAGAAGAGATTACTGCTGCAATTGCAAATAATGGCGGTACCCCACTGGTTGTTTGTGTTAATAAGGTAGTGATTGGAGTCATTGAATTACAAGATATTATCAAACCTGGGATACAGGAACGCTTTGAACGTTTAAGGAAAATGGGCGTTAAAACGGTGATGGTTACGGGAGACAACCCTCTTACGGCTAAATATATAGCCGAAAAAGCAGGAGTAGATGATTTTATAGCGGAGGCCAAGCCGGAAGATAAAATGGAATATATTAAGAAGGAACAGGAATTGGGTAAACTGGTGGCAATGATGGGCGACGGAACCAATGACGCGCCTGCACTGGCTCAGGCAAATGTGGGGGTAGCCATGAACAGCGGAACACAAGCTGCCAAGGAAGCCGGAAATATGGTGGACCTTGATAATGATCCAACCAAACTGATTGAGATTGTGGAAATAGGAAAACAATTATTGATGACACGAGGAACATTAACCACTTTCTCTATTGCAAATGATGTGGCAAAATACTTTGCCATTGTGCCCGCGCTGTTTATGGTATCCATTCCTCAGCTGGCGGCATTAAACGTGATGGGATTACATAGCCCGGAAAGCGCAATCTTATCGGCAATAATCTTTAATGCACTTATTATTCCGGCTCTAATTCCGCTGGCTTTAAAGGGAGTGCAATATAAGCCAATAGGTGCATCTTCACTGCTTCGCCGCAATTTATTAATTTATGGAGGTGGAGGCGTGATTGTTCCTTTCATCGGGATTAAGTTAATTGATCTCATTGTCAGTTTATTTATTTAATTTATCGGTAAAATGAAAACAACTCTTATAAAATCAGTAAAAATAACCCTGATGTTTTGTTTGCTTCTGGGGGTAAGTTACGTACTTGTTCTTTGGATATTCTCTTTGGTTGCTTCTCCTAATAAGGGAAATGCAGAACTGATTACACTCAACGGTAAAGTGGTTGGTGCAGCCAATGTGGGACAAGAATTTACAAAAAGTACTTATTTCTGGGGACGCCCTTCAGCAGCTAATTATGCCGCTGATGCTTCGGCCGGTAGTAATAAAAGTGCCACGAATAAGGAATATCTTAAAGAGGTGGAGAACAGAATAAAGACCTTTTTAGTTCACCACCCTTATTTGAAACGCAGTGAAGTTCCTGTGGAAATGGTAACTGCCAGCGGATCGGGTCTGGATCCGGACATTACCCCTCAATGCGCTTATGTGCAAATAAAGCGCGTGGCCGGGGCTCGCGGAATAAGCGAAGGTGCCGTAAAAGAAATAGTGGAAAAACAAATACAGAAACCTTTTTTAGGTATATTTGGAACGGCTAAGGTAAATGTTTTAAAGCTAAATGTTGCTTTAGAAGAAGCTCAAAAGTAAACGAAATATAAGACGACATGAGCAACGAAAAGAATGTTCAGCATTTTCTTGATTTAATTAAAAAATCGCGTAGAGGGAAATTCAAGATATACATCGGCATGATTGCCGGTGTAGGGAAAAGTTATAGAATGTTACTGGAAGCACACGACCTCCTTAAAAGCGGAGTAGATGTGCAGATTGGATATATTGAAGCACATGGCAGAGCAGAAACTGAAGCACTGATAGAAGGTCTGCCCGTTATTCCCCGTAAGAAGATTTTCTATAAAGGAAAAGAGATTGAGGAAATGGATTTGCAAAGCATTCTCCTTATTCACCCTGAAATTGTTATTGTAGACGAGCTGGCACACACAAATGTGGAAGGAAGCGTAAATGAGAAAAGATGGCAGGATGTTCTTGATCTTCTTGATGCGGGAATCAATGTAATAAGCGCGGTAAACATTCAGCATATTGAAAGTTTAAATGAAGAAATTCACGATATTTCGGGCATAGAGGTAAAAGAACGGATACCAGACAGCGTGTTGGAACAAGCCGATGAGGTGGTAAATATCGACTTAACGGCAGAAGAACTGGTTACCCGACTGAAAGCAGGAAAGATTTACCATCCCGAAAAGATACAGATAGCTTTGAATAACTTTTTTAAAACGGAAAATATTCTTCAGCTACGGGAGCTTGCCTTAAAAGAGGTAGCATTGCGGGTAGAGAAACAGGTGGAGAATGAGTTTATACAAGATGTTTCGCGCATTCGTCATGAACGATTCCTAGCTTGCATCAGTGCAAATGAAAAGACTCCGCGTAGGGTTATCCGGAAAACAGCTCGGTTGTCAACTCATTATAATACAAAATTCATCGTTCTTTATGTGCAAACTCCAAAGGAATCTTCAGACCGCATTCCTTTGGCCAATCAGCGTTATTTGCTTAACCACTTCAAAATGGCAACAGAGTTGGGAGGTGAAGTAGTGCAGGAACAATCGGATGATATTATCGGAACCATTATTAAGGTGTGTAAGGAGAGGCAAATTACCACAGTTTGTATGGGAAGCCCATCTTTCAAAATTCCAAAGATATTTTTCTCCGTTATCTGTTATAAGAAATTTATTGATTCACTATCCAAGGCTAACATAGACTTAATTATCTTAGCCTGAGATTAAAAAAGTACTGATATGAGAATAAAGACAAAACTCACCTACGGCATTGGAATACTTTTTGCCATGATTGTTCTCCTGGGAGGGCTTTCGCTAGGCTACATCAATAAGCTGAATAATGAAACTCAGAGAATTTATACAAACAATAATTATTCATTGAATTATTGCAGGAACATGCTCATTGTTCTTGATAACGTAAACACCAGTGAGGGTGCACTACGGGTTTTTATGTCCAACTTGCAAAAGCAACAGAAGAACCTGACGGAAGTAAATGAAGAGGAGACAACGGATAAGTTGGCATTCCATTTCGAGGAACTAAAAAATAAAAAGGGCAATCAAAGTCTTCAGAAAGTTCGTTCTGACATTTATGCCATTATGAACCTGAATATGACTTCCATCTATCAAAAAAGTGAATCAGCGAAACAAACTGCCAGTAATGCTTTGCTATGGATTTACATAACATTTGCCACTTGCGTATTCTTTGCACTCGCCATATTGTTCCGTTTTCCTCGTTCAATAATAAGGCCAATAAGAGAACTGACAGGAGGGATTATGGAAATTGCTAACCATAATTATGATAAGCGCCTCGATTTTGAACCAACAAGCGAATTTGGCGAAGTCTCCACATCCTTTAACAAGATGGCCGAACGGTTAAATGAATACCGGGCAAGCACTCTTTCGGATATAATTGCCAACAAGAAATACATTGAAGCGATTGTAAACAGTATCACGGAGCCCATCATCGGGCTGAATAACGAAAAGGAAATTCTTTTTATTAATGATGAAGCACTGAATATTCTTAATCTGAAGCGAGAAAATGTGATCAGGAAATCGGCTTCTGAACTTTCTCTGAAGAATGATTTACTCCGTCGGTTAATAAGGGAACTAGTGAATCCGGGAGAAAAAAAAGAACCGTTGAAAATATATGCTGACGATAAGGAGAGTTATTTTCAGGCAAATTACATTCCTATCAGGGTTGTTGAAACTGGAGAAACTAAACCTCACAGCATAGGCGACGTGATTCTTTTGAAGAATATTACGGAATTCAAAGAGCTGGATACGGCTAAAACAACTTTCCTATCCACCATTTCTCATGAGTTGAAGACTCCTATATCAGCTATTATGATGAGTTTGCAATTATTAGAAGATAAACGGATTGGAAAACTAAATGAAGAGCAGGAATCTCTTTCGCAAAGTATTAAAGATAACAGCGAACGTTTACTAAGCATTACGGGAGAGTTACTGAAATTTACCCAGGTGGAAACAGGCAAGCTGCAATTAATGCCTAAAATTACCAAGCCTATAGAGTTGATTGACTATGCAATAAAAGCAACCCGCATGCTGGCCGAAAAGTTTGGCTGCCATATTGAGGTTGAATATCCTGAAAAAATATCTAAATTGTTTGTGGACAGTGAAAAGATTGCGTGGGTTCTCACCAACCTTTTAAGTAATGCCATTCATTATTCCAAGGAGAATTCAAGAATTATCATTGGCGCCAAACAAGTGGGCGATGTAGTTGAAATGTTTGTGCAGGATTTTGGTAAAGGTATTGACCCGCGCTACCATCAAAGCATTTTTGACCGCTACTTCCGGGTACCGGGAACCAAAGTGCAAGGCAGCGGACTGGGGCTCTCTATCTCAAAAGATTTTATTGAGGCCCATGAAGGTTCGCTAACAGTGGAGAGTGAAGTGGGAAAAGGCAGTAAGTTTATTATAAGGTTCAACGTGAGATAAAAAAGTTCAGCCCGGATTATTATTTTTCTTGTGTCCGAATAGTAAATTCTTCTTTAGGTATTCCAAATCCGTTGCGTTCCTCAAGATGAATTTCAAATTCGGCTTCACCAGTCTTCACGCCTGGAGATGCGGAAAGGTCTACTTTGTAAAGTACCCCCTCACCAGGTTTTATCTGATCAATAACCAGTGGCGAAGAATAATTCAAATATTTGGTCCCTTTTAATCCTTTGAGTACAGGCTTCACATCGAATGCAGTTCTTTCTCCGTCATTGAATATTTCAAAAATAAGCAGGCAATTTTCACCGGCATCAACCGCTCTGTTCCAGTTTTCATCCTGCAAACGGATATCACGAATAGCCAGATAAGGAGACGGGGAAGTAATAATATCTCTGGGGCGCTCTGTTTTTTGCTGTTCCCGTGCCACCACACTTGCACCAATCATGGCACCGGCTGCCGTTCCCACTACCGAGCCAAAAAAAGAACCATTATATCCTCCAATATTGCCTCCAATAATAGAGCCGGCTATATTGCCGAGAGCGGCACCGGTTTGTGTGGCAAAAATGGATTTTGTGAACGGATCCATCGACCCACATCCTGAAAAAAGAAGAACACTTGCCGAATAAATGAATATCTTTTTCATACCATCTATGTGTTATTAATAATCGATAATCGGGGATGACTGCAAATATAAGCATTTCTTCCGTTAGAGTTAAGTGAAAACTAAGTTATATATTCATAAAACAGGTTACGCCAAAAGCGGATAAGGTCTACACCTTTGAAGATATACGTCTACACTATTATTTACTTAGCTGTACTTCATTTAAAGAAGATATAACGTAAAACAACCTTAGGTCTCGTGTTAATAGTATTAAACAAATAGGAGTTCAGACAAATATAATATTTACATTTGTAGATTACTTATGCAAAAACAAAAAAAGATGGAGAATCTCGACAATAGAATCACTACATACAAGCAAATCATAGAAGAAACACGGGGCAAACTGGCAGCAGAGAAAAAAAAGATTTACCGCATCGGCACCATTCGTGTTTTACTGTTCATTGCCGGAATTGCCGGAGTTATTTATTTCTTCACGGCAGGATGGCTGGCTATTTGCGGTGTCATTGCATGTACATTTGTTCCTTTACTGGCACTGGTAAAGTATCACAATCAGCTTTTTTATAAGAAAGATTATCTAGAAAAGAAGATTGAGATTAATGAGCAGGAACTATCGGCCATTGATTATGATGCCTCTGCATTTGATGGCGGAGAGGAATATATTGATGCGGCACACCTATATTCGTATGATCTGGATATTTTTGGAGATAACTCACTGTTTCAATATGCAAACCGCACATCAACTTCATTTGGTAAGGAGAAACTGGCAAACTGGTTCAACAAGCATTTAGATAATAAAGGAATGATTGAGGAACGACAAGAGGCAGTGCGCGAATTGGCTCCCGAATTACGGTTCCGCCAGCGGTTCCGCATTTTGGGATTGCTTTATAAAGGAGAAGCTGCTGATAGATGGGAAATTGAAGAATGGGTTGCCAGCAATAGTTTCTTTAAAGGAAAGAAGTTACTTAATGCCAGCATATACATTGTTCCGGCAGTTAATTTAATCATTCTTATCCTTGCAATGGCAGGCATTGTGTCTTTCAATATGCTGGGAGTCTCTTTTGTATTCTTTGTTACTTGCAGCATGAGGCTGTCAAACAGCATTACAAAGATGCAGATTTCGTATGGCAAAAAACTACAGATACTTGCCACCTATGCCGGACTGATTGAGATGATAGAACAAAAGGAAGTAAAAAGCATGGGGCTGAAAAGAATTCAGCAGCAATTAGGGGGTAAAGAACAAAGTGCGTCCTCGGCTGTTAATAGACTAGCCAGACTAATGAACGCGCTTGACCAGCGAAACAATATTCTGGTTACAACCCTTCTGAATGGTTTCTTGTTTTGGGAACTTCGTCAGGTTATTAAAATAGAATCGTGGAAAGAAGCACATGCGGCACAACTCCCTGCCTGGCTTGAAGCTGTTGGCGAAATGGATGCTCTTTGCTCACTCGCCACCTTTGCTTATAATCATCCCGGATACTCATACCCTATTATCAAAGATCAGCCATTTTCTCTCAAAGTTTCAAACATGGGACATCCGCTGATGAACCGCAATAAATGCGTAAAAAATGATGTTGCCATTACTAAGCGTCCGGCTTTCGCAATTGTAACAGGGGCAAACATGGCGGGAAAAAGTACATACCTACGCACCATCGGCGTAAATTATCTTTTAGCATGCATCGGTGCACCCGTCTGCGCCAACGAAATGGAAATATATCCATCTCATTTAATCACCAGTCTCCGGACGACCGATTCGCTAACTGAAAATGAATCTTATTTCTTTGCCGAACTGAAACGACTGAAATTGATTATTGATAAGTTAAACAATGGCGAGGAGCTATTCATTATTCTGGATGAGATTCTGAAAGGAACCAACTCTATGGACAAGCAAAAAGGATCGCTTGCACTAATTAAACAGTTTATGGCGCTGAAAGCAAATGGAATTATTGCTACCCATGACTTATTGCTGGGATCGCTGATAGAACTATATCCGGAAGATATTCAGAATTATTGCTTTGAAGCTGAGATCAAAAATGATGAACTAACGTTCTCTTACCAAATGAAAGATGGCGTAGCTCAGAATATGAACGCTTGCTTCTTAATGAAAAAAATGGGGATAGCCGTAATTAATGACTAACCCCCAATTAATTAATTAAGCACAGAACACTAAATAATTTTAATTATTCCCAGCTACAAGTGCTTTATTATCAGCACGTCGTCCGTATGGAATAATTAAAACAATTTAGAACTTGTACTTATTGCAATATTCTTAGTTAAACTGCTTTAGGAAAGCTGAAACTTCCGTAGCCTTTTCTCCCCGGAAATAGGTAATCGGAGTATCTGTCACAAATTTATAAGTTGAGAACTGGAATAACTGAATAGCTACAAATTGTCCATCCTCTGAAATAAGATAATCTAAACGGATACTTCCTTTTTCATCGGTTTGAATAGCTCCCAAAGAAAATTCTCCTGACTTAATTATTTTAATCAACTTATTATGTTCGTTGAGATTAAAGTAAACCGATTTCTTTAAGACCTTACTGCCTGTAGGCTGATAAACTAATATTTTTGATTTCCACGCCAATACATATATGCCTAAAAGCAAAAGACACATAGCTAAAACCAATAGCGTAAGTGTTATTTTTGCCGAAACCCCTTCTAACTGGCTATAAATAATGAAAGAAACTATCCCTGCCAGAATTAGAATAATGGAAAGAAACATACTTGAAGTATCGGTACTTTTAGCAATATCTGAATGCTTAGATTCAAAAAGATGCTTTTCTTTTAATTGTTCGTTCATAATCATATAACTGTTTTAGTGATAAATTACATATTAAATAAGCAATCGGTGATGCAATTAATAAACTGTAGCACCAATAGTACACATAATTTAATCAGCTAAATGATAATATGCCGCAAAGCAAATACATAATATCCACTTACTGACTGACTAATATATCCATTTGAATCAGAATATACTTTATTGGAATAGCTTGCCTGAATTTTGTCCGAACTATATAATCTTTGAATATTAGGTCGGAAAGGAAGACTGTTTTTACTAATATCCACTCGTTTATATCGAAGTGAATTTATCCTTTGACAGTTTTGAGATATTTCATTCTGTTCTGCATCAGAATAAAAGGTATGACGAGCTTTATCAAAACAGTCTCTACTGCCTGAATCATGCATTAGCATAACAACATCGCCAACTTGATTCTCTTTTTTAAAAGAGAAAGCATCCACACTGCAAATCAAAAGAATTGCCAGAATAGGAAGAAGCAATGAGCCGATGTGTTTATCCATAAATAAGGCTATATTGCAAAGATAAATAATAATCTGAGACAAGCAAGTTATTGCAGGAAATAAACAAATATTCGCAAAGGTTGTTATATTCCAAATTAGGAAACAAAGCAAAGACTAGTTATGGAATGGAACTGATGCAATAATTATCACTATCATTTTTAGCCATTTTGATAAGCCTTTAATACTTTCAGGGGGCATGCTGCATACCATGCATACCCAGTTCTTCGGTCCACATTAACATCCGGCAATTGATAAACCTTCTGCCCTCAACGAGTGTACATAAAGGGTATTACCTAACTAATTCTGTTTATTCAAATCATTAAAAAATATCAGAGAGAAACTACTGCCAATGAATATTCAAGAGGTAAGTGCAGATGTTATTATAATAATGAATTGCGCCTAACCACGGTTTGCCATATTATAAATTGCAAAAAGGGGATAACCTATTAGGCCATCCCCTTTTATATTAATATATTGGTGTATATTATTCAGCCTTCGCTTCTTCAGCAGCAGGAGCTTGTTCAACAACTGCTTCAACAGCAGGAGCAGCTTCAGCAGCCTTCTTTGAACGACGAGTACGAGTAGCTTTCTTAGCCACTTTTTCTTTCGCCATATTCTCATTGTAATCAACAAGTTCGATGAAACACATATCTGCGTTATCACCCAAACGATGACCAGTCTTGATAATACGAGTATAACCACCTGGACGATCAGCAACTTTCACAGATACTTCCTTGAACAATTCAGTTACAACGATTTTATCTTGTAAGTTACTAAAAACTACACGACGAGAGTTCGTTGTGTCATCCTTAGACTTCGTAATTAAAGGCTCAACGAATTTCTTCAAAGCCTTTGCTTTAGCAACAGTCGTAGTGATTCTTTTGTGCGTAATCAAAGAACACGCCATGTTAGATAACATTGCGCTTCTATGAGAAGCCGTACGACCTAAATGATTAAATTTCTTATTATGTCTCATTTTTTAATCTTTATCTAATTTATATTTAGAAATATCGGTTCCAAACGACAGATTCAGACTTTCGAGCAAATCATCAAGCTCAGTAAGCGATTTCTTACCAAAGTTTCTGAACTTAAGAAGGTCAGTCTTATTGAATCCTACAAGATCTCCTAATGTTTCAACATCAGCAGCCTTCAAGCAATTGAGAGCACGAACTGATAAGTCCATATCAACAAGCTTGGTTTTCAATAATTGACGCATATGCAATACTTCTTCATCAAATTCTTCATTACCGTCTACATCTGCATTTTCAAGAGTAATCTTTTCATCAGAGAACAGCATAAAGTGATAAATAAGGATCTTAGCAGCTTCTTTAAGCGCATCTTTTGGGTGAATAGAACCATCTGTTGTAATTTCAAGTACTAATTTCTCGTAGTCAGTCTTCTGCTCAACACGGAAGTTTTCTACTACGTACTTTACATTACGGATAGGTGTATAAATTGAATCAATTGGAATTACATTCACATCGGTGCAATATTCGCGATTTTCATCAGCAGGAATATATCCGCGACCTTTGTTAATTGTAATATCAATTTGCATAGTAGCTTTTGAATCTAAACGGCAAATAACTAATTCAGGATTTAACACTTCAAATCCAGTCAAATACTTGCCTATATCACCTGCCTTAAATTCATTTGAATTTTCCACAGAGATAGTGACCTTCTCACTTTCGAACTCTTCAACCACTTGCTTGAACCTTACTTGTTTCAGATTCAAAATAATGTTAGTTACGTCTTCCTTGACCCCTGGGACAGTTGAAAATTCGTGCTCAACACCTTCTATTTTAATAGTAGTGATTGCATAACCTTCTAATGAAGAGAGAAGAATACGGCGCAAAGCATTACCCACAGTAATGCCAAAACCAGGTTCCAGCGGACGAAATTCGAATTTGCCGAATTTGGAGTCTGCCTCTAACATCAATACTTTATCAGGTTTTTGAAATGCTAATATAGCCATGAAATTAATTATTATTTAGAATACAACTCTACAATCAACTGCTCTTTTATATTTTCAGGGATGTCTGCTCTTTCAGGTACATGCAATAATTTGCCAACCTTTGAAGTATCTTCCCACTCTAACCAAGGATATTTGCTGTGATTAAAACCTGCAAGTGAATTTGCAATCACTTCCATAGATTTAGATCTTTCACGAACACCAATCACTTGTCCTGGTTTTACTGAATAAGAAGGAATATTAACTACTTTCCCATCAACAGTGATATGTCTGTGACCTACCAACTGACGAGCAGCTGCGCGAGTATTTCCAATACCTAAACGGAAAACAATATTATCAAGGCGAAGTTCCAATTGTTGAACCAGAATTTCACCAGTAATACCTTTTGCGCTTTCGGCTCTTTCAAACATATTACGGAATTGTTTCTCTAAAACTCCATAAGTATATTTCGCTTTTTGCTTTTCGCGAAGTTGAATACCATATTCAGAGGTTTTTCTTTTTCTAGCATTGCCATGCTGTCCGGGAGGATAGTTCTTCTTTGATAATACTTTATCCGGTCCGAAGATTGCTTCACCAAACTTACGGGCAATTCTTGATTTAGGACCAATATATCTAGCCATTTTTTTTAATATTTAATTGTTTGTTAATGAACTTAATCTGTTGCAGCCGCGATTACAGAAAGGAATATGTAATCCAATAACAAAATCAAGTATCATATTTAATAAAGAAATTTAGACTCTCCGTCTTTTTGGAGGACGACAACCATTATGTGGAAGTGGTGTTACGTCTACAATTTCAGTAACTTCAATACCGGCTCCATGAATAGTTCTAATAGCTGACTCACGTCCGTTACCAGGTCCCTTTACATATGCTTTAACTTTTCTCAAGCCAAGATCAAATGCAACTTTCGCACAATCCTGTGCAGCCATTTGTGCTGCATAAGGAGTGTTCTTTTTAGAACCTCTAAATCCCATCTTTCCTGCTGAAGACCAAGAGATAATTTGACCTTCACTGTTTGCTAAAGAAACAATAATGTTGTTGAATGATGAATGAACATGCAATTGTCCATTAGCATCAACCTTTACATTTCTCTTCTTTGCTGCGACTGTTTTTTTTGCCATATCAACAATTATTATTTAGTAGCTTTTTTCTTATTTGCAACTGTTTTCTTTCTACCCTTACGTGTACGTGCATTGTTTTTAGTGTGCTGACCTCTTACAGGCAAGCCAATACGATGACGAACACCACGGTAACAACCAATGTCCATTAATCTCTTAATGTTTAGTTGAACTTCAGAACGAAGATCACCTTCTACTTTAAATTCTGCACCAATGATCTCGCGGATTTTAGCAGCCTGATCATCACTCCAATCTTTTACTTTAAGATCTTTGTCAATTCCAGCTTTATCTAAAATCTTTGCTGAACTACTGCGACCTATTCCATATACATAGGTCAACGCTATCTCACCTCTTTTATTCTGAGGTAAATCTACACCAACTATTCTTATAGCCATATATTAAATTATTTTTTTTGCAAAAATAATGAATTATCCTTGACGTTGTTTATACTTAGGATTCTTCTTGTTAATAACATACAAACAGCCATTACGTCTAACGATTTTGCATTCCGGCGTACGTTTTTTTAATGATGCTCTTACTTTCATATTATTTTTTATTATTTATATCTAAAAACGATTCTTCCTTTAGATAAATCATAAGGGGACATTTCTACTCTCACTTTATCTCCAGGTAAAATTTTAATGTAATGCATTCTCATTTTACCTGAGATATGGGCTGTTATTTCATGCCCATTTTCTAACTCTACATGAAACATTGCGTTAGACAATGCTTCAACGATTACTCCATCTTGTTCTATTGCAGATTGTTTTGCCATATTAAATCGCTTTATCTCCTAAAACTTGTTCAACAAAATCAAATGAAGACAGTATATCTGCACCATTTGGACCAATAGCAATTGTGTGCTCAAAATGTGCAGCAGCTTTTCTGTCTTTTGTCCTAACAGTCCAGCCATCACGTTCCATCACGATCTCACGAGATCCTAATGTGATCATTGGTTCAATAGCTATACACAAACCTTTCTTTAGCAATGTGCCATAACCTCTTTTACCATAATTCGGAACCTGAGGATCTTCATGCATATCCTTCCCAATTCCATGACCAACAAACTCTCTCACAACACCGAATGAATTAGATTCACAATATTGCTGTATAGCATACCCTATATCACCGAGTCTTTTACCGACAACTGCATTTTGTATGCCAACATAAAGAGAATCTTTTGTAACTTTCAACAATTTACGAACTTCAGGGTCAACATCACCAATACAAAATGTATAAGCTGAATCACCACAGAAACCGTTCATAAATGTTCCACAGTCAATTGAAACAATATCACCATCATTCAAAGGTTTATCATCAGGTATGCCATGCACCACTTGATCATTAACAGAAGTACAAAGTGTACTTGGGAATGGATCACCAAATTGATTTGGAAATCCTTTAAAAGTAGGAACAGCCCCATTATCTCTAATAAACTCTTCAGCTACCTTATCAAGCTCACGGGTTGTAACACCCGGTTTAATAAGCTTTGCTACCTCTGCTAATGTTTTAGCTACGAGCAAATTACTTGCTCGTAGTAATTCAATCTCTTCTTCAGTTTTAAGAAATATCATTATTAAATGAATTAATACGCAGCAACAGTGCCTGCGCGTCCCTTAATTCTTCCTGATTTCAACAATCCATCATAGTGTCTCATTAAAAGATGACTCTCAACCTGTTGAAGTGTATCTAACACAACTCCGACGAGAATTAATAATGAAGTACCACCAAAGAATTGAGCAAATTCAGATTTGACACCAAATACACCAGCAAAAGCAGGCATAATTGCAACAACTGCCAAGAATAAAGAACCAGGTAAAGTTATGCGAGACATTATCTCATCAATATACTCTGCTGTTTTTTTACCAGGTTTAATTCCCGGTATAAAACCATTGTTTCTCTTCATATCCTCTGCCATCTGTGTCGGATTAATTGTTATTGCTGTATAGAAATAAGTAAAGAGAATAATCATAACAGCAAAAATCAAATTATACCAAAGTCCGGTATGGTTAGTTAAAGCACGGGCAAAGCCACTTGCACCAGCTACATTTGAATACCCAATAACTGCTACTGGAATAAACATAATAGCTTGAGCAAAAATAATAGGCATTACATTTGCTGCATTAACTTTCAAAGGAATATATTGTCTAGCGCCACCGTATTGTTTGTTACCAACAATCCTTTTTGCATACTGCACAGGGACTTTTCTAGTACCTTGTACCAACATGATAGCACCAGCAATAACTATCAACAAGAAGATAATTTCAAATAAAAACATAATCAGTCCACCCGCACCAGTATCAGTAGTACGAGAAACGACTTCCTGAGACAAAGCCTGTGGAAGACGTGCTATAATACCAACCATGATAATTAAAGAAATACCATTGCCGATACCCTTGTCTGTAATTCTCTCTCCAAGCCATAATATGAACATACTTCCAGCAGCCAAAATGATTGTAGAAGTAATCATAAATAAAGTCCAGTTCAATGAAGGATTCAAAGAACCACCAGCTTGTGCTTTCAAATTAATCAAATAAGAAGGAGCCTGAAACAATAATATTGCTATAGTCAAATAACGTGTATATTGGTTAATCTTTATTCTACCACTTTCTCCTTCACGCTGCAGTTTCTGAAAATAAGGAACTGCAATCGCTAAAAGTTGAATAACAATTGAAGCAGAAATATAAGGCATAATACCCAAAGCGAATACAGATGCATTAGAAAATGCACCTCCAGAGAACATATTCAACAAAGCTAAAAGACCTTCACTAGTTTGTTGATGCAATTGAGTTAACATCCCAGGATTGATACCTGGTAAAACTACGTAAGAACCAAATCGGTAAATCGCTACAAATAATATAGTGATGAGGATCCGTTGTCTCAGATCCTCAATCTTCCATATATTTTTTAATGTTTCAATAGCTTTTCTCATTGAATCAGAGTTTTACAGCATTTCCACCTAAAGACTCAATAGCAGCAACTGCACTTTTTGAAAAAGCATTAGCTTCAACATCAAGCTTACTAGTCAGGCTACCATTACCTAAAATCTTCACCAACTGATTTGAAGAAATAAATCCAGCTTCAATAAAGTCATTAAGTCCAACCTTTACCAAACTTTTAGCTTCAGCTAATTGTTGCAAAGTATCAAGATTAATAGCTTTATATTCTACTCTATTTACATTCTTAAAACCAAATTTAGGAACACGACGTTGGAGAGGCATCTGACCACCTTCAAAACCGATCTTTCTTGAATATCCAGATCTGGATTTTGCTCCTTTGTGACCTCTTGTAGAAGTACCTCCTAAGCCTGAACCAGAGCCACGACCGACTCTTTTTCTTGTTTTGGTGGATCCTTCTGCAGGTTTTAAATTACTTAAGTTCATATTGTAATTAGTTTTATTATTCGACAATAAATTACTTAATAATGGTTACCAAGTGCTTAACTTTTGCTACCATACCAAGAATTGAAGGAGATTCTTCGTGCTCAACCACACGATTCATTTTGCGAAGTCCTAATGCATCGAGCGTTCTCTTTTGATTAGCCGGAGCACCAATTCTACTTTTAGTTTGTTTGATCTTAATAGTTGACATATTTCCTCCTTATCCTCTAAATACTTTTTCCATACTAATACCTCTGTTCTGCGCAACTGTTCTTGCATCTCTCAATTCTCCTAGAGCTACAATTGTAGCCTTAACAAGATTGTGAGGATTTGAAGAACCCTTAGATTTTGCCAATACATCAGTTATCCCAACGCTTTCAAGTACTGCGCGCATTGCACCACCTGCAACAACACCAGTACCATGAGAAGCAGGTTTGATGAAAACTTCAGCACCACCAAATTTGGCAGTTTGCTCATGAGGAATGGTTCCTTTTAATACAGGTACCTTGATTAGATTCTTCTTAGCTGCTTCAACGCCTTTGGCAATTGCCGCAGTTACTTCACCAGCTTTACCAAGTCCCCAACCAATTACGCCATCTTCGTTTCCAACAACTACTATTGCAGAAAAACTGAAAGTTCTACCACCTTTTGTTACTTTTGTAACACGATTAATAGCAACTAATCTGTCTTTAAGCTCTATATCACTAGATATTTTAAATCGATTACTTATTCCTGCCATAATAATTAAAATTTAAGTCCACCGTTACGAGCAGCATCAGCCACCTCTTTCACTCTCCCATGATATAAGTAACCATTACGGTCGAATACAACAGTCGTAATTCCGGCTTCTTGTGCCTTTTTAGCGATCATTTCACCAACCTTAGCAGCTTGTTCTTTCTTTGCTATTTTTTCTTCAAATCCAAGAGAAGAAGCAGAAGCTAAAGTTTTACCACACAAATCATCAATAATTTGTACGTAGATTTGTTTGTTACTTCTAAATACACTCATACGTGGACATCCAGTAGTACCGGAGATCTTATTACGTACTCTGTATTTAATTTTAATTCGTCTTTCTATTTTTGTTGTCATGATAATACAATTTTATGTAAATTACTTAGCACCGGCAGATTTGCCCGACTTTCTGCGAATTTCTTCTCCAACAAATTTAATACCTTTACCTTTATATGGTTCTGGTTTACGGAAAGAACGTATTTTTGAACAAACTTGACCTATTAACTGCTTGTCACAAGATTCTAAAAGAACAAGAGGATTCTTGTTTCTTTCAGCCTTTGTTTCAACTTTAATTTCTGCAGGTAATTGCAAGAATATATTATGTGAATAACCTAGAGCAAATTCAATGATATTTCCAGTAGCTGTAGCACGGAAACCAACACCAACTAACTCTAACTCTTTCTTGTAACCTTCAGAAACACCAATAACCATATTATTAACCAAAGAACGATAAAGACCATGAAATGCTCTTACCTGCTTATCATCGTTTTTACGAGTCAATAAAATCTGGTCATCAGCTACTTCCACAGAAATAAGTGGATTAACGTACTGACTTAATTCTCCTTTTGGTCCTTTTACAGTAACCACATCACCATTCAGAGTAACTGTGACTCCTGCAGGGATACTAATGGGTAATTTTCCTATTCTAGACATTGCTTTTTCCTCCTAAATTAATATACATAACATAAGACTTCTCCGCCAATTTTTAGCTCAGCTGCCTCTTTGTTTGTCATTACACCTTTGGAAGTAGATATTATAGCAATACCCAAACCATTAATAACACGTGGCATCTCCTTATAACCGGTATACTTACGTAAACCTGGAGAAGATATTCTTACCAGTTTCTTGATTGCGTTTACTTTGTTAACGGAATCATACTTCAAGGCTACTTTAATAGTGCCTTGAGGTCCTTCTTCTACAAACTTATAATTAAGGATGTAGCCCTTCTCAAAAAGGATTTTTGTAATTTCCTTTTTAAGGTTTGAGGCAGGAACTTCTACAACTCTGTGCTTAGCACCGATTGCATTTCTCAACCTCGTTAAATAATCTGCTATTGGATCAGTCATATAAAAATAATTAAATTAATCAGGTATCCCTGACAATATTTAAAAAACAATTTACCAGCTTGCTTTTTTAACTCCGGGAATAAGACCATTAGATGCCATTTCACGAAATTGAATTCTTGAAACACCAAACTGACGAAGATACCCCTTTGGACGACCGGTTATTTTACAACGATTGTGTAAACGAACCGGTGATGCATTCTTAGGCAAAGCCTGTAACGCATCGTAATCACCGTCTTTTTTCAACTGAGCTCTCTTTTCAGCATATTTGGCTACAAGTTTTGCTCTCTTTACTTCGCGAGCTTTCATTGATTCTTTTGCCATAATATATTAGTCTTTTTTAGAGTTTTTAAAAGGTAAACCAAATTCTTTCAACAAAGCATATCCTTCTTCATCTGTTTGAGCAGAAGTTACGAAAGTTATGTTCATACCAAGAATTTTAGTTATACTATCAATATTAATTTCAGGGAAGATAATCTGTTCCTGAATACCTAAAGTATAGTTACCCTTACCATCAAATTTACTTTCAATTCCCTTAAAGTCACGGATACGAGGTAAAGCAACGCGAACTAATTTTTCAAGGAACTCATACATTCTTTCACGACGTAAAGTAACCATCACACCGATAGGCATTTTTTTACGCAATTTAAAGTTTGCAATATCCTTACGAGAAATTGTTGCTACAGCTTTTTGACCTGTAATCGCAGTCATCTCATTAATTGCAACTTCAATAATTTTCTTATCAGCTACAGCAGAGCCCAGACCTTGATTGATAACAATCTTTTTAAGAACTGGAACTTGCATAGGTGAACTATATTGAAATTGATCTTTCAATGCAGGCGCAATACGCTCTGCATATTCTTTCTTAAGGCTAGCAGTATTACTCATTATTTAATCTCCTCTCCTGATTTTTTAGAATAACGCACTAAAGTTCCATCAGAACTTTCTTTTCTCCCAACACGTGTTGCTTTTCCACTCTTTGGATCTACAAGGTTTAAGTTAGAAATATGTATAGAAGCTTCCTGCTTTACAATACCACCTTGAGGATTCTTAGCATTTGGTTTAGTACTTTTAGATACTAAATTCATGCCTTCAACAATTGCACGTTCCTTTTTAACAAGAACTTGCAACACGCGTCCAGTTTTGCCTTTGTCTTCGCCAGCATTGACTAAAACTGTGTCGCCCTTTTTTATATGTAATTTACTCATTACTTAAATCTTTTACAAAATTAAAGTACCTCTGGTGCTAATGATACCACTTTCATGTTTGCAGCACGAAGTTCTCTCGCAACCGGTCCAAAGATTCTACTACCCCTAATTTCACCTGTGTTATTTAACAAAACACAAGCATTATCATCAAAACGTATGTACGAACCATCAGCACGACGGATCTCTTTTCTCGTACGTACGATCAAAGCTTTAGACACTGCACCTTTTTTAACATCACTAGCGGGGATAACGCTTTTTACTGAAACTACAATAACATCCCCAACAGAAGCATATCGACGTTTTGTACCACCCAATACACGGATGCACAAAACTTCTTTAGCTCCACTGTTGTCACATACTGTAAGTCTGGATTCTGATTGTATCATAATTACTTAGCTCTTTCGATTATTTCAACTAATCTCCATCTCTTTGTCTTACTCAAAGGACGAGTTTCACTAATTCTAACAGTGTCACCAATATTACAATCATTTTTCTCATCATGAGCATGGTATTTCTTCGTTTTACTAACGAACTTACCATAAATGGGGTGTTTTTCTTTAAACTTTGCAGCAACAGTAATAGTCTTATCCATTTTGTTGCTAAGAACTACCCCAGTTCTTTCTTTTCTTAAATTTCTAGCTTCCATCAAACCCATTATTTATTGTTAAGTTCTCTTTGGCGTAATTCTGATTTCATACGCGCAATCATCCTGCGTAATTGTTTTATTTGTGCAGGATTATCCAAAGGGGAGATAGAATGGTTCAACACCATTTGATTATAATTGGCAACTTCTGCCTCAACTCTTTCTACCAATTCTTTGGTACTAATTTCTCTAATTTCTGCAATTTTCATAAACATTATGCATTTTGATTTTGAGTATCATAATCACGTCTTACTATAAACTTAGTAGTAACAGGAAGCTTCTGAGCTGCTAAACGCAACGCTTCTTTCGCGATTTCATAAGACACTCCTTCTACTTCAATCAGAATTCTACCAGGAGTAACAGGAGCTACGAATCCTTCTGGACTACCTTTACCTTTACCCATACGCACTTCTGCAGGTTTTTTAGTGATTGGTTTGTCCGGGAATATTCTGATCCAGATCTGGCCTTGACGTTGCATATATCTAGTAACGGCAATACGGGCAGCTTCAATTTGTCTACCTGTAATCCATTTATTTTGCAAAGTTTTGATACCAAAAGAACCAAAAGCGAGTTGGTTGCCTCTTTGGGCATTGCCCTTCATGCGACCCTTTTGTTGTCTTCTGAATTTTGTCTTTTTCGGTTGTAACATAATTTCCTAAAATTCAAATTCGTTTTTAGCGATTATTTTTCTTTCTTTTGAAGTTCTTTCCACCGTCTCTGCTACCAGCATTAGCACGGCCTCCTTCTTTGCTTTGAGTAAAATTAGGAGCAAGATCTTTCTTGCCAAAAATTTCACCTCTGCAAATCCATACTTTCACACCAAGAAGTCCAACCTTAGTCATTGCTTCTGCATGACAGTAGTCGATATCTGCTCTAAATGTGTGTAGTGGAGTTCTTCCTTCTTTATACATCTCAGAACGAGCCATTTCTGCTCCATTCAAACGTCCTGAAATTTGCACTTTGATACCTTCAGCTCCCATACGCATTGTATTTGCGATAGCCATTTTAATAGCACGGCGATAGGCAATTTTACCTTCTACCTGGCGAGCGATGTTATTTGCTACAATTACAGCATCTAACTCAGGTCTTTTTACTTCAAAGATATTAATTTGAATATCCTTATCAGTAATCTTCTTCAACTCTTCTTTTAACTTATCAACTTCCTGTCCACCCTTACCAATAATAATACCTGGACGGGCTGTACAAACGGTTATTGTCACAAGTTTAAGTGTACGTTCAATAACGATTCTCGATACACTTGCTTTAGCTAGTCTAGCATTAAGATATTTACGAATCTTGCTATCTTCCAGCAAAGAATCGCCATAATTATTGCCACCATACCAATTGGAATCCCATCCTCTGATAATTCCTAAACGGTTACTTATTGGATTAACTTTTTGTCCCATCTAGCTTAATTTTGATCATCATTAGTACTCTTAGAATCAACGAACAAAGTCACATGATTTGAGCGTTTACGAATTCTGTAACCTCTCCCCTGTGGCGCTGGTCTCATTCTTTTCAGCATAGCTCCACAATCAACAAAAATCTTTGTTACATACAATTCACCGCTTTCTGCCTTACGTTCGTTTTTCTGTTCCCAGTTAGCAATTGCAGAGCGCAACAATTTCTCCACTCTAGCTGAAGCTTCCTTAGATGAAAACTTCAAAACACCAAGTGCTCTGTTCACTTCCATACCGCGGATCATATCTGCCACAAGACGCATCTTACGCGGTGAAGTAGGAACATTTTGCAATTTCGCAAAATACATGGTTTTAAGGGCTTCTTTTCTTTTATCAGCCGATATTTTTTTTCTTGCTCCCATTATTTATTATTACTTTATTATTTCAGATTTAATATCCTGTTAACGTTTCTTGTTACCGGAATGACCTCTGAATGTACGAGTTGGAGAAAATTCACCCAACTTATGTCCAACCATGTTCTCGGTAATGTAAACAGGAATAAATTTATTTCCGTTATGAACTGCAATAGTATGCCCAACAAAATCAGGCGAAATCATTGAAGCTCTAGCCCAAGTCTTAAAAACAGCTTTCTTGCCTGCCTCATTCAAAGCAAGCACTTTTGATTCAAGCTTAATATTAATATAAGGACCTTTTTTTAATGAACGACTCATAGTTTACTCAATTAATCAGATTACTTTTTTCTTCTCTCAATAATATACTTAGAAGATTGCTTCTTTGGAGCTCTAGTCTTAAGTCCCTTAGCATACAATCCCTTACGAGATCTTGGATGACCTCCTGATGCACGGCCTTCACCACCACCCATTGGGTGATCAACAGGGTTCATTACAACACCACGGTTGCGAGGACGACGTCCCAACCATCTTGAACGACCAGCCTTACCAGAACATTCCAATGCATGATCAGAGTTACCAACACTACCAATAGTAGCTTTACAGGTACTAAGTATTTGTCTTACTTCACCAGAAGGCAATTTAATAACACAGTATTTGCCTTCTCTTGAAGTCAACTGAGCAAAATTACCTGCAGATCTAACCAAAGCAGCACCTTGACCAGGACGCAACTCAATATTATGAATTACGGTACCTACAGGGATATTTTGTAGAGGAAGTGCATTACCAATCTCTGGCGCAGCAGTTTCACCTGACATAAGAGTATTACCTACTTGTAATCCATTGGGAGCAATAATATATCTTTTTTCACCGTCGGCATAAAAAAGCAAAGCGATACGAGCCGAACGATTCGGATCGTATTCAATTGTTTTTACTACTGCCGGAACACCATCTTTATTTCTCTTGAAATCAACAATTCTAATTTTCTTCTTATGACCACCACCAAGATAGCGCATAGTCATCTTTCCTTCGCTGTTGCGACCACCAGAAGAATTTTTACCAAACACAAGAGATTTTTCTGGTACTGATGCAGTTATCTCCTCATAAGTACCAATAATTTTATGTCTTTGCCCCGGTGTTGTGGGCTTAAATTTACGTACTGCCATTTTTATTAAATATTGCTATAAAAATCAATAGTATCTCCTTCTTTCAATGTTACAACTGCTTTTTTATAAGCATTTGTTCTACCATTGATCATTCCAGCTTTTGTATAACGACTTTTGTTCTTTCCGGAATAACGAATCGTATTTACATCAACAACTGTAACATTATACAATGCTTCGATTGCGCTCTTAATTTCCAATTTGTTAGCTTCAGGACGCACGATAAATCCGAAACGATTGAACTTTTCAGATGCAGCAGTCATTTTCTCTGTGACTAACGGTTTAATAATAATTCCCATTAATTAAGCCTCCTTTTTCATTAAGATATCGTCGATAGCAGAAAGAGAACTTTCAGTAAGCACTAACGCACCAGCATTCAATACATTGTAAGTATTTAATCCTGTTACAGTTAATACATTAGCCCTCTCAATATTACGAGCCGACAAATATACGTTTTTATTTGATTCTGATATAATCAAAAGTAGGTTTTTATCAGAAACTTTAAGATTTTTTATCAATGCAACAAATTCTTTAGTTTTTGGAGCCTCAAAAGAGAAATCTTCAACAACTACGATAGCGTTACCTTGAGCCTTATATGATAAAGCAGATTTTCTTGCTAAAGACTTAACTTTCTTATTCAACTTAAAGAAATAGTCTCTTGGCCTAGGACCAAAAACTCGTGCACCACCAACAAATACAGGAGATTTGATATCACCTGAACGTGCCCCACCGGTGCCTTTTTGTTTTTTCAACTTTCTAGTACTACCTGAAAGTTCACTTCTTTCTTTTGACTTGTGAGTTCCTTGACGCTGATTTGCCATAAATTGCTTTACATCCAAATAAATAGCGTGGTCGTTAGGCTCAATTCCGAAGATTGATTCATTTAACGTAACCTTTCTTCCAGTGTCTTCACCTTTAATGTTATATACGTTAACTTCCATTATTTCTCAATTATTACGATTGAACCTTTGCATCCCGGAACAGATCCCTTAATCAAGAGAAGATTATGTTCTGGAATAACTTTTAAAACTCGCAAATTTTGAACGGTAACTCTGTCACCACCCATTTGTCCACCCATACGCATTCCTTTGAATACTTTAGCTGGATAAGAACAAGCACCGATAGAACCCGGTTTACGTAGACGATTGTGCTGGCCATGAGTTGCCTGACCTACACCACCAAATCCGTGTCTTTTAACTACACCCTGAAAACCCTTACCTTTAGAAGTTGCAATAACGTCAACAAAAATTGCGTCATTAAACAATTCTACAGAGATTGAGTCTCCCAGATTAAGTTCACTCTCAAATTCTTTGAACTCGGCCAAGTGTCTCTTTGGTGTTACTTTAGCTTTAGCGAAGTGTCCCATTAATGGTTTAGTAGTATGTTTTTCCTTTTTTTCCTGGAAACCTACTTGGACTGCTTCATAGCCATCTTTTTCAACTGTTTTCAGTTGAGTAACAACACAAGGACCTGCTTCGATAACAGTGCATGGTACATTTTTACCATCGGCACTGAAAACGGATGTCATTCCGATTTTCTTTCCTAATAATCCTGGCATTTCACTTTTTTTTAATTATCAAACTTTAATTTCTACTTCTACTCCACTTGGCAATTCCAATTTCATCAAAGCATCAACAGTCTTAGCAGTAGAGCTATAAATGTCAATTAATCTTTTGAATGAAGAAAGCTGAAACTGTTCTCTGGATTTTTTGTTAACAAAAGTAGAGCGGTTCACTGTAAAGATACGCTTATGCGTAGGAAGAGGTATAGGACCACTAACGATGGCACCTGTAGTCTTCACAGTCTTTACGATCTTCTCAGCTGACTTGTCAACCAAGTTGTGATCATAAGACTTCAATTTAATTCTAATTTTCTGGCTCATATTATTTTTAACTATAATTTTATACTAAGTCAACACGCCCTTTAACCTCTTCAAGAACCACCTTCGCAATAGAAGAAGATACTTTAGAGAAATGAGAGAATGTCATAGATGAAGTTGCACGACCAGAAGTAATGGTACGTAATGAAGTTACATAACCAAATAATTCTGCCATAGGAACTTTAGCTTTTACGATTCTTGCGCCTGCACGGCTAGACTCCATACCTTCAACCTGACCACGACGCTTATTCAAGTCACCGATTACATCACCCATATTTTCTTCTGGAGTAACAACTTCAAGAGCCATAATAGGTTCAAGTAGAGCAGGACCTGCTTTAGCACAAGCATTTTTGTAAGCCTGGATTGCACAGATCTCGAAAGATAACTGATCAGAGTCAACAGGGTGGAAAGAACCATCCATCAAAGTTACTTTCAAAGTATCAAGTGGGAATCCAGCAAGAACGCCATTCTTCATTGCAGAAGCGAAGCCCTTTTGTACAGCTGGGATAAATTCCTTAGGAATATTACCACCCTTCACTTCGTCAACAAATTGAAGAGTTCCTTCGAAGTCTTCATCAGCAGGACCGATATTTACAATAATATCAGCAAACTTACCACGACCACCAGATTGTTTCTTATAAACCTCACGAAGGTTAACAGTCTTAGTAATAGCTTCTTTATATGTAACCTGAGGACGACCTTGATTACATTCTACTTTAAACTCACGTTTCAAACGGTCGATGATGATATCCAAGTGAAGTTCACCCATACCAGCAATAACAGTCTGACCGCTTTGTTCGTCTGTTTTCACAGTGAATGTTGGATCTTCTTCAGCTAGTTTAATCAAACCTGTTGTCAGTTTATCCATATCCTTTTGAGTTTTAGGCTCAATAGCTAATGCGATAACCGGATCCGGGAAGTCCATTGATTCAAGAACAATAGGATGAGCTTCTTCACAAAGCGTATCACCTGTACGAATATCTTTAAAACCAACACCTGCACCAATATCACCAGCAGCGATAACATCAACAGGGTTCTGCTTGTTTGAGAACATCTGGAATAAGCGAGAAACACGTTCTTTCTTTCCAGAGCGGGTATTATAAATATAAGAGCCAGCTTCAATCTTACCTGAATATACACGGAAGAAAGTCAAACGGCCAACATAAGGGTCAGTTGCAATCTTAAATGCCAAAGCAGAAGTAAATTCATCTTCAGAAGGTTTTCTATCTTCTTCTTCACCGGTATCAGGATTTGTACCAATAACGGCTTCCGTATCCATAGGAGAAGGTAAGAATGCACAAACATAATCCAATAATGTCTGTACTCCCTTATTCTTGAATGAAGAACCACAAAGCATTGGTACAATAGCCATCTTAACTGTAGCATTACGAAGCGCATTAAGCACCTCTTCTTCAGTGATAGTAGAAGGATCATCAAAGAACTTCTCCATCAAAGAATCATCGTATTCAGCTACAGATTCCAACATTTTAGCTCTCCATTCGTTAGCTTCTTCAAGTAGGTTTGCAGGAATTTCTTCAACAGAATAATCTGCACCCATTGATTCATCATGCCAGTAGATCGCTTTCATTCTAATAAGGTCTACTAAACCTTTGAAAGTTTCTTCAGCACCAATAGGAACAACGATAGGGCAAGGATTTGCGCCCAAAACATCTTTCATCTGACGTACAACTTCAAAGAAGTCGGCACCAGAGCGGTCCATTTTGTTCACATATCCAATACGAGGAACATTATATTTGTCAGCTTGTCTCCAAACTGTTTCTGACTGAGGCTCTACACCACCTACTGCACAGTAAGTAGCAACAGCACCATCCAATACACGAAGAGAACGTTCTACCTCAGCGGTAAAGTCAACGTGTCCCGGAGTATCAATCAAGTTGATTTTATAAGTATTGTTATTCCACTTCCATTTGGTGGTGGTTGCAGCAGATGTAATAGTAATACCACGTTCTTGCTCCTGAGCCATCCAGTCCATTGTAGCAGCACCTTCGTGCACTTCACCAATCTTGTGAACAAGACCAGTATAGAAAAGGATACGTTCAGAAGTAGTTGTTTTACCAGCATCAATGTGAGCCATGATACCGATATTTCGGGTCAAAAGTAAATCTTGTTTTGCCATCTTATATACAATATTTAAAATCTGAAGTGAGCAAATGCACGGTTAGCTTCAGCCATTCTATGCATGTCTTCTTTACGTTTGTATGCACCACCTTGTTCGTTGAATGCATCTAAAATCTCAGAAGCTAATTTGTCAGCCATACATTTTCCGCCTCTTTTGCGAGCATACAGGATCAAGTTTTTCATTGAAACTGATTCTTTACGATCAGGACGAATTTCTGTAGGTACTTGGAAAGTAGCTCCACCAACACGTCTAGACTTAACTTCGACTTGAGGAGTAATATTGTCCAATGCTTTTTTCCAGATTTCCAAAGAGGATTTTTCCTCGTTAGGAAGTTTTGCCTTAACTGTTTCTAAGGCAGCGTAGAAAATCTCGTATGAAGTATTTTTCTTACCATCATACATCAAGTGGTTCACGAATTTGGAAACCTTTTGATCATTAAATACGGGATCCGGAAGGATAACCCGTTTTTTTGGTTTTGCTTTTCTCATTTGTTTGAAAAATAATGTTTTGTTTATGGCTGCATTAATTCGTCTTCAATTTCCCCGCCGGGGCATTTACTCAACCTTTTATAGCTTATTCCAACAAATCAAAACGAAATTTGATATTCTTAAATCTTTAAAAGTCAGCTAGCTAATGGTAGAATTATTTCTTCTTACCTTTAGCTGCTACTGCTACTTGTCCTGGTTTTGGACGTTTAGTTCCGTATTTAGAACGTCTTTGAGTACGTCCTGCTACACCCGCTGTGTCTAATGTACCACGAACAATGTGATAACGAACACCCGGAAGGTCTTTCACACGGCCACCACGTACTAATACGATAGAGTGTTCTTGTAAGTTGTGTCCTTCTCCCGGAATGTACGAGTTAACTTCCTTCTGGTTTGTTAAGCGCACACGAGCTACTTTACGCATCGCAGAGTTAGGCTTCTTTGGGGTTGTTGTGTAAACTCTCACGCAAACACCACGTCTTTGAGGACATGAGTCCAGCGCAGGAGACTTACTTTTATCAACCAAAGCAGCCCTTCCTTTTCTTACTAATTGCTGAATTGTAGGCATTTTTAATCGTTTTTTAATTATTATATTATTGTTATATTAATTTCGCTAGTATACATTTTGGGGTGCAAAAATACGAATTATATTTGAATAACCAATTGATTACTCAAAGTTTTTTCTGATTATCAGGCAAAAATGATTTTTTAACAGAACAAAAAGTACTGTTACACCCACTAACATTTCTATATTTTTATGAAAGCATTATGCTTCTCCTGTAAAACCCGGAATTGGTTGAATCGTACTTTCTTCATTCAGGTGAATCGCCCCAAAAGAGTTCTCGTATTTACGAACGTTATCTTCCAAAGCTCTCATCAACCTCTTTGCATGTTCAGGAGTCAGAATTATACGGCTCTTGACACCTGCTTTTGGAAGTCCTGGCATCACACGAATAAAATCGACAATAAACTCTGAACTGGAATGAGTTATTACTGCCAGATTAGCATATATTCCCTGAGCAACTTCATCATTCAATTCTATTTGCAACTGATTTGTTGGGTTATCATTATTCATTTTAAGGTATATTTCATCGTTATAATTTCTGGCTGCAAAGATAATGAATTGCAATTAGAATATTGTAAATTAGCATCTTAATTATTCTATACTATTAGCATAAAAACAATACAGGCTCATGAATGTTGTTTTAACTACCGGCTCTTTTTAAGCCAATATCCGGCTTTGTTTATTTTTATTAATCAGGTGTGACAAACTTTCCAGAATACTTCTTTTATATGTCCCGGTATAAAGTTTGTCACCCCCATTATCAAAGGGTTTCAAGAGAGACACCTTTGTTACCCCCCCCAAAAACAACCTTATGTTTTTCATTTTTTAAGCGATATCTCTTTCATTATTCAAATTCACAGTAATTCACTGATTATCTTTCAATTGCAACAAAAACACATTCAATAGTCCTTATAATCAAATAAAGTCAAAAGGCAATTAGTGTACATTCATTTTACCTAAACTTAATAATAGCATAACAGTTTCAACTGACAAAGGCGAATAATATCGAGCTTAAGAACGTTTTTTTATACGTTACTAGCAATTCCAGAAAAAAAGCGGGTAACAGACAAAGCTATTATGCATAGAGCGAAGGTTCAGATTCTAATTTCTATTCTTAATGATACACACAATTCAATATTTATATATATTTTTGCAGTCAAACTAAAACAATTATTGATTATGAAAAAGATTTTTAGTATTCTTTCGGTAGCGATGTGTTTGCTTATGGCTATCCCTGCTCAGGCACAAATTAAGCTGGGGGTTAAAGGAGGGTTAAACCTTGCCAATGCTGACTTTACAGGATTAAACAGTAATTTCAAAACTGAGAACATGACCGGATTCTTTGTTGGCCCAATGCTAGATATTAATATTCCAATTATCGGTTTAGGACTCGATGGATCTTTGCTTTATTCAGAAAGGGGAACAAAGTTCACCTCTACAAGCAATGATGCAGTAACAAACAAGCAACAATCGATTGATATTCCAGTTAATCTGAAATATTCTATCGGATTAGGAAGTCTTGCCAGTATATTTTTAGCTGCAGGTCCAAGCTTCTCCTTTAATATTGACAGTGATAACCTGACTGACGATTTACTTAATCTTGTAAATGAAGACAAATCGGGCTCTACACCTTCTATTGATAGAAAAAAGGCTGAGGTTTCAATAAATATTGGTGGTGGCGTTAAGCTAATCAAGCATTTGCAACTTGGCATTAATTATAATTTGCCTTTGACTGATTCAGCCAAAAAGAATTTTGCAAACGGGGACTTAGGAGAATTAACCGGTGTTATTGATGGTTCATCCTTTAAAACCAAAACAAAGATGTGGCAGGTTTCCGTAGCCTACATTTTCTAAAAAGCACATACTCCATATAAAAAAGGAGGTTTCTCATTTTGGGAAGCCTCCTTTTTTATATCTTTGCCACACCAAAAAGAAATAGTGTGAAAAAGTTTGCAGACGTTATATTACCTCTCCCGTTACCCAAATGCTTTACTTATTCTCTATCCGAAGAGATGGCAAAAGATGTGCAAATTGGATGTCGGGTAATTGTGCCTTTCGGGCGCAAAAAGTTTTATACTGCAATAGTATACAACATGCACTACTCTGCTCCCGAAGGATACGAGACTAAAGAGGTTACAACCATTCTTGATAAAGACCCGATACTCCTTCCACAACAATTCAAATTCTGGGAGTGGATTTCTACTTACTATCTTTGTACGCAGGGCGATGTTTATAAAGCAGCGTTACCCTCGGGATTAAAACTGGAAAGTGAAACAATTGTAGAATTTAACCCGGATTTTGAATACTCGGTACCATTAACGGAACGCGAGCAGACATTAATAAGCTTATTAGAGAAAAAACCGGAGCAGACCGTTAGTCAGTTAGAGAAAGATAGTGAATTAAAGAATCTTTTACCCGTCATTAAATCTCTGCTTGACAAGGAAGCCATCTTTGTAAAAGAGGAACTAAAGCGGAATTATCAGCCAAAGCTTGAAATTCGTGTTCGATTAAGTGATGCAGCAAAAGAAGAAACTTATCTGCATAAGCTATTCAATGAACTGGCTCGTGCACCAAAACAGTTGGCCCTTTTAATGAAGTATATTGAGCTTTCGCGTTTTCTTAATGATGGAACGCTGAAGGAAGTGAGCAAGAAAGAGCTGATAAAGAAGGCCGATGCCTCACCTGCTGCTTTTAATGGTTTGGTTGAGAAAAAAGTTTTTGAGATTTACCAATATGAAATAGGTAGGCTAGCTTCCGAAATCCGCTCAACAATAGAAATAAATCCGCTCAATGAATATCAGTTGCAGGCTTACCAAGAGATACAGACCAGCTTCAAGAAAAAAAATGTATGCCTGCTTCATGGGGTAACTTCAAGCGGAAAAACTGAAGTTTACATTCATCTTATCGAGAAAGCAATCAAAGCAGGAAAGCAAGTTCTTTATCTGCTACCGGAGATCGCTCTGACAACACAGATCACCGAACGGTTAAAACGAGTTTTTGGAAACAAGCTGGGCATCTATCATTCTAAGTTTTCAGATGCTGAAAGGGTTGAAATATGGCGTAAGCAATTAGGAAACGAGGGGTATGATATTATACTTGGAGTTCGGTCTTCCATCTTCCTTCCTTTCCATAATCTTGGTTTAGTAATTGTAGATGAGGAGCATGAAAATACCTATAAGCAATATGATCCCGCACCACGCTATAACGCCCGAAATGCAGCAATCGTCCTTGCTTCTTTATATGGTGCAAAAACATTATTGGGCACTGCCACTCCTGCCATTGAAACTTACTATAACGCCACCACCGGTAAATATGGATTGGTTGAGTTGAACGAACGATACCAGGATATTCAGTTACCCGAGATTCTTCCGGTAGATATTAAAGAGCTCGCGCGCAAGAAACGGATGAACGGACAATTCTCTCCAATGTTGCTGGAATATGTTCGCAAAGCATTAGATAAAAAAGAGCAGGTTATTCTTTTCCAGAATCGCAGAGGCTTTGCTCCTATGATTGAATGTAAAACCTGCGGCTGGGTACCTAAATGCAAAAACTGTGATGTAAGCCTCACCTATCATAAAGGCATTAATCAACTAACCTGCCACTATTGTGGTTACACTTATCAGGTGCCACGTTCTTGTCCGGCTTGTGAAAGTGTGGAGTTAGTAAATCGTGGTTTTGGAACCGAAAAGGTGGAAGATGATATTAAGGCGCTTTTTCCTGAAACGAGAGTGGCCCGGATGGATTTGGATACTACGCGTACCCGCACGGCCTACGAAAAGATAATTGCAAACTTTGAACAGGGGAAAACAGATATACTAATCGGCACTCAGATGGTTTCAAAGGGGCTCGACTTTGATAATGTTAGTGTGGTAGGAATACTGAATGCTGACACTATGCTCAATTATCCGGATTTCCGTTCTTACGAAAGGGCTTTCCAATTGATGGCGCAAGTATCGGGAAGAGCGGGAAGAAAGAATAAGCAAGGGTTGGTTATATTGCAAACAAAATCAATAGATCACCCCGTTATTCATCAGGTAATAGCAAACAATTATCAGCAGATGTACAATGATCAGCTGGCAGAACGTCAGATATTCCGTTATCCTCCTTATTACAGACTGGTGTATGTGTACCTTAAAAACCGGAATGCCGATTTGCTGGATATCATGGCACGCACCATGGCCGAGAAGCTGACAGGTATTTTCGGCAGTCGCGTACTAGGACCCGATAATCCTCCCGTTGCCCGCATTCAGTCATTGTTCATCAAGAAGATTATTGTAAAGATTGAATGCAATGCATCTATGGAGAAAGCTAGGATGCTACTTTTACAGGTGCAGAAAGAGATGATAGAAGACGAACGCTTCAAATCATTGATTGTTTATTATGATGTAGATCCTTTTTAAATTATGAGTAAAAAAACAAAATACAGAGTTCTGTTTGTCTGCCTTGGAAACATCTGCCGCTCTCCGCTGGCGGAAGGAATTATGCAGACATATCTTGAAAGAGAAGGGCTGGAAAAAACGATCAAAGTTGATTCTGCCGGTATACTAAGTTATCATCAGGGTGAACTGCCCGATCCACGAATGCGCGCACATGCTGCCAGGCGTGGTTATGAGCTGGTGAGCCGTTCCAGACCGGTAAAGGTTGAAGACTTTGATGATTTCGATCTGATACTAGGAATGGACGACCGGAACATTGACGACCTCCGTGAATTGGCGCCATCACCCGAGGCACAACAGAAAATACGCCGCATGACAGACTTCTGCCAGCGCATTCAGATTGATTATGTTCCCGACCCTTATTTTAGCGGTGCATCAGGGTTCGAACAAGTTCTGGATATTCTCGAGGATGCCTGCGAAGGACTATTGGAACATTTAAAAAACGACCTGAAAGAATAATATTCCCTTGTACAAAACAATGTTTTCTTTTGTACAAAACAATTAATTCTTTTGTACAGAAGAATGCATTGTTTTGTACAAGATCGTATTAAAAGCCAACCGCTCCTTATTTTTTTAATTCCGGATACCTTACTCTTGTGTGGTATATAGTACGAAGTTTCTCCTTAAACACCAATTTTATTGTAGCAATATCCTTAAATGTGATGGGGCAATATTTAAAAAAGCCCTCTTCCACCTGCGAATCAATAATCTTTTCCACCAAATTACTGATAGACTCTTCCGTATATTCGGGCAAACTGCGAGAAGCAGCTTCCACAGAATCCGCCATCATGAGAATGGCCGTCTCCTTTGAGAAAGGATTTGGACCCGGATAAGTAAATATATCTTCATCGATCTCTTTATCCGGATTTTCGTTTTTCCAGGAGACATAAAAATATTTGGTTTTACCTTGTCCGTGATGCGTACTGATAAAATCTTTAATCACTTTGGGCAAGTTATTTTTTTCGGCCAGTTTCAACCCATCATGCACATGATTAATAACCACTTGCGCACTTTGTTCGTAGCTTAATGACTTATGCGGATTCACCCCCGACTGATTCTCTGTAAAGAATGCCGGATTTTCCATCTTTCCAATATCATGATAGAGGGCTCCGGTTCTTACCAACTGACTTTTACCTCCTACTCTTATAGCAGCTTCGGCAGCCAGATTTGCTACCTGCATAGAATGTTGGAATGTTCCGGGTGCCACTTCGGACAACTTCCGCAATAAGTTATTATTAATATTAGAAAGCTCTACCAAAGTAACGTTGGAAGTAAACCCAAACGTTTTCTCCAAAAGAAAAAGCAACGGGTAAGCAAAAAGCAGCAATATACCATTTATAATAAAACTCGTATACATACTCCAATTGATTTTCGAAATATCATTTTCGTGAATCATTTCCAACGAGAAATTCAAAGCAGCATAACCTAGTACAATTAAGAACGCAGTTCGGAATAGCTGGGAGCGTTGTGACAACTCACGCAAGCTGTAGATTGCAACAATTCCAGCAGCCAACTGCAATAGAATAAATTCATAAGGGAAACGCAAAGTAATGGAACAAATCAAAATCGTAACAACGTGAGTCATAAAGGCCGTTCGCGAATCAAGGAAAACTCTTATTACTATAGGCAGCATGGCATAAGGAACCATATATACATTAAAGAAACTGTACTTTACCATTAAGGTGGTTAGCACAGAAAAAAAGATTGTGAGGGCAAACAGTAATGATAATCCACCTTTATGCTTATAATAATCCTTTCTGAACAAATCAAGATAAAGCATAAAAAAGAACATAAGTATACCTACAAAAAGTACCTGACCACCCAGAATAAGACGCTGCTGATTTACAGATCCACTTCTTTTTATGGATTCTTTCTTGAGAGATTCCAGAATCCGGAAAGTCCGCTCATTCACAATCTCTCCCCTATCTATAATTTTCTGTCCCGATTGAACCAGCCCTATAGCCCATGAAACTGTTCCAAAGAGTTCATTCTTTGCCTCTTCTGATTTCTTCTTATCAAATGCCAGATTAGGAATAATATAATTATCCAGATCGCACTGCCGAAGTATCTCTTTGTTAAAATGAACCGTATCAGCATTGAGCAAGTATTCATAAGCTGTTTTAGTTGTAAAGAGTTCAACAGCAGGTTTAACATTCGCCATTTTATCTTTAGCCACCATAACTGCCTGAATCTTTCCTTTCTTTATGTTTGTCATTTCAGCACTAGCCACAATACCAGCTCTATAAATGCTTTTCAGCACAGCATTTATATGTTGAAAGTAATAAACTGAAAGCATTTTCATTTTCAGTTCTCCTTGAAAGTCCGTTTTAAGTTTTGAAAGAGCCTTTTGTTCCTTAGTCTGATCAAATTGAAAATAAGGCTGATAGAACTTCATAATACTGTCCTGTTGTTGTTTAACCAACGCTTCATCTTTATAAATAGGAAAGTCAAAAGAGGCAGTCAGCAATCCATACTTCCAAGGTTTATCAATATCAAATTGATAGTTAAACTTACCGCTACGAGGCAAAAAGTAAACAATAACCGTCACCGTAGCAAGGAAAATCAGCGTCTTATATATCAAATCTTTATATGAAGAGCGTTTTCTATTCTTAAACTTATTCATCTGAATCCTATTTTTGCCGAAAAATACAAAAAAAAACAATAAGAATGCTCTTTTTTATCATTAACACCAACACAAACACTAAAGTTATGCTGTAGTTCGAAAAAAATAAATTAATTTTGCCTCGATTTTATATTATATCAAAGCAATATGACAGAAAGAAAAGTAAGAGTTCGTTTTGCTCCAAGTCCAACAGGAGCATTACATATTGGCGGAGTACGCACAGCATTATACAACTATTTATTTGCCCGTCAGCACGGTGGGGAAATGATATTTCGCATAGAAGACACTGATTCTCACCGATTTGTTCCTGGGGCAGAAGAATACATTATCGAAGCCTTCCAATGGTTAGGCATCAAGTTCGATGAAGGAGTAAGCTTTGGCGGAAACTACGGGCCTTACCGTCAGTCAGAACGCAAGGAAATATACAAGAAGTATGTTAAAATATTATTAGATAACGAGAAAGCATACATCGCTTTTGATACTCCTGAAGAACTGGAAGCCAAACGTACAGAGATAAAGAACTTTCAATATGACGCTTCTACCCGCATGAGTATGCGTAACTCTTTGACTCTTTCCGCAGAAGAGGTTAAAGGTTTAATTGAGTCTGGAGAACAATACGTGGTTAGAATGAATATTGAGCCCAATGAAAACGTTCATGTTCAAGACATCATTCGCGGAGAAGTAATTATCAACTCTTCCATATTAGATGATAAGGTTTTATATAAATCGGCTGATGAATTGCCTACTTACCATCTTGCAAATATTGTAGATGATCATTTAATGGATATCTCTCACGTAATTCGTGGCGAAGAATGGTTGCCTTCCGCACCATTGCATGTACTTCTTTACCGTGCCTTTGGCTGGGAAGATACCATGCCCGAATTTGCCCATCTCCCACTATTGCTTAAACCAGACGGAAACGGTAAACTGAGCAAGCGCGATGGAGATCGTCTTGGTTTCCCCGTGTTCCCTTTGCAATGGAATGACCCTAAAACCGGAGAAATATCTTCGGGTTACCGCGAGGCGGGTTATCTGCCGGATGCCGTAATCAATTTCCTTGCATTGCTGGGATGGAATCCGGGCAACGATCAGGAAATTATGAACATGAATGAGCTTATCCAACTATTTAATCTTCAAAAATGTAGCAAAGCCGGCGCAAAATTCGATTATGAAAAAGGCAAATGGTTCAATCACCAATATATTCAGCTTAAGTCAAACGAAGAGATAGCAGCACTATTCTTACCTTATATGAAAGAACAAGGCGTGGAAGCTCCTTTAGAAAAGGTAATTACCGTTGTTGGATTAATGAAAGAACGTGTAAGCTTTGTGAAGGAACTTTGGGATCAATGCAAATTCTTCTTTGTCGCTCCAACAGAATATGATGAAAAGACTGTAAAAAAACGCTGGAAAGAAGATTCTCCTGCTCAAATGACAGAACTTATGCATGTACTTGAAGCGATTGAGGATTTTTCTCTGGAAAATCAGGAAAAAATTGTAATGGACTGGGTTGCAAACAAAGAATATCATCTGGGAAATATCATGAATGCCTTCCGTCTCACATTGGTTGGAGAAGGAAAAGGACCACACATGTTTGATATCTCGGCAGTATTAGGGAAAGAAGAAACAATTGCCCGAATGCAAAGAGCAATCAATGAAATAAAAAAGTAAAAAGACAAACATGCTTTATAATTTAGGTATTTATATATACTCATTGTTAATTCATCTAATGGCACCTTTCAGTAGAAAGCCACGCAAGATGATGAAAGGGCATTGGATTGTATATGAGCTACTTCGTCAACAAAAAGAAAAAGACGCAAAATACATTTGGTTTCATGCTGCTTCTTTGGGTGAATTTGAGCAAGGACGTCCTCTCATTGAAAGAATCAAAAAAAGATATCCTGAATATAAAATATTACTCACCTTCTTTTCGCCATCAGGTTACGAAGTGCGCAGGGATTATAGAGGAGCAGATATCGTTTGTTATCTGCCTCTTGATAAACCCCGCAATGTAAAGAAGTTCCTGGACATAATACAGCCATGCATGGCTTTCTTTATCAAATACGAATTTTGGAAAAACTACCTGAATGAGCTAAACAAAAGGCAAATTCCTGTGTACAGTGTTTCGTCCATTTTCCGTAAAGATCAGGTTTTCTTTAAATGGTATGGAGGCTCTTATCGCAAAGTTTTATCAAATTTTGACCAGTTATTCGTTCAGAACGAAACATCCAAGCGTTTTCTTTCCAAAATTGGCATAGAAAAAGTGACTGTTGTGGGAGATACTCGTTTTGACAGAGTTCTTGAAATCAGACAGGAAGCAAAGGACCTACCTTTAGTAGAAGCCTTTAAGAGAGAGTCACTGACAATTGTTGCCGGAAGTTCCTGGGCTCCTGATGAAGATCTTTTTATTGAATATTTCAACACACATCCTGGGATTAAGTTAATTATTGCCCCGCATGTAATTGATGAAAACCATTTAGTAGAAATAATCAGTAAGCTGAAACGTCCTTATGTTCGCTATTCAAAAGCAAATGAACAGAATGTGAAGAACGCGGATTGTTTGATCATTGACGGATATGGACTTCTTTCTTCCATTTATCGATATGGCGAAATAGCCTATATAGGCGGAGGATTTGGGGTAGGTATTCATAATATTCTGGAAGCTGCAGTATATGGCATACCGGTTATCTTTGGTCCTAAATACCAAAAGTTTATGGAAGCCAGACAGCTTATAGAAGAAAAGGGCGCCTTTTCTATAAAAGATGGTGAAGAGCTAAATCAGTTACTGGACAAAATGACTTCTGACAAAGAGTTCCTGAAAGAAAGCGGCTCAAATGCAGGCAACTATGTTACAAAAAATCTGGGAGCAAGCGAACTAATCTTAAGTCAGATTAATTTTTGAATATAACAAACTCCCCAAATTAAGGATAAAATAGAAGCGTTCGGCTTAATGGTTTTTAAAGACCAAAGAGCCGAACGCTTTTATTTTTATAAGACTTAGTGATTACTTATACCATTCAGAATACATAAGATAGTTATGCGCTATCTTCTCATTCAGCTCTTTTGCCTGAGCAGGATCTACTTTCTTAATGAACTTTGCAGGTACTCCCCCCCAGATACTTCCTGGTTCAATAACCGTATTACTTAATACCAAAGAACCGGCAGCAACAATTGCCCCTTCACCAATAACAGCGCGGTCAAGTATCGTAGAGCCCATTCCCACTAATGCATAATCCTTTATGGTGGCACCGTGAATGGTAACATTGTGACCCACAGAAACATTATCTCCTATTTCAATGGTAGATTTCTGATATAAGGTGTGCAAAACAGAACCATCCTGAATATTAACCCTATTCCCAATGCGAATAGAATTAACATCTCCACGCAATATTGTACCAAACCAGATACTGCATTCGGATCCCATTTTCACATCACCAATAATTGTCGCATTATCTGCCAGGAAACAATTTTCGCCAAACTCTGGTGTAAAACCTCTTACTGATTTTATTAATGCCATTTTATTCCATATATATGATTCAACTTAATGTACTGCAACAATCAAATAGCTACAGTTTTTGTTCTCAACCAGGAAATCTCCTCTACATCGAGATAGGGACTCAATCTATCAAAAACCAATTGATGGTAATCATTCAACCAATTAATCTCTGAATCAGAAAGAAGAGATTTAATAACGCCTTCAGTACTTATAGGACAAAGTGTTACAGTCTCAAAACGGTAGAACTCACCAAATTCAGTTTCAATATCACGGCGTACCAAGGTAAGATTCTCAATACGAATGCCATGCCGGCCACCTTTATATATTCCAGGTTCATTTGACGTTAACATTCCGGGCAATAACAATACCGGAACTTCATTTAATCGAATGCTTTGCGGCCCTTCATGCACACTCAGGAAATGACCAACACCATGCCCGGTTCCGTGTAAATAGTTCAATCCCCTCTGCCATAAAGCAACACGAGCCAGCGCATCAATCTGCGCGCCACGGGTTCCATAAGGGAATTTACAAGTTGCAATAGCGATATGCCCTTTCAGAACCAAAGTATAATCAATCTTCTCTTCCTCTGTCAAATGTCCTAAAGCAATAGTGCGGGTAATATCTGTTGTTCCGTCTAAATACTGAGCACCCGAATCAAGCAGTAAAAAACCTTCGGACTTTAAAACTGATGAACTTTCCGGAGTTGCAGAGTAATGAACAATTGCCCCATGTTCCTTATAGCCAGCAATTGTATCAAAGCTCTCACCCATATACATATCTTGCGCAGCTCTTAATTCATGCAGTTTCACATCAACACTTAGCTCTGTTTCATTCCCTTTTGGAACAGCCGATTCAAGCCAACGAAGGAATTTCACCAATGCTACTCCATCACGAATCATTGCCGCATGCATTCCTGCAATCTCTTGTTCATTTCTTATAGCTTTCAAAAGAGCAATCGGTGAATTTCCACGTACAATTTTGCAGGAAGAATTTACAGCCGAGAAAACATCGAAATTTGTTTTTGAGGAACCAATTAGCAAACTTGCAGTATCTAAGTCTGATAACGCACTATTAATTTCATCGTAATTCCTGATAATTATCTTTTGAGACAATAAATACTCTTTGACATCAGCAGTAAGCTTTTCAGGAGCAATAAAGTAGAAGTTCTCCTTTTGGGTTATAAGTAAATAACTTATCACAACAGGATTACATTTAACATCACTGCCTCTTAAATTAAGTGTCCACGCTATTTCATCAAGCGCAGTAACAAGTAAGCTTGCAACACCCTCCTTTTCCATTTGCTGACGAATCTGTTCAATCTTGTCCAGACAAGAAACTCCCGCATATTTTGTTTCGTAAACGAATGCTGGGTCTTGAGGCATGGCTGGTCTATCATTCCATATCTGTTCAAATGGATCAAGGGAAGTTTCTACTGCAATATTCTTCTTTGAGAACAGATTCTTCATTTCTTCCACATCAGACACAGAAAACATTTTCCCATCAATACCCAAAGATTCTCCGCTCTTAAGTTCACAGGAAAGCCATTCCTTTATGGACGGAGTGGTAGGTAAGCCATCTTTAAAAAGAGTAATTCCAGTATTCTCCAGCTGATCTGCTGCTTGAAGAAAATAACGCGAGTCTGTCCAAAGTCCTGCTTTGTCAAGCGTTACAACAACAGTTCCTGCCGATCCGGTAAATCCTGAAATCCACTCTCTTGATTTCCAATGAGAAGCAACGTATTCACTAAGATGAGGATCTGTACTAGGAATAATAAATGCCGAAAGTCCTTTTTCCATGAGCAACGCCCTTAAAGAAGCAACGCGATCTGTTATGTTTTGTTTCATAATTAAATTTTATATATTACACATTACGAGCAAAGATATAGATTCTTTTTTATTTTATTGGTTTATAAAGAACTATGTTTCTACAAATATGTTAATGATATATGAGCACATGATACAGAAAATAACACCAATAAAATGAACTTAGTTTCCATTTTTAGAATAATTATTAGCCGAAAGTTTTGTGAATAAAGAAACTATGCGTAATTTTGCCGCGCATTTTGACTGGAGAAATTATAAAAACAACATATTTAATAGAAGTAAAATGATAGTAGTACCTGTAAAAGAAGGCGAAAACATTGAAAAAGCGCTGAAGAAATTCAAAAGAAAATTCGAAAAAACCGGAGTAGTTAAAGAATTAAGAAGCAGACAACAGTTTGACAAACCTTCTGTAACTAAAAGGTTTAAGATGGAACGTGCTGTATATGTTCAAAAGCTGCAGCAAGTAGAAGAATAATAATTCATCTTTTTTCTTGAATTATTAAATTCTTTTTCATACATTCGTTGCAGAATTATTAACGCAACGATTCATATGTTAATCAACTCTTTTCTAAATTATCTGCAATTTGAAAGAAATTACTCTCAAAAGACTATTAATAGTTATAGAGTGGATTTAGTTCAAATTGAAAGATATGCAAAGGACTGTAGTGAGGAGCTTACACTAACCAGCATTGATGCTGATATTATTCGCCAATGGATCATAAGTCTAATGGGAAAAGGGTATACAGCATCATCGGTGAATCGCAAATTGAGTTCACTAAGATCGTTCTATAAATTTCTCTTGATTAAGAAGGAGATATCTTCAGATCCAACCCACAAGGTTACCGGACCAAAGAAGAAAAAACCTCTCCCGGTTTTCTTAAAAGAGTCAGAAATGAATAAGCTACTTGATGAAACCGATTATAAAAAAGGATTTATTGGCGAAAGAGACCGAATGATTATAGAAATGTTTTATGCCACAGGCATTAGACTTTCAGAATTAATCGGATTAAACGACGTCGATATTAACTTTGAAGACTCCCTCATAAAGGTTACAGGAAAAAGAAACAAACAAAGACTTATTCCATTCGGCAACGAATTAAAAGAGTCAATGTCCAAATACATTAGCATAAGGAATGAGACTATGACAACATGGTCCGAAGCCTTTTTTGTGAAAGAAAACGGAGAAAGACTTTACAGTGCATTAGTTGAGAAGTTAGTAAAACGGCAATTATCAAAAGTTGTAACGCTAAAAAAGAAAAGTCCGCATGTATTAAGGCATACATTTGCAACAGCAATGCTGAATAATAAAGCAAACCTTAATGCTATAAAGGAATTACTTGGACATGCAAGCCTCGCGGCTACAGAAGTCTACACGCATACAACATTTGAAGAATTAAAGAATATCTATAAACTGGCTCATCCAAGGGCATAAAAAAGGAGGTATGTATGGAAATCAGAATTCAATCAATTCACTTTGATGCTTCAGAACAATTAGAAGCTTTCATCCAAAAGAAAGTTACAAAGTTAGAAAGACTTTACGACGATATAAAAATAGTAGAGGTGTCATTAAAGGTTGTAAAACCCGAAACAGTAAAAAACAAGGAAGCCGGAATCAAAATAGTTATACCGAATTACGAGTTTTATGCTGACAAGACCAACGATACATTTGAAGAGTCTATTGACGAAGCATTAGATGCGCTATCAAAACAATTGTTGAAGTACAAGGAAAAACAACAGAACAAATAAAAAAACAGCAAATAACTTTGCTGTTATAAAATAAATAACTAAATTTGCAGCCGTTTCGCTTAGATTAAACGTAACGGTTGCATTTTTAAAACAATTGCCTCTTTAGCTCAGTTGGCCAGAGCACGTGATTTGTAATCTCGGGGTCGTTGGTTCGAATCCGACAAGAGGCTCAAAATGTAATGTAGGGCAAATACCAGAGTGGCCAAATGGGGCAGACTGTAAATCTGCTGTCTTTCGACTTCGGAGGTTCGAATCCTTCTTTGCCCACATAGACAAAGCAACAGCTTTGGCAAGAATGCGGAAGTAGCTCAGTTGATAGAGCATTAGCCTTCCAAGCTGAGGGTCGCGGGTTTGAGTCCCGTCTTCCGCTCTCATTCTTGCTGTTGTAGCTCAGTGGTAGAGCACTTCCTTGGTAAGGAAGAGGTCACGGGTTCAACTCCCGTCAACAGCTCATAATAATGTAAATGCTGATTATTAATCAAATAAATAAACAAGTAAAGCTATGGCTAAAGAGAAATTTGATCGTACCAAACCGCACGTTAACATTGGTACTATTGGTCACGTAGACCACGGTAAGACGACTTTAACCGCTGCTATCACTATGGTGTTAGCTAAAAGAGGTCTTTCTGAAATGCGTTCTTTCGATTCTATCGACAACGCTCCTGAAGAAAAAGAAAGAGGTATTACTATTAATACTTCACACGTTGAGTATCAAACAGCTAACCGTCACTACGCACACGTTGACTGTCCAGGACACGCCGACTACGTAAAGAACATGGTAACTGGTGCTGCTCAAATGGATGGTGCTATCATTGTAGTTGCTGCAACTGATGGTCCTATGCCTCAAACTCGCGAACATATCCTATTAGCTCGTCAGGTAAACGTTCCTAAATTGGTCGTTTTCATGAACAAGTGTGATATGGTTGATGACGAAGAAATGTTGGAACTTGTTGAAATGGAAATGAGAGAACTTCTTTCATTCTATGATTTTGATGGTGACAATACTCCTATCATCCGTGGTTCTGCTCTTGGTGGACTAAATGGTGTAGAGAAATGGGAAGATAAGATAATGGAACTAATGGACGCAGTGGATACATGGATTCCACTTCCTCCACGTGAAGTTGACAAACCTTTCTTGATGCCGGTTGAAGATGTATTCTCTATCACAGGACGTGGTACAGTTGCAACTGGTCGTATCGAAACAGGTATCATCAAAACAGGTGAAGAAGTTCAAATTATTGGTCTTGGTGCTGAAGGAAAAAAATCAGTAGTAACTGGCGTAGAAATGTTCCGTAAGATTCTTGATGAAGGTCAAGCTGGAGATAATGTAGGTCTATTACTTCGTGGTATTGAAAAAGAAGCGATCAAACGTGGTATGGTTATTTGCCATCCAGGAAAAATCACTCCTCATACAACTTTCAAAGCTGAGGTTTATATCCTTAAGAAAGAAGAAGGTGGACGTCATACTCCATTCCACAACAAATACCGTCCTCAGTTCTACCTACGTACATTAGACTGTACAGGTGAGATCACTCTTCCAGAAGGAACTGACATGGTTATGCCTGGTGATAATGTAACAATTACAGTAGAATTGATCTACCCGGTAGCTCTTAACTTAGGTCTTCGTTTCGCTATCCGCGAAGGTGGACGTACAGTAGGTGCTGGTCAGATCACTGAAATCACTAACTAATAAATAATAGATCAGTTCTTGATTTTATAATCAAGAACTGATTATTTACGGGAGTAGCTCAGTTGGTAGAGCACCGGTCTCCAAAACCGGGTGTCGGGAGTTCGAGCCTCTCCTCCCGTGCAAATACATTAGAGATGAAAAAAATAGTAGAAAAAGTAGTATCTTACTTCAAAGAAACTTACGACGAGCTTGTACATAAGGTATCGTGGCCTACGTATTCTGAACTTACTAACAGTGCAGTGGTTGTTTTATATGCTTCCCTACTCATTGCAGTGGTAGTTTTCGTAATGGACTTCTGCTTCCAGACTCTCATGGAAGATATCATTTATCCACATTAACACAAAGGAGTATAAAATGTCTGAGATTGAAAAGAAATGGTATGTTTTGCGTGCCATTAGCGGTAAAGAAGGCAAGGTAAAAGAATATCTTGAGGCTGATATAAAAAACAGCAACCTTGGTGATTATGTATCTCAGGTATTGATTCCAACTGAAAAAGTATATCAGGTTCGCAATGGCAAAAAAGTTGTGAAAGAAAGAAATTATCTTCCTGGTTACGTTTTAGTAGAGGCGGCTCTTGTTGGCGAGGTTTCTCACCATTTAAGAAATACTCCTAATGTGATAGGTTTTTTAGGTGGATCGGATAATCCCACACCTTTAAGACAGTCAGAAGTGAATCGGATACTTGGTACAGTAGATGAACTACAAGAATCGGGAGAAGAATTAAATATCCCATATATTGTAGGAGAAACTGTGAAAGTAGCTTTTGGTCCGTTTAGCGGATTCAGTGGAACCATTGAAGAAGTGAACAACGAAAAGAAGAAGTTAAAGGTCATGGTAAAGATTTTCGGGCGAAAAACTCCGCTTGAATTAGGCTTTATGCAAGTAGAAAAGGAATAGCATTGGTTACGCTGTGTTATCCCTTAATTAATGTTTATATAAAATTTAAAAACAATGGCTAAAGAAGTTGCTGGACTAATCAAATTACAGATTAAAGGAGGCGCTGCAAATCCATCACCTCCCGTTGGACCTGCTTTGGGTTCTAAAGGGATCAATATTATGGAATTCTGCAAGCAATTCAATGCCAGAACCCAAGACAAAGCAGGTAAAATATTACCTGTCGTTATTACTTATTATGCAGATAAGTCTTTTGATTTTGTAATCAAGACTCCTCCTGTTGCTATCCAATTATTGGAATTAGCTAAGCTTAAGAGTGGTTCTGCTGAGCCTAATCGTAACAAAGTTGCCGAGATTACTTGGGAACAAGTTCGCACGATTGCTCAAGACAAAATGGTTGACTTGAACTGTTTCACTGTGGAAGCTGCCATGACTATGGTTGCGGGTACAGCTAGAAGTATGGGTATCACTGTAAAAGGGGAATTCCCGGGTAATAATTAATAATCTTCAATTATAATGGGAAAACTGACAAAAAATCAAAAGTTGGCTGCCGCTAAAATTGAAGCAGGGAAAGCATACTCACTAAAAGAAGCATCTGTTCTGGTAAAGGAAATAACCACTACTAAATTTGATGCCTCATTAGATATTGATGTACGTTTAGGTGTAGATCCACGTAAAGCTAACCAGATGGTGAGAGGTGTTGTTTCACTTCCTCATGGAACTGGTAAAGAAGTTAAAGTCTTGGTTCTTTGTACACCTGATGCTGAAGCTGCTGCGAAAGAAGCTGGTGCTGATTATGTAGGTCTTGATGAATATATTGATAAGATCAAAGGTGGATGGACTAATATTGATGTAATTATCACTATGCCATCTATCATGGGTAAAATTGGTGCTTTGGGTCGTGTTCTTGGTCCTCGCGGATTAATGCCGAATCCAAAAAGTGGTACCGTAACTATGGATGTTGCTAAAGCTGTAAAAGAAGTAAAACAAGGTAAAATTGACTTTAAAGTTGATAAAAGCGGTATTGTTCATACTTCTATTGGTAAGGTTTCATTTGAATCTGAAAAAATTCGCGATAACGCAAAAGAATTTATTTCAACTTTGAATAAGCTAAAACCAACTGCTGCAAAAGGAACTTATATTAAGAGTATTTATCTTTCGAGTACAATGAGTTTGGGTATTAAGATTGACCCAAAATCAATTGAGGAAATCTAATAATAGGAGGAATAATGAGAAAGGAAGATAAAAATACAGTAATTGAACAAATTGCTGCAACTACAAAAGAATATTCTCACTTCTATCTTGTAGATACAACTGCTATGAATGCAGCTTCTACAAGTGCTCTAAGAAGAAAATGTTTTGAGGCAGACATTAAATTGCTTGTTGTTAAAAACACTTTACTTCAAAAAGCATTAGATGGCTTAGAAGTTGATTATTCTCCTTTGTACGGATCATTAAAGGGATCTACAACCATAATGTTTACGAACATTGGTAACGCTCCTGCTAAATTGATCAAAAACGTAGCTAAAGAAGGAATACCCGGGCTTAAGGCTGCATATGTGGAAGAAAGTTTCTACGTAGGCGCAGATCAATTAGAAGCTCTTATCAGTATCAAGAGTAAAAATGAAGTTATTGCTGATGTTATTGCTTTGTTGCAATCTCCAGCCAAGAATGTTATTTCTGCTCTTCAATCAGGTGGAAACACCCTTCACGGAGTTCTAAAAACTCTTGGTGAAAGATAATATCAAAACAAATTATTTAGTAAATTAAACATTAAAATCATACAAAAATGGCAGATTTGAAAGCTTTTGCAGAACAATTAGTTAACTTGACAGTAAAGGAAGTTAATGAACTGGCTACTATCCTTAAAGATGAATATGGTATTGAACCTGCTGCTGCAGCTGTTGCTGTTGCTGCTGGTCCTGCTGCTGCAGCTGTTGCAGAAGAAAAAACTTCTTTTGATGTAGTATTAAAAAGTGCAGGTAGCGCAAAATTACAGGTAGTTAAAGCAGTTAAAGAACAATGCGGTCTTGGCTTGAAAGAAGCTAAAGATTTAGTTGATGCTGCTCCTAGCGTAGTTAAAGAAGGTGTTGCTAAAGCAGACGCTGAAGCATTGAAAAAAGCATTGGAAGAAGCTGGAGCTGAAGTTGAACTTAAATAACATTAACCTGTTAATCAGGTAATTCGGTTAAGAGCCCTCCTTAAGAGGGTTCTTAACCTTTTTGTGTATATATTTATAAATAAGTTCTACAAATTCATTAACAGATGTCTTCAAATACTGTAAATCAAAGAGTTAATTTTGCTTCTATCAAGAATCCATTTGGATATCCTGATTTCTTAGAAGTACAATTGAAGTCATTCAAAGACTTTCTACAATTAGATACCCCGCCCGAAAAGCGTAAAAACGAGGGATTGTACAAAGTATTTGCTGAAAACTTCCCTATAGCCGACACAAGAAATAATTTTGTTCTTGAGTTTTTGGACTACTATATTGACCCACCTAGATACACAATCGACGATTGTATAGAGCGAGGATTAACTTATAGTGTTCCTTTGAAAGCAAAACTCAAGTTATACTGCACAGACCCGGATCACGAAGACTTTGACACTGTTATTCAAGACGTGTTCCTTGGCCCAATTCCGTATATGACGGATAAAGCAACATTCGTTATTAACGGTGCAGAACGTGTGGTTGTGTCACAACTACACCGTTCACCAGGTGTATTTTTCGGTCAAAGTGTCCATGCAAACGGTACAAAACTTTATTCCGCTCGTATAATCCCATTCAAAGGATCTTGGATTGAATTCGCTACAGACATTAATAATGTGATGTATGCGTATATTGACCGCAAGAAGAAATTGCCTGTTACTACTCTTTTAAGAGCAATTGGATTTGAAAAAGATAAAGATATTCTTGAAATTTTTAATCTAGCAGAAGATATAAAAGTAAACAAGAGTAATCTTAAAAAAATCGTCGGTAGAAAACTTGCAGCAAGAGTTTTAAAAACTTGGGTAGAAGATTTTGTAGATGAAGACACAGGTGAAGTTGTGTCCATCGAACGTAATGAAGTTATCATCGATCGTGAGACCATACTTGAACAAGAACATATTGATGAAATTATTGAGTCAGGTGTTCAAAGTATCCTTGTACATAAAGATGAACCTAATCAATCTGATTATTCTATTATTTACAATACACTTCAAAAAGACCCTAGTAATTCTGAAAAAGAAGCAGTATTATACATATACAGACAACTTCGTAATGCAGATCCAGCTGATGACGCCAGTGCACGTGAAGTTATAAATAATCTATTCTTTTCTGAAAAAAGATATGATCTAGGCCAAGTTGGTAGATATAGAATCAACAAAAAGTTGAATCTTACAACTGGTATGGATGTTAAGGTCCTGACAAAAGAAGATATTATTGAGATCATCAAATATTTAATTGAGTTAATCAACTCAAAAGCAATAGTTGATGATATTGACCATTTAAGTAATAGACGTGTACGTACAGTCGGAGAGCAATTATCAAATCAATTTGCTGTTGGTTTAGCTCGAATGTCTAGAACTATCCGTGAAAGAATGAATGTTAGAGACAATGAAGTCTTTACTCCAATAGATTTGATCAACGCGAAAACAATTTCTTCAGTGATCAATACCTTCTTTGGAACAAATGCTCTATCACAATTCATGGACCAAACTAATCCATTAGCTGAGATCACTCATAAAAGACGTATGTCTGCCCTTGGACCCGGTGGTTTATCACGTGAACGAGCTGGATTTGAGGTTCGTGACGTTCACTATACACACTATGGACGACTTTGCCCAATTGAGACTCCTGAAGGTCCAAACATTGGTTTGATTTCGTCTTTATGCGTATATGCAAAAATTAACGATCTTGGATTTATCGAGACTCCATATAGAAAAGTTACAGAGAATACAGTAGACTTTACCCCGGAAGGGCTTACCTATCTAACTGCAGAAGAAGAAGAAGGAACGATTATCGCTCAGGGAAATGCTATAGTTGATGAAGAAGGTAAATTTATCAACAACCGTATAAACTGCCGTCAAGACGCAGATTTCCCTGTAGTTGATCCATCAAAAGTTGAATTGATGGATGTAGCTCCTCAACAGATTGCATCTATTGCAGCATCATTAATTCCCTTCTTGGAGCATGATGATGCTAACCGTGCGTTGATGGGATCTAACATGATGCGCCAGGCTGTTCCGCTACTAAAATGTGAGTCTCCAATTGTAGGTACTGGTATTGAAAGACAACTAGTACAAGATTCACGAACACAAATAGCAGCAGAAGGTGAGGGCGTTATTGATTTTGTTGACGCTACAGTTATTCGGGTTCTTTATGATAGAACCGATGACGAAAGTTTTGTGAGTTTTGAAAGTGCTCTAAAAGAATATAACTTACCAAAATTCCGCAAGACTAACCAGAACATGACGATTGACCTTCGTCCAACTTGCTTTGCAGGACAAAGAGTTAAAGCTGGAGATATTTTAACCGAAGGTTACTCAACACAAAATGGTGAGCTTGCACTCGGAAAGAATCTACTTGTAGCTTTCATGCCTTGGAAAGGATATAATTATGAGGATGCAATCGTTCTTAACGAACGAATTGTACGTGAAGACATATTAACTTCTGTGCACGTTGAAGAATATTCATTAGAAGTTCGTGAGACAAAACGTGGTATGGAAGAATTAACTTCAGATATACCAAATGTTAGTGAAGAAGCAACAAAAGATCTGGATGAAAACGGAATTGTTCGCATCGGTGCAATAATTCAACCAGGAGATATTCTGATTGGAAAGATCACACCAAAAGGCGAATCAGACCCTTCACCAGAAGAAAAACTTCTTCGTGCCATATTTGGGGATAAAGCTGGAGACGTAAAAGATGCATCATTAAAAGCATCTCCTTCTTTAAAAGGAGTAATTATTGATAAAAAGCTCTTCTCTAGAGTTGTTAAAAATAGAAGTTCTAAGTTAGCTGACAAAGCGCTGCTTCCTAAAATTGATGACGAATTTGAAGCTAAAGTTGATGATTTAAAATCAATTTTAATTGAGAGACTCTTAACCTTAACAGAAGGGAAGACCTCACAAGGAGTGAAAGATTACTTAGGAGCAGACGTTGTTGCTAAAGGGGCAACCTTTACAGCACCTATTCTTAGCAATCTAGACTATGCATCTATTCAGATAAGCAAGTGGACTGCAGATGCTCACAAGAATGATATGATTCGGGATCTAATTCTAAACTATTTAAAGAAATATAAAGAACTAGATGCTGAGCTGAAACGTAAAAAATTCAGTATCACAATTGGAGATGAGCTACCTGCTGGCATTATTCAAATGGCTAAAGTCTACATTGCCAAAAAACGTAAAATCAGCGTTGGTGATAAGATGGCAGGACGTCACGGAAATAAAGGTATCGTTTCAAGAATTGTAAGACAAGAAGATATGCCATTCCTTGCTGATGGTACTCCTGTTGACATTGTTCTTAACCCACTTGGTGTACCTTCTCGTATGAACTTAGGTCAGATCTTTGAGACTGTACTTGGTTGGGCAGGTAAAGAACTAGGAGTTAAATTTTCAACCCCTATCTTTGACGGTGCAACACTTGATAGTATAACAGAATGGACAGATAAAGCAGGCGTACCTCGCTTTGGAAAGAGCTATCTGTGTGACGGTGGTACTGGTGATCGTTTTGACCAACCCGCTACTGTAGGTGTAATCTACATGCTTAAATTAGGACACATGGTTGAAGATAAGATGCATGCCCGTTCTATCGGTCCATACTCTTTAATCACTCAGCAACCTCTTGGTGGTAAAGCTCAATTTGGTGGTCAGCGTTTTGGAGAAATGGAAGTTTGGGCATTGGAAGCATTTGGTGCATCACACATTCTCCAGGAAATCCTAACAATAAAATCTGATGACGTGGTAGGACGTTCAAAGGCTTATGAAGCCATTGTTAAAGGTGATCCTATGCCACAGCCTGGTATTCCAGAATCTCTCAATGTATTATTGCATGAATTAAGAGGTCTTGGACTAAGTATTAACTTAGAATAATTAATAGATAACTCTTTACATAAATTAATCGTATGGCTTTTAGAAAAGAAAATAAGATAAAGAGTAATTTCTCGAAAATCTCAATAGGATTAGCTTCTCCGGAAGAAATCCTTGAGAATTCGAGTGGTGAAGTTTTGAAGCCTGAAACAATCAATTATCGTACATATAAACCTGAGCGTGACGGTTTATTTTGTGAACGTATTTTTGGTCCAATTAAGGATTATGAATGCCATTGTGGTAAATACAAAAGAATTCGCTACAAAGGAATCGTTTGCGACCGGTGCGGTGTTGAAGTTACTGAAAAGAAAGTAAGACGTGAACGAATGGGACATATTCAATTAGTTGTCCCTGTTGCTCATATCTGGTATTTCCGCTCACTTCCAAACAAGATCGGCTACCTACTAGGTTTACCTACAAAGAAGCTTGATTCTATCGTTTATTACGAACGTTATGTCGTAATTCAACCTGGCATAAAAGAGGCTGACGGCATTAATGGTTATGATTTACTATCCGAAGAGGAATATTTAGATATTCTAGATACTCTTCCAAAAGATAATCAATATTTAGAAGATACAGACCCGAATAAGTTTATAGCTAAAATGGGGGCTGAAGCTATCTACGATTTATTGTCTCGTCTAGACTTAGATACATTGTCTTATGAATTAAGACATAAAGCTGGAAATGATTCATCTCAACAACGTAAAAATGAGGCATTGAAGCGTTTACAAGTAGTAGAATCTTTCAGAGCATCAAGAGGACGCAATAAACCAGAATGGATGATCGTACGTATTGTACCGGTTATTCCTCCAGAACTAAGACCATTGGTTCCGTTGGATGGTGGCCGTTTTGCTACATCTGACTTAAATGATTTGTACCGCCGTGTTATCATTCGTAACAATCGTCTTAAGAGATTGATAGAAATCAAGGCTCCTGAGGTTATTTTACGTAATGAAAAGCGTATGTTGCAAGAATCAGTTGACTCATTATTCGACAATTCACGCAAATCAAGTGCGGTAAAAACAGATGCAAATCGTCCATTGAAATCTTTATCTGATAGTTTAAAGGGTAAACAAGGACGTTTCCGTCAAAACTTATTAGGTAAACGCGTTGACTACTCTGCACGTTCGGTAATTGTTGTCGGACCAGAATTGAAAATGCACGAATGTGGTATTCCAAAACTAATGGCTGCAGAATTATACAAACCATTTGTCATTCGTAAACTGATTGAAAGAGGCATTGTTAAGACTGTTAAATCTGCAAAGAAAATTGTAGACCGCAAAGAACCAGTTATCTGGGATATCCTGGAATATGTAATGAAAGGCCATCCAGTTCTATTGAACCGTGCGCCAACGTTGCACCGTTTAGGTATTCAGGCTTTCCAACCTAAAATGATTGAAGGAAAAGCTATTCAACTTCACCCTCTTGCATGTACAGCATTTAATGCCGACTTTGATGGTGACCAGATGGCTGTTCACTTACCACTAAGCAATGAAGCTGTTTTGGAAGCTCAAATGTTGATGCTTGCATCACATAATATTCTAAATCCTGCTAATGGTGCTCCTATTACTGTACCTTCACAGGACATGGTACTTGGTTTGTATTATATTACAAAACTAAGAAAAGGAGCCAAGGGAGAAGGTCTTACATTCTACGGACCTGAAGAAGCAACAATTGCTTATAACGAAGGAAAGGTTGACATTCATGCTATTATCAACGTTGTTGTTAAAGACCTCGATGAGAATGGCAACATTGTCGATGTATTAATGAAAGAAACCTCTGTAGGACGTGTTATTGTAAATGAGATTGTTCCTGCAGAAGTTGGATATATAAATAGAATTATTTCCAAAAAATCTCTTCGCGAGATTATTGGTGATGTAATTAAGGTTTGTGGAGTTGCTAAAACTGCAGACTTCCTTGATGGCATTAAAAACCTAGGTTATAGAATGGCATTCGTAGGTGGACTGTCTTTCAACTTGGATGATATTATCATTCCAAAAGAAAAACAAGAATTGGTTCAACGCGGATATGATGAAGTAGAACAAGTTGTAAATAACTACAACATGGGATTCATTACCAATAATGAACGTTATAATCAGGTTATTGATATATGGACGCACGTAAATTCAGAATTATCTAACATCTTAATGAAGACTATTTCTACAGATGATCAAGGATTCAATTCTGTATATATGATGCTTGATTCCGGTGCCCGTGGTTCTAAAGAACAGATTCGTCAGCTTTCAGGTATGCGTGGTTTGATGGCAAAGCCTCAAAAAGCAGGTGCTGAAGGTGGTCAGATTATTGAGAATCCAATTCTTTCTAACTTTAAAGAAGGGTTATCAGTACTTGAGTACTTCATTTCTACCCACGGTGCTCGTAAAGGTTTGGCCGATACTGCGCTTAAAACAGCTGATGCCGGATATCTAACTCGTCGATTAGTAGACGTTTCGCATGACGTTATTATCAACGAAGAAGATTGTGGTACACTTCGCGGATTGGTTTGCACTGAATTGAAAAATAACGAAGATGTTATTGCAACTCTGAATGAACGAATCCTGGGCCGTGTTTCTGTGCATGATATAATCCACCCAACAACAGGTGAATTACTAGTAGAATCTGGAGAACAAATTACAGAAGATATTGCTAAGAAGATTGAAAATTCACCTATCGAAAGTGTAGAAATTCGTTCTGTATTAACTTGTGAATCGAAGAAAGGTGTTTGCGTTAAGTGTTACGGTCGTAACCTTGCAACCAACAGAATGGTCCAAAGAGGAGAAGCTGTTGGTGTTATCGCAGCTCAGTCTATTGGTGAGCCAGGTACACAGCTTACACTTCGTACATTCCACGCTGGTGGTACCGCTGCTAATATTGCTGCAAATGCAGCTGTTGTAGCAAAATACAATGGACGTTTGGAATTTGAAGAACTTCGTACAGTAGACACTGTTGACGAAAATGGTGAGATTGTTAAGGTTGTTGTAGGACGACTTGCAGAACTTAGAATTGTCGATGTTAATACAAACATAATTCTTTCAGCACACAGTGTGCCTTATGGTTCTAAACTATATGCATCTGAAGGAGAAAATGTTGAGAAAGGCAAACTTATCTGTAAATGGGATCCATTTAATGCAGTAATTATTACTGAAGCTACCGGTAAGATCGAGTTTGAAGGTATCATAGAAAACGTTACATTTAAAGTAGAATCTGACGAAGCAACTGGTCTGCGTGAATATATCATTATTGAACCAAGAGATAAGACGAAAGTTCCTTCTGCCCATATTATGGATGAAAATGGCGAATTAATTCGTACATATAACTTCCCGGTAGGTGGTCACGTTGTAATTGAAAATGGACAGAAAGTAAAATCTGGAGATATTCTTGTTAAGATTCCTCGTGCAGTTGGTAAAGCTGGTGATATCACCGGTGGTCTTCCTCGTGTAACTGAGTTATTTGAAGCACGTAATCCTTCTAATCCTGCAGTTGTATCTGAAATTGATGGTGAGGTAACAATGGGTAAGATCAAACGTGGTAATCGTGAGGTTATTGTGACATCTAAGACTGGTGAGGTTAAAAAGTATCTGGTTTCACTTTCCAAACAGATTCTTGTTCAGGAAAATGACTATGTACGTGCCGGAACACCACTTTCTGATGGAGCTACCACACCTGCAGACATCCTTGCTATTAAAGGTCCAACAGCAGTTCAGGAATATATTGTGAATGAAGTGCAAGACGTATACCGTCTACAGGGCGTGAAAATTAACGATAAGCATTATGAGGTAATTGTTCGTCAGATGATGCGTAAAGTTCAGATCAATGATCCAGGAGATACTCGATTCCTTGAACAACAGATTGTAGACAAGATGGAATTCATGGAAGAGAATGATCATATCTGGGGCAAGAAGATTGTCGTTGATTCGGGAGATTCTCAGAATTTGCAGCCGGGTCAGATCGTTACTGCTCGTAAGTTAAGAGACGAGAACAGTATGCTGAAACGTCGTGATATGAAGCCAGTAGAAGTTCGCGATGCTATTGCCGCTACATCTACTCAGATTCTGCAAGGTATTACTCGTGCAGCACTTCAAACAAAGAGCTTTATGTCAGCTGCTTCCTTCCAGGAAACAACTAAGGTCTTGAATGAAGCCGCTATCAACGGTAAAATTGACAAGCTTGAAGGTATGAAAGAAAATGTTATTTGTGGACATTTGATTCCAGCCGGAACTGGTCAGCGAGAATTTGAAAAGATTATTGTAGGTTCTAAGGAAGAATATGATCGGATATTAGCCAACCGTAAAACAGTGTTAGACTACAGCGAAGTAGAATAAACATTATACATAATTATTTAAAACAGGGTGTCAAGAAGTTTTTGACACCCTGTTTTTTTTGCTTCAAAACTAAAATCCCGGATATTATTAGTTACATAATTTGGAGCATACTCACACCCTTTAACCAACTACCTGGCTTCTATCAATTTATTAGCAGATTCAGTTAAAGAGGTATAATATGCAAATTCAATTTGTTTTTTTGAGAAAAGTAGATCAACAGTTAAATTTAATACCAACTTCAGAGCACTGCCAATAAAGGAGACTATCAGTACTTAACAAGTTTAAGATCAGATTTAGGGGAAAGGAGGAATTTATTTAACCATTTGTTTACATAAACATTAACCACAGCACACCCTGAACCAATTGCAGCACCGGCAATAACATCAGAAGGATAATGCACACCTTCATTCATTCTTGCAAATCCAACGGAACATGCCCAAAGATAACCAGGAGCAATAACATACCATTTTGGATACCTGATGCTAAGAGATGTAGCTAATGAAAATGCAGTAGCTGTATGCCCGGAAGGAAAAGAAGCACTCGAAACAGATACCCTCTTTTCAATTAAATCGGGATATCGATCAAAAGGGCGTTCACGGTCAATAGCATATTTAATTCCAGAAGTCAGAATAACCGCTTCCGCAACGCTGGTGCCAATATAAATAGCATTATCTAATAAACCACGATCTTTTTCCATCAAAGCATAACTTCCTAATAACAGAGGAATTCCAACAGCCAAATAAGGTTCCGATCTTGAGATCACTTTACTATAGCCTGTTACAAAGCTATTGTCTATCCCATTTATTTTCTTTAATGTATTAATATCCCAATTCTGAGCGTTACACTCATAAATAAAGAAAGCTGTAATTATCAGTAATAGAATGCGTTTCATTTTAAATATATAGAAATTATACCCACAAAGATAATTAATTATGCTGATTTTCAGTTATATTTGAAGCAACATTCAATCCATAAAACTTATCATAAATAAATAATAGTCTGATCTTTGTTTAGAACAAAACAGGTTCTCACTTTTTGTCTGATTTTAAAATAGCCTAAACAAATAAAGAGAGAATAACCATTAAAGTCAAAAGAGCAAAATCATGATAACCGTAATTAATGAATTATTTCTTTAATCCCTTGCTTAATAGGGGGATTTCATGTACTTTTGCGCAAAGAAAGAAGACTTTAAAAATAAAATTATAGTTCTAACAATTAAATAATTTAAATTCAATCATTTATGTGGTTAAGTAATTCATCTGTAGGAAGGAAAGTAGTCATGAGCTTATCAGGACTATTCCTCGTCCTTTTTTTAACATTTCACATGGCGATGAACCTTGTGGCGGTTTTCTCTGAAGACGCCTACAATATGGTTTGTGAGTTCTTGGGAGCAAATTGGTATGCTTTAGCTGGTACGCTGGTTTTGGCTGCTGGTTTTGTAGTACACATCATTTACGCGTTTTGGTTAACGATGCAAAATCGTAATGCACGTGGAAATGAAAGCTATGCAGTAGTAGAAAAGCCAAAGAATGTAGAGTGGGCTTCTCAAAACATGTTGGTTTTGGGTATTATTATTGCTCTTTTCTTTGTTCTTCACCTTGCACAGTTTTGGTTCAAGATGCAGTTTGTAGAAATAAGTGGTCTTCACAGCATTAATCCTACTCCACAAGATGGTGCAGCATTAATTAGAGACACCTTTGCCAATCCATTATTTGCCGTGCTTTATCTTGTCTGGTTTGTAGCTATTTGGTTCCATTTGACTCACGGTTTCTGGAGTGCGCTTCAAACACTAGGTTGGAACAATAAAATCTGGTTTGAGCGTTGGAAATGTATTTCAAACATCTTTGCAACAGTAATTTTCTTAGGATTTGCCGTTGTAGTAGTAGTATTCTATGTAAAATACGGATTACTGGGTTAAGTAACCAGCAAATGTGAACTCTAATAAAATCAGAAAAAAGAAATAAATATTATGACTAAGATAGATTCAAAAATTCCTGAAGGCCCATTGGCTGAGAAATGGAGTAACTATAAAGCTCATCAAAAGCTCGTAAACCCTGCTAACAAACGCCGTCTGGATATTATTGTAATTGGCACAGGTCTTGCCGGAGCATCAGCTGCCGCATCACTTGGTGAAATGGGTTTCAAAGTATTCAACTTCTGCATTCAAGATTCTCCACGCCGTGCTCACTCAATTGCTGCACAAGGTGGTATCAATGCTGCTAAGAATTACCAAAATGACGGTGACTCTGTATACCGTTTATTCTACGATACAATTAAGGGTGGAGACTACCGCGCACGTGAATCAAACGTTTACCGTCTGGCTGAAGTTTCTAACGCTATTATTGACCAATGCGTTGCTCAAGGTGTTCCTTTCGCTCGTGAATATGGTGGTTTGCTTGACAACCGTTCTTTCGGTGGCGCTCAGGTTTCACGTACCTTCTATGCTAAAGGACAAACAGGACAACAATTGTTGCTTGGTGCTTATTCAGCATTGAGCCGCCAGGTACACAACGGTAATGTGAAGTTATTCACACGTCACGAAATGCTTGACGTAGTAATGATCGACGGCCGTGCACGTGGTATTATTGCCCGCAACCTTGTTACCGGAAAAATTGAACGCTATGCTGCACATGCTGTAGTTATCGGTACAGGTGGTTACGGAAACGCATATTTCCTTTCTACAAATGCAATGGCTTCCAATGGCTCTGTTGCTATCCAATGTTACAAGAAAGGTGCTTATTTTGCAAACCCATGTTTCGCACAGATTCACCCAACTTGTATTCCTGTTCACGGAGATGTTCAGTCTAAACTGACATTGATGTCTGAATCACTTCGTAACGACGGACGCATCTGGGTTCCTAAAAAACTAGAAGACGCCAAAGCTATTCAGGCTGGGAAATTAAAAGGTTCCGATATTGCTGAAGCCGACCGCGATTATTATCTGGAGCGTCGTTACCCTGCATTTGGTAACCTTGTTCCTCGTGACGTTGCTTCTCGTGCAGCTAAAGAACGTTGTGATGCCGGATTCGGAGTTAACAACACAGGTCTTGCCGTATTCCTTGATTTCAACGAAGCTATTGCCCGTCTTGGCGAGAATGTTGTAAGAGCACGTTACGGAAACTTATTTGATATGTACGAAGAGATCACCAATGAAAATCCAAATAAAGGACCTATGATGATTTATCCTGCTATTCACTACACAATGGGTGGTATCTGGGTTGATTATGAATTGATGACTTCTATCCCTGGATTGTTTGCTATTGGTGAAGCTAACTTCTCTGACCACGGAGCTAACCGTCTAGGTGCTTCTGCGTTGATGCAAGGTTTGGCCGACGGATACTTCGTATTACCTTATACAATTCAGAACTATTTGTCTGATCAGATTCAGGTTCCACGTTTCTCTACCGACCTTCCTGAGTTCGTTGAAGCGGAAAAGGCTATTGTTGAAAAGATTAATAAGATCAAAAACATCAACGGAAAGCACTCTGTAGATACTATTCACAAAAAACTTGGCCACATCATGTGGGATTTCGTTGGAATGGGACGTACCAAAGAATCTTTGGAAAAAGCAATCATTAAACTGAAAGAATTGAAAAAAGACTTCTGGACAAACGTTCGCATCCCTGGTGATGTTAATGATTTGAATGTAGAGTTGGAAAAAGCAATTCGTTTATCAGACTTTATTGAAATAGGTCTGTTGATGGCTTATGATGGTTTAAATCGTGAGGAATCTTGTGGCGGACACTTCCGCGAGGAATTCCAGACTCCAGAAGGCGAAGCTCTTCGTGATGATCAAAACTTCTCATACGTAGCTTGTTGGAAGTTCACTGGTGAGGACTCTAAACCAGAGTTGATTAAGGAAAATCTGGATTATGAATTCACTAAGGTTCAAACACGTAATTACAAAGCATAATAATTAGTAGACAATGGAAAAAATAATAAATTTCACGCTAAAGGTTTGGCGTCAAAAAGGTCCGAAAGCTAAAGGTGCTTTTGAATCACATAAAATGGAAAACATTTCGGGAGATACTTCTTTCCTTGAAATGCTTGACATCCTGAATGAAAGACTTATCAATGAAGGTAAAGAACCAGTAGTTTTTGATCATGACTGCCGCGAAGGAATCTGCGGGATGTGCTCGCTTTATATCAACGGACATCCACACGGACCTGCAACCGGAGCAACGACTTGCCAAATGTACATTCGCCGTTTTGAAGATGGAGATACTATCACTGTTGAACCTTGGAGATCTGCTGGTTTCCCGGTTATCCGTGACTTGATGGTAGACCGTGATGCATTTGATAAAATTATGCAAGCTGGCGGTTACGTATCTATAAATACAGGTGGTATACCAGATGCCAATGCAATTGCTATTCCAAAGCCTATCGCCGACGAAGCAATGGATGCGGCTTCTTGTATCGGTTGTGGCGCTTGCGTTGCAGCTTGTAAGAACGGTTCAGCCATGTTATTCGTTTCTGCAAAAGTAAGCCAGTTATCTCTTCTTCCTCAAGGAAAAGTAGAAGCAGGCCGCCGTGCTAAAGCGATGGTATCTAAAATGGATGAACTTGGTTTTGGTAACTGTACTAACACCAGAGCTTGTGAAGCTGAATGTCCTAAGTCTATCTCAATCAGCAATATTGCTAGATTGAACCGTGACTTTATCGCAGCCAAACTGACAGATTAATCAACTGATTATATCATTATACAAGAAATCCTCTGCCCTTTACCGGGTGGAGGATTTCTTTTTATATGAATCAATACAATATTATCCAAATGGATTCTAATTGCTAATTTTAGTTTCAAAATGATACGCCGTGCACGAAAACAATAAAAATACGTGAAATAAAACTAAAAGAAAGGCATGAATAGGTGAGAAGTTTGGCAGGAATGCCGGAAAGGGTTATATTTGCACTGTGTTTTTCATAGTATTAGATTTAAGGTTAACAAAGGTTGGAGTCAGGCGTGACTCCTTTTTTTTTGCCCTTTCCTAAAGTAACTGATACATTCCCCCTGCCAGCACACGGATTACGCCTTTCATTTCCAGTTCAAACAAGATTGCATTCATCTTATTCACAGCAATATCCGCTTCCACAACCAGCGAATTAATCTGAGAGTTTCCGCTTTCCTTAAGAATGCCCACAACCAATTGCTCCTCTTCTGTAAGATCAACGAACAGTTCGCGTTGCACAGCCACAGGTATTGCTTTTGAACTTGCATCCCAACACATGGCTTTTACAAAATCTTCGGCAGAAAGAATTAGCCCCGCTTTGTTTTCCTTTATCAGGTTATTACAGCCAATGGAGAACTCATCGGCCACACGACCGGGATATGCAAAACAATCCCGATGATATCCTTGCGCTATATCTGCGGTAATCAACGCACCACCCTTTACAGCCGATTCAACCACAATGGTTGCATCACTCATGCCCGCCACAATCCGGTTGCGTTTCACAAAGTTCTGCCGGTCGGGGTTTGTTTCAGACAGGAATTCGGTAAGCAAACCGCCATTTTCCAGCATCTCTATGGCCGTTTTCCTATGAGCAGACGGATAAATACGGTCCAGCCCATGTGCCAATACGCCTACCGTAGACAATCCATTCCTTAATGCTGCCCTATGGGCATGTATATCAATTCCGTAAGCAAGCCCACTCACCACCAGTACATCAGGACAAAGAGTTTTGAGATCCTCCATAAAATCACGGCATATCCGCTGTCCGTAATCAGTGGCATTGCGCGTGCCTACCATATTTATTACCCGCAGGGCATTCAAATCCGTATTCCCTTTAAAGAACAACACTATAGGAGCATCAGGACATTCCCTTAACCGTGATGGATAAGCCTCATCGTTTATGGTAATACAACTGATTTTATTTTTCTGAGCAAATGAATATTCAGCCTCAGCCCTTAGAAGAGCCTGAGGAGAATTGAGCAACGCCACTATTTTTGGAGTAATTCCGGGTAGCATCTGTGAAAGTTCTGTGCGGTTTGAAAAGAGTATTTCCGCACTTCCCGTGGCATTGATAAGATTTCGGGCGCCAATTAATCCCACTCCCGGAATTTGTGTCAGCGCAATGGTTGCAATTATTTCCTGCTCCGTCATTTGGCGAAGTAGGGCTCAAATGCTTTATCAAAAAGTTCGCTATGCCCAAGTCGTCCATTGGTGAGGCACACCAGCTCCACTTTCGATTTAACGGATACTTTCCCGTCGGATAACCGGAAGATGTCCTGATAGAAAACATATTTCACTCCTTCTTTCTCTATATAAAGCCTGGAAACAAAATCTTCGCCACTATGCAGAGGTGTTTTATAAGCAATGGTGATGCGGGCTACAACAGGATCGAGACCTTGCCCGTGGAGTTCGGCAAAGTTTATGCCTAGTGAGGTAATGAATTCGTGACGCGTATGTTCCAGATAATGCTGATAGATTGCATTGTTAACTATACCCTGCATATCGCATTCATAGTCGCGCACCTTCATGTTCAGTTCAAAAATGTATTTCTTCATAGTAAGGTTTTTAAAGTAACTAGAGTAATAAATATTCTCTTGTACAAAAGAATGCATTCTTTTGTACAAGAGAATTAATTGTTTTGTACAGAAGAAATCATTCTTTTGTACGAGACTTCTTTAATTCCTCGGCGGAGATTAATTTATATAACTTGTCGTTTGGACGAATCTTCTCGTCAAATTTCATAGAGAAGTGCTCTCTTTTGCGAACCACCTCTACAGGCTTCAAATCTACCCGTGCTTCTTCGAGCGTAGTAAAAAGAGCCCCTGTGGTTGGTCCGGTTACCAGAAGTTTATCTCCCAGTTTCAGTTCACCGGCCTCAAGCAGAAATTCGGCCACATTGATGTTGCTGAAATACTTCACCGCCTTGCCCACATATACTTTCCTTTCTGTTGCTTCAGAGCCATAGTTCTTGCTCCACTCTCCCAGCCTTTGTCCTAGGTAATATCCGTTCCAGAATCCGCGGTTAAAGACTGTCTTCAAACGATTATCCCAGGCTTGTACTTTTTCCTCTGTGAAAGTTCCGTCAAGATAAGACTTAATTGCCTGCTTATAACACTCAACAACCGCACGCACATACTCTGGTCCGCGGGCACGTCCTTCAATCTTGAACACTCTTACTCCGGCTTCAATCATCTCATCCATGAAATGAATGGTTTTCAAATCCTTGGGAGACATAATGTACTGGTTGTCTACTTCCAGCTCAATATCACTTTCCTTATCTCTAACCTCGTAGGCCCTGCGGCAAATCTGCATGCAGGCTCCTCGATTGGCAGAGGTATTCATTTCATGCAAGGAAAGATAGCATTTACCGGATACAGCCATGCAAAGCGCGCCGTGACAGAACATCTCGATACGAAGTTCTTCACCACTAGGACCGCAAATATTATCTTCCTTAATCTTATCATAAATTGCACGAACCTGTATAAGGTTTAGTTCGCGGGCAAGTACCACCACATCGGCAAACTGTGCATAGAATCTTAATGACTCAGCATTGGAAATATTAAGCTGAGTAGAAAGATGCACTTCCTGGTCAATGGAACGCGCATAAGCCATCACCGCAACATCTGCCGCAATAATAGCAGAGATTCCGGCCTCCTTTGCCGCATCCACAATGGTGCGCATCAAAGGTATATCGTTATCGTAAATAATTGTATTGATAGTAAGATAACTCTTCATACTATGCTCGTCACATATCAGAGCAATTTCTTTCAAGTCATTTATAGTAAAGCTATTTGCTGAATGTGCTCTCATATTGAGATTCTCAATACCAAAGTAAATTGAATCTGCTCCTGCCTGAATTGCAGCGGCAAGAGATTCGCGAGAACCCACAGGCGCCATTATTTCAAAGTCCTTTAACTGATGATTCATACCTATTTTTATAATTAGTTGTGTACAAAGGTAGTAGTTTTTTGTGTAATTTTGCAGCCAAGAATAAGATGATTATGAAAATAGGCTCAATAGACTTAGGGGAACGCCCCATATTCCTGGCTCCAATGGAGGATGTAACTGATATTGCCTTCCGACTGATGTGCAAAGAGTTCGGTGCCGACATGGTATATACTGAATTTATCTCTAGCGACGCACTGGTACGTTTCGTAAACAAAACCACGCAAAAGCTAACCATCTGCGAAGAAGAACGTCCGGTTGCCATGCAAATTTACGGAAGAGAAGTGGAACCAATGGTGGAAGCCGCAAAGATTGTGGAAGCTGCACGACCGGATATTCTGGACATTAACTTTGGCTGTCCGGTAAAAAAGGTAGCAGGGAAAGGCGCAGGAGCAGGAATGTTGCAAAACATCCCCAAGATGCTGGAAATTACCAAGGCGGTAGTTGATGCTGTTAACATACCCGTTACCGTAAAAACCCGTTTGGGATGGGACCATGACAGCAAGGTTATTGTAGAGCTTGCCGAGCAGTTGCAGGATTGTGGTATTGCCGCACTGACCATTCACGGAAGAACGCGCAGCCAGATGTATACCGGTGAAGCGGACTGGACACTTATTGGTGAGGTAAAGAATAACCCACGCATGCAAATTCCTATTATTGGCAATGGTGATGTAACCACCCCACAACAAGTAAAAGATTATTTTGATCGTTATGGCGTAGATGCTATCATGATTGGCCGAGCTAGCTTTGGCCGTCCCTGGATATTTAAGGAAGTAAAACACTATCTGGAAACAGGAGAAGAGCTTCCTCCCCTAACCTTTGAATGGAGAATGAATGTTCTTCGCCAGCAGGTGAAACAAAGTATCGAACGGTTAGATGAGCGTCGTGGAATTATTCATGTTCGTCGTCATTTAGCAGCATCTCCGTTGTTTAAAGGTATCCCAAACTTCAGAGATATCCGTATAGCTATGCTAAGAGCTAATACACAAGAAGAGCTGTTTACTATATTCGATGGAATACTTGCCGGGCACGGGAAAATAGAAGAATAAAGAAGACAAACCTGCTTTAAATAAAGTTTGCTAAATTCTGAACTATTTAGCTAGATATGTCCTCATGCTAACTTAGAACTTACGAGCTAGGTAATTACTAACAAATTAAGGCAGAAAAACAGCAAAAGTTAGCTTAGTAGTTAAACCGTTTATTCTTAGAAAGAAGAATAAAATAAGAGGCTGGAATCTCAATAAAGTTCCCAGCCTCTTATTTTATAAATACAATTAATTAAAACGTAAAAACGAACAAAGTCTTAATCTCTTTTCTTCTTTCTTCTTATACGTTTCCACCACAACAAGAAACCTGTAATAGGAAGTGTAGCACCTATTAGTGATGCAAAGAAAGCAATTACCTTCCCAGGCAGACCTAATATGGCTCCCACATGAATATCATAATTCATCCTGCGCAACTTATCTCCAAAGTCTGCATCGGCATATTTACCAACATAAGGTCCCTTTTGAGGAATTTCCCTCAGTGTATAACGGTCAAAAGAAAACACATCGCGGTTATAGTATTTACCAACACAACGATAAACAGCGGCGTAAACAGAAGATGTTGCATCATTTTGCTTAGCATAGCCAAACTGAAAGCCTTCTGCTTCAGGGTATTCACGAAGCAACTTATTAAAAGCATAATCAACTGCAATATCAGGGGTTACTTTTGTATCAGCTTTAAGAGTATCAGACTGAGCTACATTCCATTCTGGTAAATGTTTCCCTCCTGTTGTAAGCCAGTATGTTCCTTTTGACCACCAGTCCAGCCCCCAAACCATACCAGTCATTCCAATTGCCAGCAACACAATACAGCTATAAAAACCAAGAATATTATGCAAGTCAAAAATACGTTTGGTTCCCCCTGTAGTTTTTTTCCATTTAAAACGAGTACCGTTTTGGAACGTTTTTTTTGTTTTTGGCCACCAAAGAACTAAACCGCTAAGCAAAGTAATAACAAAGATAAGTACACTATAATTAACTACTAAACGTCCAACCTCACGAGGCAGCCAAAGTGTTCTGTGCCCAGTAATCACAAATTTAAGAAAGTCAAATGAACTATCTTTAGCATATATAAAAGCTCCGGTATACGGATTTACAAAAATTTGTTTGTGTTCTTTATCTCTAGAAAGAGATACCCGGGCAGCTTCTCCCATAACGTACTGCACGTTCAAGGCTTCCATTCCAGGATAATATCCTTCTGAAAGAGCTTTCAGACGAGAAGGCGGAAGCTGATTTCCAGAACTCTGCACGGTCATATCCGGAAGAATCATTCTTTCTATTTCCTCATTAAACACCCACAGACAAGCTGTTGTACAGACAATAAATATAACTATTCCGGAAAGTAGCCCCAACCAGAGATGTATTTTCTTTATTATTCTTTTTATACTAATCATTAGAAGTTATATGTTACATTTAAACGTAAATTACGACGCGGTTCAGTTTGCCAATAGAAAAATTTACCATAAGGAGAACCGGAGTAAAGATAATCATTTAATAGGTTATTCACGTTAAGTGCCACTGCAATATGATCTTTCTTCCAGGAAACAGCACCATCCATTCTAAAATAATTGGGTAAAGATTTAGAATCACCTCCATTAAATACATACCAGGAAGAACGATCTAACTGCCATTGATAGCCCAAAGATAAGCCCAGATTTTTTAAAGCTCCTTCCTGGATAGTATAGTTTACCCACCCATTAGTAATATGTTTAGTGGTTCCCGCCATTGTTTGCCCAATCTTTGTCACATCAGCATCTTTTGTAACTTTTGAATCAGTATATGCATAGTTGAACACTACATTCATTCCTTTAAACAAACGTCCTTTCAAGTCAAATTCGGTTCCCTGTGTGCGGCTCTGCCCCAGTTGAACAGAATATTGCGGGTGATTTTCATCTGTAGTAAGCACATTGTTCTTTGTAATTCGGTATAAACTTAATGTTGAATTCCAACCCCCTTCCAGCCAATTCTTCTTTATCCCAAACTCAATATTATTTCCAGTAATAGGATCAAAAGCTTTCCCTGAATAATCTGAGCCGGATTGTGGAACAAAAGCTTGATCATATAATCCGTAAACAGAGGTTGACTTATCAATGGATATACTCAATCCTACGCGAGGAGTAAATTTTGTATCATCTGTATTGCTCCCATAACTACTCGTCTTAGCACTTGTAACACGACCTGCAAGAGTTAAACGAAAAATATCATTAAAGAAACCAAGCTCATCCTGTAGATAAAGAGCTGTATAATTCTGAGATACAATATTATTTCCAGCACGTGCTCTGAGGCTTCTGCTCCGATCAAAAACAGGAAGTGCTGATTGAGGAACCGTTCCATATTTAGGATTATAGATATTGAATGGAACAGTGCCCACTAAATCAAACCCCTGTCCCCAATCGGCAATATAATTTTTATTACCCATATCCAGTCCTCCTAATATTTTATGATTTATTGCGTTCGTTACAAACTTTCCATTAATAAAGAACTGACCAAGTTTTGCCTCATTGAATGCATCCCAGATACTCACACGGCGGTGCAATGTTCCATCGCTATCTAAAGAAGTAGGCCACATAGAAGAACCTTCTTGAGTAAAGTTTAAATAAGCTAATTGTCCGGTAAATTTCCAGTTACGGTTAAATTGATGATTAAGCGTTAAGAAGAAGCTGTGATCACTAATATTTGTAGGATCAAGATTAGGCTCGACAGTAGTAAAATTATGGGGAAGGTCTCCGTATCCATTTACTCCAAAGACATAACTTGAACCTACAACAGACATCTGTTGGTGCTGATAAGTATATTCAGCAGTAAGAGACGTTTTATCGTCAATTTGATAACGAAGTACCGGAGCAATAATATATCTCTTGCTCCACTCGTATGGACGATGTGAACCTGCACTTTGCCCCATTAGATTTAATCTGAAAAGTAGTTTCTTGTCTTTTGTCAATATACCATCAAGGTCAAGTGCCGCACGATATAAATCATTACTGCCTAAAGAAGTAGAGATACTACCATTATTTGTTCCCGTAGGTTTTTTAGTCACTATATTATAGAACCCGCTTGGCTCACCATTGGCAAGCATAAAACCAGCTGGCCCTTTTACAAATTCAATTCTTTCTACCATACTCATATCTTCAGCCAATGGTCCCCAAGGCATTTGCACATTCATACCATTGCGAAAAGCCGCGATCTGAGAACCACGCATATTAATGAGGGCATAAGTATCCCAATGCTCTAAACGCGTTACCCCACTCACATTTCTAGATACGCCTTCCAGCATTGAAAATATCTGTTGGTCTGCTAATAAGGATTGATCTATAACCTGTACGTTCTGAGGTATATTTAATATAGGAGTTCCAAGCCTTAACGAGGAAGACATTTCTTTTGGGTTATAAATTTGCCTGGACGATGTTATTGTTATCTCATTTAATTGATAAGTGTTATCATCCAAAATAAAATTGCATTCGGTAACCTCCCCTGCAACTATCTGTATTTGTTTCTTCTGAGCAGCATAACCAATTACAGTTACGACTAAAGTATTGTCGCCAGATTGCACTCCTTCTAAAATAAATTCTCCTGATTTATCTGAAATAGCATTAACTAATGTTCCTTGTACTGCAACATTAGCATTTGGAATAAACCTATTTTTTGAGCTCTTTATAAAACCTTTAATCACTCCCTGATTTGTATTTGCACTCATTATTGTGATGCTGAGCAATAACAATAATGTAGTGAAAAAGCTGAATCTCAATTTAAATCTTCTTACCATTTACCTATAACATTTATATGACTATTTAATCTTTGGCAAAAGTAGAACATGCCGGTGGAAGACAAAATCACCATATATAGGTAAATGTATAAAAGGATACTCCCTAATTATAGGGAATTTTTATTCAAAAAGCTAAAAAGCTCACCTTTGGATATAAAAAGTTATCTAAACAGCGGATCGGCAAACCACTTCTTATACATCTTTGTGGCAAGCATGTACATAAAGAAGGCTGAAACGAATCCTACAATTGAATCTATCAGATAATGAGCCTGAATATACACTGTGGCACAACAAAGAAGGATATAAAATGGCAAAAGAAAACATGCAAGTTTTCTACTTACGCGAAATGCGGAAATCATCAATAAGGTTGATATTGCCACGTGAGAACTTGGAAAAGCAGCAGTAGGTCTTTCGCCCACCTGCTGTGAGGAATCAACCAGACTATAAAAGAACCCGTGCTGATAATCGGGCCCCGGAAGTAACTCGTGATGAAAGTTAAAGTAATCGCCAATGGCAGGAAAAATCCCGTTTGAAACATTCTCCGCACCAATAGCCGGGAAGTAAAACTGAGGACCTGCAACAGGAATAAAGATGTAAATAAAGTAATAAACAAAGAAAGAGACTACAATGACAAATGACCATTTTTCAAACAAGTCGAATCTGCGAAAGAAATAGTATATACCCACCACTCCAATCATTGGGTAATAAGAGAAATAGCCTAGATTCAATGGTTCACTAACCCACTTATAAGGTAAATTCTTACTGAATTCAACCGCCGGCTGACATCCAAATATGAATTGCTCCGCTCCGGCAAATAAATGATCTAAGTTTGTGAATAACCTATTAAATTCAAAGGTATCAGGATACCAATAAGAAAGCAGTCCCATCTGAACTACAATACGAACAAAAGCGGAGAATTTGCAAGGTGCAAGACGATAAAGGTATATCAGGCAGAAAGTCATCAAAGCAATTACAGCTCTGTCCCACAACATTTGCAGAGGATGACTCATTTGAGAGAACATAAAGAGAATTAAAATTGATGTTAGAAGATTATATATCAATGAAACCTTCTCTACGGCGAATAACCCTTTCTGAGTCTCTACCTTTTTAAATATGTCTAAAGCCATCCTTCTTTCTTATACCAGTCAACAGCCTGCTTTACTCCTTTCTCTAAATGATATTGAGGCGTATATCCCAAATCGTTTATCAAAGGGGTAATATCGCATTGCCAGTTCCTTTGTTTCATTATTTTATATTTATCGGCATTCAATGTGCTGCTCTTCCCTGAAGATGAAGCTATGAATTCAGCGCACAAAGATATAACTTTTAAAATAATTAATGGACATTTAACGTGTATTACAAAAGGATTACCAAGCTCTTTTTGTATTAAATCGGAAAAATCTCTGCTTGTATAAACATTCCCATCGGTTACAAAATACGATTTCCGGCAAACATCCTTTTGAATTCCAAGAAAAATTGCCTGAGCCAAATCGGCAACATATACAAATGTGAGAAGCTGTTTACGAAATCCGGCAGCAAAATCCAGATGTTTCTGAATGGATTTAGCCATCAGGAAGTAATCTTTTTCGCGAGGTCCATAAACTCCCGTAGGACGAAAAATAAGATATGGAAAATCAGGCAGACTCTGTATATATTCTTCTGCATGGAGCTTACTAAGTCCGTAAGCAGTATTGGGTTCGGGCGCATCTTCTTCCAGGATTGGCAATAGATTCTTTTCACGAATGGGTCCAAATACACTTAATGAACTTAGATAAATAAACTTAGCAGGAACCATATCCAACTGAGACAAAACATCAATAAAGTTCTTTGTCCCCTGATAATTCACCTTCTCAAAATCGTTTTTATTCTTGCATTTGGTCGCACCTGCAGTGTGTATAATATAATCCCACCGGCTATTTGTTTCTTTAAAATCGGCCAACTGCACCTTAAGTGTTGCAGGATGTGCAAAATCTAGCTCAATCAAATTAATATTATTAGCTTGCAGTCCTTCCAAATTACTTGTTGCACGCACTCCCGCCCACACATCATAACCTTTTCGCAAGGCTTCTTTTATTAAAAAGTTGCCAATAAATCCACTTGCTCCGGTAACTAAAACTCTTCCACCCATACTAATCTGATTATCTGTTATACTTAATACTTACAAAAGAACAAAGATTTGTATCAGGAACAAGCAGAATAATCTGACACATGCCGGATAATTTTTCAAAGTTCAATTATAGATTTCCTTTTAGACCCGGGCCTCAGCATTATTCACACCCACATCTAAAACATTTTAGACCCCCATCTAAATATTGTTTAGACCCGGGTCTTAAACAAATTTTATTACTGGTAAATACTAATTTGTTGGGCAAAGATAATGTTTTAATTCATTTTATGAATTGAAACATCCCTTTTTCGGCTTTAAGACAGAACTTTCTTACGAATAAAGAACATCGAATACAATAATTTGTTTACTTTGTAAATTGGTAAATATAAAAACAATCCATATTATGGCTAAAAAAGACAACAGGAAAGCAGGGAAAAGAATGAAGAAAGTACAATTGGCAGAATTGCTAATGAACCTGTTCCAAACTAAATCGACAGAAGTACTTAACTTAAAATATATTTTTGCGCAATTAAATCTAAACACACATCCACTCAAGATGCTGTGTATGGACATTATTTATGAAATGCTGGCAGATGATTATATCTCTGAAATAGAAGGAAAATACAAGCTCAACAACCGTGGAACGGAAATGACAGGAACTTTTCAACGAAAAAGTAATGGAAAGAACTCCTTTATTCCCGATGGAGGTGGAGAATCCATCTTTATAGCTGAGCGAAATTCTGCTCATGCAATGAATAATGACCGTGTACGCATCGCTTTCTATGCAAAGTGTAAAAACCGGGAAGCTGAAGGAGAAGTGGTTGAGATTCTGGAACGAGCAAATGTAAACTTTGTAGGTACACTGGAGATTTCCAACTCATATGCATTCCTGATAACAGAGAACCGCACGCTTGCCAATGACATATTTATTCCAAGAGATAAATTAAAAGGAGGAAAGACCGGCGACAAGGCTGTGGTTAAAATCATTGAATGGCCCGATAAAGCAAAAAACCCTATTGGCCAGGTTATAGATATATTGGGAGTGGCTGGAGAAAACACAACGGAGATGCATGCAATACTGGCAGAATTTGGTCTTCCCTATGTTTATCCAAAAGCTGTTGAAGAAGCTGCTGATAAGATTCCGGCAGAAATCACTGAAGAAGAGATTGCAAAACGGGAAGATTTCCGTAATGTTACCACATTCACCATCGACCCTAAAGATGCTAAAGACTTTGATGACGCACTTTCCATCCGTAAAATAAAAGACGGACTTTGGGAAGTGGGAGTTCATATTGCCGATGTGTCTCACTATGTAAAAGAGGGAGGCATTATCGATAAGGAAGCAGAGAAACGTGCAACATCAGTTTACCTGGTTGACCGCACTATCCCCATGCTACCCGAGCGTTTATGTAACTTCATCTGTTCCCTTCGCCCTAATGAAGAAAAGCTGGCTTACTCAGTAATCTTTGATATTACGGATAAAGGAGAAGTGAAGGACTCTCGCGTTGTGCATACTGTGATTAAATCCGACCGCCGTTTCACCTATGAAGAGGCTCAAAATATTATTGAAACAAAAGAGGGTGATTATAAAGAGGAAGTTCTGGTAATGGATCACATTGCTAAAATTCTCCGTCAGAAAAGATATTCAGCAGGAGCTATTAACTTTGACCGCTATGAAGTAAAGTTTGAAATAGATGAAAAAGGCAAACCGCTCAGCGTTTATTTCAAGTACTCTAAGGACGCAAATAAATTAGTAGAGGAGTTCATGCTTCTGGCAAACAAAACGGTGGCAGAAAAAGTAGGGAAAGTTCCGCAAGGTAAAAATGCAAAAGTACTGCCTTATCGTATCCATGACCTACCCGATCCGGATAAGTTGGATAACCTATCACAGTTTATTGCCCGTTTTGGATATAAACTCCGCACAACTGGTACAAAGACTGATATTTCTAAATCTATCAATCACCTGTTAGATGATGTTCAGGGAAAGAATGAAGAAAATCTTATCGAGACAGTGTCAATACGTGCCATGCAGAAAGCAAAGTATTCTGTTCATAACATTGGGCATTACGGACTTGCTTTTGATTACTATACCCACTTTACCTCACCTATCCGCCGATTCCCCGACTTGATGGTTCATCGTCTGCTAACCAGATATCTGGAAGAAGGAGGAAGAACTGCTTCTGAGAGCAAATATGAAGACCTTTGCGTACACAGTTCTGATATGGAACAAATTGCGGCTAATGCCGAACGTGCTTCAACTAAATACAAGCAAGTAGAATTTATGAGCGAACGTCTTGGAGAAACTTTTGACGGAGTTATTTCGGGCGTAACGGAATGGGGATTATATGTGGAACTAAACGAAAACAAATGTGAAGGAATGGTTCCTATTCGCGATCTGGACGATGACTATTATGAATTTGATGATAAGAATTATTGCTTAAAAGGTCGCAAGAAACACCGCACATATAGCCTGGGAGATGCAATTACCATAAAAGTTGCCCGCGCAAACTTAGAAAGAAAACAACTTGATTTTGCATTAGTAGAATAAAACATTAACTTTTATAAAACCTTTTTATAATCAGATTGTTATTACGTATAAGTTTAAAAAGATAAATGAAGAGAAACAAAACAATAGAAGCTGTTCCCTATGTGGAAATAAATAGATATGCCGGTGTGTGGTACGAAATTGGTCGTTATACACACTGGTATGAGAAAGGAGCCTCTAATGTTTCGGCAGAATATATCCCAAAAGACGGCTATCTTGAAGTTATTAACAGATGCGAGAAATCCAATAAACTTCGCGAGATAAAAGGTAAGGCTTTTATTGTTCCCGACTCAGGAAACGCTAAATTAAAAGTTCAGTTCCAATGGCCGTTTAAAGGCAATTACTGGATTATTGATTTAGACGAAAACTATCAATGGGCAGTTGTTTCCAATCCATCACAAACAGATTTATGGATTCTGTACCGTAAGCCAACAATCTGTAATGAACTACTCCGCCCCATAGTTTACCGTTTGGTAAATCGTGGATTTGAACTGGCTAAAGTTCATTGGACAAAGCAAACAGACAAAACAGAAAAATGAAAACAGTTACATTAGAAGAACAGGAAAAAATAGAAGAAATCATTTCCCGAAGTGATATTTGTTTTGTAGGAATGGTTGACAGCCAGAATGCCCCTTACGTTATCCCAATGAATTTTGGATATAATGACGGCGTTATTTATTTGCATTCGGGCCCTACAGGACATTCTATTGATATACTAAATCATAACAACAATGTTTGTATTACCTTCAGCATTGATCACGAATTAGTTTTTCAACACCCAAAGGTGGCTTGCAGCTATCGTATGAAAGCTAAAAGTGTAATATGCCATGGGAAGGTGCGCTTCGTTGAGAACTTAGAAGATAAACGAGATGCCCTTAATACTATTATGAGCCATTATTCGGATAAGACTTTTGAATATTCGGAACCCGCAGTAAAGAATGTGAAAATATGGGAGGTTCCTATTGATAGCATTAGTGCCAAAGAATACGGTGTGCCCCACAAGTAATAAAGGAAGAATTTAGATTATTAGAAGAACGGCGATAAGTCGTTGTGAAGAGTAACAAATAACAGTGGAAGACGCTTCTAAAAGATGAGAGATGAATGAGAGATGGATTTGCATCTTTCATTCATCTCTCACTCATTATTAATAGGTTATACCAAAAAATGGCAGATGATAGATCTTTTCTCTTTTTTATCTTCTTTGACGACGAACAGAAGCTTTCGGTGCAGAAGAGGATGACTTTTCTTTCTTTACCTTTGGAGTGGAAGTAGCGGTAGTACTTTTTCTTCTGGAATTCTTTATCACTGGTTTTTCTGCTGCTAATGAAACAGACTTCTTCGCACCAGGAGCATTCTTCACGATTGTATCAGAAGCACTCTCCCAAAGATGTTCTTCAAAAGCTTTTAATTGACCTTCTATCTTTTTCTGCTCTTTTACCATTGCGCTATCCGTTGTACAATACTGGGAAAGATTCTGATTCAGCATGTTGGTTGTTTTATAGATATCGCCTTTAAACTGGCGAGTCGTAAAATAATCATCCAGGCTGATATTAGCTGTATTATTCAGATTACTAGTCATAACATTCATACGTACCAAATAAGGACTAAGATCAGTATAGTTTAACCAGAACATAGGATATTTAGTAATATCCATAGAGAAATCACCGCTACGATGAAGCACTGGACAAATAGCTACCACTTTTGAATTATAGGTAGACGAATGTTGATCAAAATACCAAACTTCCTTGATAAAATAACTAAGAACCTCATTGCTTGGAATATCGCTATTGTCGAGAGTATATAAAGTATCTCTGGTCTGGGCATCTTTCTTTATCTGATGATAAATATGAAAGCGATCAAGGACATCCTTAAATTTAACTTTGCTATCTGTTGTCAGCACCTCAGTACCATCCAGACGATATTCATAAGCAGGAACCTTTCCGTCGGCCAGTAACTTAAAGATAAGAGTAAAAAGGTTCATTTTATCACCGATAGGCTCTACCGGGTAATATAAAGCCGTATTCTTCTCCTGCTTCAAATCAAGCGTTTTATAAATCTCCCGCTTCCAGATTACTTCCTGAGGCATATTAATTTGTCCGGTATATTGAGTTTGCGCCCGAACAGACAGTGCTGGTCCGGATTCTTTAGCTTCTTGCTTAGCTTTACGCGCTTTAGGTTGCGCAGCTACCTGATACATGCCAAGTGCGGTGCAAAGAAAAACCATGATACATATAAAGCGTTTCATATATTCGTATTTTATTAATTTACAATTACTTCTAAAGTTGTAGGGAGTAAGCGTTCAATGCCATCAGGACCAACTGCTCTTACCCGTGAAATATAGAATCGTTTGCCCCTGGACAACTTCCGAAAGACATCTCTTTGCCGTGCCGAAAACTTACTACCCGCAGATACTTCAGGTACGGCATTCCCCATATTGTCAAAAAACACAGTTTCAAAACTAAGAACACGGAACTCCACATTAAGCAATCCATCGTCTATTGCTGCAACAATACCATCTGTGCCCATCAAGAGAGCTTTTGAGAAACCAGTTCCACCACGGTATCTTTTAGGATTCCCGGAAGTACGGTCATATTCAATAAACGGCATTGGGTCAGGTAACTGTCGTACCCTATATACAAAATTGCCCATCAGCTGAGTTCTTCCCCCCAAACTGGCTGTTACAGCAAGTTCTGTCTGTCCAATTCTTGAAGGGCGCAGTATATAACCTCCGGGCACTACTCTCAAAACACCATTCCCATTAGTTACTTTCATCTGCACATTTTGAGTGGGGACCCCAGGAACAGATACACTCATTGGATTATCATATCCGGCATAAAGTACATTCATCATTGTTGCAGATACAGTTGCCGAAGGATTTATAACTGTATATTTCTGAGAGAAGTTACGTCTCAGAACATCTCCATCACCTCTGTTTAATTCCAGATAACCAGCTAAAGTAAACTCCCCTGTGTTATTACAAATTGTTTCAAAAAGACCGTTGCGCTGAGTAGGCAATAATTTATTCCCAATATATACTGAAGGCTTTTGTGTAGAGTCTACCGCTGCCAGAATAATCTGGGCGCTGAATTTCCCTCCACGTACAATAGTCTGTGCATTAGGAATCACATAAGCATTTACCTGATTTACACGAATATCCCTTACATCAATATTTTCGACTAAAGTATGCAAAACTTCCCCTTCGGCATAACGAATATCATTCTGTAACTTAGTCAACAGAGTAACAGCTGCCGCTACAGGAGTATTCTCAAAAATATATTCCTCCCATTTTTTCCCTATTGTTGTTGCCCTGCGAGGAACTGCCGTACTAAGATTACTGCTTATCATCTTCCTCTGTGAACTATCAAGAACCATAGTCAAAATAGATTTCTTGTAGTTGTTTATAGCATTATACAACTTCTTACCCTGACCAGTACCCGGTGCCAACATAACGAAATTTGCAGGTTCCAGATCTTCTTTATTCCGTATATTCATTACATCAGCCTCATCGCCATCAGCAGCCTTTACCATTTTAAGCTTCAACTCATCCGCATATTGATAAAGAGAATCAGACATCTTCCGTACATGCTGTGCTTTATTAAACCATTCCTTTACCTTTTCCGGATTCTTTGTCAGAAAATCGCCCATATCCTTATATAAGGAATTATTCTGTTTCGTTGAATTAGCAGTTGATCTGTTCAAACTCTCATCTACCAGTGAAAAGCCATTGAGCACATCTGAAGAAACATTCAAAGCCAACAAAGCCATCAAGACGAGATACATTAAGTTTATCATCTTCTGCCGTGGAGACTCTGGTCCAATTGCTGCCATATCTATCTACTAGTTTATTGTTGTTGATTATTCATGTTCACCGTCATAGCCTTCAGCATGCGAGCATAAACTTTGTTTAACTCTTCCATTTGCTGTGCCATCTTCTCGGCTTCCACATTGAATTTTTCACTATTGCCCGCTGATCCCTCGTACATATCCTTGATGCGCTTCAAACCAACATTTACTTTGTCTATAGTATCAATCTGAGAACTGATACTCTTCAATTGAATCTCATAAATGGTATTTAAGCCCATAAGATTACGGTTCAGAGACTGCATTTGATCTACATATCCGGCTGAATTTGTAGTAATTGAATCCGAATTATCACTGATGCTCTTATAAGATTTAAGCAAGGTATCCGATACTTCAGACAATGCATTTGTTGCAGAGTTAAAACGTTCCAGGGTACCTGCCATTGATTCCAGTTTTGCCAGGTAAACAGCTGTTGCATCTGCCACTTCCGGGGAGTTAGCCACCACTTCAGCACTGATTCCTGCTGCCCAGTTTTCTCCTGCAGAAACAGGAACGCCACCTACAAATACAACATTTCCACCACCAGCAACAGTTGCTCCCTGCACACCAGCCGGCGTTACCTGAACGTTACCTGATACAGCTGATGTTATACCTTGCGAAGGCAATGACTGTGATGCACCTGCATTAACAACTTTCTTATTTGCCGAAGATAAAGTTATAGCTTGTTCAACAACTTCAGGAAGTTTACCCACCTCATCCCCATTATCAGCGTCCGGCCAATCTTTTCTCTTAGCATGAGTGGTTCCGGATATCTTTATATTAGGAAATATGCTCTCCCACTTATACGATTTATAAGGACGGTCGAAAGCTGAGATAAAGAACACAAATACTTCTGTACCCATACCAATCCACAACATTATGTTTGCACCAGGTAAATGGGTTAACTTGAACAATACACCCGTAATTACAATAGAAGCACCCCAACTATAAGCATAGTTCAGCACCACTTTCCCTTTATAACTAGCCAGGAAATCCTGTAATCTATGGAATAGTCCTCTTTTTTTATTATCAATACTCATAGTTATCTTCCTTTTTTATTATAACCGATCTGTGTTCTGACACAACGGAAGCCTATATAAGACCTGCTTTCATTCTGATATTCGTAAGAACGGGCATCAGAACGCACATAAGCTGCCACATCTTTCCATGAACCTCCACGAACTGTTTTCTTCTTCATCACATAAGGGTCTTCCTTTGCCGCATTGTACTTAAGCTCAGGATTCATATCATTCATGGAAAGTACGCCAGCTTCCGTGTAAACGGTAGATGTCCACTCGGAAACATTACCTGCCATATCATATAAGCCATTTGAATTAGGAGAATAAGAGCCTACTTTAGTAGTAATCAAATTCCCGTCTTTCGTATAGTTACCCCTGCCCGGTTTATAGTTTGCATAGTAACAACCTTTATCCGATTTAGTATCTGCCTCTTTCCAAGGATAAGCATTATCTTCCTGACCTCTTGCTGCGAATTCCCATTCCACTTCAGTTGGTAACCGATAACGTTGTATCTGGCGGGCTGATCCGCGTAAACCGGCTAACAAGTAATTTGTTCTCCAGGCACAAAAGGCATTAGCCTGTTCCCAGGATACACCAACTACAGGATAGTCATTATAGCTGGGATGGCTGAAATAAAGTTTCAGATAAGGTTCGTTATATGAATTCTGAAAATCGTTTACCCAACAAGTAGTATCAGGGTAAATATTCACAATATAACTATTCTGAAAATCATGTAAAGAAGAAAGCCTGCGAGTGATTGTCTGATTCACAATCCTGCCTTCGTCATTTATATAAGCTGTATCTTTTGAAATCATAACCACCTCATCATAATTCACAGGAACATCCGTATTTCTGTTCCTATCGTCAGGATTTAATCTGTTTTTACGAAGAGCGGCCTGAGTCTGATCAAAGGTTTCATAATAATAATTCATCTGCTTTGCATCAAGCATAGTATTTCCTTCAACCGGATGAACTGTATACACACTTTTAATTGCAGCTTGTTCTTCTTCAGTAGCACGCTTCCAGGGAATTGGTTTCATCCAGTTTAAATGAGGTTTGATTGGATCTCCATTCCTGTCTTCAGCTATTTTATAAACCTCGTTGCCACCATAAGCCGGATCGGCTAAACGCTCACGAATAATAGAATCGCGTACCCAAAATACAAATTGCTTGTATTTTGAATTACTTACTTCTGTTTCATCCATCCAGAAAGCATCGACGGAAACATCCTTTGAAGGATTAGATTTACCCCAAAGACTATCTGTTTCGCTCGGACCTACTTTAAACGATCCTCGCTTAACCAGCACCATTCCATAAGGTGCAGGTTCATCCCATGCCATTGCACCGACACCTGTTAATTCGCCCCCGGAAGAAGATTCTCCGATAGGACCACCACATGAACTTAATGCAACAGTTATGACTATACTTGTTATGAATAAGAGCTTTTTCATATTTCTTATAAAATACGTATACTTTTATGTTTGTTTTTACTGTGTCCCGAGAAATTAATATCCGTTGAATAAGTTATAAACAGATCATGACTTCCGCTTCCGGCTCCTATTTGCGACGTAAACATATCGTAAGCATAGCCCACAGTAATATTCTTTATTTTTGCTCCAACTAAAAACGCTACCGACGTGCCCGGACTATAAGATAAACCACCATATAAGGTTTTATCGTTATAATTATAGAACATCCGCCCCGTTAAATCTACCTTTGTAGAAACCAAATCGCTTTTTAACAAGAAAGATGGCTGTAACCAAATTAACGGATTTCTCGTTTTAATATTGTATCCGCCTGTTAAATAAATAGTAGGATCTACCTTAAACTCATTATTTTCACCCATCAGCACTGTTGGACCAGTAATATGTGTTACCGAAATCCCACCATAATATTGGGGATGTGTATAGAAAGCACCCACTGCTGCATCCATACTCATTCCAGAAACTGTAGTGGTTGGGAAAGCATCATCATTAGTCTCGTCGCCTAAATTGATATTAGTTGGATCGAAAGAAATATTCAAGGCACCAACCTGCAGTCCAACTCCCAATTGTCCTTTCCCAAATTGTTTCTTATAAGAATACTGCAGTCCAAACATCTGGTTTCTGAAAAGGCCTATTCCTTCATTAAAAAGGGTGACACCTACACCATGCTTGTTTCCAAGAAATTTGAATGGCATGTCTGCGCCGAAATACATTGATTTAGGAGCGTTAGTAAAGCCCATCAGTTGCTGACTGTAGGCACCCGAAACCGTTAATTTATCCGTTTGCCCGGCATAAGCAGGATTATAATATCCGGTCACCGCCCAATACTGACTAAACTGGGCATCAAACTGTGCTTTTGCTACCAAGCAGCAAAGCAAAGCAAAAGAAAAGAAAAGAAATCTTTTAATTATCATTCATGCATCCTAATCAAAAATAAACACCTATCCTTATTAACTACTAAATAGCCAATAAATTGTGTTACTTGCCATATAATGAGGTACAAAAGGAAAAAGAACAAATAAATAAAAAAGGAAGGTATTACATTTACCTTCCTTTAATAAATTTGTTAATACTCTTCTTCGTTGAAGAAAAAGTCTTCTTTGCTGGGATAATCCGGCCAAATATCTTCTATACTTTCATATATCTCACCTTCATCTTCCATTTCCTGAAGATTTTCAATCACTTCAAGTGGTGCGCCAGAGCGCATAGCGTAATCGATAAGTTCGTCCTTGGATGCGGGCCAAGGTGCATCTTCCAGTTTAGATGCCAATTCCAATGTCCAATACATAGTTGTTAGTATTAAAATGATTACTAAACTCGTGTTTTAATTTTCCGCAAAAGTATAATAAATAATCTCATTTGCAAGCATTATCCCAAAATATTTCATTGTTATTTTTTCTTATATTCTGTTTTCGTGATAAAAGGAATAAATAATCGGATAAACGGTTGATAAAAGCTATAACATTTTTATCAATGTTACAGGTTAATGCAAGCGATAATATGCGTCTTTCTGCTCTACGGCAAATTGTTCGGCAAACATGACAGAGCGCGGCTTGCGTACATCCACCAGGTATAACAAAACGGTTGATAGCTGGCAGTTGTTCATCTATCATATCTATTTGCTGTTCTATCTCTTCTATATCTGATAAAAGAATGATACTCACCTTTTTCAGATCAGTTTTACTTTGATCTGTGGCCAGATAAGAACCTACAGAGAAAAGTTTATGTTGTATTCTTAATACGAACTTTTTATCCGTTTCATCCTCGAGAAATGTGAGCAGCAAACCTAACTGAGCATTCAGTTCATCGACTGTGCCATACGATTCCAAGCGGATATCTGTTTTAGAAACTCTTGTTCCACCTATCAGTCCGGTAGTTCCTTCATCTCCTGTTTTTGTATATACTGTACTTTTCTTCATTGTGTTCTTATTTATAGTTCGTATTATGTTAACCAATAAGCATGCCTAAAAGTTGACGATATAGTGTTGTTTTATCTTTGTTTTATCAAAAAAGATAATTCCCATATCATAAAGATCAAAAGTTATCCCCAACCGCTGGTCGGCCCCAAGCTCTTTCCACCATTTTTTCACAGATGAAGAACCGTGTATATCTTGTATCACAAAAACGGAGCGAGGATTACTCTTACTCACGCACTGTTCAAACATCGTTTTAAAAGTGCTCAATGGATAATTCGCGGGATGTAAAAGTAAAAAGTCGAGGGTATCTAATTCTGATAACGCCTCAGGAACCAAAGCCGGAAGGTCTCCAACTCGAGAATCTATCCCGCCTTTATAAAAGCCAAACAAACAAGTAGCCAACGCATTTGCCGGAGATTGCTCATCCAAAGTGATAAAGCGGGCCTTTTTCCTGCAACTGGAAAGATAAATACTACTTGCTCCGACAGAAGTTCCAATTTCAAGGATAGTATGTGGCTGAGCATAATTGACCAGTCTAAAAAGGAGCTCATAAATTCGGAAACCTTCAAGAAAACGATTCCACATGGCAGGTGACTCACCGCGCGCTTTGCCTATTAGCTTTCTTAAATACTTATAATCATAATAAGGAGCTTTTTCGTAGATAACCCGGGTTATCAAATTAAATGCAAATGGAGAATGCACCCCATAGCCTTCACGATGCCGGAATCTCAGCAACCAAATCAGAATTCTCTTATAAAATATTTGTTTATTCATAACGAATATGCGTATCGTCACCACGTTTATCCTGTTTATTTACGGCAAATATAATATTTTAGATTCAATTTAATCAATGATACCAGATATAATTAAAATGAGCGGCGAAAGCTTTTAAACATCTTGTACAAAACAATGCATTCTTCTGTACAAAAGATTGTATTCTTTTGTACAGGGATTTATAAGTTGTTCCTTTACCTTTTAAAATAGCCCTCCAGCAATATAAAATGTAAAGGGAAAGATGTATGAAGTTCCTTAAAACAACAAGGGCGGAATTTCGCTCCTTCACAGGACTAAAATTCCACCTCTTGTAACACTAACAAATCTAATCTAAACAAACATATCTTTAATTAATCTAATCTATCTTATCTCTGCAAAGTGATTGCCATCAAACCAATAATTACATCATTGGCCTGAGTCTCCAATTGCAGACTTTTCAATTCTTTTGCTTTATTCAATGGAAGGTCTAACAGAATGCCCGCGCCTCCCTTTATACTTCTTCCATAAACGCCGGTTATGTGAAGCTCCTTCTCCAGGTTGTCGCTAACAATGCCCGACTGCAGATGCAATCTGTATGGGCGTGGCGCCTGAATTTTAAAGGCTGCACCATCAACAAAGAAATCCTGTTCAATGGGACACCAGTTCTCTGGATTAACCAGGTTAAGCACTTCCATTGAACCATCTTTATAAGTGACCTTAACAACTCCATTAACTATATGACTCTGCATGTGGTTAGTTGTACCCGCCATTAACAAATAAATATTTGAAGCCTTGCCATTGAGTGCTACCTCCAGCTTCTCGGGATAGTTATTCCAAAGAGATGTGAAGGCTATATTATTCCCTTCTGCAGGAGTTTTGAAAGGCACTCCAAGAGAGGTCGATAATATTCCATCACGAACTTTAGAACGAACCCCGGAGTCATCAATTTCCGCAGTAGTCTGAGGATGACACCATTCACCTATTCCTTGTTTAGGTAACTGAAGCGTAGTATATGGAGAACGAGGAGCCAGATATTCATTTTTAAATATCTTACTAACCGAATCATTAAACGATTTATCCATATTAACCGGTTCGCAAGTAGAGCTATCTATATGGGCAAATGCCTTTGCAACAACCGGAGCCGGACCTTTAACATCTATATTTACAGGCATCCACCACTCCATCTGTCCCTGAGAAACCAAAGCGAAGAGTGTGTGACTGCCAGCCTCAGCAGCAATCTTTCCTGAAAGCACATTGCTGGAAGTCTTTGCTTCAGCAAGAACACCTTGCGGATCATATATCTTCTTAATAGGATTACCCAGATTCAAGGACCACGAAACACCTTTTGATACCAACGCAACTACAGGAACTGCCTTCAAATTCTTTCCTCCCCAGGCAATCACTATTTTATAGTTCTTTGCAGGAAGAGAAGAAATCTTAATAACCGGATAGCCGGAAGCCGATTCGGCTAATGTCCATTTTGCTTCTTTACCGTTTATCTTTAGAGAGCTGATTTTATCCGAAAGAGCACGTACTTGCAAATCAAGTGCCAGTTGCTTTTCAAATTTCAGCTCAACATTATATGTTTCATTATTACCAATGCGCTTAAAAGCAATGTCTATATCCGGTGTAGAAATTGATGCATGATTCCAGGCAGAAGGGAAACCAGGACGAACCAGTACCCGCCCATTCATTGCATCAGGTATTACTCCGAATAATCCCTGTACAAGGGCACGGGAAGCAACACCTATAGGATCACCGAAGTCTCTGTAACATTCACCGCGGGCGGCATCGTAAAAGCTAACCTGTCCAAAGTTACCCGGACTGCTGCCTAAATACATTCCATCGAGCACCGAACTCTTTAGCAATTTAAAAGCTTCTTCATTTCTTCCTGCTTGCCAGTAAGCAAGCGAAGTATGCATTACTTCGGCAAAAGCCACATTGTTGATAGACCATGAATAAGGCAACCAGTTAGTAGTGGAAACTGTTGCGTAACCTTCATCCTTTAACCCATCTGCAACAACAGGAATATGAGGAATCTCCGTATCTACATACCGGGTAGCCTGATAGCCCTGGAATGGATTCTGTACATCTGAATCAATTGCATGATAAATGGTCCACACAGCAGCACTCTCATGAAGTTTCTTCTTTCCCATGAAATCCTGAAATTCCGCCCAATGTCCTTTGGAGGGAATCCAAAGACGAGAGTTCAAAGCATTCAGAATCTTCTTAGCCTCATCGGCATAAGGTTTCGGATCTTCGCCTATCTTGGCTGCAATATCGGCAGCCAAACGGTTTGCCCGGTAATTGTAAGCCGATGAATGAGTAACCGCTCCACTATTGTAATAAAGAGCATCACTGGCCCAGATACAACAATAAGCATCGTAAAGTCCATCATTATCCGGATCAAAGTTCCTTTTCTCCCAAGAAAGATGACGGGTAAGGACAGGCCACATCTGTTTTGCATAGGCCAAATCACCAGTCCAGTTAAAATGCCACAAAAGTTCATCAATATAACACAAATTCATATCATAATGATGCATCTTATTATTCTCACGAGGATTACGACAAATATAACCATTACTATACATCTGAGTACCCCAACGCTTATCAGAACGGGCAAGATTAAGAGCGCTATCCTGAGTAGGGTGAGGATATATGGCAGGTACATCTTTAACCTGACTTGCTGCGTAAGCATCAAAATGAGAACGGGCACGATCATGCCAGCCTAAAGCATCACCGGTATAAGCTGCACGCCAACCACTGAGAGGCATTCGCCAGCCAATAGCTCCATGAAGCCACACCTCTCCACTCCATATTCCATCAGCCGCTACTGCCAATGTTGATCCCAGCGTATTAAAGTAAGGATCGGGAGTATCTATTTTAATTCGTGAAGCAAGCTTTGCACGGGTTGCTTCTGATTTAGCAAAACAATCTGCCAATGCCGGATAGTTCAAAGACTTGTCCAGATTGGAACTCTGCAATGCCATAAAGTAAACCTTCTTTCCGGCAAGGGGCAGCTTCCCATTTAGTACAGGAAGTTCATTTGCAATGCTCAGCTTTGAACCTATTGGGAATACACCTGCCAACTGACGCGGTTCTTTCTTTCCAAACTTCAGGGTAAAAGCGTTGTTAGTTATAGAATAGACATTGCCCGCACAGTATTCAGGCTTTAAGTCAAAACTATCATACGGGTCAACACCCAAGTCACCTTCGCGGCTGAACCGTTTATCGGCAGCGCCACCAAAGCGCCAGGTTAAAGATATATTTCCAGGTATATTCTCTGTCTCAATTTTAAAAACAGCCCCATCCGCACTATACATTGAAAGAGCTGTGATACGAATGCATCCATTACCCAATAAAGGATCCTTAATTGTGTAAATGCGGGAACCGGCACGATAGCGGCTTTCAATGTAAGCCGCCTTATTTAAAGAGAGTACTTTAGAATCACTAACAATCCCAAAGCTAAGATTGCCCCCCATTCGTGGAAGATAAAGAGCAAATTCGGGCACATCGCCGGTTTCCACACGAAAGCCCGTGTGAGAACCGTAAAGTGCACGGTTAAACTTTTTATCACCATTAACAATCACAAAGTCTTCACCATCGGGAGTATAACGCAATTTTCGTTGCGCTCCACGTTGAGCATCATTAAGCGAAGCTAAAGGCTGTGCAGAAGCTGTCACTCCTAAAAGAAGGAGTGGCAGCATTCTCACAAATTTCATATTGAACATATCTATATTTATTATTCTCAAAATTTGGTTATGATTGAACAAGTAACCTTATTAAGGCATTGGAGAAAGTCCTTCCCACTTCACATCCCAGTTACCGTCTTTAGGGAAACCAGGATTCTTTTCCTTGCAACCATCCCAGCCGGCGCACATCATAGAAATAGCAGTAAGCAAACCACCATTACCTGGAAGATAAACACGCAAACGATCATCCTGATAATTGTGTCCATTCACCAAATACGTGTTTGTGCGCTTATTCATCAATAGAGCTCCAACAGCTTTTTCGGGTTCACCAAGACGGGCAGCATTCATTGCAGTCATCGGATAATCCCATCCCCATGTCTGATCCCAGTTCCAGTTATCCCAAATCCATTCGAGCGTATTCTTCATATAATCTTCACGCACAAGATTGCATTTAGGTAAAATACCTTCTGCACCAAGTACAGCCATATGATCGGAAGTAAAACGAATATCGGTATATGTATCTAAAGCAGTCTCAGCAGCAAGGTATAAACTATCTTTTGAAGCAAGAGGAGAGAGCTTTTCAATCATCTCATCCCATTTCTGGTTACGTTTTTCACCAGCGCGTTCACGCCATTTTTGAGCCACACTCATAGCATAGTGCCAATAAGAAAGCTCGAAAGGAGGATTTACTGTTTCTGAAGCGCGAAGAGTTTCCTGAGCAGGAATAGCACCTTTCAACACAAAGCGGTCTTTATCTTTCTCATAAGTGGCAAATGAATACATGAAAGTTGCAGTTTCCTGAACCATCTTATTATATTTCTTAAGAACCTCGGCACCAGGATTACTACGATAAAGCAATTCTGCCATATAAATTAAGTGAGGCTGTTGCCAGATAAGGAATGAACCTACCTTTGAAGGCGCTTCAATGCCAGAAGGGTCTGTCATTTTCATCCAGCGAATTCCATCAAAGCCTTGACGCTTTGCAATTTCTTTAGCTATTGGATACGCTTTTTCATACCATCCAAGCGTACGATCTAAAAGTTCCGGACGGTTCCATAAAGCAAACTGAGCCTGATGCCACCAGATCATTTCAAGGTGAAATTTACCGAACCATGAATTATAAGTTAATCCTGTTTCCTGTGGAGGAGTAGAACCTGCACATTGAATAGCAAGAAGATATTGCGAAAGCACTACACGGCGCTCCAGCTCTTTTGCACGAACATCTTTACAAGCAGAGAAATCTACCGCTCCGCCATTCTTCCAAAAAGAAGTCCAGTAGTTACCTGCCGCAGTCAATGTTTCGGCAACAGCCGGTTGCTTTCCGGTTGGCTGGTCTGAAGTAAACGAACAAGTAAATGCAAAGTTATCAGACTGAGGAGTCAGCACAAAATAGTTCTTTTGTTTTTCTGTCAGCTTAGCTTTACCTTCCCATTGTATCTTAACATAATAAACAGTAGCATCAATTTCTCTTTTTAGTATTGCCGATTGAGCATTCCGGCTTACTACAACAGTACTGTGAAGATTATTCTTTGTCCAGTCGCAACCATCATCACAATGTCCTCCCGAAGGATAAGGAAAGCGGAAGTTTACTGCAGGGTGCAGTGTAGAATTAATCTTTGCAGCAATCATATCTTTCTGAGGATGACAAGCTGTCTCTACTAGCACTACTTTACCTTTCAGAGTAAAGCTACTTGTTATATTGCCTTTCCAGAGATTAAGTACCTGTTTTATATTAGTAATATTAGCAGCTTTTACATCTTTACCCAATTCAAAGCCAACAATACCTAAATGCAAACGGTGAGGATTCACACGAAACCAGTTAGCCGCTTCTTTTGAACGACCAGCCTCATTGAACTGAGTAGAGTAAGGTTCTTGTTTACCATGTCCAAAATCATACATTTTCAGCGTCTCTTCATGCTTGTAATTATTAGGATTAGCATAACTGTGCCATCCCCATTGAGACTGAGTACCAAGAGGTACACCATTTGAATACATTTCAGGGAATGTTTGTAACCCCGTAGCATCTACAGTGTATGCAAATTCGCCATTACCCACAGAAAGCGATGCAAGAGAATCGAATGCAGTAATCTGAGGATTATTTCTGATAACCAAAGCCTGACGATTAATCGGCGTTTGCTTTGCAGCCCCACTCGCTGATAAGACCAGCGCTAAACAAGAATATAAAATCTTCTTCATAGTACTTAGATAATATTTTGATTATAAGCACAAATATAGAAGTTAGTTTTACTCTAACTTCTATAAACTATGATATTTATGCTATGTTATTTGACAGTTACTTGACTAAATCATTAAGATAAACCTCTACATTCGTAAATTCGGAGCTTACTGTATAGAAAGAGCCATCTTTTCCATCCTTAGGATTCAATACTCTCTTTTTCTCCCATACATCAGGAATTCCATCTCCGTCTGTATCGACCGGAGCTTTGCTCTTTTCCAGAATCGGCCATCCACCTACAGCTGATTGCGAATCAATAATTCCTTTACCACCTCCGGCAAAAGTTTCTCCTTCGGTAGCTTTACCAGTACGGACTTCTCTGATTATTCTTGCATCGTAACTATCTCTATGTAAATTACAGCCAGCCATTCTTAATACTTTCTTATATGCCTTTCTGGGAGTATCCTCATTTATCGGCATAAAAGGAAAAGGTTTATCAGCTCGAACGGATGGAGTTATATTCTCCTGAGCACCAAGCCAATTATCTTTTGTTACTTTATCACTCCCAACCATCACATTGCCATGCAAATAATAACAGCCAGTGCCATCAACCGCCGCATCAAGAAAACAAGTACGCTTATTCTCAGATGTAGCCGGACCCGGTTTATAATAATTCCCAACGAAGTTTATTTTTCCACCTCTTCCACCTCCATAAGCAGCTTTATAACCCCAGTTATAAACAACATTATTACGAAAATCCGTAGGCGTGCAACCATCAGAAGCAAAACGAGGATTTCTGCTGCTATGATGAGCCAATAGATTATGGTGAAAAGTAGCCTTCTCTCCTCCCCAAATACCCCCAAAACCATGAGCTCCTTTAAAATGAAAAGACTTGGAAAGACTATGGGTAATCATGCACCACTGAACAGTAAGATTCTCTACTCCGTAAAAAGACATACATTCATCTACAGACCAAGAGGAAGAGCAATGATCAACAATCAGATTTTTAACCTTTCGTCCTCCCATTGCATCATCTTCTACTTTATGAAGATCACCCATCCTGCAACGAATATAGCGTATAATAACATTATTGGCATTTACATAAAAAGGATAACCTTTTAAACAAATCCCATCGCCCGGAGCACTTTGCCCGGCAATGGTAAGACTGTCATTCTGAACAACTAGTCTAGATTGCAGATCAATTGTTCCATCAACTGCAAAAACAATAATCCGAGGTCCCTTTTGTTCAATAGCATCACGCAAGCTGCCTTCTCCTGAATCATTCAGATTCGTAACTTTAATAACTCGACCTCCACGGCCTCCAGATGTATATTTTCCATATCCTTCTGCACCGGGAAAGGCTATTTGCTGGGCTGAAATTGTTGATAAAACAACAAACTCTAATAGTACTATAAAAAAAATGTTTTTCATCACGGTATAATTTAAAAAAAAGAGAGCACCCATAATGGATGCCCTCTCAATAGTTTTATTTGAGCAATAATTAGTATAAAGGATGTTGTTGACCTTGTAGACCAGCATTATCATCAATTGTTGTTGAATTTAATGGCAGAAGTTCTACTTTGTTCTTTTCCAATCCTCTGAAAAGATTTATAACCCAAGCTGCACTTGCAGTTGTTTCATTAGCGAATGAAAGCGCAACTTTACCATACATATCAAGAAGTGTATATCCACCAGCTGTAAGAGCTGCTTGTTCTTGAGCAGTTGGAGCAGATTTATAGCCAATATATGATACTGCGACAACTGGATCTGAGAAAGATGTCGCTTTTTCTTTCTTATATGCACGATACTTATCAACATTTGCATATTTACCACTTTTGTTTGCTAAATCAATCACATTCTGTTTTGACTCAGTTAATGTTTCAAAAAGTACCCCCCAACGAACAAGGTCTGTTCTACGCAATCCTTCAAAACCAAGTTCCAATTTACGTTCGTTGATGATTGCATTTCTGAATCCCTGGTAAGTCGTCGGAATTGTTCCAATCTTAGAAACATCGTTTCCAAATGCACGAGCACGAACTTGTTCATAAGCTTTAACTGCTTCTGTTGTAGGAGCATTGTTATATTCGTTCAAAGCTTCAGCATACATTAACAGCACATCAGAATAACGCAATACTGGCCAGCTAATATCACGCTTATTAATAGCTGTACCAACTCCTTCTTTCCATGGAGCACGGAATTTACCAATTGTATTTCCAGCATATGTATTCATCTGACGTGTATTATCTGCAGCAACGCTATAGTTCGCAATGGTTACATCACGACGAGTATCACCATCTTCAAAATCAAACCAGTATGTTGCCAATGCACCCATTGCTGGCTGGCTCTTACCATACATAGAGCTAGTATGAGTATACATACCATTGGTATAACCAACAGAAGAACCGTTTACATTGGTTCCAAATTGTCCATATTCAAGCATGCTTTCTTTATTGTAACGACCGCAAACTAAATCACGGAATATCTTTTCATAACTAGGCACTAAACTGTTTTCACCTTTGTCAATAACCTTTTTACAAGCATCAGCAGCAATTTTGTATAATTCTTTGATACGAGTCTGATCGTTACGTTGTGCAAGTTTTACTGATGAAGGATCATAAGTGTTTAGATCCCAACGAAGAGAATAACCTGCTGCATAAAGAGCTACACGAGCCAAAATACCACAAGCTGAGTTTTTTGTAAAACGGTCAACTGTTGATACTTTACCTTCACTTTGCCAAGGCAATAAGTCAACTGCTTTCTGAAGATCTTCCACACAACCATCAAGAATCACATCTCTGCTTACACGAGAGGATGTAAAACCCTCAACATCAGCTTGAGGAATAATAGGATAAGGAACATCACCAAAAAAACGAACAATATTTAAAAAGTTCATACCGCGGATAGCATAAGCCTCACCAAGCAGCATATCAATTTTTGCCTGCTCTGCTGTTGATGTTACTGTCATTCCCTTCAGCCCCTTGATACAAACATTTGCATATTCAATACCTGTATACATCGCAGTATAAGTGGATGTTGGTATATTCGATGTTGTATATAAATAATTAGCAACCTGGTTTTTAGAGTTTGTTTCTCCTTCAGTTGAGAAACATTCATCAGTACCCATTCCCAGCTGGTAGTAGAACTCACGGTTAAATGTATTTGAATAACAACCAACTACAGCCATTTCAGCTCTTGAAACATTTTCAAAAGTAGAACTTGTATCCAATTTTGTATCTGATGGCATATCAAGCCATTCTTGACATGAGGTAAAATTCAGCATAATAACTGCTACCCCTAGTATATTTATTAATTTCTTCATGATTATCATCATTATTAAAAGGTTAAATTTAAACCAACTACATAGCTCTTAGAGCGTGGATAAGAAGAGTTATCAATACCCTGAGTCAGTGCACTTGATGTAGCAGCCACTTCTGGATCATAACCACTATAATTTGTAAATGTATAGATATTATTCAATGTGCAATAAACTCTTACACTATTAATCCGAGCTTTACGCAATAGATTTTTTGGCAAAGAATAGCCTAATGTGATAGTACTTAAACGAAGGAATGAACCATCTTCAAGATAATAATCCAATGCATCAGTAATGGCAATTTTATTATCTGCATTCAAGCTCCACATTGCATCCTTTGCAAACTGTTGTGGGTTAAGTGTATTTAAACGCTCAAGATCTGTTGTCAATTTGCCAGTAGTAGGATCTACTAATTTAAAACGACCGTTCATTACATCAAGTGTATTCTGGTTAGGCAAGTATGGGCCGATAAAGCGTTGAGAACTCATATTGAAAACTTTATTTCCACACACAAAGTTCATAAATACAGATAAATCAAAACCTTTATAAGTAAAGGTATTATTTAAACCTCCCTGGAATTTAGGTTGTGCATTACCAATAACGGTACGGTCATCTGTAGACCAAACCGGATTCCCGTTTGCATCAGTATTACCTGCAGTACATACATATTTCACATCACCAGGTTTAACCAATGATCTGTTTCTTCCTTTTAAACTAGCTACACCACTTTTTAAAGTATATGTTCCATCTGTATTCTGAGTGAAGTCTGCAGTAGTATATACTCCATCATATTTATATCCATAGAACTGACCAAGTGGCTTACCAACCTGAATCTTATAATCAACTCTTGATTCATAGCTCTTCAGGAATGAGTCATTTCCACCTTCTCCGTAGATATCAAGAACTTTTGAACGGTTCAACGAAATATTAAAATCTGTTGACCAAGTAAATTTCTTGTTACGAATATTAGTAGAATTCAACACTAATTCAACACCACGGTTACGAATTGATCCAATATTCTGGAATTGATATAAATAACCGGTTGAAGGTGGGATATTATTTTTTATAAGCAGGTTTGCTGATTCATTATTATATAAATCAACACTTACATTTAAACGGCTACGAAGAAATGACATATCCAAACCAACATTTGTACTAGTTGTGGTTTCCCATTTCAACTTCTTGTTTCCAAGAACATTGTCAAGTACCAATGTTGGATAATCAGCATTATTTATAGCATAATGACCTGCACTATAATCTGTTGTATATGCATTATTAGTAATATTACAGTTACCTACTGTACCATAACCAACCCGAAGTTTCAAATTGTTAAAGATTTGTTGATCTTTCATAAAATCTTCTTCGGTAATACGCCAGGCAGCAGAAGCTGAAGGGAAATATCCCCATTGATTTCCTTTATAAAACTGAGAAGATCCATCAGCACGCATAGTTCCAGTTACTAAATAACGGCCATTATAATCATAGGAAACACGACTAAATACAGAAACCAAACCACTTTTGCTTATATTGGAATCAATCTTATAGGCTGTACCCATACCTATGGCATTTAATCCAAAGTTAGTCTTTGTAAAGCCATGATATTCATTATTTAAATAAAGAGACTCTTGATGACTTGTTTCTTGTCCTAACAAAACATTAAGTTTATGTGCACCAAATTCATGACCATAAGAAAGAGTATTAGTGAGCTGCCAGGTTTTTTTCTCAGCATTATCACGTGATCCATAAGGTCCGCCATAGTTTTGAGCAGTTTTTGTACGTCCATCATCCCAATAGTCATTACGAACCTGCTGCCAAAAGTAACTACCTGCAGTACGGAAAGTTAAATCTTTCATAATATCGATTTCCAAACCAGCATTAGCAGAAAGCTGACGAGTAAACTTTTGTTGAGTTACTGCATCATTATTAATAACTGGATTATAAACATCATATTGTGAATCAATTGCTAACATTTCATCACTAAGATCTGTACTTATGAATTGTTCATTTGTGAAACGAGTACCACCAGTCACAGGCTGTAGAATTGTCATTTTAAGCATACCGCCTAATGAACCACTACCTTCAAGTGTTGTTGACTGATAATTAGTACTAAAATCCAATCTAGCTCCTTTCCAAAGTTCATGATTAATTTTGGCGCGAATACTATTTTTAGAATATCCATGTTTAGACATAATACCTTCCTGATCAGTATAGTTGTAGCTCAGCATAAACTTTGTTTTATCATTACCGCCAGTAACGCTTAAATTATGATTCTGAAGCATACCAGTTCCTCCGAAAACAAGATCTTGCCAATCAATACCTTCACGGGATCCATATTCATTTTGAATACGGCCATATGCACCAGTATAAAAATCAGCATCAGATACATTACCACCAAACATTGAAGCCCATTTGCTCTCATTTCCTGCTAACGCTTGAAATTCATATTGATATTTTACATAATCAGAAATGCCTAAAACAGGAAGTTTTTTACCTAACTTTTCAAAACTTACATAAGCATTATAGTTAACTTCTGTTTTACCTGCTTTACCCGATTTTGTAGTAATGATAATTACTCCATTTGACCCTTGAGCACCATAAATAGCTGTAGCCGATGCATCTTTCATTACATCAATAGACGCAATGTCATTAATATCCACATTCGTCAAACCGTCTTCCATTTGAAATCCGTCAACAATGTATAGAGGTGAAGTACTTTGCGTGATAGATGTACCACCACGAACAGTAATGTTGACAGAAGCACCTGGAGCACCACTTTGTGTAGTAACGTTTACACCTGCAGCTTTACCTGTTAATGCCTGTGCGGCAGTTGTTACAGGAACAGCCTTAAGATCATCGCCTCCTACAGATACTGATGATGCAGTTAAGTCTTTACGTTTCACTTTAGCATAGCCAATAGCAACAACTTCCTCAAGCATCTGCGCCGACTCTTTTAGAGCAACATCAATTTTAGATTGATTACCAATAGTTACAGTTTGAGTTTCGTAACCAATAAAAGAAAAAACTAACTGCTTTGCAGAAGCAGGAACTGTAATGGTGTATTTTCCATCAATATCCGTCATTGTACCTTTTGCAGTACCTTTCACTACTACAGAAGCGCCGATTACAACATCAGTGGCATCTTTTACTGTGCCCGTGATTGTTTTGTTTTGTGCAAATGCACTTAAGGTACAGCTCATCAATAGAAGAATGAGTAAGCATAACCTTTCATGTAAGATTCTCATAGACTAATTATTATAAATGATTAATAGATAAATTCAGGATTAAACAAATATTATTTTTAATAATGTAGGACAAAGGCATGAAAACAAAAAACATTTAATTTACATAGCAGACATGTCCGAAGTTCTTTATTCTTAAAAGGAATTTAACATCATTAATGAAATTTATTATACATTACCACACAACAATAACCTTCATATTGTATTATGAATAAAAGGTTGAAGTATAGATATTATAAAGGTTTGATTTATATAGCAAATATAGGCATTAGGGGCTAGCTAGTAGTTGTGCTTTTGATTTAAAAGCTCGCTTTTTTGACTTTTAGGTAAGTACAATAAGCCTATTTATACGTCGTTCACAAATATCTGCTAATCAAAATGATATTGAGCATCTTATTTTTGACTTTTAACTATATTATAAATATGAGTAACAGCTCAGCTGTCCAATCTTTCTCTTTGAATATTAAAAAATATCCTACTCTTCGGTTATCTATATCGCGCATGTCGCGCAAACAAAACTTAAAGCTATAATTACCAGTATTTTACAAGCGATTAACTAGCGCATAGAAGCTGCGCGATTGAATGTATATCGTGCGCACTTTTATAATAGTGCCTCCATCCGGGTGTACAATATCTGTACACCCGAATGGAGGCTGTCGTTTGACCCGGGTATAAACGGCGGGGACACCCCGGTGTACAGGAAAACAGATCAGTTAGATTGTAATAACCTTATAAAGGTTGACTAAAAGAAAGAAACAAGAAGAAGCATCTGAAGTTATAAATCAGATTCAGTTTCACGACCAAAACTACGATATTCAAGTGGAGTAAAACCTGTACGTTTTTTGAATAAGGAAAAGAAATGTTCTGTAGAGGTATAATTTAATAAATAAGAGATCTCTTTAACTGATTGAGAAGTTCCAATCAATAACTGTTTTGCTTTACGAAGTTTTAGCTCTTGAAAATATTTGGCCGGAGCATAGCCTGTATAATCTTTAAAGATCTTACGAAACCAGGAATAACTAATATTCAATTTCATGGCAAGCTCCTCAGGATCTACATCCTTAAAAACATTCTCATTCATGATAATCTTTGCTTGTTCTATCTTTTGGTCCATATCTCCAATCTCAAATATTTTATTCTTAGAGATAGAAATTATCATCCCAAGCATATGTAAAACAATGCCTGAAAGATATTGCTGAGAAGATATCTTATCCGATTCGGCAACCTCTATTGCTCGCGAAAAAAGATTAACCAGCTCTTCATTTAAACCAACTTCAAGAATCTGGTTATCTTCCGATATAAATGATTTTTTAACAATATTATCAATGATTGGCCCCTCAAATCCAATATAATATTCATTCCATCCAGTTTGCTGAAGAGGATGATATGTATGCCATTGCCCTGGGAAAAGAACCATTAGTCGTCCTTTACAAACTTGAGATTCAGGCGTAGAGTCAGAAGTAAAAAGTCCTCTGCCTTTAGTTATATAGACAAATTGATATTCCCGTAATACTCTACCTTTTTGAGCATTAAAAAAATAACCGGAAGGGTGATCCTTTAGTGGATAAGGAGAGTCGGGCTGAATAGACTGAAAGCCAACTGTATTTACAGACAGACCAAATTTTTGGTCCATGTCGTTTACAATTAAATACTTAAAGTCCACTCCTAAATCATTATAATCCCTTATCATCTTGTTAATCAGTCATGTTAATATGACAAAAGTAAGGATTATTTCTCTTAATACAAGTTCTAATGATGAAAGAAATATTTAAAATGTTTAAATATTCAGAAAGGAGTATTTAAAATAAATACGATATATTTACATAAATACCCCTTTCTAAATATAAACTTCAAGAAATATTATTTCTTAATTACAATTTTATCATATTGCTGTTCGGCTTTAATCTCTGTATACTTTGGAGCATCAATCATTTCAATCAGTGCTCTTAAAACAGGACCTTCACCCATCGGATCATTCGACTGAGTAGAGCGAGTATAATAATATGAGATAGAAGGCATAATACCAGTTCCAACACAAATGCCAGTTACATCGCCATTATCCGAAATCTTTTGCATCATACCTTTAAGTCCTTGCTCTGCCACATAGATAAAATCAGGATGTAACCATCCTTCTTTAACTCCACGGGCCATACCAAAAACAAACATTGCAGTTCCTGTTATTTCTTCATAAGAATCCTCTTTATCAAGCAGTTGATGCCACAGGCCATTCTTACCTTGGTAACGTGCTACCCCGCTAGCCTGTTGCTGAAAATTCTTAATTACAGCATCACGCAACGGATGATTCTTAGGCATTCTGGAAAGAAGATCTGCCTGTGCCATAAACACCCAACCATTAGCACGGCTCCAATGAGCTACACCATGTTCTTTATTATCTGTATGATAACAATGATAATAAATGTTCTTTTCTGGACACCACAGATACTTATTGTAGTTTAATATCTGATTTGCTGCATCAGTGAAATATTTATCATCGCCTGTCATTACTCCCATGCGCGACAAAAAGGAAATAGCCATAAACGCATCATCTGCCCAGATTGTATTTTCATGAGGCCAGATACGTGCAATTGTACCATCTGCCAAACGAGGTTCAGCATAATTTAAATGATCTGCTGTCTGATTGATATAATTCAAGAACGATTTGTTAGGATGACGCATCTGAAGTTCAATCAAACTTGCTCCCATCGGTCCATTATCATCTAATCTTTTTGCACGGAATATCATGTGCCAGTTAAGTTTCCGGATAGCATTCCATCCGCCTTCTTTAAAAGTTTTATCATAAACTTTCTTGAAATAGTCCAGATTCCCTTCATTAAAAACGAAGTTCATGTTCTTTAAAACATAATCGTCATACTTTTTATTTCCGATTTTGTCTCCCAGTTCCAACAAAGCAATATTGGTTACTCCGTTAGTGTAATGCCAATCATTATACTTACTAGCTACCTTTACATCTTCAGAAAGTGGTAAATTCTTAACTGTTTTATAAACCTCTCCGGTTTTAGTATTTTTAAACTCATAGGTAGTGCTGCTCAGTATGCGGTTTGCAATTTTCACTGCTGCCTCTTCCGCAGTCATTTTTGTCTGAGCAGTCAGAGGTGCAAAACAAAGGGTAACCATACCCAGCAAAAAACTTTTTCTCAAATTCATCATAAGGTCTATACTAATAGATATTAAATTAGAAAAGAGATTACAAGACTGGAAAGCCAGCTTGTAATCTCTTTCATATAATATATAAATTATTTAGGCAAGTTAAATGCAACTTTCAATTCTTCCATCAGTTCGTCAGCCATACCAGAAGGTTCAAAGCCCATTGATTTAGCTGTCATATAGATCTGAGCAGATTTAGAAAGCGTGTCAACCATATCAAATGCTTCCATTACGTTTTCACCAACAGCACAAACACCGTGTTTTTCCCACATTACTACATCGTATTCAGCTAGTTCCTTAACTGTTGCATCAGCTAGTTCAAGAGAGCTAGGCAATTTATAAGGAATAATACCTAATCCTCTTGGACAGAATGCTCTTGTTTCTGGAATCATACTCCAAAGTAATTTAGTAAGAACATCTTTTTCCAGGAATGCAGGATTGTGAGTCATTGCCACTAAGTCAATTGGATGTGTGTGCATAGCTGCTTTATAGCTAGATCCGCTACCAATTAAGTAGTTGTGCATTGACAAGTGAGCAGGAAGTTCAGAAGTAGGGCGAACAGGTTGATCAGCTATGATTTCATAGCTTGCACAATCATCACAAACACGAATAACTGAACCATTTTCCATTGGGAAACGAGCCAAGTCACGCATACGTTTGTTTGTTCCTTTACAGAAGAAATAACAACCTTTCAAGTGTGGAAGAGTAGTTCCGATTTGCGTTTTATCGCTAATCGCTTTCAGTCCTCTAATCTCATCATCAATAACATCTGTTATGTTTATGGTAATGTTACCGCCATTACGTTCAGCCCAACCTTTTTGCCAAAGATATCCAGCTACCTCAGCTACCTCAGCTACTTGCTTTGCAAGAGCTGGATTATTTTCTAAAATTGATTTCATACACCTATTTTTGTTTATTGTTCTGGATTATACAAACATAATTTCAGCTAGTACAATCCGCTTATTTTAATTATTATGACTGCGCTATTGCTACCACTACAATAGACGAGATCAACACTAACAGGCCTAATATAAGTACTCCAATAGTAGAGCTACTAGCTCCTTTCCATTCTTTAAGAATAATACCCCAAACATTACTGAACGTAACATTGAGCGACATCAATATACTCCATGAGAAGGCTAGTAAGATAGGGCTATCATGAAGAAAACTTTTGCCCATTTCAAGCCCAAAAAATTGTGAATACCATAATACTCCAGCAAGTGCACAAAACAAAATATTATTTGTTAAAGTCTTACCTTCAACCGAAAAATATTCCTTTCCCGATTTATTCTTCACATTCTGTTGTATACAATATACGGCATTAGTCATGAAACCACCAAAAGTTACGAGAAATATTACCGGAAGTCCGGCATACAGTCCCTTAACGCCACCTGCAATAGCAGCCTCTTTTATCGGTGTACCGGCCTCAAGTCCTAATGCAAAACATGCACTCATTACACCTGCAAGTAATGCTACAAGTAATCCTTTAGTAAGAGCAAAATCCTTAATGGCAGCCTTTTTCTCTTCATCTGTCATGTTCTTAGAGCGAAGACCACCTGCATATCCAATAACAGCAATACCCGCCAATGTGATACACACACCAATGAGTAACATTAAGCCTTCTCCATGAAACAAGTCCTTTCCGGCAAAGATCGCCGGGAAAAGAGTTCCAAAACCTGCACAAGTTCCAAGTGCTATGCTCTGCCCCAATGCTACACCAAGATAACGCATACTAAGGCCAAATGTTAAGCCACCTACTCCCCAAAGTACACCATAGACAATTGAAGGTAAAGCACCACCCGAACTCCAAAGTTCGAATAAGTTGCTACCTGCCGGAATAGCAAGTAAAGCACCTAAGAAAGGAAAAACTAACCAAGCAAAGATTCCCTGTACCAGCCAAAAGCTTTCCCAGCTCCACTGCTTTACTTTGTTAATAGGCACATATGAGCTACTTTGACCTAAACTACCAATGGCAATAATAATTAATCCTATTAGTGTGTTCATAATATTTTATTTATCAATAGCCAATGTACTAACGAACCCATATGCTAAAAAAGCATATGGGTACCCATGCACATCTGCATATCAAATTACTTATCTTTTACTAGTAACTTCAGTTTCGTATTTCTGGATTTCTGCAATGAAATCTTCTCCAACAGGAACATTATTCTGTAAACAGAACATATCCCAAACAGCATTCCAAGGAAGACTCTTAGCTTCTTCCAGAAGAGCAAGACGTTCAAACAATTGACCGTTAGCTTCGTATTCACGTAACTGAGCCAGGGGTTCTAACAATGCCTGCATAAAGCATTTTTGAGTTGCACGTGATCCAACTACATAAGCACCAATACGGTTAATTGAAGCATCAAAATAGTCAAGGCCAATGTTTACACGGTCAAGTGCATCGCAACGGATAATTTCTTTTGCCAAATCCATTGTATCATCATTCATGATGGTAACATGGTCAGAATCCCAACGAATAGGACGGCTTACATGAAGCATAATCTCTGGTGTAAACAACAGCAAAGAAGAAATCTTATCAGCAATACTTTCAGTTAAGTGGAAGTGACCAGTATCCAATGTTACCATCTTATCATTCTTCGCACCATATCCCAAATAGAAGTCATAAGATCCAACGGTGTAACTTTCAGCACCAATACCAAAAAGTTTAGCTTCAATACAATCTTTCATGTTATCGTATTTAGTTGCATAAATCTCATCAAGAGATTCTTTCAGCAACTCGCGATATTTAAGACGATTAACAGTTTGATCTTTAGAACCATCATGAATCCAAAGGTTCATAACACAAGGAGATCCCTGATATTCGCCCATTGCTTCAGCAATAGCACGGCTACGCTTTGTATGTTCAATCCAGAAATCACGAATTTCTTTATCAGGATTAGCCAAAGTCAAGCTTCCGCTTTTAGGATGTGAGAAAGAAGTAGAATTGAAATCCAACTTCATATTATTCTTTTTAGCCCATTCCATCCAGCTCTGGAAATGCTTTGGTTCAATCTGATCACGATCAACGTTCTGACCTCCAAAGTCACCGTAAATAGCATGTAAATTCAAACGATGAGTTCCAGGAATATAAGAAGCAGCCTTTAGAATATCCGCTCTTAATTCTTCAATATTACGCGCTTTTCCAGGATAGTTTCCTGTTGCCTGAATACCTCCGGATAATTGTCCATCAGGATTCTCAAATCCAGCAACATCATCAGCTTGCCAGCAATGCAAAGATAATGATATCTTTTTTAAATCTTCCAAAGCCTTGTTCACATCTACACCTACTGCAGCATATCTTTCAACTGCAATATCAAAGGCCTTATTAACGAGTTCGCTCTTCATGATAATTTTAATTTTTTGTTCTATATTTAAATATTTTCTCTATATACTTTTAAGAAATCAACGTAAGCATCTTCCCACAATTCTTTATCAGCAGGAGTAAATACATTCACAGCAACAGAGCTGCGAATTAATTCGCGCATCTTTTGAATATCAGGTACAAGGCCTGCTGCTTTTGCCTGTAACATTACATTTCCGATAGCTGTGGCTTCAGAAGGGCCTGCTATTACTTCAAGGCCTAAAGCATTTGCTGTAAATGAGTTTAAAAGATTATTCTTTGATCCGCCACCTATAACATGTAATTTTTCAATAGGGTAAGTTGCCATCTTTTGTAGGCTTTCCAATACCTGACGATATCTTAAGGCCAGACTTTCAAAAATACAGCGGGTAATTTCACCATAAGTTTCTGGAACTGGTTGACTGGTTTTTACACAATAGTTCTTTATTGCATCAATCATAGAAACCGGATTGGCAAAACATGGAGCATCTGGATTAATCAGACTTTTGAAAGCAGGAGCAGCTAATGCTGCATCTATTAACTCAGTATAAGAATAGTCTTTGTCTGCAGCCCATTCTTTGCGGCAACGTTCAAGTAACCACATTCCACAAATATTCTTCAAGAAACGAATTGTACCTTCAACTCCACCTTCGTTGGTAAAATTCAGTTCAAAACTTTCTTTATTAATGATTGGCTTATCTGATTCAATTCCCATCAATGACCATGTTCCTGAACTTAAATAAGCAAAGTTCTTGTTTTCAGCAGGAACGGCTGCAACAGCAGAAGCTGTATCATGACCGGCAACAGCAATAACTGGAATGTCTCCCAAACCTGTTTGTTCTTTCACTGACTTAGTCAGCGAACCTACTAACGTTCCAGGATATACAATGTCATTGAATATTTCTTTTTTAAGCCCTAATATATCCAGTAATTCAGGAGCAAACTGCTTTGTTTCAGGGTTCAACATCTGAGATGTTGATGCAAAGGTATATTCCGTAACCATTTTCCCTGTTAGCATATATGACAGGGCATCTGGTATAAACAAAATCTTATCAGTAATAGGTAATACTGAAGAATTATTTTTTTGTATAGTTGCTAACTGAAACAATGAATTAAAATTCATTATCTGGATACCAGTCAGACCATAAACCTGTTCACGCGGCATTTTCTTGAAAAACTCTTCAGGAGCGCCAACTGTATGTGTATCTCTGTAACTGTAAGGGTTACGAAGTATCTCACCATCTTTTCCTACACAAACGAAATCTACCCCCCATGTATCGATACCAATAGAAGTAATTTCAATTTTCTCTTTAGCAACCAGCTTCAGTCCATTAAGAATCTCTTGGTAAAGAGCATAAATATCCCAATAGAAATGTCCGTTTGCTTCAATAATATTATTCGGAAACCGGGTTAATTCCCTTAGTTCAATAGCTCCTTCTTTTACTGTGCCTAGAATTGTGCGACCACTGGTTGCACCTAAATCAACTGCAAAAAAGTTTTTGTTCTTCATCTGTATTTACTTATCTAATTTAACATTCTTGCAATCTTTCACTGCTACTTTCAAACCATTAGCTATCAAACTTAAAACGAACATCAGAACACCAAAAGCATGAGTTATAATCTTCATTGTGACACCTAATAGCTCTTTAAAAAATTTATGTTGTATATATCGCAAATTTATACTCTTTTACAATGACTCACATTGTAAGATTTGATTTTAAGACTATTCGTTTTGGTAATTAATTACTCTGGGGTATTTATTCGCTTAATCTCCCCTTTAAAACCCTTAATCTTAACCTCTTTACAGTTCCGGATTAATAATGCCGGTCCTTCTTTAGGGTGTATAGTCACATTGTTAAGTTTTATATGATCAGACTCAGCAATCTCAGCCCCTATTTTCGATGTTATAAAAACATCTTCAATTGTTATACCATGAATATTCTGTTCAGGTAATCCATTAAAGAACATTGCACGTCGGGCATTGCTACAATTCAATCCTTTTACATGAATATTTTTAAAGGCTGGAGTTGTTTCATCTACTTTGGGAAGCACCACCGTTCTTGGTTTATTCTCATCACCATCTTCCAAAACTTCTACTGCTGATTTCCCCGCATAATAAAGATCAAACAAAAGAGGATCTGTAGCAATATCCATCATGCTAAGGTCTCTTATATAGATATTTTCTACTACACCACCACGTCCGCGACGGCTCTTAAAGCGGAGTCCCACATCTGTTCCAAGAAACTTGCAGTTAGTCACCATCACATTCTTAACGCCTCCAGACATTTCACTGCCCACTACAAAACCGCCATGACCTTTAAATACGGTGCAATTATCAACAATTACGTTTTCGCACGGACGAGCACGACGACGACCATCTTCATCTTTACCCGACTTAAGGCAAATACCATCATCACCAACATCAAAAGTACTATTAATAATCAGTGCATTCTTGCATGATTCCAAATCCAGCCCGTCGCCATTCTGTGCATAAGAAGGATTCCGTACAGAAACACCCTCAACAATTACATTCTCACACATCAATGGATGAAGGTTCCATGCAGGAGAATTCTGAAAGATTACTCCTTGAAGGTACACATTCTTACACTCAATAAGGCTCACCATTACAGGGCGCAAAAAGTTTTTAACCGCCAGCCACTCTTCTTCTGTTTTAAGATTACGAGGAACATTCATGTCGGAAATTTTATCACCCAACAATGTTTTTTCAGAAGGAAACCAATAATCTTCGCGTTTATAAGCACCACCCCTTGAGGTAAATTCCTTCCATTGTCCTTCCGTTACCTTTTGTTTCTTTACCGGACGCCAGCAATCACCATTCCCATCAATTGCTCCTTCTCCTGTAATAGCCACATTAGTAAGATTTCTACCTGAGATAGGCGATTGACAACGACGTGTATCAAGTCCTTCAAATACAGTTTCCACCAATGGATAAAGATCCACATTCGGAGAGAACAATATTATTGCCCCCTTTTCCAGATGAAGGTTTATATTACTTTTCAGTTCAATAGGACCAGTAAACCAAACGCCACAGGGAACAGTTAGCTGTCCGCCTCCTTTTTTACTTAAAGTCTCAATTGCTTTTTTGAAAGCATCTGTGCATATATCCACACCATTACCTATAACCCCAAAGTCGGCAATGCTGACTTTATTTGCAGGAAATACCGGAGCCTTAAGTTTAGGCATCTCAAAAGGAAGTCCTTTATATAAATAATCATATTTATCAGGATTCTGAGACGAAGTTTTTGATGATGCGAATACAGCGCTACTCAAAGCCAGAACCGCAAGAAATAGTTTTGTTCTTGAAATCATATTAATTATCAGTTATTTATTGCTATAATTTACAGGGAGAAGCTTCACTGGACCTAATAATCCTGAAGGTACAGTTTCCCAGTTGTTGTATTTTTGTGTTTTGTAGTTTATATCAACTACATTTATTTCTTTAAAATTTCTCCATTCCACACCTCGGCGATCATAATCGGCAATGCGATTAGCAGGCAGATTGGTTACCTCAATCTCTAAATGGTTTTCTCCTTGTTTCAGGAATTTTCCAACTTTAGTAATGAATGGAACCGACCAAAGGGTGCAAACTTCTTTGCCATTGATTTTAATACGGGCACTTTCCCTAACATCTCCTAAATCGAGTATCCAGTCATCTGCAGGAATAGCAGGCAATGTAAAGCTAACACTATACACCCCTGTACCCATATTCACTTTAGCATTTGGCACATCAAGTTCTGTCCATGAGCACAGTTTGCCAATATTAAAAGTTCCTCCTATAGCCGGTTCACTCTTCTCAAAATGAAGTTTCCAGCTATTCTCAATAGTCAGACCTACAGTCTGAGGAACAATGTAATTCCAAGCGGACATATCTACATTATCCTTTGTAAAAGTTTTCAGCAACAAAGATTCGCCCGACTTTATTTGCAAATAAACCTGAGTGCGACCATCAACTTGTCTGAGTTTTGCTTTCCCGCTTTCACCATTCAGTGGATTATAAATAACAGTAGAAGTGGCATTCACACCAAGATTAATCCATGCTTCAACATCTTTTGGTTGAAGGGATGCTATAAAATAATGATAACCCGATTCATTAGCACGGCGAATACACTGCAATCCAAAAACTGTTTTCATCTCTTCACTAGCCACACCTGTTGCGCCCAATGTTTTCAGGTAATCACTTCCGGTAATAACTGTTCCCTTTTTAAGAGGATTGCTTTTTGTTTCTTCAAAATTGGTAACACCGGGAAGAGTATTCAATAAGCTTTTGAGACTTAGACGACGGTTATCCAACTTAGAAAATCCGGGAACATCTTCAGGATAGTTCTCCATAAAAATAATCTTCGCACCTTGTTCTACTAAGCTAATTAAATGAGCTAATACATCAGCAGGCATTTTTTTCACAGCAGGAATGATGGTCGCTTTATATTTTGTGCCACCTTTTGTCTGAAGCATGCCATTCACGCACTTTGTGTTGCGTATAAACTGATCAGAAATATAATCCACATCATATCCGCTCTCACTTATTTTGTGTACTACTTCAATAAACTTAGGAGCTCTGGATTCCATTTTATGAATATCGAACGGCAACATTCTTCCATTCTGATCATGCCACATATCATAAACAGGCAGATAAATAAGAAAGTCATTATCCGGCTTACCCATCTGCAGGAAAGACTGGCAACGGGTTATGTATTGGAAGAATGCCGGAGCATCACGCCAGATACTATTCATGGGCGACATGTTTATAGAAGCATAAAACGCCCAACCCGGCCACTTGGCATCTTTGGGAGAATAAGGAGTACCGTGAAAATAAGCATGGTTAACTCCTGAAACAAACATCAAGTCGAGATCGGGCTTACATTGTGACAATGAAGTGCGAAAATGTTCCGTGAGCCAGGTAAATGTTTCAGAAGAAGTATAAGGTTTGCCTGAAATATGAGCTGCCGAAGAAGCATATTTAAGCATAGATAAATCAGAGAAGTTCTTCACTGTCAACGAATCTTTTCTTAGCCCCTTAATACCAAAGCTAGAAATGCCAAAGCCTTCACATTCGGGAATATCGACAGTAGCATAAAGATCTATCAGGTTGCCGGGAGAACCGTGAGCCTGATTACGGGTAAGACTTCCGTGAGTATGTGCCCAATTTGTCCATTGAGCAGTAAAGTTATCCTGTAACAATTCAGAGATTGTTTCGCGATAATCAGAAATAATGCGAGCTGTTATATCATTACGCTTCTCATCCAGGAATTCGGGAAGATACATTTCCAGCTTATATCCACGTCGTTTATAGAACTGTTCAAAAAGATCAGGAGTCCAGTCCGCTTTATAAACTTCATAGGAATCATTAAAGAAATTATGTGGATAAGGCGTTTTTGTTTCAGCAAAAGCCTTTTCAAAACGATGCAGATAATTGGCTACCGCCTTGTGTGAGAAATGATCCATTACATATCCTTCGCCACCAGGAGCCGCACGTTTTACTTTCTGAAAGGTTTTTCCGTTAAAGACAGCAATCAATCTCCATTGACCTGCAGGAGCTGTCCAGTTAAGTTCTCCTTCTTTATTAACTTTAGAAGTGATATCTTTTCGCTCTCCTTTTTGCGAAAAAGCCATCAAACGATAAAGAGATGCTATCGATTTTTGCTTTTCATCAGAAACCTGAATAGTAGTTTTTAGCTGTTCGCCACCACTCAATTTATATTCTTCAAAAAAAACTTTGCTGGCAGCATCCTCAATGCTCACCTCCGGTCCACCAAAAGGCCATCCGGTACCAGTGTTCATATCCATTTGCATGCCACACCTTTTTGCTTCCGCTTCCGTATGGCGCAACATTTTCATCCATGCCGGAGAAAGAAAATCGAGATCATGGGCTTCATTTCCCTTCACCCCATAAATAGGAGTGATTTCCATGGTTCCCATACCCGCACGAGAATATTCTTCCAGATTATAAGTAAGATTCTGTTCATCTACTGCACTTCCCAGCCACCACCAACGGGCGGCTGGTTTAGCTTCAGTAGTTATTTTAGGCCATGATATTTGCTGAGCGGGAGAATAAATAGACAACAAGGCAAAACTGCTAACCAACAATATTCGTTTAATCATCGTATAATAAATTAAGAGTCAAATATACAAAATCAATAGTTTCAGAAAGTTTCTAATTCTCCGCCTTACTTCATTTAGCGTCCCAGTTCAATGCAGCCCATAATGTAAGGACCTGTAGCTTTTGCATCGTTATCACGCATCTTTTCGCCAATATAATATTCAAAGCTTCCGTCACGATAAGGATTTCCACCTAGTCCGCCTACCTGGCAACAACGTGTAAGAGTCAACGTCCCGTCTCCATTCTCAATTATCAGCTTATTTTTCAATCCGTCGAAAGCCTTTTCAGCATAAGCACGATACTTTTTATCAAGATATCCTTTGTTTACAGCCTTTGCATAAGCATACATACATTGAGCAGTAACTGATGCTTCAGGGAAGTTACCTTCCCGTTTAGGCTGATCAATTACCTGATACCACAATCCGTTTTTATCCTGATAGTTAGGAAGTGCATCTGCCAATCCCTGAATATAACCAATAATAGCCGCTCTACCTGCATTATCAGCAGGAATAAAATCCAGAGCATCAACCATTGCCATGAAATACCAGCCAATGCTTCTTCCCCAGAAATTAGGAGAATGTCCGGTTTCGGGATTAGCCCAGCGCTGAGATTTGCTTTCGTCCCAGGCATGGTGATAAAGTCCGGTTTTAGTATCAATAGTATGTTTGTGACAAAGAGTAATTTGCTTAACCGCTTCATCAATCCATTGAGGCTGACCAAATTCAGCTCCATATTGAGCCATAAAAGGAGATGCCATATAAATGCCGTCCAGCCATATCTGATGTTGATAAATCAACTTATGCCAGTAACCTCCCTCAAGAGTTCTTGGCTGATCTTTTAGTTGTCTGATAAGAACATCCATGGCAAGTTTATACTTATTGTCGCCAGTTTCCTTGTAAACATCAAACAACACTTTACCGGAATTAACAAAATCAATATTATAAGAAGCCTTGTCATACAAATAGATTTCGCCCTTTTCATTGATAAGACTGTCGGCCCATTTCTTTACGTAATCAAAGTAGCGTTTCTCTCCGGTTAACTTCCACATCTTGAGCATGGCACAGCAACCTACTCCCTGAGCATAACCAAAGAAAGGTTTCTTTCCGTGATCTAGCATCCAGGCCTCCGGAAAACGTCTCATTTCAGAATCGGCAAAACGTCTGGCATACGTATCATTTTCGAAAGTATCAGTGCGGAAAGGAACAGCAGGAAGACCTGCTTCATTATATAAGTTTACACGGAAGAAAAAGCCCCATCCATAACGTACGGCAACTGGCTCTAACACTTCAGGAGCCGAAACTTCTACTTTATTATTAACTATAACAGCTTTTGCAGGATAAAAACGTCTGTCTATACCTGAAATAAAAAAGCCTTTCAGTTCTTCACCTTTTGAAGTAAGCCCACCTTGAACATAATCAAAAGAAAGGATAATCTTTTTATCAGACTTCTTCATTGATTTATAAAGAGGTCCCGAATAAGCACATTTCTTTCCGTAAGATTTAGCCAAAGCCCATAATGCAAGGCGTTCGCCCGTTACGCGTTTATTGCGTGGATGAATATCTGTAGAATCACCAGCATCAGAAACAACAACCATACCTGTGTTCTTAACAGACTGCCAGGTCTTTAACTGAGCTTCGCGAATACCTGCCGGTTGTTTGTACTGAGGAGCAATCTGCACAAAATAAAAAGGCATATCCGGTTGCGCCCATTCCTTGCGCCAGCTATTAATCATATTGGTAAACACCTCCTGATATTTATCAAAGCGGTCAGCGTTTGATTCACCCTGATACCATATATTACCTTTAATCGTATAAGGAAGTATTGGATTAATCATACCGTTCCATAATGTAGCCGGTACTTTACAATAATTCTTCTCTATCTTTACATTCTTCAAAGCAAATTTATCAAGTACATCAGCATAAAGAGGATTACCTTCCATCACATCTTTCTTTGTCCACGATTCTGCATGAGTTCCACCCCATGTAGACTGAATTAATCCAACTGGCACTTTAAGTTCTTTATGAAGTCTGCGGCCAAAAACAAATCCTACGGCAGAGAACTCCTTTAAGTTCTCAGGATTACAAACCACCCAGTGTCCCACACAGTCATCCACTGGTCCTTGATGAGCCAACTGATGTTCTACATGAAAAAGACGAATTTCAGGATAATTGGCCTCTTTCATTTCCTCTTCCACATTCAGCATTCCCGTTCTCCAGCCCTGAGCTTTTGATACCTGGAATTCCATGTTCGATTGTCCGGTACAAAGCCAAACCTCTCCAATTAATATATTATCAATCTGAATTACATTTTCACCCTTTACGGTAATCTTTTGATTCTTTGTTGCCCTTGGAGTTTTAATTTTCAACGTCCACTTACCAGAAGCATCAGCAATGGCTGCATATCGTTTGAAGTTCCAGGATGTAGTAACCGTAATTCTTTCATTCGCAGAAGCCTTACCCCAAACATTAACCTGGGTATTTTCCTGCAACACCATATTATCAGAAAATATGGAAGGAAGCTTAACTGTTGCATTGATCTTAACCGAGCAAGCAATAAAAAATAGAATAGAAAATAAAAAAGAAATTTGCCTTTTCATAACGTAGCCGCCTTTTATAGTTTATACAAAACACTTGACTTTACAAAGTAAGAGAATGCAAGATACAATAACTCTCTATATTTTGATGGGAATATTGTTCATTTTGTTGTTTATGATGATATTAAGTATAGAAACAAGAAGGAGATAAAAAAGATAATCCATTGAAAAAAATTATTCCAATGGATTATTCATTGCATAAAGAGAAGAAATTACTCCTTCTCTTTTTTGTGCTTGCCACTCATCGTAGCTTTTTCCATTTGATACTCAGATTTAACCTTTGACTTATTGTCTGGGTTTCCTTTTTTCTTTTTGTTTCCTGCAGCTCCCATTTTCTTTAAAATTTTAAAATTAAAATTGTACTTTTTATATAACTGTTTGTTCAAACTTGCAAACAGTCCTATAGAGACAAAAACTGTACCATTGGAGGGCACTGTCAGTTAATTATAATAAAACAATAGAAAACAAATGATATAAGGGGATTTGACAGGATACAACCTTTTAAAATTATAGTTAGATATATATCAAAGAACATTTTTGATATATATTAAAGCATACGTTAGATGTATATCAAACGTATCATTAGATGGTAGTCAAAAGATATTTTGATATATATCAAAAACAAATTATAAAAAGGTTGTATAAAAAAACACTGAACAAATGACATATTAGCATTCTACCATCTCCGACCTTTTGAAACGATATTACTAATTAATGGCATCTGCCACTAGTATGTATTTACTAATCAATTTATTGATATAAAAAATGGTAGGTGGCAGATAATTTTTGTTTTTCTGTAATTAGAAAAAGATTTTTTTGTAATTTTGCCAGCCAATTTTAGACCCTTCAACCTAATCAGGAAAGATAGAAAGAGAATAGAGAAAGCTGTAAACACCACATCCCTATTTTCTTAATTCCGCAGAAAAGCACACTCTTTAATAGGACAGAAGCAACAACATTACGAATTTAAGAAAATATGGAAGTTTTTTGGAGTACTATTGCCCAATATAATGCAGGAACATGGGTTTATCAGATTTTAATAACAATTATTGCCATTACATTAACCACCTTATTATTTCGACGCCCTACAAAAACAGTAAAGTTAGCCATGAAACTTTTCCTTGCATTTCTTAATGCATGGATTGCAATAGTTTACTTCCACATTTACTGCGAGCCAAGAAGCTACAACAACATACTTGCTATATTCTGGGGAATAATGGTTATATTTTGGTTATATGATTTATTTATAGAGCATACCCCTTTTGAGCGGACCTACAAATACAACAAGCTTTCTATTTTACTTTGCACGCTTCCGCTTATTTATCCAATATTCTCATTAGCCCGTGGTCTTCAATTTCCAATGATGACATCGCCTGTTATGCCCTGCTCCGTTGCTGTATTTACAATAGGCTTACTGCTGGCATTCTCCAAGAAAGTAAACATCTTCTTAGTTCTCTTTTTAACCCATTGGGCTTTGATTGGTTTCACGAAAGTTTATTTCTTTAAAATGCCTGAAGATTTTCTTTTGAGCAGCGCATCAGTACCGGCACTATATCTTTTCTTCAAGGAATACATCAATTCCAATTTGCACCGCTCAAACAAACCAAAAGCCATGGCTCTAAATTTATTATTGGTATTGTTATGCTGTATCATCGGATTCTTCTTTTCAATAACCATATTACAGGAACTGTGCGCAATGTAACTACTCAGCACTCTATCACCGGTAAAATAGTCTGGTCATCACCAACGGAATGATTAACACCCTTTATTGAGAAGAGAAGGGCTCTGCTAAAACATTAAGTGGTATTCTTCTTGGATCATACCGAAATCCTGAGGGGATTGAATTCTTAATATGTTATCTTTGCCCAAAAAAAATATGGATTACGATATATTCCTCCGTTTTATCTTTCCTGATGGTATGTTTGATTACTTCGAGATGACCCAATTCAATGAGCTTACCGACAAAGTTGAAATCTATTTCGAAGAAAAAAATAACCCTCCTGAGGAATATAAAAACGACAAACTGGAAAGTAAAGGATTCTATGAAGAAGTCCGTATGTATGATTACCCTATGCGTGGTCGTAGTTGCATTCTTTATATAAAGAAACGGAGATGGTACAATCATACAAAAGAAAAATACATATCCCGTAATTGGGAATTAATGGCTCAAGGCACGCAAATCTCTTCTGAATTTGCGTCTTTTTTAAAAGCTATGGATCGACTCTCGAGCCATAAGTATTAGTTCCTTGGCTGAGCACTATCGATTGGATGCTAAGCAACTTGAATCACAATATAAGAATCATCTGAGTAATTACAGAGAATGGGATCAACTCTCTCATGCACAAGATTGGGTCTTATTTGAGAAGAATATTGGTGCTTATGTAGGACTTGACGAAACAAGCCTTTCACGTGGCGAGCTATATACCATTCTTATCAATAAGGAAGCTAAAGGCAGGAAAGGAAGCATTATTGCCATGATTAAAGGAACAGATGTGAAAACCGTATCGGATGTGTTGCTAAAACTATCGCGCAAACGACGTTTTCAGGTGCGTGAGATTACTTTAGACATGGCTTCTAACATGAATCAGATAGCACGGGTTTGTTTTCCTGGTGCAAAGCAAGTGATAGACCGCTTTCATGTACAGCAATTGGCTTTTGAAGCCGTACAGGAAATGCGCATTAAAGCACGCTGGGAGGCAATGGATAAAGAAAATATAGAGATTAGCCATGCTAAGGCTTGTGGAATCCAATATAAACCTTCTGTTTTTGAAAACGGAGACACAAATAAACAACTTCTTGCCAGAAGCCGTTACCTTCTATTCAAAAATGAAACAGCATGGAGCAGTTCCCAAAGTAAACGCGCAACTATTTTATTTAGAGAATACCCTGACATAAAGAAAGCATATTATTTAAGTATGCGGTTAGGGCTTATTTATCATCAGTCAAAGCATGCAGACGTGGCTTTAACAAAGTTAGCACATTGGTATGATGAAGTAGACAACTCAGGATTCCTGTCTTTTGGTACAGTGGCAAGAACGATACAAACGCATTATCTAAGAATCGTTGCTTTCTTTAGAAATCGTGCAACCAATGCGGCCAGCGAATCTTTTAATGCAAAAATCAAACAATTTAGAGCACAACTAAGAGGAGTAAGAGATATTTCTTTCTTCTTATTCAGATTATCCAAAATTTATGCTTAAATCTTCAAGCCCTCAGCATTTCGGTATGATCCTTCTTCTTCATCTTTCGGTTGCTACAAAAAGCAGGAAAGCCCCATAAACGTTTAGTTTACAGAGCTTTACTTTTACTTTCGTACCCAGAGCCGGGATCGAACCGGCATGGAAGTGAATCCACTGGTGTTTGAGACCAGCGCGTCTACCAATTCCGCCATCTGGGCGAATTGCGAGTGCAAAGATACGGCTTTTTTCCATATTTGCAAGTCTTCCCTGAAAAAAAAATAAAAAAAGCGAATTCACTAAAGATGAATTCGCTTTTTCTAAAATTAATACTACCTTAGCGGAAACTTTTAAAATAGCTATTATCATGACAAACAGCAATAATTATTGTGTAATCATGGGTGGAGGTATAGGAAGCCGGTTCTGGCCTTTCAGCCGTAAAAGTCTCCCCAAACAATTCCTTGATTTTTTTGGAACAGGCCGCTCTCTACTTCAACAAACTTATGATCGTTTCAGCAAAATTATACCTGCGGAAAACATATTTATCGTTACCAACGACCAATATTCTTCATTAGTTCAAGAGCAACTACCGCAGTTGTCTCCCAATCAGATTCTTTTAGAACCAACTCGCAGAAATACAGCACCTTGCATTGCATGGGCTTCATACCATATTCACGCATTAAACCCAAATGCCAATATTGTGGTTGCTCCTTCTGATCATCTTATATTAAAAGAAAGTGAGTTTTTGGAAGCAGTTGAAAAGGGATTAAACTTTGCTGCAAAGTCCACAAATCTGCTTACATTAGGAATTAAACCTAATAGACCGGAAACAGGATATGGGTATATTCAAATTGATGAACAACGGGACGGCGATTTCTATAAAGTGAAAACATTTACAGAAAAGCCAGAGCTGGAACTAGCTAAGGTTTTTGTTGAAAGCGGAGAGTTTTACTGGAACTCCGGATTATTTATCTGGAATGTAAATTGTATCATAAAAGCATTCAATGAACTTTTACCTGAATTAGTAGCCAAATTAGCTGCAGACGAGAACGTTTATGGTACAGAGAAAGAGAAAGCATTTATTGATGAACATTTCCCGGCATGCCCCAACATTTCAATTGACTTTGGAATCATGGAAAAAGCAGACAATGTATTTGTTTTAATGGGCGACTTTGGATGGTCCGACCTTGGAACATGGGGATCACTTTATGATCTTTCTCCTAAAGATAAAGATAAAAATGTGGCTCTTAAAGGTGAAACATTAATGTATAACAGTAAAGATAATATTGTTGTATTGCCGGAAGGGAAGTTAGCCGTACTCCAGGATTTGGACGGTTACCTGATAGCTGAGTCTGACAATGTGTTATTAATCTGCAAGAAGGATGAGGAGCATGCTATCCGTAAATTTGTGAACGACGCACAGATAAAGATGGGTGAAGATTATATTTAAAAAAGAATCTATATATAAAAAAGAATGCGCGTGATTAAAATCATGCGCATTCTTTTTTATATATCAGTCTTACTGTTTTCCCAAACATTCTTAATAGAATCTGCAATCGCAACGAATTCTTCGTTCGACAATTTTTGTTTAGGATTAGAAATTATCATATCAGATTCCTTGTTAATAGGAATAAGGTGAATATGAGCATGAGGAACTTCAAGCCCCATCACTGCAACCCCTATCCTTTTACATGGAATCGCCTTTTCAATTGCTTTAGCCACACTTTTTGCAAAAAGATGCATCGCCGCCAACTCTTCGTCTTCAATGTCGAAAATATAATCTACTTCACGTTTAGGTATAACTAATGTATGGCCTTTAACTAAAGGGTTAATATCAAGAAAAGCAAAAAAACGATCGTTTTCAGCTACTTTATAACTTGGAATCTCACCAGCTACAATTTTACTAAATATTGTTGCCATTGATTTATCTGTTTTTAAAGAGATATATTCATAACTTCAAGAGATATTTTTCCTTGTGGAACAGATATTTCAGCAATCTCACCCACTTTCTTTCCTAAAAGTCCTTTAGCTATCGGAGTTTTTACAGATAACTTACCTTCTTTCAAATTAGCCTCGCTTTCAGCAACAATAGTATATACCATTTTCATTCCGTTATTCACATTCTTAAGTTCTACCTTATTAAGAATCTGTACAGAATCTGTTTTCAATTTTGTTTCATCAATAATCTTTGCATTTCCTACAATGATCTTCAACTGATTAATTTTCATTTCCAGCATACCTTGCGCTTCTTTCGCGGCATCGTATTCTGCATTTTCAGACAAGTCACCTTTATCTCTCGCTTCAGCAATCTGCCTTGAAATCTCAGGACGATTTACAGTTTCGAGTATTCTCAGTTCCCCTACTAATTTCTTGTAACCTTCTTCTGACATATAAGCCATAATTCGATCCTCCTTATTTAATTAATTAATAATATGCTTTTAAGCAATAAGTAAATTAACGGTTATATAAACAAAAAAGAATTCCAACATATGTATGTCGGAACCCTCTTTTTCTTTAATGCTTTGCAAAGATAGTCTTTTATATAATACTGGTCAAGCAAAATAGCATGCTTTGTAACATGTTTTACACAAAAGCACTAAATATTAGCAAATTAAAGCAACTTCTTTACTTCTTCTTCCAGATTTTTAATATTCTCATCACGAGCCTTAAGCTCGTTATTTCTATTAATCAGGAAAAATGATGGAACTTTCTTTATATTATACAATGATGCATATCTGGAGTTAACCCCATCTTCATCACGAACACAAACCCAAGGTAATTTGTCTGTCGCTGTTTTCCAGAAATGTTCATCTGCATCTAAAGACACCTGATATACCTGCAAGCCCTGAGCTGCGTACTTATTATACAAATCACGCAAAGTAAAATTATGTGCGGCAGAAACAGCACTTTGATAAACAGTAAAATCAAGGATTACAACTTTCCCTTTCAGCTGGCTCAACTTACGTGATGCCCCCTGAATATCTTTCAGATCAATATCAATTACACCTGCTTCAGATATTTTTTCCTGAGGAATTTCTATTGTCTTATTTTTAGCTGTTCTTGTATTCTTAAGTCCTTTTATAACTATATTGTACAAGTTCTTTGTTCTATCGGCATTAGGATAAGCATTAGATAAACTTGTTGCAACTGCCTGAAAACATTTGATATCCTCTTTGCTGTTCATCGGATCAAAGACAAGATAACCGTTTACAGTCTGAAAAAGAGCAAAATAAGCATAAGTCATATTAGGAGCAGCAAAAATATACTTTATTTTTACTTGATCTTTATAATTCTTCATCATCCCCGAAATGCTATCTTCAAACACATTGTTTGCCATCTTATTTTGCTGAGACGCTTTAACCAATCCGTCAATTTTCTTTTGCAGATCAATCTGCATTAATGTGAGTTCTTTTATTTTTGTGCAGTTTGCAGAACCATCAATAGAATATCCGGTAGAAAAATCGTTATATCTTGCCTTAACATCGAGTGTTTCAATACTATCTACAGAGAAATTAATTACTTTCTCGCCAACCCTTAACCGATAAAACTCAGGAGATTCGGGGCGTAATTGTTTAAAGCTGAATTCGCCATCGCTTTTCAGCTTAACAGAATCAAGTGGTTCGGTGCCTTCAATGCCCGAGGCTTCCAGATATAACATTTTTCCTTCAGCATCGGAAACAGTTCCTTTAATATTAAATTTCGGTTCTTTGTTACAAGATGCTAAAACCAAAGCTCCAAATATAAATAAACTAATCTTTTTCATGGTATCTATTCTTAAATTTGCACGATTTATTTATAACTAATTAGATGCAAATATACTTCTTTTCACGGTTAGACAAAGCATTTACAGACCTTCTTCTCTTTAAAAAACGAAAAAAAACGATTTCGAAGTAACTTTTTCACTCATTTTCACTGTCTTAGAATAAGAAATGTATATCTTTGCGGTAATTTTGAAAGAAAGAAATAGATAAAACAATTTTTATGATCAACCCAATTGTTAAAACAATCGAGTTAGGTGATGGAAGAACCATCACTCTCGAGACGGGAAAATTGGCAAAACAGGCAGACGGTTCTGTAATGCTTCGCATGGGTAACACCATGATGCTCGCAACTGTTTGTGCCGCTAAAGATGCAGTTCCCGGAACAGATTTCATGCCTTTACAGGTAGAGTACAAAGAAAAATACGCTGCCTTTGGCCGTTTTCCAGGAGGTTTTACAAAAAGAGAAGGAAGAACTTCAGATTATGAAATCCTGACTTGCCGCCTGGTAGACCGTGCGCTCCGCCCATTATTCCCCGACAACTATCACGCAGAGGTATTTGTAAATATCATCCTTTTCTCTGCTGATGGTGTAGATATACCTGATGCTTTAGCAGGTCTTGCTGCTTCTGCGGCATTAGCTGTATCAGACATTCCTTTCAACGGACCTATTTCCGAAGTACGTGTAGCACGTATTGATGGTCAATTTAAGATCAACCCTACATTCGAAGAGCTTGCAAAGGCCGATATGGATCTTATGGTTGCTGCAACTTATGATAACATCATGATGGTTGAAGGTGAAATGAAAGAAGTTTCAGAAACTGAGCTTTTAGATGCAATGAAAGTTGCCCATGAAGCTATCAAGATTCACTGTAAAGCTCAAATGGAGCTATCTGAAGAAGTTGGTAAAGCTGTAAAACGTGAATATTGTCATGAAGTAAACGACGAAGAACTTCGTAGAGCAGTTCGTGAAGCTTGTTATGACAAGTCTTATGCTATTGCCGCTTCAGGAAATAAGAATAAACATGAACGTGAAGATGCATTTAATGCCATTCGCGAAGAATTCAAAGCACAATTCAGCGATGAAGAATTAGCTGAAAAGAAAGCATTTATCGATCGTTACTACCACGATGTGGAAAAAGAGGCTATGCGTCGTTGCATCCTTGACGAAGGAAAACGCCTTGATGGAAGAAAGACCTCAGAAATTCGTCCTATCTGGAGCGAAATTGGTTACTTACCCGGACCTCACGGATCTGCAATATTTACCCGCGGTGAAACTCAATCCTTAACTACTGTTACCTTGGGTACAAAGATGGATGAGAAAATCGTTGATAATGTATTGGCACGCGGAAAAGAACGTTTCTTGTTACACTATAATTTCCCTCCATTCTGTACCGGCGAAGCAAGACCTCAACGTGGTACTGGTCGTCGTGAAATTGGACATGGAAACCTTGCCCACATGGCATTAAAAAATATAATTCCAGATAACTATCCTTACGTAGTTCGTGTAGTATCTGAAATTCTTGAATCAAACGGTTCTTCTTCAATGGCTACTGTATGTGCCGGAACATTAGCTCTTATGGATGCTGGTGTGAAGATTAAGAAACCAGTTTCCGGTATCGCAATGGGATTAATTAAAAACGCAGGAGAAGATAAATTTGCTGTGTTATCTGATATCCTTGGTGATGAAGACCACTTAGGTGATATGGACTTCAAGGTTACAGGAACAAAAGACGGTATTACTGCTACTCAGATGGATATTAAGGTAGACGGCCTTTCTTTTGACATCCTGGAAAAAGCTTTAAATCAGGCTAAAGAAGGACGTATGCACATTCTTGGCAAGATTCTTGAAACTATTCAGGAACCTCATGCTGAGTTGAAAGACCATGCTCCACGTATTGAAACATTGACTATTCCTAAAGAATTCATCGGCGCAATAATAGGCCCGGGTGGAAAGATTATCCAGGGAATGCAGGAAGAAACTGGTGCTACTATCACAATTGAAGAAGCTGACGGTGTAGGTAAGATTGAAGTTTCGGGAACAAACAAAGCTTCTATTGAAAACGCAATGCGCTTAATCAGAGGTATCGTTTCTGTACCGGAAGTTGGTGAAATTTACAAAGGTAAAGTTCGCTCAATTATGCCTTACGGTGCATTCGTTGAATTCCTTCCAGGAAAAGACGGATTGCTTCACATCTCAGAAATCGATTGGAAACGTCTTGAAACAGTTGAAGAAGCCGGAATCAAAGAAGGCGACGAAATTGAAGTTAAGCTAATCGAAGTAGATGCAAAGACTGGTAAGTTTAAACTTTCTAAGAAGGCTTTAACTCCACGTCCTCCAAAAGAAGATAAATAATATATTCTTTTATATATAGAAAGAGCTTAGCTGTACAAACGCTAAGCTCTTTTTTTTATCATATAATCAAATGGTCAGCTATATTAATTTATCTCCAATACAACAATTGACTTAGCAGGCATCTTTACCTTAACCCCTGATTTAGTAATTTTCGCATCCTTAAATTCTTTGGGTTGCACCTTTTCAGGAGCATCAAATGCATTATAATCACTCACCTCTTTTGAAGTAAGAATACGTCCGCTTACTTTAGAAGCTTTCAATGAAGGGATATTAATTTCTACCTCCTCGCTGTTATCAATATCAGTATTAGCTAATGTAATATGAATAACCCCATTTGCATTTTTAGAAGCAGAAGCACTCAACATAGGAACCGCCTTGCTATTTGCAAGCTTCATGGTATCACAAGTCAAGTTCAACGGCAGATAAGCTGCACCCTGATGTACTTTATACATATCAAACACATAGTAAGTTGGAGTCAGCACCATTTGTTTGCCTTTGGTAAGAATCATGGACTGAAGCACATTTACCACCTGAGCAATGTTTGCCATTTGAATACGGTCGCCATATTTATTAAATACATTTAGTGTAAGAGCCGCAACAAAAGCATCACGCATCGTGTTTTGCTGGAAAAGATGTCCCGGATTAGTACCTGGTTCCACGTCCCACCAGGTTCCCCACTCATCAACCATCAAGCCTACATTCTTCTTTGCATCATATTTATCCATAATCGCGATGTGTTTCTTTACCACATCCTCTATTTCCAGACACTTGCCTAAAGTCCAGTAATAATCATCCTTCGTAAAATTTGTGGCAGATCCTTTACTTCCATTCCAACCTTTACATGTATAATAATGGAGTGAAAGACCATTCATCTTATTACCCACTTTTTTCATCAGCGTTTCCGTCCAGTTATAATCATAATCACTGGCTCCACTGGCAATCCTGAACAACTTGTTATCATCATAGTTACGACAATAAGTAGAATACCGGCGGTATAAATCAGCGTAATAAGCAGGTTCCATGTTACCACCGCAACCCCAGCTTTCATTACCCACACCCAGGAACTTCACCTTCCATGCCTTGTCGCGTCCATTCTTCCGGCGAAGGTTAGCCATTGGACTATCACCGTCCGAAGTCATATATTCCACCCATTTAGCCAATTCTTCAACTGTGCCACTTCCTACATTTCCACTGATATAAGGTTCACAACCCAGTAATTCGCAAAGATTAAGGAACTCATGCGTACCAAAACTGTTATCTTCAATGGTGCCACCCCAGTTATTATTTACCATTTTAGGGCGATTCTCCTTAGGACCAATACCATCCATCCAATGATATTCATCGGCAAAGCATCCACCCGGCCAGCGAAGATTTGGAATTTGAAGCTTCTTTAATGCTTCAAGCACATCGGTACGATAGCCTTTTGTGTTTGGAATATCAGATTTCTCACCAACCCAAAGTCCGCCATAAATGCAACTCCCCAGATGTTCGGCAAAATGTCCATAAATGTGTTTACTGATTGTTTGTGTCCCTTGTTCAGGATTAATTTCAATTGTAGCTTTCTTCTGCGCGGAAATTGATAAACTTGCGGCAAGCAGAGTGCCAATCAGAAATGATTTTCTCATGTTTTTCAAAGTATTAAATATGATTATAAAATTATTGTCTATAGTTAGAACTGTACAAATATAACCACTTTCAACCAATTAAAGATTCAAATAAGAACTATAAAAGTAGACAAATGTGTCAAAGAGGGAGAAAAAAAATTAGCGGGACAAATTGTCCCGCTAACAAAATACAGATTAAGCCTTTTTTGCCCTTCGACCAGCACTAGCCTCCATGTTTGTTTTACCCGGTTTAAAGACTACATGCTTAATTGTCTTCTCAAAACGTTCGTGCATGCTTGATTTTCCAAACTTAGGAATTACGGGACTGTTTGTTTTTCCCGGCTCGGGAAGTACTGACTTCGGAATTTTCTCTCCACCGTAGTTCGGCAATATTCTGGTAATGAATTTCCCGAGATTGCTCATCTTCGTTTTCTTCTCCATGATAGATTGATTTAAAATATAATACCGCCTATTTATGTAACGCCCTTACTTTGCATTTGTTCGGTAATAAGTCTGATAAATCAGCATATCTGATATTATAAAAAAAGGAATCTTTAACCGTTTTTTCATCTATAAGCGAAGCAAATGCACTTTCTTTGCAGAGAAAGAATAAAGCATATACATAAGTATTCAAATTTAAATGAAATTTAAAGTAAACAACCGGGCATTGCTCTTAATTGCCGGAATGGTATGGGTAATAGCAGGGGGCAATATATTAAGAATAGGTATTTTAACGTGGTTATCAGATTCTCAACATTGGCTATTCAAAGTGGTAGAAGCAACTATTGTATTCTTGTTATTCTTCAATCTTGTCTTCAAAAGGCTCTATATAAAACACACTAAACGAATTAGTGATAAGAACGATAAAAGCTGCCCCTTTTCTTTCTTTGATTTTAAAGGGTGGATTATCATGATTTTTATGATTACGCTCGGAATAGTGGTACGAAAATTCCAGCTACTACCAAATTCTTTCATTTCCGTATTTTACACCGGGCTATCAATTGCTTTAATTATTACCGGCCTCTTGTTTTTCCGCAAAGGATTAAGGTATGTTCGTGCCTGAAAATCTTTGGCACGACTTTTGTTTATACATTTCCTAGTTAACCAGATAAAAATATTAAAATCTTAATACTATGAATGTATCCTTATACAATGGCGGGAACAAAGGACGTCCCACGTTTGTAGAAAACCTCTCTATAGAAACAGTTATCAACTCATTCAAAACCCTGAAGTACGCAACGCTTGTTGATAGTATCCGCAGCGAAAGCCTCGATTCCGCCAAAGCATGGGAGCAACTTCCCTCCTTTACTTTTGCCGCATCCTTCAAGGGTGGACGAACAAAGACAAATATGGAGCAGTACAACGGAGTGATTCAGCTAAACAGTGGAAAACTGGAACCAGAACAAGCCATTCGTTTGCGGGACAAGGCAGCACAAGAGCCCAATACATTGGCAGCATTTGTTACCACAGAAGGAACAGGCATTGTAATCTTATCCGTCATTTCCAGTCCGGACGGCTCTATACCCGATAGTAATGAGGAGATTAGCAAATTTCACGCTCACGCATTTTCCGTTGTCAGCTTATATTACGAATCCTGTTTGTATATTGACTTTAAGAAAAACGAACATTCATTATTGCAGTTAACCTCAGCCACTTACGACCCTGAACTCTTTTTCAATCCTGAAGCTGAGGTCTTCCTGATAGCTACCAAGAAAGATTTCGAAAAGAAAACAACGAAGCTACTCCGAAACATGGAGGGAGAGCCTGTTTCCTTTTCACATCTGCCGGTGGGCGAACAGCGGGATACCGAAATAAAAAGAGCTTTCGACCGTGCTTACTCCAACGCGCTCAATGTGGAGTCATTCAAGGAAGACAACCGGTCGGAGTTTGTGTACGGTTTGGCATACTTTTGTTGCGTGGCAGGTATTCCGGAGGCCGAAACCGCCAAACTGGCACTCCAACGCTGCACCACGGAACATTTTACCCCCGATGATCTCCGCCTCACCATCCGCATTAAGTACAAGGAGTACGAAGATGCCGCCGGGGCTGACAGCGGACTGACAAAAGTGGAGAAAGAGACACGCATGCTCGAAAGGTTTATCAAGCGAAACTTTATGCTTCGCCGCAATGTGATACTGGAAGGTATTGAATTTCGTTATGCCGATCAGTCAAGCCACGAATGGACGGAGCTTCGCGACCACCACCTCAACACTATTTATATCCGTGCCCACAAAGAAGGAATCAACTGCACCCTCAATGATGTGAAGGCAATGGTCGATTCCGAGATCACCTCCACCCATAACCCTTTCAAAGATTTCATCTTTCTCCCCTTCACCGAGTGGGACGGACACGATTACATTGCCGATGTGGCTGCCACCGTGCCCACCAAAGATCCCGAGTATTTTGAATGGTGTTTCCGCAAATGGTTTGTGGCTTTAGTTGCAACTTTGGTAAATGACCGTGTGATTAACCACCAGATTCTGGTATTGATTGGCGGCAAACACGGTATGGGAAAATCCACCTGGCCGGAAAGATTATTACCTCCCGAATGGCGGAAGAGTCATTTCGATGCCAACGTATTTTCCAATAATCCCAATGCTACCCGTATGAAACTAAGCACGGGTGCCATTCTGAATATTGATGAGTTGGACACCGTTCAGCGCTATGATCAGGAAACAGTGAAGGAACTTTTCACCACTTTCAACATCAATATCCGCACCTCGGCGGACCGTCCGCCACGTAATTTCGTGCGTCATGCGTCATTCTTTGGAACAACTAATCACATGGATATTCTGAAAGATTACACCGGTAGCCGCCGATATTTATGTAATGAAGTAACAGGACCAATCAACTTTGATTTCACGATAGATTACAAGCAACTCTACTCCCAGGCATGGAACCTGATTCTCAACGGTTTCCGCTATTACTTCAATGCAGAAGAGAATGATATTGTGGAACAACACAATCAGCACTACATGGAAACTGATGCAGATATGGAGTTATTCTACGAATATTACCGCAAACCGGAGGGTGAAGAGGAAGGTATATACCTTTCTGCTGCAAAACTAGCGGAATATATTAAAAAAAAGACGGGGATTGCTACTAGTAAGAAGATGATATGGAAGCTAGGCAGAAACCTTAAGTCACTGAATTACAGCTTCAGAAAGTCCAGAGGGATAACACAATATGAGGTTATACTAAGGTAAAGTGGTGTACATGGTGTACATAAATTGTTCTTTTTTCGTTTTACAAAATCTTTTTTTGAAAATTCTGCAAATTGCGGAATTCTCAAAAAAAGATTTTCAGAAAGCTAAAATAGTCTTTTTAAGTACACCATGTACACCACTATTTAATCAAAGAAGGCCATCAATATATGTTTAAAACATTATAATTCAAACATATAGAAACATTAGAAAAGACAACTAAACAAATTAGTAAAAACAAAACGAGACATCAGCCCAATCATGTACATGTTTACCACTAAACATGTACATGATTGAATCCAAACATCTAGATGTTTGCAGAAACCATAAACCAATAAAACATTAATTACCATGGGCATTCCATATAAATTCAAGGAGATAAACGATAATTTGAGTAAAGACGTAAAGAAAAAAGGCGGCGTACACCCCATTGTAAAAAGTCGGGAACAGCTGGATAGCAAGGCACTGGCCGAATACATCGCCGGTAACAATATGCCGCAAAGGCATGAAATAGAACAGGCCATTGCCAAGACCTTCAATGCTATTGAAAAAGCTTTAAGCAATGGCTATACTGTTTCTATTACCGATTATGGTTCTTTTCAGCTTTCTGTGCAATTCCGTGAGGATTTTGATCCCGAAGAGCCTCATCGTGCAGAGAGTATTGAGGTGAAGAGTGTGAATTTCCGGGCTTCTACAAAGATGAAGAAGCGGATTGGGGTTAGTGGGTTTGAGAAGAGTGAGCGGTGATTCATTTTCAACATAACTCAGTTGTTCAGAAATTCCGAATAACTGAGTTATGAATTCTCCAAGCAATATTTAACCAAAACAATTACCCTATTTCAGTAATAATATATATCTTTGCAATGAAAATAAAATATAGTTCAAATAAACTTGAAAAGCAATTAACTTTACCCAAAGAGCTTAGCAGGAAGTTTGGAACAATGGCAAAAAAAGTTGCTCAACGAATATCTGAATTAAAAGCAGCAGAAACGCTCGAAGATATGCGTTCGCTTCCAGCAGCTAATTGCCACGAACTAAAGGGGAATAGAAAAGGAAAGTTGGCAGTAGATATTTCAGTCAATTACAGACTAATTTTTGAACCCTGCCAAAATCCCATTCCTCAAAAAGAAGATGGCGGACTGGAATGGATTTTAATAACAGAGATAGAAATAATTACTACGGAAGACTATCATTAATAGAACAAAATCATGAATGCAAATTTAATTTTAGCTAAAGAGTTGTTATCACCTCCGGGAGATACAATTCAAGAGACTATTGATGCTATGGGAATGCGCCAGAACGAACTGGCTGAACGCATGGGTAAAACCGAAAGCAAAATTAATGATATCATAAAAGGGAAAGAACCTATAACTGTAAACACAGCTCTACAATTAGAACTTGTTTTAGGTATTCCTGCTAAATTCTGGCTTGCCAGAGAAGCTAATTACAGGGAAGAGCTTGCACGTATTGAGCAGCAAGAAGCACAGGAATTAATGATTGACTGGATTAAGAAATTCCCTTTGGCGCAATTAAAAAAGTTGGGGTATTTAAGCAAAGAAAAAACAATGAAAGAGTTAGTATCTGAACTTCTTAAGTTTTTTGGAATTGCTTCACACAAGGAATGGGAAAAGATTTATCTGAATGACAAAATGTCTGTAGCATTTCGTATATCCCTGGCTAGTACAGCTGATCCTTATGCTGTTTCTTCCTGGTTGCGTATGGGAGAATTACAATCGAGAAATTTAGGCTGTGCAGAATTTAGCGCAGGTAAATTTAAAGCTTGCCTTCCACAGATAAGAGAGATAGCAGTTAAACAACCGAAAGACTTTTTACAAGAGCTAAAATCTATTTGTGCCAATAATGGCGTTGCTTGTGTATTTACTTCCTGTTTGCCTAAAGCTCCAATAAGCGGGGCTACAAGATGGTTTTCAAATAAACCATTGATTCAGTTATCTGACAGATATAAAACAAATGATCACTTTTGGTTTGCCTTCTTTCATGAAGTAGCGCATGTATTGCTTCATCCCAAAAAAGATATTTTTCTGGAGGACTTAAAAGGAGCAGAAATAGACAGAAAAAAAGAGGAAGAAGCTGATGAATTTGCTTCCGAACTTCTTATACCCAACAAGTACCTGAAAAATATAACGGGGGAAATAACAAAAGAAACGATTCTAGATATTGCACATAAAGCAGACATTCATCCTTCTTTTGTTGTGGGGCGCTTGCAATACAATGGAATGCTACACTTTAGTAGATTTAATGAAATGAAGATTCCTGTTTCTATTGATTAACTAACTTTTAAGATAAGAGAGGGATTCAAAACACACTCTTGAATATCTTGGATTATGTGAACATTTAAATAATTTTTCTGCTAAAAGGGGGTCGAATTCGCCCCCTTTTTAGCTTAAACTCTGCCAATGGATACCAACCAGGCAAACCACTGACTACTAATCTTTTATTACAGCACACTGGGCAACGTTTTTATTTCGTCAATACTTTAATAACTCTTTCTCTATACCCCGGGTCTTTTTCATTCAATTGAATCAATCCGGCTGACAAATCAATATTTAAATATAATTCAGAATATAGGCCATTTATATCTTGACTATCCAAAAATAATTTGAACCTAAAATTTCCTTTATCCAAGTAACCAACTTCAGAATTCAGAGAGAAGCAATCAAATGGTATATTTTTCTTTGAGAATTTTTCACCAGATTTAAATCCATATAATCCTGATACAATTTTAATAAAGTTATCGCTCTCTAATCCAATATTAATTAATTCACCTGCATTTCTTGTCATACCCAACTGGTCTAGTTTACCATTATTCAATCCTGGATTAAGCCCATTTTTAATTTTAATCTTTACCCCAACAACAATCGATTTATATTGACCTTTTGCAACCAGAATCCAGTTGCTATCTTCATCCAATTGTTTATCTGTAATATTAAAAACTAAATCACAAAATCCTTCTTCAGATTTTGAGGTAATATCAATCAGTTTGCTTTGTCCATATGACTTTAGTCCAAATATCAAAGTTAAAAATCCCATAATTATTAATCTTTTAATTTTCACGTTGCGATGTTTTTAATGTTGTGCATATTCCGGACTATATCCGTTCAGTGATTTCGGTCATATCCGTTCACTTTGGATTAATGATTTTTGATATGACACTCCAAAATTAATTCTTTTTTCTTAAACTCTCTCCTTTTAGTTCAAAACGATGCGAGGTATGAACTATTCTATCCAATGCTGCATCAGCAATAAGTCCGTTTCCGATTACATCAAACCACTTTGATACAGGTAACTGACCGACGATAATAGTAGACTTTAGCGCATGTCTATCCTCCAGAATCTCCATAAAATCATTCTGTTGATGACCTTCAAGTATATTCATCCCAAAATCGTCGATAATAAGTAGATCTGCTCTGGCTATCTTTTCAAACAGCTTTATTGACACTCCTTCTATCCGGGCTAATTTGAGTTGGGCTAGTAGTTTTTGCATGTTATAATACTGAACTCTGTAGCCTTGAAAACAAGCTTTGTAACCAAGTGCTGTAGCAAGAAAACTTTTTCCGCAACCCGAAGCACCGGTAACAATAATAGAATCCCCTTTTTTAATGTAATCACCTGTTCCAAGACGGGCAACCTTTCCTGCATCAACTCCTCTTGCAGCATCTATCATCAGTTCCTCAAATGAGGCTCTGTAGCGGAAGCGCGCCTCTTTTATGAGTCTCTCATTCTTTTTAGTTGAGCGTTCTTCACGCTCTGATTGTAACATTAGCGTTAATCCGTCAATTAAGGTCAGACTGTCCATTCGGTGTGTTTCTGTAAGTGATTGCCAGAACCTGGCCATTCCGGGGAGCTTCAGCGCATGAAGCTCTTTCAAAATTTCATCCATAATCATAAAGTTTAAATTGTTATTTATAATATCCCGCACCACGTATATTCTCGTGGTTGTCTGGAATTCGGTTATTTTTATTCATCATGCATTCCTCATATTCATCCATTAAAGTTTTACCTTTCCGGATAAGATTTACAAGAGTTCCATATTTATATGCCTTGTTTTCAAGAGCAATCCTGCAAGCGTGTTCAAAGATATCCGGTGATGTCTTCCTTTGTAACTGAAGAATCCCGTCACAGCTTTTATAGTAAAACTCCGGAGGTATGGCAGAGCTGCTAAACATATTTTCAACAAACGTCCCTAAAGTAGCTGATACCTGCTTTGATCTGTTTATGTAGTAGGCGGGAGAACGTTCCTTGTAAGCGTTGGAATTGGATGCCAGATGAGTTGGCTGAGTTGTATATCCAAAGCCTGTTTTTCTGGGATGCGAGGCTATTATTTCTCCATCTAAGTATATCTTGACCAGGGTTCTTGTATACATTACCTTCACTTTGCGACCTATATGCTGATAAGGTACAGAATAGTAATGCTTATCACGACCAAGATAGACACAACAATTGGGGCTAACTTGTAATTCTGTGTAACACTTCATTTCAAATCGTGTTGCAGGCAATGGTTTGAGAGTTTCTTTTTCTTCCGCCAGAAAGTGTTCTTCACGGCTATAGGTACGTTGTTGCATACGGGTCTGATTATGCTCTTTCACCTTTTCCGATACAGCCTGGTTTAATTCTTCGATAGAGAAGAATGTCTGATTCCTTAATTTGGCATATACACGACGATAAATCAGGCGAACCTGATCTTCTACCAGTGACTTGTCTTTGGGCTTTCGGGGTCTTGCAGGAATAACGACAAAGCTGTAATGGTTACCCATATCCTCCAATGTGTGATTAATCTCGGGTTCATAGCGGTCACTCTTTATTACGGCTGCCTTAAGATTGTCCGGGACCAAAATTTTGGGTACTCCTCCAAAAGAGAGAAGACACTGTTCTATGGCGTAAATAAAGTCTTCACTTCGTTGAGAAGACACGCAAATAGCATAGGAGTAATCGGTGCAGGGGAGGCAGGCTACAAATACCTGGACTTTTATCATCTCTCCGGTTTCTCTGTCTACGTATGCTAAAGTGTCACCTGCAAAGTCCACAAACAATTTTTCTCCGGGGAGATATGTATCTGCTAAAATGGTGGTCGGTTCCGGTGTCAGGCTATATTGACTTAAGTGATAACAAAACTGTGTATAACGGTATCCTCCGGGATGTTGCGCTATATATTCCTGCCAAAGAAGATATCTGGTTACATGTTTGCGTTTTAGCTCCTTCCCAAAATAAGGGAGTAGTTGTCTGAACTCCTCAAAACGGATATCTGTATAAGCAGGCGAGCCGGCAGATAAACGGTGTTCCAGTATCGGTTCATCAAGTTTCAGAAGACTATCCATTCCACAAGGGTCTTCTTTCAGCTTTCTGATATAGTTGTTTACAGTTTCTTTATTTATTCCTAGCTGTATGGCTATAGAACGATTGGATATACCTGCTTTGTGTAATTGGATGATTTGTTTGATTTTACTCATTGCTGTAATTGTTCCAGCCATATCTTTGCGTTTTAAAAGTGATTGATTTAAACCGCAAAAGTAAATCATGTATCCGGGAAAGTGAACGGATATGCTCCGAATTGCACAAACGGTGATTTTGTGAACGGATATGCTCCGAAAAAACTTAAAAATCAAAGAGTTATTGCATTGAAGTGAACGGGCATGCTCCGAAATAAGAGGCAAATCTGATGTTGTCTGATGGACTGGGTGGATATGCTCCGAAATATGCAATGTTGCCCAACAGATGAGGCTACAAGTAGTTGGGGACTACATGGACGCGTCCTTATCACCCGAGAAAAAAGCTTGCAAGCGAGGGCGAAGACACAGTATCAATTAAACCACAATTACTTGTGGGTGTGTGTTAACGGCTGGTTTTGGTTAATCCTATGGTTTACAAAGTATATACGGTTGTACATTATAATCTCTACAAGCACTAATAAATGTATTAATTAGCCATAATATCTGAACATAATGAGCAGGACAATCTTCCCCACGTGCTAATTCTTCCATTTTAGTTTTTAGTACAGATTTTCTTAAAAAAGGTGTTGCTAATAACACCTTACGTATTGAATTAGGATTTGAATTTATCTCCTTTAATGAAGTCTCTATTTCACACCATGTATTACCTGTCCTAATTCTATCTATTTGAGTAGATTCATATTTGTTTTTCCACTCATTATCATATTTTGTTTTGTACTCTTCACTATCTGAATTTAATCTCCCCAAATTCTTTAACGCTTGAGAAACGACCTCATGAAATTTACTAGCTCCATAGCTTTCTTTTCCTACATATTTTGAATGTATATAAGATATGCTTGGAGGAGTAGTATTTTTTTCAATTATTATATGGTCAGCCCATTCATCATTCATATCATCGCATATTATTATCGAATCTTGAGTTTTCAAATTATCCTCAACTGCATAAAATAGTGAGTTTATTGGAAATTCAGTAATTGAATTACTATGAGGCTTTTCTTTCTCCGTTTTAACATTTGAAAAATCATAACTATCAATAAATATTGAAAGCATTCCATCAATGTTTGACAATAACTTTTTATCTTCAAAGGTGAATCTAGAAAAGTATATATATGAAGGATTATCAAAAACTACTGAGAATGATTTATTATTGTTAATATACTTAGAAAATGAAATATCACCTTCATTTATATCTGATATAATTATGTTATTGCCAGCTCTGGAGTAAAATGTTATAATATTTTTATTTAATCTGATACCACCTAAAGTATCAAACCCTCTGATAGAAAAATTAAAGACACCGTCCTTACTGTCATCTTTAATCATGCTAATAGGAGATTTAAATAAATTAAAGAAGGTATTTAATTGTTCATCTGTGAAAGTTATAGTATCATTATTTTCATCTTTATAGACCAATGTTCTACCTCTGTTTTGTTCTCTTATAGAGTAATCAAGTTCTTCCAAGTCAATCAGAATTGCTGAAGGATTACTTATTTTACTAACTTTCTCAAGATTTATAGGAGAGGCAAAGTTATCAATAAAGGAGTTGGTTCTAGTTTGAGTATCTAATTCTTCTGCTACTGTAATACACCATTTGGACAATTCTTCTATATCAAGTTTTGAAGACCTAAAAGATAGTCTGGATGTATTTGGTATTATTGAGTATATTTCTCCATCGGAATTTAATCGAAAATTATTTGCAATTGAGCGACTTGCAGAATTGGGTGGTAACAATCCATTTAAATTTTTTCCTTCAAAAGCTCGGTTTCTTACAACTGCATTAGAAATCGTCATACTATTCATTGATACTTTCTCATACTCAGTCTCTTCGCTAGCTTTAAATCCAGTCAGCTTCTCATATGGAAATGGATTTAAATAAGTTGACATTCTGCATTGGGGATTATCAATATGTTTCTTAAAAATAAATGCATATTCATTATATTCAATAATCAATAAATATGCGTACCTGATTTCTTTTATATTTGTGTCTATTAAGAAATTTGGCTGGCTCTCCATCTTAAATGCCATTACTGAATATATAACACTTTTGCTACCTATTGGTAATGTCACTTTTTTCTCATCAAGAATAAAATTACCTATTTTCTTTTCAGAACAATGAATAAAGAGTCTAGTTAAGTGCCTTCTAGATAGCCTCTTTATGATTTTAAAAATTTGAGCACTTGGTGTAACAATTAAATTATTTATATTCATAATCAATAATATTTGGATGGTATCTTGTTTTGTTAATAGCTTGCTGTTAACTTCTGACAAATGTTAGGGATTGGGTACCTGTGAACATATAAATCGATAAGAACCGTTGCCTGCAGGTGACACACTAGGCAAATCACTTATCTCCCAACATTTTATGGCTACGCATTATCACCTGTTATCTATTTTTCATATGCTTTTCGTAATCAAAATACGATTTAAGTTCTTGAATTAGAAGCTTATTTATATTGATTATCTCATTTATACTTATTTCGTTTTCAGTCAAGTAATTTAAATCATTTAGAATAAGTTCTTGATTTTTCAATACGGATTGTTCCACAGTTAGACCTATCCATCTTGAATTTTTAATCTCTCTTTTTATCGATTTTAAGGAACTGAATTTATCATGAAACGAAACGATTGAATCATAATGTTGAATAATCATAAATAATCCTGTTAATTTATGATGTTCTTTTTTGGATAATTTATCACCAAATTCTAAAGTCTTTTCTTCTAAATGCTGAATATCAACATCCTTTAATGCATATTGAATCCTTATAACTGTAAAAAGTAAATTTTGAAAATTGAATAAAACACCAAAAGCGAAAAGAGGATGTATAGTATTTTTATTTTTTATATAATCATTCTCAAAGCGATAAATTAATTTATCAAATGAAAGTACTAAATCATCCATAGTATTTGAACTTGTCGGTTGTTTATATTTAAATTTGTCATAAGTCAATAAATTCCAAACAATCCCAATACGTTTTTTTATATATAAGTGAAATCCATATTTTGCTTTTCGCTCCTCATATTTTTTTTGGATAAAAGGAATTAAAACAGCAGCAATGAGAGACAAAACAGCAATCAAAAGGAACCAGACATTCCAATCAATCTTGGTGCCATCTTCAATAATTTTCACTTTAATAGATTCTGTCATAATGGTTATTTTCATTAGCACTAACGGTTGACGATATGGTTAGTAAGGGATTGCGGGCTTTTTATCTATCAAGTAACAGCACATTTTAGAGCGAATACTACGCCCTGAAAACCAATGAAACCCCTATTAACTATACTGCGTGTTACCACCAGTTATTTATTCATTCTTATTGATGTTAATAATACTTCGTCCATATAATCCTTTAGCATTTTAATTTGGTCATTCAGTTAGTTATTATCAATAGCAATATACTTCTCTTTAGTTAATCCAAACCAAACAACCCCATCTTCATAGTAAGGTTTATCTTTTAACACACCTTTTCCAATTGAATTAAAGTTTTTTCTATAATCTCATAAACAGGTTTACCCCAACCATCTTTATTCTCAAAACCTAAACAAATAAGAGGATTCTCCCTTTCGTAATATACACCAATCCAAGCCCATGTAGTTTTAATCGGAGCTTTAGTATACTTAATTTCAAAGTAACAACCACTAATGCCTGAGCCTCCCTGAATATTTTTATTTGAGTAATATTTTAATTCAAATTCATTTTCACTTCTTTCTATTTGCTAAATTTTCTAAAAAGTCTGCTATCACTTTTTCTTAGTATAATTGGCTGTAACGGATTGGCCATATGATTCGTTTCGCTTTTTCGTTCTTTCTCAAAGTTAATTATTTACACCACACCTCATAATCTCACTCCATTGAATGGCCTCACGCGCAATGCATTATGATGAATTGTTGTGGCAGCGTTACTTTTTTTCATTCTCTGTTTTTTTTTCAGTATATAATTCTTCTAATAATTTTGCATTATTAATAAATGTATTCGCAATCAGTTCTTCTTCATTAATTATATTATTCAATTCTATTAAGTTCTTTGATGAGTAGTACTTATTAAGTAATTCTTGTATTTTGCTATCAAATAGAAATTTTTTTATAGAATTTCTATTTGATAACAAATGAGCTTTCTTCTCAAATAAATTTTCTAACAATTTATATGCTTCAGGCTGTTTTTTTAAGCTATATAGCGATTGGAAAATATACCAATTAAGAAAGTCTTCATCATTAGCATATTTATGCATATTCTTTTTTACAGACTTAATTGTTGCTTCATATTGTTCACTATAAAAAAGATATTGAACCTTTGAAACGAAAATATTTCTATTCTCAAATTTGTTCTTAAATACAATCTTTTGCAGTTGCTTATATAGTTCATATAGTTCTGCAAAGTTATTCGTCATATAAGATAGGCTAGGATTTATTGGTTTAAAACTAATACCACCAATAACTGAAATTGCATTTCTTTCATAATTCTCTAAGTCATACGTATAAAGTTTATTTCTTATATCTTCTAGAAGTAAAATCTCCTCAGGTAACAAATACATACTAAAATTAAACAACCTATCAATTATTCTGTCAATTTTTTGAATATAATTATATAGGCTTTTCCCAATCGGTAAAAGAGCTTGTTGCAGTTCAGGATAATAGAAATATGATTCATTTAAACACTTATTTTGCAGTCCAATTTCTATATCTCTTCTAGATAATTTCTCACCCCTTATTTGATGTTGATAGTCAGAAGGAGAGTGATTATTCATTTTAAAAACAATATCAAATAGGGCGAATATATTGGTATAAACCTGATAGATTTCTAAATCAAGTTTAATTCTTATTTTGCTTTTTCTTGCTCGTTCAGGACAGAATGAGAACAAAATCCAAAATATTACAGCTGAAATCATTGATAATAAAATTGGATAAATAAAATCCCAAAAGACACTTCTAACGGGGCTTATGTATTTTTTATTTAATTCTTCCAGTTTAGATTTTTGCGATTCAATAGATTTTGTTACTTGCTCATTAATTTCATGTATCTCTGATTTAACACTGTCAATTGTTAGCAAACTTTGTTTATGCTGATATTTTCCGTTTTCTAATATAGAATCAAGCTTTAATTCAATAGAATTTTTGATCTGTTTATTAATCATCTTCTTTTCTTGTCCAGATAGAAAATGAAGACAAAAAATCAGTATAAGAATCGTAAGAATAGATTTATGCATATTCGTTCATCTTAAAGCGCAACAACATCTCTGTATGCGAGTTCATAGGCAAGATTAAAAATATGCATGCGAAATAAAGCTACGCATATATCCGTCTTAGCCGAATTATAAGCACTTCTTATATATCTATTTTCAACAAGATATAGAGATACATTTTATTTCAGTTATCTTAAATGCTTCATGACCCAATAAACATTGTGCATGAAGTCGGTTTTATTCTTTGGCAACGAAACTAACATACACTCTCGCAACCGTAATCTCAGCATCCAGCCTACAATAAATAGGTTTCCCCAGTCGTATTAAAAAACACGAAATGACTCTTCGACGTTATTCACTTATTTCTATTTTTGTTTAATGAATTCAAAAGTATGCATATTTTTACTACAAAAAAAGTATTTCTATAAACTATTTTGAAATAAAATAAAAAAACACTATGCATGCATAGTGAAAACTTCTTTTTAAACAAAAGTTATTCAAAGGTTTTCTATCCTTTCATAAAACCGCATCTTATAAAAATCTCCAACAGGTATTAATTTACCGGATATTTTTATATGATTTCGCTCAATTAATTCAATTTTAGACAAAGAAACAATATAAGATTTATGAACCTGGATGAATTGATCTTCGGGAAGTGTCTTTAATATAGCTTTCATGCTTTGCTTGGTAAGAATTCTCTTATCAGAGAGATAAATTTTTAAATATCCCTGCATTCCTTCAATATACAGAATATCATCGAGATGTACATTTTCACGACGATATTCTGTCTTTATAAAAATTTGAGAACCATTGCTTTTATTATTTACTCCTGGTTTCTGTTTCAGATCATCGGACACTCTGTTAACAGCCATTTGGAAGCGCTCGAAAGAGTATGGTTTAAGCAGGTAATCAAAGACACTCAATTCATATCCTTTCAAGGCATAATCTGAATAAGCAGATGTAATAACAACATAAGGTTTCGAGGAAAGATTTTCAAGCAATTGAATACCGGTAATCTTTTCCATCTGAATATCAAGAAATAGCAATTCAACAGTCTTTGTTTTCAGGAATTGTAAGCCTTCCAAGGCATTATCAAAACTGCCTTCGAGCTTAAGAAAGGGTATTCGGGCGACAAAACTTTCCAGCTTTTCTGCTGCCAATGGTTCATCTTCAATAATGATACATGATATTGTCATAACTTTATTGTTAATTCAGCCCTAAAGGTATTCAATTCCTTTATTATCTGCAACTCATGACTCTTAGGATATAAAAGAGCAAGGCGTCTTTTCACGTTTTCCAATCCTATACCCGATTGGTTGGTTTCTTTTGAAATATTCTCAGTATCGAAGTAGTTTACACAAGTGAAGCTTAATATATTATCACTTAAAGCAATTTTTATATCAACAACCGGCATGGGTTCTGCATAACACGAATGTTTAAAAGCATTTTCCACAAAAGGGATAAAAAGCATTGGGGCAACCTGAGTGTTACAAACCTCTGGCTCTGGAAAAGAGTAACGTATATAATCTACATTCTTAAAGCGCAGTTGTTGAAGCTGTATATAACTGGTAAGATAGTCTACCTCTTTTTGCAAAGGAACAGTCTCCGTTTTAGTCTCATAAACCATATATCTAAGCATCTCTGACAGAGTAATAAGCATTTTTGAAGCAGTTTTAGGTGATTTACTAATTAAAGAATCAATATTATTCAATGTATTGAAAAGAAAATGAGGATTAACCTGGAGTCTAAGTAACTTAAGTTCGTTCTTTAGATTTTTGTTCTCTATTTCTGATTTCAGCTGAATATTAGCAAACCAGTTTTCGAAACCTCTAACCAAACATCCACATTGGGCTATAATAAAAGAACCAACCATTGATGGCAAAAGGAGAATATAATTCTGCAAATTTATTCCTGGGGTAATAAGCTTTGAGATTATCAAGAAAACAACTGAAACAGAAACACTTATAAACACTGAAAGAATTAGGTATATAACAAGTTGACTCTTCTCAAAATATCGTATCAGCCAATAATAAGATAAATAGAATATGACTGCTGCCCAAACAAAATTGATATAAAACTGGATAGTAAGTTCTTGTAGTGCGATTGAGAAATCTCCCTTTGGCACAACATATAATATTAGGTAGAATAGAACGAAAACCAGCCAGAAAAGTGAGTGGATAAGTATTTTCAGAATATATTTCATAATTTAATTTTAATCTACAAAGCTATTAAAAAAGTTATATATGCAAAGGAACTTTACCAAATTGTTACAACTTGGTCATCTGCTTTGAAAATAATGGGATAGCATAAAATACCATCGGAACCAGACACATTATCAGTATAGCCAGACTACTGGAACTAATGCCAAAAAGAGTAAATTCTGCCACAATACGAATAAGATAGAATAATGAAAAAAGACTAAGGATACTATATTTGACAGAACTACCCAAGAGGGCTTTTGTCTGAAAGAGAGGAATGATGCCCATAAAAAACAGCATCAAAATACAAATGGCATGGTATGTCAGGAAAATAGCCCTGTTCACACTTGATAAGCCATTCAAAGTATTCTCCCAATTAAACATCGGATAAAAGAGTAAGTGGAAGACAACAAATAGCAAGCTGATACAACCAGCAATACGTAGTAAAAGGATCTGAGTTTTCATTTTTTTATTCCTATTTATTAGTTATATGTTCCAGATAACTTTTGAATAAGATTATTCCAAAAGATATCCATAATATTGTTTCGCAAGTAATGGCTATCAAGATAGAAGAATTTACTGTTCCTCTAATAAATTCATAACTGCCTACACAAGATAATCCAAATAGTGTAATTCCAGTAGCCATACAAATGATTTGTCTGGCTTTTGAATGAGGCAGATTTCTTGCTCCAAACATCAACACAGAGATTCCCAACATAAACATTGATGCTCTCCGGGCAAGAACACATCCAGCTTCTGAGGGTTGTAGTCCCAAATCTTTAATAAAAGAGCTCGGCATGAAAAGTAATTGTACAAACAAATAAATGAATAATGCAGAAGTTGCAATGCTTACAATTTTAAATAAGGATTTCATAATATATGCTTTAAAGTTTCAATATTTCTATTTTAGTATTTACACATTCTGGACAGCAGGTCCTTGACTATCAGATAATGGAACGGTTTGATTGTATAGAAATAGATTCTTCCCATTAAATTATGAAATGTAACGACTGTTGTTAACCTTACATTTTGCTTATTTCTATCAGGTTCATATTGAAGAGAAAACCAACCTTCCAGATGTTTGTCGTTTGCATACATCAGAATTTCCGTCTCACTTCTTTCAAACACATCGAAAAAACTCAATTTTTCACCTTTCTGAGGATTTATATTAGTTATCTCATCAGTAGAAGTCTTCAGGCCAAATGGCTTTACTAATATGTTACGAAGCTTGTATAGAAAGTCAACCCACTTTGGTTGAAATGAAAACGAAGACAAACATAATTCAAGTGTCACTGATTTATTGTCGGTAGACGCTTGATAGCACTCTGAATAATCTGCACTCAAAGAGAATCCATAAATAAATGATTGTATTGGAATAGTCGTTTTTTCTATCTTCATAACATTTTTATTTTTTCAACAAAGATGGTCTGAGCTAAAGACTTTAACAAATTTAGTTCACCAAACGGCATATTTTGGTTACGAAGAAATAGAAACACTTTAAAATTCATTGATCATTGTAAAAAAGTTTCTAATCCAACTTTTAATTATGGCGAATTTGCCATAATTAAAAGTAAAACAGACCTAGATAGAATTGCAAAAGAAGATGGATTTATCAGAGATAATCTGGAAAAGTAATCCGCGTGTCTGATATATTACGCTATTATTTTTTACGGCCGTAAATTTTACCGCTGTTGCAAACATAATAGAAATGTCTATTTGCAAAATAAAGAAATCCAAGTCCCATGGGTTCACAGCTGTGGGCTCACTTAGCTTAAATAAAAGAAATGGTTAACTTATTAAAGAAGATGCCCTACACTAGAGGGCTGAAATAGCTATTGTTTCCAGAATTATAGGGTTCTATCTGATCATTTTTTTCATCAATCTCTTTTTAAGACTGGAAGTGAATTGAATCATAAATTTATTCTTTACAATATACCACGGCGGGATTAGAGCTTGTTGCATTCTCGATTTAAAATCGGGATACTGTCCAATTGAGTTACGTCGGATTTTAATTAATGGGAAGCATCAAACATTAAACACGACTTCCTTTTTTCCGATTCAATTTCAATTTATTCGTTATTATGTCGAATACATAGTAAATCAACGGAACTACCACGAGTGTCATGGCTCTTTTAAGGTTTCCTCTCAATTCTTCTATAAAAAATATTAGTGTCCGCTAAATTTTTTTATATGCACAAAAAAATAGGCTGATTCCCTCGCTTGGGATTCAGCCTTTATTTGTTCCTTTGACTTTTACCACAAAGTTAAATAAGAACATGGGCAAAAGTACACATTTTATCGGACAGCCGGTTTTAGGACAGTTAATAAAATGCATCGGCAAAGAAAAAATACACAAAATCAGCCGAGCTAAGGATGGTGAACGCTATGTAAAGTCATTTGATGCCTGGCAGCATCTGGTTGTTATGCTTTATGCTGTTATTATGCGTTTCGATTCTCTTCGTGAAATTGCGGCAGCCACAGAGGCAGAAAGCAGAAAACTGTCTCATCTGGGTATAACTTCCCTTCCAAGACGCAGCACTCTTTCTGATGCCAATATGAGGCGTCCTAATGAGGTGTTTGAGGAAATATACCGTTCTCTCTATGAGGATAACAAACATATTCTTTCCTCGGACAGCTCATCTCATAAGTTGCCTAGTTGGATGAAACACCTGCAAATCATCGATTCCACAACAATAAGTCTGTTTTCCAACCTTATTTTCAAGGGTGTTGGACGCAATCCTAAGATGGGAAAAAAGAAAGGAGGATTGAAATGCCATACGGTGATTCACGCCAACGAAGGAGTACCGTGTGACGTATGCTTTACCTCTGCTGCTGCACATGATCATTTTATGCTTGTTCCCAATCATTTCAACAAAGACGACCTTCTTGCCCTTGATAGGGCATACATTGACTACGGAAAATTTGAAGAACTGACCGAACGTGGCGTGATGTATGTTACAAAGATGAAGAAAAGCCTTGTATATGAGACTATTTCCTCTGTTTATCACATGAATATCGAGGGCAAAATGGTATGGAGAGAGGAAATCGTGGTGTTTACGAAAAAAGGAAAAGATGGTAAGATCATCACACACAAAGCTCGTATAATCACATATGCAGACAAGGAGAAGAAGAAACTGATACGATTACTTTCAAATAATCTTGAATTCTCATATGAAGAAATCGTTGAAATTTACCGTAAGCGTTGGGCTATCGAATTGTTATTCAAACAGATGAAACAGAACTTTCCGTTGAAGTATTTCTATGGAGAAAGCGCAAACGCCATCAAAATACAAGTGTGGGTAACACTAATTGCAAACCTGTTATTAACATTGCTGCAACGCAGCGTGAAGCGCTCATGGAGTTTCTCCGGGCTAGCAACTATGGTCAGAATTATGCTGATGCATTATATAAATGTTCAAAGCTTGTTGGAACACCCTGAAAAAGATTGGAAAAAATCAGTTTGTGAGTTGACAAAAAGCCCCTTAGAACCGTATTTATTCGATTAGAAGGGGCTTGGATTTCTTTTTTCTTGCAGAAACTACAGTAAAATGAGGCTTCTGCTAAAGGGTTATTGACAATATTAAAGTTTAGCGGACACTAATATATAAAAAAGAAGATTTGAGAGGAAACTCAGTAAAATAATCTTATGTGTTTATAATGTTAATAAACCTCTTCAAGAACAACATCTCCAGGAAAAGTATTATTTACAACGATAACCAAACATGGAACTGTGGTGTATGTTTGTTTTTCTCCATTTTCAACTTTATATGAAAATATGATTTTTCCTTTTTCATTTTTTTGCAGACCTAAAGGAATTAACTTTGTGTTAAAATCTGTTTCCGGTTTAACGACTGCAATTACATATTGTTTAGAGAAATCAATTGTAGTAGGTAGGCCGCCTTTCCCCATAACAGCAGCAGTTCCAAATATTTTATCGAATTCTGCTTGAGTTGTAATTTTTGGATTTTCAACACTTTCTACTGCATTCTTAACAAAATATCGATCAGCTACAATATAAGGAATCTCTCTATCCTTTACACCATCTTTTTTTTCATCTTCTACCTTAACAGCAGAATTAGCATTTCTTTGTGACTTTCCTCCTCCTTGGCAAGCCATAAAGGAAACACATGAGATTATTAAGATAAATAATCCTCTTACCGCCATTTTATTCATACCTTTAATTTTAAAATTTATAATATTTAGTTATTTACCGAAAGAAATACGAAGCCCAAGCCTGAGGCTAAAGTTTACTGGCTTTTCTTTATAAATAGTTTCAACCTCACTTCCATTGTTAAAATGGTAACTTACACCAGGTTCTGCATACAATCCGACCTTTTGGGATAGACTATATAATACTCCGGCAGAAGTGTTGAGCGACCATTGCAACTGATCTACAGAAATTTTGTCTTCCTTGCTTTGCTGTAACTTATCACCAACGACATAATCTATCATTAATTTGCCGGATACATTCTTTTCAACAAGTCCTCCCCCTGATAAGTAAACAGACATCTTTTTGCTTTTCCATACATTGTAGTTAATATCCAAGGGGATACCTACATTGTGAAGGGTTTGTTCACTCGTATAATAATAGCTGTCGCTCCCGGATCTAAGCTCTGACGACAATATTGTGTAGGTTAGTCCACTTGTAAGACTCCACTTTTCATTTAAGTTATAGTTTATGGAAGCACCTATTATTATAGGTTGTCTATGCTTCACGTCAGTATAAACTTCCCTGTATTTATTCCCTACAAGAATATCTCCCACTGGATCTTCTCCAAAATCTTCATCTATTTCTTGTGAAACTTCTCTGGAATTAAAATTTCCATATCCTTCATATTTCTTTGTTGAATTGAGTGATAAATTTGAAGCGTAAATATTAGTTCCCAATTTTGAAGATTTATACTTATTCTTTAATGCAGGCAGATTGGTATCTAAACTGTATTCATTCGAAAATACACGTTTTTTTTCTATTGAACCTTCCTGTCCATCCTCATTTTTTTTCTCTACATTTACATTGGAGTTACTCTGAGAGTCTTCTCTTTTGATTTCTTTTTCCTGTTCTGTTGCTTCCTCAACTTTAGCAATAAGATTGCTGTTATCCTTTCCTTCCAGTAATAGAGATTCTTTGGATGCTTTTATCTTTGCTACAACTCCATTGTTCTTTGAAAGAGAGGAGGAATTGTTGCCAGCCTCTGCAACCAATACTTTTTCATTATTCTGAAGAGTAGAAAGTTTTCCTTCAGGGTTGAATGGAGTTTCTTTTTCTTGAGCAATTGGCTTCAGGGGATTTTCCTTTAAGAAATAATCTCCAACGAACAACATAATTAATGCTACTGCCGCCGCCGCACCAATACGTTTACTCCATAATAGTAAAACTTTATTTTGTTTCTTTTGGAGTACGATAGAGTTATTCTGCTTCATTGCCCACTCAATATCCTCCCATAATCCTTCCGGAGACGGCTCTTGATGAGTTTCCATCCGTTTACGCAGATCATCTTCCCATTGATCGCTCATAACTCCGTTATTATTTTTCTCGGGGAGTGTGATTGAGTCATTCTGCTTCATTACCCGCTCAATATCCTCCCATAATCCTTCCGGAGACGGCTCTTGATGAGTTTCCATCCGTTTACGCAGATTATCTGACCATTGATCGCTCATAACTCCGGTTTTTTATTGAATTATATATACTTACCTGTTTTACTAAGAAATTCTTAGCCCTATGTAATTGAGATGCAGAGGTGTTTTCTGTAATTTTTAATATCGAAGCAATTTCTTTGTGACTCTTTTTCTCAAAAACATAAAGGTTAAATACTGTTCTATAACCAATGGGAAGAGAGCGGATCATTCCTAAAATCGCAGATGTAGGTATTTCTTCGAAATCCGGTTCTTCATCTTCTGCCATATCAGGTAAATCTTCAATCGGCCAATTAAATATCTCTATCCTTTCTTTTGATTTGAGAAATTTTAAAGACTCATTAACGACAATACGGGCAGACCACGCTCTCATGGATCCGAGTCCTCTGTATTCAAAACTAAGAATTGAATTGAATATTTTAATAAAACTTTCTTGTAAAACATCCTTTATATCATCTTTATCTGAGACATAACGAGAGCACACTGTTGTAAGATACCCAGAATGAATAGTATAGAATTCTTTCATGGCAATCCCATTGCCACTTAGAATTTGTTGAAGTAGCTCTTGCTCCTTTACTTCGTCATTTATCATTTATCATTTATAAAGTTTGTATAACTCTATCATAAAATATACTCATCAGTCTCACTTTAATTATCGGTTACACTCTTTTTACAAAGATATAACCGATAATTAGATTTCTACAAAAAAGCCTTATTTTATTGTTACGGATATTGTTCCGCTTACCTTGTCCTTATCTGTTACTTCGATAGTCGTAGTTCCTGCTTTGACTCCTTTAACGGTAACCGTGCCATCTTTAACTGATGCAATAGCAATTTTTGAGTCCTTAGATGTGGCGGTGTAAGGTGCAGTACCTCCCTTGATTGTCACTACTTCTTCTTTGCCAACACCTACAGTAACAGCATTTTTGTCAAAATCCAGCATGTTTTTTACTAGAACGGCTATTTGCCCGCTAATTTTATTTTTATCTGTCACGGTTATTTTTGCTGATCCATTCTTGACCCCGGTAATTGTTATTGTACTTTGATTAACTGTTACAGTAGCGATCTTTGCATCACTTGAAAGTACCGTATAAGGAGCGGCACCTCCACTTACTGTTACAGTGGCTGTCTTTCCTGTAGCGAATTCCACTTTAGCCGAATTGAACTTCAACTTAGGAGTATTGTCATCATCTTTATCGCATGATGCGAAAGTAAATACCGATGTCAACGCAATTAAGCCGACATACAAAAAACTGGAAATTTTTGTTAGATTTTTCATCTTTCTTTATTGTTTTTAATTAAATATTATTTTCGAATACTCTATCTTTACTGAGCACTCATCTATTAAATCTCATTTTTAAAAAACCTTGCACCGTTGTTGAGAAAAAAAATGTTTTTTTCGAATATTAACACAACACATGATTATTACTTTCTCAGTTTGGACTCTTATTCAACACTAATTTGACCTTTTTCAAAAATCACTGTAGATTTCACAGGCGTCGAATTTCCTCCGGAGTTATAATCAAACTCCACAGATTTCTCTCCGCTGAATGATTTCCATTTTAACTTCAATTTTACGGTTCTGCCTTTCGTGTCAGGCAGTTTATCCAATCTGAAAGCAACCAGAGCATCTCCCATTCCTCCATGTATATCTCCGGAAGCATTATGTCTAAATTCTACCTCATATGGTTTTCCGGAGTCCGGGCTTGCGACAAGGTTGAGGTAATGTGTTTTTCCCGGACTTAACAATGTGGATTTAATAATATTCATGACTCTATTTAAAATTGAGGATAGAAATAAAAAAAAGCTCCGCAAACCATTGATTTACGGAGCTTATTAGGATGCACCTCCTATTTAGCTTATTTATTTAGAAATTAATCACATATCCTCAATATCCAAACAAAGAGAATTAATTTCGTACTTATTCAGGACCTTATTCTTCAATACCTCAATTTTACTTTCGAGTAATTGAGGCTTAAAGTTCTTTTTCTGCCTCTTTACTTCAGCTACTAATGCTTTTTTGTTATCAAGCGTAATGGCAACAATATCCACTTCGTTTTGATCGCCCTTTGGTTCCCACCACGAACCGATGGCTCTGTATTCAAAACTTTCTTGCAGCTTCTGTTTAAAATATAGTTCAAGTGTTTTGCCAGAATAAGTTGGGTAATCATCATTTATTAACTTCGACAAGCCTTCATAGTTTCCTAATTCAATAAGTGTTCTGTTGCGTTCAATGTATCTGAACCAAAAACGCAGAAAATTATCAGATACCTCGTACCTCACCGTTTGCGAACCTTCTTTAGCGAATAATGGTCTTTGTTTCTTGATAACCTCGTAAATAGTCTCTAATTTATTCAATTGCCCTCCTATGCTTTTTTCGCCCATAAAAGCTTCAATTTGCGATTGAGTATTCATGCCGGATGATATAGCATCTAATATAGAGAAATAATTACCGTACTTCTTACCAAACTCCTGAATTAAAAGATTCCGTCCCTCATCAATAAAAGGAGAATCACTTTGGCAAATGTACTTTATCATTTTATGAATAGTGAGAGCTTTGTTATCTACCAAAAGTTCTACATACTTGGGAACACCACCTGTGTAGGTATAAAGCGCAAGTAATTCATCGTTGGTGTAGTCCGGTTTATAATCGCTCATGATCTCTTTCAGCACAGAGGTGGTGAACGGAGTAAGCTTCATCATTGCATCTGCACGACCAAACAGTGGTTCTTTCTTATCCTGAAAGATTTTTATCATGAGGGAATAGACTGATCCGCTAACTATAAAATTAATGTGGGTAGTAGTGCGATATTGATCCCAGTAATTCTGAATTTCGCTGTATATAGATTCGTTAATGTTGATAAACTCTTGAAACTCGTCAATAACCAATGAAAACTTTTTGGCTTTACCCTGTTCTAGCAAGAAACGGAAAACCTCGATAAAAGAGTTCATCTTTGGAACAAATACCGATAATCGTTTTTCTATCTCACTGCAAAAGCCTTTGCATAAATCGGCCTCACTCTTTCGGCTCACAAAAAGATAAACAATCGTTTCGTCTTTAAGCGCATTAAGGATAAGCGATGTCTTACCTATCCTACGTCGTCCCGTAAGCACAGTTAATTTAGAGTGGTCATTGTATGACAATTCTCTTATTCGCTGAAGATCAGCTATTTCTTTGGTGCGATTATAAAATTTCATAGCTACTATTTTTACGGCCGTAAATTTTACCGCTGTTGCAAAGATAATAAAAATGTCTATTTACAAAATAAAGAAATCCAATAATTTTAGAATTGGGGACAGAAATTAAAAAAGCTCCGTAAATCAATGATTTACGGAGCTTTTAAGGATGCACCTTTGTACCCGAAGCGGGACTTGAACCCGCACAGCTGCTATAGCCAAAGGATTTTAAGTCCTTCGTGTCTACCATTCCACCATCCGGGCATCCTTGATAGAGAGAGCGAAAGACGGGACTCGGACCCGCGACCCTAACCTTGGCAAGGTTATGCTCTACCAACTGAGCTACTTTCGCGTTTTAACGGGTGCAAAGATAAGAGGATTTACTATATCTGCCAAATATTTCCTTAACTTTTTTACTCGTTTATTCAATTTGTGACATAAAGTTTATCTTCTCCGACCACTGTTACATAGTAATGCTTTAAATATTCAGTTCCTACTCCTTTGGGAGCACCACTGTTATTCAGGTCATATTCTGTTTTACAGGTAGGGCACACAGCCTTCCCCAAACCGTCATTGGTAAGCACTACTATTACATCTCTGCTTGCCTCGACCGGACAAGCTGCATCAAAAGCACAATATCCATTATAATAGGAGTTGCCTATAATCAGTCCACCAAATCCTACTTTTACATTGTGTTCATTCTTAAGCACCGGCACATATTGCCCCATAGATTTTATAGACTGGAACTGTGCCTGCAATAAGTTAACCTCGAATGAAAACTTCGTCACATCGGGGATGCTAGAGTGGAAGCTATCACCACAGGAGGCTGAGCTTAATAACAATGTAAGAAGAAGGATTACCTTTCGCATAATTTGATTAATAAGTCTGAATAGAGGAAATCAAGGTATTAATGTTGCGTATTTCTTCGTCTGTAAACTCCAGGTTCTCTACTGTTTTCAGATTATCGGCCAATTGCTTTACAGAACTTGCGCCTACAATGACGGATGTTACCCGTTCGTCTTTAAGAACCCAAGCCAAAGCCATCTGAGCAAGAGTCTGCTTACGGTTGGTTGCAATTTCATTTAGCTTTCTGGCAATAGTTATCTTTTCTTCCGTTACCTGGTCTTTTTTCAGGAATCCGGTGGCTTTAGCTGCACGGGAATCATCTGGAATACCATGCAGATATTTATTAGTCAGCAATCCTTGAGCCAGCGGAGAGAAAGCAATGAATCCAACACCGTATTCATTGGCAAGGGAAAGTGTTCCATTCTCCACTTCACGGTCAAACATACTATAGCGTGACTGGTTTATCAGGCAAGGAACTCCATTCTCTTTGAGCATTTGATAAGCTATTTTCGCTTTTTCGGGGGGATATTTGGAGATACCTGCGTACAAAGCTTTGCCTTGTTTCACAATATCAATAAGTGCCTGTATGGTTTCTTCTACCGGAGTAACACCATCATAACGGTGAGAATAGAATATATCAAAATATTCGAGCCCAGTACGGCGCAGACTTTGATCAATGCTTGCCATTATATTCTTGCGGGAACTTCTGTCTCCATAAGGTCCGGCCCACATTTCGTGACCTGCCTTGGAGGTGATGATCATCTCATCACGATATCCCTGAAAGTTTTCTTTTAAGATTTTCCCGAAATTTGTTTCGGCAGAGCCCGGGCTTGGACCATAGTTATTTGCCAGGTCGAAATGAGTCACACCATTATCGAATGCATATTTCACCATATCGGTAGCAATACCGAAATCGTCTACATCACCGAAATTATGCCACAGTCCCAACGAAATGCGGGGAAGTAACAAACCGCTATTTCCGCAATACTTATATTGCATTTTGTCAAAATAGCGTTCCTCTGCAGGTTCGTATCCCATAATAATATGTATTTAAGATTAAGAATTATCTTCCCAGAAGCTCTTTTTCAGCCTGAGCCATCTTTTCGAAGTTGAATCCTTCAACAACATTCTGCATTAAAAAAGAGATTTCTTCGTTGCAAAGATTGCCAATGCTTCCTTCGTGTGTATGGTCAACAGTTTTCTCATGAGTAAACTTTCCGGCTTCTATATCGAGACCCACTTTTTTATAAGCGTCGCGAAAAGGCATTCCTTCTGCCGCAAGGCGATTTACTTCTTCCACACTAAAGATAAGCAGATATTTATCATCATCGAGTATATGCTCGTTCACTTTAATTTCGTTCATGATGTAAGTTGTCATCTGAAGACAATCCTTCAATTCCTGAAAAGCAGGAATAAAGATCTCTTTTATAATCTGCAGATCCCTGAAATATCCGGAAGGCAGATTATTGGCAATCATCATGATTTGCTGTGGTAATGATTGAATCTTATTGCATTTGGCACGGGTAAGTTCAAATACATCGGGATTCTTTTTGTGTGGCATAATGCTTGATCCGGTTGTACATTCGTCGGGCAACTTCACAAAGTTGAAGTTCTGACTATTAAACATACAAGCATCGAAAGCTAGTTTTGAAATAGTTCCGGCAATGCTGGCCAATCCAAAAGCAACGTTACGTTCCATCTTTCCACGTCCCATCTGCGCATAAACAACATTGTAGTTCATGGAGTCGAATCCTAAAAGATTGGTTGTCATGGTGCGGTTCAAAGGAAAGGAAGATCCGTAACCGGCTGCCGATCCCAGTGGATTGCGGTTACACATTTTGAAAGCTGCCTGCAAAAATAGCATATCGTCTATCAGGCTCTCGGCATAGGCACCAAACCATAATCCAAAAGAGGAGGGCATAGCTATTTGAAGATGCGTATAGCCCGGCATCAGCACATTTTTATATTTCTCGCTCTGAGATATTAAAACATGGAACAATTGTTCCACCATCTCAGCAATTTCTTGTATCTGGGTACGGGTAAATAGTTTTAAATCCAAAAGCACCTGATCGTTTCTTGAACGTCCGCTGTGAATTTTCTTTCCTACATCTCCCAGTTTACGAGTCAGCATCAATTCTACTTGGGAATGAACATCTTCTACGCCTTCTTCGATTACAAACGTACCATTTTCGGCAGTAGCATAGATGTTTTTTAATTCCTCAAGAAGAAGATGAAGCTCATCTGATGTAAGCAGACCAATGGTTTGAAGCATGGTAATATGTGCCATTGAGCCAATCACGTCATGCTTGGCCAGATAAATATCCATCTCACGGTCACGACCTACTGTAAATTTCTCAATGTCTTTATTTACCTGTACATTCTTCTCCCAAAGTTTCTGCGCCATAATTTTTGTTTTTTAGTAAGGAATACCAGATAGCATTTCTACCATTTTCTCTAATCCTTCCTTAAGCGGCTTTTGAATCATTCCTTTTATAAAAGGATTGATCTCTGCCTTAATTGTAAGTTTTATCTTGCACTCTTCATCAGTAGCGGGTACTATTTGTATCCAAAGATTAAAAGGAAGAGGAGATGTTGTTGTTTCAAACTTAATACACTTTTCGGGCTCACGTTCACAGATACGAAGTGTTACCTTTCCCACTGGCGATATGCTAAAGCTTAAACTATCTGAATCAAAACTGAGGTCTTGAATTTTATCGGCCGGCAAGCGGTCTTTAACTCCTTCCAGATTACTTAAATCAGAAAGTTTACTGTACACACGCCCTTGAGCATAAGGAACAACCTTTACACTGCTTTCAAATTGAGTCATATTATTGTATATTAGTTATTTCGCTGCTTCCCAATGAGCCGGATCTTTTCTCCATAACTGCAATGTAGGAATATCTTCTTCATCAATATATTCGGTACGAAGAGCCACTTCAAGTACTGCATCATAATTGGTTAAAGTAACCAACTGCACATTAGCATCCTTGAATGATTTTACCGCAACATCGAATCCATAGGTAAATGCAGCAATCATTCCAATCACTTCACATCCATCACGACGAATTGCTTCTACTGCTTTCAAACTGCTACCGCCTGTTGAAATCAGATCTTCTATTACAACAACCTTCATTCCCGGACGAAGTTCACCTTCAATAAGGTTTTCCAAACCGTGATCTTTCGGTGTTGAACGTACATAAACAAACGGAAGGTTTAATTCTTCCGCAACTAAGGCTCCCTGAGGAATAGCACCTGTTGCCACACCTGCAATTGCATCTACCTGACCAAATCTTTCTAATACCAGACGACAGATTTCAAGCTTCACAAAATTGCGCAGTGAAGGGTAAGAAAGTGTCTTGCGGTTATCGCAATAGAAAGGAGATTTCCATCCGGATGCCCAGGTAAAAGGATTAGCCGGTTGGAGCTTGATGGCCTTAATCTTGAGTAATTTCTCTGCAAATAATCTCTCTAAAGTTTCCATAAATAAATTAACTATATAAATTATCGCAAAGGTACTTAAACTCCTTGAAAAGGGGATAAGTAAAGCTGATATTTTTTCATTTATTAATGATATTGATTCTTATATTCGGGTATAAATTAGAAATGTTCCTATAACAGTTTTTAAAGCCTTGTACAAAAGATTGTATTCTTTTGTACAAAAGAATTAATTGTTCTGTACAAAAGAATGCAATCTTTTGTACAAGGGAATATGAAAATAACTAAAGCAATTAAAATCAGGCAACGGCAAGTGTGATAATACTAACCTTTACATTGGGGAAATCTACCAGAACAGTGGCACAGGAAAGAAGGGTGGCACCTGTGGTGAGCACATCATCTACCAGCAAAATATGCTTTCCTTGTATATTCTGAGGGCAAACAACCTGAAAAACATCCTTTACATTTTCCCACCGTTCAAATACGTTTTTACGGGTTTGGGTATTATTATCCACCTTCCTTATCAAGGTATTTAAATCCATAGGGATACCTGTGGCATGAGAAACGCCCAATGCAAACCATTCGCTTTGGTTGTAGCCACGGGTTTTCTTTTTCTTTGAGTGAAGAGGAACAGGCACGATAAGATCAATGCCCTGAAGAAAATCTGAAGTGAGCAGTTCTTTAGCCATATAACGTCCCATCACCTCGCCAAGTTCTTTGTAACCGTGATATTTCAATTTAAACAGAATATGACGGTAATCGCTTCCTTTTGTGTAGAAAAAGTACGAGGTAGCCCGTTCAATCTCCACTTTCCCCCAGAAGCGCTGCTCCACTTCATTATCTGTATGAAGATGATAATTGGTACGCGGCATCCGGGAGTTACACATTGTACAGAGTAACTCCTCTCCTTTCACCAATCCTCCGTTGCATACCACGCACGATCTGGGAAATAACAGGTTTAAGAAGGAATCAATCCAGCGAATCATACTCATCGGACAGTTGCATGCACTTACGAATAATGTTCATTTCAAAGCCACGGCTCACTGCAAACCGGATAAGTTTCATTGTTAATTGATAATCATCTGAGGCATGAATGGATCTCTTCTTCGAGGCAAGCAAAGAGCGCAACGTATTCATGTATTCTCTTTCATCAATGGCATCCAGATATTTTCGGGATACGGTAGCAGGTATCTTTTTCAGAAAAAGAGCCTGACCTATTTTTATTCTGCCCCATTTATTAAACTTGAATTTATCGTTCACAAAGAAATGGCAATACCGCTCTTCGTCAATAAATTTTTCATCGGCAAGTCGTTTAAGGATCTTTTCCTGAACATCGGAATCCACACCCCACTGAACAAGTTTTGTGCTTATCTCGAAGAAGCAATGCTCGGATCCCGAACAATATGCCGCAGCTTTATTCAGCGCCTCCTTTTCTGTTAGTTCATTCATCTTAATGCTTTTACTATTCTATTCCGTCCAGATAGATCTTTTACTATTTCTGCATCATGATATCCCAGCGCAAGAAGCAGATTGGCGGTTTCTTTTCCAAAAGCCTGATTAATCTCAAAATAGATTTTCCCGTTGGGCGCAAGCGTCTGAATGCCAAGTTCTGCAATTTTCCTGTAAAACAACAAAGGATCTTCATCGGGAACAAACAGGGCCAAAGAGGGTTCCCAGCTGAGCACATTTGGTTCCATACCGGCTTTTTCGGTAACTGTTACGTAAGGAGGATTGCTAACGATTACATCAAACACTTCATCCTTTGGCTGATATTCAAGAACATTTATCTTATTAAAAGAGACAGAGGTACCTAAGGACTGGTTGTTTTTCCGGGCTATCTGCAAAGCTTCTTCTGAAATATCCCAGGAAGACACCTGCGATTGGGGAAGGTTCTTTGAAAGAGAAATAGCAATGCAGCCACTTCCGGTTCCAATATCAAGAATTCTTGTGGGATAGCCGGCATTTTCTTCAACAATCAAAGAAACAAGTTCTTCTGTTTCTGGTCGGGGAATAAGCACGGCAGGGGTAACATGAAAAGTCATGCCACAGAATTGTTCATGCCCAACAATATATTGTATGGGTTCATATTTTTGAAGTCGGGCAATAATCTCCTCCAGTTCTCCTACTTGATTTGCAGATAAATTAATATCTTTGCCCATATAAATATCGAGCATATTCAAGTGAAACACTTCAGTAAAAATAATTTTCGTAAAACTCCTGATCTCCGTATCAGGATATATTCCGGCCAATGACTGTTTGATATGTAATTCAACTGCATGCATAGAAATATGATTTGCCTGCAAAAGTAGAAAAATAAATGGAAAATAACGGAAAAATGACACAAGAAGAAAGATATATGGCCCGCTGCATCCAATTGGCTAAGCAAGGAAAATGCGGAACATCTCCCAATCCTATGGTAGGAGCGGTTATTGTGTGCAACGGGGAAATAATAGGTGAAGGTTATCACCGCAAGTGTGGTGAATCACACGCCGAGGTAAACGCAATAAATTCAGTAAAGGATGAATCCAGATTACCTCAATCGACCATCTATGTGAGCCTGGAACCTTGTTCCCACTACGGAAAAACACCTCCTTGTGTTGATTTAATCATAAAAAAGAGAATACCCAAAGTGGTGATAGGCTGCATAGATCCTTTCGCAAAAGTGGCAGGTCGAGGTGTAAAGAAGTTACAGGAAGCAGGAATTGACGTTACCGTAGGGGTACTGGAGCAGGAATGCAAGGAGCTTAACAAGCAATTTATCACCTTTCATTCACAAAAACGACCATATATTATCTTAAAATGGGCTGAATCGGCTGATGGATTCATGGATATAACGCGAACAGACGGACATCCGGCTATTCTTTCCAATCCGCTAACAAGTATGCTTGTGCACAAAAAGCGTGCTGAGGTAGATGCAATTATGATTGGAACCCGTACGGCTCTTTTAGATAATCCTGTGCTCAACGTAAGAAACTGGTATGGAGAGAATCCTTTGCGAGTGGTAATTGATAGAACTTTAAAGATTCCTGAAAACTTTCATTTGCTTAATGATAGCATAGAAACATGGATAATCACCGAAAAAGAGCAGGCCGATAACAACCCGAAAAATTACAAGATAATGAATTTTGCAGATGAACTTCTCCCCCAAATAATGACCGAACTGCACAAAAACAACATCCAGTCCCTACTGGTTGAAGGCGGCAGTAAACTGTTGCAATCATTTATCAATAAAAATCTATGGGACGAGGCATTTATTGAAAAAGCTTCCATTCATTTGAATGATGGGGTTAAAGCTCCTCTTATCAGTGGAAGAGAATATTCGATAGACTACCATTTCAGCACTCCGATATGGCACTATTTTAACGAAAGCAAGGGGCCCGAACCAAGATAATACATTATTAATCGAGAAAATAGCACTTTTTATCTATAATTATTTATAAAACTTGCCCGGAATGACCTAAAGAGAGAAAAAACTTTCTATTTTTGCATCTTGTAATAAATAAAGTTATCCCAAATGAAAATACCATTTTTATCAATAATTGTAAGTTCCTTTATATTATCACTAGTTTTTACCTCTTGCCTGAAATCTGAAGATGCTGTAAATTATGAGATAGACCCTACAATTAAGAGTTTTTCTTTTGATTCAATACGGATTGACTCTTCACATACAGTTATTGGAAAGAAGTATCCGTTTTATATAGATCAGATTGGGGATGCTGAGACTGCTTTAATTTATAATGCGGATTCACTGCCTGTAAATACCCCACTAACAAAAGTTAAAGTGAACTTTTCAACTTCCGGAGGCGTGACTTACGTTAATAAAAATGGTAAAGACACCATTTATACATCCACTGACTCTTTGGATTTTACTAACCCTGTTAAATTCACTACCTACGCATATAACTCAGATGGAAGTATCGTAAAGAAACTTTATAAGATTTCGCTCAACGTACATAAACAAGATCCGGATTCTCTTAACTGGGGAACACAACCATTTTATACAGGGACCGGACTCACAGGTAAACAAAAGAGTTTAATCTTTAACAATCAGGTTTTTGTCTTTACCGACGATGGCAGCGCACAAATTAAAGTTACTTCTTCGGCTGTAAGCAGTGGAAAAAACTGGGCTTCATTGCAAACTATCAGCGGAATAAGTGGAAAAGCAGATTATTCATCAGTAACATTGTTCAAAAACAACCTTTACATTGTGGCCGGAGGAAACGTTTATGTTTCAGGAAACGGTACCGACTGGAGCAAAAATAGCGGATTAAGTGATAATGTAACAACCTTGCTTACTTCCTTTAACGGATTTTTAACTGGAATCAAGACAGTAGGTACAGATAGTAAATTCTGTGTTACCACAGACGAACAAACCTGGACAATTGGAGAAACTGTTCCATCTGATTTCCCAACTGCAAATATTTCCGCCACATCATACACACTAAGAACAAACTCCAATATTCACAAAGCAATCCTCATGGGAGACAATCCTTCATTGGGAGCTAATGATACTATAGCAGTTCCCTGGTCTACGTTTGATGGAAAAGAGTGGATTGATCAAAGTGCCAGTACAGGCTATTGTCCTAAAACAAGCAAGAGCAATATGTCAATCATATACTATAACAATAAGTTCTATGCCTTCGGGGGTAAAGGAAGTACTGGTTTTAATGCCTTTTATGTATCGGAAGAAGGACGGATCTGGAAAGAAGTTGAAGAAAAGGTTGGCTTCCCTAAATCCTTTGCAGGAAGAGGGGAATACTCTTACGTTGTAGACAATAATAATTTTATCTGGTTAATTTGGAGTAAAACAGCTAAGAATAATGATGAAGTATGGAAAGGCAGAATCAATTCTTTAGGTTTTACTGCTCAATAATCGGCTTAAAATGTAATTAAAAAAAGGAATCTGCGTTTTGTTAATAGAATATACTAACTTATAAGATTTGTAGGTATGGCCTTTATTAATAAAACGCTCATTATATTTGCATTGTTAGCCTTCTCAGCACCCTTGTTCATTGAGGCACAGGAAAATGAATACAGGATGGAAGCGGGAGGAATGCTTGGAAGTAGTTTTTATATGGGAGATGCAAATACATCTGTTCCTTTTAAAAACTTGCATTTTGCCGGAGGAGCTATGGCGAGATATATAATTAATCCGCACATGGCGTTAAAGGCAAACTTAACTATGGGAAAGATATCCGGCAATACGGAAAATTTCGACAATAAGTATCCAGAGAATAAGCAAGTGAGCTTTAGCCGGAACATTTTTGATTTAGGCACTCAATTTGAATATAATTTCTGGGGATATGGAATAGGTCAAGAGTATAAAGGTTATAGAAGATTTACTCCTTATATATTGGGAGGGATGGGGTTTACCTTTGCACCGGCACCAGCAAAGGACGTTTTTACAGTAAACTTTCCTATTGGTGTAGGAGTAAAGTATAAAATAGGCCAACGGCTGAACATTGGTTGTGAAATAACCATGAGGTTCAGTTTATCAGACAACCTTGACGTAACCAATAAAGATGGGTTAATATTAAGTGACCCATATGGAATAAAAGGGATGGGAGTTAAGAATAAGGACAGTTACTCATTTACAACAGTATTCGTCACCTATGATCTTTTCCCAAAATGCAGGAAATGTAATAATCTATAAGGAATTATGCCATATAAAGAAGAAATAGATATTGATCGGATACCCAGGCATATCGCAATAATAATGGATGGCAACGGGAGATGGGCAAAACAACGTGGACACGAACGAAGTTTTGGGCATCAGGCCGGCGCTGAAACCGTGCATGTTATTGCTGAAGAAGCAGCAAGGTTAGGGGTTAAATACCTTACTTTATATACTTTCTCAACAGAAAACTGGAACAGACCGGCAAATGAAATAGCTGCAATCATGGGGCTATTATTTAATTCTATTGAAGAAGAAATTTTCATGAAAAACAATATAAGCTTCCGCATCATTGGTGATATGAGTATGATACCCGAGGATGTGAGAAATAGCTTAAATCATTGCATAGAAAGGGCATCTGCCAATACTGGCATGTGTCTTGTATTAGCTTTAAGCTACTCTTCCCGATGGGAAATTACAGAAACGACTAAACAAATAGCTAAAGAGGTTCAGCAGGGGAAACTTTCCATTGATCAGATTACTGATGAATGTATCGCTTCTCATCTTGCTACCAACTTTATGCCTGATCCGGACCTTTTAATCCGAACCGGAGGGGAACTTCGTCTAAGTAACTATCTGATGTGGCAATGTGCTTATTCAGAACTTTATTTTTGCGAAACTTTCTGGCCAGACTTCAGAGAAGAAGAGTTCCGGAAAGCTATTTGTGAGTATCAGAAGAGAGAACGCCGTTTTGGCAAAACAAGTGAACAAATATAAAATAAATAAAATGCATTATCGTATTTCCCGAATACTACTACTAATCAGCCTGTGTTCATTCACATTATCAGGCTATGCGCAAGAGAAAAGCGATTCAGAGAAATCTGCCAAGCCAGTTATTCTGTATTCTGCCACTCCAAAGAAATATGAAATTGGAGGAATAACCGTTTCAGGAGTTAAAGAACAAGAGGATTACTTACTCATTGGCTTATCAGGTCTCTCAGTAGGACAAGTTGTTTCTGTTCCCGGCGAAGAAATAACGCAGGCTGTTAAACGGTACATGAAACATGGCCTTTTTTCTGACGTTCATATCTCTGCGACTAAAATAGAGGGAGATAAGGTTTTTCTGGATATTGCATTAAAACAGCGTCCCCGTATCTCTGAAATTCACTATAACGGAATCAAGAAATCAGATAGGGAAGATTTAGAGGCTAAACTGGGGCTGGTAAAAGGGAATCAAATTACTCCAAACCTTGTTGACCGGGCAAAGACTCTTATTAAAAGACATTTCGACGATAAGGGTTTCAAGAATGCTGAAGTTGTTATTGTTCAACGAGATGATGTGTCTGGTGAAAACAAAGTAATTGTTGACATAAACATTGATAAAAAAGCCAAAGTAAAGGTTCACCAAATTACAATAACCGGAAATAGCGCCATCACTGCTAAAAAGCTGAAACGCGTTATGAAAAAGACTAATGAGAAAGGACAAATTCTCAATCTTTTCCGCACAAAAAAGTTTGTAAATGAAAAATATGCAGAAGATAAACAACTAATCATCGACAAATACAATGAGTTGGGATATCGCGACGCACGTATCGTTACGGATAGTGTAACTCCCTACGATGATAAAACCGTAAATGTTTATCTTAAAATAGAAGAGGGAGATAAGTATTATATAAGAAATGTAAACTGGGTTGGTAATACGCTGTATACTACTGAGTACCTCAACTTCTTGCTTCGCATGAAAAAGGGTGATGTTTACAATCAGAAGATATTGGGAGAACGTACATCATCGGACCCCGACGCTATTGGAAATCTATATTATAATAATGGATACTTGTTCTATTCACTGGAACCGGTTGAAGTAAATGTAGACAATGACTCCATTGATCTTGAGATGAGAATAACAGAGGGTCGCCAGGCTACTATTAACAAGATAAAGATTAATGGTAACGACCGCTTGTATGAGAATGTTGTACGCCGCGAGCTTCGTACAAAGCCTGGACAGTTGTTCAGCAAAGAAGATCTTGAAAGATCCATGCGTGAGATTTCTCAGATGGGACACTTTAACCCGGAGAACATCAAACCAGATATTCAGCCCGATCAAGCTAACGGAACAGTAGATATTGCATATAATCTGGAATCTAAAGCCAATGACCAGGTTGAATTCTCTGCAGGTTGGGGACAAACAGGAGTAATTGGTAAGCTAAGTTTGAAGTTTACTAACTTCTCTGTAGCCAATCTTTTCCATCCGGGAGAAAACTACAGAGGTATCCTTCCACAAGGTGACGGTCAGACTTTAACAGTCAGCGGACAAACAAATGGTACTTACTACCAGTCTTACAGTGTATCTTTCTTTGATCCTTGGTTTGGAGGAAAACGTCCGAACTCTTTCTCTGTATCGGCCTTTTACTCAAAACAAACAGACATTAACAGCAGCTATTATAATTCTGCTTATAATAATAGTTATTACAGTAGCCTCTATAGTGGCTATGGTGGATACGGAAGCTATAACAATAATAGCAGCAACGTTTCAAATTATTACGACCCCAGCAAATCTATCCAGATGTATGGAGTTTCTGTTGGTTGGGGTAAGCGTTTAAGATGGCCGGATGACTATTTTACTCTTTCTTCTGAATTATCATTCCAAAGATATGCGCTTAAAGATTGGCAGTATTTCCCTGTAACAAACGGAAACTGTAACAACATTAGTTTGAGCCTTACAATTGCCAGAAGCTCTTCTGATAATCCTATTTATCCACGTCGCGGTTCTGAGTTCTCTTTGTCTGTGCAGCTTACTCCTCCTTATTCTTTATTTGATGGAGTAAACTACGGTTCATATAATACCAGCAATCAGAACGATATGAACAAAATGCACAAATGGGTGGAATATAACAAATGGAAATTTAAATCAAAGACATATACCGCACTTACCGACGGAACAAAATGTCCGGTATTGATGACCAGAGCTGATTTTGGTTTCTTAGGACATTACGATGTGAATAAGAAATCGCCCTTTGAAACATTTGATATGGGTGGAGATGGTATGACAGGTTATTCAACTTATGCAACTGAAAGTGTAGCTTTACGTGGTTATGAGAACAACTCATTAACCCCTACAGGGTTGGCTGGCTATGCCTATACTCGCCTGGGACTTGAGTTAAGATATCCACTTATGCTGGAATCTTCAACTAGTATCTATGCTTTAAGTTTTGTTGAAGCCGGTAATGCATGGCACGATATAAAGAATTTCAATCCATTTGATCTGAAACGTTCAGCAGGTGTTGGTGTTCGTATCTTCTTACCTATGATTGGTATGATGGGAATTGACTGGGCTTATGGATTCGATAAAGTATTTGGTTCAAAACAATACGGAGGCAGCCAGTTCCACTTCATTTTAGGACAGGAATTCTAAGTATTTAATATTAAAAACCGAAAAGTCATGAAAAAGTCTATCCTTTTATCAATGCTGTTATTCGCCTTTTCTATAACTGCAAATGCACAAAGATTTGCTTTGATAGACATGGAATATATTTTAAAGAATATCCCTGCTTATGAAAGAGCAAACGAACAACTAAACCAAATCTCTAAAAGATGGCAGAGCGAGGTTGAAACCTTATCTAATGAGGCTGAAAAGCTATATAAGAATTACCAATCCGAAGCGGTTTTTCTCTCTGAAGAACAGAAAACAAAGAAAGAGAATGAAATTGTAGAAAAAGAGAAGGCAGCCGGAGAGTTAAAACGTAAATATTTTGGTGCGGAAGGTGAACTGTTCAAAAAGCGTGAAAGCTTAATAAAACCTATTCAGGATGAGATTTATAATGCTGTAAAAAGTGTAGCAGAAACTAAAGGTTACTCAGCAATTATAGACAGAGCATCGGCATCAAGCATTATATTTGCTTCACCGCAAATAGACATTAGCAATGATATTCTTTCAAAATTAGGATATTCAAATTAATTTCATACATTTGCATCCGTATATTAAACTGTAATCATTAACAAAAAATAGAATTATGCTTAAAAAAATTGCTTTAGTATTATTATTTGCTCTTCCTGTGGGAGCATTTGCTCAAACATTTAAGTTTGGTCACATGAAATTTTCTGAGGTTATTACTGTTATGCCTGAATACATCAAAGCACAAACAGAATTACAAGCTTTGCAGAAACAATACACCAACGAAATTAAAAGAACGTCTGACGAGTTTAACAAGAAATATGCTGAATTCGTAGCAGCAAAAGATACTCTTCCACAAAACATTTCTGAAAGAAGACAAAAGGAACTTCAGGATATGTCTCAAAGAGGTCAGGAATACGAGCAGGAAGCACAACAACAATTGCAAAAAGCTCAGGAAGAAAAGACAGCTCCTATCTTCAAGAAATTGGAAAATGCTATCAAAGCAGTAGGCGATGCTGAAGGATTTACATATATCTTCGACGTTAGCAACAAGACAGTTATTCCTTTCGTTAATGAAAAAACAAGCATTGACGTTACTCCAGCTATTAAGGCTAAATTAGGAATTAAATAATCAATTCATTGATATTATAAAAAAGGATGATAATAATATCATCCTTTTTCTATTTATATACATTCAATCAGATGGAAAAGGAATTATCAAAAGCAGCAGGTGCCATCGGAATATTTGATTCCGGATATGGTGGGTTAACAATCTTAGATCAAATAAAACAGGCAATGCCTGAGTATGATTATATTTATTTAGGAGATAATGCAAGAACACCTTACGGTACGCGTTCTTTTGAAATTGTCTATGAATTTACGCTGCAAGCCGTAAACAAGCTTTTTGAAATGGGCTGCCAGCTGGTAATTCTTGCCTGCAATACTGCGTCTGCAAAAGCGCTAAGAAGCATTCAAATCAATGATTTGCCCAACATTGATCCTAATCGCAGGGTATTGGGTGTAATCCGTCCCACGGTAGAAAGCATTGGGGATATTACTCATTCCAGACATGTAGGTGTTCTAGCTACCTCGGGAACGATAAACTCCGATTCATACCCATTAGAGATTCATAAACTGTTCCCGGACATTGTGGTAAGTGGTGAAGCCTGCCCCATGTGGGTTCCATTGGTTGAGAATAAAGAATACGATTCACCGGGAGCCGACTATTTTGTTAAGCAGCATATTGATAATCTACTTAAAAAAGACTCTGAAATTGATGCGATAATTCTTGGATGCACCCATTATCCGCTACTTCTATCTAAAATTAATCAATATCTTCCAAAAGGAATTACAGTCATCTCACAAGGAGAATACGTTGCGGCTAGTTTAAAAAGCTATTTAAAACGACACCCTGAAATGGATAAGCTATGCACTAAAAACGGGAACTGTAAATTCTTAACTACAGAATCAGAAATAAAATTTTCCGAATCGGCTTCAACTTTTCTTAATACTAATATTATAGTAGAAAGAGTTGCTGTTGAGTAATTTAAGTATTACATTGAATAAATATGTTTCATCACGTACTGTAACATAATATAAAATATATTAGAAATAATTTTCATGTAATAAATATTTTGTATACTTTTGGCGATACTATAAAAAAAGAAAATGCCAAAGTTTACCCCACCCAAACAGCGAGGCTTAAACCTTGCTGTTTTTCTTCTCATATTTGTCTTTAACTACACAAACTGCTACAGTGACGTTATAGTACCCAAACTTAACAGCACTACTACCAATGGATGGGTTTTTAACAATGTTACAGTCGGAGCAGACTTCTGGAGCATGAATAAACCGGGTGCCTCAGTAGAAACGGCACAGTTCTATAACTTTGAGGCGTTTACAAGCATAACCATTAAATCTACAATTGGAACATATGTGGATTTTACATATTGCACCACAAGATTAGAGATTTCCAACGATGGCGTAAACTGGACCGAGCTAGCCCTAAATACACATCAGGGATCTAATACAACAGGAAAAACATTCTCTTTCAGCACCTCTTCCTTACCAAATAAACGTGCAAAAATAAGGTTAATTGAGACCAATACATCCAATTCTGCCGGAGCTAGATTATTTAGTATTGAAATAACCGGTACTCAACCGTTCATTCCTGCTCCAATAAGTAATGAAGCAAAAGAGATTACTACCAGATCTTTCACAGCAAACTGGAACAGTTGTAATAATGCAACAGATTATGAAATAAATATATATAATAAATTACCAGGAAAAACGGAAAAAGCAATCCTAAACGAAGACTTTAGTGAGCAAGTTAAACTCAATGAGCTTGTCGATACTGAATTATCAACTTATCTGCCTAACTGGAATGGAAAGTATATTACCTTCCTAACATCTGCCACAGAAAATCAAAAGTTTATTCAAGTTGGGAAAGCTAGTACTAAAGGCGGTTATATTGAAACGCCTCCTCTCAATTTATCAGGAAATAATGGAAAATTTGAGCTAAGCTTTGACATTGGTACTATCAATACATCGAAGTGTTCGGCTTATCTTTATATTAATAATGAAAAGGTAGCTGTTATAACTATTAATGCAACAAATTTGTCCGCCAGCCAACACCAAACTTATTCATTCGACAAAGGAACCGAGAATTGCAAAATAAAACTGGAAGGAGTAACAGATACCCGTTATGCTTTTATAATGGACAATCTATTGATTACTCAGACCCTTGACGGAGTAGAAACATCAATTGCCGGATATCCTAAAAGTACAGAGAATAACACATCGCATACAGTGGAAGGCTTGGCACCAAGCACAACCTATTACTATACTGTAAAAGCAACAAATGGAGTTATCACTACGAATAAGTCCGATGAAATAAGGGCTAAAACACTTGCAGGAGACTACATTATTATTAATTCCAATGAAGAGCGGGTATTTAACAATGAAACAATAAATGGCAATTTACGTATCAATGATGGAGCAAAAGTGAGTGGAATGGTAACAGTTACGGGAGAAATATCCTATGTTTGCAGGTTTACACCAGGCAAATGGCACAGCTTTTCACTTCCATTTATTCCCCGCAACGTAGGTGGTTACATCGATGGCAAAGGATGTTCCCTAAGGGAAAACATCGATTATACGATAAAAAACTATCAGAACGAAAAATTCACAGATGCAGCGATAGATGGCAAGGGATATATCATCAAAGTCAAATCTAATATTGACAATGGAGAATTATTTTTCTTTTCCGACAAAGGATTCACACTTAACAAAAATAACTCGCCATATACTGTCGATTACGGCTACACGCATCTAGGCAATCCTTACACATACAATATTAGCCCGAAAGAGCTGGTTGCTGCCGATAAATATTATTCACTTATAAATAATAAGTTCATTGAATGTGAAGATGAACTTCTACCTTTTCAATCGTTTATAGCTTTCAAGGCAACAGCACAAGCTCAACCGAAACAAGCAATCCACCCTGATACTGAGACTGGCTATATATCACCTTTAAAAACCGGGAATATAAAAATATGGCAGAACGGAAAATACTTATGGATTATAGGTGCAAAAGAGCCCATAAACATATATTCAGCCCAAGGAAAGCTTATTTACGCGGGTTCTATTGAAAGTAATGAACCAATAACTCTACCCACGGGAATTTATTTGGTTAAAACAACCGATCTGACAACTAAGATAATTATTAAATAATACTTTGAAAACATGCGAAAAACACTAATTATTTTTATATGCCTTCAAATGTGCGCAGGTCTCACAACCGCCATGGCTTATGAGACAAGCGAGGATTTTAGCCTATACTCCAACAACACCCCTACAACAGATGAAACCGCAGATGAAATAGCTCCTGAAAATGCGCCGGTTGGCGAAGGTTTCTATATATTGATAGCTATGGCTGGAGGATATGCTTTACGGGTTTATTCCAAAAGAAGAAAGGAATCAATCTGATTTTTCCTGAATAATAAGTCGTCACACAACTGTGGGCTTATCGTCACTCATCCGTGTGACGATAAGCCCACAGTTGTGTGACAATGGGTTCACGGCTGTGTGACGACTTATTGATAGAAGCTAATATTCTTATCCTTAACGATTAAACCAATAAACAAAACAGAAATATCCACTTACGTTTATGAGGGGTTTAAATCAATTATTAGGCAGCATAGTTTTATTATTGGTAATTGTTGCTCCCATTTATCGTGAGGAGAGGTATCAGGAATGAGAGATGAGGGATAATAATGATAGATGAGTGAGAGATAAACGGTGAATTAAATTTTCAACCATTTATTAATCAATACATTAAGTTAAAAAGATGATAGATGAGAGATTATTTCACGTTTTCCCTTAGAACTGATGTACACTCACTTTAAAAGCAACCGTTTACTGAGGTAACGTACGGGATACAATACAGAAAGGAACCCTACAACAAGCACTGTAAAAAAGATTAGCAACACATCGAGCGGGCGAACACTAACAGGATAGGCATCAACAACAAATGTGCCTTGCGTACTGCCTAATGTAATAATCCCGTATTCTTGCTGAATATAACAAAGTGCCAGTCCCAGAACAATGCCAATAACGGCTCCAATAAATGAAATCATTCTGCCTTCGAAAAGGAAAATCCGGGCAATCAGCTTATCATCAGCTCCTAAATTACGAAGCGTCTCTACGTCATTCTTCTTATCGATAATAAGCATTGAAAGAGAACCGATAACGTTGAAACAGGCAATCATCAGAATAAAAGTAAGAAATAGATAGGATATCAGCTTTTCTATTTCCATAATACGGAATACATCCGCTTGTTGCTCATACCGGTCTTTTACCACGAATGAATCACCAAGAACCTGTTTTATCTCATCCTTTACCTTATCCACATCAGCATCAGGCTTTAACTTTAGCTCAATAGCAGATGCTTCTGTTGTATAATGAAAGAGTTTTCGGGCAAAATCAAGAGAAGTGAGGATATAAGAACCGTCATATTTTTGCTGTTTTACAGCAAAAACCACCCCTGGAGAATAAAGATACTGCACATTAAAAGAAGCCGCAGGATTTCCCATATTTACTTTCGCATCCCTCATGGGAGCATAGACCTCCAATGGGTCAACAAACTGAACTCCCGAACTAAGCTTCGATATCAGTTCAATGCCCATCACGCAATAATCAACAATAGAATCGTGAAGAATAAACCGTCCGTTGCCATAGAGGATACTATCTATCTTAGTCAATTCTTCAAAGTTATCTTGCACCCCCTTTATCACAGCCATAGCCTGGCGCCCTTTATACTGAACCATTGCATTCTCCTCAAGAGTCTCGGTAAATACAGCAACATCTTTCAAATTACGTATCTTCTGAATACGGCTGTCACTTGCATCAAAAGTCTTTCCCTGAGCCACGGTGATCTTTATTTGCGGATCAAAAGCCGTGAAAAAGGTGGCAACCATATCCTGAAAACCGTTGAACACAGAAAGTGTGCAGACTAAAGCAAGCGTAGCAAGTGCCACACCACAAACGGATATTGCAGAAATAATATTAATTGCGTTGTGAGACTTTTTAGAAAAAAGATAACGCTTGGCTATGTAAATGGGAAAATTCACTATGCTATTTCAACAAAGAGTCTATTTTTTCAATATAATCAAGAGAGTCATCCACAAAGAACTTCAGTTGAGGAATGATTCTTAACTGATAGCGCACACGATTTCCTAATTCAAAACGAATAGACTTCATGTTATCATTTGTATTTTTAACTAGTTCTTCCCCTTTGTCTGAAGGAAAAACGCTCAAATAAACACGAGCAATACTCATGTCTGGGCTAATTCTTACTGTACTGACAGAGACCAGTGTGCCCTTCATTGCTTTTGCCTGCAATAAGAAAATATCGCTCAGTTCTTTCTGAAGTAAACGCGCTATCTTATTTTGTCTGGTAGTTTCCATTATTCTTATTTTTTTCTGATAATAGTTAATCCATCTCTCAATGGTAAAATCACTTTTTCTACTCTTTGATCAAGAGCTATATAATCATTGAACTTTTTTATGCCTATTGTCTGATAATCATTACTACGAGGTTCTTCGAGTACATGCCCGTCCCATAAGGTATTATCGGCTATGAGATATCCCCCGTCGGATAATTTGGGAAGAACCATCTCGTAGTATTCTATATATTTTCGTTTGTCGCCATCAACAAAAGCCAAATCGAATGTAATATCCATAGAAGGGAGAAGCTGCAAAGCATCACCTATATAAAACTTTATCTTGTTTGCCACAGGAGAATTTTCCAGCCAAGGGCGTGTAAAATCCTCTTGTTCATCATTTATCTCAAATGTATGAAGCATTCCTCCTTCTTTCAGACCCTCGGCCATACAAATAGCAGAATATCCACTAAAAGTTCCTATCTCTAATATTTGTTTGGGACGAATCATCTCCACGAACATTTTCAACATTCTACCCTGCAAATGTCCTGAAGCCATCCTTGGCCGCATTAATTTCACATGAGTATCCCGATAAAGAGCCCGAAGATAATCACCTTCATCGTCAATATGGGCAAGAATGTATTGTTCTAATGAATCGTCGTTAGCATTCATCATTCAACAAAACTAGGCAACAAATACTTTTTTACATTCTTTAAGATATCATTCACCTTATTGATTTCAAGGAAAGTTGTACCACCGCCTTCTCCGTAGCTACCACTAAGATAAGCTACCATATCATCCTCACTCACCCTGCCTTCTTTCATCAATAATTCCAGTGCTGCAAAGAAATAAGCCTGTGCATTCGCCTTTTCTTCAAGATAGATAGGCAATACTCCGTAAGAAAGAGCTAAACGACGCATCGTTTTTTCATTATAGCACATAGCCAAAACAGGATATTTTCCACGGAATGCAGCCAAATTTCTTGCAGTTCTACCTGAATAACTATCTGTTACAATAGCACGGATTTTCAGCTTTGCCGTTGCTTTCACAGCTTGTTTAGCAAGGAAAGCCGTTACATCAATATTATCGGAAGGAAGAGGAATGCGAATATCATTCTCTTCCAGCTTATCTTTCTCAGACTCTTCGGCAATTTTAGCCATGGTTCTTACTGCTTCAACCGGATATTTACCGTAAGCAGTTTCTCCACTAAGCATCAATGCGTCAGTGCGATAATAGATAGCGTTTGCTATATCTGTTACCTCTGCACGAGTTGGACGAGGGTTATTGATCATCGTGTGAAGCATTTGAGTTGCCACAATTACAGGTTTCTTTGCCAGTACACACTTGCGGATAAGAATACGCTGAATTCCCGGAATCTTTTCCTGAGGAACCTCAATACCCAAATCACCACGAGCAACCATTATTCCGTAGGCTACTTCAAGAATTTCATCAATATTGTCTACACCTTCCTGATTCTCTATCTTCGCTATGATTTTTATATCACTATTGTGCTCATCCAGAATCTTCTGAATATCCAAAACATCCTGCTTGTTGCGAACAAATGAGTGAGCAATAAAATCTATGTCCTTTTCAATCGCAAAAAGAATATTTTTTCTATCCTTTTCAGTTAATGAAGGTAAGTTTATGCGTACTCCCGGAACATTAACACTTTTACGACTACCAAGAGTAGTTTCATTCATCACCTCTACTTCCAGGTAATCATCGTATTTCTTAACTACATGCAAATCCAGGTCTCCATCATCAATAAGGATCTCTCCACCTTCTGACAAATCGCGCACAAAGTTAGGATATGAAACCGCAATGCAATCATGAGTTGTTTCAACATCAGGATTACCTATAACACGTATTCTTTCACCTACTTTAAAGAGAATTGGTTCAGCACAAGCAGTTGTTCTAACCTCAGGGCCTTTAGTATCTATAAGGATGGCAATCTTGTTTGAGACCGCTCTTACATTATTAATAATCTGCTCAAGACCCTCTGTCCCGGCATGAGCTGTGTTCATACGAACAACATTCATACCCGCTTCATACAATTTACTCAGAAAATCTACATCACAGCGTCTATCTGAAATAGATGCTACTATTTTTGTATGTTTTTTCATAAAACTTTATATCTTAAAATTATTTCTTCTTTTTATTTACAAATAGTGCTTCTAAAGCCAAACGATAAGAGTCGAGACCAAAGCCGCAAATTACTCCAACGCAAGCTGATGATATCATTGAAACATGACGAAACGACTCACGAGCATGTACATTTGAGATATGAACCTCTATGACAGGTGATGTTACAGCTCTGATAGCATCCTGAAGTGCAATTGAAGTATGAGTATATGCCCCGGCATTTAAAATAATGCCATCAAAGTCAAAGCCAACCTCATGAATTTTGTTTATCATTTCACCCTCCACATTGGATTGGTAATATTGAATCTCTACTTCCGGATATCTTTTACGTAATTCTAAAAGATACTCATCAAAAGAAACAGCTCCGTAAATAGAAGGTTCACGCTTACCTAATAAATTGATATTAGGTCCATTAATAATTTGTATTCTCATAAAACAAATAATTCTATTTAATTCAATATCTTTGTGTGGACAATTTATCAAGTTGCAAAGGTAGAAAAAAGAAATGAAAATAAACGAAAAAAGGGACAATAAGGATAGAAACAAACAGTTAATTAGAAAATATGAACAATATTTATTATTAGAAAAGTCTCTGTCAAAGAACACTTTGGATGCTTACATGACTGACCTTGATAAGCTACTTAGCTTTTTATTACTGGAGGAAACCAATATCTTTGACGTAACGTTAGATGATTTGCAGAATTTCGCAGCAGGCTTACACGACATAGGAATACATCCTCGTTCGCAAGCCCGCATCATTTCAGGAATAAAGTCCTTCTATCGTTTCTTAATTCTTGATGATTATATCCAATCAGATCCTACAGAACTGCTTGAAGGACCTAAAATTGGGCTCAAACTGCCCGATGTTCTCTCAGTTCAGGAGATTGACTCCATTATCTCAACGATAGATTTAGAGAAGAAAGAAGGCCAACGAAACAGAGCTATCCTGGAGACTCTTTACAGTTGTGGATTGCGCGTTTCGGAACTAACTAATCTGAAATTATCAGAATTGTATTTTGATGAAGGCTTCATTAAAGTAGAAGGCAAAGGAAGCAAACAGCGACTGGTTCCCATCTCTCCCCGGGCTATCAAAGAGATAAATAACTATCTGATTGATCGCGGCACAATAGAAATTAAAAAAGATTTTGAAGACTTCCTTTTTTTAAGTCGGAGAGGTACCAATCTATCTCGTATTATGGTTTTTCATATCATCAAAGAGCAGGTTAACATGGCTGGCATAAGAAAGAATGTGAGTCCACACACCTTTCGTCACTCATTTGCCACTCATTTACTGGAAGGTGGCGCCAACCTTCGTGCCATTCAATGCATGCTTGGACACGAGTCTATAGTAACTACAGAAATATATACCCATATAGATCGTAATATGCTTAGAAGTGAGATCATTGAGCACCACCCACGTAACATAAAATATCGTGAAAACGAGAAAAACAAAGCAATAGAATAGGACCACAAAGATTATTTACCAAAAAACCAGCTAAAAAATTAGCCTTTCTCCTATAATACAGCAAGAAAATACATATAAGATTTGCCAATATATTTAAGTTTTAATATCTTTGTCCAAGATTCTGCAAACAAGAGAATCTGTAGAGAAACAAACGATTTCAATTACAAACATTTAATTTATATCAAAAAACATGGTTAAGAAGTTGTATTTGCCATTACTTATGGCTTTAGTTGTTGCCCTTTCTTCCTGTGGAAAGATGGGTGAATTATCATCGGAATACTTCACAACTAATCCTCAAGTTTTAGAGGCTGTTGGAGGTAAAGTTCCAGTAACAATTAACGGCAAGTTCCCTGAAAAGTATTTCAAAAAGAAAGCTGTTGTAGAAGTTACTCCAGTATTAAGATGGAATGGAGGCGAAGCTAAAGGTCAGCCTGCTGTTTTCCAAGGTGAAAAAGTAGAAGGTAATGATCAGACTATCTCTTATAAGATGGGAGGAACTTACACTATGAAGGCTAATTTTGATTATGTTCCTGAAATGGCTAAATCAGAATTATACTTAACATTCAACGCAAAGGTAGGAAACAAAGCTATCAGTATTCCTGATGTTAAGATTGCCGATGGCGTTATCTCAACGTCTGAATTGATTAATAACACTTTATCTAGTGCAAATACAGCAGGTTCTGAAGATGCATTCCAACGTGTTATCAAACAAGCTCAGGAAGCTAAGATTATGTTCCTTATCCAACAAGCTAACATTCGCAAAAGCGAGTTAAGCTCTACAAGCATTGCCGATTTTCAAAAGGCTGTAACTGATGCTAACGCTGATACAAAAGGAAAGAAAATCGATAATATTGAAATTTCTTCTTATGCTTCACCTGATGGTGGTCAGACTTTAAACACTAAGCTAGCTGAAAAACGTGAAGCTAACACTGCTACTTACTTAAACAAAGAACTTAAGAAAGGTAAAATCAGCGCAACTGTAGATTCTAAATATACAGCTCAAGACTGGGCAGGTTTCCAGGAACTTGTTTCTAAGTCTAACATCCAGGATAAAGATCTTATCCTTCGCGTTCTTTCTATGTACCAGGATCCAGAACAAAGAGAAACTGAAATCAAGAATATCTCTGCTGTTTACAAAAACCTTGCAGATGAAATTCTTCCTCAGTTGAGACGCTCACGTTTGACTTTGAATTATGACATCATTGGTAAGTCAGACGAAGAACTTACTACTTTAGCTAACAGCGATGCAAGCAAACTGAATATTGAAGAATTGCTTTACGCAGCAACTTTAACTAAAGATAATTCTAAGAAAGAAGCTATCTATACAAAAGCTGCTGAATTATTCCCTAACGATTACCGTGCATTCAACAACTTAGCAAGTCTTGCTTACCAAAATGGCGATGCTGCAAAGGCTCAGTCTTATTTAGCTAAAGCTGCTAATTTGAAATCAGCTCCTGAAGTTAACATGAACTTAGGTTTGGTTGCTTTGAAGAATGGTAATAAAACAGCTGCTGAATCTTACTTCGGAAAAGCTGCTGGTTCAAAACAATTAAGCGAATCACTTGGTAACTTATACATTTCAAGAGGTGAATATGACAGAGCTGTAAATTCATTCGGTGATGCCAAGACTAACAGTGCTGCTCTTGCTCAAATCCTTGCTAAGGATTACAACAAAGCAAAAAACACTCTTTCTAACATCGCAACTCCAGATGCTTACACAGACTATTTGATGGCTATCTTAGGTGCAAGAACTAACAATGCTTCTATGGTAACTAGCAGCTTGTCAAGTGCAGTTAAGAAAAATGCTTCTTTAGCTAAGAAAGCTGCAACTGATTTAGAATTTGCTAAATTCGCAACTAACTCTGACTTCCTTAACATTATCAAATAAGGAATAGGATTTATTCGAAAAAATAACTTCAGCGGGATTATCTGTTTATTCAGATAATCCCGCTCTTTTTTTGCACATTGAAAAAACAGGCAAACCTTATAGCAGCATGACAACAATTTTGTTACATTTGCATAAAAAAAAGAATTAGCATGAAAAATATAAGTATTGCTATTACATTAATGCTGTGTTTATTTAGCTGTACGAGTAAGAATAAGCACATTGTTATTAAAGGAGATATTAATGGCTTAAAGAATGATACAATTCTGGTATACGGTGCTGAAAAAGATGGAGATGCCTTAGACACGATTTATGCCAAAGATGGTGAATTCGTTTATAAAGCTCCGGTTGACACATTTACTCAGGTGACGCTTCTTTTTAAAAACATGGAGGAATGTATTGTGTTTGCTGACAAAGGCGACAAAATTAAAATCAGCGGCGATGTTTCTTCTCTGGATTTACTGGAAGTAAGCGGTGGTGATCTGAATAAAGAAATGAATACATTCAAAGAAAGCATTGCCGATATATCTAAATCTACGAGTAAATTAAGAAATGAGCTATATAAGTCTTATACTTCCGGCAACCAGAATAAATATAATGATCTGTTGCAATCACCGGAACTGATAAAAGCTACTAAAAAAATAAAAGAAAAAGCTGCAGAATTTATTCGTTCACATGTATCTTCACTTGTAAGCGTTTATCTATTGGATAGGTATTTTGTTCAGGAGAACAAACCTGATGTTTCAAAAATCAAGGAACTTGCAACAACTATGAGCGGAAGTCTGAAAGATTCTCCTTATATGCAACAAATTAGTAAACTTATAAATTCAGCTGAAACACTTAAAGAGGGCAAACCGGCTCCCTATTTTTATCTGACAAACATTAAAAAAGAATACATTAGCCTTTCTAATTTCAAGGATAAGTATTTATTAATCAGCTTTTGGGCTTCATGGAATAATCCCTCAAGAGAAGAAAACGCAAGAATCAATTCAATTTACAAACGATTTAAGAAAAATCATTTTGCAATTCTGGGTATTTCGCTTGATGTGGATAAACTAAAATGGAAAGAAGCTATAAAGAGAGACTCACTTTCCGGAGAACAAGTTTGCGACTTTAATGGCTGGGGATCTCCGGTAATACAGCAATATGGAATTGAATCTCTGCCAGCCAGTGTTCTTATTGATCCTCGGGGAGCCATTGTAGCCCGAAACTTAGAAGAAAAAGATTTGCTCAAGAAATTAGAAGAACTATTTATAGAAGATAAACCCACAAACTAATAACATATGCTTGTAAAGGTATTTGGAGCTGCTGTTCAAGGAATAGACGCAACTGTGATTACAATTGAAGTAAACAGCACCAGAGGATGTATGTTCCACCTCGTCGGTTTGCCCGATTCAGCCGTAAAAGAGAGCCACGAACGTATTCTTTCAGCCTTACAAGTGAATGGTTACAAGTTTCCCACTTCACAAATAGTCATTAATATGGCTCCTGCGAATATCCGCAAAGAAGGGTCTGCATACGATTTACCTTTGGCTATAGGCATGTTGGCCGCAAAAGGAAATGTCTCTCCTGATAAACTAAGCAAATACCTTATTATGGGTGAGCTAAGTCTGGACGGGAGTTTACAAACAATCAAAGGAGCATTATCCATTGCAATAAAAGCCCGGGAAGATGGATTTGAAGGATTAATTGTTCCCCGCCAAAATACCAGAGAAGCTGCGGTTGTGAATAATCTGAAAGTTTACGGAGCAGATAATATTAAAGAAGTCATCGAGTTCTTTAATGGAGAAAAAGAGCTGGAACAAAAAGTAGTCAATACCCGGGAAGAGTTTTACGCTCAACAAACTTCCTTTGATTTTGATTTTTCGGATGTAAAAGGACAGGAAAATGTGAGGCGGGCTCTCGAAGTAGCCGCTGCAGGAGGGCACAATTTAATTATGATCGGTGCACCTGGAAGTGGGAAATCCATGATGGCAAAACGCCTTCCTTCCATTCTTCCTCCACTCTCATTGGGGGAAAGTCTGGAAACAACCAAGATACATTCTGTGGCTGGAAAATTAGGAAAAGAAACATCGTTAATTGCCAAACGTCCATTTCGCAGTCCGCACCACACTATATCGCAGGTAGCAATGGTTGGAGGCGGTGCCTTTCCGCAACCTGGGGAAATAAGTCTGGCTCACAATGGGTTGCTTTACCTGGATGAGCTTCCTGAATTTAACCGGAGTGTACTCGAAGTACTTCGGCAGCCATTGGAGGACCGCATGATTTCAGTTTCCCGTGCTAAGTACAGCATTGATTATCCAGCAGGATTTATGATGATTGCCTCCATGAATCCTTGTCCGTGTGGGTATTATAATCATCCAACCAAGGCTTGTGTGTGCAATGCGGGGCAAGTACAAAAATACCTGAACAGGGTATCCGGTCCACTTTTAGACCGAATTGATATTCAGATTGAAATTGTTCCTGTACCGTTTGAAAAGATATCGGATAAAAGAGCTGCCGAGCCCAGCAAAGATATACGTACCAGGGTAATCAATGCCCGCCAAATTCAGGAACAACGATATACCAGTTACCCCGGGATTTACTGCAATGCTCAGATGACTACTACACATCTTCATACGTTTGCCGAACCAGACACCACCGGACTTGCTCTTTTGAAAAACGCCATGAACCGGCTAAATCTTTCCGCCAGAGCATATGACAGGATACTGAAAGTTTCGCGCACCATTGCCGATCTGGAAGGAAGCGAACGCATTCAATCTTCACATCTGGCAGAAGCTATCAGTTACCGCAACCTTGACCGGGAAAGCTGGGCGGGATAATAACTCAACACGTAAACTTGAATAGAAAAGCATGATTTCTACAGCATCGTATGGACAGAGCTTAAATATTAATAGCATAACCATACCCGTGTTATAACGAAAAATAAAGAATAACGTCCAATAAGACTGAAAACATTGACATTGAAGATTACATCTATACTCCAAAAGAAGTCAATAAAACAATAAAAGCCTGAAGGATCTCTATCCTTCAGGCTTTCTGTATACGATCCTAACCTAACCAATTACTTAGCACAGAATATCGCACTATTCGGCAACTACAAATATCGTATAGAACATATGTCGCTAAATAAATGCGATCATCGCATAAATACTGCATCATTAAAGGTAATTTGTTGTTTATTAACAAATAAATAACAAATTATCTTTAATAAGAAACTGACTATTTCTCTATCCGAATGCGGGCGTCCACTGCAATCACATCTTTATCTGTGGCCAATAGCGGGTTAATATCCATTTCCTTTATCTCAGTTGCAAAGCGAAGCAGTGTGGATAATCGGACAATGATTTCGGCAAACTTAGCTTCGTTTACTCCTTTCTGACCGCGGGTTCCCTGGATAATTTTATAGGCTTTCAGGGAATGAATCATGGAGTAAGCCTCTTCATAGGATAAAGGAGCCAGACCGGAAGAAACGTCTTTCAGCACTTCCACGAAAATACCGCCAAGTCCGCAAAGAACCACATGCCCAAACTTCTCTTCGTACTTGGCGCCAATAAAGAGTTCCGTGCCTTTTAGCATGGGTTGAACCATTATGGCTGTTACATCCGGCAGTTTCATCATCCGTTCAAACTCCAATGCCAGGTGTTGTGCTGATTTAACGTTCAGCGCCACACCACCAATATCCGATTTGTGTACAGGTCCCACTACTTTGGCAACCACAGGAAAACCACAGTTATGAGCAAAAGCAAGTACGGCTTCTTTATCATCTGACACAAACTCTTCCACTACCGAAATACCTGCCGAGCGCAATAGCTCCTGCACCTGAGAGGGTTCAATATATCCGTTGCCGGGAATGGAATCAATAATTCGTCGGATATGGGGAATATCCACCCCGAAGAGTTCTATCTCTTTTACCGCAGGTTGGGGAACATTCATGATGCGGGTCAAAGCTGTGCCTAGCGTTACCTCATCGGAGAAGTTTACATGCCCCTTTTTCAGGAATACATCCACTTCTTTTCCGGCTGTGTGTAAGGAAGGAAGAACGGGGAAGACAGGCTTTTTACAAGTCAGCATCTTCTGATGAAGCACTTCATACGTATCAAACATGGTCACCAAACCGGGAGTTCCGAAGATAACCAGGATTGCATCTATATCATCAAATTTTTCTTCACAGTAATCAATGGCAATTCCCAGATGTTCGGGCGTACCTGTTGCCAGTATGTCAATGGGGTTTCCCACAGCAGCACCGGGAAACAACTTGCTTTTCAGTTCATCTGCCAGTTCACCTTCCAGTTTGGGAACGTTTAGTCCTCCCTTGGATAAAGCATCTGTCAGCATTACTCCCGGTCCTCCGGCATGAGTTACGATGGCAAAGTTATTGCCTTTCAGCTGAGGAAGCGTAAAGATACAGCCTACAGTAGTTAGCTCCTCACGGGAATAACAGCGAACAATACCAGCCTTACGAAACAAAGCCTCAACAGCAGAATCCGGACTGGCAATGGCTCCGGTATGTGAGGAAGCAGCCCTGCTGCCACTCTCCGAACTGCCAGATTTGATGGCGGCAATGCGGCAACCTTTGCGAATAAGTGAGGAAGCATGAAAGAGTAATCGGTCAGGATCCTTTATGCTTTCTATATAAATCAGTTTTATACTAGAATCTGTCTCGGGATTAAATGTATCGTCCATGTATTGCAACACATCTTCTACCCCTATTTGTTTGGCATTGCCTACCGACCACACAGAGTTAAACTGCAATCCTTTTGCTACCGCGCTCTCCAGAATAAAAACCGCCGTGGCGCCGGAACTGGAGATCAGGTCCACTCCCTTGAGATTAAGCAGTGGAATTGGTTTTGTAAACACACTGTGGTGCCAGGTATTCATTAAGCCGATGCAGTTAGGCCCAATCAATGCCGCACCATACTTATTGACTGTTTCAAGAATGGCATCTTCCAGCAAAGCACCTTCGTGAGTTTCCTCGCCAAAACCGGCAGAAAGGATGATAAATGCCCGCACCCGTTTGTCGCGTGCAAGAATCTCAACAGTTCCCGGGCACATCGCTGCAGGTATAGCAAGAATGGCAAGGTCTGTTTCAGGAATGGCCGACACATCAGCATAAGAAATTACTCCCTGCACTTCCGTTTCCTTAGGATTCACAGCCCTCAGTTCTCCTTGAAACCCGCCTGCAATCAGATTCTTAAGGATTGCTCCACCGGGTTTATGAACATTATTGGATGCACCCACCACCACAATGCTCTGTGGATGCAATAATTCTTGTGTTATCATAGATTGTATATTTTTTGTTTATTTATAGAAACAAAGGTAATATATTTGTGTAATAATCCATTCACGACCAGTTCTTTTTCATCAGATCTATTCATCTTTCTCATCTGTAAAGTGAAACTAAGCAACAAACACCTGAATACTAACCAACGCTTCCTGAAAGATTAGCATTAGGGTCACGACTCTAGCGAATCAGACTCATAAGGTTAAATAATTAGAGTCGTGACCATAAAGCCATAGCCTCCTGAGGCTACTGATAGTTTTTCTAAAGAGAACTGTTAATATCCCGGGGGTTCTTTACTAGTATTCAAGTTTCTCTTTACTATATTCATGCTTTTCCATCCTAATATTCCATTATTCCCCTAAAAACCTTTATCTTTGCACGTTGCAAAAACTGAAGTATTACTTGGTAAAACGAAAGTATTGCACCTGAAAACTGAAATATAAAATTCATCATACATGGAAAAAAAATATAAAAGAACCACGGTAACCTCGGCGTTGCCTTATGCAAACGGACCGGTTCACATCGGGCACCTGGCCGGAGTATACGTTCCTGCTGACATTTATGTACGCTACCTTCGCCTTAAAAAAGAAGATGTGCTCTTCATTGGCGGTTCAGACGAACATGGTGTGCCTATCACCATCCGTGCAAAGAAAGAGGGCGTTACGCCTCAGGATGTAGTTGATAAATATCACGGCATTATCAAGAAATCGTTCGAGGATTTCGGTATTTCTTTTGATGTTTACTCACGCACTTCTTCAAAGACTCATCACGAAGTGGCTTCTGATTTCTTTAAAAAGCTTTATGACAAAGGGGAGTTTATAGAAAAAACCTCTGAACAATATTACGATGAAGAGGCAAAACAATTCCTTGCCGACCGCTACATAACCGGAACATGCCCACATTGCGGCAATGAAAATGCTTACGGTGACCAGTGCGAAGCGTGTGGAACATCGCTCAATGCCACAGATTTGATTAATCCTAAATCGGCTATCAGCGGAAGTCAGCCGGTGATGCGTGAAACAAAGCACTGGTACCTGCCACTGGACAAACACGAAGCCTGGTTGCGTAAATGGATTCTGGAAGATCACAAGGAATGGAAGCCGAATGTATACGGACAATGCAAGTCATGGCTGGATATGGGACTCCAACCTCGTGCCGTGAGCCGCGACCTCGACTGGGGTATTCCTGTTCCGGTTGAAGGCGCTGACGGAAAAGTGCTCTATGTATGGTTTGACGCTCCTATCGGTTACATCTCCAACACCAAAGAATTGCTTCCCGATTCATGGGAAACATGGTGGAAAGATCCCGAAACCCGCCTGTTACATTTCATCGGAAAAGATAATATCGTGTTCCATTGCATTGTGTTCCCTGCAATGCTGAAGGCAGAAGGCAGTTATATCCTTCCGGATAATGTTCCTGCCAATGAGTTCCTGAATCTTGAGGGAGATAAGATTTCCACTTCCCGCAACTGGGCAGTATGGTTACACGAATACCTGGAAGATTTCCCAGGCAAACAGGATGTGCTTCGTTATGTATTGACAGCGAATGCTCCTGAGACTAAAGATAATGACTTTACCTGGAAAGATTTTCAGGCTCGCAATAACAACGAACTGGTAGCTGTGTTCGGAAACTTTGTGAACCGCGCATTGGTGCTGACCGAGAAATATTTCGGCGATCAGGTTCCTGCAGCGGGCGAAATGGACGACTACGACAAGCAAACTTTGGCTGATTTTGAAAACGTAAAGAAGGATGTGGAACACTATCTGGATACATTCAAATTCCGTGAAGCTCAGAAGGAAGCCATGAACCTTGCCCGTATCGGTAACAAGTATCTGGCTGATACAGAACCCTGGAAAGTTGCCAAGACAGACCTTAACCGTGTGGCAACCATTCTTAATATCAGTCTGCAATTGGCAGCCAATCTTGCCATCGCTTTCGAGCCATTCCTGCCATTTACCTCAGAGAAACTGAGACAGATGCTCAATATGCCTACCTTTGACTGGGCAGAACTTGGTCACACTGATCTTTTGGAAGCTGGTCACAAGCTAAACAAAGCCGAACTTCTTTTCGAAAAAATAGAAGACAGCGTAATGGAAGCTCAGGTTCAAAAGTTACTGGATACCAAAAAGGCTAATGAAGAAGCGAACTACAAAGCAAATCCTATCCGTGAGAACATCGAGTTCGATGATTTCACTAAGCTTGATATCCGTGTAGGAACGGTATTGGAATGCCAAAAGGTGCCTAAAGCCGACAAACTACTTCAGTTCAAAATTGACGACGGACTGGAATGTCGCACCATTGTATCGGGTATAGCAAAACATTATGCACCCGAAGAACTGGTAGGCAAACAAGTATGCTTCATAGCCAACCTCGCTCCCCGCAAACTGAAAGGCATTGTTTCTGAAGGAATGATTCTTTCTGCCGAGAACAATGACGGAAGTCTGGCTGTAATTATGCCGGGCAAAGAAGTTAAACCGGGTAGTGAAGTAAAATAAATAAGATAAAGAAGAATGGCAAAAACGCTGAAAGAGAAAACCATTTGGGCATTAATCTGGAATGTGCTGGATAAAGTAGGGCAACAAATCATTCTCTTCCTGGTGGGAATAATGGTAGCCCGTATTCTTTCTACTGAAGATTACGCCCTGGTTGGCATGCTTTCCATCTTTACAGCTTTAGCAAATATTGTGATTGAGAGTGGTTTTTCAACTGCTCTCATTCGCAAAAAAGATGCAACATCAACAGATTACAGTTCTGTGTTCTATTTCAACATGGGAGCAAGTATTGTAGTCTATCTTTTACTTTTTCTATGTGCTCCACTCATTGCAGCGTTCTTCAAACAGCCATCACTTACACTGATTGCCCGTATTGTCTTTCTGGCTATTCCGATAAACTCAGTCAGCATTATACAAGGCACCATACTTACCAAACAGATTAATTTCAAGAAGCTGACTAAAGTAAACTTTATCTCTTTGTTAGGCTCCGGATTACTCTCCTTATACATGGCTTATTCCGGTTATGGCGTGTGGACATTAGTTGTGCAACCAGTATCTCTGGCTATTATCCGTTCCATTCTTCTTTGGATAATGAGTCGTTGGCGCCCCATCTGGGTGTTCAGCTTTCAATCCATAAAGGAATTGTTTGCTTTCGCCTCAAATCTAATGCTTTCTTACATCATCAATACAGGTTTTCTCAACATCTACTCCGTTTTTATCGGTAAGATATACCCGTTGCAACAACTGGGATATTACAGTCAGGGAGGAAAGATGTCCGATATGGGAGTCAGCACTATTTATGGAAGTATTCAAAGTGCCACATTCCCCATTTTTTCATCCATACAGGATGACAAGGAACGCTTGTTGCGGGCTTATCGCAAAACGATCCGGCTCACCTCTTTCCTCACCTTTCCGGCATTGATCGGGCTGGTGCTTGTGGGCGATCCGTTTATACGCATTGCACTGACAGATAAATGGGCAAACTCTATTCCTTTCTTCCAACTACTTTGTGTAGGAGGAATATTTACCGTACTGACAGCCATCAACACTAACTTCCTTAAAGTAAGCGGCCGTTCAGATGCTATTCTCAAATTAGAGGTTTTCAAGCTGATAGTTACCGTTATTGCTTTGCTGTGCACAATGCAGGCAAGCGTATGGATAATGGTAACCGGTCTGGTAATAGCCCGAATGATGATCTATATTGCCAATATCATTATAGTACATAAGCATGGCAATTATCCGGGATGGTATCAGGTTAAAGACATAATGCCTTATCTGTTGCAATCCCTTCTGCTTTTTGCCTGTTGCTATCCGCTACGTTTTTTGATTACTGACATCAGATTACTGATGGCTGCACAAATTCTTCTTTTTGCTGCCGCCTATATCTGCATAAACAAATGGATGGGGTCAGCAATCTTTGATGAAATAATATCTTTGCTTTTTAAAAAGAAAGCAACACAAAATAATCAGACAGCCGAATGAAAGAAAAAGTTAAGGTTAGTGTGCTAATGCTTACCTACAATCACGAGAAATACATTGCCGACGCCATTGAAAGTGTAGTTAAGCAAAAGACTGATTTTCCTTTCGAGCTGGTAATCGGGGAAGATTTCAGTACTGACAATACAGCAAATATATGTCGGGAATACCAAAAAAAATATCCGGATATCATTAAACTGAATGCTAATGACAAAAATCTTGGCCTGCAGAAAAACTTTATCCAGAATTATAATCTTTGTTCCGGTGAATATATGGCTATCTGCGAAGGAGATGACTTCTGGATTAACAAGCATAAATTACAGATACAAGCTGATTTTCTGGACCAGCACAAAAAATATTCTGCCTGTTTTCACCGTGCTCTGAATTATTATCAGGAAAATGGAAGTAAAAGTATCAGTAATGGTGTATATCAGAAGAAAGTAAACTCAGTAATAGATATTATTACCTGTAACCCAATCACCAATGTAACGGTAATGTTTCGTTTAGGACTGTTTGGAGAATTACCGTCATGGTTCAACAAAGTAACCTCTTACGACTTTGCCCTCCATGTGCTTAATGCAGAGCATGGTGATTTTACTTCATGAATAAAGTTATGGCCGTTTACCGGCAGCATAAACAGAGTATCTGGAGCATGGCTTCATCAGAAAAGCAGATGCTTATTTCTGTTATCAACCGCGGTCTGTTAATGGACCATTATAAAGGGAAGAACGAAACCATCTTCAAAAAACTTACAGAAACATACAGCATCGGTTGCATCCGACAGATACAGTATTACCTTTCTACAGGCAATGAAGAGAAAGCTCTCGAGTTTGAAGAGCTAGCTATGCAAGTTAATCCTTCACTTACGTTAGAGCAATTGAAAGAGATGGAAAAAATAAAAAAAATTCCATTAAAAAAGAAAATATCACAATACTTATTCCGTTTAATTAAAGCAATCAGGTGTGAAATATCCAAATTGATTCCTTTACCTAAAATCTAAAAAGATGAAAGAATACAAGAGGATTTCAGTAGTACTCTGCACTTACAACGGCGAGAAGTATTTGAAAGAGCAGATAGACTCTATCCTGACACAAACATATCCTGTTCATGAACTGATTGTGCAAGATGATTGCAGCACAGACGGAACAGCAAGCATCGTACAGACATATATGGCACACGATGGCAGGGTTAAATTATACATCAACAGTACTTCTCAGGGATTCAACTATAACTTTTCGTCGGCATTCAATAAAGCTACCGGAGAGTATATTGCTTCTGCCGATCAAGACGACATTTGGGATGAAAAGAAGATAGAGCGTCTGATGCTGAATATCGGCAGCAATCGGATGGCTTTTCATAATTCAATGCTATTCAAAGACGTGCCATCCAACACATTGGGAGCAAAAAATCCAGCCAACAGTGTGGTAAATGAATTATATTTCTTGCTAAAGCCTTATATTCCCGGACATGAATGTCTCTTTCACCGAGATATTTTACCTCTTTATAACCAAGTGGTGACTAAAGAAAAGAATGTATCTTATGACTCCCTCATCAGTCTGGTAGCAGAAGTAGCAGGAGGTGTGATTTTCGTTAATGAGAATTTAGTTTTCTGGCGCAGACATTCACAAGCCACCTCCTATCAGTCAAGCAAGATTTATTATTCCAACCTCAATGGCCTGCTACTTGCTATTAAAGCACTAACCAATAACCAAAGAAGAAAAGTAACCAAGCGATATTTTCAGGCTGTGAGTAACCTTCCTTTCAAACAGAAATGTACACAAGAAATTGTAAGACTGATGAGTAAGGGCACATTAAGCGGTATCATGCAGTCGTGCTATATCAGCCAGAAGAACTATGCTTTACTTTATCCTCACATATCCCCTGGCAGAGGAAAAGTTAAAGCTTTCTTTACCCCTCTATATTTTTTACGCGATTCTAGTGTATTTATTATAAAATAAGAGCAGAAAGTCACAAAGTCATGATTACATTAGTACCTGTAGGAGGTTTGGGAAATAGAATGAGAGCGATTGATTCCGCTATCACATTGGCTCGTGAAGTAAACTCCGGACTACGCATTATCTGGTATAAAGGCTGGGAACTCAATTGTCATTTCGATGAGCTATTTCAACAGCTATCTATCGATAACAATATAACATTAAAAGAGGCTTCATTGCTTGACCTGTTGACTTATGACCGTCCAAGGAAAAAGAATTTTTATCTTCCAAAAAGGTTTCAGCAATTGTTCTTTAATGATTGCATATATGAAGCAGATGTAAATGAGCTCTTGTTTCAAGGCTTTGACTTCAAAGCATGGGCAAAGCAAAAGCGAGTTTACATTGCCAGTTGGTCTGATTTCTTTCATTCGCCCAATGAGAAACCCTTAGATGCATTTATCCCAATAGCCTCTTTACAAGAAGAAATAAAACGCAGATCAGCACTGTTTAATGAACATACCATTGGTATTCATATCCGACGTACCGACAATATGCTATCCATAATGGAAAGTCCAACCGATCTCTTTATTGAACAGATAAAGAAAGAGATAGAGTGCTGTGAAAATGCAAATTTCTATTTGGCATCTGACTCTGAAGAGGACAAAAGAATTCTTATTGAAACATTCGGAAAACGAATAATTACTTCTGGCAAACCAGCTGACAGAAACAGTATAAGTGGCATGCAGGAAGCATTGATCGAAATGTACACACTTGCGCAGACCCATAAAATAGTAGGTTCTTCCAGAAGTTCATATTCTGAAGTAGCTGCACAAATAAACAACATTGAATGCGTTATCTTAAAAAAGTAAATGATAGCTTATTTACTATGAAATAGAAAATATGAATGTAACTGTCTTTCCTCATCTACTGGCTGGTGCTGATAACAGCAATCCCTATATACAGGATTTTATACAAGCACTAAACCATACAAAAAACACAAAGGTAATCAATGCACCTCATAAGAATCCATTGAAAAGCCTTTTATATCGAAAGAATCAGGGTGATTGCTTCATCTTTCATTGGATAGAAACAACTCCTGAAAGACCACATGGAATATTGCAAACCATTACAGCTATTCTATTCATTATCTATCTACGAATTATTGGCAAAAAAATCGTATGGTTTCTGCACAACAAGGAACCGCACTCTCCCCGCTACTACAAATTAGAGAAGGGAATAATGACGTTCATGGCACATATTTCGCATCTCATCGTAACACATAGTATGGAAGGAATAAAGGTTGCGCAGGAATTAAATTCTAAAGCTGTTGGCAAGACCGTTTTTATGCATCATCCCACTAAAAACAGAATGGATGCAGCCACTCAGAATCACCTCAAGCAGTATCAATTATTGATATGGGGCAACATTTCCAAATACAAAGGAGTACTGGAGTTCGTAAAATTTGTAGAGGAACACCCTTTCAAACATCCTGTTTCTATTATGATGATGGGAAAATGCAATTCATCCGAACTGGAAGAAAACATAACGCAACATCTGCCGGAAAGCATCACATGGTTGAAAGAATCGCCATCATTTAATGAACTGAAGGTATATATTGATGCCGCACAATTTGTGCTGATACCTTATCTTTCTGATTCTGTGTTAAGCTCTGGACTACTGATGGACTCTTTGTCCTATGGTGCAAAAGTGATAGGTCCCAACACCGGATCATTTAAAGATTATGCTGCAGAAAAGCAGTTAGGAGTCTACGTATTTAACGATCTGTCTGAAATAGAAAGCATCATTGAAAAACATCAGGATAGCAAAAAGGAATTTGATTATCCGGATTTTCTGAACAAAAATAATTGGCAAGCCTTTGCTAGTCAACTGATAGAACTGATTAATAAAAAACTTAATTAGAAAATGCCTTATGAATAGTCTATATTCACCAATCCTACTTTTTGTATATAATCGCCCTGAGCATGCACGGATGGCGGTTCAGTTTTTGCAGCAAAACAGTCTGGCAAAAGAAAGTGAACTTTTTATTTATTCGGATGCAGCTAAAAATGAAGAAACACAGCCGGCTGTTGATGAAGTGAGAAGATTTATTCACACTGTCAGCGGCTTTGCTAAGATTACCATCATTGAGCGAGAGAAGAATTGGGGATTGGCAAAAAGCATCATCGATGGAGTAACTACCCGGGTAAAAGAATATGGCCGCGTAATTGTACTGGAAGATGATTTGGTGGTGGCTCCTAATTTCCTTAAATTCATGAATGATGCGCTTGAAATGTATAAAGACGAATCCAAAGTGGGACATATTCAGGCTTGTGAATTCTTTGAGGATTCTACTCTTCCAGATACATTCTTAATAAAATGGACCGGAAGCTGGGGATGGGCAACCTGGGAAAGAGCATGGAACTTATTCAATCCAGATGGAAAGGCTTTGCTCAAGGAACTGGAAGAACGCAAACTCACAAAGACTTTCGATTTTAATAGTTCATACCGCTTTACACGTATGCTTCGCCGTCAGATTGAAGGGAAGAACAATTCCTGGGCCATACGCTGGAATGCCAGTCTGTTCCTGAAAGATGTCCTCTCACTGAACGTAGGTAAGTCTCTGGTACAGAACATTGGATTCGACGGAAGCGGAACAAACTGTGGCGGGGGCGGACTATATGCTTCTTCTCTCTATCAGGAAGAACTCCCGGTAATAAAAATAGAGCCAATTGAAGAAAACCTGAAAGCAAGAAAGTCTATTGAAAACTACTACAGAAAGACCAATTCGTTCATGGCTAAGGCAATCAGAAGGATAAAACGCACCCTGAAAGGAGACTTTGGCGCATAATAAGACTATTGCGCAAAAAAACGCCTTTTCCTGTTCTTTTTTCAGCTAAAACGACTACTTTTGTCGAAACATTTCACAAGATGAGAGTACTTATAATCAATACATCGGAACGTATCGGAGGTGCTGCTATAGCAGCCAGCCGATTAATGGAATCGCTCAAGAATAATGGTATTAAAGCAAAAATGCTGGTACGTGATAAACAGACGGACCAAATAAGTGTAGTTCCATTAGACCGTTCATGGATGAACGTTATCAGATTTGTATGGGAACGCATCGTTATCTGGAAGGCAAACCATTTCAAGAAAAACAATCTTTTTGCTGTTTCTATTGCAAATACCGGTACAAATATTACCTCCTTACCAGAATTCAAACAAGCTGATGTTATTCATCTCCACTGGATAAACCAGGGAATGCTCTCGCTGAATGATATAAAGCACATTATTGAATCGGGAAAACCCATTGTATGGACCATGCATGATATGTGGCCTTGCACCGGTATTTGTCATCATTCCCGGGAATGTACCAACTATCAGGAGGAATGTCACGACTGCCCTTTCCTGTATAAGAATGGTAGTAAGAAAGATCTTTCTTACAGGATTTTCAAGAAGAAACTTGAGCTGTACAAGAATGCAAACATTACATTTGTAGCTTGCAGCGCATGGCTTCGCTCACAGGCTGAAAAGAGCCGGTTGCTGACAGGGCACCGAACAACAAATATTCCTAATCCTATCAATATCAACTTATTCAAGCCCCATGATAAGAAAGAGGCCCGCTATAAATGCAATCTGCCTCAGGATAAGAAGCTGTTGCTGTTTGGCTCAGTTAAGATAACGGATAAACGAAAGGGTATTGATTATCTGGTAGAGTCTTGTCACTTACTGGTGGATAAATATCCGGAGATGAAAGATACTATCGGAGTAGTGGTCTTTGGAAAACAATCTTCACAGCTTAAAGAGATGATTCCTTTTCCTGTTTATGCCCTGGATTTTGTAAGTGATGAGAAGGCTATTGTAGACATTTACAATTCCGTGGATTTATTCGTAACCCCTTCTTTGGAAGAGAATCTGCCTAATACCATTATGGAGGCGATGGCTTGCGGAACTCCTTGCGTTGGATTCAACATAGGAGGTATTCCTGAAATGATAGACCATCTTCACAACGGCTATGTTGCCGAATACAAATCTTCACAAGATTTTGCCAATGGAATACACTGGGCTTTAAATGAATCGGAATACCCAACCCTATCAGAAGAAGCCACCCGAAAGGTTGCCACCTATTACTCTGAAGGAATCATTGCAAAGAAGTACATTGACATCTATAATAAAATAACCGGAAAAGATGCATAGCCGCCCTAATCCACGTTTCACAATCATCACGGTTACGTACAATGCCGCAAAGGTAATTGAAAAGACCATTCAGAGTATTGTGGCACAGACTTACAAAAACTATGAATACATCATTATTGACGGTGCTTCCAAAGATAGCACCCTTGCCATTATTGATAAATACCGCGATAACGTAAATACGGTGATTAGTGAACCGGACAAAGGGCTGTACGATGCCATGAACAAAGGAATTGCAACAGCATCGGGTGATTATCTCTGTTTCCTGAATGCCGGAGATATTTTTCACGGAAAAGATGCCCTTCAGCAAATAACAGATTCCATTACTTCCGATACTTTACCGGATATTCTTTATGGAGAAACAGCCATTGTCAATGAGAAAGGAGAGTTTCTGTACATGCGCCGTTTGCAAACACCGGAGATACTTACCTGGAAAAGCTTTAAGCAAGGAATGCTGGTATGCCATCAGGCTTTCTTTGCCAAACGCACCCTTGCAGAACCTTTTGATTTAACCTATTGCTTTTCTGCAGATTTCGACTGGTGCATCAGGGTTATGAAAAAAGCCTCAACGCTGCACAACACTCACATCACAATTATAGATTATCTCGATGAAGGATTAACCACACAAAACCACAAAGCCTCTTTAAAAGAACGATTCCACATTATGGCAAAGCATTATGGATGGGTAAGTACTGTTGCTCATCATATCTGGTTTGTTATAAGGTTAATCCTTAAACCGGAGAAATGAAAAGCATCATTCAAGATAGAAAACATTAAAATACTAAATATCATGAAAATCAGAGTACTCTTTTTCTTACTCTGCACGTTATGCGGCAGTTTATCATTCGCTCAAAGTTCAAAATCTATCTCTGTTTTAGGCGATTCTTATTCCACGTTTGAGGGATATCTCCAACCAGACACCAACTATGTTTGGTATTACGCAAATCCAAAGAATAAAACCGACGTTACATCGGTTCGTGAAACATGGTGGCACAAACTTATCAAAGAAAACAATTACAAACTTTGCGTCAACAATTCTTTTTCGGGCTCAACTATATGTAATACCGGCTATCGCAAAGAAGATTACAGTGATCGTTCTTTCATCACCAGAATGAAAAAGCTCGGCAACCCAGATGTTATCTTTATATTCGGTGCCACAAACGACTGTTGGGCTAAATCTCCTGTTGGAGAATACCAGTACGACAACTGGGCAAAGAAAGACCTCTATTCATTCCGCCCTGCATTGGCATATCTCCTATCAAATATGGTTGATTACTATCCTAACGTTAAGATCTACTTTATTCTGAACAGCGAACTAACCAATGACATTAACGAATCTACCAAAGCAATCTGCGCTCATTATAAAATAGACTGTATTGAGCTTCACAATATAGAAAAGAAAAGCGGCCACCCTTCAATAGCAGGAATGGCAGAAATCTCCAAGCAGATTAAAGAATATATGCAGAAAAATTAGAAGCCAGGCTATTTTTAATAAACTTAATGCTACAAGTGTTTAGCCTTTCTATTATGCTATCAGAGAAGTTTAATGCTTGCCACAGCACAATGTAATAAAAACAAAAGCAGCAACTAACAATTTATTCTAGTCTTCTCAATCCAAACATGTACAAGTTTGCCCCCAGTCTTGTACGTGTTTGGATTCAATCTTGTACATGTTTGGATTATACCCTCTTTTGAAAATTACTAATCTCCCTTTCCATATAAATAATTCCAGAGCTGTATTGCAATAATCCATATTGCTTTTATCCTGCTATTACCAGCCAAGCACTTTACAAGTGGACAAACACAATTGATTATCAACTAGATATATTTCCCATGGTGTAGATGGTGTACATAAATCGTCCTTTTTTCGTTCTGAGAAATAAAAAAACGAAAATTCTGCATTTTGCGGAATTCTTGAAATTTTATTTCTGGAAGCCAAAAAAACTCTTTTTATGTACACCATCTACACCCTTTTTTGTTGGCTTAAAGCCATTTATCAAGTTGTGCATTTTATAATACATTGATAATCTACATTATATAAAATGGCAGGTGGCAGATCCTATGTTTGCAATAAATATGCTGAAGTGAAAAAATAAGAAGCATAAGCTAAGAGTATTTTTTATATTTGAGGTACCAAACTTAAACATTCAAATATTCAAAGCTTATGCGTACACAAAGTAACAAAGTAAATTTCAATGGAGAAAATATTTATGTTGGAATTGATGTTCATCTAAAGAGTTGGGCAGTGACAATCTACACAGAACATTTGCATCATAAGACTTTTAGTCAGCCACCGGTTCCCCTATTATTATGGAAATATCTGGATGAAAATTTTCCTGGTGGTAATTACTATTCTGCTTATGAAGCTGGATTCTGTGGATTTCATATTCACTTTGAACTGGAAAAGTTGAATATAAAAAATATAGTAGTCAATCCCGCTGACATACCGACTAGTCAAAAGGAACATGTGCATAAGAATGATTCTTGCGATAGCAAGAAAATAGCCCGTTCTCTGAGAGCTAAAGAACTCACCGGAATACATATTCCATTGATTGAGACCTTAGAAAATCGTTCTTTTATTCGTTCTCGAGAAATGTTGGTCAAGGATCTGGTCCGTTTCAAACAGCGAATAAAGTCTTTTCTTTATTTTTATGGGATAGCCTATCCTCCTGAATTTGAAAAGTCATCTTGTCATTGGTCAAAACGCTTTCTTAAATGGTTAAAAGAAATATCCCTAAATACGCAAAATGGAAATGAAGCATTATCCCTATTAATAAGAGAAGTAGAACAACAGCGCCTTCTTTTATTAGAAGTGAATAAAAAAATTCATAGCTTGGCTATTTCTGATAAATATATTAAAGATATGGAATTAATAAGAAGTGTTCCCGGAATAGGCTTGATTACAGGGCTTACTTTTCTATTGGAAATAGAAAATATAGAACGTTTTTCTAACACGGACAAGCTAGCCTGTTTTGTAGGAATAATACCGACTTGTCATTCGAGTGGAGAAACGAGCAACAATGGAGAAATGACTTTTAGAGGGCAAATTCATTTAAAGAAAGGTCTGATTGAAAGTGCTTGGGTTGCTTCAAGAATAGATCCAGCTCTGACGCATAGTTTTATTCATCTTTGCAAAAGAATGGAACCAAATAAGGCAATCATACGAATTGCAAGAAAGTTGTTAAACAGAATATATTACACTCTAAAAAAGAAACATAAATACGAATATGGAATGGTTAAATAATAATACCCATATAAAATCTATATAAAGAGTGACCGCTAGCCACCTCTTGCAGCTTTGCCTGCTTTGGCAGATTGCGGCCTCTTTCCTATTGAACTGAAAAGGATTATGTAGAAACTGAAAGAATCAGTTAGAACTACTTATAGAAGGTTGTTTTATATAGGAATTTACTAATTATTGCTGAAACTAGAGAAACATATATAATAGGTTTTCCTAGCCATATAGCGATATCTGTAACATAAAAAGAGGGGAAAAATCAGACAGACCATCCCCTCAAAGTGATGTTACAGAGTAACGCAGGAAGTTTATTGCTGACAAGTTGCTCCTCAGCAGAGCTTGTTTCCTCTTCAACTCCCTGATTACAAAGCTAATAAAAAGTATAATAAATATTAATAATACTCTTATAATTTGGATTACAACATAGAAGGAGTGGCAGGAAAATAATACTTTTTTCCGTTCTGGAAATTAAATTCTGAGAATTCCGCAAATTGCGGAATTCTTGAAATTCTATTTCTGAAACCGTAAAATACTCTTTTTTCCTGCCACTCCTGCCACCTAATATATATAAATAACTGATTATCAGTGCGAACATTTAAGAATATTGATCCCATTGTCTATTAACGAAGCAGAGTCTGAATAATATTCTTATTCAGTAGCAACAATAAATCAAAAATATCTACTAAGTTTGTCTGGTTTATACATGATGAGAGATTTATTAGACGAATAATAAATGAAAATACAAAACCAACGTTGGTAATCAATAAATAAAATATTATGAAGAAGTTTATAATCACATTAGTACTAGTCGTACTGAATTCGGTACCAGCTCTGGTTAGTGCCCAGAATGGACAACCAACCATGAAGAGAGCAGCAATTAAAGGAAGCGAAAAGACACTTAACACACAATGGCAGGGTAAAAAAGTAGCGTTTCTAGGTGATTCAATGACGGATCCTGGTAATAATGCCACAACCGTATGGTATTGGCAATACCTGAAAGAGCTAATGGGAATAAATTACTGTGTATATGCAAAGAGTGGTTATCAATGGGATGGCATATACAAAATGGCAGATAAGTTACACAGCGAAAAGGCTGATTCTATTGATGCTATTTTTATTTGGGCAGGTACAAATGACTATAACCACAATACTCCGCTGGGGAAGTTCTTTGCTGAAACGAATGAAACAACAAACTTCAACGGACAAACTGTAACGCGCAAACATCGCCAACCAATAATTTGCGACTCAACTTTCTGCGGTCGAATCAATAAAGTGATGTCATTTCTGAAAAAGAATTATGCCAATAAACAAGTTATAATCCTGACGCCCATTCATCGAGCTTTCGCTTCATTCAGCGAAAAGAATGTGCAGCCCGATGAAAACTATGCTAATGATTTGGGGCTATATCTTGATTCTTATATAGAGGTTTTAAAGCAAGCAAGCGATTATTGGGCAGTTCCATTAATTGATCTGCATTCTATAAGCGGATTGTATCCATTATACGATTCTAACACACCGTATTTTCATGACAGCAAAACCGACCGTCTGCATCCAAATGCTTTAGGTCATTACCGTTTGGCTAAAACATTGCAATATCAATTGTTAGCTTTGCCAAGTACATTCTAAGTAAAATTCTACATTTAGCAAATACGGTAACTAAAAAATAAGTCAAGGACTTTAATATATTATGCAATAAACAAATCGCCGGTTAAGCACTTATAAAAAGATGCTTAACCGGCGATTATTATTTCTTATCAGTAATATTATTGTCTCTTCTTTCTAACTTCAATCACAATCACTCCTATTGCTCCAAGAATCAATAATCCTAAAGCAACATAAGCAATGTTCTCTGTTGTATGAATAGACTGAGGATCGAACTTAAACTCAATCTTATGCTTACCGGCTGGAACATTCATGGCACGAAGAATATAGTCCGCACGTCCGTGTTGCACTGCTTTTCCATCCAGATAAGCCTGCCATCCAGGATAGTAAACTTCAGAGAAGACAACCACTCCGTATTTGGATGAAGATGTTTCGTATGTCAGTGCATTCGGAGCATAAGAGGTTAGTTTAACAGTAGACAAAGAGTCTTTGAATGCTGTTTGAACACCATTTAATGCTTGCTTGAAGTTATCGGCTACAACTGCTGTCTTGGTAGGCAAGATTGTGCCTAAAGCTTCTATCTCCTGATTGGCATTCTGTACATACTTCACGTTCTCAACAAACCACGCATTGCCGTAAGCATAAGGATTCTGAATCGGTGCGGTTTGTCCCTTTCCTGTTGGAAAAATAAAATATTTCGTATTCAACATGTTTATCACACGGAAAGAATCAGGATTCAACCGGGCCATATCTCCCTGCATTGCAGGAATCTGCTGTTGCAGGGTTGCCATCTCTTGTGAAATATGTTGTTCAATCATCTCCTGATAACGTCTCAGCTTGGCAGGGTGATAGCCTCCCACACTCTTGTGCCAGTAAGAAGTATTGTTATCATTGAAAGTACTCACTGCAAAGTTAAGCACACGGTAATCCAGGCTTTTATCACGAAGAATAAATTCATCGGCAGGAGTTTTCTGAACTACAGCCATGCGTTGTTCCGGTTCTACAAAATCAGCATCTTTCAGATAACGTTTATCCACGCCCCACATATCTCCCAAGCAAAGAACTGTAAGAGCCAGAACCATCCACTTTGCTTTTAGCTTACCTGTATTATATGCAAGAACTAAAGCCCCACCAATAAGAATAATGATCACACTTCTCCATGCATCGGAAGTGAAAATACTTTGGCGAATCTCTGTAAGGTTAGCAAGCAAAGGAGAGAGCTGATCTGCAGGAATACCCTGTAGTGCCTGCATCTCGCTGGAAGATATAAATGAAGAGAAGAAGAATCCGGGAGCAAGAGCAAATAGCAATGCTATTCCACCTGTAAGCCCTAAACTTATATAGAAATACTTCAGGTTCTGTTTCAGAATCTGAGGCTTTTCAATAATCTCTTTCAATGCCAGAACAGCAAGCAATGGGATGGTAAATTCAGCAATAACAAGAATGGAAGATACTGCCCTGAACTTGGAATACATTGGAATATAATCGAGGAAGAAATCGGTGAAGCCCATAAAGTTCCGTCCCCATGCAAGAAGGATTGACAAGACTGTAGCTGCAAGCAATGCCCATTTAATAGGAGTCTTTACAATAAAAAGCCCCAGAATAAAGAGCGTCAATATAAATGCGCCTACATAAACCGGGCCCGAAGTGCCGGGTTGTTCTCCCCAATATTGACCAATTTGATTGTATATTTGAGAATATGCCGGGTTGGCTTTTTCCATGGCAGCCTCATTAGAAGCCAAAGGAAGAGAAGCTCCACCTTTTACATTTGGAACAAGCAAAGAGAATGTTTCTCCAATGCCATAACTCCACTGAACAATATAGTCGCGTTCCAATCCGCTGTTAGTTTGATTAGCATTATTTTGTTTTACCAATTCAGACTTACCGCGCATGGTATCCTTACTATACTCATATGTATGATACAGATTAGAGATATTTACCGATACACCTATTAATGCTGAGATAATAAGTACGCCACTTGCTTTAAAGAAGTGGGGCAACTCTTTGTTTTTGTAAGCCTCAACAAAATAAGCAATAACCATAAAGAGAATGACAAACAAGAAATAGTAAGTCATTTGCACATGGTTAGAAAGAATTTGCAATGCAATAAAGAAAGCAGTAAGGACTCCTCCTATCAGATATTTCTTCCTATATGCCAGCACCACTCCGGCAATTGTAGGTGGAATATAAGCCAGCGTAACAAATTTCCAGATGTGTCCGGCACCAATAATAATAAAGAAATAGGAAGAGAAAGCCCAGACTATTGCTCCTAATACAGAAAGATAGACTGGAAAGTCAAATGCTCGTAAAAGAATATAAAAACCAAGCAGCATGATAAAAACAAGGAATACATAGTTAGGAAGAAAAAGCCTGTAAGCCTTTTCAATCTTCTGTATTACACTTGTTGAATCATAGCTTGGTGATATCTGATAAGTAGGCATGCCACCAAATATTGCATTAGTCCACCGGGTACGCTCTCCTGTTTTCTCTGTGAATTCTTTAGACTCCTGTCCCAGCCCAATGCTTGCAACAGAATCATGTTGAGCAAGAACTCTTCCTTCCGTTATAGCAGGAAAGAAATAGGCAAGCGATATAACAACGAATGCTACAATCGCAATAATATCTGGCAATGATTTCTTCATCATAATCTTTTTAGTTGAGCTTTCTACTCACAATTTTCTATCTGAATTAATATCTGTAATGATCTGCCTTGTAAGGACCATCAACTGAAACTCCAATATAAGCAGCTTGCTCAGGTGTAAGTTTAGTTAGTTTTACCCCAATCTTTTTAAGATGGAGACGAGCAACTTCTTCGTCCAATTCTTTAGGCAAACGATAAACATCAATTTCGTATTTCTTTTTGAACAGTTCTATCTGAGCTAATGTCTGATTTGTAAATGAGTTACTCATTACAAATGATGGGTGACCTGTAGCACAGCCAAGATTAACTAAGCGACCATCAGCAAGAAGAAGAACAGAATGTCCGTCAGGGAAGAAGTATTGATCAACCTGTGGTTTGATATTACGACTCTTGATACCAGGATAGTTCTTCAGGTTCTCAACCTGTATTTCATTGTCGAAGTGACCAATGTTACAGATGATAGCCTGATCTTTCATCTTTTCGATATGATCAATACGGATAATATCAATATTACCTGTTGTAGTAACAAAAATATTTCCCTGACTTGCGGCGTCTTCCATTGTCATTACTTCGAAACCTTCCATAGCAGCCTGAAGCGCACAGATAGGATCAATTTCAGTAACGATAACTCTTGCTCCGTAAGAACGCATTGAGTGAGAACATCCCTTACCTACATCACCATAGCCACAAACAACAACTACCTTACCGGCAATCATTACATCGGTAGCACGTTTGATACCATCGGCCAAAGACTCACGGCAGCCATATAAGTTATCGAATTTAGATTTTGTAACTGAGTCGTTTACGTTAAATGCAGGGAAAAGAAGTTTTCCTTCTTCCATCATCTGGTACAAACGGTGAACACCTGTTGTTGTTTCTTCAGATACACCACGGATTTCAGGTACCATACGTCCCCAGATACCGTTATCTTCCTTCAATACATTTTTCAGGATAGCATATAATTGTTTTTCGTCTTCTGCATGAACTTCAGCGTCAAGTAAAGAAGGATTCTTCTCTGCTTCATATCCACAGTGAATCATCATAGTAGCATCGCCACCATCGTCAACAATTACTGTAGGTCCCTGGTGACCAGGAAAGGTAAGTGCCTGTAATGTACACCACCAGTATTCTTCCAATGATTCACCTTTCCATGCAAAAACAGGAACTCCTGAAGCAGCGATAGCAGCAGCAGCATGATCTTGCGTAGAATATATATTGCATGAGCACCAACGCACGTCTGCACCCAAAGCAACCAATGTTTCAATCAACACCGCTGTTTGGATGGTCATGTGAAGTGAGCCCATAATACGAGCACCTTTAAGAGGTTTAGATTCTCCATACTTTTCGCGAAGAGCCATTAGCCCGGGCATTTCTTGTTCTGCCAGATCGAGTTCCTTGCGACCATAGTCGGCAAGTGTAATGTCTGCCACTTTGTAAGGCAGCTCAGAGAATAATTTTGTAGACATACTAAATTATGATTAGTTTATTAAATTAATTCGGCAAAGATAAGATTTTCTAAATAGTGACACAAAAGGATTCCGATTTTTTAATCATGATACTCACCTCTTTATGCTTTCTTTTGTTTCATAAAGAATAAAGCTGATTAAGCAGGGCATAAAAAAAGAAGTCCCGGACAAAAGATTTAAACTTTATCCGGGACTATTCTGCGATATATTAAATATTAAATAATTTCAATTCCTTGTTCCTCACAAAGTTTGAGACTCAGTTCTTTTAATTTAAATTTCTGAATCTTCCCACTTCCTGTCATTGGGAACTCATTGACAAAGAACACATATTTGGGAGTCTTATACCTGGCTATTTTATCTTTGCAATATTCACGAACATCAGATTCTTGCATATCCACTCCTTCGTGAAGAATAATAAACGCGCCAACCGCTTCACCATATTTCTCAGAAGGCACACCTGCTACCTGTACATCTTTTACTCCGGGAAGTTTGTACAAGAACTCCTCTATTTCACGTGGATAGATATTCTCACCTCCACGGATAATCATATCTTTTATTCGTCCGGTTATGCGGTAGTTGCCATCCTCATCTTTTACACCAAGATCGCCCGAATGAAGAAAACCATTTTTATCAATCACTTCGGCTGTTGCTTCAGGATTTTTATAATAGCCTTTCATATTGTTATAGCCACGGTTACACATCTCACCCTGAACGCCAACAGGACATTCTTCTCCCGTTTCGGGATCAAGAACTTTCACTTCGGTAAATTCAAATTCGTATCCCACAGTATTACAGCGGGCATCAAACGAATCATCAATGCGTGTCTGAGTCATTCCGGGAGAGGTCTCTGTCAATCCATATACGCTGGTCACCTTCATAAACATCTTTTCCTGTACTTGCTTCATCAGCTCCACCGGACAAAGTGAGCCGGCCATGATTCCTGTTCGAAGAGAGGTAAGATCAAACATATCGAACATAGGGTGATGTAGCTCCGCAATAAACATGGTGGGCACTCCATAAACAGCTGTGCACCTTTCTTTATGGATAGAAGCAAGAACAACCAGAGGATCAAAACGTTCTACCATTACCTGTGTACAGCCGTGCGTCAACACATTCATACTGGCAAGTACCACCCCAAAGCAATGGAACAAAGGAACACAACAACAGAGTTTATCATCGGCGGTAAACTTCATATGTTCACCGGTTAAATATCCATTATTTGCTATATTATGATGAGACAGCATTACCCCTTTTGGGAAACCGGTTGTACCAGATGTATATTGCATGTTTACCACATCATGACAGCTTACCTTCTTTTTCGCTTCAACCAAACAAGCGTCATCCACATTGTTTCCAAGGAGAAGAACTTCCGCTGTGTTGTACATTCCACGAAGTTTCTCTTGTCCAATGTAAACCACATTCTTCATCTGAGGGAAGCGTTTGCTTTGCAGATGACCACGTTGGCAGGTTTTCAGTTCCGGAAGCATCTTGTAGATCATTTCTACAAAGTCGCTGTCGCGATCACCATTTGTAATGCATAATGTGTGCATGTCCGAGTTCTGGCAAAGATATTCAAGTTCGGTTAATTTATAACTTGTATTAACCGTCACATATATAGCACCAACCTTGGCACAAGCGTAAAGGAACGTAAGCCAGTCGGGTACATTAGTTGCCCATATTCCTACATGGGTGCCTTTTTCAACACCAATAGAAATAAGCCCTTTTGCCATCTCGTCCACACGTTCATTAAATTGCTTCCAGGTAAAGCGTAAGTTTCTGTCGGAATATACAATATATTCCTTATCCGGAGTTTCCTCGGCCCAGTGTTCCAGCCACTGGCCCAAAGTTCTATCAAATAATTGCATGTGTATGTTTATTAAATAGGAGTATAGATTACAGCTAATATTTTAGCAGCGTGTCCTTCAAAAGCATGTACATGGTGAGGCACAATAGAATCATAGTAAATACTATCTCCTTCTTCAAGAACATATGTGCTTTTCCCATAGTTAATCTCCATAGTTCCTTCCATAACCATAATAAATTCTTCTCCTTCGTGTGAAGAAAGTATGAATTCATTGTCCGAGCTCTCGGCCACATCAATAATGAAAGGCTCCATGTGCCGGTCCGCTTTCGACTTTGAAAGAGAATGATACTCCATGTGCTTGCGGGAATGAATGGCATTATTAGAGAAACTAATAGTATCACTAGCCTCTTTTTTGCGGCAAAGCACAGGTCCTTCATCATCCATATCATCAAGGAATGTACCCAGGCGCACTCCCAGCACACGTGCAATTTTAATCAATGGAGCAAGAGAAGGAAGATCTATGTTATTTTCAATACGTTCAATCTGTTCCACTGCTAAACCAGAACGTTCTGCCAGATCATCTATACTTATTCCCTTTGATTCGCGAAGCGTTTTAATCTTCTCTCCTACAATCTTACTATTGTCCATATCTTCTTTTAATATTAATTCATTAGGTATCTTTCGCAAAAATAGCTAAATCTTTAATTAAACAAAAGGGATTTCTAATAAATTATCATGTAATGGGGCAATTTGGAAAAGCAAGGATTGACTAATGATGAGTAAAAACAAAAAATCAAGGCCGTCTCCCCAATGAGGAAACGGCCTTGACAATACTTTCGTAAGAAAATTACTTTCTAAGTCCGAGAGTCTTAATGATTTCACGATATCTCATGATATCAACATCCTTAAGGTAGTTCAACAGTCTACGACGTTTTGATACCAAAATAACTAGTGATCTCTCTGTGGTATAATCTTTTCTGTTGAGCTTTAAATGCTCAGTCAGGTGAGAAATACGGTATGAGAACAATGCTATCTGAGATTCAGGTGACCCAGTATCAGTGTTAGACTTTCCGTACTTTTCAAAGATTTCTTGTTTCTTAGCTACATCTAAATACATAATTCTTAGCTTTTTTTATAAATAAAAATATTTCTTTGAGTGCGCAAAGATAGATATTATCTTTTATACCACAAAGGTTTAGATCATATAATTAAGAGGTTTACCTTATTTTTCATAAATAATTATTTATTTAACGTACCTCTTTTAATTTTTAAGTGTAGACTTAATTATAATAAAGTGTAGACTTAAACAATTTAAGACGTAGGTCATTTTATAAATAACTCTTTTTTCATAGACTTAACTATCGCTTTTACATCAATTAAGATACAGGTTCCGATATTTTGTCGTACCTTTGCGCCCAAATTACTTACCTATGCAAAATATTAGAAACATTGCAATTATTGCCCACGTAGACCATGGGAAAACAACATTAGTCGATAAAATGCTTTTAGCCGGTCACTTGTTCCGCGACAATCAAACAAGTGGTGAATTAATCTTAGATAATAATGACCTGGAACGTGAACGAGGGATAACAATCCTTTCAAAGAACGTTTCTATCAATTATAAAGAGACAAAAATCAATATTATTGATACTCCGGGACACTCCGACTTTGGTGGTGAAGTGGAACGTGTTCTTAATATGGCCGATGGTTGCGTGCTTTTAGTTGATGCTTTTGAGGGTCCGATGCCTCAAACACGCTTTGTGCTTCAGAAAGCACTTCAGATTGGTTTGAAACCTATTGTTTGTATAAACAAGGTAGACAAACCAAATTGCCGTCCTGATGAAGTTCACGAAATGGTATTCGATTTGATGTGCAGTCTTGAAGCAACTGAAGATCAGTTAAACTTCCCGGTAATCTACGGTTCTGCAAAGAACGGATGGATGAGCGATGACTGGCAAAAACCAACCGAAGATATTATTCCTTTGTTGGATTGCATTGTAGCAAATATCCCTGCACCGGAGACATTGGAAGGAACTCCTCAAATGTTAATCACATCATTGGACTATTCTTCTTTTACCGGACGTATTGCCGTAGGCCGTGTTCACCGCGGTACATTGAAAGAAAACATGCCTGTTGCTTTGGTTAAAAGAGATGGGTCTGTTGTAAAATCAAAAATCAAAGAAGTACATGTATTTGAAGGACTAGGACGTGCAAAAGCAACAGAAGTCAACTCTGGAGATATTTGTGCATTAATAGGTATAGAAGGTTTTGATATTGGTGATTCAATCTGCGATCTTGAAAATCCGGAACCATTGACTCCAATTGCTATTGACGAGCCAACTATGAGTATGCTCTTCACTATCAACGACTCTCCTTTCTTTGGAAAAGATGGTAAATTTGTAACTTCACGTCACATTAACGACCGTCTTATAAAAGAATTGGATAAGAACCTTGCTCTTCGCGTTCAGAGCTGTGAGACTTCAGATAAATGGCTGGTATTTGGCCGTGGTGTACTTCACTTGTCTGTACTTATTGAAACAATGCGCCGTGAAGGATATGAACTTCAGGTAGGACAGCCACAGGTTCTCTATAAAGAAATAGATGGAAGAAAATGTGAGCCTATTGAAGAACTTACTATCAATGTAACAGAAGAATATTCTAGCAAAATCATTGATATGGTAACTCGTAGAAAAGGAGAGATGACTGCTATGGATAACAATGGCGAACGTATCAACATGACATTCGACATGCCTTCACGCGGAATTATCGGTTTACGTACCAACGTACTTACCGCATCTGCAGGAGAAGCTATCATGGCTCACCGTCTCAAGGAATACCAACCATACAAAGGAGAAATCGAACGCCGTACAAACGGTTCTATTGTTGCAATGGAAGCGGGAACAGCATTCGCTTATTCTCTTGACAAACTTCAGGATCGCGGTAAATTCTTTATCTTCCCTCAGGAAGAAATTTATGCCGGACAAATTGTTGGTGAACACTGCAAAGACAACGATCTTGTAGTAAATGTAACCAAATCAAAGAAGCTTACCAATACACGTGCTTCCGGTACTGATGATAAAGCGAGAATCATTACTCCAGTTATTTTTTCATTAGAAGAAGCATTGGAATACATCAAGGAAGATGAATATGTAGAAGTTACTCCGAAACACATGCGCCTACGTAAAGTCATCTTAGATGAGAACGAACGTAAACGTAGCACAAGATAATAAGTAGAAGCATCTGCTTCTAACATATAAAATGATTTTAGAATTTAATTCTACTGTTGTTCACTTAACCTATAAAATAGCGTAAAAAGATGACAGGAGAATTAGAATCTAAAATCATTTCTTTTTTAAGGTTCCCGCTAATAGCAGGAGTTGTTCTTATACATGCATACGGCGGATTAACAATGCAAGGCAAAGACATGGGAAGTCTGAATGAATATCCCATCAATGACGCCATTCAATACCTTTTCTCCAGAATACTTACCAGTGTATGCGTTCCCTGTTTCTTTTTCATCTCAGGCTATCTGTTTTACATTAAGGAGAACGATTGCTATAAAAACAAAATCAGAAAAAGAATAAAGACGCTTCTTATTCCTTACCTATTCTGGAATGCGTTGATTCTGCTTTTTTTGTATGCAGCACAAACCTTACCATCTATCAGCAACCTCTTTTCTGGAGCCCACAAACTTATAAGAGATTACTCTTTCCGGGATTTCCTTTATGCATTCTGGTCAGTTGAAGGAGGTGATCCAATAGTAGGTCAATTCTGGTTCTTAAGAGATTTAATGGTAGTATGCATTTTTAGTCCGGTAATAAAAATCTTTATTAACAACTTCAAGCACTGGGGAATATTCCTTTTAGGTATCCTTTGGTTCTTTGACTGGTGGACAAACATGCTTTGGTTTGGTAGCAAAGCCGGATTCTTCTTTTCTTTAGGAGCCTACTTCAGTCTAAATAAAAAGTCTTTCCTGGATAGCATCTATAAATATATCCATTATGAATATATTATTTATTTTGTTTTAATAATAGCCGACCTCATAAGCAGAGACACTAAATACAATACCTATATTCATAATTCAGGAGTAATAATTGGCCTGATAGTTCTTATTAAATCTACAGCATATTTAATAAAGAAAAGGGTGCATATAATGCCGGTACTGACTAATGCCAGTTTCTTAATTTATGCAATGCATGAACCTTTCCAGCGGCTATTCAGAAAGGTTCTTTTCAAAACACTAATACCTGATAGCGAGATTGCATTTATTGCTTTATACTTTACTGTTCCAGCAATAATGATCACCCTGATAGCTCTGTTTTATTTACTCCTTCATAGATATTATCCAAGAGCGCTTAAATACATTATTGGTGGAAGATAATGGTGTCTAAAGATCGCTTATGCACTGAGCTATATATCAGAAGCTTACTAGTATTCTTTCTAAAGTTGTACATACTAGTGTAAACGAGCGGTCAGCCACAAACACATACAAGGCATCAAAAGAAAGAGGGCGATCTCATACGAGACCGCCCTCTTTGGCTTTATATAATATAAGGGGTAACTAATTAAAGTTGAGGACCAGCAGCAACTAATGCTTTACCTGCGTCGTTACCTGTGAACTTAGCAAAGTTCTTGATGAAACGAGCTGAAAGATCTTTTGCTTTTTCTTCCCATTGAGCTGCTTCAGCATAAGTATCACGAGGATCTAAGATCTTAGAATCTACACCTGGTAAAGCTGTTGGAACTTCGAATGAGAAATAAGGCATAGTCTTAGTTTCAGCTTTGTCGATAGAACCGTCAAGGATAGCATCAATAATACCTCTTGTATCTTTGATAGAGATTCTCTTACCAGTACCATTCCAACCTGTGTTAACCAAGTATGCTTTTGCACCTGATTTATCCATCTTCTTAACCAATTCCTGAGCATATTTTGTTGGGTGCAAAGAAAGGAAAGCTGCACCGAAACAAGAAGAGAATGTTGGAGTTGGTTCAGTAATACCACGTTCTGTTCCAGCTAATTTAGCAGTGAAACCAGAAAGGAAGTAATATTGAGTTTGTTCTGGAGTTAAGATAGAAACTGGAGGAAGAACACCGAATGCATCAGCAGACAAGAAGATAACCTTCTTAGCAGCAGGAGCCTTAGAAACTGGCTTAACGATGTTTTCAATATGATAAATAGGATAAGAAACACGAGTGTTTTCAGTTACTGATTTATCATCAAAGTTGATCTTACCATCAGCATCAACAGTAACGTTTTCAAGAAGAGCGTCACGTTTGATAGCAGCGTAGATATCAGGTTCGTTTTCTTTGCTTAGGTTAATAACCTTAGCATAGCAACCACCTTCAAAATTGAATACACCTTCGTCATCCCATCCGTGTTCATCATCACCGATCAATTCACGTTTTGGATCTGTAGAAAGAGTAGTTTTACCTGTTCCTGACAAACCAAAGAAGATTGCAGTTTCGCCATCTTTGTTAGTGTTTGCAGAGCAGTGCATAGAAGCCATACCTTGTAATGGAAGTAAGTAGTTCATGTAAGAGAACATACCTTTCTTCATTTCACCACCATACCAAGTACCACCAATCAGCTGAATTTTTTCAGTCAAGTTGAATACTACGAAAGTTTTAGAGTTCAAACCAAGTTCTGCAAAGTTTTCACCAGCGTCAGTCTTAGAACCGTTCATTACAACGAAATCAGGTTCGCCATAGTTAGCCAATTCTTCTTCTGTTGGGCGGATAAACATGTTCTTAACGAAATGTGCCTGCCAAGCTACTTCCATAATGAAACGGATTTTCAAACGGCTGCTTTCGTTAGCTCCGCAGAAAGTATCCATAACAAAAAGTTTCTTGTTAGAAAGTTCTTTTGTAACAACACCTTTCAATACATTCCAGCTTTCAGTAGAAAGAGGTTTGTTATCGTTTTTGTATTCGTCAGAGGTCCACCATACAGTATTTTCTGTAGTTGCATCTTTAACGAAGAATTTATCTTTAGGAGAACGACCTGTATAAACACCTGTCATTACATTTACTGCTCCTAGTTCTGTTTCCTGACCTTTTTCAAAGCCTTCCAAACCAGCTTTTGTTTCTTCTGCGAACAACTGTTCGTAAGATGGATTGTGTAGGATTTCAGTTGCACCTACAATGCCATACTTGCTTAAATCTAAGTTTGCCATTTCTTTTGAATTAATTTAAATTGGTATTCTTAATATCTCGTTTCTAGTCTTTCTTACTTTTTTCAAGTAATCCTTGTTAATCGAGTGCAAAAGTAATACTTTATTTTGAAAGAAAAACTATATTAAAGAAATTTTTCTTTAATTGGTTCTGTTTTATAATTACATAACAAATTAACAGCCTTTTTGATTTTCATAAAAAATAAATTCGTTATTTTGCAAGTCGTAAAGCGATAGAGCAATGATTATAGTTTATGCCCCTGAAAAGAGTCCGCGACTCGATTATATTCTTTCCCAATTATTTAAATATATACTGGGGGTTGAGTTCTATTTTACTACTAACAAAGATGAATTTATCGCCTCACATCTGCCTTCTTTCAATTATTCTATTGAGAATCTTCACAAAGGAATATGGATTATTCCTCACACTTTATTATATAATGAAGGCGTAGATAAGCTAGAATTAGAAGAGATAACTCAATGGAAAAACTTACCTGCATTCTTTTCACAAAAACAAGGGGATATACCATTTGACTTATTCTCTGCTGCATTCTATTTAATCACAAGATATGAGGAATATCGTCCTGTAGCGTTGGACAGCCATGGACGATATCAATATACTGAAAGTATTATCAACAGAATGGGCTGTATAGAAGAACCGATTGTAGACCAATGGGCTTATGCCCTTAAAAAAGAAATACTCAGGCTTTACCCCGAGTGCGAATTTTCACCCCGATCGTTCCATTTCACACCAACAGTTGATGTTGACCATCCCTATCTTTACCGGAATAAAGGTTTTGCCCTAAATATATTGTGTTTACTGAAGGATCTGGTAAAAAGAGATTTTTCTATTTTCAAGGAACGACTTCTTACTATTCTCCATTTAAAAGAAGATATATATTTCAATTTTGAATTCCTTCTCCAGCTCTATCAAGAGCAAGGGGTTAAGGGACTTTTTTTTGTGCACAGAGGACCATACGGAAAGTTTGACCGCAGATATATTTATCCCTCACGCCGTTATCGTAAAATGCTGAGACGTATATCCGAAGAACATTCAGTCTTTATCCACCCTTCTTATATTGCAGCCTTCAACAATTTGCAGTTTTGCAAAGAAAAGATGGAACTTGAACGGGTACTTAACAGAAAAATTGAAGGTAGCAGACAACATTTCCTTCGTTTCCGATTTCCTGAAACTTTCAGGCAGCTGCAGGCAGCTGATATATACGATGATTACTCTGTGCTTTATTCTAATCAGCACGGATTTAGGGCAGGCACAAGTATTCCTTTCCCTTTCTATGATCTTGAAAAAGAGCAGGAAACCAACCTAACTGTTCACCCCTCAGCTATTATGGATATAACTTTACATAGGGATTTCGGCATGAATCCACAAGAAGCACTTGAGAAAATAATGGAACTTGCTGAGAAAGTTAAAGCAGTGAACGGTGATTTCATAACTCTTTTCCATAATTCCTCTTTAGCAGAAACCAAGGAATGGAAAGAGTGGAGAGATATGTATGCAGAAATGATTAAACAAATATAATTTATATATAACAAACAAAGTAACAATGAAGATTATTAATTTTGGTGAAACAAATTCCATCTTAAATCAGTATGTTTCAGAGATAAGAAACGTTGAAGTACAAAATGACCGCATGCGATTCCGACGTAACATCGAAAGAATCGGTGAGATCATGGCATATGAGATGAGCAAGGAATTTGCTTATTCAACTAAAAACATTCAAACACCCCTAGGGATTTCTCCAGCAAGCACTCCGGATAATCAGATCGTAATCAGTACTATTCTTCGTGCAGGGCTGCCTTTTCATCAAGGTTTCCTTAACTATTTTGATAATGCTGAGAATGCTTTTGTTTCTGCTTACCGCAAATACAAAGACGCCCTTAAGTTTGAAATCAATATTGAATACATCGCTTCTCCCCGAATTGCAGGTAAAACACTAATCATTACCGACCCAATGCTTGCTACCGGAAGTTCTCTGGAGCTAAGCTATGGTGCTATGCTTACAAAAGGTAATCCTGCAGAAATACATGTTGCCGCTATTATTGCAAGCAAGCAAGCAATTGAATATATTCAGAAAGTTTTCCCTGATGAAAAAACAACTATCTGGTGTGCTGCAATTGATCCGGAAATTGATGCTCATTCTTATATTATTCCAGGATTAGGGGATGCAGGAGATTTAGCTTACGGAGAAAAAGAGTAATATCAAGAAACATTTTTGGCGAGCTGTATAGATTGTCAAAAACATCATCTGTTAGATTAAAAAAAAGCAGACTTAAAAGAATATTCCTTTAAGCCTGCTTTTATATTTATATAAGAAATTTATTTAATCTCCCAGGTCTCACCACTAAGTAGATACTCTTCCAGAGTACGAATAGGCTTCTTTGCCTGAACTTCCTTTATTTGTGCATATACACATTCCTCATAACTTGGGCCTTGAACATCACGAATCACTCCCAAGGCAACAGGATAATCAGGACCTTCCATCAATGCAAGTTTCATGTGTAGTGTGTTATCCTCACAATGAGCATCGTGTACCAAAATATCTTTTTCAGTAACACCATTCTCACCCAAAGTAACGACCTTTATTCCAAAGCCTTCCTGCATAAGACCCTTTTCATTGTTCTCTCCAAACAACATTGGTTGCCCATGTTTCAGGTAAATAGAATTCTTTGCACGACCTTCTTTCGTGGCTACAGCACTATGGCAGCCGTCATTAAAGATCACACAGTTTTGCAAAACCTCAACCACAGAAGTTCCTTTATGACGAGCAGAAGCAATTAACACTTCCACTGAGCCCGGACCATCTACATCAACACATCTTCCAAAGAATTTACCTCTTGCTCCAAACGTTAGTTCTGCCGGACGGAAAGGATCCTCTACTGTACCATAAGGAGATGATTTGGACACAAAACCACGTGGAGACGTTGGTGAATATTGCCCCTTCGTTAATCCGTAAATACGATTATTCAGAAGGACAATGTTCATATTCACATTCCTGCGAAGGGCATGAATAAAGTGATTTCCACCAATAGCCAATCCGTCACCATCACCTGAGATCTGCCAAACGGTTAAATCCGGATTGGCAACCTTTACTCCGGTAGCTATTGCAGCAGCACGTCCATGAATGGTATGAAAACCATAAGTATTCATATAGTAAGGTAAGCGGGAAGAGCATCCAATACCCGAAATCACGGCTATCATGTTCGGAGCAACCCCCAACTCAGCCATTGCTTTGTGTAAGAAATTCAGCAATGCATGATCACCGCATCCAGGACACCAACGAACGTATTGATCACTCTTAAAATCTTTTGCAGTATATAATTGTTCGCTCATCTTACTTATCCTCCATCAATTTAGTAAATTCTTCTACAAGTCTAATTACATTAAAAGGTTGTCCTTTCACTCTATTGAACTGACAGATATCTAATCCAGGAATCTTCATACGAAGAAGTCCGGCAAACTGCCCAAGATTCTGTTCTACTACAACAATCTTTTTGTATGCTCTTAATACTTCTTCTGTGTTCTTAGGTAGTGGATTGATATATTGGAAATGAGCCAAAGCAACCTTTTTGCCCTCTTGCTGACATTTTTCCACAGCAGAGTAGAGATGTCCATAAGTTCCTCCCCAGCCTACAACAAGTAAATCGGCATCTTTGTCTCCCTCAACCTCTAGTGCAGGAATGCAATTGGCTATATAATCAATCTTTTCCTGACGAATCAAAGTCATTTTCTGATGATTATCCGCGTCAGTAGAAATAGCACTTGTAGCAAAATCTTTTTCCAATCCTCCTACTCTGTGCATAAAACCTTCCATTCCGGGAACAGCCCAATAGCGGACCTGAGTTTCCATATTACGCATATAAGGTTTCCATACCTCCTGCATCTCTTTGGTTACATAATTAGGTTTAATTTCAGGATAATCTTTCAACGAAGGAATCTTCCATGCTGCAGATCCATTGGCAATGTAAGCATCTGTAAGAAGTATAACAGGAGTCATATGCTCCAACGCTATTTTAGCTGCCATATAAGCAGAGTCAAAACAGTTAGTAGGAGAGGTTGCTGCAATGACAACAAGCGGACTTTCACCGTTACGTCCATATACAGCCTGCAATAAATCAGTTTGTTCGCTCTTGGTTGGCAAACCTGTTGAAGGTCCTCCACGTTGAACATTCACAACCACTAAAGGCAATTCAGCAATAACTGCAAGATTTATAGCTTCACTTTTAAGACAAACGCCTGGACCAGATGTTGAAGTTACAGCCAGATTTCCTGCAAAAGAAGCTCCGATAGAACTGCATACACCAGCTATTTCATCTTCGCACTGAACGGTAATAACTCCCAGTTCTTTAAGCTTGGAAAGGTTATGAAGAATATCTGTAGCCGGAGTGATTGGATATGAGCCTAAAAACAGTTGTAAGCCAGCTTTTTCGGCAGCGGCAACAAGTCCGTAAGATGTGGCAAGATTACCATTCACATCTGTATAAACGCCTTTTTCCTTTTCTCCTTTAGATTCAACTATGTAAGTAGATATTGAGGCATGTATATTATGACCATAATTATATCCATCCGTCAATACTTTAATATTCGCTTCTGCAATAGTAGGCTTTTTGGCAAACTTATTTTGAAGCATATGCATAGCGTGGTCCAAAGGACGATTAAACAACCAGCAAACCAATCCCAGTGCAAACATATTCTTGCATCGAACGGCAGCCTTGTTATCCACCCCGCTATCTTTTAAGCTCTCTTTACACATTGAGGATATAGGAGCATCAATAACCTGATTGTTAAGACCTAACTCTGTAAAAGGCTCATCTGTTTTATAGAGCGCTTTTTCTAAATCCTTTTTTGTAAAGGAGTCTGTATCAATAATGATAATGGATTGTGGAGTAAGGCATTTTACATTCGTTTTTAATGCCGCAGGATTCATTGCTACAAGAACATCACATTTATCGCCCGAAGTAAAAACCTTCTTTGCACCAATATGTACCTGAAAACCTGAAACTCCACTAATTGTACCCTGTGGGGCACGGATCTCTGCCGGATAATCAGGAAATGTAGAAATATCATTCCCTAACACAGCAGATAGATTAGAGAAAATGTTTCCGGCCAATTGCATACCATCACCAGAATCACCAGAGAAGCGAATAACCACTCTCTCTAATTCTTTAACTACCATTTTGTCTGCCATAACTTATCTTTTCTTTAATTTAAGATTTAACGTCGCACAAAACGCATAAATAAAAGCCAATTGATACATCGTATCTTAAAAACTGACTTTTATTTATGCGCTTACAAAGGTCGGAAAGTTATGTGACTTAGCAAAATCTTTTTGTAATTATCTAAGTTGCTGCTACAAACTAATTAACTTTCTGATATACTTAAGTTCATCCACTATATATAGGCAGAAAATAGATTATTCTTCACCCATAGGCATTGACATATTGTCATCGGCTGGCTTATTCTGCTTATTGATTTTGGCTCTCATGTTACCAAAGTTATATGTCAATGTAAAACCAACCTGTCTTCCACCTCTCCAGTTTTTTGAGTTCTGAATAAATCCTGCACCATAAGTAAGCGTTTGCTGACTACGTGAATCAAGAATATCGCGGGCATTGATACTTAGGCTAAACTTTTTATTCATGAATGATTTTCGCAGACCTGCATCCAATGAATAATTAGATTTTCTTGTTCCCTGAGCTACGGCTTGTTTAGCGTTATAATTTCCTGTCAACTGGAAAGATGTGGCTCTTGGAAGGATAATATTTGCAATCATCCTCGCATTCCAGGAGAAATCTTCATCTGCATTACCAATCACCGGGATCACACTTTCTTTCGGTAAATAGCTAAATCCATCAAGTTTATAATAGAACAGATTTACTGTTGTAGTAAGATCAAGTATTTTAAACAGCTTATTCTTACCCACCAATTCAACTCCAGTTGACTGTGTTTGAGCTACATTTTCATATGTACTCTTCATTACGTTTCCATCCAAATAACGAATACTTTGAATTACATCATCCGTTGTGCGGTAATAGCCTGAGATAGAAAGCATATGATTTTCCCAGTTCTTAATGTAATTCAGTTCAAATGCATTAGAATATTCAGGATTCAATTCCGGATTACCAAAAGAGATGTTTGTAGAGTCTGTTATATTCATAAAAGAATTAAGCTGTGGACCCCAGGGACGAGAGATACGTCTGGTATAATTCAACTGAATTTCATTCTCTCCCGGCAATGCATATGAGACAAATGCACTTGGGAACAGACTAAAATAATCCTTTTTAAAAGGAGTACTTTTAAATGTATAGTCTTCTGATTTTGTATCTAGTTTCGAATATTCTCCACGTAAGCCCAATTGATAACCGAACTTTTTAACTCGCCCAGAATAAGTTGCATACAGTGCATGAACATCCTGATTATAGATGAAACGATTATATAAATCATTATTAAACGTAGCAGAACTCTCTGCTGCACCAGAGTAAGTCTGAACAGGACTATTTTGTCTTCCCAGAGTTCCTTTATAACCTGCTTCTAACTTTGTGTTATCACCTATTTTATTCTGATAGTCTATCTGGAATTCCCAGTTATGATTATTTACATTGTTAAGCTGGCGTTGATATGATGATGTTGTTTTATCCGTATAAACAGATGATTGATTATATATGCTTGTATTGTCCATCTTCCATCTATTATAGGAAGCAGTAAAATCCAGATAGCTGTCTTTCGTAAAATCATGTTTATATCCAAGCTCAATATTTCCACCATTCATAGAATTATCAGAGTCAGATATACGATCACTTTTGTAATAAGAACCGGGAACATTACTTAAATAGTTTATTGTACTACCACTATTCATACTACCAAACATTCCAAATCCACCTATAGTAAAGTGATTTTTAGGTGTATAATGATAAGTTACCCCGCCTCTGAGAAACAATCCGGAATGAGCTCCATCCTGATCAGATATCTGGTTTAAGTAAGTATCATCATTTGTACTTTCTGTTCCTTGTGTATTTGTTCTATCGGTATACCCTCCCCCTGTTCTTTTGTGGTGACGATAACCTACGTTTCCATAAATATCGAACTTACTGCTATTGTAATTGATATTAAAACTACTATTATATCCACCTCTTGAATCTGCACCAGCTTGTGCACTACCAAAATAACCAGCTTTACGATCTTGCTTTAGTACAATGTTGATAATACCAGCTGTTCCATCCGGGCTATATTTAGCTGAAGGATTTGTTATTACTTCAATTTTTTCAATACTTTCAGCCGGCATCTGCTCCAACACCTGAGCCCTGTTATCAGAAGATAAGCCCGATGCCTTTCCATTAATCCAAACTGTTACATTCGAATTTCCACGAAGAGAAACATCTCCTTCATTGTTTACTTCAACAGAAGGTATATTAGTTAACACATCACTAGCCGAACCTCCAGCCGAAGCAATGTTTTGATCTACATCAAAGACTTTTTTATCAATTTCAAATTTCATCTGAGACTTTTGTCCAACAACTTCCACTTCCTTCAACACATGGCTGTCTTCAGCCAAAGAAATCATATTAAGATTAACAGCCTTTTTGGATGAAGTAATTGCAAACTCTTTTTCATATGCCTTATACCCAATATATGATATGCTCAATACATACGAACCATCTTTTAACCCTCCTAGAATAAATTCTCCACTCTGATCGGTAATTCCCCCTTTTATCAATGAAGTACTAGCTTTCGCTTTCACACTAACATTCACAAACTGCAAAGCTTCCTTTGTTTTTGAATCAATCACCTTACCTTTAATACCTCCCAGCCCATCTGGTGCCGAATAGCTACAAATACTAATTACGAGTAACAATGTACCCAATAACAATCTTTTCATCATATAGTTCCTTAAAATACTCTTACTAAATTATTTCATAGTTTGACCAGCTTATGTAGCAATGGTTTAATTCATTGATGTTCTTTAACAAAGAAAATCTTTGGGAATATCAACAATATAGATTACCTTTGCATCCGCATTTTGGCCTTGTAGTTCAATGGATAGAACAAAAGTTTCCTAAACTTTAGATCCGAGTTCGATTCTCGGCGGGGCTACTACCTCCACGTTTAAATCTGTATATCAAACAGTTATAACTATAGAACACCCTTTTAACAAATTAATTAAATTAATTCAGTTGTTTAATTAGTTAATGCAATCCTCCATTGAAAATATTAAAGTCTCAGCATCTAATCTATTAATATTTTTTAAGGTATAAAGCGCCATTAATCTCCATATCAAAAGCTATTTATCTATTCTTATAAAGCATGATTACCAAGCTGATTAACTGAGAATTATCCGCAAATAAATTAGCTTAATATACTTGGATAAAAAAAATCTTTATTCTATATTTGTGGCTCATACTTTAACTCAGGTGTCTTTAAATAACTGAATAAGACTATAAATATCGGTTGACAACACTTGTTATGCAAAATCCAATATATTGAAATTACATATAAACATATGATTATGAAAAGCATTACCTTTCAACCAGTCAGTCTGAGTTTATCAAATTACCGAACTTATTTATTAAGTATCGCATTTATAGCCGGTAATTTAGTTTTGCCACAAATCTGTCATCTGGTCCCTGATGGTGGAAAGATGCTGCTCCCAATTTATTTCTTTACATTAATAGCATCCTACAAATTTGGGCTCCGTATAGGATTATTAACCGCACTATTATCTCCTTTATGCAACCATTTACTATTTGGCATGCCTCCTTTAGGGGTACTTCCTATATTATTAATAAAGTCTTCCTTATTAGCTATCATTGCTGCCTGGGTTGCCCAATACAGCAAGAAAATTTCATTGGTTCATCTGGCTATTACTGTACTTGCTTATCAATTAACCGGCGGCATTGCCGAATATTTTATAACCGGCAGTTTCCCATTGGCTATGCAAGACTTCACTCTTGGCTTTCCGGGAATGATTATTCAGGTTATAGGTGGCTGGCTAATTTTAAAATCACTGGCCGAATATGAATGCTAAAAGCTTTGAGGATGTAATTGAGAAAATTCATCAAATTAAAATAGATGAACCTTTTGATATGATTGTGGCCATTGCCAACGGTGGTATTATTCCTGCGGCATTGCTTAATCAGCGGCTAAATCTGGAAATACACCTTCTTAAACTGAGTTTACGGGATAAATATCAGCAGCAGATGTTTGACCAGCCACAACTGCTTGAACCTATAAGTTTTGATTTTGAGGGCAAAAGAATTTTGTTGGTTGAAGACCGTATTAAAACCGGTACTACAATAAATTATGCCCGGAAACTTCTTTCAAAAGCTAAAGAGGTGAAAACATTCGCAGTAAATGGCAACGCTGATTATTATCTCTATAATGAAAGTTGTTTTAAATTTCCATGGATCTTATAAGCAAACAAATATGGATAGACGAGATTTCTTACGCGCACTGGCTTTAACCGGTATTGCTACAACAGTAAAGCCAAGTGAAGCATTTGATTTGTTAATGCAAACAAGTGAAAATACGGCAACTAAGCAAGCCTATGATATGGTCGCCGTGATGGGTGGTGAACCTGAAGTAATGTTCCGCCATGCTATAAAAGAAATGGGAGGAATGAGTAAATTTGTAAAAAAGGGTCAGAAGGTAGCTATCAAGCCTAATATTGGATGGGATAAGATACCAGAAATGGCAGGCAATACAAATCCAAAACTGGTTGCTGAGGTTGTGAAACAATGTTTTGCTGCCGGCGCTAAAGAGGTAATCGTATTTGATCATTCATGTGACGACTGGCGTAAATGCTATAAAAACAGTGGAATAGAAGAAGCGGCAAAAATGGCTGGAGCAAAGGTAGTACCGGCTCATGAAGAATCATACTATCGAACAATTTCTCTTCCTCTTGCTAAGAAATTAAAAACAGCCAAAGTCCATCAAGCTATATTAGATAGTGATGTATGGATCAATATCCCTATTCTGAAGAATCACGGCGGAGCTAAGATGACTATTTCAATGAAAAATATGATGGGAATTGTATGGGACAGAGGCTATTTCCACGAAAATGACCTGCAGCAATGTATTGCAGATATCTGTACTTTGCAAAAACGTCCTGTTTTAAATGTTGTGGATGCATATCGGGTAATGAAGAGTAATGGTCCTCGTGGCAGGTCTGTTTCAGATGTTGTGCTAGCTAAGGGATTATTTATTTCCCAGGATATGGTTGCGGTAGATACAGCCGCCGTTAAGTTCTTCAACCAGATTACCAATATGCCTTTAGAACAGGTAGAACATATAGCTAATGCTTCCAAACTGAAAGTAGGAAGCATGAACCTGGATAAAATGAATATTAAACGAATTAAATTATAAGTCTATGTTACGAAAAACGCGTATTTCGGCAGCTCTAATCATGTTGTTTCTTATCACCTTTTATTTTGTTGACTTTGCCGGATTATTGCCTTTTAAAACTCAACTATTAACAACAATTCAATTAGTCCCCGCACTTCTTGCACTGAATATTGGGGTAATAGTAGTATTATTACTCCTTACTATCCTTTTTGGACGGGTATACTGTTCCGTTATTTGCCCACTTGGAATTTGGCAGGATGTGGTTGAATACATGGCTAAACTATTCAATAAAAGAAAGAAATATAAATTCCTTCCGGCTAAAAACATTCTTAGATATGGATTACTTGCCGTAACTATAGTTGTGTTTTTCTTTGGTTTTACCTTTTTGCTGAGTTTACTGGAGCCTTACAGTATCTACGGACGTATAGCTTCTAATATATTGCGCCCTGTTTATCTGGAAGGCAATAACTTACTGGCAGGTATTCTTGGACGATTTAACAATTACAGTCTCTACATGATGGATGTAACAATCCGAAGCATGTTATCGTTTATTGTTGCTTTGCTCAGCTTACTGATCATATCATTTCTAGGATATAAATATGGACGACTTTATTGCAACACAATCTGTCCGGTAGGCAGCTTATTAGGTCTTGTTTCCAAGTTCTCCTTATTCAAAATACAGATCAATGAAAAAGCATGCAACAGCTGCGGAGCTTGTGCCACAAAATGCAAGGCATCGTGCATTAATAGCAAAGAACATAAGATAGACTATAGCCGTTGCGTGGCATGCTTTAACTGCCTGCCTGTTTGCAAACAGAAAGCGCTTAAATTCACTTACTCATTCTCTTCTGATAAAAAAGAAAGTGAGCACAATAGCAGCCGCAGAACATTTATCGCATTTACCGGAGCAGGTTTGGTTACATTTCCCATTGCCAGGGCTCAGGATACAATTGCTTTGCTTAGCAATAAGAAAGCATATAAGCAGCAGCATCCGCTTTCTCCTCCGGGATCAGTGAGCGCAGAACATCTACAGAATCATTGCACGGCTTGTCACCTTTGTGTGAGCCGCTGTCCTTCTCATATATTGAAGCCAGCCTTCACAGAGTACGGATTAAGTGGAATGATGCAACCCATGATGAATTTTGATAAAGGATTCTGCAATTTCGATTGCACTGTTTGCTCACATACCTGCCCTAACGGAGCCATACTTCCGCTTACAAAAGAAGAAAAGCACCTCACCCAAATGGGACGGGTGGTCTATACAATGAAAAATTGTATAGTATATACTGACAATACAGATTGCGGAGCATGCTCTGAGCACTGCCCCACACAAGCCGTAATGATGATACCTTATAAGGATGGGCTAACCATACCAAGTGTAAATCCGGATATTTGTGTTGGCTGCGGAGGTTGCGAATACGTTTGTCCGGCCGAGCCTAAAGCAATTAATGTGGAAGGAAATGTCATTCATCAGAAAGCTAAACCGTTTATAGAAGAAAAGGGAAAAAAAGTTGAGATAGATAATTTTGGATTTTAAGCCAGCAATCTTATAACGTCTAAACAATAGCTTTAAAACTACCTCTTTCTCTTTTTTGTTGCAGACTGGCATAATAGTAAAGGTTATAAAGCTGGAGCCATTGCTCATTAAATAAAACCCATTGGCGAATGACTGAAAGAAATTGCTTAATACTTTTTTGGAAACATAACCGAACATTGATTAATGTCCGGTTATGTTTTTTAAAAACACAACCGAATCTTTTTACCTTGTACTTTTGCAAATTATACAAGAAAAACAAAAACCATCACTCCATCACGACCTCCTTATATCACACTCACGTCCAATACATTAAGCCGTGATGGTAGGGATTTGAACCATCACGTTAACAACACTTTTCAGGGCAACCATCACGATTTTAATCAGAATTCTGCCAAAATAAGGCTTCTTTTTTAGTCGGCAGCCCACTCTTTGGATAAGCGGATTTCAATTTGGTCTACCTATTTCAGGCATCAAATATGTCAATCGCATTTAAAAAATATTAGTGTCCGCTAAACTTTAATATTGTCAATAACCCTTTAGCAGAAGCCTCATTTTACTGTAGTTTCTGCAAGAAAAAAGAAATCCAAGCCCCTTCTAATCGAATAAATACGGTTCTAAGGGGCTTTTTGTCAACTCACAAACTGATTTTTCCCAATCTTTTTCAGGGTGTTCCAACAAGCTTTGAACATTTATATAATGCATCAGCATAATTCTGACCATAGTTGCTAGCCCGGAGAAACTCCATGAGCGCTTCACGCTGCGTTGCAGCAATGTTAATAACAGGTTTGCAATTAGTGTTACCCACACTTGTATTTTGATGGCGTTTGCGCTTTCTCCATAGAAATACTTCAACGGAAAGTTCTGTTTCATCTGTTTGAATAACAATTCGATAGCCCAACGCTTACGGTAAATTTCAACGATTTCTTCATATGAGAATTCAAGATTATTTGAAAGTAATCGTATCAGTTTCTTCTTCTCCTTGTCTGCATATGTGATTATACGAGCTTTGTGTGTGATGATCTTACCATCTTTTCCTTTTTTCGTAAACACCACGATTTCCTCTCTCCATACCATTTTGCCCTCGATATTCATGTGATAAACAGAGGAAATAGTCTCATATACAAGGCTTTTCTTCATCTTTGTAACATACATCACGCCACGTTCGGTCAGTTCTTCAAATTTTCCGTAGTCAATGTATGCCCTATCAAGGGCAAGAAGGTCGTCTTTGTTGAAATGATTGGGAACAAGCATAAAATGATCATGTGCAGCAGCAGAGGTAAAGCATACGTCACACGGTACTCCTTCGTTGGCGTGAATCACCGTATGGCATTTCAATCCTCCTTTCTTTTTTCCCATCTTAGGATTGCGTCCAACACCCTTGAAAATAAGGTTGGAAAACAGACTTATTGTTGTGGAATCGATGATTTGCAGGTGTTTCATCCAACTAGGCAACTTATGAGATGAGCTGTCCGAGGAAAGAATATGTTTGTTATCCTCATAGAGAGAACGGTATATTTCCTCAAACACCTCATTAGGACGCCTCATATTGGCATCAGAAAGAGTGCTGCGTCTTGGAAGGGAAGTTATACCCAGATGAGACAGTTTTCTGCTTTCTGCCTCTGTGGCTGCCGCAATTTCACGAAGAGAATCGAAACGCATAATAACAGCATAAAGCATAACAACCAGATGCTGCCAGGCATCAAATGACTTTACATAGCGTTCACCATCCTTAGCTCGGCTGATTTTGTGTATTTTTTCTTTGCCGATGCATTTTATTAACTGTCCTAAAACCGGCTGTCCGATAAAATGTGTACTTTTGCCCATGTTCTTATTTAACTTTGTGGTAAAAGTCAAAGGAACAAATAAAGGCTGAATCCCAAGCGAGGGAATCAGCCTATTTTTTTGTGCATATAAAAAAATTTAGCGGACACTAATATTTAAAAAACCGTGATGGCAGACACCATTTCGTGATGGATGAGTGATGGATAAATTAGCTACCATCACGAGATATCTTATTACCATCCAACGAGTTGTATAGAAACCGTGATGGAGTGATGGATGAAAGCATAAAAAAGAAAAGGCTGCCCTTTGATAGAGCAGCCTTTTACTATATATAATTAGAAATTACTTTTCCAATGTCTTTGCATGTCTCTTAGCTTCTTTCTGTTGCATAACATATGCAATAGGAGCAGAAACGAAGAGTGAAGTAAGAGTACCAACAACAATACCAACCATCAATGCGAATGCGAAACTACGAATAGATTCAGCACCTAAGATGAAGATACATAACATTACTAACAACGTACATACTGAAGTATTAATAGTACGAGCTAATGTAGTGTTCAATGAATCATTAAACAACTCTGTACGGTCGTGTTTAGGATAAACGTGGAAGAACTCACGCACACGGTCAAAGATTACCACCTTATCATTAATTGAATAACCAATAATCGTTAAGATAGCTGCGATGAAGTTCTGGTCAATTTCCATTGAGAAAGGCAACCTTCCATACAATAGCGAGTATACACCTGAAATTATAATTGAGTCGATGGCCAATCCAACAACAGAACCCACACTGAAAGAGATATCTCTGAATCGTAATAGGATATAAAGTCCAATAGCAATCAAAGAAAGAACAACGGCTATTATTGCTCCGATAGTAATATCCTTTGCAACACTAGGGCCTACTTTCTGAGAGCTTATAATACTACCACCAGTACGAACATCAGGATTCTTAAATGTTTCTAATGTTGTTCCTGGAGTCAATAACTTATCTTTTACAGCCTTATAAAGCATTGTTTCAATTTCAGAGTCAACATTGCTGCCACTTTCTTCGATACGGTAGTTAGTGCTAACACGAACTTTCTTTCCGTCAGTACCAATAGCAATAACGGTAACAGAAGCATCGCCAAACTGATTAGCCATAAGTGTTCTTACTTGTTCTGGCTCAACCGGCTTTTCAAATTGAAGTACATAATTATGTCCACCAGTAAAGTCAATACTTGGGCTCAAGCCACGAACTGCGAAAGAGCCAAAACAGATAAGCAAAATAACACCGAAGGTGATAAATGATTTCTTATTGGAACCTACAAAGTCATAATGTGTATGAACGAATATCTTCTTAGAAAGATTAGAAGAGAACGTTAAGTTCAACAGTTTATCTTTGCTCATGAAATGTTCGTAAACCACACGTGTCATAAACACTGCAGTAAAGAATGAACACATAATACCAATTATCAAGGTTGTAGCGAAACCTTTGATAGGGCCTGTACCAAAGTAGAACAGGATTGCACCTGTAATAATTGAAGTTAAGTTCGAGTCAAAGATAGCGGAGAAGGCGTTTGAATATCCTTCAGATATGGCAGTCTTTACATTTTTGCCAGCTCTTAGCTCTTCTTTCGTACGTTCATAGATAAGTACGTTCGCATCTACCGCAATACCCAGTGTTAACACCATACCGGCAATACCAGAAAGAGTTAACGCTGCCTGGAAGGAAGATAGAACACCAAGCGTAAAGAACAAGTTAAATAACAATGCACAGTTTGCAATCATACCTGGTATGAATCCATACATGAAGCACATGAAGCACATCAATGCAATAATTGCCACAACGAAAGAGATAATACCGGCATTAATAGATTCCTGACCTAAAGAAGGGCCGATAATATCTTCCTGTACAATATGAGCCGGAGCAGGCATCTTACCCGATTTCAGCACATTTGCTAAATCCTTTGATTCTTCTGGAGTAAAGTGACCACTGATTTCAGAACTACCGCCAGTAATTTCACTATTTACATTTGGAGCAGAATATACATAACCATCAAGAACAATTGCAATTGCTTTGCCAATGTTTTGTTTAGTCATTAAAGCCCATCTTCTTGAGCCTTCTGAGTTCATAGTCATACTTACAGCAGGCTTGCCATATTGATCGAAAACATCTTTTGCATCAGTAACTACATCACCTTCCAATGGAGCACGTCCGTTGCGTTCAGTAGATTTAATTGCATAAAGTTCAAATGTCTGCCCTTTTTTGTCTCCTTCAGCAGCTTTAACTCCCCATTTAAGTCTTAAGTCCTTAGGAAGATCTTCCTGAATTTGCTTCATTGCAAAATAGCGGTTAATCTCAGCAGTATCTCTATGGTTTGCATAACCTACGATACATCCCATACCACTTGTATTAGGTTGGAAGATTGACAGCAATGGATGTTCTTTTTTAGCACCAGCTAACTGAGCAGCACTACCTTTTTCTTCTTTTTGAGCTGTTTTACCTTTTAGTGCTGCAACAAGACTGTCTTTTGCACTAATCTTAGCAACTGCAGCAACTGCAACAGCCGTAGAATCTTTAGCAAGAGAATCTGCTTTTACAGTAGTATCTCTAACAGCAACTCCTTTTCCTTCAGCAATCAAACGAACTTTGCTATCAATAGTAGAGAAGTAAGGAACTATTTCTTTTGAATCATAAGTTTCCCAGAATTCAAGGTTAGCAGAACCTTGAAGCAGTTTTCTAACACGTTCAGGTTCTTTGATACCAGGAAGTTCAACCATGATACGTCCCATCTGATCTGGTAAACTTTGAATATTAGGCTGCACAACACCAAAACGGTCGATACGAGTACGAAGAACGTTATAGGAATTATCTATAGCAGCTTTCACTTCTTCTCTCAAAACCTTCTCTACATCTGAATCAGAAGACTTCTGAGTGATCTTATCTTTTAATTGCTGGGTGGCAAATAATTCTGATAGTCTGGCCCCCGGAGCTAATTTATGATATTCTTTAATAAAAAGGGTGATAAAGTCTGACTGACTTTTCTCAGAAAGTTTTTGAGCCGAAGCCAGAGATTTATTGAATGCAGCATCTTCCTTGTGATCAGCTAACGCTTTAATCACATCCCCTACAGAAACTTCAAGAACAACATTCATACCCCCTTTTAGGTCAAGACCTAAACTAATCTCCATTTCACGACACTGTTTGAGCGTATAATTACCCAACCACACCTTTTCAGTTGACAATGAGTCAATGTATTCCTGTTCTAGTTTCGGATCTCCATTTGCATACTCCGCTGCCTTACTCATGTAATGGCGGGTAACAAAAGAGAACGAAAGATAGAACACACATACTAGTGTGAGTAATACCGCAAAAACTTTTACAAGTCCTTTGTTTTGCATTTTACTTTTAAATTTATATTACTTACTTTAATTAATTTATACTGCATATAATGCGCAAATATAGCTTTTTTTTCACTTTTATATATAAAGTATAGCAAATATTTAAGTTCGATAGTGCATTTTGCAGTGACAAAATATGTTATACAACAGTTATTTACAAACTAACAAGAAATTGAAGTTCCAAATAATTTATTGAAGGCCTCGGTTTTTTAACATAGGTTCAAGTTTAGGTTCTGCACCACGGAACTTTTTATATAGTTCCATAGGATCTTCACTCCCTCCCTTTTCAAGCACATTCATACGGAAAGCATCAGCTGTTTTCTTATCAAAAATGCCATTTTCCTTAAATGCTTCAAATGCATCTGAATCCAATACATTTGCCCACAAATAGCTATAATAACCGGCAGCATATCCGCCTATAATGTGATTAAAGTAAGTACACCTGTATCGGGGAGCAATTTCCGGGATCAAGCCAATCTTATCCATTGCCTTTTTCTCAAAGCCAATTATATCTAAATCCTTTGCATCTTTCATATTATGTAATTCCATATCAAGAATTGCTGCTGCCAGAAGTTCTGTTGTCATAAATCCCTGATTAAACAATTCCTGTTTCTTCAATTTCTGAATCAAGGAATCGGGCATCACTTCCCCTGTTTTATAGTGTTTCGCATACATTTTCAGCACTTCAGGCTCTGTGGCCCAGTGTTCCATAATTTGAGAAGGAAGTTCTACAAAGTCACGGGTAACATTAGTGCCCGATACACCTAAATAGTTACATTGACTTAGAAGCCCATGAAGCGCATGCCCAAATTCATGGAAAAGAGTTTGAACCTCATCAAGGGTTAACAATGAAGGTACATCTCCTGACGGTTTTGTGAAACTGCATACATTACAAATTACAGGACGCACACTTCCGCACTGATCTTTGTAATTATTCATCCACGCGCCACCACGTTTTCCTGCACGTGGAAAATAATCCACATAAAATAATCCAAGATGATTTCCTTTGCTATCTTTCACATCAAATGCTTTTACATCAGGATGATAAACAGGAACATCTTTCAGCTCTGTCAAGGTAATGCCATAGAGTTTTTGTGCAACAGCAAAAGCTCCATCACGGACATTTTCAATCTTAAAGTAAGGTTTCAGATCTTCCTCGTTCAGGTTGTATTTTTCCTGACGTAACTTTTCAGAATAGTACCACCAGTCCCATCCGGCAAGCTTTTCACCTTTTCCGTCTTTATCCATTATTTGCTGCAACTCTGCGGCTTCCTTTTTAGCATTCGCAATTGAATAGCCCCAAAGATTATTAAGAAAAGCCATTACTGTATCAGAGTTCTTAGCCATATTATCACTTAACACAAAGTTCGAGTAAGTATCAAAGCCAAGCAATTTTGCTTTCTCCAGACGAAGAGTTATTACTTTAGAGATAATTGCTTTATTATCATTTTTATCTCCTTTATTAGCTCTGTTAATATAAGCATTATAGATTTGCTCACGCAAGTTCCGATTATCGGCATATTGCAGGAAAGGCAAACGACTGGAACTCTGTAATGTAAAAATCCATTTACCGTCTTTACCTTTTGCATTTGCATCAGCAGCAGCACTTTGTATAAACCATTCGGGTAACCCAGCCAAATCCTTTTTATCACAGACAACTAGCTGATAAGCATTTGTTTCATTCAATACATGGTTGCTAAAATCTATTTCCAAAGTAGACAGATCCTTATTAATCTGGCGTAAGCGAGTCTGTTTTTGCTCATTAAGAGCAGCCCCCGAACGAATAAATCTTTTATGAATGAGATCCAGTAAACGTTCTTGTTCGCGGGTTAGCTTTAAAGACTTCTTTTGAGCATAAACCGTATTTATTCTTTTAAAAAGAGCATTATTAAGATACACATTATCGCTATGCTCAGATAAAACAGGAGCCATTTTAATGGAAAGAGCTGTCAAAGCATCGTTTGTTTCAGCTTCAGTCAGGTTAAAAAACACTCCTCCTACACGACGGAGAATCTCGCCACTATTATCAAAAGCAACGATCGTATTCTTGAACGTTGGCTTTTCTTTATTTGCTACTATAGCTTTAATCTGGGCCTTTTGCTGACGGATGCCTTCCAGGAAAGCAGGCTCGTAATGTTCTATCTTGATCTGATCAAAAGAAGGAGCATTAAATGCTGTTTTAAACTCAGTCAGGAAAGGATTATTGACAGCCTTACTGGCATATGAATAAGTCATACTGCAAATAGATAAAATAAATACTACTTTCTTCAAATTCATATTACTAAATGTATTAAAGATAAACAATTAAACTCATTTTTTCATAGCAATATAGCACCAGATAGGATAATGGTCAGATTCCTTAATACTCTTATCCACAGTGCAGTTATATGCTTTCAAATTTTTACTTATTAAAATATTGTCAATTCTAAAATAGAACTTATGCTGGTTATAAGATATTCCCAATCCACTTCCCGACTTAGTAAATGCGTCATCCAGATTTTGAGCTATAACCCTGTGAGCATAGGAAATAGGAGTATCATTAAAATCGCCACATACAATAATGGAACGATGTTTGGAAGCCGCTATTTCCTTAGCAATTGTATCAGCCTGCAGTGCACGTATAGCGGAAGCTTCTGCTAGTTTATTTACTAAGTACCGTGTGCCATTCTTCACTTTATGTGCCTCCGGAGCTTTAATCATATCTTCATAAACATCCTTATCCTCTTTGGTTAGCTTATTTGATTCCAGATGGTTATTGACTAAGGTAACTGTGTCGCCATTCACCTCAATTTCTAAGAGAACCGAACCGTTGTAAGTGCTTTTATATCGAATGGCACGTGATGAAAGAATAGGAAATTTAGAATAACAGGCCAGCCAATTGCCATTCCCTTTTTGACTAACATCGCATTTCTCATGATATGGATAATCTCTGAAAGCCCTATTTATGTCCGCTTCCGTGAGATGAGCTTTGTCTGAAGTAAACTGAAACTCCTGCATACAAATAATATCAGGGTTCTTTTCCTGAATATATTCAAGGATGGGGTTAGGATTTTCTTTGGTATGCTTTTTCAGCTTATTAAAGCCCATCACATTATAGGAAAGTACTTTTATACAATTCTCAGGAATCTTTTTTGTTCGGAAATTGATAGGCACATAGGTTCTTATCTGTCCAATGCACAATATAAATCCACAAACAGAGATTAAAGCCAATCTAGGATAAGTAAACATCCAGAAAAACAGAAAACACAAGTTGATAAATAAGAAAATGGGAAGCACAAGTCCAAGACATGACAAAACAGGATGCACTTTTGGATTAATGATCCAGGGACTGTACGCAGATAATAACAGCAGTCCCACAAAAAGCATATTCACTGCCGCTATTACATAAATCAAAGCTTTACCAAGATGCTTCATCTTTATCTCTTGCTTGCATCAAACAAGCTTTTCTTCTCTTCAGTAGTTAAACTCTCATATCCGGATTTCTTTAATTTCTCCAGAATTCTATCCACCTCATCATTTTGCGCTTTCTTTTGTGCATTATAATCATAATCTTTGTTTCTAGGATTATTATTATAATGAACAGACATCTTTGGTTTCCGCTTAGTTTTAAAAGCTTTTCCGGTAAACAAGGAAATAAACCAATCAAGAATGTTATTTATCCAGGCTGCTATATCGTGTCCCTTTTTTAAACTTGCTGCAAACCACAAACCGGCAAGTGCGCCACCTAAATGAGCAATATGTCCGCCTGCATTATTGGAAGTAATGAAAAGAAGATCGGAAATAATCATAAAAAGAGCAATATATTTTAGTCTTATCGTTCCAAACAAAAAGAGCCTTACCTGGTACTCCGGCTGACGGTAAGCGGTAGCCACTACAATAGCAAGCACAGAAGCAGAAGCCCCTAACATATAAGAGCCCTCAATAGCATTACTAAAATAAGGGAACAGATTGAAAGAAAGCACATAAAGAATGGCTCCGCAAATACCTCCTAAGACATATAATCCTCGTAGATGTTTGGCAGAAAAAAACAATAAGAAAAGTTGTCCGAACCAATAGAGCCACAGCATATTAAAAAGAACATGCATAAATCCGGCATGCATAAACATATAAGTAAAAAGGCTCCAGGGTTGATATAAAAAGTTGTGAAGAGAAGCGGGCATCTCTCCATATAAAAGAATATTCTCACCGTTACGATTAAACAGTTGGAGAATAATCATGAACAAAGAAGTGAGAATAAAAACTCCGGCATTTATATAGATCAGCTGAATATAAATATTCCCCCTCTTAAAACTTTCCTTTAAATCAGTAATGATATGTGCCATTATTACCTCTATTTTTTTTCTTCCAGTATATTATCAATACGAAGCCAAAAATCATACCTCCCAGGTGAGCAAAATGAGCTACATTATCTGTAGGATTATTCGCAAACCCTTGCATTAACTCAATAACCGCATACCCGGCAACAAAAAACTTTGCTTTAATAGGAAATGGGAAAGGTATAATAAACATTTTTTCGTTAGGAAACAGCATTCCAAATGCTAAAAGAATAGCATAAACGGCACCCGAAGCTCCAACAGTTTTCATCTCATTCAGATATTGTTGCATGGAAAGAATGAGCCCATTACCCATATCAACTTTATCATAAGCAGAAAGTTCTACCGCATATTGAATATACTGAACCAGTTCCTGAACAAGTCCGGCACCAATACCGCAAACTATATAATAAAAAAGAAAACGTTTCGGTCCCCAAATCTGTTCCAGAATACGCCCGAACATCCATACGGCAAACATATTAAAAAACAGATGCGTGAAGCTGCCATGCATGAACATATAAGAAATAAGCTGGGCAGGATTAAAATCATCGGCCATAAAAAAATGCAGACCTAAATAAGCGGATAAATCTAACTCGTATCTGGTTGCTACAATTCCTCCCAGGAAGAACAATATGTTTATTATTATAAGGTTTTTGGTTACTGTTGGCATATCTTAAAGTTAAGTTATTAGTCTGTTTCAAACACGTTATATACCGCAAAAGTAGTAAATATTTCTGTTTTAGAGCATAAAACCCTTATTCTATTACATTTTTTTCGTTTTACCTCGTATTTTTTTAAGATTTATATTTGATATATTGTTTTGATAGTCTATATTTGTGAGGATTTTCGATTTATCTTTTAAGTTACATATATTAATTAATCATTTACGAATTATGAATAAGGCAGAACTTATTAATGCTATTGCAGCAGGATCAGGCTTGAGTAAGGCAGATTCAAAGAAAGCTCTTGACGCTTTCGTTTCAAGTGTATCAGACACCCTTAAGTCAGGTGAAAAAGTTTCTTTAGTGGGTTTCGGAACATTCTCAGTAAGTGAAAGAGCCGAAAGAACAGGTATTAACCCTTCTACAAAAGCACCTATCACTATTCCTGCTAAGAAAGTTGCTAAATTTAAAGCTGGCGCTGAATTAGCTGACGCTATTAAATAAGCCATTCTTTAAGAAATAAAAAAGGAGATGCAAGAGTTTGCATCTCCTTTTTTTTATATCTGACACGAAAGTATTATCTTTGCACACTCATAATATCTCATTTAGAAACACATACAGATATGAATATAGAAAACAAAATAGCGGTATCGGTGATTAACGGACTGAAATCGCTATACGGACAAGAAGTTCCTGCTGCACAGGTGCAACTGCAGAAAACCAAAAAAGAGTTTGAAGGACACCTCACATTGGTTGTGTTTCCCTTTCTGAAATTGTCAAAGAAAAAGCCCGAACAAACCGCACAGGAAATCGGTGAATACTTATTGGCAAACGATTCCTCCATTTCAGCATTCAACGTAATCAAAGGATTCCTTAATCTAACCATCGCTTCTTCCTGCTGGATTGAGTTATTAAACTCCATTCATGAAGAAAAACAATATGGTATTATTCCGGCTAATGAGAATTCGCCATTGGTTATGATTGAATATTCATCTCCAAACACCAACAAACCCCTTCATCTGGGCCACGTGCGTAACAACCTTCTAGGTCATGCACTTGCAAACATCATGATGGCCAATGGAAACAAAGTGGTTAAAACCAATATTGTTAACGACCGTGGTATCCATATATGCAAATCAATGCTTGCCTGGAAGAAATACGGAAACGGCGAAACACCTGAATCATCGGGAAAGAAAGGCGATCATCTGGTAGGTGATTATTATGTTTCTTTCGATAAACATTATAAAGCGGAATTAGCCGAACTGCAAGCTAAGGGGCTTAGTAAAGAAGAAGCTGAAGCACAATCTCCTCTTATGAACGAAGCTCGTGAGATGCTTCTAAAATGGGAAGCAGAAGATGCGGAAGTAAGAGGCCTTTGGGAAATGATGAACGAATGGGTTTATGCCGGCTTTAATGAGACCTACAAAAAACTGGGCGTAAGCTTCGATAAGATATACTACGAATCAAAAACTTATCTGGAAGGAAAAGATAAGGTGATGGAAGGTCTCGAAAAGGGCTTCTTCTATCAGAAAGAGGATGGCTCCGTTTGGGCTGACCTTACCGGAGACGGACTTGACCATAAGCTTTTGCTTCGTTCGGATGGTACTTCTGTGTACATGACTCAGGATATTGGTACGGCAAAATTGCGCTTTGCTGATTATCCTATCAATAAAATGATTTATGTTGTGGGCAATGAACAGAACTATCATTTCCAGGTACTCTCCATCTTACTCGACAAACTTGGTTTTGAGTGGGGAAAAGACCTGGTACACTTCTCATACGGAATGGTAGAGCTACCTGAAGGTAAAATGAAGTCTCGTGAAGGAACAGTTGTAGATGCTGATGACTTGGTAGAAGAGATGGTAAATACAGCCAAAGAAACTTCCAAAGAATTAGGAAAACTAGACGGATGCACAGAAGAAGAGGCCAATAACATTTCACGAATTGTGGGAATGGGTGCGCTTAAATACTTTATCTTAAAGGTAGATGCCCGCAAGAATATGACCTTTAACCCTAAGGAGTCTATCGACTTCAATGGTAATACCGGCCCTTTTATTCAATACACTTATGCTCGTATCCAGTCTGTTCTTCGTAAAGCAACAGAGGCAAACATCACTATTCCGGAGGCTCTTCCATTGAATGTTTCTTTAAACGAGAAAGAAGAAGGATTAATCCAGATGTTATCTGAATTTTCCGGAGTTATAAAACAGGCAGGAACAGATTACAGTCCGTCAGTGATTGCCAATTATACCTATGACCTTGTAAAAGAGTACAATCAGTTCTATCATGATTTCAGCATTCTTCGTGAAGAGAACCAAGATCTGAAAGTATTCCGCTTAGTTCTGTCTGATAACATCGCAAAGGTTATTAAATCAGGAATGGAATTACTAGGAATAGACGTACCCGAAAGGATGTAAAAACCTCACCAGAGTTAAGGGATTGTCCCGTTATATATTATTATTTACCTGTACAGCTTAAGGAATTAGACTGTACAGGTATTTTTATTTAAGTCTACACCTTTTTAAATTTTGCTCTACATTTAATTAAAAATACGACTTTATGTTTTCCCTTAATCCTCCTTAATAATAGCCTTATGTTCCTTTAGGAAATACTCAACCCTCTACGATTATCTCCGCATTAAGAAGCCACAGATTCATAAACCTGTATGCAAGAGCAGCTATAACACAGCAATATATAGTTCTGATATGGGAAAAAGAAAAGAGTCTGCCGGGCGGAAACCCAACAGACTCTTTACATGGTCTTATAATATAAAAATCTCTCTCTTATTTCTTCTTAGCAAAACGTCCACGCTTTGCCGTGGCTGGCTTTTCGTCCTGCAATCTAACTATTTCAAGACAAGTAGGCAAATTTAAATCCTGTGGAACTACATCTTTAGGGATCTTATAATTCGTCTTTTTATAAGCAATGTAAGGGCCAAAGCGACCATTCAGAATCTTAAGTTCAGGCTCCTCTTCAAATATCTTGATAATCTTTTCTGCTTCAGCTATTCTTTTTGCCTTTATCAGTTCAATTGCTTCTTCCAAAGTAATTTCCATAGGGTCAGCATCTTTAGGAAGAGAAATAAACTTAGCATCGTGACGGATGTATGGTCCAAAACGACCTGTACCAATTACAACGGTTTTCTCTTCAAAATCGCCCAGTGTACGAGGCAGTTTAAAGAGCTCAAGCGCATCTTCAAGTGAGATAGTCTCCATTGACTGTCCCTTCTTCATCTGAGCAAAACGAGGCTTATCTTCATCATCAGCCGAACCAATTTGAACAACCGGCCCAAAACGGCCAATCTTCACTGAAACAGGCTTTCCTGTAGCTGGTTCTATTCCAAGCATACGCTCGCCAACCTTATGTTCTGTTTTAGTAGCCAAAGTCTTTTCAACCGCAGGATGAAACTTCGTATAGAAGTCTTTCATTGTATCTGTCCACAACTTCTCGCCGTCGGCAACCTCATCGAACTCTTTTTCCACGCTTGCCGTGAAATTATAGTCAAGAATATCAGGAAAGTATTCAGTAAGGAAATCATTCACAACAGTACCTACATCGGTAGGGAAGAGTTTTGATTTCTCTGTTCCCACAGTCTCTGTCTTAACTGTTTCCACTAAAGAGGAATCATTCAGCAACAAATGCTGATAAGAGCGTTCTTTCCCTTCTCTGTCTTCCTTCACAACATATTCACGTTGTTGAATGGTAGAGATAGTTGGAGCATATGTAGATGGACGACCGATACCCAGTTCTTCAAGCTTACGAACCAGACTTGCTTCTGTATAGCGTGCCGGATGCTGAGTGAACCGTTCGGTTGCAACAATTTCTTTTCTTTCAAGAATCTGTCCTTTTTTCATTGGAGGAAGCAGGCGACTTTCGTCTTCCTGTTCATTCTCTTCATCAAAGGATTCTTTATAAACACGGAGGAAACCGTCGAATTTCACCACTTCACCTACCGCAACAAACTTCTCCGATGCATTATTTAAAATGATGGTAGCCGTTGTTTTTTCCAATTCAGCCTCAGCCATTTGTGAAGCAATGGTACGTTTCCAGATCAAGTCATACAGTTTCTTTTCCTGAGATGTGCCGTCAACAGCCTGTTTATCCATGTAAGTAGGACGAATTGCCTCATGAGCTTCCTGAGCACCCTTGCTCTTTGTCTCGAAGTGACGAAGTTTCACATACTCTTCACCCATTATATTTGTAATGGCGTCTTTAGTACCCGAAACAGCATAATCAGAAAGATTCACAGAGTCGGTACGCATATAGGTAATTTTTCCCGCTTCATAGAGTTTCTGTGCCACGGACATTGTCTGAGCCACAGTGAATCCAAGTTTGCGGGCCGCTTCCTGCTGTAATGTTGAAGTGGTAAAAGGTGCAGCCGGACTTTTTCTCAACGGGCGCATGCTTATATCTTCAATAGTGAAAGTGGCATCCTTACAAGTTTCAAGGAAAGCTTTTGCCTCTTCTTTCGTTTTTAATCTACGACCAAGCTCAGCTTTCATTTCAACGAACTTACCATCCTGGTCGGGAACCATGAAAATAGCAGTAACACGAAAAGCTGCATCTACCTGGAAAGCCTGAATTTCACGTTCACGTTCCACTACCAGTCGCACAGTTACAGATTGTACACGTCCGGCAGACAAGGCGGGTTTTACTTTCTTCCAAAGAACAGGAGATAGTTCAAAACCAACAATACGGTCGAGTATACGTCGGGCTTGTTGAGCATTCACCAAATTGATGTCTATATCTCTTGGTTGCTCAATAGCTTTTAATATTGCGGATTTAGTAATTTCATGGAAAACAATTCGTTTTGTATTTTCGGGTTTCAATCCCAATACTTCATACAAGTGCCATGAAATAGCTTCTCCCTCGCGGTCCTCATCGGAAGCGAGCCATACAGTTTCCGCATCTTTGGCTTCAGCCTTTAACTCGTTTACAAGTTTCTTCTTTTCAGTAGGAACCTCATACTTCGGCTCGAAGTTATTCTCTATATCAATACTAAACTCTTTCTTTTTCAGGTCTCTGATATGACCATAGCTGGAAAGAACTTTAAAATCCTTTCCCAGGAATTTCTCAATTGTTTTAGCTTTGGCAGGAGACTCGACAATAACAAGGTTTTTTTGCATAATATTCTCTTTTGCAATTAGAGGAAGCTAACCTTTTACTTCTGATAAACAGGTCACTTCCATATCAATTTCGCCCGCAAAAGTAGAAAAAACTTATTTCCCTACCTTATAATATAGAAAGAATCTACTTTTTTTTATGAAAAAAGACTCTTTTTTATAGAATAAGGAAGAGAATGCAACTAAAACTGAAAGCTTACTCCGCCAAGAAAGTTTATCCCCTGAGCCGGATATGAATAATTATACTGATAAGTATGATTTAATATATTATTGATGCGTGCAAAGATAGATACGCCATTAAACAAATTATATGTTGCGCCTAAACTTAGATTATTCACAGGATCAGGTTTAATATCCTGAAGATTCGCTTGTGACAATGATAACAACTTTACATTATTACGGGCAACATACTGATATCCGACATTAATTGTCAATTCAGGAAGCACCTTTACATCAGCATTAAATTGTATGTCAAATTTGGGTTTCATCAGCATCCACACTCCCTCTTTACTTTCCCAGGAATAATAAGTACCTTTGAGAGATAAATCAGCCACGCCTTTATATGCATATTTCAGATTTGAGCCAATATAAAAATGTTTTGTATCCATTGCTGAGACAGATGGCTTAGCTATATTAAAAAAATAGTTATCCAAAACAGAGAAACATAAGTCGTCAGTAACAACACTGTATCCTGTAAACACATCAAACCAGAAGCCTCCTCCTACATTTGCTTTTAGTCCTAAAGATGCATCTAACTGATTATAAGAATCATTCAACTGACGGAAATGAGCATAAGGATTCAAAGATTCAATGCGGCGGAAATCATTCAATATCCTTCCTCCGCCCACTTTAGCATAAGCCACATAACTATTCGCGAAAAGATATTGCGCTTCTAAATCGGGTGCAACCTGAACGGTTTCTCCTTTTCCGAAAGAGAAGTCCACATGTGCACCAAGTCTCACTTTCCAGGAATCATTAGTGAATGTATAATAAGGATTAAGCTCCAGGGAAGTGTAATTATCAAAAGTATCTAAACCGTCGGTAGAATAAAACACATTATTCATCTCAGCCTTAATTCCTACACGCTGGTTTTCATTAATCAAACCATAAACATTTCCTTTTGTACGCCAAATGCTTTCTGAGGTCTTGTCTGAGTAAGATTGTTTAAAAGAGAGAATATTCGTTTCTGCCTGAAATTGCAGAGGCAGGTCCTTATCAAAAGAAGATATACCGGCATGGATACTAAATTTTGAGTGATGTTGTTTGCTTGTAAACTGAGGTATTGCAACAAGCGTATAGATATCATCTGGAATATCCCTAAATTGATGATAATTAAAGTTATTGGCGCCCAGGTTAACCGCTGCATCAAAAATCATTTTATCAAATTTATGCTGATAATCCAAATCAAGGTTAGTGCGGTAATAACGGGATTTCCAGTCTCTGTTCTGATAAGTAGTTTCAATAATTTCCGGAAGCCTAAGGGTGCCATTCATTCCATCCAGACTTGCTGATACTCCCAGGTTATCACGCTTGGATAAATTAAACAGATAGTTAAACTTCGCATCCACATTCCCATTATTACCATATCCCAAACGAGCATATCCTTTCTTTGCTTTTGCCTGATCCAGATTCAATGTAACTGGTTGCATAACCTCAGTAAAGGAGCTGAAAGGAAGCAGTGATGTATTATATTCAATCGCCTTTTTGCTCACTGAAGGTTCCTGCACTTTGGGAAGTACATTCACTTTCGAGGCGTCCATTATATCAGGATTATACTCTTTTTCTACAATAACCACACGATTAAGTGTTGTGTCTTTCTTAGCTGTCTGACCTGTTGCGCTAAGCGATAAAGATAAAAGAACTGCGGCAAACAGCATATTATTTAGTTGTTTCATATACGATACTTATTTTAGTTTTGTCAACCTGCTGGTAATCATTTCCTGAATATCATCTTGCTCTGTATAGTTTTGTTGCAAACTCAGCAAATATTGTTTGGCATCCAGTTTTCTATTCATTGATACATAAATGTCTGAAAGGAGTACAAAACTACGAGCCAGCCAATAAGCATGAGGTGTACTCTGATCAATATAGTTTAAAACTTCTTTCTCAGCCAACGCTTTTTCTCCTGTATTGAAATAAAGCTGAGCTAATAAATATTTTGCTTCAGCCCCATAAAGAGTACGGGTATCCTTAGCCAGTGCTTGCAAATCCTTTATTGCAGCTTTATCCTCTTGCAAAGACAAGTAAGCTTTTGCTCTGTAATAAGTAGCCTCGTTAACAAGTTCCGGCGTAAGTTTCTTATTTGACAATAAATCCGTTGCAGCAATAACCGCATCTTTCTGTTCTCCCGCCATGTATGCACTTCGAAGAATTCCTGTCTGTGCAAGAGAACGATTCTCAACCGTTGAAGCCTTTTCTTTTAGCCTTTTATAAACAGGCAAAGCATCCTTGTATTTCTTTTCATTCATCAAAAGGCTGGCATTAATAACCATTGCTTCTTCTGTGAACTCATTATCCGGATATTCCAGCACTTTTCCGGAGTGCTCCAATGCTGCAACCGTATTCTTTTGATCAGCAAAAATAGCACTCAGATAATAATGAGCATTTGGGCTGAATGCACCGGAAGGGAAACTCTGCAAATAAGAGATGAAACTGCTTTTGGCATTCTCTACATTCCCTTTCATATAAACTTTCTCGGCAGCCTGATAAGTAATGGAATCCTGTTCGGTCACATCAATAGTTCCCATTCCTGAAACAGTCTGAGAGAAAGTTACAAATTCATTTACTTTATTCAGGTCAATATAGATAGATTTCAAATCACGCATAGCCATACGAGCTTCATCACTTCCCGGATAGTCAGTAATTACTTTCTTATAAGCCTGAATAGCCAGATCGTAATTATCATTCTGGTAATATAGAAGACCTATTTCACTGGCCCCTACCTTGCTCATCTCACTTGAAGGGAAACGGTCAAGCAATTCTTTAAATGAAGCAATAGCTTGCTGATTATTTCCTTGCATCACATAAGCCCGTCCTCTTTCATAAAGAGCATTATCAATATATTGTGAAGAAGGATATTTCTGCATCAACTGATCTAGCAACATCGCTTTCTCGGAATAGTTCTTCTGCAATCCGGCCACAAATGCATCCTGATAAAGCGCATAATCGCCCGCCGATGGGTCTGTGGCAACAGCTTTCGCATAGTTTTTCCGGGCAGTGGCAAACTCTCTTGAATAGAAGTAGCAGTCGCCAATACGGTTATAAGCATCTGACAATACTGTTTTCTGGTCCTGAATATTGTTTTGAGCAGTATATTTCAAGAACCAACTCAATGCTGTAGAATAATTCTTTTGTTTGAAATTGACATAACCCATATTATAGTGAGCCAGTGAATACATTTCAGTTCCCTTTGATTGTGTTAACTGCAAATAGCTCTGGAAGCCTTGTCCGGCCTGGGTAAATTTCTCCTGGCGGTAGTGTGCTTCCGCTCTCCAGTAATAAGTATCCGCTTTTGTTTGTGTGTTATACTGACCAATCTCAAGGGAGCGGTCAAAATAACCTATAGCCTTAACAAAGTCCGCATTGGCAAAGCTCTCCGTTCCTAACTGGAACAGAACATTCTGTTTGGCTTCCATGATACGGTTACTGGGGCGGGATATCTTTTCAATAGATTTCAGAGCAGCAGCATAGCTTTTGCTATTCATATATACTTCCACCAGATAGTCGCTCACCTTTTCGGCATATACAGAAGAAGGAAACTCATTGAGGAAGCGTTCAAACACCTTTACCGATTCACCGAAAGCGGAATATGAGGTTTCATGAATGCATAAAGCGTAGTTATAAAGAGCCTTTTCTTTCACTTTCAAATCATAATCGGAAGAAGCAGCCTGCTCAAAAGCCATTCGTGCTTTGTTCTTTTCTACCAACTGCAAGTAAGAAAAGCCCAGATGAAGATATGCGTTCTGAGTAAGAGCATCATTCACAGACACCACTTTACCCAACGTTTCGGCAGCCTGAGAATATACATTTGTTTCATAGTAGGAAAGGCCCAATAAATAAAGAGCTTCCCGTGAAGGTACATTCGTTGAAGTAAGGTATTGATTAAAAGCATCTGCTGCTTTAGAATATTGAGAAGTATAGTAATAAGATTCTCCCATAATACGCTGCAGCTGAGCTATTTGTTGTGAATGAGGGTATCGGCCGATGCCTTGTTGTGCCTCTTTTGCCGCATCATCATATCTTTTCTGCTTTAAATATATTTCGCCAATAAAAGCAGGAACCAATTCACCGTAAGTCTGCTCCCCTTTCAATGAAAGGAAACTCTTAAGTGCTGCATCGTACTCATTTTTTGTATAATCTATATAAGCCAGATAATAAACGCAGTCGGCAGAATATTTTGTTCCTACATGTTGCAAAGTCCTGAACCAGGTAGCCGACTGAACCAAGTCTCCTTTTTTCAGATTGGCCATTGCCACACGGAAAGTAACATCCTGGCACTCCTCATTGCTTAGCTGCCCGGGATCACATTGGTTAAAAAGAGCAACCGCTTGCTCATAATCTTTATCGAAATAATAAGCGGAAGCTATTAAAGCGTTTATCCGGTTTGCATGACGCGAATCGGGGTATTTATTCAGATAATTGCGTAGCTCAGCAATGCGATTCTTCTCATTTAGCTCATAAGAGGTGCATGCAATCATGTATTCTGCCTCCTGAAGTAAATCGGCATCTTCTTTTAGCTGAACAAATGTTTTTAAAACCTGGCGGGCAGATGAGTAGTTCTTTTGCTGAAAAAGTTCTTTCCCATTTTCAAATGAACGAACATAAGAAGTTATAGATGATGACTGCTGAGCAGTTACAAATATGGGAAAGCCACAAACAAATTGAAATACAAGCAGGGTTCTTCTTATTCTCATAACAATAGTTTTTACAAAAATACAACCTTCCGTTGAGTAAACAATAAGAAGGTTGGTAAAAAAGCTAAAAAGAACCGTACCAATATAAAAAGAGGTCAGCCCATTACAGGATAACCTCTTTAAAGCAATTTTATATCGAAAAATAACTGTTTTCTTTCCTTCGTCCTATTCTTTAACGAACTTCACATTATAAACGCTTGTTTCCGCTACAACTTTCAAAACATAAATTCCTTTTGTTAATTGTTGCAGATCTATCTGAGCCGAGCCACTTATTGGTTCAGATTTAACCAACAAACCATTTAAAGAATAGACTTCTACCTTTGCCTCTACCGCTTCCTTCAGGTTGATATAAGCATAATCCTTAACCGGAACAGGGTAAAAGTTTATTAAATTTTCTTCGTTGCCAGCATTAGCAATGCCAGAAGCAAAATTATCAGATTTAACCACTTTAAATCCATCAAACAAAGCAGCTTGTCCTAAGTCATTTACCTCGTAAGTTTTCACATCAATAGTATCTGAGCTTACAGTTATATTGCTAAATGTGGGTAAGCCTCTTTGCCCAAAACGTCCGGAAAATAATCCAAAATAATTGGATATGCCTGTTTTTGATTCCTCTGCAGCCATTTGAGCCTCACTACGCGGTTCATATTTCTTTTTACCGGCAGAATTATTCAGGAAATAAAGTGTTCCATTTTTAACATTAAATATTCCGCCGAACTTTCCAGTTACATTTTCTCGCGTATCAAAAGTAACTGCCAATTGATTTGCAACAGAATTAGCTACCCGTGTTTTATTATTGATTGGTCCCATTAGTTCATAGATATGATCGTGTCCCTGTAAAGCCAAGTCTATTTTCAATTCATCGAAAACAGGTCCCATTGCCTCACGAACAGCCTTACCATCAGCATCACTTTGATGGCTTGCACTACCGGTATACATGGTTTTATGATAAAAAGCAATTCTCCACTTAGTATCAGGATGAGCAGCGACCTGGTTTCTCATCCAATTTGCAATTGATTCAAGTTGTCCAGGCACACTGTAATCCTCATAACTTAAAGCCATGAAAAGAGCATCACCGTAAACAAACGAATAAACACTTCCCGGAGTAGTTGAATTCGCAATATCAAATGCCACTTTCTCTGTATTGAAGTGATTTGTAAAGTTCTTATTTATTGATTTATCATGATTTCCAGTGATTGGAGCAAATGGTTTTTTAAGAAAAATATCCTGTTGAGTCTGGAAAAATTGTTCATATTCCCATTCTGAGTTCTTAGACCCGGAAGATTCAACCAAGTCTCCACAATTTAACCAGAAGTTTGCATCAGGATACATTGTGTTTGCTACATGCGTAGTTCTCTGGGAGACATCAAACATTTCAGATGTATTTGCCTGAGGGTCGGTAACATAAATAAAAGAGAACTGATCTTTTGAATCTTTAGCCGTAGTAAATGTTCCTATACTACTCCAAGCGCCCGGTTTTCCTACACGAAATGAGTAAGTTGCATTTGGAGCTAAATCAGAAACCAAAGCTTTGTTACTCACATAATTTCTTTTAGAGTTGTCCACTATTCCAGCTAAAGACTCAAGCTTATTTCCTAAAACATTATAATTTAGACCACTCAAAGAGTTAGTTGTAGCATCTATACTAAATATTGGTGAGTTGAAAGCAGTTGAATCAACAACTTTTCCAGATACTATCTCAACCTTTTCTCCTGCAATTCCAGCATTAGTGAACCATGCAAAACCAATTCTGCTTTTGGGGTCACCGTTAAAAGTCATATTAATGTTATAAGGCATTTCTTTTGCTTTAAGACCATTCAATGCATTTTGTAAAGCTACTACAGAAATTGAGTCTTTTAATGAAGTAGCAGAAGTTACCGCTTTTCTAAGAAGTGTCCATGAAGGGATTGTATAATCTGAATCAGCCAATGAATTAGCAACGCTGATAAGTGAATCAGCCTCACTTAAAGCAAATGTAATACTAGCTCCCCATTGAACAGGGTCTCCATTAGTTGCGGTTGCATTCCATAAACATTCACGAACGGTCATATTCTTAGATACCGTATCTAAGGAGATTACCTGATATGAAAGTTTCTTTTCATCAGTAGCCGACACATCACCCTTCATTGGTGAATCAACACGAATAGTTCTTAAGGCTATATTGTTGTCAGGTCCTTTGTAAATGTAGTACTCATTTGCATTAGAGTTGCCATGAAAATAAGCTTTAATATTAGGATGAGCCTTTACAAAATCAGCAAAACCTCTTTGTTCAATGGTTGATGGTGCAGATACTTTTGTACCATCTTTACATATCTCTTCAACCATATTCTCAAACTTATCAGTAGAATTGACAGAGTGTGTTCCATTTGGATTGTGCAAATGCTTTGTTTCAATATCTGGTTGATCGTGAGTAAAAATAACAACAGGAGTTGTAGCGCTTACCATAGCCAAATCATTATTCATCCAAATACGATTAGTTGAATCCGGCCATAAGGTAACAAACATAAAATGTACACCCCCAATATTTTTAGAGTAATTTATTTTATCTGTTGTATAATTATAGGTTGAAGCATTCTTAGGAGTAGATGGATTCATCATCAAATTAAATATGTTAACCATTGATGTATTGTCAGTTAAAGGGCTCATGGTTTTGTAAAATCCAATCGCATTTGATACATCATGATTTCCCGGCAATAAAAGCAACGGCGTTTTTTGCCCAGATCTGTTTATCAACGTAATACCATTAATATAATCAGTATTGAACTGAGTCCACGAAGCAAGAGCAGATTGAATAGGCACTTCCTGCCTGTTGGCAATGTCACCTGTATTGATTACATAATCAATTGGACCAACAACCTGACCAGCTTTAATGCCATTATCATTTGGAAATAAAACAGATGGCATTTCATTTATTTTGGCTACCATAGCAGCATTTACCGCTTGTGAATTTACTGTTGTAGCACCTTGAAAATTTGCTCTGGTAATACCATAATGCGAATCCGATGTATAAATCACCTGAATTTGTGCATTAACAGTCCCGGCAAACAATAATGCTCCAACGATTAGGAGTGTAGACTTCAAGACATGTTCTTTCCAATTTCGGAAAGAATCGAATAAAGAGTAATTCTTTTTCATACTTTTTTGTGCAAATTTCAATTTTTAATCAATGAATCAATTATTTGCTGTAAAAGTATTTATCAAGTATTAATATAGCATGTCAAACACATTCCACTTTTTTTACAATATTATTTAATGACTAATACAGTCTTTATATAGATTGAAATGTTTTAAAACGAGCAACCCCTTCTCTAACAGAATCCAACCCAAACTCTTCTGGATTTATCTGGTCTAAAGGAAGAAAGAAAGAATCGGCAACATCATCTTTTGCATCAAATTTGGAGGTGTCCTTTACCTCACAAAGGAAAAACATGTCCAACGTGTGTACCGGAAAACCAGAATAGATATAAATATTAGGCAGAGTAAACAGATAGGTCGCCTTCTCTACTTTCAGGCTTGTTTCTTCCAGAACCTCCCGTGTTACTCCTTCTTCAGCAGTTTCATTCATGTCTATAAATCCTCCTGGCAAATCCAGTGTTCCCTTTTGGGGATCTTTCGCACGGCGGCACACCAACAACTCATTCTTTTCATTTAAAATGAAAGCAACTGTGGCCGATGAAGGATTGAAATAGTAAACAAAGCCACACTGACTACAAATCTTGGATTTCTCATTATGCTCTTCAAAGTGGGAAGAACCACATTTGGGGCAGAAACTGAACTGGGATAATGGATGCATAGGTGGATAGATTAGTGGTAAAACAAAAAAAGCCCACATTAAATGCAGGCTTCTATGCTCTTCGAGTAGGACTTGAACCTACGACCCTCTGATTAACAGTCAGATGCTCTAACCAACTGAGCTATCGAAGAATGTGCATTTTGAAAAATAAGTAGCTCTTCGAGTAGGACTTGAACCTACGACCCTCTGATTAACAGTCAGATGCTCTAACCAACTGAGCTATCGAAGAATGTTTCTTTTTCTAAAATGCGTTGCAAAAGTAATAGGAATTATTGAAATATGCAATATCTTTGCAGAAAAAAATTTCAAATGGATAAAATAATAGGTTTAGGCAATGCCCTTGTAGACGTTCTTGCAACATTAAAAAACGATGATATACTAAACGAGATGGGATTGCCCAAAGGTAGTATGCAACTGATTGATGAGACTAAGCTTCAACAGATTAATGAGAGATTCTCTCAGATGAAAACCCATCTTGCCACAGGCGGATCTGCCGGAAATGCTATCTTAGGACTGGCAAGTCTTGGGGCTGGAACAGGATTTATAGGAAAAGTAGGAAATGATAAATTTGGAGACTTTTATCGCGAAAATCTTATTAAAAACAATATTGAGGAGAAATTACTGACCAGTAATTTGCCTTCCGGAGTTGCCTCAACATTCATTTCACCGGATGGCGAAAGAACATTTGGTACTTATCTGGGAGCTGCGTCATCATTAACAGCCAACGATCTTACAATTGATTTATTTGAGGGATATACTTATTTATTTATTGAAGGGTACCTGGTACAAGATCATGAAATGATTCTTTGTGCAATTAAACTTGCCAAAGAAGCCGGATTGCAGATCTGTCTGGACCTGGCTAGCTATAATGTAGTTGAAAACGATCTTGAGTTCTTCACTTTATTAATTAACGAATATGTTGATATCGTTTTTGCCAATGAGGAGGAAGCTAAATCTTTCACCGGCAAAGAGCCTTTGGAAGCTTTAGGAGTTATTGCTAGCATGTGTAGCATTGCAATCGTTAAAATCGGATCAAAAGGATCATACATAAAGAAAGGCACGGAAGAGATTCACGCCAAAGCCATCAAAGTGGATAATGTAGTTGATACAACCGGCGCAGGAGACTTCTTTGCCGCCGGATTCCTTTACGGATTAACTTGCGGATATGGTCTTGAAAAGTGCGCCAATATCGGTTCTGTTTTATCCGGAAATGTGATTCAGGTAGTAGGAACCAGCCTCCCAAAGAAGCAATGGGATGAAATAAAGTTAAATATTAACACAATTATTTCGTAATAAAGAGTTTATCGTTTACTTTTATCCCCAATTCAAAAAAATAATATGAGAAAATACCTTGTTAACAAGATTACTATCCTAGCCGGAGTAGTTCTGCTGGGATTTACCTTTTCCAGTTTTAAAGGTGACGATAAAAACTTCCAGATAGCTAAGAACCTGGATATATTCAATTCCATTTTTAAAGAATTGAATATGCTTTATGTAGATACAATTGTACCCGATAAAAGCATTAAGGTTGGCATAGATGGCATGCTCGAAGCGTTAGATCCCTACACGGAATATTATCCTGAAGAAGATATGGGCGATTTGAACCTAATGATTAAAGGAAGCTACGGAGGTATTGGTTCTGTTATTTCTTATTATAAGGGGAGAGTTGTCATTGATGAACCTTACGAAGGCATGCCTGCGGCAAAAGCCGGATTAAAACCAGGTGATGTTCTGTTGGAAATTGATGGGAAAGATTTAAAAGGTAAGGCTGTGGCTCAGGTCAGCGAACTATTAAAAGGTCAGATTGGTACCAGTTTTATTCTTAAAGTGGAACGCCCCGGAGTAAAAAAGCCTTTGGAATTTAAACTACTGCGTGAATCTATTCAGATTCCGGCAGTACCCTATTACAGTGTAGAAGCAAACAACACAGGATACATCCAGCTAAGTTCTTTTACCGGAAAACCAGCCAAGGAGTTCAAAGATGCTTTCCTTGACCTTAAAAAGAAAGGCATTACTTCATTGATTATCGACCTGCGCAATAATGGCGGCGGACTATTGGATGAAGCTGTAGATATAGCAAACATGTTTCTTCCAAAAGGAAAAGAGATTGTTTCTACCAAAGGAAAAATGAAACAATGGGACAGAGCATATAAAACAACCCGTGAACCTATTGACCCTGATATTCCTATCACCGTGCTGGTAAATAACGGATCGGCTTCTGCTTCAGAAATTCTTGCAGGTGCATTTCAGGATTTAGATCGCGCCGTGATTATGGGGACAAGAACTTTTGGAAAAGGACTTGTGCAAACCACCCGAAATTTGCCTTATGGAGGAAGTCTTAAGCTTACTACAGCCAAATATTATATCCCTAGCGGAAGATGTGTTCAGGCTCTAGATTATAAGCACCGCAACGAAGACGGAAGTGTGGGCCGTGTGCCCGACAGCCTTACCACCGTATTCCATACCGCCGCAGGTAGGGAAGTTCGTGACGGAGGAGGCATTATGCCCGATGTGGAAATTAAGGCAGAAAAGATTCCAAACATTCTTTATTACCTGATTATGGACAAAAGAATCTTTGAATATGCCAACAGCTATTGCGAAAAACATGCTACCATTCCTTCAGCAAAGGATTTTGTGCTGACAGATGAAAATTATAATGAATTTAAGGCACAGGTTAGCAAGTCCGATTTTAAATATGACCGTCAAAGCGACAAGGTACTTAAAAACCTGAAAGAAGTAGCTGATTTTGAAGGATACATGGACGATGCTTCAGAAGAATTCAAGGCTTTAGAAAAGAAGCTTAGCCATAATCTGGACAGGGATCTGGATCATTTCTCAAAGGATATCAGATCACTGATTTCGGCTGAGATTGTGAAGCGTTACCATTATCAAAAGGGAGCTATTGCTCAGCAACTAAAAAATGATGATGAGTTGGTAAAAGCTATTGATTTACTTAATACTCCTGATAAATATAAAAGTATATTAAGTACAACCCAGCCAACTTCAACACAAACAGCTGTAACTAAAACAGTCACTGAAAAAGAATAAAGCATAAAGTAAAATAAGTTTAACCGCAAACTAATCATTTCAAAAGGTTAAACCAATTCAAACATGTACAAGATTGAAAGTAAACATGTACAAGATTACCTCCAATCTTGTACATGTTTGTTTTATACCCTCTTTTAAGAATTACTAACCTCCCTTATCTTGTTAAATAACTCCATTGCAGCATTACAATAAGTCATGTTGCTTTTATTCTAGTATTGCCAGCCAAGTACTTTACAGCTAGACAAACACATCTGATAATCAACAACATACATTTTACAGGGTGGAGATGGTGTACATAAATCGTTCTTTTTTCGTTCTGGAAAATAAAAAATTGAAAATTCTGCATTTTGCGGAATTTATGAAATTCATTTTATGAAAGCCAAAAAAACTCATTTTATGTACACCATCTCCACCCTTCTTTTATCAGATTATAAACTGTTGTCAATTCATAAAACCATAATAGCCTAATAATATGAACTTTACAAAACAGCAGGACCTTGCCAATCTTGGCACTGAATTCCTTTACGATGCCAATGACAATATGATTGCAGATTATGACAGAGAAATAGTATCAATTCGGTACAATTTACTAAATTTGCCGGATACGATACAGTTTAGTAATGGAGATCAGATAATCAATCGTTATGCAGCCGACGGAAGTAAGCTTCGTACTGACTATTTTACACGAGTCACTCCGTTGACTGTGCCAATAATTGATATTTCCAATTTTGAAGGTAATAAAGAAGCATTTCCCAACTTTCAAGGGCATGATGTTAGTAAATCTAAAGGTCGTTTAGTTAGTTTAATTTCATTAGATGCGGGTGAACTTAAGAAGAATTCAAAAGAATCTAATCCTTACCAAAACGCTGAAACAAATTACCATGAAATGAAAGCTCATATAAAAGATGGAGGAAGTAATGATCATGGAAGATATGGAAATGACCAAACAGGATTGGATATTGAAAGACCGGGTGGAGTGGATTATTCAGGATATTGGTAAAGAGAGATACCTGCATGGCACGCACAAAATGGTGCTCCATATTACAGAATTCGGGAACAATTACTGATACTCAAGAGATATAATCAACGAGCAAAAAAATAATCAATATGAAAAAAATAATTATTTTAATTGGAGTAATGGTATTTGGGGTTAGTTGTCAAAATAATTATGACAGGCCAACCTTTTTTGTAAACATGGCTAAGCTTTCTAAATTTGACAATGTAGATGATAAATCAGAGCTTAAAGGCTTTGATAGAATTCAATTAATCCCAATAAATAAAAAAGAACAAAGCATTCCATGTTGGTTTTTGTCAACTCCAAAGAATGGATATTTTAATATTGACGGGATTCTCTGCCTTAGAAACAAAATAGTTTATATTAGTACATCAAAAAATAAATCATTTAACATGCGTGATAGTCAAATACTATTTAATTTTAATAATGTGGACTCAACATGGACTGTCAACTATAATGGTGAAGGATTTCCACCATATCTAGAGATAAATAAAGAGGGAAGTCATTATAATTCGGAAATAAAAGATAGTACTTCTGTTTTTAGAGTACAAAAACATTTAAAAAATTGTAGTTGGATTGTCAATGAATTTCTCGTAGAAATTTCTCTCAAGTATGGTTTCGCCACAATTGTCTATTTGGACAAAAGCAATAAATATACTATTAATTTTTTACCTATTCCAAAATTTTCCAAAAAGCCATATAAAGCAAATCTGAATAAGCTTGAATAGGGTAATGTATCAGAGAATGGTGGGTGTAATGCTCACCATTTTAAAATGTCAATAAGGATGGACCCTTTGGCGGAGAAGTATTATAGTATTTCTCCGTATGCGTATTGTTTGAATAATCCTGTAAGATTTATAGATCCAGATGGGCAAGAAATAAGAGTAACAACTCGGTACGATAAAGAAAATGATAAAATTGTGTATAATTTTTCTGTCACGGGTATTGTGTATAATAACTCTGACAATAAGAACCTTAATATGAATGCCTTACTTGCTGGAATTACAAAACAACTCAACAGCGTATACACAATCTCAGAAGGGGGATTTGCTACGTCAATGAGTTGTAATCTACGGGTTGTATCTTCAGCTGAGGATATAAAATCTACAGATCATGTTTTTCAGGTTGTAAATCAAGAAGATTTAGGTGATAACCCTAATGGAACAGTAGTTGCACTATCCCCTAATTCAGGACTAACAATGAAGCTTAGCATTGATGTATCTAGTGATATAATAGCAGGGATAGACACAAAAACAGCAGCTCATGAATTAGGATACTTGATGGGATTGCGTGATTTATATACTCCTGTTGATAATAATACAAACTTGATGATTCAATCTTATAAAGTACAGAGTTTTGGAAAAAATCCTTTATTAGCAAATTATCTAAATAGCCAACAGATACTAACTCTGAGAAACAATTACATTAGTGGAAAACTCAATAAAAACTCTCCTGTTGTTACTAACTACGGCTTCAAACTTGAAATTCCACCTGTCCATTTTTATAAAAGAGTATTAAAGAACAATACTTCGTTAAATAATTAATCAACCCCTTGTAAGACAAGGCATTATCTTTGGTTTTTGTCATAGAAAAAATTGGTTAAGTCGCTAATTTTTAGTACTTTTATAGTATTCGACGCTATAGAAAATATGATAAAATCAAGCATACTTAACCAATATATGGATATCTGTAAGGATGTTCTTTCTGAAATGGAAACAAAGTTAAATAAAAGTTTCAAAGAATTCATTATTGAAACATTATTATTGTATATGGTAATCTCCCAAAGAATAAATTATCTTCAACTAGGAAGATACAGTCACTCCTGTGAGCAACGCTTTAGAATGAATTCAGCCAAGGAATTTGACTGGCTTTCATTCAACTTGTCTCTTTCAAAAAGGATTCTGACAGGAACCAGGAAAGCCATAGCTATTGATCCAAGCTATATTTCCAAATCCGGTAAACAGACTCCATGGATTGGTTATTTCTGGTCTGGCTGTGCAGGCGCTGCAAAACGAGGACTAGAGATTTTAGGAATCGGTTTGATTGATGTTGACCACAAGGATTGCATATCCTTAGAAGCTGTTCAAACACCTGATTCTATAACTCTTGAAAATTATGACGGAAACCTTATAAGTTGGTATTTGGGTGTTCTTGAGGAAAAAGCAACTAAACTGCTGAGTGTCACAAAATACATTGTTGCAGATGCTTATTTTTCCAAGAAGAACTTCACTGATGGCCTTGCCAAACTCGGATTTCATCTAATTTCCCGTTTTCGTGATGACGCTGTTCTATTTTATCCAACCACGCAACAACCTACAGGAAAAAGAGGGCGACCAAAACTATATGATAGCAAAATTGATTTTGCCAACTTAGATTTAAACAGGTTTGAGAAGATCAATTTACTACATATAGACAAAGGCAATCTTTATACCACAATAGCATATTCCAAATCCTTGAAACAAATGGTAAAACTAGTAATTTGGATTTCTGATAACGGGAAAAGACATAAACTCTATTTCTCTACCGATATCAATCTTTCCGGTAAAGATGTGATAGAAACATATCGCACTCGTTTCCAGATTGAGTTTAATTTTAGGGACGCCAAGCAGTTTACCGGATTGAACCAGTGTCAGGCAAGGAATCTATCTAAGCTGAAGTTTAATTTTAATGCGTCATTAACAGCTGTGAATGTGGCAAAGCTCGTTGCTAAAGAGAAAGGAATAAGCTTTTCGATGGCTTCACTTAAAACGATGATGCACAACGCATTCCTGCTTCAAAGATTTATTTGCGTGTCTGGCATTAGACCAAACAAGAGATTAAATGACAAACTTTTCAAAGAACTTATTGAGTTTGCTGCTATTGCAGCATAGCTTGATACTATTTTATTAACGAACTATTGAAAGAATAAACAATGAAGAAAATAAAACTATTTTTATTATTAAGTATATTCCCCTTGTTTATAGGGTGCACCTCAAAAAAGAAGAGTGATTTAAATATTGATAAGGTTTCAATATATTTTAATTCGGTCTATAGGAAGAAAAAGACGGAATATATTAGACTCTGGATAAATGATAAAATCATTTTTAGTGACTATTACTGGTCAAAGGATTCTCTTGATTATTTTCCGATACGTATTGCTTTAATAGCTAAACAAGAAAATTATATTAAAATTAAAGTTCAAATAAGAAATATAGATACGGCCTATTATCATTCTTCAAAACAAAATGCTGACACTACCTTTTATTATAATATAAAGAACATAAACAAGCTTGGCATTGGATATTTAAAAGCTTATAATGGATTTATAATATATGATAACAAAGATAAAGCATGGTGGACATTAGAGTAATATACTGGCGGCAATCCATCTAAAGCTACTTATTTAAAACTTAAACAAATAAAAGAAATGCAGCAAAAATATATTCAAGGTAAGTTGAATCACTTCTCTCCAATTCGCAAATCTGCTTTTGGTATTAAATATCTTGTACAATGAATAAAATGTGTGTTTTAATAATATTTTGTTTGTTTATGTCGTGTACTAATAAACAAAAAGAAATTAAGAATAGTGGTATCAATATATATCTATCACTAGATTTCGAAAGAATTGATAAAGAAGTAGCTAAGGTCTGGATTAATGATTCATTGATTTTTAACCGAATATTCTTTTATAATTCAAAAAGTGCATCTGGAATTATTGGAATGAAAGTTGCGACTATTAATAAAATGGATAGAAAAGTAAAATTTAAGATACAGCTTATTAACATAGATAAGGATTTTTACTTCCATAAACGTTCTATAGATACAACTTTTCTCTATAACGTTTATAGGTATGATGCTATTAAATTTGGATATTATAAGATATATAATGGTTTTAGGATTTTTAATAACTTGGATCATCCAGAGCAATGGGAAGTAGAATAGGTGAAAATGCATTTACAAAATATCTATTTAGATTGTTACCTACCTATCGTGTATTATTTGTGAAAAATACAGAATTAGATAAACATGTGTAGGCAAACTTTTGACTTGTAATCTCTTGGCTTTAACAATGGACCAACTGGAGTCAATTCAAAATATGAAGAAGCATTTGACTACGATAAACATGGAAATATCACCGGCTTATTCCGAACCAATCAGACTGGATAGACAATTGATCTTCTAACGATGGCCTATGATGGGAATCAATTAAAAAAAGATTAGTGATGAATATGGTTCTCAGAATAAATACAATGTAAAGGAATACAACGATCTTGTCAATCTTGGCACTGAATTCCTTTACAATACCAATGGCAATATGATTGCAAATTATGACAGGGAAATAATATCAATTCGGTATAATTTACTAAATTTGCCGGATACGATACAGTTTAAGAATGGCAACCAGATAATCAACCGTTATGCCGCCGAGGGAAGCAAGCTTCGTTCCGACTATTTTACATTGGTCACTCCGGTGGTAGTGCCATTAGGCAATGTGTGTAAATGGAACTATGAGGTGATATGATTAATCAAGATACTCGGATGTTTGTGGATAATTTTGAATACACTTTATAGAAAGATCCTGATATGGATGCAATTAGTTTGAGCCGAATCAATAATTCGGAAGGTTATGCCCATTTTGGCCTAAATCCGAAGGTGTCTTACTACTATTATCGTAAAGGTCATTGGATTCAGTATGATAATGGGATGTTAACAAAAGTCTATAATGGAGGTTGGGGTGAACATTGGAGTAAAAAGACTCGTCAGCTATGGTGGAATACTGTAACGAAGAGAATAAATAAATGATTATGAAAAGTAAATATTATATAATAACTATTGTCAATGTCATAACAATGACTATTATTTGCTTCTACTTTTATGAACAGAATAAACTTATTGAAGTAACAACTTCTAATGATACTCGCCCAATAGAGTTATTAAAGAAAATCGTTATTGATAGCAACGATAAATCAGCCTATAATGAGCTAACAGATGCTTACTTAAACGAACAATATCATGAAGAAGTATTATTTTACTCACTTTTAATGGCTAATATAAGTCATTATAGGCAAGCATATTTTGACTTATATCATTTATTAAAATATGCTGATAGATCTCAAGGAATAAAGATATTCGACAATGAAACAAGACTCTTAATGATTGAATATTTAAAAAAAGGTGCAGCTTTAAAACATGAACAGTCAATGCATGAGCTTGGTGAATTATATATGGAAGGAAAATATGTTCCCAAAGATACAATATTGGGAAAGAAGTTGATAAATAGTATTGGATTATAAGCTAAATATTCAAAGTGATAAAGTAATAAGTTATGAAATATAAATTTTATATAGTTAACGCAGCCATTATTTTGGCAATGCTTATATTCTGTTATTTATGTAATAAAAGAAGTAAATATTACGATGTTGTACGCTTAGTTCCCCCAATAGAAATATATAGAAAGCTTGTTGTTAAATACTATGATACTAAAGCTTATGATAAACTTAGAATTATTTATAAGAAAGAAAGAAATGAAGGTGAGTTATTATACTATTCATTTTTAATAGCCAATAAGAAACATTATCCTCAAGCCTATTTTGATATATATTATGAGTTAAGACGTGTAGAAGCTATTGAAAGAAAAGACATATTTGATAATGAATTGAGAACATTTATGATTGAATATCTAAAAAAAGGAGCAATATTGGGTCACTTACAATCTAAACACGAACTTGGAAAATTATACATGGAGGGGAAATATTTACCTAAAGATACAATATTAGGTAAGAGGCTAATAGAAAACAAGGCAACCGCACCAAAATTTATTCACTACAAATAAAATAGTTACCTTTAAGGCATGAAAACATGGAAATATCACCGGCTTATTCCGAACCAATCAAACTGGATGGACAATTGATCTTCTGACGATGGCCTATGATGGGAATCAATTAAAAAAGATTAGTGATGAATATGGTTCTCAGAATAAATACAATGTAAAGGAATACAACGACCTGGCCAATCTTGGCACTGAATTCCTTTACGGCAATAGTTGTGGAGGTGCTTTATTGGAGTTTTTAGCAGAAAACACAGGTGTAGAATGGGAGTTGTCGCAGACGAATGATCGCGCTAATCCAGATAGGGGAATTGATTATATTGGAACTTCGCATTTAAAAGACAAAACTAAAGTAGGGTTACTTTATGATTATATTTTTAATACAAATCCTTTTGGTAAGGAATTAAATATATTTAGAAATGCTCACAACCACCCAAATGGTGATATTGAAGCTTCTGGATATGATGGAGATAAAATCTATGGAGATCATAAATTTGCAAATACTATATCTAAATTATATCCTCAAATATTGTTATATTCATATGTTAAAGGTATAGGATATACAATGTACTGATCAGTCAACTCTGAATCAATTATGTTACAAAATAATTTTATTAATGATTATGTATGAAATGTATTTATAAAATATTATTGTTTTTTTTTAGCATACTTGTATGCACATCTTTAAAGGCTCAGAATACTTCATCTCAATATGATAAGCTTGATGAATATAGAATTATAAATCGAGATTTCGAAGAAATATTAGCTAATGCATTTAATAATGAAAGTGTAAGAAATGCTTCATTTTTATATCTTTCGTTTGGTAAAGAGGAATATAAGAACAAAGTCTACGAATCTTTTCAGATAAATATCGGTGACGACTGGAATGAAGTTCAAAAAGTGAATGGCATTTGGGGATATTTGCTATATAGAAATAAAATATTTGTGTTGTCAGGATCTTTAATTGATAAAATTCTTGTGGAAACTAAGAAAAAGAAAAGATTTTATTATACGATTAAGCCTTTTGATTTCCGTGATCTTACTACTTGTGGAGGTATTCTTGTCCACTATTTTTATATTGATGGACATTTTGTAGCTGCAAAAGAAGTTTATAGTTATTAAGGCTAGAGTAATATGATTTTTTTTGAACGATTGAGCAAACCAATTATTACTATCCCTTCGGAATGACTTTTGGTAAAGAATTGATAATTCTGATAACAGATATAAGTACAATGGCAAGGAACTTGACTGTATGCATGGTTTGGATTTGTAAGACTATGGGGGCCAATGAGTAGAGAAGAGTTGAGAACAAGAAGCTTTGAAAATTATATACAAAGTGAACAGGGAGATGAACCGCGCGCACAACCTATAATTAATAATCAATAATTATGAAATGGATATATATATCATTATGCTGTTTGCTATCAGCAAGCTGCATAAATAACAAAAAGACAGGGTCGCTGCTATTCACAGACAAATTAGTTAATCGTTGGGAGAAAGCAACCATTGATAATATTGACAATATTTATCAGCGAAATAAGAATACTAAAGCAGATACTTCCTATTTAAAACAGCTTAGTTGTTATAGAGCAGGCTTATACAACCATGATGCAAGACTGCATTTCATTGAAGATTTAAAACATGATACCACGTTCTTGAGTGCTCAAATAAAAGATTGTATTCTTATAGAACAAAGCAATGATGAATCAAAAATGTACTTTAAGATTATTTATAGTTCAAATAATCAAAATATCTGTTTGTCCTATAGATTATGGTATACGACAGATGTTAGAAACAAATCCTTTATGCTTTACAAAAAGAACACTATTGAAAATAAGAAGTTGCAAAAATTTATTCAAGAAGTCAGAAAGTCGAATTTGTTCAAGAATGAAAACAATACTGGAGAGTACTACAATGGAAATATACTTGTATCGTTCTTTTCAAAAGAAGGAGTCAAGGTTTTTCCATATTTGACATTTAATTTTTCAAATGACCTCTATAGGGGTTATAATGAAATGTTTAAATAGAAACATCAAACAAAAACGCTTTGCAAGTTGCAAAGCGTTTTTGTTTATAATGTTGCTACGTTTTTATAAAAGAAGTCTTTAAACTTTTTGGTGGTAAGCATTTGATCAATGAATTTAAAGATGCTGGTTTTGTCTTCCTCGTCGAGCTATGACCGATTAAGCAGGCTTTTCAACTGCTCTGTTATGGCAGATAATGGCAATCCTAAATATGAAGAAGCATTTGACTACGATAAACAGGGAAATATCACCGGCTTATTCCGAACCAATCAAACTGGATGGACGATTGATCTTCTGACGATGGCCTATGATGGCAATCAATTAAAAAAGATTAGTGATAAATATGGTTCTCTAAATAAATACAATGTAAAGGAATACAACGACCTTGCCAATCTTGGTATTGAATTCCTTTACGATACCAATGGCAATATGATTGCAGATTATGACAGGGAAATAGTATCAATTCATTATAATTTACTAAATTTGCCGGATACGATACAGTTTAAGAACGGTAACCAGATAATCAATCGTTATGCTGCCGATGGGAGTAAGCTTCGTGCCGGCTATTTTACATTGGTCACTCCGTTGACTGTGCCAATAACAGCAGGTAAAGTAAATAAATTGGAATACGAGGTTGATGTGATTAATCAAGATACTCGGATGTTTGTGGATAACTTTGAATACACTTTATGGAAAGACCCTGATATAGATGCAATTAGTTTGAGCCGTATCAATAATTCGGAAGGATACACAACATGTGGTTTAAACCCGAAGGTGTCTTACTACTATTATCGTAAAGATCATCTGGGCAATAATCGTGAAGTATGGAGAGCTAATGATAAGAAAACTTTGCAACGGACGCAATATTATCCATCCGGACTGCCTTGGGCTGAATGTGAGAATGCAGAAGCGCAACCTTATAAATACAATGGGAAAGAGTTCATTGAAATGCATGGCTATGATACATATGATTACGGATGGAGAGGGTATTATCCAGCTATTATGCAGTTTACTTCGATAAATTCGCTTGCGGAGAAACAACATTGGGAATCTCCCTATTCTTATTGCGGCAATAATCCTATTAATAGAGTTGATCCAAATGGCATGAGAAAGCTCGTTCTTTAAATGATATTAATCATCGTTGGGTATTAGGAATAAACAATGGAGGAGACTATTTATACATAAGATTTGTATATCCAAATAGAGATTCAAAAGATATATTGAGAATTATAAAATGAGGATGAGGATGAAATACAGTTGTATCGCATTTTTCACTTTAAGTATATTGTTAGATAGCTGTAGTAATCCCATGATAATAAATGGGATATATGGAGGAACGCGTACTCCTCATGTTTTTATTCTTTCAGAAGATTCTACATTCAAATATGAATATCACGCTATGTGGTATAGTGAATCATCGGGGACTTGGCAAAAACGAAAAAATACGATATATTTAAATAGTTTTGAGCAGAGAAACAAAATGCCTGTAGAATACACAAAAATAGAGAATAATAATAAAAAAGCAATTATTAACATCAAAGTGAATATTGCAGATAAACCAGAAAAAGACTATATCTGTTTCCCTTATGTGAATGGTAAATCTGTATTTATAAATCCAGGAAAAGGGTCATATTCTTTTGATTATGAATTTCCTGTAGATAGTATTTCATTTTTAATAGCAAAAAGAACTTTTTTTTTACGAGGTACTGGCTATAAGATGAGTTATGATGATATTAAAACAGAAACAATATACCCTCATTTATCTGTTGGAGAAAGTATGGATGTTACAATTAATCTCATCGATTCCTTGTTTGGTTATAAAGTATTTAAAGATGAAAAACTAGAAATTAAAGGAGGAAAGATATTTTTCAAAGAGAAAAATAGAAAGTATAAATTATTAAAAAAATGAATTGTAATTTAAGAGTTGCATCATCGGTAGATGATATAAAATCGACAGATCATGTTTTTCAGGTTGTAAATCAAGCTGATTTGGAATCTGAAAATAGTAATAAATTTGAAAATGTAAAAGTATTAGGAAATAGTACATTAGGAACACTTAATATCAATATTTTGGATGAAGTAGCTAATAGAATAATTACAGGAAAAGATAGAAGGACTATAGCTCATGAATTTGGTCATTCTGCAGGATTACCTCATATGGGGTTACTTGAAGATATGAATAACTTGATGATACAATCTTGGCGTATTCAGGATGCTGGTAAAGATCCATCTAAAGCAACTTTTTTAAATAATGGACAAATAAATTTAATGATGCATAATTATATAAATGGTAAAATTAATAAAGTCTCTCCTGTGAGATCTTTTTTATTTAAGAAAATACTGACTAAATGAAGCGAATATTTTTATTATTATTGCTGATTTGTTTGCTATTATCATGCAATAGTAAAAAAGGGAAGGTAAATAGTAAAGAAGTTTTTGTATTTCTTCGTATGAATTATGAAGGGAATAATAAAACTGTTGCAAAATTATGGATCAATGATACTTTAAAATTTAGTAAAATATATTTTTCTGATTTAAACAAACATGAAGATGCTTTGGGTATGAAGGCTACTCGCCTTAATAAAACTAATAGGCTGATAAAATTTAAAGTTCAATTTATTAATATTGATAAAGCGTTATGCAATCAAAAACAATATGTTGATACAACATTTTACTATTCTATCAATAATATTGATGGAATGATTATTTCTTATACAGGTTTTATTAAAAGGTTTAAAGTCTATAATAATCGAGATAACCCAGAGTCTTGGATATCGGAATAATTAGTCGGTCGATCTTTGAGAAATTATAAATAGAAATAAAGATAATAAACATACTGCAGGTTTGGATCATTTAGGGTTATTTGAAGATAATAATAATCTAATGATGAAAACTAAGAGAGTCAAAGATACTGGCGGTGATGCATCTAAAGCTACTTATTTAAAACTTGAACAAATAAAAGAAATTCAGCAAAAATATATTCAAGGTAAGTTGAACCACTTCTCTCCAATTCGCAAATCTGCTTTTGGTATTAAATATCTTGTACGATGAATAAATTGTGTATATTAGTAGTGTTTTGTTTGTTTATGTCGTGTACAAATAAACAACGTGAAATTAAGAATAGTGGAGTTAATGTATATCTGTCACTAGATTTCGAAAGAATAAATAAAGAAGTAGCTAAAGTTTGGATTAATGATTCATTGATCTTTAACCGAATATTCTTTTATAATAATAGTGAATCTGGAATTGATGCGATGAAAGTTGCGACAATTAATAGAATAGATAGAAAAGTAAAGTTCAAGATACAGCTTATTAACATAGATAAGGACTTTTACTACCACAAACGCTTTATAGATACAACTTTTTTCTATAACGTTTATAGATATGATGCTATACAATTTGCTTATTACAAGATATATAATGGCTTTAGAATTTTCAACAACTTAGATAACCCAGAACAATGGGAAGTAGAATAGGTAACCACCACCGAAAATCTGTTTTTCCCTATGGGAGTATGTTTCATGTTCCGGCCAATAAGGTGACGGTAAGTAACCAGACGAATTACTTTGGAAATATGATTTATGAAAACGGAGCTCTTAGCAAGATACTGTTTGATGATGATTATATAAGAATGAGTGGTTCAACACCTGCTTATCATTATTATATTCAGGATCATCAGGAAAATAACCATGAGTGATAAAGGGACTTATAAGTCTGGAAATACCCCTACGGGAGTTCCATTAGAGGAAGTTGATGCTATTAATTTTGGTAATTTAGTTAGAAAACACACAAATGATCAAATAACAACTTATGGAGATAAAGAAATTCCAAAAGAGAAAATAGACCCAAGCCTTACTCTATCAGAAAGAAATAATTTAATTTGCTCATTGTTCGAAAAAGAAATCCTTGTTTATCGCGATTGTGAAACTGGTATATTGCTTATTGTAAAGTAACTTTTTGGAAATCTATTTGTGTGTTAACATTAATCAGATAAAATATATTGTAAACTGGCCATGAAAATTGACAAACTAAAAAACAAAATAGATAATCAGTATAGACTGTATCTATCTGAAGATAATGAGTTTGATTTATTCGCTCTTGAAAATATGTTAATTGAATTAATGAATATTGATACTAGTTTTGACTATTATATTAATTATACTCTTGTGCTTTTATCAGAACCAATTCTTGATTATGAAAAAGCAATTATAACCTTAGAAAACTGCAAAAATGACATCAGGGCATTCTTAATTTCATGTTATATTAAAGACTGGTATTTTGAAGAAGAACCGATAAAGGGCATTACAGAGTTTGAAAAATGGCTAAAAATAGCCAAAACGAACAAAGAAAAGTCGAGCCTTTATTATTATTATTCAATTAATGTAAAAGAGCTTAAAGAAAAAAAATATTTACTTGAAAAGTCGTTAGATTTGTATAAATACAATTTTTATAGTATAATTAATCTTCAGAAAATATTTTTAAATATGGATATATACCCAACTGAGAATTTAAAGCGTTTTAACGAGTGCATACTCTTTATCAAAAAAATAAATAGTTGCAGATTAATAAATAAACGATTACTTTATGAGCCTTTCTTTTATTCCAGAGTTCTTGGCCTGTATAGAGATTCTAAGAATATTGAAGCATTAAAACAAATTTACTTTAAGAACAATGAATTATAATTATCAGACACATACCCGTTTTAGTGATGAAGAAATATTTAATATTTATTTTTATAAATCTGAATATGATTTATGCATTTTCGCAATCTGTTTCTATTCTATTTTCAATTGAATGGAGAAAAGAAAAACAAATGCATTTTAGTGATTATGGCTTTCAAAGTAATCCATATTTGAATATTAGGTACCAGAATAATACTAATGTTCCAATATTTTTTTTGAAACCGTCAGTTAACCAGATGGGATTACCCCCAATTACTAGAGGCACATTATCTAAATCAAATGATATGGATAAATTACATTGTTATGCGATTAACCATTATGATTATTCAAAAGATAGATACAAGGTTGAAATATATGGTTCACCATTTTATAATCAAAATTGGGAAGTTTTTCCAGATACAGCCGATATTACGAAAGAGCATGAAACTATTTCTATCAATGATAAGTTATCAGATATTTATAAATGTATTATTTTAAACAATACTTCGTTAAATAATTAATCAACCCCTTGTAAGACAAGGCATTATCTTTGGTTTTTGTCATAGAAAAAATTGGTTAAGTCGCTAATTTTTAGTACTTTTATAGTATTCGACGCTATAGAAAATATGATAAAATCAAGCATACTTAACCAATATATGGATATCTGTAAGGATGTTCTTTCTGAAATGGAAACAAAGTTAAATAAAAGTTTCAAAGAATTCATTATTGAAACATTATTATTGTATATGGTAATCTCCCAAAGAATAAATTATCTTCAACTAGGAAGATACAGTCACTCCTGTGAGCAACGCTTTAGAATGAATTCAGCCAAGGAATTTGACTGGCTTTCATTCAACTTGTCTCTTTCAAAAAGGATTCTGACAGGAACCAGGAAAGCCATAGCTATTGATCCAAGCTATATTTCCAAATCCGGTAAACAGACTCCATGGATTGGTTATTTCTGGTCTGGCTGTGCAGGCGCTGCAAAACGAGGACTAGAGATTTTAGGAATCGGTTTGATTGATGTTGACCACAAGGATTGCATATCCTTAGAAGCTGTTCAAACACCTGATTCTATAACTCTTGAAAATTATGACGGAAACCTTATAAGTTGGTATTTGGGTGTTCTTGAGGAAAAAGCAACTAAACTGCTGAGTGTCACAAAATACATTGTTGCAGATGCTTATTTTTCCAAGAAGAACTTCACTGATGGCCTTGCCAAACTCGGATTTCATCTAATTTCCCGTTTTCGTGATGACGCTGTTCTATTTTATCCAACCACGCAACAACCTACAGGAAAAAGAGGGCGACCAAAACTATATGATAGCAAAATTGATTTTGCCAACTTAGATTTAAACAGGTTTGAGAAGATCAATTTACTACATATAGACAAAGGCAATCTTTATACCACAATAGCATATTCCAAATCCTTGAAACAAATGGTAAAACTAGTAATTTGGATTTCTGATAACGGGAAAAGACATAAACTCTATTTCTCTACCGATATCAATCTTTCCGGTAAAGATGTGATAGAAACATATCGCACTCGTTTCCAGATTGAGTTTAATTTTAGGGACGCCAAGCAGTTTACCGGATTGAACCAGTGTCAGGCAAGGAATCTATCTAAGCTGAAGTTTAATTTTAATGCGTCATTAACAGCTGTGAATGTGGCAAAGCTCGTTGCTAAAGAGAAAGGAATAAGCTTTTCGATGGCTTCACTTAAAACGATGATGCACAACGCATTCCTGCTTCAAAGATTTATTTGCGTGTCTGGCATTAGACCAAACAAGAGATTAAATGACAAACTTTTCAAAGAACTTATTGAGTTTGCTGCTATTGCAGCATAGCTTGATACTATTTTATTAACGAACTATTGTTTAAAACAAGATTCTATTAAATATTTGGATAGTACATTTCATTATGAATATAAATCAACGGATATTACTGAAAATAGTATCTTGACAAGATTAAAAGATCATTTTTGTTTTTTGAAAGCTGGCGAAGCAACAACAGATAGATATAATTTAATTGGTTTTCTCATAGTTGGAGGGTATTTTGATTTCAGTATTAATACGGACCATTTATATGAGTATGTATATTCTGATTCGTTTTGGGATAATAAACAAGAAAAATGGTGCTATATGAAAACTAAATTACCTAATAAAATAAATGGTTATGATTTATACTATGGGGAATTTTATACAAATTCATTTAGTGTTATGTTTGAGAATAGTATAAAAAAATAAGTAATAAGATAAAAAAATGAAGCCGTTCTGAGAGTATCATAACCAACCCGGTTATACAACGACCTTGCCAATTTCATATTGTATCACAAATTTCAGTTTATCAGACTCAAACTGATCTTTTTGGCACGAAATATAAACATTGGTGGAATTTTATTTATAAAAGACATAGAAGATTTTAATTTATGAAAAAGAATTTAATTATTTGTCTGTTCATATTCCCTATTCTCCTTTTAGCCCAAAACAGAAGTATCTGCAAAAAGAAAATAGATTACTATTTGAATTGGTATGCTCAAACAGTAGGACTGTTTATATATACTCAAGCTCCATTAGTTAAAGGCGGCATAGAAAATATCTGTAATAAAGTTGATTATACCTCAATAAATAAATATGTTGGTAACGGAACAGATATCGTGAAGATTGCTGTTATTATAGATGAAAAAGGTTCTTGTATCTGTGACAGTGTTATTTACAGTACAAATATAAATTTAAATACTGAAGCTATCAGGGTGGTTAAAGATATTGAATATATACCAGCTATGCAAGATAGTAATGTTGTGGAATCTTTCATGATTGTTCCTGTTTATTTTAATTTGCATGGATTCGAAGCAATTAAAAAGGACTTTAAACAAAGAAAGCGAAATAAAAACAAGTAGCTTTTAAGCATTCTAATTTTTATCTTAAAGGATATAAACATGCCATTTGAAAAAGCTTCAAACATCTAATATTCAACGAGACCTACATCCGGAAAATCATTGGGTTTCAAACTGAATTTGGGGCAAAAACAAGAGTAGGGTTACACAATGGCTATAAGTAATAATCTATTATAACCATAAGAAAGCTAAACCAAAATATTTAGCTTTCTTATTCTTTAAATGCTCATTGTTAACCCACCGTCATGGGTAAGAATTATTCCTTCTCCATATAATCCCCATTAGCCTTAATAAGCTCAATCAGCTTTTCAACAGCTTCCTCCTCAGAAATATTTTTTTCAATGCACTCTTTCTTTTTATAAAGGCTTACCTTACCACGGCCTGCACCTACGTAACCATAATCGGCATCAGCCATTTCACCGGGACCATTAACTATACAGCCCATGATTCCAATCTTTAAACCAGTCAGGTGATTAGTGGCAGCTTTTATGCGTGCTATGGTAGATTGCAGATCAAACATTGTTCTGCCACAACCCGGGCAGGAAATATATTCCGTTTTACTGGTACGAATTCGTCCGGCTTGTAATATGCCAAATGAAGTAGCATCTACCACGGCATGACTTAAGCTTCCCTGATTAAAGATAAAGAGTCCGTCACAAAAGCCATCAAAAATAAGAGCACCCATGTCGGCAGCTGATTTTATCTGTAAATCTTCGGCTTCATTCTCGGTATAATACTGAAAGAAAACCACAGGATGCTCACACCCAGCAGACGTAAGTTGATGAACCAGCGAGCGATGCTCTCCTAAACGGTTCTGATGATTGCTTTGTGAGATGATAACAACGTTATCCATTGTCTTTAATTCCTCAGCCAGCTCCTCAGTCAAAGCCATATATGGAAGGAATAGGAAGTTCAGCGCTGATTCCGATTGCTTTAATTCTTCAATGCTGTTAAAGATGAATGCCGGGTAAGTATTTTCTTTTCCACTCCAAACATCTCCATCCAGGATATAGCCCACTCCCGGTAAAAGGTCCTGGGGAAGTTCACGTCCGGCATAAATATAATCGGGAGTAAACTGGGGATCATAGTCTGTTTTGCCATCCATCCGGTCGGCAATTACTACCGGTAGATTCTCACCTCCAATATTTTTAACAGCAAATGTCTTTCTACGAACAGGCGACAGATAATTAAACCCTTCAGCTTCCACGCCAGGAATATAAAGATGATCGGCCCTGTTTACTATATAGTCCACCAGCTTTCTGGCCACAGGAATTTCACATTCAGGATCTTCGCTTAGCGACACACGTATGGTATCACCAATGCCATCGGCCAAAAGAGCACCAATACCCAAAGCCGACTTAATTCGTCCGTCTTCACCATCACCCGCTTCAGTAACGCCTAGGTGAAGAGGGAAATTCATTTCTTCTTTATCCATCGTTGCCACTAAAAGGCGAACGGTTCTTACCATTACTACTGTATTAGAAGCTTTGATAGAAATAACAACGGCAGTAAAATTCTCTTCCACACAAATGCGAAGGAATTCCATGCACGATTCTACAATTCCCTCTGGAGTATCGCCATAACGGCTCATAATGCGGTCGGACAATGATCCGTGATTAACCCCGATACGGATTGCCGTATAGTTCTCTTTACAGATATTGAGAAAAGGAACAAAGCGCTCACGGATTTTCTGTAATTCCTGAGCATATTCTTCATCCGTATACTCAAGATTCTTAAAGGTACGGGCTGCATCAACATAGTTCCCCGGATTAATTCTTACTTTCTCCGCATAGTGTGCTGCCACATCGGCTACTTTAGGGTTGAAGTGAACATCGGCAACCAAAGGAACCATGTATCCCGACTCCCGAAGCGCGACATTTATATTCATTAAATTCTCCGCTTCCTTAACCCCCTGCGTTGTAAGACGCACATATTCGCCTCCTGCATCCACAATTCGCTTTACCTGAGATACACTTGCTTCCGTATCCTGCGTGGAAGTATTAGTCATGGACTGTATGCGGATTGGATTTTCTCCGCCAAGAGGAACTCCACCAATATTTACCACAGATGACTTACGACGGGAATAATTAAAATAGTCCATTTTTTAGCTGGGTTAGGGTTAATAGCCAAACATGCCAACAGAAGCCATTCAGATGGATTCTATTGACATGTTTATTCTTGCATTAAATTAATTTGTTTTAAACTGATACTTTACTTCTTTCAATTCTTCATTTGCCTTTACAATCTTCTTCTTCAAGCCTTCTTTATAGGCTGATAGCTTCGCTTCCAATCCTTTATCTGAAAGAGAAAGGACTTGAACAGCAAGAATAGCGGCATTGAGGGAAGCATTGATTCCAACAGTTGCCACAGGTATTCCCGGAGGCATTTGAACAATTGCCAGCAAAGCATCCATTCCCTCCAGAGTAGACTTAATGGGAACACCTATCACAGGCAATGTTGTTGATGCGGCAATAACACCCGGAAGATGGGCTGCCATTCCTGCTGCGGCAATGATAATCTTTATACCGCGTTCTTTTGCACTTTTGGAAAACTCTTCCACTGCTTCGGGAGTACGATGTGCGGATAGGGCGTTTATCTCAAAAGGAACTTCCATATCATTAAGAAATGCAGCTGCTTTGTCCATAACCGGCAGATCCGAAGTACTGCCCATAATAATACTTACTACTGGAGTCATAATTTATTTATTCATTAATTAGTTTACGATATGCTGTCGCATCAAGTAAAGTGTCCAATTCTGAAAGATCAGACGGTTTTACTTTTACGATCCACCCTTCACCGTATGGATCAGAGTTTACTAACTCCGGATTATCTTCCAGAGCGTCATTGATTTCAAGAATCTCACCAGAGACAGGAAGGAACAGATCAGAAATAGTTTTCACAACCTCAATAGTTCCAAAAACGTCTCCCGATGCCAGGGTTTCACCTACACTTGGTATATCTACAAACACAATGTCGCCCAATTGGTCTTGTGCATAATCAGTTATACCTATATAAGCAAATTCTCCATCTAAACGAACCCACTCGTGTTCGCTGGTGTACTTTAAATTTTCAGGAAAGTTCATAAGTTATGTTTTTAATAGTTTTATAATTAAAGATACAATATTCCCATTGTTGCACAAATTAATCCGACTAAAAAACCGATGAGCACCTCGGATAAGGTATGATGCTTCAACAAAATTCGGGCAGAGCCTAGTGCACCTGCAAGTAATATAAACAGGCACAACCAGATAGTTGGATTATAATTAAACATAAAGCTAAAAGCAATTAGTCCTCCTACTACTCCCCCCATGCCGGTCATATGTTCACTAATCTTCCATTTAAGGTTTGCAAGAATACAAATAATCATTGCTAATAAGGATGCGACAATGATTCCCGTCATATAGCGAGGCAAACTCATTCTTGCCATCATAACCAAACAAGCTACATAACAAATGATTGTGAGTATATAAGGAACAAAACGTTTTCTTCTATCCCTAAACGCACCAAAACCCCAGCCGTTGACTCTCCTGAAAAGGTAAATGGCTATTAGAGGTAACAGAATGGTAAAAGCATAAACAACACCCAGAACCACAAACCTATACATTAAAGGAAGCATGTTTAAATAAGAACAAAAGAACAGTACTAAAAAGGCTAAGAAAGGTATTATAAAGGGGTTGAATATCCCGGAGATTATTTTTGCTATTTTATTGATTTTATTTTTTTCCATGTTCATTTATTAATTACATCTTTTACTTTCTAAGTCTTGCCACAGGAATGTTTAGCTGTTGTCTGTATTTAGCCACTGTTCGGCGGGCAATAGGAAAACCTTCTTTATTAAGGATTTCTGTTAACTCATCATCAGTTAAAGGCTTTTTTCTATCTTCATTCTCAATATGTTCCTTCAATATTCGTCTGATTTCCCGGGACGACATCTCTTCACCATCTTCCGTAGTAAATCCTTCTCCAAAGAAATATTTAAGAGAAAAGATTCCATAGTTTGTCTGTACATATTTACTATTGCTTACACGAGAGATTGTTGAGATATCAAGGCCTGTACGATCGGCAACATCTTTTAAAATCATTGGTTTCAGTAATGATTCATCTCCATCGAGGAAAAAAGGACGTTGAAAATCTATAATAGCCTGCATTGTTGTGATAAGAGTGTTCTGCCTCTGCTTAACCGCCTCTATAAAACCTTGGGCAGAATCGATTTTTTGTTTCAGGAAAAGCATTGCGTTTTTGGAATCCTTTGATTGATTCGCTTTGTTCTTTGTATGCTCTTCAAGCATCTCCGTAAAATTGCGGTTCATGCGCAATTCAGGTACGTTTCTGTTATTGAGATTTAAGATGATGGCTCCATCATCATAGGTATCGACAATAAAGTCGGGCACAATCTGTTGCAGGTTTCGTCCGATGGCTTCTCCCAGTGAGCTGCCTGGACGGGGATTTAGTTTGGTTATTTCCTGAAGTGCTTCATTGAACTTTTCTTCTGAAAGATCAAGTCGTTGCATTATCTTATCCCAATGCTTCCGCGTAAATTCGTCATAGCACTTTTCTATGATATTAATCTCGGTTTGTTTTATTGGAGAATCGTCTTTACGTTTTATTTGTATCAGCAAGCATTCCTGTAAAGTGCGGGCACCAATTCCTGCAGGATCAAAATCCTGTATAATTCTAAGCACATCCTCCAGGGCATGTTCACTTGCCTCAATGCCACCATAAATAGCCAGCTCATCGGATATGGTATACAAGCTTTTTCTCAACAATCCATCATCATCAAGAGAACCAATCAGGTATTCTGCCAATTCTTGCTGCTTATCTGTAAGATTACGTTCACCCAACTGCTCTTTAATAATTTCATAGAATGAAGTAACTTCTGAAAAAGGGATATTTTCGGCCTGCCTTTCCTTTGAACTGTTTCTTTCCTGAAGTTTATAATCAGGAATATCATCTTCTGTGAGATAATCACCTAATGAATAATCATCACTGGAATCAGCAAGGGAATCTTCATCGAGGTTATTCTTATCTAAATTATCATCAGCAGCGCCTTCATCCTCTCCCTCTTCGAGGGCAGGATTTTCCAACAGTTCGGCACGAACACGATCTTCCAGTTCCACTGCTGGTAATTCCAGCAATTTAACGACCAGAATTTGCTGTGGTGAAAGCGTCTGAGTCTGTTGTTGTGATTGTATCTGATGAAAACCTTGAGCCATTACTAATTATTTAAAAACTTTAAACTCGGTACAAATTTAATGAATTGTTCGATATAGAATACTATTCAGGCTTATTTATATAAAGATTTAGTACTTAAAACTACTACCTCCAAGAAACTCTCTTAAAAGAGAAGTAGGCGGAATCTCTTTATCCTGTATTGGCACAAAATATTTAATGAATTTCAATAGTCTATAAGCCTCTGCATATTCGGGGCAGTTGCGGGGAACTCCCATCAATATAGGCTCCACATGATATCGTAGTACGGCCAATTCAAACAATAATGCTGAATTAAACATGACATCTGCATTTTCCTGATAAGGGAAAATCCATTTATCTTCTCCTGCCCTTACACTACCCCAGCGAGAGATGGTCTCTCTGGCAGAATATCCCCGATAATTATTATCACGGATAATTCGTCGCAGTAAACGATTGTCTGTAGTGGGAATCCAGTTATGATCATCAAGCGAGATGGTTGTTAATGCTGAAACATAAATCTTAAATTTATTTTCAGGAGGAATCAGAGGTGTTAATTCAGGATTTAATGCATGAATGCCCTCTAAGATAAGAATTGTGTTTGCCTCAATCTTTAGCTTATCGCCCCGGAATTCTTTTTTACCCAAAGCAAAATTGAATATTGGCACCTCCACTTCTTCCCCTCTGAGCAATGCCTGCAAATGGGTATTAAAAAGTTTCAGATCGAGTGCATAGAGAGATTCAAAATCATAATTCCCTGCTTCATCCAGAGGCGTTTCTTCCCTGTCTACAAAATAATTATCTAAAGATATAGAGTAAGGCTTAAGTCCGTTTGTCATCAATTGAACAGAAAGGCGTTTGCAAAAGGTTGTTTTACCTGAAGAAGAAGGACCGGAGATTAACACAAGTCTCACCTTGCCACCGTTCTCTCCACGTTCGTAAATGGTATCGGCTATTCGGGCAATTTTTTTCTCTTGCAGGGCTTCTGCTACATTGATAATATCAGTAGCATGTCCTTCATTGCAGGCCACATTGAAATCGCCCACATTGTTCATGTCCATAATGTCGCTCCATTTCAAATATTCTTTGAAAACATCAAGCATCTTTTCTTGTTTCACCACCTCTTCCAGAACATTAGGATTTTCCTTGCTGGGAATGCGAAGAAGCAGTCCGCCATAGTAATTTACAACATCAAATAATTTAATGTCGCCGGTATGGGAAAGCAGACTTCCATAATAATAATCAATATGATTTCCAAGAGTGTAGTAATATGTATAAAGCGAACCTGAAGTTTCAAGTAGCTTAACCTTATCCATCATGTTGTGTTCAGTAAACAATTTGACAGCCTCTGAAATGTGACACTCAACCCGATGATATGGAATATTTTCATCAATAATCTCCTGCATCCTTTTTTTGATGCGCGACACATCCTCCGTGGTAACAGGACGCCCAATGAGAAGGTTACAAAAATAGCCTTTTGAAACAGGGTGCTCCAAACGGATTGTTCCCTGTGGAAATACTTCATCCACAGCCTTGCATAAAACAAAACACAAGGAACGGACATAAGTTCGCATACCCGATAAATCGCGAATATCAAGAAACTCAATATCTTTATTATTGTAAACACGGAAGTTTAACCCCTCTGCCCTATTATTTACCTTGGCACTTACTACAGGATACGGAAAATCAAGATTGAGCCCTTTAAAGATCTGGAAAAGTGAACTTCCTATAGGAAAATCTTTATAGGTGCCATTATTCTGGCAATATATTCGTACTGTTTCTATCATACTATTCTTTTTTTTAAGATGGCTAAATATATCACATAAAAGTAAAGGAGGCAACAAACCGGCAAATTAATTAAATAATAGTTTGTTAAATTTTACTTTTTTCAGACAAGAACATTCTTAGCTCATCCATTCCTTCAGAGGCTCCTTTGCGAATTACATGAATCCGATGACGACTGGTATTTACATTTACTTCATTAGGATCAATAAGATATACCGGTATATCGGGAGACACATAATTAAGTAATCCTGCCGCAGGATACACATTCATTGAGGTGCCGATAATTAAAAAAATATCAGCTTGTTCAACGTATTGAATTGCTTCTTCAATTTTAGGAACAGCTTCTCCAAACCAAACAATATATGGACGATATTGCGAACCATCGGGAGCTAAATCTCCCATTTTTATTTCATACTCCTCTGGAGATAGTTCTTTTATGTATCTTGAATCGTATGGAGCGTAAGAGGAACAAACCTTGGTCAATTCACCGTGAAGATGAATTACCTTAGAACTCCCGGCACGTTCGTGAAGATTATCTATGTTCTGGGTAACAACTGTCACAATAAAGTCTTTCTCTAGTTCTGCTATAATCTTATGGCCTTTATTAGGTTCAACTGTAAGCAATTGCCTGCGCCGTTCATTATAAAAGTTTATGACTAATTGAGGATTTGCAGCATATCCCTCAGGAGTTGCGACTTGCTCTACCGGATATTTATCCCACAAGCCACCAGCACCCCTGAATGTACTAACTCCACTTTCGGCACTCATACCTGCACCAGATAAAACGACCAATTTTTTCATAAAAATTCCTTCCTACTTTAACGTTATTGCAAAAATAAGAAAAAATTAGGCACAAAAGAAGCTTCATTCAAATAAAACTCTTACTTTTGTGTGCTTTTTGTAAGCTTCTGATTGTTAGTTTGCTTAAAACAAAAAGCCATTTGATAACACTTATAATTTAAGAATGGATAAATTTAGTTATGCTATCGGCTTAGGTATAGGCCAAAACCTTTTGAGCATGGGCGCTCAGAATATCAATGTTGACGACTTTGCTAATGCAATCAAAGCAGTTTTGAATGGAGAAGAGCCTGCTATAAGTCATGCTGAAGCACGAGAAATTGTGAACAAATATTTTGCTGAGCTAGAAGAAAAAATGAATGCTGCTAATATAGACAAAGGAGTAACATTCCTCGAAGAGAATAAAAAGAAAGAAAATGTAATTACTTTATCCAGCGGATTGCAATATGAGGTTCTTACTGAAGGAACTGGCAAGCAAGCAAAAGCAACTGATCAGGTAAAATGCCATTATGAAGGTACACTAATTGACGGAACATTGTTTGATAGTTCTGTACAAAGAGGTGAGCCTGCTATCTTCGGCGTTAATCAGGTTATCCCAGGATGGGTAGAAGCACTTCAATTAATGCCGGAAGGTTCAAAATGGAGACTTTATATTCCTTCAGACTTAGCTTACGGGGCTCATGGAGCAGGAGAAATGATTCCTCCTCACAGCACATTAATCTTTGATGTAGAATTAATTCAAGTTTTATAACAAACACTTTAAAGTAAAATGAAAAAAGTTAGTATTTTTATGGCTATTGCTGCAACAGCAACACTTGCTTCATGTACAGGAAAAAGCCCAAAAGCAAACCTTAAGACAGACATTGACTCTTTGTCTTATTCTATTGGTATGAGCCAAACTCAAGGCCTAAAAGATTATTTAGTTCAAAGAGTAGAAATGGACACAGCCTACATGGATGAGTTTGTAAAAGGACTAAATGATGGTGTTAAAAAGTCAAGCAAGAAAGAAGATGCATACTATGCAGGTCTTCAAATTGGTCAACAGATCAAGAATCAAATGATTAAAGGTGTCAACAAAGAATTGTTTGGTGCAGATTCAACCAAAACAATCAGCGTAGATAACTTCCTTGCTGGTTTCGTTGCTGGAACTTTAAACAAAGATCAAAAGATGACTATGCAGCAGGCTCAGGAATATACTCAAAAGAATATGGAAGCTATCAAGGCTAAATCAATGGAAAAAACTTTCGGCGCAAATAAAAAAGCTGGAGAAACTTTCCTTGCTGCCAATAAAACCAAAGCCGGAGTAGTAACTTTACCTAGCGGACTTCAATACAAAATTGAAAAAGCTGGTAACGGCCCTATGCCTTCAGATACTTCTAAGGTAAAAGTAAACTATAGAGGAACTTTGGTTGATGGTACAGAATTTGACAGTTCATACAAACGTAAAGAACCTGCTACATTTGTTGCCAACCAAGTTATCAAGGGATGGACAGAAGCATTAAAAATGATGCCTGTTGGTTCAAAATGGACTATCTATGTTCCACAGGAACTAGCTTACGGTTCAAGAGATGCTGGTCAGATCAAACCTTTCTCTGCATTAATTTTTGAAGTTGAATTAGTTGAGATCGTTAAGTAAATAGCATAAGCGAAAATAGTTTAAAGGGATGTTCTTACCGAACATCCCTTTTCTTTTTATTTCTCTCGAAAAATGAGTAATTAGAAACACTGAAATGATTTTTTTAGAATAAATGATAGGCAAATTAAAATATTTCTTTATATTTGCTTACTATTTGATACAAACAAGAACTTATACTCATTCATATGGAAAAGATAGACAATCTTGACAGACAGATTCTGGAGATAATATCACAGAACGCCCGTATTCCTTTTAAAGATGTCGCTGCAGAATGTGGCGTTTCACGCGCAGCTATTCATCAGCGTGTGCAACGATTGATAGATCTGGGCGTAATTGTCGGCTCAGGATATCACGTCAATCCAAAAAGTCTGGGCTACAGAACATGTACTTATGTAGGAATTAAGCTTGAAAAGGGCTCTATGTACAAGAACGTAGTGGCTCAGTTAGAGAAAATTCCCGAAGTTGTAGAATGCCATTTCACTACCGGCCCTTATACAATGCTTACCAAAGTATATGCATGCGACAATGAGCACTTAATGGAACTCTTAAATTCTAAGATGCAGGAGATTCCGGGTGTAACAGCTACTGAAACTTTAATCTCCCTTGAACAAAGCATTAAAAAGGAAATTCCTATAAGAATACAAAAACACTTAGCCGATGATTGATTTCTTAAATTGTTATCATCTTACAGGACTTGTTATCGGCATCTGTACCTTTCTCATCATAGGTCTGTTTCATCCAGTTGTGATTAAAGCAGAATATTATTGGGGAACAAAATGCTGGTGGATTTTCTTATTACTAGGGATAGCAGGTGTTATTGCTTCATTCTCTACAGAAGATATATTCATTTCGTCCTTACTAGGAGTCTTTGCTTTCTCGTCCTTCTGGACTATAAAAGAAGTATTTGACCAGGAAGAAAGGGTTAAAAAGGGCTGGTTCCCTAAAAACCCAAAACGAACATATAAATTTTAAAAGGGTGCCTTTAGGGCATCCTTTTTTTCTTAACACAAACCAAACAAAGAGACAATTCCCTGCCCCACTACAGCAATAAGTGCTAAAATTCCAACGCCAACAAGGATATAGATAAGAAGAAATGGCACATACAACAAGTACGTGTTAATAGTTCTTTTAATTGTTTTCCAAACATTACCTTCAAACAACTGATAAAAGAAGCGGAACGTTACTAAAAAATAAACCAACCATGTAATATAATCCAACTTTGACAAATAGTTAGTACCTTTCAATAGAAACTCTACAAGCAGAAAAAAGAGAGAGATTACAATATATAAACTGGAGAGATAAGCTCCGCCGTAGAGGTATTCCACAAAATTATACGCCTTTGCCCCTGCATTGCGAAAGGCTATTTTCACAGCCATTATAAAAGGGGGAATAATAAAAATATTCATGAAAGCATAATTCTCAGATATATAATTAATCATAAAGGAGAGCAATTTTTCAAAAACTCCATTGGCCTGTAGCGTAGCGGAAATATTCACCGTATTTGCAACTTCCGGACTCACTAGGTGATTAAGCAAACTGTAGATTGCGGAAAGGATAATTAGCAAGGGAAACGGTTGGAAATAATTAACTCTTTTGCAGTTTATATAATCTGCAACAATCTTTCCCGGATTAACAAATAGCATTCTCAACGTATAAAAGACACCTTTGTCTACATGAAGGAAACCATGCATAAGGCTTTCTACCAATGTTTTATAGGTGAGACGGGTTGTTGTTGCTTTCTGACCGCAACAGTTACAGAATTTACCATCAAACTCGTTTCCACAGTTTTTACATATCAATTGAGACATAGTTGTGCGTATTAATTGTGTCGCAAATTTACAATTAATTATTGAATACAAAAAAAGTTGTTAAATATATTCTTCACAAACCAGTTCGCCTTTCAACGCCCCTAAAGCATTAAGTACTAAAGCTTCCATTTCATCTTCTCCAGGGAAAATACTGATGGGGGCAAGGAAACTTATTTGTTCACTTAACCTATTTACGCAATAATCACTGTATGCAATTCCTCCGGTCAAAACAATCGCATCAACCTTTCCGTGTAGAACTACACACATTGAACCAATCTCTTTGGCTATATTATAAATCATTGCCTCCAGAACCAATTCGGCTTTCCGGTCTCCTTCTTCAATCCTTTTAATCACGGTTCGCACGTCGGTGGTACCCAGATAAGCCATCAGTCCTCCTCTACTGGTAATCATCTTCTTAATCTCGCTTTCTGTGTGTTTTCCACTAAAGCAAAGCTCCACCAATTGTCTTGCCGGAAGAGTTCCAGCTCTTTCGGGAGAAAAAGGACCACTACCCTCCAATGCATTATTTACATCAACAACCCTACCTTGCCGATGAGCCGCCACGGAGATACCTCCGCCTAAATGAGCAACTACCAGATTCAGGTCTTCGTATCTTCTATTAACGCTTCGGGCATATTTACGGGCAATAGCCTTATGGTTAAGCGCATGAAATACAGACAAGCGAGGAAGTTGTGGAAAGCCGGAAAGCCGAGCTACATCATCCAACTCATCTACAACTACCGGATCGGCAATATAAGCTTTGCATCCGGGAATAAGCAAGGAAATTTCTTCGGCTAGGAGTCCGCCCAGATTACATGCATGTTGCATAAGAGCATTCCGAAGATCGCTCTTCATCCGTTCATTAACTTCATAAACACCGCTTGAAATTGGCTTCAGCAATCCGCCCCGACCTACGATTGCCGCAAATCCGGAAAACAGATTCTCTTTCCTGAGCTCAGAAACTATCAGATCCTTCCTATAATCATACTGTGAAATAATAGTATGAAAAGGCGCCAAATCATCTGAGGAATGATAGAATGTTTTCACGAACAAGCGATTTTCGTTCTCATACACTGCTATCTTTGTAGTAGTGGAACCGGGATTTATTGCTAAAATTCTCATAAGCTTAATCTTTATTACAGGTAAGACATGCCATAGCTATGCTATAATATTTTGAAAGTCCATCATCGCTTCTGGAGGGAAGTACCACGGGGCAGACAGGGCCTTGTAACAAACCGGCCATGGTAGCATTTGCAAAAAGGGAAACACCCTTATAGAAAGCATTTGCCGACTCGATATTGGGAAATATAAGTACGTCGGCCTGACCATCAATAGGCGACACAATGCCTTTAATATCGCCACTTGCCTGCTCGCAGGAAGTTCTTACGTCTAAAGGTCCGTCAATAATTGCATTGCCAAACTCACCCGCCTCTGCCAGTTCCACTATGTTCACATAATCAAGCGAGTGAGGAAATTTAGCACTCACTTTCTCTGTGCAATGAATTAAAGAGATTCGGGGTTGTTCAATACCAAAACTATGGCAGGTATTAATAGCGTACGAAATCATTTCAATACGTTGTTGCAAAGTGGGGCGGGGAATTACAGCCGCATCCGAGAAAAACAACAGCTTATTATACGCAGGGATCTGCATAACCGATAAATGAGTGAGCACCTTTCCTGCAGGTAATAGCCCTTTTTCTTTGTCCAAAATGGCATGCAAAAGATTATCTGTGCTTATTATTCCTTTCATCAGAATATCGGCACCACCTTCACGTACAATTCGTACCGCTTCACGGGCTGCCTCATCAGGATCTTCAATATGAATGGTCTTCACAAGCCCTGGATATTTCTTCAGAGACTGATATTTTTCAAGGATAGAAGAATCTCCGATCATGATAAATTCTGCTATTCCTTCTTCAAGCGCACGACTTATTGCATATTCCGTGTTCGGATCATTAGCGCAAACCACAGCTATCCGTTTGCGTTTCTTCAACATCATAAGGTGAGCTGTTAACTGATCAAAACTTCTTATTGGTTCCATTGTTCTGTGATTTTTAGCAAATATGCAAAAAAAGATTGATATCACTACTATAAGCCCATAATAATAATCAAAAAGAAAGAATTTTTTAATTAAAAGACTAATTCAATGCCTCTAAACTATCAATTTGATACTCTTAGAGAGTTAACATCTTCCAAAAGGACATGTTTTTAAAAGGTACTACACTAAATTAAATTTAACTGTAGACTATATATTTATAAGCTCTACAGCTATTTTAAATAACCTCTACTCTCATAAAAGAAACAATAGAGGAAAATGACCTTAGGTTTCACTCTTTAACTGCTTAACATTACTTAAATTCAAATTTAAGTGTACATTTGCAAAAAAGTAAATATATGAGAAAGTATCAATTCCCGCCTTATCTTCAAACAGGTGATAAGGTTACAATAATATCGCCTGCCGGAAAAATAGACAAAAGCTTTCTAAAGGGAGCAAAAAAAGTACTGGAATCATGGGGTTTGGAAGTAACCTTAGGAAAATATGCCGCCGGTGAGTGCGGACGATTCTCCGGATCTTCAAAACAACGTGCCGCCGACCTTCAGTTGGCAATGGATGATAAACAAACAAAGGCTATCCTTTGCAGCCGAGGAGGCTACGGAGCTATTCATCTTATAGATCAGATTGATTTTACACGGTTTAGGGAGAACCCTAAATGGTTATTGGGCTACAGTGACGTGACTCTGCTCCATGAACTGTTTCAATACAATGGTTTCGCTTCTATTCATTCGCTCATGGCAAGGCATCTTACAGTTGAGTCTACGACTGATCCGTGCTCTTTGCATCTCAGGAATATGCTGTTTGGGGAGCTGCCTTCTTATCACTCTCCCAAACATAAACTGAATATTGCAGGACAAGCCAAAGGAATTCTTCGGGGAGGCAATCTCTCTGTACTTTACGGATTGCGGGGAACTCCTTATGATTTTCCAGCCGAAGGAACAATTCTTTTTATCGAAGACATTGGAGAGCGACCTTATCACATTGACAGAATGATGAATAATCTGAAACTGGGTGGTGTTCTTGAAAAGCTATCAGGATTAATAGTGGGACAGTTTACTGAATATGAAGAGGACTTGTCCCTGGGCAAAGAAGTTTATGAAATGATTGCCAATATGGTTAAACCTTACGGCTATCCTGTCTGCTTTAATTTCCCGGTAGGGCATGTTGAAGGCAATGTTCCGCTAATCTGTGGCGGTGAAGTAGAACTAACAGTAGAAAACAAAGGTGCGGAATTAATATTCAAATAGTCTGTCTATTCATTTAATTTTGTGAAATCCAGATAGGAAAAAGGATTTATCTCCCGAAAGATTTGTACTTTTGGGCTCGAAAAACAAACGTAACATTAAAGAATGAAAAAAAAATATTTCATGCTTATTTCGGCATCACTGCTGTTTGCATGCGTTTCATGCGGAATTAACAGCAATAAACAGGCCACTCAACAAACAGAAGAAGCAATGGTTGTTAAGGTCCCGGACTTCGATGCAGATAGTGCTTATAACTATGTTAAAGCACAAGTTGACTTTGGACCGCGTGTGCCAAATACCAGACAGCATGTGGCATGCGGAGAATATCTTGCCAGCAAGCTAGCTTCGTTAGGTGCTACAGTTACCAATCAATATGCAGATTTAATGGCTTATGATGGCACAATATTAAAGGCCCGGAATATTATCGGATCTTTCAACCCTGAAACAAAAAAACGTGTGCTTCTCTTTGCTCATTGGGATACACGCCCTTGGGCAGACAATGATAAAGATGAGTCAAAGCATCACACTCCTATTCTGGGAGCCAATGATGGTGCAAGCGGTGTAGGTGTATTGCTTGAAATGGCACGCTTAATGGGAAAGAAAGCACCCACAATTGGTGTAGATATTATCTTCTTTGATGCGGAAGATTACGGTACACCGGAGTTCTATAAAGGCGAACACAAAGAAGAGAGCTGGTGTCTGGGCACTCAATACTGGGCACACAATCCTCACGTGGAAGGTTATAATGCTCGTTTTGGCATTCTTCTGGATATGGTTGGAGGCAAAGGAGCAACATTCTATCGTGAAGGGTATTCCAATGACTTTGCAAAGTCTGCAGTAAAGAAAGTATGGGACAAGGCCGGTGCACTAGGTCACAACAGCTACTTTATTAATGAGGACGGAGGATATGTAACCGACGATCATCTGTTTGTAAACCGCATAGCAAAGATACCAAGTATAGACATCATCCCTACCGACCGCAGCAGTAGAGAAGGAGGCTTTGGTTTCTTCTGGCATACAACGGACGATAATATGAATGTTATTGATCGCTCAACACTCAAAGCAGTGGGACAAACTGTTTTAGATGTGGTATATAATGAAAAATAATTCAGAAAAAAACTAATTAATATGACTATAAATGAATTGCAAGACCAGGTAATCGAAGAATTTAGCGATTTCGATGACTGGATGGACAAATATCAGTTACTGATAGATCTCGGAAACGAGCAAGAACCTCTTGAAGAACAATATAAAACGGAGCAAAACCTTATTGAAGGTTGCCAAAGCCGGGTATGGCTACAAGCCGATGAGGTAGATGGCAAACTTGTCTTCCGGGCAGAGAGCGACGCGCTCATTGTTAAAGGAATCATTGCCTTGCTTATAAAGGTAGTATCGGGGCATACACCTGATGAAATACTGGATAACGACCTTTACTTTATTGACAAAATAGGTTTAAAGGAGCATTTATCTCCTACAAGAAGCAACGGATTATTGTCAATGGTCAAACAAATGAGAATGTACGCATTAGCATTTAAGGCAAAAGGAGGAAATTAAAAATTCCTCCTTTGTTCTTTTATCAATATAATAAGAAAGAAAAGAAAGATTAAGCCTGTAGCACCCATTGCTATAATACCCCAAGTAAATTGCCAGGTTAAGACAGAAAGCCCGAAAAGTATACCGGCAACTACAAAAGATATTATATCTCTCTTGAGTCTGCTTTTTTGTCTTAGCCGCTCATGAATTTTTTTATCATCTATAAGCAATTCACATCCCACTGAGCGAATCAGCATCCTCATAGTTTGCGGAGTAATCGCACCAGAGTCATATTCAACTTTCATCAGCATATTTGAATGATCTACAGAAACGCTTAAGACTCCTATCTGTGATCTGATAATGCGTTTTAGCCATTCAACCTTATCTTTATGTTTAATGTTTTCTATAAGAAATACACTTCTTGTTATTGCATCCATATTTACTGACCATTACAATACATTAATACATCAAAAAAACCTAAAGTCTGATAATCTTCTGAAAGATAAGAACTTTTCAATAAAAAAACAAACAATAATTATTATTTATTGAGACAACAAAACATAGGGCTACTACTCAATGTATAAATAACAAATAATCAATTATAATGTTTATTAAAAAGTACTGTTAAACAACAGCACAGATAACAAAAAATATAAGCAAAAACAATAGGATATGAAATAAAAAATGGAACTTATATGGCTTTAAAGATTCTTTCAACTTCTGCCTTATCATTATAGAGTTGATCCTTCAATTCCTTAATACCGTTAAACTTAACCTCAGACCGGATGCGTTTAACAAAAGATACACGAACGGTTTTACCGTAAATATCATCAGAGAAATGCAGAATATTTACCTCTAGAGTGCGGTTTGTGCCATTATTCATAGTGGGGCGATGACCGATATTAATCATCCCAATATAATCTGCACCTTCAACAGATACACAAACAGCATAAACGCCATCTGCAGGAATAATCTTTTCTGGATCAACACTTAAATTTGCTGTAGGAAAGCCAATGGTGCGGCCAACCTTATGTCCGGTTTCAACAAAACCGTCCAGGTAATAATCATAGCCCAAAAAGGAATTAGCCATATCAATATCACCTGATAAAAGAGCTGTACGAATAACAGAGGAACTAACCTTTCGCCCTTCAATTGTAAGCGCTTTGGCACGCACTACATCCATTCCAATCTCTTTACCATATTGGTAATATTCATTAAACCCTTCGCTACGGTTATGACCAAAACGATGATCGTAACCAATAACCAGAGAATCTACATGAAACTGTTTTTTCAGTACTTGGGCCATGAAGTTTTTAGCTGTCAAGGCTGAGATTTCAGCAGTAAAATTAAGAAGGAAACAATAGTCCACTCCCGTTTGGCTCAATATATCTTCTTTCTCTTTGAGGGTAGAAAGCAATTCCAAACGATAATTTGTATCAATAACCTTACGAGGATGCACAGGAAAAGTTATCAATGCAGAACGAAGTCCTTTAGTTGCGGCAACAGCTTTTACTTGCTCTATGAGATATCGGTGTCCCTTATGTACCCCGTCAAAGAATCCTATTGTTGCAACACATGGTTCAATTGCATCATCTTTTAGATCGCAAATGATCTTCATCTTTTCATTATTTAAAAATATGCCCCCAGTCTTCCTGATCCTTGGGGGTATAAGTATGAATACCAAGCGACTCTGCCATTTTACAATTTGCGGTAGAGTCGTCTATAAACAATGTCTCTTCCGGTCTTATACCAGTGTCTGATATAACCGTCTCAAAGATTTCTTTTGAAGGCTTAAGCTGGTGCAACTGATAAGAGAGGAAAATCTTTTCAAAAAAATCTTCTGCTTTAAAGTTCTTATAAGAGAAAAAACGTTCGCAGGACATTCCCCAATGAATTTCATTCGTGTTACTCAATAAGAAAACAGAATATTGTTGACGAAGTTTAAGCAAAAGATCTAATTTATAAGAGGGAACACTTACCAGAAAGCTATTCCACGCATCATCAATCTGGTTATCGGTAAAATCCTTACCGGCAGTCATTCTCAATTCTTCGTGAAATTGATCTGTTGTAATATCCCCGTTCTCCAGTTTCATTAGAAGTCCCCGCTGATAAAATGGATTCAACATCTCTTCAATGCAATCAGCGCCAATAGATTTAAATGAATCTATGCAACGGGAACGATCTAAATCGACCAATACTCCTCCAAAATCAATAATCAAATTCTTTATGAGATGATTCATTTCTTATTTATTCTTCAGACGTTTGAAAAAGCGAATGATCTCACCCACCCACAATACGATAGAGGTTAAACCAAACACTGCAACCCAGGTTTGCCATTCAAGAGGTTCGGTACGGAATACTTTTCCGCCAAACTGAACTATCATGATCTGCCCTACAAGAATAATAAGAAGTACCAATACTAATCCATAAGATTTTGAAAAGCCTTTAAATGCAGAATCACTGGTTCCAAATACTCTTGCATTAAATAAGTTCCAGAATTGCAGCAGAACGAATGTAGTAAAGAATAGCGTTAGGTTATGAACAGTCATAACACCATCATCGCCTGTATAGTATGTAATCATACCCAATAAAAGGATAAGGAAAACCATGCCTACACCAAGAATGTTATATCGCATCTGTTTAGTGATGATAAAGTCTGTTCCCTTACGTGGTTTCTCTTTCATCACAGTCTCACTAGGCGGAATAGAAGCTAAAGCCAATGCCGCAAAGGTATCCATTATAAGGTTCACCCAAAGCATCTGTGTTACTGTTAATGGCAATTCCGTTCCTACAAATGATCCAAGCAAAACAATAAGTAATGCCACAAAGTTGATTGTTAACTGGAATACGATGAATCGCTGAATGTTCTTATATAAAGAACGTCCCCACATAACCGCCGTACTAATACTATTAAATGAATCATCAAGCAACGTTATATCACTGGCCTCCTTAGCTACGGAAGTTCCTGTTCCCATAGAAAGACCTACCTGAGCATGGTTCAGTGCCGGAGCATCATTTGTTCCATCTCCGGTTACAGCAACTACAGCACCTTTTTGTTGCAAGAGTTGCACCAGCCTTTGCTTATCTGTAGGACGAGCACGAGACATTATCTTCAAATCCAGCACACGATCAAGCAGTTCCTCGTCACTTAGTTCGGCAAAACCAGCTCCGGTAATATGATTCCTTTCCGTATCAGCATCCGTCCATAACCCAATCTGACGGGCAATTTCTTTTGCTGTTCCCGGAGTATCACCGGTAACGATTTTCACATCAATTCCGGCAGACTGACATTTCCCAACAGCCGCAGGAACGTCTAAACGAATTGGATCTGATATGGCAACAACACCAAGGAAATTGAGATCGTTACCCGCAGCCAGATCAACACAATCGCTCGGAGCATCAGCATCCACAATCTTGTAAGCGAACCCCAGAGTACGCATTGCCATATTCTGATAAGCCAGTAACTGAGCTTCAACAGTAGCACGATATTCTGATGTAGCAACTGATTTATCTCCTAAAATAACTTGTTTACATTTTCCCAGTACAATCTCAGGCGCACCTTTCACATAAAGAATCTTCTTACCAAGAAGAGATGACTTTACCAATGTGGCCATAAACTTGCGCTCAGTAGAGAAAGTAAGCTGATCATAAACCTTTGCATCTTGTCTTAACTCAAGATAATTTATATTTTGCGAATCAAGCCATAATAGCAATGCAACCTCTGTTGGATTTCCAACACCTTTAGGCTTCTCGCTCTCATTAGTTTCTTCCAGGAACGCAGTAGAGTTTGTACAAATACCTTCTTGTATCAGTTTGCTGATTTCATCATCAGCCAGCTTTCCACTCTCTTTTAAACCATAGAATTTGGTTTCATGCACCTGCATTAAGTTCTGAGTCAGCGTGCCTGTCTTATCAGTACAAATAACAGTTACCGCACCCATTGTTTCACAAGCATGCATTTTGCGAACCAGATTATTTGTAGCAAGCATTCGGCGCATGTTTAACGCCAGACTTAGCGATACACTCATTGGCAAACCTTCGGGCACAGCTACTACAATTAATGTAACAGCCATCATAAAGTACTTTAGTACAATCTGGAATATAGCTATATAAGCCTGCCAGTTATCCAGCTCATTTGAATCTAATCCATAAGCTGCAAAGGCTATCAAACCTACCAGCAGAAAAGAGAGAAGTCCAATTAATGACCAAAATCCGGAAGAACGTCTGTTAATTGCCAAAGAAAATTTATGAGGCATCCACATTTTGATGGAAGCAATCATCAATCCTAAAATAGCAGCAATAGAAATGATCTTTGGCCCGATAAGATTATTTAAAAGAGCACCATTATATTCAACGGAACCAATTAACAATGCGTCTTTAATAAAGAAAACAAGGAAAGTAGCCATTGCAACAGAGAAACCTACCATTCCAATAAACTGTGCAAGTTTAGACAACTGCACATTAAGCGGAGTAGGTTCTTCACTTTTTTCAGTAGATTGCTTTGCAACCTTACCAATTTCCGTAGCATCTCCAACTCGAAGAACTTTCATTATCCCATGACCATCAACAACAGTTGTGCCACGCATCACCAGATTTGAAGTATAAGTAGCTTCTTCATCAAATTGCGATTCATCTGTCGTTTTATCTATAATCGGTTCTCCAGTGAGGTTAGACTCGTTAATCTGCATCGAGATAGCCTCAATTAGCTCCCCATCAGCAGGAATTTCTTCACCAGTTTCCAATATAATAATATCACCAACTACTATATCCTTACGGGGAATCTCATGGACTTTTCCATTACGAAGCACTTTTACCGCAGTTTCTTCATTGACAGCATTCAGCAAATCAAACTTTTTACTTGCATCATATTCAAAATAGAAACCAATCCCTGTAGCCAGGAAAATAGCAAAGAAAATACCTATTGTCTCCGCATATTCATGCTCTATAATAGAAATAAGGAGCGAAAACATCGCAGCGACAAGTAATACTCGTACAATAGGATCGTCAAACTTCTCTAAATAAAGCTTCCAAAGAGAAGGACGCTTTGGAGGCGTTAATAAGTTAACTCCATTTTTCTCACGACTTTCAATAACTTGTTGGTCATTGAGACCAATGTGATAATAATCATTCTTTGTTGCAGTCATATAAATTGATCTGGTTATTTTAGTTTCTTATCGTAATCTCCCGACTGTAATATTTCAACAGCCTTTTTTACACTCTCATTTGCCGAGTTCATTACGTGAAAATATTCATTCATATCCCATAAATCACGTGCAATAAGGGCTTTTAGCTGAGTTTTTAATAAAGGTTCTGAAATTTTGAGTTGTTCCTTTTTGAGTTCCACTTTTGCTTCTGTACCCATAGCAACCAGTTCCTCTATCATAGAATTACTAACCTCAAACTTATCATTATAATCACTGAACGTTTTATATTTATTCAGCAATTCTTTTCGGTTGTTCTCAACATATTTAAGTGTCATTTTCAAAACAGTTCCCTTTGCCGCAAGATTGCGGTGGTAATCTGTATAAAGAGTAGTGTCAACAGGCACAAAATAATCGGGCATAATTCCACCTCCTCCGTAAACAACTCTTTCAAATTTCTTTGTTTTACACTTTAATGAATCAGGAAAATGAATACTGTCTGAATTCATCATTTCGCCTTTATTATAGCGGTTAATCAGATCCATATTGTATTTCTCTATATTTTCATAAGGCTTTTGAATACATCTTCCGGCAGGAGTATAATAACGGGCTACCGTTAAACGAATCATCGAGCCATCGGGTAAATCAATTGGGCGCTGAACCAGTCCTTTTCCAAAAGAACGGCGGCCTACAATCAGCCCTCTATCCCAGTCCTGAATGGCACCCGATAAAATCTCACTAGCAGATGCAGAGAACTCATTAACCAACACTACTAACCTGCCTTTCTGAAATTTCCCGGTTCCTTTTGCAAAGAACTCGCTGCGAGGAGTGCGCTGACCTTCAGTATACACAATTAATTCTTTTGCTCCCAGGAATTCATTAGCCAGATCAATAGCAGCATTCAAGTATCCACCCCCATTATCCTGCAAATCGAGAACCAGATCTTTCATCCCTTTAGCTTTCAACTCTTTGAACGCTTTGGCAAATTCATCAGCTGTAGTAGATGCAAAACGATTAATCCGGATATAACCAATCTTATCCTGAATCATATAAGATGCATCCAGGCTATAAAGAGGAATACGGTCACGTTTTACTTTAAAGCTGAGCAAATCCTTAATGCCTCTTCTTAACACCGTTAAATTCACAGTTGATCCTTTCGGACCTTTCAAGCGGCGCATTACCTCATCAGTACTCATTTTCACACCAGCAATAGCCGTATCATTAACCGCTATTATCCGGTCGCCTGCCAGAATTCCAATCTTTTCAGAAGGTCCGCCGGAAACCGGTTGAATTACCAGTAAGGTATCCTCTGCCATGTTGAACTGCACACCAATACCTTCAAAGTTGCCCTGCAAAGGCTCATTCATCTTTTTCACTTCATCAGAATTGGCATACGTGGAATGAGGATCAAGAGTAGATAACATCTTAACAATAGCATCTTCTACTAACTTATCTTCATTCACTTTATCAACATAAAGATTATTGATAGCAAACTCTGCCATGTGGAGTTTGCGAGAAGCAACTGTTCCGTAATTCTGAGCTTGCATACTAATAGAAAGCAAGCATATAAAAGAAATAAATATTTTTTTCATTTAATGACTATTTCGCATCAGATACCCATTCCCTTAGGAATAAAGCGGCTAACATCTTTATTATATTGCAAAAGTTCCCTTACAATAGTGGAGCTCACGCAAGTTAGTTCCGGTTCTGTAAAGAGTAATATTGTCTCAATTCCAGCCAATTGTCTGTTCACATCGGCAATGGTTTCTTCGTATTCAAAATCTTTCACCGTACGGATTCCACGAACAATAAACTTTGCATCAACGGCCTGAGCAAAATCAATTGTCAGGCTATTATATGGCTGCACCTTTATTCTCGGTTCGTCCTTATACAGGTTACAGATCATCTCCACACGTTTTTCTATAGGGAAATAGGTTTTCTTATTTTCATTTATACCTATGCCTATTACTATTTCATCCATAAAGGTCAAAGCACGCTTTACCACAGAGAAATGACCAACAGTAAAAGGATCGAATGTACCGGGGAATATGGCTCTTTTCATAATTTTAAGCTACATCTTCTTCAATAACCAAATTATCTATAATAAAGTTCTGGCGCTCCATGGTATTCTTTCCCATGTAAAACTCTAAAAGTCCTTTCACCAAATCATTTTTTCGGAGAGACACTTGTTCCAGACGTATGTCTTTTCCTATAAAATGCCTGAACTCATCCGGAGAAATTTCACCTAATCCTTTAAATCGGGTAATTTCAGGATTGGGAGAAAGTTTATTGATTGCACTTATCCGTTCTTCTTCCGAATAGCAATAAATGGTTTCTTTTTTATTTCGCACACGGAAAAGAGGTGTTTGCAGAATATATACATGACCTTTCTTTATCAGATCAGGGAAAAACTGCAGAAAGAAAGTAATCAACAGCAAACGGATGTGCATACCATCCACATCGGCATCTGTTGAAACAATCACTTTGTTATAACGCAATCCCTCAATTCCATCTTCAATATTCAGTGCCGCCTGAAGCAGATTAAATTCCTCATTCTCATAAACCACCTTTTTAGTAAGTCCAAAAGAATTCAACGGTTTACCACGCAGACTGAAAACCGCCTGAGTATTCACATCACGACTTTTCGTGATAGAACCACTGGCAGAATCACCCTCGGTAATAAAGATACATGAATCTTCCTGGTTCTTTCCTTTCGTGTCGGTTAAGTGAGTGCGGCAATCACGTAATTTACGGTTGTGCAGGTTTGCTTTTTTTGCACGCTCACGGGCTAGTTTGGTTACACCGGCTATCGCTTTTCGCTCCTTTTCTGAATCTTGTATTTTCTGAAGTAATATTTCTGAAGTCACATGATTAATGTGCAGATAGTTATCCAGTTCGCGTTTCACAAAATCACCGATAAACTTCCCTACAGAAGGGCCATCAGGACCAATATCCTTAGAGCCAAGCTTTGTTTTCGTCTGAGATTCAAATACCGGTTCTTCAACCTTTATACTGATAGCTCCCACCATACCGGAACGAATATCGGCATAATCAAAGTTCTTGGGATAATATTCCTTAATCGTCTTTGCTACTGCTTCACGAAAAGCAGTTAAATGCGTTCCACCCTGAGTGGTATGCTGTCCGTTGACAAAAGAGTAATACTCCTCTCCATATTGATCACTATGAGTAAGAACCATCTCAATATCGTCACCCTTCAAATGAATAATGGGATAGAGCGGATCAGTAGTCATGTACTCATTTAACAAGTCGACCAATCCATTTCGTGAATTGAATTTCTTCCCGTTAAATACGATTGTCAACCCCGAATTAAGAAATACGTAATTCTTTAGCAGCGGTTCAATATGTTCCTTTTCGTAGTGATAATCTTTGAATATCGTATCATCAGGAACAAACTCAGTTAATGTACCATTATCATGTTCTGTTTCAGCAATTGGATAATCATTGATAATATATCCTCTTTCAAACTCAGCAGTCTTCTCCTCTCCATCCCTGAAACTGGATACACGGAAAAAGGAAGAAAGCGCATTTACCGCCTTTATACCAACACCGTTCAAACCTACCGATTTCTTGAAAGCTTTGGAATCATATTTACCTCCGGTATTCATTTTTGAAGAAACATCGATTACCTTCCCCAAAGGAATACCGCGTCCGTGGTCACGAACCGTAACCTTTCCATCGGCAACCGTAACCTCAATAGTCTTACCAAATCCCATCATGTACTCATCAATAGAATTATCCATAGCCTCTTTCAGAAGCACATAAATTCCATCATCAGCATGAGAACCATCACCCAACTTACCGATATACATACCAGGACGGCGGCGAATGTGCTCTTTCCAATCAAGGGTCCGAATATTATCTTCGGTATATTCAGAGACCTGGAGTTTTTCTTCAAATTTTTCTTCCATAATTATCAATCTGCCAATAGCTTATATACTACAAATCTATTTTCTTTGTAAACGCTCGACGACGTTTATGCTGAACTGTTTCAAAGTATTCCCATTGAGCCTGAACCTTACCGTTCATCTCTAATTCCGGGTTGCTTTCTGCAAATATACAACCTTCTTTTTGGTAAACTGGAATTAAATCAGAAAATAATAAGGCATTCACCCCTTTGTTCTGATACTCCGGTTTTACTGCAATCAAAAGAAGATCTATAACTTTTCTTTTTCCAAAGAACAAAGCTTTTATTAAATGGAACCAACCAAAAGGTAATAGTCTTCCATTAGCTTTTTGTAATGCAACAGATAAGGATGGCATCGTAATACCAGCTGCAATCAACTTACCTTCAGCATCAACGATAAGAGGAACCATTTTTAAATCGACAATAGGAAGATATGCCCTCACATAATGTTCAATTTGCTTTTGGGAAAGTGCGGAATATCCATATAACGGGCTATAAGCCTCGTTCATCAGATCAAAAATAGCCTGTCCATAATCTTTAGCCAGCTTCTTCCCGGAAGTATATTTTATAACCTTAAGATTATACTTTCTTTGAATCAAATCAGAAATGCGCTGATGCTTTTCTGGAACCCCGGTCTCAGGAATAAAAATCTTAAACTCTACCCAGTCGGCATCCTTCTCGTAGCCGAGTTTCTGCATATGTTCAGGGTAATAAGGATAATTGTAGATGGTTGCCATCGTGCTTAACTGATCAAAACCGTCAATCAGCATTCCTTCCGCATCAAAGTCAGTGAATCCTAAAGGACCTTGGATATTTTCCAATCCATGTTCTTTACCATACTGTTCCACCGTTTTAAGCAGAGCCTCGGAAACTTCTAAATCATCAATAAAGTCAATCCATCCAAAGCGGACATCTTTTTTATTCCAGGTAGTATTCGCCTTATGATTAATAATGGCAGCAACCCTTCCCACTAATTTGCCGTCTTTATATGCTAAGAAATATTCTGCTTCACAAAATTCAAAAGCCGGATTTTTATCTTTATTAAATGTATTAAGCATATCATCATAAAGATCAGGAACAGAATAAGCGTTGCCTCTATATAACTTGATGTTAAATCGGATAAACTCTTTAAGTTCCTTTTTATTAGAGACTTGTTTTATTTTTATCGCCATGGGTTGTATTTATGTTAAGATTGCAAAGATACTCTTTTTCAATAAAAAACATAAATCCCACCTTATTAATCTAACTCAAAGGCTACATTTTATCAGTTTTATTTAGAACCTGATTAAGTCAGGACTTATGACATTTTATAAGTACCTTCTGTTCATCCATCTGTGTCGTTGCAAAAAGATAATTGTCTCCCCCATCGGAGAGTTTCAGGCGTTTACGAAGCTCCGCTACTGAAGAAGGAAAGTTCCGTACAGTAATATTAGCCTGCTTTATGTTTTCCATGTTTGTTTTCAGCTCCTTCTTATTCAGACTAAAAACAGCTTCGCACTCAAATTTCCTGCCGGGGAAATTCACAATCAGCTGATCCGAAGTATAGAGATGACTATTGGGATGTAGCTTTTTAAGCTGATAGCTGTTTGCGATACTTTTATAAGCACCGGCCTTGAGAATAGATGCATTGGGTTCATAAAGAAAGCGACCCACCTGCTTTGCATATTCACACCCTTGCTGTTCCTCCTCCTTATTGAAAGAATAAGTCTGCATTTCTCCATTCTTGAGAATATTCACGCAGTGAACAGGCATTTCAGCACTTTTTCCCTCTTTACGAAGAATGACGAGCAACTCCTTGCATTCATTGGCAACCGACACCACATGTACTTCCCTGGCAAAAGATAAATCGTGCAATGCCAGAGAAAGATCAAGCATAGGAGACAGTTTTATCATCACCTGCTGAGCTTTGTTTACCAATAATTCAGAGATTTCCCCAACATTAGGTTCACAATCGGCTATCGCAACCACCTTTCCGCCCTGTTCATTCCTTCTTGCAGGATCAATAAATAGCCAGTCCACCTTCTCCACCCGAGAAAGATACTCCACACCGTCTCCATTCACCACATTAATATGCTGTAATCCCAATAAAGGAAAATTAGAAAATGCAATTTCACACAACTCTTGCTGCCGTTCCACATAAACAGCTCGTTGAAAGTTTGCAGATAGAAAAGCACAATCAATCCCAAATCCTCCAGTCATATCAACCAAAGTATCCCCTCTCACAAGAGACGATTTATATCTTGCGGTAGCTTCTGACGAACACTGCTCCAAAGAAAGATGCCTTGGGTAAATCAATCCATCCGTATTTCCCCAGGAAGGAATCTTCTCCATCGCTATTTTTCTTCCAACTATCTGGGTTATAGCAAAAGGCATGTCCACATCAGGATATTTCTTTGCCTGAAGAGCCAATTTCGAAGGATCATCATCCTGATGCTTCTTGATAAATTCAATTGTTGCGTCGGTAAGTTTCATCTGATTATTAATAAAGAGATTTTATTTAAAAGATAAGAACCGTAAATATTTAATTCTGGAAAAAAGATAACCCAACAACAGAGGCATAACCAAACCCGCTATTGAGTAATAGATCCAAAACACACCATTGTGATATGATATTATAGGATGACATCCAATCATTAAAGGATCATAGCCATAATATGCTATCTTTATAAGACTTACGATTTTAAAACTTATAAATTGAAATACAATAACAGGCATTGTATTATCACCTAAATACAAAAAATATTTTTTAATATATACATAAATAACATTCTCACTTATAATATTATCAAACCAAAACGAGAATTTATACATCATAATCCATCCTACAATACCAGGTATAAATGTTCCTAAATACATATTCAATTTAGGATTTGTTCTCAAAGAGGTTGGATTAAAATAAGAAACCAAACAAACCGTAATAAAAGAAAAGATCAATAATAGATTATCATGCTTCAATTTGCCATTCATTATAGAATGACGAAACAGATAACCAAAACCAATATAAAACAGCCCATAAATTTCTCTTATCCCACCTTGAGGGATATAAGGTAAACTAATTCTCTTAAAACTCATTATAAATCCGACAATAAATGCTATCAGGCAAATTATTGCTGCTGTGTTTACATACTTCAAATGAAGCAGTTTATCAATGATATAAAATAATAAGCAGAAAATGATACTTGCGACCAACAAGGAACGCAAAAACCAGAATGCACCTAAAATGGCAGGCTCATAACTTCCCATAGTAGTTATTATGTGGAACCCTTTATCTAAAATCTCATTAAAACTATATAAAGCAGAACCTCCAAACCTCGCATTTAGTATGTTTGCCTTAAACAGCAAATTGTGTAAAAGAAGAAAGATAAAACTCCATTTTACGAATGGTATATATAAACCTTTGAACCTCTTTTTGATAAATAAAAATTTATCGTTCAAACTGTTTATTGAGAAGAAATAACCTGATGCTATAAAAAACAAAGGCATGTGAAAAGAATAAATAAACCGGCCAATAGAAGAAGGGCTACCAGAATGACCAATAACCATTAACATTATACCAATGCCTTTACAAATAGAAATTGTATTGTTTCTCATCTTAATCCTTTAATGCACTATGCACCTCTTCATTAATCAATGTAAATACATGTTTCACTATATATTCGTTCACTTTTAATTAATATTTTCTGATATGAGCCTACAAAATTAATGATTTTCTTTTAAACTCTCTTCTGTTTCGGTATGAGCCTTTTTTAAAGTATGTGCAACAACATGAAAAAAGCCGTCACGAAAATGAATCGTAACGGCTTTTGTTTTGAAGGTGGGCCATCTTGGGCTTGAACCAAGGACCTCCAGATTATGAGTCTGTTGCTCTAACCAACTGAGCTAAAAGCCCATGCGTCCATTTCCTGGATGCGGGTACAAAAGTAGAAAGTTTTCGTGAATTATGCAAGACTTTCGACGAAAAAGAGAAAAAAAACATCCAAAACGTTGCGTTTAGCTATCCCATTTTTGAAAATATGCTTTTTATACCCTTGAATTAATTACGATTAAAATTCATACTCAGAATTTATTGGATCACCCCATTCATCAATAACAATATGAATGCTTGAATTTGTTGAATCCACAGCGATGGAATCACTGACAGATTTTGTTTTCAAAACATCATCTATTGTAATATCGTTTTCTGATTCAGAACAGCCAAAAGTAATAGAACTCATTACAATAATTATTATCAGCATTAATAATTTTTTCATTTTGTTGTGCATTTAATTTAAAACTTTCAATATACAAAAGCATGTAAAGTTATAGAGTGAATAAAAAAATCGATTTATATTACTCTTACATGCAATAGCAAAAATAGGGAATAATACAGAATACTTAAAAAAAAACGTTGGACAAATGACATCCATAACAAAGCACTAAATAACAGTATTTTAACCATAAAAAGATCATAATTCAGACACAACGACATTGGACAAATAATAATGAACGATATGAAAAATGCCAGAAATATGTATATTTGTCCCGCAAATAGTAATTAACTTGTTTGTAACATGAAAAGAGACTACCAGTATTTGCTACTAGATTTAGACGGCACAATAACCGATCCCATGATTGGCATCACCAGTTCCGTGGAATATGCCTTGTCTTACTTTAATATAAAAGTGAGCCGTCTCGAAGAGCTTTGTCCTTTCATTGGTCCTCCCCTCATCGATTCATTTAAAGAGTTCTATAATTTCACGGATGAGCAGGCACAAATCGCTTTGAAAAAGTATAGAGAGTACTTCACAACTAAAGGAATTTTTGAAAACAGCGTATATGATGGTATTGAAGAATTTCTCCAATCTCAGATAAACCAAGGAAGAAAGCTAATGCTTGCCACCTCAAAGCCTGAACCATTTGCAAAGCAGATTCTGGAGCACTTCAAACTTGATCATTATTTTTCTTTTATTGGTGGAGCCACACTAGACGGAACCCGGTCAACCAAAACGGATGTAATCAGATATGTGCTCGAGACAAACCATATTACTGATTTATCGGACACAATAATGATTGGTGACCGTAAGCATGATATTGAAGGTGCTAAGAATAATGGTATTGCCTCTATCGGAGTATTATATGGTTATGGTGATAAGGCTGAACTAGAAAAGGCCGGTGCTGATTATATTGTTGCAGATATTAATGAACTCACAACTATTATTTTATAAAAGGCTGATCAAAAAAAGTCTCAAGTCACATTTTAAAAACTTAAAGAGACATTACTCAACATGACTTTACGTTTTTTGAAAAAGACAACATATATCAGGTGTTTATAGACCAATAATTTGAATTTATTGGCCTATAAATAAAATTTATGGGTGAATGATTCACAACCAAAGGCGAATAGTTGACCTGTCCGTGGGCATAGATTTGCTACTTATTACGAAATATGGTTTACGCAAAAAACACAAGATCATATTGATCAACATCCGGTTGTGTTTTTTTTAAAGCTGGCGGGATGTTGAAAAAAGCTGGCGGGACTTTTTTAATTTCTGGAGAAATAATAGTTTTTGGGTTCATCTATCATCTTTTTGCTGAAAGTACTATGAATAGAGGCTTTCGGGAATGATAGTAAAATATGTCTACCACTTTTTATAATCAGGCGAAATTGCAAATAGCTAGTAAACAGGCTTTTATTTTTTAAACATCAAAATGTATCTGTCACGCATCCATCATGCATCCATCACGTTTCAACCTCATCTATCATAATTTTAACTTTATCCGGATGAATTTGATACCGGTTCTATTGTTACTCAACCTTATCGGTAAGCAGGATAATTATGTTCAGATTAAGTATTAATTACTGTAGAATCATGATGGATGAGGTCGAGACCATGATAGATAAAATAATATCCAGGGTTATCTATCACTCCACAAAGACTTGTATATCAGCGATCTATTATTTTAAGATGTGATAGATAGTGGTAGACATATTTTACTATCATAATTCAATCAACTGCTTATCAGTACATTATCATAAAAAGTGATAGATGGAGCCGAAAACAAAACGCGGGGAACTTTATACCACCTCTTAATATATAAGAAAATGGTATAGTTCCCCGCGCACTATTTTGAGTCGTCCAAATTCGGACTGGCTATCTAATTATTTCTTCAAGCCTTTCAGTTCTTTTGCATCTTTTGCTTCAATAATGCTAATTGCATAACCTCCACCGGGAGCAGCCTTCAATGTTACTTTAGATTTGTTCGTTACAACCTTCTTTTGAATAGTATAGGCCGAAGGATTCTTTTCGTAATGAGCATCGGCTGCATCGCAATAAATTGTTGCAATGTACTTTTTGCCTGGTTCAAGGAAGTCGAATGATAACTTAGATACATGACCATTCTCATCACTTGTATTTCCTACAAACCAATTATTTGTTCCTTTAGCTTTGCGTGCTACCGTGATATAATCACCCGGTTCTGCTTCCAGATATTTGCTATCGTCCCAGTCTACAGCCACGTCTTTAATAAACTGGAATGCATCCAGATACTTGTTATAACTTTCAGGAAGGTCGGCAGCCATCTGTAACGGACTATACATGGTTACATAAAGTGCCATCTGACGAACAAGTGTGCTATGCACAAAAGAGTGTTCTCCTTTAAGGAAGTTCATCTTAGTATCCAGGATTCCAGGAGTGTAATCCATTGGGCCACCCATCAGGCGGGTAAATGGAAGAATTGTTGTATGATCGGGATTACTTCCACCAAAAGCTTCGTACTCTGTTCCGCGGGCAGACTCATTACCAATAAGGTTAGGGTATGTGCGGCAAAGACCTGTAGGCCGAACTGCTTCGTGGGCATTGACCATAATTTTATATTCGGCAGCCTTGGTTACAGCATATAAGTAATGGTTTACCATCCACTGACCATAATGATATTCGCCACGAGGGATGATATTACCTACATAACCACTCTTCACTGAATTATAACCATTATCTACCATAAACTGATATGCTTTGTCAAGATGCCTTTCATAGTTACGAACAGAAGCTGAAGTTTCATGGTGCATCATCATCTTTATTCCTTTGCTTGCAGCATAGCGATGCAATTCCTGCACATCGAAATCGGGATATGGAGTAACAAAGTCGAATACATAATCTTTTGTCTTGCCAAACCAGTCTTCCCAGCCTTCGTTCCATCCTTCTACCAACACAGCATCAAAACCATGCTTTGATGCGAAATCAATATATTCTTTTACATGTGCAGTGTTAGCTGCATGTTTGCCATTAGGAGTTGTCTTTGAATAGTCAGTGATGCCAAGTTTCACAGCAGGCAGGTCGGTATATGACCAGGTACTTTTTCCTGTAATCATTTCCCACCACACACCAACGTACTTAACCGGTTTAATCCAGGAAGTATCTGTATACTTACAAGGATCGTTCAGATTCAGGATTGTTTTAGAGGCTAATATATCACGTGCATCATCACTAACGATAATGGTACGCCAGGGCGACAGACAAGGTGTCTGCATATATCCTTTATCGCCAATAGCATCGGGGGTAAGCCATGACTCGAAAGTCATTGTTTTATCATCCAGATTCAAGTGCATACAAGAGTAATCGACCAATGCAGCTTCGTGAATATTAATATAAAGACCATCTTTACTCTTCATCATCAACGGTGTTTGTACTCCCGTTGGTGAGAATGGAGTTTGGGAAGAATTTTGGGTAGTAGCCGCTTTCATCTTTCCACGAATCTCAGAAAGATTGGAAGTAACAGTACTATATTCCTGCGTATCATAATCTCCCGGAATCCAGAAAGCTTTATGATCATCAGCCATGGCAAACTGAGTTTTCTCTTCTTTAATCACAAAATAATTGAAATTCTTTTGCAAAGGGAATTCGTAACGAAACCCTAATCCGTCGTTATACAAGCGGAAACGGATTACGATATAACGATCGGCAGCTGGCTGTGTCAATGTTGCCGTCAGCTCATTGTAGTTATTGCGAATGGTTTTCACCTCTCCCCAAACCGGAGTCCAGCTTTCATCAAAAGTACCCATTTCAACCTTTGTTAAGGTGAAGTCCTTCATAAGACCAAGTCCCTCTTTTAACTCGATTCCCAGTTTACTTTCATTGATAACAGGTTTATTCTTGTAAGTAAGTTGATAAGTAGGTATTCCTTCTTTAACAATAAAGTTCAGTTCCAGATTGCCATTTGGAGACTTTATTGATTCAGCTTTTGAAGTTAAAGCCAAACAGATTAGAAATAGGAATAAAAATGCTTTTCTCATTGCGCTAGTTTATTTATATTATTTGCTTTTATTTTTTGCTGATAACGGAACTATAATGTTGGTATTCTTTGTCCAGGGGGCAGTGAAAGTTCCTTTATCTGTGATTACTACAACTTTGTAGTATCTGGATTTTACTTCCATTTCACCTGATTCATGTTTAATGAGGACCATTACCGAAGAACCTTTTTGTTTAGCTGTAAACCCGGATGTCAGATATTCCCCTTTCTCGTATTGAAATCCATCTCCTGCGTCCTCATAAAGTGTCCCATTTGCCATTCCTCTTTTATCGGGTGAAATCACTAATGTCAATGAATCAAGACTATACTGAGTGGTATTCTGAATAATTTTACCCATTGGGATGATAGCTCCGCCTCTTACCTTCACATCGGGTTGATATTTATCGGTTTTACTGTTTTCGCCAACTATGGATGCTGTTCTCCATATTCCTTTTGGCAACTTAGTATTAACCGCCCATTTGGGAACAATCAGCAAGTCATTTCCAACCATGAAAGCCTGATCCTCTTTCCGCAGAGTGGTATCTTTTACATCTGCAAAGAAAACGGGGCGCATTACCGGCATACCGGTTTGCGAAGCTTCATGAAACAATGTATAGAAATAAGGAAGTAGTCGGTATCTTCTGTTCAGTGCCGTACGTGATACTTTTTCAATTTCGGGTCCAAATACCCATGGCTCTTTATTGCCGGATTGATCGCTGGCATGTCCTCTCATAAATGGAAAGAATGCACCGGTAGCCATCCATTGACCAAAAAGCTCGGGAGATGCATTTCGGGTAAACCCACCAAGATCGGGACCATTAAACGCCTGCCCCGACAGTCCCAGATTGAGCGTCATCGGTACGGACATCTTCATGTGACTCTCCGTGGAAGCATTATCGCCTGTCCACGTGGCACCGTAACGATGGCTGCCCAGAAAACCTGAACGGGATAAGATAAATGGTCTTTTATCAGGATTAGCCTTCATGATTCCCTCGTTCGATGCTTTAATCATAAGCATTCCATAAACATTGTGATAACGTAGATGAGAACCTGCCGGCAACTCGCCACCACCTCTGTGATGGTTATCTTCGGGCATAGTTCCGTCGGGACCATCAAAAACAGAAGGTTCATTCATGTCATTCCACACTCCATCAACCCCCTTCGCCATAAATTCTTTATATAGGTCTGCCCACCAAACTCTTGTTTCCGGTATGGTAAAATCGGGAAAAGCACATTTACCTGGCCATACACCGCCATTATATTCTTTTCCATCTTTGCTCTGTACCCAATAATTTCCCTGACTACCGGAATCATAAACAGAATAGCCTTTCTCTGCCTTCACTCCGGGATCAATCATCCATACGCCTTTAAAGCCTTTGTTATGCAAATAATTATTTACGTCGTTTGGATTGGGTATTTTTACCTTATCAAAAGTGAAAACTCTGAAACCATCCATATAATCAATATCCATCCAAATAACGTCGCAAGGAAGTTTCTTTATCCGGAAAGTATCTGCCACACTTTTAATGCGGGTATCGGGCACATAAGAAAAACGACATTGCTGATAGCCCAAAGACCAGAGCGGCGGTAAAGCAATCTTTCCCACCAAATCGGTAAGTGATTTAATTACCTCCTGCGGTGAATTCCTTTTAATCACAATTACACGGAAAGCAGGACCATCGGAAATAAAACGGATGCTATCTGTAAGTTCAATCTGCTGCTTCCATGTGTTATCGGCAATCACGCCAAAGGCTGTTCCATCACTGTTTACTCCCAATACCCATGGATGAGACTGATAAAGCCGTTTGCCTTCATCTTTCTTTAGTTCGTAACTATCTGTATTCCACAATGTAATACGTTTCCCGTTTCTCAGCAGTGGCCCGGTATTTTCGCCAGTACCATACAAACTGGTTCCTTTAGCAATAGGTAAAGTTGCATAAGATTTGCCGTCCTTTAAGTAAAAATGAGGCTTCAAATCCCAATTTCGGGGAACATCACCAACGATTGTTGGCTCCTTTAACAAGGCAAATGAAGGTCGGTGGGCTGCCTCGTCATAATTATTCGGATAAAAGACTGACACATTTTTGCCGATAAGTTTATTTGGCTGACTGGCATGGATAAAACCGTGAAAACTTATAGTCAATAGGCAAGCAAGAAGATATTTCTTTCTCATATTTATCTCTGATAAAAATGCTTTTTCAATAGCATAGGTTGATTAATTCCATTAAAATACAAATCAAGCAATTTATAATGAAAATAGCCCTATTTATAGCAAAAAATATAAAAAGTAACAAGTGCAAACGTTTTCAGTGAACAAGTACACTCTTTCTCTTAAAAAAGGAAGTTTCTGTTATATAAAAATCCTTAAAGAATAGCTTATACCTCACTTTTTATTTGTTTATTTGCACCAAATTAGGGTGAAGTGCGGCCTTGCGAAAGCACGACCGCCAAAGATGGTAATAAACAAATGAATAAACTCACGATAAACGCTTGTCCTCTTTGTGGTGGTACGCACCTTAATAAAAAGATGACATGTACTGATTTTTATGCTTCTAGCGAGCAATTCGACCTGTGCCAGTGCGAAGATTGCGGTTTCCAGTTTACACAGGGATTCCCGGTGGAAAAAGAAATTGGTAAATACTACGAAACGCCGGACTATATTTCCCACAGCGATACAAAAAAAGGGGTGATGAACGAGCTTTATCACATGGTACGTATGCGTATGCTTCAAAACAAGGCGCGGCTGATTAAAAACACCACAGGGAAAAACTCTGGCCGGATTCTTGATATTGGCACGGGAACAGGATATTTTGCTCATACCATGCAAAATAAAGGATGGTCTGTTGAAGCTATTGAGAAAAGTGAGCAGGCACGGTCCTTTGCAAAAAAGAATTTTAAACTCGATGTAAAGGATGAATCGGGATTAAATGATTTTAAGGCAGGTTCATTTGATGCTATTACTTTGTGGCACGTGATGGAACATCTGGAACATCTGGATGAAACATGGGAAAGACTCCATGAGTTATTGACAGACAACGGATACTTAATTGTTGCAGTTCCAAATTGTTCTTCCTACGACGGACAGAAATATAAAGAATTCTGGGCTGCCTATGACGTTCCACGTCATTTATGGCATTTTACTCCGGATACAATGCAAAAGTTTAGTGATAAGCACCACTTTACGCTAACCAATTATCTTCCGATGCCATTCGACGCTTTCTATGTGTCTATATTGAGTGAGAAATATAAAAAGAGCAAATTCAGTCTTTTAAAAGGAATGTACGCAGGTGCTGTAGCCTGGCTTTACTCTTTGAACAATAAAGAGAAAAGTAGCTCTATAATTTATGTATTCAGAAAAAATGGTCATGAAAATTAAGCATAAAAAAAATACGATTCCATACTTCGATATTCAAAGTATAACTTCCAGCATCAGCACCATGCTTGTGCTGCTCCTGCTAGGTTTAGTTGTGTTCTTTGTACTATCGGCAAATAATCTTTCTGTATATGTGCGCGAGAATATCAATTTCTCTATTCTTATCAGTGATGATATGCCCGAACCGGACATTCTTGCTATGCAAAAGGAGCTGAACAAGGAGCCTTTTGTTAAAGAATCCAGCTATATTTCCAAACAGCAGGCACTCCGTGAACAAAGTGTGGCAATGGGCACCAATCCTGAAGAGTTTTTAGGATACAACCCTTACACCGCTTCACTTGAAGTAAAACTGAATTCTGCTTATGCAAATTCAGATAGTATTGCTAAGATTGAGAAGAAGATTAAAAAGAATACGAATATTCAGGAAATATTATATCAGAAAGACCTTATTGATTCTGTAAACAAAAACATACGTAACATCAGTCTGGTATTACTTTGTCTTGCTGGATTGCTTACTTTAATCTCTTTTGCGTTAATCAACAACACAATCCGCCTGACTATTTACTCAAAAAGATTCCTGATTCATACAATGAAACTGGTTGGTGCCAACTGGGGATTTATCCGGAAACCTTTTCTTATTCGTAATATCTGGATTGGAATTATTTCTGCTTTTGCAGCAGACGCTATATTAATGGGAGGAGCTTACACATTAGTAAACTATGAGCCCGAGCTAATCTCCATTGTAACACCCGATGTGATGCTTATTGTTTCCGCATCCGTATTACTATTCGGAGTCATTATCACATTCTTATGTGCTTATCTCTCTATAAACAGGTACTTGAGAATGAAAGCAAGCACACTTTATTATATTTAGTTATAACTGAAATATTAAAAAACAAGAATATGGACAAAAAGAAATTTGCCTTTGATAAAACCAACTTTATCTTACTGGCAGTAGGAATGCTCGTTGTTATTTTGGGTTTTATGTTAATGACAGGCGCCTCAACAACGGAAACAACTTTCCAACCAGATATTTTCAGCGTGCGTAGAATAAAAGTAGCTCCGGTAGTTTGCTTTTTTGGCTTCATTTTCATGATCTACGGAGTTGTACGTAAACCAAAAGCTGAGAAATAAGAATGGGTGATTTAACATTACTTCAAACCATACTTATTGCTATAGTTGAAGGACTTACTGAATTTCTGCCGGTATCTTCTACCGGACATATGATTATTGCACAAAATATGCTGGGAGTACAGAGTACTGAGTTTGTAAAGGCATTTACTGTTATTATTCAGTTTGGAGCAATCCTCTCTGTAGTGGTACTTTACTGGAAACGTTTCTTTAAGTTGAATAAATGCAAAGTCTTTGATAAAGAAGCTGCAGCTGATAAACCTTTTGGAGAAAGAGTTGTTGTTTATCTCAAAAGATTCATATACAAATTTGATTTCTACTGGAAACTCTTGATAGCATTCATTCCTGCAGCTTTCTTCGGTCTCGTTTTTAGTGATAAGATTGATGAGATGCTGGAAAGTGTAGAAGTAGTTGCAATAATGCTGGTTATCGGAGGTGTATTTATGCTTTTTGTTGATAATATATTCAAGAAAGTAGACGAAAGCAAAGGTCTGACCGAAAAGAAAGCATTTAATATCGGTCTTTTTCAATGTATTGCCATGATTCCGGGAGTATCTCGCTCAATGGCTACCATTGTAGGTGGTATGGCGCAAAAGATGTCACGTAAGAGTGCTGCCGAATTCTCTTTTTTCCTTGCTGTTCCTACTATGTTTGCAGCTACAGCCTATAAATTGCTGAAGCTTTTTATGGAACCAAACGGAATAGAGATTCTAAGCCAGAATGTAGGAGCACTGATCATTGGGAATGTTGTGGCATTCGTTGTGGCATTGCTTGCCATCAAGTTTTTTATCAGCTTTGTAACCAAATACGGATTCAAGGCTTTTGGATATTACAGGATCATAGTGGGAGGAATCATCTTAGTGATGATGTACTTAGGACATAATTTAGAAGTAGTTTAATGAACTTTATTGAAGGAGAAGTATTATACTTCAACAAGCCACTGACGTGGACTTCTTTTAATCTCGTGGCAAAGGTGAAATATCCTCTGCTAAGAAAACTTAGAATTAAAAAACTTAAAGTAGGACATGCAGGAACTCTTGATCCGCTGGCTACAGGTGTAATGATTATATGCACAGGAAAAGCAACCAAGCGAATCGAAGAATTTCAGTATCAGACAAAAGAATATATCGCTTCAATCAAGCTGGGAGCAACAACTCCTTCCTATGATCTGGAAAAAGAGATTGATGCTACTTACCCCGCGGAACATATTACCCGTGAACTGGTAGAAGAAACTCTGAAGAAATTTATCGGAAGCATTGAACAGATTCCTCCGGCTTTCTCAGCCTGTAAGATAGATGGCGAAAGGGCTTACGAACTGGCAAGAGCCGGAAAAGAAGTAGAACTAAAGCCAAAGACTTTAGTTATTGATGAGATTGAATTACTGGAATGTAATTTACCAGAAATAAAGATTCGGGTGGTGTGTAGCAAGGGCACATACATCCGTGCTCTGGCCAGAGACATTGGAGAAGCACTGAATAGTGGCGCCCACCTCACCGGCCTTATCCGCACTCGTGTGGGAGAAGTTAAATTAGAACATTGCATGGAAATAGAGAATTTCGTGGAATGGCTTGATACACAAGAAATAGAAAAGTAAACTAACGTAAAGAAAGAAAATATGAAACTGTCACAATTTAAATTTAAGCTTCCTGAGGATAAAATTGCTTTGCACCCAACAAGGTACAGAGATGAATCCCGTTTGATGGTTCTTCATAAGAAGACAGGCGAAATTGAGCATAGAGAGTTTAAGAACCTCTTAGATTATTTCGATGATAAAGATGTTTTTGTGTTCAACGACACCAAAGTATTCCCTGCCCGTCTTTACGGAAATAAGGAAAAAACCGGCGCCCGTATTGAAGTATTCTTATTGCGTGAGTTAAATGAAGAACTTCGTTTATGGGATGTATTGGTTGATCCGGCTCGTAAAATAAGAATTGGTAACAAACTATATTTCGGAGACGATGATTCAATGGTTGCCGAGGTTATTGACAACACCACTTCACGCGGACGTACTTTGCGATTCCTTTATGACGGACCTCATGAAGAATTCAAAAAAGCACTTTACGCTCTTGGTGAAACGCCACTGCCGCATACTATTGTAAATCGTCCGGTAGAACCAGAAGACGAAGAAAGATTTCAATCTATCTTCGCTAAACATGAAGGAGCTGTTACAGCGCCTTCAGCAAGTCTTCACTTCAGCCGCGAATTAATGAAGCGTATGGAAATCAAAGGAATTGACTTTGCATTTGTCACCATGCACGCCGGTTTGGGCAACTTCCGAGATATTGATGTGGAAGATCTGACCAAGCATAAAATGGACTCAGAGCAAATGTTTGTATCTGAAGAAGCTGTTAAGATAGTAAATGAAGCAAAAGACGCAAACAGAAATATTTGCGCCGTAGGAACTACCGTAATGAGAGCTATTGAAAGTACGGTTAGTACTGACGGACACTTGAAGACTTTTGAAGGATGGACAAATAAATTTATCTTTCCTCCTTATGAATTTACTGTGGCTAATTCAATGATATCTAATTTCCATATGCCTCTTTCTACATTACTAATGATTGTTGCCGCATTTGGTGGATATGATTTTGTGATGGATGCTTATCAGGTAGCAATTAAAGAGGGATACCGTTTCGGTACTTACGGAGACGCAATGTTGATCTTAGATTAAGTAAAGAAGAACTATGGCAATGGTTTATTTCGGTTTAGGCACAAATCTGGGCGATAAAGAAAGAAACCTGCGCTTAGCTATTGATAAAATTAAAAAGCAGATAGGGGAAATTATTTCCCTATCTGCTTTTCATGCTTCTGAACCATGGGGATTTGAGTCAGCTAATTCTTTTCTTAATGCTGTAATATGCGTAAAAACTACTCTCTCACCATTTCAGTTATTGGAAGAAGCACAGAAAATAGAGAAAGAGATTGGCAGAAGCAAAAAATCTGTTGATGGAATCTATAACGACAGATTGATAGATCTTGATATTCTTCTCTACGACGACCTTATACTACATACTGAGAACTTAGATATTCCTCATCCACTGATGACAGAACGTCTCTTTGTTATGAAGCCACTTTGCGAAATAGCACCGGGACTTGTTATTCCAGAAACAGGAAAAACTGTGCAAACAATCTGCAATGATTTATCTTTATGAGTATTAAATTCTTTTAAATTTATTACTATAAAAGAACCAAACTCAGGAATTTAGCTATATCTTTGCATCATCTTAAAATGTGGAAAGATTTGGGCAGCTTGCAACCACAGTAAAAAATGCTAAATAATAGCTTATTTAACGCGTTTCTACCTTCCAAATCAACCCCCATTCAGGAAATTTATATAGTATAAACAGACGAATTAAAAATCCGTCAAACTAAAACTTTATTTATCCATGGGATATTTATTCACATCCGAATCGGTGTCTGAAGGACACCCCGACAAAGTAGCCGATCAAATATCGGATGCTGTACTTGATGAACTGCTGGCTTACGATCCTAGTTCTAAAGTAGCTTGCGAAACTCTCGTTACTACCGGACAGGTGGTACTTGCGGGTGAAGTGAAATCTGAAGCGTATGTAGATTTACAAGAAGTTGCTCGTGGCGTAATCAACAAGATTGGTTATACCAAAGGCGAGTATATGTTCGAAGGAAACTCATGCGGTGTATTTTCTGCCATTCACGAACAGTCTGCCGACATTAACCGTGGTGTAGAACGTGAGGACCCAATGAATCAGGGCGCCGGCGACCAGGGAATGATGTTTGGTTATGCAACCAATGAAACAGAAAACTACATGCCATTGTCTCTTGACCTTGCGCATAAAATACTATACATTCTGGCTAAAATCAGAAGAGAAGAAAAGGTAATGACTTATCTTCGTCCGGATGCTAAAAGCCAGGTTACAATAGAATATGATGATAACGGAAAACCTGTACGTATTGACACTATCGTTGTATCTACTCAGCATGATGATTTTGTAAAACCAGAAAATGACTCTCCTGAAGCTCAGTTAAAGGCTGACGAAGAGATGCTGGCTATTATCCGCGAGGATGTAGTTAAAGTGTTGATGCCTAGAGTATTTGCATCTATTCATAATAAAAAGATATTGGACTTATTCAACGGCGCTATTACTTACCACGTTAATCCAACCGGAAAGTTCGTTATTGGCGGACCTCATGGAGATACCGGATTAACCGGTCGTAAGATTATTGTTGATACTTATGGCGGTAAAGGTGCTCACGGTGGCGGTGCTTTCTCTGGAAAAGACCCTAGCAAGGTAGACCGTAGCGCAGCATATGCAGCACGTCACATTGCCAAGAACCTTGTAGCCGCAGGAGTAGCCGACGAAATTCTTGTTCAGATCTCATATGCAATTGGTGTGGCTCGTCCTATCAATATCTATGTGGATACCTATAACCGCAGCAATGTGGACATCACTGACGGCGAGATTGCTAAGAAGATTGATAAAATATTCGATCTCCGTCCAAAAGCTATTGAAGACCGGTTAAAACTTCGTAACCCAATTTATTCAGAAACTGCCGCATACGGACACATGGGACGTACTCCAAAGGTAGTTACCAAGAGCTTCCACTCGCGTTATCTTGAAGATAAAACAATTGAAGTAGAATTGTTTACATGGGAAAAACTTGATTACATTGATATAATAAAAGAAGAATTCGGTTTGTAATAACCAATCGATCCATGAATATAAAGACTATGCAACTCCTTTTAAAGGAAATTGCATAGTCTTTTTTATTTAATGCTTAGAACACCTCTACCTCTTAAAGGATATTATAATTACTTGCTATTACTATAATAAACGGAAAGAAATGATTAATTTTGCCTCGAAATGTAAAACAGACTACAAGGATGAATAACATTACTTCAGTATGCGTATATAGTGCTTCAAGCACAAAAATAGATCAGACATATTTCAATGCGGCAACCGTATTGGGCAAACTTTTAGCAAAAAAAGAGATTCGTCTTATAAACGGTGCGGGAAGTATTGGATTGATGAGAGCTGTGGCTGATGCATCATTGCAGGCTGGAGGAAAGGTAACAGGTGTAATTCCCCGCTTCATGGTAGAACAAGACTGGCACCACAAAGGACTTACAAAACTGGTAGAAGTGGATTCGATGCACGAACGAAAGCAATTAATGGCCGACCTTTCAGATGGCATAATTGCCTTACCCGGAGGATGTGGTACATTGGAAGAACTTCTGGAAATTATTACATGGAAGCAATTAGGTCTTTATTTTAATCCGATTGTTATTCTCAATGTGAACAATTTCTTTGACCCGCTATTGGCACAATTAAATGACGCAGTAGAGCAAAACTTTATGCGTCCGCAACACGCTGCAATATGGAGTGTTGCACATACCCCGGAAGAAGCAGTAGATTTACTTTTTACAACTCCGAAATGGGACAAAGAAATGCGTAAGTTTGCAGCGATATGATAGTTGAATTAAACGATAGCATCCCAAATCAGGTCAAGACTCAGATTCCAGCAAAGAATCAGAATCTAACCCCCGCTAAGAGTCAAATTCAGACTAAGACCCAAGTGCCGGTTAAATCACAGAGCCAGACTAAGACTCAATCTCAGGTGCAAAGCCAAACTAAAGCCAAAACGGTGGTTCCTGTAAAAACGCTGAATGAAATTGAGGTTTCGACGAACCAATCCTCAGGAAACACTCAGGTTTCAGGGAACACAAAAACTGCAACAAACAAACAGACTTCATCAAATGCTCAGCCCTTGATGCCATTTCAACTAACCGATAGCATTCAAAAGTCACAGGCTGTGAATGACAGCATTCAGAAAGCTAAAAAAGATTCTATAGAATCAAGTACAATGCCTCTATTTTATAAAGAGCAGTTTATTCCAGGAGATTCAATAAAATGGACATCTATGGGGCATCATCCATCAGGATTTGAAGGTTCATCTTTGCCATATCGCTTACGTACAGACGATGGAATTACCGGACTTCTATTACTTTGCTTTATTATTACATCATACGTATTTGCCTTTGGGAAGAAATCCATTATAGAACATGCTAAAAACCTGTTCAGCAGAAAAGAACAAATCGACTTTTTCGGAAAAGCAACAGCCTCCGACCTCCGTCACCGATTAATGCTCCGATTGCAGACATGCATTCTCATGGGTATCTTCATTTTTGATTATTTTCATGACTATAACCCCCTCATGATCAATCAGAAATCTATTTATTTCATAGTAGGAACATACATCGGAATATGCCTTGCTTTTTATGCAATGAAATGGATGCTCTATAAGTTTTTAGGATGGGTGTTCCTTGATAAAAGTATAACATACGCCTGGGTAATATCCTATTCAACCATTATAAATTACCTTGGATTTTGTTTTTTTCCGCTCGTGCTATTGATGGTCTATTTCGATTTATCTACTTCAATAATTCTTATAATAGGTCTTATTCTGGTAATTTTTACTAAAATAGTGATGTTCTACAAATGGCTAAAGTTTTTTTTCACTGATTTGCATGGCGTTTTGTATTTAATTGTGTACTTTTGTGCGCTTGAAATTTTGCCTTGCTTCCTTTTGGTTCAAGGACTTTTACAAACAAATATCATATTGCAATTAAAACTTTAGGATTTTGAAAATAAAGAAAGTACTCGTATCGCAGCCTAAGCCAGCATCAGAAAAGTCACCTTACTATGACATTGCTGATAGATATGGCGTTAAGATTGATTTTCGCCCTTTTATAAAGGTTGAAAGTTTATCTGCCAAAGAGTTTAGGCAACAAAAGGTGTCTATTTTAGATCATACAGCCGTGATTTTTACGTCTCGTCATGCAATAGATCACTTTTTTCTTCTTTGTCAAGAGCTCCGTGTAACAATTCCTGAAACAATGAAATATTTTTGTATTACTGAGGCTGTTGCTCTTTACATACAGAAATACGTTCAGTATCGCAAACGCAAAATATTTTTTGGTGCGACAGGAAAAATAGATGATGTTATATCGTCGATTGTTAAGCACAATACAGAGAAGTTTTTTGTTCCTATGTCCGATGTACATAACGATGAACTAAAGAACCTTCTTGATAAGAACAATATCAGCCACACAGAAGCTGTGATGTACCGAACAGTAAGCAATGACTTCACTGAAGGGGAAGAATTTGATTATGACATGCTGGTATTTTTCAGTCCATCAGGAATATCATCTTTAATGAAGAATTTCCCTGATTTTGAACAAAAAGACATTAAGATTGGTTGTTTTGGTCCTACTACAGCAAAAGCTGTTCGCGACGCAGGATTACGCCTTGATCTGGAAGCTCCGAGCGTAAAAGCTCCTTCCATGACAGCAGCTCTTGATTTGTTTATTAAAGAAACAAATAAGGGAGAGAAAAAATAACGTCAATCATTAATTAATATTTCAAATCCGAGAGTTTTGTATTCACAAAGTTGTAATTTTGCGAATACAAAACTCTCGGATTTTTTTAAGCAGTAACATGAATATACTTAATAACGGACTATGCAAGGCTGAACGCTTGAACAGCAAAAGCACAATTGAAGAACTATTTTCAGGGAATTCAAAATCATTCTCCGCATATCCTTTGCGAATTGTATTCATGCCTTTAGAAAAAAAAGAGAACGCATTAGCCTCCATAATGATCAGCGTTCCCAAAAAACGGTTCAAGCGAGCCGTTAAAAGGAATAAAGTGAAACGGCAGATAAGAGAAGGCTATAGAAAAAACAAACAGGAACTGTTGAACGTTTTAAATGAAAAAGAGCATGGATTAGCCATCGCCTTTATCTATTTAAGCAACGAAATACTAGCAACAAACTTAATAGAAGACACCATAAAACAGATTCTGGAAAGATTAAAAGAAAAGCTACAATGAAAAAAGTTCTTTCATATATTCTTTTACTGCCTATCTATTTTTACAGGGCATGCATATCCCCTATGACCCCTGCATCCTGCCGTTTTATGCCTACCTGTTCACAATATGCTATTGAAGCAATAAAAAAACACGGTCCCTTTAAAGGGTTATTTTTAGCAATAAGAAGAATTCTGCGGTGCCATCCATGGGGTGGTTCCGGCTTCGATCCTGTTCCTTAGTTCTGTCTCCATGAATATTTTAGACATACATACTCACCGCCTGAAAGAGAATATTTCCACATACATCTATAGTTGTATGCCTACAGCTTTCTCTCCTCAGGAAGGAGGTTATTATTCTGTAGGAATTCATCCCTGGAATATTAATTCAACAACAGAAAGTGAATATGAATATCTGAAAAAGATTGTATCAAATCCACAGATTATTGCTATTGGTGAAGCCGGACTGGACAAGATGATTCCCATCGAATTATCTTATCAGCAAGAGATCTTTAAATGGCATATTGAACTGTCGGAAACACTCAGAAAACCACTAATTATTCATTCGGTGAAAACTGCCAATGAGATTATTCAGTTGAAGAAAAAGTTTTGTCCTGAATCTCCCTGGATTATTCACGGCTTCAGAGGGAAAAAAGAACTTGCCGAGCAACTAACCGGGCAAGGAATTTATCTCTCATTCGGAGAGAAATATCAGGAAGATGCTATTAACTGCATTCCGCTTAACCGTCTTTTACTGGAAACAGATGAGAGCGATAAAGACATTCTCCTGATCTATGAAACAGTTGCCAAAAGCCATTCGCTTTCTACCAAACAATTGGTGGCACAGGTTCAACAAAATATCTCAAAGCTCTTTTTTAACCGATAAGTGTTGCTTGTTCAAATAAAGTGTCGTACTTTTGTATTCATAAACAATAATAAAAGAATCATTCGATGAATTTTGTAGAAGAATTAAAATGGCGCGGAATGGTGCATGATATGATGCCCGGCACAGAAGAATTACTGCTAAAGGAACAAGTTACTGCATATGTAGGTATTGATCCAACTGCTGATTCATTGCACATTGGACACTTATGTGGAGTAATGATGCTAAGACACTTCCAACGTTGCGGGCACAAACCGTTAGCTTTAATTGGCGGTGCAACAGGCATGATTGGCGATCCTTCCGGAAAGTCGGCCGAAAGAAACCTACTAAATGAAGAAACGTTGAATCACAATCAGGAATGTATTAAAAAACAATTATCCAAGTTTCTGGATTTTGATTCTGATGCACCCAATGCAGCCGAGCTTGTGAATAACTACGACTGGATGAAAAACTTCACATTTCTTGATTTTGCAAGAGAAGTAGGTAAGCACATCACAGTAAATTATATGATGTCTAAGGATTCTGTAAAAAGAAGACTGAGCAATGAATCGAGTGTAGGTCTGTCATTTACGGAATTTACATATCAGTTATTGCAAGGCTATGACTTCTTGCATTTATATGATACCAAAGGTTGCAAACTACAAATGGGTGGTTCCGATCAATGGGGAAATATTACTACCGGAACAGAATTAATCCGTCGTACCAAAGGTGGAGAAGCTTTTGCCCTTACATGTCCACTGATTACCAAAGCAGATGGCGGTAAGTTTGGAAAAACAGAATCCGGCAATATATGGTTGGATCCAAAATATACTTCACCTTACAAATTCTATCAGTTCTGGTTGAATGTAAGTGATGAAGACGCTGCAAAATACATTAAAATATTCACTTCTCTTGATAAAGAAGAGATTGATTCATTGATAGCAGAGCACACTGAAGCTCCTCACCTACGTGTTCTTCAAAAGCGTTTAGCTAAAGAAGTAACTATTATGGTTCATTCTGAAGAAGACTATAACACAGCGGTTGATGCTTCAAACATACTTTTTGGCAATGCAACATCTGATTCACTAAAGAAATTGGACGAAGACACCCTTCTGGCCGTTTTTGAAGGCGTTCCTCAGTTTGAAATTTCTAAAGAAGCACTTACCGAAGGTATAAAAGCAGTAGACTTGTTTACCGAACATGCAGCGGTATTTGCATCCAAAGGCGAAATGCGTAAGTTAGTTCAAGGAGGAGGAGTTTCTTTGAACAAAGAAAAACTAGCAAGTTTTGATGAATTGATCAATGCAGACAGTCTATTGGATTACAAGTATTTATTGGTTCAAAAAGGAAAAAAGAACTATTACCTGATCATTGCAAAATAAAAAATATCCTGAAAAGTTTGGAAGATATAGCTGATTCAGCTATCTTTGCATCGCTTTTCAAGGAAAGCATTTAAGTTTGTCTCATGGTGTAATGGTAGCACTACAGTTTTTGGTTCTGTCAGTCCAAGTTCGAATCTTGGTGAGACAACAGAAAAAGGTCTTAATTATTGTAATGATAATTAAGACCTTTTTCTGTTGTCTCCGCTTAGGTAAAAAGTCCGTTCAATCGTATATATTGTTAGTTCAAAGACAGTATCTATAGGAATTGGAACAAAAATGACATGTAATTAGAACAATTTTACCACATAAAGACTAATTCTTTTAGTAATTTTGCATTGTAACAATTAATATCAACTGATTAAAACCAATATAAAAGATGAAGACAAATTATGAAATTCGTTATGCTGCGCATCCGGAAGATGCAAAGAGCTATGACACAAAAAGAATTCGCAGAGATTTTCTAATCGAAAAAGTATTTACTCCAAATGAAGTAAATATGGTATATTCAATGTACGACCGCATGGTTGTTGGTGGTGCAATGCCTTGTGGCGAAGTTCTCAAACTTGAAGCTATTGATCCTTTGAAACAACCTATCTTTCTTCGCAGCCGCGAAATGGGTATGTACAATGTAGGAGGTCCTGGTATTGTTAAGGTAGGAGACGCTCAGTTTGAATTAGATTTTAAAGAAGCACTTTACTTAGGTTCGGGCGACCGTGAAGTAACATTTGAAAGTAAAGACGCAAAAAATCCTGCTAAGTTTTACTTCAACTCACTGACTGCTCACAAAAACTATCCTGATAAGAAAGTAACTAAAAACGATGCAGTCGTTGCAGAAATGGGTTCTCTTGAAGGTTCCAATCACCGTAACATCAATAAAATGATTGTTAATCAGGTATTGCCTACTTGCCAGATTCAGATGGGTATGACTGAACTTGCTCCGGGAAGTGTATGGAACACTATGCCAGCACACGTTCACTCTCGTCGTATGGAAGCTTATTTCTATTTTGAAGTACCCGAAGATCAGGCTGTTTGCCACTTCATGGGTGAAGTTGACGAAACTCGTCACATCTGGATGAAGGGAGATCAGGCAGTTCTTTCTCCAGAATGGTCAATCCACTCTGCAGCTGCAACACACAACTATACATTTATTTGGGGTATGGGCGGTGAAAATCTGGATTACGGTGATCAGGATTTCTCAAAGATTACAGACTTAAAATAATTTATTTTTAATAGATAGAACAATGGTAAATTTCTCATTAGAAGGTAAAATCGCACTTGTAACAGGTGCTTCTTACGGAATTGGTTTCGCTATTGCTACAGCTTACGCAAAAGCTGGTGCAACAATTGTGTTCAACGACATTAACCAGGAATTGGTAAACAAAGGTCTTGCTGCTTACGAAGCAGAAGGTATCAAAGCACACGGTTATGTATGCGATGTTACTGACGAAGACGGAGTAAATGCTACAGTAGCTCAGATTGAGAAAGAAGTTGGCGTTATTGATATTTTGGTGAACAACGCTGGTATCATCAAACGTATTCCTATGATTGAAATGAGCGCTAAAGATTTCCGCCAGGTTATTGATATCGATTTGAATGGCCCATTCATCGTAGCAAAGGCTGTTATTCCTTCAATGATTAAAAAAGGTCATGGTAAAATTATCAATATCTGCTCTATGATGAGTGAACTTGGCCGCGAAACAGTATCTGCTTACGCAGCTGCTAAGGGTGGTTTGAAGATGTTGACTCGTAACATTGCTTCAGAATATGGTGAATTCAATATTCAATGTAATGGCCTTGGCCCGGGTTATATCGAAACTCCTCAAACAGCGCCTATTCGTGTTGCCGGACATCCTTTCAATGATTTCATTATTGCTAAAACTCCGGCTGCCCGTTGGGGAACTCCTGAAGATTTACAGGGTCCAGCCGTATTCTTAGCTTCTAATGCTTCTGATTTCGTTAACGGACATGTTTTGTATGTGGACGGTGGTATTCTGGCTTATATCGGTAAACAACCTAAATAATTAAATTTATATATACCTATGTGCCGGTGTACCTCTGAAAGGAGATTCATCGGCACGTTCGTTTATATACCATTAATAAACATGATGAAAAAAGCAATCTTTTTATTTTTAGCAGCATTTACCGCTGTTTCTTGTTCCAGCAGCAAGAGTGTCAGTGTAACGGTAACAAATACCTCTTCACTTGACAGAGATAAAGAAATGGTAGAGGTTTCAATGAGTGAAATCAATACTAAGCTCCGCCTGGCAAATACTGCTCAGGTAGTAATTCTGGATAAGAACGATCAGCAAGTGCCTTATCAGATTACTTATGATGCGAAATTAATATTTCCTTCTTCTGTAAAAGCTAAATCTGCTGAGAACTATACAATTCAGGCAGGAACTCCTGCCACATTCAACGCCATTACTTGCGGAAAACAATATCCCGAACGCGTGGATGACGTAGCATGGGAGAACGACCGCATAGCATTCCGCACCTATGGACCTGCATTGCAAGCCACCGGCGAAAAAGCTTTCGGATATGATATCTGGGCAAAACGCAGTGAAGAACCTGTTGTAGAAGAAAGATATGCTATGGAACTTAACGATAGTACTAACACCAAAATCAAAAGTCTGGCAAAAACTGACCCTGCTGCATCAAAGGCTTTAAGAGAAAGCACATCTTACCACTTTGATCACGGTAACGGACTTGATTATTACAAGGTTGGCCCTACTTTAGGAGCAGGAACATCTGCTTTCTTAATTGACAGCGCACTGGTTTATCCACATTGTTATGCTACACAAGAGGTGTTAGACAACGGCCCTTTACGTTTTACTGTAAAGCTGGTATACAATCCACTTGCCATCAACGGCGACTCTACTGTTGAAACACGCGTTATTTCACTTGATGCAGGCTCACAATTGAACAAAGTCGCACTCTCTTACACCAAAATAAATAAATCTTTGCCACTTGCCACAGGTATTGTTATTCACACCGGAAGCAAAGATTATGCCATGTCCGCTCAAAAAGGCTATATTGCTTATGCAGACCCTAAGGACGCTATAAACGGACAAATCTATGTTGCCGCGGTTTTCCCTGCCAACGTAAAGGAGACAAAGGTGATGCCTTTTAAAGGCGCAGAGGCCTCTAAGATTAAAGATGGAGCCGAAGGACATGTAATGGCTATCAGCGATTACGAACCAGGCTCAGAATTTCTTTATTACTTCGGCGCAGGCTGGAGCAAATGGGGATTCAATACTTCTAAAGACTGGTATAAGTATGTAGGCGAATTTGCACAGAAAGTTCGTACTCCACTAACTGTTACAGTTAAATAAACCAGGATTACATCGCTTTATAGGGAAGCTGCTTCGAAACCTCGAGGCAGCTTTTTTATTTCCCGGCAGTACATTCTGAATGTTCCGTGAATACTTTTTCACGACCTGCGCAGGTCACTTTAACGAGTTGCGCAACTCGTGGATACGAGCTGCGCAGGTCGAATTGATGAGTTGTGCAGCTCGCATAATATATAATTAATGAAAGAAAAATAAACAACTAATAGTTTGTTAATAATAAAGATTTAAAATACTTTTGTATCAACATAAATTATTGTTAATTTCTTATGAAAAACTCAAATTTGCTACTTCTTATATTTCTTTTATTAATAAATTTTCCTATTCTTGGTGCTAATGTAGAGTGGAAACCTGGCAGCATCATTACAAATGAAGGTGACACAATACATGGAACGCTTGGCTATCGCAATGGAGTAGGCGATTGGAAAGAGTGCCTGTTTAAAAGAAACCTTTCAGATTCTGTAAACAACTTTACTCCTATTCAAATAAAAGGTTATATATACGATTTAGGCCCCTACTATGAATCAATAAGCTTAAATGTTGAAGGGCAAAAGAATAAATGTTTTGCAGAATGCCTGGTAAAAGGTATTATTAGTTTATATTATCTGGAAATGAACGAAAGAAAAGAGTTCAAATATTATTATTCTTTAAATGCTATAGACGGAAAAAAAGTCGCTATATATGCTCAAAATAAGTCTTATTTTGAAAAACAAAAAATCAAAAAGACTTTAAGTGCTGTTTTTAATTACAATCCACAGCTAAAAGAGGATATAAAAAAGATGGACTGCTCTCGTTCTTCATTGATGGCACTTTTTAAAAAGTACCATGATTTAACTTGTACTGAGTATGCTTGTATTTCTTATCAAGAACCAAAATATAAATTCAAATATTATATCACCCCTTATGCCGGAGTTCAATCAAATAATACTATCTATTCAGTTAGTTGGGAAAGAGGGGAATCAAACATCAACAACTTTACACCTTTGCTAGGTGTAAACTTTCAAATGAACACTAATAAGAAAAGTGACAGAATAGCGCTCAATGTTGGATTCAATGTCAGTCAAACAAAGATGGGGCGCGATAAAGATCCTGTTTTCCTGGAAGATTATAAAGCTATTCAAATAGCAAGCAATATAGGAGTTGAGTTTAGGTTTATGAATTACAAAGTACATCCGTTAATTGAAGTAGGATTAGTTCAGTCTCTATTGTTTGAAACACAAAACAAAAATAATACCAAAATGGTTAATCCTATTACAGGAGATGACGAGTTCTTTTTTGAAAAAACATTGGTCAATACATACCCTTTTGGTTTCTATTTGAGTACAGGAATTTTAATCCCTTTAAAAAACAACAGGGCTATTCCTATAAAAGCAACTTACCACAAATACATTTATTCCAAAGATAATGGCTATAGCTTATCCGTAGGCTATACCTTCCGGTTGAAATAATCAATGCAAGTTTTATATAATATATAAAACTATTCCGGCAATACCGCTTTAAGGTTTCTCATCAAACCTTCATACTTTGCCCGTTTCACAGCTGAACCTTTGAAAAGAGTACGATATTGCTCAACGGTTAAGTCTTCCCAATCCGTTCTCTCCATCGAAAGAAAAGCTTCCGATGGCTGAAGTTCTGGCACTAAATGAGAGGTAGCAAACCGATTCCAAGGACAACACTGCTGACAATCGTCACATCCATACAGATGATTGCTCATTTTAGAGGCATATTCGGCCTGTATCGCACCTTTATTCTCAATAGTGAGGTAAGAGATACAACGATTGGCATTTAGCAGAAAAGGCTTCTCCAGAGCTTTTGTAGGGCATGCATCCAGGCATCGCCTGCAATTACCACACCTGCTTTTCATTGGAGAGTCATATTCCAGGTCAATATCCAGCAAAATTTCACCCAAAAAGAAGTAAGAACCTGCATGAGGAATAATCAGCTGAGTATTCTTTCCAATCCATCCAAGTCCGGCTTGCCATGCCCAGTAACGATCAAGAATAGGAGCTGTATCACAAAATACCCTGCCAATAACCGGGTGCAGTTGTTCATTGATATAATTGAAAAGGGATGTAAGTTTAGCTTTCATCACCTCATGGTAATCCTGCCCATAAGCATAATAAGCAAATTGCAGTTGATCGTCTCTTAGTTTGCGGGAAGGGGAATAGTTGAGCGCAACTGAAATGATACTTTTAGTTCCTTCTACCAACAAGCGCGGATCACATCGTTTATCAAGATGATTACTCATATAACTCATCTCCGCCTGATTACCTTCTGCCAGCCATTGTTCAAGATGAGTCTTACTTTCCCCCACAAAGTGAGCACGGGCAATGCCACAAGCAGAAAAGCCGAGGCGCAATGCTTCGGCTTTTATCTGTTGGGAAAGTTGTTCTTTATTCATTATAATAACTTAAACTGATAGCCTTGCTCTAATAACCATTCTATGGAACGAGGCAAAGCATACTTCATGTTTTGTTCAGATTTTAATGAGTCATGAAAAGTAATTATAGAGCCGTTACGCACATAATGTTTCACCTTCTCAAAGACTTGCCTGCCGTTCAGCTTATTGCTGTAATCGCGCGTCACCAAATCCCACATTACTATTTTATATTCTTTCCTCAGAGCATAATACTGATGAACTCTCATATGACCATGAGGTGGACGAAACAGATCTGATTTAATCAGTTCATTCGCCTTTTCCGTATTAGCCAGATAGTTCTTCGTTAAGTACTCAAATCCCCGAATATGATTAAACGTATGATTCCCCACACGATGACCGCGTTCAAGAACCATTTTAAACTCTTCAGGGTGTTTGCGTACATTATCTCCCACCAGAAAGAATGTTGCTTTAATACTATACTTATCAAGTAAATCGAGTACCCAGGGAGTAATCTCGGGAATGGGTCCATCATCGAAAGTCAGATAAACAGCTTTCTCATTAGGATCCATTCTCCAGATTGCCCCCGGGTAAAGAGCCCTTAACACTTTAGGGGGTTGTTCAATAAACATCTTTAATCTTTTCTTTTATTTGGCTGCTGTGCCTGTTCTCATTGAATAAGAGGCATATAAAGCTTCAAATCTCTTAGAGAGCTCTGGGAACAGGGACGAATTATTTGCTTTAAGCACCTTATTCGTTTCGTCCAGAATATATAAATTATAAATACAATCCTGATTACTTGTAGCTAACTTAGCATCATTCAAGCTCAGATACCATCTTGCATATTGATAAGACTTATCAGCTAATTCCTTCAAAATCTGTTCTGCCTTTTGTTTCTGACCAAGTGCAAAATAGGCTTTAGCCATATCCATTGATCCGCTTTGGTAATCATGAGGAACACAGTTGGTAGGAATAGACTTCATACCATATTCAAGGAGATTCAAGGCTTTATCCTTCTTGCCTTCTTTGACTAACTGCGCAGCCAGCTGAGCAAATAAACGACGATGTGAATAACACATTCTCATTACATTTTCGTCCAGATAAACCTTTGGATTATCAATGCCGCCCCATTTGAACTTATGCATAATGTTATCATACATCTTCTCGGAATCAATGCGACCACCAAGTTTAGCTGTATTAAATGGAGTTATGCGGTAAGCCAAACCTTCCTGAGAGAAGTTATCGCCAAAGCAAAGATGATTTTCCGTGCCCACAGATATTGCCATATAAACAGGACGTTCCCAGTTACATTGAGCAATCATCTCCAACATCATTAATTCCGCTTTGCTAATTCCACGTTTTCCTTTTAATGAAAGAGTCATATAATCGGGAATAACTCCGTGAAGAGAATCAGGAATCATCATGCCCGAACGCTTGATGGCTTCCTTATCCAGCTTGATAACAATACGATCAGTAGGAATAATCTTTAATTCTTCCTTATCTGAACGTACCCAATGTTTAAGAATGTTCTTCAGTTCAAAAGGATTATCACCAAAGTTCTTTTTAGCTTCTACCGGATCACTCTTATAAAGTGCAAGAATTGTTTCTTTCACTTCCGGACGTATCTGAACATATTCATTTGCACCTGTTACATACTCCAAACGGTTCCAGGTAATAGGAACACCCGGAGAATTATAAGCCTGACGCTTCATCTGGTCAATATACCAGTCTGTTTGCAGATAACTAAGATTACAAACACGTATATCCGTACGGAATCCTTCTGTTTCCTGATTATACCACAATGGGAAAGTATCATTATCGCCATTAGTGAAAATAATTGGATTACCCTTTTCCTGGCAAGAATTTAAGTAGTTCTGACCAATATCACGGCAAGTATAACGATTTGAGCGATCATGATCATCCCATGTTTGACCAGCCATTTGAATTGGCACAAATAAACAAGCAGCAGATGCAATAATTGCTGAAGGCAGTTCGCCCAATTTTTTACTGAGCAACCTCACAATGCCGGCAACACCCATACCAATCCAGATAGCAAACGCATAGAACGACCCCGCGTAAGCATAGTCTCGTTCTCGAGGCTGGCTTGGAGTTTGATTCAGATAAATAACAATTGCGATACCAGTCATGAAGAATAGGAAGAATACCACCCAGAATCCCTGGATACCTTTCTGCCCTCGGTAGGCCTGGAACAGAAGTCCGATAATACCAAGCAATAATGGCAAGCAGAAGAATACATTATGTCCTTTGTTATTTGCCAGTTCGGTAGGTAACAAAGACTGATCTCCCACCAATGCGTTATCAATAAAAGATATTCCTGTAATCCAGTTACCATGCTCAATCTCTCCCGAGCCCTGCATATCATTCTGTCTTCCGGCAAAGTTCCACATAAAGTAACGCCAGTACATAAAGTTCATCTGGTAAGAGAAGAAGAATTTTATGTTTTCCAGTTGGGTAGGCATAGTCACCGTAACCATTTCGCCACACTGATCATAAGGAACAGTATAGCCTTCTATGCCCATCCAGTTTTTGTACTGAGCTTCATGCGCACTACTATACATACGAGGAAACAGCATATTTTGGGCATAAACGTAATCCTGTTGATTGCCGCTTGTTACGTATTTATCTTTTTCATTTGCAGAAGCCTTTTCTTTTCGGATATAGATAGGAGCACCTTCTTCAACTACCGGAGAACAATACCCATCTTTAGTTTCCAGTTTAACTTTGGAAGAATAAGCCGGACCATAAAATAAAGGTCTGCTTCCGTATTGCTCACGTCCAAGGTAACTTCCCAATGTGAAGATGTCTTCGGGAGAGTTTTGATCCATTGGCGTATTGGCAGTAGAACGAATAACAATCAATGCATAAGATGAATATCCAATCATAATCATCATAATACAAAGCAGGGAAGTATTCAAAGTACGTGCACTAATCTGGTATTTTTGATTAATGAATTTGGCAAATAAGTAAATAGCCAATATAGCTAAAACAACCAGGCCAATAACAACACTTGTACCACCGTGGCCATAGAAAGGAATACCCAAAAGAGCTACGGTAAGTAAAAAGGATAACTTCATCCTTGTGTTATTCTTTTCCACATAAGATTCATAAACACCCCAGATAATAACAGCTGCCAGAATAACCATATAGACAATAAGTCCTGTATTAAATGGTAATCCAAGATCGTTTACGAACAAAAGTTCAAACCATCCTCCTACTTTTACAAAACCGGGAACAATTCCATAAAGTACCACACCAACTAAAACCATTGAACCTACCAATGCGAGTAAAGAACCTTTTGCATTGGCATTTGGGTGTTTCTTGAAATAGTAAACCAATACAATGGCAGGAATGCATAACAGGTTAAGTAAGTGTACACCGATAGACAATCCAGTAAGGTATGCAATCAAAACCAGCCAACGGTCAGAGTGAGGATCATCGGCCACATCTTCCCATTTTAATATCAGCCAGAATACTACTGCTGTGAATAAGGAAGAGTAAGCATAAACTTCGCCTTCCACCGCACTGAACCAAAAAGTATCTGAAAATGTATATACTAAAGCTCCAACAAGTCCACTACCCATAATGGTGATAAGTTGACTAAGCGTTGGATCCTGACCTTCTTTTAAAACCAGCTTTCTGGTTAAATGTGTTATTGTCCAGAAAAGAAACATGATACAAGCTGCACTCATCAAAGCCGACATAGTATTGACCATACGTGCAACCATAGCCGGGTCGCTAACAAATTGAGTAAAGAAATTGGCTGTCAGCATAAAAAATGGTGCGCCGGGAGGATGCCCTACTTCCAGTTTATAACTTGAAGTAATAAACTCGCCACAATCCCAGAAGCTGGCTGTGGGTTCTATTGTCAGGCAATAGACAACGGCTGCAATAGCAAATGCAAACCAACCCGTCAGGTTGTTCACTAACTTGTACTGTTTCATTAAATATATGTTTATATTGTTACATACGTGCGGCAAAGATAGAAAACTTTAACGAAAAACATGCAAGCAATGCTTGTTTTCAGTCTTTTAGGAAGTTTAAAATTCTCTTTTTTCATTCTTTAAGATGAATGTTTCTATTAAAAATTTTACTTTATATCCTCGTGGTGATGATTTTTGATAATACGGTGAGGAAGTTTTCCATGCCCAAGTAGTTCTATGGGGCATTCAAATTTTTCTTCCAACCATTCGGTAGACACTTCCGAGTCTGGATGATAATCAAGAGTTTCATTCACGCAAGCTATTGTTTTTACGTTACTGATAACTGTTCCAATATCATGGGAAACCAATATTATAGCCCGTTCTTTATTTATTTCCGAAAGAATTTCATAAAGTCTGCTTTCAAAACGCTGATCAATATAGGTGTTTGGTTCATCAAGAATCACAACCTCGGGATTAGAAACAATGGCCCGCCCCAGCAATGCACGCTGAAGCTGTCCACCGGACAACTGACCGATAGCTTTTTTCTCAAGTCCCTGCAAACCCATACGGCCGATAATGTCGCTTACTTTGGCGTGATGTTCCTGCGAGAAAGGTTTTATAAAAGACTTTTTACGACTTAGCCCCGATAGAACTACGTCATAAACAGAGATGGGAAACTTTCTATCAATCGCATTGTATTGAGGTAAATATCCCATAGATATATTATCCACAGACTTACTGTCACGAAAAAACCGGATTTTACCACTCTCTGGTTTTAGCAAACCCAGAATAAGTTTTATTAATGTGGTTTTACCTCCGCCATTGGGTCCTATGATTCCAAGAAAATCGTGCTCATAAACGCTCAGGTTTATTTCACGCAGCACGGTTTTATGATCGTAACCAGCCGACAAATGTTCTATTTCAATAATTTTATTCATCGCTTCAGTGCTTGTGCCATTCGAATCATTTCTCCTTTCCAGTCATAAGAAAGAGGATTGATAGAAACAATTTTTGTTCCGGTTTCTTTGGCAATCAGTTCAGCATTGCTCTTATCAAATTCCTGTTGCACAAAAATTACCCGCACATTTTCTTTCTTGCATGCTTGAATCAGTTCTTTAATATGAGCCGGTGAAGGTTCTTTTCCACCTTCTTCAATAGATATTTGGCGCAATCCATAATCGAGTGCGAAATAAGAAAGGGCAGAATGATAAATCATAAATGACTTATCCGCATCTTTCAAAATAGTTTTTAGCGTATCATCTAAAGCCTTAATCTCTTGCTTAAGCTTATTGCATCTCTGAATATAGTATGTTTCGTTAGTTTTGTCTAACGAACAAAGGGCCTTACAGGTATTATCTGCAATAATTTGTGCGTTGATAGTAGAATTCCAGATATGAGGATCAATTCCACTCAAAGCATGATTATGTTCTTTCTCTTCTCCATGATTATGATGTGTGCCTGTGATTAAGTTTACACCAGCTGATGTATCAAAGATAAGCATGTGTGGAGCATTATCCGTTAGCCTGTCAAACCAGGTTTGTTCAAAACCAATATAACCGATACGAAAATAAGCTTCACTTTTATTAAGGGAAACCAATTGTGAAGGGGCAGGATCATAACTTTCAGGACTTGTGCCTTTGGGTACCATACTCACAACAGAGAATTTATCTCCAGCTATTTGTTCAGTAAAATAACGTTGCGGCTCAATGGTTACAGTTATTATCCTTTTATTATGTTCCTTCTTATTTGTACATCCAATAAAGCTTATGCCAACCAATAAAGAGAGCATAATGAGTATCTTCTTCATAAATTCATTTTAATTCTGTAATATGCAAAAGTAATTATAATTATTGATAGTAACATGAAAAACCTTACCTTTGTTCGCAAAACAAAGGGTGCAATTAATAATGGGAACAAAGCAAAAATCACTATCTTCTGAAATAGAATTAACAGCCGACGGAAGCCACACTCTTTTCGTTCCGTCAATGAATGAACATTATCACTCAGTTAACGGAGCAGAAACTGAAGCTGAACATATATACATTAACTATGGCTTTAGGGAAAGCAACGCATCACCTCTTCACGTATTAGAAATTGGCTTTGGAACGGGGCTAAATGCATTTCTCACATTGATTGAAACGCAGAAACTTTATAAAAAGGTTATTTATACGAGCTTAGAGCTCTACCCATTATCACTGGAATTAATCAGGAAACTAAATTATCCGGATGTTATTTACCCTGAATATACCAATCTTTATTATGACCTGCACCAGGCAAAATGGAATGAATCGTGCAAAATCACATCAGACTTCTCTATACTTAAAGTAAATGTTGATTTTACAAATATTGCTCATCCCACAGAATCGGCAAAATGGAGTCTGGGAACAGTTGACAACCAGCCAATATCTTATGATGTAGTGTATTTTGATGCCTTTGCACCAGAGAAACAACCTGAAATGTGGAATCAGGAATTATTTAATGCTCTCTATGCTTCAATGAACCCAAACGGCATATTGATGACTTATTGTGCAAAAGGAGTAGTGAGAAGAATGCTTCAATCTTCTGGATTTACGGTGGAAAGACTACCTGGACCTCCGGGAAAAAGAGAAGTATTAAGAGCTACAAAAAAATAAACAGGTTAACCAAAGTATTGCACATAGATTGCAGCAATTTCATCTGCAGCAAATATCAGGAAATAAGTTATAAGCGCATAGCGAATCAACTTCCCAAAGAACATAGAAGAAGTAGTAAGAAGTACATTACTACGCATAAAGCCCAGGGTCATAGCAATAATTTCACCAAAAGTAGGGAGGAAGCCAAAAAATGCCATCAAAGCTCCTTTTCCCTGAAGAAACTTTTGCATCTTTACAATCTTTTCATGCTTTACTTTGAAATACTTCTCAGCCCATTCTATTTTTCCCAGATAGCCAATGTAATAGCAGCTCATTCCTCCTACAGTATTTCCCAAAGAAGCCCAAAGTACAGAATAGAAAGGGTCCAGACCCATTTTAATTAATACTATAAGTATTACCTCAGAACTAAAAGGCACAACACTTCCTGCAAGTGCCGCGGAAATAAAAAGTCCGGGATACCCCCACTCAATAAAAAGCTGTTGAATTGTTGACATTAAAGCATCCATAAATTATATGTAAGAAGCGCGATTAATCCTATTACTGAAAAAATGAAAAATATATTAGATCCACGGCTGCGCGTCAAAGCAAAAAAGTGACCTGCAAGAAAACTGTAGCACACTAATAACAATGGAAATATCTTTATGAAATGTTGTGGTTGTAAAATGATCAGTGCAATCAAACAAACTCCCATCAATGAAAAGAAGTTAATATATGCTCTGGTACGTATCTTATCCTGCCAGCCATTAATTACGCTATGAGTTACAGCTACAATAAATGCCAGAGAAATATAGCTAAGAGTCACGATTTGCCATCCTTTTAGTACAAGGATGTTTACTGGCATAAAGGTGCCAAGCTCTTTAAACGGATGATAAAACATTCCCATTTGATTGAAAGAAAATGCATATCCCAATAAGAACCAGAAAGGAGCCATTAATCCTATAAGTCCGGCAAAAAAGCTTTTAGCATTCAATGATTGAAAATTGTAGGCCCCTATAAGATAAAGAGGTATCAGAAATAATAGTTGAGGAAACATAAGGCTACCCAACCCTAAAAACATCCAGGAATAAAAGATAACCCCCGAAGGTCTTGTATGCTGATATGACTGAAACAGGAAATAGATGGAAGCAACCATGCAAAGCGCACTGACAGATCCCATTTGCAATGAATATAATTCAGGGCAAGCACAGACAACAATAAAAAACAAAGACGTTTGAATTGAAGCCCTAAGACGTATAATAGTAAAGGCATTATTCAGTTCTATCAACAAATAACCAATACATGCATACAAAAAGAAATTGATTAACAGACTAACCGTTTTCCCCAAAAAAAAGGGTTCCAATAACTGCCATACCGGAGATGAAGATTGAGAAAATACAGCTATCGGTTTAATAAAACAAACTCCAAGCCATATAAAAGTAGACAGTAAGATAACGACAGGCAAAACAAATTTGCCTGTCGTTATCTTTTGTTGTATGCGTTTCCTTGGTATCATAGATTATAAATCAAATCCGATATCTGAACGGAAATATTTCTTTTCAAAATCAATAAGTTTCGCTGCTGAAAAAGATTGTGCCAACGCTTCGTCTTTGGTATTACCATAAGAACTGATAGCCAAAACACGGCCGCCGTTAGTTACAACTTGTCCATCCTTAAACGTTGTTCCGGCATGGAATACAATACTGTCTTTTACCTGATCCAGCCCACTAATTGGGAATCCTTTATCATAATGTTCCGGATATCCTCCCGAAACCAACATCACACTTACAGCGGAACGAGGATCTTCTTCCAGTACTTTTTCATCCAGATTACCTGCAGCTACACCTTCAAATAGTTCAACCAAGTCACTCTTAACACGAAGCATCACAGATTCTGTTTCAGGATCGCCCATGCGAACATTATATTCTATAACCACTGGTTCACCATTGACATTGATTAATCCTATGAATATAAATCCTTTGTATTCAATATTTTCCTTAGCTAACCCCTCTACTGTAGGACGGATGATACGTTCATCAACCTTTTCCATCCATGCAGCATCAGCAAAAGGTACAGGAGAAACAGAACCCATACCACCGGTATTTAATCCTTTATCGCCTTCGCCAATGCGCTTATAATCTTTAGCTACAGGCAATACTTTATAATTTCTACCATCAGAAAGAACAAAAACAGAACATTCAATGCCACTAAGAAACTCTTCGATGACAACAGTTGCACTGGCATCACCAAACATTCCGCTCAACATTTCCTGCAATTCCTTCTTTGCCTCTTCTAGATCAGGCAGAATAAGAACACCCTTGCCTGCACAAAGTCCATCGGCTTTTAATACATAGGGAGCCTGCAATGTTTCAAGGAAATCAAGTCCTTCCTGCAAATTTGCAGATGTTATACTTTTATAGCCAGCAGTTGGAATATCATGACGCATCATGAATGCTTTTGCAAACTCTTTGCTTCCTTCCAGTGTTGCACCTTTCTGTGAAGGTCCTATAACTGGTATCTTATTTAACTCCGGATCATTCTGAAAATAATCATAGATGCCTTTTACTAAAGGATCTTCGGGGCCAACAACTACCATATCTATATTCTTACTAAGAACAAAAGCTTTGATAGAAGAAAAATCATCCGCTTTCATCTCAACATTTTCTCCTACACTGCCCGTACCTGCATTTCCTGGAGCAATATACAATTTTTCTATCTTTGGGCTCTGAGCGATTTTCCAAGCTAATGCATGCTCTCTTCCACCCGAACCTAATAGTAATAATCTCATAGTTATATTGTATTATTTATTTTAGAAACTCATCAAAGTATTGAGTCATTTTATTATTTAAGTGCACACGATCTTTACCTACAACACCATGTTCATGTCCCGGATAGATAAACAAATCGGGATAAGTACCTGCTTCTATACAAGCTTTCATAAAAGAATAAGTATGCTGTGGGACACATGTTGGATCTATACCTCCATGAACAACCAGCAAGTGCCCTTTCAGGTTTCCTGCTTTGAGTCTCATGTTACACTCCTTGTAACCTTCCGGATTGCTTTCAGGCGTATCCATGTAACGTTCACCATACATCGCTTCATAATAACTCCAATCAATTACAGGTCCGCCGGCTACACCCACCTTGAATGCTTCAGGATAACGAAGCATTAGATTAGTGGTCATAAATCCGCCGAAGCTCCATCCGTGTACCCCAATGCGATTGGCATCCACAAAAGGTAAGCTCTTTAGAAATTCCACACCTTTCATCTGATCCTTTGCCTCTGTCACACCTAACTGACGGAAAGTGGCTTGTTCAAACTCAAGTCCGCGATTCTCGCTTCCAAGATTATCAACGCTGAACATTACATATCCTTTACTTGCCATATAAATCTCCCAGCCACGAGCTCCACCAAGCCAGGTATTATTAACTACCTGAGCATGAGGTCCGCCATATACATAAACCACTGTAGGATATTTCTTTGCCGGATCAAAATCAACAGGTTTTATCAAACGGTAATAAAGATCGGTCACCCCATCTTCCGCTTTGATTGTACCCATTTCAATAGTTGGTGTATTATAATCTTCATAAGGATTGCCTGCGGTAAGTAAATTATCAACCTTGCCTTTATTAACCTCAATAAGATTTATACAACGAGGAGCACTTGTTGATGCATATCTATCAATAGCATATTTACCCGAAGCAGAAAGCAATGAAGTATGAGTTCCAGCTTCCTGAGTAACTCGCGTACGTTTGCCTGTATTTAAATTTACCTTATATGTCTGAGATTCCAGCGGACTGGTTTCCGTAGATGAAATATAAATATTATCACCTTTCTCGTCAAAACCAAGAATTTCTTTTACCAGCCAGTTACCATTTGTGAGTTGCTTAATAAGCTTGCCATCTATATTATAGATATATAAGTGGTTAAATCCATTGCGCTGACTCTGATAAATAAACTTAGTGTTATCTCCTTTAAGAAATAATACAGGATGTTGAGGTTCCACATATTTAGGGTGACTCTCTTCTATAAGCATCTTTTCCTTTTCACCACTTTGTGTATTATAACAATAAAGCTGTGAATGATTCTGATCACGGTTCAACTCAATAAAATAGAGACTCTTTTCGTCGGGACTCCATGCAATATTAGTAAAATAGCGATCTTTGGGATTGCCTGCATTAAGATAAACGGTTTTCCCGGTAGACATATTGTAAACTCCAATAGTAACTTCATGACTGGTCATTCCTGCCATTGGATATTTACCTGGCTTTACTGTGGCAATGCGGGTATCTATATCAACAAAAGGATAATCGGCTACCATGCGTTCATCCATTCTGTAGAAAGCTAAATAGTTTCCCTTTGGAGACCAATAAGTTCCTTTTGATATTCCAAATTCATTGCGATGCACACTTTGTCCGCAAACAATGCCTTTTGGTTCATTCGTTATCTGAATATTTTGTCCTTTCGAATCAGCAATGTAGAGGTTATTATCAATAGTATAAGCTACAGAACCGTTCTCTTTACAATAATCATTATTGGCAGCCTTTTCTTTTATATTAATAACCTTAGTTATTTTATGCTCGCCAAAATCATAGAAAACGCTTTTCTGAGGCATTTCTATTTTCATGATTTTCTTTTCAGCAAAAGGAAAAGAAACGGCATAAAAATGATGAATTTGTTCCAGCTGCTGTTCTTTTAAAGACTTATTAATCTGATCAAGGGTTACAATCGTAGTTTCTTTTTGCTTTTTAGCAGGATTAATAGATATAACTTTATCTATATCCGGCTTTATACAGATATCTCCCCACCATTGTAATCCATAAATATTCTCGGGAACATGTTGTGCATAAGTAGCTCCACCCGGAATCAGATCATCAATAGTAAATGCTTTTTTATTCTGTGCTACTGCCCCTGCAGATAATAACAAAGTTGCACCAAATACCATCATTAACTTCCTCATTATTTTTCGGCTTCTCCTTTTTTGAACTCCTTGTATTTCCCTCCGAAAATCTGATATTTCCGGAATTCACATTCCAAAGCACCATTGAAAAGTGGAATCTTGCGAGATGGCTTCAAACCAATTTGGTCAAAACACTCTTCTTTATAGCTTAATATCCATGCATCCTGATCAGTGAAAGCATGCTTCAAGCGTTCTCCAATCATTTGGTAAAGTCCTAATAGATCACGAGTAGAGATACGTTCGCCATAAGGAGGGTTCATTACGATAATTGAATTTTCCTTTGGACTCTCAAATTGTTGGAACGGTTGTAACTTCAAAATAATTTCCTTAGATAATCCTGCAGCCTTTACATTGCGGATAGCAATCTCATTTGCTTGTGGATTATTATCGAAACCATATATTTTATGATTCAATTCACGCTCCTGAGAATCATCATTATAGATGTTATCAAATAATTCCTGATCAAAGTCCTTCCATCTTTCAAATGCAAATTCTTTTCTGAATACCCCCGGAGCAATGTTACGGGCAATTAATGCTGCTTCAATTGGAATAGTTCCCGATCCACACATTGGATCAATTAAATCACATTGACCATGCCAGCCTGTCATTAGAATCATTCCGGCAGCAAGCACTTCATTCAATGGAGCTTCCACTGCTTCCTGACGATATCCTCTACGATGAAGAGATTCACCTGAAGAGTCCAGAGATAGGGTACATCTATTTTGTGCAATATGAATATTCAAATAAACATCAGGTTTATTGATACGTACCGACGGACGTTTGCCATTCAGTTCTTTAAAATAATCGACAATAGCATCTTTTACTTTATAAGATACAAATTTAGAATGGCGAAATTCTTCACTGAATACAACCGCATCCACAGCAAAAGTTTTATCCACATCAAGATAATCTTCCCATTTAATCTTTTTAATCTGGCTGTACACCTCATCGGCATCTTTCGCATTAAAATGCTTGATTGGTTTCAAAATGCGAATTGCCGTACGCAAACAAAAATTTGCACGATACATCATTTCCTTATCACCGGTAAAGGAAACCATACGTCTACCCAACTGTATATTATCCGCACCAAGGTTAGTTAATTCTTCTGCTAAAACCTCTTCCAATCCTTGGAACGTTTTTGCTATGAGTTCAAATTGCATATATATTATTTAAAATTATTTCTTTGCTTTTGTTTGTACAATCCTTGCTCCTGCCGGAACATCTTCGGTTACCCAGATATTTCCACCTACCGTAGCACCTTTTCCAACTGTTATACGTCCAAGAATTGTAGCATTGGAATATACAATCACATCGTCTTCAAGGATAGGATGGCGTGGAATTCCTTTAATAGGATTCCCATCTTCGTCAAGAGGGAAGCTTTTAGCTCCAAGTGTTACACCCTGATAGAGTTTCACATTATTACCAATGATACTAGTTGCACCAATTACCACACCTGTTCCGTGGTCAATAGTGAAATGAGTTCCGATCTGTGCCGCAGGATGAATATCGATACCTGTTTCAGAATGTGCCATTTCTGTAATGATACGAGGAATCAACGGCACTTCCAGTTTTATCAGTTCATGGGCGATTCTATAATTTGTGATTGCCTTAATGGCGGGATAACAACAAATAATTTCGCCAAAACTCTGTGCGGCCGGATCTCCATTATAAGCCGCTTCAACATCTGAAGCTAATATGCGGCGCAATTGAGGAAATTTAGCAATAAGTTGGGCAGCCATACTTGCTGCTTTTTCATATTTTACATCTGTATCTTCTTCACAATCCTCTGACGAATTGAAGCATAAACCAGCCATAATCTGCTTTGTCAGCAAACCAAATAGCTTTTCTATATTTACCCCGATGTGATAATTGATTGTTCGGCTATTAATAGTTGAATTACCATAATAACCAGGAAAAAGAATAGCTCGTGAAAGCTCAATGATATCTTGCAGTATTTTAGCCGAAGGCAGTGGCTCTCCGTCTTTATGCTGGTGCATTAATCCTTTATATGATTCGCTTTCCGAAAGCTCATCAACAGTTTGTGTCAGAATGTGAGTGAAGTTTATTGGGCTCATAAGTCAATCCCTACTATTTAGAACTGCGCAAAGGTAGAAATTATTGCCAATAATACAATGAATTAGCTCTGAAATCTTCTGATTTATAAGAGTTGATATTATTTTCAGTTTTGAATGCTCTGCTGAAAATTCATTGTCAATTTAAAAATTACTCCGAAAGGATGATTATTAAAAATAGCCGGCAATCAATTCCCATTAGGAAGGTTATTGATTACCGGCTCTATACTGTTTATATTATTTACAGTGTGTGACAAACTTTGAATAATACTTCTTTTATATGTCCCGGTATAAAATTTGTCACCCCCTTCTACAAAGGGTTTCAGAGAGTATACCCTTGTTACCCCCCTCAAAACAACCTTTTGTTTTTCTGTTTTTAAAGAAATATCGATCACAAAATACAATTATCATTAATAGCCTGATATTCTTTATATTAAATCAGAGTAAAGAGCTATTTTCGTTTCAATTTCATCAAACCGGGGTCATCTGACTGTCTCAATATTTTATGATTATGCCAACACGCCTTTCAGAGTAGCAGAACTTGCTTCGTTAATTGTTACCTTGACAAAATCACCTATTTTGTGACCACCTCTGTCAAAAACCACCACACGATTTTGTTCTGTTCTTCCAAAAAGCTGCTCACGCGAACGTTTTGAAACACCTTCTACCAATACTTCATAGGTTTTGCCTATACAGCGTTTGTTACTTTCGGCAGAGAGTTTATTCTGTAATTCAATGATCTCATTCAAACGAGCTACTTTTACCTCTTCGGGCACATTATCTTCCAGATGCTTTGATGCATAAGTACCCGGTCGTTCCGAGTATTTAAACATAAAGGCAGAATCATATCCACAAGCGTTCATCAGAGAAAGAGATTCCTTATGATCTTCTTCTGTTTCGGAATGGAAACCAGAGAATATGTCAGTAGACAATCCACAATCGGGAATTATTCTTTTGATGGCAGCCACTCTGTCAAGATACCATTCACGGGTATACTTCCGGTTCATTAAATTCAGGATTCTAGAGCTTCCACTTTGTACCGGCAAATGAATATGTTTGCATACATTTGGCACCTGGGCAATTACTTCCAGTGTTTCGTCGCTCATATCCTTTGGATGAGAAGTAGAGAAACGGACACGCATGTTTGGTTCCGATTCGGCTACCTTACGAAGCAAAGCAGGGAAAGTAATTGTTTGACCATCTTTTTCAAAACAATATGAATTCACATTCTGCCCAAGAAGTATAACTTCTTTGTAGCCTTTTACTGCTAAATCATGCACCTCATTAAGAATGCTTTCCACATCCCTGCTGCGCTCACGCCCACGGGTATAAGGAACAATGCAATAAGTACAGAAATTATTGCACCCGCGCATAATAGAAACGTAACCTGAAATATGATTTCCGCAAATGCGGGAAGGAATCACATCGCGATAGGTTTCTGTGGTAGACAGTTCTACATTCATGGCCTTTTCTCCTGCCTCTACAGAAGCAACCAGTTCGGGTAGAGTAAGATAAGCATCCGGCCCCACAACAAGGTCAACGTGATGATTTTCAATCAGATCATCTTTTACTCTTTCCGCCATGCAACCCAGTACACCAACAATCAAACGTTTCTTTTTCTTCTTGAGTGAATAAAAGAATTCTAGCCGGTTTAAAATCTTCTGTTCCGCATTATCACGGATTGAACAGGTATTCATAAACACAGCATCGGCTTCTTCGAGGGTTTCGCATACAAAATACCCCGCCATCTTCATTACCGAAGCAATAACTTCACTATCTGCCACATTCATCTGGCAGCCATACGTTTCGATAAACAATTTCTTGTTTTCCAAAACAGTTGCAGATTTAAAGTCTGCTCCTGTCAATTCATTCATAATCTTTTTATTTAGTATTTGAAAGGCAAAGATACACGTTCTTTACTAAAATGTTGTGAGTTGTTTGAAAAAAGCACATAAACTTACATTTTTATAAGAGTAACCTATAATTATTGTTAAGCAGAAATCCTTTCTTCTTCATTTAGTTTTGCGCTATTGAATCTACGCTACCCTTTTTTCATACTGATTACTATTTACTATCAATTTAAATTCATATCTTTGGCAGACTAATATTTAGAAAATAATGGATGATACTCTTCAATATATAATTGTTATTATTGCTGTCATTGCAGCTATAATAAGCAAAGTCCGCAATCAGGAAAAGGTAAATAAAACTCCCGAAAGTAAGAAAACTGTTTTAACTCCTGCAGAAGATAGAAAAACAAACCCGCGTCCCGAAGGTTGGGAAAAATGGTTTGATGCCAGTGAAGAGAAAGCACAGCCAGTAAAACAGGAACCTGTCGTTGTAAATATTCACCCCCAAAGTATACATCCAGACATATACAAAAAGACTAATCCGGCAATACATACAAACAATAAAGAGAAAATAGAGGTTCAGAATATGTATGATTTCCAGGAAGACAGACAGGATATTCAGTTCAACTCAATGGAAGAGGTGCGCAAAGCAATAATCTACTCTGAAATAATTCAAAGGAAATACTAACAAAGAGAATTTAATTCTAACTCGAAATTATATAATTGAAAATTATGTCATTAAAGTTTATTACCGCAGAAGAAGCTGCAAGCTTCGTTAAAGATGGAGATAATGTTGGTTTTAGTGGATTCACACCAGCAGGAGCTCCCAAAGTTATTTCCCTTGCTATCGCAGAAAAAGCAATAGCCGAACATGCCAAAGGCAATCCTTTCATGATTGGAGTACTTACCGGAGCATCCTCAGGAGACTCTCTTGACGGAGCACTTACCCGTGCTAACGCCATAAGGTTCCGTGCGCCTTATCAAACAAACAAGTCAATGAGGACTGCTATTAATAATGGACAAGTTCAATACCAGGATCTTCATCTTTCAGAAATGGCACAACAAGTTCGCTATGGTTTCATGGGGAAAGTAAATGTTGCTGTTATTGAAGCATGTGAGGTGACCGAAGACGGCAAAATATATCTGACAGCTGCTGTTGGAAATTCTCCTACCTATTGCCGCTTAGCCGATAAAATTCTTATTGAGCTAAACAGCCATCACAGTAAAGGATTAATTGGCATGCACGATATTTATGAACCGGCAGACCCTCCTTACAGAAGAGAGCTGGGTGTTTATACTCCTTCTACCCGCATTGGCCTTCCATACATACAGGTTGATCCGGCGAAAATAACAGGAATTGTGAAAACCAATACCCCTGATGAAGCACGTGGCTTTGTTGATGCCGATGAAGTTACCACCCAAATTGGAGCTAATGTTGCATCCTTCCTGGCAGGCGAACTGAAAGCCGGTCGTATTCCTTCCACTTTCCTTCCACTTCAGTCGGGTGTGGGTAACATTGCCAACGCAGTATTGGGAGCATTAGGACAGGATAAGGATGTTCCTGCTTTTGAAATGTATACAGAAGTTATTCAGGATTCTGTTATCGATTTGATGCTGCAAGGAAGAATTAAATTTGGAAGTTGCTGCTCACTAACCTTAACGGACGAATGCTTGCAAACAATCTATAATAATATCGATTTCTTCAAGGATAAAATTGTTATGCGCCCGGCTGAGATTTCCAATAGCCCGGAAATTATTCGTCGCTTAGGAGTGATAAGCATCAACACAGCCATTGAGGTGGATATTTATGGTAATGTTAACTCTACACATATTAGCGGTACGAAGATGATGAATGGAATTGGTGGTTCAGGAGACTTTACCCGCAATGCCTACATGTCAATCTTTACTTGTCCGTCTATTGCTAAGGGAGGAAACATCAGCGCCATTGTTCCAATGGTTTCTCACTGTGATCACAGTGAACATTCCGTTAACATAATCATTACTGAATTAGGAGTAGCCGACCTGAGAGGCAAAAGCCCTATTCAGAAAGCAGAGGCAATCATTGAGAATTGCGTTCATCCCGATTACAAACAGCTTCTTTTGGATTACATCAAATTAGCTGGTCCCGGACAAACTCCTCACCGCATTGATGCAGCTCTTGCTTTCCATATTGCATTGGCAAAGACCGGAGATATGAAAAATGTAAACTGGGCTGATTACGAGAAATAAATAAGAAAAACTATATGTAAAGAGGTTGCTTATCCATGTTGATAAGCAACCTCTTTTATTTTTAACTGTAAAAGTTATCTGCAAACCTTCATAATGAAGGCAAAGTCAGTTTACTCACAAAGCAATTCACAAACCTTATCCTGGAAAGCTCTTGCTTTAGCGCCCTGCATTACATTCTGATTAATAATTGAAAAAGCAATAAGATGTCCGTTGGATGCAGTGGCATAACCTGCCAATGAACTAACGCCAGTCACAGATCCGGTTTTGGCATGCACATTTTTATAGGCTTTTCCCTCTTTCATTCGTCCACTAAGCGTGCCGTCAACTCCTGCAATGGGAAGAGCCGGATAAAGTTCCTTGAACACCTGGTTCTGCGAGTGAGCAAATTTCAAGTAAGCAATCAGAAGTTCGGGAGAGATATAGTTATACAAACTAACACCACACCCATCTACTATATTATAATCTTTAGGATTAAATCCCAATTCAGAAATTATTCTTTGAATTACCTTCACCCCATCCTCACGACTCAGATGTTTCTTTCCAGACTCCTTTACTGCTGTATTGTATAGGATAGCTTCAGCAGACAGATTATCACTATTTTTCATTGCGCGTTGCAAAACTAAACTAAACGGATGGGAAAGGCGAGCAAAGAAAACGGCTGAAGAATCTTTTGGAAGTTCTCCGTAAATATAACCGGGAAGTTGAACTCCTTTCACTTTTGCTCGTTGCATGAATGTATGCATAAAAAAATCGGCTGAGCTGGATACCGTTATCCGTTCACGTTTTGCAGACTCTACATTTCCTGTAACTACAATATCATTTTTATTGTCCATCCAATTGCGGGAGACATTCAGGTTTCCCATTTTAGGATTATTGCTCACCGTTTGGTTTTTTACCGTGTAGTAAGATGAAGCCGGAACACAAACCAGCTCTGCCAAGGAGTCCTTCTTCGCTGGCTTTGCGTATATTTCCACATATCCTTTTTGAAGCATTAGCGGTGATACCTTTGGCTGAAAATAATAAGGAGCATCATCCCACGACCAACCGGCACCCCAATAAAGTGAGTCTGTCATTGACACATCTGCTATAAGCTTACCTGTTACAGTTCTAATACCCAACTGACAAAGCATTCTCACTATTCCGTCCATGCTGGGGTCAATAAATTCGGAATCGAGTCCACCAACTATATAAAGATCTCCATTCAAAGTACCATTTTGTATCTCACCGGTATAGTACATAGCCGTTGAGAAATAATGCTGTGTGCCCAGAACAGAAAGTCCGGTAATTGCTGTTATCAGCTTTTGAACAGAAGCCGGGCGATAGAGTTTATTATTTTGATAAGTATAAAGCGGTGCATTGTCCGTAAGATCATACACAGATATGCCTACTTCGGATGTTTTCAGGAAATCCTCTTCCAAAAGTTTATCCAGCTTTGCCTTGAGCCCGGGTTGAGCAAACGTGGCTATTGAGCATAGAAGTACAAAGAATACTATGGAAAGAGTACGTCTCATCATAAAGCCTCCCTAAATATTTCACCTACTGTAGGATGTGGAAAAACAATGCGCTTCCATTCCTCTGTTTTTAGTCCCAGTTCCACTGCCATTACCGCAATGGTTATTATCTCTGAAGCCGGATTTCCATATACATGAACGCCAAGAATTGTCTCATCCTCACCAACCAGAATTTTGCACATACCGTTCACTCCTTCATTCTCGGCAACAAACCTGCCGGAAAAAGCCATTGGAAGTTTTATTGCCTTATAGGTACAATTAGCTGCCTGCAAACTTTCTTCCGTCTGTCCCACTCCTGCTATTTCAGGATTGGTATAAACCACGCCCGGAATTGCCCGGTAACTCATTTCATCATTCTTACCAAGAATATGATGAACGGCAACTTCCGCTTCGCGAACGGCGGTATGAGCAAGAAGAGAATAACCGGTAAGATCGCCGCAAACGTAAACACCATCAACAGAAGATTGCATGTGTTGGTCTACTTTTATACACCTGCGCTCAGTTCTCTCCAGAGATAGATTTTCCAGTCCGAAACCTTCGGTTACCGGTCGGCGGCCAACGCTCATTAATAGTTTTTCTGCCACAATACTTCCCTTTCCTTCCTCATTCTCAAATGAAACAACTGCTCCCTGCTCTGTGTTTTCAAACGAAGTTACTTTGGTACTTAACAGGAATCTGATTCCTTTCTTTGCGTAATCTGCTCTAAGCATTGCAGAAAGTTCCTTATCCATCCCACCCAGTATTTCATCCAGCATCTCCACAACGGTAACTTCTACTCCAAGACTGTTAAAGAAAGAAGCAAACTCCATCCCTATCACTCCACCGCCAACGATAACCAATGAAGAGGGAAGTTCTTTATTATCCAATGCATCCCTATGCGTCCAGTAACTTATTTGATCTACTCCCGGAATGGGAGGAACAAAAGTTTCGGAGCCTGTGCAAAGAATCAGATTATTACATTCGTAAGTTTCATTATTACATTGCACGGCATTTTTATTGATAATAGTTGCCTGACCTGTAATTATAGTAACATTATTGCTTGTCAGCTTTGACTTTACTCCCAACACCAGTTTACGCACCACCTTTGACTTGCGGGATATAATCTTAGCCAAATCAAAGGAAGATTCAGGAACTGTTACTCCATATTTAGATGCATGGCGGGTATAATCATATACTTTAGCCGAATAAAGCAAAGTCTTGGTAGGAATACAGCCTTCATTGAGGCAAACGCCTCCCAGATTTTGTTTTTCAAAAAGGGCGACACTTAATCCCGCCTTTCCGGCAGCTTCGGCAGCAGTATATCCTGCAGGCCCTCCTCCAATAATAATTACATCGTATTTCATAGTCTTGTCAATAAAAAGGTTTATTCGTCATTCTTATTCAATAGCTCTAATAATTCCGCTTGTTTAGCAGGAAGTAGAGAAATGTATTTGTTCTTGTATTTAATCAATATAAATTTTGTGACCGCAATACCAGCAATCTTTAGCGTAAAAAGCTCATCAATCATCATTATTTCATCAATTGGGATAATTATCTTTTTTGAGAACCTCCCCTTTGAAATAACAAGAGTGCGCCCGGGAGTTATTGTATAAGCTGTATGAAGTATTTTATCAATCATATAAACCAGAAACAATATGTATAAGCCCATGAAAATAAAACTTCCGTCTATAATAATAGCAACCAACATTGCCAGTAACAAAATAATATATAGATAATGATACCAAACTATCCGTGCATGAAATTTTTTATCCATAATGTCACAATATAATATATTCATAATGTAAGCCATTGAGGCCGCAATTTACTAATTTTATTAATTATTGAGCGGGAAAAGAACAACTAAAAAAGTTATTTTGTAGCTTTGCGTCTCTAAACATATTACAGTTATGATTAAGAAGTTTGATTTCTTAGTAATCGGTTCGGGTATTGCCGGTATGAGTTTTGCTCTGAAAGTGGCAAACAAAGGAAAGGTTGCACTTGTTTGTAAAACCACATTGGAAGAAGCAAACACCTATTTCGCACAAGGGGGAGTTGCTTCCGTTACAAACACATTAGTAGATAATTTCGAGAAACATATTGAAGACACAATGATTGCCGGCGATTGGATTAGTGATAGAGGAGCCGTTGAGAAAGTGATTAGAGAAGCTCCCGCACAAATAAAAGAGCTGATTAGCTGGGGAGTGAACTTTGATAAAACTGAAAAGGGCGATTTTGATCTTCACCGCGAAGGCGGACACTCCGAGTTCCGTATTTTACACCACAAAGACAATACAGGAGCCGAAATTCAGGACAGTCTTATACAAGCTGTGAAACAGCATCCAAATATCACAATTTTCGAAAATCATTTTGCAATTGAAATACTTACGCAGCACCACTTAGGGGTGACGGTTACCCGCCAAACTCCGGATATTAAATGCTACGGAGCTTATATATTAGACCAAAAAACAGGTAAGGTAGATACTTATCTTGCCAAAGTTACCTTAATGGCCACCGGAGGTGTTGGAGCCGTTTATCAGACTACCACTAATCCATTGGTGGCAACCGGAGATGGTATTGCAATGGTTTACCGTGCAAAAGGAACGGTTAAGGATATGGAGTTCATCCAATTCCACCCCACTGCTCTTTATCATCCGGGAGATCGCCCTTCATTCCTCATTACTGAAGCGATGAGAGGCTACGGAGGCATACTTCGTACCATGGACGGACAAGAATTCATGCAGAAATATGACCCGCGTCTTTCCCTTGCTCCACGTGATATCGTGGCAAGAGCCATTGACAACGAAATGAAAAATCGTGGTGAAGATCATGTTTATCTGGATGTTACTCATAAAATTCCTGAAGAAACCAGGAAACACTTCCCCAATATTTACGAGAAATGTCTCAGCCTTGGCATTGACATTACCAAAGATTATATCCCCGTTGCTCCGGCAGCGCACTATTTATGTGGTGGCATTAAGGTAGATCTTGATGCCCGTTCCTCTATTGACAGGCTTTATGCGGTTGGAGAGTGTTCATGCACCGGCTTACATGGCGGTAACCGCCTGGCTTCCAATTCACTGATTGAAGCAGTGGTATATGCTGATGCCGCGGCAAAACACAGTCTGGAAGTTATTGATCAGTATACCTATAACGAGGAAATTCCTGAATGGAACGACGAAGGAACCCGTTCACCTGAAGAAATGGTACTTATTACTCAAAGCGCAAAGGAAGTGGGGCAGATTATGAGCACATACGTGGGCATTGTTCGTTCCGATCTTCGTTTGAAACGTGCATGGGACCGCCTTGATATTATTTATGAGGAGACTGAGAGTTTGTTTAAACGCTCAAAGGCTTCCAAAGAAATATGCGAACTTAGGAATATGGTAAATGCAGGTTACCTGATTATGCGTCAGGCAATTGAGCGCAAAGAGAGCCGTGGCTTGCATTACACAATAGACTATCCTCACGCAAAAAAATAAGTGTGAGTAACCAGCTTAATTTGTAAAAGCCTCTAGCTTGATTATAAAAGCAATAACCTTACATTCTGAAAAGACTGGAAGAGTTTTGCAAAAGAGCGGCGGCAATAAATAACCCCTTGTACAAAACAATTAATTCTTCTGTACAAAAGAATTAATTGTTTTGTACAGAAGATTGTTTTCTTTTGTACAAGAATCTAATAATATGTTACCAGACACCACCAAACGTATCCTTATATCTGTAACAAACGACCTTATTGCCGACCAAAGGGTTGGCAAAGTATCGGCATCGCTGCAAAGTAACGGATATGATGTTCTTTTGATTGGTTGCATAAAAAAGGGACGTGCACCGTTAAAACGCCCTTACCAGACTTTCCGCTTCAATCTGTTTTTCAAAAAACGATTTGTCTTTTATATGGAATACAATCTGCGCTTGCTTTTTGTATTGCTTTTCAAACGCAAAGACATACTGTTGTGCAACGATACAGATGCCTTGCCTGCCAATTTCATTGCAAGCAAACTGTGCAGGGTTCCTTTGGTTTTCGATGCACACGAGCTTTTTCCCGAAGTACCCGAGGTAGTAGGACGCCCACGGGTAAAGAGAGTATGGGAGAAAATTGAAGATATTATTTTCCCTCACCTGAAACAGTCCTATACTGTATGCAATTCTATTGCTGAACACTATAAACAGAAATATGGCATTACAATGGGTGTTGTCCGTAACATTCCCAATAAAGAAACAACATCTGCGACAGTAGATAAAAATCAGAATAAAATTATAACTCTGCTACCTTCGCTTGAAGGAAAGAAACTGCTGCTATACCAGGGAGCTATAAATGTAGGACGCGGTGTGGAGTGGCTTATCAATGCCATGCCCTATCTTGATAACTGTGTACTTTGTATTTGTGGAGGGGGAGATTTGTTTGAGGAAATGCAGGCTCTTACTAAAGAAAAGAAGCTGGAAGACAGAATTATTTTCACCGGAAGACTTCCTTTCGAGGAACTAAACCAATATACCTCACAAGCCGACCTTGGATTTGTTCTTTTAGAGAATATGGGATTAAGTTATTACTATTCCCTTCCCAATCGCATTTTCGATTACATGAAATACGGAGTCCCGGTTCTTGCATCCAACTTTCCCGAGATTGCCCGCATTGTAGAAACACATCAGACCGGCAAATTAATTTCTCACTACGAGCCCGAATATCTGGCAAAGGTTATTCTTGAAATGCTGAAAGAATGGGAAGATAAATCGGTTTATCAAAATCGTTTGAACGAACTTTCCAAAGAGTTTTGCTGGGAGAATGAAGCGCAGATAATGCTGGAAATTGTGGGAAAGGCTGAATAAAACAGGAAAGCCGCCCATGTTTTCGTTCTGTTCAGAAGAAAACCAAGGCGACTTTCGCACCACTAATCAATTAATAATAACTAATCTATAAGGAACGCCATCCTTTCTTGTTAACCTAACCTTTTTTTATAGAATTAAAACGGGTATTTACCGGCAGCAGCTCCTTGCACAAGACCATCAAGCACTTTCACATCGTAGGCTTCTTTAGTACTACGATTAAATATACCGCAGCCTTTATCTCCAGTTCCGCCATTATCCCAGTAGAAAGGAGCAAGACCATAATTCTTTGCCTGCTCAGTTACGTACTTTAAATAATAAGCACGTGAAGCCAAATGATGAGCCAATGCATCACCAGTAAGTGAAGAACGACGCATCACAGAATATTCTCCTAAAATAACCGGATATCCTTTATCTACAAAGTTCGTTTTCATTTTTGCAAACTGAGCTTTTACATATTCTTCTTCTCCCCAAGTTGCAGCTCTTCCCTCTAACACACCAGTAGCATATTGCTTATAATCAGCTCCCCAAAGAGCTGCATACTTACCCCATGTTGCATCACTTTCCAATCCACAGAACTGCCATGGATCATAATAATGAACCTCTACCATCAATCGTTTATCCACTTTATCAGTAGACACTTTCAAATAAGAAACTGCCTGGTCAATGTTGGTATTAAATGCTTGAATAATCAGGTTACGATAAGCATTCTTCCCGCCAGTTGAGCGAACAGCATCCACAAAAGTCTGGTTGTAAGACATCTGAACGTTAAAGTTATCAGCTGTAGGAGTACTATTATCACCCATATGTACCTCATTTGTTCCGGCAAAGAGCAAATGCTCATCGTAATTCCGGAAATAAACAGCAATCTGTTCCCATAAAGCTTTCTGTTCCTTATTTACTTCTGCCTGTTTAGCTAAAGTGGGATTCCCTTCAAGCCAGCCACCATCCCAGTGAATATTAAGAATGGCATACATATCATTGCTTACACAATAATCTACTACCTCTTTTACACGGGCAAGCCAAAAGCCTCTTATCTTATAGTTTGTTGTATTCTCAATATATCTGTTCCATGCACAAGGTATTCTCACGGCATTAAATCCGGCAGCCTTCACAGCGTCAATCATAGCCTTGGTGGTTATTGCATTTCCCCACTCTGTCTCACCACTAGTTACAGATCCTGTTTTAGTAGCACTTGTACATTCAAGAGTATTTCCCAGATTCCAACCTAAGTACATTTTCTTTGCAAGAACAAGAGCATCACTCTCCATTCCTGTCTTATCTGCAGCAATATAGAGATCTTTTGCCGCCTGATTAACTGTTACCGTTTCAGTTAAACCTGCCATAGAAAAAGTAATTGTTCCTATACGTGTGGCAGTTGAACTATTTGCAGCTACAGTAAAAACGTCTGAGATATTAGAGACAGCCTTTGAAGCGACTCTGGTTATCCAGTCCTGATTAATTGTTATTTCGTGTGCCCCTGTTGTCTGTAACTCAACAGTTATCTGTCCACCATCAGCAGAAACATCATATGAGCTTTTCTTTACCACCAGTAAGTTAGTTAAAGCCTGGGTTACATTTACTTGCTTAGTAAGAGAGCCGGCAGTAATGGTAATCACAGCGCCACGCGTATCATTTGTTGTATTTTCTGTTACAGCTACAGTAATTTGTTTAGTGCCCGCTTCACCGGAAGCAGGTGTCAATATACACCAGGACTGTGAGCAGGAAGCCGTCCAGGGAACATTGGTTTTAATATCCAGAATGCTTGTTTCACTCCCTTTGGCGAGGATCAGTTCTTCTTTTGCTAAGGTTAATTCCGGCTCTATGCCTGGTTCATTACTAGAACAAGAAAATAGAACTATAAAAAGAAAAAGAAGGAATAGAGATACATATTTTTTTAAATATATCATATTCATAGTTATTACGTAAGCCAAGAATAATTATCTTTAAAGAAGCTCTTACTTATCTTGTTAAACACAAATTAAATCTCTCTCTTAGTTATTTCATAAAAGCGCTTCCTTTGATCATAGTTCAAACGGGCTTTCTTTAATTGCCCGTAATACTCCCGAACCTTCTCCATCTTATCATTGGCCGTTTTAATAAACTTTTCATCCTTATAAAGCTCCGGATGTTCCTTGCCTTCTTTTGAAATACGAATCAATAAATCTTTAGCGCCATCATATTCAACAAGCAACTTATCTTCATTAGATAAACCTCGCATCAGCTTGGCCTTTTCACACATAGCATGCTCCATCTTTCTGCCAAACTCATTCTCATGAATCGCCCCGGTATCCTGTTCTGTTATTTCCTGTAAACTATCACAGACATTATAAACTTTTTCATAATACGCCTTCTGCTGAACTTCGCTATTAGCATCTGTTTTACTCTTCTTACATGCTGTAAAGCCTACAATCAGAAGAAATAATAAGCTCAATTTTATATGCTTCATATTATACTCTATCTTTTAATCAAACGCAAAGGTGTATAATCTTTAGCTCCCTTTAAGGTCATTATATATAGTCCCGAAACAAGATTATTGCCTACATTCAATGAGGAACCTTTTCCTTTTTCTACAATTTGTCCCGAGAGAGAATAAATAGAAAAATCAACTTCTTCATCATAATTAAGCCTTATACTGCTATCAAATACATAGCCAGTATTAAAATGACTGTCCTTCAATTTAGTTTCAATGCCTGTACCTTCATCAGGCAAGTATCCGTATGCAATACCACGTCCGGGAGTACTCATATATACACGTCCAAAATGATTCCAGTCCCCGCAAATCATATTCCCATTTCCTAACCCACCATACCAATGATTGTCATCATTTACACGAATCCATGATGTGCCTTTATCTGTAGAACGGAAAACACCTTCTGTTCCATCAACCTTTCCCCAGATAAATATTGTAGGATAATTGCTGCCTAAAGCCGCTTTCCCTAATGCAACCGCAGAACAAGTAATATTAGAGATTGTATTTTTAGTAGCAGTAAGCACGTTATAATTCATTAATCCGCCACCATTCATAGGTATCCATAAGTCGCCTTCGGCATAAGGATTAACAGCAATAAATGATGAAGCCCCTTTGCCTATTGAAGCGGCAACAGTCATTGAAGGAGGCATTCCTGTTCCCATCTTATACAAATTGCCAGAACCGGAATCATAGAAATAAAACATATTATCATTTACACCATCAGCAACAGGCTTTCCTGCTGTTATTCCATGTAATACATTGGTCCACCCCGCTCCCTTATTATAGGAAGTATAAACACTTGTTGATGCACTGGGACAATATATTATCTTTGTGCCATTAGCCGAAACAGCAACCTTGCCTTCCTTTGCTCCGGTAAAAGGCATGACAGCAGCTGTCCATGCATTCCCATTATCCTCTGAATAATATAACGAGCTACCTGCACGAACCATAATGTTTTTTTTATTCCAGGCAAAAGCCAAACCGGTAGTAGTTCCCATTGACGGAGAATATCTGTTAGCAGGATATTGTGACACGTCAGCATGAATAAATCCATCATAATCACCAACCACAGACGCAAAATTACCTCCTGGAATACTAACAAACTCAAAAGGTACGGTTTCATCAATTCCATTTACTATGAACTTAACCACTACCTGAGAAGTGGTGCTTAAATTATCACTCATATAAATACCATTACCGGAAGTAATGAAGAAACGGGAAGAATTAAACGGATCAAAAGCAATGGAACCGCACCAGTGAAGAGTACTTCCTTTTACCCAAGGAGAACCATTAGGATCGAGAATCATCTTATCCGAATTCTTATAACTAAAGAATGTAGTCCAGGAAGTTCCTCCATCCTCTGTCAAATAAACATTATCTCCCCACAAGTCAGTGTTCGGAGCATTCATCCAAAACTGATTAGCCTGAAATTGAGCACAACCAGCCACAAGTACACGATTATTATTCTGGGCATCAATACTTAATCCGCAGTATGGGAGTTTACAAGTAGCAGGAGTGATATCTTTCCATGTAGAGCTTGCAACATCGTATTTCAAAACTGCACCTTTACTATAACCGTGAGGACCTGGACCATCGGCACAAGTCACATAAAGAGTTTTTCCATCTTCCGTAAGTTGCGCTCTCTGCATCATTAATCCAGCACCTGTACCCACAAAAGCGGGAAGGGTGCTCCATGTTGTTCCCCCATCTTTAGAAACATACATAGGATTCGTGCCACTTGCCACTCCTGCATATATTATTTGCGTTGCATTCCCTTTAGTTGAAGATGTTTTATCAAAAACTACCACACACACGCCATTCTCATCGGTAGTATTGGTAGATGTGGTACTATAGGGGAAACTGGTTATCTTAGTCCATGATTCACCGTAATTTGTACTTTTCCATAAGCCATTCAACCTGCTGCCACAAAAAAGGATACTCCCTTTATTAGGGTCAACCGCCAAACGTTCGCCAGTCTGCCTTCCCATCCCATTACCATTAATGGCAAAAGAACTTTCGGTTGCGCTAAAAGTTTTTCCATAATCATCTGAACGAAGTATTGCAGAATGAGCCCAGTTGTAAAGTCCAACCGACATATATACGCGGTTAGGCTCCTGTGGATCTATAGCAAGAGATTCCACTCCATAATAAGCTCTATGCTCATAATCGGCAAAGTCAAGTAAAGAAGTCCAGCTTTGTGTCTTTTCTTCCCAGCGAAAAGCGCCACCCACATCAGTACGTGCATAGAACAAATTTTGTTGGGTTGGACAGGCAATCACAGCATTAACAAAACCACCTCCACCAATCTTAACATTATCCCATTTATACCCTGAGTTATTTTGTGAGAAAGAAATAACCGGCACTAAGAGGATTATTAAAGAGATAAATAGTTTTTTAAAACAGATCATAGTATTAGATTCTTAATTATGATACAAAAATAATCTTTTACTTACTAAGGAGATATACTATATGTTACAGAGGAATGCATCAAATGTTTCTATTCACAAAAAAACATCCCGAATCAATGAAGATCCAGGATGTTTCTATATGAAAAAACTACTTATTTAGATACTATAAAATGATAAACAATACGCTCACCAGCAGCACCTCCAGTAACCACACTGGATTGTTTTCCAAACCAAATGCCGGAAACCTTTCCAGTAGCATCGTATTCCCATTTATACAATTCCCAGAAGTTTGCAGCAGGCAACTTACTATTTGTAGTACTCACTCCATCCTTCGTTTCAACATTCGTATTAAAGTTACAATTCACCCATCCTCCGGTTACTCCAGTCATCTCATAGTTAACAGTAACACCATCAAATACAATCAGGTTCTCGCCATCAGCCTTATCACCGGAAATAATCTTGAATGTGCCACTTTGAACATCTCCTTTATTATCGGTATATTTAACTGTTCCATCATTCGAGAAAGCTAAAGCAACCTTAGCAACATTATTCAAATTAGTTTCGGAGCCAGTCCAATTGGTCCAGGTAGGAACAGTTGTAGTGAAATCAAAATCTTTAGATGCATTACGTGCCCAAGTAAAAGGAGAATTTGTATCCACTTTATAATTAAGTGTAGACGAGTTGGTCAACAACTTTTTAAGTTCTTTAGCAGCATCAACTGTAATGGTTCCTGAACCCAGTACCAAATGGAACACCGTATATTCTTTCTTCACAGGATCTGTTGAACGGTTACCTAGCCACATTTCAGTAATATTGCCCAAGGCATCTGCTTTTGTCTTAACTATCTTTAATTTATTTTCTGAGGTTGTAGCAAAACTTACCCAACCAGAAATAGGAAAACTAATAGCATCAGAGAAAGTTATTACATTTTCACCATTAACCTGATAAGTTCCTTCGAGTTCTGAATCTCCTGCAGTAATATTATATTTACCACCTTCTGTACCAGTAGAAGTAAAAGTGAATTTTATACCGGAAATAACATCTGCATCATAAGGAGCCCAACCCGTTGCTTGATAATCTGCCGGGGTACTCCATGAATTCAACATATTCCCATTCAAATCAGACCAGTTATAAGGTGATTGAGCAGAGATTGTCCAAATCTTGGAATTAGATGTTGTCATGATGTCATTAGGATCGCCACCAATATTTGGCGTAGGATCTGGTTGGTCTTCAGGAATATAAGCATCAGCATAAGCCTTAGATACATAATTCCAGATATACCACCAAGAGCCTTCACTATTGGTACGCATAACAGCTATACGAAGCTGATTATCTGTCAGCTTAAGAATCTTTAAATCCTTATTCCAGTTAGCTGCATTAGCAATAAAATTATCAGCTCTTAAAATAGTAGCATCGGTAGTAGTCAGAGTATGGCTATCAACGTTCAAGAAGAAAGTTCCGGTTTCATCTTTACCTCCTTCATTAGCTCCTTCATTCATTTTATGTGTAGTCATTATAGCACCACCTTTTAAACTAAAAGTCATCGTGCTGCCCCAGCCCATATCAGCATCAGTGCTACCATTAGCATTGCCCCCTGGCTCCCAGTTCGCTGAGAAATTATCATATTCTATCGTTGTAGTAGGATCGGCATACGACATAGCTCCCGGTGCCATACCATATTTACCATTATCAGCAACCCATACTTTTTCTTTATCTACTCCACCAGTAAGAGCCGTCCAAAGCGGATCATTCACATAACTAAGATTGTTTTGAGCAATACTTACAATAACAGTATCAGCAAAAACAACACCACCACTACTTTCTACTCCATAAAGAAACTTATAGTCGCCCTTAAACGCAAGCCTCACCGTATCATTCATCTTTAAAGAACGACCCGAAGGAGTAATCCAAATAGGAGTAGCATTCGGCGTTGAACTTTTCAAGATAATCATATTGGGATCTGTAGCACTAGGAGTTATCGAATATTTCAATTCACTCTTGCTCAAAGTAGAGCCCATAGAATAATCATCTGGCTGACAAGCTGTAAAAGCTATTAATAACATAGCCAGAAAAGAAAATATTTTAATTCTTTTATTCATAATATTTCGTTTTTATAGTTATTCCCAACCCTTATTTTGTTTCAACAAATTATTGCTCAATGTAATTTGAGTATTCGGAATCTGTTGTAAGCCCGCGGCTGTACTGATAGCTGTTGCAGAAACTGTGATTTTTTCGGTTTGAGCAGCTGTTTTAACTTCTATTCCATTCTCAGCCTGCTCAATTGTGGTAGCTGCCTTGTCTATACCTTGACGCAATAAATCCCAATAACGAAGACCTTCAAATGCAAATTCAACCATTCTTTCCTTCATTATATTCTCTTTATTGACAGCTCTTGCCGGAGCAACTTTAGGATAATAAGCCCGATTTCTTACCTGATCAAAATAATTCTGGTTATTTCCGAGCTCTGCAGCCATTAACAATACATCTGCATAACGAATTGAGAAATAATCCTGGAATTGGCATATCATAAAGCTGGTATTAGTATTAGGGCAAACATAAGCCGCATAACTTGTTCCATCCGGATTACTTAGCGGAGTATATTTTTTATTCATATATCCTGTATAATCCTGCATATCTTCAATATGCTTAGCTAACTTAAAATTACCTGTTCCAGGTAGTTCCTTTGCAACATCAATGATCGACAAATCCTTTCGAGGATCAGTACCAAATGCTTCAACCATTTTAGGATTAACTGTTGCACCACCCCATCCTTGTCCATAAGGATAACCAGCATTTTCGCCACGAACACCTATTTGAACCATCCATTTATTAGAACCAATATTTTTATCCCAATAAGCAGTATTATTATATTTAATGGCAAAAACAATTTCAGAATTGCCTTCTCCGGCATAAGTTCCAAGACCAAGAATATCTTGTCCTGATTTTCCTCCTTTTTTCAATGTCTTATACGAAGTAGACAACCATAAGTTTTTATACTCAGGAACTAAACTAAATCCTCCTTTTTCTATCACATCTTCCAGTCCGGCAAGAACTTGCTCTTTTGTGATATCTCCATTATTTGATGGAAGCGTTTCTTTATTATAATATCCTGTATAAAATAGGAATACTCGCGCCATAAGAGATTTTGCAGCCCAACTTGTCGCATGTCCATCATTATCTGCAGCCCAACTTGCACTCCATGATTCACTTTTCATGCTATCCGCTGCAAACTTTAAATCACTTACTATTGCCTTATACACATCATCGGCTTTAGCCTGAGGCTCATTAGTATCAGTAGGCTCGAGTTTTAATGGAATATTGCCCCATAATCTTACCATATCAAAATAAGTATAAGCACGTAAGAATCTAGCTTCCCCTTCTATTTTTCTACGGGCAACAGTATCAAGATTTGCCTGATCCAATTTTGATAAAAGTTTATTGTATCTGTAAATTGCTTTATAATAACCAATCCAAGTATCATTAAATTGGTTTACATTACCGGCATCTGTTGATTTATTAAAATCATTCAGCATTTTATATGCTTTGCCATCTCCCTTGCCTGTACCTCCAAAGCAATCATCAGACATTACTTCTGAAGCAACCGGAAATGCTATTCCAGCATCCCAAACAGATCTAAGAGCATCATAACATCCAACTAAAGCTCTGTTACAATCTTTTTCGTTTAAATAAAAGTTACTATCTGTAACATCGGTAATAGGATCTGAATCTAAAAAGTTTTCCGAGCAAGAAAAGAGCCCTAAAAGTCCTACAGCCAAAACTGTTGATTTAAATATATTCGTTTTCATTTTATTATCAGAATTTAATGTTAAGACCTACTAAATAAGATTTTGAACGAGGATAAAGACCAACGTCAATACCTGAACCAAAATCATCATCACCCCAACCAACTTCAGGATCCATACCATCATACTTGGTAAAAGTGAAGGCATTTTGAACCTGTCCATATAATCTGAATTGGCTAATGTATTTGCAATTAATCAACTTAGAGAAATCATAACCTAAAGTTATATTTGAAATACGTAGAAAATCGCCATTTTGTATGTACAAATCAGAGAACTGCCAGTTTACATTTGTTTCTGTTACACGAGGCATTGTATTGGAAGTACCTTCTCCATGCCATCTTGAAAGAATAGCTTTTGTATAATTTTGCTTAGAATCGACCACATTACGATAAGATTGTACAATCTTATTTCCTGCTACTCCGTTAGCATTAACAGAGAAATCAAAGTTCTTATATTCCAAAGAAAGATTGAGACCAAAAGTATAGTCAGGAGTTGGATGCCCTAAATCAACTTTATCTGAGTTGCCAATAGCTCCATTACCATCAATATCTACATACCGAACATCACCCGGCACGGCATTAGGCTGAATAACTATTCCTTTGGAATTCTTATACGATTGAACTTCTGCTTCATTTTGAAAAATACCATCTGTCTTCCATCCCCAGAAATAACCTATAGCATGGCCATTTTCTGCACGATAGAATTCTGTTGAATTAGCATATAAAATATTACTCTTACCATGAATAATGCCATCTCCAGTTGGTATATTACCTACTTCATTTTTATTATAAGCAATATTTCCACCTAATGAATATTTTAATCCACCAACATTATCATTCCAATTTAAAGCAACTTCCAATCCTGTATTTTTTACATCGCCACCATTAATTGTTTTAGTAGAAAGACCGGTGGTTGCCAAAACTGGAACAGAAACCAACCAATCCTTTGTTGTCTTGTTATACCAGTCAACATTCACTGCTAACCTATTTCTAAATAAGAGTGCATCAAAACCAAAGTTAAGCTGTTCTGATGTTTCCCATTTTAGATCTGGATTTCCTAACGTACTTGGATAATAACCTATTTGGTCATACGCTGTCCCTTCTTGCGTTCCAAAGTTATATACAGCATTATCTGTCTTTATTAAAGAAAGATACTTATAATCACCAATATTTTGATTACCAACTTGTCCCCAGCTAGCCCTAATCTTTAAAAAATCAAGCCAAGTTTTAGCTCCTTTCATAAAATTTTCATTGCTAATTGTCCAACCAGTAGAAACAGAAGGAAATACTCCCCAACGTTTTCCTTGTGCAAATCGGGAAGACCCATCAGAACGGACTGTGGCATTAATCATGTAAGTCTCTTTATAATTATAACCCAAACGGCCAAAATAAGAAACAAGAGATGTCTCAACTTGAGGTGCACCACCATACATGCTCTTTGTAACTGAAGAATTTTCGGCATTGTTCAACCAAGCATATTGATAACCGGGTGTGCGAAGATCCGTATTATTTCCCCAAAGTCCTTGTCCCTGATATTTACGGGCCGATTGTCCAACCATAGCATCAATAGAATGTTGGTTAATATCGAAATGATAACTCAATACATTATCAATACTATATGCATAACCCTTATTCATAGATTGAGATACTTTTGTTACACTGTGTTGAGTATCACCAACACTAAATTTATAAGTTGGAGTATAACTACGGTCATCATCGGAATAAAAGTCAAAACCAAAAGTCGTTTTGAATTTCAGGTTCTTTATAATTTGTAATTCAGCATACACGTCTCCAATCAATTTCTGATTATTTTTTCTACTCTGATTACCTAACATCATAGAACCATAAGGATTACCTTCCTGATTATTCCACAATGATTCCGAATTATCCCAATAATTACCTTTACTATCGTAAACAGGAACGAATGGACTCATGCCAAAAGCACCGCGTAAACTATTTCCATATTGGTTACCATCAGCAATCCCACGAGTATTAGTAAATGCAAAAGTCATATGTTGACCAACCTTTAATACATCTTTATAAAGTTTATGTTCTGTATTAACTCTAAATCCATATCTTCTGTAATTAGAAACTTCAGAACCTCCTACAACACCTTCTTGGCCTGTATATGAAAGAGATAAAGAATAAACAGAAGATTCGCCTCCTCCTTGTACTCCTAATATATAATTTTGAGTAACAGCATCATCAACAAGCATTTTATTAACCCAATCGGTATCTGTGTTTCCCAAATTATAAGAGCTCCAGTCAAACGGCAATTTCTTTTCATTGACAGCTTGTTCATCCATTATTAATTTATACTCACTTGCATTTAACATGCTGAGCTTACGAGAAGCTTGCTGAGTACCATAATATGCATCAAGTGAAACTTTCGCATTACCTTTTTTACCAGTCTTTGTTGTAATCAAAACAACACCATTTGCTGATTGAGAACCATAAATTGCGGCAGATGCAGCATCCTTCAGCACATCAATACTTTCTATATCTGAATTATTAAGATAAGTAATATCACCAGTCTGAATGCCATCCACAACATAAAGGGGTGAAGCATTATTAACAGTTCCCAATCCACGGACAGTAACTTTCATGCCTTTTCCTGGTTGACCGGAAGTAGAGGATATAGTCACACCAGGAGTTTTACCTTGCAAGGCTTGCAGCGGACTGGTTGTATTCATCTTGGCTAACTCATCACCTTTAACCTGAAGTGTAGCTCCTGTGCTCAGCTTCTTTTTCTGAACTCCATAACCAATTACAACCACCTCTTCTAAGGCTTGAGCATCTTCTTTCATTGTGACATTAATCACTTTCTTTCCTGAAACAGAAATTTCTTGTTTTAAATAACCGATATAGGTAAAAACAAGGGTGGAACCACTCTTCATATCTAAAGAGTATTTACCGTCTATATCGGTCATGGTTCCAATTGTTGTTCCTTTTACAAAGACACTCACACCTATCAGGGGCTGATTATCTGAAGCAGATATCACAACTCCTGAAACAGCCTTATTGTCTTGAAAAGGATTAGCCCGGAGGTTACTGATTGCAGGCAGAAGGAATAGTAATGCCATTGCAAATCTACATAAATGAACATTTATGCATTTTTCAATAAATGTTTTTCTCATGGTACATTGTTTATTGGTTAATTTTCTTTTTTGGCTCTATAAACCGAAACAAAATTAATGTATATTTATTTAAGAATATCAGCTGTTTGTTAAGGCTGAAGGGTATATCGGTTAACGTAGGGTATTTAAATGTTACTTAGAAGGGGCTCATTTGTTATTTAAAACAAAAGAGTGGTAATAAACAAGATAAAATACTGATGAACAGATGTTTTCAGACCTTTTAATAGTGGATAAAAATTATCCTAAAATAGTTCTTTTATGAGTTTAAAGAAAGTATTAATTCAATATCAACAAATTATATCAGGATAAACCATGTTTCAGTTCCTTAAAAAAAGAATTGAGTTTTTTCTTTTTGAAAGAACAAATGCTTTAAATGCAAAAGAGCCAGATACAAAATTGTACCTGACTCTTTTTACATTGACTAATTTAGAATTAATAATTCTCTTTCTTTACTTCAAAATAAGCCTGTGGATGCAGACAAGCCGGACAAGCAGCCGGTGCTTCCTTACCCACATGAATATATCCGCAATTAATACATTGCCATACCACTTCATCTTCTTTTGCAAAAACAGAAGCAGTCTCAATATTCTTTACAAAAGAACGATATCTTTCTTCATGCGCTTTTTCAGCAATAGAAATATTACGATACATGGCAGCAATTCCCGGGAAGCCTTCTTTTTCGGCTACATCTGCAAAGGCAGGATAAAGCAAAGACCATTCTTCATGTTCTCCTTCAGCAGCAGCCTGCAGGTTATCAAGTGTTCTGCCTATTACTCCAGCAGGGAAACTTGCAGTTATTTCTACCATACCTCCTTCAAGATACTTAAACATACGTTTAGCATGTTCCTTTTCTTGATTAGCTGTTTCAAGAAATATAGCTGCTATTTGTTCAAAACCTTCCTTCTTTGCTACGCTTGCAAAATAAGTGTAGCGCATTCTTGCCTGAGATTCACCGGCAAAAGTTTGCATTAAATTTTTCTCTGTTTGAGTTCCTTTAATACTTTTAGTCATGATTCTATTATTTAAGTTTGTAAATTATATTATATATATCCTTGTTATAAGACAAAGATATATTTTTAATTCAGTAATATCATTTTTACAATTAAAGAATTACTATTAAAAATCCAATAAAAAGTCTATCTATTTAAAAATCATGTTTAAGAACATCTCCATTCACATTTTTTATGTACTTTTGCTGCTCCTTATTTTATTAGTCAATGATTTAGCGAAATTAACTTCACATATCATATAAGAATGAAAACGTTTGAATTCAAACCAAAGCTTTTCACAGCTTTGAGAAACTACTCTAAGGAAACATTCCTTTCAGATTTAATGGCCGGAATTATTGTCGGTATCGTAGCGCTGCCCTTAGCAATTGCTTTTGGTATTGCCTCTGGTGTTTCGCCTGAAAAAGGCATTATCACAGCAATCATTGCTGGTTTTATTATCTCATTTTTAGGTGGATCAAAAGTACAGATTGGAGGACCTACCGGAGCCTTTATTGTTATTGTCTATGGAATTATTCAGCAATACGGCGAAACGGGATTGATTGTTGCAACCATTATGGCCGGAGTATTATTGATTCTTCTGGGAGTATTTAAGTTAGGAACAATTATTAAGTACATTCCTTATCCTATTGTAGTGGGCTTTACCAGCGGCATTGCGGTAACTATTTTCACTACTCAGATAAAAGACTTATTTGGAATGACAATGCATATTGTACCTGCCGACTTTATCCCTAAATGGCTTGCTTACTTTCAAAACTTCACATCGGTTAGTTTATGGCCCACAATTGTAGGTTTGCTGAGTATTCTCATTATTGCCTATACTCCAAAGATATCTAAAAAAATTCCCGGATCGCTTGTTGCCATTGTTCTGATGACAGTTTTAGCATATATACTAAGAACATATGCCGGGATTAGCTCTGTTGAAACCATTGGCGACCGTTTTACTATTGATGCATCGCTGCCTCAGGCATCAGTTCCTGCCATGTCGTGGGAAGTTATTAAAGGACTTTTTCCAGCTGCAATGACTATTGCTATACTGGGTGCAATTGAATCTTTACTTTCCGCCACTGTTGCCGATGGTGTTACAGGAGACAAACATAATTCCAATCAGGAATTAATTGCTCAGGGTGCAGCCAATCTGATTGTTCCTATATTCGGAGGTATCCCTGCAACCGGAGCTATTGCACGAACAATGACGAATATTAATAATGGTGGAAAGACTCCAATTGCAGGGATAATTCATGCCGTGGTACTTTTACTTATTTTGATTTGTCTTGGCCCCCTCACCAAACATATTCCTATGGCCTGCCTGGCTGGAGTACTGGTTATAGTTTCTTATAACATGAGTGAATGGAGAACATTCCGTGCGTTACTGAAAAACCCAAAATCGGATATTGCCGTGTTGCTTATAACCTTCTTCCTGACTATTATATTCGATTTGACAGTAGCCATTGAGGTTGGAATCGTTATTGCTTGTTTGCTATTCATGAGACGTGTTGCCGAAACCACAAACATATCCGTTATTACTGACGAGATTGACCCAAATGCCGGACTCGATATAGCAGTAAATGAAGAACCCCTGACCATTCCTGAAGGAGTAGAGGTATATGAAATTAATGGTCCTTATTTCTTTGGAATAGCTAATAAGTTCGAAGAACAAATGGTTCAGATGGACGATCGTCCTAAAATACGTATCATTCGTATGCGTAAGGTTCCATTCATTGATTCCACAGGAATTCATAACTTAACGAACCTTTGCCGCATGTCTAAGAAAGAAAATGTTCAGATCATTCTTTCCGGTGTAAACGATAAAGTACATGGGGTTCTTGAGAAATCAGGTTTTAATGATTTATTAGGTAAAGAGAATATTTGCAGCCACATTAATATTGCTTTAAAAAGAGCGGAAGAAGTTATTAATAAACAACTGCACATCTAAGCAAAAATAAAGAGTAATGTTCTAAAAAAGGTGTACGGTAATTCAAAATTTACTGTACACCTTTTGCATATTTACTCTACGCCTTTACAACAAAACCTCTACTTCAATTAAAAAAAACATAAAGAGATCTTTGCTTAGTATGAGGCGGAAGCGGAGATACCATTCCTTTTAATCATATCAAGAATGCGATTCAATTCCTGATGCGTTGCCTTAAGGAGATGCTTATCCGGTGTATCACGGTCAATAGTATAAATCATCACTTGCGAGGGAGCGATTGCTTTAACCACCTCAAGCCAGGGAAGTACATATTCGTCTCCTGTGTTATCAACACTTTCGCCGTAGCAAGTTCCCTTCATAAACATGGTTTGAATAATCACATGCCCTTTGAAAGCCTTCATACGGTCAATAATCTCATCTAAATCATAATTTCCTGCCGGACGATCAACCGTATTTATATATTTTTCATTGACTGTATCCAGTTTCAATATATTGTTATCTACCTTCAGCAATGCATCAAAAACCTTGGGGCGATTGATGAAAGAGGAATTACTAAGCACGCTTACCTTGGCTTTTGGAAAATAAAGATTCCGCAATTCAATTGTATCGTCTATAATCTCAGGGAAATGTGGATGAGAGGTGGGTTCACCATTTCCGGCAAAGGTAAGTACATCGGGTACCGGACCGTTTGCCTGCATATCTTTTAATTTATTTTCCAGGGCCATGTGTACTTCTTCCCGCGTAGGTAACAACAAACTGGGGCGATTCTCCGCATTTAAGCCGCATTCACAATAAATACAATCAAAAGAACAAACCTTTCCATCGGAAGGTAAAAGGTTGATTCCTAAAGAAACACCGAGACGACGGGAATGAACAGGGCCAAAAATGGGTGAAGGAAAAATAATAGTAGACATGATATTTGTTTTTAAAAATTGTCACAAATATAATAGTTACTGACGGGAAATGGTTCTGTTTTCATTTAAAACTTCCAGCGCAACTGAAAATTGACATCTGCTTTTGTATCGTCATAAATAGTTTCCAATCCCGAACCAATCGCATTTCGATCCGTATACCGTGTTTGTCCAAACTTAGCCATAATCATTAAATTCCGATTAAAATCATACCGTGAATTTATGGCAAATCGAACTCCTTTTCCGTAGAAAGAAGGCATGGAAAAGGCATAGAGCATGCCACGTTCGTAAGAAGATATGCGGGCAGAATAATCGTTAGTATCAAACATTCCATAATAAACATCGAAACTGAGCGGAAGATTTTGAAATTTGTATGAGAAGTTATTTAGAAACATATATCCATGCTTTGCTTTTATGCCCTCGGGATTTGCCCATACCCAGTCTGCCGTAACCTTTAAAGATAGATTATTTTGCAATAAATAGCCAATTTGATACCGTACTTTCTGTTGAATATACGGAAGAACCGCTTTCACATCTGATCCTTCGGGAGTGTAATTCTTATCCTTTGACTTATAACGATAGCGAAAAAGCATTGTGAGGTTTGTTGTGGGCATATAAGTTGCCTGCACAAGACCATCAAATCCGGAAGATGGCTTATCAACACCATATCGCAACCAGGGAAAATGAAAGAAATCAGCATAAGCAAACAGTTTCCAAAACCTTATTGGTTTGGCTTCAATGCCTAAATAACATCCATTTTCGTTTTGTACACTGCTTCCTTCGGAAACAGAACGAGCATACAAAGCCCGATAATCTTTTGCATAATACCGTTGCAGAAAAAGAAGTTGATAACCCGCTGCGGGAGAAAAACTAATGGTGTTGAGTGTAGCCAGTCCACCACTATTTCCGGCAGCCGTTTCACCAAAGAAATAAACCTTGTTCCATCTGTATTTATAATCAAGACTTAAGTTATAAAACTCCTTCCCTCTCAAATTATAATAATTGTAAGGTTGTGATTGGGGCATGTAGTTTTTATCAAAGAAGTAATAGATTCCGGTAAATCCCATCTTAAGGTTATGAAATGAATAACCAACATTCCCTCCCATCAACTGAATACTAGCTACATTCTTTCGTTCAACGTCACGAGGAATACGATGCATGCCGTCGCGTTTAATAGAGGTCAGCACACCATCGGTTACTATTCCATCTAAATTTCGGTATGAATAAAAACCGGTAAAAGTAAAATCCTTATCCTTATAAGTAGCTGCAGCTCCTTGAAAGAAATTATATTCATCAGTTGAAGAGTGTTTTTTAATACCTGTGGATTTATATCCCATAGTGGCAATGGCAGAACTTTTTCCCAGCGTATAATCACTACTGAGAACCAACCCTTGCCCAAAACTCATCCGGTAATTCCCTAAAGCCAACGTTTTAAGCTTACCCAGATTATGAGCTAAAAAGTAGAATGAATAGTAGTCGTATCCATACTTATTAACCGATCTAAAAAAAGGCTCACCTGCATCCTTTTCTGCAGTTATACCACAGTATAACAAATCTTTATAGTGAAACCCATATCGCAAGGAATTGTAGTATGAACTGCCTATGAACTGCTTATTAACATCGGCGGTTAATAAGCTATCCGAGTGCTGGCGGTAACCTTCCTTACGGTATAAAGGTATATCAATACGGGTAATAAGTTCATGTTTTCCATATTTCCAGATGTCTTTCCAATGAGGCAAAATACTTTTCTTTTCTACTTCTCCTACATAGACAAAAGGAAGTAAATACTGAATTGTTTGTCTGTCGAAATCCTCTACCATCTGCAGTTCATAAACTGTCTTTATCGGACCCGATACATATAGGTAATAGAGTAAATGTTCTATTTGCAAATCCGTAAGAAAAGGAAATTGCTCTAATTGTTCCTTGGTTATTCTGTTCAGGTTTAAAGGATTATCTTTTAAATAAGCCAAATCTTCCAGGTTATTTGTCCAATCCTTCTCTTCTTCTTCATTATCTAATGATAATTGTTCTGTCACATCTTCCCACTCTGAAGGAGTTTCAGTTTGTGAAAAAAGAGGTGCATGGAAGGATAAAAACAGAATCAAACAGAAAAAAAGACATCTTCTCTTTAACTCCATTCCTTAAAAATTAAATTGTAATGCACAGCAAGAATTAAAGCCAAGCGTAGGATGACTACTGAAAGCAATATTAACAATAAAAGGATTGAAGTTTAATCCTATCCCAAAACTCGGTGTAAATGGTTTTGTCCACATCCCTGCACGGACACAAAACTCTTTAACTGGAGTATATTCCACCCCCAATTTATAAATAACCGGAAGAGCAAAATCTTTTTCAACTTCAGCTGTTAATAAACATGTTTGTTCTGGTTGATAACTTATTCCCATAGTAAGCAAATTAGGGAGCTGCACGCTGTTCTCTCCCATTTTCATTTCTGTTCTTAAAGGGTTAATAACTAAAAAAGACAGATTCAAATTCTCCGTTGGATGCATTAATATTCCCACATCACCAGTTACGGCACCAGCATCAGACTCCTTATCAGAATAATGTATTCCTAAATAATTCATTCTCACTCCTAAACTAATTATTTGAGAGAGTTTTTTATAAAAATTAATGCTTGCCAATGTTTCATTATATCCATCAAAACCATATCTGGAAACATATATTCCGCCATTCAAATACTGATTGGGGTAATTAATCATTGCAGCAAAAGAAGATAATTCTTTAATTCCATATCGGTCAATATATTCTAAAGAAAGAATGCGTGAGGATAGAAAACCATAGGATGCAGGATTTGTAAATCCAGGTAATACCGAGGAAGTATTTCCCATAGAATAAGCACGGGCATTAATAAAACGATCAGAATCCAGAGCCTTACAAGTATTAAACGGAGCACATATAACTATTAAGATAAGGGCGCTTAATGAGATGTATTTCATAAACAAGTTTTAAGGGAAACATAAAAAGTTTCTAACAATTGCCGAAGATAAGTTAAATATTCTCATCCTGCAAACAGGGACAAAAAAAATTATCTCAAAATGAATAGGAATTAAATTTAATGCACTAATTTTGTAGCGTGAGAAGAGAGTATAAAACAGGAATAATTCTATGTTTTGCAATGTTTTGCTTTTCCTTAGGAAAAGCTCAGAAATTGCAGACTAAGCCTGACGTACAGTGGGTTGAAGCATGTGTATATCAAGGTGATACTATACCTTTTGTTCAGTTACGTAATATATATGTTTATCCTCCGCTTAAGTTCAAAACTCAAAATGAATGGCGTAATTACTATCGGTTAGTATATAATGTGAAAAAAGTTCTCCCTCTTTCTATCATGATTCATAATACCATCATTGAAACATATGAATACTTAGAAACTCTGCCAACAAAAAAAGCTAAGGACGCACACATGAAAAGAGTGGAAAAGGGGTTAAAAGATCAATATACTGCTCAATTCAAGAAACTATCTTTTTCACAAGGCAAACTACTTATAAGACTGGTTGACAGAGAATGTAACCAATCCTCTTATGAACTGATTAAAGCTTTCATGGGCAGTTTTCGTGCTGGATTCTATCAGACCTTTGCTAGTTTATTCGGCGCTAGTCTGAAAAAAGAATATGATTCTAGTAAAGATGATAGCTTAACTGAAAGAGTTATTACCTTAGCTGAAAACGGTCAGATTTAATTTAGTAAAGAAATCCCAGATAACTATTCCGGTTGTAACAGAAACATTCAAAGAATGCTTGGTTCCGTATTGTGGAATTTCAATACAACCATCGCTATTGTTAATAACTTCCTGCTGCACTCCCTTCACTTCATTACCCATTATAATAGCATATTTCTTAGTTGCATCTAACTGTAAATCATTTAATAAGGTACTTCCTTCAGCTTGTTCTATTGAATACACTATGTACCCATCTGATTTCAACTTATCAACAGCATCAAGTGTATTTTTAAAGTATTTCCAATCAACGGTATATTCCGCGCCAAGAGCCGTTTTATGCAACTCAGGATGTGGTGGAGTAGCAGTTATTCCACATAAATAGATAGATTCAACCCTAAAAGCATCCGAAGTGCGGAACACAGAGCCTATGTTATGTAGACTTCTTATTTCATCTAAAACAACTATTAGAGGTAGTTTCTTAGCTTCTTTAAATTCCTCAGCATTAATACGGTTAAGTTCCGTTATCTTTAATTTGCGCATACTCGTTATTGTTTGTTTCGGTGCAAAGATAATAACAATTCACAATACACTGTTCATAACCGTTTAAAACCTGTCAAAACATGGGGCAAACATTTTTATAAATAATACTAGGATATTTAATAAAAACATTTATGTCATATATAAAATGAACAATCCAAATAAGTTAGCTAAAAGTTTATATGTCAATTTAAACATCTTTTTACTCTGTTATTAATAACAATATATTATAAAGTTCTTAACTTTGCAGCTTATTAACAAGCAGTTAATTATAACAATGTATTTAATATAAATATCTAATAATCAATACTTAGATGTATTTTTACTCTGTTTATAAACTCTGAACAACTTTTTTAATGAGACTAACAACTTTAAAAGCAAGTAAAAACTGATTAATTTACCAACACTATTAACAGCCTATTATATCTATTATTAGATTTTTAAATAAGCTATAGAAAATAAAATATAAATATAATGATTAAAGAAGAATGGTTGAAAAAAGGATTTGCAGATGAACCTATTGATAAAACGATAGATATTAAAGCTGCTATTGATTCTTTAAGAAAAGAAAAGAATGCTGTGATTCTGGCTCACTATTACCAGATAGGTGATATACAAGATATAGCCGATTATGTAGGAGATAGTTTAGCTCTTGCTCAATGGGCCGCTAAAACGGAAGCAGATATAATTGTTCTTTGTGGTGTTCACTTTATGGGTGAAACAGCAAAGATCCTTTGTCCGGATAAGAAAGTGTTAGTACCCGATTTAAATGCTGGATGCTCTCTTGCAGATAGCTGTCCCGCTGATAAATTTGCGCAGTTTGTCAAAGAGCATCCCGACCATACAGTTATTTCTTATGTAAATACCACAGCTGCAGTAAAAGCAGTTACAGATATTGTTGTTACTTCTACTAATGCTAAACAAATAGTGGAAAGTTTCCCTAAAGATGAGAAATTAATTTTTGGCCCTGATAGAAATCTGGGTAATTATATTAACTCAGTTACTAACAGGAATATGTTATTATGGGATGGAGCCTGTCACGTTCATGAGCAATTCTCTGTAGAAAAGATTATTGAATTGAAGAAACAATACCCGGATGCCCTTATTTTAGCTCATCCTGAATGTAAAGGTGCTGTATTAACTCTTGCTGACTTTGTAGGATCAACTGCAGCTATATTAAAATATGCTGTTAAATCGGATAAAAATAACTTCATTGTAGCTACTGAATCTGGTATCATTCATGAGATGCGTAAACAATGCCCTGAAAAGACCTTTATCCCTGCTCCTCCCAACGATAGTACCTGTGCATGTAACGAGTGTAACTTCATGCGCTTAAATACGCTGGAAAAGCTTTATAATTGCTTAAAGCATGAATGGCCAACCATTGAAGTAGATGAAGCAATCGCTAAAGAAGCAGTTAAGCCAATAAAAAAGATGTTGGAAATATCTGAAAAATTAGGTTTATAACTTTTCTCATATTTTTTGATAAACAAAGAGGTGTTGATATGAACATGTTATCAACACCTCTTTGTTTTATATTCAAGGATGAATTATTTTATAACTAATATCTTGGTAGCAATGCCTTCCTTTCCTTCCGCATCGGCTGCTAAAACAAGGTATACACCTGATGCTACTCTTTTTCCTTTGGCATTTTTTCCATCCCAGGTAAATTGTCCGCCTACAGAATTTCCTGCATAAATAAGGTTTCCATTAATGTCTGTTACTTTAACATTACTATCACGAATTAAACCAGTAACAGTAATTATACCTGTATAATCTGGTCTCACCGGATTTGGATAAGCATGCGCGCTTTCAGAAAAACTATCCCCTCCTTCAGTAGCATCACTCATATAAGATATTAATCCTTGATCAGTTCCTATATAAACTTCTCCTGTATTTGGGTTTATAGCAAGAGATTGAATTTTATCAGATAATAAAGAACTGTTGCTTGTTGAAAAGTGGTGAATAGTTTCCAATCCATCTTCGCTTAATAAAAACACTCCGTTATTTTCTGTTCCAATCCATTTACGGTTGGCGCCATCAATACATATTGCTTTTATTTTTTCGTTTGCTAAAAGAAAATCTGCAAGATTGGTTCCGTCATTACGGGGAACTTTTATTTGGGTACAATAAAAATCATCATCAAAAAATTTAGTAGGGTTGTTAATAACAAGAGGACCTTTTTCTGTTCCTATCCATATTGCACCGTTTTTATCTTCTGCTATGGATAAAATAGCTAATTTTCCCAGGTTGGTTCCATCCTGATTAACAAAAGATCCAATAAAATTTGTCTGATCGTCGCTAGTATCTTCCAATGTTCCATTAGTATTAAAGCAAAATACTCCTGGTTCATATCTCATAGAAGTAACCCATGCCCACCCTCTTTTATCGAAGATAATTCTTTCAAATGTAGGTTTTCCTACTAATTCAGGATGGTTAAAACTAATCCAGTTTCCATCATCTTTTAGAATATTAATAACTTTATCAACAGAAGAATTAACCATCCATAGGTTATGGTTTTTATCGTATTGGAGTCCGTTTGTTCTTACATAATGCAACTTGTAAGTATCATTTGGGAGAACAGATTTTAGAGTACTATTGCCTAAACTATATAGTTTAACGAATTTTCTGTCTCTAAATTCATATAAGCCTTCTCCACCGGAAGTAGCAAAGTGGTGTTCTGCATCATTTGGATCCTGAATAATTGAGGTTATGTCTTTATAATCTAATCCGGTAATATCTTTTATTCCTTCTTCCTGAAAATTATACCATTTATTATCTTGAAGCATCATTATTGTTCCGGGATTATTTAATCTGTCATCAGCCATCCCTCCTCCACATATTAGCAGTTGGTTATTAGTAAAGGTCATATAATAGGGAAGGTTTCTTTTTGGGCTATCAGGTATAATGGAAGAAACACTTTTTTCTAGTTTGTTATCGTTTAATTTATATCCGTTTAATCCTTTATTTCCATTGCTTCCCCAGTATGAATTATCATTTTTAGAATATGATAAATGGTTGAAACCATCTTCTAAATCCATGGATTTAAAAGAATTGTAATGGTTAAATATTACAATAGAATTATTATTACCCGCAATAAGTTTATCATCAAAAACATCAGCAAAAGCATAATATCCTCCTATTAATTGGGTAAATGTTTTGAAATTTTCATCATATTGGTAAATTCCATTATTTAATTTATTTCCGATAATATTATTTTCAAATAATGAAAGCTGGTTAAATACAGTCTCATTAAATAATGACCAGTTATTATTATCCAGTAAATTATCAGTTATTTTACCTGAAAACAAACCATTTTCAGTTGCAGCATAAATTGTATTATCTTTGATAACAGAAGCATATACCTTCTTATTTAATATAAATGTGTTAGTAATTTCTTTCTTTTTTAGATTAAGAATAAGTATGCCGAAATTAGTTGAAAAATAGGCAAAATCACCGGATATATTTATACTATTAAGTGTTTTATCCTGACTCATGGTTTTATTCATAAAATCGGGAATGTTATATATATCTTCGTTTATAAGTAAATCGATATTAGAATTTTTATATACAATAATAAGGGCATTATGGGTGCTGCTATATTTTATATAGCTGATATTATTATCACTTAATATATTTACTTTATTGTATAAACTTATGCTTTGGTCTTCTTTATTGTATGAGAATAAAGAAGCATCACTTAATGCATATATTAAATTACCAGCCGGAGCAGTTTGAGTGACATTATTATACGAAAGATGAGCCTGCCACTCCCCTATTGCCATTTGAGCAAAAGCAGAAGATGTTATTAGAAATAATAAAAGGCTATAAATTATTTTTTTCATAGTCAAATTCCTTTAAGAAATTACACAGCTTATTTATAGCTAACGCACGATGACTAATTTTATTCTTTATTTCATTTCCTAATTCTGCAAAAGTCTTATCATATCCTTCAGGAACGAAAATGGGATCGTAACCAAAACCTGAAATTCCACGCTTCTCCTTAATGATAGTTCCCTTAATAATTCCCTCGAATAGATATTGTTCATTATTTATAATTAATGAAACGGCTGTTCTGAATTGCGCTTTTCTGTTTTCTATTCCTTCCAGATTCTTTAGAACTTTAAGCATGTTTTCTTCTGAGCTTTTATCTGAACCTGCATATCTTGCAGAATATACTCCTGGTTCATTATTAAGTGCTTCTATTTCCAGTCCGGTATCGTCGGCAAAACAGTTTAAACCATAGTTCTCATGAATATATTGTGCTTTAAGAACTGCGTTTCCTTCTAAAGTAGTCGCAGTTTCGGGTATATCAACATCACAATTTATGTCTTTTAGACTAAGCAGTTCAATTTTATCTTTTAATATATGTGATACTTCTTCTAACTTATGTTTATTATTTGTAGCGAAAACAAGTTTATTTTTCATTTTTCTATTTGCTAAAATTATTTTTTCTAATATCTTTTCCAAAAAGCTTTAAAGCCTCAAAATTAGAGCAATTGTATTCTTTACCTTCTTCTTTTTTTATTTTAGATTTACAATTCCAATATTCCCTATAACTTTTATTAGCCCAATAGTCTTCATCGTTACTAATGTCATTGAAATAAATTGTTCTTGGAACGTTATCTATAAGGGGAAGAGTTATAATTTTTTGATTGCTTTGATTGTTTTTAATTATTAAGTCTCTTTTTTCTAATTCATTGTTATAGTTTCTGGCTTTGCCAGTAATTAAATCAACGTAAGAGGTAACTACATTATTATTGATATTGAATACATTATTTAATAAAAAAGCAATAAAAACAGCACTGTATATGTATTTTAAATAGTGACTGTTGGTTATATAAATATTCTCTTTATATTTATTAATAACCATTTGGAGACCGTAAAACCAAGAGAAAAGAAAGAATATATAGACAACATTAGCTATACGACCAATTATGACAGTTCCCAGGCCCCATAGAGGTGGAATGTGAGCAATAAAAAGAGTAAGGAAAAAGAATAATATATAATGCTTATATTTTATATGAAAGAGATTTTTAATCTGAATATTATTAGATTCAGCTATTTTTATACCAAACAAAGGAATATAAATTATAGATGCAAGTATTAATGTTTGTCCCCATATAACAAACCAGGATAATGACTGTAAAATACTTCCGGCAAATGTCCATAGAAAATTGCGTGACGTAGTTTCTCCTTCAATTCTGACATTATTTCCTGGGGATAGAGCAACAATTACTAAACAAATAATAGAAATAATGAGTAGTAACGAATCTTGTTTACTAATTTTATGTTGTTTCTTGTATGTATTATAATTAATGAATGATAGAATAGAGAAAAGTATAACTGCCGAGACTTCATTGCCACCAGTTATACAGATTGTTAATATAATTGCTGTTACCTGCTGAAACAGGGTTCTTTTTTTAATTAGTAATCCTCCAAGAATAATGGTGAGTGCAGCTGGAACTGTATAAGCCGCATAACCAGAAAACCAGTAAAATGCTTCTGAAATACTTGGTGCCTGAAATAGAAAAAGTAGAATAAAAAACATGCTGATAGCACTAATCTTTAAACGACTTAAGGTTCCTTTAAATAACGAATTAAAGAAATAAAAATATGCAGTGCAAAAGAATATTATAAGTATTACAGGATAGACTTTATAAGCGTTTAAAGAGTGATAAGTAAGGGGATTTATTTGTCCGATAGCAGTTGAAAAATATCTTCCGGACCAATTTTGATAAGTATTTAGAATGACTTCAATTACATTTCTATTTGTATCTCTTAATGCATATGTATAATCATCGTTGGCCGGATTGTTATATATAGATAGTAAAAATAAAGGGATAAGTGAAATTACACAAGTGATAATTAATAAATAATCTACCCTTTTATTTTTACTATCTATTTTTATTTTCATTTTTATAGACTGCTGTTTATTTTACTTTTATAGTATCAAATCCTTCTCCGTATACTCCAATTACTGAGCTTTGGGAAATAAAGGCATTTGGATCGATGTCTTTTACTAATCTGAATATTTCCACAGACTGACTCTTTTTAGCTAATACAACAAGTACTTTTACAGGATTTTTGCTGTACCATCCCTGACCATCTAAAACGGTAACCCCTCTATGAGTGTCTTTAGTAATTCTTTCGGCTATCTCTTCATATTGTTTTGAAAAAATAAAGAACTGTACGGATTGTCTGGCGCTGTTTACTATTAAATCTAAAACATAGCTAATAACTACCAGAGTGGTAAAACCAAATACTACTCTTTTCCAATCATGAAAAACAAAGTAGCAGGAAGAGATAATCACAATATCACAATACAGAATCATTCTCCCGAAGGTAACATCTCTATATTTATGTACAATTGCTGCTATAATATCTGTTCCGCCGGTACTGCCATTGTTTACAAATACTATCCCTAATCCCATTCCGCATAATGACGCACCTATTACGCATGCCATGAAATCTTGTCCTGGACCTAGTATTAGTGTTTTTCCTATTAATTCCTGAAATAACCATAAAAAGTACGTAAGGGCAAATATTGAAAATAAAGTTTTTATGCTAAACTTAGGGCCTAATATTTTAAGTGCAAATGTCAGTAAAAAGGCATTTATCACAAAATAAGTAATCTGAATCTGTATTCCTGTAGCATAATAAACAATAGCAGAAATACCTGTTACACCTCCGGTGGTAATTTGGTAGGGCAGTAAAAATGCTGCCCAACCTATTGCATAACACATCAAACCTAAGATTATAAAAAAGTAATCTCTTGATTCTCTTAGAATATCTGTTCTATTTAGTTTTCCCATTTTGTTTTTTTGTACTTAAACTACAATATTCACAATCTTTTTTGGTACAATAATTACTTTTTTGATAGGTTTGCCTTCTATCCATTTTATAGCAACTTCTGATGCTAAAACAGTTTCCTGAATGGTATTATTATCTGCATCCGATGCAAACTCCATATTAAAGCGAGCTTTACCGTTGAAGGAAATTGTATAGTTTACCACATCTTCTTTGAGATACTCTTCATTAAACGCAGGCCATTGAGCATCGCATACAGAAGTTACATTACCCAAAGCCGACCATAACTCTTCACTTATATGAGGAGCGAAAGGAGCCAGAAGAATAACGATCTGATTTAAAATTTCTTTCTTGTTGCACTTCAATGAAGATAGTTCATTTACACAAATCATAAATGCACTCACTGAAGTGTTGTAAGAGAACTGCTCAATATCACCTGATACTTTCTTTATCAGTTTATGAAGCGATTTAAGTTCTTCTTTAGTTGCAGGTTCGTCATTGACAATGTACTCTCCTACTTTGTTGTAGAATAAAGCCCAGAACTTGCGGATAAAACGATGAACTCCGTCAATACCATTGGTATCCCATGGCTTTGATTGTTCAACCGGGCCGAGGAACATTTCGTACATTCTTAGTGTATCCGCACCATACTTTTCAACAATCATATCGGGATTAACCACATTGAACATGGATTTACTCATCTTTTCAACAGCCCATCCGCAGATATACTTTCCGTCTTCAAGAACAAATTCTGCTGTTTTGTATTCGGGTAGCCAGTTTTTGAAGGCTTCTATGTCTAGAATATCGTTGCTTACAATATTTACATCCACGTGTAGCGGAGTTACATCGTACTGATCTTTCAGATTTAGTGAAACAAAAGTGTTGGTGTCTTTAATGCGATACACAAAATTACTTCTTCCCTGAATCATTCCCTGATTAATCAGTTTCTGGAATGGTTCTTCTTTGATAGACGCACCCACATCGTGAAGGAATTTGTTCCAGAAACGAGAATAGATTAAGTGTCCGGTTGCATGTTCCGTACCACCTACGTAAAGGTCTACATTTTGCCAGTAAGCATTTGCCTTTGGAGAAACTAAAGCTTCCGTGTTATGTGGATCCATGTAGCGCAGATAATAGGCACTTGATCCAGCAAATCCGGGCATAGTATTCAGTTCAAGCTGATAACCTTCTTCTGTTTTCCAGTTCTTTGCACGCCCAAGAGGTGGCTCACCTGTTTCGGTTGGAAGGAATTTGTCTACTTCCGGAAGCTCCAATGGAAGCTTGCTCTCATCGAGCATATAAGGCATTCCATCTTTGTAATATACAGGGAATGGTTCGCCCCAATAGCGCTGACGGGAGAAGATAGCGTCGCGAAGACGGAAGTTTATCTTCACTTTTCCCAGATTTGTCTCCTTGATATATATTTTTGTCTTGGCAATTGCCTCTTTTATAGTCAGTCCGTTGAGAACCAAACCGCCTTCTATTGCATGTTCAGGGCGTGGAGAGTTAGTCATGATTCCTTCTTTGGCATCAAAGCTTTCTTCAGATACATCGCAACCTTCAATAAGCGGACGAATTTCCAAACCGAAATGTTTAGCAAAGGCATAGTCACGGCTATCGTGTGCCGGTACAGCCATGATGGCTCCTGTGCCGTATCCTGCCAATACATAATCACTGATCCACACCGGGATAGCTTCTCTTGTTAAAGGATTGATGGCGTATGATCCGGAGAATACACCTGTTACGCGTCGGTCGGCTATGCGTTCACGTTCCGTTCTTTTCTTTGTAGCATCAAGATAAGCCTGAACTTCGGCTTTTTGAGCATCGGTAGTTAGTAGAGCCGTTAGTTCGCTTTCAGGAGCCAGTACCATAAAGGTAACTCCGAACACAGTATCCGCACGAGTGGTGAAGATGGTGAATTCCAGATCGGAATCTTTCACGCTGAACTTCATTTCAGCACCCTCACTCCTACCAATCCAGTTCTTTTGTGTCTCTTTCAGTGAATCTGTCCAGTTTAAAGTTTCCAGTCCGTCGAGCAAACGTTGTGCATAAGCCGAAACACGCAGACACCACTGGCGCATTACTCTTTGAATAACAGGATGACCACCACGTTCTGAAACACCGTCCACCACTTCATCGTTGGCCAGTACGGTTCCAAGTGCCGGACACCAGTTAACCATTGTGTCGCCCAAATAGGCAATCCGGTAGTTTAATAAAATTGTTTGCTGTTCTTTCTCAGTTTTAGAATTCCACTCTTCCGCGGTAAATGAAAGCTCTTCTCCGCAGGAAGCGTTCAGTCCTTCGGTTCCTTTTGTTTCAAATCTTTTGATCAAATCAGCAATTGGAGTTGCTTTTTTGGCATCATTGTCATAATAATGCTTGAACATTTGCTGAAAAGCCCACTGTGTCCATTTGTAATAATCGGGTTCACAGGTGCGTACTTCCCTACTCCAGTCAAAAGAAAAACCTATTTTGTCTAGTTGTTCGCGGTAGCGATTAATATTGTTTACAGTAGTAATTGCAGGGTGCTGACCGGTTTGTATGGCATATTGTTCGGCAGGCAAACCATAAGCGTCGTATCCCATAGGGTTCAGTACATTGAAACCTTGCAGACGTTTGTAACGGGCATAAATATCAGAAGCGATGTACCCAAGTGGATGTCCAACATGCAAGCCTGCGCCCGAAGGATAAGGAAACATATTGAGCACATAAAATTTCTTCTTCGAATCATCTTCCGTTACCTGATAGGTTTTTTCTTCAACCCATCTTTTTTGCCATTTCTTTTCAATTTCCCTGAAATTATATTCCATAGCTATACTCTTTTATCTTAGTGTGTTAATTAATACGTAATATCATTTATTTAGAAGACAAAGATAATGAAAGATAAGCTTACTTGGCGTTTCTTTCAGCAAATTCTTGAAGGTTTTCTAATCTCCGGTGAGCGGTTTTAATTCCCTTGTACAAAACAATGTAATCTTCTGTACAAAACAATTAATTCTTCTGTACAAAAGAATGCATTGTTTTGTACAAGGGAAATTTTATCATTCAAATAGTTTTAGAAAACTATTTAGAATAAAAAATAAATTATATCTTTGTATAAATCCAAATACCTTGATATTATGAAAGCTATAACTCTTTATCTTGGTAAGAAATACAGGCTATTCTGGGTAGTCGTACTTCTGTTATCATGCGTTCTCCTTTTTGCAATATTGGAGGAGCTGATTTTAATGATTTATCTTTATCTGTTCCTGTTGTTCCCACTGCTGTTTTATGCCTTCTCAAAAGGGATAGGGAAGATATGCTTAAAGGAAGATATGATAGTAATGTATAACCTTTTTTCACTTCCCAAAGCTAAAATTCCTTTGAGTGAGCTTAAGGGATTCGAGTTTATGAGAGATTATTACTATTCTGTTCATAAAGGAAGAGGTAAATATCTTGGTATAAGCGGTCCAACTGTTATTATATTTCATTATCATTCGGGCGAAAGAAAAGCTTTTTCCCTATTTGGTTTTCACGATATAAAGATAATACTCAATGTTTTAAAGGAGAATAATATTCCGTTTATGAATTATAAACCGGTAATTCCTAAAGATGTAAAAGTTAAGGTCTCTATATATCAAAAGTCGGGCAAGCAAGCTTTTCTTACAGTAATATTCCCCATTATTGCTTTGCTCTTTATTATAGCTCTTATGGTATATGTCTTCATTACTAAACATAGCGATAAGATATTCCATCTTTTACTTTGTCTTTTACCCCTTTTGTCTTATTTTATTTATGCATATTGGGAAAGGATGTATTATCTTAAGATGAAAGATGAATCCTTTACAATAAGGAATTTGCTTGGGAGAAAGAGTAGGGGTTTTAAGTATAGCGACATAATGAAGGTGGCCTTCGGTTCAAGTTTGGGAAAAGGAGCTTTTCTTTATCTGGAGATATTAGATAAGAACCTGAAATATTATCAGTTTCCATTAGATATGCTTCCCAAGAAGGATATAAACGAGATTATCAGTATAATGAAAGAAAAAGGGGTAGATGCCACTTCAGAGTGCTGTTACTAGCTTCAAACTTTAATAATTATACAACTTTACACTTTTTACATCTGCTTTTCTTCTTAAAAAGAACTATATTTGCGTTTATTATTCACTAAAAGAAGAGGAATTTAACGTGGCAAATGATATAGTTCTTACTCCCATGATGAAGCAATTTCTGGATTTAAAAGCAAAACACCCCGATGCTGTGATGCTTTTTCGTTGCGGAGACTTTTACGAAACATATTCTGATGATGCAGTAATTGCTTCAGATATACTGGGAATTACCTTAACTAAAAGAGCTAACGGGCAAGGCAAAACAGTTGAAATGGCTGGTTTTCCCCATCATGCACTTGATACATACCTGCCCAAACTGATCAGAGCTGGCAAAAGAGTTGCCATCTGTGACCAATTAGAAGACCCTAAAACTACTAAGAAACTTGTAAAGCGTGGCATTACCGAGCTTGTTACTCCCGGTGTTTCTATCAATGATAACATACTGAATTACAAAGAAAACAACTTCCTTGCAGCGGTTCATTTTGGTAAGACCGGATGTGGGATATCTTTCCTTGATATTTCGACAGGAGAGTTTCTCACTGCCGAAGGTCCGTTCGACTATATAGATAAGTTATTAAATAATTTTGCTCCTAAAGAAGTGCTCTTTGAAAGAAGTAGAAGAGGCATGTTTGAAGGTAATTTTGGAAACAAATTCTTTACTTTCGAGCTCGACGACTGGGCTTTTACTGAATCCAGTGCCCGCGAACGCCTTTTGAAGCACTTTGAAACCAACAATCTGAAGGGCTTTGGAGTGGAACATCTTAAGTACGGAATTATTGCTTCCGGGGCTATTCTTCAGTATCTGGATATGACGCAACACACACAAATTGGTCATATAACTTCGCTTTCACGCATTGAAGAGGACCGGTATGTGCGGCTCGATAAATATACAGTTCGCAATCTTGAATTGATTTCAAGTATGAACGAAGGCGGAAAAAGCCTGCTGGATGTTATTGATAGAACTATTAGTCCTATGGGCGCACGTATGTTAAAGCGCTGGATGGTCTTTCCTTTAAAAGATGAAAAGCCAATCAATGACCGACTTAATGTGGTGGAATACTTCTTCCGTAAGCCCGAATTCAAGGAGCTAATGGAAGAACAACTTCACTTAATAGGCGATTTGGAAAGAATTATCTCGAAAGTGGCTGTGGGGCGTGTTTCTCCGCGTGAAGTGGTGCAGTTGAAAGTTGCGCTGCTAGCCATTGAGCCAATCAAAGAAGCCTGCTTGAGTGCCGATAATGCAAGCTTGAATAGGATTGGAGACCAGCTAAATCTCTGTCTTACCATCAGAGATAAAATAGATAAGGAAATTAATAATGATCCTCCGCTCATGATTAATAAAGGCGGTGTGATAAAGAGTGGGGTCAATGCCGACTTAGATGAATTGCGTAAGATTGCTTACTCAGGAAAAGACTATCTGCTGCAGATTCAGCAGCGGGAGAGTGAGCTTACAGGTATTCCAAGTTTGAAAATTGCCTATAATAACGTTTTTGGTTATTTCATTGAAGTGAGAAATACTCACAAGGACAAGGTGCCGCAAGAGTGGATTCGTAAACAAACGCTGGTCAATGCCGAGCGTTACATCACTCAGGAACTCAAAGAGTATGAAGAAAAGATATTAGGGGCCGAAGATAAGATTCTGGTTCTTGAAACGAGACTTTATAATGAACTGGTTCTTTCATTGAGTGAATACATTCCCGCGATACAGATTAATGCCAATCAGATAGCAAGAATTGACTGTCTTCTTTCATTTGCTAACGTTGCAAGTGAAAATAAATATATTCGTCCTGTCATTGAAGATAACGATGTGCTCGAGATTAAGCAGGGGAGGCATCCGGTTATTGAGAAGCAACTTCCGTTGGGCGAGAAATATATTGCAAATGATGTCACTATAGACACAGAGCATCAGCAGATCATTATCATTACCGGTCCTAATATGGCTGGTAAGTCGGCATTGCTCCGCCAGACTGCCTTGATTACTTTGCTGGCTCAGATAGGAAGTTTTGTTCCGGCTGAGAGTGCGCACATCGGACTTGTAGATAAGATTTTTACCCGTGTTGGGGCAAGTGATAATATCTCGGTGGGAGAGTCTACCTTCATGGTTGAAATGAACGAAGCGGCCGATATATTAAATAATATTTCCCCGCGGAGTCTTGTCCTGTTTGATGAGCTTGGACGAGGAACATCCACCTATGATGGTATCTCTATTGCCTGGGCTATTGTGGAATATATACACGAACATCCCAAAGCAAGGGCACGTACGCTGTTTGCCACCCACTATCATGAGCTCAACGAAATGGAGAAGTCCTTCAAAAGAATTAAGAACTATAACGTTTCTGTCAAGGAACTTGATAATAAAGTAATCTTCCTTCGCAAGCTTGAACGGGGTGGGAGTGAGCACTCCTTTGGTATCCATGTGGCAAAGATGGCGGGTATGCCCAAAAGTATTGTGAACAGGTCAAATGATATCCTGCATAAACTTGAATCGGATCACCGTAAAAAAGGGATTTCCGGCAAACCTTTGTCGGATGTCAGAGAGAACAGAGAAGGGATGCAGCTTAATTTCTTCCAGCTTGATGATCCAGTCCTTTGCCAGATAAGGGACGAAATTCTGAATATTGATGTGAATAATTTAACGCCATTGGAAGCGCTTAATAAACTGAGTGATATAAAGAAGATTGTAAAAGGGAAATAGTTTTTAATTCCCTGCAATACTTTATTTATTCATCTGTACTGAAAAAAATAAAATCATCTGCCACCTGCTACTAAAATGGAATAAAAGCCTTTATATAGGGAGTTATAGCCAGTGGCAGATGATTTTTATCTGCTACTAAATCGTGTTTTATCTGCTACTTTTAGAAGGATCTGCTACTAGTTTTTCATTCTGCAACATCAATATCAGGCATAATTAAGTTTCTCGAAATGATATATTGGCTTTTAGAAAAACAGAGTAGGAGGGTGTAAATAATAAAAATGCCCGAAAGGAGTAAATCTCTCCTTTTCGGGCATTATATAAAATTATAGTGTTATTCTGTTTTAATGGTTATCTGAATTTCTCAGCAACCAGTCTATAAGTAGGAGTATCTATTCCCAGCTCTTCTCCCTTAGAAATAAAATCAAAGAGCAGACCATCAACTTCCGATTCGTGGCCTTTGCTGATGTCTTTTTGCATGGATGCTGTGCTGGCTGGATCAAGCTTATCAATCACTTTGAGGTTATAGGTTACCAGATCTTCCCCGAATGTGATGCCAAGGGCCTTGCCAATAGCGGCACTTTCTTGTGATAAACCGATAAATGTATCCCTCTGTTTTCCCTCTTTTTGCAGCTCTCCCATAGGCACATTATAGTATGCACCAGTGCAGGCCATGGCGGAGATGAACGACCATTTCACGAAAGTATCACGGTTTATATCCTCTGAAATAGGAGCTTTGATGCCACTTTCCTGAAGGTCTTTCTGCACGGCCAGAAGCTTTTCATAGGGCACATTGTCCTCTTTGCGGGCACCAAATACCAAGCGGAAAACTGTTCCCATCTGAGTAATCTCGCCAGGTGCGGATACGAATCCTACAATGTAGATGCATCCGTCGAGAACGGTTACATTTTTAACCTTGCGTTGTATCCTTGGTCCTGTGCCATATACGTTGAGAATAGGTATTACAAGCGTGTCTTTATGGGCAGCCTTTTCAATCAGTTTTGTTACAGAGTCAATGGAATATCCTTTTACGCAGACAAAGATCACGTCGGCTTTATCTGAGTAATCTTCAGAAGTACATGCGTTTACATGAACGGTTTGTTCGCCTTTCAGTCCGGATTTTAGTTTCAATCCGTTATCCTGCATTGCTTTCAGGTGAGCTCCGCGGGCAATACAAGTCACATCATGACCTGCCAGGGCAAGGAATGCAGCGATACTTCCTCCCACGCCGCCGGTTCCTATAATGAGATACTTTGTCGCCATTTTATTTCCTATTGAATAGAAGAAAGGGCTGAAAACTCAGCTAATGCGAATTCAACCCTTTCAATTTTTATTTTTGATATCTTAAAGCGGGCACTGACAGTTTAATCAGTACAATTCCATTCCGCGTTATTTCGTTTTTTATACGTTAAAGCGGAAATGCATGATATCTCCGTCTTCTGCTACATATTCTTTTCCTTCAACACCTAGCTTACCGGCTTCTTTGATGGCGGCTTCCGAGCCATATTGAATGAAGTCATTGTATTTGATAACCTCTGCACGGATAAATCCTTTCTCAAAATCGGTGTGAATTACTCCGGCACACTGCGGTGCTTTGCTGCCTTTGAGGTATGTCCAGGCACGAACTTCCTGTACTCCGACAGTGAAATAAGTCTCCAGATTCAACAACTTATAGGCAGATTTGATAAGTCTGGTTACACCCGATTCGGTCAATCCAATCTCACCGAGGAACATTTCACGTTCTTCATAAGTCTCAAACTCAGCAATTTCAGATTCTATCTTGGCAGCTACAACAAGTAACTGAGCATCTTCGTCTTTTGTGGCTTCACGAACCATCTCTACATACTTATTTCCGCTTACTGCGCTGCCTTCGTCTACGTTACATACGTAAAGAACCGGCTTACTTGTGAGCAGGAAGAGTTCCTTTGCCAACTTTTGTTCGTCCTTGGTTTCGAATGTAACCGTACGGGCTGATTTTCCTTGTTCCAAAGCTTCCTTGTACTTTACAAGTATTTCATAAGTCATCTTTGCAACTTTATCGCCGCCGGTCTGAGCTTGTTTCTGTACTTTCTGAAGGCGACTGTCAATGGTATCCAGGTCTTTCAGCTGAAGTTCGTAATCTATAATTTCTTTATCGCGAATTGGGTTTACACTTCCGTCAACGTGCACCACATTTTCATCGTCGAAACAACGAAGAACGTGAATAATTGCATCAGTTTCACGAATATTGGCAAGGAATTTATTTCCTAATCCTTCACCTTTGCTGGCACCTTTTACCAATCCGGCAATATCCACAATCTCTACGGTGGTAGGCACTACGCGGTTAGGGTGAACCAACTCGGCAAGTTTATTCAAACGTTCATCGGGAACAGTGATAACGCCCACGTTAGGTTCAATCGTACAAAAAGGGAAATTAGCAGACTGTGCCTTTGCGTTGGACAAGCAATTGAAAAGAGTCGATTTTCCCACGTTGGGAAGGCCGACGATACCACATTGTAAAGCCATTCTTTATATCGTTAATTTGTTTTCTTATTCAAACTTTTTTCAGCCTGCAAAAGTACAAATTATTCGGGGGAATACAAAGGATTAAGTACTTACCTTGAATATTAATAATATATATAAAGAAAGATTTACCATTTCCTAGTTATATTCTTTCCGTTTGATATATATCAAACGTATGCTTAGATATATATCTAAAGGGTGCTTTGATATATATCTAAATAGACCTCCAATATATATCAAACATAAAATATTTCTTTATTATCTTTGAACGTTCTGCTTTCTTACGTGTATGCTATCTCGGAACTGTTCCTCACAATTAGTTTACACTTAAAAAATGAATTTGAATATGAGAAAATTAAAGTATATCGGATTATTGATTGCCTGTTTTGCTTTTCAGGCGTCCTTTGCACAAACACCTCAGAAAGTAGTTTCTTTTGCCAAAGAATCACATGAAACGGAGTGGTATAAGCAGCAAGCTGAAGCATGGAAGAAGGTTCTTTCAAAAGATAAGCATAATGAAGCTGCGTGGGAAAGTTATTACCGGGCCACAAGATATGAGTTGTTCTGTAATATTGATATGAAAGATTACGATTCTGCCAATGCTCGTCTGGAAAAGATTATGCAGGAAATGAAGAAGGCAATACCTGATTCATATACCTATAACGCGCTGATGTATTATCATAACGGTAACGATTTGAGAAAAAGCTCGTACATGGAAAAGGCGATCTCCATGCGCCCTGATGAAGTAAACTTCTTTCCTGATTATGTTTCCTTTGCTATTCTTACCCAGAATGATAATCTCTTTACAGCTACCTGTAAGAAATGGTATGAAAGCGGAAAATATTCTGCTGGACTGCTTAATTATGATTATAACGAGATGGCCGGAATGGAGATGGGTGGCATTGTGTTTGCCAATGGTGATAATAGTATCTATCCTAAGTTGCTGCTTCAATATGGCAAGAATCTGTTTAAGGATAAAAAAGTTATCTGTCTTCCTTTTTTGTATGAGCAGAATTATCGGGAGCGTGTTCTCAAAGAATTGGGAGTTCCTCCTTTTCCGGGAACAGATAAAGAACTGAGCGCAAAGTATCCAGCTAATAATCAATTGTCATTAGAGATTGCAAAACATATAATTAAATACACGCATCGTCCGGTTTATTTCTCGGCTATGGGAGGGGGGGAGCTTGATTCATTAAAAGACAGCCTTTATTCTGAAGGATTGCTGATGAAATATTCAGCCAAATCATACGATAATCTGGCAATAACAAAACGGAATTACGAGCAGACTTATCTGTTGGATTACCTGAAAGAAAACTTTACTCCCGATGGTTACAAGGATATGGTAGGACATATAAATATGAACTATGTAACGGGTTTCAGTTCGCTTTTAGAATTCTATCGTGTTACAGGAGATTTGAACAACTATACTAAACTAAAAACTCAGCTTCATGCCATTATTGATAATTATTCTTTTGATAATAGCGATAGTAAAAATGAGTACCTGAAATGCCTTGAACCAAGCGGGAAATGAGGATATTTCACTCATACAAACAAGATACGGACGAAGAACTGATGCGGTGGGTTTCCCGAAATAACGCCAAAGCTTTTGAGGAACTCTACACCCGATACGCAAGGCGTATACAAGGATTCTTTATCCGTATGCTTGGATATGATATTGCTAAAGCTGAGGACTTTACACAAGAACTCTTTCTTAAAGTTTATGAAAGCAGAGGTGCCTACGAAGAGGGAAGAACTTTCTCATCGTGGGCCTTCTCAATGGCATACAATCTGTGTAAAAATGAATATAGACATCAGGAAGTGGTTGAAAATCACGAACAGGAACTGATCTATAACTCCGATGCTACCGAAGAGCCTACCTTTGAAAAGATCTATGATCAGGCTGTCTTTGAAAATCAGCTGAGTATCTCTCTCAGTAAACTTTCCGGTGATCAGTTGGCTGCCTTTACTCTTCGTTACAACGAAGAGCTTTCCGTGCAGGAAATTGCCCGGGTGCTCGATTGTCCCGAAGGGACAGTTAAATCGAGACTGCACTATGCATTGCGTAGTCTGTCTCAGTCATTATCCATGTATAACCCAGTAAAACCATAAAAGATGAAAGAAGATGAACTAACTAAATTGGAAGAATCCAGAGATGTAAAGCGAATACTTGAAACATCTAAAGCTCTGTATGATAAGGATAAAACCGGAAATGCTCCTCGCTCCTTCGATTCATTGATGAAACAAATAGAGCAACGGGAAGGTGCTTCCCGAAAGATGGCGATTTCTCCCTGGTGGCTTGCCGCAGCTTGCCTCATTGGGATACTGATTGGCTGGAATTTCCCGTTTGACAATGCACCGAAAGATGACAAACTAGCGGTAAATGACACTGTGGTTGTTACTGAAAAGCATACGGATACAATCTATCAGCAGGTTCAGGTCGCGGTGAAAACACTGGAGAGAAAGGAGAGGAGGGAGGCGGCTCACACTCAAACAATCAAGGCACAAAAGGTTATAGCACCCGTTATGACGGCCGAAATTCCGCTTCCAGACCCTAGAAATAGCCGTCCGGCAACGGCAGGTCGCAGCTTGTCTCAGGAAGATTTTCCGGTTCATTTGCTTGTTTCGTTGTAGGGAAAGAGGAGGAAACAGCTTTTTTAATGGTACTTTGGGCGAAAATCGTGCTTTGGTCTTTTATATTTCACTTTGCTAAGTCGTTATTATATAGCGCTTTTAGTCTATCATCTATGATTAATTTTGGTTCTTCGTCACTTTAGGTGCAAGCTATTGCATTGAGCCTTTTATTTATAGTGCTTTTACCAACTTTTTATCAGATTCAATAAATGGCTTATTAAAAAGCATGTAGAGTCTTTATTAAATAAGCATTTGAGACCGTTTGCTTGCACCTAAAGTGACGAAGAACCTTAATTTTCTGCTAAAAGCGATGAATAAACAAATAACACTGGATGAATGATTCTTTTTAGGAATAAGATCATTCATCCAGTGTTATTTTTCTAGAGCAGGAACCTGGTATTCTATTCGTTTTGATCCTTTTATAAAAATGAGGGTAAAGATCATTTTACCGGGATAATCTGGTAAAATACTTATTTCTACTCCTAATCTCTTGGAAGATAATCAGCTGCTTTCTAAAGCATAATCTATCAATATATTTTAATTACTGCTTTTTCAGAAATTTATCAAAGAAATCCAGCGTTTCTTTCTGCATTTCTTTGCTAAAGAAGTGAGGGCCATCCCATAATTTTGTTACAAGTTTATTGTCGGCATTCTGGCTGTTCCACGTGGAATGGAGGCTTTTATAAGCATCTTTTACACCATTAACAGGAAATAACTTGTCACGCAATCCGTTGAAGAAAAGCATCGGCTTAGGACAAGCCAGGGAGGCCACATCGGGGTAATCCATATAATTGCGGATTCCCGGCACAAGCATGGACCAGGCACTGCCACCTTTATTCTGATTATTCCCCAAAGTCATCAGAGAATCGGTGGTATTCATCCAGCAAATGGCGGCTCCAACCTTCACTTTATCTGTTGCGGCAGAAAGCATCCAGGCACGGTGGGCACCCATTGAGAAGCCAAGTGTACCAATTCTGGCGGGATCTACCTCGGGCAATGAGGCAAGAAAATCAACGCTTCTGATATCATCAAACGTGATAACGCCGCACCAGTTATATCCCATCTGCATCAGGTTGCAGGCAAGTGCTTGCTGTGCATCATAGTTTACGCCTTCTTTTCGCCCTCTTTCGCCCCAAAACAGGGCATCAATAGAGAGAACAACATAGCCATGCGCCGCAAAATAATCGCCCACGTAGGCACTATCGTAACATTGCACCGCCCATTTATCGGCATCCGCCAATACTTCGGGCGATACACCAAAGGGTCTCACCATTTTTTCCTTACCAATGGAGAACTTTGCACCGTGATCATGCAACATCACCACGGCAGGGTAGGGACCTTTCACTTTATCGGGTACCAATAAGTAGGCAGGAATCCGATCAAATCCCGAGATGTTTAGTGCAATTTTTCGTGCTTCATATCCGTTTCTTTGCTCTTTTTCCAAGACTTTCATCTCGAATGGAGCAGTGGGAGGTGCCGGATTCAGGCAGGAATAAAGCACTTCCCGTCCGGTTCTCTTCCACTTATTGAAATTTTTTATCGGTGACTTTCCCCAGGCCATAGGGTAGGTGAGCGTCTCTTTCATCTTCTGATATGAAGAAGGCATATTCTTTTGCACTCCATAAGGCAGGTAATCTTGTGATTGAGCCTGTTGAGCTGATACAGGCAAACATAAAAATGAGAGAGTACAAAGTGTGAAAACCAGATTTTTCATATGCAGATAACTGACAATGTTATTATTATTTTAGTTTATAGACTAAACTCAATATCTCCATTTATTCTGAGAGGTACAAACCTGAGCAACGAATAGGCATTAGAATCAGGTCCTTCAGGATAGAAGTCCTTCCATCCATCCATCCATGCCTTTTGTTTGAAATCATTGTCAGTAACAACCTCTATCCTGCCTTTTAAAATTACTGTTTTAAAAGATACGAGTTCATAAAAATATAGAGAAGCTTTCTCATTTGCAGTAATCTCTCTGTTTTTTTGAGAAGTGGCATTGGTGGTAAGATATACTGTAAATGGGTTTTCTTCAGCTTTATATAGTGGGTCTAAATGTGAAAAATGATTTTTGTTCCTCAGATTTAGCATTGCACGTGTTGAAGGATATCCCTCAGCATCTACTGTTGATAGGTAAACAATCTCTGCAGATTCAATAATCCCGAGGAATTCTTTTTGTTTTTCTGTTTGTTTCATAATCTTTCATTTTTATAATCAAACGAACTATCTTATCATTCTTGAAATGAAGGCTTTTAGGTTTCCGGTTATTGTACTTATATATACAGATATTTCTGTGTTTATCAGCCATAAAAACAATAATATTTATAGATAAAACAGACTAAAATACTGCTATTTATCAGTAAGTTTAAAAGCTATATCGGACAATAATAATTTAAAACATATTATCGTCCGATATACGTGCTTTAGCTATATATTTTCTTTTGTTTTATAGCTATAAATCTCAATATCCAAAATAAGTATATTATATTAAAATGCTGCTATTTACTAGTAATTTATTAATGAGCTTCGAGCCAGTTTTTGCCCCATCCGCAATCGGCTTTCAAAGGAACGTGCATTTTGTAGGCTCTTTCCATCTCTTCTATCACAATCTGTTCTATTAGTTCTTTTTCATTAACAGGAACACTGAAGTTAAGTTCATCATGAACCTGCAAAATCATTTTGGCCTGAACATTTTCTTTCTTGAAACGGTTATAAATGTTTACCATAGCAACCTTGATTATGTCGGCGGCGCTTCCCTGAATTGGTGCATTAATTGCATTTCTTTCTGCGTATCCACGAACAACTGCATTCCTTGAATTGATGTCCTGAAGGTATCTTTTTCTATGGAATATAGTCTCTACATAACCATTCTTTTTGGCTACTTCAATGCTTTTATCCATGTATTCTTTTACTCTTGGGTAGGTCTCAAAGTAACCATCAATCAGTTCTTTGGCTTCCTTCCTGTCTACCGCCATTCTTTCCGCCAGTCCGAATACTGATATTCCGTATATGATACCAAAGTTTGCCGTTTTGGCTTTGCGGCGCATATCCTTTGTTACTTCGGAAATATCTATTTTGTAGACTTTTGCAGCAGTTGCTGCATGAATATCATAACCGGAAAGAAAGGCATCTATCATGTTTTTGTCCTCACTTAGATGGGCCATAATCCTCAGTTCAATCTGGGAGTAGTCAGCAGAGAAGAAGATACATCCGTCATCTGGGATAAATGCTTTACGAATCTCTTTTCCATCTTCATCGCGAATAGGTATATTCTGCAGGTTAGGATTGCTGGAACTTAGTCTACCTGTGGAGGTAACTGTTTGATTGAATGACGTATGTATCTTTCCTGTTTCAGGATTTATCAACAAAGGAAGCGAATCAATGTAAGTGCTCAATAGTTTTTTCAGTCCACGATATTCAAGAATTTTCTCTACAACCGGGTGCTTGCTTCGCATGCTTTCCAATACATCTTCCGAAGTAGAGTATTGTCCTGTTTTGGTTTTCTTTGCCTTTTCCACCACCTTCAGCTTTTCGAAGAGCACTTCTCCTACTTGTTTGGGTGAGCTAATATTGAATTCCATGCCAGCCAATGAGTAAATATCTTTCTCTATACCATTCATCCGTGCTGTAAAATCCTCAGATGTTTGCTTAAGTGCTTCGAGGTCTAGTCTCATGCCATTCCGTTCAATGTAGGCAAGAACCCGAACAAGTGGCATTTCTATGTTATAGAATAAATCTTCAATACTATTTTCTTTTAATTCCTTCTCAAGAATATTTTTCAGCTTCAAAGTAACATCGGCATCTTCGCAAGCATACTTGTACACTTGTTCGGGGAAGAGGTCGCGCATGTTAAGTTGGCTTTTCCCTTTTGCACCAATTAACTCGTCAATGTGAATTGTCTGGTAATTGAGATAGATCTCGGCAAGGTAATCCATCCCGTGCCGGAGCTCGGGTTGAAGAACGTAGTGCGCTACCATTGTGTCGAAAAGTTTTCCTTTAACTTCCACACCATAATTTTGGAGCACCAGCATATCGTACTTGATATTTTGCCCAACTTTGAGTGATTTCTCGTTTTCGAAGATTGGACGCAACTCATTAACAATTTTTAGCGCTTCTTCTCTTTTTGGAGGAACCGGAATGTAGTAAGCCTGGTTTTCGGCAACACTGAAGCTCATTCCCACCAATTCTGCAATGATTGGATCGATTCCGGTGGTTTCCGTGTCCAGACTAATTATATCATATGTCAGCATATTTTGAATAAAAACACGCCTTTTCTCTTCATTATCAATTAGTTGGTAGTCATAATTCAACGATTCTAACCTCGTTAGATTTGAGTATTTTTCCTCAATCTGTCCGTTGGTCGTAAATTCTGCAAAGAGATCGCCTTGTTGAGGAACTGTGTTTACCTGTTTTTTCTCCGTTTTAAAAATTCGCTCCATTAAGTTGCGAAATTCCAACTCCTCGAAAATTTTTCTCAGCTCTTCCTCGTTCGCTTCTTCACGAACAAGCTCTTCCATTTTCAGTTCAATAGGAACATCAATTTTAATGGTTGCAAGAAATTTAGAGAAGATGATCATCTCCTTATTAGTTTCCACTTTTGTTTTCAGAGCACCTTTCAATTGATCGGTATGCTCAAGCAGATTTTCTACACTGCCAAATTCGGCAATTAACTTTAGAGCCGTTTTTTCTCCTACACCGGGACAGCCTGGAATATTATCGGAAGCGTCGCCCATTAGTCCAAGCATGTCGATAACCTGAGCAGGGTAGGAGATGTCATATTTAGCTTTTACCTCTTCCACTCCCAAAACCTCGAATTCTTTATCTCCGTATTTGGGGCGGTACATAAAAATTTTATCGCTTACCAGCTGACCATAATCTTTGTCCGGAGTCATCATGTAAGTTGTGATTCCTTGTTTGCCGGCTTCAGTGGCAAGAGTACCAATTACATCATCGGCTTCATAACCTGAAACCTCAAGAATTGGAATATGATAAGCCCGGATAATGTCTTTTATAATTGGTACAGAGAGACGAATTGCTTCGGGAGTTTCTTCGCGTTGCGCCTTATATTTCTCGTAAGCTTCATGCCTGAAAGTTGGTCCGGAAGGATCAAATGCAACTCCAATATGTGTAGGATTTTCCTTTCTCAAAAGCTCTTCAAGTGTATTAACGAAGCCTAATATTGCGGAAGTATTAAAGCCTTTTGAGTTGATTCGTGGACTTTTAATGAATGCGTAATAAGCTCTGTAAATGAGTGCATAAGCGTCTAAAAGGAACAATTTATCTGTTTGATTCATAATCTTTTCAATTTTTCTTTGGTAAAAGTACAAAAAAATACCATATTAATGGTTTTATTATTACTTTTGTGCCTAAATCGTATGGTGTATGGACAGATTATCTCAGATTAAGTCTCCTATTATTTCAGATCTGGAGCAGTTTAAAGAGCTCTTTAATAGTTCGTTGGATAATTCAAACCCATTGTTGCAAGAGGTTCTTTCTCACATAAAGCAACGTAGGGGAAAGATGATGCGCCCAATTTTAGTGCTTCTTATTGCCAGATTATTTGGGAAAGTCACTTCAGCTACGCTCCACGGTGCTGTTTCTTTGGAACTACTTCACACAGCCAGTTTGGTGCATGATGATGTAGTAGATGAAAGTTCGGAACGTCGCGGTCAAGCCTCTGTGAATGCTTTATTTGATAATAAAGTGTCAATATTAGTGGGCGATTATTTGCTTTCCACTTGTCTTATTCAAGCTGCATTTTCTGGTAATAATGACGTGATAAAAGTTATTTCGCGCTTAGGGCAGGACTTGTCTGAAGGGGAGCTTCTTCAGCTTTCCAATGTCAGTAATGCTGCTATATCCGAGTCTGTGTACTTTGACGTTATACGAAAGAAAACAGCCGCTCTTTTTTCCGCCTGCACACAAACTGCTGCATTATCTTCGGGAGTATCTCCTGAACAGGTAGAAATGGCTCGCTTATTTGGTGAATACATCGGTGTTTGCTTCCAGATTAAGGATGATATTTTTGATTATTATGACGATTCTGCAGTGGGTAAGCCAACTGGAAACGATATGCGCGAGGGGAAATTAACTCTTCCGGCTATTTATGCCATTAATAATACCGACAGTGAGGGTATTAAGGACTTGGCAATCAAGATAAAAGCAGGAACAGCTACTGAAGATGAAATCAGAAGCCTGATTGATTTTGCAAAACAAAACGGTGGAATAGAATATGCCAATAAAGTAATGGCCGATTATCATTTAAAAGCCCTTCAGCTCTTGGATGGTTTCCCTGATTCTGTAATTAAACAATCACTTGTTTCCTATTTGGATTATGTGGTTGACCGAAACAAATAAGGTTAAACTACCCGTAAGTTAAGCCCTTTTATCCTTTTGTTTTTATGAAAAGACGTAGGCTTTGCCTTGGGGTATAGTAGAGATTATTGAAATTAGGAGTAGACTTAACAGCAAGATACAGTAGATGTTATTTTAATTAGGAGTAGACCTTTTGATAAATGTATAACCAGTAAATGGCTTAAGTTTCGAGACAGAATTACTTAAATTCATATATAAAATCCCCTGAATTTCTTCTTTCATTAGAAGCGATTCAGGGGATTCCTTTTATGCTGTTACTAATATCAGGCTTTTAAAAAGCCTTGTTTTCTATCTTTAGAAGAACTTAATTTCTTCTCCTTTGATGTCAGATAATAAAAGATTGGCCAAGCGGCTGGTTCCTAAACGGAAAAGCTCATTGGTGAGCCATTCCTGTCCCAGAACTTCTTTTACGATGCTGTAATACACAAGTGCATCATTTACAGAATTAAGGCCTCCTGCGGGCTTAAAACCGATTTTATTTCCTGTTTCCTCATAGTATTCCTTGATAGCTTCACACATTACATAGGCGGCTTCGGGCGTTGCAGCGGGCTGCTGTTTGCCGGTAGATGTTTTAATGAAGTCGGCTCCTGCATACATGGATAGGATAGAGGCCTTTTTGATATTGGAAGCACTGCCAAGGGCTCCTGTTTCAAGGATAACTTTCAGGTGATTTTCCTTGCAGGTATCCTTTATTTCCTGAATTTCATCGCACATTGTTTCGTAGTCGCCGCTGAGGAACTTGCCTACAGATATCACAATATCGATCTCATTTGCACCTTCCATAATAGCCATTGCCGTTTCGGCAATTTTTACCTCTATAAAGGTTTGTGAAGAAGGGAAACCGGCGCTTACGGCGGCTATCTTAACGTTATCGGCTTCTAGCGTATCGTTTACAACTCCTGCCATATTGGGGTACACACAGATGGCGGCAACATTGTCCATTTCTCCATATTCTTCCGCGAATCTGTTTACATTCTCGGTGAATTTCATCACGCTTTCTTCGCTGTCTGTTGTATTGAGTGTAGTCAAATCAATGCAGTGGAAGAGGAATTTCTTTACGTCGACAGTGTTGTTTTTAGGAACGTTTTTTTCAATTATTGCAGCAACTTCTGCCTTAACATCATTGTCGTTAAGTTCGGTATTATACTTGTTTAAAGCAATGTCATACTTATTTTCTTGTGCTTCATTATTTTCCATTACTTGTAAGTTTAGGATTATTTATATGTCTTTCGTTATCTCTTTTTGTTTTCTTTTCGAGGTTTCTTTTAAACGCCTCTGTAAGGTCTACGCCAGTTTGGTTTGCCAGGCATAGAAGTACCCAAAGTACATCTGTCATTTCATCGGCCAGATTGCATTCTTCGCCTTCTTTAAAGGACTGATCCCCGTATTTTCGGGCAATTACCCGCGCTAATTCACCCACTTCTTCGGTTAAAACCGCCATATTTGTAAGCTCGCTAAAGTAGCGTACTCCGTATGTTTTGATCCAGTTATCGACCTCTTTTTGCGCTTCTTCCAGTGTCATTATTCCTTGTTTTTAGTGTCCATGCAAATGGTGACAGGACCGTTGTTTAAAAGTTCCACTTTCATGTCGGCACCAAACTCTCCGGTTTCTACTTCTTTCCCTAAGGAAAAGCTCAACTCCTCGCAGAAAGCTTCGTAAAGAGGTATGGAAACATCCGGTTTTGCTGCCTTTATATAGGAAGGGCGATTCCCTTTTTTTGTAGATGCATGAAGTGTAAACTGACTAATAACAAGGATCTCTCCGCCTATATCCAGTATAGATTTATTCATCACCCCGTTTTCGTCATCAAAAATTCTCAGGTTCACAATCTTTTTGCATAACCATTCTATATCTTCTTTCCCGTCGGTTTCCTCAATGCCTGCCAGTACCAGTAATCCCTCTTTTATAGCAGATTTACATGTCCCGTTTATAGTGACAGACGCATGGCTGACACGTTGTATTACAGCTCTCATTTTATCAAATTTCTTGTTTGTCGTAAAAGACAAAGTTAGTAATTCTAACTTTATTTACGCAGGTTCTCTAAAATATTTTTAGCTTTAGCATCGCCTACGATGGCGGAAAGTTCTTCCAGTGAAGCTTCCTGGATGCGTTTTACGCTCTTAAATTCTTTAAGTAATGCGGTTTTGGTTTTCTCGCCGATACCTTTTATCTCGTCAAGGGCCGATTTTGTTTGGCCTTTGCTGCGCTTATTCCGGTGAAAAGTAATGCCGAAGCGATGGGCTTCATCACGCAGATGCTGGATAACTTTCAGGCTTTCCGAGTTTTTGTCCAGGTAAAGAGGGTAGGGATCATTGGGGAAAAAGATCTCTTCAAGCTTTTTGGCAATGCCAATTAAGGTTACTCTGCCAAAAAGATCAAGCTCATTAAAGATCTTTTGTGCCGAGCTTAACTGCCCTTTCCCGCCGTCAACGATGACTAACTGAGGCAAAGGTTGCCCTTCGTCTAATAACCGCTTATACCGCCTGTAAACCACTTCTTCCATTGATGCGAAGTCATTTGGCCCTTCAACCGTCTTTATATTGAAGTGACGATAGTCTTTCTTTGACGGTTTTGCCTTTTTAAATACCACGCATGAAGCCACAGGATAAGCGCCCTGTATGTTTGAATTATCGAAGCATTCTATATGCATAGGGAGATCTTTCAGGTGAAAATCGCTCTGCATCTTTTTCATTATCCGAATACTTCGTTGCTCAGGATTCAGCTTTTCGGCCTGTTTCAGACGGTCTACTTTGTACTGCTTTACATTCATCAGTGAAAGATCAAGCAGTTTCTTCTTATCTCCCCTTTGAGGAATGGTAAATGTTACGTCCTTTAGCTCTATTCCCATCTCAAAAGGAACAATTATTTCCTTTGAAAGACTCTTGTAGCGTTCGCGCATTTCTATAATGCCCAGCGAAAGTAACTCCTCTGGAGTTTCGTTAAGTCTCTTTTTATATTCAAAAGTAAATGCTTGGTTGATGCTGCCGTTGGTAATATGTAAGTAGTTTATAAAGGCGGATTTTTCATCATCTGCAATGGAGAATACATCAATATTATGAAGAACAGAGCTTACTATTTCCGATTTTGCCCGGTAATTCTCGATCAATTCATACTTTTCTTTCATCTTTTGCGCCTCTTCAAACTTAAGATCCATTGCTAAATCCTGCATCTTCTGGAATAAAGTCTTGCTTATCTCCTGTGTATTTCCTTTAAGAATCTCTTTAATCTCACCTATATTCTTTAGATATTCATCATGAGACATCAAGCCCACACAGGGGCCGGCGCAATTTTTTATATGATATTCCAGACAAACTTTGAATTTGCCTGCACGAATATTCTCGGGAGTAAGGTTCAAATGACAGGTGCGGATAGGATAAAGATGCTTTATAAGATCTAATAAAGCATACATGGAAGGCAAATAGCTGTAGGGGCCGTAGTAAGTAGAACCGTCACGGATAACTCTTCTTGTTTTAAAGATACGCGGAAAATACTCGTTGCTTACACAGATAGAAGGATAAGTTTTATCATCTTTCAGTAGCACATTGTAGCGGGGCTTGTATTTCTTTATCAGATTATTCTCCAATAATAAAGCGTCTTCCTCGGAATTTACAACGACATAACGAATATCTGCTATCTTGCTAACCAGAATTCTTGTCTTTCCTGGTTCGTGTTCTTTGCTAAAGTAGGAGTAAACCCTCCGCTTAAGATTCTTTGCCTTTCCAACGTAGATAATGGTACCTTCGGAGTTTAAATACTGATAAATTCCAGGCCCTTCGGGGAGATTTGATACAATTCCCTTTAAATAGTCTGAAGTATTCAGCTCCTGAGGTTCCATTATTTTAGTTGCTTTATTGATTAAAGAGTTAAAACAGCTTCAATGTTATCGTCATTATCAAAGATTGCCCGACCATTTAAATCAAGTAATTCAATGATAAAATTGACATAAATCCCTTTTGGATTAAATTTCTTCGTTAATTTGATTGCTGCTTTCATTGTTCCGCCAGTTGCCAAAAGGTCATCATGCAGTAATACTATATCATCTTCAGATATTGCATCTTTGTGAATCTGGATAGTATCTGTTCCGTACTCTTTGTTATAGCTTTCTTCTAAAGTAGCTGCAGGAAGTTTTCCCGGTTTACGGATAGGAATAAATCCAGCTCCCAGCCTTGCTGCTAAAATAGGTCCCATAATAAATCCTCTTGATTCAATTCCTGCCACTTTTGTTATCCCTTTATCCTTGTACATCTCATAAAGTTCATCAGAAAGTTCTCTCAAACAATCCGCATCTTTAAACAGGGTTGTCTCATCTTTAAACTGAATTCCGGGAATAGGGAAATCGGGTACATTTCTAATGCTTTTAATTAGCTTTTCTTTGTTCATAGCCAGTATTTTAGTTGTTTCTTATTAATTTAATTGTTTCACGTGAAACGTGGCGCTTATTTCCTTAAAAGCACCAGTAAAACGTTTATATCACTTGGCGAGATACCTGGGATTCTACTTGCTTGCGCAATTGTTTCCGGGTCAATTTTAATTAGCTTCTGTCTCGCTTCAGTCGATATGGAATTTATGGTATTATAGTCGAGCTTGCCTTTTATCTTAATTGTTTCGAGTCGCTCAATTTTATCTGCAATTAATCTTTCGCGATTAATGTAGCCTTCATATTTGATAAGAATTTCTGCAGCTTCTTTTATTTCCTCTTTTCTATCAGATATCTGATCTAATTCCTCTTTAAATGCAGGGATGAGTTCAGATATGTTTTCTAAAGAAATCTGAGGACGATTAATTAGATCAATTAGTTTGCATCCTTGTTTAAGTGGAGAAGTACCAAGATTTTCGAGTGCATCATTAATAGGTCCTACTTTTATTGAATGTGTTTGAGCAAACTTCATAATTCGGTTTATATTATCTCTTTTGTCGATCAAAAGGGAATAACGATCTCTTCTTGCTAATCCTAAATTATATGATTTCTCTGTTAATCGCATATCTGCATCGTCCTGACGAAGTAAAATACGGTATTCGGCACGGGAAGTAAACATTCGGTAAGGCTCATCAACACCTTTTGTAACCAAGTCATCGATTAATACGCCAATATATGCTTCATCTCTAGCCAAGATAAAAGGTTCTCCACCATGACAATTTTGATGTGCATTAATTCCAGCAATGATTCCTTGTCCGCCTGCCTCTTCATATCCGGTAGTTCCATTAACCTGCCCAGCAAAGAATAAGTTTTTAATAATCTTCGATTCCAACGTATGTTTTAACTGAGTAGGATCGAAATAGTCATATTCAATGGCGTATCCCGGACGATAGATCATTAAATCTTTAAATGCAGGAATCTTTTTCAATGCCCTTATCTGAATATCCAACGGAAGTGAAGACGAGAATCCATTCAAGTAAAACTCCTGGGTCGTTTCTCCTTCCGGTTCAAGGAACAGCTGATGCTGGTTCTTATCGGGGAAAGTTACGATCTTTGTTTCTATACTGGGGCAATATCTTGGACCAATACTTTGAATCTGTCCGTTGAATAGGGGAGAATCTGACAAACCATCTTTAAGAATCTGGTGTACTTCCTCATTTGTATAGCATGTCCAACACTGTAATTGCTTTAAGTGCTGTGTTCCGGTATTCATGTATGAGAACTTATGAAAATCTGTTTCTCCGTCCTGCACTCCCATTAAGTCGTAATTTACACTACGGCCGTCAATACGTACCGGAGTGCCGGTTTTCATTCTGTCGGACTTTACTCCATGCTGTACGATGGATTCGGTTAAAAGATAAGATGCTGGTTCGGCCATTCTTCCTCCGGGAAGTTGAGTTTTGCCTACGTGCATCAGTCCATTAAGGAAAGTTCCTGCGGTGAGTACTACTGTCTTTGCGCGGAATTCAACGTCCAAATAGGTTTTTAAACCCACTATTTCTCCGTTTTCAACGATTATTTCCTTTACTGTGTCCTGCCAGATATATAGATTTGGAATGTTCTCCAGAATCTCTCTCCAGGCCCAAATAAATTTATTCCTGTCGCACTGAGCACGCGGACTCCACATAGCCGGTCCTTTTGATCGGTTCAGCATACGAAATTGTATAGCTGTCTTGTCTGTTACCAGACCCATATAACCACCCAAGGCGTCAATCTCCCGAACTATTTGTCCTTTGGCGATTCCACCTACGGCAGGATTACAGCTCATTTGAGCTATTTTATTCATGTCCATTGTAATGAGACACGTCTTTGATCCTAAATTTGCTGAAGCAGCTGCAGCTTCGCAACCGGCATGTCCTGCTCCGATAACAATTACATCGTACTTAAAATCCATTGATTCAATCTATTTTACGCTGCAAATTTACGAAAAATACTAGTAAGTTTATTGTCTGAATAGAAAAGAATTAGATTACGGCTTTTCCGGGTAAGAAAAGTAAGCTTTTAAATTGCCTTTTTCTGGATTTTTAATGGCGCGAATATTCTTTAGAATTTAATTCAGCCTGTAAGTGTAGAGCTAATAAGTACGTCTTCCAAATTAGTTTATACTATCCATTTTCAACAAGTCGGCAGTATTAGTACTTTGCAAATTTTAATATTATAAACTAATTAGTCGCACGTACTTAGATGACTAAATGTTCGTATTGTGATGTGACCGTAATGAAAAAGGTGGCAGATACCCCTGAAAAGTGGGAGATAAATCGTAATTAGTGGGAGATGATTTTGCATCTCCCACTCTTGAAAGTCTTTTTAATAGGGCATTTAATCTAAAATGGTGGGAGATGGGGCTTGTTTTGCAGGAAAACTTTTTTTTGTTTATCCTAAAAATGCGTAGGTCTTGTCATACATTGACAAAATCTACGCATTTGTTAGATGGGCCACTTTATTGTACCTATTCTGATTTTGGCTGAATGATTTATATCATACTATATCTCGTTCAGGTTTTGCTGTGTCTCTGATTCTGCTTGCGAATAATAGCTAAGTAAAACCTCTAGTCTTTTAGTAAAGACAAAGCCTTGTTTTCAGCCGCTTCCATAATCTCGCGCTCTCCTTCTCCTTTGTCGTTAATGCCACAGAGGTGAAGAATACCGTGAATGATTGTACGATGGAGCTCCTCTTCATAAGTTGTTTTGAACTGTTCAGAGTTACTTTTTACCGTATCCAGGCTTATGAATATATCCCCCGATACGATATTGTCTTCGCAATAATCGAAGGTGATAATATCCGTGTAATAATCGTGTTGAAGATATTCACGGTTTACTTCAATGATTTTTTCATCTGAACAGAAAATATAAGCAATTTCACCTATTTTTTTTTCATATGAACCAGCCACCGCTTTGATCCATGCGGTGGTCTCTCTTTTTTTTATGGCGGGCATTTTAACTCCGTCTGTCTGATAACTTATAGCCATAGTTTTATTTAATAAAAGAATAAATAACAAACTGAAATCGCAGCAATTACTCCTGCAAGGTCTGCGATTAAACCACAAGCAACTGCATGGCGTGTTTTTCTGATACCTACGCTTCCAAAATAAACTGCGAGAATGTAGAATGTGGTATCCGTAGAACCCTGGAAAATACATGAAAGTCTTCCTACAAAAGAGTCAGCCCCATAAGTTCTCATTGCATCAACCATTAGTCCTCGTGCACCGCTACCACTTAAAGGTTTCATTAAGGCAACAGGAAGTCCGCCAACAAAGCTGGTGTCTAAGCCGCTAAGTTTAAATAGATATTCAATTCCCTGGATAATTATATCCATTGCACCTGATGCTCTGAATACGGCTACTCCCACAAGGATAGCCACTAGGTAAGGAATGATTCTCACAGCTGTGGAAAATCCTTCTTTTGCTCCTTCTACAAAAGTTTCATATACATTTATTTTCTTTCTGATTCCTGAAGTAATAAAAGTAAGAATTACTGAAAAAAGAAAAATATTAGCAAAAAGAGTAGAATAGGTACCTATCTCTTCTTTTGATAGAGCGCTAAATAGACAAATGATACTTCCAATAAATACACTGATTCCTCCTATAAAAGCTAAGATTGCTTTGTTAAACAGATTAATTCTCTGGAAAAGACTTACGGATATTACACCGGCAATAGCAGCGCAAAAAGTGGCTATCATGATTGGAATGAAAATATCCGTAGGCTGCGCAGCTCCTAATTGTGCGCGGTAAACCATAATGCTGATAGGAATTAATGTTAGTCCCGAAGTATTAAGCACAAGGAACATAATCATCGGATTACTGGCAGTCGTTTTATCTGTGTTCAGCTCTTGTAATTCTTTCATAGCTTTTAATCCTAAAGGCGTTGCAGCATTATCAAGGCCAAGCATATTTGCCGATATATTCATAAAAATAGCTCCCATAGCCGGATGCCCTTTAGGAATTCCTGGGAATAACTTGCAAAAAACAGGGCTGAGCCATCGTGAAAGAGCTGCAATTAAACCTCCTTTTTCTCCAATTTTCATTATTCCTAGCCAAAGAGAAAGTATTCCTGTAAGCCCTAGTGAGATATCGAATGCTGTTTTCGATGAGCTAAAAGTAGAGTTAATAATTTCAGTAAAGACCTGAGTGTCTCCAAAGAATATTAATCTTATCAAAGCTACAACGAATGCAATAACAAAGAAAGCGATCCAGATATAATTCAGTACCATATGAATGCATTTTTAATAGAATTTTGCAAAAATAGGAATATGTTTCCAGTTATTATTGATTTTTTGTTGAATTGTCGTCTAGGTGATACAAAAACTTTGAATTTTGTATAAAACAAGCATATAATATAATCTCAGTGTGTATAAATTCAGATAGCTGTATTATGCTTTATGTATTAGTTGAACATTAAACTATTTAGATGAGATATTTCTAATGTTAAGTTTCTTATCAAAAGTAGAAATAGAGATTCTCCTTTTATTCTTTTCTGGAAAGTGCCGAACTATATTGGTGTCTTTTAAAGGTGCCATTTATTACAAAAAGAGCTGCAGTCCTATTTATCTTATTATCCAATCTATCATTTGACTAACTATGTTTGCTCGTTATTAGTTCTAATAGGTTCTTTTGATTAGTGATTAATATTAAATTAAATATTAATCATTCAGATTTGTTTGAAATTTTATTATTTTAATCTTTAATGCTTTTGATAATATTAGTTTTTAATAAGATGTTACATAATAATTATTTTGTTTATTAATTATTCATGCAAGGTTACATATAATCAGATAGCCCTTATTTGTTTTATTGTATTTCCTTTTTTTTCTTTTTTGTATTTGATTTCAAGTTAATAAAATTCGTTTATATATTATTGCTTTATTTTTATGAAAATAGTTAATAATCTTTATTTTATTAAATAGATATTTGCCAAATAACTATTAATTTGTACCGCATAAACGTAAATATTACCACATAATATATCTAATATTTGTTTATACTTTTTTTTATTTAATTATGAAATCTATCTTTGCCTTATTTATGGGTGATATAAAGATTAATTTAATATGTAAATCGAAATAGAAAAAATGCTTCTATTATAGTTTTAATAGGTGAAATTAGAGCATAATAAATTGATTAAATAAAATATTAATTGTGATAATCTTTTTTAAATCAGTAATATATGTATGTTTTAAATTAGTGAAGTTTATCTTTATATATTTTATTATGCCATAACTGATTAATCAGAAACACATGTAATAACTCGCAATTAAATTAGTATTTTATATCTATTTTTCCTATTTCAAAAAGTGAGATGTTTATTTAACTACTATTGTATTTAAAGCTATGAAAGTTGTTTTAACAATAAATTAACTGAGGCTTTTTGAAGAAAAATAATCTTTATACTGAAAAATATTCAGTTTTATAAAACATAATTGCATGAATGATTGTTGACTTAGTAAATCAGTTTAATTGCAATAAAATGTAATATATGATTAATTATATAATGAATTGTTCCTGAATCGTAAATATAAGTTCCTAAAACTCAAATTCATTAATTTTAGAGTAACATTATATTATAAACATTAATATATTCGCCGTTGATTAGTCCTTATAATACCTTAAACATATTAAACAGAAAAACATATGCAAAGTCTATTTAAACAGTTTGTAACGCAGCTAGGTTTGTTAAAAGAAAAGGGAACTCTGCAAGCCGATATTATTGAGGGTTTAGATCCTTCAATAATTAATTTAAATCAAGAGGTGCATATCTATAAAGAGGTACTTTATAATTTGGATTCCAAACAAATCTATTTAGACTCGTCTTTATCGCTTATAAAACTTAGTTCAGTAGTAGGGACTAATACCACTTACTTATCTAATTCCATCAATAAATATTTTGGATGTAATTTCAAAACACTGATAAATAGATATAGAATAGAATACTGTAAAAAAATGCTAGGCACAAATCCTATATCCGTACCAATAAAAGAAATTGCAAAAAAATGCGGGTTTTCTTCTGTTAGCGCATTTTATGCATCATTTAAAAAAATAACCGGTATTTCTCCTGTACAATATAGAATGTTAATAATCTATAGAAATGAAACGAATAAGGAATTTGATAAAGAGTTATGATTAATGTATTACCTAAATATAAATTATTATGAAAGAGCGTTATAATGTGTTTAGTTGTGCGCATCAGGTTAGGATGCCGACTATAGAATATTTATTGGTTAACTGTGAATATAGAAAAAAATACACAAATATGTATTTTGTTAATGGTTTTATAAATATAAAAATGTTTTAATTATGAGAAAAAAGTATTTCCTTGCAAAGTTGGCTATCTTTGGATTCCTGGCTTTGGGCACAGCTACTACATTTGTAGGTTGTAAAGATTATGATGATGACATCACTCAGTTGCAAACTGAGATTGATGCAAACAAGGCTGACTATACTTCAGTTTTGACTACTCAACTGGCTGCTGTAAATACACAGATTACTACACTTCAGGGCTCTCAAGCTGCTCTGCAAGCATCTGTTACTACTGCGCAAACTGCTGCTACTGCTGCTAAAACAAGTGCTGACGCTGCTGCTGCTGCCGCTGCTGCTGCTCAACTTGCTGCTGCACAAGCAAAATTGGATGCTATTAATACTGCTGCTGCTGCTTTAGCAAATACTAAAGCGGATTTAGAAACCAGAATTGCAACTTTAGAAGCTAAGTTTGATGCTTTAAAGGCAACAGCAGCAACTAAGGATGAGCTTACTGCTTTAAATACAAATCTTTTGAAAGAAATAGCTAATGCAAAATCGGCTATTGAAGCACAGATTGTTACTATAAGCGCTAAGATTGATGCTGTAGACGCTAAGTATAACACCCTTACTGCAACTTTAGCTACAAAGAGTGAGGTACAAGCTGCTATTCAAACCCTTAATACACAAATTGAAGCTGTTTACTTGCAAAAAGCAACTTTTGACGCTTATAAAGTAATTGTAACTACTCAATTTGCCGATCTTCAGGCAAGTATAGCAACAATTAATGGAAAAATTGCTGCAAATACTGCTAATATTGCTGCACTTGAGACTAAATTAGCTGATCTGAAAACTCAACTAACAGCCGCTATAGCAACAGCTAAGGCTGAAGCGATTACTGCTGCTGTAGCTCAAGCTACGACTGCTGCTTATGCAGCTGATGCTCAACAAGCAGTAACGCTTAAAGCAATGTGGGAAGCTTATGTAAATACTAGTCTTGATAAATATGTTAAAAAGGCTGATTATGATGCAAAAATGGCTGAAATTAAGACTCAGCTTGAAGCTTTATCAACAGCTATTACTGCTATAGATGCGCGCTTGAATACGATGAACGCAATTTTCTCTCATCGTTTAGCAAGTATGGCATTTGTACCAGAATTTTATGTAGGTGGAATTCCTACAATCATTTTCAGTACTTTGTATTATACAGACCTGGATCAGGCAGCACCAAAGACAACTCTTAGCACCTCTATGAAATCTCAGGCGAAATATCGTTTGAATCCTAATGGAGTTATGCTTGCTGATGTTAAGGACTTTGTTTATACAGGTGAAAAAGCTGAAACAAGGGGTTTAGGTACTGATCCTGCTGCACCAATATCTGTAGTTGACAAGACTCTTGGTGAAAATGGACTATTAACTCTTAATGTTGCAAAGACCGCTAATTTTGCAGCTAGTCCTAAGTTTGATATTGTTTCTTTAAAGGCTACTTTAGCTGATAAAGCACTTACATCTGCTGAAAAAGAGGCTGGAACAAGTGTTGCTGTTTATTCAGAGTATGTAAGAGCAACAGAAGTCGCTCTTAACGAAGACAAGTTAAATATAGCAAAGAAGAATGCTCTTAGTTATCATTATAAATTAACTCAGCCTCTGGCTCAGGATGTTGTAACTCCGGAAGCATCGTTTGTTTATAATTCAACTTTAGATCTTAATACAATTGTTGCTTCTTGTTATTTGGTTGGAGGAACAGACCACACAACTTTCAATGAATCTGCATACGGCTTAAAATATCGTTTTGCTATGGCACCTGACGCATATAATGTATCAAATGCTGGTGTAACTACTAATCAACAGAATTTTGCCTCTGTAACAGCAGATGGAACTATGACTGCAAAAGTTTATCAAGATGCTCCTTTAGCAGCAGCTGCAGGTCGTACTCCTATCGTAAAAGTAGAATTGGTTGATGCACAAAATCATGTAGTAAAACGCGCGTTTATTAAAGTGAAAATATCAGCCAATAAAGCAGCTGATATAGTTGTTAATTATACTGAGAATATTGTTCTTGGTTGTGGAACTCGTACCTTTAAGATTGATGTAGAAAAACTTAATAGAGAAGTTTATAATAAGATTCCAATGAGTCATGCACAATTCTGGGGTAATTATACAAATGATGGTACTTCAGTAACCATTCCTGTAACTGCTACACCTCAAATAGTACAAGTAGGATCTGGAAGTCAGTTGTCTACTGAAGTTCATTGGGTTGTTCCTGAAATTCAATTTGGTGCTATACCAGCTGCAGGAAAAGATTTTATTGCAACATTAAGAGTTATACCTCAATTTGCTGATACAGATCTTCCAGATGTGGTTTTCAAATTTGCAGTAAATGTTGTTAAACCTGCCGTTTCAATAGTTGGTAAAGAATTAACATATTGGACAGCTGATCAATCTGCATTTAAAGTAAATGTTGCTGTTCCTGCTTCTAATATGGATAATAATCCTAATAATTGTATCTATGAAGCAGACTTAACAAATGCATTTAATAAGGATGGCAATGGTAATGTAAAACTGAACAACGCAACTACTTGTGGAGCTTTGAAGTTTGTTCTTGTAAGTACAAATCCTTCTACAGCAGCAGGTTTTAGTGTTACTGGTGACATGATTAAGCTTAGCCGTACGACAGCAAATGCAGCAACTTTAAATGCATTGGATGCAGGTACTTTATCAGTAAAAGTTAAAGCGTATTATGAATGGAATGGAAATACAGTTGATTTGATGACATTTACTGTACAGTTCATTAAACCATTAAGTTTGAATGTTACTACTGATCATAGTTTCACTGATGGTGCAACAGGTGGTTCTAAGATTTATTACTTTAATTATCCTAACCCGGATGTTAGCATATTGGTTAAGGATTGGAGAGATGTAACGGTTCAAGGATTTACTCCATTATGGTCATTCTATGGATTAGACGGTATTCCGTTTGATACAAATAATGCAAAAACAAACTTGAAAGAAGTTAATGGAAATCTTGTTCCAACTGATGGCTTTACAACAGGACATCTTCCAACTGATGTAATACTTTCAACAGGAAACGATATGGGTGGATCTTATGTGAAGTATTTCAATAATGGTACTCCATTAACAATGGGTTATGACCTGTTTATTCCTGTATCAATCACTCATAAGTGGGGAACTCTCAATGGTACATTAAAAGTTCATGTTAATAAGCTTGGAACAGTTACCGCTCCAAAGAAGTGATGATTAAAGAAAGTCAACCTTTTAATTAAGAATAGAAGAGAGAGGGATAAATGTTTCTCTCTCTCTCTTTATCTTTTTTATGACATAATGATACAAGCAATGGAAGTAAGGACATTTTTTCTATTAAAAGTTAGAACCAAAAGCAGGTCTCGCTGGATAGAGCACATTCTTAAATCGCAGATAGGAGTTAATACTGCTATTGTCGATTTTGAGAAGCGCCTATTACAGGTGAACTATGATCAGGAGCTAATTACTGTTCAATATATGAGAATGCTTGTACGTAGTTTGGGGGGTGATATGTTATGTAATGATAAGGATATAGAAGATCGACAAAATCAATTAAATAATTTTTTGATATTAAAAAAGAGGGTACTTTCCATTTCTTTCCTGTTTTTCATTTCTTTTTTCGGCTTGATTTTTCCATATAGAGACTGGATAATCTTGTTACTTTCATCGTTTATTTACTTTCTGTTCTTATTTTTATTTATTCCTGTGTTCAATAAGAATGTGGCTCGTCATATTAAAATTTTAGATGCAATAGGAATAGCTGTTCCATTATTGCTAATAATCAATGCTGGTCTTGGCATGTTTGTATTCAATGATAACTTCCACCTTTTTTATCTTATTACCTCAATACTGTTAATTGAACTTATCACTTTATTCAGGTGGAATAGAGAAAAAAATATGGCTTTAGATGAGTTGCTTTAACCTGTGATATTTTGTTACAAAAGAAGCCTTCATTAATTTTAAGTTCTACTTTTCATTGCTATAACTTAAATATTTTCGTAGAATAAAAAAATGTGTCTTATTTATGGATATAAATATTTTGTTTTAAACAATTTTCTTTATTCTTTTGTTATGTATTTATATCTTGTATTTAGATAATTAAACTTCGGTCAATATGAAAAAAAAACTCGTTCTTCTAGCAATGTCCTTCTTTTGTTTAGCAGGATTTGCACAGTCACAAGAAAAAGCCTTAAAACAATACGGCTTTTGGGATAATTGGTTCATGCAGGGTCAGGCGGGTGTTGGTTATACCATAGGTGAACCCGATTTTGGTAAGTTGATTTCTCCCACCGCAGCTCTTTCTGTAGGGAAATACTTTTCACCACAAGTTGGCATGCGTTTACAAGTTGGAGGATGGGAAAGTAGAGCCGGCTGGGATTGGAAACCTGTAGATTATAGTTGGAATTATGCCGCAGTTTATTTGGATGGATTATTTAATCTGACCAATATTTTTTATTCTTACAAAGAAAACAGACCTTTTAACTTGGTTGGAATAGTTGGAGTTGGATATAATCATGGCTTTAAGAAAGGTCTAGATGCTCCTAAATCAACGGATAATTGTGTTGCCCGTCTTGGTTTGCAGCCGAACTTTCGCATAAATGAAGCCTGGGACTTTAATATTGAAGTTAATGCTAATGCAGTAAGTGATGCATATAATTCCAAATTAGGGTCAGAAAACGACTTCTATATTAATGCTATGGTTGGGTTTACATACAAATTTAAAAACAGAGGATTTGAATTGGTAAGACCTTATGATGAAGCATTAGTAAATTCTTTAAATGATGAGATTAACCAGCAAAGAGCAACTATTGAATCATTAAAAGCTAATCCTAAAATAGTTATTCAAAAAGAGACTGTATACGTGAAAGATACTGTTTCAAGTTTTAATACTCCGGTTTTATTCACAATAGGGAAGTCTTCTGTTCTTGATAAACAGGCTGTTTATGTATATAATGTGGCCCAATATTTAAAAGAGAATCCTAAAGCAAAAATCAGTATAACAGGCTATGCTGATGCAGGTACAGGTTCAAAGGCATTTAATCAGAAGATTTCATTAAAACGTGCTAAAGCAGTTGCTGCTGAATTAACCGATAAATATCAAATATCATCTGATCGTATTACGGTTGTTGAAGGAAAGGGTGACACTGTTCAACCGTATCCAACAAATAATTGGAATCGAGTAGTTATATGTGTTGCAGATTGAAATTTATAGTTAGGAGAGATCAAGCGTGATCTGAAATGGTAAAGAAACTTACGTGAGTAAGTATCTAAAAGGGTATTTGGTTTAAGCAATAGCTTTCCAGATACCCTTTTCTTTTTTTATAGATATTTTCAACTGAAAAATCAAATGGTTCAATTCTTTGAAATGCATTCTAAAGAGATGCCGTGAACAATGTTGCGCTACTCCATAGAGATATTCACCGATGAAGTGAGACAGTATTTTATGAAAAGGTGATTTATTTAATATTTTGTGTTCCCTTTAGATGATTTATCTTGAATCTTTCATACCTTTGCTCCTCATTTATGTGAAGTATGGAAGAGAATTTTGATATACGTGAGCATCAGCTTACTAACAAAGAGAGGGATTACGAGAACGCATTGCGTCCGTTAGACTTTAAAGCCTTTAGCGGGCAGGATAAAGTTGTAGATAACCTTCGCATATTTGTAAAAGCTGCCCGTTTGCGAGCCGAAGCCCTGGATCATGTATTACTTCACGGACCTCCAGGTTTGGGTAAAACAACTCTATCTAATATTATTGCGAATGAGCTTGGGGTGGGATTTAAAATCACTTCTGGTCCTGTTCTTGATAAGCCAGGCGATTTAGCCGGAGTGCTCACTAGTCTGGAACCAAATGATGTCCTTTTCATCGATGAAATTCATCGCCTGTCTCCCGTTGTGGAAGAGTATCTTTACTCTGCAATGGAAGATTACCGCATTGATATCATGATTGACAAAGGTCCTTCTGCACGAAGCATTCAAATAGATTTAAGTCCTTTTACTTTAGTTGGTGCTACCACTCGTAGCGGACTTCTTACCGCACCTTTACGTGCTCGTTTTGGCATCAATCTACACTTGGAATATTATGATGATGATGTATTGAGTGGCATTATTAAACGGTCTGCCAGGATACTTGACGTACCTTGCTCTTCTCAGGCTGCCGATGAGATTGCCTCCCGAAGTCGTGGAACCCCTCGTATAGCGAATGCTTTACTACGTAGGGTTAGAGACTTTGCTCAGGTAAAGGGTTCTGGAAGCATTGATACGGAGATTGCAAATTATGCTCTGGAAGCCTTGAATATTGATAAATTCGGGCTTGATGAAGTAGACAATAAGATTCTTTGTACTATTATTGATAAATTTAATGGTGGTCCTGTGGGAATAACTACTATCGCTACGGCTTTGGGCGAAGATCCGGGAACTATTGAGGAGGTTTATGAACCTTTTCTTATAAAAGAAGGCTTTTTAAAGAGAACTCCCCGCGGTAGAGAAGTCACAGAATTGGCTTATAAACACCTGGGGAGGAGTGTTTATAATAGTCAGCAGACTCTTTTTTAGATCAATAGCGATTAAATAGTTAACATAACAATCAGATAAGAATATGGCCGGATTAAAATCATTGGCAAAGGATACTGCAATTTATGGCGTGAGCAGCATTGTAGGTCGTTTTTTGAATTATTTATTAGTTCCGCTTTATACGGCCAAATTAACTGCCGAGTCCGGAGGATATGGTATTATTACGAATATGTATTCCATTACCGCTCTTCTTCTTGTAGTTTTAACATATGGAATGGAAACTGGATTCTTTCGCTTTATGAATAAGAATGAAGAGAATCCATCGGTTGTTTATTCCACTACCTTGATTTCTGTTGGAGCAAGCTCTTTGCTTTTTGCAATTCTATGTCTTGTCTTTATGCAGCCTATCTCAAATTTTCTGGGATACTCAAATAATCCCGATTTCATCGGTATGATGGCTATTGTGGTAGCTTTTGATTCTTTTCAATGCATCCCATTTGCCTATTTGCGTTATAAGAAAAGACCTATTAAGTTTGCTGCCGTAAAGTTCCTGTTTATCATTCCAAACATCATTCTTAATATATTCTTTTATGTTTGTTGTCCTTGGTTGCTAGTTCATTTTCCGGCGTCTGTTTCATGGTTTTACGATCCAGGTTACGGAGTGGGTTATGCATTTGTGGCCAATATTATTTGTACTGTAATACAGCAATTTGCGTTTATCCCCGAATTAACCGGGTTTAAATATAAATTTGATAAAGCTTTATGGAAGAAGATGATGATATATTGTTTTCCTATTTTAATTCTAGGGATTGCAGGAATACTGAACCAGGTGGTAGACAAAATTATTTTCCCATTCCTTTTTACAAACCAGACTGAAGCTCAGGTGCAGCTTGGAATATACGGAGCAGCCAGTAAGGTTGCGATGGTGATGACCATGTTTACGCAAGCCTTTCGTTATGCTTATGAGCCCTTTGTATTTGGGAAAAACAAGGATGAGGGTAGTAGAAAAATATATGCGGATGCAATGAAATACTTTATTATTTTTTCATTGATTGCTTTCCTTGGTGTTATGTTCTATCTGGATATTTTCCGCTATGTTATTGCAAAAAGCTATTGGGGCGGGTTAGATGTTGTTTCAATTGTTATGATTGCAGCCATACTTAATGGCATCTATTTCAATCTCTCTTTCTGGTATAAATTGATTGATAAAACAATGTGGGGCGCTTATTTCTCTGGCATAGGTTGTTTCTTAATTATATTCCTGAATGTAATCTGGGTGCCCACTTACGGCTATATGGCCTGTGCATGGGCCAGTCTCATTGGATATGCCATTGTTACCATCATTTCTTATGTGGTAGGGCAAAAAAAATATCCTATTAATTATGACATGAAGGGTATTGGGAAATATGTATTGCTCACTGTTATTCTTTATGGAATTGCCGAATTTGTGAAGATTGACAATATTTTCTTACGTTTATCCTTTAAAACCATTTTATTCTCTATCTTTATTGCCTATATAATAAAGACAGATTTCCCATTAAAGCAGATTCCTATTATTAATCGTTTTATTAAGAAATAGTAATAGGGGCTGTATTTGCGGCTTTATCCCAACATTGGCTTGAGGTATTTATTCATAATTCGTTTAATGGGAAAGAATCTGACGAATAAAATGCTTATGAAAAAGAACCTTTTAGCCATTGCTCTGCTCTTCCTTTCCTGCACTTCTTATGCAGATGAAGGGATGTGGATGCTGAACCATTTAGACAGGAAAACAACTCTGCTGATGCATCAACTAGGCCTGGAAATGCCGGCAGATAAGTTGTTTAGTGATCAGCATCCTTCGTTAAAGGATGCCATTATCAGCTTTGGCGGATATTGCTCGGGAGTAGTTGTTTCCAATGACGGGTTAATACTCACTAACCATCATTGCGGGTTTGATGCCATACAAAGCCAAAGCTCAGTTGTCCATGACTATATAAAAGATGGTTTTGTGGCAACGAAAAGAGAAGATGAGCTTCCCAATCCTGAATTGTTTGTCAGTTTTCTAATAAGTCAGGAAGATGTAACATCAAGAATCCTGAAGGATATTACTCCGGATATGAACGAAATGAAGCGTGAATACATTATCGATTCTCTCTGTTATACCATTGAAAAGGAAGTTGGCCTGAAGGATTCGTTGCTTAGAGGCGTAGTTAATGCATACTATGGTGGTAATGAGTTCTATCTTTCCGTTTATAAAGACTATAAAGACGTGCGGCTCGTTTTTTCGCCTCCTTCTTCCGTTGGAAAATTTGGCGGCGATACCGACAACTGGGTGTGGCCCCGGCATACAGGAGACTTCTCTGTTTTTCGGATTTATGCCGATAAAAATAACCAGCCAGCCACTTATTCCACAAAAAATCGCCCATTTCATCCATCTTATGTAGCACCCATTTCCTTGAAAGGATACCAGAAAGACTCTTATTGCATGACTTTAGGCTATCCGGGCTCAACGGATCGTTACTTATCTTCTTTTGGCATTGAAGAGCAGATGCATTCCCGTAATCAGGCAATGATTGATGTTCGCGGAGTGAAGCAGGCTATCTGGAAAAAATCGATGGAATCGGGTGATTCTATTCGCATTATGTATGCCTCCAAGTATGCAACCAGTTCTAATTACTGGAAGTTTAGTATTGGAGTAAATAAAGCCATTGAAGAGTTAAACGTATTGGGGAAAAGACGGGCATTGGAATCAGATATGACCGCGTATATAAAGTTACATAACAATCTTAATGCAAAATATGGCCAATTGATCGATTCTCTTCGACTTAATTACCAAAAGCGAAGTGATACATTCCGGGCTATTGCTTATCTCTCTGAGAGCTTTGCAAATGCTTCTGATGTGCTTTCATTGTCTTTACAGGCAGTCAACACAGACTTTTCAAGTGATTCTGTTGCAGGAGTAGCCTATAAAGAGAGTTTGGTGCGCGAATATGCAAATATTGACCTTTCCATCGATAAAGAAGTGATGGTTGCCATGCTAAAAGAATGCAGTCAGAAGTTGGATACGACCTATTTGCCCAATATTTATAAAGTGATTAATGAACAGTATAATGGCAATTATCAAGCGTTTGTAGACTATTTGTATGCCAACTCAGAGATGACTTCTCCAAAAGGCTTAGAGCTAATTTGCAGCAAAGATACTACGTTTAATATGTTCGATGACCCGGCAATCTCTTTTGCTGTGGATGTAATAACCAAATTTGTAGACTTATCTCAGGAAACAGTAGATGTAAGTAATACTATTGCACGGGATGAACGCCTGTATAATGAATTGCTCCGTGAGATGTACCAGGATAAGAGCTTCTATCCCGATGCCAATTCTACCATGCGTCTAAGCTTTGGTATAGTAACGCCTTATTCTGCTGATAATTCTTCAGGTTCTGCCTTTGCAACAACCACTGAAGGAATTTTTGAGAAAGTAAAGCGGTACAAAGGAGATCGGGATTTTTGGGTGCAGCCTGCTATACTGGATTTGCTAGCCAAAAAAGATTTTGGAAAATATGCCGATGAAAAGGGCGAAATGAACGTCTGCTTCATATCTAATAATGATATAACCGGGGGTAACTCGGGCAGTGCGATGTTTAATGGTAAGGGCGAGCTTATAGGGCTTGCTTTTGATGGCAACTGGGAAGGGATGAGTAGTAATCTGGAATATGAGGAGTCTTTGCAACGCTGTATAGGAGTAGATATCCGCTATGTGCTGTTTATGATTGAGAAATATGGTAAAGCTCCTCATCTTATTAAAGAGCTCAAACTAGAAGAATAATTGTTTTCTCCTATTTCACCGTGTGTTAAGTCATTTAGCCGTTACTATTAAACCAAAACATCGTTGAACATTTTTAATTAGGTCTACACCTTTTGTCTATTAAGTCTACAGTATATAGTAGTAAAGTCTACACTTTTATTAATTAAGCTGTACGTCATAATAAAAAGATAACCTGAATAATTACTCTATTATTCAGGTTATCCTGGTTTAGTTTAATAGATTAAGTGAATTAATCTGGCTTAAACAAAAAAATAAGGCAGCTTATAAAGCTGCCTTAAAGTATTTATTTTCTGGATTTGCGACGTGCCCATCCTTCTTCATTGGAGCTTGAGTCGTTATCTCTTGAGGGTCTAGAATCATCACTTCTTTTAGGACCTCTTCCAGCAGAGTATCCGCGTTCTTCACGGCTTCTTCTAGGTGCTGCAGAAGCTGGTCTGTCTGAATACTTTCTTGCTCCCCCTGTGCGGCCTTCTCTACTTCCTCCGCGACTGTCTCTGCTACTTCCTCCACGGCTGTCTCTACTTCCTCCTCCACGGCTATCTCTATCTGATCCGCGGCTATCTTCGCCTGCGACTTCAACAGATATTGAACGTCCATTGAGTGATGTTGCATTTAGTGTTTCCATTACAGATTTCACCTGTGCATCTTCAATTTCGAAGAATGAGAAGCTTTTTAGTAAATCAATTTTTCCTATCTGTACACGCTTTTTCATGTTTTTGTTAATCAACTCAATCAGCTGATTTGGATAGAAATTATCTGCCTTTCCGGCATTGATAAACAAACGTGTAAATCCTGGTTCAGCTCTATGGCTTCCACCTTCTCTACCTTCGCCACGTTTTGAACCACGTTCTCCTCTGCCGTCGGCAGTAGTAGGGCTCTGAAGTTCTTGAGCATCGCGGTAGTATTCAAGGAAACGGTTAAACTCAAGTGAAACCATTCGTTTAATAATATCTTCCTTATCCAACCATTCCAGTTTACGGTAGATGGCAGGCATAAAGTCAGCTATTTCTTCTTCGTTAACCTTAACCTTTTCAATATCATCAATTACCTTAATCAGTTGCTTTTCGCAAATCTGTTTTCCGGTAGGCATTTCTCCGATAACGAATTGTTTTCCGATTTTTCTTTCTATATCACGCATCTTGCCTTTTTCACGCAAGTTAATGATAGAGATACAAGTTCCGGTTTTTCCTGCGCGTCCTGTACGGCCGCTTCGGTGTGTGTAAGATTCTGTTTCGTCAGGTAATCCGTAGTTGATAACGTGTGTCAGGTCATCTACGTCAAGTCCACGGGCAGCAACGTCTGTAGCTACAAGGATTTGAACGTTACGTACACGGAATTTCTGCATAACAGCATCACGCTGTTGCTGAGAAAGTTCTCCGTGCAGTGAATCTGCACTATATCCGTCCTGAATTAATTTATCAGCAATTTCTTGTGTTTCCTTACGGGTACGGCAAAAAACGATACCGTAAATCTGAGGATTGAAATCCGCTACGCGTTTAAGCGCCAGATATTTATCCTTAGCCTGAACAGTAAAATAGATATGTTTTACGTTCTTTGAGCCCTCATTCTTTGTGCCGATAGTAATTTCCTTGGCATTATTGAGGTAGTTTTTGGAAATACGTGCAATTTCAGGTGACATAGTTGCTGAGAACAGCAATGTGTTGCGCTCTTTTGGCACTTCAGCCAAAATAGCGTTAATGCTTTCTGTGAAGCCCATATTCAGCATTTCATCAGCTTCGTCCATAATGACGTTGCTTACCGTAGCTAGTTTCACGGTTCTTCTTTCCATTAAGTCGAGCAGACGACCTGGAGTGGCAACAATAATATGCACGCCATTCTTTAAACTTCTAATTTGACTTTCTATGGATGATCCTCCGTATACCGGAAGAATCTTTAGCCCGTCCACATATTTGGAGTAGTCGTTGAGATCTCCTGCAATTTGCAGGCAAAGCTCACGGGTGGGGCAGAGGATAAGTGCCTGAGGCACTCTGTTGCTAATATTAATACCTTGTATAATAGGCAACCCAAATGCTGCCGTTTTACCTGTTCCTGTTTGCGCGAGAGCTACTACATCATTGCCTTCTCCCAGTAGATACGGAATCACTTCTTCTTGTACTGGCATGGGACTCACATATCCCATTTCTTCAATTGCTTTAAGTATCTCCGGGGAAACGCCTAACTCTTCAAATGTCTTCATTAATTTCTTTCTCTTATTTCAATTCGGGCACAAAGATACGCATAAAGAATGGATAATTAGTTATAATGCTGTAAAAGAATGCTTTTCAGCAGTATATTTCACTTAAACATCTATAAAAATATCATAAATTCCCTTTTATTTGTATTGGAACTTTATTGTTTTAGAATAAGTCCGAGTCACTTTAAACGTGAATTATTTATATTTTTCAGCGAAGTCTTTTGATATTGAATTACTAAAACTTTTGCATACTTCGGCAGAAAAGTCTTTTCCACACTGTATAATTTTGTCCCACATTGCTTCACTTAAGTTGCTCAGTTCATGATGGCTAATATCATACTTCAATAATCCGAAAATGATTCCCGCGTTAAAGTTATCTCCCGCTCCAATGGTACTTACAGTATTCATTGGTTCCACCTGATATTCTTTTGATGCTTGCTTGCTTCGCAGGCTTATTGATTTATTTCCTGAGGTATAAAGAAAGTTAGGGCAATAGAATTGTATTTTGTTTTTATATATTTTGTCTACATCACTCAGGTTATACATATTTATAAAATCCTCGTCCGATCCTCTCACTATATCTGCATACTCCAGATTCTCAATAATGGCAGGAGCCAGCTTCATCGCTTCGTATTTGTGTGTGCTCCGGAAATTAGGATCATAATAAATAATAGCTTTGCGTTCTTTAGCATAATCCAGCAGTTCTGTCATCTTATCTCTCAGAACAGGATTAAGTGCATAATAAGACCCAAATATAAGAATATCATCCTCATTAATTGAGGGGAAAGCTATGTCAAGTCTCTGTTTGGGGTAATCTTTATAGAAAAGATATTCCGCATCATTGTTTTCGTTCAGAAAGGCTAGTGATACAGGAGACTTACCATCGGGAAAGATGTTAATATGCTTAGTGCTCACATTATTCTCTTCCATAAACCGTTTAATTATGTTTCCAACCCTGTCATTTCCTATTTCGCTGATAAAGCAAACATTGACATTCATTTTGCCTAGTGAAATGATACCATTGAAAACAGAACCACCGGGAACGGCTGCAGATGGTTGTTCATTCTGAAAGATTATGTCGAGTATAGTCTCGCCAATTCCAATTACTTTTCGCATATTTTTCTTGATTTCTCTCCTAGATATCCACCATGGTGGCGTTTGGAGTATTCGGCAATAGTAAAGCCTGTTTGTTTCATTGTTTCTACAACAAGAATATCACCGATAACTGTCATAACAGTAGTTGATGTAGTAGGAGTCATGCCCAGTGCGCAAACCTCTTTTGGATTACCTGTACAAAGACATACATCAGATTCATGTGCCAAGGGGCTATCCGGATTACCTGTAATAACGATAAACTTTAAATCCGGGTTAAGTATTCTTGAAAGTTGAGTTAGCTCAACAATCTCTCTGGTTTTACCGGAGTTGGAAATAAGCAATAACAGGTCATTCTTCTGAAAAATGCCAAGGTCACCGTGTTGTGCTTCACTAGGATGAAGAAAAACGGATGGAACTCCGGTAGAACAAAAGGTTGTTGAAATGTTCATTGCAATCTGTCCTGCCTTGCCCATTCCGGTAGTTACTAATTTCCCTCCCTTAGTATGTATTTGTTCTACTATTAGTTTTACCGCTTTTTCATAAGCGTTTGTTACTGGTATGTTATTGACAGCTTCAGCTTCTTTGTTTAATAGAGCTTTGATCGATTCAATCATGACTTTCTGGTTGTTTATTTAATAAGCTGGTTAATTCTTTAAAAGTATCGGCCACATCGTAGTAATGCGATAATTTATGCCTGGTAAACTGTTTTTCCTCAAACATGTTCAGAATGGCCAATAATTCATTGTAGAAACCATCTATGTTATAAAATATTATTTTCTTTGAGTGATATCCGATAGATGCCGATGCCATTACATGAAAAACTTCATCCAGTGTTCCTATTCCTCCCGGCAAAGCAATCATAACGTCAGATTCTGCTAGAATTATATCTTTTCGGTCGCTTAAATTGTGAGTGTGTAATAATCTATCAGGAAAAGTGCTTACTCTTTCATTTTCTTCCAGCTTGGATGGCACCACGCCTAAAATACTTCCGCCACATTGCTTAACATTCTGTGCCACACATTCCATTAATCCCATATTTGCGCCGCCATAAACTAATGTTTTGCCTTGTTCTCCCATCCATTTTCCTAATTCTTTGGTTTTTTGGAAATACACGTCGTCAATAGTTTGTGACGCGGAACAAAAGATCCCTATTCTATCCATATAAAAGTTTATAACGTTATAAAGTACAAATATCTATATTTTTCTATAAACCACAATAAGTTTTATTGTATTTTTGCAGTATTATTAAACGATGAAACTGAAAAGGGATGCATTATAATCAACATACTTTACCTAACGGATTACGTATTATCCATAAGCCGTCATTATCTAAAGTGGCCTATTGCGGGTTTGCTGTCGATGCCGGTACACGAGATGAAGCAGATAATGAACAAGGAATGGCACATTTTGTGGAGCATATTATCTTCAAAGGTACCGCGAAGCGCAAAGCATGGCATATACTTAACCGCATGGAAAATGTAGGTGGCGATTTGAATGCCTATACAAATAAAGAAGAGACAGTGATATATTCTGCCTTTCTTACGGAACATTTTTCCCGGGCTGTTGATTTATTGGCGGATATTATGTTTCATTCTATCTTTCCGCAGAAGGAAATAGATAAGGAAGTAGAGGTGATTATTGACGAAATACAGTCTTATGATGACACTCCGTCGGAACTTATTTTTGATGACTTTGAGGATATGATCTTTAAGAATCATCCTTTGGGTAGAAATATCCTTGGAAAACCGGAACAACTAAGGGGGTTTACCACATCAAACGCACTTAATTTTACGTCTCGCTACTATCATCCCACAAATATGGTCTTTTTTGTTTTGGGTGATCTTGATTTTAAGAAGGTGGTGCGGATTGTAGAAAAGTCGGTGGGTAATATTCCCTTTGCCGAATTCAGTAATCTCCGTACTCCTCCACCAATTTATGTTCCCGAACAATTAACGATACACAAAGATACTCATCAGGCGCATGTAATGATTGGTGGGCGCGGATATGATGCTTATAATGACAAACGCACGGCGCTTTACCTGCTCAATAATATACTGGGCGGACCGGGAATGAACAGTAAGCTTAATGTTTCTCTTCGCGAAAGAAAGGCGTTGGTATATAGTGTGGAGTCCAATCTTACTTCTTATACTGATACCGGAGTATTTTGCATTTATTTTGGTACTGACCCCGATGATGTGGACACTTGTCTGAATCTCACCTATAAGGAATTGAAACATATGCGCGATGTTAAAATGACTTCTTTGCAATTAAATGCAGCAAAAAAGCAATTGGTTGGTCAGATAGGGGTAGCTTCAGACAACAATGAAAATAATGCGCTTGATATGGCTAAGACTTTTCTTCATTATAATAAATACGATACGGCTGAATCCTTGTTTGAACGGATTGAATCAATAACAGCTGAAGGGCTATTGGAGGTGGCAAATGAGATGTTTGCTGAAGAAAAGCTCTCCAGGCTGATATACCAATAGTATAATAGTACAAGATTATTGCCCAATAGATTGTGAATTACTGGGCAATAAATATAAATGGTTCGGCAATAAACAGAGATTATTGCCGAATCATTTTTTTTGACTTTATGTGAAATGTAATTCCTGGGATGCGGTTTATAAATCTACTGTTTTATGGTTTTATTATACAGTTTATCAGTAGTTTACGTTTCTTTTGAAGTTTGAATGGGTTTCTCCTCTGAAAATAGAAAAACATAAGGTTGTTTTAAGGGGGGTAACAAGGGTACCCCTTCTGAAACCCTTTGGTAGTGGGGGTGCCAAATTTTGTACCGGGACATATAAAAGAAGTATTCTTTAAAGTTTGTCACCACACTATAAAAAATATACACATCTAATAATCTGAATGCAGAATTAAATGTGTGCAAGTCTGATTTTAGCCTATTGATTATTCTTTATTTATTTGCATCACGCAGAACCAGTAAACTTTCCGGTCCCATATTAAACAACAGATCAATGATGCTCAGATTAGGTAGAAAGCCGTGACGAGCTTCAAAAACCTGATAGTAGGGATTAGCAATAAAGCCAGGTTGCGGTGCCTTCTTGGGATGAATTAAATCTCTGAAATCGGTTTCCTCGGGAAGGAATGATTGTTTGTATTCAGTGGTGCGCTCCATATTGGGATGCATATCTATTAATTCGCAGACAAGATTGCACAAAGCTTCGTTGAAATCGAATAAAAAAGTATGTTTCTGTTCGTAGAAGGGAGCAAAATCATCTCTGTAATATTCAAAGAAAGGAGAGCTGCTGTAAGCCGATTCAATAGCTGTCCAGTGCAGATGACGCCAGTTCCCATGATCGGAAATGCGAATATCCTTCATGGCACACTTCAGCGTTTCGGGTTTTTCGGTAGGGATGGAGAGAGTTAGCGGACCATCGGCCGAAGCAATAGTGCAACGGTTGCGGTAAGTCTGTTTAATGTAGTTGTCGTGCTGCTCAATAAATGCTTTTTCGCAGCTGAACAGCCTTGCATTATATTCCACCGGAGCCAGATATGCTGAACTGAGATAAATCGTTTGTTTCATTATTGTACGGATTGAAAGAATCGCTTCCAGCGGAAACCACTAAAAAAGCCGGCTTCGCTGTCTTTTGAAAACCAAACAAGAGATGCCTTGCCAATTATATGGTCTTTCGGGACAAACCCGAAAATACGCGAATCATTTATATTTATGGAATTATTGGACACCATCCAGTAATAGTCTTTCGTAAACACGTAAGATGATACTTTTTGTCCGTTAACATATAACAGAGAGTCGTTGAGAACAAAAGCCCTTTTGCCTTCATGTTCATTGATGGCATTTCTTAAAAGAATGATATTCCAGGGAGTAACATGAATATTGTGACCTTTTCCGGGAACTACCAAAGAATGTACCAGCTTAGAAGTATCAGGAAGGATGGACTTTATTTTTAGATCAGGTATTTCCTGCCCCAACAAGTAAATTTCATAGCGGCTGAAACTCCGTACATAGCCATTCTTATTGTAACCTATCAGTTTGTTCCCTTCTATTCCCAGCTTTTTTATCTGTTTCTCAATAGAACTTTCTTTGTTCTTTGGATAAACATAAAGCTGTTTGTGGTCGGGGTTAACTTCTGTTCTTGGGCAAATAATAGAGTATTGAGGGCTTATCATTAATGTGTCTCCCGGCAAGCCCATGCAACGGCTGATAAACACTTCGCGACGGTCGGCAGGTATTTGTGCAGAGCGGGCGCGAGGGTTGTTGAAAACCACAATATCGTTCTTGTGAAGTGGTTTGTCGTTTATTCGACGATAACCGCAAACAGACATAAAGGGTAATCGCAATCCGTAGGCCCATTTATTAATAATAATGTGATCGCCCGGGTACAAAGAATTCTCCATTCCCGATGAAGGAATGTAGCAGGAATTAAAAGCAAAGAGTTGCAGGAGAATTACTCCTACAACTGCAATTGCCAATGTTTTTATCCAGAAAAAGAAATTCTTTGTTTGTGATTTCATTATTTAATATTGTCCACGAGCTTAAATATACGATTCCAACGAATTTTTCCGCTAAACCAGCCTCTGTCTTTGTCTAAAGATAACCACACAAGAATAGGTTTACCTACTACATGATCTTCCGGAACAAATCCCCAGTAACGAGAATCGGCAGAGTTGTCACGATTGTCGCCCATCATCCAGTAATAATCCATTTTGAAGGTATAGCTATTGGTCTGTTTGCCGTTAATAAATATTTTTCCGTCTTTAATCTCAAGTGTATTACCCTCGTAAGCATGAATAGGTCTTTCGTAGATAGGCAGATTACCAAGAGTAAGTTTTATAGTAGCTCCCTTTTTGGGAATCCAGATTGGCCCGTAATTATATCTGTTCCACTTGGTATTAAGGTTTAGTGGATAAAGTTGTTCAGTATATTCTTCGGATTCCTTTTGTATTTTTGCAATCAGTTTTTTATTTCCAAGAAGCGCTTGATAAGCACTTTTAGTCAAAGGAAGATGATAGATGGGATTTAATTTGCCCTGTCCGTTAGTACTTGTAAATCCTTGACCGTATAAAGTGCTTTCCCAGTCGCTGGAATATAAGAATTGATCATCCAGGCTAATTCCTAATTCACGAAATAAATCATCGGGGATATAAGGCCCTGTAGTCTGTACAAGGTAATTAAATTGCAAGTTCTCTGGATTCTTCGAAGGTATGTTGTTTACAAATACCTGACCGTTAACTATTTTTAGATTATCTCCCGGTAATCCAATGCAACGTTTAACGTAATTCTCGCGACGGTCTACCGGACGTACCACTATCTTTCCAAATACAGTAGGATTTTCCATTACCAGTTTCCGTCCTTCAGTATAATAACTATCGTAAACGACTTTTTGTTGTTCGCGGGTTAAACTATCCATATTAAGGTTTGGAACGACTTTACGGCCTTCTCTATAAGAAATCTTATAGAAATCTTCGTCTTGTTTATTTAGCGCAACAGTATCTCCTGCAGGAAAGTTAAAGACAACAATATCGTTATGTTTCACTTTTCCGAAACCTGGTGCACGTTTATATCCCCATTGTGGGAAATCAATATAAGATTTGCAGTTAAGTACAGGTAAAGTGTGCTGAGCAAGTGGCATAGAAAGAGGTGTGTTAGGTACCCGGGGGCCATAACTCATCTTACTCACAAATAAGAAATCACCTACCAGCAGAGACTTTTCTAATGAGGAAGAAGGAATCTGGTAATTCTGAAAAAAGAAAGTGTTTACGAAATAAACGGCTACCAATGCAAAAACAATGGCATCAACCCAACTCATAACAGTACGTACGGCACTATTTTTTGATGTTTTCCAAAAATTCCATGGGATGATCTTGGAAATATAGGCATCAAAAATAAGAGGAACAACAATAAGTCCCCACCAACTGCTAACCCAAACCAAAAACAATAGATATAGTACAGTGATAATTGCAAAGTTAATCCATTGTTTGCGTGTTGCTTGTCTCATAATCTGTGTTTTAGAATTTAAATAAGTCGCTCATGCCTAGAAACCCTTGCTTGCCACAAGTAAACTCAGCAGCCAAAACAGCGCCAAGTGCAAACCCTTTGCGGTTCTTTGCATCATGAGTAATTGTTATGCTATCAGCTTCCGATTCATAGCGTATGGAGTGAATTCCGGGAACTTCTCCTTCGCGAATAGAGTGAATAGGAAGTTCATTGGTAGCTTTTGCCTCTTCTTTTACCCAGCAGTCTTTGCGGTCCAGATTTTCAAGAACGCCTTCGGCAAGAGTAATGGCAGTGCCGCTTGGAGCATCCAGCTTATGAACGTGATGAGTTTCACTCATTGTAACATCATAAGCAGGAAATTGATTCATTATTTTCGCAAGATGTTTGTTTACCGCAGAGAAAATGGCTACCCCGAGACTAAAATTAGATGCCCAGAAAAGAGTTTTGCCTCCTTTCCCACATAAATCCTTTATCTCATCTCCATGATCATCCATCCATCCGGTACTTCCTGAAACAACTTTCACTCCGGCATTAAAAGCCCTTATATAGTTGTTATAAGCAACAGTTGGTGCAGTAAATTCAATGGCTACATCAGCAGATTTAAATGCTTCTGAACTGAAATCTTCCTGATTGCTCAAGTCAATGATACTAACAATTTCATGTCCACGACCAATGGCAATTTGTTCTATCTCTTTGCCCATTTTTCCATATCCTATCAATGCGATTTTCATTTGAATCTTTCTATTTTGTTTATAATATGTGATAATGAAGAATAATAATGATGCAAATATAATTAAATTAGAGGTAAGTTATTACATTTGCGAGATATTTACAGCTCATTAACAATGGAACAACTTTTGCACTATATCTGGAAACACAAGATATTCCCCTTAAAACAATTGGAAACCACCGCTGGAATGAGCGTTGAAGTAATTGACACTGGTTTGGCGAACTCTGATTCAGGGCCAGACTTTTTCAATGCAAAAGTAAAAATTGACGAAACGTTGTGGGTGGGGAATGTGGAAATTCATTCTAAAGCTTCTGATTGGTTCAGACATGGGCATGATAAGGACAAAGTATACGATTCCGTAATTCTTCATGTGGCAGAAGAAATAGACTGTGAGATTTTACGAACCAACGGAGAGCCGATTCCGCAAATGCAATTAAGCTGTCCAGACATCATTGAAAAGAATTATGAAACTTTGCATCGGGTCGATATGCTTCCCCCTTGTTATGATATTATTCCTAAAATGTCTCAGTTTGCCATCCATTCGTGGCTTTCGGTTTTGCAAAGTGAACGATTTGAACATAAGGCGGAATCTATTAATGCTCGTTTGAAACATTGCAACGGTAACTGGGAAGATTCTTTTTTTATTACGCTGGCTCGTAACTTTGGATTCGGACTGAACGGAGATGCTTTCGAGAAATGGGCAAGTTTAATTCCTCTTAGGGCGGTAGACAAGCATCGCGATAGTCTGTTTAAAGTCGAAGCAATTTTCTTTGGACAAGCCGGATTGCTGGAAGAGTCTTTGGATGATCCCTATTATTTGCGATTGCAAAAAGAATTTGCTTACATGAAACATCTTTTCCAATTGCCGGTAATGGATGTTTCCCTTTGGCGTTTTCTGCGTTTACGCCCCGGAAACTTTCCGCACATACGAATTGCTCAACTAGCTTCCCTTTATTCACGGGAATGGGGTGTCTTTTCAAAGCTGATGGAAGCCGGGTCCATGAAAGCGATAAAAGACATCCTGCAAACATCAACTTCCGATTATTGGGAGGAGCACTATCAGTTCTATAATGATTCTCCGCGGAGAACTAAAAGTCTGAGTGCGTCTTCATTCAATTTATTGATTATCAATACAGTGGTTCCGTTTCTTTATGCTTACGGAAGGCATAAGGCTGATGAAGTTCTTTGTCAGCGGGCAAATAATTTTCTGGAGGAATTAAAAGCTGAGGATAATTATGTAACCCGAATGTGGAACGGGGTGGGACTTGCTGTAAATAATGCTGCTGATTCTCAAGCATTATTGGAACTTAAAAAGGAGTATTGCGATAAGAAGAAATGCCTGTACTGCCGCATAGGATTTGAATATTTAAAGCAGCGGAAATAATTTTGCTCTTTCCGCTTGTCATCTCAATTCTTCCTCTATCTTTGCAGCTAAAATAATTAATATAACATAACACATACGAAGATGAAAAAGAACAGTTTTGTTATTTGCGTTTTGTTTCTGTCTTTGTTTACAATTATTCAACCCACAAAGGCTGCTCAAGGTGAAGAGGACTTTAATGGCTTTCTGAAGAAATTTACAACCAGTGCTGCCTTTCAGTATTCAAGGATTAAGTTTCCGTTGAAAACAGATATTGTTCTTTCTGCAGGTGATGGTGAAAATGAGAAGAACTTCCCTTTTACAAAAAAGGAATGGCCTCTATTAGATGATGAAACATTTGTTGAGGAACGAAATGAGGTAGAAGGTGAGGGTGTTTATATTTCTAAGTTTACTATAAAGGAGCCTGCTCATGTTGAATTTGAGTCAGGGTATGAAGAATCGGAACTGGATCTTCGGGTTAGCTTTGATTTAATAAATGGAAAGTGGTTTCTTACTGATTGCTATACCGGATGGTATAATTTCAATGTTCTTGCCAGCGAATTAAATAAGACTGTACTTGAGGTACAGGCCGAAAATAAAGACTTTATAAAACAACACCCATAATAGATTTTTTAATTTTTGGTTTGTCATTTGTTGCTTTCCAATAATTATATTGTATTTTTGTGCGTATTATAAAAATTAGTTAAAATGCAACAGCTTCATATAAAAAAAATAAGTACAGAGGGCATTTCAGTAGCCGGTCTGTCTGCCTTAATGGATCAGAAAAAGATCGGATTCAATGCAATTGGATGTGTAAACTGGGATAATTACCCATATAAGCCGGATGTAAAATTTCGTATAGCGCATTCGGGTGATGCCATATTGATTAATTATAAAGTAGAAGAAGATTCGGTTCGTGCCATTTATGGAGAAGATAATGGTAAGGTATGGACTGATTCGTGTGTGGAATTCTTTTCTATCCCGGCCAATGATGGATATTATTATAATATTGAGGCAACTTGCATTGGAACAGTGCTTTTGGCAGTAGGGAAAGACAGAAACGCACGTGAACATGCGCCCTCTGAGGTGTTATCGGGCATTCAGCGCTGGGCTAGTCTGGGAAGAGAACCATTTGAAGAACGTATAGGTAAGTGTTCTTGGGAACTTTCATTAATAATACCATACTCGGTTTTTTTCAAGCATTCAATAAAGTCTCTTGATGGAATTGCAATTAAAGGTAATTTCTACAAATGTGGAGATGGGCTAAAGACCCCTCATTTCCTTTCCTGGAATCAAATTGAAATTGAAAAACCCGATTTTCATCGTCCCGATTTCTTTGGAGAGTTATGTTTTGAATAGTATTTTGGCTATGGCTGAGAGGTAACGCTCTGCTATTTTTTATATTTTATGCCAAAGTATGCTGTTAAGTTGTAGATAACATTTATTTTTGCAACATGTTAAGTTTGAGAAATCATAGATTAAAGCATACTTTTTGGGGTGCTTTGGGTGCCAGCGTTTTAACACTGGTCATGTATTCATGTGCAAATATGGGAAACCCTTCGGGTGGTCCTATTGATGAAACACCTCCTAAATTTGTTGGGAGTATGCCAGGGCCCGGGGCTCTGAACAACAGTAAGCAAAAAATAGTTCTTGAATTTGATGAACTCATAAAGATAGAAAAGGCTTCTGAGAAAGTAATAGTTTCACCTCCTCAGGTACAGGCTCCAGAGATTAAACAGAATGGCAAGAAGGTAACGGTAACTCTGCTCGATTCTCTGAAGGCGAACAAGACTTATACCATTGACTTTTCGGATGCCATTGTTGATAACAATGAAGGAAATCCATTGGGTAATTTCACCTATAAATTTTCTACCGGAGCAGCCATAGATACGATGGAAGTTTCGGGTTATGTACTTGATGCATCTAATCTGGAGCCGGTGAAAGGCATACTTGTTGGACTTCACTCTAATTTAGCTGATTCTGCTTTTACAAAATTGCCTTTCGATAGAGTTTCACGAACGGATAGCCGCGGACATTTTGTCATTAAGGGCATTGCCGCTGGTACTTATCGCATATACGGTTTGCAAGATGCCAATCAGAACTTTGCTTTTGACCAGAAAAGCGAAGTTGTTGCTTTCTCTCCTGCTTCCATATCACCGCATTTTGAAACCCGAAGCCGACAGGATACAGTTTGGAAAGATACTATTACGATAGATACAATCAGAACAAAGCAGTATACTCACTACTTGCCCGATGATATTATTCTACGTTCTTTTAAAGAGAGTGTTAAATCTCAGTACCTAATAAAAAGCGAACGACTTATCCCTCAGAAGTTCTCGCTTTATTTTGCAGCTCCGGCAAGCACATTACCCACAATTGAAGGGCTGAACTTCGATGAAAAGAATGCTTTCTTTATTCAAAAGTCACTAAAGAATGATACAATTAATTATTGGATAAAGGATTCTTTGCTATATAAGAAGGATACGCTGAATATGAAATTGGATTATCTTTATACAGATACTTTGGGCAAGCTTGTTCCAAAAACAGATACCCTTAGTCTGGCTGTGAAGAAAGTCAAGAGCACAGCAGCTCCAAAGAAGAAGAAGAAAGAGGGCGAACCCGAACCAACAACGTTTCTGCCAGTGACGCCTTCTACCTCCTCAAGTATGGATGTATACAGCAATATCAGGCTTGTGTTTGAAGAACCGATAGCTCGTTATGACAGTGCTGCCATTCATCTGAAACAGAAGGTTGATTCATTGTGGAAAGATGTTCCTTTTGTGTTCAGACAAGATACGCTTCATCCGCTAACGTATGAACTTCTGGCTGAATGGGAACCTGAAAAAGAATATACGTTTCAGGTTGATTCTACTGCGTTTCATGGAATTTACGGGCTATTTACCAATAAAATGGAATCATCGTTTAAAGTTCGTTCGCTTGATGAATATGCTGCGTTTTATTTGAATGTTTCAGGAGCTGATTCCACTGCTTTTGTGGAATTGCTTGACGGACAGGATAAGCCTATCAGAAAAGTCAAGGTTGTTAATGGCAAAGCAGACTTTTATTATCTGAACCCAGGGAAATATTATGCCCGGTTAGTCAATGATACAAATGGTAACGGAATTTGGGATACTGGAGATTATGCAAAGGGAATTCCGCCCGAGGAAGTCTTTTATTACCATCAGGAACTAGAACTTAAGGCTCTTTGGGAAATAGAACAAGAGTGGAATATTAGGGGTGTATCTTTAGATAAACAGAAACTGGATGTACTTAAAAAACAAAAGCCAGATGAAGATAAAAAGAAAAAGAAGAATCAAAATAGCAAAACGAATTCAAACAGCAGGACAAACTATTAAGTCACGTTGTGTTTCGTTATTCCTATTGTTTGTGCTCATTACAATGAGCCCCTCTGCTCATGCGCAATGCGAGGCTAATAATGATGCCTTTAAATCGGGTGAGCATGTTATGTATGATCTTTATTTTAACTGGAAATTTATTTGGACCAAGGCCGGGCTTGCTAGTTTAACAACGAATGCCATGAACTATGGCTCAAAGCCTGCCTATAGAATGAACTTGCTTGCCTTTGGGAGTAGAACAGCCGACTTCTTTTTTAAGATGAGAGACACCTTGACTTGTATTGTTGGTGACCGGATGCAGCCGTATTATTTTCGTAAAGGGGCCGAAGAAGGAGGGAAATATACGGTTGACGAGGTTTTCTTTTCTTATAAGGATGGGGTTAGCCATGCAAAGCAGAAACGAATAAAGAATTATGGTAATCCCAAATTTTCATCAGCAGAAGACAGTCGCTGCATGTACGATATGCTGAGTATTCTGGCTCAGGCACGTTCTTTCGATCCAACAGACTATAAAGTAGGTCAGCATATAAAGTTTCAGATGGCCACGGGGTTAAAAATTGAAGAGCAAACACTTATTTATAGAGGAAAGGAAACTGTTGAAGCTCAGGACGGCGTTAAATACCGTACTTTAGTTTTTTCTTTAGTGGAGTATAAGAAAAAGAAAGAAAAGGAGGTAATTACCTTTTATATTACTGATGATAGAAATCATCTTCCTATCCGGCTGGATTTATTCTTGAATTTTGGCTCTGCAAAGGCTTTTCTCAAAACCGTAAAGAACAATAAGCATCCGCTAACATCAATTGTTACAAACTAAAAGGAAGCTTGCTATCTTTTCGGTACATTGTTGCTTCGCCTTCGCAGGCATGTGTGTAGATATAAAAAGAGTGAAAAACGCTTTCGCATTCTTCACTCTTTGATATTTAATATTACTTATTGAGCTTCCATTCAAAGCCCTCTTTTGTATCTTTAATCTCAAATCCAAGTGCGGTAAGTTCATTACGGATCTTGTCAGCAGTAGCCCAGTCTTTATTTGTTTTGGCTTGTATACGTAGTTCAAGGAGCATGTCAACAACCTTGTTGTAAGTCTCAGTATTGCTTTGTGTTGCACCGGCTTCTTCTTTCAGCCCCAGAATCTCGAACATGAAAAGATGGAATACACTCTTCAGCTCTTCCAGGTCTTCGGCAGTGATAGTATTGTTACCAGCCAAAATGTTGTTAATCATCTTAGTTGCATCAAAAAGATGAGATATTACAATGGGTGAGTTCAAATCATCATTCATTGCTTCATAACATTTGGCACGAAGAGACTTAACATCAACTGTAGAAGTAGCAGATGAAACTATTTTATCCAGATTAGCTACAGCTTCCATCAATCGTTGAAGACCCTTTTCAGAAGCCACAAGTGCTTCGCTGCTGAAGTCAACAGTACTACGATAGTGAGCCTGAAGGATAAAGAAACGTATAGTCATGGCGCTGAAAGGCTGCGTAAGCAGAGGATGAGAACCATTGAAGAACTCTTCCAGGGTAATAAAGTTTCCAAGAGACTTACCCATCTTTGTTCCGTTGATGGTAATCATGTTATTGTGCATCCAGTAATGTACTGTTTCTTTGCCTAGAGCAGCAACAGACTGTGCAATCTCACATTCATGATGAGGGAATAATAAGTCCATACCTCCACCGTGAATATCGAACTCTTCGCCCAGGTATTTTGTTCCCATAGCCGAGCATTCCAGGTGCCATCCGGGGAAACCCTCGCTCCATTCTGAATGCCAGTGCATGATATGTTCGGGAGAAGCCTTTTTCCATAAAGCAAAATCGGCAGAATTGTGTTTCTCGCTTTGTCCGTCCAGGTCGCGTGTTGTACTTAACAACTCTTCCACGTTTCTACCGGAAAGCTTTCCGTAGTGGTGATCTTTGCTGTATTTCTCAATATCAAAGTAAACAGAACCGTTACTTTCGTAAGCGTACCCTGCTTCAAGGATTTTACGCACAAAATCCATCTGTTCTATAATATGTCCCGAAGCCTGAGGCTCAATGCTTGGAGGAAGAACATTCAGCGCTTCCATTGCATGATGGTAACGAGTAAGATAGTATTGAACAACTTCCATTGGTTCCAATTGTTCCAGGCGTGCTTTCTTTGCAATTTTATCTTCTCCTTCATCGGCATCATGTTCCAAATGACCTACGTCGGTAATATTACGGACGTAGCGTACTTTGTAGCCTAAATGCCTGAGGTAACGGAAAACTAAATCAAATGTGATGGCGGGACGGGCATGACCCAAATGTGCATCGCCATATACCGTAGGGCCGCAAACATACATTCCTACATGAGTTTCGTTCAAAGGAACAAACAGTTCCTTTTTCCTATTTAATGTGTTGTAAATCGTTAATTTATGTTCCATAACTCATTTATTTTGAAATCACAAAGGTACAATAAATTATTATGTGCCCATTCTATTTGAATACGTATATTTTGGATTTTATTATCCTTTTTCATATAAAAAAGGACTTTTAGGAAAGAAAATGTGTCTTTTAGCCTTTTTTTTTTATTAAATCTTTATGTCTAATTGAAAAGATGGTTTAATTTTGCAACTTGATTAATAAAAAAATGGCTGAAGAATCTGTATTTCTAATAGACATAGACAATGTACTCCGATCAAAAGCTCCGGGAAAGTTTAAGTATATTCCGAAGTTTTTTATTTCCTACCTGAAGAAAATAGTTCATCAGGAGGAGTTGAATGAATTCATGAAAAGCGTGAAGGACAGAGTAGGAGTCGATTTTTTGGAATCCTGTATGGGTTTTTTAGATGCCAGGGTTGAAATTAAGGGCGCGGAAAATTTCCCTGAAGGAGGTCTTTATACATTTGTTTCCAATCATCCCCTGGGCGGACTTGATGGCGTTGCAGTGGGATATGTGTTGGGAAAGCATTATGATGGGAAGATTAAATATCTGGTAAATGACCTTTTGATGAATCTTCGCAATTTGGCACCCCTTTGCATTCCGGTAAATAAAACAGGCTCACTGGCAAAGAACTTTCCGGCAATGGTGGAGGCTGGCTTTAAATCAGATAACCATATGGTTATGTTTCCGGCAGGAATCTGCTCACGCCGACATAATGGAGTGATTGCCGATCTTCCCTGGACAAAGACGTTTATAGTTAAGAGTGTGCAGGCACAACGCGATGTGGTTCCCATGTATTTTGAAGGTCGCAATTCGGGCTTCTTTTACAACCTGGCCAACATTAGAAAGACTTTAGGAATCAAAGCAAACATTGAGATGCTGTATCTGGCAAACGAGATGTTTAAAAACAGACATAAAACATTCACATTAACAATAGGAAAACCTATTCCCTGGCAAACTTTTGATAATTCAAAGTCGCCGGCCGAGTGGGCTAGTTATGTGAGGGAGATAGTTTATAAACTAAATACGCAAAAAGTACAAAATACAAAATAATGGAAGATATAATAAAGCCGATTAGCAAAGAAATTCTGAAGGCGGAACTTACAGATGATAAACGCTTACGGATGACCAATAAAAGTAATAACTCTATTTATATAGTTACACATCAGGATTCACCTAATGTAATGCTTGAAATCGGTCGTTTAAGAGAAATTGCTTTTCGCGCAGCAGGAGGAGGATCGGGCTTATCGACAGATCTTGATGAGTACGACACGATGGAAAATCCATATAAACAACTTATTGTCTGGAATCCCGAAGCTGAAGAGATACTTGGCGGCTACCGCTATATACTTGGAACTGACGTTCATTTCGATGAAAAAGGACATCCTATACTTGCTACTTCTCACATGTTTGATTTCTCTGATAAGTTTATCAAAGAATATCTTCCTACTACCATTGAATTGGGGCGCTCATTTGTTACACTCGAGTATCAATCTACCAGGGCAGGAGCAAAAGGGCTGTTTGCTTTAGATAATTTGTGGGATGGCCTTGGAGCTTTAACAGTTATAATGCCTACAGCAAAGTATTTCTTTGGAAAAGTAACAATGTATCCTAGCTTCGATCGTCAGGGACGAGATATGATTCTTTATTTCTTAACAAAGCATTTTGGTGATAAGGAAAATCTTATTACCCCAATGAAGCCATTGGAGCTGGAGTCGGATGAAAATGAGCTGGCAAAGCTTTTTGATAAAGAAATGTTCAAAGAAGACTATAAGATTCTGAATACAGAAGTTCGCAAACTAGGTTATAATATTCCTCCACTGGTTAATGCATACATGAGCCTTTCCCCAACAATGAAAATGTTTGGAACAGCTATTAATTATGGCTTTGGCGATGTAGAGGAAACAGGTATTCTTATTGCTGTTGATGAGATTCTGGAAGAAAAGCGAGTTCGCCACATCGATTCTTTTGCAAAGAATAATCCTCTGGATTGTTTGATCACTTCCGGTGCCAACAAGATTATCTTTAAAGCAGACTAATTGTTTTTTAAATATATAATAGTTAAAAGGAGAGGGAAACCTTTCCTTTTTTTATTCCCTTGTACAAAAGATTGTTTTCTTTTGTACAAAACAATTAATTCTTCTGTACAAAAGAATAGATTGTTTTGTACAAGATAGTGTTAAAGTTTAAAGTCGTATTTATATTCTCAGGAGATGTTATGATAAAAGCAAACCGGTATATAAACTGTTTTACCCGTTTTTTGTTTAAAGCTTTAGAGAATTGCATGAAAAATATTCTGGATTTACTTAATCAGCGCAGGAAAAGAGCCTTATCCGATGAAATTATGTGGCAATCTATAGGTCTCTGAATTAATAATTTATGTCTTTGTATAATAACACAACTATTTTACGTATTTTTGCGCGGTTTTTAAGAAAAAAAGAGAATGAAACAACAACACAAAGTGCCCTTTGGAATAATGGGCATATTTATGGCTATTGGTATTGTGTACGGAGATATTGGAACCTCTCCTTTATATGTAATGAAAGCCATTGTAAATGGATTTCCAGCCGGCTTGCGTTCAAACCCGGATTACATTATTGGAGCAATTTCATGTATTATCTGGACTTTAACATTGCAGACAACAGTAAAATACGTAATTGTTACTCTTCGTGCCGATAACCGTGGTGAAGGAGGTATTCTATCATTGTTTGCGTTAGTACGAAAGAAGTATCGTTGGGCTTACATTATTGCCACAATTGGAGCCGCCACGCTATTAGCCGATGGCATTATTACACCAGCTATCACAGTAATTTCAGCCGTGGAAGGGTTGAACGTATTGGTACCTTCAATCCCTGTAATTCCTATTACGGTAGCAATAATACTGGCAATCTTTCTTATTCAGCCTTTAGGTACTGCGCGTTTAGGTAAGCCGTTTGGTAAAATTATGTTTTTGTGGTTTACCATGATTGGCGTTCTGGGTGCTTTTGCTTATATTCAATACCCGGCTGTCATAAAGGCTTTTAACCCCTATTATGCCGTTAAGGTTTTAATAGAAGCTCCCGATGCATTCATTATACTGGGTGCCGTATTCCTTTGTACAACAGGAGCTGAAGCACTTTATTCAGATTTGGGACACTGTGGTCTGCATAACATTCGTGTATCATGGGTGTATGTAAAAGCAACCTTAATTCTAAACTATCTGGGACAAGGTGCCTGGGTCATTACTCACCCGGATAAAATAGTAACGGATATCAATCCATTCTTTAGCATCATGCCCGATTGGTTCTCGTTTATTGGAGTTGCTATGGCAACATTAGCTGCAATTATTGCCAGTCAGGCCTTAATCAGTGGTTCTTTTACTATTATCAGTGAAGCTATCTCATTAGACTTATGGCCAAATATTAAGATAAAATACCCCACTGAAATAAAGGGGCAAATGTTTATTCCTCAGGTAAACTACATGTTAATGGTGTTGTGTACTGTTATTGTAATTGCATTTGGTTCATCTTCAAACATGGAAGCGGCTTATGGACTTTCCATTACTATCACAATGTTGATGACAACCCTTCTACTATTTATCTATTTCCAATTCAAAAATATACCATTGTTTGTGAGCATTCCTCTAACAATGTTTTTTGCTACGGTTGAGGGTAGTTTCTTTGTTGCCAATATGTTTAAGTTTTCTCATGGAGGTTGGGCCACAATACTTATTGCCGGTTGTATATTTGCTATCATGTACTTTTGGTATAACGGCCGACGCATCAAGAATCACTGTTCCACTTACGAACCTATTGCCCCAACAATTGAGTGTCTTCAGAAAATCAGTGTAGATGAGACAATTCCTAAATTTGCTACTCACCTGGTATACGTAACCCGTGCCAAGTATCCCGATGAAATGGAGAGTAAAATTACCTATTCTCTTATCAATAAGCAGCCAAAACGTGCCGATACTTATTGGTTTGTTTATCTGCACCGCAGCGATGAACCATATCACTTTAAGTACACTATAAAAACTTTCGTTCCCCAAAAAATGTTTCGTCTTGATATTTATTCAGGATTCAAGCAAGGGGTGCACATGGATAAATTCATTCATTTAATCTGCAAAGAGATGGAAGAAACAGGGCAGGTAGATCTACTGAGCCGATATCCGTCTTTGCGGGAAAGGAATATAGAAGGAGACTTTAGATTTGTTGTTGTAGAACGAATTGCTCGTAATTTAGATTTAACTCCAATAAAGAAATCAATCCTATTGCTGTATTATCTAATTAAGAAGGGTGCAACATCGGATACTCAGATCCTGGATTTGGATCCATCTGTTGTAACATTGGAATATGTACCTTTAAAAAGTGGGCAACCGGTAGAAAAGAAAAGTTAGTCCCCGGATATAATATATGCTGTAAGATTCTCTCCTGCCAGTGGTTTTATACTGCTGGCAGAAGAGAATCTTTTAGTTTTTAGTTGATTCATGACTCTCTCAACCGGTGGAGTTATACTGCCGGCAGACTGTTTCCTTTGATTTTGCGGTAAAGATCAAGCGCATAGACATCTGTCATGCCCGAAATATAATCAAGTACCGCCTGTACCTTGCCGTAAAGTGTTGGAGCTTTTACATTATACTGACTCGACATCCTGTTAATCAATAGTTGCGAGTAGGCCTTTTCCGGTGAATTCACCGCTGCAATCAGTAAATCAATCAATGTACTTATTACATGGAAACCTGCTAGCTCAATGTCCAGCACGTCTCCCGACCGGTAAATCTTTTTCAGCGAAACAGCCTCGCAGTGTTCGTAAGCCTCTTTGGGTTGCCTGGAAATATGCTTTATCAAACTTCCTTCAAAAGTCCCCGCCAGAATTGCTTCTTCGTTTTCTATAAACACCCGGGTGCACTCTTTAATCAGTAAACCAATTACCGAAGATCGCAGATAAGCAATCTGCTCGTTGGTATCGCTCACAATCTTCATTGTTTCATTGATATGAGTCTGGCGCTGTTCTTCGAAATACCCCATGAGCAAACCTTTTGTCTCCTCAGTAGTCAATATCTTTAATTTATGCGAATCCTCAATATCCATCATCTGATAACAAATATCATCTGCTGCCTCTACCAGATAAACCAATGGGTGGCGGGCAAACTTCAGGGGGCTTTCATTCAGGCAAATCATGCCAAGCTCTGTAGCTATCCGTTTAAAATCTTCTTCTTCAGTAATAAAGAATCCAAATTTAGATTTCTTTCCTGCTAAAAGCGATGAATAGGGGTATTTTACGATAGAAGCCAAGGTAGAATAAGTCATGGCAAACCCACCCTTTCGTCTTCCCTCAAACTGATGAGTCAGCAGCCGGAATGCATTTGCATTTCCTTCAAAATGAATGATATCTTCCCATTCATTGTCCTTCAGCGTATCTTTTAGCTTCATTCCGTTTCCTTCAGAAAAGTACGTTGAAATGGCCTTTTCTCCTGAATGTCCAAAGGGAGGATTCCCCAAATCGTGTGCCATACATGCGGCAGAAACAATGGCGCCTATTTCGGAAAGATAAGAATCCTGTAGCTCCGGATGCCTGGAAAGAAGCCCTTTTGCCACATCGTTTCCCAGTGAGCGGCCCACACAAGAAACTTCCAGACTATGTGTCAGTCGGTTGTGAACAAAGATACTTCCCGGAAGCGGAAAAACCTGTGTTTTGTTTTGCAGGCGGCGGAAAGGAGCCGAAAAAACCAATCGGTCATAATCCCGTTGAAATTCGGAACGGTTTTCTTCCCTATACTGGTGGAACTCTTCCATTCCAAAACGCTTAGCTGAAATTAAATCTCTCCAGTTCATTTTTTGTATACTATTTATTTACTACAAAAGTATAAAAAAGCCTTTAATAAAGCAGTTAATTGATACGAAATACGTATTTTCGCATGTTGGAAATTCCTTTAAGATGATTTTTTTCGTTGAAAAGGCTCTTTTAAAGTTTTTTTTAGTTGAAAAGAACTCATTACCAGCTTTTTGAATGTTAGTAATATGATAAGAATAAATATAGATTAATCAGAATTAAACCGATTATGAAAATACAAATTATAAATAAGTCGAAGCACCAGCTTCCCGCTTACGAAACAGAACTTTCTGCAGGAATGGATATTCGCGCCAATATTTCTGAACCAATCACGTTGAAACCTTTGGCACGCTGTCTTGTTCCCACCGGACTTTACATTGCTTTGCCCGAAGGATACGAAGCTCAGATTCGTCCACGTAGCGGACTGGCTATAAAGAAAGGCGTTACAGTCCTTAATTCTCCCGGCACCATTGATGCCGACTATAGGGGAGAGGTTTGTATTATTCTGGTGAACTTGTCGGCCGATGAATTTGTAATAGAAGATGGCGAACGTGTGGCTCAAATGATTATCGCAAGCCATGAACAAGCTCAATGGGAACAGGTAGAAGTACTTGATGAAACAGAGCGTGGAGCCGGTGGATTTGGACACACAGGAAAGAAATAAAGATTCGCTAATTATTAAAGCATAAATATGGTTGCAATATTTAATTTTTCTCAAACATACAAGTTAAAACCGGTTATTACAGGGTTTGCTTCATGGCATATAGGAGCACTGTCTGCTTTACTATTCTTTTCCTCTTGCGGGTCATCGACTAAAACAGCCCAACGGGTAAAGGAATCACCTGTAGTAACAGTTGTAACTCAATTGTCTCCCGACTTGCAACGAAAATACGATTACTATTTTCTGGAAGCAACACGTCAGAAGGCAAAAGGTGAATTTGATGCAGCCTTTGAACTTTATCAGCATTGTTTGTCTATTAATCCTAATGCAGCCTCTTCACTGTCTGAAATTTCACAGTTCTATTTCTTCTTGAAGCAACCGGAAAAAGGACTGGCAAGCATGGAAAAAGCAGTGGAGAATGCCCCCGATAATTATTGGTACAATCAAACTTTGGCATCAGCCTATCAACAACAAGGAAACACACAGAAAGCTATTGATACTTTTGAAAGGATGGCTGTTCAGTTTCCCGAACGTCAGGAACCGCTTATGGCCTTAATGGATTTATATAACCAAACAAAGGACTATGCCAAAGCAATTAAAACGCTTGATCGTTTTGAACTTCAAACAGGAAAAACAGAGCAGACCAGTATGGAGAAGTTCCGTATGTATCTGCTGATGGATGATAATAAAAAAGCCTTTAATGAGATAGAAAGCCTTGCCAAAGAATACCCTAACGATATGCGTTATTTGTGTATTCTGGGAGATGTTTATTTAAATAATGGAAAGCCGAAAGAGGCATATGCAACTTATCAGAAAGTACTGGCAGTTGAGCCGGGAAACGCTCAGGTTATTGTCTCTCTGGCAAATTATTATGAGCAAACCGGACAAAACCAACGATATGAACAGCAAATTGATTCAGTTCTGCTTAGCAAAAAAGTAGATAATGATATAAAGACAGATATTATGCGTCAGATGATTGTTCGTTCCCAGCAAACAGGAAAAGACAGCATCCGCATTATTCCTCTCTTTAAGAAGATGATGGAAGTTGAACAGGAAGATGTTCAGATACCGATGTTGTACGTTCAATATCTTCTGGCAAAAGGCATGGAGAAAGAAGCAGAACCAATTTTAAAGCAGATAATAGAGCTTGATCCGGAAAACATTCCCGCTCGCTTGCAGTTGCTTAGTTATGCAATAAAGAAGAATGACTTTCAGGAAGCAATAAAAATTTGCGAACCGGCCATTGAGATTACTCCCGAAGCACTGGAGTTTTACTATTATCTGGGACTTTCTTATTATCAGGCCGAACGTGTAGATGATGCACTGGCCGTTTTCCAGAAAGGAGTTCTACAGGTAAATGACAAAAGCGATAAAAAGATTGTTTCCGACTTCTATAGTATGATGGGAGACATCTATCACACAAAGAAGCAAATAGCGTTGGCCTATGCGGCTTATGATTCGGCACTGGTTTATAATCCCGATAATGCAGGGGCGCTTAATAACTACGCCTACTACCTTTCTGTGGAAAAGAAAGACCTGGACAAAGCTGAAGAGATGAGTTATAAAACCATTAAAGCCGAACCCGATAATAATACCTATCTTGATACCTACGCATGGATCCTTTTTATAAAAGGGAAATATACCGAAGCAAAAGTTTATATGGACGATGCTATGAAGAAAGGTGGAGATAAGAGTGATGTGGTAACAGAACATTGCGGAGATGTTTATTATATGGCTGGTGAAAAGGAAGAGGCTATAAAGTACTGGATAAAGTCCCGTGAAATGGGAAATAAATCAGAAACTTTAAAGAAAAAGATAGAACAAAAGAAATATATTGCAGAATGAGAAATAGTATTTTGATGTGTCGCTGTAAGAACATGACACTAATTGGCTTAAGCTTTATTTGTTTAGTAGTGCTTTTCTCCTCTTGTAAATCAAGTCGGAGTTTAAGTAAACCGGCAGCAGCAGCAATTACTGAAGATTTAAACTATCTGGGAAGTGTTGCTCACAATACTCCTGCTATTACTAACTTTTCTTCAAAAATGAAATTAACGATCAATGCCAATGGAAAAGATCTTTCCGTCAATGGTACGTTTCGCATGAAGAAAGATGAAGTAATACAGCTGTCTATTGTTCCTTTTCTGGGAATTGAAGCCGGAAGAGTGGAGTTTACCCCTACTAAAATATTGATTATCGACAGGATTAATAAACAATACGTGGAAGAACCAATTTCGGAATTATCTTCTATGGCTAATACGGATATGGACTTTTATACCTTGCAGGCTCTTTTTACCAATGCGCTCTTTTTACCGGGCAACAAGGAGTTAAATGACAAACTACTGTCTCAGTTTACCGTTCATTCAAGTGTTGATAATAAAACAATGGAGATAAAGAAAGCTTCAAAAGACTTCTTATATAGTTTCTCTGCTACTCCAAATACCGGGCAGCTATTGGAAAGTACCATATCAACAGTGGCGGCTCCTTATCAGCTGAACTGGAAATATGCCGATTTTCAGCCATTTGGATTAAAGAGCTTTCCATCCCGGATGGATATCTCCTTTGAAGGTGGAAAGAAACCCTTTTCTGCAGCAATAGACCTCTCCAAACTAACCGAGAATGGAGATTGGGAATCGCCTACAGCCGTATCGGCAAAATATAAAAAAATGGATTTCAATGAATTACTAAAAGTGTTATTAGGATTATGAAACGATTCTTATTCTTATTGATAAGCATCCTGATAACAACCAATTTTTCTGCCCAGACAAACAGAAAAATTAAGGAACTTGAAAACAGGCGTGGTGTGCTCCAAAAAGAAATATCAAAAAAGGAGTCTCTTCTTAAAACAACAAAGAAAGATGTGGGCAGTCAGCTAAGGGGATTGAACACTCTTACCGGACAGATAGAAGAAAGAAAGAAATATATTGTAGTGATTGGAAACGATGTGCAGTCTATTGACAGTGAAGTAACAACTCTTGCCCAACAATTACGTAATCTTGAGCTCGATTTGCTTGATAAAAAGAAGAAATATGAATCTTCTGTAAAGTACCTTTATAAGAATAAGTCAATTGAAGAGAAGCTGATGTTTATTCTTTCAGCAAAATCTTTAAGCCAGACTTATCGCCGCCTTCGTTATGCAAAAGAGTATTCCACCTATCAACGCATACAAGGAGAGGAAATCCTTAAAAGGCAAGCTCAGATAGGTAGAAAGAAATCTGAAATGGAGGAAGTTAAGACCGCCAAACAAGTATTGCTTACTGAGCGTGAAAAAGAAAAGCAAAGACTTGAGGAGCAGGAGAAGCAAAAGAAGGCTGTGGTTGACAATCTGAAGAAGAAACAAAAGGGTTTGCAGTCCGAAATATCCAGACATAGAAGTGAGGCTAGTAAATTGAATTCACAAATTGACCGCTTAATTGCCATTGAAATAGAGAAAGCCCGCAAACGTGCAGCCGAAGAGGCTCGTCGTGAAGCAGCGGCAGCAGAAGCAGCCCGTCGTAAAGCGGCGGCAACCGAAGCGGCTCGTCTTAAAGCGGCTGAAAAGTCGGCGAAATCTGAAAAGACTGAAAAAGCTCATAAAACAGAGGAATCACATTCTTCTAAGACCAAAAAAGAAAAGAAAGCAGCTCCGGCTCCGGTTTATTCCATGAATACTGCCGATAGGCAATTATCCGGAAACTTTGAGCGAAACAGAGGATCACTTCCTGTTCCTATCACTGGCTCATACATTATTGTCAGTCATTATGGCGAGTATGCGGTAGATGGTTTAAAGAACGTGAAACTTGATAATAAGGGAATTGACATACAAGGTCACCCCGGAGCACAGGCAAGGGCTATCTTCAATGGTGAAGTAGCAGTTGTTTTTCAGGTAAACGGATTGGTTAATGTGATCATTCGTCACGGAAGTTACATCTCTGTATATTGCAATCTATCTTCTGCTTCTGTAAGCCAGGGTCAGAAGGTTAGTACAAGGCAGTCAATAGGTAGAGTATACTCTGATCCTTCGGATGGTAGTCGCACCGTATTACATTTCCAGCTACGTAAAGAGACATCTAAACTTAATCCGGAGGCTTGGATTGACAGATAATAGTAAATGACCTTAATTTAATATGTAATGATTTGAATGGCTGTAACTAATCAAGTAAATAAGAACTTTATATCCAATGTTATAAACTTGTTGGCAGGTATTATTGTAGGCCTGTTTTATACTCCTTACTTGATTAGATGCTTAGGTATAGCGGCGTATGGTGTAGTTCCGTTGGCCTTTATTGTAAACCAGTATATCAGCGTTGTTACTACCTCACTAACAGGCTCTCTTACTCGTTTCTATTCAGTTAGTTTGCAACAAGGAGAGTTTAAGGAAGCATCAAAATATCTTAGCAGTAGCTTTTTGATAATTACGTTTATCGGAGTTCTTATGCTTCCTTTTTCAGTTTGGTTTATTACGCATATAGATAGTGTGTTTAATATCCCGGTTAATTTAGTTTCCTCTGCCAAGTGGCTTTTCTCATTTACCATAATTGGATTTATCATGTCGTTGTATTCAAGCTTATTGAATATAACTTTATATGCGTTGAATAGAATTGATTTAATGAATATAGTTAAGATAGTACGTTCGGTAATGAAAGTTCTGCTTACTATTTGTCTTTTTGAATTGATCAATAAAAGTGTAAGTTTTATTGGCCTTGTGCTCTTCCTTACTGAATTTGCAATCCTTTGTATAAGCTATTTGATGTATCGGCGTACAGTGCACAACAATATCAAGGTTTCTGCTAAATATATTAATAAGAGCGCTTTGTTTACTGTACTTTCTATGACCATTTTTGTTATTATTCAACAAATCGGTGATACAGGTTTGTATAGAATTGATAATATTCTGGTTAATAAATATTGGTCTATTCGTGAGTCCGGTATATTAGGGGCTGTTTCAGATTTTGGAAATTATGTAATGACCGCTATAGGAGTTATTTCTTCTTTATTTGGACCGCTTATTTTAATTGCTTATTCAAAGAAGAAATATGAAGATGTAAAAAAACTGGCCCTTGACAGCTCTTTATATGTAGGATTGTCGGCGGCATTACTTATTGGCATTATAATTGGTTTCTGCAAACCAATCATTTCCCTTTGGATAGGCCCAGCCTTTGTTTCCTACGCTCCATGGATGGCGATAAAACTATATGTTATTCCATTTTATGCAGCAGCCGGTATTTTCTCTTTTGTCTATAGGGCCTGGAACTACTTAAAGTTTCCGGCATTTATGACCTTGGCTATTGGTGCTTTTAATCTTCTTGTGTCTATTCTAATTTGTAAGTTCTCTCAAGGATCTGAAGAAAACATACTTTATATGTTGCTCACTTCTTCTGTTTTTGTTATTTTACAGAGCTATATTCTTAACTCTTTTTGTTTCTCTAAGTTGTATGCATTCTCAGAAAAACGAACTTTAGCGGTGAATTTCTTTAAAATAATGATTGTACTTATATTATCTGCCCTGCTTGCTTTACTATATGAAAAACTGCTACCTATAGGCCAACTCTTTCAACTTTGTATTGGAGCTGCTTTGGTAGGGATTATTGCCCTGTTTTTCTCATTTTTCCTTGTTCTTAGGGAAGAGCAAAAAAAAGAGCTTTTAATTTATGCCAAATCTTTCTTTCATCTAAAACAGATTAAATAATGGATTTCTCGGTTTGCATACCAGTTTATAACGTTGAGCCTTACTTGATAAGATGTCTGGACTCTTTATTCTCTCAGAATTTTGAAGGAACCTTCGAAGTGATCTGTGTTGATGACGCCTCTACTGATAATAGCTTATCTATATTGAAAGATTATCAGTTGAAAGAGCCGCGTCTTCATGTTATAGAGTTGGCCAGGAATAAAAAAATATCAGTAGCTCGTTCTGTGGCGTTTAATAGTGCTTTAGGTAATTACATTATGCTGGTTGATTCTGATGACTGGCTGTTACAAGGAACGCTTAGTATGCTCCATCGGAAATGTATGGAGACTGACGCGGATGTTATTGTTTATGATTATTTAGTTGAAGATGCTTCAGGTAAGCATGTTGCTCATAAATCTTTTGGAAAGGAAGGATTTGTAACTGGGGATAAAAGTTGCGTTCAGGAGATATTTAGTGGAGCAGCTATCTGTAAAATAGCAAAACGTAATTTAGTAATAAATTCTTTTTTTAGTCGTTTTGAAATAAACTGGGGAGAAGATTTTGTCTATAATACTGAAATATTATTGAAGGCAAAAACAATTTATTTGCTCCCTGTTGCTTCTTATGTTTATTGTACAAATACTGCTTCAGTGACTCATGTTGTAATGAAGAACGAGAATGAAATGTTCGAAGACAGGATTGTTTCGGTAAAAGCTACACTAGCTTTACTTAATAATTTTGCAGCATCCAATAAGCTTATATTATCTCTGTTAGATTATCATATATATAAATTTCTTATACTTCTATTCCGAATTGATTGTGAGAGAGCAGAAAGAATTGAAAAATTTAAATGCCTGACAGATAGCATGAGAGAGCTTCCATTGATGCCTGAATCTAGTTACAAAAGGCTTTGTTTTGCAGTTAAATATCCACTTTATGCATTGCTCTATATGGCTTTGCGTTTTGATTTTAAACTATCCTTAAGTGTTTTTTATGAAAAGTATTTAAAGCATGAATAATACATCTGAAAATATAAGAATATTACAAATTCCTTCCTGGTATCTTCCCGAAGGAGGACAGTTCTGTAAAGATCAGGCCTTTTTTCTGAAGCAGAAAGGCGTTGAAGTTCATATTCTGGCCAATGTAGTGCTACCTTGGACAAAGTATAAACTTAAAGCGTTTACAGCTCCATGGAAATCATTTGTGGCAGTTGAAGATGGGATACTGACTTATCGTTATTACTACCGCCGCCTGCCTAAGCAGAATAAAGCAAACCTGGTTGGCTGGTGTAACCGCACAGTCAAATTATTCGATGAATACGTTGAAAAGTATGGTAAACCCCACTTAATTCATGTACATAGTAGCATGTGGGGTGGCTATGCTGCTTATTTGATAAAGGAAAAATATGGTGTACCCTATGTTCTTACCGAGCATCGGGGCGTTTTTGGTATGCGCTCTTCCTTTGCCAGAGATTGCTTTATTCCCATGTACACTCCGTTTCTGCAGAAAGGACTTTCAAATGCCTCTTATATCATTCCTGTTTCTGACCAACAGATTCCTAAAATTAAGGAGTTTCTCACGGTAGATGTTCCTATAAAAACGATATCGAATATACTTGATACGGCGTTCTTTCATTATCTGCCTCGTGAGCCGAAAGAGAATTTTACTTTTGTCACTGTGAATGGATATTATGAAGTGAAAGGATATGATATACTTCTTCCTGCATTTGACTTACTTTGCGATAAAGTAAAGAACGTTTGTCTGCGAATGATAGGAGAAAACTTTGAGCAGAAAGCATTTCAGGAGATTTTGTCCAGATGCAGAAATAAAGATAAAATTACTTTTACCGGATGGCTGGAACCGGATGGAGTACTTGATGAGTTGAAAAAAGCGGATGCATTTGTTATGTCCAGTAGGGTAGAGGCTCAGCCTATTTCGATACTTGAAGCTATCAGTACCGGGCTACCTGTGGTTTGTACCGAAGTAGTTCCCGAAGCAGTTGTTTCACAAAGTGAAGGTTACCGGGTGCCGGTAGAAGATGCGCAGGCTTTAGCCAGTGCCATGATGGAGATGATTACTAACCGTGATAGATTTGATGCAAAAGCAATTTCCGCTCATGCAGCTTCAGTTGCCGGACCGGAGGTTGTTACGGAAAGTCTTATTTCCATTTATGAAAGTGTGCTCAGCCCCGTTTCTTATAAATAGAGAAAATCAGGTTGAATAAACGTGAATAACTCTTTTCAATCAGAAAATAAGGCTTCTGTACCGTTGCAAACTGGCGGTATGAGTTCTCAATTCCTTCTATCATGCTTCCTTCAAAATCGAAACTTTTAGTCTTATTGAGAAGAAACTTAATTGCTTCCCATATCACTAACGTGGAAGCTCCGGAAGAAGCATGCTTATTTGATATGGAATACAATAGGGTATAAGCAGAGGTCTTGTCCCATACAATAAAAAGACAAGCATGAATTTCGCCTTCATCATCTTTAATAGCAAAGATCTGCCCACTGCCATGTGTTTGAGCTGCCTTGTATATGCGTTGAAAGAGTTCAAATGAATAAATTATTTCTTCACCGCGTTCTTTCAATGATTGTTTATGGTGGCTGTAGAACTCATCAGGTCTCATGTCAAGAGACAGATGTAGTTTCCCTTCGCACTTCCTTATTTGTCTTTGCTTGGCAGGGCTGAACCGGCTGAATACCTTTTCCGAATTACCAATGCTGCCAATCAAATACGTGTAACGTGTGGTTTGTTTATATCCCTGCCAATAAAACGGCAGCCAGTTGGTAATGCTCATGTGAAAGCATTGTTGATAATAGGAAAGTCCTAATTGCTCCAACTGTTGAATTAGATTATTGAAAATCTTCTTTTCAAAGGATAACCGATCATTGTCCGTGGTTGCCGGTTTATTTTTAATCCATATTCCGTTGTATTGTGTCAACTGAGGTTGAATTACGCAACGAAATCCCATCTTCTTTCTCAGATGATAAGGCAGTGCTCCAACAATTTTCCCCTTTTCATCGGTTAAAAGAACGTCCCATTCATCAAAACATACGGCATCCATCCACCAATCCTGGCAGAAAAGAGGAATACTGTTTTCCTCCATGCATAACTCCCTGTATTGTTCCTTAGCAGTCATTTCCTTTATATATTGAGTCCGTCGAGCAGTTTCAGGTAGAGTTCAATAGCTTCCTCTATCTCACTAATCATAATATACTCGTCCGCGGTATGTGAACGGGATGATTTTCCCGGACCAATCTTCACGCTTGGAAAAGGCATCAGTGCCTGATCCGAAAGAGTAGGAGATCCGAAAGGATTTCTTCCCATTTTAACGGCACGTTTAATGAAAGGATGATCTTCCTTTATCTGTGATGAATTCAGCCGGAAAGAGCGGGCTTTCACATCACTTTTTATGTTTTTCTTAATGGTGGCAAACAGCTCTTCATTTGAATAAAGCTCGTTGCTGCGAATATCCACCACAAAAGAACACCTGTCGGGAATCACATTGTGCTGTGTTCCGGCATTTATCTGAGTAACACTCATTTTAACCGGACCCAGTAAAGGCGATTCTTTCTCAAACCTGAAGTCTTTGAACCAATTAATGTCATCCAAAGCCTTATAAATGGCATTTACTCCCTCGTTACGGGCAGCGTGACCAGCTTTACCAAAGCTTGTAACATCCAGTACCATTAATCCCTTTTCGGCAATTGCAGGTTGCATCTCTGTAGGTTCCCCAACTATGCCTAGCGTAATAGGCGGAAGTTCAGAAAGAACGCTCTCAATTCCCTCTTTTCCCGAAACCTCCTCTTCGCAGGAAGCCAGATAAATAAGATTATAACTTTGCTCCGTTTTAGACAGCTCCTGGTATACCTGAAAAAGTGTAACCACACTGGCACCCGCATCATTACTACCCAATCCGTACAACTTTCCATTCTCTTCAGTCGGTGAAAAGGGATCTTTTCGCCATCCATTAACCGGTTTCACTGTATCTATATGCGAATTAAGAAGAATAGTAGGCTTTTTAAGGTCGAACATTGGAGCCACACAAATAATATTATTCCCCTTTCTCCTTGTCTCAATGCCTATGGATTCTATGTAATTCTGAAGATAATCTGCCGCCGCCTCTTCTTCCCTGCTGAAAGAAGGGATACTTATAAGTGACTTTAGCAAGCCTACGGCTTCAGATAAAAGATATTCTGTATTCATTTATTTTAGCTTTTTGAAACACAAATATAAGAATTATAATTTATCTGTATTATGCTTCTCGCTAATTTAAGATAACCAAAGTGTAAATTAATAATCCGGTAACCGGGAATTAGAACAAACAAAAGGTTGTCCCATCCCAAACATGTACATGTTTGGTCGCTGGCTTGTACATCTTTAGGAGCAAACATGTACATGTCAGGGTAAACGCATTATAATAATTACTTAATATGACTATATATATTATCTAATAAATATATGTTATAACTTTAATATTAAGGCTATAAGCATTTTGTTGAGTTAATTATATTTATTATCTTTATAAAGAAATTAGAAATATAAATTAACAGCAAAATGAGCATAATTAGTCTTTGTAAACAAATCAACGATACACGTATTGACAGAAAAAAGGAACATTCAGTAGAATCAATAGTATATATTGCCATGGCTGCAGTTCTTTGTGGTGCGGATTCCTGGAATGAGATAGAAGAGTTTGGTAACTCCAGGAAAGATTTCTTTGCTGAACGTATTTCTTCTTTCAGACATGTTCCCTCACATGATACTTTTAATCGCTTTTTTAGCAGCCTTTCACCCGATTATTTTGAGCGTGTTTTCCGTTATTGGATGTCTCAAATTTGTGGGAAATATGAAGGAATTGTGGCCATTGATGGAAAAACCATACGGGGTGCCAGTAAATGCACCCGTTCCAATCCGGAAGGAGAATCCCATTTTAAACTTCATATGGTAAGTGCTTGGGCAGCAGCCAATGGGGTGACTCTAGGACAGGTCAAGGTAAACAGAAAAAGCAACGAAATTACGGCTATTCCTGAACTTCTAAGCGCTCTTGACCTACAGAACTGCATAGTAACTATTGATGCCATGGGATGTCAGAAGGCAATAGCCAAAAAGATTATCGATAAACAAGCAGACTATGTTCTTCATGTTAAAAACAACCAAAGAAAACTGTATGTCGATTTACAGGCATGGTTTGAAGAGTTGGACAGAAGTGAGGGTGATAAATATTCAGCATATGACAAAACTCAATATGCCAAATATCGGACAGAGGAAATAGGTCATGGAAGAAAAGAAATCAGAGAATGCTTTGTATACAGTAATAGCGGCTTTGAGGTAATTTACAAAGAATGGAAAGGCATAAAATCAATAGTAAGAGTCACTTCAGAAAGAACGATTATTAAGACTGGGGAGACATCTTTAGAAAAGAGATATTACATTACTTCTTTAGGTCTAGAGCCCCAGAAAATAGCAGAATCAGTACGGACTCACTGGTCTGTAGAAAACAATTTGCATTGGCAGTTGGATGTTTCATTTGGAGAAGACGCCGGAAGAAAAACAGGAAATGCTGCCCAGAACTTTTCATTAATAAATAAGATAGCACTTATGATATTAAAGAAAAGTCCAAGAAAAGGCAGCATTAAAGGAAAAAGGAAAGCTGCAGGATGGGACCAAAGGTTCCTCTGTGAACTTTTATTGGCGCAAAATTTTTAATGCGTCGACCCTGTGTACATGTTTGCTGTAAAGTCTCCTTTATAATGTATTAAACTGATTCCAGTTGACTACTAATGTCCCTAAGCCTATAATCAGTTGACTGATTAATTTATTAACTCTGATACGGGTTGACCACTTTAGGTTTAAAGCCTAAAAGAGGTCGACTACCTTTTTTGCAGGATAAAACATATGAACAAGTTGATGTAGATAAAAACTTCATATATTTTCTACAGAAGTTCTTCCTTTAACAAATTCATGTTTTAAAGGCAAATATAGTTCTTTTTTAGTTTGTTACAAACATGTATTTGTATATTTATCTTTATAGCTTACCCAATGTTTTTTCAGATACCCCATTTTTTTAGAAGCTTGTTCCGGGGTGAGCATATCCAAGCTCCTGTGTGGTCTCTGAGTATTGTAGAATTCGACAGCTTGCCGGACAGCCTGGCGGACTTCTTCAATTGTCTTAAATTCATAATGATTTAAGAATTCCTGTTTCAGTATGCCATTTACACGTTCCGCAATGGCGTTATCTTTAGGATCTCCGTTTTCAGTCATACTAATTCTTATCCCTTTAGATTTAAGCTCATCAGTATACATAAAACTGGCATATTGAACTCCTCTGTCTGAATGATGGATCAGATCTGCTTTTTCTTCAGGATTCAGTTTCTGGTAGGCTTGCCGAAGCGCCTCAATCGTATGTTTAGTCTCGAGTGTCGGGCCAACGTATGCACCGACTATCTCACGATTGTAGGAATCGGTCACAAGAGATAAAAAACAAAACTTATCTAACATACGGATATAGGTTATGTCGCTAACCCAGACCTGATTAGCCCTATTTACATTCAAGTGCTTTATCAAATCAGGATAAAGCGGATAATCGTGCTCTGAATTTGTGGTACGACATCCTTTTCGGGGGCTTCTTAAGTTTAAATTATATTGTCTGACAATCTTCAAAAATGCATCACGACCGATACTATAACTTGCACCAAAGTAACTTGTATACATATGCCACAGCTTCTCACCGCCGATACCTTTGTCTATTTCACGGACACTTTTCACATATTCAACAATAAAACGAACCATGGCGGCTTTTTCCATTCCAGCATCACCATGCTTGTAATAGGCTTGTTTCGAAGCACCAAACAGGCTGCAGAGTCCCTTTATTGTATAAGAAGGGACTTCTGCATGAAGCCTTGTTACTGTTTGGTGCCAGCTTTTTTTCGAATGGGAATGTTAAGCGTCTCTTCTGCGACGTTTATCATCTCATTATAAAAATCAGCGCGCATCTTTTCTTTCTGAAGAGCCAGCTTTGTTTGTTGGAGCTGACGTTTAAGCTCAACAACTTCTTCGCTCTCGGTGCGTTTCTCTTTTTTCATATCATTCTCCTCAAATTTGTGTTCGGGTGTATTAAACTGATTCCAGTAAATAATTAGAATTACTTGGTATTGTCAACTAAAGACTTTGAGTCCGGATAAACTAGTCTGATTATCAATAAGATACATTTATGATGGTGTAGATGGTGTACATAAATTGTTCTTTTTCCGTTCTGAGAAATAAAAAAATGAAAATTCTGCATTTTGCGGAATTTCTGAAATTTTATTTCTGGAAGCTAAAAAAACTCTTTTTATGTACACCATCTACACCACATTTTACTTGTTTAATGCAGCTTTGTAATTTGTCTGTTTTGTAACTGCTTGATAATTTGGTTTATATAAAACAGTAGGTGGCACGGGTGGCAGTGAAATAATACTTTTTGCCATTCTGAAAACTAAATTCTGAAAATACTGCAATTTACATAATTATTGAAATTTAGTTTTTTAAACGGTGAAATACTCTTTTTTGCTGCCACCCCAGCCACCTACTTGCATTATATAACGCTGCATGAATGAACATGCCTAATGCTTATGAGGCTTATAGTGAATGGATTTTATTTATTGACAATTTCTTTTGGTGTCTAATAATATCATTTTATATAATTAGTGATATTTGAGCTATAAATATTTTTATTTCTCTGTTTATTGAGTAATATTTTCTATTGTTTTCTTTATTTGTCCAATATGCTAATATTTGTTTTACAGCAAAATAGAGATTAATGTATTATAAACCAGTAATATATTAGTATTTTAAAATGTCCAATATTTTTTCATTGTATATTCGTTTTTTTTGTTTTAATTTGTACACACAAACTAGGATCTATTACTAAAACTTAAAAACAGAATGAAAAATGCACTCTCAAAACTATTCTTCTTATCTAAACATTTGTATATCTACAGTATCTAATTTAAAAAATAGCAAGACATTTCATATGAAAACACATTTCTTATTTTTATCGTTTTTCCTTATTTCAACTATATCGAATAGTCAGATTACGTTTAAATATAATAAAATTTGCGTAGGGGATGAAATAGAAAAACAACAAGTAGAATATAAAAATCCTGGAGGAACCGGAGAAAATCTAATTTGGGACTTTAGTAACCTAAAACCCCTTAATGATAAGTGTAGAATAATTTATACTGAGCCTCGCACTATTGGCGATAGTATATATGTAATGGGAAAAGATACTTTTGCTATTTCTAAAGTAGATAAAGAATCTTTGATTGTTGGCTTAGAAGACCAAACAAGATACTTTTATCGTTATTCCGGAGATTCTCTATTGCTGTTGGGACATGAGAATTCAACAACGTTGATGCATCATAAGGATCCTATTGTAGTGATGATATATCCTATGAATTATATTCAGAAATGCAATGACAGTTATGTTTCTAATGGGATATATTCCGCAAGGATATCAATGCATACCCAAGGTAATGTAAAATTGTGCGTAGATGCTTGGGGAAAGATAATTTTACCTTCCGGGGATACTCTTAATCATGTGATTCGTACAAAAACAGTTCAGACAGTAAAAGAACAGGATAGCATAAATTATAAGATAATCAGCAATCCTTTAAATATGATAATTACAACTTATCTTTGGTATGCGCAAGGTTATCGCTATCCTATATTTGAGTCTATTCAAACTGCTACATTGAAAGATAGCACACAAAGCATCTATTACAGTACTTCTTTTTTCTATCCCCCTCAAGAAGAGCACTATTTGTGCAAAGATGAAGAAAATCTCGTAGTTTTGGATAGCTTGTGGAATCTCGAGAAAAGGTATCCGGTAGGCTATGCTGATTTCTATAACCAAAAAAAGGTGAAAGGTATTTCCACTAACAGTCCTTTTATGAATTCGGGTAATCAAAAATCATCTAACAACAGTACAACAAAAGGGAAAAGCAATTCGGACGTACAAGTGAACAGGGATACAAAGGATTTTACATTCAATATTTATCCCAATCCGGTCAAATTAAAATTGCAGATTGAATATAGAATAGATAAAAAGACAAATGTAGATATTATCCTATATTCCATTAATGGAAAAAGGCTGCAAGGCATTTATAAGAAAAATTTATTTCCAGGATCTTATTCAGATATAATGGATTGCAGTATGTTGCCGTCAGGGAGTTATATGCTTAGATTAATTACTGGGGATAAAGATGTTAATGAAGTTATTATAAAAGAATAAAATAAGTACTATGAATAAAATATTATTGCTCCTTCTTATTTGTTTACTATCTTCTAAGATATATTCACAATCACATGATGAAATAATTGCACCATCAGCTGATGTGGCCAAAATGATGGAACCAACAAAAGTAGATGTGGATTATTATACAGGTAGGCCATCTATCAGTTTACCATTATATGTGATTGAAGATGGTGATATAAAAATTCCGATTACTCTAAATTACTATTCCGGAGGGGTTAAGCTTTATGAAGAAGCAACCAAGGTTGGATTGGGTTGGGATCTTAGTGTAGGAGGTGCTATAACCCGTTCCATTAGAGGATTGCCGGATGATATGGTTAATTATGGATATTATAGTGGTGTGGCAGTAGCAGATCGTGAGTCATTTTATAAAAAATACATCAAAGGGATTGCGAATGAAAAAGGGATTGTTGGATACCCTGGCAATTCACGTGATGAAGGAAAAGAAGCAGAACAAGATTCAGCCTTCTACTTTTATCAGGATTACATGGATGGAAAGGTTGATGTTGAACCGGATTTCTATTGTTTTTCTTTTATGGGCTATTCTGGCAGATTTGTTTTTGAAAACGAAAAAAAGATGTTATTGCAAACTGAATGTGATATAGAGCCAGTAACTGATTTTGATTATAATGGGCATGCTATATTCAATGATATAAAAGGTTACAGCTATGAGTTTAGTACACAAGAATATAATTCGTCTGAATCGAGTAATATTGATTTGGTGAATACTGATTATACCTATTTAAAGCAGAAGAATGTGTATAATGAATGGTATCCAACTGCAAAATATTTGACCAAAGTAACATCTCCTACTAAACAAGAGGCTTTTTTCAAATATAGTATAGTAAGAAATGTACAAGGATTTGATGATACTAGTGTAAAAACCGGATTTAATCAGACATATGCTATATCAGAAACGGCAATGAGAGGATGTGTACAATGGACTTCACCACAATATGGAGATTACAGTGACCCTTATCAACGAATGAAAATAAAAGTAATAAGCCGAATTGAAACGCCAAATTATATAATATACTTTGATCGTGATGATACCTTTAGAAAAGACAATAGAAATAATAACAGGATTGATGGTATAAGAGTAACTTGCAAAAATGGTAATAAGCTGATAAAACAAATTCGGTTTAACTATGACTATTTTAGCACATATCAACCAGATCCAAAGGATTGCAGACATCTTAAACTGAATAGTGTTGATGAAATAGGCCTTGAGAATGGGCAAATTAGAATGTATGATTTTGAATATTATAAACCGAATGATTTCTCGGTGAATTATCAAGCAGATTTTTGGGGATATCAGAATGAAAATTGGTATGAATCATACTTTCCTTGCTTGTCTTCTTCTCCTGTTATCAGACCTCACAATGATCCGTACTATTCCCGCAAAACAGATCCGGAACGGGTAAAAACAGGAATGCTTACAAAGATTAATTATCCTACAGGAGGACACACTTCATTCGATTGGGAGGCTAATAGATATACTTATATAAAAAACACGGATATTAATCATGAATCTTATGCGGAATATAGTACAAAAGAATATATTTTAAGTACAAATTATAATGCTCCTGTATTGGAGGTAGACGCTAATGTGGAAGGAAAGATAGTTGTAGATGCATTTCAATATTATCCGTTAGAGTCATATACAGAAGGACAAGGATATCTTCAAGATTATTATGATCATTCAAATTGTTGTCTTTCCGGAACAAATCATCAGACATTGGGAAATGGGGTGATGAGTGCGGCATTGGCGGAAAGTGATGTCATGAAAGAGATGCCTGTAGTTTATATTGTAAAGCCTGAGGATAGAAATGCTGTAATTGGGAATATTTTCACAGACAACCGAGTTCTTGGCTATGTTATTATAACTAACGATCTTATACAAAAAGGCAGAGAACAATCTCTTTCATATAAAAGTGGAGGCGATGTTGTTATTCGTCTAAAAAGAGGAACAGTAAAATCAAATTCATTCTTAGAAGGTGTATTAAAGGAAGGAACATCGTCAGGGCAACTAAGAATAAGACAAGAGATCATAAAAACAACTAAACCAGGCAATTTCAATTATTGTGGAGGCGTACGTATCAAATCAATTGAAAATAATGACGGGGTAAACTCACGAAAAAAAGAATTTGAATATCAGGAAACAGAAGAGTTTCAATGTGGAGTGTTGAATGAAGTTCCGAAGGAAGTAGAGCAGTATTATTTAAATTGTGTGTGTAGAGATAAAGGGTCCGATTTTTTACCTTATCTACTCTATAGTAACCTGGTCTATCGATTTCATGCAATTCATCAGTCATCTTCCCCTGTTGGTGGAAGTCATGTATCTTATTTCTATGTGGCGGTAAAAGAATATTTAGATTATGTGTATTTAGGTAAAACCGTATATAATTACACATCTACCAGAGATGTGGATAGAAGTGATTTAAGTGAGGCACTTGTGCAATTAAAATGCAATATAATTTACGAGGGAATGTTTAATGGTGGTCGTTATAACGGATCAGGTGATTTTTCTAATATTTGTAAATTCGGCTATACTACACCAAAAGATTATCTGAGAGGAATATTAACAAAAAAAAGGGAGTATGATGCTAATGATGTGCTGAGAAAAGAAAATGAGTACAATTATTTAATTAAGGAAAAAGAAGATATTCAATATATTCCGTCAGGATTATATACCTTGTCATACTGTAAGGAAGGATTTGAAAAGATATATCCACTACCTCCGGTAATAAGCACACGAAGTTCAGCAGCTGAGATATCGGATGCGCTACTTATTGGAACAAATTATACAATAGGGCGCTATCGTTTAATTCCTTATAACAAATATCTGATGAATGAAACAGTCACAGAATATATTGACAGGAAGCCTTTTCGAAAGATAATTAATTATGAATATGCAAATACTAATAGTTATAGTAGTTCTTTAGGGTATTCTTTACCAATAAAAGTAACGGTTAAGGACTCAATTAGTAGAGAAGAAGAAACAGATACGTATACCTATTATAAAGGGCAGGTTAAGCGTCATGCAAAATGGAAAAACGGAGGAATAATATCAGCAACATTAAATAGTTATGATCCAACTTCAGGTTTATTATTATCAGCTCAAAGGGCAAATATAAATAAGCAAATAAAACCAACTTCAACTGATAATCTGGAATACATTACTGAGAAAAAGTATAGCTATGAACCTAATAGTAATAGAATTATAGAAGTTATAACTAATGGGTCATTTGTGACTTCATATTTATGGATGGGGAACAGAATGATTGGGATATTTAATAATGTATATAAAGAAGATATGTTGCAATCCAGTTGCGAGGATGTGAAAGGTCTTGTAAATAATGCTCATGTAACTTGTATTGATTATGACGAAAAATTTCCTGATAAGGTTCTATCTGTTGCGGATCCCAATAATAATACAATTTATTATGAATACGATGAATTTGGACGTTTAGTATATATGTATGATAACAAAAAGAATGTTATCAAGCATTTTGATTATAAATATAAGGATGAATAAAATGTATGCATTATGAGAATTAAACTAATAAATATTCTTATTCTTTCTTTTTCATTGTCTTCTATAGCTCATGCTGATGAATTACCTAAAAATCAAAATTATATAGTTAAGACAAGTCCAAGAGTAGAAATTAAGAAAGGAGAAGAATTTACATCAGCCAATTCTGTTATACAGATTGATTACATTGATGGACTAGGCAATTTAAAACAAACTGTATATAAAGAATATACCCCATTAAAGAGTGATTTGATTGAATACAAAACGATTGTAAATAACAGGACAATCAATAATGCAGAATACAGAACATATCGACCCGTACCAATTGTTGCAAATTCAGGTAAGTTTCAAACAGAGGATGTTATACTGGCTACAGGCAAGGATTATTATCAGGATGAGAAACCCTATTCTCTGGATTATTATGAGATGTCTCTTAACAATAGATTGCAGGAAAGCTATGGAGCAGGTAAAGACTGGCATAGTACAGGTCATTCTGTAAAGCATGGTTATAAATGGAATGAAGCGGACACTGTAAAAAGATTCACTGTAACGAGTGATAGTATGGAATGCAAAGAATATTATCCGGCAGGAACTTTGTATCGGCAAATAATCACTGATGAAGATGGCAAAACAGTTGAAAGCTTTTCTGATATTTTTGGTAAAAAGATACTTGATAGGGCGGGAGATGATCATGACACTTATTATGTTTACGATAATTTTGATAAGTTGAGCTATGTTTTACCGCCAATGGCTTCTGATGCTTTCATTGTGAATAGTAAAATGAGCAAGAATCATCAAACACTGAAAAATTATGCTTTCATTTATAAATATGACGGATTAGATCGTTGCATAGAAAAGAAACTGCCGGGAGCTGATTTTATTTATTATATGTATGATGAATCGAATATGTTAATCTGTTCTCAGAATGGCGAACAACGTAAAAAGAATCTTTGGGCATTCAATATTCCTGATCAGTTTGGGCGTGTGGTTGTAACAGGAATTTGTAAAAATCCTGTTTTGTATGGAAAGGTTAGAGCAAGAATAGAACTTTATCAATCTTCAAAGTACGATACGAAATACGTTTGGGATAATTTGAATATTGACCAGGTTCAGATTTATACAATTAATTATTATGACAACTACAACATTGCATCTACAGAAGAGTTTAAATTTAAAAACGATCAACCCGGTTATGAAAGAAGCAATTCCAGCTCTGCTGTTACTCGCCTGACAGGTACTCGTGTAAAGCAACTAAACGGTTCGGAGCAAGAGCTGGTTGCAGCTATTTATTACGATATAAAAGGTAATGTTATCCAAACGCGTTCTAATAACCATTTGGGAGGATATGATTATAAATACTTTAATTATAACTTCGCTAATCAGCAAACTTCTCAGTTCTATCAGCATGTTTTTACTGATGCTTTTATGACAATGAATGGCCCGGTTACCTGGTTGGATGATAACTATCAATATGAATATGATCATGCGGGGCGTTTATTAAAAACGAAACTGAATGGAGCGGTTATAGAAGAAAACAACTATAATGAGATTGGATTATTACAAAACAAAAAGAAGGGCAATAATCTCTTATCCACCGATTACGCCTATAATGTTCGTGGATGGACAAAGAATCTGAATGAAAGTAAAACGGGTTTTAGTCAAACCCTTTACTATCAAAATGGCGGAAGAAATGCTTGCTATAATGGCAATATTTCACAGATAGATTATAGTTATGGTAACAATCAGGGTTATAATCTAATTTATACATATGATAAACTGAATAGGTTGGATTACTCTTATGGCATTGATAAAAAGACTCAGACAATGTCTGTTGAAGAAGGATTTGTTTATGATAAACATGGAAATCCGACTAATATTTTCAGGATGTTAAACTCCGTTGTTACGGATGCGCTGTCCATAAATTATAAAGGCAATCAAATGTTGACTATGTCGAATGAATATCCTGATAATAATGGCTCAACAGTTACAGAATATCCAGGAAGTAATAGTACATTTGCATATGATGCTAATGGTTCTCTGACTTCTGACACAGGGCGTGGCATAGCGACTGTTCGTTACAATTCATTGTGTTTGCCGGATACAATACAGTTCCGAAACGGTAATGCCATTTATTATACATATGCAGCCGACGGACAGAAGCTAAGGGTGAGCCATATAACCGCTAAGCCGGGAGTGGTTCAGCCTGTGTCTAACGGTGAAGTGCGGAAACTGGATCAGGAAAGTATAATAAGCCGTTTAACAACTGATTATGTGGACAACTATATTTATGAAAACGGCGATTTAAAGAAGGTGCTATTCCCTGGTGGATATACAGAATACACAACAATGTATGCAGAACAAGTACATGTGCCCCGTAGTTACTATTACAATACGGATTATATTGGGAATAACCGGGATGTAGTAGATGGTAGCGGTACTATAGTGCAACGTACAGAGTATTCGGCATTTGGCACACCTTTTCCAAATACTGTAGGTGATCCGGGAGTGCAACCTTACAAGTATAGCGGGAAAGAGTTCGATCAGATGCACGGTTTGAATTGGTATGATTTCTCAGCCAGAATGTATGATCCTATTTTGGGACGGTTTAATACTATTGATCCGTTGGCAGAGAAATATTATAGTATTTCGCCGTATGCTTATTGTGATAATAATCCGGTAAATGCAATAGATCTTGATGGTAAAAATTTTGATAATTTGTATGAATTACCCAAAGTAGAAGATGACCTTTTTAAAACTTTGAGAATAATAGAAGAAAAAGAAAGACTATTTGGGGATAATCATTATATTAGTGATTCAGAGAATGATAAACTACCCAAGGGGGATAAAGTATTAGATTTAACTAAGAGTAGGGGAAAATCTAAGAAAGGAAAAATTATTAGTGAAGCTTTAACAATGTGCGGAGTTCTTCTTTCAGATGATGCATCAGGTGTAGGTGTTATTGACGATTTAGCAATTCCATATTTCATAATCAAGGCTATTTGTGATGTTTACAATATTCAAGATGAAGCTTCGGATAGTAGTAAGAATGAAAAGCACGGAGATGGAGGCAGAGCAAAAATTAAAACCGAAAAACAAATACAAGATCTTGAAAATCAACTGAAAGATGCTAAAGGAGGTGAAAAAGCAAAAATTAAACAAAAGATAAAAAATATACGTGAAGATTCTGTAAAAAAGGGGAAAGGAGGAGAACATAGTCGTGCAAATAAAAGATGAAAAGATAGGAATAAAAGAATTAATACCTAATAAATCGTTAGGGATATTTATTTTAGGAAGCAGCATAAAGAAATACGTTCATTTACCTCATGATTTGGCAAAAAACAAAGAAAAATATTTTTCATATGATAGTTATAATTTCTATGAATTAGGTGTTATCGTATGGGTAGAAAAAGGTAAAGTTGAAACAGTCTGTTGTAAAAATGAATGTTACTGGAAAGGTGACAATCTATTAAAAATGCCAATTGATAAATTTCAATCACTGTATGATGTTATACCAGACAGAGCTGAAAAGATTTATCATTTAGTAAACGGTAGAGGACAAAATCAGGTGGTCTATGATTTTGATAAATTGGGTTTGCAAATCTGGGTATGGAGAAAGAAAATAGTAACTGTCCTAGTATCGAATTATGAAGCTTGTGATTGATTAAATAACTTACATACAGAAGGGGTTGCTACTGCTGCTATTCTTATAGGAGGAATTCCTGGGGTAGTTATTGGCACAGGGTATATTCTTCTTGACAATTTAGGCGCTTTTGACAGAGGACAAACTTCATCTGTTTATATACAGGGTATATGTCCACAAGATAATACAAGAGTAACGAAACCGTATATTTATTAAACTAAAATTCGATATGTTAGAAAATATTTATTATTGGATGTACTATTATATTTTAAAAATAAAAACCAATGATATGCCTGCGTTTAACGCATACATACTTATTTCAATGCTGGTTTATTTTAATATTGTGACAATATTAATACTCTTCTGTTATTTGGGAGGGATTAGCTTGAAAGGAGATAAAGATATTGCAGCTTACGAAGGCCTTTTAGGGGGTGTATGTGTATTAATTGTAAACTATTTTATTTTATATTCAAAGCGTGCATCAATATTCGAAAGATGCAAATCAATGTCAGAAAAGAGAAAAAATAAACGTTTATTTCTTTTCTGGATTTATGTAATAGCTTCTTTTTCTTCATTGTTTATCGCAGGTATAAACTTAACATAATAGACATGCTGGTAATGCACAAAATAATTCCTTTATCATGCTCCTACTTATTAATAAATAAAAATATGAAGAAGTTTATAATTATATTGTTTGCGTTGATGCTTTCTATCTCCTGTTTTTCGGAGAATAATTTATCTTCACTTGTTACGAGTCTAAAAAAGAGTGGCGTAGATTCAATAATTACTCTGACGGTTGTGGAAGGCGGCATTTGGGATATTGAAAAAATAACAAATGACACTTGTTCGCCAGCAGGCTATTATCATGGCGTTTACACCAATATTTATGTTGTTTGGAAAAAGGAAGGAAGATGTTATTTCACAAAAGTTCATCCTTGCATAGACTTTAAACCTACAAAAGTAAAATGTTTATCTCTTTTTCATTTCATAAACAAGAATATTACGAGAATTAGAAAAGAGAAAATATATCCAGAGGAACTTCCATGGCGTGAGGGATTTGTAAATAGAGATATTAGTATCTACTTAAAAAAGAAAGTTATACATTTTGACTTTAATGAAACAGATCTAAAAGAAAAATACAATCCCAAGAATTTTAATCATAATCTTAAATTAAAGCAGATTGAATTTACAAAAATGCTTCTTAATAAACTAAAATCAATTGATATTGGAAAAGAACATAAGATGGGATTATTTTTATGATATTGATAAAAAGACTCTGACAATGTCTGTTGAAGAAGGATTTGCTTATGATAAACATGGAAATCCGACTAATATTTTCAGGATGTTAAACTCCGTTGTTACGGATGCGCTGTCCATAAATTATAAAGGCAATCAAATGTTGACTATGTCAAATGAATATGCTGATAATAATGGCTCAACAGTTACAGAATATCCAGGAAGTATTAGTACATTTGCATATGATGCTAATGGTTCTCTGACTTCTGACACAGGGCGTGGCATAGCAACTGTTCGTTACAATTCATTGTGTTTGCCCGATACAATACAGTTCCGAAACGGTAATGCCATTTATTATACATATGCAGCCGATGGACAGAAGCTAAGGGTGAGCCATATAACCGCCAAGCCGGGAGTGGTTCAGCCTGTGTCTAACGGTGAAGTGCGGAAACTAGATCAGGAAAGTATAATAAGCCGTTTAACAACTGATTATGTGGACAACTATATTTATGAAAACGGCGATTTAAAGAAGGTGCTATTCCCTGGTGGATATACAGAATACACAACAATGTATGCAGAACAAGTACATGTGCCCCGTAGTTACTATTACAATACGGATTATATTGGGAATAACCGGGATGTGGTAGATGCTAGCGGTACTATAGTGCAACGTACAGAGTATTCAGCATTTGGCACACCTTTTCCAAATACTGTAGGTGACCCGGGAGTGCAACCTTACAAGTATAGTGGTAAGGAGTTCGATCAGATGCACGGTTTGAATTGGTATGATTTCTCAGCCAGAATGTACGATCCTATTTTGGGACGGTTTAATTCTATTGATCCGTTGGCAGAGAAGTATTATAGTATTTCGCCTTATGCTTATTGTGCGAATAATCCGATTAGATTTGTTGATCCTGATGGAAAAGAAATTTAGTTATATGCAACTACGTTGCCCATGAGTGATGGGGTAATGAAAAAAACATTAAACAAGGAAACTTTGTCTAAGATCGAATCTGAAATTCTGGGTGTAAAGTGGGGATTTGGAAACATAAAAGCGTGGACTGCGGCTGAACAAAAAACTGCGATTCAAAATATGCAAAAAGCGTTTGATGATTTTAAGAAACAGCATCAAGCTAATCTTGGAAATAAGCAATAAATAAATATAATAATCGCATATGAAATGGGCTATTAAAATAATGAAAGTGGGTCTCTTGACGTTTTTGGGTGGAATAGTTTGTTGTGGATTACTATTCATCTTTTTAAAAGAATCTTTATCGGATCAATTCGGGTTGCTAACCTGGGTATTAATAATTATATTAATGCTAGTCTGTTTAAATATCCTATTTGTCTTTCTTTTATATTTTACAGCATATTTTTTGCGAAATGATATTAAAGAGAACTTGTTTCTGTTGAAATATTTATTATTGGAGATTTCCCTTCTTTATATATTGTATATTCTATCCATATATATTATTACAGAAAGTTATTGGATTCGGTTACTTACCCCATTTGCTGCTTTGTATGTTTTATGGTTAATTGTAATATTAATAAAAAGTCATCGGCATAAAGTAGATTGAGCTTAATTTAATAAAAGATTGCAATTTAACGGCTTATTTATAATAACTGATATTTAGGAGGTTTGGATATTATACATTTTTGCCAATAAATGTAAACGCTTATTTCCAGAAAGGACATACTCTGAATACTTCTTATGGCAATGGCTATGTTATATTATTTTCACATATAAAAAAGTTTCATCTCAAATAAAAGAGGGAAAACCATTTAATTTTGTAATAGGAATTAAAGGAGAAAATATTCAATACACAGTATATAAACTTCCTAATGGAACATTAAATATAGGTCGAAGACATGGAATTAAATAGAAAACCGACAGTACAAGAGTTTAAACTCATAGAGTATTTAATAGAAAAAGCCTCAATCAACCTATCTTCTAATTGGAAAGATAAGTTGATTGTACAAAGTATGGATGATGAACGAATGGGCAGCTTACGTCTATATCCAGATGGGAATATACTTGAAAAACGGATTTTTGGTAGATGTGCAAGCGAATTTCAATTTAATGATGTAGATGGAACAATAGTTATTGCGTCTTTGTATGTTGATAATGAGAATGAATTGTTTGAACTTGACATCTGGAAAACTAATTATGAATCTCTAAAAAAGCTTCCATTTGACTGAATAATTATCTGTTTCACTGTATGTATGCATAACATGTTTAGTTGCCTATCACTTGCTTCAAATGCAATTTATTTGACCATTTTGATAATAGTTGTAAATTAAACAATACCTTTGCAACGAAATATCAAAAATAATTAGTATGATTTATCATCAATTATCTGTTTTGGCTCATCGCCAAGCCGAAAAATATGGCGATCGTGTAGCCTTGAAATATCGGGATTACGACAAAGAACAGTGGATTCCCGTTACTTGGAACCAATTGTCTGAAACGGTTCATATTGCATCAAATGCAATGGTTGAGATGGGGGTGACAGAACAGGAAAACATTGGCGTGTTCTCTCAGAATAAGCCCGAATGTGTGTATACAGACCTTGCGGCTTTTGCTAATCGTGCTGTAAGCATACCATTATATGCTACAAGTTCATCTTCACAGGTTCAGTATATTATTAATGATGCCGGAATTCGGTTCTTATTCGTGGGTGAACAGTTTCAGTATGATGCTGCATTTACTGTTCTTTCCATGCGTAACTCTCTGGAGAAGTTGATTCTCTTTGATCGTTCGGTAGTGAAGGATGAACGGGATACTACTTCTATTTACTTTGATGAGTTTTTAAAGATGGGAGAGGCCAGACAGCATGCTGCTATCGTAGAAGAGCGTTCTTTAAAGTTGTGTGATGATGATTTGGCAAATATCCTTTATACTTCCGGAACAACGGGTGAACCTAAAGGGGTAATGCTTCACCATTCCTGCTATCAGACAGCATTTCGAACTCATGATATCCGCCTCACTACCATGACGGATAATGATGTTTCTATGGACTTTCTTCCCATGACTCATGTATTCGAAAAAACATGGGTTTATTTTTGTATTCATAAGGGAGTGCAAACTTGTATAAACTTGCGTCCGGGAGATATACAAAAAACAATAAAAGAGATTCGCCCTACGCTGATGTGTAGTGTTCCTCGTTTCTGGGAAAAAGTATACGACGGGGTACAAGAGAAGATAAATGAAACTACCGGAATAAAGAAAATGTTGATGCTGGATGCAATAAAGGTGGGTAAGATTCATAATATTGATTACTTAAGTGTAGGAAAAACGCCACCGTTAATGAATCAGTTGAAATATAAATTTTATGAGAAAACTGTTTATTCTCTTTTAAAGAAGACTATTGGAATTGAAAATGGTAATTTCTTTCCTACTGCAGGGGCGGCAATCTCTGATGAAATAAATGAATTCATCCATTCAGTAGGAATTAATCTTATTGTAGGATACGGGCTAACTGAATCTACAGCAACGGTTTCTTGTTTGGTTCCGGATCAATATACCATCGGTTCTGTTGGAAAAATAATGCCTGATGTGGAAGTTAAGATTGGAGAAAACAATGAAATACTTCTTCGTGGTAAAACAATTACAAAAGGATATTATAAGAAAGCTGAAGCAACAGCTGCTGTTTTTACTGAAGATGGATGGTTCCGTACAGGTGATGCCGGATATATGAAGGATGGTGAGCTTTATTTAACGGAGCGTATCAAAGACCTCTTTAAAACATCTAATGGGAAGTACATTGCTCCTCAGGCTCTTGAAACAAAACTGGTTGTTGATCGCTATATTGACCAGGTTGCAATTGTTGCTAATCAGCGGAAGTTTGTGTCCGCCCTTATTGTTCCTGTTTATGGTCACGTAAAGGAATATGCAAAAGAAAAGGGAATTGAATATGGTTCGATGGAAGAGTTGTTGCAGAATCCAAAAATTATTGCTTTGTTCAAGGCTCGCATTGATACGTTGCAACAGCAGTTTGCTCATTATGAACAGGTGAAATACTTTACATTACTTCCTGAACCGTTTAGCATGGAGAAAGGTGAACTTACAAACACCTTGAAAATGAAAAGAAGCGTGATTGAAGCTAACTATAAAGAGGTTATCGATAAGATGTATGAAGCTTAGGCTACAAAATTTAATATAAGATGAAAAGGGATGTTTTTAAAGCATCCCTTTTTTATTCTATATGTTTTGAAACATGCATGCTAATCTTGCTTATGTGATACAATATCTATTCCTTTGCATTGCAGCACAGTTCAGCATGGGCTATTAGCCATAAAAGTTTAATAAAGAATGAAGAAAGAGTTTGGACAACAGACAACTAAGGTAAAACAACTAGCCGATTTAATCAGTCAGCTAATCTCTAAGGGCATTTATAAAATAGGTGATCCGCTTCCCTCTATTAACCAACTTAGTGCTGAATATAAAGTGTCCAGAGATACAGTATTTAAGGCTTTTCTTGATTTGCGTGAGCGTGGGTCCATTGATTCCACTCCTGGCAAAGGTTACTATGTGACCAGCAAAATAATAAATGTACTTTTATTGCTGGATCAGTATTCACCCTTTAAGGATGTGCTTTACAATAGTTTTATCAAACGTTTGCCGGCCGGTTATAAGGTTGATTTGCTTTTTCATCAATACAACGAAAGGTTGTTTAAAACATTAATCAGAGAATCAGCCGGGCGTTACAATAAATATATTGTAATGAACTTTAGTAACGAAAAATTCTCTAATGTTCTTTGCAAGATAGATCCTAACAAACTCCTTTTACTTGATTTTGGTAAGTTTGATAAATCGCCTTATTCCTATATTTGCCAGGATTTTGATGAAGGGTTATATAACAGTCTTGCATCTATACTTGATAACCTGAAAAAGTATAAAAAGCTGGTGCTGGTTTTTCCTAAAGATTTAATGCACCCTCAAAGTAGCAAGGACTATTTTGTGAAGTTTTGCGAAGATAATGGCTTTTTATGTGATATTGCTGGCTCGTTGGAAGAATGCAAACTTCAGCAAGGAGTTGCTTATCTGGTGATAAAACTTCAGAACGTGGTAGATATAATAAAGCAAAGCAGAGCCTTAAATCTTAAATGTGGCAGTGATATTGGCGTTTTAGCTTATAATGATATTCCGTCTTACGAGGTTATTGATAATGGAATAACGGCTTTGACCATTGATTGGGAAAGTATGGGAATTAAAGCTGCCCACTTTGTTCTCAATAATACACGGATACATGAATATTTGCCTACGGAAGTTATTGTTCGTAGCTCCTTATAGATCTTTTTCTTATCTCCATTTATCAGCATTGTTCAGCATAGATTTAAGAATCTAAATAAATTAATACTTAATGCTTTATAACTTTAAATGCTTATGAAAAATTATCCAAAAATTGGGATTCGTCCTGTAATTGATGCTCGTCAGGGTGGTGTACGTGAAAGTCTGGAAGAAAAGACTATGAACCTGGCAAAGGCTGTGGCAAATTTGATTTCCTTTAATTTAAAAAACGGTGATGGATCACCAGTGGAATGTGTGATTGCCGAAGGTACAATTGGTCGTGTGGCCGAAACTGCAGCTTGCGCCGAGAAGTTTGAACGGGCAGGAGTGGGATCAACCATTACGGTTACTTCATGCTGGTGCTATGGTGCTGAGACAATGGATATGAATCCTCATTATCCAAAAGCTGTTTGGGGATTTAACGGAACGGAACGTCCGGGAGCGGTTTATCTGGCGGCAGTTTTAGCTGCTCATGCTCAGAAAGGGCTTCCCGCTTTCGGCATTTATGGGCGTGATGTGCAGGATTTGGATGATAATTCTATTCCTGCTGATGTGGCTGAGAAACTTCTTCGCTTTGCTCGTGCAGCTCAGGCTGCAGCCACAATGAGAGGAAAATCTTATCTTTCTGTCGGTAGTGTCTCTATGGGTATTGCAGGTTCTATTGTTGATGCCAATTTCTTTCAGGAATACTTAGGTATGCGCAACGAATCTGTGGATATGAGTGAAATTATTCGTCGGGCTAATGAAGGTATTTATGACAATGATGAGTTTGCTAAAGCGATGGAATGGACTGAAAAGTATTGTAAATCTAATGAAGGAACCGATTTTAATATTCCTGAAAAGATAAAAACACGTGAAGCAAAGGATGCTGATTGGGAATTTGTTGTAAAGATGACTATCATTATACGCGACTTGATGCAAGGAAATCCTAAATTAAGAGAATTAGGATTTAAGGAAGAAGCTTTGGGGCATAATGCAATTGTTGCGGGTTTTCAGGGACAACGTCAGTGGACTGATTTTATGCCTAATGGTGATTTCTCAGAAGCGTTGCTTAATACTTCTTTTGATTGGAACGGCATTCGTGAAGCATTTGTAGTGGCTACTGAAAATGATGCATGTAATGGAGTGGCCATGCTTTTTGGGCACTTGCTTACTCAAACATCTCAGATATTCTCTGATGTGCGTACTTTCTGGAGTACGGAAGCTGTGGAAAGAGTGACAGGAAAGAAACTTACCGGAAGAGCCGCAAATGGTATTATTCACTTGATAAACTCGGGTGCAACTACATTAGATGGAACTGGGCAGCAAACTAAAGATGGAAAACCAGCCATGAAACCGGCATGGGAGATTACGGAAAAGGAAGCGGAAGATTGTCTGGCTGCAACTACCTGGTATCCGGCTAATCGTGATTACTTTCGTGGTGGTGGCTATTCTTCTAATTTTTTATCCAAAGGAGATATGCCTGTTACAATGATGCGCCTTAATCTTGTAAAAGGTCTTGGCCCAGTGCTTCAAATAGCAGAAGGATGGACTGTTGAAATTGATTCGGATGTTCATCAGGCGCTTAATCTTAGAACAGACAAGACATGGCCTACTACATGGTTTGTTCCTCGTTTGTGTGATAAACATGGCTTCAAAGATGTTTATTCGGTAATGAATAACTGGGGAGCAAATCATGGAGCAATTAGTTACGGACATATAGGAAAAGACTTAATAACTCTGGCTTCAATCCTTCGTATACCTGTATGTATGCACAATGTAAATGAAGATGAAATATTCCGTCCTGCCGCATGGAATGCTTTTGGTATGGATAAAGAGGGCGCTGATTACAGGGCTTGTGCTAATTATGGACCTATTTACAAATAAGAGATAGTTTCTTTAATAGTACTATTTTACCTCTATCTCTTTTATAGCTAATAAAATAATAAGTACCTTTGCACCCTCAAAATATTAATAAATAATCAGAGATGATAACAATCGAACAACTTAAAGACGTGAAAGAGCGCACTGATGCGCTGAGGAGGTATCTTTGACATCGACTATAAATTAATTCAGGTCGAAGAAGAGCAATTAAGAACTCAGGCTCCCGGATTTTGGGATGATGCGAAAGCTGCTGAAGCTCAGATGAGGAAAGTAAAAGGGATTCAGTCGTGGATTGAAGGCTACAACGAAATGAAAACGATGACTGATGAGCTGGAACTGGCATTTGACTTTTATAAGGATGAGCTGGTAACAGAGCAGGAGATTGACGAGGCTTATGCGAAAGCTATCGGGGAGCTGGAAAATCTGGAACTTAAAAATATGCTTCGTGAAGAAGCCGACCAACTGGGCTGTGTTCTGAAGATAAATTCCGGAGCAGGTGGAACGGAAAGTCAGGATTGGGCTTCCATGCTGATGCGTATGTATATGCGTTGGGCTGAAGCAAATAAGTACAAACTTACAGTGGTTAACATTCTTGATGGCGATGAAGCCGGAATTAAGACGGTTACCATGCAGGTTGAGGGAGATTATGCTTACGGTTATCTCAAAGGAGAAAATGGCGTTCACCGGTTGGTGCGTGTATCGCCTTACAATGCTCAGGGAAAACGAATGACCTCTTTTGCCTCTGTTTTCGTGACTCCACTGGTTGACGATTCCATTGAAATTGATATTAATCCGGCTGATTATACCTGGGATACATTCCGTTCGGGTGGTGCCGGTGGACAGAACGTAAATAAGGTTGAAACAGGTGTTCGTATCCGTTATAATTATACGGATCCTGATACAGGCGAGACACGTGAGATTCTGATTGAAAATACAGAAAGCCGCTCGCAGGGCGACAACCGTGAAAATGCATTGCGATTACTTCGCTCACAGTTATATGACCTGGCTCTTCAGAAGAAGATGGCTTTACAGGCACAGGTCGAGGCTGGAAAGAAAAAGATTGAGTGGGGTTCACAAATTCGTAGTTATGTGTTTGATGACCGCCGTGTGAAAGATCACCGCACAAACTTCCAGACCTCTGATGTAGGAGGGGTAATGGATGGTAAGATTGATGGTTTTATCAAGGCTTATCTGATGGAATTCGCGGGAGAGTCCGAGAAATAAAAAGACTTTTTTTGAAATGGCTATGAACCCTTGTAAAAATATGTTTCCTGATGTAAATGAAATTTTAAGAAGTATTGCTTGCAGTATGACATTTTATTTATAATTTTGGGAAACACAAGGAATCATGTTAAACCTAATAATTTAATTGCCATGGGAAAGAATAAAAAAGCTATTAACGCTAGAAAAGAAGAGCTGCAGGCCAAACGAGTAATTCAGATTGTAGTCATTGTACTTATCATTCTGTGTTTGGTTTTGTTGTTGAGCTCTGCTTTCTTTGCATAAAATTCAGGCGGAAAAGGATAATATACCTTTTCCGCTTCTTTATTTTTTCCTGAGGCAGCAATAATTTCAATATTTAATATGAAAAAATTAATTTTGCTTCCTTTTGTTTGTTTATTATCAACATCAGTTTTTACTTTTGCAGAAGAACCGGCTTCCGTTATGGAAAATCAGAAAACAACCCCGGCATTTCAATTATCTCAGAGTGATTTAAAAATTTCTTTTGGCGGACGTATCCAGATGGATGGTGCATTTTATTCCGGAGGAGATTTTCAGCCTATGGCCAATGGTGTTGGTTTTCGTCGTGTAAGGCTTAATACAAATGCTACTTTCGGGAAAAACCTTTCAGGAAAAGTAGAAATAGATATGGCTGGCGGAGCCTTTTCGCTAAAAGACTGTTATATAAAATATGATTTCTTAAATGGACTGAACTTCCGTCTGGGTAACTTTCAGGAGGGTTTCTCTATGTTGACAATGACTTCTTCAGGAGATTTTCTTTTCATAGAACACCCTAATGTAGTATCTGCCTTTTCACCGGAATACCATATCGGTGTTCAGGGAGCTTATCAGAAGAATCAATTTCTGGGACAGGCTGGCGTTCATTTTCAGAAGATAAATGGCAGCACGGAAAAAGATAATGTGGATGCAAACTTGAAGAACGGACAAGACGAAGGTATTTCTTATACAGCACGTACGGTGTGGATGCCTTTTTCAGAGTCAAAGGATAAAGGATTTCATTTAGGGATAGCAGCTTCTTACCGTACACCTAAAAATGATGTAGGCTCTGGAAAGGCCAATACTGTTAGATATAGCACTGCATCTCTTTCAGGAATAGATAAGATGAAGTTTATGGATACAAACTACATCAATAATGTTAATCACGATTGGTTATTAAGCGGTGAACTTGCTGCCTATAGTCATGCGCTTCGTTTCCAGAGCGAGTATATTTTAAACCAGACTCACAGGATGGGAAATCTTCCCACTGAAAAGTTTAATGGTTATTATGCTGAAGCGGCTTGTATGCTGTTTGGTGGTCAGCAGAAATATGCTGCCGGCAAAGGTGCCTTTATTCAGCCTTCCTGCGGAAAAGAGTGGGGAGACCTGGAAGTGGCTGCCCGTTATGATCGTCTGGATATGAATGGAACAAACGTTAAAGGCGGGCTTTCTAGCGGATATACCTTGGGCATCAATTATTATGCAAGCAAGTATCTGAAATTCCAGTTAAACTATTCATATGTAGATCATGATAAGTATGCAAATGCCGGAGGAACAGTTGGAGTAGGTTATACCAGTGCTGGAGTAGTAACTAAGGAACCTGCATTAGTAGACGAAAGCCGTAAGGTAGGTAATGATTATAGTATTATTACGCTTCGTGCTCAATTAAATTTCTAATATTATGGCACAGGAGATAGAACGAAAGTTCCTGGTAAAAGGAGAATTTAAGTCTAAAGCTTATTCTCAAAGTCATATTGTACAAGGTTATATCAGCAGTGCGCATGGGCGCACTGTTCGGGTAAGAATACGCGATGAAAAGGGGTATTTAACCATTAAGGGAGCTTCAAACGCTTCGGGTACTAGCCGGTATGAGTGGGAGAAAGAAATACCGCTGGATGAGGCCCGGGAACTGATGACGCTTTGCGAGCCGGGAATCATTGATAAAACCAGATATCTGGTTAAAAGCGGCCGGCATATATTCGAGGTAGATGAGTTTTATGGCGAGAATGAAGGACTGCTTTTGGCAGAAGTTGAACTCGGATCAGAAGGTGAATTGTTTGAAAAGCCCCAATTCATCGGTGAAGAGGTGACTGGTGATGCGCGCTATTACAATTCGAACCTGATGAAACAACCATTTATAACCTGGAAATAATTTGCTATTGTCCGATATAAATCTTAAGTTTGTTTTAAAGTCGTTTTTTTATTCAATAATATAAGATTATGGAGAAGCTCTATCAAATTTTCCCTCATGAACTAGTCACCTTTGTTCTGGTAACTCTGTTTTCACTCCTTATCGGTCTGTCTCAGCGCAAGATGAGCCTGAAGAAAGAAGGAGAAGGGGCAGAAAAGACCTTCTTTGGAACAGATCGTACTTTTACGTTTATAGGGATTCTTGGTTATCTCCTCTATATTCTTGATCCCAGTGATATGCGGCTTTTTATGGGTGGCGGACTTGCCTTGGTCATTCTTTTCGGGCTGAATTATTATGTGAAGATGGCTCAGCATAACATCTTTGGTATTACCACCATTGTAACCGGGTTAATTACCTATTGTCTTGCTCCGATTGTGGTTACCCAGCCTTCCTGGTTCTATATCATGGTGGTTGTAACTGTACTTCTTTTTACAGAGATGAAAAGTACCTTTACGGAAATAGCTCAGCACATGCAGAATGATGAGATGATTACCCTGGCAAAGTTTCTGGCCATCAGTGGCATTATCCTTCCCATGCTTCCCAATGAGAATCTTATTCCCGGCATAAATCTTACTCCTTATACCATCTGGCTTGCCACGGTGGTGGTTTCGGGCATTTCTTATCTGTCGTATTTACTGAAAAGATATGTATTTCATGAATCAGGAATATTGGTTTCAGGCATTATTGGCGGACTATACAGTAGCACCGCAACCATTTCTGTTTTGGCGCGTAGATGTAAACATGCCAGGGAAAGGGAGATTCCTGAATATGTGGCGGCCATGCTTATGGCTGTGAGTATGATGTATCTTCGCTTTCTGATTCTGATTCCTATTTTTAGTACAGTAATTTTTCTCTCTGTCTATCCTTATTTGCTCATCATGTCTATAACCTCGGCAATAGTTGCGTGGTTTATTCATAAAAAAACAGGGCTGGCAGAAGCGTTGGAGAATGCTGAGGAAGATGATGAAGAGAGTAGCAACCCTTTAGAGTTTAAGGTTGCTTTGATTTTTGCTTTATTATTGGTTGTATTCACTGTGGTGACCCATTACACACTGATATATGCCGGAACAGAGGGATTAAATATCCTTTCGTTTGTATCCGGATTAAGCGATATTACACCGTTTATCTTAACTTTGCTTCAGGGTAGCGCAACTGTGGCTGTAACCACTGCTGTTGCATGTACTATGCAGGCTATTATCAGCAACAATCTGGTAAAAATGTGCTATGCGGTGTTCTTTTCCGGTAGAAGAAAGGAATTGCTTCCTATCCTTACCACCGGATTTTCTATTGTTATAGGAGTAAATATAGCTCTTCTCCTCTTTTTCTATTTGAAATAGGTTGGAGTTACATATCCAGATGGAGAATAAGTCCGATGGCAACGGGATGAATCCCGGGTCCTTTTCCTCCTTCAAAAAGAGTTTGTGGGGAGTATCTTGCGTACATTCCAAAGCATCCTACGCCGGCTTGTACAAGGAAGTCCATTGATACAGGGCGAATGTTTAAGTCACTTCCTAACTTTTCTTTATGACTTCCACTCTGGTCGTTAAGTTTAACTTTGGATGAAGAACACAGTTTTACGTTGCCCACAACACCTGCCGAAAGATAAAGGGGACCTGTATGTGAAATCTTCTTTTGATATTCAAGCAGCAAAGGTATGGTGAAGTAAGATGTATGCAGTTTGCTGTCGTCATATCTTCCTCCTGCCGGAGCAGTTCTCAGTTCGGTAACTCCGTTAACTTCAATAAGTGCCTTGTTTCCGTCAAAATGATAGCTGTCAAAGCGGAATCCGGTTCCACTAACAATAGCCAGTCCACACTTAGATATGTTCCATGCACGTTCGTAAAAGTTCACAATAAATTCCTTTGATCGACTTGATATAAGATCAACTCCATTCACATTGTTCACATTCATTTTGCCATCTGCAAAGCTGGCAAAACCCATTCCAAAACCTGCCCAGTGAGGGTCTTTTATACGATTTGAATATGAATGTCCTGATCCCAGCTTAGGAATAGGAATATTTATACTATTGGACATACGTCTCTCGGTACTCTTTCCGTCGCGATATATTCCTTCGAAGATCTGATCATTCTCTAAGGTATCGCCTTTGGCTGTTTGTTCATATACCTTGATTTTAATTTTCTCATCGTTTTCTTTAATTACTAATTTCTTTCCGTTTACATAAATAGTTGTGTCGGAAGGAGCTGTTTCCGCTGCCATTAAGAAAGCTGGAAATGCAAGGAATGCAAGTAATATAAACTGTTTCATACTGTTTTGTATTTGATTTTATAGTTATAGATCTTTTTTCATGAATAGTAAAGTGATAAGGTCGTCCGATTCTAGTTCACCTTCAATATATACCAATGTGGCCGAACCCTTTCTTCCGAGTTTAAAAAGGATAAACCGGTTTAAATCTTCTTTTTTTGAAGGCAGCTGATAATAACCCGATATAAGTTGTCCACCTTCCACAATCTCTTTTATCTTTTTCGCACCTTTCTTGTCTGCTTCCAGGCATTGACGTATCTCGGGCAAAGCCCTGTTAGAGTCTTTGATGGTGATGCTTTTGTATAATTCCATCCCGTAGGTTTCCAGCATCTCTGTAGAAAGCTCTACCATGGCTACTCCTTTCTGCTTTCCATACCTATCGAATATGGAAGCTATTCTTAGTCCGCTTTGAGCCTGACAGACGACAGGGAAACACCCTGCGAGCATCAGCATTAATAGTAAAAATCGGATTCTTTTCTTCATTATTCCTCTGTTTTAATTCATTAATCATTAAATAATTCCATCAGTACTTCGTCTTTGGAAGTGGCCACTTCCTGAAACGAAGCCTTTGCATAAGCCTTTATTGTTGCCTCGTCGGTATAGCATTTCCCGTTAATCACCACATAATTCTTTTTAAAAGAATCATTGGACGAATGCAGAAATGTGGAAACAGCTACGACAATAATGGCGCAGGCTGCTATGCCACTCAGTGTGTAGACCACTTTCTTTCTCCGGGGGATAAACTTATTCCGGGCTTGTTTACAGGTTATTTCATTATCGAAGTAGGCAAACATTGGCTTATAGCAAAGCAAATGCTCAGGAACCTCTTCTTCCGAAAAATAGTGTCTGATCCATTGCTCCTCTTCACACGAAGTTTCTCCTTCAAAGTATTTATCAAGCAAATCGTCTATTTTCATCTTTATTCTCCTTTCTCTCATTAGTAACTTGCAGGAATACCTCCCTCACCTTCTTTCTTGCTCTCGACAAGTTCATTCTTACAGCCTGAATATCGCAACCGGTTATTTCAGCAATCTCTTCCGATTCGTACCCTTCCACATCTTTCATGCGGATAATTGTCTGTTGCAAGGGTGGGAGTGACTCTATTATCTTTCCAATTAACCGCACCTGGTCTTGTTCTACCAGGGCTCTTTCGGGATTATCCCATCCTGCCTGAGCTTTTATTTCATCCAACTTTACGGAAGCATGAGCCGCGGATTTCCATCTGTCCAGGCAGAGGTTTTTTACTATTTCCGTGGCCAGTGCGTCAATGCTACGATACTCGTCCAGCTTTTCGCGAATGCACCAGAGCTTCAGAAAAGCTTCCTGTACAATATCTTCTGCATCGGAGGTTTCTTCAGTCATCTTTCGTGAATAGTTAAATAGCTTTTCACGAAGTGGCAACACGTTTATTTTGAATTGTTCGAGATTCATCTATGCTTAATAGACGAAAAAGATGTGAAAACATAACATTCATCCCGATATTTTTGCAAGAAATATTTTTGCAAGTAGTAAAAACAATAAAAACTCCTTTCATTTTGTGCAGGTTATAATCATTCTGCACAAAATGAAAGGAGTACTCTATTAGGAAGTAAACTTAAAAATCTATTCAGTTTTTACAGTTTAAGAAACTCAACTCTTCGGTTTTTAGCTTTGTCCTCAACGCTACTATTGGTAGCAATAGGAACACTTTCTCCTTTACCATCGGTTTCAATCCTGGAGCCATCAATCTTGAATTCGTCTATCAGGTATTGCTTCACATTGGCAGCCCTGCGTTTAGACAGATCAAGGTTCAAAGCATCATCCCCATCAGTATCAGTATGCCCGGTAACTTTTATTTTCACCGTTGGATTTTCGTTAAGGACATTGGCTATTTCCCGAACCGAGCCGTATGATTCTGACTTTACTATGTCTTTGCCTGAGTCGAAGTAGATACCGTATGAAATGAGTTTCCCTTCTGTGAGCAGCTTGCTTCGAGTATCGGGAGATGCTGTTGTGATCTTAATATTGGTAATGTACGGATGGCTATTAAGATCCCATCCATTAAATACCATTCTATTGAATTTTGTAGTGCTGTGAATGCTGGTTGGAAGATCAACAACCTTTGCACCTTGATGGTAAATCCGTGTTCTTCTCTTTTGTTGCCATATAATTATATGGTTTACTTTTTCCTGAATCACAGGATTTGTGCCTGATTCACCATTTAGTTGCTCAGAACCATTGGGCCCGTATGAATAACCAATTGTTTCCCAACCGTCTTTTTGAATAAAGAACTTTAAGCCGTGCAGGCCTGGATAGGCATCGTCGTTTATTTCTTGTGGTGTTTCCGGGTTGTCTTCATAAAGAATCAGTGTAATTCCTCGCGAATATATTTTATCAGGAATGATGTCAAACTCAAATATGAAGTTTTCTGGAATTGCCAGCTTTTTTGTATAGCAATATACTGCATCTTTTCCGTTCAGATGAAACCAGTTCCCCGGTGAAATATTTACGTTCTTTACTTCTCCTGTACTATTTCCTGTCCATTGAGACGGGAAATCGCCTATTGCATCTTGTGAGAAATCCTCAAAATAGATAATCTTATCTCCCGGTACAAAATCATATTTGGTGAAACTTTCCAGTTTTCCTTTTTCCGCAGATTCCAGGGAGGTATCTTCAATGTTACTCTCTTTATTATCATTTCCTTTCTTAGTTGGTTTATCCAACTCTTCGTCAATAGCTTTATCAACTTTCCTGTCTACTTTGTTCTCTACTTTATCCTTTACCTTTTCTCTTATTTTTTTTAGCCACCCCTGTGCATCTGCATTGGTAAACGCAAATAGAAACAAAACAAAATACAATATACTACTTCTTTTCATAGCCTTTATTATTTAAGATTTAATGCTGTTGCTTTAAAGAATATATAATGCACCAAGTAGTACTGAGAATAGTAAAGCTATTACTATAACGCAGACAATGGTTGTGAGGAAATAAGTGGTTATTTTGTCTTCAGGTGTTTTCATCATGGGAGCTAATCCGATAAATAGAATATACAGGCCATATAATCCCATAATTCCGGCCAGTGTACCTAGTGCTGGCAAGATGTATAGAATTCCCGCTATACACATTGGCGTATAAGAATATCCTACTAATTGAAATGCTTTGTTAAAGTCGGCTGTAGAGCCAAATTTAGGGGCTAGCCAAGTAATTATATAAGCGGTAAGATAAATACTTGCTATCATACCAAAAAATGAGATAACTGCCTGACGAATACCCACACTTATTGATCCTATGTGTATTCCAAGCACATTATAACCAATAAGCCCGAAGCCAATAAAACTTGCTATAGCAGGGATCAGGGCTAACAAGATTAAATACGATGTTAAAAGCTTGCTGGCAGTCATTTCTTCAGCTTCAATAACCTTCCATTCGGTTTTTGGAGAAAGAATAATGTTTTTTACTCGTTCAATTGTGTCCATAATATATTAGTTTTTGTTAGAAAAAAGCGAAGCGACTCCTGGTCTTTACAATATTTACTTTATAGACTTGTCTTTGGGTATATCAACAATGAATTCTCCTCGAAATGAGATTGACTGACGGTTAGTTGGCATTACGTTTATACTTGCCGTTCCTGAAGTGTAAATAGATATGGTATAAGTGAAATTGTCTTCTTCCGTACGAGTTTTGAAACGAATATTAGCCATGCCTTTCTTATCAAAAGTAAGTTTGTAGTCGGTAATTCGTTCATTAAATATCAATCCTTTGCCTCCTCCGTAAGGTACGCTGTAGGCAATACCAAAATAAGGTAAATAAGAGAATACAGAGTCGTTGCGGATTTCTACAGAATAATTTGATGTGAGGTTTTTGCTTGGACCTCTCATGGGATAAGCAATATCTACTTCTACTTTTATTTTCTGAGCTTCTATCAACTCTCTGATAGCCTTTTGGGTTTCTTCTTTTTTCTGCTTTTTGCTCTGTGCATTTAATTGCAAAGTTATTCCCAGGATGATTGCAAGCAGGCAAGTGAAAATTCTTTTTGCTTTCATAATTTTAAAGTATATATGATTCACATAATAAACACTTTAGGGCCTTAAAATGTTGTGTGATGAAAGCTTATGAAATCTTTGCTGAAAGAATATTATTTAGACCCGGGTCTCAGTGTGTTGTACACCCGGGTGTAAAGATGCCATACACCCGGGTGTATGAGGTGGTTAGACCCGGGTCTAAATATAAAAAATAACCATAGATACAGTTAAAGGAACTATGAGTTTTACGAACCTTCTTACTAAAGAAATAATTTCTAAAGATAAAATAGGGTTAGCTCATTGGACAATGAGCCTGGATATTTACTGAGTGCACTCCCTATCCTTGGTTATACCAGGTAAATCAAGAACAGTTCTTGGTGTAAAGGACGTTGGCTTTGGCATTTTATACACAGATTTCCGTAAGAAACTGCGTAGGGACTTGTAATCTGTAATTTGTTCCTGCTCTTCAACTGATATGATTTTACCTATTCCTATACGAGGCCTTTGTTTCCTTTTATTGAAAATTTCATAGGGCATTCTAATTAAACGAACTCTCCAGTTAATCAGTCCCAGTGAATAGAAAAATGGGGAATTCTGATCAAAAAAGCGAATTGGCACAATGGGTACCTTTGCCTTTTGAATCAGCTTAATAATACTTTCCTGCCATTCACGGTCTCTCACACACATGTCTCGTAAACTAAGATCGGAAACAGCTCCGGAAGGAAAGAAACCAATAGGATGGCCCTCCTGTAGTTGTGCCAAAGTGGTACGGATGCCATTTATGTTTAAAGAATTAATCCCAATATCTGAATTCCCCTTTGGTTTAACCGAGACGAAATTCTCATCCATCGTTTTAATAAGTGACAGTATTTTATTGACCATCAGCTTATAGTCCGGGCGAAGCTCAGCCATCAAATCTATCAGCATTATTCCATCTAAACCACCATAGGGATGATTTGAAATTGTTATAAATGCGCCTTCCGGCAACTGATTTAATCTTTCCACATTGCCTATGCAATAATTTACGCCTAAATTGTTCAATAAACTTGCAGCGAACCTGGAGCCAGTGTAATTGCACGAATTTTCGTACAGCTTGTTCACCCTATCCATTGCAAATAAACGAATGACAAATTTCGCCAATCGGTGTCCTGTCTTTCCTTTGAAAATGGGGGACAGGTTTTCCAGATCCTTTACTCCAATTAATTCTTTTTTCAAATTACTAAAGATATATTAGTTGCCACTCAACATTCTGAAACGCATAACTATAGTTACCTGATTAAGACTGTTCTTTTCTAAAAACCCAATGTCTTTGAAGGGTATAATTTATAGCTATAGAAACTATCAGATCCGTAATAATACGACTAATTTCATAGCTTATTTTATGAAATGCTGTAAAATAGTATGTCCCCGAGGATTTTAAAATAATACTGTTTATTACAACAACCGTAAATCTGAGAAATTGCTTCCAGGACGAATATTTATAATGGCTGGACTTCGATTGAAAGGCCCATTTTTTATTTAAAGAGAAATTAACAATAGCCCCAATTACTCCACCAATAGCGATAGATATAGTATAGTGTATGCCTAAAAACTCGGTACATAATATCATTATGATATAATCAACCAGCCCTCCTACACCTGATGAAACCTGTGCTTTGGTGAAAACAAATAATTTCTCAATCATTTTCTTCTTTTAATTTCTTTTCTTTCTCAGTCAAATCGCGGGCGTCTGCCAGTCGGAGCAACTTTTTAGTGTCTATAATATTGGAAATTAATAGCATGAGACATGCTAAAGCTCCCGAATAGATAATAGAATCTTTAACCAGAACTTCGAGGACTAGAATCAGGGAAATAAGAACTCTTACTTCTGTAGGACCAAACAGTCCATTATCAATAGAGTATTTATCGGTAATTTTATATCTCAACAAAGTAGTAATCATCTCCCAGCCATACATTACCACGAATCCGAATCCCAGTAATTCCCAAGGACCTCCAACATAAACCACGAATCCGAGACCTATTAATACAGTAGTAATCCAATCGACTGTAATATCAAGAGAAAAACCGTACCATTTTCGAGGTATTTTACGGTAGTATGCAATTCTGCCATCCAAAGAATCACCAAACCAGTTTACTGCAAATCCTAATACACCTAATAAAAGAAAGTTTATGTGAACGTATGCGGCTAAAATAAAACTTGATGCTGTAATTAAACTACCAAAGAGACCAATGCCTGTTAGAATATTAGGGCTGATGAAGGAAGGAATATGCTCCACTAAAAAGGCAAGAGTCTTTTGTTCTTGAGTTTTTAGCAGATTGGTTCTATGTCTGCCTTTTGAAATGGCGGATAGTATTTCTACTTTTTCTCTGGATAAATTATGTCTCATTTGAATATTTTTAAATTATTAAAATCACTCCCAATGCTTAACACATATAAAATCTGTTAAAGTTAAACAAAAGAATTAAATATAGAGATTTTTAATTTGTGAAATAACATTAATACCTATTCTTTGTCACTGCATTTATTTTTTTGCACATGGCTATTTCCTTTGATTAGCAACCTTTTATTAAAAAGGTACTAGCTTTTTCTTACAATATATAATTCTTTATTATGTATTGATAAAGTAAGATATAAAAAAAAAGACCCACAATAAATTGCAGGTCTTTCCTAAAAGTGCGGCTGAAGGGACTCGAACCCCCACGACTCTCGTCACCAGATCCTAAGTCTGGCGCGGCTACCAATTACGCCACAGCCGCATTTGCGGTTGATGTCGCACTTTTGTTTAGCGATGCAAAGGTAGGAATTATTTCTTTCTTTGCAAATAAAAACGCTTTTTTATTTCTTATTCTTTTAAAAAAGCACGCGCACGCTCTATAATTGTATCAATTCCTCTTCTGAAATCACTTTCTGTAATGTCTACTTTGATATCGGGATCAATGCCCCATTCTATCTGACTCATATCTGCCGCAAAATGAGGACTGGAAGAGAAACGAACGCTCCATCCGTTAGGCAGTTCAGAGGAGAAAGGAAGACCTGAGCCTCCACCCGTTTTATCGCCTATAGTAGTAACCAAAGGAAGAATACGCATGCTGTTTACAAAGTCATTTGTTGCACTGAAACTGCGACGGTTGGTTAGCACAACCACTTTCTTTTGCCATCGGATGCTGTTAGATGGTTCCAGATAAATGGGGTAGGGCACTGAAAATTCATTGTGTCCTGTTCCTGCCTTGTGGCGGATATATCCGGAGAGAACCTTTTCATTAGTGAATCGCTCAGCTAGTTTAGAGGCATTAGTAATGGTGCCCCCACCGTTGTTGCGAACATCAATAATCAGTCCGTCACTGATTGCCAGGTAGCTAAATATTTCGTCCAGATTTCCACTTCCTATGCCATCTGAAAAACTTTCGTAATAAATGTAGCCAATATTATCCTCCAGTATTTTATATTTGATTCCCGAAGCAATGCGATAGTTTGTTCCCAGATACTTTCTTTGTATGCTGTCACTAAAATTCATAGGATAATCTTCATACCACTTCCAATAGCGCACCACATCATGTGCGGAATAAAGATTAACGTGCCCGTCTTTTAGCTCGGCAAGCATATTTCCCAGTACTTCAAACAGCCCTTCGTTTGTCATATCTGCACTGATCTTTTTTTGATATTTAGTATGAATGGCATCCCAGTCAATCTTTTTGTAGTCCAGAAAGCAATACTGCTCGTCAATAATCTTCCATAAAGCCTCAAAGTTGCCTTGTGGTGTGTTGTCAGGAGTTGCCTCTTCTACACACGAAGAAAAGGATAATAGAAAAAAGCAGAAGGCTATGCTCCAGGCTGTATAATACTTAATATGTTTTTTAAATTTCATTGAGATAATTTGCTGTTTTTATTCTAAAACGCTCTTACATTGGCAGGAAGCGGATTACCTTTCTTGTTTTTTACAAGGTACAGGTCTTTCACAAACCCCACCAAAAAAATGTGTGAATTTGTATGTGTCTTTAGTTGATTGACTTTAGATTGCTGAACATCCCACATATAGCTGAGTCGCAATTTGGAGCAAAAGACAGGGAAATCCAGTGAAAATAGTTGGCGGATAGAAGGTTGATTCTTCAAAGTGGTAAATTTAATAACTCCTTCACTGTTGCCCAAGGTGAATATTTCGTAGTAAGACTGTCCGTAGTTGGGTGAGAACATAATGCCTGCCACGGGAATATTGGCCTGATAGCGGGCAACCATTTGATAGTCTTTAATCTTAAACCGATAAATAGCCATACCTGAAGCTGCAATATTTGCATAAACCTTAGCTGATGCGGGGTTATTGGAGTTTCGGAGGTTATAGATAAAACCGCCGTTAAAATCGCTCAATCCACCGGCTAGTAGCTTTAGGTGCTCATTGATACGAAACTGATAATGCAAGCCATAGTTCCAGTTTACAAGTCCGGCAAAAGTGTTATTGTTGTCTGTCTTATTATGAGTATAGGAAATGTTTGACTGAAAAAAGTTCTGCAATGATACATTTCCGTCGAAGAGCTTTGTCATTCGGATCGTTTCTCTGGCAACCCGCCCCTCTATGCCTGTATACTCCTGTGGCGACAGGTAAGTATCAAGAATATTTGTGTACCCCAATCCGAATGTTGTGGCACGGGTAATATATCGGTTTGCATGCAATGAATCATTTTGAGCGGAAATAGTTCCGCTCAACCCAATCAGAATGGCAAGCAATGCAGCAGTTTTTCTCATTCTTCTTTTTGTATTTAGCCGATATAGCAAGACTTGCAGAAATCTCAAGTTTATCAAAATAATTTCATTTGTCCTGTTATCTCGTCAATAATGTCACCTTCACTTTTGTCTTTGTCAGGATCCATATTTTCAGATTCTGTATCCTCATCCTCTGGTTTCTCTTCAGTTGGTTCCGGAAAACGGGTTGGCTCCAGTTCGTTTATTGTGTCAATGGTAAAGGTTGTAATACGTTTACCTTTGGCCTTAAAACTTTTAACGGAGATAAACTCATCTGCATCTATGATCAGTGGGTCGCGGAAACTATCATTCCCCCCTAATATGACTTCCAGACGGGGATAGTATTCATCCGTCAGCAGGATAAGTTTGTTTTCCTTATTCTCTCCAAGATAATTTTGTTTGCGAGGTGAAGCATCAAAGCAGAAACGCTTCAGATAAGGGAGATTCTGCTGGTCGGCATCATACAGTGCAGCAGACCATACTTTGTTTGGATCATACTTCTCTAGTATGCTGACATTATCCTCATAGTGATTACTGAGGTCAAAGTTGGAAGTATAGAAATCTCCGTTGTTGAGGGCGATAAGAATGCTTTCGTCGCTTTGAAATTCTCCCAGATATTCACCTCGTCCATCATAATTAAGACGTAACACATCACGATCGAACCAAACTTTTCGTCCGCCCAATGTGGAGCCTCCCTTTTGTTTTAATCCTATTTTGTGAACATCGTTCTTAGTCAGAATATTACCCATTGACTGACGTCCCTTGATGGCAATCTCGCTAAAGTCCTTTTCGAAGATGATTTTTTTGATACGTGGGTTTGGTTTCAGTGTAACCTTAATCACTTCAGCTTCTCCATTTGGATTTGCACTGAAATAAATAATTCGTGAACCGGCGGTTCCCTGCGTAACATCGTATTCACGATCACGGGTCATGGCGGTTATGTTGAATCTCTTGATATAGTGGAAACCCTCTTTTCCATCCCGGTAAACAGCATTATAGATGGTTCGTTTGTCATTCTTCTTGAAAATATTTACATAAAGAATGTTCTTGCCTATAAACATCTTGTCGGCCACACGAACAATTCTGTATTTCCCGTCGCGATAGAAGATAATCACATCATCAATATCCGAGCAATTGGCAATATACTCGTCTTTTCTGAGTGCGGTTCCAATAAATCCTTCTTCCCGGTTTATATATAGTTTCTCATTGGCTTCCACCACTTTTGACGCAACAATCGTATCGAAATTGCGAAGTTCGGTTAAGCGGGGAAAGTTTTTTCCATATTTGTTCTTCAGCATTGTAAACCAATCCACTGTGTATTCCACAATGTTTGCCAAATGTTTATCAATCTCTTCGATTTCACTATTCATTCGGGCAATCAGCTCTTCAGCTTTATCTGAATTAAATTTGAGGATACGGCCCATCTTTATCTCCATCAGCTTCAGAATGTCTTCCTTGGTTACCTCACGTATCAGAATGGAGTAGAAGGGGGCTAACCGTTGGTCAATATGCTCACAAGCTTCATCCATTGACTTTGCCTGCTCAAACTCTTTGTCCTTATAAATTCGTTTTTCAATAAAAATCTTTTCCAAAGAACAGAAGTGGAGACTTTCCTGTAACTCACCTTTGTGAATAAGTAGTTCCTGCTGGAGTAAACTTTGTGTATTTTCAACAGACTTTCTCAATACATTACTTACCCTGAGGAAGTGAGGTTTTTGTTCATCAATCACACAACAGTTTGGTGAAACGCTTATTTCACAATCAGTGAAAGCATAAAGCGCGTCAATTGTTTTATCTGAAGAAACTCCCGGTGCCAGGTGAACAAGAATTTCTACCTGCGAGGAAGTGTTATCATCTACTTTACGAATCTTTATTTTTCCTTTATCAACCGCTTTTAAAATAGATTCAATCACTGATGTAGTATTCTTGCCGAATGGAATTTCAGTAATAGCAAGAGTTTTATTGTCTATTTTATTAATCTTGGAGCGTATCTTTACCGATCCTCCTCGTTCACCGTCATTGTATCTGGATACGTCGATGGAACCTCCTGTCTGGAAGTCTGGATAAAGGTTGAACTCTTCTCCATGCAAATAAGAAATAGATGCATCACACAACTCATTAAAGTTATGCGGCAAGATTTTAGAAGAGAGCCCTACGGCAATACCTTCCACTCCCTGAGCCAGAAGAAGCGGGAATTTTACCGGAAGGGTTATTGGTTCTTTATTTCGTCCGTCATAAGATTGCTTCCATTCGGTGGTTTTAGGGTTAAATACCACATCAAGAGCAAATTTGGAAAGACGTGCTTCAATATAACGGGGAGCTGCCGCGCCGTCACCGGTAAGTATATTCCCCCAGTTACCCTGGCAGTCTATCAATAAATCTTTTTGTCCCAGCTGAACAAGCGCGTCACCAATAGAAGCATCACCATGAGGGTGAAACTGCATGGTATGTCCCACAATGTTTGCCACTTTGTTATATCGTCCGTCGTCCAACCGTTTCATGGAGTGAAGAATACGTCGTTGAACCGGTTTAAATCCATCGTTAATATGGGGCACAGCACGTTCCAGAATTACATAAGAAGCGTAATCCAGAAACCAGTTCTGATACATTCCTGACAGTTGATGTTTCACGTTGTCACCTTGAGAACCAACTGGTTTATAATTGGAATGCTCTTCGTTATTTGCTAATTCTTCGTCTGTAGTGTTTTCTTCTTCCGCTATATTTTCTTCGGAAGAAGAGACTTCTTCGTCGTTCAATTCATTCTTATCGATTGTGTCGTCGCTCATAAATGTTCTGTTTCCTCTTTTTCTATGCTGTTTTAACAACAAAATATGTTTTTTACACCTATATAGGATAGATGTGCAGACAAAAATACGAATTTTATTGAAAAAAATCATTTACTTTGCATTTTATTTCTATCAAGCGAGTTAACAAACAAAACAAAAGATATGGCACAAGAAGATGTTTTTAAGAAAATAGTATCACACTGTAAAGAGTATGGTTATGTATTCCCTTCCAGCGATATTTATGATGGACTTGGAGCAGTGTATGATTACGGTCAGATGGGAGTTGAGTTGAAAAATAACATCAAGAAATATTGGTGGGACAGTATGGTGTTGCTACACGAAATATTGTAGGTATTGACTCTGCTATATTTATGCACCCAACGATTTGGAAAGCTTCCGGTCACGTGGATGCGTTTAATGATCCATTGATTGATAATAAAGATTCTAAAAAACGCTATCGTGCGGATGTATTGGTTGAGGATCAGTTGGCTAAATATGATGAAAAGATTAACAAAGAAATAGAAAAGGCACGCAAGAAATTTGGCGAAACATTCGATGAAGCACAATATCGCACAACAAACGGTCGTGTGCTCGAGAATCAGGCTAAGCGCGATGCTTTGCACGAGAGATTTGCAAAGGCTTTGAATGATAATAATCTTGATGAACTTCGTCAGATTATTGTAGATGAAGAAATTGCCTGCCCTATTTCAGGAACAAGAAACTGGACGGAAGTTCGCCAGTTCAATCTGATGTTCTCCACTGAAATGGGATCTACCAGTGATGGTGCAACGAAGGTTTATCTTCGTCCGGAAACTGCTCAGGGTATTTTCGTAAATTACCTGAATGTACAGAAAACCGGTCGTATGAAAATACCTTTCGGTATTGCTCAGATCGGTAAAGCTTTCCGTAATGAGATTGTTGCCCGTCAGTTCATTTTCCGTATGCGTGAGTTTGAACAGATGGAAATGCAGTTCTTTGTTCGTCCGGGTGAGGAACTTAATTGGTTTAAGACCTGGAAAGAACAACGTTTAAAATGGCACAAGGCTCTTGGATTTGGCGATTCTAAGTATCGCTTCCACGATCACGATAAATTAGCTCATTATGCCAATGCGGCTACGGATATTGAATTTGAAATGCCTTTTGGATTTAAAGAGGTAGAGGGAATTCATTCACGTACAAACTTTGACTTGACTCAGCACGAGAAATTTTCAGGAAAGAACATTAAATACTTTGATCCGGAATTGAATGAGTCATATACTCCGTTTGTGGTTGAGACTTCTATTGGGGTAGACCGTATGTTCCTTAGTGTAATGTGCTCTTCTTACTGTGAAGAAACACTTGAAGGTGGCGAAACACGTGTGGTACTTAAGTTACCAGCTGCTCTTGCTCCAATTAAGCTGGCTGTGATGCCATTGACAAAGAAAGACGGACTTCCTGAAAAAGCACGCGAGATCATTAATGAATTGAAATTCCATTTCAACTGCCAGTACGATGAAAAGGACTCAATTGGAAAACGCTACCGTCGTCAGGATGCAATCGGAACTCCATATTGTGTAACTGTTGATCACCAAACACTGGAGGATAATTGTGTGACTATCCGTCATCGTGATACAATGTTACAGGAACGTGTGGCTATCTCTGAACTAAATAATATGATTGCGGATAAAGTGAGTATAACAAGTTTGCTAAAGACATTGATTTAAATACTTCAATATGAATAAAAAAATAGCTTTACTTCCAGTTCTGTTTCTGATGATTCTCTCTTTTACTTCTTGTAATGAATCAACAGCAATCAGCCAATATGATAACTGGCAGCCACGTAATCAGGCTTTTCTTGATTCTCTGCAAAATGTAATAGACAGTAAGACGGATCTGAATCTGTTTGTGGTAACTCCTATGAGTAATGCAAAGCTTAAGATTTATGCAAAAAAGGTAGACGGGTATGTGGCAACAGGAGAGCGTCCTTTAGATACTGATACTGTTCAGGTTTACTATAGAGGGAAACTGATTAACGGTGAAGTCTTTGATCAGAATTTTAAAGGAGTTAATCCCGATTCTAATTTCGATGTTCCTTTTAAAACTGTAGTCAATGGTGGTGTTATTACAGGCTGGACAGAGGTGCTTCGTCTTATGAAAAAAGGAGAACGCTGGGTTGTTTATATTCCATACCAGTTGGCTTATGGAACTGGAGGTAGTGGAACTATTCTGGGTTATACCACACTGATCTTTGATATGAACTTAATCAAAATCTGGCATCCCGAAGCAAAATAAAATCAGATCATATAAAATAAAACCCCGGTTCATTCACTGAATCGGGGTTTTGTTTTTAGCAGTCAAAGCGTTTAAAAGGAGCTTCTATAGCGGTTATCTTACAAAATCATGTTCATTTTATATGGATCAAACTCTTATTGATTCAGAAGAATCATTTCTTCAATATGATCTCTTGTATTGCTTAGTCGGGGCACCTTATGCTGACCACCCAATTTGCCTTTCATCTTTAGCCAGTCGTGGAACAGTCCTTCACGTGCAACAATTATTTCCAGAGGCTGGAGTGCAATATCTTTGTAGCGTTTTGCTTCGTAATCAGAGTTTACTTCTTTGAGGGAAGCATCTAGTATGGATGCAAAATTATCGATGGAATCGGGCATTTTAACAAATTCTATTAACCACTGATGGCGACATTTAGCATTCTGGTCCATAAACACAGGTGCGGCTGAGTATTCACAGATTTGTGCTCCTGTAGTAGTACAAGCCTTAGCAAGCCCTTTTTCTGCATTGTCTATGATAAGCTCTTCGCCAAAAGCATTAATGAAGTGCTTTGTTCTTCCTGTTATTACAAATTTATATGGATCCTTAGAGGTGAATTTAACCGTATCTCCAATCATGTATCTCCATAAACCGCAGGAAGTACTAATAACCATAGCATAATTTTTATTAAGCTCTACATCTGCCAGGCAGCATGCCTTAGGATTTTCTTCCTGAAGGTCATCCAGGGCGATGAATTCATAGAAAATGCCATAGTCAATCATTAATAACATGGCAGGATCAGAAAGATCATTCTGTATGCCAAAGAATCCTTCCGATGCGTTGTAGGTTTCTACATAATGCATCTTGTCTGATTTGATAAGCTGTTTGTATTGCTCGCGGTAAGGAACAAAGCTTACACCTCCGTGAAAGAATACCTCCAGATTTGGCCATACTTCTTCAAGCGACTGTTTGCCTGTAATTTCAAGAACCCGTTTAATTAGAACCAGAAACCAGGAAGGAACTCCTGATAAACTAGTGACATTTTGGTTAACAGTATCTTGGGCAATTTTCTCTATTTTGCTTTCCCACTCACTCATTAAAGCTACCTTTTTGCTGGGAACGCGAACCAGATTGGCTAAAGGGTTAATATTTTGAATTAAGATAGCCGATAAATCACCCACCAAACTGTGTTTTGAGTTATAATTATGGCTGTGACTTCCCCCTAAAATTAATCCTTTGCCGGAAAAAAAATGGCTTTCTGGATTCATTCTGAAGTATAAGGAAACGCAATCTCGTCCGCCACGGTAATGAATATCTTTTAAAGATTCTCTGCTTACGGGTAGAAACTTACTTTTGTCGTTTGTAGTACCTGATGATTTCGCGAACCATTCTATTTTAGAAGGCCAAATCAGATTCTGCTCACCTGCTCGTAATCTTTCAACATAAGGTTTAATCTCATCATATGTTTGAATGGGAACCCTTCTTTTAAATTCTTCGTAACTATTAATACTATTGTAATCGTATTTTTCCCCCCATTCCGTGTGAGCAGCCTGGTGAATAAGCCTTTGGAATACTTGTTCCTGAATGGACTCTGCGTCCGTATCATATAAAGCGAGCTCTTTAAGTCGGGGGATAAATAGTTTGCTAATCAGCTTTGTACTGTTCATCCTAATTTGATAAAATTACTATTTGTTATGCAAAAATAGCCTTATTTATTAATATTACTCTACATAATTTTATTTTTTTGCTGTTTTTCGTATTACTTCTATTTTTTTCTATCTTTACGCTCAGATTAGTAATATAAATATTTAAGGTATGAGAATAGGTATATTGACTTCTGGAGGAGATTGCCCGGGGATTAATGCTACAATTAGAGGTGTATGTAAAACGGCAATAAATTATTACGGAATGGAAGTGGTTGGTATACATAGCGGCTTCCAGGGATTATTGACGAATGATGTGGAGATCTTTACAGAAAAATCAATGTCGGGTCTGTTAAACCAGGGAGGAACAGTGTTGGGTACTTCCAGGGAAAAGCCGTTTAAGAAAAAAGGTGTTCCTCCAGATGTAAATAAACCTGCGATAATGGAACAGAATATTCATCAGTTAGGGCTCGATTGTGTGGTTTGCATAGGAGGAAACGGTACTCAGAAAACTGCTGCAAAGATGGCTGCTATGGGACTCAATGTGGTGTCTGTGCCCAAGACTATTGATAATGATATCTGGGGAACAGATTTCTCGTTTGGTTTCGATTCTGCTGTTAGCATTGCTACCGATGCCATTGATCGCCTGCATTCAACAGCCAGTTCCCATAAGCGGGTAATGGTGATTGAGGTGATGGGACATAAAGCAGGATGGATTGCTCTTCATTCGGGTATGGCCGGTGGTGGAGATGTTATTTTGATTCCTGAGATAGAATATAGCATGGAGAATATTAGGAATACAATAATGGAGCGCCTTAAAAAGGGAAAACCATATTCAATTGTTGTGGTAGCCGAAGGTATTAAAACTGATGGTAATAAAAGAGCGGCTGAATATATTGCCCGGGAAATTGAACATGAGACGGGTATTGAGACAAGGCAGACGGTGCTGGGATATATTCAGCGTGGAGGTTCACCTACACCTTTTGACAGAAACCTATCGACCCGTATGGGCGGACATGCAACGGAACTGATTGCCAATGGAGAATTTGGGCGAATGATAACATTGCAAGGCAACGAAATATCTTCCATCCCATTGAGTGAAGTTGCAGGAAAGCTAAAAGTAGTAACAGAAGATCACGATCTTGTTGTTCAGGGTAGAAGAATGGGAATTTGCTTCGGCTAGAAAAACTTATCAGTAAATGAAATGTTAAGAGGGCTGTAACGGTATATAAAGTTTAGGTCACAATCATAAAACTGATAAAGTAGAATAAAAAAGAGAGAGTAAAACGGAGACAAGATAATCTATATAGTTAACGAGCTTTGAATAGTGAATGAGGTTAGCTTACCCAGTTAAATATATTAAAGCAATCTAAATTAGTTTGCAAAAAGAGCTCGTTTACGCTGGACTTAATCTGCTAGAACAGTTGTTATTTCCTGTTCTTCGATGATATTTATATCGTTATTCTCAGGCTCAGTAACATTTATTTTAGTGATATTTTTGTCAACTTCTTCTTGTTCTTCCTCTTTTTGCTTGGCGGCAAGTGCGGCTTCTGATTTCTTTTTTGCCACATCAAACACTTCCTGCAGGAAATTAGGTGTAGTCTGAATCTTCTTCAGAGACATTTTAGCTGCATTCTGCTGCGACTCCTTTTTTGAATAACCAATTCCCGTTCCTGCAGAAATACCTTCAATAAGTATTTCCGACTGAAATATAGGATTCGCTTCCTTGTCAAGGAACTGCTCTATCAATTCGAAAGAGGCTGTCACCTTATTCTTTTGTGTCCATTCAATTAGCTTTGATTTGAAGTTAACTTCCTTGCGGGCCAGTTTATCCAAATCAATAAAGCGTTCCATGATTTTTACTTCCATGAAATACTTGCAAACATTATATCCCCGGTCAATGTAAATGGCTCCCACTAATGCTTCAAATGCATTCCCACTCATATAACTATTGTGAGAGGAGGTGCGGGTTGAATACTTTATCAGTTTGTCGAGCCCTATCTGAACAGCTAGCTTGTTAAGTGTTTCACGTTGAACTACTTTAGAGCGGGTGTTGGTTAGAAAACCTTCTTTCTTCCCTTCAAATTTTTTGTAAACAATGTCGGCAACAATGGCATCCAGTATGGCATCACCTAAGAATTCCAATCGTTCATTATTGAGCGGTCGTCCTTTATCTGATTTTATAGAAGAAGATTTGTGAAGCAAAGCCTGCTCGTAAAGGCTAATGTTGTGAGGGTAGAATCCCAATATGGAATAAAAACGAGAATAAGACTCTCTATCCTTGCGGAACAAGAGCCTTATTCTATCTATTTTATTGTGTAACACGATCTTATTCGCCGTATTTTTTAAAGATAACGCATGCATTGTGACCACCAAACCCAAAGGTATTAGAGAGTGCTACATTAACTTCACGCTTTTGCGCCTTGTTAAAGGTGAAATTCAGGTTATAATCAATGTTCTCGTCATTGTCTCCATCTTCATGATTGATAGTAGGAGGAACGATTCCATTTTTTATAGCAAGAATACTCGCAATTGCTTCTACAGCACCAGCAGCACCAAGAAGGTGGCCAGTCATAGATTTAGTGGAACTGATATTCAGTTTGTAAGCATGTTCGCCAAATACTTCCTTAATTGCTTTTGATTCTGAAATATCTCCTACAGGGGTAGAAGTTCCGTGAACATTGATATAATCAATTTCTTCCGGTTTCATTTCAGCATCTTCCAATGCGTTTCTCATCACTAATATAGCGCCCAAACCTTCAGGGTGTGAAGCTGTTAAGTGATATGCATCAGCGGAAAGACCTGTTCCAACAATTTCAGCATATATTTTGGCACCACGTGCTTTTGCGTGTTCCAATTCTTCCAGAATGATGCATCCACCGCCTTCACCCATAATAAATCCATCACGGCTTGCGCTGAACGGACGGGAAGCTTTGGTAGCATCTTCGTTTCGGGTAGACAAAGCGTGCATTGCATTAAAACCGCCTACTCCTGCTTGAGTAATCGCAGCTTCGGAGCCACCGGTTACAATGACATTCGCTTTATTCAATCGGATATAATTGAAAGCATCAGCTATAGCGTTTGAAGACGTTGCACAAGCAGATACGGTTGCAAAGTTAGGACCGTGAAAACCATACATGATGGAAATCTGTCCGGCTGCAATATCCGAAATCATTTTAGGTATAAAGAAAGGATTAAATTTTGGTCCGTTGGCTTTATTTAAAACGTAGTTCTCAACTTCTTCTTCAAAAGTCTGAATACCACCAATTCCCGCACCAAAAATCACACCTATTCTGTTTAAATCCTCTTTTTCAAGATCAAGTTCTGAATCCGTTACGGCTTGTTTAGCTACAGCAACTGCATACTGTGTGTAACGGTCCATTTTTCTTGCTTCCTTGCGGTCAAGGTATTGGGCTACATCGAAGTTTTTTACTTCGCAAGCGAATTTAGTTTTAAACAGTGACGTATCAAAATGAGTAATAGGTCCTGCTCCGCTCACACCATTGATCAAATTTTCCCAAAATTCGGGAATAGTGTTGCCTATAGGAGTAAGAGCACCAAGACCTGTTACTACAACTCTTTTTAATTCCATATGATGAAATCAGAAATTAAGCTTTAGCAGCTTCAATGTATGTTACAGCGTCACCTACAGTAGCGATTTTTTCTGCTTGATCATCAGGAATAGAAATACCGAATTCTTTTTCGAATTCCATAATAAGTTCAACAGTGTCAAGTGAATCTGCTCCCAGATCATTAGTGAAGCTCGCTTCTAAATTAACTTCAGATTCTTCAACGCCTAATTTATCTACGATAATAGCCTTTACTCTTGATTCAATTTCAGACATAACTTTAAGTTTTTAATTAATAAATTGAATTATTTTTTTAAATTTGCAGGTGCAAAGGAATGAATATTTATTGTTTCGAGCAAATATTTAACCAACAAAATTCATTTCATTGCACAATTTTCACGATTTTGTGCATAAATAAGCCGTCAAATGGGTATAAATATAGCTATATTTGGTTCTGGTTCAGGAACGAATGCTGAGAATATCATTCAATATTTTGAAAGCAATCCGTTTATTAAGGTTGCTTTGGTTTTATCTAATAAAGCTGATGCTTATATATTGGAAAGAGCAAGGCTGCATCATATACCTTCTGTTGTATACACAAAATCAGAGTTCCAGAATGAAGATGGCCTGTTAGCCTTACTTGGTGAACATAAGGTTGATTTTGTGGTACTTGCCGGCTTTCTTCTTCAAATACCTGTGGCACTTATTCGTGCGTACCCTAATAAGATAATAAACATTCACCCGGCACTGTTGCCTAATTATGGAGGTAAAGGCATGTATGGTAATAGGGTTCATGAAGCAGTAATTGCTGCCGGCGATAAACAGTCGGGCATTACTATTCATTATATAGACGAGCATTATGATTCAGGCAGCATTATCTTTCAAACTGCCTGTGATGTGCTTCCTACTGATACTTCCGATGATTTGGCAGCAAAGGTTCATGCACTGGAATATAAGTATTTTCCAAAGGTTATTGAAGATACTATTAATAAGGAGTTCTATCTGACTGCTGATTTGAAATGAGATAATTGATTACAGAACCAATGCGGTGTGACAAACTTCGTGGAAATCTTCTTTTATATGTCTTGGTATAAAATTTAGCACGCCCACTGTCAAGGCGTTTCAGGAGGGGAGACCTTGTTACCCCCCTCAAAACGACCTTTTGTTTTTTCTTTTTTCAGCAACATGGCTGTTAATTCCTGATTTCTTCTATTTCCTGTTGATTATTAGTATTTTACGCCCTCTATTATTGCGCGTGACTTCGGTCTCAAAGTACTTGTTGAGCTCAGTAACCGTTACTCTTTTATTTACAGGGATGCCATTTTTCTTATAAACGTTAGTGAGCACGGCATTCACTTCTGATACCGTGTATTGCTTTCCTACCTCTATCAGTTTGTGAATTCCACGCGCTACGGTAGGACAATTCTTCAGCTGATGGACGCTTTTCTTTTTCAATGTGCTGAGCATAGTCGATTCACGGAAATTAATGCTGCGTATGTATTCGGAGCCTTTTGAAAGGTAGCAGTCAAAAAGAGTCCGTTCATACGTTGACTGAATAATCCGGCGGATTTGTTTCTCATAGTACTCCCTTTGTCTGGGGTTCTCTGAAAAGCGTAGATGGTTTACCTTATCTAATTGTCGAAGTAATACCTCCGCCTTCCATTTGCGAGTTTTTGCGCGTTGGCGGGCAAGACGGTCGGCATCACTAAACAAATAATCCTTTGGTTGAAAATCGACTGTGAAATTTGGTATTGCCTTATAAGCATTGTGCAGTTTTTCTGCATGGGTGTAGAGCTCCTTTACCCGTTGTTCTTCGTAATAGTTGGCAATCTTATACTCATTCCTTGTTCCGTCTTCATTTAGGTAGCGGTTTTCACTTATTCCCAGCAAGGCTTCAAGGTATGCTCCCTTTTCGCCTTCACCCTTTGCTTCTGAATAAAGCTTCTTTATGGTATCAATGGCACGGAACGAACCTTCCAGGTAAATTCGTGCTTCTTCTTCCGTGTAATATTCCAAATCCTCTTTTATGCTGCTGATGTGTGTAATGCTCTTTACTCCACCCCGGAAACGTCCCACAATCTGGATTGCTTCCGTAGCCGGATCAATGGCCGATTGGGGTGCGCCCATCATATCCGAGATGATAATAACATGTGGCTTGCGCTTTGTTTCTATATCCACGGCGGAATAAAACCGTCCCGTAAAGAAATTGATCTTCGACAGCTTGCAGATAAAGCTGCTTGCCTTTCTGGTGAAGTTCTTGGAGTGCATATATGTAAGCTTCTCCATGGCCCCTTCACTACAGAAAGTGGTTACTTGCTTTTGCAGTTCAAGAGGAAGCTCGCAGAAAATAGATTCGAACGTGTCGATGGAGTTGCAAAAGAGGCAGATGTTGCCGGGACAAGATTCCAACTCTTCCAGGAAAGCTTCCAATATATTATTAGTCGCTACTATCTTTATCGGGTTGCTGAAAGTAAAGTCAGGGGTTACGCGCAGAATAGTAAATCCTTGTTCCTCAAAACGTGGGTCGGCTGCAAGGAGGGGAGTTGCCGAAACCATTGCCTTGTTTCTGAAAAAAAAGAAGTCATTCATGGGCACTTCTATCGTTTCACGGAAATCGATGTCCTGCACCAACTTTTCGCACTCGTCAAAGAGTAAAAAGAACTCATTATACACATCAATGCCAAGTTCTTCCAGCGTCTCTTTCAAACGTTGAAAGCTCTCGGGCGTTACCATTATCTTCCGCTTTGAATGGTGCTTTTGAAGATATTCTTCAATTTTCTGTCCGGAAATGCCGGAGTAGACTCCCAGTACCTGATTTTTGTGCTTCTTCACCTTTCCTTCAATTACCGGAACATTAGGCTCTACAATAATGGAATTCCTGTCGCACATCAATTCACAGTAGGTAGCTCCGATGCCCGTTAACGTTTTGTTGATAATGCATTGCGTAGGTAGCATTTGTTTTCCGTTGCGTTTTAGCGCATCCAGTAAACGCTCGTCTTTTTCAATATTTAGAATAACTTCTCTCACTTGTGTGTGTTTTTACAGATTAATATGATGCGAATATACAAAATAAAAAGCAAAGGTTAAATTTATGCGATCTTGTACAAAAGATATATTTCTTTTGTACAAAAGAAAACAATGTTCTGTACAAAACAATTCATTCTTTTGTACAAGGCATTATAAAGTATTCCTTTTGTTTTTTTCTTTATTCGTTTGTCTTTTTCCAGGGGTGGTTATGTTTTTTGTATATTTCAATACGTATTCGTTTTTATTCGCCACAAAGCTGTTGATTAAATTTTGAATATTGAAATTTAGATTATTTAAATATTGAAAACAAATATTTAAGATAAAAAGTCTTTGATTTTAATATTTATTCTCTATTTTTGCATCTATAAGACTTTAACCTTGTTCTTATTATATGATATTATGAAGAAAATTGGCATTATACTGCTTTCTTTTTATCTACTCTCTGGCTCGGCACATGCTTCGCAATGGATCAGAGTAAACCAAAAGGGTTACCTGTCAGATGATGTGAAGGTTGCCGTGTGGCTCACCAACCAATCAGAATCTGTTTCTGAATTTCAGGTTATAAACGGTCTCACCAATAAAGTTGTATATAATAGTAAGGCAATTCAGCAAAAAGGAGTTCAAGGAGCTTTTGTCAATACCTGCCGTCTCAACTTCTCAAGCCTCAAACTATCCGGTTTATTTTATATAAAAGCAGGGCAAGCAAAATCTCCTTCATTTAGAATAGGTAGCGATGTGTATTCATCCGCTGTTGAAGTCCCTTTAAAGTATATGCGTCAACAACGTTGCGGATATAACCCTTTCTTAAAAGATTCCTGCCATCGTTACGATGGAAAAATAATCTATCACCCAACCCGGAGCGGTGAAAAGATAGATGCCCGGGGCGGATGGCATGATGCTTCCGATTATCTTCAGTATGTAACTACGTCTGCCAATGCTATTTATCAGATGCTTTTTGCCTACAGTCAATATCCCCAGGCTTTTGCCGATAATTATAAGGCTGATGGACTGCCGGGAAGCAACGGTGTGCCCGATGTGCTTGATGAAGCAAAATGGGGACTCGACTGGTTGCTAAGAATGAATCCCGATAAAGATACTTTCTTCAATCAGATTGCCGACGACAGAGATCACTCTTTCTTTAAACTACCCACCGATGATGTTGTTGATTATGGTTGGGGAAAAGGAAAAGAACGTCCTGTTTATTTTTGTACCGGACAAAAGCAAGGGTTGTTTAAGTATCAGAACAGAACTACCGGACTTGCTTCCACCGTTGGTAAATTTGCATCCGCTTTTTCATTAGGTGCCAATTTACTGGCTGCTTATTATCCTGAATATGCCAGGCTATTAAAAGATAAATCAGTAGATGCTTATAATAAAGGTATAGAGTATCCCGGAGTTTGCCAGACCGCACCTTGCGGAGCACCGTATTTCTATGAAGAAGATAACTGGACCGACGATATGCAACTAGCCGCCGCACAGATTTATAAATCTACCGGTGATAAGAAATACCTCAAAGATGCAGTTCAATATGGCCGGATGGAACCTGTAACTCCATGGATGGGCGCCGATTCTGCACGCCATTATCAATGGTATCCATTTATAAATTTAGGACACTATCAATTAGCTTCTCAGGATAATTCTGTAGTGAGCAAAGAGTTTCTTCGCAATCTGAAAAGCGGATTGGAACGGGTGCGTGAACGTGCGGATAATGATGCTTTCTTAAATGGAGTTCCTTTTATCTGGTGCTCTAATAATCTCACTGTTGCGCTGATTACTCAATGTCATTTATATCGCAGATTAACCGGCAGTACTGAATTCCTGGAAATGGAAACTGCCATGCGCGACTGGTTGTTTGGATGTAATCCCTGGGGTAAGTGTATGATAGTTGGGTTGCCGTCTAATGGAGACTACCCTCTATATCCACATTCCGCCTTTACACAATTGCATCAATATCCCATTGATGGCGGATTGGTAGATGGTCCCGTGTATACTGCAATATTTAAAAGCCTGAAAGGTGTTCGTTTAGGCAAAGAAGATAAATATGCCCCTTTTCAATCGGACAAGGTTGTTTATCACGATGATTATGCCGATTATTCCACCAATGAACCAACAATGGATGGAACCGCTTCTCTCTGTTATTATTTAGCTTACCTAACCAGTGAATCTCTCCACCAGAACTCGAATAAGCGAGTTCTTGGAGGGGTTATTCAAGGCGATACCTCAAAGAAAAGAATCGCTTTGGTCTTTACCGGACATCAGTTTGCCGATGGAGGAAAGGTTATTAGCAAGACTTTAAAGAAGCAGAACGTAAAAGGTGCTTTCTTTTTGACGGGAGATTTCTATCGTTCTTATCCTGAATTAGTGAAACAGTTACAGAAAGAAGGACACTATCTGGCTCCTCATTCTGATAAACATATACTTTATGCCGGCTGGACCAAAAGAGATTCTACACTAGTTACCCGTGAAGCCTTTCAGAAAGACCTCATGAGTAACTATCAGGCAATGACTCAAGCCGGAATTAACCTTCCGAAGTCTCTTTATTTCCTTCCTTCTTATGAATGGTACAATAATGATATATCTTCCTGGTGTTCCGAAATGGGAGTGCAGCTAATTAATTTCACACCCGGAACAACTTCCAATGCCGATTACACAGTTCCCGGGATGAAGAATTATCGCTCTTCGGAAGAGATTTATCAGAATATCCTGAACTATGAACAGGTGCATACATTGAATGGGTTTATGTTATTAATTCACATAGGAACGGATATCAAACGAACAGACAAATTTTATAATTATCTGGATAAGCTGATCAATGATTTTAAGTCTAAAGGATACGAAATTGTAGATATTGATAAGTTACTGTAATTTTATATTTGATATCAATATAATATATAATACGTTTTATCTTTATCCTATTGATATTAATATATTGTTTTATGTGTTATTTTGGTATCTTTTTTAAAGGTATAAATAAAATGTGAAAAATAATAGAATTATTGTTTTGAATTCTAAATATTAACCTCTACATTTGAAATATATTCAATATTTGTTTCTTTTATAACTAGAGAAGTATTATCATAAACTGTTACTAATTAATCTATAAATAATAACCTTACTTAAATTAATCTGAATTTTATGAATATGAACGTTTTTATACAGGGAATCTGTACTTCTCATATTTTCAGTTCGAATAGTGGTTTTAATATTTTTTCAACTTTAAATTATTGATTTTTTATGAACACAATTCAACAATCTCGGGGAGCTTCTTCAAAGAAGTTTCTTACGGCGTTAGCAATTGCTATTTTCTTCTCTACAGGGGGAAGTCTGGATGCTATTGCAGATGCTAGGGTTGCCAATGCTTCACTTGGAGTAAGTGAACAACAGCAACAAACTATTAGTATAAAAGGTACAGTGACCGATTCAAATGGCGAAGTGGTAATTGGTGCCAGCATTTTTGAAAAAGGGGTTCCTAAAAACGGAACCGTTACGGACTTAGATGGTCATTTTACTTTGAAAGTTAAGCCTAATGCAACATTGATAGTTTCCTACATTGGTTTCAAAAAGCAGGAAGTAGCAGTAGATGGTAAAACTGTTGTTAACATTGTTTTAAAAGAAAATGCGGAATTATTGAATGAAGTAGTAGTTGTAGGTTATGGCACACAAAAGAAAGAAAACCTGACTGGTGCTGTAAGTACAGTCGATGTAGCAAAGGTCTTTGGGAGTAAACCTATTAATGATATGCAAAAAGGCTTGCAAGGTATGGTGCCAGGTTTAACTATTACATTCAAATCTGGTGAACTAAATTCAACTCCGGATATTAAAATTCGTGGTTTGGGTTCATTAAATGGTACCGGTGCTCCGTTATTATTGCTTGATGGAGTTGAAATTTCCGACTTGAGTTTAGTGAATCCTAGTGATATAGCTAACATTTCGGTTTTAAAGGATGCTGCTTCTTCATCAATTTATGGAGCTCGTGCGGCATTTGGTGTAGTGTTAATCACAACTAAAACAGGAGCAGGAACACAAGATAGAGTTCAGGTACAATATACAAATAACCTGGCTTGGAATAATCGGATGAATTTACCTGAATACTCTGATCCTATTAAGGAACTAGAAGCAGGTACACTTGCAAATAACAGAGCAGGAATTGCTAATCCTGAGGTTTTTGGTATGTACTTTCCTCAGTTAATAAAAGGTATCACCACCTGGAAAGAAAAATATGCGAATAATCGTAAAGGAAATGAAATGGTGTATGGGGAAGACTGGGAAATGATAAATGGGCAGGCTTATTTTTATCGTGTTTGGAATCCATTTGATGAAATGTTGAATAAAAGTACATTCCAACAAAACCATAATCTATCAGTATCAGGCACAACAAATAAAACGACCTATAATATTTCTTTGGGATATTCTGATCAGGAAGGTTGGTTAAAACAAGCAAAAGAAAATAGCTATAGTAAATTGAATGGTAGTTTTTCAATGAATACAGATGTGGCTAACTGGTTGAATTTAGGTGTTAAGGTGATGTTGGTTGACACAAAGACTAAGTATCCATACGCTTATCAAAATTACTATCAATACTTTATGCGCTGGGGCGCTTATTTCCCATTTGGTACATACGAAGGGAAAGAATTTCGTCATAGTGCAGGATTCCTTAGACAAGCAAATACTTGCGAAAAAGGAGATATCCTGAATCGGTATTCTGTAAATGCTACAGCAAAAATAATGCCGGGGTTAAACTTTAAGACAGACTTTACTTATGGCACCAAACGTTATTCTGATCATCAGACAGGTGGTACTACCATGGCATATAACTTCTGGACAAATGGTAACCCATATTCTTATATCAATGCACCGGGAGGAGGTACAGATGAAACTGATTTTACAGAAATAACAGAAAATAATTGGGCTTTTAATGCTTATTTGACTTATGATAAGACGGTTGCCAAAAAGCATAATATTAAATTGATGGCTGGTACTAATGCTGAATACAAATCATTTAAGAGTGTATATGCAAAAGGGAATCAGTTGATGTCGCCCGATTTTGGTCAGATTGGTTTAACATCTGGCTTGAAAGATGCTAGTAGTGCTTCTCGAGAAACTGCTGTTGCAGGCTTTTTCTTTCGTGGAAATTATGATTATAATGGTAAGCTATTGTTAGAAGTAAATGGTCGCTATGATGGGTCTTCACGTTTTCCTACTAAAGATCAATGGGGATTTTTCCCCTCTGCATCTGTAGGTTATCGTATTTCAGAAGAATCTTTCATGGATCCGGTTAAACCTTATTTGTCTAATTTGAAACTTCGTGCTTCTTATGGATCAATAGGTAATCAGGACGTTGGTAGTTCAACTGAACTTGGTGATATTTACCAATTCCTTCCAGTTATGACTACCGGTAGTGCCTATTGGATTGAAAATGGAAAGAAAGTTTCAACTGTAGGAAATCCTCGTGCAATAGCTAGTTCTTTAACTTGGGAAACCATTACCACTGCTGATCTTGGGATTGATGCCCGCTTTTTTAATGATGAACTAGGCGTTAGCTTTGACTGGTTCCAACGCACAACAAGCGATATGTTGGCACCTGGTAAAACTTTACCTGATGTATTTGGTACTACAATGCCTAAAATGAATGCAGGTACAATGAGAACCCGTGGTTGGGAAATTGCTTTAGACTATAATCATAGATTTAATAAAAACTTGAGTATGTATGCAACTGCAAGTTTATCTGATTATAAGAGCGAGTTAACTAAATATGATAATGATACAAAGATCCTGAATTCTAATTATAAAGGAAAAGAAATTGGTGAGATTTGGGGATTTGTAACAGATCGTTACTGGAACTCGAGTGATACTCGTGATGCTATCGTTGCTTATCAAGGCAAACTTGAAATGGGTAATTTTAAATATGGTGCAGGAGATATAAAATATGCTGATTTAAACGGAAATGGAGTTTTGGATTGGGGAAAATCTACATTGGATGATCATGGAGATTTGAAGAGAATAGGTAATTCTACTCCAAGATATCAATATGCATTTAAGCTGGGTGCTCAATACAAAGACTTTGATTTTGAAGTTACTTTTCAAGGTGTTGCAAAGCGTGATTTATGGCTTCCGGGCGATGTTTATATTCCATATTATAGTCGTGCTGACGTTTTGTGGAATCATCAACTGGATTATTGGGCAGAAGATAACCAGAATGCTTTTTATCCAAGATTATATCCAGGTAATAGTGGTACAGGTAACGTCAGTGGTGTTGAATCAGGAATAAATAACTTTTATCCTCAGTCTAAATATCTTGTTAATGCAGCTTATTTGAGACTAAAGAACTTAACATTTGGCTATACGCTTCCTGGTTCATTATCTAAGAAGGTTTGTATGCAAAAGTTTAGAATATATGTTAGTGGACAGAATTTGCTGACATTTGATAATATGGGTGCATTACCTCTTGATCCGGAAATCAATACGGGCGAAGGTCTAACTTCTGGTGGATATGGTCGTACAGCTCCTTTTTCACGTACCTACTCTTTTGGTATTCAAGCAACTTTTTAAATAGATAAAAATATGAAGACAAAATATATTTTAACTCTCGCGGCTGCAGCATTTATGACTGTGGGCTGTACTGATTTCTTGGATAGACAGCCATTAGATCAATTTACTGATGATAATTTATGGACTTCTGAGAATAACGTTAGTGTTTTTGCTTTTAGCCTATATAATCAATTTGAAGGATATGGCAATGGCAATTCAACTAAAGGATTCTACTTTAAGCAGTTTAATGATGATATGGTTTCTGAAAGCTTCTCGGATTTCAGTAAAAATGCACCTGCGTCTGCCTGTACTTATACGTTTGATAAAACGATTAATCAAGATGTGTATACAGGAACCTGGGCTTGGGACGCTATTCGTAAAGCTAATGTGCTGCTGGAGAGAGTTTCTAAAGTGCCAATGTCAGATGCTGCTAAAGCTCATTGGACTGGAGTTGCCCGATTCTTTAGAGCATATGAATACTTTAATAAAGTAAAGAACTATGGAGATGTTCCATGGGTTAACAAGTCTTTAGATATCAGTAACGGTGATATTCTTTATAAAGCACGTGACCCAAGAGCACTTGTAATGGATAGCGTGTTAGCTGACCTTAATTATGCATGCACTAATATGTATGCAAATCAAGGAGATGATCGTGTAAATAGGAATGTTGCTTTAGCTTTAAAATCAAGAGTATGTTTGTTTGAAGGTACATTTAGAAAATATCATAAGATTGCTAATTATGAAAAGTTCCTTCAAGCTGCAAAAGAATCTTCTGCCGAATTAATAAATAGCAATACTTATAAACTTTGTGATAGCTATAAATCAATTTATAACTCTATTGATTTAGCAAAGAATTCTGAAATGATTCTGTATAAGGTATATCTAACTGGTATTATCACTCATGGAATGAGCGGATTCCTGACAAGTTCTACTACTATTGCAGGATTGAATAAGGGGGCAGTTGAATCTTATGTATGTAAAGACGGTCTTCCCATTTCTCAGTCATCTTTATATAAAGGGGATAAAAAAATAGAAGATGTTCTTGCAGATCGTGACGGTCGTTTGAATGTAACTATTGATAATGGCTTGTGTTATGTGAATCATACATACAAAGGAACAACTTCTACAACCGGCTATAAGAGCTTTAAATTTGTGAATGAAGAGTTAAGTAGCGCAGACAGGTTAGCTCCTAACAATACAACTGATGCACCAATATTTTGGTTATCTGAAGTATATCTTAATTATGCTGAAGCATGTGTTGAATTAGGTGCTATTACTCAGGCAGACTTAGACATGTCAGTGAATAAGTTAAGAACTCGTGCAGGAATTGCACCATTGAAAGTTGTAGGAGGATTACCATACTCTGGAACAAATGGTGATGTCGCTATTAATGATCCTAAACGTGATACAGATGTTAGTCCAATGATTTGGGAAATTAGACGCGAAAGACGAGTTGAATTAATGATGGATGGATTCCGTTATGACGATTTAATGCGATGGGCAAAAGGTAAGTATCTTGATACGACTTATAATCCTGATTTGTTTGTAGGAGCAAATATTAAAGAAACTGATCCTACTCCAAGCAACAAAATTATAGTAAATGCTAATGGATATATTGTAGCATATAACACGGCTCGTACTTTTGATGAGAGCAAGCATTATTATCTGCCTATTCCTACGGGACAAATTACATTGAATCCTAGTCTTATACAAAATCCAGGTTGGGGTAATTAATTGTATTTTGTTACTAATTATATAGAAAGGAAGTGATGCGATTAAGCATCACTTCCTTTAATAAATTAAGTTCCTCTTTTTATTTATTGAATAAGAATCTGATATATCAATATGCATTCAATAAACTTGTTGAATAGTGAAAGTTAAAAATTAAGAATTATGAGTCCAGTTTTAGTTTTATCAACCATTGTTTGTTATTTCATTATCTTGTTTGCCATATCTTATATAGCAGGAAGAAAAGCAGACAATCAGGGTTTTTTTGTTGGAAACAGAAAATCTCATTGGTATGTTGTGGCTTTTGCAATGATTGGTTCTAGTATCTCTGGAGTCACTTTTGTTTCAGTCCCGGGAATGGTGGCTGTAGGCAATTTTTCATACCTTCAGATGGCTCTCGGATTTTTGGCCGGACAGTTTATTATTGCATTTGTTCTTATTCCTCTTTTTTATAAAATGAACCTGGTTTCTATCTATGAATATTTGGAGAATCGCTTTGGCGTTTCTACTTATAAAACAGGAGCCTGGTTCTTTTTTGTATCTAAAATGCTGGGCGCAGCTGTTCGTTTATTCCTTGTTTGCGTGGTTTTACAGTTATTAGTGTTTGAACCTTTGCATCTTTCTTTCTTCCTGAACGTGACTTTCACTGTTGCGTTGGTTTGGCTTTACACTTTTCGAGGAGGGGTGAAAGCTTTAATATGGACAGATTCGCTAAAAACTCTCTGTTTAATTGGTTCCGTTCTTTTTTGTATTTACTATATAGCTTCAGATTTGAATCTTACTTTTAGTGGAATGATTAGTTCCATTACAGATAATGACTATTCAAAGACGTTTTTCTTTGATGATGTTAACGATAAAAGATATTTCTTTAAACAGTTCCTTGCAGGGGTCTTTACAATGATTGCCATGAGCGGTCTTGATCAAGATATGATGCAACGTAATTTAAGTTGCAAGAACTTTAAAGACTCTCAGAAAAACATGATTACCAGTGGTGTTTTTCAGGTATTAATTATTTTGTTATTCTTAATGTTGGGAGTTCTTCTCTATGTTTTTGCTACAAAATCTGGAATTAGTATTCCTGAAAAAAGTGATCAACTTTTTCCGTTGATTGCTACTCATGGTTATTTCCCACAAATTGTTGGTGTATTGTTTGTTGTGGGACTTATTTCGGCAGCTTATTCCGCTGCCGGATCGGCTCTTACAGCTTTAACAACTTCGTTTACGGTAGATATTCTTGGAAGTACAAAAAATAAAGCTGAAAAAGAGGTTGTAAAAGTACGTAAACGAGTTCATGTGATGATGTCCGTTGTGATGGGGTTGGTTATTATTGTTATTAACTTGCTCAATAATACAAGTGTTATTGATGCTGTATATATTCTGGCAAGTTATACTTATGGCCCGATTCTTGGAATGTTTGCATTCGGCATATTTACTAAAAAACAAGTGCGTGATAGATATGTTCCTGTTGTTGCTGTCTTATCGCCCATCCTTTGCTTTATCCTTCAAAAGAATTCTCAGGCTTGGTTTAACGGATATTCGTTCAGCTATGAACTGTTGATATTTAATGCTCTATTCACTTTTGTAGGACTTATATTGCTGATAAAAAAACAAAAATAGATGTTTATGAAGCCTATTCGTAACTATGTGTTAAGCTTATTGGTTGCCGGACTTTATTGTCAGACTGCCGGAGCACAAGAACTTACCAAAGAGGTGCGTTCTAATATCGGTACCTATCTAACCCAGACTGCGCGGAAAAATATTTCCGTTGGTGCAATTTCTATTGATTCGGTTGCAATCAATAAAAAGACGATAGAGATATATGCCAATATGAATTGTTCTTATATCCCTTTCCGTGAAGAAAATGTTGCTGGTATTTATCAGCATATCCGGCAGTTGATTCCATCTGAATATGCGGGCTATGATATTAAACTAATCACAGATAAACATGCAATAGAAGAATTTATACCATTTGCTTTACGCACTAAAAAGGATAAGAAGGCTAAAACTTTTACGAATAGTGTAGACCAGCCGCTGATTTCCCGTATTTCCGTACCTTATCGTCCGGAGTTTGGGTTACAGAATCGTCACATAGCTATGTGGCAAAGTCACGGATATTATTATGAATCTAAGTTAACACGCTGGGAATGGCAGAGAGCCCGCATTTTTCAGACGGTAGAAGATCTGTATACTCAGAGTTATGTGTTGCCTTATCTTGTACCAATGCTTGAGAATGCAGGAGCCAATGTGCTTCTTCCTCGTGAGCGCGACGTGAATACGGCAGAAGTGATTGTGGATAATGATGGCTCTCTTAGCGGAAGTTCTCAGTATATTGAAAAGATATCTGCGAAAAAGTGGATGGAAGGAGCGACACCCGGTTTTGCTCAGAAAAAGGAGTTCTATGTAAATAATGATAATCCTTTCCGTGATGGAACTTTTCGCCAGATAGAAACTATAAAAAAGGGGGAGGAGAGCCTTGCCGAATGGATTCCCAATATACCTAAAGCTGGTACATATGCTGTTTACGTTTCTTACAAGACAGTAGAGAATAGTGCGGAAGATGCTTTGTATACTGTTTATCACAAGGGTGGAACCACTCGGTTTAAAGTAAACCAGAAAATGGGTGGAGGTACCTGGATCTATCTGGGACATTTCAACTTTGAAGAAGGAAAGAATAATGACTCAAAGATTGTGTTAACCAATAAATCTTCCAAAACCGGGAAAGTTATTACCGCCGATGCTGTGAAAATAGGAGGTGGCTATGGGAATATTGCCCGACGTATAGCCGAAAGCGGAACCACGGAGAATGTAAAAAGCTCGGATGCAAAAGCTCAGGGAGAGGTAAAACAACTCCCGAAAGTTGATTATCCTTATGAGACAAGTGGTTATCCCCGCTATACGGAGGCAGCCCGTTACTGGATGCAATGGGCGGGCTTTCCTGAAGATGTGTATTCTCCAAGTAAGGGAGTAAATGATTATACGGATGATTATAAGTCCAGAGGAATCTGGGTGAATTATCTGGCAGGAGGGTCTGAAGTTAATCCTGATACTGATGGTTTGCATATCCCGGTAGATTTATCTTTTGCTTTTCATACCGATGCCGGCACAACAATGAATGATTCAATTATTGGTACTTTGGGCATTTTTTGTACAAATACTGATGATGGCAAATATGCGAATGGTGCTTCCAGATATGCAGCAAGAGACTTAACAGATCTTGTTCAGACACAAATAGTAAATGATATCCGTTCACTCTATGAACCCAATTGGTCGCGTAGGGGAATGTGGAATCAATCCTATTATGAAGCTCGTGTGCCTAAGGTGCCAACTATGCTTCTTGAATTACTTTCTCATCAGAATTTTGCAGATATGCGCTATGGTCTTGATCCACGCTTCCGCTTTACAGTTAGTAGAGCAATTTATAAGGGAATGTTACAGTTCCTTGCGTCACAATACAAACAAAAATACGTGGTACAACCTCTTCCTGTTGATCATTTTGCTCTGAATTTCACAGGGGATAATGAAGTAGAGCTTAATTGGCAACCAGTGAATGATCCACTTGAACCTTCAGCCGTAGCCGAACAATATGTGGTTTATACCCGGATTGGCGACGGTGATTTTGATAATGGAACAGTTGTAAACAAGAACACCTGCCGTGTTAAACAGGAAGCGGGACAAATATACAGCTATAAAGTTACTGCATTGAATAAAGGTGGTCAGAGTTTCCCTTCAGAAATACTTTCCGCTAGTCGTTCTGTTGATGAGAAAGGTCTGGTGCTTGTAGTAAATGGTTTCGATAGAATTAGTGCCCCTGCAGATTTTGTATCCGACAGTATTGCTGGTTTCTATGATGAACTAGATCATGGAGTGCCCGATAAGCAAGACTTTAAGTTTATTGGAAGTATGGTAGAATTTCGTCGAAAGATTCCTTGGATGGATGATGACGCCGCAGGTTTTGGAGCCAGCCGTGCAAACCATGAGACCGAGGTAATTGCAGGAAACTCATTCGATTACCCGGCTGTGCATGGTAAAGCGATAGTTCAATCAGGTTATTCTTTTATTTCCTGTAGTAATGAAACTGTCATAGATGGTCAAGTGAACATGGCAGATTATAAATATGTAGATCTGATTCTGGGCAAACAACGCCTCACAAAGTGTGGTCGTGGAGGCGTGCACCCCTTAGAATTCAAAACCTTCCCGGATAAATTGCAGGTTGCAATTCGTCAATATTGCAAAAGTAAAGGCAATCTCTTTGTGACGGGAGCCTTTGTTGCTTCCGATTTGTGGGACAATGATGCTCCAACACAGTCGGATAAAGACTTTGCAATGAATGTATTGAAATACAAATGGCGTACAGGTCAGGCTGCCATTACCGGAAAAGTAAAAAGTGTTGCATCACCTTTCTCCGAATTATCAGGTAAATACGATTATTTTAATGAGCTAAATTCAGAGAGTTATGTGGTGGAATCTCCTGATGCACTGGAACCATCCGGCAATGACTCATATACTGTTTTTAGATATTCCGAGAACAACCTAAGTGCGGGCGTAGCTTATTTCGGTGATTATAAGACCTGCATTCTTGGTTTTCCGTTTGAATCATTGAAAACAGACACAAAGAGAGAGCAACTAATGAAGGCTGTTCTGGATTTTTTTGAAAGAAAATAGAGGTAAAAGAAATGGCACATTTATATAAATAAGGTTTAGTATGAGATTTATATACCTTCTAAATGTGCCTTTTCTTTTCTATTAGTCTTATAAATATTGTTATAAAACATATAATTAACGTGTGATAACATATAGTCACATCCTTTTGTGTTTATATACAATCTTTTGCATAAAATATATTGTTATTAAAAATACTTTGATTATGTTTGCATTAGAAATAAACATTCTACTTATAAATTAAAATTTATTATGAATTTTGATAAGTTTGAGAGGTTTCTTTGATTTGTTAGCCAATTAACTGTTTACTAAGTGCAGTTACAGTCTTAGTTTTCTTTATTAAAATAGATATTATTGATTTAGATTTTTCCATTTCAGATATTTGCTATAGTGCTGAAATGTTTGTTCTTTTTTTTATCTTGTTGTATAAATGTTAAATAGTAAGTATGATACTAAAAATATTAAAACAGTAATATTTAAAAATTATTTTTTAGTTAAGTAACAAGAAGACGTTCTATTATATATACTTAATTTGATGCTAAATATGATTATAAATCAGCCACTTATGAATTTGTAACTGCTGTTTAAACCTAATAAATAGAATTTTTGTAACATAGATATTGCGTAGTTTAAATAAATGATTACGCATATTGTAAACCTAATATTAACAATTAAAATAGAATTATGAAAAAACAGCTATTACTTCTGTTGTTTTTCCTTTCTGCTGTAGCAGGGTATGCTCAGCGAACGGTGACCGGAGTGGTGACTTCTGCTGAGGACAAAATGCCGGTAATTGGTGCTTCTGTTTTCGTAAAAGGAACATCGCAGGGTGCAATGACCGATTTGGATGGGAAATATTCAATCAAAGTTTCTGATAACTCTACCCTTGTCTTTAGATACGTAGGATTAGAAGAAACACAATTAAAGGTAGGAAAACAATCAGTTATTAATGTTGAATTAAAATCGTCATCGGTACAACTTGAAGAAGTTGTTGTTACTGCCATGGGTGTTAGAACAGAAAAGAAGAAACTGAACTTTGCAGTGCAGAGTTTAAGCGCAGATGAAATTGTTGCCGGTCAGTCTTCTAATTTTGTAAACTCACTGCAAGGAAAAGTTGCAGGTGTGCAAACCAGTACTAGTGGTGGTTCACCAAATTCCAGTACTCAGATTGTAATACGTGCAATTTCTTCTATTAACACATCTCAGAGTAATGAACCTTTGTTTATTATAGATGGAATGCCAATGAATGGTAAAGGAACATCTGCCGGCGATATCAATCCTAACGATATAGAAAACATGACCGTATTGAAAGGTGCGGCTGCTTCGGCATTATATGGGCAGGATGCCGCAAATGGTGCAATCTTGATTACTACAAAAAGCGGAAAGGCTGGAAAGGTTATTGTAAATGCTAATGCGAGCATACAGATTGATAATGCAGTTAGAGTTCCAGAGATACAACAAATGTATGGTCCTGGATCTCAGGGTTTCTATAAAGAGAATACAACTGGTGGTTGGGGCCCTTTACTATCTTCGGGAGAAAAATCTTATGATAATGTCGGAAACTTTTTAGGTACAGGTCTATATCAAAAATATGATGTAAGTGCATCTGGAGGAACAGATAAATTCACAGCATATGCATCTGTGAACTATTCAATGAGTGATGGTGTTGTTCATAACGACTATAAGGACAAACTTGGTGTATTATTGAAAGCAAGCTATGACATCTCAAAATATGTAAGTTTATCAATGCAAACGAACTATATTGAAACTAAGTCCAGAGGATTCGGTAATTCTATGAGTTCAATATACGCTTGGCCTATAAATGATGATATGAGGAATTATAGAAATTCTGATGGATCTATTCGATGGCTATATGATATGGATAACTTAACTGATGCAGAAAAGCTAGATGCTCCGATGAATCCAAATTGGAATAGATATCAGGATCACAGTATCTCTGAGTCTACACGTAATATTTTGCAAGGTAGTATAGACTGGAAGCCAATCAAGAACTTGGTTCTGAGTGGGAAAATTAGTTATGATAAGTCACATTCTGATTACGATGCTTATACTACTCCTAGATTTTCCCGTAATGATTTTACTGATCCAAATATATTGAATAGCAATCTAACTGTGCTAGGTGGTTATACCTATTCTCCAAGTAATAATTCTTTGTTGACAGTTCAAGGATTAGGTACATATAATTTTAAACTGACCGATGACTTTAATGTAAACTTGTTGGCGGGTGTAGAAATGAAGGATATCAAAGGTACTGAAGCAAATATGGGAGGAGCAGAGTTTCTTCTGCCCGGAGATTTTTATAGTCTCCAGAATGTAGGAACAATTACTACTGACGGAGCATATGATTATGCCATGAGTTTGTATCACTATAAGCAAAATAAATTTGGTTACTTTGGTGAAGTACGTTTGGATTATAAGGGAATTGCTCATATCAGTGCAACAGGAAGACGAGATATGTCCTCTACGTTAACTCAAAAAGGCTATTTTTACCCTTCAGTTACTGCGGGTCTTGTTTTCTCTGAATTGTTTCATGTATCAAATGATATATTCTCCTATGGTAAAATTCGTGGAAACTGGGCTAAGGTTGGTAAAGATGGACCTCGCTACAAATTTGATAGAAACTTTAAGCAATGGAGTAGTTTTCCTGATGGAGGATTTGGTGTAGATGCTGCAGTTGGCTCTTCAAATAATCTGTTGCCTGAAATGACTAAATCATGGGAAGTTGGTACAGATCTTAGATTCTTCAAAGATCATACAAGATTAGATTTAGCTTATTATTCAACGACAGTATCTAATCAAATTGTTACCGTTCGTGTTTCTCCAGCTTCCGGTATGATTTTACAGACTCGTAATGAAGGTGCTATTGAGAACTATGGTATAGAAGCTCAACTTGCTCAAGATATTATAATGAACAAAGATTTTAAATGGATTGCTGGCGTTAACTTCTCTCTAAATAGAGGTAAAGTGGTTAGTCTACCTGATGGTATTACAGAAATTCAAGGAACACAATATGGCGATATTTTTCCAACAGCTTTCCTGAATGGTTCCACAACTGCAATTTCTGGTAAAGATTATAAGAGAAGTCCTGATGGAAAGATCCTTTGTACAGAAGATGGTTATCCAATCATTGACTCTGCTAAAGGTATTTTGATTGGTGACAGAGAACCAGACTTTTTATTAGGCCTGACAAGTTCCTTTCAGTATAAAGACTTTTCAGTTTCATTCTTATTGGATACACGTAGTGGAGGAGATATTGTAAATGTAACAGGGCGCTCATTGTTCTCTAATGGTCAGCATAAATCTTATGAAAAGTATAGGAATCGTGAGATAATAATAGATGGTGTGGTTGCGCAAGCTGATGGTACCTATACTCCAAATTCAAAGCCAATTATTTTCAATCAAACTAATATGAGTACTTATTATAATGCAGTAAGTTCAAACTTTATTGAGGACGGTTCATATATCCGATTAAGTTATGTGACATTGGGCTATGATTTTTCTCGTTTTTTGAAGAAATCAGCATTTAAAGGGTTAAAAGCTTCTTTAACTGGAAGGAATTTATTCTTACTCACTAAATACTCTGGATCTGATCCTCAGATTAGTGGTGGTTCTGCAAGTGGTACGGGAAGTCTTGGTGTTGATAACTTTGCAGTTCCAAATACTCGTAGTTTTAACTTTACTATTAACGCAACTTTCTAAATAGAGTATTATGAAAAAAATAAAATATATTGTATTGGCATTGTTACTGAGCCTTGGGGCATCAAGCTGTGAGGATATGCTTTATGACAATGTAAATCCAGATAAGGCAACGGCTGTAACTCCTGAGCAAATTTTGCCGGTAGTTGTGTTTTACGCATCACAAATTAATTATGACCATGCGGAGTATGGAACTTACTTGTCACAGACTTTAACAACCGGGGGCAAAAGTCAGACTGGGACTTATGCTTATAAGAGTGGTTGGGAGTTTTTAACAATGAACAGACATCCTCAATGGCGCAGACATTTTTTTGATATAGGCTCAAATGTAAATGAATTGATTGGTGCTTCAGAAAAAGTAAATTCTAAAAACTTTATTTTAATAGCCAGAACAATCCGTTTAATGTCAACCCAACTTACAACGGATATGTTTGGAGATATGCCTCGTTCTGAAGCGTATAAATCAAATTCTCCAAAATATGATACTCAAGAAAGTATTTATGAGTGGATGCTAAGTGAAGCAAATGAGTTGATTACTTTGTATAATGATCCATCATGGACTGAGGCGCCTACAAATATTAAGATTACTCAAAAAATGGATCGTATATTTTCTGGTGATCTAAAGAAATGGAAACAGTTTACTTGTGCACTAAAGGCACGTATATTGTTACGCAAACTGCCTAACTTGGATAATACTCCTGCTACTTGCCAGCAAATTATTGATGCTGTAGATGCAGCTTATACCGCCGATTGGGAGGAACCAAGGTATCAGTATGATGGTGGTGCTGGCGTTTCTAGTTCTCCTTGGGGACCGTCTCAACCCAAGATTAATAGTTGGGAAAGTAGGGATAATCTATTGGATAAAGCAATTGTTTCTAAATATTTTTGTAAAAACATAATGGGCTCATATGATGTACCTGGGCTTTTTACAGGCCTGGCCGAAGATCCTCGATTGGAAAGAATGATGACTGTAAGAAGTGGCCCTGCTAACGATGCAAGCTCAAAAATCCGTTATTTGGAAAACAACATTGGTATGGGTGTTTCTTATAAAGAATCACATTACCCTGATTTATATGTTCCTTTAGAAAAAGATAAGGATGGTAAAATAACACGTGAAGGATTGTACACAAAGGCAACGGGCTATATTCCCTTAATAACAGCTGAAGAATTATTGTTAATAAAAGCTGAAGCTGAATATTGGAAGGGAGATAAAAGCACAGCGAGAACGTTGGCTATTCAAGCTGCTAATATAAATATGGACAGATATGGAGTTCTTAATAAAACCCCGAGAAAAAATTATTTTGAGGGAACATTTAAGGCAAAATATTTTCCCGAAGGTAATGCTTTTACAATTAAGCATCTTATGCATCAAAAATATGTATGTATGTATCTGCAACCAGAGCAATGGACTGATTTAAGAAGATACAATTACAGTAACGATGTAAACAAGAAAACCTATGATGGAGTAATAGTTTATCCAGGGTTGAAACGTCCATATAATTTGTATGAGCCATATTGGTGCACAGAAAAAAATGCAGATGGAACGATAAAAGAGGTATGGGTACAGCGAATAAATTATGATCCTGAAACAGAAGAAAAATACAATAAAGCTGAATTGGAGAGGCTAGGAGCTTATAAGAATGCTGATTGGCTGAAAAAGCCAATGGTTTGGGCTGTTTACTCAGATGCACACAAATAACTAATTTAATTGCATAAGAAATATGAAAAAGATAACGAAAATCGTTTTATTGTTGTTGAGCCTATCTACCTTTACTGCTTGTGAAATTAATGATCCTGTCGATGATTGGGCCCGTGTAGGTCAACAAGTTCCTCATACAATTTGGGAATTATCAAGCACAAAGGTAAAAGCAGGTGATAGTTTGGCTTTTAAAGCTCAATATTATACAAATGGGGAAGAAATAGAAAATATGGCTGTTTGGTATGATTTAATAGAAAATATATCATTTTCAGCCACTTGCCCCATTGTTAGTTTCAATTACTCACTTTCAATAAATACATCAGTTTTGTCTCGTGAGGATCAAAAAATTATTGGTTATTTACATTCCGAAGGTTATTGGGATAAGGATAAAAAAGCGTATATATTTAATGGAAAATTTCCGGCCAGTAATACACTTCGTCCTGTGGAATGGAAAGATGCTGCTGATTTCGACATGAAGAAATATGAATTGTTATTTCCGGATACATTTGCTACCACGTTTAAAAAGGGTCTTTACGAACAAGTTGTGAAACCGGAAAAAATATCTGATTACCGTACGTTGTTAGTCACTGCAAGCAACATGACTGTGGAGGAATTTAATGCTTGTCTTGATTCTACTTATAATAGTAATAGTAAGAGCTATGATAAGTTTGTTAAAAGTGAAAAGGTAGCTGCCCTGAAAAGTAAATTTGATGCGATTCTTTTTAAGGATTTAATTTATAAATCATCAGAATCAAAATATCAGATCAACTATTTGAAATCCTACATTGTTGGTGCTACTTTCAGAGTTCTCGATAAAAAGAAGAACCAAGGTGTTTCGGAAAAGTTTTCTATTGAAATAATCTAAATTATTAAGCTATGAAGTTAACTAAATATATATATGCAATTTTGTTACTTTCTTTATCATTTGCGGGATGCGTAGAGAATAATCCGCTTTATGAAGATTTTCCAGATGATAAGGTTGCCTTCTCCTATAGCGTGGATGGAAACTATAAAATTGATTATCTGGTTGGTTCAACCATACAATTCAATAATATATCTGAAGCAATAGGCTCATCTAGTTGGGATTTTGGAGATGGTTCCGGTATAGTAACAGAATCGAATCCAAAACACGTTTTTCAAACGGCCGGCACCTACAATGTAACACTATCTGTTGAAGGTGAAGGTCAAGTTACAAAAAAAATATTAATCAGTGATATTTTCCCAACTATAACAATTGATCCCATCGAAGGTGGACTTTGTGAGGTTAATAAAGTTACGGTTCATTTTTCCGTAGCTTTACCTAATCCTCAAAATTTACCAGTAGATTTTACATGGGTATTACCTGAAGGAACGATTGATGCAAATGGAAAAGAAATAACTGAATATCGCGGAGCAGATCCTGGGCAATTAAAGTTTAAGAATATTGGTTCACAGAAAATTGTATTGAAAACAACGTTAGGGGGCCGTTCTTTGGAAGAGGGTGTGGTAAATGTTCCGGTTGGCTATACTGAGCCTGCAAAGACTATTTATTATGCAGTAAAAGGTGGTAATTTGATGGCTCTGAAGCTTATTCCTAATATGCCTGCAGGTATGAAAAATAGGCCATTCGATTTAGGCCTCAAATCAGGTCAGCACCCAATGAATTTACTCTTTAGTGATTCATGTTTGTATGTGCTTGATGCCGGCAAGCAATTTATTTATATAGATGATCGGGATGCTGTTTTAGGTGATGGTTCAATATCTGTTGTTGCATATGATGGAAGTAAAGTTGAAACGCTGCTTACAAATAAGAAGGAGGCTTTTAATGATCCGTTTTATGGATTTATTGATGGCAATGATCTCTATTTTTCAGATCGTAATACAGGTATAACCAAGGTACCTAAGACTTCAAGAAATATGGCTATGGACCGAAAGGATTCACGTTTTAATTACTTTGTGCAAAATGACCGTTTAAAATATTATAATGCAGGTTACGGTTACGGTACAATGAATGCTTGCATGGCTAAGGTTGATGATACATGGTGGTGGGCTAAGACTACTGCTGGTACTACCGGTCTTTTCCGTTTTAAAGCCGAGGACATTTCTGCTACTGCGATATCTGCAGGTGAGAAAGATAAACCTTATCCGGTATTGGGCTCAGGTTTTTATATTAAATCATTTGTTATTGATAAACCGCATAATATGATATATTATGCCGTTCGTGACAAGGGATTCTATAAAGCAACATTGGATGAATTTATGAATTCTTCAAATAAAACTCCAGGAACATTGGTTCTACCAGCTTTGATTTCTGATGGTGAAGGATCTGTAAGTGAATATATTGATATTTGTCAGATGGTATTAGACTCTGATGATGGTTCTGTTTATTTTGGTTATCGCAAGGATCCATCTTCGCCAGTGGCTTCTGGTTTGAAGCGTTATAATCCTGCAACAAACACAATAGAATCTATTATTGATAATGTTGAAATCTATGGTGTAGCAATTAACCATACCAAAGCAAAACTTTTCTAAAATTCATATAGGAACTGATAGTTACTATGTGAATTAGTAACTATCAGTTATTATAAATCTCAAATTATTAGCTCATATGACTAATTATAGCATAAAAAGACTATTTATTTCGTTATTATTCCTTTGTGTAGGTTTAATAGCTTTCTCGCAATCACCCAAAAGAGAGATGCGCTCTACTTGGCTTGCAACTGTGTATCAGTTAGATTGGCCAAAATCACGAATTTCCACAACAGGGAATGCACAAGAAATAAGTATTCAGAAAAAACTAATGACTAGAATTCTGGATTCACTGGTTTCTGCAAATATGAACTCTGTTTGTTTTCAGGTTCGAAGCAGATGTGATGCTATGTATAAGTCAAGTTATGAGCCTTGGTCTTCTGATTTAGTTGCTACAAGAGGCATGGATCCTGGTTACGATCCCCTTGCATTTGTTATTGAAGAAGGACATAAAAGAGGATTGGAAGTGCATGCCTGGGTGAATCCTTACCGTTTTGAATCTGTTGCCGGCCAGTGGAGTGGCCTTCCTGGCGATTATAATACAGAGCATCCAGACTGGGTACTTACACACGGAGGCGCAGCCATTTTGAATCCGGGTTTACCCGAAGTAAGGCAACGCATTACAGATATTATAAGAGAAATTGTGACCAATTATGATTTGGATGGCGTTCTTTTTGATGATTATTTCTATTTGCAAGGAACAACGGAAGATGCAGATACTTATTCTAGATACAATCCTAACGGTTTGGGATTGGCAGATTGGAGACGTGACAATGTTGATAAGATGATAGCCAATGTCTATAATATGATTCAAGGTGTGAAACCTTATGTTAGATTTGGTGTTTCTCCAGCTGGAATTTGGGATGTTAGCAGTAGCATAGCAGCCTCTTATGGGCTTACGCTTCCTTCTGGTATCTCAGGAGGGTATGCTTATAATGGTATTTACTGTAATCCTATAGCATGGTTACAACAAGGAACAATTGACTACATATCTCCTCAGATTTATTGGACTACAGGTTCTGGCGGGACTGATTACAATAAATTAGCTCCCTGGTGGTCTGATGTTGCACTTCATTTTGGAAAACATTTTTATTCTAGTCATTCAATTAGTGCCTTGACTGCTACCAAGTCTGTTTCTACGAAATCGGTGTTAATAAATGGAGAGTCGTTGTCATTAGAAGGCTTATCTTTAACGGAACAAGCTATTCTGGAAGAAAATACTGCACCAAGAACTCGTTTTGGTTCATCTGAAGTTGGTTTACAAATAGACGCCAACAGAAGTGCTGATAAAAATGATGCTCCCGGTAGTATCTTTTATTCTACAACAAAATTATATGCCACTGCTGGATTTGTTGATTATTTGAAACGTAATAAGTATACGAATAAGGCTTTGATGCCTGCCATACATTGGAAAAATACTTCAACGCCCAATGTTGTGAGTAATATTTCACTTAATGGAAAAACATTGAGTTGGACTCCTGCGAATGGAGATGTACGATACTCTATATATTCAATACCTAAATCAGAGGTAAATGATCCGAGTCTTTTCAATTCATCTAAATATTTATTAGGAATATCATATAGTGCGACTTACGCCTTAAACGAATTAGTAGATACTTCTATTAAAACTTTAGCTGTGGCTGTGTTAGACCGTTATGGAAATGAATATGCTCCGGTAATAATGGGGCAATCTGCCGGAACTGCATCTGCTCCTGTACTTACATATCCTGCCAATCAAGCGAATGTGCTGTCTCCTTTTACTTTTACTTGGGGAGCTGTCCCCACAGCAGTTTCTTATATTTTGGAGATTGCAACAGATGCAAATTTTGTGAATTTATTATGTGCACGTGAAGTATATACAAATAGCTTTTCCACTACTAATTTAAAGCCATTAACTGAAGGGCAGACTTATTATTGGAGAGTCAAAGTGAAGGCTGTTGGATCGGAAAGTATAACATCGGCAGTTCGTACCTTTGTTCCTACAATATTTAGTGTTATTAAACCGATTAATAAAACTCAAGATGTATCTTTAACTCCTGATATTTCATGGGTAGATGCCGGACAAGAGGCTACTTATCAGCTTGAAATAGCTTCAGCCGTAAGCTTTATAAGTAGTTCAATTTTGTATTCTGCAAATTATAATTCAAGCGGTTGTAAGTTGCCTGCAGGAGTTTTAGTTGGGTTGAATACTTATTATTTACGTGTGAAAACTTCTATAAATGGAGTTGAAACATATTCTCCTATTATTAATTTTACGACGGAAGTTGTTGTTCCCACAGTTCCTTTGATTAATTCTCCGATTACTGGTGCTACAGTAGAAAATAGTCAGTTGAAAGTTGTGTGGAATGAAGAACCTCGAGCTAAGAATTTCCGTATTGAATTATGTAGTTCAGTGAGTTTCCCTTCCAGACAAACAAAAATTAAACTGGTTGATTCTTACGTTTATGAAACTGTGTATGATGAATTATCCTCAGGCACCTACTATTTACGAGCAAGAGCAGAATATCTTCAGAAAAATGAGTCAGGTTCTATTGTTTCGAGTTATACTAATTGGTCAGATACGATAAAGATAGATTACAAGTTTTCAACAGGAATAGAAAATATTCAAAAAGAAGGAAACAACTTTTATATTCTTTCTTCTAGGCTCGGCTGCAAGCAGTTAATATTAAATATTGCCGATCATTCAAAAGTATTAATATGGATGAACTCTATTTCTGGTGCTCAACAGGCTTGTCTGTGGAATAATGAGATGTCAGCAGGTCAGCATATCTTAGATTTGCCGATTGACCATTTATCTTCGGGAGTTTATTTGATTATAGTAGAGGTGGATGGAAATCGGAAAATTCTGAAAATGTTAAAATAAAGATGAATATGTTGATGTTCAATATAGATAATGATTATTGTTTAACTTAATTTAAAAAATTATGAAGAAATTATTACTTAGTGCTGCAACCCTTATGTTAGGTCTTGCATCAATGAATGCACAAATTGTGAAAGATCCAGCGATTTACACACCTGTTGATGGTTATGAACTGAGAAGTCTTTGGACTCAATCAGGGCCGACCAATAACAACACATCGCTTCTTGATAAGCTTGGTGTCAATCCTAGGGGCATGGCTGTGCTTAATGGGAAAATCTTATTTTGCAAACGTACGGCTGATAATAATGCTCCCAGCATTGTTGTTTATGATGGAGCAACTGGTGCTTTTGAAAAGGAGATACCACTGGCTGCGAATGTGTTTACTAAAACAGATGGTACTGCTGTAAGTTACCCTTGTAATGATATTCACGTGGATGATGCCGGGCATGTGCTTGTTTCGAATATGGCTTTGAATCTTCAGACTAATAACTTTCAGGTATGGAGTATTAATCTGAATGATGGCTCTGGAACTAAAGTCATGGATTGTCTGTATCCAGATCTTTCTTCGGCTAAGTATCGTATTGATGCATTTGGTGTATATGGTGATGTAACTGGTAATGGCTATTTGATGGCTGCTATCCAAGGTGCTGAAGCTAATGTTAGTGATCAAGTTTTTCGCTGGGATATTACAGGTGGAGTTATATCTGAAGAGCCTACTCCTATCAAAATTAAGAGTTATTTTCCTGCTATTGCAACAACTAATGGTACTGCGCCACGTGTTACTCCTGTAGATAATGATCTTTTCTATTTGGATGCTGCTAATTGTGCAGCAACTCTTTATGATATGGCTGGTATTGCGATTGATGATTTTTCAAAGGCTTTAGATTGTGCTCCTCTTGATTATGGTAATAATGGTGTAGATGAATTTACTATTAATGGGAAAAAGTTTATTACTTATGTTTATGCTAGCTATGCTAAAACACCTCAGGCATGGAATCTTTGCGAATTGGGTGAAGGGGCATCATTTACTGGTATGAAGAAATATTTTCAATATCCTCAGGCAGGCATTGGACAAGCTAAGAATGACGTATTTACAGCTGTACCTTACATTGAAGTGAACAAAGCCGGCACTGTTGCTACAATCTATGTTTATGCAAAAGGTAATGGGGCTGCGGCATATCAGTTTGGCCTTACAAAAGACCTGCCAATTATCTCTGGAATTAATCAAACAAATACTGATGCCACTTTGAAAGTAAAAGCGACTGCTAATGGTATTGAGCTGTCAGAAGCTGCTAATGTAGAAGTGTTCAACTTTGCTGGTCAGCAAGTGGCTGTTAAAGAAAATGCAGATAAAGTTGTTTTGACTCCGGGTATGTATATTGTAAAAGCTATCACTGCTGAAGGCAATGTAGTTACTGCAAAAGTGAATGTGAAATAATAGTTGCACTACTTTAAATTAAAATATTAGAAAAGACAAAAGGGTGATCTATGGCGTCACCCTTTTTCTTTCTATCATTATTCTATTCAAAAACACATTTATGAGAAAAATATACTTTTTTTTATTTTATATCTTTTGTCTCCGTATTTACTCTTTTGCTAGTGGTGCCAATGAGATTTCTATTGGAGGAGTTACCTATCAAGTAGATACTTTGTCTCAGATGAAAGTAGGTCCAGGTTCTTATTATAGTGCATTAAAATATTATACGCCAACTAAGGCACTTCGTGTTTTTATGTTGGAAGTTGACACGAAGAATCCTTATGTACGTTTTGAATCCGTTTTAGGAAAAGATTCAACTATAACAACAGAGAGAACCTCATCGATGGCTATCCGTAAAAGTAAAGAAGGAGCACTATATTTTGCCGGCACTAATGCGGATTTCTTTGACACCTCAGCTGCTAATATTGGTTATCCCATTCATGGCTGTATAGTTGAAGGACAAATAGCACGTATACCAGGCAGCACTTTCCATATGGCATTTGCAGGGGCTAAGCCTATGTTAGATGCTATTACTTTCAGTGGTAGTAGGTGTGATTTTGGTTCTAATTCATTGGTTATCAATAATGTGAATGCTGTTAGAAACACAAATCAACTGATTCTTTATAACACGTTGAATGGTAATTATACCCATACAAATGCTTATGGCACAGAGGTCTTAGTTGAATTACCGGCGAATATGAAATGGAATGTGAATACATCAATTAAAGCAAAGGTTGTTAAAAAAGTGGCAGGTAAAGGAAATATGCAAATATTACCTAATCATGCTGTTTTATCCGGTCATGGTGTTGCAGAGACATTCTTGGCTCAGCTAAACGAAAATGATGAAGTAGAGGTTTACCTTGGCTTGAACTTTGCTAATCTTGGAGGAACTCCTCAGATTAACGCAATGGTGGGAGGTGACCGAATAATTCTTCAATCCGGTTCCGTAACAGATAATGATTGGGCAGAGCTTCATCCACGCACGGCTATTGGTTATTCAATGGATCAGAGTAAGGTCTATTTTTGTGTGGTAGACGGACGTTCTGGTTTGTCAAACGGTACAACGACCAAACAACTTGCCGATATTATGAAAAGTGCGGGTGCTTATAATGCTGTTAATCTTGATGGTGGAGGCTCCAGTGCTATGTATATCAAAGAATTCGGGATTATGAATGTTCCCAGTGACGGCACGGAGCGTGCGGTTGCCAATGGTATTTATGCAGTTAATACCTCTCCAATAGATAATAACATTACTGAAATCAGATGTTCCGTGAACTCTATTGCTTTACCACGTTATGGTGTATATTCACCAACCTTCTATGGATACAATCAATATGGAACATTAATTAATTCCAATGTGAAAAATGTAAAACTCTCTTGTTCTCCTGAAGTTGGTATAATAAATGCATCGGGTGCATTTATTGCTTCCGGTTTTGAGGGAGGGACATTACAAGCAGATTATAATGAAGTGAAAACAACTGTGAAGATTGTGCTTAGCACTGAAGCAGTTCCTTCTCTGCGTTTAGATTCTGTGTTGGTTGACAAAAAGCATGAATATCCTCTAGAAGTAGAGGCTTTGGTGGGAGAAACCATGATGCCTTTGCTACCACAGGCACTTAGTTGGACAGTAGATAATCTGGGCATTTGCTCTGTAGATAATGGTGTATTAAAGGGTGTTTCTAATGGTTCTACTTATATTCACGGTAAACTTGGTAAGTATGAAGTTACTCAGAAGGTTATGGTTGAGATTCCTGCAGCAGATATTTTGTCTGTAGATAAAATTAATGACCTTTCTTCGTGGACAGTGAAAGGTTCTTCAAATATATCAAATATGTCCTTAACCTCGAATAATTTTCCAACTTCGATGAAATATAGTTATTCAGCCGGCCGTTCTTCATATATTCAATTATATAAAGAATTTCCACTGTACAGTATTCCCGATTCAATGAAGATTATTCTAAATTCTGGAAAAACGGGAATAACCAAAGCAATCCTTACGATTAAAGCAAATAATCAAAGTCTTTATTCTTCCAAAGAATATACTGGAATTGAAACTGGAACAGATTATGTTTTAAGCCTGCCAATGGATAAACTTTTAACGAATGTAAATGATTTTGCTTGTTTTCCGATTCGCTTTGAGGGGTTAAGACTGTATTTAAATTCATTAACTCAAACTACTACTGAAGTGTATGAGATAGCTATTAAAGAATTCTCTCTCAGCTATGGGAATATAAATGTAGGCTTTACTAATCCGGAATTAATGTCCAGACTTAGAGTATATCCTAATCCTGTGACAGAAGGGATTGCATATGTGGCCGTCTCTGTTGATGCTCCTCAGGCAGTTCGCATGGAACTATACTCTCTTTCCGGGGAAATTATTCGTTCTGAGAATCTGGGAATCTGCCAAACAGGAGAGATAAAACTACCTCTTCATGGGATTTCATTGGGAACTTATTTATTAAATTTGTATGTCGGTGATAAAAGAGAAAATGTAAAAATTATTATTCGTTAGGATTAATGCTTGATAATTATGAAAACAAGACTAATATTACTTTTTATACTATGTACCAGTACGGTATGTGGACAAACAGTAAAGGTGAAGAGTCATTCTTTACTGAAGCCTGTGTCTGAAGGAAGAGCTTACTATCCGGTTTTTAACCCTGATGGAACACAGCTGTTGTTAACAACAGAGAATTATAAAGGCCTTAATCTTTGCAATATCCAAACAGGTGAGATAAAGTCAATTACGACTGATGAAGGAGCTGGGTATTCACCTTTATTTAGTAACGATAGTAAACAGATTTATTACAGGCAGGTAAGCAGAAAAAGTGGGCGCCAATACAAAACATTAAAGAGTTTTGATGCAACTAGTCAGAAGACCACAACACTTAGTGAGCCTGTGCGTAGTGTTGGTGAATTAATTAATCTACAAAAGAAAGCTGCAAAAAGGGGTGTTGCGCCTTCCATATCAGTATGTACAGAGAATCTTAAGATTGTGCTTTATCGTAATGGGAGTCGTACGGAAATGGAACCTCTTGGCAAAGTGGCTGGTTATATTTGGACATCTCTCTCACCAAATAGTCAAATGATTCTTTTTACAGCAGCATCTAAAGGGACTTTTGTTTGCGATCTGGATGGGAAGATTATCGCTACTTTAGGGAAAATTAATGCTCCGGTATGGTATGATAATGATTATGTTGTTGGCATGGAAGATAAAGATGATGGCAGCTTTATTACCTCTTCCAAAATTGTGATTGCATCTGTTGATGGAAAACTAAGACAGAATCTGACCTCTGATGATAGGATAGCCTTGTATCCGGCTGCTTCTTCTGCTTCCAAGCGCATAGCTTATTGTACGCAAAAAGGAGAACTTTACATTATGGAAATTGAGATAAACCATTGGAAATAGTATATTATGAAAAGATTATATAGCACTATTATTTGTTTTTTGTTTTCTATGGTTGCTATCCTGGCACAGAACTTACAAGGAACAACAATTTATGTAAATCCCGGACATGGAGGTTATGACAGCGATGATAGAAATATGGTCATAGCTCCTTTTGCATCGGGTGATCACAATGGTTTTTGGGAATCACAGAGTAATCTGGACAAAGGGCTGCAATTGGCTGCAATGCTCAGGAAAGCTGGAGCAACGGTTTATACTAGCCGTGTGACAAATACTACGGATGATGATTTGTCTTTGAGCTTGATAGTACAAATGGCTAATGAGGCAGATGCTGATTACATGCTTTCTATTCATAGCAATGCAGGAGTTACCAATTCTATTCTTCAGCTTTACGCTGGAATTGATGCTGGTGATACGCAGACTTATCCAACTCCTACACCTCGCTCAGACGAAAGCAAAGCAATTAGTACTATTATTGCCAATAATATGTATACCAATCAGGTAAATACCTGGGCGGCTGGTCTTACTGTCAGAGGGGATAAAACTTTTGGCCGGACAGCAATGCATTGGAGTGATGGTTATGGAGTTTTAAGAGGATTGACTGTTCCCGGCTGTATCTCGGAAGGGTCTATGCATGATTATATTCCTGAGACTTATCGGTTGATGAATATGGATTATAAATGGCTGGAAGCATGGCATTTCTATAAATCCTTCTGCACTTATTTTAATGGCGGAGATATTATAACGGGTAATATTGCTGGCACAGTACATGATAGCCGTAACAAAAATCTGGCAAATTATTATATGATAAAAGGTAGCAAAGACGAGCTGTTACCTTTGTGCAAGGCAAAAATTACGTTAACGCCAGGGGATTCTGTTTATACTACTGATGATTTGTATAACGGGGTTTATCTTTTTAAGAATTTACTTCCAGGCACTTATCAAGTGAAAATTGAGATGGAAGGGTACACTCCTCAAACCGAAACACTTGTTGTAAAAGCTAATGAAACGACTTATTTTAATGCGATGTTAAACATGATAAGGAATACTCCTCCTGAGGTAACGAGTTATTCTCCAAAGGTTGAACTAACGAATTCTGTTGAATGTAGTACTCCAATTATTTTTAACTTTAATTGGGATCTGGATGAGGCATCTGCCAGAATGGCTTTCTCTATTACACCCAATGTTGAAGGAACAATCACTTTTGAAGATAGTCAGCATAGAATGCTGTTTAAACCTAATAAACCTTATAATAAATCTACTTTTTATACTGTTAAACTAGATAAGAGCTTGAAGCATCCGGGTGATATTAGTATGGTTCAGGATTTTTCTTTTCAGTTTATGACAAAAGATAGGAATAAGCTTGAAATGTTTGCATATTATCCAAAAGCAAATGATGAAGGTGTGTATTATGTGAAGCCTACCTTTGAGTTCCGTTTTGATAGAGAACTTGATCCACTGACAATACGTGATGCTATAAGAGTTTACGATTCAAAAGGGACTGAATTAGCTAAAAATTCTCGTTCGGTAAGAACCAATAAACTGGTTACGCCATATGGTTCTAACTCATTTATGTTAAATAGTGATTTGGTTCCCGGAGAGGTTTACAAGGTTAAATTAGATAGAAATGTAGTTGATGTGGTTGGTATTGATATTGTGGATCCAATAGAGTATACTTTCAAAGCATCCGATGTAAAGGTTACAGATAAAACGATTGCAGAAGAATTTGAGGCTGCTGGTTTACTCACGTATGATGCCTCGGCAAGTACTGATGTGGATACTGCTTCAGTAAGTCGCAATACAAGCCAGAAATTATTCGGCACATCGTCTTACAATTTTCAATATACGTTTGGCACTTCTTCTAACGGTACTGCCTTATATAAAGTTGCAAGCCCTGCTTTAACTGTAAATTCATCTAAAGTAATAGGTGCGCATATTTATGGTGACTTAACTGGAAATGATATTTATATGCAATTTACCTCTGGAAATGATGTTCAATATGTGAAGTTATCATCTTTAAACTTTTTGGGTTGGGAATATGTGGAAACCTCATTAAAGGCATTGCCTGATGGAAAGGACTTTGTGTTTACCGGAGTTAAATTGGAACAGAATTCTTTGCCGGTTACATCTTCGGGAAGTTTTTATCTGGATAATCTACTTCTTTATGATGGCTTGATTAGTTCTATATCTAGTCAGGAATCTTTTGGATTAAAAGTATATCCTAATCCGGTTTCAGATGTGCTATATGTAACTTACCCAAATAAGGATATTCGATCCATAGAATTGTATTCAATGACTGGCGTAATGGTAAAAAGTGTAAATGCTTCAAGCATGAATGTTTCAGATATATCTGCCGGCACATATATCCTGAAAGTGTTTGTAAACGATAAAGTATTTTCCCGTCCGGTAATTGTTTCTAAATAGTATATTAAAAGGAAGTTCTTGCCTCTTGTTGTCATTGTGTTTGCAATGCATTCAGAGGCTAGAACTTCAATTTATCAATATGTTAATTCTTGTTTTATGTATGAGGTCTTTGTCTGCATACAAAACATATTAGGTCTTGATATATTAATATATTAGAGTTGTGTAATAAATACACTTAAAATCAATTGATTATAAAGTGTGTTTCTTGTGTATTTTATAAGAAAGTGATAATTTTGCAGCTATAACATTTATGTAACAAGCTAAAGTCTGGATAATTGTTTCGGTGATAAAATGATAAGGTTGATAATTAGCTTAAAGTAATGCGGAGATATAAAAATGAAATTGATAGCAGAGAGTGGTTCTACTAGAACAGAGTGGGCTTTGGTTGATGGGGATTACATAGTAGAGCATGTTTTTACTGAAGGCATAAATCCTTTTTTTCAATCGAGAAGAGAAATAAGTCGAAGTGTACGGTTGGAACTTCCAGATTCTTTTTTCAAAAAAAGATTTGAACAAGTATTCTTTTATGGTGCTGGTTGCTCGTCTGAAGATAAAAAGAGTATTTTAGGGGCATCGCTTGTAGCGCAGTTCAAATCGCCTATTCAAGTTGAAAGCGACTTATTAGCAGCAGCTCGTGGTTTATTGCAAAATGAACCAGGAATAGCCTGTATTCTAGGAACTGGTTCTAACTCATGCTTTTATGATGGGGATAAAATCGTAAAGCATGTTCAATCGTTAGGATATGTTTTAGGAGATGAAGGAAGTGGCGCTGTTATGGGGAAAAAGTTTCTTGCAGATTGTTTAAAAGAACTTGCCCCAAAGCAATTAATAGAGGCTTTCTATGATAAATTTCGCATAACTTCTGATGATGCTTTGGAGTACGTTTATAATCGTACATTCCCTAATCGTTTTTTATCTACATTTTCTTATTTCTTATTTGAACATTTGAATGATGATTATGTATATAATCTTGTTTGCCAAAACTTCAGAGAATTTTTTGTGCGTAATGTTATGCAATATGATTATTTGAATAATCCAATTCATTTTGTTGGATCTGTGGCTTATAACTATTCTGATGTATTGAGGGAAGTAGCAAAGGAACTTGGCTTTGGGATAGAAAAGATTGTGGAGACTCCTATGGCTGGTTTAATTGATTTTCATACTCATAGCAATACGTTATGAGTATGCTAGTATAAACAGGTAATCCATTATAATTGCATTTTCTTTAATTTCTATATTTAGTAGTGAAGCTTTTCTAATTTTTATCTAACACATGTGAATAGACACCTTCTTTATGTTAACTATTGCAAATAAATGGTTCTAAAATAAAAAACATTAAATATTTGTTTCCGATTCTAAAATAAATACCCTAAATTTGTTTCCACAAGGACCTAAATTAATATTATCATGAAAAGGATCTTTCTATCAATCCTATTATGCTTTATTCTGAATTCATTACGAGGAGAAGATTTCCGTTTTGCATTGCTAACAGATATACATGTTAGTTCAGATTCTCTTGCTTATAATGATTTGAAAAGATCAGTTGATCAGATTAATAAAACAAAGAATCTTGATTTTGTTATTGTTTCTGGTGATGTAACAGAACAGGGTGATCGTGCATCGTTGAAGAGAGTTAAATTTCTCTTAGATCAGCTGAGAGTGAGGTATTACATAACTTCTGGGAACCATGAAACAAAATGGAGCGAATCAGGTGCTACAGATTTTGGACGAATATTTGGATCTGACCGTTTCAAATTCGAACATAAAGGATTTCTTTTCTTTGGATTTAATTCTGGTCCTGTTATTCGAATGGCCGATGGACATGTTTCTCCTCAAGATATTTCCTGGATGAAAAAGGAGCTTGAGGCTGCAGGTAAAGAAAAACCGGTTATTATGGTGACTCATTATCCTTTGCAAGAGGGTGACGTTGATAATTGGTATGATGTAACAGATGCAATTCGTTCTTATAATGTTCGTGTTGTTCTGGGCGGGCATTATCATCGAAATCTGTTGTTTAGCTATGATGGTATCCCAGCTATAATAAATCGCTCCAATTTACGTGGAAAAGAAAAAGTGGGAGGTTATTCTATTTTTGATGTTAATGCTGATTCTATTTTGGTGTATGAACATAAAATAGGCGGAGAACCTGGCAAGTGGGCAGGATATTCATTGAAGAAGAGTTATTATTCAACAGATAATACCGGTTATAAGCGCCCCGATTATTCTGTGAATAACGAATACGGACAAGTGAAAGAATATTGGGTGGAAAAGACAGGTGCAGGAATCTATTCTTCTCCCGTTGTATATAATAAAAATGTATATGCTGGCGATGACTTAGGTTATTTAAGCTGTTATACATTAAAGAATGGGAAGAAAAAGTGGAGTTTTAAATCAGACAATCGCATAGTGGGAACACCTGCCGCGGATAATGGAGTGGTTGTTTTTGGCTCTGCCGATAAGAATATTTATGGTGTAAATGCTGAAAACGGAAAGCTGATTTGGAAGTTTCAAGCGAATGAAGCCGTATTAGGTGCAGTAACCATTGCTGAAGGAGTTGCATATATTGGAGCAAGTGATAATACTTTTCGTGCATTGGATGTGAAGACGGGAAAACTTCGTTGGGAATATACCGATGTGAAAGGATACGTTGAAACCAAGCCATTGTTGTATGAAGATAAAGTAATTTTTGGCGCATGGGATAATAATCTTTATGCTTTGGATAAAACTACAGGTAAAGAGCTTTGGAAATGGAATGGCAATTTGACACGGATGCATTTCTCTCCGGCTGCTGTATGGCCTGTGGCTACAAACGGAAAAGTGTTTATTACTGATCCACAGCGGGCTATGACCGCCATTGACGCTAGTAATGGTCAAACTGTTTGGAGAACATTTCAGTCTACGGTTAGAGAAACAATTGGACTTTCAGCAGATAAAATGCGATTATATAGTAAGACTATGCAGGATAGCGTTGTTTGCTTTTCTACTCAGGGAAATGTTCCGAAACAGATATGGGCAACCAATGTGAAGTTTGGATATGAGCATGCTCCGTCCATGTTAGTGGAAAAGGACGGAGTAGTATTTGGCAGTACTAAGAACGGGCTAATTTTTTCCTTAGATGCTTTGTCTGGTAAACTTTTGTGGAAACATAAGATTGGGAACTCACTAATTAGTACAGTAGTTCCATTGAATGCAACTGAATGTGTGTTTACAAGTACAAGTGGTGAAGTTGGAATTCTAAGAGCTTCAATAACCCCAACAAAATAATAACCAATTATAAAAAATAATACGATACCAATATGAGAACTTCAATTAATTGTTTCATCCCTTTTATGGGAGCTGCACAAGCAGAGCAGACTATACAGAGTTTAAAGGCAAGCGAATTAGTGAACAAGATCTATTTACTTGTTACAGATAAAGTGGAAGAGCAGATAGAAGGCTGTGAAAAACTTTTGGTTTCATCATTGAACTCAACTTCTGCAGTCCGCCAGATAGCGGAACATTCAGATGCTGACTATAGCCTTGTCTATACAAAATATACAACATTAGAACTCGGAATGTTTGCATTGGAACGTATGCTACATATTGCCGAAGATTCTGATGCCGGAATGGTTTATGCAGATCATTACCAGGTAACAGGAGAATCAAGAAATCTTTGTCCGGTAATTGATTGTCAGCCTGGAAGTCTGCGGGATGATTTTAATTTTGGTTCTGTCTTGCTTTATAAAGCAGATGTGCTTAAAGCTGCCGTAAATGCAATGGCAACTGAGTATTCATTTGCGGGATTGTATGATTTGCGTTTGAAAGTATCTCAGAAAGCTTCTTTGGTTCACATCAATGAATACCTTTATTCTGAGGTAGAATACGATACACGTAAAAGTGGTGAAAAGATCTTTGATTATGTAGATCCCAAGAACAGAGGTGTACAGATAGAGATGGAAGCTGCTTGCACGGCTCATTTAAAAGAAATAGGAGGATATCTTGCCCCTGATTTTAAGAAAATAGAGTTCAATGCCGGAGATTTTGAGTTTGAAGCATCTGTTCTGATACCGGTGAGAAATCGCATCCGTACAGTTGAAGACGCTATCCGTTCAGTGCTGAACCAAAAAACTAATTTCAAGTTTAATTTAATCGTGGTTGATAATCATTCCACAGATGGTACAACCGAGGCTATTAAGAATTTCGCCTCAGATGAACGATTAATTCATCTCCTTCCTGAGCGACAAGACTTAGGCATTGGTGGTTGCTGGAATCTTGGTGTTCATAATTCAAAATGTGGTAAATTTGTTATCCAGCTTGATAGTGATGATGTTTATAGTGACGAAAACACTTTGCAGAAAATGGTTGATGCTTTTTATGAGCAAAATTGTGCAATGGTAGTTGGAACCTATATGATGACCGACTTTAACATGAATATGATTGCTCCGGGTATTATTGATCATAAGGAGTGGACTCCTGAAAATGGACGAAACAATGCACTTCGTATTAATGGATTAGGTGCTCCCCGTGCTTTTTATACTCCTGTTTTACGGGAAATTAAAGTTCCTAACACCAGCTATGGCGAAGATTATGCATTAGGACTAAATATTTCACGCGAATACCAGATTGGCCGTGTATACGACGTTGTTTATATGTGTCGTCGTTGGGATGATAATTCAGATGCATCGTTGGATGTAGTTAAGATGAATGGTCACAACACTTACAAAGACAGAATTCGCACATGGGAACTTCAGGCCAGAATTGCTTTAAATAAAAAGAAATGAAAAGAATAGTCACATCTGCACAAGTACAGGATTTGCTTCAGGAACAACTGAATGCATGGGAACTTGCGAGGACTAATTACGAGGTGTTGAAGCAAGTCAGAGTAAAAGAGATGAGTTTTGATGGGTTTAAGGTTAGTGTTCAGTTTAATCCTGCCCGTATAGTCTCTTCCTCTGCCAAGGTCGATTCAAAGTCGATACAAGAACGAAAGTGTTTTCTTTGTGAACAGAATCGTCCGTCTGTACAGAAAGGTATTCCTTTCAGAGATGACTATCTCGTGCTGATTAATCCGTTTCCTATTTTTCCAAAGCATCTTACTATTCCTGCTTGCGAACATGTTGATCAGCTGATTTTCAATAGGTTCGGAGATATGTTGGACTTAGCATATAACCTGGATGAGTTTACCATCTTCTATAACGGACCGAAGTGTGGGGCTTCTGCTCCTGATCATGTCCATTTTCAGGCTGGGAGCAAAGGATTTCTTCCCATCGAGAAAGAATGGAGAATGTTTGCCGGCTCTGAAATTGTTGATCATCAGTCTGCTAAGCTTTATATTCTTAACAAATATTTGAGAGGAACTTTTGTTATAGAGGCAGAATCAAAAGAGAGCGCGGTTAAATTGTTCGAGAGAATTTATGCTTCTCTTGAAACTAAACCGGGTGAAGGAGAGCCTATGATGAATATTCTTGCATGGTTCGATGCAGATAAATGGGTAATCTGTATTTTTCCTCGTACCTTGCACCGTCCTTCCTGTTATACAGCTCAAGGCGATGATAATATATTGATTAGTCCGGCTTCGGTAGATATGGGTGGTGTTTTTATCACTCCTTTGGAAAAAGACTTTGAAAAGATTTCAGCAGGAAATGTAACTGAGATTCTACAAGAAGTTTGTATTGATGAGATGAAGTTACAAGAAATTGCCGAACATCTAAAAACAATGCTATGAAAGAGCCCAAAGTAAATGTGGGAATCCTGTTTGAGCCACAAATAGATTTTATATTGCAAGGCAATTACCTTTGGAAAGGTACACTTCTCAATGGTTGCCAAACAGCAATCTATTCTGAAGGAAAGATTCTTTGGAATGGTTCTGTATATGAAGAACTATTGTTTGAACCTACTGACAGTGCAAATGATTCTTTTGAATTACTGGATGTCACCATTGGCATCAACTTTCATTGGGAACGAAAAGAGAATCAGCGTTTCCGTGGAGCATTGAAGCTGATTGTTGAGAACAGTAAACTTACAGCCGTAAATGTTATTTCTGTGGAAGATTATTTGATTAGTGTCATTTCTTCTGAAATGAGTGCAACGGCTTCAGCAGAATTGCTTAAAGCACATGCTGTGATTTCGCGTAGCTGGCTACTGGCTCAGACCCAGAAGAATAAAGAAATTACTGAAACTAAATCAGAATATACTGCATTTTCCCAAACAAAGGATGAATGCATTAAATGGTACGATCGGGAAGATCATGTGAACTTTGATGTTTGTGCCGATGATCACTGTCAGCGTTATCAAGGAATTACACGCGCTTCCACTAAAAATGTGGAACTGGCTGTAAAAGCAACAGCCGGGCAAGTGTTAATGTCGGAATCAAAGATTTGTGATGCCCGTTTTTCAAAATGTTGTGGTGGTGCGGTAGAAGAGTTTCAGTATTGTTGGGAAGATGTGAAACATCCTTATCTTGTTAAGTTGCGTGACGATAAGAGTGATGCTCCACTACCTGACCTGACACAAGAAGCAGAAGCAGAAGAATGGATCCGAACGTCTCCTGATGCTTTTTGTAATACTACAGATAAAAAGATTCTTTCACAGGTTCTGAATAACTACGATCAGGAAACTATTAATTTTTATCGATGGACGGTTTCTTATACCCAAAAAGAGCTTTCTGAACTTATATTAAAACGATCAGGGGTTGATTATGGAGAAATCCTGGATCTAATCCCGGTTGAACGCGGTACTTCAGGTAGATTGGTAAAGCTGAAAATTGTTGGAACCAACCAAACACAGACTATTGGCAAGGAACTGGAAATCCGGAGAACGCTTTCCACGTCTCATCTGTATAGTTCAGCTTTTGTGGTTGAGAAAGAAAATATAAGTAACAATATACCTGGGAAGTTTAATCTTATTGGTTCCGGCTGGGGGCATGGAGTAGGTCTTTGTCAAATTGGTGCTGCAGTAATGGGCGAGCAAGGGTTTACGTACGACAAAATTTTATTGCACTATTATGTAGGAGCCTCGATAAACAATTTATATTAAGAAAATAGCATGAAAAACAAAAGAAGATCACCCTGGGCATGGATCCCAACATTATATTTCGCTGAAGGATTGCCTTATGTAGCAGTTATGACTATTTCGGTCATTATGTACAAGCGCCTGGGTATTTCCAACACAGACATTGCTTTATATACCAGCTGGCTTTATTTACCATGGGTTATCAAACCATTCTGGAGCCCTTTTGTCGATTTGCTTAAAACAAAACGTTGGTGGATTGTTACCATGCAGCTTTTAGTTGGTGCGGGATTGGCTGGCATTGCATTTACTATACCAATGCCCAATTTCTTCCAAACTACATTGGCAGTATTCTGGTTGGTCGCATTTAGTTCGGCTACTCACGATATTGCAGCCGACGGGTTTTATATGCTGGCACTTGATGTTCCTGAACAGGCCTTGTATGTAGGCATTCGTAGCACTTTTTACCGTATAGCCACCATCTTCGGACAGGGCGTTCTTATTGTGTTGGCAGGTGGACTGGAAAGCTGGACTGGTAAGGTTCCTTTTGCCTGGTCCATCACGTTCTTTATTCTCAGTGGTCTTTTTCTTGGCTTTTGCCTGTATCACAAATATATTCTCCCTGTTCCTTCATCTGATAAATCGACAGTTGGTCATGTTACTGCCAAAAATATTTTTAAAGAGTTCTTTGCTACATTTGCAACTTTCTTCAAAAAGAAACAAGCGGGAGTTGCCATTTTGTTTATGTTGCTTTATCGTTTACCTGAAGCGCAATTAGTGAAACTGATTAACCCATTTCTTCTCGATCCTCTCGAAAAAGGAGGACTGGGCCTTTCTACCGCAGAAGTTGGTATAGTATATGGTACGGTTGGTATTCTAGGTCTTACCATTGGTGGTATCATTGGAGGTGTATGTGCATCTAAAGGTGGACTTCAGCGTTGGATGTGGCCTATGGCCTGGAGTATTTCTCTGACGTGCCTTACCTTTGTTTATCTGGGGTACTTCCAACCACAAAATCTGATAATTATTAATATTTGTGTGTTTATTGAACAATTTGGCTACGGGTTTGGCTTTACAGCTTATATGCTTTTCCTTATTTATTACTCTGAGGGTGAACATAAAACTGCACATTATGCAATATGTACCGCATTCATGGCACTTGGCATGATGCTTCCTGGTATGGCTGCCGGTTGGTTGCAGGATCACATTGGATATGAAAACTTCTTTGTTTGGGTCATGATTTGTTGCGTGGCAACCATTGCCGTTTGTGCATTTGTGAAGATTGATCCCGAATATGGAAAGAAAAAAGAAGAAATAGAATCTTAATAACGCTTTAAATAATACTAAGATGAATATAAAATATTTATTTACTTTGTGCTTAGCAGGGCTATTTACCTGCAGTGCATCAGCTCAGAAAATCAGAATAAAAACCGGTATCGAAGTTTTGAAAGAACAAAACTTTAAAATGCTCGAAGGCAAACGAGTAGGTTTAATTACTAATCCTACTGGGGTAGATAATAACTTGAAATCGACCATTGATATTCTTCACGAAGCAAAGAATGTGAACCTTGTGGCTCTCTTTGGTCCTGAACATGGAGTACGTGGAGATGTGCATGCAGGAGATCATGTTGATAACTCAAATGATGCTTCAACAGGCATACCTGTATACTCTTTGTATGGGAAAACCCGCAAGGCAACTCCTGAAATGTTGAAAGGCATCGATGTGTTGGTATATGATATACAGGATATTGGTTGCCGTTCGTTTACATATATCAGCACCATGGGACTTGCAATGGAGGCTGCTGCTGAGAACAATATTGAATTTGTAGTATTAGATCGTCCCAATCCGGTGAATGGGCTCAAAGTAGAGGGCAATGTAGTAGAAGATGGTTATTACTCTTTTGTAAGCCAGTTTAAGATTCCTTATGTTTATGGGCTCACTTGCGGTGAAGTGGCATTGATGCTGAATGGCGAAAATATGCTCAAAAAATCCTGTAAGCTGGAAGTAATAAAGATGAAAGGATGGAAACGAAAGATGGACTATACACAGACAGGTTTGCAATGGATTCCTGCATCACCCCATATTCCTCATGCTCATTCTGCCTTTTTCTATCCTATATCAGGAATTGTTGGTGAGTTAGGATACTTATCTATTGGGGTAGGATATACCATTCCTTTCCAGATGTTTGCTGCCGAATGGATTAAGGCCGATGAATTTGCTGCACGAATGAACAATCTTAATTTGCCGGGTGTAAAATTCAGACCGATGTATCTGAATCCTTTTTATGCTGTGGGTCAGGGAAAAAATCTTCAGGGAGTGCAAGTGCATATCACTGATTATAATAAAGCAGCTCTTTCAGAGATACAATTTTATATTATGCAGGAATTGGCTGTGCTCTATCCGGATAAGGCAGTATTCAATAATGCAGATGATAAACGATTTAATATGTTCGATAAGGTTAGTGGAAGTGACCAGATTCGTCTGCGCTTTGCTAAAAACAATAAATTTGAGGATATAAAAGAATATTGGTACAAAGATGTAGCAAGCTTTAAGCAGCTATCAAAGAAATATTACTTATATAAATAAATGATATTATTGCTAACCAACAGATCAAGATTATGAGTAAGGATTATCATTCTTTTCTAAAAGAAATTTCAGCATTTGTGCCGAAGGAGAGAATCTATACGGATGAACTTCGGTTATTAGCCTGGGGAACTGATGCAGGCTTTTATCGCCTCATTCCTCAAGTAGTCGTTCGCTCTGTCGATGAACAGGAAATATCGCGTATGTTATTACTGGCTGATAAGTTGAACTTACCTGTTACTTTCAGAGCAGCCGGAACAAGTCTTTCCGGACAAAGTATCAGTGATTCAATCTTGATTGTTGCCGGCAAGAACTGGGAAAAATATTCCATTTCACCGGATTACGGAACAATAACCCTTCAGCCGGGATTAATCGGCGAGAGGGTAAATCAGATACTTAAACCATTCGGTCGGAAGTTTGCTCCAGACCCCGCATCTGTTAAATCGGCTATGGTGGGAGGAATTGTGATGAACAATGCTTCGGGAATGAATTGCGGTACGCATGCAAACAGCGATAAAGTACTTCTCTCTGCCCGAATTGTTCTTGCAGACGGAACTGTGCTCGATACTGGCAATGAAGCCAGTAAGGCTGAATTTACCGGAAAGAAACCGGATTTTATAAAAACGATAGAAACATTGCGTGATAAAATACGCGGTGATGAGCAACTTGCCAATAGAATCCGTTATAAATATTCCATTAAGAATGTTACCGGATTAAACATACTTCCTTTCATAGAGCATGATGATCCGTTTGAGATTATCACACACCTGATGGTTGGTTCTGAAGGTACATTGGCCTTCCTGTCGGAAGCCACGATGAAAACCGGATATGATTATCCGTTCCATGCAAGTGCCATGCTTTACTTTAAAGATATTAAAGAAGCTTGTCGTGCAGTGGTTGCCATGAAGAAAGGTCCGGTAGCGGGAGCAGAATTACTTGATGCCAAGTCTTTGAACTCTGTTAATGATCCTACAGGTGAAGGACTTACTGCCGTACTAACTGAAACAATGGCAAGTACCAAGCAAGAACTAGATAATCAGATAAAAGAACTTGAGGCCATTCTTCAACCTTTTGATTTGTTTACTCCTGTACGTTTTACGGATAAGGAAAGTGAATATGCCCCTTATTGGAGCATTCGTTCTGGTATATTTCCTTCTGTTGGTGGAATGCGCGAACTGGGAACAACTACTTTAATTGAAGATGTTGCATTTCATATAGAGAATTTACCTGAGGCTACTGCCGATTTGCAGGAGTTGCTGACTAAACATGGCTATTCCGATGCATGTATTTATGGTCATGCGTTGGAAGGTAATTTTCATTTCATCATTAATCAAGCGTTTGATACTCCTGAAAAGATAAGAAAGTACGAGAACCTGATGAATGAAGTAAAGACTTTGGTGGTCGATAAGTATGACGGTTCATTGAAAGCCGAACATGGAACTGGAAGGAACATGGCGCCGTTCGTTAAATACGAATGGGGTGAGGCTGCTTTTGAAATAATGAAAGAGGTGAAAAAACTTTTTGATCCGAAAGGTTTGCTTAACCCGGGTGTTATCTTTAATGATGATCCTGAATGCCATATTAAGAACTTTAAACCTCTGCCTTTAACAAATGCACATGTCGATAAATGTATTGAATGTGGATTTTGCGAGGTTAATTGCCTTACCTGCGGTTTTACCCTTTCTTCGCGGCAACGCATTGTTATCCGCAGAGAAATATCCAGACTGAGAAAATCAGGTGAAGACAATGAACGGTTAGCCAAGCTGGAAAAACAATATAAATACCCCGGCAATGATACTTGTGCAGGAGATGGACTCTGTTCCATGTCTTGTCCTATGGGCATTAATGTGGGAGACCTTACGCATGATATCCGTCAGGAAGAGTTGCCTGCTGGTAGTTTTGGATATAAGATAGGAGACTTTGCCGCCAATCATTTCTCGGGAATGAAAAGCGCGCTTCGCCCGGTGCTTAGTTTGGCAAATGGTGTTCATGCTGTATTGGGAACTAAAACAATGTCGTCTCTTACTAAAGGAATACGATATATTTCTTTGGATAACTTCCCTTTGTGGACTCCAGCAATGCCAAAAGCTTATTATCCGCATAGGATAGATCAAAAGAGCGAACCCTTGAAAGTGGTTTATTTTCCCAGTTGCCTTAATCAGATGATGGGCACGGCAAAAGATACGCCCGATGCTACTCCGTTGGTGGATAAAACCGTTCAACTACTCCAGAAAGCAGGTTATGAAGTTATCTTCCCTGAAGGGATGGATAATCTTTGTTGCGGTACAATTTGGGAAAGTAAAGGCATGATGGATATTGCAGACCGTAAATCGGCTGAGCTGGAAGATGCATTGTTTGCCGCAAGTGAGCAAGGTGCCTATCCGGTACTTTGTGACCAAAGTCCCTGTTTGCACCGCATGCGGAGTGTAATGACGAAAGTAAAACTGTACGAGCCGGTAGAATTTATCTATACTTTCCTGAAAGATAAGTTAGATTTTACACCTGTTGATAAAGCTGTTTCCATTCATATAACCTGTTCTACACAGAAAATGGGCTTAGGTAATCAGATGATTGATTTAGCACGACTTTGTTCAACTAATGTTATTGTTCCCAAAGAAGTGGGCTGCTGCGGATTTGCCGGCGATAAAGGGTTTACGCATCCTGAAGTAAATACCTACGCACTACGTAAATTAAAACCTCAGTTAGAAAAGGCCGGTGTAGAAGTGGGATATTCAAACAGTAGAACCTGTGAAGTGGGACTAACCACAAATTCAGGCATTCCTTATATCTCGATTGTGTATTTGGTTGATCAATGTACAAAAGCAAAAACAAAATGAATAGTATGAAAACAAATGGAAGTCAACGGTTGCTTGCACTGGATGTGCTTAGAGGCATTACCATTGCAGGAATGATTCTGGTAAATAATCCCGGCTCATGGGGCTCAATTTATGCACCGCTTGAGCATGCTCCGTGGACAGGATTAACTCCAACTGATCTGGTATTCCCGTTCTTTATGTTTATTATGGGGATATCGACTTACATTTCTCTGAGAAAATATAATTTTGAATTCAGCCATTCAGCTGCTCTGAAAATATTAAAACGTACATTGGTTATTTTTGCTATTGGTCTGGCTATAGCTTGGTTATCTCTCTCTTTTCGGACCTTCTATTCATTGGCAAAAGAAGATTTGGACTATGGAACACGTTTCCTTCGGTCTATCACCAATTTTAGTCATCTTCGTATACTTGGTGTTATGCAAAGACTTGCATTATGTTATGGGGCAACCTCTCTTATTGCAATTCTTGTTAAGCATAAATATATTCCGGTCATTGTTCTTTCCACCCTTTTGGGCTATTTCCTGTTGTTACTCTTCGGTAATGGCTTTGAGCAGAGTGAACAGAATATTATATCCATTATAGATCAGTCTATCCTGGGAGCTAATCATATGTATAAAGATGCCGGACTGGCTATTGATCCGGAAGGATTGCTTAGTACCATTCCTTCCATCTGTCATGTGTTGATTGGATTTTGGTGCGGTAAATTATTGATGAGCGTAAAGGATAATGGCGAGCGTATCCAACAATTGTTTCTGGTAGGCACAGTACTAACTTTTTCAGGATTCCTGTTAAGCTACGGATGTCCTATCAGTAAAAAATTGTGGTCTCCTACATTTGTACTTACCACATGTGGACTTGCATCCAGTTTCCTGGGTTTGCTCATTTGGATAATTGATATAAAAGGATATAAAATATGGTGTCGGTTCTTTGAATCCTTTGGTGTAAATCCTTTGTTCATTTATGTAATGGGAGCTGTGCTTTCAATTCTTACAGGTAGTTTCCTTTTCGCTTATGGTGGCAAATTGATAAGTGTAAAATTGTACATGTACAAATACTTATTGCAGCCTCTTTTGGGAAATTTTCCTGCTTCATTGGCCTTTGCTTTGTTATTTGTTGGTGTTAACTGGGTTATTGGGTATGTATTATACAAAAAGAAAATTTATATAAAAATATGATATTAATTGCAGATAGTGGTTCTACCAAGACAGATTGGTGTGTAGTAGAGAATGGTCAGATAGTTCAGCGAATTCATACAAAAGGAACAAATCCTTTCTTCCAGACACAGGAAGAGATAAGTAAAGAAATAGAGTATGCGTTATTGCCTGAGATAACAGGTTGTAAAATAGATTCTGTTTTCTTTTATGGAGCAGGATGTGCTTTTCCTGAAAAAATAGAGATAGTGCATTCAGCCATAGCAAAGCACATTAAGGCAACTATTGAGGTAGGAAGTGATCTTCTTGCCGCAGCTCGTGCGTTATGCGGAAAAAAAACTGGCATTGCCTGTATTCTGGGTACAGGTTCTAACTCCTGCTTCTATGATGGAACAGAGATAACGGACAATGTTTCTCCTCTTGGTTATGTGTTGGGCGATGAAGGTAGTGGAGCTGTGTTGGGTAGATTATTGGTGGGCGATTGCTTAAAAAACCAATTATCGCCTCAGTTGAAGGAAAAGTTCCTGAATCAGTTTCAGCTTACTCCGGCTATTATTCTTGAGAATGTCTATAAAAAGCCTTTTCCAAATAGATTTCTTGCTCATTTAGCTCCGTTTCTTGCACAGAATATTGATAACCCACAGGTTCACAGCCTTGTTTTAAATAGCTTTAAAACTTTTTTCACCAAGAATGTGATGCAATATGATTATCAGAATAATAAAGTTCATTTTATAGGGTCAGTTGCTTATTATTATAAAGATGTTCTCCTTGAAGCTGCCGCAGAGCTTAATATTCAGTTGGGAACAATCATTAAGAGCCCTATGGAAGGACTTGTCTCTTATCATTCAAACTAGATATAAACTAAAAAAGATAGTATGTCATTTATTAAAATAACCGAGCAGTCTTCTCTACATAATGACCTGGAAAAGAAATCAGTCAGAGAGTTATTGGAAGGTATTAATGAAGAGGACCAGAAAGTGGCCATTGCCGTTCAGAATGCAATTCCACAGATAGAGAAATTGGTATCACAGATAGTTCCCCGAATGAAACAGGGCGGACGAATCTTTTATATGGGAGCCGGCACAAGCGGTAGACTGGGAGTATTGGATGCTTCCGAAATTCCTCCTACTTTTGGTATGCCCCCCACGTTGGTAATCGGTTTGATTGCCGGAGGAGAGAGGGCTTTGCGTAATCCGGTGGAGAATGCAGAAGATAATACCGAACGTGGATGGGAAGAATTGGTAGAACATCAGATTAATGAAAAAGATACAGTGATTGGTATTGCGGCTTCCGGAACCACACCTTATGTGATTGGTGCTTTACATAATGCTCGTGAGCATGGTATTCTTACAGGTGCAATTTCCAGTAACCCCGATTCTCCTTTATCGGCAGAAGCAGATGTTCCTATTGAAATGATTGTAGGTCCTGAATTTGTAACAGGAAGCTCCCGAATGAAGTCCGGTACTGGACAGAAGATGATTCTGAATATGATTACCACCTCGGTAATGATTCAGTTGGGACGTGTAAAAGGAAACAAAATGGTTAATATGCAGCTTTCAAACGTTAAGCTGGTAGACCGTGGCGCACGAATGGTATCAGAAGAGTTGGGCATGGAGTACGACCAAGCTAAACGTTTGTTACTGATGCATGGCTCAGTAAAGAAGGCGGTAGATGCATATCGTGAACAACAAAAATAGAGAATCAAAATGAAAAAGGCATGTTTCTTTTTTATCATCTGCTTGCTCTTCGGGGCAAGCAGCTTTGCACAGCAAGGTAAGTATGGCACATATTATGATCAGCGTGCTACATTGTTTGAAAGTTTGCCTGTAACCTCTTCAGATATAATCTTTCTGGGTAACAGTCTGACCGATGGCTGTGAGTGGGCCGAACTCTTTGGGAGCCCTCGCATCAAGAATCGTGGTATCAGCGGCGACGTGGTAATGGGAATATTTGACCGTATTGATCCTGTTCTGAAAGGTAAACCTGCAAAGATATTCCTCTTGACCGGAATTAATGATGTATCTCATGATCTTACTGCCGATAGCGTTTTGGTTTTATATAGAACGTTGGTGAATAAGATTAAAGTAGATTCTCCCAAAACGAAGCTTTATATCCAGAGTCTGCTTCCGGTAAACGATGAATTTACCCGTTTCCCTAAAGTGCACAACAAGACTCAGGTGATACTTGATATAAACAAAGGTTTAAAGCAATTGGCAAAAGAGAAGAAGTGTACTTACATAGACCTTTATTCTCACCTTATTGCTCCGGGAACTCAGAGCCTGGATAAGAAATACACAAACGATGGTCTTCACCTTTTGGGCGCAGGATATATGGTTTGGAAAGAGGTTGTAAAGCCTTATCTGAAATAGCTTGCTTTAATTGCTATCAGGTGTTTATGTTTGAAAAGAAAAGCTTCCATTATGAATGGAGGCTTTTTTTATGAGCAGTGGCGGGAGATTTTTATTACGTCCTCGGATGTTTTTATTCTCTTGTACAAAAGAATGCAATCTTCTGTACAAAAGAATTAATTGTTCTGTACAAAACAAATCATTCTTTTGTACAAGATATTTAGAATGTTACGTTATACAATCTGAAAAGTATACGCATCCTTTTCTCTTCTCAAAGGATAATCGCCCCGTAACTGCTCAAATAGTTCGGGATGAGCTTTCAATGCCTCGCTATCTTTGCGGGGATCGTACATTTGCAAATAAGCTTCTGCTTCTGTTGAGGCTTGTATTCCCGGATTCTCGGGCTTTGGAGGATGAATCTCAAAGTTTGGAATGATCTGGAAGAACCGGCAAAAGGATTCCAATGACATACGGGTTGCATTAGCCTTTCCATCGGCCGAATAACCTGCTATATGAGGGGTGCCGATAAATACTTTCCTCAGTAATTCCTGGCTAATAGCTGGCTCATGTTCCCATACATCAATCACGGCTTCACTTATTTGTTTGTTGTTTAAAGCCGAAAGTAGGGCAGAGGTTTCTGTAACTTCTCCCCGTGAAGTGTTTATAATGACAGGACTCTTTTTCAGAGAACCGAAGAATGCTGCATTGGCCAGATGAAATGTCTTATACTTGCCTTCTTTGTTAAGAGGAGTGTGGAAAGTGATAACGTCACATTCGCGGGCAATGGTTTCCAGATCGGTGAACAGGACGGGCCCTTCTTTATCTGCACGGGGAAGATCGTTCATCAATACCCGCATACCCAACGACTGAGCTACCTGGCATACTTTACTTCCCACGTTTCCCACGCCAACCACGCCAATACATTTGTCTTTCAATACAAAACCTTTTTCTTTTTCCAAAAGCAAAAGGGTGGAATGAATGTATTGAGCCACTGAAGCGGAGTTGCATCCCGGAGCATTTGTCCAGGTAATTTTTGCTTCCTTGCAATAATTTGTGTCAATATGATCATAGCCAATTGTTGCCGTGGCAATAAATTTTACTTTGCTTCCTTCCAATAGTTCACGGTTGCAATGCGTTCGGGTGCGAATAATCAATGCATCAGCATCGCGCACCAGTTCCGGAGTGAAACTTATTCCCGAAACATAAACAACCTCGTTTGGAGTGTCTCCCCCAAACCCTTCTATAACTCCCTTTATAAAGGGTATTTTATTATCAATAATTACTTTCATTTGGTCAGTCTTTTAAAGATATCTTCCAGTGGTTCCTCTTTTGTCAGCTCACTCATTCGGGCGTCTGCCACAATCTCTCCTTTGTGGATAATAAGAGTGTGTTCACACAAATCAGCAATCTCTTGTAAGGAGTGGGAAGAGAATAAAATGGTTTTTTCCTTGCCTAGTTCTTTGATAAGGGAATGGATTTCACCCAGCTGATTGGGGTCGAGTCCCGAAGAAGGCTCGTCAAGTATCAGCACTTCGGGGTTATGTAATAAAGCCTGTGCCAGTCCCACCCGCTGACGAAATCCCTTGGACAGCGTTCCTATCGTTTTTCCGCAAACCTCTTCCAGCTTTACCCGTTCAATCATTTCGTCTACCAAGCCATGCAGATTGGCCACCCGGTAAAGTTGCCCTACATATTCCAGATATTCCCGCACGTACATCTCTGGATAAAGCGGATTATTCTCCGGCAAATAACCAATACAGCGCTTGGCGGCAATGGAATCCTTACTGATATCGTACCCGCAAACAGTTACCGTTCCAGTATAATCAGTGAGCCATCCGGTAATTATTTTCATACAGGTAGACTTTCCTGCTCCGTTTGGTCCCAGAAAAGCAGCAATCTCACCAGGGCGTACTTCAAAGCTAACATGATGAAGTACCTCAATATTTCCGTAAGATTTGGATATATTTGATAATTTGATAGACATAATTAGTGCACATTTTTTGTGGATGACCGTTCCACAAAAGTACTAAAAGTTGCTCATTTAACTAATTAAATGTGCAAAAAATTGTTTGTTCGGGAAAGAATGTATAGTTTTGCGCTATACATTTAAAAGACTGATTATGACATTTAGTAACCTTTGCAACGAAATTTTCTTTCAATCAACAGAGAATTACCATGTAACGGATAGTGTAGATGCTTCTATTACGAATCCTTATGAGCTAAAGACTATTGCGTATTACTTATATTTGAAGAATTGGATTGATGCTGTTCAATGGCATTTTGAAGATATTATTCGTGATCCTCAAATTGATCCGGTTGAAGCTCTTGTCTTGAAAAGACGCATTGATAAATCTAATCAGGATCGTACAGATCTTGTTGAGCTCATTGATAGCTATTTCTATGATCTGTATAAGGATGTGAAACCATTGCCTGAAGCAACGATAAATACTGAAAGTCCAGCTTGGGCGATTGATCGTTTGTCTATCCTTGCGTTGAAGATTTATCACATGAATCAGGAAGTGGAACGCATAGATACTACTCCCGAACATCACGAACAATGCCAAAAGAAACTGGATACCCTGTTGGAACAGAAAAAAGATCTGTCTACTGCCATTGATCAGTTAATTTATGATATAAAGGCAGGTAAAAAATATATGAAGGTATACAAGCAGATGAAAATGTATAATGATCCGGCCCTTAATCCTGTGCTTTACGCTAAGAAGTAATAATGGCTAAGATATTAATTATTCGTTTTTCCGCGATAGGAGATGTAGCAATGACTATCCCGGTAATTCATTCGCTTGCTCTGCAGCATCCTGAACATGAATTTACCGTATTGAGTCGTGCAATACTCCAACCGCTTTTTATAGGATTGCCTGGAAATGTTCATTTTGTGGGAGCCGATTTGCATGGCAAGCATAAGGGACTTCTGGGATTACATAGACTTTTTTATAATGAATTGAAACCTCAGAATTTTGATTACGTAGCGGATTTGCATAATGTACTTCGTACAAAAATGATTCGTCTTCGTTTTAAGCTGATGGGCATTCCAACCGCATATATTTACAAAGGACGTTTAGGAAAGAAAAAGCTGACCAACAGATATCATAAGGTTTTTGAAAATCAGAAATCCTCTTTCCGCCGTTATACAGATGTCTTTAAGGCTTTAGGTTTTCCTATTCAGCTCAATTTTACCTCAATATTCGGTGAAGGAAGAGGCGATATTACTCAGATACAAAATATAACAGGGGAAAAAGGTGATTCTAAGTGGATTGGAATTGCTCCTTTTGCCAAGCATAAAGGGAAAGTGCTTCCTTTAGATAAGCAGGAAGCGGTAATTGCTCATTTTGAAAGAAATCCCCGTGTAAAGATATTCCTTTTTGGCGGAGGAAAGAATGAAGAAGCTGTTCTATCTTCCTGGGTAAGTAAATATCCTACTGTAATATCATTGATAGGTAAACTCAACATGAATACCGAACTGATACTAATGAGCTATCTCGATGCTATGGTTACCATGGATTCTGCAAATATGCATCTGGCGTCTTTGGTTAATGCACCTGTAATCTCTGTTTGGGGAGCAACTCATCCTTACTGTGGATTTATGGGTTGGAAGCAGTCTCCCATGAATGCTGTTCAGGTAGATCTTCCTTGTCGTCCATGTTCAGTTTTTGGCAATAAGTCTTGCTATAGAAAAGATTACGCATGCCTGAATCTGATTACTCCAGATATGGTTATTAAGAAAATCGAGCGCATAATTTTTTAATTGAATGAAGATAATTCTGAATCCGGCATTTGAATCGTTGCGCGCTTTTGTGGGATCGATTCCTCAAATCTTTGAAAAAGAGGGGCGCACCATATACGAGGGGCGGAATGAAATTAAAGTTTTTCAGGTTAACGGAATGGAAGTTAACGTGAAGAGATATAGGGTACCTATTTTATTGAATCGGGTTGTGTACTCTTTCTTCAGGAAAACAAAAGGGATTCGTGCCTTTAGCTATCCTCTGCAAATCCTGAATAAAGGATTCGAGACTCCGGAACCTATTGCATATATTGAAATAAAGAAGTGTGGTCTGATACATCACTCTTTTTTTATCAGTATGCAATCTCCTTATGCCCATACATTTTATGAGTTCGGGAATGCCACCGCTGAGCAATATGAAGAGATAGCTAAAGCTTTTGCGAGTTATACAGCAAAACTTCATGATGCACAAATATATCATAAAGACTATTCCCCAGGCAATATTCTTTTTGATAAAATAGATGGCGAATATCATTTTTCATTGGTTGATATTAACCGAATGTCTTTTGGAGAAGTGTCGATGCAAAAAGGATGTGCTAACTTTGCCCGATTATGGGGAAGTACAGGCTTTTTTGAACTGCTAGCTACTGAATATGCCAAGGCAAGAGGGCTTGATACTAAAGAGTGTATTCGCCTTGTATTGGATGCCAGGCGGAAGTTCTGGATAAAATTCAGGAAGAAGCATGTAGTAAAGTTTAATCTGGATATCTAAAAATAATAGGTTATGCGTGTTGTATTGTTTTGTGAAAACAAGTACGCTGTTGATATATTATTCCCTTTACAGGAATATGCTCAACACGATAAAGAACTGGACGTTCTATGGTATGTTCATGAAAAGAAAATACCGGCTTTTCCTTTGAGTGAAAAAGTAAAATGGACAACCTCTATCCAAGAGATATATGACTTCTCTCCCGAAGTGGTTTATGTACCGGGTAATATTGTTCCTTATTATTTACCAGGAGTAAAAGTGCAGATCTTCCATGGATACGCAGCCGAGAAAAAAGACCACTGGATCATTCGTCGCTATTTTGATTTATATCTAACTCAGGGACCTTATTTCACAAAAGAGTTTGACCGGCTAGCAAAAAAATATAAAGATTTTGAGGTTAAAGAAACTGGTTGGACAAAACAAGACTGGATATCAAAGAATATTTATTCGTTTGATGAGCAGAAAAATACGCTATTAAAGAAGTACAAAAAAGAGAAGATTGTTCTTTATGCTCCAACATTTTCTCCATCATTAACCTCTATCCCATTCTTGAAAGAGGCTCTTTTGAAACTAGTTGAGGATAAGAATATCTTATTGTTGATTAAGTTTCATCCGTTAACAAAGCAAGAATGGATAGATGAATACAAGAATTTCGCCAGTCAGCATGAAGAGATAATCTGGATTGATGATTTTAATGTTACAAAATATCAGTTAATGGCTGATGTTATGATTAGTGATACATCATCGACCGTTTATGAGTTTTTGTTGTTAAATAAACCGGTAATTACTTTTAAAACGATTGCAAAAGATATTTATTGGTATAATATAGAAGATGTATCTCAACTCTCAAAAGCTTTTGAAGAAGTTCAATGCAATGAAATCTATATTGCTAAAAGACAATGGATTGTAGATAATTATGACCCACACCTTGATGGGGATGTATGCAAGAGAATGTTTGAAGCTGTAAAAAAATATATAGGAATGCATGGGATTCCTCGTAAAAGATCATTAAATTTGTGGCGTAAATACACAAGTATTAAAGTCTTTGGAAGAATAAAGACACAAAACTAAGAACAAAAACTAAAACTAAATGAAATCATTTGTTTTTCCCGGTAATATTGAAGATGACATTCTTCAGATTGCTGCGAGACAAATTCCGTACATGCGTACATCATCTTTCTCTGAAATAGTGAAAGATTCAGAACGTATGTTACTGGAACTAATTAATTGCCCAAATGGCAGAGTAATATTTTATACAGGTTCGGGAACAGCTGCAATGGATGCTGTAGTATGTAACTATGTGAAAATAAAAAATAGTGCATTTATTCTCGCTGGAGGCTCTTTTGGGTATAGGTGGAAACAATTATGTGAATATTATGATTGCCCTTACCATTTGTTTGAAGTCCCTTTCGCTAAAGATCCGGATTATACATTGCTTGAAGATCAGATTAGAACTGTGCGTCCAGATGTTTTTTTATGTCAACATCACGAGACCTCTTCCGGAGAACTTTTTGACCTAAATAAAATTTCTGATATCTGTAAAAAATACAATGTTTTTTTAATTGTAGATGCAATAAGTTCATTTCTATCAGATCCGTTGGATATGGAAAAGCTAGAAATAGGAATGTGCATAACCAGTAGCCAGAAAGGATTGAATATTGCTCCAGGTCTTTCATTCATTATCCTTTCTGAGGAAGCATTGAAGGAAGACTTTTCTCATGGGAACTACTATCTTGATTTTCAGGAAAATCTTAAGAATCTGGAAAGAGGACAGACTCCTTACAGTCCTGCAACAACCCTCTTCTTGCAATTGCAAGAGCGTTTAAAGCGAAATGTAGCTATAGGAACAGAGTTTATAATTGAAACAGTGAGAGAACGCGCATTGTATTTTAGATCAAAATGCATTGAAAATAGCTGGGATATCCCAGCAGAGTCTCCTTCTAATTGCATCACAGGTTTCTTTGTAAATAATAACGGAGATGTGCTATTTAATGAGCTTCAAGAGCAAGGTATATATATAATGCCTGGATCAACGCCTAATTATTTTAGAGTGTCTCATTTGGGTGTTCAGTCTAAAGCAGATATAGATAATCTTGTTGCAAGAATAAGAACTATTGAGGTAAAACATAAATGCTATAATGAAAAGTAAAAAAGTAAGAGTATTTACTTCAGGTAGTTTTGACCTTTTTCATGTAGGCCATTTAAATATCTTAGAAAAATCTGCAGCTCTTGGTGATGAACTGATTGTGGGAGTAAGTACTGATGAATTGATAGAAAAGTATAAGGGCATGAAACCTATTATTCCCTTTGAACAACGTTTTAGAATTGTGGAAGCAATTAAATGTGTTACTAAGGTGGTGAAACAGACTAAGCTGACAGAAATAGCTCAGCTTAAGGAATATGATATTGACATTGTAACTATTGGTGACGATTGGGAAGAGAAATATCTTGAAGGTTTGGAATGGATGAAATCCCAACCGGATAAGCGGGTTGAATACTTTCCGTATACTCAAGGTATTAGTACCACGAGCATTAAAAAAAGGATCATTGACAGTACGAACCAAATTGTTTTAACAGCATTGCAGAGAGAGGAAGAAGATTCTTTTAATTGGAAAGAAGATGAACGATAATTTGTGATTGAAAATACGATTTCTTGATGAGCTAAAGAAGTAAAATGAATGCTGACAATAAAGCTATAGATATCTTTTTATATGCAATTCAGGAGCTAAATGCTAGTGGTGATAAAATGATTTTACGAAAAAATGAACAACTTTAATATGCAAAATCCTGCCTTCTTTAAGGAAGAGTTTAGAGATGGTTATTTGGTTACAGAGAAGATGAAAAAGGTTTGGGCTTGTTAGTTAGATCTTTTAAATCTGCTGCTTAAAGTGTGTAAAAAGTATAATTTAAAATGTTGGGCGGATTCCGGAATATTGATAGGAACTGTTCGTTACCAGGGATTTATTCCATGGGACGATGACATTGATATGGTTATGTTAAGAGAAGATTATGATAAACTGGTTGAGGTAGCTGATAAAGAGTTTAGTGCCTCATATTTTTTTCAGACAATCTATTCAGGATACGGAACTTATGGCGCATTTATCTTTAAATTATCGTGTGCGGATTAAAAATAAATCATTTTATGATCGTACGGTTTATATGCATTTTGAGGATATAATGATACCCATTCCCCGAGATTATGATAAAATTTTGAAGATAGACTTTGGAGATTATATGACTCCTGTTCAAGCACCAACGATGCACGGCTCTTTATTGTTTGACACAGAGCGTAGCTATAAAGAAATATTAAAAGATATTGATAAATAGTTTACAATGAAACTGTGCTTGTGTTCTGGTTTTCTTCAATTAAATGCAGTATATTGGTAGAGACTCTGTTTATTTAGTAAAAACGACCTATCTTTGCCAATAAATTGGCTATTGATATATAATAATAAACTATAATGACTGATAAACAATGCAGATCCAAAATTCTTGTATGTGCTCACAAACAGGACTTTTTTATTTCAGATGATTTGTATATGCCTATCCAAGTTGGCAAATCTATTTCTAATATTGATTTGGAAATCACCGGAGATGATTCTGGTGATAATATAAGTAAAAAGAACAGAGAATATTGTGAACTCACCGCTCATTATTGGGCGTGGAAAAATTTAAAAGGAATTGACCAGATTGGTTTGGCTCATTATCGGAGGTATTTGGATTTCTCAAATAAATCGTCGGTTTTGTTAAATGTTAAATCACCGAATGAGGTTAATGCTCCTAAAGCAGATTTCAATAAATTGCTAGAGAAATATGACATCGTTCTTTCTAACTATGATTATCATGCAGCCTCCAACAAAATACATTATTGCTATAACCACATTTTAGAAGATTATCAGATTTTAAGAGAAACTCTGGCGGAACTATTTCCTGAATACCTTCCTTCTTTTGATCATATTATGATAAGGACCAATAAAGCCTCTGTTGGGAATATGTTTTTTACTAAGTGGCCTGTTTTTGATGCTTATTCTGAATGGCTTTTTACTTTATTGTTTGAAGTTGAAAAAAGAGTAAAACTATCTCCATACGATTATCAACGGAGAGTTTTTGGATTTATGGCAGAACGTTTAATTGACGTGTATTGTTATTATAATAAACTGAAAGTTAAACGTTGTCCCATTTTGTATATTGCCGATGATCAAAGAAATAATAGTGCGTTGAGTTACAATTTTAAAGCAATAAAGAAGGCCGTGATGTTTCGTTTATCATCAAAAAGACGTATTTAAAACTAAACTATTCGAGAATGGATATAGCATGTAATATCGACAATAATTATGTCCGGTTTTGTTCAATAATGCTGGTCTCTTTATTTGAAAATAACAAAGATGAATCTTTTGATATACATATTGTGACCCAGGATCTTTCTGAAGAGGGGCAAAAGACCTTGAAAGATATTGTTTGCAGGCAGTATAATCAAAGAATTCATTTTTATATAGTAAGCTCTGATTTACTTAATGATTTCCCTATTGACTCTACTAGCCATATCAGTATATCAACATATCTGCGACTCTTTTTGAGCAGAGTTTTACCATCTTCCCTGTCAAAGGTATTGTATTTGGACTGCGACATTATAGTTTGTTCTCCAATTGCTGCTTTCTGGAACATTGATCTTACAGGGTATGCAATAGGATGTGTAGAGGATATGTGGAGTGATAAAGATGAAAATTACTCTCGCTTAGGCTATTCAAAGGATTTCTTATATTTTAATGCGGGTGTATTGCTAATTAACCTCGATTTTTGGAGAGAGAATCATCTGGAAGAAGAGTTTACTGACTATGTAAAGCATAATGCAGAAAAGCTGTTGTTTAATGATCAGGATGTATTGAATGGGGTTCTGCACGACAAGAAACTGTTTATCCCATTTAAATGGAATATGCAGGATGGCTTTTTCCGACGTAGGAGAAGGATCAGAAAGGATGTTTGGGATGAATTGGATAAAGAATTATGCAATCCTGCCATACTTCATTTTACCGGAAGTAAGAAGCCGTGGCATTATAAATGCATGCATCCTTATAAATCGGATTTTTATGTGTACCAACGTTTAACTCAGTGGAAGGATTGTTCTCCTAAGACTGATTACTGGTTCTCCTTTTTGAAGATTATTCACAGATTAGCTATATCTTTGAGGATTAAAAAATGTAAATATAGGAAGTTTTAGAAGATGTTGGATGCAAAATACGACTATTTGATTGTAGGAACAGGGCTTTTTGCTGCCGTGTTTGCTTATCATGCAAAAAAAGAAGGTAAGAAATGCCTGATGATAGATAAGCGTTCTCATCGGGGAGGTAATATTTATTGTGAGAATATAGATTCTATAAATGTTCACAAGTATGGCGCTCATATATTCCACACAAGCAATAGAGAGGTGTGGCAATTTGTTAACTCATTTGTAGAGTTTAACAGGTTTACAAATTCACCTTTGGCAAATTATAAGAATGCTTTGTATAATCTGCCGTTCAATATGAATACGTTCAATAAACTCTGGGGAGTAAATACTCCGCAACAGGCCAAAGAAAAGCTGAACGAGCAGAGAAAACGTTATGCTCATATTGAAAAACCTAATAATCTTGAAGAACAAGCATTAAAGCTGTGTGGTGAAGATATATATTATGCTTTTATAAAAGAGTATACAGAAAAGCAATGGGGACGATCAGCCTTAGAACTTCCTGCTTTTATCATCAAACGGATTCCTTTTCGTTTTACGTATGATAATAATTACTTTAACGATGATTATCAAGGGATTCCCAAAGGTGGATATAATAAATTAATAGATGCATTGCTTGATGGGGTAGAGGTAAGACTTAATACAAATTATTTCGAAAATAAATCTGAACTTGATAAACAGGCAGATAAAGTTCTTTTCACAGGACGAATTGATGAACTTTTTGACTATGAATATGGTGAACTGGAATACAGGGGGTTATTCTTTGAAAATGAACGTTTGGATATGGAAGACTTCCAGGGAAATGCTGTAGTTAATTATAATGAACGTAACGTTCCGTATACCCGGATTATAGAGCATAAACATTTTGAATTTGGTAAACAACCATTTACAATTATTACTCGTGAGTATCCGGGCGAATTTGCGAATGATAATGAACCATACTATCCGGTGAACGATGAAAATAATAACCAGGTATATTTGAAATACAAAGAAAAAGCTTTGTTAAATGGTAAACTTCTATTAGGTGGCCGTTTGGCGCAATATGCTTATTTTGATATGGATGATACAGTTGAAGCTGCATTAAATCTGGTAAAAAAGGAATTTTGTAATATCTAAAGTGTAGACAGAATGAATAAATATTATCTTTCAAAAAACTATGTAAATCTAAATACTGCTGGAAATAAGGCGAAGACGGATGTTGAGGCTATATTAGTGAAGAATAAATTTATTAATATTGGACTTAAGCAGACCAGTTACAGTAATAAAGTGATTGGATTTGTACTAACCTTTCTGGGCGTATTAAAAGCATGTGTTTTAATATCTAAAGGCGACTGGCTGGTTCTGCAATACCCGTTAAAGAAATATTATTCATTTATTTGTAAAGTTGTACATTTACGTGGAGGGAAAGTCACGACTTTAATTCATGACCTTGGAACTTTTCGCAGAGGAAAGCTTAATGCCTCTGAAGAAATAGCTCGTTTGAATAATTCAGATTATATAATAGCCCTTAATGAGAAGATGAAAGGCTGGTTGAAAGAGCATGGAAGTATTTCTTCTATAGGGTGTTTAGTGATCTGGGATTATCTTTCTGATAAAACTCCCCCAAAAGCAATGCCCGTTACTCCACCATTTAATATATTGTATGCTGGCAGATTAAGCTATAAGAAAAATGCTTTTTTATATAAACTGGAAGAATATGTAAAAACATATCGGTTTACATTATATGGCTCAGGATTCAATGAAGAACTGTTAGGCGAAAACAGGAATTACACATATAAAGGGTTCGTTCAGTCTGATAAACTAATAGCTACAGCAGAAGGTCATTTTGGCCTGGTTTGGGACGGCGATTCTATTTCCTGTTGCAGTGGAGCTTTTGGTGAATATCTGCAATATAACAATCCTCATAAAACCTCACTTTATATCAGATGCCAGTTACCAGTAATTATATGGAAAAAGGCTGCATTGGCCGACTTTATTGAGAAAAAGAATATCGGTATTTGTGTGGAGTCCTTGACGGATCTTGATCAGGTTCTTGCTTCAATCAGTGCTGAGCAGTATCAGATAATGAAGAATAACGTAATAAATTTAAGTGAAAAACTGGGCGATGGGTATTTTATGAGCAAAGCCCTTGAACAATCTGAAAAAGTTCTGTTTTAGATCATTACTTCCTGCCAAAGTCGGCAGGAATCTCTCCCCATTCTTTGGTTTCCCATTTGATAATCCGGTTAGAAAACTTGTTATTCTTTAGCCATTTCTCTGCCCGTTCTATAATCTGAAACAGCTCTTCGGTCTCGGCAGTGCGGGGCAGCTTGGTTTTGCATTTCTTTTGTTTAATCCAACTGATAGCATTTGCACTATCACTATAGATAGGCATTGTGAGATTCTTTTTGTTTAGCAAAGCCAGTCCATGAGCCAAAGCCAGAAACTCACCAATATTGTTGGTGCCTTTCATGGGCCCGAAATGGAAAATCTCTTCTCTTGTTTTTAAATAAACACCCCTATATTCCATGGCCCCCGGATTTCCACTACAGGCAGCATCAACAGCCAAACCTTCTTCAATAACACATGCAGGGAGAGCTCTTTTAGTTGTCGATTTGGTTTTCTTCCCCATATAAGCATACGGTGAGGAAGAATAAGCCTGATCGGCCTCTTCTTTGGAGTCGAAAGATTTATATTTTGCACCTACAAATCCTTTTATCTGAAGCTGACAGTCGGTCCAAGAAGTATAGATTCCCGGAGTTACACCGTCCCAAACCACATAATATTTCTGTTTTGCCATTGCTCTTTAATTCGGAATAATTGTTTTTATCGGTACAAGTTTCGTACAAAGATAATGATTTTTTCTTCTTTTGGAGTATTGAGGTTTGGATTCTAGAAAGAACCGAAAAAATAAAAATCCAAGTTGTGCAAATAGTACATTGAATGATTCGGACTTATTTAGCAAATGTTAAGTAAACTATCTTGAATATACTTCTTGCTATTTTATCTTGTTTTATTGAAATAGAGAATAATAATACTACTTTTGCGGTACCTTAACAAAACAGAAAGTTATAAGATGTAATCATTCTGTTTTTTAATAAAGATGAATTGAAATGGATAAAAAAATAGTTTTGCTTCGAGCTTTGGCTATCATATTTATATTGCTCCATCATACTTTATGTATATATCAAAAGTGGCCACCCGAATTGAGTATCACTCCAATAAATAATAATCTATATAGTTTCTTTAGTAGTTTTTTTAAAGGAATAGGACTAACAGTTTTTACACTTATTTCAGGATACTTGCTTTCAATGCAAATACGAAATAGGCACTATAATAGTTTTCTTTCGTTTATCTTCAAGAAGGTAAAAAGAATATTATTACCATGTTTGTTTGCAGGTATAATATACTATATAATTTTCCCGCAATACTCTATTTGGGGAGATCCATTTAATGGCTCACACTTATGGTACTTTATAATGATATTTATGTGCTTTATGTTATATCCTATATTTAATAGATTCGATGATCCTTTTGTGTTATTATTATACATAATAATAATAGCTCTTGTTTCAAGAGTAATATATTATTTATCAGGGGAATCAATACACTTCAGACATTTTTTAGAATTTTATAAATATGTGATTATATTCCATGCTGGTTATATTTTAAATTCTACTAAATTAGATAAACTTAAAAAGAAAGTCATGTATTTAATTGCAATTTTCATATTCTTATTGGTTGCAGCTAAACCTGCTGCCGTTTCTTATTTAGTATGTACATTACTTCTATTTCATTATGCCGATTTTATTTTAATGTATATAGAAAAAAGCAAATATGGAAAGATAATTTATTCAGTAGTTTCTTCGCATTCATTTAATATATATATTATCCATCAATTTATAATCAATTATCTTGTTTGTAAGTTTACTTATTCTCATAATAATAGTTTTTACATGTTGCCTCTATCTTTTATTTTTATATTATTATTTTCTATATCTCTTAGTTTGCTATGGAGTAAAATTAAATTAGCTGTATCTTCTTACTTTAAAATTTATCCGAAGAAAAAATTCAACTGCTAAAATACGAAAAAGAATTTAATACATGCGTGCGTATACGAAAAAGATCAATAGTTTTGTTCATGCCTGTAAAAAGACCAAATTGGGTTGTAAGGATTCAATAATTTAGTGCCAGTTGCGAAGGCGATAAAATATCAGGTTCTATTCTTTCCTTGTTAAGAATAAAAAAAATGCTGCATCTACATTGATTAAAGTTAAAGCATTATCAATCAAAATGTAGATGCATTATAAATAAAAAATCCCCACCATTCAACTACATTAAAATATGTTAAGCTACATTAATTTACTAACATTCAACAACATGATAGCAATATCCGCTGCTCATTCTTTTAGATGGAATGCCTAACTTACTGAGTATCCTGCCAAAGTGCATCATCTTGGTTGGCGACAATTTAAATGAACTGCGCTTCTGAAGTCTGCCATAAATCTCGGCTGCCAAAAGATGTTCGCCTGCTTCGCCCGCCTGCGGTGCTCTGAAATATTGCAGAAACAACTGTTCGGACGTAGAAACCTGTTCGAACTCATTATTCTTCGCCGCCATCTGTTGTTCCTCCTCTAATGAGAACCAATAACGCTCACCCTTTTCAATTTCATGCACAGCCTGAGCATACAGTTGATTATAGTCAATGGGGTACATTATTTCAATTGGGGCAGTTACCTTGATGCAGATAAATCGCCGGCTTCCCGATGTGTCGGTTAGTAAATCCTGATGGTTACTGGTGCCGATAAATGACGCATACCGGCGAAGCTCTTCCACCGACGATTGATTTGGCTTGCGCAAATTGACTACGGGCTTTTGCAAAATATGCTTCAGGAAACCTTGTTGGGCAGTGCTTATCTGATCAAATTCATCAATGTTGATTAGTGCAAAACGATTTAAGAACAATTCAGCATCCCGTTTGCGACTAAAGTCTATACTATCTGTATAATACGCGCGAAGTTGTGGCGGAACAAGCGAACGGCAAAAGGTTGATTTCCTGTATCCCTGAGCACCAATGAGCAATGGTGAAGTGCTGTTGGCATGATTTTTATCCACTCCCTGCCAATGAGCCACCATGCAAAGGAACCAGCGATGGAAAGAATCTTTCCAGCCCTCATTATTATTTGGCACACAATCACTCATCTGTCCAATGCGATCTAACCCGTCCCATTCAGGCAGATTAGCCAAAAAATCTTCAACAGGAGAAAAAGAGTTCACTCTGTCAGAATATACATACCGCTTTACATCCCTGTCCCACAGCTGAAGTCCTTCGGATAAAGCATTGAGAGCCATACTGTTCATTACCCTGTTGGTAACCGACTGAAAATGGAATGCAAAGGAATCCCGCTCTCTATACTCCACCTCGCAAAGTTGAGTATTGTATCTTAATTCATACCTGCGTTTCATAAAATCATCGGTGCGCATTGCCATCAGCTGTTCAGCACTTAAACAGCTCTTTTCGCCAAACCCTTTGGCTATCTGATAGATGTTGCTCACCATCATACGCACCTCCATTTCCCGAGGCTTGCATTCAAAGTGATTAACCAGCCCTTTGACTACCCATTCCTGGGGCAAACCCGCCTTGAAACAGCTATTCGCTACCTTCACAAAAAGAGCATCTACATCCTCACGCCAATCACTCCCAGCCTCGTTGATGGCTGCCATAAGAGCATTTTCGAACAACAATGCATACACATTGTGCTTATTGCAGCCGGGCATTACTTTCATCAATCGGTCCTCCATGGAAGGCTTTTTCGGTTTCGCCTCAACAAAAACTAGCTTTGAAGAAGGCTGTTTCAATATCATAGGCAATGCCTGAGGTTCATAAAAGAGATCAGGATCGTAACTAAACCTGCAAGAGAGATTCAGCAGCGGTTCTTTAAGGGTCAGTTTATAGTCCAGCTGTCCTTGATAGTATTGGGCGGCCATTCTGTAAGCATGTTCATGAAACAATTGCGCCTCCTCAGGTGTTTGCGGCAAAGAGCCATCGGGACGAGTGAAGCGCACCAGGAACTTCACACTTTTACCACTTGAACCCACCATTGCAGCAAAAGTCTGGGGATACCCTGCAACCATATCTCTCACCGCGCTTGCCTCTTCCACGCCTATCAATGAATCAATTTCGAGCAAAACCAGCCCATTATATATATTCATCACCTGCACCTCTCCGCTTATAGAAAACTCTGCGCCAAAAATAATATTGGGTAATTTGCTAACCACTGCCCGCAGTGAGTTGGCGGACATGAACTGTAAAGAATATCTTAATTTAGAAACGCATTGTTCCCTGGTTTCAACTTTCATTCTTTCTAACAATGCCTCAATAGACTCTAGATGCTGTTTATTATCGCCTTTATGGCATTTTTTAATCGTTACTTTCATTCAACGCAGGTTTTAATTTAAACGATAAAAATACAAAAAAAGAGTACATAAAACAAGTGAAAAAGGAATTGTTTTAATCAAAAAAAATAACATCGATTATCTATATAAATAGTTGCATGTTACTGCATTAATTAGTACTTTTATGCTGTTATATAAATAGGCTCCCATATGGAAGCCAATAAGTTCCCATACTGGATCCCATCGTTTCCTGTACAGGATTCCATGGAATCACATACGGGAAACGACTAATATTTAGAATAAGAATTAATAATTTAAAAAGTAAAAGGAACATGTCGGCACAGTATGATTTAGTAAAGACACCCACTTCACCTATTCAGAAAGAAACTTCCATTCTGCATCCTCGCCTTGTGTCGGGCGGCACCATTGATACCCGCTCATTAATTAAGGAAATATCAACAGCTTGTACGCTTACCGAAAGTGATTTGGTTGGTGCATTGAGAGCCTTAAGCGACCGGATCAGTCACCATTTAAGTAACGGATACCATGTGGAACTGGGCGATATTGGCTATTTATCAGCCAAATTGAAAGCTAAAAAGGCTATACACGAGAATGAAAATATCCGCTCCCCATCTATTGTTTTCGATAATGTAAATTTCCGGGCTTCCGCCGCATTCCGTAAAAAGCTGCAAGGCGATTTGGTACGCGCCCCCTATGGATTTAAGCATTCCGGCACCAATAGTGAAGAGGAACGCAAAGCGCTGTTAATTGATTATCTGAACAAAAACTTAATCATTAGCCGAAGCGACTACACAACGCTTACCGGTTTGCTAAAAAAGCGGGCATTGAGCGAACTAAAGCAATGGGCAAATGATGGATTTTTAACCATACATGGTCAACGTAATCAACTTGCTTTCTCACTCGTTAACAAGGATATTTAAGTGCGCTTTCTCTGTGAATTTAAAGTAAAATTAACGCTGTTTTAATGTACCTTAATGTAGATGAATGATAGAAATTCTTTATTTTCATTGCATCTACATTCTCGTATTCAGTATGTTAACCAGGAATTGTGTAGATGTAGTAGCTTTTTGTTTTCTAAGTTTCTGCTACAAACATAAAAGCCAGAATTGACGGATCTTTAAATAAAAAGAGTTAGTTGATGATTTGCCACAGGAATTTCTATTATATATTATCCTGCCGTTTATTGTCAACAATCTTATTCCGATTCTTGCATTAAGATTGAAATAGCAATATCATATTTATTAATTTGAAACTGATTCATAATATTCTGAAAGGATATTTGTAAACAATAAAATATATTTCTGTAACTTTGAACCTGTTTTTATAACACTTTTATTTATTATTCGTTTCATTGTTTGTGTTTGATACGTATTTTGATTTCACAAAAAGCGAAAGTAAATAATGAATATATGGTCTATCTGAGGAAATATTGGAAAGTAGGGCATATTGAAAAAACTTTGTTGGACAACCTGCATGCTTTATTCATCGGGTTAAATCCTTCATTCATCGATTTTACCTTGTAAAAGGGGACATTACAGCGCTATCTTTGCCGAAAACTAAAACAAATGATTATGAAAAGTCAAAGAAGAAATTATTATCACAGATCTGTTACAAATACAATTGTGTTTGCAGTTTTACTAATCCTTGCAGGTGTCTCTTTTTTGGGATTTAATTTAGGCTTCTTTCCCTTGCCTTATAAAGATGTTATCTTCTCGTGGCCTATGCTGGTTATCGCATGGGGTATTCTTTCATTAAGCAAAAAGCATATTTGGTCGGGTGGCTTGTTAGTACTCATTGGAGGATTCTTTCTTATTCCGAATATAATAGCTGCTTGTCCGGGAGTTTTGCCAGTGGGAAACGGAAACTTTGTTCATCTTTACTGGCCTGTATTACTTATAGCAGCAGGAGTTATATTCCTTGTTCGTCGGTTATTTCCTTGTTCTCAAGGACATTGCTTTGATAACCATTTTGAATATACCAAATATAAAGAAGTTGGCGAAGAGGCTGTGAATAACAAAAAATGGAGAAAAGGGAAAGGATATTTTGATAAGCAAAGTGTTTTCTCAAGCGGTAAGCATATTGTTCTTGATCCTGAATTTAAAGGTGGCGATATAAATACTGTATTTGGCGATACAACACTCGATTTACGAAAAACAAGTCTGCCCGAAGGAGATACCATTTTAGAGATAAACATAGTACTAGGTAGTGTTACCATTCTTGTACCAACGGACTGGGCGGTAGAAATCAAAATGGAATCTATTTTATACAATTTCGAAGATAAGCGCTTTGAAACAGGACAAACAGATAATTCAAGACGATTAATTATTCATGGAAGCGGAGTACTTGGTAGCGGAGAATTAAGAAACTAAGGGATGAATGCAATATTTTCTTTCCAGACAATAAGAAAGATAATGGTATATGCCTCGGTATGGGGAGGTTTTGCCATTGTTCATGCTCTGGTGATGGTTCCGCTTGTAAAGGCTCCTTTTGGATTGTTGCTTGTTGATGGATTCATCTTTTCAACCTTATTTATTTTAATTGAGGTGATGTATAATATATTAGTTGAAGGCAAAAGTTCTTCTATTACTATTTCTCCTCAAACAGTTTTTAATTATATAAGTTTAGGAACATTCATTCTTCTTTTATGGTTGGGAAGCGGACTATTTCTTCTTAATATCTTTTTTCTGCGTACCGATTTTATATCCTTGGTTCCAACTATCCCGATGCGTATTCTAATCGGAGTACTGTTGTTTACCATATTACTTATGTATAGCCATTTTATTTCCGGTAAACAAGATGAAGAAGAAGAACCTGAAGTGGCTATTGAAGAAGAGAATGAGCCCAATGCTCTTCCTTTACCGGATGAACAATTGAAAGACGAGAGTGAAATGCTGGAACGTATAGCAGTAAAGTCCGGCCAAAAGATTCATGTAATCCTGATTCCGGAGATATTCTATTTACAGTCTGATGGCGATTACGTAATTATCTATACCGAAAAAGGTAAATACCTAAAGGAGCAGACAATGAAATATTTCGAAGAACATTTGTCTAAGACTAAATTCGTTCGTGTTCATCGGTCGTGTATTGTAAATGTAGAGATGATATCGCGTATAGAATTATATAAAAAACAGCAGCAAATGCTTATACTAAAGAATGGACTTCAAATAAAAACAAGTGTGGCAGGATACAAAACTCTTAGGCTTGCATTACAGTTAAAATAAAGACTCCGGTACTTATCTGGCACATGTAAACTATGCCATTCTTTACTATCTTACGGGGTGGTATATAATTGCCCGCGACTTATTATCAGAGGTAGTTAAAGGAAGTGCCGAAACCCATTACATCATTTTTCATTCTAAAGATGGAAAAATTGAAGCAAAAGCGAACTGCAATGTGATACTCAACAATTACAAAATCAGAAATCAATATCGGCTAATCATCACATCCGATATTACTGCCTTGATGGCTTGTCCTGGCAATTTAGAACAAGAATTAGAAAAGCACTTGCCCAAGCGATAATCTAAGTGTATCTAAGACAAACCTATCCTTAAATAAAGCAAGAATGGCTCCTTTTTCAAGATTTGAGTTGGCTGAATAATTAAAACTGCCTACAATCGAGTAGACGGCCCCGCCAGTAATCAACTGGCGAGGTGCGCCTCTCACACCACTAAATTATCTTCTCGAAAGTCTTTTTGCAGCAAATAATTGTTCTATCTCTTATTTTTATATACCAACTACGCATTTGTCGGATGAACCTTAATTGTTTCAATCTTTTCTTAATTCAATAATGAGTTTTGTAATCATTCAATAGGTTTTAGTTCTCTATAAAACTTTGAACTCTTATCCGACCCCATTTTAAAACCTGCAATCTCAATCCTTTTATCTGTTTTTATCTCTTTAACTCTTTCGTTAAACTTGTCTTTCATCCATTCGTATTTTTGTTTAATATACGGTTTGTTTTCATTCAATTGAAGTTGAATAACTATTAATTTACGTAACTTCTTGATATAAAATTTGTCTTTAGCCGACATTTCCCAAATTGTTCCACTATTGAAATAATCAATAAAAGTATATCCATCAAAGTCCATTGAAGTAAACGATTTCAACTCTTTATCTTCATAAATTGAATTATTTGCAGGATGATAACCATAATATTTCTTTCCAAGAGTAATTATAGATTCATTAACTATAATTACTCTTGGAAATATAGCTAACTTAGATTCCAGATTATAAGCATCTATAAAAGCTTGACCAAACATAAAAATATGATCATGAATCAATTGTCCTTTTGCAATTCCACCTCTACAAACAATTTCATGTAAAACCAGTCTCTTAATTAATTCATGAGTTTTGGCCAATAAAAATGCAACTTCACCTTTTTCTGTTATTTTGAATGATACAATTAATGAATCGGAAAATTGGGTTATCGCTCGTTCTTTTGTTCTTTGAGTAATATTAAATACATTACGAATAACTCTAATTAATGTCCGAATTTTTTGGAATTTCTCAGCATCTTCAATACTATCTTTAATAAGTCCTTTAAATCCTAAGATGTCCAGAAATAAAACTATTCTTTCTTCGTAATTTGATATTTTTTTTGTCATTAGTTTAGTTCTCTATTTAGATTATACTTCTCTCGGTGATTTTTTGTACAAAATAAAAAGTAAGCATCTTTGTGGTGACAAAACCATATATAAGATGCTTACGTTAAATTTCTCCGAAGAATAAATTTAACGGCTAAAATACGAAAAAGATTTTAATTCATGCGTGAGTATACGAAAAAGATCGAGAGCATTAGATAATATTTTCATAGAAAGATTTTGAAGAAGTGTGAAATATGAGTACCTTTACTTGTCAATTCTTCAAGTAGTATAGAATTATACGATGGGTTAACCAACTATTTCAATCTTTACAATAGGGAAAGGATACACCAATCGCTTGGGTATAAAACCCCGGAATCGGTATATTGGGCAACCACACAGGGGAAGAAGGAATATAAAGTATTAATCAGAGTAGAAAGATAAATTTATCACCTTAAGCTTTAGCAAAAACGGTCTAACAAGAGGAAAATACTATAAAACACAATTATGAATAATCTGATCTTTAAATGGCGCGATGAACTCATTCAGGTGAATATCGATGACATTGTTTACTTTCAAGCCGATGGCAATTACTCAATCATGATGTTAACTTCCAGAAAGGAGCAACTTCTTACTATAAATCTTTCGAAAGTGCAATTAATATTGGAGGAGCAGCTTGGGAGTAAATCAAGTCAATTTGAAAGAGTAGGAAGAGATTTAATTATCCAAAAAGCATGTTTGTTTTTAATACAAACTCTCAAACAAAAACTAATTCTACTTATTCCCAATAGCGAGAAGAGTTTTGAACTTCATGTATCCAAGGAAGCTCTGAAAAAATTAAAAGAGAATCAGCACGTAAAACGGAATGTTATTTTAAAAGATGTACAGTTAAGAGATATTCAAACTCGTATAATATATCCACTCGTCATTGGACAAAATCGATTTGGCAGGAAATCCAACACATCAGAATGTGAGCTACAGATTGATAATGGTGATAGTAAGATTAGCAGATTACATTTTAGCATAGTAGCTCATTTTGATATTAGTGAAGGACATAGGTATTATTTATCCGATCTAAATAGCTCTAATGGTACGTTTTTAAATAAAGAGCGTATAATTACTGAATCTCCAATACCAATACATATTGGTGCTAAAATAAGAGCAGGTAAAACAGAATTTATTTTTGAGAAAACAGATTTGGATAGAACAGAAATCATATAACAAAATCATTTCATACAAAAAAACAGTCAGTCTACACAGTATCATTAAAAAAACTTGGTATGATTGTTTTAGAATCTTATTTTTGCAACCTATTTTTTTTACTAAAATCAATTATAAATAATACAATTATATATAAACAAACACTTGAATATGCATTTACCTTCGAATACGCTCCTACAAGGAGGAAAATACAAAATTATTGATAAGATTGGACAAGGTGGCTTTGGCATAGCATATAAAGCATATCATCAAGGTCTTCAATGTGAAGTATGTATCAAGGAATTCTTTTTTAGTGATTTGTGCGAAAGGATTTCTCTTTACTCGTTTGGTTGGTTTTTGGTGGCAATTTCAGGTGATAATGATGAAGGATTTGTATTATTAAAATTATTAAACAATGGTTATAGCTATACATTCACCCAATAGTATGTTAAACGAATTTACAGAGAAAATAATCATGAAAAATATACAATCCCTCATCGGCGGCCGTGCCGAAAACCAGGATTTTTACGGCACTGCACAAACACTTTATGGCGAACTAATTGTTGTCTGCGATGGCATGGGCGGACACAATGGTGGGCGACATGCAGCTGAAACTGCTGTTCAATTAATTTTAGAAGAAGTAACTAATGGCGTTGATTCGAATCCAGCTAATGCGCTTTATGCAGCAATAAGCAAAGCGAATACAGCAATATGGGAAGAAAGCCATACAAATATCAACCTTAAAGGGATGGGAACTACGGTTGTTGCTTTGCTTATTACTTCAGAAAAAGCTGTCAGCTGCCATGTAGGCGATAGTCGCATTTATCAAGTTTATAATGGGAAAATTCTATTCAGAACATTCGATCATTCTCACGTTTTTGAAATGGTAAAAGCCGGATTAATAACCGAAGAACAAGCCCGATTATCTGAGAAATCAAATATCATAACCCGTGCGTTGGGTATTAGTCCAATTGTAGATATTGACATAACAGATAATATACCGTATCAAAAGGGTGACCGTTTTCTATTGTGTACTGATGGTATTTGGGGTGCTGTACCCGAAAATGAATTAGTTGAAATGGTCTGCCGGAAAGCGGATATAAAAACAGTTGTCACTCAATTGGTAAATAAGATTGATGTCATTGGATTTGCCAAAGGAGGAAAACACGATAATCTGACAGCGGCGTTGGTTGAGATTGAATCTACTTCAGTAGAGGGAAGTAACAAACCGATAAAGAATAAGAAAAACCAGAGTTTATTTTATATAATTGTACTTTTTGCTTTGACGTTTTCACTGGTTTCTTATTTTTCCTTTTTGAGAAAAGAAAAGACAACACAGAAACCTTTCATAAAAACGAAAGTTCTTAAAGTTCAACCAAAGAAAGATATGAAGCAAACCGATACCATAACAGTTAAACCTCAAAATCAACAGAATGAAAACAATTAAAATTGGACGAAACCCGGATAACGATATCGTCATCAAAGATGAAACCAGAACCGTTAGCGGTTATCATGCTGTATTGAAGGTGTATGATACAGGGAGTATAATCCTTTGTGACTTTAGTACCAATGGCACAACTATTAATGGAGTAAAAGCAACCAGAGATGTTGATGTGTGTGTAACGAAAAGAGATAAAATTCTTCTTGGACCTTATGTGCTGTTTGATTGGTCATTGGTAGATACCCCTTTTGTACATACTACATCCCAGGGGTATATCAGTCCACCACCAAACTTTAACCCACAGCAGCCAAGTTCTCCACTGCAGGAAATGTTTAGCAATGCATTCTCTTTCGACGGAAGAATACGAAGACTTGAATGTGGCATAAGTAATATCATTTATGGTGTCATCGCACTCATTCTTAATTTAATAGTTGAGAATGATTATTCTGCCAGTTGGATTTATCTGGCTTATATACCAATGATGTGGTTTGTTATAGCTCAAAACGCCAAAAGATGTCATGACCTGGGAAACAGTGGTTGGTATCAGCTAATTCCGTTTTATGGTCTATGGCTGTTGTTTGCTGAAGGTGTACGAGGAAATAATGAATATGGACACAATCCCAAAGGCGAATAAGTCAATGAAAAAAATGATAATCTTTTAAAACTGATATTATGGAAATTAGAAAAACATTTGAGGAATTGAATAAAATTATGAGGGACCCATATAAAGCAGAAAAAATAATTTCAAAAGAAAAGCTGTATTAGATTTTAATGATAAGTTTAAGTAGCAAATAGAGATAAAAGATATTGAAAAGTAATTTAATTGCAATAGTTTATGCAACCATTTACTGGAGGTGATTTAATAATGTTTTCTATTGGAGCATTATTTATTTACGGGATATTCAAATTAGGAAAACAAACTGGACGTTCTTTAGGAAAAAAAGTACAGTGTCCTCGATGCAGGAAATATGGAATGGAGCCCAAAGGCGGAAGATATTACAGAAATGGGCAAGCCGGTGCTGATTGGGAATGCCCCCATTGCAGGCATTGTTTTTTTCGAAATTCATGGTAAAACTGCAATATGAAACATAATGAATTAAAAATAAAGATATGACCCAAGAAGAATTTCACAAACGCTATGAATATAATCCTGCAACAGATTGCTTAGGCGAAGGAGGGTTTGGCAAAGTATTTAAAGCTTATGATACACATCTCGACAGATGGGTAGCTATCAAAATGGCTGAGGTAAAGCCCGGGTTAGAACAGGTTCGATTAAAACATGAAGTAGACATAGTAAATAAACTACCTACACACCCGAATATTGCCCGATATGAGGAATGCTTTACCTTTTCATCTTTTACGGGGGAATATGATTTTGCGGTTTTGCAATATTATGAGTCAGGTAATCTACAGCAATTGGTGGAGATGACAAAACTCACAGAACAACAAAAGGATTCAATATTACGTCAGATTTTGGCTGGAATCCATTTTTTGCATAATCAGGGAATAATTCATAGAGATTTAAAACCACAGAATATTCTGATTGTAAACAGAAATGGTGAATACATACCTAAAATCACAGACTTTGGAATTAGTAAAAGGTTAGATGCCAACAAAAGTTCTGTTTTTACAAACTCCTTAGCAGGAGCGGGAACTTTAGCTTACGCTTCACCAGAACAACTTACAGGAAATGCCATTCGTAAAAATACAGACTTATGGAGCTTTGGAGTGATAGCGTGCTGGATGTTTACTGGGAAACTACCCTTTAACTCTGGCTCATTGGCTGTAACCAGCGAAGCGGGACGCATCGAATTATTCAAGCAAATTACTTCTGGGGATATTTCATCTGCTATTCAGCAATTGCCTTCCGCATGGCAGATTCTAGTAAAACAATGCATTGTAGTGAATGTTGAAGAAAGAATAAGTAGTGCTGGAAAGTGTTTAGAAATTTTAAGTGGAAAGATAGGGATTTTAATTGAGAAAAATACGATTGGATCTGATGATACACACACTCAAAATGAACAAGAACAAAAAACAATTTTTGTAAAAGCTGAACCTGAAGAGACAAAATATCAACCTGTATATAAAGAGACTGAGTCAAATTATTCACTTGTTTGGATTATTGGCATAATAGTAATTGGTTCTATAATATGGCTACCGGGAGCTTTTAATAAACAAAATTCTGCTGAACAGGCTCCAGCGATTGATTCTACACGGGTAGTGGTTGATACTGTTGGAATTGTCAATGAATCAACGAGCAAACAAGCACAAATTCAAGAGAAACTTAACGATATTCCCGTTGATTTCTTTTTGAGAATAACTCCGGCCTCTACAATACAGAGCGTTAAAAATCTCTTTGGAGAGCCGAAAAAATTTTCTTCAAAGGATGAATATAAATTGTACAATATATATTTTTATAATTTGAAAAACTGTTATTTACTTCTCTCTTCTCCTGACAATATTGGTATCTCTTCAATTTGTCTTCAATCAAAAGGAGTTGAACCATTTGTCAAAATAGGATCAGGTTGCCCATTGAGTATTGACGAAAATCCCCTTTTTCTTGGAAAAACAAAATTCAGCACATTAAGACGAGTAAATAGCGAAAATAAGGAACTCGAAGTGGGGCAGGATAGGTGTAATGAATTTGTTGTAATAACAGATTACATTGGTAAACCATGTGGTTATTATAGTTTTGCTTTTGGCTCTTTTGTATCCTACGGTTCGATAAACCTTGATATCTTAGCCGATACAAACAAGTTTTTCGAGAACTCGGATGGAATAGGTGTAGTTGATATTCCAAGTGCATGTAAAATCGATTATGTAATTATTGGTGATGAAAATGCAATAAGAAACACCCATTCTTACGGTGAAGGAGTACACTGCGACTTTTATTAATTGATAATTATTTAATATAGATTAAGAACTATGAAACAAAAAGAAAATGAACTTTTCAAGTACTATTCATGCGAGGCATATAATTTAGATGCTTTAGCCAACGGGTATTTATGGTTTTCAAATCCCCAAAATTTGAATGACCCTTTTGATTGCAATTTTGAAGGCTATAGGAACTCAAGTGCTTTTTCACCACTTGGTACGGAATTTATTCATAATATGTATGAAAAATTCGACAGTTTTGGGATATGTTCATTTACTCAATGCTCCGAAAATCAGCATTTCTGGTCATTATACTCCGCAAATTATAGTGGTTTTTGTCTTGTTTTCGATAAAGATAAACTTGAAATAAAACTGAATTCTTTTGGAATTATAACTGATAAAGTTGATTATCAAGCATTGCCTTTGGATCAGAAAATTATAGATGAGACTAATAGCAATGTTAGCCCTGAATATTGCCATACATTAGAACAACAGCTACGAAAAATTGCGTTTATAAAAAAAGCGGAAGTTTGGGGATACGAGGAAGAAATTCGATCATTTTTAGGGCTTATATGTATTGATAAAATGAAAACTGGAGAGAATAATATTGAGCGAGGTCATAATGGCTACAAAGTGCCAATTAAGGATATTAAAGCACTTAAAAATATAATTTTAGGGCATAATATTTCACCAGAAAATAAAGCTTTAATTGTAAATCTAGTACAGCATAATTATCCAGAAATTAAACTATTACAATTAGAACTTGACCATGAAAGCTGGCTGTTAAAAGTAGTTGATATGATTAATTAAGAATATTCTAAAAAGCAATGCAAACTTGAAATATAGATCCGAGAACAATTTTAGAGGAAAGATGAAAAAATGAGTAGTAGAATTCTTCTGACGTTGCCAATCTCTTTGTATGATAGAGTAGTAGCCATATTTGTTTTAAATTGCAGCTTGTTGATAATATTACAAATTTACAAACTTCTATTGGAATAGGGCTATAGAACATGGAATATTATTTAAGTTTTACTACATAAAGCTCTACTTGCACCACTAAATTATCTTCTCAAAAGTCTTTTTGCAGCAAATAATTATTATATTTGCTGCAAATAATACGGCGATTATGCAAGCAATCTACATTTGGCAGCAAGAAAAATGGCCTCAATTCACTTGGAATGACAGTGAATTGTCTTATAAACTAGGTAGAGTTAGAAGTCTTCAAGGCAAACTTGTTGGCAAAATGAGTGGGCTTGGTTTTGATCTGAAAAACGAAGCAATGCTTAATGTGCTGACAACTAGTATTATTAAATCATCAGAGATTGAAGGAGAGATATTAGATAGTGATCAAGTACGTTCGTCTGTTGCCCGTCATTTAGGAATGGAACTTCAAGGACTACCCGAAGCCGAGCGCTATATAGATGGAGTAGTTCAAGTGATGATTGATGCTACTCAAAATTATGCTCAACCTTTAACGGACGAACGTCTCTTTGGATGGCATGCAGCTTTATTCCCAACTGGAAGAAGCGGTATGTTTAAAATAACGGTTGCCAATTGGCGACAAGGCAAAGAATTGATGCAAGTAATATCGGGTGCAATGGGGAAAGAGAAAATACACTATCAAGCCCCTTATTCTGAGTATGTACCAGTGCTAATGGAACAGTTTTTAAATTGGGCTAATGATAATCAAAAAATAGATCCTGTGCTAAAAGCAGGAATTGCGCATTTATGGTTTGTCACAATTCACCCTTTTGATGATGGTAATGGACGAATATCCCGAACAATTACAGATTTATTCTTAACTCGTGCAGATGAGATTCCGCATCGCTTTTACAGTATGTCAGCAGAAATGCGTAAACAGAGAAAGCAATATTACGAGGTTTTAGAGAAAACGCAAAAGGGTGATTTAGATATTACAAACTGGTTAAGCTGGTTCCTTAATTGTTTGGAAGCTGCCTTGCTTGAGAGAGAACAAACGTTAAGCAATATCTTAAAAAAGGTGCGTTTTTGGGAAAAAAATCGCTTGGTTAATTTGAATGGCAGGCAACTCAAAATGGTTAATCTATTATGGGATGGATTTGATGGCAAACTCTCGTCCTCAAAATGGGGGAAGATAACCAAATGTTCCCGTGACACAGCTTTAAGAGATATACAGGATTTGATAGATAAGGGCGTTTTACAAAAAACAAATGAAGGTGGCAGAAGTACAAACTATGAACTGGTAGCACTATAGCTTTTGTTCTAATCCTGCATTAAGTTAAACCTAGAGCTGTTTTTAAGGATAATCAGAAAAATAGTCTTACTTTTGTGCTTCAATAAAAAAGCAACGATGACAGGAATTGAAGCACTTATCAAACAGAATAATAGCTTTGTTATTTATCGGGCTCCACAGGATGAACCGGTTTTAATGATTCAGGCAGCTGGTCCTCTGCTTCGTCTTAGTGAATTGGATAAACTGAACGGGAAGACTGGATTTGTCTTTGCTCCGTTTCAGATTACAGACTCATCTCCGCTGATGCTGATGCAACCCGACATTATAATTAAGGGTTGGAAGGATATAAATAGCTATTTATCTCAGGAAGTAAAGACCCTGGAAGCAGGTCTTTCTACTGAAAATACCGATGAAATTTGTACTCAAAAGGATGATTACAACTCTTACTCACAAGCTTTCTCTTTATTTATTACCGCTCTAAGAGAAAAAAGATTTGAAAAACTGGTGTTATCCCGTACATCTACCCATACCAAAGAATCTTCTTTCTCACTTGAAAAGACTCTTCAGAATGCTTGTGAACGATATGCGGATGCATTTGTTTATCTATATCATACCCCTGAAACGGGAACATGGTTGGGTAGTACGCCCGAGATCTTGCTTTCCGGGGAAGGAGAGCACTGGAATACGGTGGCTCTTGCAGGAACTTTGCCTTTTCACCGCGCTGTTTTGCCGGATGCCTGGAGTGAAAAGAATATCAGAGAACAACAACTGGTAGCCGATTATGTAGGAAACCAGTTGAACTCTTTCGGAATAAAGTCGGATGTAAAAGGTCCTTTTACAGTTCGTGCCGGTGAACTGGCGCATCTCAAGAGTGAATTTTCTTTTGATTTGCCAGAGAAAGAGCAATTAGGCAGCTTGCTTAGATTGTTGCATCCCACACCGGCTGTGTGCGGACTTCCCAAAGAGGAGGCATATCAGTTTATATTAGCGAATGAAGGATACAATCGTCGTTACTATTCCGGCTTTATGGGATGGATTAATCCCGATGGAAAGACGGATTTGTATGTAAATCTGCGTTGTATGGAGATTGGCGTTTCCTGTCTGACGCTATATGCCGGAGGAGGATTGTTATCCCATTCCGAGATGGAGTTGGAATGGAAAGAGACAGAGGCTAAATTGCAAACCATGTTGGCGATAATCAAATAAAGTTGGAGGTTTTGTATGTATTCGAATAAAAAGAATGTTCTTCAGTTGGCAGCGCTGTTGCGCGAATATGGCATTGATCATGTGGTGGTTTCGCCGGGATCCCGTATTGCTCCAATTACTCAGACTCTTTCACAGCATCCTGCATTCAAATGCTTTACGGTGGTAGATGAGCGAAGTGCCGCTTTCTTTGCATTAGGACTTATTCAGAAACTTCAGCGCCCTGTGGCTGTATGTTGCACTTCCGGTACGGCCTTACTAAACTTTGGTTCTGCTGTGGCTGAGGCTTATTATCAGCAGTTACCGCTTTTGGTTATTTCTGCCGACCGCCCTGCAGCATGGATTGGACAAATGGATGGACAAACGCTTCCTCAACCAGGCGTTTTTAACACATTGGTAAAGAAATCTGTTCAGCTTCCCGAACCGATCACCCAAGAAGAGGAATGGTATTGTAATCGCTTGATTAATGAAGCTTTGCTTGAACTGACACATCATGGCAATGGCCCGGTGCAGATTAATATTCCACTTTCAGAACCTCTCTTTGAATTTACCGAAAAGGAGCTTCCTCAAGTAAGAACTATACGCTATTCCGGTGGTTATCCAAAATCTTTGGATAACAGTGATTACTTCCGTAATAAATGGGCGCAAAGCAGTAAACGAATGATCCTTGTAGGCCAATTTCCACCCGATGAAAAGGTAAGAAAAGTGCTTCAAGAAGTTGCGAAAGAGTGGGATTGTGTGATTTTGGCAGAACATACGGCAAATGTCTCTTCTTGCCCGATAATAGAGAATTTTGATCAAATAATATATGCTCTTCCTACTGAAAAGTGGGATGAGTTTACTCCGGATCTACTGATTACATTTGGTGGTCATGTGGTATCCAAACGAATAAAGCAGTTTTTAAGAAAACAACATCCGGCTAAGCATTGGCATTTATCTCTGGATGGTGCTGTTCCCGATCTTTATCAATCGCTGACGGATGTGATTGAAATGGATGAGAATTTCTTTTCTCTTTTGGGATCCCCTACTGAGAAGCAGGCAACATCATACAACTTACTTTGGGAAAAGGAATCGGATGAGTTGAAAAATAAAAAGAAAGAGTTTACGGCAACCATGCCATTCTCTGATTTGCAGGTGCTAAAAGTGCTTTTCCCTCTTTTACCGGAAAAGGCAGCTTTGCAATTGGGAAATAGTTCGACGGTACGTAATGCTCAGCTATTTGATTTGAATCCGGAGATTCCTGTTTACTGTAACCGTGGAACAAGTGGCATTGATGGCTCTATGTCTACTGCGGTAGGATTTGCAGCCATTCATCCGGCACTAACCTTTCTGGTGATTGGTGATCTCAGCTTTTTTTATGATGTGAACGGACTTTGGAACAAGCACATCAATAAGAATCTGCGTATATTACTGGTAAACAATGGTGGAGGAGAGATTTTCCATCTGCTTCCCGGATTGAATAAAGCCGAATCTTTGGATGAACATATCTCTTACCGACATAATACCGGTGCAAAAGAGTGGGCTATGGCTATGGGATTTCAATACCTTTTAACTGAGAATGAAGCGGAATTAAAAGAGAATATTGCTACTTTTGTAAGCAGTGCTTCCGATAAACCGATAATTATGGAGACAAGAACTTCGATGGAGGTTAACGCGGAGGTATTTAAAGCATATTATCATCATCTAAAATAGACATTATATGGAAACTAGAAAATGGGAAACCATCAAGGAATATGAAGATATCCTGTTTGAATTTTATAATGGGATTGCGAAGATTACTATCAACCGTCCTCGTTACAGAAATGCATTTACTCCTACTACTACAGGGGAAATGAGTAATGCGATGGCTATTTGCCGTGAATGTGCCGACATTAGTGTGGTGGTTATTACCGGAGCCGGCGATAAGGCTTTTTGTTCGGGAGGTGACCAGAATGTAAAGGGTAAAGGTGGATACATTGGTAAAGATGGTGTGCCACGACTGAGTGTACTCGACGTTCAGAAGCAGATCCGTTCTATTCCTAAACCGGTTATCGCAATGGTTAACGGTTATGCTATTGGTGGAGGCCATGTGCTTCAGGTGGTTTGTGACCTTTCTATTGCTTCCGACAATGCAATCTTTGGACAAACAGGCCCTAGAGTAGGTAGCTTCGATGCTGGATTTGGTTCTTCTTATCTGGCACGTTGTGTGGGACAAAAGAAGGCTCGTGAAATCTGGTTTCTTTGTCGCCAATACAATGCTCAGGAAGCTTTGGATATGGGATTGGTAAATAAAGTGGTTCCTTTGGATAAGCTTGAAGACGAAGTGGTTGAATGGGCAGAGACCATGATGCAACACAGTCCGCTGGCTCTTCGTATGATTAAGGCCGGACTGAATGCAGAACTTGATGGTCAGACTGGTATTCAGGAACTTGCTGGTGATGCTACTCTTCTTTATTATCTTACTGAAGAAGCACAAGAAGGTAAAAATGCATTCCTTGAAAAACGTAAACCCAATTTCAAACAATTCCCTAAATTCCCTTAAAGATGACTTTTAAAACGACCATACGTCCTTCAACTTTACACTTTAAACAACCAGCCGGAACTTCCCGCGGAGTGTATAATACGCGGAAAGTGTGGTATATTGGTCTCACCTCTGTGGAAGAACCTCAGAGGATTGGGCTGGGGGAGTGTGCTCCGCTGCCTAATCTTAGCTGCGATGACCTGCCGGAATATGAAGCGATTCTAAAAGCGGCTTGTCACCGGTTGGAAGAAACCGGTGAACTGGATATAGAGGCTTTGCGTCCTTATCCTTCCATCCTTTTTGGACTGGAAACAGCTTTTCGGCATTTTCAGGTAAATAGTTTCGCTCTTTGGGATACTCCTTTTTCCCGTGGGGAAAGTGGTATCCCTATCAACGGACTTATCTGGATGGGAGATTATGCGCAGATGTATCATCAGATTGAAAAGAAGATGGAACTGGGCTTTCGTTGCATCAAACTAAAAATAGGGGCGATAAACTTTGAAGAGGAATTGTCGCTCTTGCGACATATCCGCAAACATTTTACTGCCAGAGAGGTGGAACTTAGGGTGGATGCCAATGGAGCATTTGCTCCTGAAGACGCTCTTAGTAAATTAAACCGGTTGGCGGAACTTGATATTCACTCCATAGAGCAACCTATAAAGGCCGGACAATGGGAGGAGATGGCACGGCTCACAAAGGCAACTCCCATCCCGATTGCGCTGGACGAAGAACTGATTGGATGTAATTCATTAGCCGGAAAGGCTGAGCTATTAAGAAAGATCAATCCTCAGTATATTATTCTGAAACCGTCTCTTCATGGAGGTATATGTGGATGTACAGAGTGGATTAATGAAGCAACCAGTCAGAATATCGGATGGTGGGTTACTTCTGCCCTGGAGTCAAATATTGGACTGAATGCTATTGCTCAATGGTGTGCTACGCTTTCCACAACTCTTCCACAGGGACTGGGAACAGGGATGCTCTTTACTGATAATGTAGAGATGCCTTTGATTATTCGTGGAGATAAACTGTGGTACAATGCAAAGTAAAAAGCAAGTGTATGAACTGGATATTCAGAAACAAACACTGACTCTTGATGGAATTACTTATTCCCGGGAAGAGATGTTATGTTTTCTGAAAGGCAAGCCCGAATATGCCGGATTATATACTTTCCTCTCACAGTGGTTTGACGGGGATGCTCATATAAAAGTACATACTTCCGGCTCTACGGGGAAACCGAAAGAGCTGGTTGTTCGCAAGGAGCAAATGATGCAAAGTGCCCGTTTGACTTGTGAATTCCTTAATCTGAGGAAAGGAGATACTGCTTTAATTTGTATGTCGATGGACTTTATAGCCGGAAAGATGATGGCAGTGAGGGCTTTGGTTACCGGATTGGATCTGCACTTCATTCACTCATGCGGACATCCGTTTGAGAAGGTTGAACAACCGTTCCGCTTTGTGGCTATGGTTCCCTTGCAAGTGTTCAATAGTCTGCAAGTTCCTGAAGAAAGGGAACGTCTGAAGCAAACAGAAATATTGATTATTGGGGGCGGAGCAATTGATTCTTTGCTGGAAGATCAATTAAATGATTTTCCCGGTGAAATTTATTGTACGTATGGAATGACTGAAACGCTTTCTCACGTAGCTTTACGAAGAATGAACGGACCTGAAGCTTCACATAGCTATTATCCCTTTTCATCGGTTGCACTCTCACTTTCTCCCGAGAACACATTAGTCATTGATGCTCCATTGGTCAGCGATGAGCGTTTGGAAACGAATGATATTGCGGAGATTCATGCAGATGGCAGCTTTGATATTTTGGGACGCAAAGACAATACGATTAATAGCGGCGGGGTAAAGATTCAGATAGAACAGGTGGAAGCAAAGCTGAAGTCTCTGTTTCATACTCCTTTTGCAATTACTTCTCAACTCCATCCCAAGTTTGGTGAAATAGTAGTGTTGCTGGTGGTGCCTCCGGTAGATGAGGATTATCTGAAAGTAGAGATGGCAAAGATTCTTTCTCCTTATCAGATTCCTAAAAAGATAATTGAGGTGGATGCTATTCCGCAGACGGGAAGTGGAAAGATAAACCGGGCAAAGACAAAAGAAATAGCTTCCATGTTCTGCTAATGTCCAGATTGTTACAAATAAATAGGATATTTATGTGGTGTAAGTGGTATAGAAAACAATCTGTTCGTCTACATCATTCACACCATTTTGTTTCTCTTTCTTTTGTCGTCTAAATAATACTACTACTCCGGGTTATTTCATATTTGCGAACTTCAGGCAAACCGGTTTACTAATCTTAATCTCTTTTTTAGTATCTTCCAAAAGGCCATTTTTAGGGTTAATGGTGAATATCTGAATAGAGTTACTGTCCCGGGCTGCAACTAACAAGAACTTACCATTGGGTGTGATAATGAAATTGCGGGGATGAATGCCAGTAAGCTGATAACCTACTTTTGTGAGTTTACCATTCAATTGATTTACTTTAAAGATAGCAATGCCGTCAGCTTTTAAACGATTAGAAGCGTACAGATACTTTCCATCAGGAGTAAGGTGAATATCCGCACTTCCTTTTTTTGTTGTACCTTGAGTTGTATCGGATGCAATATATTGAATATCTTTCAATAATCCGTTTTTATACTGAAAAACAGTCACCTTACCAGATAATTCATTAATCAGATAAGCATATTTTCCGTTGGGATGGAAAGTAAGATGTCTTGGACCGGATCCTTTTTCTACTTTAAAGGCTGAGGGCTCTCCCGCTTGTAAAAATGAATCGGAGGCAGTTTCTTTTGTCGAATAATGAGCATTGAACTTATGGATTTTGTCTTTCCCCAGATCGTCTGCAAAAAGATATTTTCCGTCGGGTGAAAAGGTAACGCAGTGTAAGTGAGAAACCGGCTGAGGCTCTTTGGTGTCTTTTTTGTCAAACGCAATCACCTGACTGGCAGGAAGTAGTGTGCCATCTTTCTTAATTTTAAAAACAGAAACATTACCCCCTGTATAATTGGCAGTAACTACATACTGTCCTTTCGGATCTATATTTATATAACAAGGAGATCCGCCATGTGTTTTTTGTGCATTAAGATAAGTCAGTTTGCCATTTTGTTTATCAAAAGATAGCGCATAAGCCAAACCGCCATCTGCTTCATTTTCACCTACGGAATAAACAAACTTTTCATCTCGGGATAGATTCAAGTAGGATGGATTTGACAGGCCATCTATTTCGCTTACATAACTTGATTCTCCGGTTTCCGTATTGAAGCGGTAAACGTAGATTCCTTTGCTTGTACCTGAAGTGTATGTTCCTATAAGCATGTATAGGTCGCTTTTTTTTGTTATTTTTTGAATGTTTTCTTTCTGAGTGAAAGAGGAGAGCATTAAGGCAGAAATACTCATTAGCATTAATTTTTTAAACATAATTAGTCTTTTTAGTAATGGATTTGTTTGCAAAGATAAAAAACATCTCAACTGACGGAATAGTTCTTCCTTTTAATTTTATCTTTGCAGCTTAAATATTAAAAATAGCACAACGATGACTCGGATTTTCTTAATCGGATATATGGGAGCGGGAAAAACAACTCTTGGAAAGGCTTTTGCAAAAGAGATGAACTTATCTTTTGTAGATCAGGATTGGTATATTGAGGAACGCTTTCACAAAACGGTACAGGAAATTTTCTGTGAGAGAGGTGAACAGGGATTCAGAGAACTGGAACGGCAAATACTTAATGAAATTGCTGAATTTGAGAATGTGGTTATCTCTACAGGTGGAGGTGCTCCTTGTTTCTTTGATAATATGGACTTTATGAATAGACAAGGAGACACTGTATATTTAAATGTCAGTCCGGAGGTGTTATTTAGCCGATTAAAGGTGGCTACTCATTCCCGCCCTATTTTGCAAGGAAAAACCAATGAAGAGCTAAAAGCCTTTATTGTTCAGGCTATCGAAAAACGATTGCCGTTTTACTCAAAAGCTAAATATATTTTTAATGCTGATGAACTGGAAGATATGTACCAGATTAAATCTTCTGTCAGCGGATTAAAGAAATTACTTGGGCTATAAGTGCTCTATTTATTAATGAACTCTTCTCTGATAGGGCTGAAAGTGTCTATTAGGGTTCCTGCTTCCAAACAAACACATCCATGAGGAGCATTCGGTTTTATGTAAACGCCGTCTCCGGCTTTAACTGTTTTGCACTCTCCGTTATTTGTGAATTCAAATGTTCCACTTACAACATAAGTAGCCTGTGTATGCGGATGGGTGTGAACTGATCCTATGGCCCCTTTTTCAAATTTAACTTTAACCATCATAAGACTATCGTTATAAGCCATAATCTGACGTTTAACACCTGTGTCTGGTGTTTCCCAGATTATTTCATTCTCAAACTGAAAATTTGAACTTTCTCTTTCCATTCTTGCATTTAATTGTTGTTTACATGAGTCGTATACTTTACAAAAGTAGTATATTTTGTTTTATTTATATTAAGAAACTGTCGTATTTTGTAAAAAGATGCCTCTTACTGGTTGTAAACTATAGATTTATGAGTACTTTTGCGCTATTAATAACTTACGTAAATAGTATAAGAATAGAAGATGAGAAAATGGCGTATTGAAGATTCAGAGGAGCTTTACAACATTACTGGTTGGGGAACCTCGTACTTTGGTATCAATGACAAAGGTCATGTAGTAGTTACCCCACGTAAAGACGGAGTGGGTGTCGACTTAAAGGAATTGGTTGATGAATTGCAATTGCGGGACGTTTCGGCTCCAATGCTATTACGCTTCCCGGATATTCTGGATAACCGGATTGAGAAAACAGCAAAATGCTTTCAGCTTGCATCGGAGGAATATGGTTATAAAGGTCAGAACTTTATAATTTATCCAATCAAAGTGAACCAAATGCGCCCGGTAGTTGAGGAAATTATCAGTCATGGAAAGAAATTTAATTTAGGATTGGAAGCCGGCTCTAAACCCGAACTGCATGCGGTAATTGCCATTAATACTGATTCTGACTCTTTAATTATTTGCAACGGATATAAAGACGAAAGTTATATAGAATTGGCTCTTTTGGCTCAGAAGATGGGCAAAAGAATTTTTCTGGTAGTAGAAAAACTGAATGAACTGAAATTAATTGCTAAAATAGCCAAACGACTTAATGTGAGGCCTAATATTGGTATACGTATAAAACTGGCTTCTTCCGGCAGTGGTAAATGGGAAGATTCTGGTGGCGATGCCAGCAAGTTTGGACTAACTTCAAGTGAGCTATTGGAGGCTTTGGATTTCCTTGAGAAAAAAGACCTGAAAAATTGTTTAAAACTGATTCATTTCCATATCGGAAGTCAGGTTACTAAAATACGTCGCATAAAGACCGCTTTGCGTGAAGCTTCTCAGTTCTACGTGCAATTGCACGCCATGGGCTTTAATGTTGAATTTGTTGACATTGGTGGTGGACTGGGTGTGGATTATGATGGAACCCGCTCTTCTAATAGCGAAAGTAGCGTGAATTATTCCATTCAGGAATATGTTAATGACTCCATCTCTACATTGGTAGATGCTGCCGACAAGAACGATATTCCTCATCCCAATATAATCACAGAGTCGGGGCGTTCTTTAACTGCTCATCACTCAGTGCTTATTTTTGAAGTGCTGGAAACGGCATCTCTTCCCGAATGGGATGATGACGAAGTGGTAAATGAAGATGATCACGAATTGTTGAAGGAACTATATTCTATATGGGATTCCCTGAACCAAAATAAAATGCTTGAAGCATGGCATGATGCTCAGCAGATTCGCGAGGAAGCGCTTGACTTGTTCAGTCACGGAATTGTGGACTTGAAAACCCGTGCTCAGATAGAAAGACTATTCTGGTCTATAACCAGGGAGATTAATCAAATTGCTTCAGGAATAAAGCATGCTCCGGATGAATTCCGTCTGTTATCCAAGTTATTGGCGGACAAATATTTCTGCAATTTTTCTTTGTTCCAATCTCTTCCCGATTCATGGGCTATTGATCAGATATTCCCGATTATGCCAATCCAGCGATTGGAAGAAAAACCAGATCGTTCGGCCACTCTTCAGGATATAACTTGTGACTCTGATGGGAAGATTGATAATTTTATTTCTACCCGCAATGTGGCACATTATCTTCCTGTTCATAGCTTGAAGGCTAAGGAACCTTATTATATGGGTGTTTTCCTGGTTGGGGCCTATCAGGAGATTCTGGGTGATTTGCATAATCTGTTTGGCGATACAAATGCAGTTCATATTACTGTGAACGAAAAAGGGTATAACATAGATCAGATTATCGATGGCGAAACTGTGGCCGAGGTATTGGATTATGTGCAATATAGCCCTAAGAAGCTGGTTCGTACACTTGAAACCTGGGTTACAACTTCTGTGAAGAACGGACGTATTACGGTGGAAGAAGGAAAAGAATTTCTGTCTAACTATCGTTCCGGACTTTATGGATATACTTATTTGGAATAGTTATGAAAGAGAAGCTTATTATAATTAAAGTAGGTGGTAAGGTTGTGGAAGAAGAGGCTACATTGACTCAGCTTCTGAATGACTTTGCAGCTATTCAAGGTAATAAAATATTAATTCACGGTGGAGGGCGATCGGCAACAAAGATCGCCTCCCTACTGGGAATTGAAAGCAAAATGGTTAACGGCCGGCGTATTACTGATGCCGAAACACTTAAAGTGGTAACAATGGTGTATGGCGGATTGGTTAACAAGAATATTGTAGCCGGGCTTCAGGCCAGAGGTGTAAATGCTCTCGGTTTGACTGGTGCCGATATGGATGTTATTCGTTCGGTAAAACGCCCCGTTAAAGATATTGATTATGGTTTTGTGGGAGATGTGGAGCAAGTAAATGCAGCTATTCTGGGAGATTTAATTCAAAAAGGGATTATTCCGGTAATGGCTCCTCTTACCCATGATGGTAATGGAAATATGCTTAATACGAATGCGGATACCATTGCCGGAGAAACAGCCAAAGCACTGGCTGGTATTTTTGATGTGACGTTAGTTTATTGTTTTGAAAAGAGGGGAGTCCTTAGGGATGAAACCGATGATAATAGTGTAATTCCTCAGATAACCCGTGCCGAGTTTGATGCTTATGTGGCTCAAGGTGTTATTCAGGGAGGGATGATTCCTAAGTTAGAAAATTCTTTTTCTGCAATTAATGCTGGGGTTTCTCAGGTTGTAATTACCTTATCTTCAGCGATTAATAAGAATGAAGGTACACGCATTATAAAATAATTCATTTTTTTTTCAGTCTGCCTGTAACTTTTTAGTTCCTCACCCGTCATTTATTTAGAGATGCAAGAAATCAGCTTCCGTAACAACATACTGCCACTGAAAGATAAACTTTTTCGGGTTGCACTTAGAATAACCTTCGACAGGGCTGAGGCAGAAGATGTGGTTCAGGATACCATGATTCGGGTATGGAATAAACGTGATGAGTGGTCACAAATGGAATCGATTGAGGCTTATTGTTTAACTGTTTGCAGAAACTTAGCCATTGACCGAAGCCAGAAGAAAGAAGCTCAGAATTCGCCTTTAACCTCGGAACTTGAGCAAACGATTGTAGCATCTGGTCCTGAAGATCAATTAGTGAACGATGAAAGAATGAAAATCATTCATGAATTGATTAATGAACTGCCCGAGAAGCAAAGAGTAATTATGCAGCTTCGGGATATAGAAGGCGAAAGCTATAAAGAAATATCAAATGTATTGCAACTGACCGAGGATCAGGTTAAAGTGAACCTTTTCAGAGCAAGACAAAAGATTAAACAAAGATACACAGACATAGAAAATTATGGATTATAAGTATATAGAACAGCTGATAGAACGATACTGGCAATGCGAGACCTCCCTTATGGAAGAGCAGATATTGCGTTCTTTCTTTTCTCAGAAAGAGATTCCGGCTCATCTGCTTCCATATAGAGAGGTGTTTGTTTATCAACAGACACAGCAGGAAGTTAAGTTAAGCGCGGACTTTGATGAAAAAGTGTTGGCAGCTATAGAAACTCCGGTGGTAAAAGCAAAGCATCTTACAATGGTAAGTCGTTTTATGCCGCTTATGAAAGCTGCTGCAATGATAGCGTTTGTTATTACTTTAGGGAATGTTGCTCAACGCTCATTCTTTGCTGAAGATAAATTAGATTATAATTACGAAACATATAAGGATACCTACAAAGATCCGCAAATGGCTTACGAACAGTTGTCGTCTGCATTGATGAAAGTGTCTAAAGGTATTAACAAATCTCAGGCTCATCTGTCTTCGGATAGTATAATGAATGCTAAGAGCCCGGTAGATTCAGTTTCTGTTACGGAATAATAATGAAAAGTGTTCTTTTTATACTGTGGATGAGTCTAATATCCGTTTCGGTTTGCGCACAGGATTTTGCCTCTCGTTTCTTAGAGAGTCATAAACCTGATACTAATCTGAATTGTGTAACCATTAGTCCAAATATGATGGAGAAGGTTATGAATTTAGATGTGCAGAATGAAGATAAGATGATGGATATGATCTCAAAGCTGAAGAGTATGCAGATGCTTACGACACAAGTCAACGGTCAAAAGTATTACAAAGAGGCTTTAAGCGTTCTCGAAAAGAATTCAGGTAGGTTTGTATCGTTTCTTACATTTGATGACAAGTCTGAGAATTTTCAGATAATGGTCCGGAAAAAGAAGGATGCTATTATTGAATTGGTGATGTTAATGCGTGAAGATGATAATTTCACAGTCATAAACTTTACCGGAAACATGAGTAAGGACTTTATAGCCAGATTGGCTAAAGAAATGGAGCCTAAGACTCATAATTAAAATGTTTTTTTTCATTTGCTATATATTGTAATAGTTTAGTGCTTAATTAAAACAAACAATTGATGAAGCTGTGAAGTTTCAATTCTCTCAAAAATTTCATAAAAAACTAACTTCAAATAAAATGGGTTACTATTGGTCGGTAACCCTTTTATTATTTTAAGAGGTTGATGTACAAAGCTAATTTTTTCACGAAAAACAAAATTCATCCATCACTCCCTCACGATTGTGTGCAATTTATTGAATAACAATAGAATATCCCGTGATGGATGCAAATTGATCCCTCACTGTTCCCTCACGAAAGAGTTCATCCCTCACGGATTCCGATCATTATCGCCTCGTTTTAGTATCAATTTTGCACTTAAAGATGAATTTAGAATTCAGACAGTACTATTTTAATTTCTTAGATCCCATATACCTTATATTACCGAAAATAGAATGCCGAAACCAGGGACGATCATGAACTCCGCCTATACACCAAGCACATCCGGTATATCCATTTGGATCTCTGCCGTCTAACTGGTATTTATCGTTCAGATAAACGGCTGTCTGCATGGCTTCTTCTGCTGTGCCCGACCATTCCAGTATCTTTTTTCCCCAATACATTCGCAGATAATTGTGCATGGTTCCGTTTTTCACCAATGTGCTTTGTGCTTCATTCCATAATAAATCATGCGTTTGGGCCTGCTCAAATCCAGAGCGGGAATAGATGTACTCCCTCACATCGGACTGATGTTCTAAAAGAGATTTTTGAGCCCAGGAAGGGAATCCGTTGAATGAGTCGTAATGAGGATTGTAGTAACAAAAGTTCTCGGCCAGTTCCCGGCGTACAATCAATTGTTCCAGAAAGGCTTCTCTGTTCTCATCAGCCGGACACTGTTTAATCACTTCCAAAGCAATCTCCAAAGCAGAAATATGGCCGAAGTGTATGTAGGGCGACAATTCGGAACAGCCGTTTACCCGGATATGGTTTCTTTCAACGGCATAATCTTTTATCCGTTCATCGATAAAAACCTGCAAAGTTTTTCGGGCAGCTTTCTCTCCGGCCTGTATCCCGGAAGGAGAGACACTACGATCTATTTTTAAGGAAGCAAGAATCTCTTCCCAGTTTACCGTTTCAAAAGGAACAGAGCCTTCTTGTTTTAGAGTCTCTGTTTCAGGAAATGGATATAGATAGTCGGCCAGTTGTCGGGTAATCTTCGGGCGAAAAGTGCGTGCGGCGTATTCCTGCTTGTCAGATGCAATCCAGCAGGGAACAATGTTGTGGCCATCTACTTCGTAAACAGGAACAGAGACAGAATCCAGTAGTCTATTTTTCCAGGCAAGAGCGTGACGGAGAGGATTAAAATCGGTTATCACAACAGCGTTCTGATGTAGATTTGTATGTTCCGTTACCATTTCAGGAATTTTCCCTAGTCGAAGATAGAAGGGAATGCCTAAAGCTTCCAACTGAAGCTTTACCTCCTTCAGACCTTCAATCATGAACGAAAAACTACGTAGGTTGGCATTGGGGTAGGTGTCGTCAGTCACAAAAAGTACCTCCAGCAATTTTCCACTCTCCTTGGCAAGATAAGAGGCAAAGAGCAAAGCGGCGTTATTAGAAACCCGCTGATCTCGGCTCATCCAGTACAGAATATTTCCTGTGCCTGGTGTTCCATTCTGAAGTAAACGGCTCCGGTTTTTCATATCACTGTTATGTCTGTTCAGGCAAATGTAGTGAGCGATTTCTTATTATCCAAATTTTTTTCAGTTTATGCTATTCTTTTATTATCAGGCTATTGATTTTTTGGTAATATGTATAGAGATGTTAGGCTATTTGTAAGGAGACCTTAGCTTGTTTCCGGTTAGTGTTTACTCTATTGGATTAAAGCATAATTTGATAAGGTGTACAGATAAAATGCTTAAGGAGTACATTATATTTGTATTTAGTGTACAGCAAATAGATAATATCCCACCTGTAAATACCTTAGGTCCCGTTACGAATCTACTAAACAGTGGCCTGCATTGATCTTAATAAAGGAGGATATCACTTTAAGGTAGGAGAGGAGGCAGGAATAAAAAAGCAGACTTCTTTGCCCACTCTTGGGAAGAAGTCTGCCATTGGTTTATAAAAAAAAGAAAATTAATCCATCTTATTCATTTTTTTTGCTTGAGGGAAATCAATATTTGGTGTTCCTTTATAAGAAATATCACCGCTTCCATTGATTCTGCCTTTCAGGTTTCCGGTTGCATAACAGGTTATATCGCCCGAGCCTTGAGTGGTGGCCGAAACATCCTGTCCTTTAAGATTTGCAGCATTGATATCACCTGATCCCTGAGTTTTTAAAGAAACTATTTTTGATTCGCCCGACAGCGCAACATCTCCTGATCCTTGTACTGTGGCATCTACATTCTCGCTCTTGATATTGTTTAACTTCACATCTCCAGAACCTTGCACGGTAGTAGATATCTCGTTGCAATAAATGCCCGAACCTTCAATATTTCCCGAGCCTTGTACGGTAATGTCCAGCTTGCTTGACTTAACATCCGTTTTAAGAAGAATATCTCCCGAACCCTGTATCTTTAAACCATTCAGCGTTGGATTTGAAACAATCACTTTTACTTTATCTTCATTTCCTAATCCGAATATGCTGACATTCTTTTTATAACCAATTACTAAGGTCTCGTCTTCAACCCTTATGTTTAGCAAATCAATAATATTATCTGAAGCATAAACCTTAACGCTGGTTTTGCCATCGGTGCTTTGAGAATAAAGTACATCCTCACTGCCCTGAACCTTTATGGCGCTGAAGTTTCCTACTTGTATATCTCTGGTAATATAGTTGCCACTTGCTTTTATACGCTTACCGTCTATACAACCTGTGCTTAATGTTAGTAATGATATTACCACAACCAACCCGGCGATCTTTTTTATTGTTCTGTTCATATCAGTTGAGATTTAATTTGTTTATATCTATTAGACGCATTTACCTTTTAAAAAGTTGCATTTTCTTTAAATATAATTTCATTAAAGAACAGCGCAGGCATTTTTCTTATCCAAAGATTGTTTATCTTTGTTTCATCAACAAATTATCATGGTAGAAAAAGAATATTCAGACAAAGAATTAGGGAAAATTATTATACGTGAAAACGATCGCGCCCGCCGCATAGTGCTGCGCACCCGTCCGGAAGCTCTTTATATAACCGTGCCCAGAGGCGTTGAAATGAAGGAGGTACAAGGTGCCATCGAGAAATTCAGGGTGAAATTAATCCGTTCCAGGAAGAAAGTAGAACGGAAACGGATAGACCTTGATTATAAAATTGATTCAGAGTTCTTTAAATTATCTCTGGTAAGCGGAACGCAGAGCAGGTTTATGGCCCATTCAGAGCTAGGGGAAACAAAAATTATTTGTCCACCCACTGCAAACTTCGAAGATGAAGAATTGCAGGCATGGTTGCGTAAGGTGATAGAAGAAGCACTGAGAAAGAATGCAAAAACAATTTTACCTTCCAGAATTGATAATCTTTCTAAACAACATAAATTACCATACGAATCATTGAAAATTAGTTCAAGTCAGGGACGGTGGGGTAGTTGTTCTTCTCGTAAAAATATTAATCTTTCTTATTATTTATTATTATTGCCTTCGCATTTGGTCGATTATGTAGTACTTCATGAGCTGGCTCATACCAAAGAGATGAATCACAGTGATAAATTTTGGAGTGTTCTGAATAATCTTACTCAAGGAAAGGCTTTGGAGCTACGTGGGGTGCTCAGGAAATATTCTACCACTTTTTAATGGTAAAATCCCTTCTTTTCTATCTTAAAAGTTCATTTTTAAGATATTATAGCAAAAAAATCTGATATAATATAATAAAATAGTCCTAATATTTTGCATGTGAAGGGATTATTCGTATCTTTGCGGTCGAAATGGATGAATGGTGAGGGGCGATTAAAGCCCTTTTTTTGTTCTTAATAGTGAACCAATGATAGAAAAAAGTACTGTTAGTCAGATTGTTGAAGACTGGCTTCAAGGTAAAGAGTATTTTGTTGTCGACGTAAATGTATCGTCTGATGACAGAATTCTTGTGGAAATAGACCATGCAGAAGGGGTTTGGATTGAAGATTGTGTGGAGTTAAGCCGATTTATTGAATCGAAGCTAAATCGCGAAGAAGAGGATTATGAACTTGAAGTAGGATCTGCCGGCATTGGACAACCCTTTAAGGTAATACAGCAGTATTATATGCACATAGGCTGCGAAGTTGAAGTACTGACCAAGCGCGGAATTAAACTTACCGGAGTTCTGAAAGAAGTGAATGAGGAAAAGTTTGTTGTGACTGTGCAAAAGAAAGTAAAAATTGAAGGCGAAAAGCGCCCTAAATTAGTAGATGAAGACATCTGCTTTGCATACGATGAAATAAAATATACTAAATACTTAATTAGTTTTAAATAATTATGGCCAAGAAAGAGGAAACAATCAGCTTGATTGATACATTTTCGGAATTTAAAGAACTGAAGAATATTGATAGAACCACTATGGTAAGTGTACTCGAAGAGTCTTTCCGCAGTGTTATCACGAAAATGTTTGGCACGGATGAAAATTACGATGTGATCGTGAATCCGGATAAAGGAGATTTTGAGATATGGCGTAACCGTGAAGTAGTTGAAGATGAAAATCTAACTAATCCGAATATGCAGATCTCACTTACAGAGGCCCAGAAAATAGATGCTTCATACGAAGTAGGCGAAGAAGTGACAGACGAAGTAATTTTTGCTAAATTTGGTCGTCGTGCTATTCTGAACCTTCGTCAAACTCTTGCCTCTAAAATTCTTGAGCTTGAAAAAGATAGTATTTACGCTAAGTATATTGATATGGTAGGAACCATCATCAACGCAGAAGTTTACCAGATATGGAAAAAAGAAATTCTGCTGCTTGATGATGAAGGCAATGAACTATTATTGCCTAAGACAGAACAGATACCAAGTGATTTCTATCGGAAAGGTGAAACTGCCCGTGCAGTGGTTGCCCGTGTTGATAATAAAAACAACAATCCGAAGATAATCCTTTCCCGTACTTCTCCTATGTTCCTGCAAAGACTATTTGAAATGGAAGTTCCGGAAATTAACGACGGACTGATAACAATTAAAAAGATTGCCCGTATCCCTGGTGAACGCGCAAAAATTGCTGTTGAGTCTTATGATGAAAGAATAGACCCGGTAGGAGCCTGTGTGGGCGTGAAAGGAAGTCGTATTCATGGAATCGTTCGTGAGCTTCGTAATGAAAATATTGATGTGATTAATTATACGTCTAATATTTCATTGTTTATTCAGCGTGCTTTAAGTCCGGCAAAAGTTTCTTCTATTCGATTGAATGAAGAAGAGAAAAAGGCAGAAGTCTTTTTAAAACCGGAAGAGGTGTCGCTTGCTATCGGTAAAGGCGGTATGAATATCAAACTTGCCAGTATGTTAACTGAATACACCATTGATGTGTTCCGTGAATTGGACGCAGCTACAGAGGATGAAGACATCTATCTAGAAGAATTTAAAGACGAGATAGACGAGTGGGTGATTAGTGCAATTAAAGCTATAGGCCTTGATACAGCAAAAGCTGTACTTAGTGCTCCACGCGAAATGCTGATCGAGAAAACCGACTTGGAAGAAGAAACGGTGGATGAAGTATTACGCATTTTGAAAATGGAGTTTGAAGACTGATGAATGAAGGTTGAGAATCGATAACAGGAGATTTAGATGCGTTTCCGTTATCACTTCTTACTAATTCTTCTGTTTTTTCAATGATCCATTTCAATTATCAATTAAAAAAAGTATGACGATTAGGTTAAACAAAGTAACAAGAGATTTGAATGTGGGAATCACGACGGTAGTCGAGTTCTTACAGAAAAAAGGATTTTCGATAGAGGCAAACCCAAATACGAAGATCACAGAAGAACAGTATGCTATTCTTGTAAAAGAGTTTAGTACAGATAAGAATTTGCGAATAGAGTCCGAGAAGTTTATTCAGGAACGCCAAAATAAAGACCGTAACAAAGCATCTATATCTATTGATGGATTTGAAGCGGAGAAGAAAGAAGAACCTGTTCAGAAGAAAGAGGAAAAGGTTATTAAAGTTACTGTTCCAGAAGATTCCATTCCTAAATTTAAGCAAGTTGGGAAAATTGATTTGGAACAATTGAATAAAAAGTCTCACACTGAGCCAACTCCAGTACCTGCAAAAGAAGTAAAAGAAGAAAAGGTTGAAAAACCAGCTCCTTCTGTTGCACCTCAAAAGATTGTTCCTCAGCCAGTAGTTGAACCTAAACCTGCTGTTGTTGAACCTCAGCCCGTAGTTGTGGCTTCTCAGCCTCGTCCTGTTGCTCCGGAAAAGAAGGAAGAAGCTAAAAAAGAGGAAGTAAAAGCTCCAACAATTGAAACTAAAGAAGTGAAAGTAGAAAAAGTTGTGGCAAAAGTAGTTAAAGAAATAAAACCTGCAGTGATTGTGAAAAAAGAGATTCATAAACCTGCAGAGATTAAGAAAGATATACCTAAATCTGAATTAAAAGAGGTGGAAAAGGAAGAAAAAATGGTTGAGCAAGTGGAAAAAACCGAAGGAGATGACATATTTAAGATTCACCAGACCACAGATTTTGTATCTAAGATCAATGTAGTCGGTCAGATAGATCTTGCGGCATTGAACCAGTCCACCCGTCCAAAAAAGAAGTCTAAAGAGGAGAAACGCAAAGAACGTGAAGAAAAAGATAAGCAGCGTACTGAGCAAAAGAAGGTGATGAAAGACGCTATTATCAAGGAGATAAGAAAGGATGATGAAAAGACTGTAAAGGTTATAGATAAAGATAAAGCTGAAGAAGATAAGAAGAAGAAAAAACGCAGTCGTATAAATAAGGAGAAGGTTGATATCACTAGTGTGCCTAGTACTCCTTCTACTATGGCTCGTCCTATTCCTGCCAGTGAAAGAGCAAATAGACCAGCTCCTAGTCATCATGCAGGAAACAAACCTTTTAATAAAGGTCCACAAGGTGGTGGCGGCGGTAGCCGTTTCAAGAAACCTGTGGTAAAAGCGGAAGTAAGCGATGAAGATGTAGCAAAGCAAATTAAAGAAACATTAGCTCGTCTTACTACTAAAGGTAAAAACAAGACATCTAAATATCGTAAAGAGAAACGTGATGCAGTATCTACTCGTCAGCAGGCTCTTGATGATAGAGAAATGGCTGAAAGCAGAATCATTAAGCTTACAGAGTTTGTAACTGCAAATGAACTGGCAAGCATGATGGATGTTTCTGTTAATCAGGTTATCGGTACTTGTATGAGTATTGGTATGATGGTTTCTATCAATCAACGACTAGATGCTGAAACCATTAATATTGTTGCAGAAGAATTTGGATTCAAGACAGAATATGTAAGTGCCGATGTATCTGAAGCTATTACTGAAGAGGTAGATGCGGAAGAAGATTTGGAATCACGTGCACCTATTGTAACTGTAATGGGACACGTTGACCACGGTAAGACTTCATTGCTTGACTATATCCGTAAAGCAAATGTAATTGCCGGTGAAGCCGGAGGTATTACACAGCACATCGGAGCTTACAATGTGAAGCTGGAAGATGGAAGAAGAATAACATTCCTGGATACTCCGGGTCACGAGGCATTTACTGCCATGCGTGCTCGTGGTGCGAAGGCTACAGATATTGCAATTATTATTATTGCTGCTGATGATGATGTAATGCCTCAGACAAAAGAGGCCATTAACCATGCGGTAGCTGCTGGTGTTCCTATTGTTTTTGCAATCAATAAGGTTGATAAACCGAATGCAAATCCTGAAAAGATAAAGGAAACATTGGCCAATATGAATTATTTGGTGGAAGAATGGGGTGGTAAATACCAGTCTCAGGATATTTCTGCTAAAAAAGGTCAGGGTGTTCCTGAGTTACTTGAAAAAGTACTGCTCGAGGCTGAACTGCTTGATTTGAAGGCAAACCCAAATCGTCGTGCAACCGGTTCTGTTATTGAATCTACTTTGGACAAAGGACGTGGTTATGTAGCTACAGTTCTAGTATCAAACGGTACAATAAAGGTGGGCGACATTATGCTTGCCGGAACAAATTTTGGTAAAGTAAAAGCCATGTTTAATGAACGTAACCAACGCATTAAACAAGCTGGTCCTTCTGAACCGGTATTGATTCTTGGTTTGAATGGTGCTCCAACTGCTGGTGATACATTCCATGTGATTGAAACTGAACAGGAAGCTCGTGAAATTGCGAACAAACGTGAACAGTTACAACGTGAACAAGGCTTGCGTACTCAGAAACTTCTTACTTTGGATGAAGTTGGCCGTCGTATTGCATTGGGTAACTTCCAGGAATTAAATATCATTGTGAAGGGTGACGTGGATGGTTCTATCGAAGCATTGTCCGACTCATTAATCAAGCTTTCTACTCCACTGATTCAGGTTAACGTTCTTCATAAGGCTGTAGGTCAGATTTCTGAATCAGATGTGACTTTGGCTGCGGCTTCCAATGCTATTATCATTGGATTCCAGGTACGCCCATCGGCTTCTGCACGTAGATTTGCCGAACAGGAAGGTGTTGATATTCGTATGTATTCTATTATATACGATGCAATTGAAGAGGTGAAGACTGCCATGGAAGGTATGCTTGCTCCAGTGGTTAAAGAAGAAATTACTGCAACTATTGAAGTTCGCGAAGTGTTCCACATTACTAAAGTTGGTACTGTTGCAGGTGCAATGGTTAAGGAAGGTAAAGTGAAACGTTCTAATAAAGCTCGTCTTATCCGTGATGGTATTGTAATCTTTACCGGAGAAATTAATGCATTGAAGCGCTTTAAGGATGATGTGAAGGAAGTGGCTGTGAACTACGAATGTGGTATCAGCTTACAGAACTATAGCGACATTAAAGAGGGTGATATCATTGAATCATTCGAAGAGGTAGAAGTGAAACAAACATTATAATATACTGATTTGCCTGGATGCCAATAGGCAAACGGGTATGTCAGAATGACAATAATAATGTGCCGATGTGCTGACGTATCAATTTTGATATAGAAACAGGCACTTCGGCACATTTTTTGTATATAGATAGATATGAAGACAATTGATCTATTAATATTACTGGCTGTAGGAGCCGGAGCAGTGATGGGCTATATGAAGGGAGGGGTTAAACTCTTTGTTTCTACTGTAGGGTTAATCCTGGGATTATACATTGCAAGACTCCTGTATATGCCCTTGGCTGAGAAGCTTTGTCCCTCAGTCTCCAGTTCTATGACATTTGCTAAAGGGCTTGCCTTTATGATAATATGGGTGGCTGTGCCGTTACTAACAACATTTGCCGGCCGGTTTTTTACTAAAGCTCTTGAAGCTATGCATATAAACTGGTTGAACAAATGGGCGGGGGCTGCTCTTGGTGGACTGAAATACCTGTTGATCGTAAGCATATTCATTAATGTTGTGCAGTTCATAGATGGTAGCAATCATCTTATTTCGCAAACAAATAAGCAGGATGCTATGTTATATTATCCAACGCAAAAGGTTGCGGGAATTGTATTCCCTCTGGTTAAAGAAGTTTCGAATAAATATATTCATTAATTATGCAACAAGAAGAACCAAATAAATATTTGAAAGAGATTACGGAAGAGAAGTATAAATATGGCTTCACTACCGATGTACAGACCGACATTATCCCTATAGGGCTTAATGAAGATGTGGTTCGTCTGATCTCAGCAAAAAAAGATGAACCTGAATGGTTACTTGAATTCCGTTTAAAAGCTTACCGCCATTGGTTGACATTGGAAATGCCAACATGGGCGCATCTTACCATTCCTGAAATTGACTACCAAAGTATTAGTTACTATGCAGATCCTACCAAGAAAAAGGAAGGACCGAAATCGCTGGATGAAGTTGATCCCGAACTTATTAAAACATTTAATAAGTTAGGTATTCCTTTGGAAGAAAGATTGGCCTTAAGCGGAATGGCGGTAGATGCGGTGATGGACTCAGTATCTGTTAAGACTACTTTTAAAGAATCACTGATGGAGAAAGGAATTATTTTCTGTTCCTTTAGTGAGGCTGTTCGCGAACATCCGGACTTAGTGAAGAAGTATTTAGGCAGTGTGGTAGGCTATAGGGATAATTTCTTTGCAGCACTCAACTCTGCGGTTTTCTCCGATGGATCATTTGTTTATATCCCTAAAGGGGTACGTTGTCCGATGGAGCTTTCCACTTACTTCCGTATCAACGCTGCCAATACCGGGCAGTTTGAAAGAACACTGATCGTAGCCGATGATGATGCCTACGTTAGTTATCTGGAAGGTTGCACCGCTCCAATGCGTGATGAAAACCAATTGCATGCTGCCATTGTGGAAATCATTATTCACGAACGGGCCGAAGTAAAATATTCAACCGTACAGAACTGGTATCCGGGAGATAGCAATGGTAAAGGTGGAGTTTACAATTTTGTGACCAAGCGAGGTATTTGCAAGGGAAATAATTCTAAACTATCCTGGACCCAGGTAGAAACCGGTTCGGCCATTACCTGGAAATATCCAAGTTGCATTCTGGCCGGAGATAATTCTGTGGCAGAATTCTATTCTGTGGCGGTGACCAATAACTATCAGCAGGCAGATACCGGAACGAAGATGATTCATTTAGGGAAAAATACCAAGAGTACCATCATGTCGAAAGGTATTTCTGCCGGACACAGTCAGAACTCATATCGCGGACTGGTTAAGGTAGTGGAAAAAGCCGAAGGTGCCCGTAATTATAGTCAGTGCGACAGCCTTTTATTAGGCGATAAGTGTGGAGCGCATACTTTCCCTTATATGGATATTCATAACGAATCGGCAGTTGTAGAGCATGAAGCTACTACATCAAAGATTAGTGAAGACCAGCTGTTTTACTGTAACCAGCGAGGTATCTCAACGGAAGATGCCATTGGTTTGATTGTAAATGGTTATGCAAAAGAAGTAATAAATAAACTTCCCATGGAATTTGCTGTAGAAGCACAAAAGTTGCTGCAGGTTTCTTTGGAAGGTTCAGTAGGATAAATAAAAAACTAAAATAATATGCTCGAAATAAAAGATTTACATGCCAGTATTAACGGCAAAGAGATATTAAAAGGAATAAACCTGACAGTAAAACCGGGTGAGGTTCATGCCATAATGGGACCCAACGGATCAGGAAAGAGTACATTGTCGTCAGTGCTGACCGGTAATCCGGCTTTTGAAGTGACTAAAGGTTCTGTACATTTTTACGGAAAAGATTTGTTGGAGCTTGCTCCCGAAGACCGCAGCCGCGAAGGTATCTTTCTAAGTTTTCAGTATCCGGTAGAGATTCCGGGTGTAAGTATGGTGAACTTTATGCGTACCGCTGTTAATGAGCATCGTAAATATAGAGGTGTTGCAGCCCTTACAGCCAGTGAGTTTCTGAAACTGATGCGTGAGAAACGTGCGGTTGTTGAACTGGATACCAAGTTAGCTAACCGTTCGGTAAACGAAGGCTTCAGTGGTGGAGAGAAGAAAAGGAATGAAATTTTCCAGATGGCTATGCTCGAACCTCGCTTATCCATATTGGATGAAACAGACAGCGGGCTGGATATTGATGCCCTTCGTATTGTGGCCAACGGAGTTAACCTTTTGAAAACTCCCGAGAACTCCACAATCGTAATCACTCACTATCAACGGTTACTTGATTATATCAAGCCGGATATTGTACATGTACTTTATGAAGGAAGAATAGTGAAGACTGCCGGACCGGAATTAGCTCTTGAACTCGAAGAAAAGGGTTATGACTGGATTAAGAAAGAACTGGGAGAATAATGTTATGGTAGAACAACAATATATCGGCCTCTTTTCTCAGTGTGAAGCGATGATTTGTTCACACAGTGCGGAAGTTCTGAATGCAAAACGCGTTGAGGCCTTTGCCGACTTTGAACGATTGGGCTTTCCCACCCAAAAGCTGGAAGACTATAAATATACTGATATAAGCGAAGCCTTTGCTCCGAATTATGGATTGAACCTCAATCGTCTGGCTATTCCGGTTAATCCGTACGAAGTATTTAAATGTGATGTACCCAACATGAGTACTTCACTTTATTTCGTGGTTAATGATGCTTTCTACTCCAAGGAACAGCCTAAAGTGGACTTACCCGAAGGAGTATTAATGGGCAGTTTGAAAGAAATGGCAAAGTCTCATCCCGAATTGGTAAGTAAATACTATGGTAAGCTTGCCAAAACCTCGGAAGACGGAGTAACCGCCTTTAACACAACATTTGCACAAGATGGTGTTTTTCTCTATATCCCTAAAGGGGTAGTGGTGGAACGAACCATTCAACTGGTAAATATTCTTCGTGCCGATGTAGATTTTATGGTAAACCGTCGTGTACTTATCGTTCTTGAAGACGGAGCGCAGGCAAAGCTTCTGGTTTGTGATCATGCGCAAGATCAGGTAAACTTCCTCACCACACAAGTAATCGAGGTATTTGCCGGGCCCAATTCTGTATTTGATATGTATGAATTGGAAGAAACGCATACTGCAAATACACGAATCTCGAATTGTTATGTTCGTCAGGAAGCAGGATCGAATGTGCTGCTCAACGGAATGACTTTACATAACGGCACTACTCGTAACCGCACACATGTATTATTGGCAGGTGAGCATGCGGAAATAATGCTTTGCGGCATGGCAATAGAAGACAAGAATCAGCATGTAGACAATCATACATTCATTGATCATGCCGTTCCCAACTGTACCAGCAATGAACTTTATAAATATATTCTCGACGATGAATCGCGTGGTGCATTTGCCGGAAAGGTTTTAGTGCGTAAGGATGCACAGAAAACATTCTCTCAGCAAACAAATAGAAATCTTTGTATAACCAAGGATGCCCGTATGTTTACCCAGCCACAACTGGAGATTTATGCTGATGATGTGAAGTGCGGTCATGGAGCAACTGTTGGTCAACTGGATGAAAGTGCTCTTTTCTATATGCAGGCTCGTGGAATCTCTCAAAGAGAAGCCCGTTTGCTGCTGATGTTTGCATTTGTCAATGAAGTGGTCGATCATATTCGTATAGATGTTCTTAAAGAACGCCTGCACCTGTTGATTGAGAAACGCTTCCGTGGCGAATTAAGTAAATGTGTAGGTTGTACAGGGTGCAAATAAGTTTATTGATAAATAAAAAATAAATCAATGATCAATATAGAAGCAATTCGGCAGGACTTCCCTATACTTCAACGCGAAGTGTACGGCAAGCCTTTGATCTATTTCGATAACGGAGCAACTACTCAGAAGCCCCGCTGTATGGTCGAAGCAATCACGGAGGAATATTATTCAGTGAATGCCAATGTGCACCGCGGAGTTCACTTCCTTAGTCAGCAAGCTACGGAATTGCATGAAGGTTCACGTAAAACTGTTCAGCAGTTTATTAATGCTCGCAGTACAAACGAAATTATATTTACCCGTGGCACCACGGAATCAATCAATCTTCTTGCCTTCAGTTTCGGCGAAGCTTTTTGTGAGGAAGGCGATGAGATTATTATCTCCGTGATGGAACACCACAGTAATATTGTTCCCTGGCAGATGCTTGCTGCGCGTAAAGGAATCACTATAAAGGTGGTACCTATCAATGAAAAGGGTGAACTGGTTATGGAAGAGTATAAATCGTTCTTCTCCGAGCGGACAAAATTGGTTTCAATAGCCCATGTTTCTAATGTACTGGGAACCATCAATCCGGTTAAGGAGATGATCGCTTTTGCTCATGAGCATGGTGTGCCTGTTTTAGTAGACGGTGCACAGTCTGTTCCTCACATGAAAGTAGATGTTCAGGACCTGGATGCCGATTTCTATGCTTTTTCCGGACATAAGATATACGGCCCTACGGGTGTTGGCGTTCTTTACGGAAAGGAAGAGTGGCTCGATAAACTTCCGCCTTACCAGGGAGGAGGAGAGATGATTCAGACTGTAAGTTTTGAGAAGACAGTATTTAATGAACTTCCGTTTAAGTTTGAGGCCGGTACTCCCGATTATATCGGAACATCTGCCTTGGCTGTATCTCTTGATTATGTGTCAAAGATAGGAATGGATGAGATTGGTGCTTATGAACACGAGCTTACAACTTATGCCATGGAACGCCTCAAGACAATTGAAGGTATGAGAATTTTTGGCGAGGCAGATCAGAAAGGGAGTGTAATTTCCTTCCAGGTGGGAGATATCCATCATTTTGATATGGGAACATTGCTTGATCGCCTGGGAATTGCTGTCCGCACCGGACACCATTGCGCGCAGCCGCTGATGCAAAATCTCGGCATAGAGGGTGCTGTCCGCGCTTCTTTCGGTATGTATAATACCAAAGAGGAAGTTGATGCATTGGTTGCAGGTATTGAACGGGTAAGAAAGATGTTTTAATATTAAACACAATATATAAAAAGCGAGGTCTTCTTTTACCGGAAGATCTCGCTTTTTCGTTTCTGCTATGACCTGTATTATTTTATAAACCCTTATCTTTGCCTCACACAAAATAGAATCATGCTATTACCCTACTTAAATAAAGACCTGATAGAAGCCGGATGTGATGAGGCTGGACGTGGTTGCCTGGCAGGCTCTGTTTTTGCTGCAGCTGTCATTCTTCCTGTGGATTTTAAAAATGAACTGCTGAACGACTCCAAACAGTTGAACGAAAAGCAACGCTATGCTCTTCGTGAAGTGGTTGAAAAAGAAGCGATAGCCTGGGCGGTGGGTATTGTTACTGCCGAAGAGATAGATAAAATCAATATTCTTAACGCCTCTATTCTTGCCATGCACCGTGCGGTGGACCAGCTAACCGTTATACCTCAGCATCTTATTATTGACGGAAACAGGTTTAAGAAGTATAATGAGATTCCCCACACCACGGTTGTGAAAGGTGACGGTAAATACCTATCCATTGCTGCTGCATCCATTCTGGCGAAGACCTACAGGGATGATTATATGAACCGCTTGCATCAAGAGTTCCCTGTGTACGATTGGGATCACAACAAAGGCTACCCAACCAAGAAACACCGTGCAGGAATTGCTCAATACGGTACCACTCCCTATCACCGGATGACTTTTAACCTGCTGGGCGACGGACAACTCTCGCTTGATTTCTAGCAAGAAAATATCTTCATTAAGGTGTTTAAGAAATCTCCTGCCATAAACTAATCAAAACAAAAGGTTGTCTTTTCTCAATCATGTACATGTTTGAATTCAATCTTGTACACGATTGATTCCAAATATGTACATGTTCAGGGTAAACGCATTATAATAATTACTTAATATGACTATATATATTATCTAATAAATATATGTTATAACTTTAATATTAAGGCTATAAGCATTTTGTTGAGTTAATTATATTTATTATCTTTATAAAGAAATTAGAAATATAAATTAACAGCAAAATGAGCATAATTAGTCTTTGTAAACAAATCAACGATACACGTATTGACAGAAAAAAGGAACATTCAGTAGAATCAATAGTATATATTGCCATGGCTGCAGTTCTTTGTGGTGCGGATTCCTGGAATGAGATAGAAGAGTTTGGTAACTCCAGGAAAGATTTCTTTGCTGAACGTATTTCTTCTTTCAGACATGTTCCCTCACATGATACTTTTAATCGCTTTTTTAGCAGCCTTTCACCCGATTATTTTGAGCGTGTTTTCCGTTATTGGATGTCTCAAATTTGTGGGAAATATGAAGGAATTGTGGCCATTGATGGAAAAACCATACGGGGTGCCAGTAAATGCACCCGTTCCAATCCGGAAGGAGAATCCCATTTTAAACTTCATATGGTAAGTGCTTGGGCAGCAGCCAATGGGGTGACTCTAGGACAGGTCAAGGTAAACAGAAAAAGCAACGAAATTACGGCTATTCCTGAACTTCTAAGCGCTCTTGACCTACAGAACTGCATAGTAACTATTGATGCCATGGGATGTCAGAAGGCAATAGCCAAAAAGATTATCGATAAACAAGCAGACTATGTTCTTCATGTTAAAAACAACCAAAGAAAACTGTATGTCGATTTACAGGCATGGTTTGAAGAGTTGGACAGAAGTGAGGGTGATAAATATTCAGCATATGACAAAACTCAATATGCCAAATATCGGACAGAGGAAATAGGTCATGGAAGAAAAGAAATCAGAGAATGCTTTGTATACAGTAATAGCGGCTTTGAGGTAATTTACAAAGAATGGAAAGGCATAAAATCAATAGTAAGAGTCACTTCAGAAAGAACGATTATTAAGACTGGGGAGACATCTTTAGAAAAGAGATATTACATTACTTCTTTAGGTCTAGAGCCCCAGAAAATAGCAGAATCAGTACGGACTCACTGGTCTGTAGAAAACAATTTGCATTGGCAGTTGGATGTTTCATTTGGAGAAGACGCCGGAAGAAAAACAGGAAATGCTGCCCAGAACTTTTCATTAATAAATAAGATAGCACTTATGATATTAAAGAAAAGTCCAAGAAAAGGCAGCATTAAAGGAAAAAGGAAAGCTGCAGGATGGGACCAAAGGTTCCTCTGTGAACTTTTATTGGCGCAAAATTTTTAATGCGTCGACCCTGTGTACATGTTTATTTCAACCTTCCGCTTATAAATGATTAATGGGTATTAAACTGATTGCGGTTAATCGTTAATATTCTCTATAGTCACCTATATTTATTTCTATTATTTTATAAAGTACTGAATGATAGATTAATCTGTTTCGCTGGGGTGGAGAGGGTGGAGAGAAATTGTTCTTTTTCCGTTCTGAGAAATAGAATTCTCAAAATTCTGCAAATTGCGGAATTCTCAAAATTAATTTTCTGGAAACCTAAAATACTCTTTTTTACTCCACCCTCTCCACCCTGATAGTCTTACTTTGTTTTGTAAAGTGTTGAATAATAAGTATGTATATATTTGCTGGTGGTAGCAGTGGCAGCAAAATAATACCATCTGAATCATCATAAAGCATTGTTTTTTAAATATAATAAATTGTATAGCTATTTATAAGCTCTGATATATTTAACTTAATTACAAATTATTCTCATTTATATCTTGTAATTAAGTTAATACATATATATTTGTATCAAATTGTTGTGACCATTTAAAAATTATGTTTATGAAGTATTCATATTTTATAAACATGCATATATCTATTTGAATTTATAATATAGACTATATAACATTGGGATTGATAGTTAAACTCTGTATCCTCACTAAATTATCAATTCCACAGGTTAGCTATGATTATATTTTCTATTTTATATATTGGACTATTTTTATTATATAAAAAATATTGAAATATAGGTTTGAAAGTTTGTGTATAAATAGGATAATATAAATCCTATTGTTTGTATACTATGGTAAAGAATGAACGTTTTTAGAGAAAAAAGAAATACTTATTAATAGGAGCTCAACTAAATTAATTATCATAATAGAGCTTTAAACCTTTTACTATATTAATAATAATTATGAAAAAAATCATGCGATTATTGGGAGTTATGAATTTTGTTTTATTCCAATCATTATTTGCCCAAAATCCTATGGGCGGGAAAATTAATATATTAAGTCCCAATGCTGATAGTTTTAAAGTTTATGATGATATACCTGTATCATTATATACCGGAGTACCACAAATTAGCATTCCTTTACATTCTGTTGAAACTAACGATCTAAATATTAATATAACTATAAACTATCATGCATCGGGATTTAAACCCGATTCTCATCCTTCATGGATTGGATTAGGTTGGAATCTGAATGTTGGTGGAGTAATAAATAGGGAGATAAAATATTTACCTGATGAGAATAATAATAAAGGGTTAATATCAGAATGTGATAATACCCCAGGTGCAGGGCTTGGATTCTACTATTCATACAATGTACTTAATAGAAACAACTGGAAAATACCGAATGATCCTTTTTCTATAAATTCTCAGTTCAATTTGAGGAATTTAGATATTGATACACAACCGGATATTTTCAGTTTCAACTTTCTAGGTTATTCTGGGAAGTTCTACTTAAACCATAACAGAGAGTGGAAAGTTCAATGCGATGTTCCAATCAAAGTGATATTTGAAGAGTCTGATATACAATCTGATGAATTACATACGACTAACCATTTCAGAAAGTTTACAATTATTGATGAAAAAGGTGTTAAATATATTTTTGGAGGAGAAAATGCAATAGAATACACTCAAAGCATGTTTCCTTGCAAATATTCATATAGTTCTGGTTGGCAGGCTATCAGTTGGTTCTTAAAAGAGATTATTCCACCTGTTGGAGAAAATATTCTTTTCAATTACGAAAGAGGTCCCTATCAGTCATTTTTTTCTTGTTATGGAGGAAAGAAAGCAAAATTAAGATCGGGTATTAGCGCTGGTTCAAAAGCTAGTGATTATGCCCTTAGTGGTGTCTCTGGAACCTTAATATCTCCTGTTTATTTATTGTCAATAGATATTCTGCCGCAAAGATTAAAAATTATATTTGATACATCAAAGAGTAATGATCTTATATACCCTGAAACAAATTATAAGGATTTATTTTATGATAATTTAGGAGGAATTCCCCCTTCTGATTTTTTAGGTTTTGATGCCACATATAAAATACCGTATTTTGACAGAAATCAGATAGATAAAAATCTAGCATCTCTCAGTGGTGGCTTTGGACAATTTAAGGATCGATTTATATGGTTAAAACTAAATAAAATCACTTTCAAATATGCTGATGAAAATAATGTTGAAACTCTTTCAAAAAATATTCAATTCTCATATAGTGAAAATTCTGATATACGGAGAAAATTAGCATCTGTAAACATTTCACACCCTTCGTCGAGCGATTCGGAGATCTATAACTTTGAATATGAGCAAAGTTTACCTTCTGATATGATGCAAGAACCGGAATATTTGTCTGAATTTGGAGATCACTGGGGGTATAGTAATAACAAATTTCTATGGAAAGAAACGGATTGTCTCAATTCTCCTAAAGCACCTATAAAAGAAAGAGCTAAACTTGGAGTATTGAGTAAAATTATTTATCCGACTAAGGGGTATACTATGCTAATATATGAAAATAATGACTATGGCGCATATGTTCCGGCTAGTAAATGGTCTAATAACCTGGAGGTTACTCCAACTGTCTTGTCTGGTGGATTAAGAATAAAGAAAATTATAAATGTATCCCAAGAGGGACAATATACGTCTAAAGAGTATGATTATACGAAATATAATCGTCAGAGAGCATCCAGTGGCATTTTACACGCAAAGCCGACTTATTATACATCTAATGGGCTCCTTTTTGATAATTCGGGAAGTCATTTAAATTACTCTTCCGTTTTGGAAAAAAAAGCTGATGGATCCTTTAAAGCTACTCATTTCATCACTGAAGATGGAATAACTCGTTTGGGAGAAAATGTTTCCCCTTGCTTTGATGATCTACCAATCTATGTTTCAGATGATTGGGAAGGTGGTGTCCCTTATAGCAAAAGAGATATGGAACGAGGTAAAGTCTCAGATGAGTATTTTTGTGATTCATTCGGGAAAATATATAAAAGCATACATTATTCCTATGTAAATATTGGTAGAGATTCTTCTAATTTTATTAGAACAATCGACCAGAATTATTTGACCGGATATGTTTATATAGATTGTGACAATGTAACACCACCTAATATTTACAGAACAAGTAGTGTCGCTTATTATTATTATTGCTACTCCAATAAATTAAGTCATGTTCGTGAAATTCAATACAGTAGAAACGCTTCTTTTATTTATGGTAATTCGTTAATGCCTTATGGTGACATAGTTATGAATTCGAATAGTATGGAGTATGATAAAAATAAACAGATAATAAAAGCAAAAGTTTTAAAAAGTAACGGGGAGATATATCAAACTATTACTAAATATCCATACACCAAAGAGGAAAATAGCGTACACAAAAAAATGGTTGAATGCAATATGTTATCATACCCTACTGAACAAAGAAAATACGTTAACAATATTCTTCTAGGAGGGTATGACTATGTTTATACATTCTTAAATAATAAACATGTATTATTGACATCTTTGAAGGAGGTTTATAGAAATAATAGTAGTGCCGTTTGTAATGAATATCAATATAATGCTATTGGAAAGTTGATAGGAGAAAAAGGGAAGAATGAATTGTACAAATCATATCTTTGGGACTATAAAGGAAATAATATAAGGCTAACTATTGATAATGTTAATTCCGAGAATATGAAGAATGAAGTATCAAATGATGTAATTGATTGTTCAAGTAAAAGTGTTGATTGGAATAGTTTAACACATAAGTTGAGAAATATTTTTCCAAATTCATTTATTAAGCTATATGATTATTACTATAATAAAAATGTTAAAAAGATAACAGATATATCTTCTATATCTTACAATTTTGCATATGATAAGAATGACAGGCTTGAAATAGTAAGTGATCATGATCAGAGAGTGACACAGAGATATGGATATAATTACAGGAAGAATAATATACATAATACCGTTTATTTAAACCAATTTACAACCTTGACTGCTCAGAAACAATGTCCCACCTGCTACATTTCGCAAGGAGAATCAGCAAGGTTAGATATTCCTGCAGGAACATTTTTATCAACAATATCACAAGCTGATGCAGATAAGATGGTAATAGATAAATATGCTGCTGAAGTTCAAACAATAGCAAATGATCATGGAAATTGTATAAGGTATCAAGATATTATGCTTTTGAATGGACCTAACGCTAATATAATATCTTATAATGCATCCATCGAAGGTGATGAATTAGTTTTGAAATATATATACCTGAATTGGGCAGATGCTTTCCGTTATTACACTCCCAGTGTTTTTAGAAATAGCGTAGAAATAGCAGTAATAAAAGATGATAATTTCTTTCCTCAGAAAACAACATGTAGAGAATTTGAAATGTATGGCAATACATGGACAATTGCAATAGCTCTAAATGGATGCATCACTGTTCAGGTGTCAAAAGAGAAAAATATTTATCAGATACCAAACTGGGAGGAAGGTTTCCAGGTTATTGGAGATTTTCGCTTTCCTCTCAAATAAACAAACGAAAATCGATTCTAAAATAACGCTTTCTTGAGAAAATCATGATGATGATAAAAGTTAATATATTGTAATTTATTTATCTATTAGTTTTTGAAAAATAGATAAATAAATCATTAAAAATATTGCCGTATATAATATGAAAAATATATCTGACCTGTTTATGGTTCTTGCAGCATTCCTCTTCTCATATCCTTTGTTTGCTCAGAACAGACTGGATAAAGAATGTAACTTGTTTCGCGATAAAGATGTGATTATAAAACAACAAGTGAAGTATAAGCATCCCGGCAGAGCCGGAGCCAATGTACTTTGGGTTTTCAACAAACAGGAAGCAGTCAATGAGAAATATAAAGTCTCCTATTCTCAATCTGAATCAGATTCCATTATTACCGGATGCGAACATCGCACCCTGTATCATTACCTGTTAAGGAATGATTCACTCTATTCTTTAGGTTATGAAAATCCAACAACACTAATAAAGAATCAGAAGCCGGAACTGTTTCTAACTTTTCCATTCTTCTATCAGAAAAGAGTGGAGGGGTATTTTTACGGAACAGGCAGCTACTGTCAACGCCTTGATATGACAACGCAGGGTAAAACGGTAACCTGGGGTGATGCTTATGGAATGATTATTCTCCCGGGCGGAGATACCCTGCAGCATGTGCTACGGGTTCGTTCACTAAAAAAAATAGCCGAAAAAGTAGTGCCACATGTACAAAATGACTCAGTTGTCTATCCGATAATAAGTTTAGACAGTATTGATTATCACCTGAACAATGACAGTGTATATATGCAGGTGGAGACTTATCGTTGGTATGCCGACGGTTATCGTTATCCTATTTTTGAAACAGTGGAGAGTATCACATTTAAGGACGACAAGCCATTGAAACATTTTAGTACGGCATTTCTTTATACACCAGAAAAGCACAGCTACTTGAATGATGATCCAACAAATCTGGCTCGGTTGGAGGAAATTGAAAAAGCGGACAAAAATAACCATGACAAGCCTTCCGGAGGAAATAACAGCTATCCGAACGGAAATAATCCGGATAATGTACCGATTTACTACAATGCCTATATTGCAAATGGCAGTAACAAAATCTCCATAGAATACAATTTGAAGCAAACTGCTGAAGTCACAATTGCCTTGTACGATATGCAAGGAAGATTGCTAGTTAGTTATCCGAAAACGACTCATTCATCAGGCTTTTACCAGGAGGCAATATCTTTGGATGGTTTTCAACTAGGAGGATATTTATTGCGGATTGTAGTTAACGACCAGGTTTATGGAGAAAAAATAATGAAACAGTAAATAAGCAAACAATTAAAAAAATAACCGAATGAAATCAATCAGATTTTTTGTAGTATTCACACTTCTTGTTTTGTTCCCGGTTACCTTTTTTGCAGCAGATCCGGAAACGATTTCTAATAAGATGGTAACGATGATAAGTAATAATGTGACTTTGACGGATAGTCAGAAAGCGGCTATAAAGATCAAAGCAAGAATATTTGTCCGTAATATTCAGATTTCAGATTCAAATAAAAGTATTGAAGAGAAAATTAGGGAACATCGTCGGTTTACCAGTGAATACACGATGGCGCTTGATAGTATTCTGACAACAGAACAAAAAGAGCAACTGAAACAAAAACAAGATGAACATAAACAAACCACACTTGATAAATTTCTGAAAAAATTAAATAATGAAAACATACAATAAAAACAATAGATATATGAAGGCATTTATTATTTCAATACTTCTATTTTGTACATGCTTATCAGGCTATGCCACGGAATACAACTTAAACAAGGAGAGTGGCAGTATTTCTGTGTTGAATGAGGCATATAAATCCGGAATGTACGAAGTGTGGAATATTAATACAGGAAAGAATCAACCAATTACATTTACTTATAATGTTGATTTGGAAACATTTAATGTGTATGATAATGTAGCGATTTATAACATTGACGATTATGGTAACGTTTCTCGTTTAAATGATTTCTACGGGCAAGAATCCGGCTCTATTTCGACCACAATACCCAACGGAAAGGCTAAAGTGGTTTTTTATTCAGAACCGGATACTGATTTAACAGGGTTTACGGGATTTAGTATGATATTTTCTGTGAATAATAGTATACCATTGACAGATAATATATATGTAAGCGGGAAGGTAGGAATAGGGTCGACAGCGCCTGAAGAAAAATTACAGATTAATGGTAATGTCAAAGTAAACGGTTATATGAGAGGAAACGGGAATGGCGGTGCATTAAGAATAAAGGCATCTTCGGGTTACATAGATATTGGTTCTCAATTTTCTAGTTCTGCGGACTTTAAAACAGACAGATATCAATATACCTTTGATAAACCAATCTATGCAACAGCAGGAAAATTCTGTGCAGGGAACGATAGCTTGTGCCTGCAGACATACTACGGTTCCCGAACCATTCCTTACAGAGCCTATACCCGAATGACCATATTAAGCAATAACGGTTATGTAGGTATTGGGACCACCACACCTCAGTATCTGCTTGATGTGAAAGGTACAATACGGGCTGCGGAAGTAAAAGTGGAAAGTGTGGACAATTTCCCTGATTTTGTGTTTGAGAAAGAATACAAATTACCGGCATTGAATGAGGTTAATAGTTTTATTCAAACCAACGGACACCTACCGAATATCCCTTCTGCTAAAGAGGTGAAAGAAAATGGCATGAGCCTGGTGGAAATGCAGACTAAGCTTCTTCAGAAAATCGAAGAATTGACCCTCTACATTATCAAACAGCAACAGGAAATAGATGCGTTGAAGCAAAAAACAGGGAATTAGTTTTTCCTTTGTCTGATGAATAATATAATTGGTTGACAGATATGAAACATATATTAATTTTTTTATTGTTCCTCTGTAGTTTCACAATTGATATAAATGCTCAGGACACACTTACACTTTCTTCGCCTATTGCAACAGGCGGAGTGATAAAGGGATGTAAAAGTGTCCGGCTGCAACCCGGCTTTTCATTTACTGCCACGGCAAACAACAGTCTGGCTCTGCAAGCCGATGTCTCTGTCTGTAATGATCAAGAGATACCTGTTGCTGCTTCTTCCGGACAGAATTACATTATAACTGTCACCCCATTGGGAGAATCAAAATCGGTTAAATTCGAAAACGGGAATATTGTAGTCGACAGAACTACCGAAGGGGATGTTCCTGTTCAGGTTTCCATCCAGTATTATGATGGTCTTGGGCGTCCGTCTCAAACTGTACAGAAAGGCTTTACTCCAAAAGGTCATGATCTCGTAACTTTGCAGGAATATGACGATTCCGGAAGAGAAACAAATCTTTGGCTTCCCACACCATATCCGGGCAATGGCAGTTATGTTGATCCGGAAACAATTAAAGATGCTTCGAAGGGTACTTATAATGAAAATTCTCCTTATTCATTTCCGGTTTACGAAAAGTCTCCTCTAAATAGAGTGCTCGAAAAATATGGTCCCGGAGATGGCTGGCGAAACGGAAGGTCTGTCAAAAGTTTATTTTGTACAAATAACAACTCAGATTCCCTTCGGTGTGCTTATTACTATGTTACTGCAGACAACAAATTGGTTAAATCGAAAACCTATGACGATTGCCAGCTCTATGTCACCCGTACGGAGGATGAAGACGGTCATAAGGTTTTTGAGTTCAAAGACAAGATTGGACAGGTAGTACTGACCCGTCAGTTAAATGGTGATCATAACCACGATACATACTACGTTTATGATGATTTTGGGAACAAATGTTTTGTGCTTCCTCCTTCCGCTGCCGACAGTTTGACTGATAATACCTATGCTGAAACAGAAAGTGTTTTACAGAAATTTGCATACATTTACCGTTACGATCACCGGAACCGTTGTATCTACAAGAAACTACCCGGTGCAGAACCAATCTATATGATTTATGATACGGCGGACCGCATGATTTTCAGTCAGGATGGTGAACAACGTGCACGTGGAGAGTGGAGTTTTAATATTCCGGATGCATTAGATCGTACTGTATTGACTGGTATTTGCAAGAACTCATTGGTTTATACTGCTGACCCATTGAAAGGTTCTTTTGTAAAAGCCGATTGGGTAAAGACTACAAATGATAATAAAGGCTATACTATTAGTGGAACATCATTGTCCTCTCCAACAATATTGGATGTTAATTACTATGATAATTATGATTTTATGGGTCTTAATGGAGTTCCATCTGTTACTGATTCTAATTTTAAATCAGAAAGTGGTATCGGGTATGGTGAACAATACACCGGAGGGTATAAAGGATTACTCACAGGAAAGATTACAGCCTTGCTTGATGGCTCAAGCTATCTGTATAATGTAATGTATTATGATTACATGGGACGTGTAATTCAAACCAAAGCAACGAATCATTTAACAGGTGGATATGATAAAGACTATTTCTTTTATACATTTACTGGAAAAATAAAGAAGCATCAGCATGTGCAGAGTGCACAAGGCAAATCAACCCTTACTGAAGTCTATGAAAACTTTTATGATAATGCGGAGCGCCTGACAAAAGCCACTCACTCGCTGAATGGTTCCACCCCGGTTGTATTAGCAGAGAATACCTACGATGATATGGGACGGCTAATATCAAAGAAACAACACAGAGCAGTTGAAACGACAAACTATGCATATAACATAAGAAACTGGTTGAAGGGCATCACTACGACCAATAACCGTTTTAGTGAAACCTTGTATTACAATGAATCATCCAATGGTAGCATCCCATGCTATAATGGCAATATCAGTGCGATGAACTGGAAAGTTCAGAATGATACTCAAAGAGGGTACAATTTTCATTACGATGATCTGAGTCGTATTACCGCAGCCGATTATCAGAATAATGATGCCAATTCCAGCAAGAATTATTCAACTACCTATGCGTACGATAATATGGGTAATATGAAGAACCTGACAAGATATGGCTTGTCTGCTAAACCGTCAACTTTTGGAATGATAGATAACCTGACACTGAACTACAATGGGAACCAATTAAGTAGCGTAATAGATGCATCAACGAATGAACCGTCATATTCCGGTGCATTTAACTTTGTAAAGGCAGGTTCCGGTACTCCTGAATATACTTATGATGCGAATGGTAATTTAACAAGAGATTCTCACAAGAAAATAGCAAAAATTCAATACAATTTACTAAATTTGCCAAGTGCATTACAATTTACCGAAGGGCATACTTCAGAGTATCTTTATGATGCTGCCGGAGTAAAACGAAAGGTAAAACAAGTAACAACTACTGAAAATCTGTTGGTACCTATGGGAAGCATGCTTCCTGTTCCTGCTGATAAAGTAGCAGTAACAACCCAGACGGATTATTGCGGTAATGTGATCTATGAAAACGGAGTTCTTAGCAGAATACTTCTTGATGACGGTTATATAACAATGAGTGGTACAACACCCACTTATCATTACTATATACAGGATCATCAAGGAAATAACCGGCTAGTCTTCAATCAGAATGGAACTATTGAACAAACCAATCACTACTATCCATTTGGAATGACTTTCGGTGAAGGGATTGATAATTCAGATAATAGGTATAAGTATAATGGCAAGGAGCTTGATCGTATGCATGGTTTGGATTTGTATGATTATGGTGCACGACATTATGATGCTGCTATAGGGAGATGGGGAGTGATTGATCCTTTAGCGGAGAAACATCCTGAAATTTCTCCTTATGTATATTGCGCTAATAGTCCCGTGAATCTTATAGATCCTAATGGAATGGATTGGTATAGAGATAAAGATGGGAGCTACCAATTTAATCCAGCGCTTCGCAAAAACAATGCTTCTAAAATTCTAAATAAAGGCCAGTCTTACGCATTTAAATCTAAAACAATAAATGGTAAGAATGGTACGGAAAATTATCGTAAGGATGGCAGTATTATGTTCTCAAATGAAACTGATGGGTACAATCGGATGTGGAATCAAGCTAATGGTTACTCTAGCCAAAGAGAGTTTGGAAAAGATGGAAGAGAAGAAATGGGCATTATAAAGGATAATGGAGTTCTAGTTTTGCCTGATTGGAATAATTCTCCGTCAGGAATAGATGATTACAATAGCAATTATAAAGAAGATCTGTATGGTTATAAACTTGCTGATGGAATGTTCATTGATCCTATAACAGGGGAAAGAAGTTCTTTAATCGGAACAATTCATACACATCAAAGCAATTTAAAAGGACTGTTAATGGTTGCTACTCCTGGGCCTGATGATGAAATAACATTTTCTATTAGAACTCCAAATAAACCTTTCTTAACAATGGGATTTGATGGTAAAATTCATGGTTCAATAGGGAATTATAAATCAGGAATAATGAACTTTGATAATGAAATACCTAAACGTTATAGAAATATAAGTGATATTCTTAATGGTGCAAAACTTTCAAAGTTACTTAAAAGATTAACAATAAAATAATAACGAATGAAAATTAACAGAAAAATAAGTTTAGTATTCTTTATCTTATCAATAATCTTAAATATATATCTAATTAAGCATCAAAATATTAAATCAAGCGTAAGTGAATTTTTTTTTTCTGATAAACAACATTTTGAATTTACAGGAAAGTTTGTTTTCAACGACACTATTGATAGTTTACTGAATTCTTTTGTAAAAGAAGTTGATAACGATAGCTGCTTTTTTGAGATGATTGTTGATAAAAGAAATGCTAAAGAAACCTATATTCATTTAAGGGCAAGTATGGCTTTCCCTTATAAGGCCTCTGATAATAAGCAAGCTATGAATAGTTATCTTACAAAAAATAAGCCTCTTTTATACATGCCTATAGATAATAAAAAAGGTTTTTTTATATATACAGGTATTGAAAGTTTGTTAGCTTTAAAAGTTATGAATGATCAAATTAATTTTAGAACAAATAAACATTCATGTTTTATTCGCTATTGGACTATTGTTGTAACAAGCGATGAATATTTGTTATATAAAAATGTTTTTATGAATCCATTTAATATTTTGAACTTTGATTACCGGAATCAATTAAAATTGAAGTTTAAATAATGTTTGATTTTATATTCTGTGTGCTTCTGGAATAGTAGGTGAAAAAGCTATACTTCATCTCTTTTTTCTTGTACTATGAATGTGAATGAGTACTAAAACTCACCACTTAATTGGTTTTTTTCGTACCTTTGCACCCGAAAATTGATAAGTATTTAAAACAATAAATAGTATGAGCAAGAAAGCCCTTTTAATGATTCTTGATGGTTGGGGAATTGGAAACCAATCAAATGCAGATGTTATCTTCAATACTCCCACTCCTTACTGGGATTCTTTAGTAAAAACATACCCAAACTCTCGACTGGAAGCTAGTGGTGAGAACGTTGGATTGCCCGACGGACAGATGGGTAACTCTGAAGTGGGTCACTTAAATATTGGTGCAGGACGCGTTGTTTATCAGGATTTGGTGAAAATCAATAAGGCTTGTCGTGAGAATACAATTATGCAGAACCCTGAAGTGGTTGCTGCTTTTACTTATGCAAAGGAGAACGGTAAGTCTGTTCACCTTATGGGGCTGACTTCAGACGGTGGTGTGCACAGTTCTCTTGATCACCTTTTCAAACTGACTGAAATAGCAAAAGAATATGCTATTGAAAATACATTTATCCACTGTTTCATGGATGGTCGTGATACTGACCCAAGAAGTGGTAAGGGTTTTATTGAACAACTTGATGCTCAATGCAAGAAGACGACTGCTAAGATTGCTACAATCATTGGCCGTTATTATGCAATGGACCGTGATAAACGTTGGGAACGTGTGAAAGATGCTTATGATTTGCTGGTTAACGCAACAGGTAAGAAAGTTGATTGCATGGTTTCTGCTATGCAGGAATCTTACGATGCTGACGTTACTGACGAATTCATCAAACCAATTGTAAATGCTGGTGTTGACGGAAGAATTAAGGAAGGTGATGTAGTTATCTTCTTCAACTACCGTAATGACCGTGCTAAGGAACTTACTGCAGTGCTTACTCAACAGGATATGCCTGAGGCTGGAATGAAGACTGTACCAGGATTGCAATATTATTGTATGACTCCGTATGATTCATCTTTCAAGGGTGTTCATATCTTGTTCGACAAGGATAATGTTCAGAATACATTGGGCGAATATCTTGCTTCTCAGAAGAAAACTCAGCTTCACATTGCTGAAACAGAAAAATATGCTCACGTTACTTTCTTCTTTAACGGTGGACGCGAAGCTCCATTTGAAGGTGAAGAGCGTGTTTTGATCAATTCTCCGAAAGTGGCTACTTATGATTTGAAACCAGAGATGAGCGCTTACGAAGTGAAAGATGCTTTGGTTGCTGAAATCAATAAGAATAAGTTCGATTTCATCGTTGTGAACTATGCTAATGGTGACATGGTGGGACACACCGGAATATACGATGCAATCCAGAAAGCTGTGACTGCTGTAGATAATTGTGTAAAAGAAACCATTGAAGCTGCTAAGGCTAACGGTTACGAAGCAATTATCATTGCCGATCACGGTAATGCAGACAACGCGGTAAACGAAGATGGATCGGCTAATACAGCCCACTCTTTGAATCCTGTTCCATGTATTTATGTAACAGATAGAAAGGATGCTCAGGTTGCCGACGGTCGTTTGGCTGATGTTGCTCCAACTATCCTTAATATAATGGGATTGGAAGCACCAAAGGAAATGACTGGAAGCGTACTTATTAAATAATATACGAATGATTCAAATAGACGATACCATCATCAGCCTTGATGTTTTCAAGGAGAAATTCCTTTGCAATCTTGATGCCTGTAAAGGCGAATGTTGTATTGAAGGTGATGCCGGTGCGCCATTGGAAGAGTCTGAGGTAGAAGAGTTAAAGAAAGTCCTTCCGGTTATCTGGAAGGACCTTTCTCCTGAAGCTCAGGCTATAATAGAGAAACAAGGCGTTTGTTACGAAGACGAAGACGGAGATCTGGTTACTTCCATTGTTAATGGAAAGGATTGCGTTTTTACCTGTTATGATGAGAAAGGATGTTGCTATTGCGCCATCGAGAAGGCTTACCGTGAAGGGAAAGTTGATTTCTACAAGCCTGTTTCCTGTCATCTTTACCCCATTCGTGTGCAGAAATATTCCGAATTCAAAGCGGTGAATTATCATCGTTGGGTGGTGTGTAAGGCTGCTGTTCTTCTTGGAGAAAAGGAGAATGTACCTGTATACAAGTTCCTGAAGGAACCTCTGATCCGTAAATTTGGAGAGGACTGGTACCAGGAACTTTTAATTGCTGCTGAGGAACTAAAGGTAAGAGGCTTAATCTGATTATAACTTAGAGGGTATATGAAAACAGCTATTATTTATCTTTCTAAATACGGTACAACAAAGAAAGTTGCCGGAATGATAGGGGCTCGTTTTATTGATAGTGAGGTTACTATGATTGATTTGAATGAGAATCAAGCTCCCGACCTTTCTTTTTACGACCGTATTATTGTGGGAGCATCTGTCTATACAGGCACTGCGAAGAAGAAATTTAAGGAGTTTCTTGCGGTTAATCATGTGTCCTTATTTGCTGTTAGAGAAGTTGGTTTATTCCTTTGTGGAATGGAACCCGACAAGATAAAGCAGCAGGAAGAAATGGACCGCTCTTTCCCTGAAAAACTACTCCGCCATTCAAAGGTAAGAGGTTTTATGGGAGGCGAACTTCTTCTTGAAGAAATGAACTTTATTGACCGGTTTGTGGTTAAGAAAGTGATGAAAACCACTGTATCTGTTTCAAACATAAATCAAGAGGCAATTGATCTTTTCGTGGAGAAGATGCAAAGCTGAAGTGGCTGAGCTGGATAATTTAGAGATAAACCTTATAAAAAACTTGTGTTATGGAAATGCCGATTGAAATTAATAAGGATTTGGTCGCTTTTTGCGGACTTTATTGTGGAGCTTGTCGGAAATATCAGAAGGGTAGCTGCCCTGGCTGTCAGAAGAATGAAAAGGCAACCTGGTGCAAAACCAGAATCTGCTGCTTATCGAACGGTTATTCTTCCTGTGCTGATTGTCTGGAAAATGTGGACGAATGCAAGAAGTTTACGAATTTTGTGAGTAAGCTGTTTGGCTTCGTCTTTAACTCTGACAGAAATGCCTGCATTCAGAGGATAAAAGCTGTGGGAAGCGAAGAGTATGCCCGGGAAATGGCAGAAAAGCGTGCTAAGACAATGAAGAGAAGATAAACATAAAGATTGTTTTACTGATTTTAGTCTAAACAATTCGCTATAAAAAAGAACGAGGCTGTTTCAATTGAAACAGCCTCGTTCTTTTTTATATGATAAAGTTCTTATGCGTCAATATTAGCATAAGTAGCATTCTCTTCAATAAACTCTCTACGAGGTCCTACGTCTTCACCCATTAGCATAGAGAAAATATAATCTGCTTCGGCAGCATTTTCAATATTTACCTGGCGTAAAGTACGGTTGTCAGGATCCATTGTTGTATCCCAAAGCTGCATTGCGTTCATTTCTCCCAAACCTTTGTACCTTTGGGTGTGAACAGCATTTTCAGCACCACCGGCATAAGTTTCAATAAAACGTTGGCGTTGGGCTTCTGTCCAGCAATATTCTTCAGCCTTACCCTTCTTACATAAGTAGAGTGGGGGATTGGCAATATATAGATATCCGTTCTGAATAATCTGAGGCATAAAGCGGAAGAAGAAAGTCATGATAAGGGTGTCGATGTGAGAACCATCGACGTCGGCATCGGTCATGATTATAATCTTCTTATAACGCAGTTTGGCGATATTTGCTTCCTGTGTATCGTCTTCAGTTCCGATAGTTACTCCAAGAGCTGTGTAGATGTTGCGAATTTCCTCACTTTCGTAGGCTTTGTGGCGCATTGCTTTCTCTACATTCAGAATTTTACCACGAAGTGGAAGAATAGCCTGAAACGAACGGTTACGACCTTGTTTGGCTGTACCCCCCGCAGAATCTCCCTCGACAAGGAAAATTTCACATTTATCAGGATCCTTGTCAGAGCAGTCGGCTAGTTTACCTGGAAGTCCACCACCAGACATTGGCGATTTACGTTGTACCATTTCACGTGCTTTGCGGGCAGCGTGACGTGCAGTAGCAGCCAGAATCACTTTATCAACAATCATCTTGGCTTCCTTAGGATGCTCTTCAAGATAATTATTCAGAGCTTCACCCACAGCCTGATCTACAGCGCCCATTACTTCGTTATTACCTAACTTGGTTTTGGTTTGTCCTTCAAACTGAGGCTCCTGTACTTTGATAGAAATAACTGCAGTTAATCCTTCACGGAAGTCATCCCCCGCAATTTCAACTTTTACTTTCTCCAGCATTTTGGAGTCTTCGGCGTATTTCTTCAGTGTACGAGTCAGCGCACGACGGAAGCCGGCAAGGTGAGTACCACCTTCTATAGTGTTAATGTTGTTAACGTATGAATGGATATTCTCTGTATAGGAAGTGTTATACATGATAGCCACTTCTACAGGAGTACCTTGTTTTTCTGTGTTGATGTAGATTACGTCGTTGATAAGTTTCTCGCGTGAAGAGTCTACAAAGCGAACGAATTCTCTTAAGCCTTCTGTTGAATGAAAAGTGTCCTTTTTAAATTCTCCTTCTTCGTTCTTAACACGATGATCAGCCAGTGTAATTGTAAGTCCGGCATTCAAATAAGCGAGCTCACGCATACGGGTAGCAAGAATCTCATATTTGTATTCTGTTACAGTAAAGATAGAACTATCCGGATGGAAAGTTACTTTTGTTCCTGTCTTGTCTGTTTTACCTACAATCTTAACTGCTTCTTTTGGAACACCGCAGCAATATTCTTGTTCATAAACGTCTCCGTTTCTTGCAACCTGGGCAACAAGAAGAGTAGAAAGAGCATTTACGCAGGATACACCCACACCGTGTAAACCACCGGATACTTTGTAAGAGCCTTTGTCGAACTTACCACCGGCATGAAGTACAGTCATAACAACTTCAAGTGCTGATTTCTGTTCTTTTTCATGAAAATCAACCGGGATACCACGTCCATTATCTTGCACGGTGATAGAGTTGTCTTCGTTAATGCACACTTCTATGTGGTCACAATAGCCTGCCAAGGCTTCGTCGATTGAGTTATCAACAACCTCATATACTAAATGGTGCAAACCTTTTAAACCAGTGTCTCCAATGTACATAGCAGGGCGCTTTCTAACAGCCTCTAACCCCTCCAGTACCTGAATACTGTCCGCGGAATACATTGAATCATTATTCGCTATTTGTTCTTCAGTCATATTTAATCTGTAATTATTTAAACATAGCAAATATAGTGGTTTTAATTGGTTCTTACTACTTTAATTAGCCTAATTTTCACCTCGTTACGCTTTTTTATTGAGCCACTTCTGATATATGCGTATACACAAAAGGCCGGATTAAATAATCCGACCTTAATATATAAAGAATGTTCTTTTAATTCTTTGTATTAAGCAAGCTTGTTGATGTAAACTGCCAATTTAGACTTTAAGTTACTAGCTTTATTCTTATGAATAACGTTTGTCTTTGCTAGTTTATCTAACAGTTTAGTGATACTTGGATACATAGCTGTAGCTTCTGATTTGTCAGAAGTAGAACGTAGCTTTCTAACAGCGTTTCTCATGGTTTTACCATAATATCTGTTATGAAGTCTTTTCGTTTCAGCTTGTCTAATTCTCTTGATTGATGATTTGTGATTTGCCATTTTTTCGACTAATCTTTTAATTCTTTGAATTTATACTTTTAACTTTGTAGCCCGTGGGGGAGTCGAACCCCCCTTTCTAGAATGAAAATCTAACGTCCTAACCGATAGACGAACGGGCCATTATGTCAAACATTTCTGTTTTGCAATCGCTTTATTTCCTGATTGCGGTGCAAAGATAGGGGTATTTTTGGAATAACAAAATATTCCAGCAAAAAAGTTTTTGTGATTGGCATGATTCTTTCGTTTTATTGATTGTTAATCTTTGAATATCAATAAAATAGCGGCCTCATTTTTTTTTATCTTTTTTTTGTATGGATTATATGCAAACTATAAATTTGCGGTTATATTCTTTTTTTGTAGCTTTGTTTTTCTAAATTTAAAATAAGGGGTAGGAGTCAATTATGCTACAAAAAACCAGAGGAATTGTTCTTCATTCCATGAAATACAATGATAATTCTAACATTGTGGAGATCTATACTGAATTGTCCGGGCGTGCTTCTTTCTTAGTAAATCTTCCACGGTCAAAGAAATCAGCTGTGAAGTCCGTGCTTTTTCAGCCTCTTTCTATTATTGAAATGGAAGCAGATTATCGTCCCACTTCTAACCTTCATCGTGTGAAAGAGGCTAAATCTTATTATCCTTTCTCTTCGCTGCCTTATGATCCATATAAATCGGCCATTGCTCTTTTTATTGCGGAATTTCTATATCGTGCGGTTCGTGAAGAAGTTGAGAACCGTCCTTTGTTTGCTTATTTAGTTCATTCTATTCAGTGGCTGGATGAACAAGATAAAGGTTTTGCCAATTTTCATTTAGTCTTTCTTATGCGTCTTTCCCGTTTTCTGGGACTTTATCCAAATCTGGAGGATTATCATGATGGAGATTACTTTGATTTGCTGAACGCTTGTTTTACTACCAAAAAGCCGTATCACAGTTTATTTATTCAGCCTGATGAGGCTTCCAGGTTGGTGCGGTTGATGCGAATGAACTATGATACCATGCATCTTTTTGCAATGAGTAGGGTGGAGCGCAGTCGATGTTTACTTATTATAAATGATTATTATCGTCTTCATTTGCCGGAGTTCCCAGCCTTGAAATCGCAGGATATTTTAAAGGAGCTATTTGACTAGCTGGAAAACAGAAACTCCCTTATGCGGGATTCTCCGTAGAGAGCATAAGGGAGCTTTATATTTTAAAGAATAGGTTTTTATGCCAGCAGTTCCTTAACAAGAGCAGAAATAGCTCGTCCTTCGGCCAATCCGGCAAGTTGTTTAGATGCTACCCCCATTACTTTACCCATATCTTTGGCGCTTGTAGCTCCTGTTTCAGCAATAATTGCTTTAATAGCAGCCTCCAGCTCTTCAGCAGTCATTTGTTTTGGGAGGTAAACTTCCATAACTTTAACCTGAGCCAATTCTACGTCTGCAAGATCCTGACGATTCTGTCCAATAAAGATTTCGGCAGAATCTTTTCCTTGCTTTACAAGCTTTTGAATGATTTTTAATGCTGCTTCGTCAGATAAAACATCATTTGCTCCAGGAGCAGTTTTAGCCTCGATAAAATATTTCTTCACGTTTCTAAGTGCTTCCAGTTTTACTTTATCTTTGGCTTTCATAGCCTCTTTTATATTTTCGCTGACTTTTTCAAATAAATCCATAATATATCTTTTTTAATTAAAACTTATAATTGTACTGCCATCTTCCGTTTCTGGAATAAGAACTGTTTCATTTATTACAGCTTTGCCCTTAATTTTCTCTAAGGTAGCTTTATCTCGTTGGTAAGTAGGAGAAATTTCAACTGCTGAAATTATTTCTTCATTATCTAAATCTTCAGGATTGAAAAGATAGATGTGGCGGCGTCTTTTATGTGCTTTTGCTCCTCCTTTGAGTGCATCTTCACCATAAGCGATTACAATACGTCGACGATTTTCTTCCTCTTTTTCCTCCAGCTGAGCCAGTCGTTCTTCTTCTTCCTGCGTTCTTTTGTTGATGACCTCATCCATGCCCGGAATGTTAGTCATGCCAAATCCGGTAGCCAGAACAGTAATCTTGACTTTATTTTCCAGCGTATCGTCTACAGCGACACCCCAGATAACTTCTACGCCTTTATCGAACTTACTCATAAATTCATGAACCTCGTTCATTTCTTCCATCATCAGTTCTGATTGTTCGCAGAAAGAGACGTTGAGTAATACTTTCTTTGCGTTGAATATATCATTATTGTTCAGTAAAGGAGAGTGAAGAGCATCTTCTATAGCTTTGCTTACACGATTTTCGCCTTCACCTAAACCGGTACTCATAATTGCTACTCCGCCGTCTTTTAGGATTGTATTCACATCAGCAAAGTCAAGATTAACTTTACCTCGCATCGTAATAATTTCAGCAATACTTTTTGCCGCAATTGAAAGTGTGTCATCTGCCTTGCCGAATGCATTCATGAAGGTAAGGTCAGAATAAATCTCCCTTAAACGCTCGTTGTTGATAACAAGAAGGGCATCAACATGTTTGCTGATTTGTTCAACACCATCAAGGGCTTGGATAATTTTCTTTTCTCCTTCGAACAAGAAAGGAATGGTTACAATTCCCACTGTAAGAATATCCAGTTCCTTGGCTGTTTTTGCAATGACAGGGGCAGCACCAGTTCCGGTTCCTCCACCCATACCAGCCGTAATGAAAACCATTTTGGTCCCATCACTCAGGAGTGATTTAATATCTTCTATGCTCTCTTCCGCCGCATCAGAGGCACGTTTCGGTTTGTTCCCTGCTCCTAGTCCCTCGGTTATGAAACGTCCTAGTTGCAGTTTAACGGGAACATCAGATTCTGCAAGAGCTTGGTTATCTGTGTTGCACAGAACGAATGTTACATCATGTATACCTTCCTTATACATGTGATTAACAGCATTTCCGCCGCCGCCACCCACGCCGATTACCTTAATAATACTTGGGGTATCTGCAGGAAATTCAAATGGCATTATCTCGTCTGTCATAACTATCTGTTATTTATGTGATGTAATTACTATATTGCTATTTTTATTTTTCTTCATCATCGCTGAAAATGTCTGTCGTAAATTTCTCAAACATTGTTTTGAATTTACCTGGACCTTTCTCTCTCTTTCTTCGTTCTTTCTCTTCTTTTTCTTTTTGTTTCCGTTCTTTCTCTAGTCTTTTCCGTTCCCTGTCTTCCTCTTCTCTTTCTAGTCTTCTGCGCACTCTCTCTTTCTCTTCTTCTTCTCTTCTTTTTCTTTCTTCTTCAGTGTTTATTACGTCCTCTTCTTCTGAGGCAGTATCATCATTAGGGAAAAGGGTCTGATCCTGAGGAACCGCAACTTTAACAGGGGCTTCAACCGGTTTAGTGACTTCCTTTAAACAGCAGTTTTCTTTTCCTGCATTTAGCAAGCCTATAATTGTGTTTTGGGTTCCGTCTTTTTTAAATAGTTCTGGTCCTTCTGCTTTTATTTCGCTACGAACAAATTTAGCGATTTTTACATTACTTATTTTTGTTCTAACTTTAATTGCTTCGTCCAGGTTCTTTAGATTTGAACCACCACCGGTAATTACCATTCCAGACATTAAATCTCCTTGATAACCGGAAATTTGAATCTGGTTCCATACATTGGCTATAATCTCTTCTGCCCGTGCTTCTATAATTTCATTTAATGTTTTTCGTTCTATAGAGCGTTTCTCATCGTTCAATTGATAAGCCTTAGGTCCTTCTTCATCAATGTATTCAAGAATAGCATTACCATATTCTACTTTTAAGCTTTCGGCTTCTTCTTCTTCCATTTGCAATGCTGAAATATCGCGGGTAATGTTATTGCCTCCCAATGGCAGAACGGAAAGGTAACGAAGTATATTGTTTTTATAGACAGCAATGGTTGTTGTATCGGCGCCAAAGTCTACTAAAGCACATCCTGTGCGCTTTTCGTTATCTGTGAGAAGTACACCAGCAGTGGCTAATGGAGAAATGAAATATTCGGCAACATCAATTTTAGCCAGTTCGAAGCATCTTTGCAGATTTTTTTTTATTGATGAACGAGCTACTATATTAAGAAAACGTCCTTCTATGTTGCTTCCAAGCACACCCACCGGGTCAGCTTGCAGATTAATACCGATTTTGTATTCCTGTGGAATTACATCAAGTATATCCATATCTACCAGCGGAATTTGAATATTTTCATCAATGATGGAATCTACTAATTCCTGGGTGATAATCTCTTCGTTTGCTAAATGGCGGTTTACTATATTTTTAACCGTGCGGATTGATTGTCCGCCGATGCCTACATATACTTTAGATATGGAATTGTGTAATGTATCCTCTAACTTATTGATGATAGAGGTCAGGCTTTGAGCTGTTTTATCTATGTTATAGATTACTCCCTTTCTGATAAATGAGGATGATTCTTCCTTGGCATAGGCAAGGACATGAATACTTCCGTCACTTTCTTTTTTCCCTGCTATACCGGTGATCTTTGATGATCCCAACTCTATAGCTACGATAAAATCTGTTTCTGCCATACTATTATAATTTATAACCATGTTAATAGTCCAATATTTTGGGTTTTACCCCTCAGCCATTGGTCGTTTTCACACAGGCTTATTCGTTTCTTCTCTTTTGGTGCAAATTATTTGATTGCTAAATTCTAAATTAATGCGCTCATATTTATTCCATCCCACTTTATTCAGTGCTTTTTCATAAAATATTTTCAGCCGTTCAAGCTTTTCCTCAAAATTGTCTATTTTTCCAAGGAACACAATATGATCTCCCACACGTGGAATCAACTCTATTTCTCTGGTTGGCGTTACATTTATTTGTTCAATCTGAGCATTCCAGAACTTATCATTCTGCAAAAATACGCCAAACTTATATAAATTCCTCATTGCAAATGACTTTTCTGCATATCCGGTAACAATGGCCAGATGAGCAGTGCAACTTGCTTCGGGAGGAATAATTTTCCCCTGATTGTCTAAATAAAAACTTTCTCCTTTGTTATTCATAATCCGAAGGATAGGAAGACGTTGTGATACTTCCATGCAAATTTTACCACCAGGAGTTTTGTAACATTCAGCCCTTTCTATTAAGGGATGTTCAGCCAGCGTCTTTTCTAGTTTTCTGGTCTGAATTCTATCCATTTTTCTGCCCACAGGATAAACGCCTTCTTCTTTTAATAAGGAAGCAATTTCGTTTTCTGTGATAAATCCTGCATTGACACTATCCTTAATAATCAATTCAATGTTCTTACAAGTCTGATCATCAGATTTGTTATTGAAAGCTGTTATCGCAATAATGAGATAAGCGATAATTAGCAGTAGAACGGTCAGTAGCAGAATTTTCTTAATCATCTGTTATTTAGTAATTTTTGAATGTCAGCAGCATAGTCTTCAATATCACCTGCACCAAGTGTTATTAGTACTTCTATTTTTTTCTCTTTCAAAACATCTAGCATGTTTTCTTTCGAGCACATACTTTTTTCCATTCCTTCGCGAAGATTATCATAAATCAGTTTGCTGGTTACGCCTTCAATAGGAAGTTCACGAGCCGGATAAATATCAAGCAAGATGACTTCGTCCAGTAACGAGAGGCTATCTGCAAAATCTTTATAGAAATCACGTGTACGGGTATACAGGTGAGGTTGGAATATTCCGGTTATCTTTTTGTCTTCATACAAATCACGTATGGAAATTACACTTTGTTTAATTTCGGATGGGTGATGTGCATAATCACTTAAATAAACTACTTTATCATTTTTGATTTTAAAATCAAAACGTCTGTCTACACCCTGGAAACTTGCCATTCCACTCTTTAGTTCCTCTGCCGTTACTCCGTTAAGCCAGCATAAAGCCATTGCGGCAACTCCGTTTTCAATATTGATACTAACGGGCACACCTAACTGAATGTCTTTGATTACTTCCTTTGGAGTTACAAAGTCAAAGAATATCTCTCCGTTTCCGATGCGAATATTTTCAGCGTGAAAGTCGCCTTCATTTTTAGAGTAAGTATATACCTTAACACCTTCCTGAACTTTAGGCTGCAAAGAAATCCCCTTGCGGATAATAAGGCAACCGTCAGGCTGAATTAACGATGTGTACTTCTCAAAACTTTTCAGATATGCTTCCTCTGTTCCATAAATATCCAAATGATCAGGGTCGGAAGAGGTGATAACAGACATATATGGATGTAACCAGTGGAATGAACGGTCAAATTCGTCGGCTTCAATTACGGTAAAATCACTTTCATCGGAAAGGATTAGGTTACTTTTATAGTTTTTTGATATTCCTCCTAAGAAAGCAGTACAACCCACCTTTGACTGATGTAGGATGTGAGCAGTCATTGTTGAAGTTGTTGTTTTTCCATGTGTTCCTGCCGCACATAATCCTTTGCTTGCTTTGGTTATTGTTCCCAGAACCTGGGCACGCTTTTGAATTTCAAAATTACCATCAATAAAGAAGTTTAGTTCCGCATGTTCTTTCGGTATTGCCGGAGTGAGAACAACAAGAGTTGAATTCTTGTCTAAACATTCTGTCGGAATCAGTTTTATATCTTCTGTATAATGTATCCGGGCTCCTTCTTCGATCAGTTTTTCAGTTAATTCACTAGGAGTGCGGTCATAACCAGCCACGTTTTTTCCTTTAGAAAGAAAATAACGTACCAATGCACTCATGCCAATTCCGCCGGCACCAATAAAGTAGACGGATTTTATTTCATTAATTTCCATTTTTCTGTCTGTATTCATTTGCCAACTTATAAACTTCTTCTGCAATAATGCTTGCCGAGTTGGTAAAAGCAAGTTTCTTTATATTTTCACTCAGGTCTTTTAGAACATTATCCTGATGAATTGTTTCAATTGCCGTATTCACTAATTTCTCTTCAGCCTCGCTATCTTTAACATATAAAGCGGCCGATTTATCAACTAGAGCCAATGCATTTTTGGTTTGATGATCTTCAGCAACATTTGGTGATGGAACCAGGATTACTGGTTTGCCAAGCAAGCAAAACTCAGAAATAGACCCAGCCCCTGCACGTGATATTACCAAATCTGCAGCGGCATAGGCATGCTCCATGCTTGAGATAAAATCTGTAACGAAAAGTGGCAGTTCACCGGATTTTTTTACTTTCTGTAACGCTTGTTCATAATATATCTTACCTGTTTGCCAAACGAACTGTACATCTGAATTCTTGATTTTTATCAGATTCTTCATTATGCATTGGTTGATGGTGCGGGCTCCTAAGCTTCCTCCAATAACCAGAATTGTTTTTTTTGCCGGATCCAGATGGAAGAAGTTGATGCCTTCTTCGCGAGTGATTTTATTATTTACAAGTCCCTGGCGAACGGGATTTCCGGTTAATATGATTTTATCCTTTTCAAAGAACTTATCCATGCCATCATAGGCAACACATATTTTCTTTGCTTTTTTTGCCAATAGCTTGTTTGTAACACCGGCATAAGAATTCTGTTCCTGAATAAGAGTAGGCACGCCCATCATTCCGGCCATTTTCAATGTAGGGCCACTTGCATATCCACCTACACCAACAGCGGCATGAGGCTTGAATTGTTTGATAATACTATATGCCTTGATCTGGCTCTTTGCTAATTTATAAAGGACTGCAAAATTTCTAAGCAAGTTTTTGCGGTCAAATCCACTAATGGGTAAACCTTTTATTTCATATCCTGCAGCGGGAACCCGTTGCATTTCCATTCTTCCTTCAGCGCCTACAAAGAGAATTTCTGCTTCAGGATGCTGTTCCTTGATTGCATTGGCTATAGATACAGCCGGAAAGATATGTCCTCCCGTTCCTCCTCCGCTAATTATAATTCGTAATTTCTCTTCCATAATCTCAATATCGTTGATTATCCAACAAATATATGAATAAAACTTCCTTTAAATTCTTCTTTAAGCTAAACTTTCTTCAGCAATAATTTCATTTTTATTTATAGTGGTATCTTCTGCCTTTACATCTTTATGATTCTCGTTTTCTTCCAACTTTGCAGTATACCGGCTCACACTCAAAATCATCCCAATGTACACGCAATTGATTAGAGTTGAGGTTCCTCCCTTGCTTATTAGCGGGAGAGGTTGCCCTGTAACCGGGATTAACCCAACTGCTACACACATGTTCATTATTGCTTGAGATACTAATAATAAAACAATTCCCATAACCAGGAAAGTAGCAAAATTTCCTTTTGCTTTCTGTGCTATCCGGCCCGCTCGGATAAGGAGCCAGATATATAGAATAACCACAAATCCTCCACCTAACAAACCTAGCTCTTCAATAATAATGGCAAAGATAAAATCTGAAAATGCCTGCGATAGGAAATCTCGTTCAATACTGTTTCCCGGCATTTTACCGATAACGTTACTTGTTGCAATAGCAATGTTAGCATGAGCAACCTGTGCATCCTTATCGATATCAAATTTAGCTGCGGGAATATCCTTCTTTGGACTGGCAAAACCAATGATACGACTTTTCCATGTGCTCATACGGTGAAGAATGCCGTCGTCTGCTTTATCGGGAACAAGCATAGTAACACCGACAGCCATAGCTGCTATGAATAAAATGCTTCCCATTAACATAGCCAGTTTCTTTAATGGAATTCTTCCTATTATCATCATCAGGAAAACTACTCCAAAAAGTAAGGCAGCGGTAGAAAGGTTTTCAGGAGCAATTAAAGCACAGATTCCCCCTGTTATCCACATAATATACTTGAAGGCTTTTGGATTAGCCCCTTCTTCTTCCTGCCCCTTTGCTAATATATAAGAAACGGTTATGATGACCGCCATTTTAGCTAATTCGGACGGCTGAAACTGAAGTCCGAAGATGCTCATCCAGCGGGCGGCACCGTTGGTCATGCTTCCGATAACAATTACCAGGACCAGCAAGACTGCTGCTAATGGTAAAAGAAAAACGGGTATAGCCTGAAAATATCTGTAATTAACTTTATGGGTAATCCATACCACTAGAACACCTACCAGCATAATTACTGTGTGTTGGGTAATAGGGCCCCAATGATCTCCTGTTTTGTAGGTTAATGTGCTTGCCGCACTAAAAACCTCAACAACAGAGATCACACAAAGGAAAAGGAATATTATCCAGATAACTTTGTCTCCTTTGAATAAGTTCTTTATCAGATCCATATCCTAGTTATAAGTTGTTGACACATTCTTTAAATTGGAGACCACGGTCTTCGTAGCTTTTGAACAGGTCAAAGCTGGCACAGCAAGGAGACAGCAATACTGTTTCACCTTTTTCAGCCAAATGATAGGCCTGATCTACAGCATCCTTCATTGAAGTACAGTCCACAATTTTTTCTACTTTCCCATCAAAGAAAGCATGAAGCTTACTATTATCTACTCCCAGAAAAACTAAAGCCGAGACTTTTTCTTTCACTAGTTGTTCGATCTCGGTATAATCGTTTCCCTTATCTTTTCCTCCTATTATCAGAACAGTTTTGGTTTTCATGCTTCCCAAAGCATACCAGCATGAGTTCACATTGGTAGCCTTAGAGTCATTGATGAAATCGATACCACGTACACGGGCAACTTTCTCCAAACGGTGCTCTACCTCTTTAAAATCACTCAGTGCAGTGCGGATATATTCTTTTCTAATTCCGGCAAGATTAGCAGAAATGCCTGCTGCCATAGAGTTATAAAGATTATGTGTTCCTGTAAGAGACAACTCTTCCTGTTCCATATTGAAAGTGATTGGTTCGCTAAATACTACTTTATCCTGGTCAACATACGCTTTTACTCCTTCTTCCTTCTCAATGGAGAATGGATAAAGATGAGCATGTATGCCATGTTTCTTTAATTCTTCCTGTATAATCGGATCGTCGTTCCAGAAGATAAAGGCATCTTCATCAGTCTGGTTTTGAGTGATACGGAACTTGGAATCAATATAATTCTGCATATTATGGTCGTAACGATCCAGATGATCAGGAGTGATATTCATTAGAATAGCAATATTTGCCCTGAACTGATACATGTTATCCAATTGGAAACTACTTAGTTCAATGATATAATAGTCATAATTGCATTCAGCAACCTGAAGAGCCAGACTTTGTCCGATATTTCCTGCGAGACCAACGTTTAGACCTGCGCTTTTAAAGATGTGATAAATAAGTGAAGTAGTAGTAGTTTTTCCGTTACTTCCGGTAATACAGATCATCTTTGCATTGGTATATCTACCTGCAAACTCTATCTCAGAAATGATAGGCGTCCCTTTTTCTTTAAGCTTCAGAATTAGTGGAGCATCATTCGGAATTCCAGGGCTTTTTATTATTTCATCAGCATTGAGAATCAGTTCTTCGGTATGTTGTCCTTCTTCCCACTGAATACCTCTTGAGTTCAAAAGCTCTTTATACTGGTCTTTAATGACAGACATATCCGACACAAAAACATCGAATCCTTCTTTCTTTGCTAAAACGGCTGCGCCTGCTCCGCTTTCACCTGCTCCTAATATGACAATTCTTTTAGTCATTTTTTATCTTATCTTTAAAGTTATAATAGTAATTGCAGCTAGTAAAATGGTAACAATCCAGAATCGCACGGTAATTTTTGATTCATGGTATACATTGGCTGGCTTTGTGAATCTGTATGTACAGTTTGGCTCAAGTTGAGACATTGTAGTACGGAAATGGTCGTGTATTGGAGTACGCTTAAAGATTCGCTGGCGAACTCCTTTCTTTTTTCCTAATTTGAAATAATGTACCTGTAGAATAACTGATAGGTTCTCAACGAGGAATACTCCGCATAAAATAGGAATTAGTAATTCTTTGTGAATGATGATGGCTAGAACGGCAATAATACCTCCAATTGTTAAACTGCCGGTATCTCCCATAAATACTTGTGCAGGATAGGCATTGTACCACAGAAATCCGATTAATGCACCGATAAATGCACAAATAAAAATTACTAGCTCCTCACTTTTGGGAATATACATGATATTCAGATAGCCGGCAAACTCGAGGTGACTGGATACATAGGCCAGTATTCCCAATGTGAGTCCTATTATGGCAGAGTTTCCTGCGGCCATTCCATCCATACCGTCATTGAGATTTGCCCCGTTTGATACAGCTGTAACAACAAAGATTGTCACAAAGACAAATATAATCCATCCTACCGGCTGGGCTTTATCTCCCAAAAAACCTACCAAATCCGCATAGTCAAAGTTATTTCCTTTAAAGAAAGGAATAGTAGTCTGCGTTGATTTGATGTCTTTTTTTGCATGTATTACATCTACGATTTGTTTTCCCTGTTTTATTTCAATGTTTTCGCGGATCACCACTTGCGGACTGAAATAAAGCGTGAGTCCAACAATTAATCCCAGCCCCACCTGACCAACTATTTTGAATTTACCGTGTAAGCCTTCTTTGTCTTTTTTGAATATTTTTATGTAGTCATCCAAGAATCCAAGTGTACCCAGCCAGATAGTTGTTACCAACATAAGCAACATGTATACATTATTTAGCTTTCCTAGTAAAAGACAGGGAACCAATATGGCAACAATAATAATAACGCCTCCCATGCTGGGTACTCCAATCTTTTTCACATTAAAAGGATCAATGCTTGCCTCTCTTTGTATCTCGGTAATTTGTTTGCGTTTCAATGCATCGATAAACTTATTACCGAAAATAGAAGAGATAAGCAGTGATAGTATGATAGCCATCAAAGCCCGGAAAGAAATATAACCGAATACGCCAGCCCCGGGGAAGCCGAATTTATGTAGATATTCAAATAAATAGTATAACATAAGTTTGAATGTATTAAGTATTTAGTTTCCGAATATTTCTCTAAGTACTTCTTTATCATCGAAGTGATGTTTCACTCCTTTAATTTCCTGATAATTCTCATGGCCTTTTCCTGCAACCAGAATCACATCTCCGGGTTGCGCCAGCATACAAGCTGTGCGAATAGCCTCTTTACGGTCAACAATAGTGATTACGTTTTTACGCTCTTCAGCAGTTAAGCCGTCCAGCATATCATTGATAATATCCTGTGGTTCCTCGTTGCGCGGATTATCAGACGTAATAATTACCTTGTCGCTTGCTTTTACAGACTCCTGAGCCATGATAGGACGCTTACCTTTATCGCGGTTTCCTCCGGCACCTACCACAGTTATAATTTTACCCTTTCCTTCAAGAATTTCCTGAATAGCGGCCAGTACATTTATCAATGCATCAGGAGTATGGGCATAATCTACAATTGCAGTATATCCTTGTGGCGAGCGCAGTGAATCAAAACGACCGGCAACAGGGCGAAGTGTACTAAGTGCTACCAAAACGTCCTCTTCCTTTTTACCCAGCAAAGTGGCGGCTCCGAATACAGCCAATAAATTGGATGCATTAAACTTACCGATAAACTGTACGGCAAGCTCTTTGTCATTGAAATTAAGCAGCATTCCTTCGAAATGATCTTCAAGGATCCTTCCTTTAAAGTCGCAGAGACTCCTTAGTGAGTAAGTATATGTTTTTGCTTTGGTGTTTTGCAACATTACCATGCCATTCTTATCGTCTACGTTAGTCAGTGCAAAAGCATTTTTGGGAAGATCATCAAAGAATTTCTTCTTCGCTTTCAGATAATTCTCTACAGTCTTGTGATAATCCAAATGATCGCGGGTTAGATTGGTAAAGATACCACCGGCGAAACTTAGTCCACTGATCCTTTTTTGTGCAATAGCGTGTGAGCTTACTTCCATAAACACATATTTGCAACCAGCATCGGCCATTCTTCCCAATAGTTCATTTAAACTGATAGGGTCGGGGGTAGTATGTGTTGCAGGTACAGCTTCATCGTCAATATAGTTGCACACGGTAGAAAGCAGTCCTACCTTATAACCGAAGTAGCGAAATGTATCATATAATAAAGTGGCAATAGTTGTTTTTCCATTTGTTCCGGTAACTCCAACTAATTCCAGCTTGGAAGTAGGATCACCGTAAAATGCAGTTGCAGCTTTTCCTACAGCATCTTCAGTATCTTTCACTTGAATATAAGTAACATTCTCAGATAACTCTGTGGGAAGATCTTCACATAAGATAGCAACAGCTCCTTTTTCAATGGCAGTTGAGATATAATTGTGTCCGTCGGCCTGTGTACCTTTAACGGCTACAAAAAGATGTCCGGATTCTATTTTTCTGGAGTCAGAGTTAATTCCGGTAAGGTTAATTTCTGAGTGACCAATCTGTTTAGTCACTTGTATATTCTTAATTACTAGATCTAGTTTCATATATCTTTTAATTCAATTGTATGATTACTGTTTGCCCTTTAACAATACGTGTTCCTTGTGGAATGCTTTGAGAGTTTACCTTACCTATACCTGACAGGGAGACTTTCAATCCTTTACTTTCCAGTAAATATACAGCATCTTTTGCACCCATCCCAATAACGGCAGGCATAAAATTACGAAGAGCCATTCTTTCCGTAATTAATACGGCGTTTGAACTTTGCTGAGCTGTTCCCCATGACTTTTTACCGTAGGAAATTGGAGTGAACTGTTCACGATTCTGTATCTTTAATGCATCGAGCACATATTTAATTTCATTTATTTCGCCGGACTTCACATTGGGAATTACCACTGAGTTTGAATCAACGGCAAGAGATAGGTCCGTACTAAGGTTCTTGGCATACACTCTTTCGGCAATCTTTCCAAAAACACTACCGGCCATTAAACCACCGGATGCCGGCAGACCTGATTTTTGTATTGCAACAATGCAACTATATTTTGGTGCTTCAGAAGGGAAGTATCCGCAAAAACTAACCAGATAATTCACTGGTCCCGATTTGTATCCCCCGCTTCCCTGAGAAATCTGTGCCGTACCTGTTTTTCCTGAAACATGGAATTGCTTTGAACCGGCTGGTTTAGCCAGACCTTCGCTCACCACTCTCTGCAAAATGGCTTGAATTTGCTTCAGTGTGCGTTCAGAGCAGATTGATTGTTTAATTACTTCCGTAGGGAACTCCTGAACCATTTCGCCATTCTTCATTACCCCCTTTACAAATTTAGGAGCTACCATCACACCATTGTTGGCAATCGCATTATAAAAAGCCAGCGTATTGATAGGAGGTACCTGAGATTCGTAACCAATAGACATCCACGGCAAAGCAGTCTTTGACCAGTTGTCCTTGTTTGGCATGCGAATGTGTGCCCTTCCTGCTCCCTTTATAGGTATATGAAGGTTGGCATTAATGCCTAATCTGTAAAGTCCCTGTACATACTTTTGGGGATTATTAAAGTAGGCATTGTCTATAATAGTAGATACGCCGATATTTGAAGAGACCATTAATATTTGTGGAACAGTAAGATATTGATATCCACCTCTGGCCCAGTTATGATCCTTCATTGGACGTCCATGCATCATCTTTACACCGTTACCAGTATCTACCCCGTCATCGGGGGTTATTTTCCCATCCTCCAGCGCAACCATGATTGAAGCAGTTTTAAATGTAGAACCCGGTTCCATCATATCCGAAACCGCGTTGTTCCTTATTTCCCGGTAATTGCCATCTTTGCATTTAGTCATGTTCACAATGGCTTTTACCTCACCGGTTGCAACTTCCATCAATACGGCAACACCCACATTGGCATCAATTTCTTTCAGTTTATCCAGTAAGGCCTTTTCAGTAATATCCTGCATTCCCACATCAATTGTAGTTACAAGATCAAGTCCGTCCTGGGGAGCAACATCTGTAATGTTGAGGTATTTATTCATCACCTTCTGGCGATGAGTAATTCCGTTCTTACCTTTCAGAATAGTATCGTAAGCCAGTTCCAGTCCGTTCTTTGCGCCCTGAGCCGTATCGGCAAAAACATCACCCAGTGTACGGGTTGCCAAAGAACCAAACGGTTTCTTTCTCTGGTTGAAAGCCAACTCATGAAAACCGCCCTTATATTTATTCATATTGAAAATGGGCAGCCTTTTCACCTCCTTATATTGAATATAGGAAATCCGTTTTGGATAAATAAGGTAACTTCTGCTTCCTTTTCTTCTGCCTTTCTGGAGATGAGACTTGAACTCGGCCGCTGATACTTCCGGGAATATATTATGTAGTCCTTTACAAATAATTTTCATGCTGTCACGCAGCAAACTGTCTTTCTCCTCTCCTCCGGCTTTAAAATCAATATAGATTTTATATTCCGGCAAACTGCTGGCCATAAGCTTACCATCAGCCGAGATAATATTTCCCCTACTGGGGCGAACTATCACATTCTCTTTTACAAAGCGTTCTGCCACATCCTTCCAGTACTGTCTTTCGGCAAACATAATGATACCTGCCTTTACAACAATAGCAAAACCAACCAACCCCATCAGTAATATGATGAAGAAGTAACGGGTCATTATGCTTTTTTTATTAACAGACATGGCTTATTTTTTTATTAAGTAAGGAGGATTGGTGGCTGTTTGCAAATCACTTTGCTGAGTAGCTATATATTCCTCAATTCTTGACTGACGGCTTTTCTCCATTAATTCAGAAGAACGTGTAAGCGCATCATATTTAATATCTGTAAGTTGCTTTTCCAAACGGTCAATCTCAATGAGCTGTTGTTGGCAGGAATAGCGGTTGCTGATATAGAAAATAACAAATACCATGATGAGGACCAGCAATTTTGTCTGGCGACGGAAAAAGTCGTTAGCCAGAATATCGCCTCCCAGAATACTTTTAAGAGACATACCCTTAGCCTGAGCATCCTTTTGGCTGCTTTTCTCTTGAGTCTGTTCTGTTTTAATTTCTTCGTTTTCGTTCATTGCCTTATTTCTTTTCTGCAATTCTTAGTTTAGCGCTTCTGGAGCGTGGATTCCTTGCAATTTCGTTTTCATCGGGTACTATAACTCTGTTGTTTATCAGTTTGAAAGGAGTGTTCAGATTACCAAAGAAATCCTGATCCTGCTTACCTTCCACGTTTCCCGTTTTCATTATATTTTTCACCATTCGGTCTTCCAGCGAATGATAAGTGATAACCACCAGTCGGCCTCCCGGTTTTAAAGCTTCAGTAGCAGCCAGTAGCATATCTTTCAGTGTCTCCATTTCCTGATTTACCTCAATGCGCAAAGCCTGAAATACCTTGGCCAATTCCTTTTTCTCTCTTTCTCTTCCGAAAAGAGGTTTAATCACCGCAAGGAAATCTTCAATGGTTTCAATCTTTTTATCTACACGTGATTTAGTAATGACCGAAGCCAGTCTGCGACTATTTTTCAGTTCCCCGTACAGATAGAAGATATTAGCAAGCCTTTCCTCTTCATAGGTGTTAACCATTTCGGCTGCAGTAATTCCGGCACGCTTGTTCATTCGCATGTCCAGCTTCCCGTCAAAACGGAAAGAGAATCCTCTTTCGCTATCGTCGAAGTGGTGAGAAGAAACGCCCAGGTCGGCAAGAATGGAATCCACTCCGTCAATGTCGTGATAACGCAGAAAGTTATGAAGATAACGGAAGTTGCTTCGCACAAAGATGAATCGATCATCGTTCACAATATTCTTCTCCGCATCCTCGTCCTGGTCAAATCCTAGCAATTTGCCATTCTTTCCCAGTCGGCTTAAAATCTCTTTCGAATGTCCGCCACCGCCAAAGGTTACGTCCACATACGTTCCTCCAGGCTGGATGTTCATCCCGTCTACACTCTCTTTTAGGAGCACCGGCACATGGTATGTTATTTCTTCGCTCATTCTGTTGTTGGTGGTTTTAATTCGTTAATTGCTTTATTGTTCATCACTTTTTCAAGCTCCCGGCTGAACTCTTCGGGATTCATAAACGGCTGATCCGCTTTTGCTTTCGCCCATATTTCAATGGTGTTGTCTACACCAATAAACCTTACATCGGTATTGATGCCTGCCATTTGCATATAACGTTTTGGAATTAAGATTCGTCCATTGCTGTCCGGTGTGATAATTTCCACATCGGAAACAAATTGTCTGAATACTTGCTGGTGGGTTGCGTTCCATTTGTTGAGACGTCCGCGTAATTCGTTAAGTTCCTCGTTCCAAACGCTTTCGGGGTAAAGAACCAAACAGTCCTGAAAGATATCTTTGCGCATAATAAGCCTTTCTTCAGAGGCAGCTTGTAGCTGTTTCCTAAATAAAGCAGGGATAAAAAGACGACCTTTTACATCCGCTTTGGCTTCAATATTACCCAAAAATCGATCCATCAAGTTCACTATATAGTTTGAGACTGTAAAATTACACATTTCTCCACAATTCCCCACTCTTTTTAAGAAAAATATTTCAGGAAGTTATCAACAGGCTTCTTTTAACTTAAATTAAAATATATACTTTGAATAATTTTTCGTACATCCGGGTGTACAGGGGGCTTAGACCCGGATGTAAAAGACCTATACATCCGGGTGTGCAGGTTGTTTAGATCCGGGTCTGAATGAAGAAACGTTTAATTGAAATAAATTGATTTATTGATACAAATAAGTTGGCTAGTTTAGCTTTACCCTTATTAACTCATGATTTTGTAGAGCATACAACCACTTATCTGCAATAAAAAAGAAATTATCCACATTCAAATAAGCAGTAACCTTTCCATCAAAAAGAAGTGCGCAGGTTTTGCTTCCTTGATTTTGCAGAACGGTGTATCCATAACAATCTCCGGTTTTAGTCCAAATCTTGCTCGCCGTAATTGTATCTTCATCCATCACGCCGTCCAAATTAGCAGTGATCCAGTCTTCTTTGAGAGATTTTATAATAAGCTTGTTCTTGTATAGATCGGTTATTGTGGAAATATTCTGATTATTCTCACTGATAAACAGTTTGTCTTTCACAGAAAATGAACATAGAGAACCGAATTTCTCTTCCGGATATGTAACCTCATTAATGAGCTTTCCATCATTAAGAGAAAGTATTGCTATTTTGTGGGAAAAGAGTAGGTTGATTCGGGAGTTATCTATGCAAAAGTCGGCAATAGGGCCTGCGGTCTCATCCATCAGATTCTCCATAAAATAGAGGTTTCCGCTTTTTGGATTATAGGCTGCAACGAATGGTTCACCGTAATTAACCTTTTCACCTTCATCATTAGTTGAACAACCGTAGTTGATCATAATCAGTTTATTATCTTTCAAAAGAAGTTGAGAACTACTGGTTTGCTTTTCCTGAAGCGTGTCTGACCATATAACTTCTCCGGTTTGCTTTTTGCAACAAATAATCTGATTTTTTCCAGCCAGATAAATAACAGAGTCGGTCATTAGAATATTGGAAAAAGTAGAACTCGGCACTTTTGCTGAACCAGGAAATGCGACCATCATTCCAATTGCTCCAAGGGCTCCTCCACCGGTAGCTGCAGAAAGTGATGATTTAACAGATGCACTCATGTATCCTTTGTTATTCATCTGCATATCTACATCCCACCCCTTTCCGGTATTCAGATTCATAGTGTGCAGTCCTCCCGATAATGCAAGAACAGTACTATCATTAAATGTTTCATAATGAATAATAGGACTAAAAAACTTTATTGCCCTTGTCCATGTTTTCTTTCCATTGGTTAAATCAACCCCTTTAAATACAGGTGATTTGCTCCATACTCCCGAGCTAGTACCCTGACAAATGCCAACCGCTTTTTCCGGATGTTCAAAAGCATTATTCATACTTCCACTATGCCAGAACTTCATTCCGTACTCCAAAGAGTAACATCCTGTGCCGAAATAGTTTTTCTCTATGCCAAAGCTTTGTTCTACACCCGACTCAATTAATATAGAATTTGTAGGATGGCAGATTCTAAATTGATTATTTCCATAGAACGATTCAATTGTTTCTTGCCAATGAGGCTTCAAAAATGAACTGTCGCAGACCAAAAAGACTCCGTCTCTCTTGTATCGGCTTTTTTTCTTATCCATTCTACGAAGTTGCACCAGCATTTGAGAACTGATAGAGTCGTATTGAATCTTGTATACAGGTGTGCCAAAGGATATTTTTTCACCCGTAATAATTTGTCCTGAAATAGTGCTCTTTCCTATTTCTATTCTTTCTTTTGAAATAGTAGTCAGTACATTTTCCTGGGCATGAGCAACACAAATAAAGCATATAAACAATAAAGTAAGAACTGTGCGTTTCATAGATTAATATTATAATGTAAACTAAAATTCTAAATTAGAAGTATGTTATAAATTGATAAAGGTGGTTCTTTATCAATTTATAACGCTCACTATGCATACAGCAACAAACCGAGGCTTGTCACAGGCGCGAGCGGTCAACTTGTACAGATGATAGTCGCTCTTGCTAGTGACAACCCCAAGTTGGTTGCTGTCATTTACTTGTTTTTATTTCTCTTTATTTCTTTATTACTTTATTACTTTTATTGTTTTTGCCTGCCCATCCTTTTCAACGCGGAAAAAGTATACACCAGACAATAACTGTTTTAAACGAATGATTTCATCCGCACCGGTTATTTTTTGAATATGTACAACTGCGCCTGCTACATCCATTACCCGTAATGTACAGTTTTCTGCGCCTGTAATGTGCAACATCTCCTCAAACGGATTCGGATATATATTCAGATTTGGGACAAAATGGTCTTCAATTCCTGTTACCTTATCAAATTCTGCTGTTACTGTTGCGGCTGCTGACAGATCAGAAAGCGTGTAGGAAGTATTATCTATTCCGTTTACCACTGTATTATTGTGTTTCCACTCTTTTACCTTGTAGCCACTGTTTGGAGTTGCCTTGAATACTATATTCTTGCCTTCGGTTATTTGTTTGCCGCTGGTTATAGCCACGCCATCTACAGTGGCGGTTAGCGTACCGTTTTCATTCACTGTATTGAAGGTTACCGCATACTCGCTGACAGGTGATGCATATAATGTAAAGCATTCATTGGCTACTACGTTATTACTAGCGTCTCTGGTTGTAACAGTCATTTTTTTGCCGTCAACCTCACAATTGATCCATCTGCCGCTTTGGCCAGTGCTGGTCATATCACCAAGTTGGAAATAGAGAGTTCCTCCAATTACCGGATTGAAAGTGCGCATATCAGTAGGAGAAACTAAATAGCTTCCTTTGTAAACCTGTACGCGCTCGAAAGTATGACCGTGTCCGCATAACATCAACTGGACGTTGTATTTATCCAATACAGGTGCTAATATAGCCTGTGAGCCGGGAGTAGATTCATTGGGAAATATCGGATAGTGCATTGTCACAATCTTCCAGGTTTTGTCGCTCTTGCTTAGGATATCTTCCAACCATTTTGCCTGTTCTGTTAAAATAGCACTTGCTGATGCGCCGCCCTTGTGAGCCCAATCCAGAGAAATAACAAGCATGTTGCCGTACTCCGTAGCATAAGTGCCGGTACCCACTAATTGAGCGTCGTAATTGGCAGATGGCTCAACTCTGTGGTGGCCATTAATAAATTTACTATTATCTGCATCGGCGTTGCCCATATATTCATGATTTCCGTAGGCTGATATCATGTCGATACCTGCGAAACCCGGACGCTGATTGAACAAATATCCATAGTATGAATAGTAATCATAACGGTCGTCGGTATCAACAATATCCCCTACGTTAAGGTTGAATAATGGTTTTACAGGCATTGCCTCTATACTCTTTGCGGCTGCCAGGAAACGGTTCATGCCATCATTCGACGATGCTTGTAAATCGCCGAATGCACTGAACGAGAAATTTTTAGTATCCGTCGTTGTCGTAAATTCCATAGTAGGCGACCAGGTTGTGCCGTCGCCCACCTGATAAAGATAGGTTGTTCCGGGTTCTAGGTTGTTAACAGTTACTAAGTTGCCTTTGGCTACCCCATTGCTTGCCAGTGCATTGTATTCAAGTATTTTTGTTGTGCCGGTATATTCCCTGAAACTGCCCTCGCCTTCAGACTGTTTCGCCAGTTTCATAATGGCTGGTTCGGCTGATTGAATAGGATTGGTCACCCAAGTTATGGTTTTTGAAGTTTTCGGATCAAGCGTGGTACCGGCTCTGACATAGGAGGGCACGTTTGTCAGAAGCGGGCTCAGCGTCCGTATTAATCTTGTGTAGGTGAATTTGCCCTCTTTCTCGGCATAAATATTAACGCTTTGCGCCGTATTCGTAAAATTCATACCCGACGCGATACCGTCTACGCCGGTTACAGCTGAGGCAACTACATCTGTCATGGAAGCGTTAAGAGCATATACCGTAGCCCCTGACAGCGGATTCCCGCTTAGGTCGGTTACCAATACTTCTCCGGGTGCCCCTACAATGCGCTTGTTAACGGTAAAATCATAAGTTGCTGATACATTTCTTGTAAAAGCATTAAATAAAGTAAACAACGATAATGCATTATCAGCATAGACAGCCTTTGCAGAAACAGGGGAACATCTAAGCACGTCAGTAGGATTGCTGTTTTTTGAGATGTTTACTTTGATTGTTGCCAGCGTTTCTACCGCATCAGTAGTAATATCATTTTTCAGACTTATCGTCAAATATCCGTTTCTTGAGTTGAAATTGTAACTGCTGCCTGCCTGAGCCGAGCTGGCAAACGTAACACCATTTACTGCATCGACAGAGCCGATATTATTCAATTCCAGAACAAGCTCCAACTCTTTTACATCTTTTGAGTTGTTGGTGTTAATTTTGATCTCAAGTGGGTTACCGACTTGCGCTTGGACGGCAGATAAAGCAGTTACCGCGGTAGCCTTCCCGTCTGAAGCCTCTATGGTAAATGTTCCTGTTCTTGTTTTAATATGTCCGAAATTATCTTCCACATGTACCACCACATTATGGGCCCCATTAGATAGGTTCATGCCTTTGAGTGAAACAGTGTTATCTACCTGATTTACTGTAAAACCGGCATCACCCGTTTTAAAAACATATCCGTCTACAGTCATGTGGATGTTGCTGTAGTTGATTCCACCTGAAGGAGTGCTTGCGTCATTAAATTCTGCATACATGTCAACCTGACTTGTTGTAAATGTGCCGGTTAAGTTTGTTCCGTTTCCGGTTAAGCTGGTTATCGCTGGCGGGGTTAAGTCTTCGCTAAAAGACTGATTCGTAACGCGAATATTATCAATAATTATGTAGCCATTCGCGAAATAATTTGCATATCCTTTTAGCGTTAATAACCTTATTCCATCGGGATGGAACTCATGACCGGCAGGCAAATTACACTGCACATATTTCCATCCGGTCCAGTTGATAGCGCTCGATAAATCAGTAGGATTTGTGCCTGATGTAGCACCTATGGGTCTCGTTGCGATTCTAAACCACATACCCTGTACTCCTGGCGTGGCGTAAACCCACATACCGAGTATTTTACCACCTGAGGCGTTGCCGGGTATCTGAAGTGCAGCGCCCGATGTGCCCGGGCTGATTTGAGCAGTGAGTGTCTGATTCACTTGGGCATTGGTAAAGTCAATATTAACTTTTAACGCATAGTTACCAAAGCGTACGAGATCTCCGTTTGCAGCGCTCATCAATTCAAAGCTCATCTTTTCTCCCCGGGCACCAGGGCGAGGGATCCATCTTGATGTGCTTCCGTTTTCAAAATCATCCAGCATGACGACGTTCGGGTCAACTCCGGTACCTGCCGGTTGCGCCTTTACCGTTATCATATTTAACAGGCAAAGTAGTAACGTAAAAAACAGTGCTGCCATCTTGGCTAATCTTTGTGTTCTCATTTTTGCGGATAAATTTAAGGGTTATATACTTAAAAAAAATCAATAAGATCAAAAATAGTAATATTTTATGAAATAAACATTAATTTAGTTAAATTATTCGATAAACATAATTAATTAATCAATTATAATACAAAAACAGACGAAATATATTACAACTCTTTAAGTAATGCTTATACTACCTAACCAGCTGAATAGTATAATTGCTTGCTCTTCAGTTTCTATATGTACAATAAAAAGGGTTGGGCTAATGCTTGCTGATTAGATATTGCATGTGTATATATTTCACAAGGGTGTGACAAACTTCGTGGAATACTTCTTTTATATGTCCCGGTATAAAATTTGTCACCTCGACTATCAAAGGGTTTCAGGAGGAGTACCTTTGTTACCCCCTCCAAAACAACCTTTAAGTTTTTGTTTTTTAGTGAAGAAGTTGTTCAAAATGTAATTCTGTAATAACAGGCTGATAATCTATGCATTAAATGGGTGATGCGCTAGGTTTATATCCTGTAGATAAATAATTGTAGTATTTGATATGTATATTTATTTCACTATTCAATGATGCTCAACCATTCACCTATGGCTTTAAATTATTGGGCAATAAATTCGAGGTAATACCTTTATCGTTTTATTTTGTTCTATTCAGCTGAGATCTGATAAAAGCTTATATAAGCAAAAAGCGGAAACAATGTTTTCACTGTCTCCGCTTTTTATATGATGAATAATCGTTTAATCGATTAATACTCTTCAGCAGGAATACTGTTTAATTGTTCTTTGCTGAATACTGGCCCGTCTTTGCAAACATAAAGCTTGCCTACATTGCAACGACCGCATTTACCTACGCCGCACTTCATACGGTTTTCAAGAGTTGTGTAAATCTGATCATCTTTGAAGCCTAACTTTTCTAATACAGGAAAGGTAAACTTAATCATGATAGGAGGTCCACATACTATGGCAATGGTGTTCTCTGCTGATGGAGCTGCTTTCTCCACAACTGTAGGCACGAAGCCAATCTCACCTTTCCAGTCGGGTGTTTCACCTCCCGGGTCAACGGTTGTTACAAGATTTACATCCGGACGGTCGGCCCATTCCTTTAGTTCGTCTTTGTAAACAAGGTCGTTCACGGATTTTGCTCCGTAAACTATAGTGATGTCCTTAAAGTTTTCACGAAGATCGAGTGCGTTCTGGATTACACAACGCATTGGTGGCAAGGCGATACCTCCGGCAATGAATACCAGATTTTTTCCTTTCCACTCGTCCATTGGGAATGTGTTACCAAAAGGTCCGCGAAATCCCATGGTGCTACCTTCTTCAAGGTCGGCTAGTCCCGAGGTTACCTTTCCTGTTTCACGGAAGGTACATTCAATATATCCCTTGCGGGTAGGAGATGAGGCTATACAAAAAGTAGATTCTCCTTCGCCAAAAGCAGAATATTCTCCAAATTGTCCGGCTTTAAAACTAAATGCATTAGCCTCTTCCTCGTTTTGAAATTTCAACTTAAAGGTCTTCACACCTGGAGCTTCATTGGTAATCTTATCAATGGTCATCAGGTATGGAAGATATATATTTTGTTCGCTCATTTTTTTGCAATTGAAGTTAGATGTTCAAGTATATTCATATCAACCGGACAGGCGCGTGAACAGCGTCCGCAACCGGTACAACCCAGTACGCTGAGGCGATCGGGCATGTAAGAGAACTTATGCAGGATACGTTGTCGCCAGCGCTGACTTTGCACGGCACGAGGATTGTGTCCTGATGTGTGCATGGTGAAAAGGGAGAATCCGCAGGCATCCCAGCAGCGAATGCGTTTTCCTTTAGAACCATGTGCGTCTTCCTGAATGTCGAAGCAGGCGCAGGTAGGACATACAAATGCACACGCTCCGCAACCAAGGCAACGTTCTGACTGTTCTTTCCATACAGGACTGTCAAAAGCGGTAGCTAGTTTGGCTTTGATCTCTTCTACATCAAACATCTGAGGAACATCTGCCAGATATTTTGCTTTGTCTTCTCCTTTGTCGTTCTCAAAAGCTGAGGCTGCAAGCTGTACAAGTGCTTCTCCTTTAGGAGTAAGAATCTCAACGATAGCTCCGCCATCAGGCAGCATGGTAAGTTGAACATCACTTCCGGCAGTGTTACCCGGTCCGCCATTCACGCTGGTGCAGAAACAGCTCTTGTCTGCCTTTGCACAGCTGAAAGTAACGAGGGTTGTCTTTTCCAGATGAGCGTTATATAATTTATCCTTGTAATCCCAGTTAAAGATGGCGGTAAGAGGCTTGAATCCTGCCGCATCACATGGATGTATCTTCCAAAGAACAGTTTCCTTTACAGAGTCTGGATTGAAATCTTCCGTCTTTACCTGACCGTTTTCTTTCTCATAAGAGAATAAAACTTCTGCACGTGGAAATACAGCCGACTTGATAGACTGCGTAGTTTGAATATACTCATCGGCAACTTCACTGAGAGCCTGAACTTTCTTAAATTCTACTTTCCCTCGCTCCTCAGCCGGTGCATAAACACGTTTTCCGCTTTTTACAATTTGGCTGAACCATTCATTCAGTCCGTTTTTACTGATATATTTTGTTTCCATGGTTCCTTATCGTATAAAGTTTTCTTTATCGTCCGCTTTCCATGTGGAAAGAGCGTTCCCATTTTTAGATGGCTGTCCAGGTGTGAAACCGAATTCCGGTCCGAGGTCTTCCATCATTTTGCGGGTAAGCAAATGAATAGGTATACCCACCGGACAAGCGTCTCCACATGCTCCGCAGCCGGTACAGCGTCCGGCCATGTGCATGGTACGGTTTATTTGCCATTCCAGGTTTGCCAAAGGAGCAGCCCAGGGGTTAATCCACTGTGGACGGTTCTCTTCAACAATACATTTTGTGCAGTAGCAAAGCGGACAGGCAGCACGGCAAGCATAACATTTGAAACAGTGAGACATTTCTTCCATCCAGAACTTAAAGCGTTCTTCACGGCTCATGCCTTCAAGTTTATCAATGATTTCCTGTTCTTTACCTTCCAGTTTAAGTTGAAAGTCTGCAATATAAGTCTCAATTTCGGCAAAATTAGCAAACTCTTTAACTTCTTCCTTATCAGTTACTGTTATTACCAATAGCTTTTCTTCGTTCAATTGGTTCTCAATAGCAAGTTGAAGGATGCTTCTCAAAGCAGGAATAGTTGCTGTAATAGCTACTTTCTCTGTTCCCATCAGCTCTTTCTTGGTGAGATAAACAGCCAAATTATGAATGCATTGGCTGCTGTAAATCAGTTTCTTAGCGTCCTCTGCCGTGTGGCAAAAGATAGGACGTGGTTTGCTGGTTCCTTCTTCGTAACCAATAACGAGGGCTACGGTTCCGTCGGCAAGAAGTGCGGCGGCTCTCTGTCTGAGTTTATCCATTGTATTCCTCCTTATCTAAATATTCGGCAACTTTCTGATATTCTGTGTAAGGACCCAATGCCCGGATATCTGCTACAGTTGTATTTACTAAATCGGCCCATTTGGCACCTTCGGCTGCGGATACCCAGGAATACTGGATGCGGCGTATGTCAATACCCATAAAGTCGAGTAATCCGCGGAATGTAATCCAACGGCGACGAGCATGGAAGTTACCACTTGTATAGTGGCAGTCGTTTGGATGACAACCGGAAACAATCACAGCGTCGGCTCCCTGAGCAAAAGCTTTCAGGAGTAACATGAAATCAATACGTCCGGTACATGGGAAGCGAACGATTTTCACGTTCGTAGCATATTTTAATCGGCTTGTACCCGTTAAGTCGGCTCCTGCATAGGTACACCAGTTGCACACGAAAGCGACAATTTTAGGTTCAAATTCTGAATTATTATTATTCATGGTTTTTCAGTTAATGATTCAATAAAGACATCACTTCGGCAAACATCTGTTCGTTAGAGTAACCTTGGATATCGATTGATTTAGAACGACAGAAAGCAACACAGGTTCCGCAACCCTGACAAAGTCCCGGGTTTACTTTAGCTACTGTTTTAATTACTTTGCCATCGCGACCCTTTATTTCTTCACGTTCAATAGCGTTGTAAGGACAAGCAGTCTGACACATAAAGCAACCTACGCAAGTACTAAACTGAGGAGGAGCAGAACGGTTAACCACTGCAATAAGCGGTTCACGTACCAGCTCATTGTTTGAGAATAGTCCGGCAACTTTTACAGCTGCACCGGATGCCATTCCTACAGTTTCAGGAATATCCTTTGGTGCCTGACAAGCTCCGGCAAGGAAGATACCTGCAGTGTTAGTCTCAACCGGTTTCAGTTTTGGGTGAGCTTCAGCAAAGAAATGGTATGGATCATAAGAAATGTGCATCTTTTGTGCCAGTTGTTCTGCACCACAATTAGAAACACCGGCAGTAGCAAGTACCACCATGTCTGCTTCAATCTCCACTTGCTGTCCGCTAAGTAGTGTATCTACACCCTTCACAATCAGTTTACCATTCTTCTCGTATACTCTGGCAACACGTCCGCGAACATAGTTCACGTGGTCTTCTTCAATGGCACGGCGTACAAACTCTTCATAGTTCTTACCTCCGGCACGGATATCCATATAGAATACAGTTGATTCACCATCGTGAACCTTATGTTGGTAAAGCATTGCATGCTTAGCTGTGTACATACAGCAAATCTTTGAGCAATAAGGAATGCCTTTGGCCGGGTCACGTGAACCGGCACAAGCTATGAAGACAATCTTTTTAGGAATTGTACCATCCGAAGGACGACGGATTTCTCCTAAAGTAGGTCCTGAAGCAGATGCTAAACGCTCAAACTGCAAACCGGTGAGTACGTCTTTGTATTTGCCGTAACCGTATTCCGGAAAGAAATCGGCTCCTTTCACATTGAATCCTGTAGTTACAACAATTGCTCCTACCTGTTCGGTGATAATCTCATCTTCCTTATCCCATTCAATAGCTCCGGTAGGACAAGCTGTTTCACAGATTTTACATTTACCGCGCTTGTAATAGTTACAGTGTTCGCGGTCAATCACTGGTTTATTAGGTACAGCTTGTGGAAACGGTACATAGATTGCAGTACGGTTACCAAGTCCGGCATTAAATTCACTAGGAATTTTCTTTTGCGGGCACTTTTGAAAACAAGCTCCACAACCGGTACATTTCTTATGATCTACGCTTTTTGCTTTTAATCTGATCTTTGCGGTAAAGTTACCGATAAATCCTTCCAGACTTTCCAGCTCGGCATAAGTATATAAAGTAATATTAGGATGCTGAGCAACTTCTACCATTCTTGGAGTAAGAATACATTGTGAGCAGTCCAGCGTAGGAAAAGTTTCCGATAGCTGAGACATGTGTCCACCAATAGAAGGATCTTTTTCAATTAAGATTACCTGATGACCAGTATTGGCAATGTCCAAACTTGCTTGTATACCGGCAATACCACCACCAATAACCAAAGCCTTCTTAGTAATAGGCACTTTGATGGCATCCAATGGTTTGTTGCGCTTTACCTTTTCTACCAGCATCTTTACAAGGTCAAACGCCTTCTCTGTAGTTGCTTCGCTTTTTTCGTGCACCCATGAACAGTGCTCACGAAGATTGGCCATTTCACATAAAAATGGATTCAAACCAGCCTCTGCACAAGCTTTTCTAAAAGTAGGTTCGTGCATACGAGGAGAGCAGGAACCTACAACTACACCATCCAGATGATGCTCTCTGATAGCATCCTTTATGAGTGTTTGTCCCGGATCGGAACACATATATTTATAGTCAATGGCATATTCTACGCCCTCCACTTTACGGATCTCCTGTGCTACCCGTTCACAATCGACAGTGGCACTGATATTCTCACCGCAGTGGCAGATAAAAACTCCTATCTTTGACATACTATTATAATTTTACAGTTACAAAATGACGTTCCAGTCCCAGTTCCTTAGGACTAATTCCCAAAGCAAGCCCAATAGCCTGGGTGATGAATAGAACCGGAATGTCAGAGGGTTTACTTAAAGTTTCGTTGATTGCTCCACGGCGCATATCCAGATTTGACTGACACATGGGGCAGGCTACGATAACTGCTTCAGCACTGCGGTCGGCAGCATCTTGCAGAATATTACCGGATAGCTTGGCAACCAGATCCGTGCGTGATACAGAGAATCCTGCACCGCAACATTCTGTTTTGAAGGCCCAGTCAATCGGAGTTCCGCCAATGAGTTTAATCATGGCATCCATACTTTGTGGATCTTCAACTCGATCGAATTGCAATATCTTGTGAGGACGTATCAGTAAACAGCCGTAGTAACAAGCTACTTTGTGAGCAAAAGGCTTGGTTACTTTTGCCTGAATCTTGTCTACGGCATACGTTTCCAACATTTGCAACACATTGATAATTTTCAGGTCACCACTATAAGGCATCTGAATAATATCTGTAACCCTCTCTCTCTTCTTGTTGTCTTTTAATTCGTGTTGAGTTACCATCAATCGGTTGTAACAAGCGGCACAAGGAACCACTACTTCTTTTATTCCCTGAGCTTCGGCAAGTGCTAAAATCCGGGCGGGAAGTGACAGTGAAAGTTCTTCGTTCATGGAATGGGCAGCTGTTGCACCACAACAGTTCCAGTCTTTAATTTCCACCAATTCAATGTCTAGAGCTTTGGCAATCGCCACTACCGATTCATTATATTCACGGGATGATCCTTTGAGCGAGCAACCCGGGTAAAAACCTATTTTCATTTATTTTTAGTCTTTGGGTTATCAATCGTCTTAGCAAAAATCTCTCCTACACCCTTACGGTCTTTTATCATTTCGGGCATAAGATTTAATTTCCCGTTCATATACATTTTAGGAGCAAGCTTCAGATCCTGAGTCAAACGGAAAGTACGGGTTTTGAACCCGGCAATCAATCCAACTTCATAAAGCCGTCCGGTGTACTTAATCGAATCAAGAAATGATTTGTGAAAAGACACAATAGGCTTAGCATCGGAATGAAGCTTCTTCTTATTAAGTGATTGTTCACGAAGATAATCCATAACCTTAGGAATATCAATCTCCATGGGGCATCTGCCCAAACAATTCTCGCAGTTCAGACAAAGCCAAATTGTATTGGAACGAAGTATCCGGTCATAGTTTTCTTCTGTTCCTGTCTGTAGCAGTCGCATCAAATAACTTGGCGGAAAGTTCATTTCTGAAGCAAGAACACATCCGGCTGTACATTTACCACATTGATAACAGCGAGCCACATCTACGCTGGTATGCAAGAGCAAATCTCCGGAAATCTTGTTATTGTTTTCCATGTTTACTTGAAAATATAATTAGTTAATAGTAATTTAATTCTAAGTGAAAACCATTACTTAGTGGTATTCTGGGCAAATGTAGGTAGAAAAAAAAGAAATTTGTGTAGAAGGATTGACCTTTTTACACAAATTTCTGATGTTTGTTGTTAAAAGTAGTAAGCTAATACTGAACTACTTATTATAGATTTTTTTCCTTAATTAGGTATTCTGCTATCTGAACCGCATTAAGTGCCGCACCTTTTTTTATTTGATCACTTACAGTCCAAAAGGTTAACCCGTTTTCATTTGAAAGATCTTTGCGGATACGCCCAACATATACAGGATCTTTTCCGGCAATGAATAATGGCATTGGATATTCTTTCTGTGCTGGGTTATCTTGTAATACCAATCCTTCACCTTTAGAGAACGCTTCGCGAGCTTCTTCTACAGAAACAGGACGTTCAGTTTCAATCCAGGTGCTCTCAGAATGGGCTCTTAGTGATGGAACACGTACGCACGTTGCACTGACTTCAATATCAGAATGCATAATTTTACGTGTTTCGTTATACATCTTCATTTCTTCTTTTGTATAACCGTTATCAGTAAATACATCTACCTGAGGAATAAGGTTAAATGCCAGCTGATAAGCAAACTTATCAACAGTAACTTCCTCTCCGGCCAATACCTGGCGGTATTGTTCGTAAAGTTCATCCATTGCTGCCGCACCTGCGCCACTTGCCGCCTGATAAGTTGATACGTGTACTTTCTTAATATGCGAGATATTCTCGATAGCCTTCAATGCAACTACCATCTGAATGGTGGTACAGTTGGGATTTGCAATGATGCCGCGAGGACGATCTTTTGCATCTTCAGGATTTACTTCCGGAACAACCAAAGGAACATCTTTTTCCATACGAAAAGCGCTGGAATTGTCAATCATCACAGCACCATATTTGGTAATAGTCTCTGCAAAGTCCAATGAAGTACCGCCACCGGCCGAAGTAAAGGCTATGTCTACACCTTTAAAATCGTCGTTGTGTTGTAGTAGTTTAACCTCGATTTCTTTACCGCGGAATGTGTATTTACTTCCGGCGCTACGTTTGGAACCGAACAATACCAACTCATCCATAGGGAAATTTCTTTCATCGAGGACACGTAAGAACTCTTGTCCCACGGCTCCACTAACGCCAACAATAGCTACTTTCATCTTTTCTTTTCTTTAGTTGTAATTATACTTTATTTATCATACCTTTACAGCTGGTATAAATTACCTGCAAATTTATAACAATTTGCAAGATTAATCTAGATATTATGAAAAGAATTATATTTATTATCTGTTTTTTATATTCTTTATGCTGTTTTTCGCAGGTTAGCGAATCTTTCTCGGATGGGAACTTTAGCATAGCTCCTTGTTGGGAGGGAAACATTGATAAATTTAGAATATCACCCGATTATGGTGTAACGCAGGGTGCTTATGGCCTCCAACTATATGATCCAGGTAAAGCCGGAGAGGCATATCTTTCTACGGCGTCTACCCTTATTCCGGGGGCAACATGGGAATTCAAGACTTTCTTTTATGGGTTTAAGCCGGGGGGCAAATCATTTGCTAAGTTCTATTTGTCATCAACTAAACAGACATTGAGTGGCGAACTTGACGGCTATTATATATTGCTGGGAGGAAGTGGGAAGAATATCTCACTGATCAGACAGAATGGGGTAACACCCAAAACTCTTATTTCGGGTAATAAAACATCGCTTGATTTACCTCAGTGTACTGTATTGGTTAAAGTAACTTGCAGCGATAACGGAGTGTGGACTCTGTATTCCATGATCCCAGAAGAAGATGTTGATTGGAAAAATGAAGGGCAGGCAACAGACAAAACAATTACCGATTCCCAATATACTGGAATATACTGTAAGTACGCTACCAGCAATTCCACCTTTTTATATATAGATGATATATCAATTCATAAAACAGCAATTGATCCTGGCACAGATCCAGATAATCCTGGCTCAGAGGATATTGATCCTAACGACAAAACCCGTCCCACGGTTACTTCTGTTACCGCGCTTACCGATTCTACTTTTTTAGTTGGTTTTAGTGAAGAGGTTACTTTAAAGAATGCACATTTTGCTGTCAATGGCGATGAAGATTTGATTAAAAGTAAAAGACTTGATTCGGGTAAAAAGAAAGCCTCATTTATGTTATCTTTTCATTTGAAAGAAGATCAGCTATATGAACTTTCTTTCTGGGGAGTTGAAGACTTGAATGGAAATGCGATTCAATTATCCAGTGAACTATTTTCTTATCAAAGACCATCAGTAGGCGTTCATAATTTTGGTTCGGTCATATTTAATGAAATAATGGTCAACCCCAATGATGTTAAAGGACTTCCTGAATCGGAATATATTGAGTTGTTTAATAGAACAGATACACTTGTTTCGCTCAGTAATTGTGCACTTTTTTATGGTGGAAAGAAGTATCTGCTGCCAGATATAAAGATTGAAGCTATGGATTATGTGGTTCTTTGTAATCAGAAGAACAAAGACCTTTGGACGGCTAATGGAACTTTAGTAACGGGAGTGTCTTCTTTCCCGGCATTACTAAACACCGGGAAACTTCTTTGGCTGGAAGATGAGAAAGGTAATCTGGTCTCCTGGGTGGAATATTCTGATACGTGGTATAAAGATAGTAAAAAGAAAAGTGGAGGGTATTCGCTGGAATGTATTGATCCGGATAATCTTTCGAATGATGCACTAAACTGGCAAGCAACCAATGATGTGAAAGGTGGAACCCCTGCAGCAATAAACTCTGTGATAGGGAGTTCTCCAGATAATACGGCTATCGTGGTTCTTTCTTCTTTTATGCAATCTCCGGATACTATAGTGGTAAACTTCAATAAACCCATGGATATTTCCTCTCTTTCTGATCTTAATAATTACAGACTATTGGGAACTGAGACCTTATTGATTGAAGTGATTCCTGATTATCCTTGCGGAAGAAATGTGAAACTTGTATTGAATACTCTATTAAAGGCTGGGCAGAAGATTGAACTTGAATTACATGATTTATTGGATGTCTCAGGGGATAGTCTGGCAGCTCCCATTGCACTGTCAATGATGCTTCCTGAACAAATAGAAGCGGGTGATGTTCTTTTTAATGAAATATTATTTAAGCCCCATGCAGAAGGAACTAGCTACATTGAATTGTCTAATGTTTCAGATAAGACATTATCTTGCAATCAGCTTTATCTTTCTTTACTAAAAGAGGATGGATCCCGCTCAACGCCTGTTGCATTGAGTAAATCTCCAATAAATTTCCCTCAAAAGTCTGTGATGTTTTTTGCAAAACAAACAGATCTTGTCTCAACACAATATAACTGTGATATTTCTCATGGAGTAGTAGTTTCTGAATTTCCTTCTTTATCTGATGAAAAAGGTTCTTTACTCCTTTTATCTGCTCAGGGAGATTTGCTCGATGAAATGGTTTATTCTGAATCAATGCATACCACTACACTAAAAGATAGGAGTGGGATTTCATTAGAAAAGAAAGCGCCCGAACTTCTTTCTGCAGATTCTACAAACTGGGCTTCTGCCTCTTTCTTGTCAGGATATGGAACCCCGGGACTTTTCAATAGATGTGATGAGCAAACCAGCTCCAGTGCTAACGCAGATTTCTGGTTGGAGAAAAAATCTTTTTCACCTATGGACAATGAAAATAGCAAGTTGCAAATTCGTTATTTACTAGTCAAGGAAGGGTTCGTTGCTAATATCCGAATTTATGAGGCGTCTGGTCGTGAAGTTTGCACATTGGCTGAAAACAATGAATTATTAGCTGAAGGAACTATTGAATGGGATGGAAAAGAACAAAACAAGAATGTTTGCAGAATAGGCCTCTATGTGGTTTATATTGAAATACACAACACAACCGGTGAAGTAAAAAAGTATAAACTTCCTTTTGCTCTGGTTAGATGAGGCATGATGCTTTCTAAATAAATCAGAGCACAGGACTCTTTTTGATAACTCTTCTTTGTTGTCTCCTGTTTTTTTTGTTCTTTTGCATAAGAAATGCAATTTTAAATAATATCTACAGCTTATGCATTTATTTGATTTTTGCTTAAAACTACCTATTACAGATCCCACCTGGATATTTTTCCTGGTATTGACAATTATCCTTTTTGCTCCAATATTGTTGGACCGCTTACATATACCCCACATTATCGGAATGATATTGGCGGGTGTGGCAATTGGTGGCTACGGATTTAATATTCTGGAGCGTGATAGTAGTTTTGAATTGTTTGGAAAAGTAGGCTTGTATTATATCATGTTTCTTGCCGGACTTGAAATGGACATGGCCGACTTTAAGAAAAACCGGAAGAAGGCTTTTGTCTTTGGGATTCTCACTTTCCTGGTTCCCATGATATTGGGCATTTGGAGTAGTATTACCCTTTTAAACTATGGGCTGGTTACATCTGTTTTGCTCGCAAGTATGTATGCTTCTCATACCCTGATTGCTTATCCTATCATTAGCCGTTATGGGCTTAGCAGATTAAAAAGCGTTAATATAACCATTGGAGGAACGGCAATAACGGTAACACTTGCACTGGTTATCCTGGCTATAATTGCCGGAATGTTCAAGGGTGAAATTAATCTGTTGTTCTGGATCTCACTTATTTCAAAGATAGCTTTGGCTTGTTTTGTAATCATCTTCTTTTTCCCCCGAATAGGACGCTTGTTTTTTCGTCGGTATGAGGATAATGTAATGCAATTCGTTTTTGTTCTTGCCATGGTTTTTCTAGGAGGTGGCATTCTCGAATTGGCTGGTTTGGAAGGCATTCTGGGCGCATTCCTTGTTGGACTGGTTCTTAATCGTTTGATACCACATGTTTCTCCGTTAATGAATCATTTGGAATTTGTAGGAAATGCTCTTTTTATTCCTTATTTCCTTATAGGAGTTGGGATGATTATCAATATAAAGAGTTTCTTTGCCGGAGGAGAGGCTCTTAAAGTTGCAATTGTGATGACGGTTGTAGCTACATTAGGTAAATGGCTTGCAGCCTTTGTTACTCAGAGAATTTACAAGATGAGTTCCGATGAAAGGAAGATCATGTTTGGATTGAGCAATGCACAAGCAGCAGCTACACTTGCTGCCGTATTGATTGGCCACGAAATAATTATGAGTAACGGAGAGCGGTTATTAAATGATGATGTGCTGAATGGAACAATAATGATGATTCTTTTTACCTGTATCATAAGTTCCTTAGTAACTGAACGTGCTGCCAGACAGATCACAATCAAAAATGAAGCACACGAAAAATATGGCGAAATCAAAGGAGAAGATAATATTCTGATCCCTGTTTCAAACCCTGATACGATTGTTAACCTGGTGAATCTTGCATTGATTCTTAAGAACCCCAGAAGAAAAGATGGATTAGTTGCTTTAAACGTGATGAATGATCATCATGGTTCGAGTGTGAAGCAGGCGCAAGGAGAAAAATATCTTGAAAAATCGGCAATGATTGCTGCTGCCGCAGATGTTGCCATGCACACGGTAAGCCGGTATGATCTGAATATCGCATCTGGCATTATTCATACGATTAAAGAGTATAATGTATCTGATGTGGTGATTGGTCTTCACCGTAAAATAAACATAGTGGATTCCTTCTTTGGGGTTACGGCAGAGAATTTACTGAAGGGAACTCATCGTCAGGTTATGATTGCGAAATGCCTGATGCCAGTTAATACTCTTCGTAGGATTGTAGTTGCAGTTCCTCCAAAAGCCGAGTATGAAGCCGGATTTGCAAAGTGGGTGGATCATGTTTGTCGCATGGGAAATCAGTTGGGCTGCAGGGTACACTTCTTTGCACATCCCGAAACGTTGGATCGTATAAATGCGTTAATCAATAAAAAGTTCAAAGGTCTGAGAAGTGAATTTTCTGAATTGGCTGATTGGGATGAATTGCTCTTACTTACCGCACATGTAAACTTTGACCATTTGTTGGTTATAGTCAGTGCTCGTAAGGGATCTATTTCTTATGACGCTTCATTTGAACGCTTACCGGCTCAACTATCTAAATACTTCTCCAATAATAGTTTATTGGTTATTTACCCCGATCAGTATGGAGATCCTCAGGATACGATTTCCTTTTCCGACCCACGGGGATACAATGAATCTTTGAATTATGACAAGGTGGGGCAGTGGTTTTATAAATGGTTTAAGAAAAACTGAGCCGATTGATTAATGCTCATATTTTGGAGTAGTATCACTGATGCTTGTTTGGTGTTTAGTGGAATATGTGATAAAAAGAATTTAAGAACATGATAAAGTTAGAAGGAATAACAAAAAGCTTTGGTGAGCTACAGGTATTAAAAGGAATTGATTTGGAAATAGCCAAAGGTGAAGTGGTGAGTATTGTTGGTCCAAGTGGGGCAGGGAAGACTACTCTACTTCAAATTATGGGAACGCTGGATAAACCTGATGCCGGGAAAATAAACATGAATGGTTTGGAAGTCAATCGCATGAAAGAAAGAGAACTGGCTGCATTCCGTAATAAGCATATTGGATTTGTTTTTCAGTTTCATCAGTTGTTGCCGGAGTTTACAGCCCTTGAAAATATAATGATTCCTGCATTTATTGCCGGGACCTCTACCAAGGAAGCAACAATAAGAGCTAAGGAAATTTTAAATTTCATGGGCCTCACAGAACGTTCGTCTCATAAACCAAATGAGCTTTCCGGTGGAGAAAAGCAGCGTGTGGCTGTTGCCCGTGCGTTAGTTAACCATCCTTCTGTGATTTTGGCAGATGAACCTTCAGGAAGTTTGGATACACATAATAAGGATGAGTTGCATCAGTTGTTTTTTGATCTTAGGGATAAATTTGAGCAGACTTTTGTCATTGTTACCCATGACGAGAATTTAGCTAAAATTACAGATAGAACCATCCACATGGTAGATGGACAGATTATCTAGAAACAGATATAAGGTGATAATCGCTCAAAGTCTTTTGAAGTAAACTCTTCATATAAAGATAGCTCTCTGAGACTTTTTAGCGCTCCTTTTTTCTTTCTAAGCTCTACAATTACTTTTGCCTGATAAAAGTTGATATAAGGATGTGATGCCAAATGCTCAACGCTATATTTATTTAGGTTTATTCGATGGATTGGTTCTTTTCTGATAGTAAACCACTTGTTTAGTTCAGCAGAAAGATGTGATATTTCCTGCAATTGATTTACTTTATAGAAGCCCCCCAACTGCTGCCTATAAGCAATAATCCGTTTGGCTGTACCAATGCCGATGCCAGGAATCTTTTTAAGTTCGGTGGTATCAGCTTCATCCAGGCTGATAATTGTTCCTTCGGGGTATTTATAAAACTTTAGTGTGTCTCGTTCTGCTTTTGCCGTAAATAGGCGAAGAGAATCAGCTTTCTTTAAAAAGTTATCACCGATAGTGATGTAGGGTTGCAGTAGTTTGAATTGTTCCGGTGAAAGACCATATACTTTAGCAAAAGATTCGGGGGTACGGAACTTCCCTCCTTTAGTTCGGTAGCGTAAAATATTTCGGGCAATGTATGGACGTATCCCTAAACGTACGAAAGTAACCGAATCGGCTGTGTTAGGGTCAAACGGAGCAAGAATTATTTCTTGTTTTTTGCGGATATAGTAATCATTGTAATTCCAGTTCTTATCTCTTTGGCGTACCGATGCCATAAACGTCTTATAGGTGGCATCACTCATTTGTTCGCTTACCTGTGTAGTGGGTTGAATTAAAGGAATTGCCCAATAAGTAATTAGTACTACAAAGATCAATGTAACGAGTACATAAAATCCCGCACGTTCGGTTTTAGTAAAATAGAAAAAGTCTTTCCACATTTGCCTTTATCTTGCTGGATTAGTTAGATTCCTCATTTAAATCATGAAAAATATAAAATGTTTTGTACTTTTGTGAATAGTAAATTAACTGATTATGATAATAAATATTCGGAATTACCCATTTTCTGCATCCATTATATTGGCTGTGGTTTATCTCTCATTCTTTAAACCGCCGCAGACTCCATTGAACCAGATACATGATATTGATAAACTGGTTCATGTATGCATGTATTCTGGGATGTCGGGAGTACTTTGGCTTGAATATATGAGAAGTCACCGCAATCAATTTAGACTAAAACATGTTCTTATCGGAGCGGTTATTCTTCCTATTGCATTTAGTGGCTGCATTGAACTTTTACAAGAATACTGTACCACTTATCGGGGTGGAGACTGGCTCGACTTTACTGCAAATTCAATTGGCGTTGTACTTGCAGGGCTTATCGCATACTTTTTTGTTAAACCAAAATTCTTTTGATTCGATAGTCTGTTTCCCGGTATTATAGATGTTCAACTAATTGTCCCAGTTTCATGCTGTTTGAACCCTTAATAAGTATATAGCATCCTTTGGGCTTATCTGCATTAATCATCTTAATCACCTCTGAAATATCTGTGTAGGTATTGTATGTATGGGTGGTTTGTTCAAACTGATCACCAATAAGTATTACTCTTTCAAATTCGCATTCATCGATGAAATCGACAATTTTTTGATGTTCTTCAATGCTTGTCTCTCCCAATTCTTTCATATCACCCAAGATTACAACCTTGTGCTTTACGTCCATTCTTTTAAAATTGCGCAGAGCTGCCATCATACTGGTTGGATTTGCATTGTATGCATCAATAATTAGCTTATTATCCTCCGTCTCTTTTAGCTGTGAACGGTTATTCTGTGGTATATAGTTTATTAATGCATGATCTATTTTAGCGGGTTCCACACCAAAAAAGCGACCAATGGCAACGGCTGCCAATGCATTGTCGAAATTATATTCGCCAATTAGCTTTGTTTGCACATGATGTAAGTTTCCATCTTTACCGGCTTTCCAGTCAAAAGCCAGATATGGTGAACAAGAGGTTACCTTGCCGTTCACATAAAGATTCTCTGTTACTCCGTAATTAATCAGAGTCAGTCCCCCGGCAATGTCCATAAGGAAAGGATTTTCATTTTGAATGAAAACAATAGAATCTCCTTTTTGACGCAAATAATCGTAAAGTTCTCCTTTTGTCTTTATCACTCCTTCAAAAGAACCAAAACCCTCTAAGTGAGCTTTACCCACATTAGTGATAATTCCATAATCCGGCTCAGCAATGTTGACTAACGTTTTAATTTCTCCAGGATGATTGGCTCCCATTTCAATGACCGCCAGGTCGTGATGAGCCCGAAGCTTAAGTAAGGTGAGCGGCACCCCGATATGGTTGTTTAGATTTCCTTGTGTGTACAGCACATTATGTGATTGAGAAAGAATAGCAGCAATTAACTCCTTGGTTGTGGTTTTTCCATTGGTTCCTGTAATACCTATAACCTTAGTCCCTAACTGTCTGCGGTGATAGTTGGCCAGCAATTGCAGGGTTTTTAAGCAATCTTCTACTAATATGATGCGTTTATTTTCCGGATTGGCATATTGAACCTCATCCACCACTGCATAGGAACAACCTTCTTTCAAAGCCTTTTCGGCAAAAGAATTTCCATTGAAATTATCGCCTTTTAAAGCAATGAATAATGAACCCTCAGGGCAGTTGCGGCTATCCGTTGTCACAATAGGACACTGCAGATAGATTTGGTAAAGAGCAGATATAGTCATATTATTATTTAATAAAAATCTTTTTATTTGCAAACTTAAATAAAATATTGAGATTAATAAGCGTGTGTGATGAAAAAATAAAAGTTGGCGTTAAAGTTAGTTGTTTTGGCATTATTGCTTTTTAACCGCTAAATTAGCATTTTTAGCTAATAAACTAAGTCGTCACTCATATGTGTGACGATAAGCACTCATTCGTGTGCCCATTGTCACACATATGAGTGACGATGGGCATACATATGAGTGACGACTTAGTTTTGCAGAAAAATCCGATACACTCTCTTGCAGAAAACGTTACTGTACTCTTTACATCACTTAATATCAATAGATAAAGCTTATACAATAGAAATAATATAGGAATCGGGAGTATTCTTTAAATACAAAGGAGAAAATCGGGATATGAGACATGAGAGATAAAAGTGAGAGATAAACTGTTAAAAACGGGATCTCTCATTCCAAAAAAGCCTATAAACAGGAGGTTTTATTCAAAAAAATGACAGATGAGAAATGAAAATCGCTTTTTTTGCCTTGAACGGGTTCGGCCAGGATATCAATAAAGAGGAAGCTCTTTTAATCTTTTCAAAATAGGAACATGTCATAAAAGAAAATTGACTATGGTGAAAAGATCTGGATGATTTAAAAGAAGAGTGAGAAAAAAAATGTATTTTTGCAATAAACAAATTTAAGTAATATAAATGAGTCAATCTTTCTCAAAATGTATTAATGTAAATGGAAGGCTATTAGATCTTTCGTGTCCTCAGGTTATGGGCATTTTAAATGTAACGCCCGATTCCTTTTACTCAGGATGCCGTACACAAACAGAACAAGCTATTGCCTGCCGTGCCACGCAAATTCTGGAAGAAGGTGCATCTATTATTGATATCGGTGCTTATTCTTCTCGTCCAAATGCTGAAAATATTTCTGCTGAAGAAGAATTGAGCAGACTTCGCCCGGCGCTGAAAATTTTAAATGATAATCATCCCGATGCCATTATTTCTGTAGATACTTTTCGGGCAGATGTGGCCGAAGTGTGCGTAAAAGAGTATGGAGTTGCCATTATAAATGATATTGCCGGCGGTGAAATGGACAAAAATATGTTCGATACCGTTGTGCGCTTACAGGTTCCCTACATTATGATGCACATGAAAGGTATCCCTCAAAATATGCAGAATGCTCCCCATTACGAGAACTTTTTGAAAGAAACGTTCCTTTATTTTGCAGAGAAAGTGCAAAAGCTTCGTGATAAAGGGCTAAATGATATAATTCTTGATCCAGGGTTTGGCTTTGGCAAAACAGTGGATAATAATTATGAATTGCTTAGTCATCTGGAGGAATTTAGAATCTTTGAATTGCCATTACTTGTTGGAGTGTCCAGAAAGTCCATGATTACAAAATTGCTTGGAATAACTCCTGCCGAAGCTTTGACTGGAACAACAGTTTTACATACCATTGCTCTGGAAAAAGGGGCCGATATTCTTCGGGTACATGATGTAAAAGAAGCTGTTCAAGCAGTTAAGATAGTTGAGAAATGTAGAAATAAATAAAGAATATCAGCATGCCTATTGTATTTGGAGTAAAAGACTTTATTGATATACTGTTAGTAGCTTTTTTGCTATACTACACATATAAACTGATGAAAGCATCGGGCTCTATAAACGTGTTTATAGGCATTCTTGTTTTTATTTTAATCTGGCTTGTTGTGTCTCAGATTCTGGAGATGCGCTTGCTGGGATCTATCTTTGATAAATTAGTGAGCGTAGGTGTGCTTGCGCTTATTGTCCTTTTTCAGGATGAGATACGGCATTTTCTGCTTACTTTGGGTTCTCACCAGCGAGCTAGTATTTTAGCGCGATTTCTTTCAGGTAATAAGAAAGAACAATTGGATAAAAGCGATATTATGCCAATTGTATTAGCTTGTATTAATATGAGCAAACAGCGGATTGGCGCATTAATTGTTGTTGAACGGAGCATTCCACTTTATGATATTGTTCGCACTGGCGAACTTCTTGATGCAAATGTAAATCAGCGATTAATAGAAAATGTATTTTTTAAAAACAGTCCTTTACATGATGGCGCAATGGTGGTTAGTAAAAAACGCATCAAAGCAGCCGGTTGTATCCTTCCTGTTTCTCATAATCTTGACATACCCAAAGAGTTGGGCCTTCGTCATCGGGCAGCGATGGGTATCTCTCAAGTAACGGATGCTCATGCTGTGATTGTCAGTGAGGAAACTGGTGCTATATCCGTAGCTTACCAAGGTCAGTTCTACTTAAGATTAAGTGCGGAAGAGCTGGAAAGTATCTTAACCAAAGAGGATTAATTAAGCATCAGACTCATGTAAGGAGCCTGGCTGTGGAATATTTGTAGTTCTTTGGGCAGCTGTTCTGTTTTATATCCCAGAAGAGCCTGGGTGAGTTGCTGAATATTAATCCTTAAAGAAGAGTCTTTAATCTCTTCTTTTTCTGTTTTACCCCATTTCATCGAATAAAATGCATTGTTCTTTTCTATAAACTCATCAGTCAGGTTAAATGAGATCTCTAATTCAGGATGTTGAGTGGCGTAAATTTTCAGCATCTTCTCTGCATCTATAATTCGAGCCATACCAAGAATCTTGCTCGTTTCATTGGTGGAAGGAGTGATGTAAGTTATCCTATCTGCTTCCATTTGTTTTGCAGCAGCGAATAGAAGAGTATCTCTGACAGATTCGTTCTCAAAAAAAGTTCCGGAACATGAAGTATGTTGTCTTCTACATAGCAAAAGGCTAAACCGGTGACTTCTCCTTTTAATCTTGCTACAAGTAATTCTCCTTCTCCCAAATGAAGATCATCCAGTATAACTTGAAAATCTTCTGGTGAATGTTGTATGCAACAGGGTCGTTCTTTCATCTTTTTATCGAAAAAAGAATATACATCAGTTTGTGGGGGGGTAAATCCAGTAATTAAATATTCAGGAGAAGCAGCTAGCTCTTCTATTATAAAAGTTTTTTCAGAATATTCAAAGACAGGGGTGAATCCCATTTTGGAGTAATAGTCAAAAAGCCATTCTTCGGCAGGAATAAGCGTTGTTAAAGGGATATTATTCTTCTGCATCCGAAGGAAAGAGTCCAAAAGTAGCCTTTTCATCGCTCCTTTATTTCGATAATCAGGGTGGGTACATGCTCCGGAGATATATCCCGTTGGAATAAATTCCCCGCAAAAAGTCATTGGGTATGGGAGTATCTGCAAAGCGGAAATTACTTTCTCACCTTCCTTGATGGCCAGATTCACCTCTTCGCTGTATCGTTTAGAGAAATACAGCTCGGTAAATCCTTCGTTATCTCCGAAACAAAGATTCCATAGACTTCTGACCCCCTCTTTCATATTCATAGCGCTTTTATTCTTTTATCAAAGCTATGTTTTTCTCCAGAAGAATAGCCGGCTGATAAGATAACTTAGCTTTCCTTAGTCCTTCCAAACCTAAATCTTCTTCCCTGTTCAGATAAATGAAATGTTCTGGTATGTGACGGGCGAACTCTTGATTAATAACAGTATAGGCTCCTTCTATTTGGGTGTCGGCCTTTTCAACATGCACGCCAAATGTCTCTTTATTAATAGGCATGCCAAAGGTAAAAGCAGCTATTTTTCCATTAGCATATAATACTCCTCCCGTTAGCCCTAACTCATCAAAGTGGTTTAATGCATAAGTCAATGATTTACGTTCATTGCCCAACTCATTTTGTTGCCCACAGTTATTTGCCCGGCACCACTCTTCTTCAAGTCTCAGGCATTCGCTGATACGGTCAGCGGTAATAGGAACATATTCATAATCAGTATATGTTTTATAGAACTTGTTTACATGATTACGCTTTGATTGGTATTTTTTTCCTTTTAATTCAGCTAAGTCTGTACGGAGATATACATAATCTGCATAATCTCTGTTCGACGAGAACTCAAATTGTCCGGGCATAATATTTTCTATCTCTTCTTTCATGTTGTTACAGATGCCATACATTAGAAAAGGAAGACCTTCTATTTTTGCATCTTCTATAAGATTTTCGAGGGTCTTTTTTAGATCTCCTTCACCTACAGGCATCATATAGGCCAGCTTTTCATTCATATGGAACTTGATAACCAAAAAACCATCAACAATGGCAAATTGTGTACCATACATAAATCGCCAGCTACATAGGTTAGAGAATGAAAGATCGCAATTCTTTCTTTCACTATTCATTGTAATAGAGGTAATAACCTCTTTATCTTCAAGTGTTATATCTTTAAATTTTATCATATCCTACTAACAACAAATATTTTGCCAGATTGTTATAACAAACCTAATAATCTTAAGATTGTTGGGGTAAGTAATGCAGTGAAAATGCCATTTAGAATTAGTCCTAAACTAGCGTATGCTCCATATTTATCACTTATGTCCATTGCTGTTGATGTCCCGACTGCATGAGCTGCAGTTCCCATTGAAAGCCCTTGAGCAATAGGACTTTCTACTTTTAGAAGCGCAAATATCTTAAATCCGAACATACTGCCAAACAACCCTACGCAAACCACTACGGCTGCTGTGAGAGATGGAATTCCGCCAATTGTTTTTGTTACTTCCATAGCTATAGGCGTTGTGACAGATTTGGCAGCCAGTGACAGAATGACCTCTTTACTGCCACCTAACAGTTGTGCAATAAGTGCTACGGAGACAACTCCAATGATGCATCCGGCAAGTTGTGAAAGCAAAATGGGTAATAACTGTTTTTTTATTTTTTCCAGTTGCAGATATAAAGGGACTCCCAGTGCTACAATAGCCGGCTTTAACCAAAATTCAATGAATTGACCGCCAACATTATATGTTTCGTAGCTGATATTGCACGCCTTCAGAAAGATAATCAATGCGGCAATTGTAAGCAAAATGGGGTTGAGTAATACCCAACCGGTTTTTTGTTGAACTAGTTTGGAAATAAAATATAACCCAAATGTTAGTGCCAACAGAAATATAGGGCTTTCCAGATAACTCATTTTATTTTTCGTATTAATTGGTGAACCCATCCGGTTACTACAAGTACCAGGATGGTACTAACAAGAGAAGCAATCACAATTGGCCAGAATTGTGCCGTTATTATATCAAAGTAGAGCATTAACGCAACACCTGGAGGAACAAAGAAAAAACCAAGATTAGCGACTAAGAAGTCGGACATTCCTTGCACCCACTTCAGTTTAATCCAACCTAATTTCAAAAAAAAGGTGAGCAGCAGCATTCCTATGATGCTTGATGGGAGCTTTATCCCTGTGAGAAAGACAATCAGTTCACCCAAAGCTAAACAGCCAAATAAAATAAAGCACTGACGTATCATAATGTTATCCTATTTAAAAACAGTTGCAAAGGTATTGATTATTGGTGCAAATAACGAAGGAACTACAAAAAATGATATGTAATATATGGTCTATCTTTAGGATACTTTAATTAATAAATTTAAAATGCCCACCAATTAAACTAAAACTTTGAGATTAAAAACACGAAATACTTTTTAGTTTTAATATTAATTGTTAAATTTGCCAATCCAGATGAAGCAAATAAATGAGAAACCTCTTTCCACATATATTTATAGTATTGTTCTTTGTGAGCATGCTTTTTTCCTGTCGTCCAGACAGGGAATCGATTCTTAATTTACATCATGCAGAGGTCTTATTAGAACAACACCCCGATAGTGCTTTGATTTTTCTAAATAAGATAATTCCTAGCTCTTTATCTACAGAAGAGTATGCCCACTATTGCTTGCTTATGACTCAGGCAAGGGATAAAAATTATCTACCATTAACTTCTGATTCATTAATCAGTGTGGCAGTAGAGTATTATAATGATAAAAAAGACTTAGACACTAAAGCTAAAACCTATTTTTATGCTGGTAGGGTGAGCCAGGATATGCAAAATTCAAAGCAGGCGATGGAGTATTTCTTAAAGGCTGCGGATTTTGCTGAAGATGGGAAAGATTATAAGTTGCAGTATCTTATTCATTTTTATTTGGGCGATCTTTATTTAAACGAAAGACTTTATGATTCAGCATTAAAGATGTATCAACAAGCTTATCATTATTCTCAATATTTGAACAATAAGGATTATATGGTCTATGCATTAAGGAATGTTGCTTCTGCGTATTCAGGAAAAGAAGATAATCATAATGCTTTGGTTTACTATTTCAAGGCTTTGAATATATTGCCTAAATCAGATACTGCTACTCTTACTACTTTACTTAATGAAATAGGTAGCCAATATAATGAGTTAGGAGACTATTCTCATGCTCTTCAGACAGCGAATAGGGCAATTGATATAAACTCGGACTTTGCAAAATTACTTTACAGTTACCTTATCAAGGCGAATGTTTATTTCAATAAACAGCAATATGATTCAGCGTCCTATTACTATATGAAAACTGTTGAGAGTCCGAATCTATATACAAAAGCAGACAGTTATTATAAGCTCTCAAAGATAGAAAAAAAACGAGGGAACTTATTAAAGGCTTTTCATTTCAATGATGCTTATATTAATTGCAGCGATTCTATAGAAGAACAATTGCATTCAGAGATGATCATTAAGATGCAGAATATTTATCAACATAAAAAGACAATTGAGAAAATCCAATATTTAACTTTAGAGAAGAACCAACAAAAAATGGTTTTATATTTAATCAGTGCCATTTCTTTAAGTGTTTTACTCTTATTAGTTAGTATACTCTTATTATATCATAACCGTAAAGAGAGACAAACGCGTGAACTTGAATTGGTGGTTCAGCAAGAAAAAGAAGAATCACAAAAAGCTAAAACCCGATTGCAGGAGAGTGAACTGGTTAGTATCCGTAAAGAGAAAGAGTTGCTGGAAAAAGAAATGGAACTGCGTACCGACTTTTTTAGCCGACTCAATAATCTTACTTTTCCTTTTCTGTCAGTAAATGAACAAAAGGGTGGAAATATAAGATTCGCTGATGACGACTGGGATTCTATTGTAAAAAATACAGATGCTGCATTTAACCATTTTTCTACTCGTTTAGCTAACGCTTATTCAGACTTGAAAAGAGATGAAATTCTTTTTTGCTGCTTAATTAAAATGAAGCTAGGCTTAAGCACATTGTCCTCTGTCTATAGTCTCTCTAAAGATGGTATTTCCAAAAGAAAAGAACGCATTAAAAAAAACAAGATAAAAGTTGAAGATGGAAAGTCTTTAGATCAGTTTCTTGCCGATTTTTAAGCTTTTGTATACCCTCTAATGTGAAATGTCCAATATTGCCCCTGCAAAAACCCTCTATTTTATGCATTAATTTGTTGTTTATCAATTAATTAATACCATTTGCATTTGTCCAACGTTTTTTTTGATTATTATGCCTTTATTCTCTATTTTTGTATCAGAGAAATCAAAATATAACATTTTAAAAATAACCATTATGAAAAAGTCATTATTAATTGCTCTTTGTTGTTCTATGTTCTTTGTTACATTTGTAAGTGCTGAAACAAAAACATACGCTGATATTCATTTTATGGCTGGACGTGATCAAACTATTAGACCTACATCAGTAAGTTCATCCGTTATTCCTGTAACAGCAGGTATTGATCAAGATCTTGTAATTGTAAATTTTTCTTCTCCATTAGGGAGTGCCACTATTACAATTGAAGATTCTTTTGGTGAAGTGATATATGAAGAAACGCTGAATGTTAATGGCGCTTTTACCTTGCCAATTTCTTTAGCCGGAGCGGAAGCAGATACTTATCTTATCCAGATTAAAACAGCTAAAAATAAATGGTACGCAGAATTTGATATCTAACAAGACATTTTTCAATCAAATTAGATAGTTATTTACTCTCAGTTTTTAAGCGCTGGCTTTTGTGAAAAAGTCAGCGGCTTATATTAATAATGTGCATTACAATTTAAATGTGGATATAAATATGGCTAACATACAATATAAAACAAATAAAGTGTGTCGTTTTAGCGGCAATTCAGAAAACCATTTATTACGTAAACCAGCTATGATTTGCATGGATACGGTTCATCTAGTTAATAAGAACATGCTAAAAGAATCGATTATAATCAAAGAAATAAAGCCTAATGTTGGCGTATTGAAAGGCCAGGAAGTCAAAGTATATTCTTGTTCTGAAAATGATTCATTACTCGTTGAGATAGTAGATAATTCTAAGAATATAAAAGCATTTATATTTATGTTTACGCTTACAGGAACATTATTGAAAATGATTGATGTAACTGAGGCAAAGACTGTTGTTGATATGCCTTCTTTGGCAAAAGGGAAATACCTTATGAATATTCAGATAGGCAAAGATGTTTCTACCTGGACAATAACAAAACAATGATTATTTTATAATTGAATAGGAGATAGGATGTGTTTTAGATAATTTTTCTTAAATTTGGGGATATTTATTATGAATACGTATAATGAAATATCCTATTCTATACTTTAGCACTCTTTTACTTGTAGTAATTTTGTCATTTTCTTGCCGACTTGATCGGCATTCTTCTGATGTATTGAAACAAGCGGAGGCTCTATTAGAAAAGCACCCTGACAGTGCATTAACTTTATTGAATAAAGTAAATTCCAGTTCTTTAAAGAAATATGATAATGCTCGTTATTGTCTGTTGATGACAAAAGCATTTATTAAAAATGCGATTCCAATAGTTTCAGATTCCTTAATCAATATAGCTATTGGGTATTACAAAGATAGCGGTGACTCAATTAACAAAGCAGAAGCATATTTCTATGCGGGACGTGTGAGTCAAGATATGCACGACACTAAAGGGGCGATGGCTTTTTTCTTAAAAGCTTTAGATTTCAGTGAAAATAGCAATGATTATAAACTGCAATATCTTATATGCTATTATCTAGGAGATTTATATTTTGATCAAACCCTATATGACTCTGCATTAAAGATACAGCGAAAATCTCTTTTTTTCTCAAGGTTACTCAATGATAGCTCTTATATGACTTATGCATTAAGGAGCCTGGCTTTTTCATATTCAGGTGAAAATAAAAATGATAGTGCGTTAGATTGCTATTATCAGGCATTGAATGTTTTACCAAAAACTGATACAATAACTCTCATTACTTTGTACAATGAAATGGGGGAAGTCTATAATAGATCTGGAGATTATGTCCATGCGATTCAATTTGTAAACAATGCAATAAAATTAAATCCACCTGCTGAAAGTTTATTTTATAGTAATATTATTAAAGGGAATACCTATTTGAATCTGGAGAGATATGATTCTGCAGTATATTGTTATAATAAGACTGTCCACAGCCCTAATCTGTATACACGCGCTTCAAGTTACAATCGGTTAGCTAGTATATACAGTGTTAAAGGAGACTATAAAAGTGCTTTTAAATTGATGCAGACTTTTAATAACTGCAGAGATTCTATTGATGATCAAACAAAAAGCGCGGCAATTATTGAAATGCAGAATCTTTATCAGCATGGAAAGTCGAAGGAACAAATTCAACGATTAACTGTTGAAAAACAAGAGCAGACAATACGCTATTATCATGTGAGCTTTTTGTCTTTCATAACATTGTTGCTTTTAGGCGTAGCTTTTTTTATTTACAGGAGTCGTAATAAGAAAGAATTATTAGAAAAAAGCAAAATATTGTTGGAGCAGGAGAATCGGCTGATCAAGATGCGTGAGAAAGAAAGTCAGTTACGAGAAGATTTTTTTAAGAAACTCAATAATATAAAGAAGATACCGTCATTGAGTTTAGCTAATAAAAAAGAAAAGGATTTACCGGTAGATGCTACTGCTAAAATTTCTTTGACGGGTAATGATTGGGAAGAACTTATTCGAAACATAGATGTAGCCTACGATCATTTTACTGATCGATTGATAAAAGCCTATCCTAATTTAACCATTCAGGAGGTTCATCTTTGTTGTTTAGTTAAAATCAAAGTAGCACGCAATGATTTGGCGAATATTTTCTGTATTACTCCTCAAAGTGTGAAAACTACTAAGTACAGGATTAAGAAAGATAAGATGGGAATCAGTGACCGAGACATAACTCTTGACCTTTTCCTTGAGAAATTCTAAATTGTGGCCTTATATGTCCCTTGACGTTCACTATGTTACCCTGAAATCTTATTGTATATTGTTAATTGTTTGATTTATAGATGTATATCTATTTCGCTTTGTTACCCTTATTATTGCCAATGACTCGATTAATTCCCGAAATTTGTATCCGAAACATCTAATAGATCCCCGGGAAAGGCTATAAATGAAGTAATGGTTAGGGATTTTATGTCATAGAGTAGTGGTTTATTTAAGCGAGCATATATTACACTCTCCCGGGGAATCTATTTTTTATAATGGCTTATAAGATTTTATTCTAAAAAACACCTTGACTTTTAGATTGACATTATATTTAAATTACTTGTTCGTTTTTTACTTCTTTCGGTATTTTACTGCAACTTATTTACTTGATCTGTTTCCTTATAAGTAAACTTCTTTAATGAGCAATTTTTTGTCCTGATAAACAATGATCCTTATATGATTGTTTTAATCTTATTTTAGCTACAATAGAAATTTAAGTTATATATTTGTCATAAATACAACTTAAACATATTGCAATGGACATTGATGAGAGAACCAGAAAAGAATTTATTCGTTTTCAACGAAATGAGATAACAGAAAGTTTGGTCTATGTTCGTCTTGCTTCAATAGAAAAAGACAATTCTAACAGAGACGTACTTCTAAAAATTTCCGCTGATGAAGCTGCTCATGGACGATTATTTAAAAAATACACGAATGAGGACCCTACCCCAAATAAGTGGAAAATAGCTAAATATTATTGGCTTGCGCGTTTGTTTGGTCTAACTTTTGCAATTAAATTAATGGAATCGGGTGAAGCCAATGCTCATAATAACTATGAGCGCTATTCAGATTTTCCGGAATTACTTCGTTTGGCTCTAGAAGAGGAAGAGCATGAAAAAGAACTTATCGGATTGATAAATGAAGAACGGTTAGAATATATGGGCTCTGTTGTATTGGGCTTGAATGATGCATTGGTTGAGTTTACTGGTGCCTTAGCTGGATTTACTCTTGCTTTAAATGATTCAAAGCTTATAGCATTAACGGGAAGTATTACCGGTATTGCGGCTGCACTTTCTATGGCATCTTCAGAATATCTTTCTACAAAATCAGAAAAAGAGAAGGATAAGCATCCAGTTAAAGCCGCTATTTACACAGGCTTTGCTTATGTAGTTACTGTGGTAGCTCTGGTTACTCCTTTTATTTTATTTTCAAATGTTTTTCTTGCACTAGGTGTAATGCTTGCTGTTGCTTTGCTAATAATCGGCATTTTCAATTATTATTATTCTGTCGCGAGAAGTGAGAGCTTTAAAAAACGCTTTGCGGAAATGGCAATTCTAAGTTTCGGTGTTGCCGCAATCAGTTTTTTAATAGGATATTTATTAAAACTGTTTACAGGAATAGGAGCCTGAATTAAATAAGCGAACTTTTTTTCTTGCTAATGTTAAAGTATGCTACTTTAAGGACCTTATTGATTAAATTATATTCGTTTTTGTAATATTGATATTGCAATTATGTGTAATTTTGCACTGTGAAAGTCAATCACTTCGATATCAAAACACATAAATATATTATTCTATCATGGATTTAATCAATGAAATTATTGCGCGGGCGAAAGCTGATCGTCAGCGCATTGTCCTTCCGGAAGGAACTGAAGAACGTACTTTGAAAGCTGCAGATCAGGTTTTGGCAGATGGGGTTGCAGACTTAATTCTTCTTGGTAACCCAGAAGAAATTGGGAAATTAGCAGCTGGATGGGGGCTTAAGAATATTGAAAAGGCAACAATTCTTGACCCAGCCAATCATGCTAAGAAGGAACAATATGCTGAGCTGCTTTGTGAACTTCGTAAGAAAAAAGGTATGACGATTGAAGATGCTCGTAAGTTGGTTCTTGATCCGTTGTATTTAGGATGCCTTATTATAAAAAGTGGTGATGCCGATGGGCAGCTGGCTGGTGCTCAAAATACAACTGGCGATGTGCTTCGTCCTGCATTACAGATTATTAAAACAGCTCCTGGTATCAGCGTTGTGTCTGGTGGTATGTTGCTTATAACTAAAGCAACTCAATATGGTAAAGATGGCCTTTTGGTTATTGCCGATGTTGCTGTATTGCCAAATCCAACAGCAGAAGAACTTGCTCAAATTGCTGTTGCTACAGGTAGAACCGCTCGTGTACTTGCAAACGTAGAACCGAGAGTTGCTATGCTTAGTTTCTCTACAAAAGGAAGTGCAAAACATGAAATGGTTGATAAGGTAGCTGAAGCTACTCGTTTGGCTAAAGAATTAGATCCTGAAATGATGATTGATGGCGAACTTCAGGCAGATGCTGCTCTTGTTCCTTCTATCGGAAATAGTAAAGCTCCGGGAAGTGCTATTGCCGGACAAGCAAATACCTTGGTTTTTCCTTCTCTTGAGGTAGGTAATATTGCTTATAAGCTAGTGCAACGACTCGGTGGTGCTGAAGCTGTTGGCCCTATTCTTCAAGGCATGGCCGCTCCGGTTAATGACCTTTCCCGTGGTTGTTCTATTGAAGATATTTATAGAATGATCGCAATTACTGCTAATCAGGCTATTGGAGCAAAAAAACAATAAAAAAGAAATTAAAGATATGGCAGAAATGATTAAAGAACCAATAGAGAGCTACGGATTAAGTTCCAAAGATCGTAAAAAGACTTTGTTCTCTAAAATTGGTGTCGTGGGCTGTGGAAAAGAAGGCTCAAAAATAGCCACAATTGCTGCTACGGCTGGTATTGAGGTAGTATTTCTGGAAATCAGTGATGAGAAAATTGAAAAAGCATTCGACAGGATTGCTGGTGAACTTGACATGCGCATTGCCACATGGGGACTCACGGAATCTGAAAAGAAATCTATTCTGGGACGTATTACAGGAACATTGACTTTTGATGCATTCAAAAAATGCGATTTTGTGATTGAAGCTGTTCGTTATGATGAGAATGGTGAGAGAAGTCTGAATCATCGCAAAGAGATTTTTCAAAATCTGGAAGCTGTTTTAGCCGAAGATGCTATTATTGCAACAAATGCTTCTTCTGTAGTTATCTCAGAACTGGCATCTGAACTTCATCATAAAGAACGTTGTGTATGTTTGCATTTTATAATGATGCAGCCACAAAGTAGAGTAATGGAAATTGTTCGGGGACTTTATACTTCGGATGATTGCTATAATAAGGTTTGTCAGTTCGCTAAACTGATCAGCTATGATTATGTGACAGTGGAAGAGTCTGCCGGATTAGTCTCTAACCGTTTGTTCTTTACTCTGCTAAATGAAGCTTGCGCTATTCTTCAGGAAGGTTTGACTACCGCAATTGAGATTGATTCAATCATCAAGTTCGGTTTGGGACAACGTCAAGGTGTATTTTGCATGGCCGACCAAATGGGCATTGAAAAGATCGTTCCTCAAATGGAAGATTTGTACAAGGAATTTGGATCTTTGAAATATAAACCGTCTCCACTGTTACTTCGACTGAATCGTGCAAAACGTTGGGGCGTTCGTACAGGTATGGGCTTCTATGCTTATGATAGAGAAGGGAACCGTATAATTAATGAGAATGAGAAAAAATAGAAAACTATGAAAATATTAGTGCTCAACTGCGGTAGTTCATCCATCAAATATAAGTTGTTCAATATGGACACTAAAGAGGTGATGGCTCAGGGCGGAATAGAAAAAATAGGATTAAAAGGTTCCTTTCTTAAGTTAACTCTTCCTAGTGGAGATAAGGTGATGTTGGAAGGAGAAATCCTGGAACATACAGCAGGAATTGAATATATTTTAGGTGTCTTAGTCAGTGAAAAATATGGCTGCATCAAATCTTTGGATGAGATTAATGCTGTGGGACATCGTGTGGTTCACGGAGGAGAAAAGTTTAATAAGTCAGTGTTGATTACTGATCAGGTGATCGAAAAGATTGTTGAATGCATAGATATCGCGCCACTTCATAATCCACCTAATCTGAAAGGTATTCGTGCAGTTTCAGATTTGATGCCAAATGCGCCTCAGATTGCAGTATTTGATACCGCTTTTCACCAAACGATGCCTGATTATGCATATATGTACGGTATTCCTTATCAACTTTATAAGAAATATGGTATCCGTCGTTATGGCTTTCATGGAACCAGCCATCGTTATGTTTCAAAACGTGTATGTGAATTCCTGGGTGTCTCGCAGGAAGGGCAGCGTATTATTACTTGCCATGTAGGTAATGGTGGATCTGTTTCTGCTATTAAAGACGGTAAATCTATTGATACTTCAATGGGGTTCACTCCTGTAGAAGGTTTGTTAATGGGAACTCGTGTAGGAGATATTGATGCAGGAGTTGTTTCTTATATCATGGATAAAGAGATGATTGGCACAGCGTCTATTTCTACATTATTAAATAAGCATAGTGGAGTTCTCGGTGTATCAGGTGTTTCCAGCGATATGCGTGAGCTTGATGCTGCGTGTGAAGCAGGTAATGAACGTGCTATTCTTGCTGAGAATATGTATTATTATCGCATTAAAAAGTATGTAGGTGCTTATACCGCTGCTTTGGGCGGTGCCGACATTATAGTATTTACTGGAGGAGTTGGTGAAAATCAATCAAAATGTCGTTCAAAGGTATGTGAAGGACTTCAGTATATGGGCGTTTCTCTTGATGAAGAATTGAATAAAAAAATTCACGGCGATGAGGCGGTTATCAGTACTCCGGATTCAAAAGTGAAGGTTGTTGTAATTCCTACCGATGAAGAATTTATGATAGCTTCTGATACTATGCAAATATTGGCAGTTAAATAAGACTCTTTATATAAAATAAAAAGAGGTATAGTCGTTCTACGTTCTATACCTCTTTTTTATTATAAAAAAATTCTTTCTCTTAAATCTTAAGTTCCCAACCAAGAGCACTGGCACCAAGAACTGCGGCATCAGAATCCTTAAGTTCAGAAACAAGGAGTTTAGTCTTTCCTTTAAAAATATTCAGTACATTGTTGTCAATTCCTTCCTGAACTGGTTTCATGATGTAATCGCCTGATTTAGCTAGTCCTCCAAATAAGATAATTGCTTCAGGACTTGAGAAAGCAACAAAGTCTGCTAATGCTTCACCTAAGAGGTTGCCTGTAAATTTAAATATTTCCTCAGCAAGCTTATCTCCTTTTACAGCAGCATCAAATACATCCTTAGAAGATATTTCTTCAGAAGAAATATTGCGCAATAAACTCTCATCGGAGCGAGCAACTAAGAATTCACGAGCAGTACGAGCTACGCCAGTTGCAGAACAGTAAGCTTCAAGACATCCTTTACGTCCGCAACCACACATTCTTCCGTTATCGCGACGAACAATAACATGTCCTAATTCACCAGCAAAACCATCATGCCCATAAACTACTTGTCCGTTGATAACAATTCCGCTACCAACACCTGTACCAAGGGTAATCATGATAAAATCTTTCATCCCTCGAGCAGCTCCATAAGTCATTTCGCCAACTGCAGCAGCATTTGCATCGTTGGTTAAAGCAGTAGGAATACCTAGTCTTTGTTCAAACAATTCTGCTAAATGAATAACACCTTTCCAAGGAAGATTAGGAGCAAATTCAATTGTTCCACTATAATAATTTCCATTAGGAGCACCAATACCAATACCTTTAATCTTTTCTACTCCACCTTGCGATTCAATAAGAGGAAGTAAATTCTTACATACTGTGTCTACATATTCTTCAACCTTATCGTAAGCTTGTGTTTTTACAGATCCGCTGCATAAGATTGTACCACGGGCATCCACAATACCAAATACTGTGTTTGTTCCACCTATATCTATGCCTACTACGTAGGGCTTTTCCATGCTAGAAATCATTATATTATTATTTAAAGGGTTAATAACTAATCTACAAATTACGCAAAGATGATTGGTTCTACAAAATCTTTTTGAAATTTTCTTTCAACTATTTGCAACTTTTTGCACTACTGTTGCGTCTAATATGGAAAACAGTGCTTAAACATGATACATTTAGAAGACATTAACAAAACCTATCACAACGGAGCTCCCCTTCATGTGCTTAAAGGTATAAATCTTGATATTGAACGCGGTGAATTTGTCTCCATTATGGGGGCTTCTGGTTCAGGTAAATCAACCTTGCTTAACATTCTTGGCATTTTGGATAATTATGATACCGGAGATTATTATCTGAACGATGTTTTAATTAAGAAACTGAGTGAGACCCGTGCTGCTGAATATCGTAATAGAATGATTGGCTTTATTTTCCAGTCATTTAATCTGATTTCCTTTAAGAATGCAGTTGAGAATGTTGCATTACCACTTTTTTATCAGAATATAAGTAGAAAGAAAAGAAATATTCTGGCTACAGAATATTTAGATAAACTTGGCTTGAAAGATTGGGCACACTATATGCCTAATGAAATGTCCGGAGGACAGAAGCAGCGAGTGGCAATAGCCCGTGCATTAATTTCACAACCACAGATTATTCTTGCCGATGAACCTACCGGAGCTTTGGATAGCAAGACTTCGGATGAGGTTATGCAGATTCTGAAAGAAGTGAATGATCTTGGTATGACTCTGATAGTAGTTACCCATGAGTCGGGGGTTGCAAACAGAACGAATAAGATTATCCATATAAAAGATGGACTTATTGAGGATATAGAAGATAATTCAAATCACAATATGTCTCCGTTTGGTTCTGGCAAAATGATGAAATAAACCATGAGAATAGGACTTGATATTTGGCAAGAAATAATTAGCACGATTAAGCAAAACAAAATGCGTACTGTGCTTACCGGATTTTCCGTTTCCTGGGGAATCTTTATGTTGATTGTTCTTTTGGGATGGGGAAATGGGCTGATACATGCCTTTGAGGAATCTTCGGCTGATATGGCAAAGAACTCGATTAAGATTTTCCCCGGCTGGACAAGAAAAGCTTACGACGGATTTGAGTCGAACAGACGGATTCAGTTGGATAATAAAGATGTGAAACTAACAAAAAATAAATTTAGTGATAATGTAATTATTGCTGGATCTACAGTTAGCCAAAGTGGAGTCGTTCTTTCTAATAAAGACGAATATGTATCATTGGAATTGAATGGCGTTTATCCTTCATATACAGACATTGAGCCTGTTAAACTCGATAAAAATGGCGGTCGCTTTATTAATGATCTGGACATTAACCAAAATAGAAAAGTAGTAGTGTTACACTATAAAACAAAGGAGGTTCTTTTTCGTAAAGAGAGCGCTATCGGTAAGTTTGTGAATGCAGGCGGTGTGGCATATCAGGTTGTAGGTATTTATAGGGACAAAGGAAATCGAGATGCTCAGTCGGCTTTTATTCCATTTACTACCGCGCAGATTATATATAATAAGGCTGACACAATAGATAATATCATATTTACTACTCGTGGATTAAATACGGTAGAAGCAAATAAAGACTTTGAACTGGAATATCGTAAAGCTGTTGGCGGGCATCATCGATTTGATCCTACGGATATGAATGCCATGTATATATGGAACCGTTTTACAAATTATCTGCAGCAGATGACTGCTAAGAATATTCTGACTACGGCTGTTTGGATAATAGGTATATTTACTTTGCTGAGCGGTGTGGTAGGTGTTAGCAATATTATGCTGATCACCGTTAAAGAGCGTACAAGAGAAATTGGAATTCGTAAGGCTTTAGGTGCATCACCGGCATCAGTTTTATGGCTCATTATTTTGGAAAGTATTGTTATTACAACTGTTTTTGGATATATAGGCATGGTTGCGGGAATAGGAGTTACCGAATATATGAATATTTCAGAAGGAGCCAAAACATTTGGTTCTGGACCAATGCAAATGACCGTATTCAAGGATCCAACAGTAGATATAGGCATTGCGATTCGGGCTACAGTAACTTTGATTGTTGCTGGTACATTAGCAGGATTCTTTCCTGCTCGTAAGGCTGTGAAAATTAGACCAATTGAAGCATTAAGAGCAGAATAATTATGAGACTAATAGATATAGATCGCTGGGAGGAAGTCCTGTTAACCATAACCCGCAACAAAACACGTAGTGTGTTAACTGCGTTCGGTATATTTTGGGGAATTTTTATGCTGGTTGCCCTTATTGGGGGAGGAAATGGTTTACAGCAGATGATGAGCAGTAATTTTGCCGGGTTTGCCACAAATTCATGTTTTATAGTAAGTAGGGAGACTACTGAACCCTATAAGGGGTTTCGTAAAGGTCGTAAATGGGATTTGGAGAACCAGGATCTGGAAGTGCTTAAGAACCGCATTCCTCAAATAGAAGATATCACTCCGAATCTTTTTCGTTGGGGGGCTACAGTTGTTCGCAAAGAACAAAAAGGCACATTTGTGGTGCGGGGAGTGTATCCTTCTTATGATAAAATAGAGAAACAAACCATGATGTTTGGTCGCTTTATTAATGATGTAGATATTAGTGAGCGGCGCAAGGTTTGTACAATTGGTACCCGCATTTATGAAACGCTTTTCAAAAAGGGTGAGAATCCTTGTGGAGAGTATATCCGTGTGGATGGTATTTATTATCAGGTGGTGGGAGTTTGTTCGGGCGTGAGTAATATTCAGATAGGCGGGTCCAGTGAAGAAATGGTAAATATCTCTTTCTCCACTATGCAGCAGGCTTATAATATGGGAAAGACGGTGCATATAATTTGTATGACGGCCAAACATGGCGTTGCCATTACTTCATTAGAATCTAAGATACAGGAGCTGATAAAGTATAATCACCTGATTTCTCCAACTGACCCCCAGGCGGTGATGGTTCTTAACATGGAAGAGATGTTTAAGATGATGGATAGCCTTTTTACCGGTATCCGTATGCTTGTATGGCTTGTAGGATTAGGCACATTGCTGGCCGGAGCTATCGGAGTAAGTAACATTATGATGGTAACAGTTCGCGAACGGACAATAGAGTTTGGTATCCGGCGCGCCATCGGTGCTCGTCCGCGAGAGATTATGGAACAAATCCTTTCAGAAAGTATGGTACTAACTGCCATTGCCGGACTATCAGGAATTTCATTTGCGGTGTTGATTCTTCAGGTTGCTGAGGTAGGTATTACAGCCAGTGGCACCGTTGCTCACTTCCAGGTATCTTTCTGGACAGCCCTTGGAATGGCATTCTTACTTCTTTCTTTAGGTATAATTGCAGGACTGGCACCGGCTTACAGGGCAATGTCTATTAAACCTATTGATGCCATACGAGATGAATAATAATGCAAATATTAATAAAACGATAATAACAATAGAAATAATACGTATATGAAGAAGTACATTAGAATCTTTATGATAGTGGTTGTAGCTGCCATTTTCATTAGCACTTTCGCTTTCCTTTATGTTAAGTCACAACCTAAAGAAATTGTTTATGAGGTTGTAACTCCAAAGGTTGCAGACATTGAGAAGAGTACAGTAGCTACAGGTAAGGTAGAACCTCGCGATGAAATTCTTATTAAACCTCAGATTTCGGGTATTGTAGAGGAAGTCTATAAAGAAGCCGGTCAGCCTATTAAGAAAGGCGAAATAATTGCAAAAGTGAAGGTTATTCCGGAACTGGGACAACTAAACTCTGCCGAGAGCCGTGTTCGCGTTGCTGGCATAAACTACAAACAGGCTCAGCAGGAATTCGATCGTCAGAAAAAGTTATATAAAGATAAGCTGATTAGTAAAGAAGAGTTCGAAAAGAGTGAAGTAACCATGAAAACTTCAAAAGAAGAACTTTCTACATCTAAAGATAATCTGGATATTGTGAAAGAGGGTATTACCAAAAACTCTGCAACTTATAGTAATACAATGATACGATCTACTATTGATGGATTGATTCTTGATGTACCAATTAAAAAAGGAAACTCAGTTATTATGAGTAACACCTTTAATGACGGAACAACTATTGCCACGGTTGCTAACATGAACGACCTTATTTTTAGAGGAAAGATTGATGAAACGGAGGTTGGACGATTAAAGGAAGGCATGCCTATAAAGTTATCAATGGGTGCTTTACAGAATCTGAAGTTCGATGCTAAGCTGGAATATATATCTCCGAAGGGAGTTACGGAAAATGGTGCGAATCTTTTTGAAATTAAGGCAGCTATTAAAGCTTCGCCCGACGTGAAAATTCGTTCAGGATATAGTGCTAATGCAGAAATTGTACTGAGCCGTGTAAATAAGGTGTTGTCTGTACCCGAAAGCACAGTAGAGTTCTCTGGCGATTCTACTTTTGTGTATGTCCTTAAAAGTGAGAAACCCAAGCAAACGTTTGAAAAACGTCGTGTTACATTGGGCGTAAGCGATGGGATTAAAATAGAAATAAAAGGCGGGATTACAGTAAAAGATAAAGTTCGTGGGGCACTAGTTGAGGAAAAGAAGCCTGTTTCGGAAGATAAAAAATAAGTAAGTCTATGAAAAAATATATATTTCTTATTGCTGTATTGGCGTTTTCAGGAGGGATCTTTGCTCAGCAAAGCTGGTCTCTCAGAGATTGCATAGATTATGCACTGAAACATAATATCCAGATCCAGAAGCAGGAAATTGCAAATGAGCAACAGAAAGTGGATTTGAATACTGCCAAGAATAAAAGACTCCCCAATTTAAATGGGGGGATGTCTCAGGAATTTGGCTTTGGACGTGTAACTTCTGGTCAGGATAATTCTATTGTTACGAATACCCAAAGTAGTAGTAATAGATTTGCTCTTAACACTAGCATTCCTGTTTTTACAGGATTTCAGATACCAAATAATATAGAATTGTGCAAACTCAACCTGCAAGCTGCTACAGAAGATTTGAATAAAGCTAAAGAAGACATCAGTGTAAGTGTTACATCTGCTTTTTTACAGGTTCTATTTAATGAGGAATTATGCAAAGTAGCTAAGGAACAGATTAGTTTGAGCAAGGAGCAATTGGATAGAATTACTCGTTTGGAAGAAGTGGGAAAAGCAGCTACAGCACAGGTTTATGAAGCAAAAGCTAATCTGGCACAAGACGAACTTTCTTCTGTGCAGGCAGAGAATACCCGCCAGTTGGCTGTTCTTGATCTAACCCAGCTTTTGGAATTACCTTCTCCTGAAGGATTCTCTGTTGTTTTTCCTGAAATGGAGCCCAGCCTTCTGACGTTAACTACGCCTGAAGATATTTATTCACAAGCTATGATTAGTAAGCCAGCTGTACTTGCTGCCCAGTATCGTCTGGCAGGAATGGAAAAATCAATTAAAATTGCTAAGGGAGCTTATTACCCAACACTTTCTTTTAATGGAGAAATTGCTACTAGTTATTATACTGATACAAAAAACAGAGGTCAAGGTTTTGGTACGCAGTTGGATCAAAGACTAAACCAGTCACTTGGTCTTTCCTTGAGTATCCCCATTTTTAACCGGTTTGATACACGTAACAAGGTGAAGATTGCTCGTTTGCAATATAGCAATCAGGCACTTCAGCTGGAAGAATCGAAGAAGGGACTTTATAAAGAGATTCAGCAGGCATATTATAATGCCGTGGCAGCTCAGGCTAAATTTACTTCCAGTAAAACGGCTGTTGAGGCTAGTGAAGAATCTTTTAAACTGATGCAGCAAAAATATGAGAATGGAAAAGCCACTTCTGTGGAGTTTAACCAGGTGAAGGTAAACTTAATGAAGGCATCATCGGAACGTATACAGGCAAAGTACGATTATTTGTTCCGTACAAAAATTCTTGATTTTTATAAAGGCATTACACTTGCTCAGTAAAAATAGTTGCTATCTTTGTGGCCCTCTTTTAATTTAAAGAAAGATAGCTATGAGAAAGAACTTGTTATTATTCATAGGAATATGGTGTGGACTTACAATCTGTTTGCCCGCGTATTCTCAAACTGAAATAAAATCATTTGCAGATGATTTGTCTCCTTCCCTAAACGGGAAGGAGGTTGTATTTACCTTTCCTTTAACTGTTACCAAAACCTATTTCACTAAGCCGTCGGGAGATGTTATTCTTTCTCCCGATCTGCTTTATTCTCCTACCGAGGTGGCATTGCCCGGTACTGCCGCAAATAATCTCGCAATTCTGAATAATCAACGGAAATTAACGCTGAAAAGCAACTCCTCTACTTATATAGATAGCAACAATACACTGCGAACCGGTAGCAAAGTTACCGGACTGAGGGGTACTTTATATTATAGTAATGGAACATACTCTTTATCTCCATCTGTTCAGCCTATCTTTTTGGGTAATGAGCGTACGCTTGCTCCGGGAAGCGTAGGTGCGTATAATTTGAAAGTGGCTAGCTTTAATGTGGAATATTATATAGCTAATGACTCTTTATGGAACAATACTTATGGCGCCGCTAACCAGGCAGAATTTACTCGTCAGCGGGCAAAAGTTCTGGCTGCCCTGAAAGGCCTGGATGCAGATATCTATGCCCTTTGTGAAGTAGGACAGGGAAATATCTCTGTAACCGATCTGGTTAACGGACTAAACTCAGTTACTTCTTCAAGCAACTACGCGTATGTAGCGGATAATGATTACAATGAAAGTACTTATACAAAGAATGTTTTTATTTATAATAAAACGAAAGTAACTCCTTATAACCCAATAAAAACATTTGGAAGCGGCGTTTATAAATTGCGTCAGGTAGCACAAGCCTTTGATTTAAATAGTAATGGCGAACGTGTTATTATCACAGTGAACCATCTTAAGGCAAAGTCTAGTGGAGGGACGGGGAGTGATGCCGATCTAGGCGATGGACAAGGAGGCTATAATCATCTGCGTGTTACTCAGGCGCAGAATGTTGTAAACACGTTGAACACTCTTACAAGTTATTATGGTGATCCCGATGTTCTGGTGGTAGGAGATATGAACTCCTATTCCATGGAAGACCCTATTAAAGTGTATACTGACAATGGCATTGTGAATCAGCTGAAACGTTATTCGCCCGCTGATTATAGTTATGTGTTTAATGGTAATGTGGGATACCTTGATCATTCGCTAGCTACTTCTAGTCTTAGCAAACAAGTAACCGGAGCTCGCCCCTGGCATATAAATGCTGATGAGCCTGCTTACTTTGAGTATAGCTATACAACCTATTTTTCTGCTGACCCTTACCGCTGTTCCGATCATGATCCGATAGTAACCGGACTCCGTTTGGGTACATCTGGCACAGGTATTGAAGATGTTGAGGCTAAGAATGAGGAACAGTTGCATGTTTATGGTGAGCCATCTCAAGGATACCTCACACTTTGTGCCGGACAAATAGACAGGGTAGAACTGTTGTCGGCAAGTGGTCAGCTAATCTATTCGTCGGCAAATGCCACTCCTGGAGAATATTTTCTACTTCCCACGGTTTCATTACAGAAAGGATTCTATTTAATTCGTGCGTTCAACGGCAAGCAAGCCCTTACTTCTAAGCTACTAATGCCTTAACAAAAGGGAGTTAAGGCATTCTTTTCTTGTATCTTTTTATAAAGACCTACACTATATAATAAAAAGGAGTACGCTTAATATTGTAATGGTGTACACTTTTTAATTTGAAGGTCTACGTCTTTTTAATAATGTCTCGTCAAACATTTGCTTACCTCTCTAATTCTTTTAGAATAATGAACAGGTTACGATAGAAATATCTACTTTTGCACCACAAAACGAAACTATACAAACGAATTTACATTCAGTATGGGACATAAAACAAGAATAGGGATTCTGGCAGCTATAAGCCTGATTGTTGTGGCACTTATTGCCACGTACATAGGCAGAGATGCCCTGCTAAATCACTATGTAAAAGGGAAATTTGACAAATTAGAAAAGAGATACGGACTAAACATTAGTTACGCCCGCCTTCACATGCCCGGAATCAGCGAAGTAGAAATAGAACAATTTGTGGTGGTTCCTAATGATAGAGACACATTATTAAAGCTGCGTTCGGCAAAGATAGACCTTAGTCTTTGGAAAATGCTCTCTCTGAAAGCCGAAGCAAAACAGGTTTCTACCGATGGACTTCACATCAGCTTCGTGAAGAAAGACTCTCTTTCCAATTATGACTTCCTGTTTAAAAGAGATAAGAAGAAGGAAGTAAAGGAGGATAAAAAGGACTATGCCCGGAGAATATCCGATATCCTTGACATGTCCTTTGGGGCCTTGCCCGAGAATGGAAGTATAACAGATTTTGTGATGGGATACAAGCGGGATAGTGCCTATACAGAAGTGCAGATTCCGATGCTTCATATTGTAGACAACCGTTTTGTAACGGAGATTATTGTTAAGGAAGATAACAATGTGCGGCATTGGATGAGTAGGGGACGCTTGCTCAATGGGGAGAAAACTGTTGAGGCTGAACTCTATTCAAAGAATCGTGGAAAAGTGTTGCTGCCTTATCTGAATAAATATTATGGTGCGCAGGTGGCGTTTGATACTTTAGCTTACCGTCTTACCGAGAAAGAACTTGGCGGAGGCAAGATATCCTTGTCGGGCAAAGCGGAAGTTAGCGGACTGGAGCTTTACCACCCGGCTGTTTCTCCCGATGTGATAAATCTGGACCGGGGAAGCTTTAACTACACAATTAATGCCGGAAAAGATTTCATTGAGTTAGATAGTGCCACGGTTATCCAGTTTAATAAATTGCAGTTCCATCCCTATATACGGGCACAGAAGGGGAATAAGTGGCATGTAACCATGTCTGTGGACAAACCTCCTTTCACGGCCGATGATCTGTTCTCTTCCCTGCCCAAAGGACTATTTAGTAGCCTGGATGGCATAAAGACAAGCGGACAGCTGGCTTATCATTTCCTTTTGGATATCGACTTTAATAATCTGAATGCGTTGAAGCTGGAATCCGATTTAAAAGGGCACAACTTTAAAATACTTGGTTACGGTAACGAGAATCTGGCTAAAATGAACGGGCCCTTTCTATATACAGCCTATGAAAATGGGGCGCCAGTGCGTAGTTTTATAGTAGGTTCGGGGAATCCCGGCTTCTGTGCGCTAGACAGTATTTCGCCGCTTCTTCAAACAGCAGTAATGCAATCGGAGGATGGATCCTTCTATGGTCATAAAGGATTCCGCCTCGATGCCATGAGGAATGCGCTGATTTACGATCTTAAATGGAAGAAATTTGCCCGTGGTGGAAGTACAATATCCATGCAGCTGGTTAAAAATGTATTCCTCAACCGCAATAAGAATCTTCTCCGTAAGCTGGAAGAGGCAATGATTGTGTGGCTCATAGAAAATGAGGGCATTACTTCCAAGCATAGAATGTATGAAGTTTATCTGAATATAGCCGAGTGGGGACCAATGATCTATGGCGCTTCTGAAGCTTCCCGCTTTTACTTTGACAAGGAGCCTTCACAGCTTACCACGGAAGAGGCTATTTTTATGGCATCAATCATTCCAAAGCCAAAACATTACCGGAGTTCTTTTGATGAGAACATGCAACTTAAGCCGTGGCTGGGCAGTTATTATCGCCTCATAGCCAACAGACTGAGTAGGAAAGGGCTTATCACGGAGGAAGAAGCAACCAATATACTTCCTGTAGTACAGTTAAAAGGTGCAGCTATACAGAACTTTACTCCACCCAAAGATACTGTTACTGTAGTTTTACCTCCTGAAATGAATAAAGAATAAATAGTAAAAAGGCAATCACTTCACAGTGACTGCCTTTTATGAAAAACAATTTGTTTAAAACTATCTATTGAAACTATTATCTTGTTCTGCCACCGCCTCTGGAAGATTCCGATGAACGGCTGTTGTTATCAGATGAACGGCTGTTGTTATCTTTTTTTGAGCTTCTGGCACTACTGTTATTGCTTTCTGAACTTCTGGAAACACTATTGCTTCTTTCAGAAGAACTTGAAGCAGGACGGCTATAAGATGAACTTCTTTCAGCATTACCTGATGAACGAGTCACCGAACTATTATTATTACTGTTATTGCCTGAGCTTCTTGAAACACTATTGCTTCTTTCAGAAGAACTTGAAGCAGGACGACTATAGGATGAACTTCTATCAGTATTACCTGATGAACGATTCACCGAACTATTATTATTACTGTTATTATCAGAACCTCTGTAAGTACTATTGCTTCTTTCAGAAGAACTTGAAGCAGGACGACTATAAGATGAACTTCTATCTGTATTACCTGCAGAGCCAGTATTCGTATTGCTTGGTGAACGCCTATTATCTCTATTCTCATCTCTTCCAGACTTATTCCTATCTTGCTCTGAAGAAGGTCTTTCTGTAGCTTTGCCATCCCTGTTGTCTGAAGGACGAGTTACATTTCCTGGAACTCTGCTTCTTGATGAACCGGAACTCCTACCTGTGTTATAAAGATCATCATTTAGTATTCTTGAAGAAGATCTACGGTTATTATTGCCAGACGGTTTGTTTCTGGAAGCATCTCTACCAAAATCGGAACGACGGTTATTTATATAAACGTTTTCATTTCTTGTTTGAAAATTGCCAATGTAAACATTGTGGTGATACCTGTGTGAATAATAACTATTATTGCCAAAGTGTGTGCGATAGTGACCTCCGCTATAAGTTCTATAGTGATAAGGTACCCCAAAATAGTATACATATGGATTAGTATAAGTCAGATAGATTCTGAATCCCCAGGAACTTCCTTCTGAATAGATAGGGCGATAGAAATATTCCGTATCAAGGAACCTTTCGTATTGCCAGTCTTCAAGTACCCAGCGCAGATCATCATTACGGATGTCAAGGAATTGATAATACTTGTCTAATGCCCATTCGTCTCCATAAATCACATCATCCATTATGTCGCCTACATTATAAATGAAATCATAATTAATCTCATACGTATCATTATACTGTTCTGTAGTAAGGTTCAGCTCATAAGCCATCTTATCTGTGAGGAAACGAGTCTCTTTGCGAACCTTATTGGTGCTCATGGCAGCCACACTCATGGTACTCATGGAAACCATACTGATGGCAATCAGGGTAAATATAATCTTTTTCATAACTCAACAGTTTAAATGGTTATTTTTATGGAACAAAAATAGGGCGAGAAAACTCCTCGCCCTACTGATAATCCCGATATGTATTTAGGGATTTCCCTATTTCTTTTTTTCTTCAGCTAAACGGATGCCGTTTGCTTCAAGAATAATCAGTCTTTTCCTATATAAATCTCCTACACCTTTCTTGAACGTTTTCTTGCTCACTTCAAAAGTGTCATATATATCTTCTGCCGGACTTTTGTCATTCAGTGTAATGCTTCCGCCATGCTCTTTTATATAAGATAATAATGTATCTGCAAAATCATCAATCTTTTCAAATCCAGGCTTTTGAAGCATAAGGTCAATCTTTCCATCTTCACGAACCTGTTTTACAAAAGCTTTCAGAGTCATTCCGGTATGTAAATGCTGGAAAATCTCTCCTTCGTATAGCAAACCACTGAATTGATTCTCTACAATGGCTTTAAATCCAAGATCTGTTTTTTGCCAGATTAGAATGGATACTTCATCATTTGGCTCATAAGCAGGAAACTCTTGTGAAAGGTAGCGCTCTACTTTGGCAGAAGCCACAATGCGGTAGCTTTCTTCATCAATATGTGCATGAACAACATATTTTTTGCCCACCATCATTGTCATTTTCTGTTCCCTGAAAGGAACGAAAAGATCTTTCATCAAACCCCAGTTGAGGAATGCCCCAAATTCGTTTACCCACGAAACTTCCAGGCAAGCGAACTCTCCAACCTGAACCAAAGGGGTCAGAGTTGTAGCAATTAGTCTTTCTTCGTTGTCGAGGTAGAGAAAAACGTTAAGAAAATCGCCAATGTTGCACTCTTCAGGTACATAACGAGTGGGAAGCAAAATTTCTCCTTCTTCTTCACCATCAAGATAAACACCGAAATCGACTGTTTTTACAACCTCTAATACATTAAATTTCCCAAGTTCTATACTCATATATGGAATTTATTATTTTATACCGATGAAATTTACCAATAAGTAAATAAAACCAGCAAGCACAGCGCTAACGGGAATTGTGAGAATCCAAGCCCACATCAAATTTATAGTAATTCCCCAACGTACAGCAGATAGTCTTTTAACTGCTCCTACTCCCATAATGGATCCGGTGATAGTATGTGTGGTACTTACTGGGATTTTAAGCATTTCAGTGAAAAACAAAGTTACGGCACCAGCTGTTTCGGCACAAACACCTTCCAAAGCGGTAACCTTAGTGATTTTGCTTCCCATTGTTTTTACAATACGCCAGCCTCCACTCATTGTTCCTAAAGCTATAGCGGCAAAACAAGCTAATGGAACCCAGTCGGGCATTGTTTCTACTGAATCTATGCTACCATAAGAAATCATGGCTGTGGCAATAATACCCATTACTTTCTGGGAATCATTTAATCCGTGCCCCAAACTGAATAGCCCGGAAGAGACTAGCTGTAGTTTCCTGAACGAATTTTCCGCCGTTCGGGCATTCACCTTTTTAAATATCCATAGAACTCCGATTGTAATAATTGAAGATATAAACATACCAATTACAGGAGCTAAAACGATAAATGAAGCGATTTTTATGATAACTTCGGTATGAATGGATTGAAATCCACCTCCGCAGATGGCTGCTCCGGCAAATCCTCCGATCAGGGTATGCGAAGAAGAAGACGGTATTCCTAGCCACCATGTTAAAAGGTTCCATGAAATAGCGGCAATAAGACCTGAAAGAATAATAGGCAGCGTAATATATTCCTTTAGTACAACTTTAGAAACAGTATCTGCAATACCGAATTCGCCAATAACAAATTTAGCTACAAAGAACGCGATAAAGTTAAATGCTGCTGCCCATAATACAGCCTGAAAAGGTGTTAATACACGGGTCGTTACAACAGTTGCAATAGAATTGGCTGCATCATGAAAGCCATTGATAAAGTCGAAAATGAGTCCTAAAGCAATTACAATAATTAGTAATATCATATTGTTTCTTTTTATCAGGCGTATTTTACAAGAATAGTTGTAATAACCTTTCCTGTACTGTTGATTTTATTCGCGGCTTTTTCAAGCTCCTGAATAATTTCTTTCAATTTAATAAGTTCTACAGTGTTAGAGCTGCTTTCTCCTTTGAAAAGGCTCATTATAGCTTCTTCATAAACAACGTCAGCTTCTTCTTCTAATCTTTTTATCTCCTTGCAATGTGCGCGCAGTCGAAGATCAGTTTTCTTCATGTTAGATAATTCATTAGCCGCGCACTGAATTTCAATGCTACCTTTCTTTATAATGTCAACTAATTTGACAGTATGTTCAGGAAAACTCTCTGGTTGGTAAAGAAGAACTTTTTGTCCGCAACGGTTAATTACATCAATTACATCATCCATAACGTCAGCAAGAGCATGAACATCTTCCCTGTCAAAAGGAGTGATGAATGTATTGTTTAACTCATGGATAATACTTCCGGTTACCTTATCGCCCTTAACTTCTTCGGCTTTAATTAATCTGCACAACTCAGTTCTACGTTCTTCATTTTCACAAGAAAAGAGCTCTTGAAGGTAGGTTGCTGACTGAGCGAGAATAGTAGCTGTTTCTTCCAACATAGGGAAAAACTTAACATCTTTTGGAGCAAACATGCTCAATAAAGTATTAATTTTCATCAGTAGTCTATATTATTTCGGTGCAAATATAGAATATTCAAATTATTCATGCAATAGTATTTAACTATTTATATTCAAAATAAATGCGGTTATTAAATCATGTAAAACAAATGTTATGTGCTGATTCTCTGTATATACTGCAAAATAAGTGCATATAAAAAATGGATTTAATAATTAGTAAAGATAAAACATTTTTTAATAAAGCTTAAAAATAATGATGTATTCTTATTTTTTGTATTTGCCCGGAGCTTATAAAGTGTTTGAATAAAGTTGAATGAAGCCATTGTTTTTATTTTGCAAAAGTATGATGAATGCGATGCACCTAAAATAAATTCAGTATGTATTTCCTTTACTACCGTTTTAGATATCTATAAAAAACGCTAAATATTATGAGTACGAATTGTTAAATGGAGCGTCTTTTCTTAGATTAAATAAAGATTCTGAAGATTGTGATTCTATAGAATTTCCTCAATATGTGGTTCTGAATTAAGTCACTATTTCTGATGGATTAATAATAATTTACTAAAATTGTTAACTAATAAATGATGAAAAACAAGAAAAATGTGCGTCCACCCATGGATGTCCTGGGACGCTATTTCAGACGTACCCATTTAGTATGCGGCCTATCAGCTGTTTTAAGTATGTCTGTATTTCCCTCAATTTATGCTGAGAGTCTATCAGATGGCATGAATACAACTAACTCAGTAACACAAGCTAAGACAATAAAAGGAACAGTTGTCGATGAAAAGACCGGAGAAACATTGATAGGCGTTTCAATATTTGTAAAAGGAACATCTGTTGGTTCAATTACTGACATGAATGGTTCTTTCTCTTTAAATGTACCTTCCGGAAAAAATGTCTTGGTTTTGTCCTATGTTGGATATAAATCTCAATCAGTTGCAATTGGAAATAACAGAGAGCTGAATATAAAGATGGAATCAGTTGCTCAGGATTTGGATGAAGTTGTTGTTATTGGATATGGTACAATGAAGAAACGAGATTTGACAGGAGCTATTGCTTCTGTCAAATCAGCCGATATCACTATATCTCCAACAAGTAATCCAATGGAAGCTTTACAAGGTAAGGTTGCCGGTTTGGACATCGTAAAATCATCAGGTCAGGCTGGTGCCGATGTTAACATTCAGTTGCGTGGTACTCGTTCCATATATGGAGATAACACCCCATTGTTTATTATCGATGGTATAGCTGGTAGTTATAATCAATTAAATCCTTCTGATATAGAATCAATAGAGGTGCTAAAAGATGCATCATCTACTGCAATTTATGGATCGGCTGGTGCTAATGGCGTTGTTATAATCACTACAAAAAAAGGTAAGCAAGGAAAAGCTACGGTAAATCTGGATGCTTATGCCGGAATTTCTGGTTTTGCAGAATATCCATCAGGAATGACTGGCGATGAATATATGAATCTGAAGAAAGAGGCGTATAGAGGATCACATGGAACTTATCCAGAATTTGTATCATCTATCTTTTCTGATCCACAGGTGCAAAAAGCATATGAGAATGGTCAATGGATTGATTTTGTAGATGAAGTTATAGGAAAGTCTTCAATTAATCAAAATTATAATTTGTCAGTAAATGGTGGTACAGACAAGACCCAAATATTTGCATCCTTAAATTATAATGATGAAAAGGGATTACTTAAAGGGGATGATCGTCTGCGTTATGGGTTAAGGTTAAATGTAGACCAAACATTAAGTAGCTGGGCAAAGGCTGGAATTAATACAAATATTACATATACAAACCAAAACAAACGAAATCAAAGTATATTTGTCAATGCTTTGACTTTTATTCCGCTTGGTGAGGCGTATGATGAAAATGGAGGAATTAACTCAGAATATATTTCAGGAGAGCAAAATCCAATGTCTGATGAAATTAGCGGTCAGTATGTAAATAACACACGTGGCACTAATGTTACAGCAAATGGATATCTTGAGTTAACTCCATTGAAAGGATTCTCTTTTAAATCAGTACTGGGTACAGCTGTGGACAATTCACGCACAGGTTTGTTTTTTGGCCCTTTATCGATAGCCAATATTACAGCCGGGTATAATAAGCCATTGGCTTCCATAGCTAATAATGCTTCATATGGTTATAAATGGGAAAACATATTAAATTACAATTTTAATATTGCAAAAGATCATAGTTTTGCATTAACGGGTGTTACTTCATGGTCTCACAATCAGAATGAGTATAGCTATGGGGTTGCTCAGGGGCAACAATTAACAAGCCAGTCTTTCTGGAAATTGTCTGCAGGAACTCAAAAGCAAAGCGTAGACTCAGATTTTAAACAAACTCAGTCTATGTCTTACGCTGCTCGTGTAAACTATAATTATAAAGGACGTTATATGATTACCCTGTCCAATCGTTGGGATGGAGTGTCTCATCTGGCTGTTGGTAACAAATGGGACTCATTTCCTGCTGCAGCTTTTGCATGGCGTCTTAGTGATGAACCGTTTATGGTGAAAAGTCAGGAATGGTTGTCTAATTTAAAACTAAGAATAGGCTATGGTATAACCGGAAACTCTGGTGGTATGGGAGCTTATTCTTCAAATACAGCTGTATATACTTTCCCTATTCCGGTTGTTTTTGGAAACACAGGATACCCGGTAGTACAATTTAGTGCACCTTATGGTAATCCATCCATAGGTTGGGAGAAATCATATAACACAAATATAGGTGTTGATGCTGGTTTCTTAAATGGACGCATTAATATGACAGTGGATATATTTAACACGAATACTAAGGGTTTGCTGTTCAAGCGTACTTTACCTATTACTGCTGGTGTAACAATGTGGGGATCTCCTATAAATACATGGCAGAATATTGGTGAGACAAATAATAAAGGTTTTGAAGTAATGCTAAATACACAGAATATTGTAAAGAAGGATTTCACCTGGTCATCTGTTGTAACCTTTACTGCTAATAAGGAAAAAATAGTAACCTTGCCTGATGGAGATATTCTTGCTGAGGCTTTATTTAAAGGCAAACCAGTAAGAGCTTTTTATAACTATAAATATTTAGGTATATGGTCTGAAGCAGAATTAGATGAGGCTAAATTGTATGGCTGTGTTCCGGGGGATATTAAGTTGGCTACTAATCCTATTATTACAAAAGACGCTAGTGGGAATGATGTGAGTGATAATGGTATTCATAAATATAGCGAAAAGGATAAAGTGTATCTAGGTTCTAAAAATCCGGATTGGTATTTAGGTTTCCAGAATAACTTTACTTTCCGTGGTTTCGATGCAAGTATTTTTGTAATGGCTCGTTATGGACAGATGCTTCAAAATGATTTGATAACTAGATACAATCCAACAACCAGTACAGAAAATTCTCCTTCAGGAATTGATTACTGGACACCTGAAAATCAAGGTGCTTATTTACCACGCCCGGGAATTCACAGTTCAACATCACAATACTATGGATGGGGATCTTTAGCTTACAGAGATGGCTCATTTATTAAAGTTAAGAATATTACATTGGGCTATACTTTACCAAAATCTCTTTTAAATACTGCTCACTTAGAGAAAATCCGTGTGTATGCAACAGCATATAATCCTTTTATTTTTGCATCTGACAAACAAATGAAGGGACAGGATCCTGAACGTAATGGTTCAGATAACTTTCCGCTTACAAAAGAATTTGTTTTTGGTGTAAATGTAACATTCTAAAATTTAATAAAATATGAAATTCAATAAGCTTAAGAAATATAATAAGATATTGTTATCAACTATGTTGGTAGCAAGTATGGGGGTCTCATCCTGTTCTTTGGATGAGGTGAACCCTTCTGGTTCTACTATGGATATTCTGATATCTCAGAAAAGTGGTTTTCAACAAGCAATCAACAACTGTTATTTTAGCCTTCAGCGCTATTTTTATGGCAAAAATAATATGATGTTATTAACAGAAGCAGGAACTGATCTTTGGACCTCTCGTCAAAATGCTAAAACATACGAAGGCTATTTTAAATATGGTCAGGGAGCGCAGATATCTTTAAATCTCGCTAAAGATCAATGGAATGGGGCTTATGATGGCATTGGAGCTTGCAATTTGTGTATTGAAAGTGTTGAGAGTGTAACAGACTTTGGAAATATTAATGAAAAAAATGCCTTGGTTGCTGAAGCTCATTTCATGAGAGCGTTATACTATTATTATCTTGTAGAACAGTTTGGAGCAGTAACTTTAAATACAACTTTACCTTCTGGTGTTGATTTATCTCCAGTGCGTACAGAGCCACTTGAAATATATAAAGCTTGTATTATACCAGATCTTGAGTTTGCTGCTCAATGGTTACCTATATCTCGCAAGGGTGAGGAAGGAAGAGCTTTACGCAAATCTGCGATGGGATTCTTAGCTAAAGCTTGTTTGCAAACAAAAGAATATGGTAGCACAGAATATCTTCAGAAGGCATTGGATACGAGTAAAGAATTAATAGCCGATTGTGAATCGGGAGGTTCTAAATACGCTTCATATATGTATCCTACAATTAATGAGGTATTTGCAAATGCTAATAATCTGGAGAATAAAGAGTCTTTATATTCAGTAGCCTTTTCCCAGGCGGGCGGTAGTACAAACTTATGGCAACATAATCAGGACTATCAACTGTTTTATGGGAATGTAGCAAAGTTTCCCGCAATTCTTTATAAAGGACATGAAACAGAAATTAGTCGTTATTCAGATGGATTGTTTATGCCATCTAAGTATTTGATGGATGTGTTTGTAAATGAGGATAATTCTTTAGATCCTCGTTACGCAGCATTCTTTCAGACTGAGTGGACTGCAAATAATACATATCAGTGGACTGCAGACAATCTGAAAATGTATGATCGTACGTCTGATGTTTCTTCATCTTCAAAGGTAAATGTAGGCGATTTGACTATTAAGATTACTCGTCCTCAGGAAGCAGGATATAGTAGTCTTGTATCAAAGAAGTTGTCTAGTCCATATCTGATCGTAGATTATAAAGATTTGTATAACGATGATATGACCGTAAAGATGACATATACTCGTAACAATGATGGAACAGTAGCAGAAAATCCGTTCTATTTCTTTTATCCGTCATTGATTAAGTTTAACTCAAGCAACTTCACTGTGATTAGTGCTGCAAAGAATCGTTTTGGATGTGATGCTTCATCTATTACAATGCGTATGGCCGAAATCTATTTAATTGCGGCTGAAGCTGATTTGTATCTTAATGGGGGTTCTGGTGCAACTGCATATATTAATAAGGTACGTAAAAGAGCAGGTGCAAAAGAAATTGCCGGAACTGTTACCATTCAGAAAATCCTGGATGAACGTGCTCGTGAGTTGGCCGGAGAGTATACCCGTTTTTACGATTTAAAGCGTACAGGTATGTTGACCAAAGCTTATTTGACAGCAAAAAATCCAGATGTTGGCGCATATTTCAATGATGAGTACTATAAGGTCCGTCCTATTCCTCAGTCATTTACTGATGTGATTAAAAATGGTTCTGACTATCAGAATCCGGGATACTAAATAACCGAATAAAAAAGCTCAGATGGAATTATCCATCTGAGCTTTTTTTAAAACTTTAAGAAAGAGTAAAACTACTTATTCTTCCGTTTCTTTATAAATATCCTGCATTACTAATCCGGCCAATGTGAATCCAAATATAGCGGTTGTATGTGCCAATGTTCCATTTATTCTTGCCTTCAAGCTACACCATTCATGATTAACCAGGTCTGGATCTCCCGGTCCGTTCTGTACTTTTGGACAAAGACACTTTTCTGTACCGCATGATGAGTTTGCTCCTTTATTTTCTAACAATTCTTCACTGTAAACACACAGGAACTTCTTTGCGGGTTTTTCTCCTTGTCTTATCTTACGGCGAAGTGCCGCACCAAGAGGACATCCTTTTACTTTCCAGAACTCTGCAACTTTAATTTTCATGGGATCCATTTTTAGAGCGGCCCCCATTGATGAAAAGAAAGCAGCATTTGTTTTTGTTGCGGTACGAATCAGCTCAGCTTTATTTTCCAGACTATCTATGGCATCTATAATATAATCATAGCTGTCCAGTTGAAAGGAGTCGGACGTTTCGGCACTATATATCTGTTGTAAGGCAGTAATCTGAGCAGTAGGATTTATTTCAAGAAAGCGTGATTTAAGAACGTCTACTTTAACTTGCCCCACAGTTTTGGTTGTGGCCATTAACTGGCGATTGATATTGGTCACACAAATACGGTCAGAGTCAACTATTGTGAGGTGCTTTATCCCCGATCTGACAAGGCTTTCTGCGCACCAGCTACCTACGCCACCTACACCCAAAATAATAACCCGGATATTGGAAACCTTATCCATTAAGTCTTTGCCTAACAATAACTCCGTTCTATTGAAAATCCCTCTTTCTACTCCCATTTGTTACATTCATTTAATCTGGCTGCAAAAATACAACAAATATTCTATATTTTAAAAGGCTTGTTATGCGCTTATTATAAATGAATATAGATACTAATTGTTATAAATAGCTGTTTTTCAATAAATAGTGATATATTTGTGTTGATTAATTAATAAAGAGGAGTGATGGAGCAGAATATGGAAAAACAACGTTGCAGCTGGTGCGGAACAGACCCGCTATATGTGAGGTATCATGATGAAGAATGGGGACGTGAAGTAACCGATGATTGCAAGATGTTTGAGTTTTTGGTTTTAGAAAGTTCTCAAGCGGGGTTAAGCTGGAGTACTATTTTGAGAAAGCGAGAAAATTACCGGAAAGCGTTTGCCTATTTTGATGCTCGGAAAGTAGCCCAGTTTACAAGTGAGGACGTTGAACGACTGTTGCTAAATGCCGGAATCATTCGTAACAGGCTTAAAATAACATCCACTATATCCAATGCCCGTTGTTTTTTGGAAGTTCAAAAGGAGTTTGGTAGTTTCTGCAATTATCTGAAATCATTTCTGCCGGATGGGAAGTTGATAGTTAATCATTGGAAAACATTGGATCAAATCCCTGCATCCACCAGTTTGTCGGACACCATAAGCAAAGACATGAAAAAGCGGGGCTTTAAATTCTTTGGAACAACAATCTGTTATGCTCATTTGCAGGCTGTGGGTTATATAAATGACCATCTGGACGAGTGTTATTATAAAAACAATTCCTCATCTATTTGATAGTACACATTCAGATATTCAATAATTCTATATCGCGCATCTCACGCATCTCTCGCGAATTCCTTTAATTTATTGATACACAGTTATCTATTGTGCTATGTTAAGGCTTTTAAAGGCGCGTGATTGCAAATTAGTCACGCGTTTCATCTTGCTATCCATAAACAGTGCTTTTTGTAAAAAACGCCCTTTCCCTTTAAATGGCTATAATCCAAATTGGTTTTAAACTCTTGTGGCTTTGTATATTATTTTTGGTTAGAATGAATCTTTTATACACCCGGATGTACCAGCTGTCTACACCTGGGTGTACACATCCGGTACATCCAGATGTAAGAAGTGGGTACATCCGGGTGAACAGGGAAATCAATAAGGCGCGCGACTTGTGTGCAATCGCGCGCCTCTTAAGCAGAAGCCTTACGTTTATAAATTGTTGTAAGTTAGTAGATTCTGCTGCATTTGCGTGACTTGCGCGACTTGCGCGACTTCTTTTTCATCTACATTGGCTCTTCTTAACTTCACAGTGAAATGCCTCATTAATTTAGCTTCCCACTCAATTTCCAGGCCCTTGGTGATTGACTCACGACGATCAAAAACATTTTTAAGCGCTACGGCTATTACATCCATGTGGTTATTGGTATAAACACGCCGGGGAATAGCTAACCGGAGTAAATCTAATCCGTTGAAACGGTTTTGGTGGGTTATTGGATCCCGGTCGGCTAGCAAGTACCCAATCTCACAACCACGAATACCAGCTTCCAGATAGAGCTCCACCGTTAAAGTCTGCGCCGGAAATTGCTCTTTTGGAACATGCGTCAGCACTTTGGGAGCATCAATAAAAATGCCATGTCCACCTGTCGGACGCTGATAAGGAATTCCATATTTATCCAACTTCTTACCCAAATATTCCACTTGCTTAATCCGGGTTTCCAGATTTTCAAACTCAGTATTCTCATCCAGTCCCACGGCCAAAGCATTCATATCCCGCCCGTTCATACCACCATAAGTAATATATCCCTCGTAAATAATGCCTTTAACCTTTGCCGCATCATACCATTCCTCAATATTTGTTGCAATAAAGCCGCCCATATTAACAAGAGCATCCTTTTTGGCACTCATCGTCATACAGTCGGCGTAAGAGAACATTTCCAGACAAATCTCCTTAATGGTTTTCTCTGCATATCCCTCTTCACGAGTTTTAATGAAGTAAGCATTCTCGGCAAAGCGTGCCGAATCAATGATTACCTTCTTACCATATTTGTTGGCAAGAGCTTTTGTTTCACGTAAATTTCGCATAGAAACCGGTTGTCCGCCCGAAGTGTTGTTTGTACAAGTTATAATTATAAATGGCACTCTGTCGCCGTTTTCCTTTAGCACAGCTTCAAGTTTATTCAGGTCCACATTTCCTTTGAATGGCAATTCCAATTGAGTATTCTTTGCTTCATCAATTGTGCAGTCCATCGCAATAGCCTTTCTCGATTCAATATGACCTTTAGTTGTGTCAAAGTGCGAATTCCCCGGACACACATCTCCTTCTTTGACGAGGAAGGAGAATAGTATGTTTTCGGCAGCTCTCCCTTGATGAGTAGGCAATACATATTCAAACCCGGTGATCCGTGTAACTGCATCTTTCATATTGTAAAAAGAAGATGCCCCCGCATAGCTTTCATCTCCCATCATTATAGCCGACCATTGGCGGTCGCTCATTGCGCCGGTACCTGAGTCAGTGAGCAAATCAATATAAACCTGATCGGCTTTAAGTTGAAAAACATTATAATGAGCCTCTTTAATCCATTGTTCTCGTTCTGCGCGTGTGCTTTTTCTGATTGGTTCAATCATTTTTATTTTCCATGATTCTGCAAAAGGTAGTTCCATAAATGTGTGTTTTTTTTAGAAATAATAATAACAGTTTAAGCCGGCTATCTTCAATATCTTGATAACCAGTGAAATAAAAAGAATAAAAAAAGGAAGGTGCTTAAAGAGTCCGGATAAAGTGGTCTCTATCCTTTACATTTTGGAATACTAACTTATAAATGAGGTTAAAAGGATATTTTGAACTCATAAGTTTTGATTAATTCTGTTTCGGGTATAAAAATAAACTATTTATTGCTATTTCTCCTATAATGGAAGCATAATTTATACGAGTTAAGACCTGATTATCTAATTTCTTAAATTTTTTCTCATTTCTTTTAAGTCAATCTCTGTCTTAAAATATATCTTTGTAGGAAATTTTTTAGATCTAAATACCATGAACCGAATACGATGAAACTAGCACATTTAATCAAACGCAACCTGGGCATAGTCTGCCTTTGCTCTCTGTCGATAGGTATATCTGCACAAGAGGCATACAAGAACCCAAAGTTAAACCCTGCTGAGAGAGCAAAAGATTTGCTGCAGCGACTTACATTAGAGGAAAAAGTAGCTCTTATGCAGAACTCCTCAAAACCTATTCCACGTTTTGGCATTAAAGCTTACGACTGGTGGAGCGAGGCACTTCATGGCATTGCCCGTGCTGGCAAGGCAACCGTTTTTCCACAAACAATAGGAATGGCGGCTTCATTCAATGATGTGCTTCTTTATCAGGTATTTGATGCGGTAAGTGATGAGGCTCGGGTAAAGTATCGTCAGTTTAGCAGTGCCGGACAGTTTGGCCGCTATCAGGGACTTACGGTGTGGACTCCCAATATTAACATCTTCCGAGATCCACGTTGGGGCAGGGGACAGGAAACCTACGGCGAAGATCCTTATCTGACAAGCCGCATGGGGCAGGCCGTTGTTCACGGACTTCAGGGAACTCCGAAGGCAGGTTATGACAAACTTCATGCCTGCGCCAAGCACTTTGCTGTTCATAGCGGACCTGAATGGAACAGACATACATATAATGCAGAGAATATCTCGCCCCGCGATTTGTGGGAAACCTATCTGCCTGCATTTAAAGACCTTGTGCAAAAGGCGGATGTAAAAGAGGTGATGTGTGCTTACAACAGTTTTGAGGGTTCGCCATGTTGCGGTTCTAACCGTTTGCTCATGCAGATTTTACGTGACGAATGGAAATATAAACATTTGGTGGTGAGTGATTGCTGGGCAATTAATGATATCTATATGCCCGTACCAAAAGGACACGGCGCAGAGCTCGATCCGGCTCATGCAGCATCAAGAGCTGTAGCTAGTGGCACAGATGTGGAATGTGGTTCTGTTTACGGAAACCTGCCAGCTGCCGTAAAGCAGGGCCTTATTAACGAAGACAAAATCAACGAGTCAGTTATTCGCTTGCTGAAAGCCCGCTTTGAGTTGGGCGAAATGGACGATCCCTCTTTAGTGCCGTGGATGCAGCTTAAAGATGAGGTTATCAACAGTCCGGAACATCAGCAACTGGCACTTAAAATGGCTCAGGAAAGTATGACTTTGCTGCAGAATAAAAGTAATTTGCTGCCATTATCAAAGAACCTGAAGGTGGCGGTGATGGGGCCCAATGCAACAGACTCTGTTACCATGTGGGCTAATTATAACGGACTTCCATATCATACTACCACTATTCTGGAAGGGATAAAAAATAAGATTGGAGCGGACCAGGTAACTTACGTTCAGGGCTGCGGTTATACACAGAATGTTGCGCTGAACAGTTTGTTTGATCAGTGCGCATTAAATGGTAAATCCGGCTTTGAAGCCACTTATTGGGGTAACACCGATTTTAGTGGAGAACCAATAGCCAGTGACTGGCTTACCACTTCGCTTAATTTCTCAGCTGCTGGTGGAACAGTGTTTGCTCGTGGGGTGCCATTGACTAATTTCTCTGCCCGCTATCATTCAGTTTTTACTCCAAAAGAATCGGGCGACGTTGCTTTTTATATGAATTTGAATGGCCATTATACACTATTCATTGATGGAAAAGAGCAAAGCAAAGGTGGAAGTGTAGGCTTGCCTACGAATGTTCTCACATTGAAAGCAGAAGCCGGAAAATCGTATAACATACGTCTGGATTATAATGTCCGTTATGACGGAGTACTGAACTTTGATTTTGGTAAAGAGGTAAATCTTGACTTCACTAAGACCATTGCCGATGTGAAAGATGCCGATGTGGTTGTCTTTGTAGGCGGTATTTCTCCCAAACTGGAAGGAGAGGAGATGGCAGTAAAAGCTGATGGTTTTAAAGGTGGCGATCGTACTAATATAGAGTTGCCGGCTGTTCAGCGTGAACTGCTTCAGCAATTATCAAATGCCGGTAAAAAGGTAGTGTTTGTAAACTGCTCTGGTTCAGCTATGGGATTAGTACCCGAGACAAAGAGTTGCGAAGCCATCCTGCAAGCCTGGTATCCCGGACAATCAGCCGGTACTGCCGTTGCCGATGTCTTGTTTGGCGATTACAATCCAGCCGGACGCCTGCCCATTACCTTCTATAAAAACGTAGAACAACTTCCCGACTTTGAGAATTATAATATGAAAGGACGTACCTATCGTTACTTCAAAGGAGAAGCCCTTTTCCCTTTTGGTTACGGACTAAGTTACACCACCTTTGGTTACGGAGAAGCCAAACTGGCTAAATCTATAGTAAAAGCAGGTAATACAATAGAATTGACTGTTCCGGTTAGCAACACCGGCAAACGAGATGGCGAAGAGGTAATTCAGGTTTATCTAAGTCGCCCGGGTGATGTTGATGGCCCAACTAAAACGTTACGTGCATTCCGCCGTATCTCTTTAAAGGCAGGTGAAAAGCAACAAGTAAATATAAAGCTGACAGCTGATGATTTGCAATGGTTTGATACAAAATCCAACACCATGAGGTGCTTGCCGGGAGAATATAAATTATACTACGGAAGTAGCTCTGCTGAAAAGGATTTAAAGGTAGTGCGGTTTAGTATGAATTAAATGCCGCCATTCATTTACGGAAAAACAAAAAACGGGAAAACATAATAGTCTTCCCGTTCTTTGTTTATAGATGATTTCGATTAGAATCGTCTTCTATTGTATCCGCCTCCATTTTCGTCGCGATTATTATAACCGCTGTTGCTTCTTTCTGTTTTTGGGCGAGCAACGGTTACGTTGATTGTCTTACCTTCAAATTCTGTTTCATTTAATTCTGAAATAGCTTTTTGACCTTCTGCGTCATTAGGCATTTCAACAAAGGCAAAACCGCGGGATTTTCCGGTTTCCCTGTCTTTGATAATATTAACCGAAGTTACTTCTCCATTCTCTGCAAATAATTCTTGTAAGCTCTCACCTGTAGTGTTGTAGCTTAGATTTGATACATAAATGTTCATCTTTTTTTTACTGATTATTATTATTGGTTTCCTTATTGGCAAGACTAATCTTTACGGCACTAGTGCCTTTCAGATCACGTTCTAACTCAAATGTAACCATATTTCCTTTTGCTATAGATGCCGGAGCATTACTGATATGGAAAAAAAACTTTTCCATACTGCCTGTTCGTTTAATGAAGCCAAATCCTTTTTCCTGATTGAAATGCTCCACCTGGCCTGATAGTACAGTCTCTTCTACTATATCTTCTTGCTTTGGAGTAGAAACTGCAATATCTTCAATATTAATTTCTTGCTTGTTTTCAGGGTTTGGTGGAGTACTGGTAATTACCCCATTTTCATCCACGTAAGCTATCATATCTTCGAATGATCCGCTACCACTATTTGCTTTGCGTTCTTCTTTCCGTTTTAGCTTTTCTTGTTTTTTTAACTCTTTCTTTTTTTCTAAATCTCTTTTGTTGAATGAATTTGTTTTTACCATTAATTATTGCTTTTTTATGCTGATATTGATATGTATTTAGTTTTTTACTCCCTGAAAACGCGAAATGTTTACGCCCATGACACTCTTGAATAATAAGTTACTTTATTTCTTAGGAATAATGATCTTGTTAATTCGTAAAAGTGCGCTATGATAACAGTGTTGTACACTTTGAAACTTGTCAATACTTTAAACAAATAGGTTGATCTTAATGCCGATTTTGACAATGAGAAGGCCTAATAAATAATTATGTAGCAAAGTATTGCTAAGGAGAATACAATGTAAACCTGACTGTTCAGGTAACAAAAATACGAAACTTATTTGACTATTTGTAGAACTCAGGCAGTTATTTTTTATATTTGCCTGCCACTTCTGCATAAATGTAAAATTTTGAATCTCAAACCATTAGTTATTGCCTGGTTTTCTCAATAAAGACATGTGCTAATAAATCATCATTTTATGCACTCCATATTCCGTTTTTGAATAACTGGAACCATTTTTCTATATCACCCTTTTCATACAAGCATATCTTTTCAAAAATCTCCTTTGCAAATTCAATCGGAGCGATTCCATTAGCAGTAATTATATTCTTGTCACTCACAGCTAGTGAATTTACATAATTACTTTCACCGGTATATTGTGGAGCAATATCTTTTAAATAAGTCAAATCATTGCTCGTGTGTTTTAAATTGTTTAAAAGCCCCAGTTGTCCTAAGTAAATGGTTGCGGCACAAATTGCAGCTATCAATTTCCCTTTTTCGCAGACAATCCTGGTGAATTGATTCAAGTCATTGTTTTCTCCTTTTTCCCATGCAACACCACCTGGCAAAATCAGCAAATCAATATCGTCAATATTCACTTCAGGAAATGAAATGTCAGGTGTTACTCTCATTCCTCCCATAGATACTACAGCGTTTCCATCTTTTGAGAAATAAACTATTTCAAACTTCTCACTCTTATTAATTTCGGGTGTGAGATAGGATATTTCCCAGTCCGAGAATCCATTAAATAGAAATATAAATACTTTTTTCTTCATATTGTTCTTTTAGTTTTAAACCATTTTTTTTGTTGATTTGTATACCTTTGACGTTTATTCTGTCGATAAAACAAAAAAGGTGCATTTTTGTTTTGTGCACAGAATATATTCTATTTAAGATAATTAGCCTTCTCTGCTATTAACGAATGATTGTATTTTTTCTGTATTCAGTATATTAAAATTAATAAGAATACAAATATATGATTAATTACCAATTATGAAAGTTTTTTATTTATGGAAAGGACAAAGTTTTAATTATTTTTTTCCTAAGTCTGGCTGAGGTTAGTTCTAAGAGAGAGAGGAGAAAAAACAAAAAGACATCTAAACTTTCTAGCTTAAATGTCTTTTTAAGGTGGTGCCACCAGGAATCGAACCGGGGACACAAGGATTTTCAGTCCTTTGCTCTACCAACTGAGCTATGGCACCTTTTTTTGTGATTGCGGGTGCAAAGATAGATATATTTTTGGAATTACCAACATCTTTCGTTTTTTTTCTGTGTAACTATTCGATAATTAAAAATTTTACTTTATTTTTGCATCCACAAAGCTTCGGAGTGTAGCGCAGTTGGTAGCGTACTACGTTCGGGACGTAGAGGTCGGGCGTTCGAGTCGCCTCACTCCGACAAAGCGATGAATGATGAAAATCATTTGTCGCTTTTGTCTTTCTGTACTACTTCACCAATTTTCTTGATTACCTTGCAAGGATTACCGTATGCCAGCACACCTGCAGGAATATCTTTTGTAACTACACTGCCTGCACCAATTACTGAACCTTCGCCAATAGTAACACCGGGAAGAACTGTTACGTTACCGCACAGCCAGCAATTGTTGCCGATAACAACCGGGTGGGCTGACATATAACCCTGGTTCCTTTCTTCGTAGCCGAATGAGTGCACCACGGTATAGATGGAGCAGTTAGGACCAATGAAACAGTTATTCCCAATTTTAACAAATGCTTCATCGAGTACTACTAAATTGAAGTTGATAATAGTATTATCTCCAATTTCCATATTACCTAAATCTATATGTATGGGGCTATTGGGAAGAACATTGCGGCCTACTTTCCGTAGAAATTCTTCCAGCAAGCGGCGTTTGCCATCCATATCCGATGGCGGTGTCTGGTTATACTTGAAACAAAAATTCTGTCCTCGTTCTAATAGTGGCGCAAATGCCGGATTGAAGCCCCAATAAACTTCTCCGGCAGCCATTTTCTCCATGTCTGTCATTGTCTTTTTCCTTTTCTAAAAAATAAGCATCAAAATTAATATAATAAATCTATGTGAAGAAGATTATCTCTTTTAATATACTTCTTTAAAATATAAATGTGATAACAAAAGAATTGGTTGGTAAATTGCATTCTATAAGATATTTAATTAGATTTGCTGAACAATCTAATAATCAATATTATGAAAAAACTAAAAGAAGTTGAAGTTCTCTTCGAGAATGAATTCAAGTTTTCAAATGGTACATTACTTTCAGAGAAAATACTTTCAGATGGTCCCAATAAAACTAAAAGGGTTTTAATAAAAGAGAAGGAATTTGACGAACTAAACAGCGTTGGTTATTTAATGAGACAAACCAAAGGAAACAACTTCGTTTCTATGAGGCATTTAAAATTCCATGATATAAAAGAAAAATGCTATAAGATTGATTAATCTTAATACTGCGCAGCAATAGGTGAATCCTTATACCATTGGTGTACTTTAATAGCTGAGAATGGATAAATAGCTTGGCTATTATTGTAGCATAAGTAATTTTTGCACACGTGCCGAACTTATATTTATTCTACTTTGTTATTAGTCAATAAAGTAGTATTTGTAGAGTGGTTATGATCCTATTGAGTCAGGTTCTTTATTGATGTTTAAATATTAGAATTATGGAATTTACTCCTGAAAAATATTCCATTGCTGATGAACGGATGAAACCATTTATCGATCCTGTAGAAATATGGGATTATCTTAATAATACTATATCATCAAAAGAAAGGGTTCGTGAGATTATTGCCAAATCACTTGCAAAGCAAAGGTTGAACCTCGAAGAAGTTGCTTGTCTTGTAAATGCAGACAATTCTGAATTGATTGAAGAAATAAAGGAAGGCGCAAAAGAACTTAAACGTTCTGTCTACGGAAACAGGATAGTACTTTTCGCTCCGCTTTATATTGGTAATAAATGCACTAACGACTGTCAATATTGCGGTTTCAGGACATCAAATAAGGATGCCATTCGGAAAACCCTTTCCGACGAAGAGATTATAAAAGAGATAGAATCACTTGAAGATAAAGGGCAGAAAAGGTTGATTCTTGTTTATGGCGAGCATGCGGAATATAGTCCTGAGTACATTGCTCATACAGTAAAGATCGCTTATGACGTCAAAAAGGGAAACGGAGAAATAAGGAGAGTAAACATCAATGCCGCACCTCTTGAGGTGGAAGGTTTTAAGATTGTAAAAACAGCCGGAATAGGAACCTATCAGGTGTTTCAGGAAACTTATCATCCCGATGCTTATAAAATTTATCATCCAAGTGGCAGAAAGGCCGACTATGGTTACAGGCTCACGGCTTTGGACAGAGCGCAGGAAGCCGGGATAGATGATGTGGGAATAGGTGCGTTGTTTGGTCTGTATGACTGGCGCTTTGAGGTGTTGGGTCTTGTTCGTCACGCAAATCATCTGGAGGCTTGTTACAATGTGGGCCCGCATACCATCTCTTTTCCAAGGGTAAAAGATGCATCGGGGATGAATCTGAAGACTGATTATTTTGTAAGTGATGCGGATTTTACCAAACTGGTTGCTATTTTACGACTTTCTGTTCCTTATACGGGAATGATACTCACCGCAAGAGAACCCGCTTCGCTTAGAGATGAAATAATTCAGTTCGGAGTTTCACAAATTGATGGCGGCACCAATATCGAAATTGGAAGTTATGCAGAATCCACTGCTGAAAAGAACCTGAACAGAGGCCAGTTCCAAATAAACGACGACAGGCCGCTGAATGAAATAATTGATGAATTGCTTGAACAGAACATGATTCCCTCATTTTGTACAGCCTGTTACAGGCTGGGCAGAACGGGTGAGCATTTCATGGAGTTCTCTGTTCCGGGATTCATTAAGCGCTATTGTACACCCAATGCCATTCTTACGCTGGCGGAATATCTGATTGATTATGCACCCCAACACACTGCCGATAATGGATGGAAGGTTATCAATTCAACGATTGAAAAAATGGAGGATGAGAAGATGAAAACATCCATCCAGGAAAAAATTGGGTTATTAAAGTTAGGGAAAAGGGATTTGTATTATTAATTCATAGAGATTATGGGCCGGGATATAAAACCTCATATTGGAATTTTTGGTCGGAGAAATGTTGGCAAGAGTTCATTAATCAATGCCCTTACAGGACTTGATGTTGCCATTGTGTCTGAAGTTGCAGGTACAACTACCGACCCTGTAAAGAAATCAATTGAAATATTAGGAGTGGGACCTGCCATCATTATTGATACCGCAGGTATTGACGACAGTGGAGAACTTGGTGAAAAAAGGATTGCAAAGACACTGGATGTCATCAAGCAGATAGATTGTGCAGTGTTACTTATTGCCGAAAATACGTTTGATGAGTTTGACGAAATGCTGATCCGGAAATTTGGCAGATATAATATTCCCTGTCTGATTGTGCATAATAAAACCGATGTTGAACCTTTGGTGAATAGTACAATCAAAGAAATTCAGCAGTATTCAAATAGTCCGATTGTAGAGTTTAGCGCAAAGACAAAGTCCAACATCGACTGTGTTATTGAAACGCTCAAAAGTATCATCCCTGAAACGGCCTATCAGAGTCCATCCTTATTGAAAGGAATTATCAGTCGTGGCGACATTGTTTTGCTTATTACTTCTACAGATTCGGAAGCTCCTGAAGGACGACTGATTTTACCTGAAGTAATGGCTATTCGTGATGTGCTCGATAATGGGGCCATTAATATTGTGGTAGAGAAAACCGAACTGGAATTATTCTTGCAGAATACTGCTATCAAACCCAAATTGGTTATTACCGATAGCCAGGCTTTCAAGTTGGTAAACAAAATTATCCCTTCCGATATTCCGTTAACCGGTTTTAGCGTGGCTTTTGCCCACATGCGCGGGCCTTTCAATGAATATGTGAAAGGAGCGAAAAAGATTTCAAATCTAAAAAACGGCGATAAAATATTAATTCTGGAATCGTGTACGCATCAGGTAAGTTGCGATGATATTGGAAGGTTTAAGATTCCACGTTGGTTGAAAGAGTTTACTCATAAGCAACTACAGTTTGATGTAGTTACTGGTCTGGATGAAATTAAGAACCCAGTAACCGACTATGCGTTAATCATTCAATGCGGTAGCTGCATGATAACCCGGAAGCAGGTTTTCAGTCGCCTATCTGATGCCATTGAAGCAGGTGTCCCCGTTACTAACTACGGATTAACCATTGCCTGGATGAATGGAATTTTTGATAGGGCTATTGCTCCTTTTATGAGTTAATGTATGATAACGGTGAGCGAAATATTAAATCAGCAGGAACTCTCAAAGCAGGATATTATTCGTTTACTTTCAATTACAGATGATGGTGAGCATTGTTTGTTAATAAGAAAAGCCTATTCAATAAAAGAAGATAAGATTGGCCGGAAAGTGCATCTTCGTGGGTTAATTGAACTTTCCAACTATTGTAGAAAGAACTGTTATTATTGTGGCATAAGAAAGGAAAACTCTAAAGTATCCAGATATTTAATGACTGATGAAGAGATTCTTCAGGTAGTTGACTTTGCACAGGAAAAGCAGCTTACAGGAATTGTTCTTCAGTCGGGAGAATTAAACAGTCCGGATTTTACAAAAAGAATTACAGCGCTGATAACTAAAATAAAGAACGCTACTAATCCGGAATTTCGTATAACACTTTCTCTTGGAGAACAATCATTGGAAACATACAAGAAATGGTTTGAAGCAGGAGCTCAGCGATATTTATTGAGGATTGAAACCAGTAGTGAGGATCTTTATAAAAAAATACACCCAGCCGACGGTTTGCATAATTTCAAAGTACGTCTCAAGTGTCTCGAAAATATTCAGAAAGCTGGATATATGACAGGCACCGGAGTGATGATTGGCTTACCTTTTCAAACAATAGAGAACCTTACAGACGATTTATTGTTTATTAAAGAAAGGAACATTGATATGGTAGGTATGGGGCCATATCTTGAACATGCTGATACACCGTTGTACAAACATAAAGATTTGCTGATGCCTGTAATGGAGCGGTTTAATTTGTCTATTCGCATGATAGCTGTTTTAAGAATAATGATACCGGATATAAACATTGCATCAACAACAGCTCTTCAATCAATTGTTCCCTGGGGAAGAGAGCTAGGACTGAAAGCCGGGGCAAATGTAATGATGCCTAACATTACACCGTTAAAATACAGAAGCAGTTATCTTCTTTACGATAACAAGCCCTGTATTGACGAAGAAGCTGATGATTGTTTGGACTGTCTAGAAAAAAGGATCAAAATAATTGGTGAAGAAATAGCATACAATGATTATGGTGATTCAAAACATTTTATAAAAAGAACACAAATAGAATAATCCAGATGGTAACGGAAGAGGAAGCATGTAATGTTAATCTGATGACAGAGGAAGAAAAATATAATCTTCTTGAAAATGTTATTATCGATTACGATCGGAAGGAGAGTAATCTGATTCAGATTTTGCATATGGCACAGGCTATTTTTGGTTTTCTTCCTACTGAAATGCAACAGTTTATAGCCGAAAAAATGGGATTGTCTGTTTCGAAGGTAAACAGTGTTTTAACGTTTTACTCCTTCTTCTCAATCAAGCCAAAAGGCGAATATACTATTTCTGTATGTTTGGGAACAGCTTGCTATGTTCGTGGAGGCAAAGAGGTACTAAATAGATTGAAAGACGAATTGGGCATAGATGTGGGCGAGACTACCGGAGACAAGAGGTACTCGCTATCAGTGATGCGTTGTATTGGCTCTTGCGGCCTTGCACCGGCAATGACTATCAATGGGAAGGTTTATAAACAGGTAAATCCTAATAGGATTAAGCGAATTTTGGGGATGTTGAAATAGGTTAGGGAAATTCTAATCAATAAATCTATGAAAATCAATACACTCAATGATCTCGAAGCGATAAAGAATGATTTTCTGAATAAGGAGAAAACATTGCAGTTCACCGCTCATATTTGTTATGGTGCGGGGTGTATCTCCTCTGATTGCAAAAAGTTCAAGGAGGCGTTTGAGCAGGCATTGGAGCATGAACATCTCCAGTCGAAAGTCAGAATAAACCTGACAGGCTGCATGGGTGCATGTACGCTGGGACCTACCTTAATAATCAATCCGGGCAATACGTTATATTGCAATCTTAATCCTGCAAGTGCTTTGCAGATTGTAAACGATCACATCAAAGAAGGAAGAATAGCTGAGAAATTCTGCTATAAAAACCACGATACAGGCGAGATTATATCTGATTTAAATGAAATCCCGTTTTTTAAGAAACAGAAAAAAATAGTACTTCAAAAATGCGGAGTCATTGACTATGCTTCTATAGAAGAGTATATCGCCCACGATGGTTATTTTGCATTGGCCAAAGCCTTCACGATGACATCAATTGAGGTCATTGGCGAAATTAAAAAATCCGGGTTGCGTGGTCGTGGTGGCGGAGGGTATCCCACAGGTGTAAAATGGGAAATGGCCAACAAAGAAAAAAATGATCAGAAATACCTTATCTGCAATGCTGATGAAGGAGATCCGGGAGCGTTTATGGACCGTAGTTTGCTGGAAGGAGATGCACATTCAGTGATTGAAGGTATGTTGATAGCCGGTTATGCTATTGGTGCTTCGAAAGGGATAGTCTATATCAGGGCTGAATATCCGATTGCGATTGAGAGGCTGACAATGGCTATCAAGTCTGCACGTGAACTTGGGCTTCTTGGAGATCAGATCCTGGGAAGTACTTTCAGTTTTGATATAGAAATCAGGATTGGAGCCGGAGCTTTTGTTTGTGGTGAAGAAACGGCATTGATGGAATCGGTGGAAGGAAAAAGGGGAGAGCCCCGACAAAAACCACCATACCCGGTACAGAGCGGTTTATTTGGGAAGCCTACGGTAATTAATAATGTAGAAACATTAGGCAATGTTGCCCAAATCATATTAAAAGGGGCAGACTGGTTTGCATCCATTGGCACGGATAACAGCAAAGGTACAAAGGTGTTTGCCCTTGCCGGAGATATTGTTCACAAAGGGTTGGTAGAAGTAGCCATGGGGACTACTCTTGGTGAGATTCTTTATGATATTGGTGGGGGAATTCCAAGAGGTAAATTATTTAAAATGGCTCAGACCGGAGGCCCTTCAGGTGGATGCCTTACCGCTGAACATCTCAATACTCCGATTGATTACGAATCTCTTACTCAGCTGGGTGCCATTATGGGCTCAGGCGGTTTGATTTGCACCGATGAGGATACATGTATGGTTGATATGGCACGGTTCTTTATGGACTTTGTTCAGGATGAGTCATGCGGAAAATGTGTTCCATGTCGCATCGGAACCAAACGGATGCTGGAAATTCTTGAACGGATCACTTGTGGAGAAGGAAAAGAGGGGGATGTGGAACTCCTCATTGAATTGGGCAATGTAATTAAAGATTCTGCTATTTGTGGTTTAGGTCAGACAGCCCCCAACCCGGTACTTAGCACTATCAAGTATTTCAGACAGGAGTATGATGAACATATCAGACAGAATTACTGCCGTGCTGGTGTTTGCGGAAATCTTTTTCTTGCTCCTTGTCAGAATGCTTGTCCTGCAAAGGTTAATGTACCCGGATATGTTGCATTGATAGCTGCTGGCAGGGTGCGTGACGCCTATAATTTGATCCGTCAGGAAAATCCATTCCCATCCATTTGCGGCCGGGTTTGTACTCATCCCTGCGAGAGTAAATGCCGCCGGGCTCAGATTGACGAATCAATAGCCATAGCCGATTTGAAACGCTATGCTGCTGATTTTGTGTATAATTCAGGTGAACCGCTGGTTAACCTGAATTTCCCGAAGAATGGTAATTCCGTGGGTATTATTGGCGCCGGTCCGTCCGGCCTTACCTGCGGGTATTATTTGTCGCGGCTTGGTTATACAGTTGACATCTATGAAGAAAAAAGTGTGGCAGGCGGAATTCTGGCTTATGGAATTCCGGAATATCGGTTACCCAAAGAGGAGTTACGAAAAGAGATTGATTCAATTGTTCAGTCGGGAATTAATGTCATTTACAACACAAAGGTTGGAAAAGATATCACGTTCAATGAATTGAAATCAAAATATAACGCAATATACATTGCAACCGGAACACAACTTTCCAGAAAAGTAGGCATAGAAGGAGAGGAAAAAGGTGGGGTATATCACGGACTTGATTTCCTGACAGATATTAATCTGAATAAAAAGGTTAAGGTAAAGGGGGTTGTTGCTGTGATTGGAGGTGGCAATACTGCCATCGATGCCGCAAGGTCGGCCCTTCGTCTTGGTGCTAAAGAGGTACATATCCTTTATAGAAGAAAAAAGGAAGAGATGCCTGCCGACAAAAGAGAGATTGAAGATGCGATAGATGAAGGGGTAATCTTACATGAATTGGTTGCTCCGGTTCGTTTTGTAGGAGATGACAAGGTTACAGGCGTTGAATGTGTAAGAATGATGCCCGGAAAGTTTGGAAAAGACGGACGACGGATACCAATTGAGGTGCTCAACTCTAAGTTTATGATTGATATTGATATGGTGATTCCGGCTGTGAGCCAGTATTCTGATTTGCCGTTTATTCCAAGAGGAGAAGTAGGTGTGACCGATTGGGGAACATTTATTGTTGATCCTTTCACACAAATGACCACTCAATCTGGAATATTTGCCGGAGGAGATATAACCCGTGGCTCTGATGTGGTGATTACATCCATTGCAGATGGAAAAAATGCCGCAAGATCCATTGATAAATATTTGGGTGGGACAGGAGAATTAAACATTGGCGAGCCAATTAAAATTCCGTCAGAAGGGGTTGAAGAAGGCATTACAGATGAACATGAACGGTTTCAGATGCCATCTCTTGATCCGAAAGAGCGGGAAGGGAGTTTCGACGAAGTACGGCTGGGCTACCATAAGCTTAATGCGACTGCCGAAGCTATGAGATGTTTACGGTGTTCAAAACGTTTAACAACTGACAATCATGGTAAATCTGATCATAAATGATAAAGCAGTTCAGGTTAAAGAGGGAACCACCATTTTTGAAGCTGCCAAACAGAACCATATTTTAGTCCCTCACTTCTGTTATATAGAGAACATCCACAAGATTGGTTCGTGTCGCATCTGTGTGGTTGAGATAGAGGGTGTAAAAAATCTGATGGCATCCTGCATAACGGAAGTTAAGGAGGGTATGATTATCCACACCAATTCAGAACGGGTACGCAATACCCGGAAAGTAATTTATGAGCTGATGCTTTCCGATCATCCAAAAAATTGCCTTACTTGCTGGCGAAATCAGAACTGTGAATTACAGGAACTTGGCAATTTGATTCAAATCGATGAATATAGATATGAAGGTGCAAAATCCAAAGATTTTATTGATAATTCAAGTCCGTCAATCGTTCGCGATAGCTCAAAATGTGTTCTTTGTCGGCGGTGTGTGACGGTCTGTAACCAGATTCAGGGAGTTAGTCTGATGAATCCCCACCATCGCGGTTTTTCTACATTCATCGGGCCATCGGAGGATGAGCTTTTAGGAGAATCTATTTGTACCAATTGTGGGCAGTGCGTCCTTGTATGCCCTGTTGGGGCTTTGAAAGAAAAAGACTCTACGGAACAAGTTTGGGAGGCATTGCACGATAAATCAAAAACGGTGATTGTTCAGACAGCTCCGGCTGTACGCGCAGCACTTGGAGAATTATTTGGCTATGAACCAGGTACACTGGTAACCGGCAAGATGGCATCTGCCTTACACGAAATTGGTTTCAAGTATGTTTTTGACACTAATTTCGGTGCAGATCTTACCATCATGGAGGAAGGTTCGGAGTTTCTGGAAAGATTAAAAGATACATTTACCTCGAAGAATAGAACGGCCGTCCTTCCAATGATTACCAGCTGTAGCCCTGGCTGGATAAAATACGTTGAGCACCAATATTCTGATCAGTTATCTCATCTGTCGAGCTGCAAATCACCCCATATGATGTTGGGCGCACTGACCAAAACTTACTTTGCCGGGAAGATTGGAATTGATCCGACCACTATTTTTATGGTATCGGTAATGCCTTGCACGGCCAAGAAATTTGAAATTATCCGTCCTGAAATGTATAATAACGGATTGGCTAATGTTGATGCTGTAATTACCACCCGCGAATTGGGACGAATGATCAAAGAGGCCGGGATTGACTTCCGAAATTTGCCGGAAGGAAAGTTCGACAGCCCTTTGGGGCTATCTTCCGGTGCAGCCGATATTTTCGGAACAACGGGCGGTGTGATGGAAGCAGCATTACGTACTGTGTATGAGCTGGTCACAGGAAGTGAACTTCCTACGGAAAAACTCCATTTGAAACCTCTTATGGGACTTAGCCGGATTAAAACAGCGGAGTTAAAGATTGAAAAAACGTTGCCCGAATTCAGATATCTCACCGGAGTGATTCTGAGAGTAGCTGTTACAAGTGGTTTAATAGGAGCTGCTCAGTTGATGGAAGAAATAAAAAGAGGTACAAGTCCCTACCATTTTATTGAAGTAATGGGCTGCCCCGGAGGTTGTATCAGTGGCGGCGGGCAACCACGACCTGTCAATGATGCAATCAGGATGCGAAGGCTTGAAGCAATTTACAGAGAGGATGAAGGAAAGGCCTTACGTAAATCACATGAAAATCAGGATATCAAAATGTTGTATCGTGATTTCCTTGGAGCTCCCCTCGGACATAAATCGCACGAATTGCTTCACACTGTTTATACTCCACGAAGTAAAAAATGAACCTAAAAGAAAGCTGATTATCTAACTTCTCATTTTTATTTTAAAACAGCAATATAGACAAGATTAATTCACTAAATATAGTGAATTATGCAGATATTCAGAACTTAAAATTGTTTCGTTTTGTTTTGAATCTGTAATGTAGCTCAGTGTAAATAATCTACTTGCAAAAGATTGATTCATAATATTATTGGGAGGATTAATTATGAAAAGACCTGCATCTCTTTTAGTCGGCATTTTTCTTTTGATATTGGCTTTTATCCAGCTTATCCGTTTTACATTTTCAGTAGCCATTGTTGTTAATGGATTTATTGTACCTGTTTGGTTGAGTGCCGGAGCTGCAATTTTTCTTGGATTATTAGGTCTCTGGCTACTGAGTGAGAGGAAGAGTTAGGCTGAACTTTCGTTCTAAGGTAAATGGAGCTTGTATTAAAACTCCTTTATCTTTTTTTATGCCTGATATATATCAGGCATGTTCTTAGGCATATATCAAATGGGAAATATCCGGTTAAATTTTATCCTTTTCATAGCTCCTTAACTTGGCTATAGCATCAAATTTTAGAGTAAACTCATTAAGCATATAAAATATTTCTTTAACTTTGAATCCTATTTATCATTCTAGACATAGATACTAATTTGAAGATTATGCAAACAAAGTCAGCATATCCTGTTAGGAGATTGTGCATTCTGAATTTTTGGTTTATTGCGATTTGTGTATTGTTTGTATCTGCTTTTATAGTGGCTTTTTGGGGAGTAAGAGGGTTGAAAGATGCCATATTAGGTTCTTCTTTGGCTCTTGTTATTTTAATACCAATTGCGTTTGCTAATATTTTATGGCTGTTGTTTTTTAGGAAGCAATCTCTTTCTAGCTCTTTGCATTTCAAAAAAATATATTATTTAGTCAGTTATGTTTTTAGTTCCGGGCTTTTTCTGTCAGTTGTGTGGTGTTATAATTATTTGCATCATCAACAAATTAATCTGATTGATATAATCACTCTTATAATAATCAGCATGTTTGTGAATACTCTGATTATTATGCTTCATAATTATATTATTCTGCAGGACATCAAGGTAACATCTGATATGGAAAATTCGTTGCTTAAAGCGGCTAATACAGAGGCTGCCAATCAATTGCTCAGACAGCAGATTCACCCTCACTTCTTATTCAATGCCCTTAATATACTTAAGTCGCTATACAAAGTGGACTCTGTTGCTGCGGAAGAATATTTAGTGTGCCTTTCTGATTTCCTCAGAGCATCGGTGTCAAACAATAGCACTAAGGTGGTAAGACTGAAAGATGAATTGAAATTATGTCAGGACTATTTAAGAATGCAGAAAATACGTTTTGGCGATGCTTTGGTATGCAGCGTGTCTGTTTCGGAAGAAATTCTTGAAACCCGTTTTGTTCCTTCTTTCTCAATTCAGCCGTTACTAGAGAATGCTATCAAGCATAATGAACTAACAGAAGAACAGCCTCTTCGTATTACTATAGAACAGATTGATGATAGAATAAAAGTGTCTAATACTCTCAAACCAAAAATGACTTCTGAAGCGTCTTCAGGTAGCGGATTGAACAACCTGTCTGAGCGATATAGAATTTTATCGAATGATGAGTTACTGATAGAAACAGATGATGCAACCTTTTCTGTAAGTATCAAATTGTTTGATCATCAGATGTCCATGTATGCTTCGCACAAGAGCTTTTAGTATAAACAGATATTTTAATTGTCGTTTCAATAGATAGAATATGAACATTATAATTATAGAAGATGAAAGAATTACGGCAGATGAGTTGGCCGGAACAATTAATAATCTGGAACCGGATGCTAAGATTGTGGCAATTCTGAGTTCTGTGAAAACTGCTGTAGCTTATTTTCAGAAGAATGAGTCTCCTGATCTTATTTTTAGTGATATTCAACTTGGAGACGGTCTGAGTTTTGAAATATTTAAAGCTGTGAAAATATCTGCACCTGTTATCTTTTGTACAGCTTATGATGAGTATGCCCTGAATGCATTTAAGACCAATGGCATTGATTATATACTGAAACCATCCACATCGCAGACTATTGCTGATGCCTTGGCTAAATATCGTAGTTTACGTGAGACTTTTGGTGGTAAAATACAACGCTATGATTCTATTCTTGATGCATTAATAAAGAGGGAATCTCCAAAGTACGCTTCTATCCTGGTATTTTACAAAGAGAAAATATTGCCTGTTAAAATGGATGAAATAGCTCTGTTCTATATTGATAATGAAGTGACTTACTTGCTCACTTTTACTTCTCAGAAATACGTGGCAGGTAAAACTCTTGAAGAACTGGAACAATTATCGGGAAGCAACTTCTTTCGGATAAACAGGCAATATCTTGTGAATAGAAAAGCTGTTATTGATGCTTCCCGCTATTTTTTAAGAAAACTATCTGTTAACCTTTCCATACCTTACAAAGAAAAGATTCTGGTTAGTAAGGAAAAAACTCCTCAATTTCTGAACTGGCTTGAAATGAATTCGTAGAGTAATAAGCATACATTTCAACCCCTTTTTTGTCCGCTTCGCCTATTTTTAGATTTTCTTATATAATAATAAGAACAACCTTTGCATTGAATTTAAAATAGTAAAGGAATGAAATATTATTATTTAGGTTGTTTGATATGCACACTGATTGTGCTTTCTGGATGTAGTGGTCAGCAACAAACACGCACAGTAAGTGAGGCTGATAGGGTAGTGAAGATTGAAGTTCAACCTGTAGCTACAGCTATAGGTGTTTCGAGTTTACATTACAGTGGAATGACAGAACCTTTGCAAACCATTTCTCTTTCATTTGAGAATGTGGGAACTGTAGAAAAAGTTTTTGTTCAGGAAGGTGATGCCGTGAAAAAAGGGCAATTACTGGCTACCCTAAACAAATCTGATGATGAGCATTTACAGAATGCAACTCAGGCTAAATATAAACAAGCCAAAGATGCTTATAATAGATTTAAGAGTGTATATAAATCAGGTAGCCTGGCTGAAATAAAGTGGGTTGAAATAGAAACCACGCTTAAAGAAGCAGAATCACAAATGCAGTTAGCTCGCTCGAGCGTGGAAAAATGTAGTTTGCGTGCACCTGTCAATGGTATTGTTGGTAAACGGGACATTGAACCGGGTCAATACTCTCTCTCCCTAAAATCTCCTATAGAAATTGTGATCATCAAAACAATATTGGTGAAAATATCTGTTACCGAGAATGAAATTAGCAAAATAAAGAAAGGTCAGAAGGCTACATTCTCTATAGCCGCACTAGATGGAAAGACCTTTGGCGGGGTAGTTTCAAATGTGGGGGTAGTTGCCGATCCGTTATCACTTACTTATGATGTGAAAATAATGGTTCCCAATAATGATCTTGAGATTAAACCGGGTATGGTGTGTGATGTATATCTGAATACAGGAATGAAGCAGAATTACTTCACTGTATCTAAAGATGCCGTAAGCAAAGACAGTGATGGTAAGGCTTATGTTTATGTGGTTTCATCAAAGAAGAAGAGAGCAATGAAACAAGAGGTAAGGCTAGGCAATTACCGGGATAACGGGATTGAGGTAATCAGCGGATTGAAACCTGATCAGCTTGTGGTGACGAAAGGAAAGGAAAAACTATCGAATAACAGTTTAATATCTTTATAGTATATGAACAATAGAAAGTCCGGATTTATAGAATCCGTTATGCGACACCATAATGTAGTTCTTATTTTTGCTGTGGCATTAATGTTGATAGGAGTGATAGCACTGATAAAGATGCCCCGCAATGAATTTCCGAAATTTACTATACGGCAAGGGGTTATCGTTGGAGTATATCCGGGAGCTACTTCGGCTGAGGTAGAGGCACAACTCACACGTTCTGTAGAGAATTATATTTTTGGATATGAAGAGGTTAAGAAAGCAAAAACTTATTCTTTATCCAAAGAGGGCATGATGTATATTTTCGTTGAATTAAACGATAATGTTACAAATGCCGATCAGTTCTGGTCGAAACTGAAACATGGGTTAGCTGATCTGAAAATGTCTCTTCCATCTGGTGTTATGGCCTTGGTTGCTGATTCCGATTTTGGCGATACGTCTGCACTACTCATTACGCTTTCTTCTAATACTAAAAGTTATAAGGAACTTGAAACAGAACTCAAAAAACTTGAAAGTGAGTGTCGGAAAATTCCTTCTGCTTCGAAAATAAAGCATTATGGACTGCAAAAGGAAAAGCTCTTTGTGAAGATAAAGCCGGAATTGCTTAATGAATATAATATAAAATCACTTACATTGCTTGGTTCCTATCATTCGAATGGGACTATAAATTATGCTGGTGTTTTAAAGGATGGTGATAATGATCTCTATGTTCATTTACCGACTAATTTCAAGTCTGAAAAGGATTTGGCAAATCAGATAGTCTATTCTGATCTTAACGGAAATGTTGTCAGGCTGAAAGATATCGCAACAATTGAGCGACGCTATGAAGATCCAGACAGCTATATAAAGCAAAATGGGAAAAAGACTATTCTTCTTTCGCTTGAAATGCAACCGGGCAATAACATAGTAGAATTTGGAAAGGATGTCGATAAAGCGCTGGTTTCTTTTCAACAATGTTGCCCTAAAGATATTAAGGTTGCTAAAATATCGGAGTTGCCCAAATATGTCAATGATTCCGTCAAGAACTTTATGAAGGAATTTCTTATTGCTATTGTCGCTGTTATTCTGGTTACCATGTTATTGCTTCCGCTAAGAGTTGCTTCGGTGGCAGGAATAACGGTGCCTATTTCTATTTTAATAACGCTTTGTATTCTTTATATGCTTGGTGTGGAGCTCCACACTGTTTCGTTGGCTTCGCTTATTCTGGTATTGGGGATGATTGTTGATAACTCTATTGTGATTATCGATAATCATGTTGAAAAGATAGATCATGGTTATTCACCGTGGTATTCTGCCATAAAAAGTGCAAAAGAACTTTTCTTACCTATTTTGTTTGCCACATTAGCTATTATGGCAGCATATATTCCTTTAGGTTTTATGATACCAGGCACTTCGGGTGAATTTATGCAGTCTATCCCTATTGTGGTTAGTGTTTCGTTAGTGGTATCAGTACTTGTGGCAATGCTATTGGTGCCTTATCTTAATTTTGTTTTTATAAAAAAAGGACTAAAAGCAAAGACAAATAAAGAAAACTCTCTGTATAATACGCTAAAAGAATGGTTTGAAACGTTGATCCAAAAAGGTGCTCAGAATCCTAAAATGGCAATCACTATAGCATTAGTTTTATTTGGTACTATATTATTCTTTTTTATAAGAATACATGAGTTGATAATAGGTATTGCATTTGTTGTAATTGTGATCGTTGTTCTATTCTTGCTTCCTTACATCTATTTTGTACTTTTTGCAAATGGATCCGGAAGATACAAATTGAATATTAATATTCTGGAAAGGCTTCAGACTTGGTTTGACAAAAGGCTTGAATTAGCTTTTCGTTTTCCTAAAATAGTTATAGCTTCCACTTTAGCAATTATAGCATTGTCTTTTGTGCTATTTCAAAATACAGATCAGCAACTTTTTCCTGAGATGGAAAGAAATCAATTTGCTGTTGAAGTTTATTTGCCGGTAGGTGCTTCTCTCGAAAAGACGGCTTGTGTTATTGATAGTCTGGAGGCTGTTTTGCTAAAAGACAAGCGTGTGACTAATGTTACAAGCTTTATCGGAACAAGCTCTCCGAGATTTCATACAGCTTATGCTCCCAATATGCCTTCGCCTAATTACGGACAATTGCTTGTAAACACGGTCTCTAATGAGGCAACCCGCGAAGTGGTAGAAGAAAATAACCGGAAATACACAGAACATTTCGCAAATGCACATGTACGTTATAAGATATTATCTTTGCAAGATTACAAAGCTCCCATTGAAATTAGGATTTCATCTGATTCAGTGAAGGATATTCATGCTGTTGAAGCTAAAGTTAACGGAATATTGAAAAAAACTCCGGGTATTTCATGGCGCCGTACTGATTGGGATCAGATGCAACAGTATATAAAAGTAAATATTGATCAGGATAAAGCTGATCGTTTAGGATACTCAAAAGATTTACTTTCTCTTTCGCTGATGATCGGGTTGGATGGCTTGCCTCTTACTACTATTTGGGAGAAAGATTATCCGGTGGAAGTGCGACTTTCGAAAGAAGATAAATCTGGAAAGAAGAGCATTAAAAAGATTGAAGATCTTTATGCAACTTCTTTGCCTACATTTTCTTCGGTTCCCTTACGCTCTTTTGCAAATTTCACTCCAGATTGGAGTGAAGGTACCATTGTTCGTCGCAACGGTATTCCAACATTAACGATTCAGGTTGATAATGAATCGAATGTTATTGCATCAGATCTTTTTAACAAGATAAAGCCACAAGTAGATAAATTGGCATTGCCGAAAGGAGTCTCAATCAACTATGGAGGTGAGTCTGAAGGACAGGAGGAGACGTTTACTCCCATGGCACTTGCTTTAATATTGAGTATTCTGGTTATATTCTTTATTCTATTACTTCAATTTAAGAAAGCCAAACTGGCACTCTTGATTTTATCGACAATGCTGCTGGCACTTCCAGGAGCTGCAATTGGACTAAAATTAATGAATTATCCATTCAGTGTAACGGCTTTTATTGGAATAACAAGTTTGTGTGGCATAGTGGTTCGTAACGGAATTATCCTTATTGATTATGCACGTGAATTGATAGATGTAGAGCATATGTCTGTATATGAAGCAGCTCTTGCTGCTGGGAAACGTCGTATGCGTCCTATCTTTTTAACATCGGCTGCTGCTGCAGTAGGGGTGATTCCTATGGTACTGAGTCGTTCCACTCTTTGGGGGCCTTTGGGTACTGTGATTTGTTTTGGACTGATAATTGCAATGATATTAACACTCTTTGTTCTTCCTGTACTTTTTACATTAGTGTGTAAAGCAAAGAAAAAAAACAATAGAGTATCATCTGTTGCAAAGGTAACTGTTATGATTGCTCTTGTTGCTTGCTCATTCTCAGTTCCGGCTATGGCGCAATCTTTAAGTCTGGATTCGTGCAAACAACTTGCGCTAATTAATAACCGGAAAATAAAAGGATCTGTATTTGATATGAAAGCCGCTGAAGAACAGCGTAAAAGTGCTTATACTAATTATTTTCCACAGGTTAGTGCCACCGGATTGGCTATGCAATCATCTGATTATCTGATAAAAGGAAAAACATCAGAAATGAATCTTCCTGTTTATGACGGGAATTTAGCTAATATATCTGGTGCCATTCAATATGCTTACGTGCCTTCTATTCCAATCAAAGCCTTGGATTACCTTAATACGGCAGGTATTTCTGTTACAATGCCCTTATATGCTGGTGGACGCATAAGTAATGGATATAAACTGGCTACCCTTGGAGAAGAAATTAGTCATAGCCAAAACGCTTTAACCACCATAGAAGTTCTGGCTCGGACTGAAGAATTGTACTGGTCACTTGTGTCTTTAAGAGAAAAGGAAAAGACTCTGGATCTTTACAAAACAATGCTTGACACTCTTTATCGGGATGTGAACAGTTATTGTAAGGCTGGCATTGTTCAGCGGAATGATTTATTGAAGGTGCAACTGCGGCAGGATGAATTGCAGACCAATATGCTTAAGCTGAAAAATGGTATTTCGCTAACTGAAAAAGCTTTATGTCAGCACATAGGTATTAATTTATGCCTTGGGTTAATTCCTGTTACTACTCCCTCTGTCCCCAAAGAATTACCTCTTAATCAGGCTTCTCAAAATATGGTAACTAATCGTATAGAATATTCCTTGTTAAAGAAAAATGTAGAGGCAGAGACCTTACAGCAGAAGATTGCTGTTGGCGAATGTCTTCCGCAATTAGCTCTTTCGGCTTCAGGTTCGGTCACTGATATGATGGGAAAAACAACCCCGAATGCTATGGCTTATTTAACTCTTAGTATACCTATCAGCGATTGGTGGGGGGGATCACACAAAATCAAACAGCAACGCATGAAAGTAGAAAAAGCCAGAGTTGACCTTGAAGATAATACTGAGTTGCTAAGCTTACAGATAACACAAGCTGAGAATGAGTTGAAAGAAACTTTTTTTCAAATAAAAGTTGCCGGGAGATCGGTTGACGAGGCCTGCGAAAATCTAAAGATGACAAAGGATAATTACCGTGCACGTACTATTAGCATCTCTGAGCTTCTTGAAGCTCAGACAATGTATCACAATACAAATGATAATCTTACTGATGCCAAGTGCAACTATCAGATAAAAATGGCCAGATATTTACAGGCGTTGGGCGTGTATAAATAATCTTCTAACTGTCTCATTGAAAGAAAAAATAGTAACGAAAATAGTTTTTTTGATCATATTCCAATGCAACAACCCATAATTTTCAATCTGAAAATTATGGGTTGTTGCATTGGAATATGTGCTTTTGTAACACGGAATAAAGAATGAATTTTTAAGGCAATTCAGTCCGGATTTTAGTCATTGAATCTTTATTTTCTATATTGATAGATTAAATATGTATAAAAGGGGGCTTTTTTATGCATAAAATTAAAAATATTCCTGGTTTATGCATTCTATTCTCGAAAAAATGCATACTTTTGCGCTAAAATAAGAATAATTATACATGACGACGAACAAAAGTAAACGATTAGATTCGATAAAGATGATTATCTCGAGTAAAGAGATAGGTAGTCAGGAAGAGCTGCTTCAAGAGTTGGCTAAGGAAGGCTATGAGCTTACACAAGCTACATTGTCTAGGGATTTGAAACAAATGAAAGTAGCAAAAGCTGCCACTACAAATGGTAACTATGTGTATGTCTTGCCAAATGACACCATGTATAAAAGGACAATTGATATGTCTAGTTCTGGTGAAATGTTGATGCATAGCGGTTTTAAATCTATTGATTTTTCAGGTAATATGGCTGTTATTAAAACACGCCCCGGATATGCAAGTAGTCTTGCTTACGATATTGACAACCGTGAATCTCAGGATATTATTGGCACCATTGCAGGAGATGATACCATTCTGCTGGTTTTCAGAGATGGTTATTCCCGAAATGAAATCAAACAGTCATTGTCTCATATTATTCCGAACATTTGATAAATAACACTAAAAAAATAACATAATATTAGAGATTAAAAATGGAAAGTAATATTGAAATTCTTGTAGCCAACGAGAGTCATATTCCATACGTTGACATTATTTTAAATACAATAGAAGTTGCTGCAAAAATCCGTGGAACAGGTATTGCAAAGCGCTCTCCCGAATACATCAAGCAAAAGATGATTGAAGGGAAAGCAATTATTGCGCTTTTCGAAGGTGAATTTGCAGGATTTTGCTACATAGAGACTTGGAGCAACAAGGCATTTGTTGCCAATTCAGGACTTATTGTCGTTGATAAATTCCGTGGACACGGTTTGGCAAAGAAGATTAAACGCCGTGCATTTGAACTTTCACGTGAACGCTTCCCGGAAGCAAAAATATTTGGTTTAACTACCGGACTTGCGGTGATGAAGATTAATTCAGAATTAGGATATGTACCAGTTACATTCTCTGAACTTACCACAGATGAGGCTTTCTGGAAAGGATGCCAAAGTTGCGTTAATTATGATATTCTTCAAAGAACAGATGGCTCAAAATGTCTTTGTACAGCCATGCTTTATGATCCAGCCAAGCATCCTGAAGATAAAGTAGGTAAAGAAAATAGTGAGGACAAAGAAGAGAGTGAGAACAAAGAAAGTGCGGAAAATAAGTAAGGTTATAAAAAATTAAGATAGATATGAAAGAGAAAGTGGTTTTAGCGTTTAGTGGTGGTTTGGATACCTCATTTTGCGCAAAGTATTTGTCAGAAGAAAAAGGATATGAAGTTTATACAGCTGTTGCCAATACTGGTGGATTCAGCCCTGATGAACTGAAAGTAATCGAAGAAAAAGCATATAAACTGGGTGCGGTAAAGCATGTTGCACTTGATGTTACTCAGGAATATTACGAAAAGAGTATCAAGTATATGGTATTTGGTAACGTATTGCGTAATGGAACTTACCCAATTTCTGTGAGCTCTGAACGTATATTCCAGGCTATTGCCATTATTAATTATGCAAAGGAAATCAAGGCCGACTATGTGGCTCACGGAAGTACCGGTGCAGGTAATGATCAAATCCGTTTTGACCTTACATTCGATGTTCTTGCTCCCGAAATCAAGATACTTACTCCTACACGTGATATGTCACTTACCCGTGAGTATGAGATTGACTATCTTAGAAAACATGGCATTGAAGCCGACTTTAAGAAACTTGAATATTCTATCAATAAAGGTCTTTGGGGAACTTCAATCGGTGGAAAGGAAACTTTGCACTCTGAACAGACTCTTCCCGAAGAAGCTTATCCTTCACAGGTTACCGCTCACGAAACAGAGACTTTGAAACTTGAATTCGTAGAAGGTCAGTTGCACGCTGTTAATGGTGAAGTGTTTGAGAACAAAGTGGAAGCAATCAATAAGGTTGAAGAAATAGGTTCTAAATATGGCATTGGACGTGATATGCATATTGGTGATACTATTATAGGTATTAAAGGCCGTGTAGCTTTTGAAGCTGCAGCACCAATGCTAATCATCAATGCTCATAAGATGCTGGAAAAGCATACATTGAGCAAATGGCAACAATATTGGAAAGATCAGATTGGTAACTGGTATGGAATGTTCCTTCACGAAGCTCAGTACCTGGAACCGGTTATGCGCGATTGCGAAGCAATGCTGCAAAGTACTCAACGTAATGTTACCGGTACGGTTAGCATTATTCTTCGTCCTTATAGCTATACTTTAGTTGGCGTTGAATCATCTTTTGATTTGGTTAAGACCGACTTTGGTGATTATGGTGAAGTTGGTAAAGGATGGACTGCTGAGGATGCGAAAGGGTTTACCAAGATTCTGTCTAATCCGTTGAGAGTTTATTATGCTAATCAAAAGAAAAACGGTAAATAACCAGATATCAGTAGGCAAATTATGATTAAAGTAGGAATTATAGGTGGAGCGGGATATACAGCAGGCGAATTAATTCGTTTGCTGATAAACCATCCGAACGTTGAAATAGTGTTTATTAACAGCAGCAGTAATGCGGGAAATAAAGTAACTGACATTCACGAAGGTCTTTATGGCGAAATTGATATGGTTTTTACCGATGAGTTGCCTCTTGATCAGATTGATCTGCTTTATTTCTGCACGGCTCATGGCGATACCAAAAAGTTTATGGAAAGCCACACGCTGCCTGAGAATCTGAAGATCATTGATCTTTCAATGGATTATCGTATTGCTTCCGATGAACACGATTTCATTTATGGCATTCCCGAACTTAATCGTAACGTGATTTGTAAAAGTAAACATGTGGCAAACCCCGGATGTTTTGCTACATGTATCCAATTGGGATTGCTGCCTTTGGCTAAGAACATGATGCTAAACAATGATGTTTCTGTTAATGCCATTACCGGTTCTACCGGAGCAGGGGTGAAGCCCGGAGCTACTTCACATTTTAGCTGGCGGAACAATAACATGTCTATCTACAAACCGTTCTCGCATCAGCATGTGCCCGAGATAAAGCAATCTCTGAAACAATTGCAGAATAGCTTTGAAAGTGAGATTGATTTTATTCCTTACCGTGGCGATTTTCCTCGTGGCATTTATGCTACACTGGTTGTTAAAACGGATGTGGAACTGGACGAAATCAAACGCATGTACACAGAGTATTATGAAAAGGAATCTTTTGTGCACATCGTTGATAAGAATATAGACTTAAAGCAGGTGGTAAATACAAACAAGTGTTTGCTTCATCTCGAAAAACATGGAAATAAGCTTCTTATTATTTCATGTATAGATAACTTATTAAAAGGAGCTTCCGGTCAGGCTGTTCATAATATGAACTTAATGTTCGGATTGGAAGAGACTATTGGGCTGAGGTTAAAACCAAGTGCCTTTTAAAACAACCAACAAAAGAAATGAAACTATTTGATGTGTATCCTTTGTTCGATATCAATATCGTAAAAGGAAAAGGATGTAAGGTTTGGGATGATAAAGGGAATGAATATCTTGACCTTTATGGCGGACATGCTGTAATTTCAATAGGGCATTCTCATCCTCATTATGTGGAGATGGTTCAAAAGCAAGTAGCAGAATTGGGTTTTTACTCTAATTCTGTGATAAACAAACTTCAACAGCAACTTGCAGAGCGAGTGGGGGTGATATCAGAATATGAAGATTATTCTTTCTTCATGATAAACTCTGGTGCTGAAGCAAACGAGAATGCTTTAAAACTGGCATCTTTTCATAACGGACGTAAACGCGTGGTTTCTTTTTTAAAGAGTTTTCACGGCCGTACTTCGGCTGCGGTACGCACTACCGATAATCCTAAGATTGTAGCACCGATCAATGAGGGTATCGATGTTACTTTCCTTGCTCTTGACGATATTGATGGCGTGCGTTCTGAACTTGAGAAAAAAGATGTTTGTGCGGTTATCATTGAAGGTATTCAGGGGATAGGCGGTATTAAAGTTCCTGATAACGGCTTTATGCAGCAACTGCGTAAACTGTGTACAGAAACCGGCACTATTCTGATTCTTGACGAAATCCAGTCGGGCTACGGACGTAGCGGAAAATTCTTTGCTCATCAATATGCCGGAATCCGTCCTGATATTATTACTGTAGCTAAAGGCATTGGTAATGGTTTCCCGATGGCGGGAGTTTTAATCAGCCCTATGTTTACTCCGGTTTATGGAATGATTGGAACTACATTTGGAGGAAATCATCTTTCTTGTGCAGCAGCTCTTGCTGTTTTGGATGTTATAGAGAAAGAGAATCTGATGGAGAATGCCGCTAAGGTTGGTGCTCACCTCATGAATGAACTGAAACAGTTCCCTCAGATTAAAGAAGTTCGTGGAGAAGGTTTGATGATTGGTCTTGAATTTGCTGAACCGATTAAAGAGCTTCGCAGTCGCCTGCTTTTTGAACAGAAAGTATTTACCGGAGTCAGTGGAACAAATGTTATCCGGCTTCTTCCTCCACTTTGTCTGAGTATGGTCGAAGCTGATGAGTTTATCCAACGGCTAAGGAATGTATTGTAATTTATCTTATTTTATGAGATCCCTGTTTCCTGATAATTGAGGGAAACAGGGATTTCTTTTTACCTCACAGGAATTTACCTATTCTTGTAATTGTTTTGTCCGAACTCTTTCAGTATGTAAGTCTTTCCTACCTGTCTTGCTCCGTTCACTATTAACGATATTTATACTACTTTTTGTTTTTACGCAATAGACTGTAGCAGTAAAGTTTTGCTGTGTAGTGTTTTTTTAGTGCTGAACCTAAATTCAAATTATAAATGCGATTATCGTGTTTGATCTCTCATTTATCATAAATTTGGTTTAACATATTGATAACTAGATAGCTAAAAATAATAAACCGCTGTTTATCTCTCATTTATCCCTCATGCTCATCCATCATCTGTCATTCCCCGATATTCCATATCTTGCTGCCATAGTTGGTGGTTTCTGCTTTTTCTAACCGGAAGCGGAAATCACAGGTAAGCTAACTCATTTTATAGTGTGAGCTAATGCTTTTTGCTTTTATATATAAGTGGTCACACAACTGTGTGACCATGGGTTTTCAATTGTAGTCTTATGGGTTTTCATATGTGTGACGATGGTCACTCAACTGTGTGACGACTTATTATTCTTGAAGAAATTGCTTAGCATGCACCAGTAAAACGGTTAATAATAACAGTGTTTTATGATAAAATGAACACTACTTAGAACTCATGGAGAGAAAAAATACAACGAACGGGGGATAATGGCACGTATCAATACGTTATGGAATATTAAAATGCATGAGAGATGCCCCTGGAATATGATGGATCCATGAGGGATAAAAACTATCTCTCATAGGTTAATTGTTTTATAATCAGCAGATAGTTGGAGGATATGATAGATGAGAGATTGGTTGGGGTTTTTTGACATTCCTTTTGTGTTTCCTTTATGATAAAAGACATAAAGTCTGTTTTTTATTCAATGTGCTTACAAATTGAATATTTTTATGTAAGTTTGCGGTACTTAAACAGATAACTATAATTTTAGATAATATGAAGATAGCAATTATAGGAGCCGGTAATATGGGGGGGGCAATTGCTCGCGGACTTGTTAAAGGTACCAAGGTAAAGGCTGTTGATTTAACAGTAGCTAACCCCACGAATGGTAAACTTGATGTATTGAAGGCATTCAATGCAAAGATAAATGTTACTAACAGCAATCAGGATGCAGTAGAGAATGCTGATATAATTATTCTGGCTGTAAAACCCTGGCTTGTTAAAGCTGTATTGGAAGGAGTTAAATTCGATTCAAAGAAACAGATTCTTATTACGGTTGCCGCAGGTGTTCCTTTTACTGAATATTGTGAAATTGTTGGTGAAGCAGCAACCATTTTCCGGGTAATTCCTAACACTGCTATTTCACTACTGGAAAGTACTACATTAATAGCATCTTATAACGCATCAAAAGAGCAGGAACAATATGTTCTTAACCTTTTTGATGAAATGGGACTGGCTATGATTATTTCCGAATCTCAGATGAGTGCTGCTACCGCACTTACTTCCTGTGGTATTGCTTATGTGCTGAAATATATTCATGCGGCTGTTGAGGCTGGAGTAGAGATGGGCATTTATCCGAAAGATGCTCAGAAAATGGTGGCTCAGTCTGTAAAAGGGGCTGCCGAACTTCTATTACAGAACGATACTCATCCGGCTATTGAAATAGATAAAGTTACCACGCCGGGGGGACTTACAATTAAAGGACTTAATGAATTAGAACATGCAGGTTTCAGTTCGGCTATAATCCGGGCAATGAAGGCCAGCAGATAATACTATATTATCATGGATGAACAAATAAGACAAATTGCAGAACGTTTACGCGGATTGCGTGAAGTGCTTGAACTAAAAGTAGAGGAAGTTGCTAAGGATTGTGACCTCTCTGTAGAAGAATACAACAAGGCAGAGAGTGGTGAATCAGACATCTCTGTTAGTATGTTACAAAAAATAGCCCGTAAGTATGGGGTTGCATTAGATGCGTTAATGTTTGGAGAAGAACCTAAAATGAGTTCTTATTTCGTGACTCGTGCAGGAATGGGAACATCTATTGAACGGACGAAAGCGTATAAATATCAGTCACTTGCAGCAGGCTTTAAAGATAGAATTGCTGATCCGTTCATTGTAACGGTGGAACCAAAAGGAGAAGATTGTCCGATGACATTTAATTCTCATACCGGACAGGAGTTTAATCTTGTTGTTTCGGGTCGTATGCTGATTAGTATAAATGGCAAGGAATTAATTTTGGATGAAGGAGATAGCATTTACTTCGATTCAAAACAGCCCCATGGAATGAAAGCACTTGATGGTAAATCGGTCCAGTTCCTGGCAGTAATTCTGTAATGTGACATTGCTTTCTTATAAACCGATTATCAACGATAATAACCAATATTAATATGATCGAAAGATTTTTAGAAAAAACAGAGTTTACTTCACAGGAAGATTTCGAAAAGAATTATAAATTAAAAATACCTGCGAATTTTAACTTTGCCTATGATGTTGTAGACGCATGGGCTGCAGAAGAGCCTGACAAGCTTGCCTTGTTATGGACAAATGACAAAGATGAATGTCATCGTTTCACTTTTGCTGAAATGAAAGAATTATCAGATAAAACAGCTTCTTATTTCCTTTCATTAGGTATTAAAAAAGGCGATACAGTGATGGTTATCTTAAAACGTAGATATGAGTTCTGGCTGACCATAATTGCGCTACACAAGATAGGGGCAATTGTTATTCCTGCAACGCACTTACTTACGAAGAAAGATATAGTATATCGTAATAATGCCGCTGATATTACGACGATTATAGCAGATGGCGATGAACTGATTATTGGCCATATCAATGATGCCATGGCAGAATCTCCATCAATGAAGAATCGTGTGTCTATAGGCCCGTATATTCCTGAAGGATGGGACGATTTTCACAAAGGAATTAACAATGCGGCACCATTTGTTCGTCCGGAACATGTGAACAATAATGATGATATTATGCTTATCAGCTTTACTTCTGGTACAACAGGTAATGCAAAAATGGTGGCACACAACTTTATTTATCCACTTGGACATATAGTTACAGCTAAATACTGGCATAATCTTCATGAAGGAAGTTTGCACCTTACTATTGCCGATACTGGTTGGTTAAAGGCTCTTTGGGGAAAACTTTACGGACAGTGGATTTCTGGTGCAGCGGTCTTTGTTTACGATCATGAAAAATTTACTCCTGCAAATATGTTGCAGAAGATACACGATTATCATATCACTTCTCTTTGTGCGCCTCCCACAATTTTCCGTTTCCTTATTCGTGAGGACCTGACCAAATATGATCTTTCTTCTTTAGAATATTGTGAGATTGCCGGCGAAGCATTGAATCCTGCTGTATATGAACAGTTCCACCAGCTAACAGGAATCAAACTCAGAGAAGGTTACGGACAGAGTGAAACAACACTTGTGGTATTTACTTCTCCCTGGATGGAACCAAAACCTGGGAGTATGGGTGTTCCAAGTCCAAATTATGATGTTGATTTACTTACACCCGACGGACGTTCTGCTGAAGCAGGTGAACAAGGACAAATTGTAATTCGTATAGACAAAGGTCTTCCTATTGGTTTGAGTAAAGAATATTATAGAAATATAGAGCTAACTAATGAGGCTTATCATGACGGTTTATACTTTACCGGTGACTTAGCATGGAGAGATGAAGATGGTTATTTGTGGTTTGTAGGTCGTGCAGACGATGTGATTAAAAGTTCCGGTTATCGTATCGGACCATTTGAAGTAGAAAGTGCTTTGATGACTCACCCTGCTGTAGTTGAGTGTGCTATTACCGGTGTTCCTGATGAGATTCGCGGGCAGGTTGTTAAGGCTACAATTATTCTGTCTAAAGAATACAAAGCCAAGGCTGGTGATGAACTTGCAAAAGAGCTTCAGGACCATGTGAAGAATGTAACCGCTCCATATAAATATCCTCGTGTGATTGAGTTCGTTGACGAATTGCCTAAAACCATTAGTGGTAAGATTCGCCGTGTAGAGATTCGCGATAAAGATAAAGAAGCGCAGAAGTAATACTGCTTTATAAATGTAGAAAAAGGCATTTCGGTTTGTACTGGAATGCCTTTTTCTGTTTATATTTGTAGCAATAATAAAAGATATGATGCAGAATAGAGTAATAAATTATTTGAGACAACCTTATCCCTGTAATATAAGAAGGGTTAAGATGATTGTGATATCCTCTTTACTTGTGTTTTTCTTGCTGGCTGTTTTGCAGCCTTTTGGAATAGGTAATATTAAGGAACATAAGTTTGTTATTTTATTGGGGTATATGTTTGTTACTTTTTTGTCTCTTTCTGTTCTTAGTTACTTATTCCCCGTTATCTGGAAGAATTATTATATTGAGTCTAACTGGACTGTGGGTAAGGAGTTCCTCAATTTTTTACTGATTGTTCTTACTATTGGACTTGGAAATTCCTGTTATTCTTCTTTGGTTTTTTCTACCGAAATGAATCTAATAACTACTGTATCCTATTTAATAGTAACTCTTTTGATCTCGGTATTTCCTATAACACTATTCATAATTTTACGGCAGAACAGGTTACTCTCTAAAGAGCTGAAAACTGTGACAGAAATGAACAACAGACTAACACTTTCCCGAACCACCTTTTCTCATTCGGATAAGGTTATTACGATTGAAGGCAGTGGTAAAGAAACGCTGGAACTTGATGTTAATGAGTTTCTTTGTGCAGAAGCAAATGGTAATTACGTCAATATCTCTTATACCGGAGGTGGCAAAACAAGAAAGAAAGTTCTACGTTCAACAATTAAACAGATGGAAGAACTTTTTGATGAATTCCCTTTTGTCGTCAGATGCCACCGGGCCTTTTTGGTAAACATAAATGCGATTGATCAGGTGAAAGGAAACTCACAAGGATACCGTTTGCTTGTTTCCGGAATTGAAGAGGAGATACCTGTTTCGCGTGCTTATGCAAAGCAGGTTAAAGACCAGATTGATGCCATGTCGAGTGAAGAAGAGTAAGTCATTCGTCCCGGTTTTCTGCTATTTATCCCAATTAGTAATCCAATTATCACATAGTTAAGCCTTATATCACACTTATTTTATCCTACAATTCTTTTCATTTAAGTTTGCTGCATCAAAATTTTAATGCAGAAACAAATGAGAAGAATAACAGTTCTTATAGCACTCCTTTTAATAAGCATAATAAGTGCATTTGCGCAACAGCGAACCATAGAAGGACAGGTCTTGGATGAACATTCAAAGCCCATGGAGAATGCCAATATTTTTATAAAGGGGACCACGGAAGGAACAGGCAGTGATGCGACAGGATACTTTCGTTTGGAAACAAGCCAAAAAGGAGACATTGTTCTTTGTGTATTGATGCTTGGATATTCAGAGTTTACAATAACTGTTTCAGAAAAACAGTCAGCGCCTTTATTAATAAAGATGAGGCCCGACAATATTACGTTGGATGATGTGGTAGTAGTTGCCGGTAATTTCAAGCTGAAAGGAGAGAGCCAGTGGGGAGGTATGTCGGCTGTGGATATTGCAACAACAGCTGGGTCGTCCGGCGACTTGTATCGTTCACTTCAAACACTTCCCGGTGCACAGATGGTTGGCGAAAGTGGAAAGTTATATGTAAGGGGAGGAGAAAGCAGGGAGTCTCAGACATATATTGATGAAATGCATGTTTTATCTCCCTATACAACAGCCGGAAATAATGAACCAGTGCGTGGACGTTACACTCCTTTTATGTTTGAAGGTATAAACTTTTCCACTGGAGGATATTCGTCTGAGTATGCACAAGGATTATCAAGCGTTTTACCATTGAATACAAAAGACAATAGCCCTGTTTCAAAAACAGGAATTAACCCTTCTTTTGTAGGTTTAGGTGGCGGTGGGACAAAGGCCTTTTCAAACGGGTCAGTATCCGTAAATCTTGATTATGAGAATTTAGGACCTTACAATTCCGTTTTTCCAGACAATCTGAATTGGATAAAGCCGTATCAACTCCTCTCAGGAGAAAGCCAGGTGAGGTTTAATCCCGATGAGAATACAGTTTATAAAACCTATGTGGGATATGATAGAACATCTTTTTCCTATCATACTAATCCATTACAGGAAAACTCATTACGGGATATGGATTTAAAGGAAGATAATTTCTATATTAATTCTACTTTTCAGAAAAAGACGGAATCTGGTTACAAGCTTTTTGCAGGAGGAGCATTCTCTTTTAAAAAACAACATATTAATGATGCGTTAGTCTCTGGTGATTCTTTTCGGGATAAGGAGTGGGAGCTACATTTAAAAACAAAAGCTACCAAACGGTACACTAATATTTTTAAGCTAAATGTTGGCGTGGAAAACTTCTTTCGCCATTATCAGATGGCTTATGCGGATTCATCTTCTGTTCATAAGAATAGCATTAATCATTCTATCAGTGCATTATTTGCCACTGCCACCTTAAATATTACAGTTAACCTGAGTGCTGAGCTCTCTTCCAGAGCAGAGTATACCAGCATTAATGGTTCCTGGAATTATGCTCCCCGTCTGGCCTTAAGTTATAACCTGAAAGGAGTTCACCTCTCTGGAATTGTGGGTAAGTACAGCCAGCTTTCCGAGAATAAATATCTTTTGCTCAACCAAAAGCTCTTCCCTGAGAACTGTATCCATTATATTGGAGGCATTTATCATGAGAAAGAGAATAAAGTCTATCGTCTGGAGGCTTATTATAAAAAATATAGCAACCTGACACTTCAAGAACCCAATGCCTTGAGTTCGGATGGATATGGATATAGCAAAGGTGTGGATTTATTCTTTAATGATAGGGCTTTGTTTAAGAATCTGGAGTATATGCTGGCTTATTCTTTTAACCTGTCAAAAAGAAAATATCAGGAATACACCGAACTTACAGTGCCTCAATTCTCTACAAAGCACAATGCTACTCTTTCATTGAAGTATAACATCCCTTCACTCAAAACTATCTGGGGTATAACCAATCGATATGCCAGTGGAAGACCTTATCATGATCCTACTAAGGAGGGATTGATGAATTCCATAACAAAATGTTACAATAGTCTGGATATGAGCCTCACTTACCTGGCAAGCAAGAGAGTGATTATTTATGCATCTGCCACCAATATATTGGGGCGGAAGAATGTCTATAACTATACTTTCACAAAAGATACCAGTTACCCTGGAGGATATAGAGGAACTCCGGTTTCTGCTTCCAGTGATCACTTCTTCTATGTGGGAATTTTTATCACATTAAGTGGAAAGACTGCTTATGATGTTTCTAATTTTTAATGTTTACGCAATAAAATCAATTAAAATGAAAACAATTAAATGCTATTTTTATGTGATCTTATTTCTAATGCCGTTCACCGTTTCTGCACAGGATTTAACACGTGTTGTTGCAGATATACGAAAGGCAAATACAGAGAATGAGTATGTTCAGGCGAGAAATCAGTTGGAAAGATTATGCATGGTTAACCCTAAGGAATGGCTTTCTCATTATTATCTGGCATATACTGACGTGCAACTTTCATTCAGAGTTCCTTCAAAAGAAGAAAAAATGAAGTATATCAATGATTCACAAACTTATCTGAAGAAGCTGTCTGATATGTCGGAGGCTGATATGTCAGAGGTTTATACATTGAAAGGTTTCAGGCTTTATGCATTGATAGCTTCTGACCCTCAAAGTAATGGTCCCAAATATTTTGGAGAGATTACCCTTAGCTATGAAAAGGCACTTGGAGTTAACCCTAATAATCCCAGAGCTATTATGCTATCGGCCTTGTTTAAGAATGATATGGCTAAGTTCATGAATAAAAGCTATGAGAATTTTAATCAGGATATGGAAAAGGCAGCAACCCTTTTTGCTGGAGAAAGTGCAATGGCACTAACTCCGTCCTGGGGAAAAGAGTGGTTGGATAGGTTGTTTATTAATAAGTGATTAGCAAATGCGTTATCTAAAATAGTAATTGCTTGTTAAAGGAATATAAATAACAAAATTCCGGAGTGGCTGGCAAAATAACATTATCATCAATTGAGAATGTAACAGCTCGTTACAAACGTTTTCTTGGATCAACTTCTTATAGAGGCAGATAGATACATTTAGTGATGAGAGCTGACGGTATAAATACGTAATAATTGTTCAGGGGAGGTGCATTATTATTAAATATGTAGAATACGCTCAAATGTTCAGTTGAAAAGCTTTTTCTAGTTTTAGGGTAATTCCTGTAACAAATATGAATGTAGCTAAAGTGTTTATTATTATTAGATGACCCAACCTTTTTTTTCTTAGTTTGTAAAAAACAGTAATTTAATGTAAGACCTTAAGTAATAAATAGTTATTTGTATGTAAAATCTCTTTTTTATTGAGAAGCAACGTTTGCATAAAAGATTAGTTAAAACAATCTTCTCAATTTGGATAGATCATTTTTTTATCTATATATTTGCCCCACAGATCAAATTAAAACATTTAAAAAAACTGCTCTAATGAAAACAAATAAAGTCTCATTAATTGATGTATTTTCTGGCGCTCCATGGGAAGTTGAGTTGATTAAGAACCTTTTAAAGGAAGCTAATGTACAAACTCAGGTGAAAGATGAAGCGGAAATGAGAGTTGCAGTTCCTAGTGAGAGCTATGCAGTTGCAATGAAGATTCTTGCCAATCGTATCTGATTAACATGAAATAATTCCATTTTTCAATGTTTTCTTTATGTTTTAATTGTTATTTTTGCGGATAAATGGTTAATCTATAAATATAATAGTTATGAATGCAGATGATAAGATACCTTTGGTAGAGGTTTTTTCGGGATCTCCCTGGGAATGCGAATTAGTTAAAGGATTATTGGAAAGTGCTGACATTCAGGCAGCATTAAAGAATGACAACATGGTAAACTTTACACCATCAATGTCTGTTTGCTTTGGGTCTGATGGAATGAAAGTCATTGTGTCTGCAGATGATTACGAAGTTGCGAGTGAGCTAGTGGCTAACCGGGAAAAGATAGAGTAAATCTTTTGCAACATATTTTGCTATTTAATTGTTATAGATTTAAATAGACTACAAATCTTTAAATGTAATAATTATGAATGCAGATGATAACACTCCTCTAGTAGAGGTTTTTACCGGAACTCCCTGGGAGGCTGAATTAGTGAAAGGTTTATTAGAAAGTGCGGGCATTGAAGCTGCATTAAAAGATGATAATTTAGGAAGTATAGCACCGTCAATGTCTACAAACGTAGGGTTGGGTGGAATGAGGGTTATTGTGGCTGCAGAAGATTATGAAGTTGCTAGTCAGCTAGTAGAAACCCGCGAAAATAAAAAGTGAAAAATAGGTCACCACAGATTAGAGTTTTTAATCTGTGGTGATTTCTTTTTATGATTGCTGAATAGTTTTCAGATATGCCTCAATTCTATCCATGGCTTCCTTTATGTTTTCAAGAGAATTGGCATAAGAGAACCGAATATATCCTTCACCCGATGTGCCAAAATCTACTCCCGGAGTAACACCTACGTGGGCATGTTCCAGAATGTCGAAAGCAAATTTATAAGAATCCTTCGTGAACTTGCGGGCATCGCAGAAAATGTAAAAGGCACCTTTTGGATCCACATCTATTTTAAATCCCATCTCTTTCAAGCGTGAAATCATGTATATCCGTCGCTCATTGTAGATAGTTTTCATCTTTTCCACGTCTTCCTCTGCCTGTGTCAGTGCTGCAATTCCAGCTTGCTGAGCAATGCTTGGAGCGCAAATAAACAAATTCTGTTGTAGTTTTTGCAAAGGGCGCATATATTCTTTTGGAGCAATGAGATATCCCAAACGAAGTCCGGTCATTGCAAATCGTTTGGAGAAACCATTCAGCACAAAAGCTTTGTCTGTAAATTCAAGAATGCTCCTTGCTCTGCCTTCGTATACCAGACCGTGATAAATTTCATCTGATATTACAGGTACACCCAGTGTTGCTATTTCTTTGAGAAACGACTCTTCAAGAAGGGTTCCTGTGGGATTCATGGGAGAATTAATAAATATAGCCCGGGTTCGTGGCGTAATGCTTTTCTTTATATCCTCTATGTCGTACTGAAAGCCGTTTGAAGCCCGTAAAGGAACCAGCACGGGATTAGCATGCGCAGCTAGTGTAAAATTACGATAGCAAGCATAACCGGGATTAGACATAATTACTTCGCTTTCGGCTTCACAAAGCAGCATAAGTGTGAGCAGAATAGCTGGAGAAGAACCAGATGTTACTATGATGCACTCTGGATCTACCCTTACGCCGTATTCTTTTTGGTAAAAATCAGCAATGGCCTTCCGTAAATCGGGATGCCCTAAAGAATGCGTGTAGTGAGTTTGATTATTGTCATAAGCAGCCTTAGCCGCCTGAGCCACACATTCCGGAATATTGAAGTCGGGCTCGCCAACTTCCATGTGTATAATAGAGATTCCCTGTTTTTGCATCTCGTTTGCTTTTTCCAAAACATCCATTACAATGAACGGGGTAATCTGTTCCACTTGGGGGTTTGTACTTCTCATTTTAGCTTATTTGACTGCAAAAGTATAAAAAATGGCGGATTTTGTCTTCTTTTAGTTCTCTTTTAATATATCGCTAAAGGATATTTAAGGATTCAGGACCGATACGCTATTATTCTCAGAGGCTATCCTTCGTGTTTCTTTAAGAAAATACGGCTCTCTGCTCACAAATCGATTATAATTCCTATATTTGTGCTTCTAATTTATTACAAGAATGGCATATCAATTTTCAAGAATAGCTGTAAAGATAGGCAGTAATGTTTTGACGCGTAAGGACGGTACATTGGATATTACCCGTATGTCGGCTTTGGTTGATCAGGTAACTGAGCTGCATAAGGCTGGAGTTGAGGTAATTCTTATATCTTCAGGGGCGGTTGCTTCAGGAAGAAGTGAAATCCGTGCTTCGAAGAAACTGGATAGTGTGGATCAACGTCAGTTGTTTTCGGCAGTGGGGCAGGCCAAACTCATTAATCGTTATTACGAATTGTTTCGTGAACATAAAATTCCGGTAGGGCAGGTGCTTACAACCAAAGAGAATTTTGGTACCAGACGCCACTATCTGAATCAGAAGAATTGCATGACAGTGATGCTGGAAAATGGAGTAATTCCTATTGTGAATGAGAATGATACTATTTCCGTATCCGAACTGATGTTTACGGATAATGATGAACTATCTGGATTGATAGCCAGTATGATGGATGCCCAGGCACTTATTATTCTGAGTAATATTGACGGAATTTATAATGGTTCGCCATCAGACCCAGACTCATCGGTTATTGCCGAAGTGGAGCAAGGAAAAGACCTTTCGGACTATATACAAACAGAAAAATCAGGATTTGGACGAGGCGGAATGCTGACCAAAACAAATATAGCCCGCAAAGTGGCTGATGAAGGAATCTCAGTCATTATTGCCAACGGTAAAAAGGAAAATATTCTGGTCGACTTGCTTAAGAAGCCAAAGACAACAGTGTGTACCCGATTTATTCCTTCCACTCAGGAGGTATCGAGCGTAAAGAAATGGATTGCACATAGTGAAGGTTTTGCCAAAGGCGAGCTGCATATTAATGAACAAGCTACCCAGGTTTTAAATTCAAACAAGGCGGTAAGTATTCTTTCTGTAGGAATTACCCGGATTGAAGGTGAATTTGAAAAAGACGACATTGTTCGCATTATGGATTTTAATGGCAGACAGATAGGAGTGGGTAAGGTGTCCTTTGACTCTGCAGAGGCCAGGGAAATGATTGGCAAGCATGGTTTGAAACCGATAGTGCATTATGACTATCTTTATATAGAATAAAATCTAATTATCAACGTATGATAGATTTAAAAGAAACCTTTAAGGCTGTTCAGGCGGCAAGCAGGAAGCTTGCTTTGCTGAATGATCATCAGATCAACGAAATATTAATAGCACTGGCCGATGCGGCTGAAGCACAAACTTCGCTTATTCTTTCCGGGAATCAGAAGGATCTGGCGAAAATGGAAACGAGTAATCCCAAGTACGACCGTCTGATGCTTACCGAAGAGCGCATCAAAGGAATTGCGGGAGACATTCGCAACGTTGCTACTCTTCCTTCTCCGCTTGGACGAACGTTGCTAAAAAACACCCGCCCCAATGGAATAGAACTGAGTAAAGTGAGTGTACCCTTCGGTGTAATTGGTATTATTTACGAAGCTCGTCCCAATGTTAGTTTCGATGTGTTCTCCTTATGTCTGAAGAGTGGCAATGCCTGTGTGCTGAAAGGCGGTAGTGATGCCGATTACTCAAACCGGGCTATTGTGAAGATTATCCACTCCGTTCTGGAACAGTTTGGAGTTGATACTCACGTGGTAGAACTTCTTCCGGCAGACAGAGAGGCTACTTCTCAACTACTCAATGCTGTGGGTTATGTGGATTTGCTCATTCCTCGCGGAAGTAGCAGCCTTATCCAGTTTGTTCGTCAGCATGCAACCATTCCGGTTATTGAAACAGGTGCCGGTGTGTGTCACACTTACTTTGATGAATTTGGCGATCTTAAAAAGGGCGCTGCAATTATCAACAATGCCAAAACCCGAAGAGTGAGTGTCTGCAATGCGCTCGATTGTGTCATTGTTCATGAAAAACGATTGTTGGAACTACCTTCTCTTTGCGAACCTTTGCAGAAAAGCAAGGTGGTTATTTATGCTGATAAGAAAGCATATAAGGCATTGGATAGCCATTATCCTGCCGACTTGCTGAAACTATCCACACCGGAAAGCTACGGTACTGAATTCCTCTCTTACACAATGTCTATAAAAAGTGTAAAAGATATAAATGAGGCTCTTGAACATATTTTCAGGAACGGTTCCAAGCACAGTGAATGCATTGTGACTGAGAATGCTGAGAATGCAGAGTTATTCACAAAATCAGTCGATGCCGCTTGCGTTTATACCAACGTTTCTACTGCATTTACCGATGGTGCTCAGTTTGGTTTGGGAGCCGAAATAGGTATTAGCACCCAGAAACTTCATGCTCGTGGACCAATGGGACTCCAGGAACTGACCTCCTACAAATGGATAATTAAAGGAGATGGTCAGGTAAGGCAATAATCAATAGATAATAAACTTAAAAGGAAATAAGATGAGACATTTTACTAATGTGCACGATTTAGGTAATCTGCAGTCAGCTTTAAAAGAAGCTTTTGAGATAAAGAAAGATCGTTTCAAATATGTTGAGTTTGGAAAGAACAAAACTCTTTTAATGATATTTTTCAATTCCAGCCTTCGTACCCGTTTAAGTACGCAAAAGGCTGCTATGAATCTTGGTATGAACGTGATGGTGCTCGATGTAAATCAAGGGGCATGGAAGCTGGAAACTGAAAGAGGAGTGATTATGGATGGTGATAAGTCGGAACACTTGCTGGAAGCCATTCCGGTAATGGGCTCCTACTGCGATATTATCGGCGTACGCTCTTTTGCTCATTTCGAAAATAGAGACTTTGATTATGATGAAGTAATTCTTAATCAGTTTATAAAATATTCCGGTCGCCCTGTATTCTCAATGGAAGCCGCAACCCGCCATCCATTGCAGAGCTTTGCCGACTTAATTACTATCGAAGAATATAAGAAAACCGAGCGTCCTAAAGTGGTGATGACATGGGCTCCGCATCCACGTCCACTTCCTCAGGCTGTTCCTAACTCCTTTGCCGAATGGATGAATGCCACGGATTATGAATTCGTAATTACCCATCCCGAAGGTTATGAACTAGCTGATCAATTTGTGGGCAATGCAAGAGTAGAATACGACCAGATGAAAGCTTTGGAAGGAGCCGACTTTGTATATGCAAAGAGCTGGGGTGCTTATGCCGAAGATTTCTACGGACAAGTATTGAGCAAAGACAGAACATGGACAGTGAGCACGGCACACATGGCAGTAACCAATAATGCCTTCTTTATGCACTGCTTACCAGTAAGAAGAAATATGATTGTAACGGACGATGTCATTGAAAGTCCTCAATCCATAGTAATTCCCGAAGCTGCCAATCGAGAGATATCGGCGCAAGTGGTACTTAAACGAATTTTGGAAGGGCTTGAATAAGCCCTTTTTTTTTATTAAACTTGTTACTATGAAACACAAAAATCACCTTATTGCCCTTTTGCTCACTCTGGTCTGTTCATGCTGTGCAGTTGCACAAAATGCCGCGACCTATCTCTATGAGTATAACATCCCTTATAAATCACAGGCAAAAGATACATACGAGCAAAGTCGCTGTAAGCTCGATGTCTACTATCCAAAAAATAGTAAGAACTTTCCCACAATAGTGTGGTTTCATGGTGGTGGACTGGAAGGAGGAGAAAAATACTTCCCCAAAGAATTGATGGATAAAGGAATTGCCATTATAGCCGTTAATTACCGTCTGAGCCCCAAAGCAACCAATCCGGCATATACCGATGATGCCGCAGCTGCAGTAGCATGGGCATTTAATAATATCCGGAAGTATGGAGGAAACACTAAGCAGATTTTTGTTTCTGGTCATTCTGCCGGAGGTTATCTCACATTAATGCTAGGTCTGGATAAAAGCTATCTTGCAAAATATAATGTAGATGCCGACAGTGTGGCTGCCTATTTTCCAATCAGTGGTCAGACAACTACACATTACACCATTCGTAAAGAGCGGGGATTATCTCTCGATTTGCCTATTATAGATACTTATGCACCGTCCAATCATGCTCGTAAAGAGGCTTCTCCTATGGTTCTAATTACCGGTGACCGTGATTTAGAAATGTCTGCACGCTATGAAGAAAATGCCCATCTGGCTGCTGTGCTCAAATCAGTGGGGAATACTCATACCGAGCTGTACGAATTAAAAGGTTTTAATCATGGCACTGTTGTTGCTCCGGCTTGTTATTTGATTGTTGAGCATATCAATAAAATGTGTAATAAGAAATAGACTGAAGGAATAAACTAATTAAATGTGTGAAATGAGAATACATCATATAGCAATCTGGACTATACATCTGGAAGAGTTAAAGCAGTTTTACTGTACTTATTTTAATGGAGTCAGCAATGAAAAATATGTAAATGCTGCGAAAGGATTTGAATCGTATTTTATTCATTTTGATAATGAAGTCTCTCTTGAGTTAATGAGACGTACTGATATTATTAAGCGTACAGAAGGTGAACTACTTGGCTATTGTCATTTGGCTTTCTCTTTAGACAGCAAAGCTGATGTTTTGAGGTTAACGGAACAATTGAGAAAGGATGGTTATCAGATTGTTGGTGAACCACGTGTTACTGGAGATGGCTATTTTGAGAGTGTGGTGCTAGATGCCGACGGGAACAGGGTAGAACTGGTTTCTGGAGATTTATAGAATTTGTTTAATGTCAATGTTATGTAGAATTTAAAAAGCTATACTGTAATATAATCTATACTTCCTTTTTTCTATTTTTTCTTATATCTCTACCAAAAAAGAAAAAGGCGAGTCGCCCCGCCTAAAATGTTTTCACAACGGAATAATCCTTATTGTGAATTGCTTCAAAATTGTACGACAAACATAGTACTATTATTTGTAATAACAAAATTATTAAGAGCTTTTTTATTTGAATTTCTATTTTTATGTGTAATTTATCTTTGTTAGATTAAATGTGTTAATAATTATTTCTTTGTAAAGTAAATAGTTCTTATATTTAAAGCTTGAAATTTTAAATCAAAGAACTAATGAAAAAAATATTAGGATTAGACCTCGGAAGTGCTTCCATTGGTTGGGCATTGACATATGAACCTGAAAAACAAGGAGGACAGCTAAAAATTGCTGCAATGGGTGTACGAATAATACCATTAACAACGGATGATTCTGATGAATTTTCAAAGGGTAATGCTATTTCAAAAAACGCTACTCGTACTCAAAATAGAGGGACTAGAAGATGTGTACATCGTTATAAACTTCGACGCGATCAATTAAAAAGAATGTTTATAAAGTTGGGTATGATGCCCACAAAAGAACTTTTTGAACTTACTGCATTAGATCTATATTTATTGAGAGATAAAGCGTTAAAAGAAGAAATAACCTTGCAAGAATTAGGTCGTGTCTTTTTTCATATGAACCAAAAAAGAGGCTATAAAAGCAACCGAAAGGCACAAAATGAGGAAGATAAAGAAAAAAAAGACGATGATTCTGATTCTATTAAAACATCTAAAAAGGGATATCTAGATTTAATAGCCGATCGTGAAAAGATTATTGCCCAAAATAGAGTAACTATTGGGCAGTATCTATACGTGCAATTATGTGCAAATCCTCTATTTCGTGTGAAAGAAAATATTTTTATGCGTTTCAGCTATATAGACGAATTTAATAAGATTTGGGACTTTCAAAGTAAGTACCACCCAATTGAATTAAATGAAGTTAATAAAATGCAGGTAAGAGATGGGATTATTTATTATCAGCGTCCTTTAAAGTCTCAAAAAGGCCTAGTATCGGTATGCGAATTTGAAGGGAAATCATATAAGGACAAACGTAACGGGTATGAAAAAAATGTTTTTAGCGGTCCAAAAGTAACGCCAAAGAGTTCCCCTCTTTTTCAAGTTGCTAAGATATGGCAAGAACTTAATAATGTTGAGATAACAAGCTTTCAAGCGATGAAGAGTAATGTTTTATTCGCTGGAATATTGGATAATGATTTTAATGCACACGGGAAACGTTATTTAACGCAAGATGAAAAAGTGAAGTTATTCAATAGATTAAACTGGGGGGAGAAATTAGTATCTAAGGATATTCTAAAAGAACTAGGTTACAAGTCAGGATTTAATGAATATAAAATTAATCTCCGTAATGAAAAATTTATGGAGGGCAATCGCACTCTAACTGCAATTCAAAAAGTATTTGATAAACATAAAGTTAAAAGAGATGATTTGTTACAATTCAATTTATCAGTAGTAAATGATAGGCCTGATACTGATACTGGTGAATATCTAAATAGAGTAGAAGCTAGTTTTGAAAAAGAGCCTCTTTATCAATTATGGCATTTAATCTATTCTGTCGATTCATCTGAGGAACTGACAAAGGTTCTTGTAAATAAGTATAGATTGTCTGAATCTGTTGCAAAAGACTTAGCAAAAATAGATTTTTTGAAGCAAGGATATGGCAATATGAGTGCCAGAGCTTTGCGAAATATTGTTCCTTTTTTAATGAATGGGGCTCAGTTCTCCGAGGCATGCGAGAAAGCTGGTTATAATCATTCAAATAGCCTTACTAAAACTGATAATGAACAGCGACCTTTATTAGATAAATTAGAAATTTACCCCAAAAATTCGCTTCGTCAACCAGTTGTCGAGAAAATAATAAATCAGGTTGTAAATTTAATCAATGATATTATTAATCCAAAGAATGGATTACTCACAGATGAGGAACGATATGCAAAAGATCAGTTTGAAATAAGAGTGGAACTTGCAAGAGACTTAAAACAGAGTGCTGAGGAGAGGAGTAATGCTTATGCTGCTAACTCTAAGGCGGACAAATATCACAAAGATATTGTTGATATATTAAGAAATGATTTAGGTTTTAATCGGGTGAGTCAGAATGATGTTATTCGTTACAAACTTTGGAGGGAGTTTGGGCAAGTTTCGCCTTATGAACCAAATAAAGTTATTTCTTTGAAAGCTGCGTTTAATTTAGAAGAGGGGGTGTTGTATGATATAGAACATATTGTTCCTAAATCAAGACTCTTTGATGATTCCTTTTCAAATAAAACACTTTGTCCCAGAGCTCTAAATTCTGGAATATATGGTAAAAATCAAGATACTGCTTATGACTTTATGAAGAAGCAAGGGGATGAAAAATTTCATGAATTTATTGAATTTATCAAAGTACAACTGAATAAGAAAGATGGAATTAGCCGGAGTAAATTTAATAAGCTGATGATGCCTGGAGAAAAAATCCCTGAGGATTTCATAGAACGTCAAATGCAGGAAACTAGATATATTTCTCGTGAGGTGCACAAACTTTTACAGAATGTCTGTAGAAATGTATATTCTAGTACAGGAGCAATTACTTCCAAGTTAAGGCAACTATGGGGATGGGATGATATTTTAATGAATCTTCAAATAGAGAAATATCGGGAACAGGAACAAACGGAATGGATTGAACTTAATAGATGTGGACAAATTCACCGAAAAGAACGCATCAAAAATTGGACAAAGCGTTTAGATCATAGGCATCATGCAATAGATGCTCTTTGTATTGCTTGTACAACACAGGGAATGATACAGAGAATAAATACATTGAATGCTGTGTATACCAATGAGGAAAGTCATAATGGGAACAACGGAATTGATAGTTATAATAAGAGGTTAAGTTCATTAGAAAATTTTTTGATAAACGAACGACCTCTTACAACTCACCAAGTTGAAAATGCAGCTTCTAAAGTAATAGTTTCTTTCAAGAGAGGGAAGCGGGTTGGCGTGTTGAGTACAAATGTAGTTAATGGGAAAATTATAAAAACTCTTATTCCGAGAGGTGAATTACATAAATCTCAAATTTATGGTCAAATTAGCCAATTTGAAAAAGTAAGGTTATCTCCAACATTTAATCGATTTAACGACATAGTAGATGATATAGTAAAGGAAAAACTCCTTTTGCATATTTCTTCAGTTCCAATTGATAAAATGATTTTGTCTGCAAATGAACAATTTGAGGCTCAAGTAAAGATAGCATTTAGCAAGAAAGGACTTGAAAAATTTCTTTCTGGAGGCGGTCTCTCTGAAGTGACTGTATATAAAAATGAATTTGTATTTAGTTATAATCTAGATTCAAATTTCAAAGAAAAGGATGTAGAATATATTGTTGACAGAAAAATCCGCGAAATTGTCAGAAGACGTTTGATGGAATTTGGCAATAATCCCAAAGAAGCGTTTAAAAATTTAGCAGAGAACCCGATTTATTTTAATAAGGCTAAAGAAATTAAAATCAATAATGTACGTTGTTTCACTGGATTATCAGATTTGGTGCCTCTCCATAAGAATGATTCAGGATCTCTAATAGATTATGTTTCCACAAGAAACAATCATCATATAGCTATTTATAAAGATGAAAATGGTAATCTACGGGAGAATGTAGTCACTTTTTGGGAAGCCTTTGAAAGGAAAAAGAATGGTTTGCCAGTTATTGTAAAATCACCTTCTGATTTGTGGACACGTATTCTTGATTCAGATATTAAAAATGAAGTAGTAGTTGATAACTTACCTCAAGATGGCTGGGAATATGTAACCTCAATGCAACAAAATGAGATGTTTGTTTTTGGTTTGTCTTTGGAAGATATTAAAATGTGTATTGAAAACAATAACTATCAATTAATGAATGATCATATTTATCGAGTTCAAAAAATCGCGACGAAATATTATTGTTTCCGTTTGCATACAGAAACAAAGGTTGATGATAAATATAATGGAATGAAAGATGAAATGCTATCAATAAAGCTAGGTGGTTTAATAAGAATACAAAGTCTTTCTAATATGAACGGAATTAAAGTATCTGTTGACAGACTGGGAAGAATAAAGTTAAAGGATTAATGTATGATAAAGAAAACACTATACTTTGGCAATCCTGTTTATCTATGCTTGAAAGATGATCAACTGGTAATAAAGCTACCTGAAGTAGAAAAGAGCCAGCTAGACGATACATTTAAAAAATCAGCAGTAAGAACTATCCCGATAGAAGATATCGGGTTAGTTCTTCTTGACCACAAACAAATAACTATTACACACGGTGTAATGGAAAAACTTCTGGAGAATAATTGTGCTTTGATAACTTGTGATAGTAGCCGGATGCCAGTAGGATTAATGCTTCCTCTTTGTGGAAATACTGTCCAGAGCGAACGATTCAAAGAGCAAATTGATGCTTCCTTGCCATTAAAGAAACAATTATGGCAGCAAACTATTCAAGTTAAAATAGAGAATCAGGCCCATGTTTTACACACAAAACGGAATGAAGTAGTAAGGAATATGCTTGTTTGGGCAAGTGATGTGAAAAGTGGAGATCCAGATAACTATGAAGCACGGGCAGCAGCCTATTATTGGGCAGGTATGTTTCCTGCTATCCCTCAATTTACCAGATGGAGAGAAGGTGTGGCTCCAAATAACTTGTTAAATTATGGTTATGCAATACTTCGTGCTATTGTTGCTCGTTCATTGGTTGTCAGTGGATTGCTTCCTACGTTGGGCATTCATCATCATAATAAATACAATGCCTATTGCTTAGCTGATGATATTATGGAACCTTACCGCCCTTTTGTTGACAAATTAGTGGTTGAAATTGTAGATAAAGGTGTGGCAATTGATGAATTAACCAAAGATTTAAAGGCTCAACTGTTAGGGATTCCTGTTCTTGATGTGGTTATTTCTGGTAAAAGAAGTCCTTTGATGGTCGCAGTTGGACAAACAACAGCCTCATTGTATAAATGCTTTAGTGGGGAACTAAGGAGAATTGCATATCCTGAATTCCCATAGATTATGTTATGGAACGGTTTAGTGAATATAGAATTATGTGGATACTTGTCTTTTTCGACTTACCGACAGAAACAAAAAAGGAACGAAAAGTCTACACTGATTTTCGGAAGCGCTTAATGTCGGATGGTTTCACTATGTTCCAGTTTTCCATCTATGTTCGCCATTGTGCTAGTCGTGAGAATGCAGAAGTACATGTAAAGAGAGTGAAAAATATTCTTCCTGAAAAAGGACAAATCGGTATTTTGTGTATTACTGATAAACAATTTGGAGATATAGAACTCTTTTATGGCAAGAAAGAAGAAAAAGTTACGACCCCTTATCAGCAGTTAGAACTATTTTAAAAAAGAAAATCCTACCATACGGTGGGATTTTCTTTTTTAGAACCCTCGTTTTTTTATTTCTAATAATGCTTATATCTGTCTCATTATTAGAATGATACTAAGATTCTGTTGTTGCTTATCAAGCAAAGATACAATTTTGAAAGCAATTCACAACGGGTATTGCTATTGTCAACGCTATTAAGAGTTGTTGCTTATCAAGCAAAGATACAATTTTGAAAGCAATTCACAACGGGTATTGCTATTGTCAACGCTATTAAGAGTTGTTGCTTATCAAGCAAAGATACAATTTTGAAAGCAATTCACAACAGGCACCTTACGAGCTGCATTTCTACGCAGTTGTTGCTTATCAAGCAAAGATACAATTTTGAAAGCAATTCACAACTAGCAGAAGGAAACAAGCGCATCGAATTGAGTTGTTGCTTATCAAGCAAAGATACAATTTTGAAAGCAATTCACAACGACAAACTGCGGGTATATGATGCAGATATGGTTGTTGCTTATCAAGCAAAGATACAATTTTGAAAGCAATTCACAACATGATGAAGATGGCTTAACTTTTATCATTGTTGTTGCTTATCAAGCAAAGATACAATTTTGAAAGCAATTCACAACGGTAGGATCCTTTATCCTATAGTTCATTTAGTTGTTGCTTATCAAGCAAAGATACAATTTTGAAAGCAATTCACAACTGACCGACAGTGGTTGCTTGCATTCTCTGAGTTGTTGCTTATCAAGCAAAGATACAATTTTGAAAGCAATTCACAACTATAAAATACGAACCAAGAAATTTGTTATTGTTGTTGCTTATCAAGCAAAGATACAATTTTGAAAGCAATTCACAACAATGAGTTCGATAATGTATATGTATCTTTTGTTGTTGCTTATCAAGCAAAGATACAATTTTGAAAGCAATTCACAACTGCTTACGTTGTATAACGTTTCTGGGTATAGTTGTTGCTTATCAAGCAAAGATACAATTTTGAAAGCAATTCACAACCCGGACGGAAGTTCCGTGAATGTTAAAGAAGTTGTTGCTTATCAAGCAAAGATACAATTTTGAAAGCAATTCACAACTTGCTGGTAAAAATCCTCATATACAATCAGTTGTTGCTTATCAAGCAAAGATACAATTTTGAAAGCAATTCACAACTAGCATCAACTGACCTATTAGGTATTCTTTGTTGTTGCTTATCAAGCAAAGATACAATTTTGAAAGCAATTCACAACAAGCAATGATAATGGCTTCTGAGTTGGATGGTTGTTGCTTATCAAGCAAAGATACAATTTTGAAAGCAATTCACAACTAGCATCAACTGACCTATTAGGTATTCTTTGTTGTTGCTTATCAAGCAAAGATACAATTTTGAAAGCAATTCACAACAGTTGGCTGACGTTAGGCTAAGAGCATCTAGTTGTTGCTTATCAAGCAAAGATACAATTTTGAAAGCAATTCACAACCAAAAAATATATAGCATATCTTCTCGAAAAGTTGTTGCTTATCAAGCAAAGATACAATTTTGAAAGCAATTCACAACAATTGTTCAATGGTATTGTTACTCGTATTGTTGTTGCTTATCAAGCAAAGATACAATTTTGAAAGCAATTCACAACAGTAAAGCATACTTCCACTGTTTGGTTTTCGTTGTTGCTTATCAAGCAAAGATACAATTTTGAAAGCAATTCACAACATCTTTGACTTATTGATATAAAAACAATCTGTTGTTGCTTATCAAGCAAAGATACAATTTTGAAAGCAATTCACAACTATAAAGAAAGAGAATTAGACAGAATGATGGTTGTTGCTTATCAAGCAAAGATACAATTTTGAAAGCAATTCACAACGATAATTGAATAGAATAGAGTATAGGAAAGTTGTTGCTTATCAAGCAAAGATACAATTTTGAAAGCAATTCACAACATCTTTGACTTATTGATATAAAAACAATCTGTTGTTGCTTATCAAGCAAAGATACAATTTTGAAAGCAATTCACAACAAAACTTAATATATTATCAGTTATGAAAAAGTTGTTGCTTATCAAGCAAAGATACAATTTTGAAAGCAATTCACAACTTAAAACACTGGCTACTGAAACAAAGAATAGTTGTTGCTTATCAAGCAAAGATACAATTTTGAAAGCAATTCACAACCAGAACGGAATGTTGGCCGGAGATGATAAGGTTGTTGCTTATCAAGCAAAGATACAATTTTGAAAGCAATTCACAACATCTATTGCTAACTCGGCTCTTCTTTTATGTTGTTGCTTATCAAGCAAAGATACAATTTTGAAAGCAATTCACAACAAGTGTATAATAAAAACAATCTGCTCAAATGTTGTTGCTTATCAAGCAAAGATACAATTTTGAAAGCAATTCACAACATTAGAAATTGCAGGATATTCATTATTTGGTTGTTGCTTATCAAGCAAAGATACAATTTTGAAAGCAATTCACAACGAAGATGCTGAGGTACTTAAGAATATGAAGTTGTTGCTTATCAAGCAAAGATACAATTTTGAAAGCAATTCACAACGATCAGACGCAATGATGTTTTTTAATGTTGGTTGTTGCTTATCAAGCAAAGATACAATTTTGAAAGCAATTCACAACAGACGGTACGAAGCTTAACTTTTATTATAGTTGTTGCTTATCAAGCAAAGATACAATTTTGAAAGCAATTCACAACTATTATCAAAGCTAAAGAAAACTGAAATAAGTTGTTGCTTATCAAGCAAAGATACAATTTTGAAAGCAATTCACAACCAAGAACCATCTTTTTAATTTTTATTATAGTTGTTGCTTATCAAGCAAAGATACAATTTTGAAAGCAATTCACAACCCCTGTTGACGTTGTATCTGTTAATTCATTGTTGTTGCTTATCAAGCAAAGATACAATTTTGAAAGCAATTCACAACCTTAAAAGTTCAGGTGTCAAGTAATCCATCGTTGTTGCTTATCAAGCAAAGATACAATTTTGAAAGCAATTCACAACCGATACGTTTAAAACAAAGATGCAAGCACTGTTGTTGCTTATCAAGCAAAGATACAATTATATAGAAGCAAAATATTGCATCAATAAAATCTTTTATTATAAAGTAATAATTATATTTGCGTAATACATCAAGGATTAAAAAGCTATGGTCAGGAATCCTTTTCCGTATGCCCGAAAAGCAAAAGGAACTATTGATTGCCATTACAAAAGAAGGAAAGCGCAATCTATTACGGCTGGTGCATTTATTAAGAAGTATAAACTTGTATCAGCCGGTTCTTTGGCATTTGGTTAAAAGAAAACTATTGAGATTGGGCTGTTTTATATACTTATTTGATGGAGATTTAAGGCTTTTCTATCGTCAAACTTAAATGTAGATATTCTTTAAAGTTGTATTCATCTCATTATCAATACTATATAAATAGTTAGGTGGCAGAGGTGGCAGCAAAATAATACTTTTTCCCTTTCTGGAAAATTAATTTTGATAATTCCGCAATTTGCGGAATTATCAAAAAAAGATTTTTGGAATCGAAATATATTGTTTTTTACTGCCACCTCTTCTATGTTGTAATCCAAATTATAAGAGTATTATTAATATTTATTATACTTTTTATTAGCTTTGTAATCAGGGAGTTGAAGAGGAAACAAGCTCTGCTGAGGAGCAACTTGTCAGCAATAAACTTCCTGCGTTACTCTGTAACATCACTTTGAGGGGATGGTCTGTCTGATTTTTCCCCTCTTTTTATGTTACAGATATCGCTATATGGCTAGGAAAACCTATTATATATGTTTCTCTAGTTTCAGCAATAATTAGTAAATTCCTATATAAAACAACCTTCTATAAGTAGTTCTAACTGATTCTTTCAGTTTCTACATAATCCTTTTCAGTTCAATAGGAAAGAGGCCGCAATCTGCCAAAGCAGGCAAAGCTGCAAGAGGTGGCTAGCGGTCACTCTTTATATAGATTTTATATGGGTATTATTATTTAACCATTCCATATTCGTATTTATGTTTCTTTTTTAGAGTGTAATATATTCTGTTTAACAACTTTCTTGCAATTCGTATGATTGCCTTATTTGGTTCCATTCTTTTGCAAAGATGAATAAAACTATGCGTCAGAGCTGGATCTATTCTTGAAGCAACCCAAGCACTTTCAATCAGACCTTTCTTTAAATGAATTTGCCCTCTAAAAGTCATTTCTCCATTGTTGCTCGTTTCTCCACTCGAATGACAAGTCGGTATTATTCCTACAAAACAGGCTAGCTTGTCCGTGTTAGAAAAACGTTCTATATTTTCTATTTCCAATAGAAAAGTAAGCCCTGTAATCAAGCCTATTCCGGGAACACTTCTTATTAATTCCATATCTTTAATATATTTATCAGAAATAGCCAAGCTATGAATTTTTTTATTCACTTCTAATAAAAGAAGGCGCTGTTGTTCTACTTCTCTTATTAATAGGGATAATGCTTCATTTCCATTTTGCGTATTTAGGGATATTTCTTTTAACCATTTAAGAAAGCGTTTTGACCAATGACAAGATGACTTTTCAAATTCAGGAGGATAGGCTATCCCATAAAAATAAAGAAAAGACTTTATTCGCTGTTTGAAACGGACCAGATCCTTGACCAACATTTCTCGAGAACGAATAAAAGAACGATTTTCTAAGGTCTCAATCAATGGAATATGTATTCCGGTGAGTTCTTTAGCTCTCAGAGAACGGGCTATTTTCTTGCTATCGCAAGAATCATTCTTATGCACATGTTCCTTTTGACTAGTCGGTATGTCAGCGGGATTGACTACTATATTTTTTATATTCAACTTTTCCAGTTCAAAGTGAATATGAAATCCACAGAATCCAGCTTCATAAGCAGAATAGTAATTACCACCAGGAAAATTTTCATCCAGATATTTCCATAATAATAGGGGAACCGGTGGCTGACTAAAAGTCTTATGATGCAAATGTTCTGTGTAGATTGTCACTGCCCAACTCTTTAGATGAACATCAATTCCAACATAAATATTTTCTCCATTGAAATTTACTTTGTTACTTTGTGTACGCATAAGCTTTGAATATTTGAATGTTTAAGTTTGGTACCTCAAATATAAAAAATACTCTTAGCTTATGCTTCTTATTTTTTCACTTCAGCATATTTATTGCAAACATAGGATCTGCCACCTGTAAAAATATACATTGCTATAAATCAGCATATTACAAAATAGAGTAGCCCATTTAGGTGGATAGGGTGGAGTAAAAAAGAGTTTTTTCAGCTTTTAGAAAATGAATTTCAGGAATTCTGCAAATTGCAGAATTTTTATTTTTTTATTTATCAAAACGAGAAAAGAACAATTTTTCTCCACCCTCTCCACCTTAGTAAAATAAATTAGCTTGATAGTCAATACTATACAAAATAGAAATAAATTCAGATGACTATAGAGAAGATTAACTGTTAACCCTAATCAGTTTAATACACTCCTCAGCAAACATTAGTCAATTATAGGCGGGAGGTTGAGATAAACATGTACATGTTTGCCCTCAGTTTTGTACATGTTTGTATCTAATCTTGTACATGATTGTGTTTATATATACTTTTTTAATAATTAGTTACTGATATTATATGTACTAAATTTTATATAGTGTTTGACCTATTTTGTCCTATTCTTTAATAAGCCAGCTTTGTGGTTTCTTTGCTTCCATCTAAATAAGTACTCTCTTTAAGATAAATCCCTTTCTTGTTTGGAATAACTATCTTCATGCCGGAAAGTGAATAGTAGTTTGTTGAGGCTAAAGTCTTAATAGCCTTTGGTGAATTAATTCCACTTGGTGTGTCTACTGTTCCATAATCATTCTCTCCTGTAATCTTACCGATTCCTGCCCAGGTTGGGAGTAAAGTGGGAAGAACGTTGGCGGTATCTTGTTTTACAGAATAGGGTGCTACAAAAGGTGTGCCCGGATTGGCTGTGAAAGATGCTTTCCCGCCATTAAAAATATTGCCGCTTCCGGTAGCAAACCCCTCTTTCACCACATCATCGAGAGCGCAGTATATTCCATTATTCATATTTAGAAAATAATTGTTTTCGGCTAAAAGAGTGGCTTCCTCACGTGTGTTGATGGCATCGCCAAAATATCCGGTTCCATCTTGCGTGGCTATATAATAATTATTGTAGATATGTCCCGTTCCTCCCCGGTATGACGGAGCTCTTGAGTTTACACGCTCAAAAATATTATGATGCATGGTTATCTTACGGTCATATACATCGGTATCTGTATACCCCACAAGAATTGCTTTATAATGGTCATGGAAGTGGCACCATGAAACGGTAATATATTCGCTTGTTTTTTTGATATCCAATAATCCGTCATAAAGGTCTTTCAATGATGCCGATGGATTTCGGATAGGGGTTACATTAAAGAATTCACAATGGTCAATCCAAATATGGCTGCATACTCCGCTACTGGTAGTGGCTATTGAGATGCAGTCCGATTCACTGCCTTTTGTACTTCCCACTGCTGAGAATTTGATATTGCGGATAATAACGTTGCTGGCATTCTTTAAATACAGGTTGATTTGACTGATAAACGCGTCTGCGCCTAAGCCATATAGAGTGGTGTTTGAGGATACTTCAATAGGGTCGCCTCCTCCAGGAACTTCTATTTTCCCCTGTACGTAGATAACTTTTGGATTTTTATTGACTTTTCCTGCTATTAGGAACTGTGCTTTTAATTCTTCATACGTGGTTACTGTTACCGGAACGGCATTGCCACCACCAGTAGTTCCATTGGTAAACCCCGCTGTTTTTTCGGCAGCAAAACCTACTAAAGAGAAGTCGGGCGTTTGTGCAGATCCAGAAACGCAGCCCAGTAAAAATAAAACGGAAAGAAATAATTTTTTCATTACATTTGTTCTTCTCATTGCAATAAGTATTAGTTTTCAGTTGCAATGATAGCTATTGTTTATGTAATGAATGTGGAATAATTAGCTAAAGTAGATAACTATCTGGTTAATAGAGAGCAGATGAAGGAGCCAGGAAGGTGTAAGTCTTTACTCCTTCCATATAAGTATTAATAGAAAAAGAAACAGTGAATCCATTGGGATATTGTTGAATGTACTTGGCCAGCGGAACAGAGAGGTATGCAATCTTGGTGTAAGCTTCAACATCGCCGGCATTATCGTGATAAAGAGTGAGATGAATGGAGGGGAGACCTCCGCTTTGAGTAACTCCAGTTTCAATAAAATGGAATAAATGTGCCTGGCTTTGCAGTTTAATCTGCAACGTGAGATTGATATAATCACCACTGAGCCAAACGCTTTGAATGCCCACAGGGTCGGTCTTCATCACAGCTCCGGTGGCTAGTTTGGCTGGAGTGGGAGATACCGCTTTAATAAGTGAATAGATCTCGGCAGTAGCATTTTGTGTAGCGGTTGCTTTACTTAATGTGGAGTAATAGCAAACAATACGTTGCAGAAGATTGGCATCCAGCTTGCTGTTTGTGCGGTCGTTCTCAACCTGGTATGTGGTGTCTTTGTCTGTTTTTAAAGAAACAATCTTGCCTGTGCTATCGGTTTGTGCCGACATAAACTCTAATTTTACAGAAGGATATACATATGAATCTTCCTCTTCCTTACATGATAGAAAGGAGAGGAAGATCAGAAATAAATATATATTCTTTAGTTTCATTAAAGCGCTGCTAAGTAATTGCTTAACGGATTTGCATACATAGTAAGCAACTTCTCTCTTAGGAAAGCAACATCTTTTTCCGGTAAGTATATCTTTTCAATTTGTCCGGCTATATATTCCTCGAAGCGTTTCTCGTCTTCGGCTGTATAATGGTCGGCAAATTGTTTCTTTCCGGCTGCTAAATCGTGTGCAATGTAATTTCCCGGGTAAATTTTATAGTTGCGATGTATTTCCTTGTCAATCATTGCCGATAATCTGGCAAAAAGCTCACATTTTGGCAATGTGCGGTCTAGTTCAGTCAGTTTGTCGTTTAGACATGTTGCTGCCTGGAAATGAACCTGTCCTTTGAATCCAAAAAGTCCGGTTTCCATATTTTTCAAATCGTCTTGAGTAGTTTTCTTGTACTCTTCAACGTCTCTTTTTAATTGGAACTCTTTTGCTTTCAGATAGTCGCAGGGATCATATTCATAAGAGATGGAAAGCGGAGCAATGTTGAGCGGAAGCAAACGTTCTACAATATCGCCTTCTCCACCCATAGCAAGCATCTTTAAAACACTGTCCTGAGTACGGTCGTTTGAATCCTTGGCGCGCCCCTCGCGCTGAGCAATCCAGATAGATTGTCCTTTCTCGGCAATGGCATAATGCATGTAACGTGACATGCGGGTAGATGATTCGAGCATCTGTCTCATGCTTAGTCCGCGTTGCACGATGAATGACTTATTCACCCTGACTAGCTTCTTGATCCATGGATAAATCAGAAGGTTGTCTCCTATGGCTATTTCTACCGTCTCTTTGCCAACACCTAATAGTAATATGGAAAGGAATCCGGAGTCGAGGATGATATCCCGATGGTTGGAAATGTACGTATAGGAAAGCTCTTGATTTGTTAATGCCGAATTGTCAAAGGTCAGTCCGTCTGTGTGCTTCCTTACAATCCCCCATAAGAATTCAGCGGAAAATGCTTTCTGAAATTCCAAAGACGTTTTGCAACTACGCATTTTCTGTGCTACAGCTTCGAATGGAACGCCGGGTATAGCATAAGCTATTGCATTCTGAAAAGACGGGTCAGAAATAAGCTCCTCAAATATTTGAGGCAGCTCTTCGCTATTGTATGGACGAATATCGTCAAACTCAGTAGTGATTTTCATATTCTCTTAAAACTTATTCTCAATAATATCTGTCATAACATCTTTAATGTCAAGCCCTGCTGCTCTTACCTGCTGAGGTATAAAGCTGGTGGCTGTCATTCCTGGAGTGGTATTGATTTCCAGTAGATTAATCTTGTCACCTTTCGTGATAATATAATCAATGCGTATAATACCCTGGCATCCTAGAATATCATAGATGGCAGAAGTAAGTGTTTGCACTCTCTTAGTCAGATCTTCTGATATGCGGGCCGGAGTAATTTCTTCAACCTGTCCGTTGTATTTTGCATCATAATCAAAGAACTCGTTGCTGGTAACTACCTCTGTTATAGGAAACACATGTTCTTTGCTTTTTGTTTTGTAACAACCACAAGTAATTTCGGTTCCTTCCATAAATGCTTCGATAATTACTTCCTGAGCTTCATCGAATGCTTTCTTTATGGCTGGCTGAATCTGTTCTTTGGCTTTTACTTTTGTTACACCAAAGCTTGAACCTCCAAGGTTAGGCTTGATGAAACATGGCAAGCCAATTTTCTCAACTGCGGCTTCGTCAGTGATAGTTTGTCCTTTTCTTAGCATTACTGATTCTGAAATTCTCACACCAAAGCCTTTGAGGTACTGGTTGCATGAGAATTTATTGAAAGTGAGCGCCGCAGCTAGTACGTTGCAACAGGAATAAGGAACCTGAAGTAAATCAAAATAGCCCTGTAGCTTTCCGTCTTCTCCCGGAGTTCCGTGAATGGTGATGTAGGCAAAATCAAACTTGATTTTCTCGCCATTCATCATAAAGCTGAAGTCATTGCGGTCTATTGCTGCTTTATTCCCTTCGGGAAGCTGAACTTCCCAGCGGAGACCTTGCATTTCAACAATATACAGATTATACTTTTCCTTATCAATAAAGGAGTAAATTCCCTGGGCACTGCGAAGGGAAACGGGGAGCTCTGAAGAATCTCCTCCGGCTACTATGGCAATAGTACGTTTCATTCTAATTCTCTGTTTGAAATATAACCTCTCCATTTATCTATCAGCATGGTCATGTCCTGAGGTAGTTCTGCGGTGAAATTCATCTCCTCACCGGTACGTGGGTGAACAAAACCTAAAGTCATGGCGTGCAAAGCCTGTCGTGGACAAATATCGAAGCAGTTGTTTACAAATTGTTTGTATTTGCTAAAGTGAGTACCTTTTAAGATGTCATGTCCTCCATATCGGGCGTCATTGAAAAGAGTATGCCCGATGTGTTTCATGTGAACACGGATCTGGTGTGTTCTTCCTGTTTCAAGGACACATTCCACAAGGGTAACATATCCTATATGTTCAAGTACACGATAATGAGTAACGGCATGTTTACCTATGTTTGGATCAGTGAAGAATGCCATTTGCATACGGTCCTTCGGATTACGGGCAATATTTCCTTCAATCCTTCCTTCCTCTGCTTCTACGGTTCCCCATACCAATGCATTATATTTACGCTTAGTCGTTTTATTAAAAAACTGCAGGCCCAGGCTGGTTTTGGCATCAGGAGTTTTGGCTACAACCAAAAGACCTGAGGTGTCTTTATCAATCCGATGAACCAATCCCACTTGTGGGTCGTTTGCATCATATTCAGGATTATCCTTAAAGTGCCAGGCTATGGCATTAACCAGTGTGCCGTTGTAATTGCCATGTCCGGGATGTACCACCATTCCGGCCGGCTTATTAACAACCATCAGGTCCTGGTCTTCATATACTATGTTTAATGGAATATCCTCGGGGGTGATTTCATTCTCATAACGAGGACGGTCCATCATCACAGTAATTATATCGAGAGGTCTGACTTTATAATTACTCTTTACCGGTTTTCCGTTGGACATTACGCATCCTGCCTCAGCAGCATTTTGAATGCGGTTGCGTGAAGCATTGACTATCCGTTCAAATAGATATTTGTCAACCCGGATAGGTGTCTGACCTTTATCTACAACAACACGAAAATGCTCGTAGAGTTCACCAGAACTCGCTACTGCATCTACTTCTTCTTCATCAATCAGATCTATGTCTTCTATTTCGTCTTGAAAATCTTCCATTAATTTATTCATTAGAACCAGGAATCTCCTGTTGCAGGTTCTGCCTCCGGTTCTTTGGTTGTTTCGGAATTAATATCTTCTTCTTCTATTTTAATAGAATCTTCTGCAATAACTTCTTTAGTGCCATTTCCTACCATTAATGTAAGGGTAGCACCAGTAGGCACTTTTTCTCCAAGCATTAATTGCCTGCCATTATATTTAATTCCGTAAACCCAGTCACGTTCTCCTGTTACAGATTGGTTTGCAGTGAGTTGAAATCCGGCGGAAATTAATTTTGCTGTGGCCTGGCGAACAGAACTGTTATCTGCCACATCAGGTATTGTCTGCATAGGCATGGTTAAGGAATTAACTGTGAGGTAAATTGTTCTTCCTTTCTTAACGTGTTGACCATCCGATGGATTCTGTTCCAGAATACAACCGGAGATTTTATCTTTATCATAGCTGGAATCTACCACGGCGCAATCAAGTCCGCGATTCCTTAACATCATTCGTGCTTCTTCTTCGTTCATCCCTTTCAGGTTGGGAACTAACACGGATTTCCCATGTTGGGTATAGACATCAATGCCTTTCAGTACAAGGAATATTAGCAAGCCGGTCAAAACAATCATTGCTATCACATTCCACCATAGGTATTTATTCTCTTTGAAGGAGAAGAATTCTTTTATTGTCATATGCTGATTTTGTATTGTCTTTCAATTGCGGCTCAAAGATAACATAAAAAACAAAAGAAGTAAAGGTTCTTATTGCAAAACCTCTACTTCTTTTATAATCTCGTATTTAAAATCGATATTATCTTCCGTTATATTCGTCAGATACGGTTAATTTCTTTCTTCCTTTAGCACGACGAGAGGCTAATGTTCTACGACCATTAGCAGAAGCCATTCTTTCACGGAAACCATGTTTGTTTTTTCTCTTTCTGTTAGAGGGTTGGAATGTTCTTTTCATTACTTCTATATTTTATTGTTATTGTTCTGAATCTGAATCGGGATGCAAAAATAGAGACTTTTTTTAAATTAACCAAGAGATAAACCATTTTTAGTCAAAACATTTTGTGTTTTTTATCTATTTAGATTACTTTTGCATCCGAAACGAAAAAATAGAGTGAAATAATAGATATATAAATAGTTAAAGAAAAAAAGTATGGCTACTACAGCAGACATTAAAAACGGAATGTGCATTGACCTAGATGGGCATTATTACTTCATCACAGAGTTCTTGCATGTTAAACCCGGAAAAGGAGCCGCCTTTGTCCGCACAAAAATGAAAAGCGTAACAACCGGACGTACATTAGAAAGAACCTTTAATGCGGGCGTTAAAATTGAAGAGGTACGCATTGAACGTCGCACCTTCCAATTTCTTTATCAGGACGATATGGGATATAACTTTATGAATCAGGAAACATACGATCAGATCTCAGTTCAGAAAGAGCTGATCACTGGTGTTGAGTTCCTGAAAGAAGGTGATATGGTTGAGATTGTTTCTCACGCTGAATCAGAAACTGTTCTTTTTGCTGAACTTCCTGTTAAGGTGGTTTTGACTGTGACTTACACAGAACCAGGATTGAAGGGTGATACTGCAACTAATGCAACTAAACCTGCAACAGTTGAAACTGGTGCTACAGTTCGTGTTCCTTTGTTTATTAACGAAGGTGAAAAGATTGAAGTGGATACTCGTAGCGGTTCTTACCTGGGTCGTGTGAAAGCTTAATCTGTTTTGTTTTAAAAATATTTAATCCCCTCTTCTTGAGGGGATTTTGTTATATACCAATCTGACTATGTTTTACTCCGTAATTATTCCAGTATATAATCGACCGGATGAAGTGAATGAACTTCTGCTTAGTCTTACAAAACAGCATTTTACCAATTTTGAGGTGCTGATTGTAGAGGATGGTTCTGCTATTCCTTGTGAAGAGATAGTAAAAAGGTATAGTGATGTTCTGGATGTGAAATATTTCTTCAAACCAAATTCTGGTCCCGGACAAACGCGTAACTTTGGAGCTGAACATAGCAAAGGAGACTACCTTATCATACTGGATTCAGACTGCATTCTTCCTGAGGATTATTTTGATGCGGTTGAGGCTGAACTGAAAAGGGAGCCGGCGGATGCCTTTGGTGGCCCGGATCGTGCGGATGATTCTTTCTCGGATATGCAAAAGGCAATAAATTATGCTATGACTTCTTTCTTTACGACGGGTGGTATTCGTGGTGGAAAGAAAAAGCTGGATAAATTTTATCCCCGCAGCTTTAATATGGGAGTAAAACGAGATGTTTATATGGAGATGAACGGATTCTCCAAAATGCGCTTCGGTGAAGATATTGATTTTAGTATTCGCATTTTTAAGCACAATTATAGTTGTAGGTTGTTTCCTGAAGCATGGGTTTATCACAAACGACGTACGGATCTGAGGAAATTCTTCAAACAGGTTCATAATTCAGGCATTGCCCGCATCAATCTATTCAAAAAATACCCGGAATCTTTAAAGGTGGTTCATCTTTTACCGGCTGCTTTTACAGCAGGACTATTGTTCCTTTTAACCGTCTCCTGTTTTACTTTTTTGGGATTAATCCCAATTCTATTCTATGCGTTGGTTATTTTTCTTGATGCTTCGTCACAGACTGGCAGTATTAAGATTGGACTGATTTCCGTTGCTGCGTCTTTCATTCAGCTAACCGGTTATGGCTCCGGATTTATAAGGGCCTGGTGGACAAGGGTAGTACTAAAAAAGGATGAATTTTCAGCGTTTGAGAAGAATTTTTATAAATAACATATTTAACCTTAATAAAAACACGAATTCTGATAGATGGGTTCATCTATCAGAATTCGTGTTTTTTGTTTTTATGAAGAACTATGAAAGAAAAACTGACTATTAACCAATGGGCAGAAGAGGATCGCCCCAGAGAAAAAATGCTGGATAAAGGGATTGGTACTCTGACTGATGCTGAATTAATGGCCATTCTTATTGGATCGGGCAATAGGGAAGAAACAGCTGTGGAATTAATGCGCAGGATTCTGGCTTCGTGCAATCATAATTTGAATGAGTTTGGCAAACTTTCTGTAGATGAATTGTGTTCCTTCAAGGGTATTGGTCCTGCAAAAGCAATTTCATTGTGCGCTGCGTCAGAATTAGGAAAGCGAAGAAAGCTTTCGGAGTTAACGGAGCGTAATCAGATAACCTGCTCTACCGATGTTTATAACCTCTTGCATCCTTTAATGTGTGATCTTCCTACTGAAGAGTGCTGGATATTACTGCTAAATCAGTCTAACAAGGTAATTGATAAAATGAAGATCAGTTCGGGTGGCATTAGTGAAACATCAGTCGATGTGAGGTGTATCTTGAGAGAAGCTTTGATGAAGCGTGCCGTTTCCATTATTTTGTGTCATAACCACCCATCAGGGAATGTACGCCCCAGTATGGAAGATGATAAGCTAACTACCAGAGTTCGTGAGGCAGGCGGTTTTATGAACATAAACCTTGCCGATCATGTTATTGTTTGTGATGGAAGGTATTATAGCTATGTGGACGAAGGGCGCATTTAATTTGGAGATTAATTCATTATATATATCTTTGCATAAATAAAAAAACAATTATGACGAAGTTTGAAATAGAAGAAAAAATAGTTGAGATGATAAAAACGGTATATGATCCGGAAATACCGGTCAATATCTACGATCTCGGATTGATTTATAAAATAGATGTTGCCGAAGATGGGGAAACCTCTATTGATATGACGCTAACGGCTCCCAATTGTCCGGCGGTAGATTTTATAGTGGAAGATGTTCGCCAAAAGGTGGAATCTGTAGAAGGGGTAACCTCTACTATAATTAATATTGTCTTTGAACCTGAATGGGATAAAGAGATGATGAGTGAAGAGGCAAAACTGGATTTAGGATTTCTATAAACGAAAAAGAATCATGGGAAAAGTTTATTTCCTGTCGGATGCTCATCTTGGATCACGAGCCATAGAACATGGTCGCACGCAAGAACGCAGGTTGGTGAACTTTCTTGAAAGTATTCGCCACGATGCCTCTGCAATCTATTTAATAGGAGATATGTTCGACTTTTGGTACGAGTTTAAATTGGTTGTACCCAAAGGCTATACACGCTTCCTGGGTAAGCTTTCCGAATTAACTGACTCTGGAATAGAAATTCATTACTTTACAGGCAATCATGACATCTGGTGTGGTGATTATCTGGAAAAAGAGTGTGGATTGATTCTTCATCGTAAAGCCATAACTACTGAAATCCTTGGAAAAGAGTTTTATCTGGCTCATGGAGATGGTTTGGGCGATCCTGACAAATCGTTTAAGTTGCTTCGGAAAATGTTCCATAATCGTACGCTGCAAGTGTTGTTTTCGGCTTTGCATCCCCGATGGAGTATGGAGCTGGGATTGAGCTGGGCCAAGAAAAGCCGGATGAAGCGAGTGGATGGCAAAGAACCTGATTATATGGGTGAAGATAAGGAATTCCTGGTTCTTTTTACGAAGGAGTATCTAAAATCGCATCCTACTATTAATTACTTTATTTATGGGCATCGGCATATTATGCTTGATCTGATGCTTTCTTCTACTTCTCGTGTTACTATTATAGGTGACTGGATAAACTATTTCTCGTATGCTGTTTTTGATGGACAGAATCTTCTTCTTGAAGAATACGTTGAAGGCGAAGCTGTTTATTAGTAACGGTGCCTTTTTAAACTTGTAGCCGGATGGATATAAAAAAAGAAGAGGAATCTGCTTAAAAAGCAATTCCTCTTCTTTTTTATCTTGAAACAGAGAATTAAGCGTTGGTATTGATAACTCTTTTTTCTTTGATTCTTGCTTTTTTACCAGTAAGTTTGCGAAGGTAATACAATTTAGCTCTGCGAACTTTACCAACTTTGTTCACTTCGATACTATCGATGAACGGTGATTCAAGTGGGAAGATTCTTTCTACACCAATAGTTCCGGACATTTTGCGAACGGTAAAGCGTTTTTTGTCTCCATGACCTGAAATTTTGATAACAACACCACGGTACAACTGTACACGTTCTTTGTTACCTTCAGTAATACGATAAGCTACAGTTACAGTATCTCCAGCTTTGAAGCTTGGGTGCTGTTTCCCGGTAGCAAATGCTTCTTCTGCAATTTTAATAAAATCCATTGTTTTGTTTTTTATAAATGTGTATCGTTACAACGCAACATATCAAGTAACTCTTCTTTGACAGCGATTGCGCGAAAGCGGTGCAAAGGTGCGAATTATTTGTCAGATAGCCAAATATCTAAGAAAAATTATATATATTTGGCGTTATAAATTATGTATGTATGAGACATTTTAGATTGAATAAAGTTTTTGGGGTACTCTGCTTATCAGGGGTGTTTCTTTTTTCGGCTTGTCATTCAGGTTATCGGCTGACTGAAGTACAGGGAAGCAAAATAGTGATGACAAATACTTATGATACTGCACCCGATACTGATGCCATAGCTGTATTAGCTCCTTTTAAATCAAAAGTAGACAGCATTATGTCGCCAGTGATAGGAACCAGTGAAATGGATATGACATCGGGACGCCCTGAAAGTCTTCTATCAAATCTTGTTGCAGATGTACTTTGGACTTATTCAAACTCTATTCCCGGACAAACGGTTGATGCTGCTGTAATAAACTTAGGGGGACTGAGAAATAACCTTCCAAAAGGTGAGATAACATTCGGTACTATTTATGAAATTCTTCCTTTTGAAAATACTCTTTGTATTCTTAGCCTGAAAGGAACCGATTTAAGATCTCTTTTTGAAGATATTGCAAAGGTGGGTGGCCAGGGAGTTAGTCATGTGAATTTGTTGATTTCAGAATCGTATAACGCGAAATTGCTTGATGCTACCATTGGAGGAAAAGAGATAGATAATGATAAAATTTATACGGTGGCCACACTCGATTACCTGGCAGAGGGGAATGATGGTTTGGTGTCTTTTCTTAAAGCAGATAAACGTGTTTGCCCTGAAGGTGCAATCATAAGGCGTATCTTTCTTGATTATGTAAAAAACAAAACGATTAAAGGTGAACTTATTACGTCCGCTTTGGATGGAAGAATTAGGGTTAAGAAATAAAAAGTTAATATATATATGAAGCGGATACTTTTATTAATAATCTCGATAATCATTTGCTTTAATCTTTCAGCTCAGCAGGTGAAAGAACTGATGATTTTGCATACAAATGATACTCACAGTCACATTGAACCTATCAATAAGCATGATGCCAACAAGGATCAGGCGGACAGAGGTGGATATGTGAGGCGAGCTTCATTTATTAAGCAAATGAGGGTAGAGGATAAGGATTTACTGTTATTTGATTGTGGCGATTTCTCACAAGGAACTCCTTATTACAACATGTTTAAGGGAGAGGTGGAAATTAAGTTGATGAATGAAATGGGATATGATGCCGGAGCAATTGGCAATCATGAGTTTGATTTTGGGCTTGATAACATGGCGCGTCTTTTTAAAATGGCAAAGTTTCCGTTTGTTTGTGCCAATTATAACGTGAAAGGTACGGTGTTGGAAGGCTTAGTGAAACCGTATGTTATTATTAATCGGAAGGGGATCAAAATAGGCGTTTTTGGACTAAGTCCTAAAATGGAAGGACTTGTACAGGCTGATAAGTGTGAAGGTGTTATCTATGAAGAACCTTATGCTGTTGCAAATAAGATGGCAGGATATTTGAAAGATCATGAGCACTGTGATGCGGTGGTCTGTCTTTCGCATTTGGGCTGGAAAGCTTCTGCCAATAATCCTGTGTGTGATGAAGAACTGGTTGCTAAAACACGCAATATTGATTTGATTCTAGGAGGACATTCACATTCTTTGATTGAAATTCCTATCTATTACAAGAATTTGGATGGAAAAGAAATTCCAGTGACTCAAGCGGGAAAGAATGGTATTTACGTAGGAAAGATTAATCTAAACTTTGGAAGGAAACACAATAAATGAAAAGAATATTTGTAGTTGTAATTGCTGTTTTATTTGCATTTACAGCAAAGGCACAGGTAGAACCTTTATTGGTTTACAAAGCTGCTCAGCAAAAAGACTGTCAGGATTGGGTGGAAAAGACTCTATCCCGAATGAGTCAGAAAGAAAAAATAGGTCAGCTTTTTATTCATACGGTAGCACCGGAAACGACCAAAGAAAATAAGAAAATGATTCGCAAGGCAGTTCACGACAGTAAAATAGGGGGATTGCTTTTTTCTGGCGGACAGTTGCAGGATCAGGCTATGTTGACTAATTATGCACAGTCGCTGGCTGATATTCCCTTGATGATTACATTTGATGGAGAGTGGGGATTGTCCATGCGATTAAAGAATACGCCGGTATTTCCTAAGAATGTGGTTTTAGGATGTATACGGAATGATGGGTTGCTTTACGAATATGGGCAAGAGATGGCCCGGCAGTGTAAGGAGATGGGCGTTACTGTGAATTTTGCTCCTGTTGCCGATGTGAACCGTAATCCCAATAATCCGGTAATTAATGTGCGGTCTTTTGGGGAGGAACCTCATGAAGTGGCGGATAAAGTGATTGCTTATGCCCAGGGACTGGAAAGTAATGGTGTACTTTCTGTAGCTAAACACTTCCCGGGGCACGGTGATACAGATGTTGATTCTCATTTAGCCTTACCAGTGTTGCCTTTCACGAGGGAACGGTTGGATAGTGTGGAGCTTTATCCTTTTAAACAATATATTAAAGCCGGATTGGGAGGTATTATGGTGGGGCACTTGCAGGTCCCTATAATAGAACCCAATAAGTTATTCCCTTCTTCCCTTTCACGAAACATTGTTTACGGGCTACTAGCTGATGAGTTACGCTTTCAGGGATTGATCTTTACGGATGCTTTGGCTATGAAGGGGGTGGCTTCTGCCGATAGGGTATGCCTGCAAGCTTTGCAGGCCGGGAATGACATGGTGCTGGCTCCCCGGGATATTGAATCAGAGGTTCAGAGTGTACTTAAAGCTATTAAAAATGGCGAAATTAGCCAGGAAGATATTGACCGTAAATGCAGAAAAGTCCTGTTGTACAAATATGTATTAGGACTGACAAAGGCTCCTGATATTCGTTTGTCTGGTTTGGAAGAGAGAATTAATACGGCGAATTCAGAAGCTTTGATTCATAAACTTCGGATGGCAGCCATTACCGTATTGGGTAATAGGGAGCAGGAACTTCCTTACCGAACATCTTCGGATGAAATAGCGCTGGTTAATGTTGGTGGTTATTCAACGGATTCTGTTTTTGTGGAAACGGTGAAAAAATATGCTCCGGTGAAATGTTATCAGTTGACATATGAGATGAATGATTCGTTAATGCAGGCAATGAAACATGAACTGTCGATGCATAAAAGAGTTATAGTCAGTGTTACTGACCAGGATTTAAAGCCTTATCTTCACTTTTTCTCATCGCTTTCTATCAGTCAACCTGCTGTTTTTGTGTTTTTTACTCCTTTTACGGTTATGGAACAGCTCCAGATACCTCTTTCTGTAGCTTCTGCCGTTGTATTAGGGCATTCTGCCGAAAATGATGTTCAGACTCAGGTTGGCAATGTACTATTTGCCAAAGGCATAGCTGACGGACGTTTGTCGGTTAGCGTGGGTACACTTTATAGCCCGGGTGATGGAATAACAATTAATCCAAATACTGTTTTCCGTAATTCTCCGGAAGACTTTGGAATGAGTTCTGTCACTTTGGCGCGAATTGATTCTATTGCTAAAAAAGGAATTGAAGCTCAGGCTTTTCCTGGGTGTCAGGTTCTGGTTATGAAGGATGGTAAAACGGTATATGATAAGAACTTTGGAAAATATACTTATGAAGGCGATCAAAAAGTTACATCAAATAGTATGTATGACCTGGCTTCCTTGTCGAAGACAACCGGAACATTGCTTGCTATAATGAAACTGTATGATAAAGGTTTGCTTGGTTTGGCAGATAAAGCTTCTAAATATCTTCCATTCTTTCGTGGAACAAATAAAGAGGATCTTACGATTAAGGAACTTTTGTTTCATGAAACGGGTTTGCCGCCTTCGCTTTCATTTTATCGTCTTGCAATTGATGAAACCAGTTATGAAGCTCCTTTCTTTGCATCAAAGAAAGATTCAAAACATACGATTAAGATGGATGAGGATGCTTATGCATGTTCTTCTTTTAAATATAAAGAAGGTTGGGCTTCCACTACACCATCCGATGAATATACAATGCATGTGGCTGATAATCTTTATATGAATAAGAAGTTTCACGATGCAGCGATGCAGATGATTGCTCAGACTCCTTTAAATGCAAAGAAATATGCTTATAGCTGCGTGAACTTTATTGTGCTGAAGGAGATTGCAGAAACAATTAGCGGGATGCCAATGGATGAATTTCTGAACCGGGAATATTATGTTCCGATGAAACTTTATCATATGTGCTATTTGCCATTACGTACGCATAAAAGAGAGGAGATTATTCCTACCGTGAAAAATGATTGCTTGCGTGGTGAGTTAATTCAGGGATTTGTTCATGATGAATCTGCTGCTTACCTGGGCGGTGTGTCAGGTAATGCCGGACTGTTTGCCTCTGCGCATGATGTAGCAAAGGTGTACCAGATGTTGCTTAACGGGGGAGAAATTGACGGGAAGCGTTATTTGAGCAAATCAACCAGCAAGCTGTTCACCACAACTACATCCGGGAGCGGAAGACGGGGACTGGGTTATGATAAGCCGATTCCTTCAAATCCTAATTATAGTTCCTGTTGTGTTTCGGCCCCGGCCTCAGTTTATGGACATACGGGCTGGACTGGAACTTGTTGCTGGGTAGATCCTGTAAATGGCTTGGTCTATGTTTTCCTGAGTAATCGTACTTATCCTGACAGGTGGAATAATAAATTGTCTAAAATGGATATTCGTACCAATATACAGGAAGTGATTTATCAATCAATGAAGTAAATTACTTATTCAAAATAGAGAGAGAAAACAATCATACGGGAACTAATCTTATCGACAGATTGTGTGTATTTTAAGAGTGATTTATCATTTAAATCTGTTCGGGTAGATTGCAGTAGGTTACTTAACCCAAAACAAAATTTAAGTTCTGGTATAAGCTTAAAGTAAGGGAGATAAAAATCGCAGCCAATGCCTGCCTCGAGATAACAGTCTGCGCTTTTAAGCAACAAAACGCTGTTCTTCTTTATACTGAGATCGACTGTGGGATTAATTCCTGCCATGATGTATGGCCGATAGTTATTGAACCGTTCTGCACTGAATTTTAAATCAATTGGGAGAGACAGATAAGTGGATTTAATCTGTTGTCTGGTCTCTTCTTTGCTTGTTTGCTCATGGAATATAACTATTTTATCTCCGAAATGAAGGGTAGGGATGGCACGAAGCGCCAGGTTCTCTGTTAAATAGAGCTCGCCTAATACTCCTACACTAAAGCCTGGAGAATAGCTTGCTACGTCGGCAAACCAGGATTCTCCATTTTCTGTAATAAATCCATTGTTTATAAACTTCAGATCCTGTGTATGCAGACCAATCATGAAGCCATAATGCAGCCTCCTCTGGTCAATATAGGGGCGGTTTTGTATCTTCTTCATTTGTGCATTTGCACTGAAAGCAAATACAAAAGAGAGTAATATGGCTAATAGATGTTTCAATTTTAGATATTCTTGTATTTTCATAATAACGATGAATTACTGTTCTTATTGCAGGAAAGAACCAATTAAAACCTATTTATAATTTTTCTATCTGGAGAAAATACAAATTATGATAAATTATGAATGAAACATAGTAGGAAAAAGAATTTAATCTTTATTTTTGCTGAGCAAATTAGTACTAATATTTAAAATTCAAGAAAATGGCTTACGTAATTAATGATGATTGTATTGCTTGCGGAACTTGTATTGATGAGTGTCCAGTAGAAGCAATCTCTGAAGGTGATATCTATTCTATCAATCCTGAAATCTGTACAGATTGTGGAACTTGCGCAGATGTTTGTCCTTCTGAAGCAATACATCCGGCAAATTAAATCCCTACGGGTAAATAAAGAAGGCTGTCTCATTTGAGGCAGCCTTTTTTATTTTTAGGTCCGTATGGGTTATCCCCGTAAGAGGATAAAACCCATATGTATTTTTGTTTATTTCAGGTTTGCCAATGCTTGCTTAATTCTTTTAATAGCCTCAACCAGATTCTCGTCAGAAGTAGCATAAGATAAACGGATGCACTCAGGCGCACCAAATGCATCACCTCCAACACATGCCACATGCCCTTCTTCTAATAAATACATAGCTAAATCTGAGGAGTTATTAATCTTACGATCGCCAAATGATTTACCGAAATAGGAATCACACTTTGGGAATACGTAGAATGCTCCGTCAGGAGTATTGCATTCAAGTCCAGGAACATCTTTTATTAATCCAAGTACAAGATTACGGCGGCGTTCAAAGGCCTTACGCATCTCTTCAACTGGTGTCTGATCTCCTTCAAATGCTGCTTCTGCTGCTTTCTGGGCAATAGAAGAAGGGCCGGATGTATATTGTCCCTGAAGTTTATTACTTGCTTTTGCCAGCCATTCAGGGCATGCTACAAAACCGAGTCTCCAACCTGTCATTGCATATGCTTTAGACACTCCGTTAATCAGAGCGACCCGCTCTTTAATCTCTGGGAATTGAGCGATACTTTCATGCTTTCCGATGTAACTGATGTGTTCATAGATCTCATCGGCAATAATCATGATATTTGGATATTTCACCAATACATCAACCAATCCTTTTAATTCGGCTTTGCTGTAAACGCTGCCAGTTGGGTTTGAAGGAGAGCAAAGAATCAAAGCTTTGGTCTTTGGAGTAATGGCTGCTTCCAGCTGAGCTGGTGTAATTTTAAAATTCTGCTTGATACCTGCAGTGACAATAACACTCTTACCTTCGGCAAGTTTTACCATCTCAATGTAGCTAACCCAATATGGAGCAGGTATAATAACTTCGTCTTCCGGGCCAACTATACATAATAAGGTATTACATACAGATTGTTTTGCTCCATTAGAACAAACAATCTGTTCAGGTTTATAATCCAGGCCATTTTCATTCTTTAATTTAGCTGCAATAGCTTTACGAAGAGGCATGTAGCCTGGTACGGGAGAATAAAAAGAGAAGTTGTCATCAATCGCTTTTTTAGCAGCCTCCTTAATGTGATCTGGAGTAAAGAAGTCTGGTTCCCCTACACTAAGATTGATAACATCAATGCCCTGAGCTTTTAGCTCACTACTCTTCTGAGACATCGCTAGAGTCTCTGATGGAGAAAGGCTGTTCAAACGGTCTGAAAGTTGGTTCATAATTTAACTTGTTTATTGTTGGTCTATTTCACGATGCAAAATAAGATAAAATAAATGAAATATGGAAGCAAAAGGCATATATTGTTTTCTTTTATCTCTTAATTGTAGTATTCTTACATCACTTTGTAAAATGGAGTGTATGTCCCATTCGTTCCTTCTTTGTTTTTAAATACCGCTCATTATATTCATTCGGGGTTATTTCAATGCCAACATTTGAAACAATCTCTAATCCATAAGCTTCAAGACCAATTCGTTTGATTGGATTATTGGTGATCAATCTCATTTTACGTACACCTAGTTCCCTCAGAATTTCTGCTCCTACACCATAATCACGTTCGTCTGCGTTGAATCCTAAATGCAGGTTTGCGTCAACAGTATCAAATCCTTCTTCCTGAAGCTTGTATGCTTTAATTTTGTTCATAAGACCAATGCCACGTCCTTCCTGATTCATGTAGACAATGACACCTTTTCCTACTTTTTCTATTTCAGACATAGCCTTATGTAACTGTTCTCCGCATTCACAACGACAGGAACCAAATATATCACCAGTCATGCATGAAGAGTGTACTCTTACCAGAATAGGTTCGTCTTCCGTCCATTCACCTTTTATCAATGCGATATGTTCTAAACCATTTGATTTTTGACGGAAAGGGATAAGACGGAAATGTCCAAAATGAGTGGGCATATCAACTTCTTCTCCTTTTTCAACGATTGATTCCATCTTGAGACGATAAGCGATAAGGTCCTTGATGGTAATGATTTTGATATCGAATTGCTTAGCTACTTCCATAAGTTGTGGAAGACGAGCCATTGTTCCATCTTCATTGATAATTTCAATCAATGCACCAGCTGGATAAAGACCGGCTAAACGAGCTAAGTCAATTGTTGCCTCTGTGTGGCCCGAACGGCGAAGTACACCACGTGATCTGGCTCTTAAAGGATTAATATGTCCTGGACGCCCAAAATCTCCTGGTTTTGTTTCAGGATTGGCCAGTGCTCTTATTGTTGCAGCTCTGTCATGCATAGAAACTCCTGTTGTACAACCATCGAGTAAGTCGACAGTAACAGTGAAAGGAGTTTCATATATAGAGGTATTGCTAGAGACCTGCATGTCAAGTTCCAGCTCTTCACAACGTTCCTCTGTAATAGGAGCACATAAAACTCCGCGTCCGTATTTCAACATGAAGTTAACTTTTTCCGGCGTTATTTTCTCTGCGGCAATGATAAAATCTCCTTCATTTTCACGATCTTCATCATCTACAACGATTACGAACTTTCCTTCACGAAAATCGGCAATAGCTTCTTCTATTGTATTTAGTTTAATTTCTTCCATACCTTATTTATTTGCTAATTATTTCTTGTAAATCCCTACTCACCTTATTTATTAATTTCAGGTCTTTATATAGACGAATTCTAAAAGCCCATATACGAAAATAATAAATTAATCCAACTGGTAACAATACCCCTGTAACTATGTTTAATGTTGGCACATTAAATGGGCATCTATGTGCATGAACAGACATAATGGGATAGTTGTTCAGTGTACTTAATATTTTTATACTTTTACTATTGGCCAAGTTTTCAATGATTGTTTCCAAGCGATCATTTATAGCAATGGCTTTTTCATCTTTTTCATTGTTTTTCCAAACAGTAAAATAGTTTGGGGCACGTTTTAACCTATTTCTAGAAATATATTCTTCGCATTCATTATATAAAAGATCGAGATTTTTATTTTCTTGCTCAAAATCGGGATCCTGAATAATAACTTCTTTCTTAGAAAGATGGCGAGTGTCTCGGATACCTATTGCCTTTCTTATCCAATTTATATATGTATCAGCATTCAGAACTACAGAATCCTTGTTTGACTTATACGTAAAGAATACACCTATCGGAGCTAAAATGAATGTACTGATCCACATCCCGGTCCATAGTATCCATTTTGCATCCCTGGCCATCTTATACCCGGTTGTATCTATAATATAGTAGATGATGAAAATTAAAACAGAAACCACAACAGGCATTCCCAAGCCTCCTTTTCGTATAATGCCACCTAAAGGAGCTCCAATGAAGAAGAAAATTAAACATGAAATTGATAATGCAATTTTTTTATGCCATTCCATTTCGTGTTTTCGGATACGTGTATCCGTCTCAGCCGTATTGAAACTCTTAAATCTCCAGTCATTGCCTATGCTCTGAGAATTACTTAAAGCGCTTGCTATGACCCGTTGTTTTTGAGGTAATGAAAAGTTGTTGAATATGCTATCTGTGCTGATGGCGGTTAGTCTGCCATTTTTAATTTTGAGTGTGTCTTCTTTGGTCATCTGTATTCCCGGACGATAAGTTATTTTTATTGCCTCTGAATAAAACGAATGTCCAATGCTATCTACAATTTGAGTCATTGAGTCGACCGCGCTTTGAAGTTCAATCATATTTTTACTCTGGTATTGATTGTTCATAAAACTCTCATCTACCATATTAAAGTTGGAATTGAAATCAATGATGGAATGCTTTTCTTTAAAGCTTTCCCGTCGGTAGGGTACATTTTCTACTGAACCGCTTTGAGATTTCAGGTTCTCAAACATCTCTCCACTATATAAGTGTAGATTCAGATGTTGCTTGTCAGCGGTCATTTCCAGTTTGCCGGAATCGGCCACAATAATATGTGCATTATCAAATCCATCGGAAAAATTATAGATCATGATATTGTATAAAACTCCGGTATCTCTGTTCTTGTGTTTTACATAGAGATTATAGCCTTCAATCTCATCGTAAAAGACTCCTTCCGGAATATCTAGTTCAGGTGATTTTTGTTTCATGGAAAAAAGTAAAGTATAGAGCTTTACTTGTGCCTTTGGAGCAATGACATTTTGAAAATAGAATGAAGTACAGCAAATGAAAAGAGTAAAAAGTATAAGGGGACGCATTACTCTTATTAATGAGATTCCGGCTGCTTTCATTGCCAGTAATTCATATCGCTCTCCAAAATTCCCGAAAGTCATCAAAGAGGCCAGTAGAACAGCCAAAGGAAGTGCCGTGGGTACTAATACCAATGTGGCATAGAAGAAGAATTCTGATAGAACGCTTATAGCTAAACCTTTACCAACCAAGTCATCGACATATCTCCATAAGAATTGCATCATAAAGATGAAAAGACAAATGAAGAATGTCCCTAAAAAGAGGAGTATAAAACTCTTAATAACGAATATATCTAATTTCTTTATGCGTAACATCTTTTTTATCCTGTACAATTATTCGACAAAATTAGTATAAAAAAAGATGTTCCCGCATACTTTTGATTATTTTTATAAATTAGGTACTACATTCCGCATGCTCTTTTGAGTGTGTCAATCTGAGAATTCCACAGTTCAGTCTGATCTTTCTTCTCCTCAGGAGAAGCAAAATCCGTAATTTCCAGAACGTAATCTCCTGTTAGCTCATTATAATTCATTTTAAATTCGAAGTAACTTTTCTCATCTTCGTCATCCAGCCAATGAAAGCGAACAAAAGAATTGGTTCTAATTCCAATTATTTCGGCTTTTCTGATTTCTGATTTTCCCCAGGAAAAAGTGACTATTTTTTCTCTTATTTGAACATTGTCGGCAAACCAGTCTTCCATGCCGATTGGGGTACTTATTGCGTTCCATAAAATGCTGCGCGAGGATGCGTTTAAAAGATATTCTATATGGATTCTCTCTTTTTTCATAGTTCTCGTGTTTTTTTCTGCGGCAAGATAAACACTTTTTTTTAAATTCGAGGTATATGAGGACTTTTATGTGCTTTTTTGCCTGTTTTTTAAATGAAAATAGCGTTTTTAGCTGTTAAAGTGAAAAAAAAGCAGGTGAAATTTTGCAGATTTCAAAGATTCGTTTACCTTTGCACCGCATTAGAAAAATGGCGGGATAGCTCAGCCGGTTAGAGCGCATGATTCATAATCATGAGGTCCCCAGTTCAATCCTGGGTCCCGCTACTTCGATACTAAAGCACTTTCAGGGCTTCCACCTGTTGGTGCTTTTTTTATTGGTGAAATCATAGTGAAATCATAACTCGTCTTATTCATAGTAAAACGCACATTTATTAATGTAATATTTCCATTTTAGAATATTTGTTTTAATGTTTTTCTATGGCTTAATCTGCGGCTTTTTGCTATGTTGTCTTTCTTCCTGTCTCTGTACACATTCAATTTGTTTGGTATACGTCTTTTGAGTATATATTATATTCCAGTATTGATTAGAGTTTAACCCACTCAACAGTCATTTAAACTCTTTACTAGATTAACGAAATCAATTACGGGAGGGGGGAATATTTCTCTTATCTCTCTCTCTTCTTTACTTTCCTTTACTTTACTTTTCTTTATTAGTATTACGTTCGTATCTTTTTCCGATACGTTCGTATTACGTTCGTTATTTAAAGGGTTGGGCGGTTTCAGTGGAATAATCTCGCATTCTTCCGGAAGTTTGGTCGATTCTTCGCGAATAATGTCGTATTCTTCCGGAATAATACACCACCATAGAAAATAGAAAGGGGCTATCCCGAAAGATGACCCCCTTAAAGCGGTTTATAAGAGTAAATATTAAATCTAGTTTATGGATAGTTTCGGGATGCAAGTTACCCGGTACTTGTCTGTATCGACTTGTAATAACGAAAGATAGTGACTATTGTCTTTTCTTTTTCTTTGTACCGCCGCTAAAATAGCAGCCTTTTGATTTTCCCCTACAAACATTATTGTTATACTTTGGCCTAATCTCATTTTACCTAATTCGACCTCTAATTTTACACAATAAGAACAATCGTAACCCATAATTTTATCTATTCTATCATCTTCCCAATCGTATACATGGAAATCTTCTTTTTTTATAACAGGCTCTTTTCCCCAATTATGGCAAGGTTTAATATCTAATTTGCAACGGTTCAATAAAGTGTTAGATGCATTTATCATAGCAAAACCCCTTTCTTTGCGAGTTCAATTCTATCCGACCACCTTTTCATTCTACCTAGTGAATCTGATATTTCATTTAGCATTGATGCCGCTTTAGTCATAGTATAAGTATCGTTTAGAATTTTGGTTATTTGTTCCTTTTTAAACCCGTTTTCCCCTTCCTCTTCAAGTCTTATCTGAAGATTATTGTACGCACTATCTAGTAAGCTATCACTAACAGAATTTCCAAATGAAAAGAAGAAGCTTTTTACTTGATCTATAATTTCGTTTTTTACTTTGTTAACCTCATCTATGCTGTAATTAGCCTGAGTGAAAAGATTGGGATAAACCTCACCAGTTCTTACAATTTCATTTCCGAATTTCAGATTTTCTAATTCTTTATCCCCCTTTTGGGTGCAGGGCTTAAACATTGCGCTGTATGTATTTACATCTACCTTTTGCGCTCCTGGATTCTGATTCTTTTCTAAAAGTGTCATACGTTCTGCCTTTAAGTCTAAAACTTCTTTTCTTAGTTTCTCTTTTTCAGTAAGAACGGAAGCGTTATCCAACATAATTTCATAGTACTGCGAAATGATATTATACATTTCATCATAAGGATTCTCAGAACTTCTAATTTGTAATTCTCGCCATGTTGCAGGTTGTTCGTATTTCCCCGCAACTGACTTTTTTACTGTTTCAATTCTCTCTTTGTTGTGATCAATGCAATCTTGTAATGTTGTTTTTTTGAATTCCATAATTGTTTTTATTTAAAAGTTATTTTCTTGTTTTCTTATACATTGGGTTAACTGCGTTTCTAAGCACATCGGAAGCGTTGCATAACCATTTACCTATTTGTCGTTCATCTTGCTTTGTAGCTCTTATCTTACGTTCACCTACAAGCTTTTCCAGTCTCCTTCTTCCGCCTACTATTATGCTAGCCGTATTTTTGCTAAAAGTAATTTCTTTAGTTGCTGCGAATATTGCGTTCAACTGGTCGGCCATCGTTTCATCAAATGTTTTCCTTTCCATATAATTTCATTTATTCTTATTAGGCATAGCATCATATACTGCATCAATAGCACTTTGGCCTAATATAAAAGACGCTGCTTCCATACATTCACATATACCTTGGCAAAATTGGTCCTCATAGCCAGGAACTCGTGTTTCATCGTCCCTCATTGATTCGGTACGCTTGCATAGTAATATTTCCGCTTCTCGTAACAATGCTAATACTTTTAATAAATCGGCATCAATTTTTATCCCATTCGTAGTTTCTAACAATGTTTCATTTTCTGAAAAATTCTTATTCTCTTTTTCCATAATAATATTTTTTCGATAGCTTTTGCCTATCTGGTTAAATTCATTTTAAGGTTATTGATCTTATCATTCAGCTCTAAAGCCTCATTATAAAGTTCTTTTAGGTTTGCTGATCCGCATTCCATTCTATCAAAGATATTAGAAAGCACAGTTTTGTAAATTTCAATCTGTCCTTTGATTGTATAACTTCTCTTCTTCTTCATAACGTATCGTCTTTAAGTATTAGTATTTAAAAATAAAGATATAATTACATTCTTAAGCCATAAATTTTTAAAAACATTACTTATATGTTTTTAAATTGCGCTCAAACATAATATAAAAGATTTTATCATCAATACAAAAATAAACTTTTAACTATACTTTAACATTTAAAACAAAACTTATTTGTTATGTTTGTATCAATAAACAATAAATATATAGGTTATGAAATTACGTGTTAAAGAGATTTGCAAAGAAAAGGGCATCCTATTTAAGGATCTTGCCGAAAAAATAGGAGTTACCGATATAGGACTAAGAAAGTCGATTAATGGAAATCCTACACTGGAAACTTTAGAAAAGATTGCCTCCGCTTTAGGCGTTGGAGTAGTCGATTTGTTTGAGCAAGAGAGCGATGAGGCTGTGATTGTTTGCCCTAATTGTGGAAAACAAATAACTCTATGCATAAAAGAATAAAAATTCTATAGGCACCATTCATTTACGCAATTTTATGAACGGTGCCTATATTATTAAATCTCTATCATCGTACACTGGAATTTGCCCGCTTCATAATCTATTTCTCCACCCGTCGGAAGAAATTTTTTATTAATCATATAATTATCTGATATAGTTGTTGTAGGCATTATATTACCATCATGTATTAGTACTTGATTAAGCTTGATTTTCGGGGAATTATATTGCTCAATTATCCGTGTTATTAGGTTTTCTTCGGGGCGAACATTTCCGCCTGTAAGCGAACAATAAAGGTTGTCTTTCAGATAATCATCACCTAACAGGGCTTTACTATATGAAATATCATCATTGTTCCAACTTGATATTTTAAATTCTATTTCGTCCAATTCATTCACAAATGAAGCGTTTACAATGTTCTCATAAATGCGATCTGAATTTTCGCTGACCTTATCCTCTAGGAGGTCTAGCTTTTTGTAACTAACTTTTAAATCCTTGATAAAATAACCCCATATATATTCAGGTTGGTACGAACCTCCAACCACCCTATATTCGAGCGAGTACATTTGAAATTTAAGTTCACCGGACAAAGGAGTATTCAATGGAAATTCAACAAAACAACCCTCTAAGCCAGAATAGGGAGCGTTTAATTGTTTGGTGTTATTGCAAGCCACAAACCCGCCTTCAAGAATATCAGCCCTTGAAAATGTAATATAGAACTTAGCAAAACTTGATACCCACGTTACGCCATTCCAATATTTACCGCCAACAGACATCGTGCATGGTATTCGCACGTTAGAACCTATTATTCCTCCGTCAAATGCGTTAGTGTCGAATTTTGCTAGGTCGGTCCTATTAGATAGTTGTATAGAACAATTAATCGCCATTGCGCCATTGCAATAAGTTGTTACAGGAAGAGGACTCGCAAATTCCATAAGAAGATCATCCGGGCCTATTTCATAGCCATAATACCCGCGGGATCTTACCTGTATACAGTCGTCGAAAGAATAGTTAGCGATGTCAGGTTTTAAGCCACCAGCGCCATTATTCACCATATTATAAGAGTCGGTTTTTATAGGGAAAGCCCCCAGCAGAGAGCTTGCCTGCGATTCATAGCCTGCAGTATTCGTTATTTCCTCTCTACCTGCGCTGTCGTTGTAATGATATAATTTGTATACGCTTGGCGAATATATTTTCTTTACACTTATCTTATTTCCGTCTACAATATTAGATGGTTCACTGAATAATTCCAATCTGTCGAAGTCCTCAGAAGGGAATATATCACCTACATTGTAGTTGCTAGTTTTAACGCTAGCCTTGCTATAACCTCCTAATATATCGAGCGTGTTATCTGATCCGGCAAAACCGATCTGCTGAATGTTTGCCTCACTAAACAAAACCATCTGAAAGGATGAGAAATCGCTCGCATATTTATAATACTCTCCCGTGTGGTCCACGTCAACGAAATATAAATCGCCCCTCCAGTCTACGCACGTCCAATTTAGTAGTTTGCAAATTTCCTCTAACACTTCCTTCAATGTCATTGCCTTATCATCTTCGTCAAAGAAGTTTTGTTCGCTAACCGTCATACTTTCCAATACGTTTGTAAGTGCTGCGTATGCGTTTGCATTTGCTGCGTAAACATGAGGTAGATAGATGTTAGAGTAGCCAGCGTTAGAGGCGTTAATGCATTTCTTTAGCAAGTCCCAAAGCGAAACAAATACATAACTCTCGCCAGCCTTTTTGTAATCAAGAAATTCGAGCGTTGACATTGCCGACATACATTCTATCTGTAACTCAAAGTCTATGCTAGTGTAGTCTTGGCTATACATTTCGGGTTTAATAAAGCCTACCCATACCGCTACGCCTTCACGCTTCAACACAACTCTATTCTGTTGATAATTGGTCGATAGCAGGGATTGCAGATAGTCGTTTCCAACCAGCTTTAAAGAGGCCGTACTGAAACGTGTAGGCGTGTATAGGAAATCTTCATCGTCTATCTTTACTGTGAAAGGATTGGCGGCTCCGGTTAGTTCTGTGACGTCTCCGGCGAAACCTTCTCTTTGTATCTCAACTAAGTAAGCCACGTTACTAAGCGACTTGAAAGGAATTGTGTATACTGTATTGTAACTCATAATTATAATTTTTTGCCTGTTTGTTTCATGTAATTTTTCATTGTAAGATATAAATCCGCTCCTCTTACTTTGCTCTCGAAATTAACCTTACCGGGAGCTGGGGCTGCTGCATTATCCAAAGCTGTGCCAACAAATCCTTGCTGTCTTTTATTTAGTACCATTTCGCCGCTATTCAAACGGGTTAATATCTTATCGCCTGTGTATGATGTTCCGCCAACAATACCGCCCGACTCGAATTTCGGAATGCTTGAAAATATAGCCAGTGCCGATGCAGCCGCTCCAGCCATCGCCAACAAGTTAAACGGAAAAGGCAAACTAGCCGCACTGGACACGGCGGCCGTTGTTCCTGCTGCTGTGTTTGCAGCGACTTCGGTTGTAGCTGTAGTTGCTGTAACTCCTGCGGCTGTTATATCTGCCGTCATTCCTATAGCTGCATTACTAACCTTATCGGCTGTTACCTGCTTGTCAATTGCCGCTTCCGCTTGTTTAGCTGCCGCCAGCTTATTAGTCAACTCAGTAAGGTTATTAATCATTTCCAGAATAGACATAAAGCCATCTACAGTATTAACAAGAGCGTTCCACACTGCCATTATGCGCTCCCATCCGCTTGAATCAACGTTGTTAAACACTTCCCGAATGTTCTGGAAACTGGAAACCATTCTATCTGCCGAGCTTGCAACGTCTTTAATGCCAGAATACATACCTTTATCTATTTCTTTGCTTAGGTCTATTATGTCCTGTTTTACTGTAGCAATTTTTAAAGCATCTTCCAGTGTAGTAACATTGCCCATCGCTTTATTTAGCTCTGTCAATAATTCCGTTGCTCCATCGTCGTATAGCTTTTTAATGCTTTCCAAGTTCTCTTTTGCTACATCTAGATTTTCGCCGGCTATATCCGATTTTGTTTTCTTGTAATCATAAGTTTTGTCACGGCTCTTTGCAGCAGGTAGAGCTGTAATAGGTTTATCGATAAGCAATTGATTATAAAGCTCTGTAGCCTTTGCATCGGCTCCCATTATGCTGCCTGTAAGGTCTAGAGTAGATTTAATAAGCTCGTTCAATGCGTCGTCGTACTGCTTTTGCGTCATCACCGTGTCACCGGCAGCCCTCTTATTGTCTAGATCTAATTTAGCAGATGAATAATCCTTTGAGGCAGTGTTTAGCTTTGCTTGCTTCTCATTGTATCGTGGGTTTGCTACGTTGCTTTGCAAGTCGCTTAAATACTTAGTACCCTTTGCTGCATTATCCTTTAATGCCATAGCCTCAACTAAAGCGTTTTTATTAAGTTCGTCAAACGCCTTGTCGAACTCATCCGAAGACATTATGTTTAATTTTAGCTTTGCTTTTAGTTCTAGCAAGTCTTTAGCGTATTTATCCTCTGCTTTTTCTAAAGGAGTTTCTTTTTCTTTTTTAGGATCATCTACATAAGGAGTTGTTGTAATAGTATCTCTATTCCCTGCGATTGCGGTAGCGGCCTCTAGTCTGGCATTTGCATCTTTTAATACAGCCTCTAGCTGTTTAATCTCAGATGTAGGAGAATCTATTCCGGTACTATTTCCGATAAGATTCCAAACTGTTTTTATTCCGGTTGGGCCATTCCAAGGGTTAAATTTTCCTCCGATCTGGAGTCTATCTACCGCTTTACTTTTTGCGACTCTAAGTTTATCCTCTGTTTCCAACTTCTTCCGTGTAAAGAAGTCTACTTCTGCGCCAGCTTTGAGCAAATTAATCCTCTCTGCTATTTTTTTGTTTATATCCCCTTGTATCGTAAGAGAACTTTTATCTATAGAGTAGTTAGTCCCTAGTAAGCCGTTGATCTTATCAAGTGCTCCGCTTCGCTCCTGATAACTTCTGCTTGTATCTTCCGCTATCTTCTTTAATACCTGTAATTGGATGATTTCCGGAGTGTGCGATATTCCTTGGACTTCATTCTTATAGTCAGAAAAAATACTGTTAATTCTTTTATACTCTGTGTATAAGTCGTAGCCTTTTGCTATTAGTTCGGCTATTGTTATGAATATTGCAGTTGGTAGAACTGACATGAAAGCCGACTTAATAGCTGCTCCAGCTCTTGTAAATGCAACACTAATTGTCGCTGAGCTGGATTGAGCTTTCCAGGCTGCGGCGTCAAAGGATTGCCCGGCTGCTTTGGCTGATTTTGCAGCCGCAAACATAGCTTGCCTTTGAGATATAGCTAATTGTGTAGAAATCCATTTAAATAGTCTTCCTAAAGATACACCTATAATAAAGGCTACAGTAGAACTAATAATGGATTTTATATTATTCCCGGCATAACTCACCATATTAGTAAGTCTATCAATTAACGACTTAAACGCTGATTGTATTCCGGTACCTTTTGTAAATTCGGTAAAAGCGTTTTGTAGGCGATTTACTGACGTCTCTGCGTTGTCAGTATTTACGTTCGGAATCATCGCATTAAGAGCATCAGCGAATTTAGGTAGAACGTCCGCACTCATTACGCTCCCTGCTTTCATTAACTTGTCAAGTCCGGCAACGCTGGTTCCTGCTGCTTTAGCCATCGCTTGAAATGCAATAGGCAAGCGTTCGCCCATCTGTCCTCTCAATTCCTCTGCGCTAATCTTTCCCTTTGACATCATTTGAGAAAGTGCAAGGAATACGGCATTGCTATCGTCTGCGCTCAATCCGAATGCGGTAGTCGCTCGTGAAACGCTTTCAAATATTTTTTGCTGATTGCTTACAGCCATTCCGGCGGTACTTGCGGCTGCTGTAAACTTAGCATAAGCATTTGTTAAGGCGTTGACTTCTGAACCGTATTTCTTTGCCATTCTCAGCAAAAAACGTTGATTCTCTGCGTATTGAAGCGTACTTCCTGATACATTCTTTAAGGCCGTGGTTACACGTCCTGTTTCTCTAGCCGTATTTATTAGATTAGAAACAAAGTCGGTTAATCCAAAACCTACACCGCCAATTGCTGCCGCAAAGGTTAGTACTTGCATCTGCATAGACCGAAGCCCCTGCTGCACGCTGCTTGTTCCTTTTTTGAAATTCTCCGTTAAGAGGTTGATTGCTATACTGAAACTTAATCTTCCTGCCATGATATTACTGTTTAAAAGTGATTAATTTAATGATTGATTGAGCGGCTCTTCTGTAAAATACGTGTTGTCGCTCGGATTGAAATATAAGACGTAAGATATAAGATGCTTTGTTTGTGGTGTTGATAGTAATTCATTCCTGTTCTTATAACCCATGAAGCGGGCAAACTGCTCATCTGCTCTAATGGCTTTAAGACCTATATGATCTATGTAAAGGATAGTTAGTAAACGCTTCTTTCCGTCTACGCCTTTATGAAATTCAAAACAGATTTTTCTTTCTTTCTCTCTGCTAATAAATGGTTCCATTATGATTTGATTTTAATTGTTAAATACTTGATTCTTTGTGCGGTCTGAACCCTCTACCCCTAAAAGGGGGGGGGGCGGGTTTTTTCTTTTCGCCTTAGAGTGTCCGAAACCCACACTTCCTTCCCTTTTTATATGCGTGATCTTGAAAATCTCTGGGGGTAAATAAAAATTTATCTTTCATATTGGCTTAATTAATTGATATATAAATAATTGTGTTGTATTGCAAGTGTAAATTAAATAATTATTAGTGCAATAAAAGGGCTGTTTTTTAGCCACTTTTTAATGATTTGTCTATCAAAAGGAGATTAGGAACTTTCAACTCTATCACAGTTTTGAATAATATCACGTGCGTTATTAAAGATTTTATTAGCTTTTGTAAACGTCCGGAAGTCTTCCTTCTTAAAGCATTCTTTGCTTAACTCATTAGCTAAAACCATTATTTGGTAAAGCAGTTCTATGTCTTTATAGGATCTATCTACAGTGCTGCTTCTTTGGCTTGTCTTCGGTCTATAATTCATATATTAGTTATTTAGTGCATCCCTTTGCTTAGTGTCCTTTCTTGCTCTCTTAGGCTTAACGAAGTCAAATTGTCGGTCCTCCTCTGATAAGTCATAAAACATGTTCTCTATCTCGTCGGGCACTGGTTCAGGATTTGTATCATTACTGGGATCAGCAACCCGGAGAAAGCAAGCGACAACATATTGCAAAATCTCGTATTCAGATTTAAAACCGTATTCCTTTCTAATTTTAGCAAGCCTTCCGTATGCTTTATCGTTCATTCTGGAAAAAATCTTTTTTGACATGATTTTAGTTTGATGATTTTTGGTTAAAGTATGGTCCTTTATAAATATCCTATTTGTTAATAGAACCCAGATAAATAGGCAATTCCTAGGATGGATAGGAGGTAGAGGCTGAGCTATAAAAGGCAACCTCTACCAATTTATCCTTTTATTTACCTTTCAATCCAGGAGCTTTAGTTCCTCGATACGCACTAAAATAAGCGCCAAAATCAATTTCATGGACACCCTTTGCGCTATTAAAAGTAATAAATGAATTAACCCTTCCAAGTCCTCTATCAGCCAATTCAGCAACCCCTTTTAATAAATCTATTTCCACCTGTTGATCGATTGTAAGTTCATGCTCATACGCTTTCATTGTCTCCTCTAACCGTTCCTTATTAATCGCTGGTTTATCTCCGTCATAATCCCAGATATAGGAGCTTCTAAGAAACTCTTTACTTCTACAAGTGTGTTCTTCTGCAACTTTTAGAAAGTTCATCTGTTCTTTGAATTCGTTATAAAAGCCTCTACGCGTGTCTTTACTAGGGGCTAATGCTTGATAAATGCGACTTACATGCTCATCTACAACTCTATTAATATATCTTTCAAGAACCGGAAGTTCAGCCGTACCCGATATTAATTCACGTAATAAATCCATGTATATGGGTGCACCTATACTTTTTAAATTTACCACTAGATTACTAATAAATTCCTCAGAGAAACTGGCTTTGTCTCTCAGTTCTTGTACTTTTTGTTCTTCAAAATACTTTTTCATTTTCTTTAATTTTTAATGTTAATAACTAAATTTTGATTATGTAATTTTCTATTTATAACTACTATACTGTTAATCTTTAAAACGGGCAATTGTCATCTACTTCATTAAATGGGAGCTCAGCTTTTTCGGTTTTCCTCTATTCTGTACCCGTATTTGCTTATGTTTAATTTTATTGGTATATCCCGGTATAGGGTTTATAGTGTCTGGCGGGACTGCTGTTTTCATGGTGCAACCTGCAATCAAATCACCCTTTATCTTAATATTGATTTGGTTGCACTTTTCGTCTTTTGAAGTGTTCTCAAAAAACGTTGATTCGGTTGCATTTTTATCTAAATCTTTATTAAACTGTTTGTTCGTGTCTTTTACTTTTAAAGATGTGTTTGCAGTTGTAAAAACATTGATTCGGTTGCAATTCTCACTTTTTAGGTCCCGTAAATTGCAACATTCGGCTTTTATTAACTTTGTTAATTCTTCTTTGATTGTAGAAAGCCCCAGTTTACAAATAAGCTCTTCAAATTTCTTTTTTCGGCGGCATAGCGTTACTTTATTCAGCATTTGCCATCCATCGCCAATAAACAAGCTAAATAATGCTTTCTCTTTTTTCTCTAAACTATCCACCTGGATAGCCTCGAAAATCATAGTGTTGCCAATAGCCTCTAATAAAATGTATTCGAATTGTTTCCACAACTCGGAGTCTAATAAATCGCCTAATAAATTAATACATACACCTTTCCTTTTCAGATAAGATCTAGTGGCCTTAATTTCAATTCTTAAAACATTGTTATATTCAGGTATACCGCACTGCTTGCCCTTATCGTAAATCTTTAGGTTGTACAAATTGGATTCATAAATTAGACCAACTTTACCCATTGGGGCGAACGTTTGTCCTTTATACATTCTGATTGCATTTAAAACACGCTTTGCTCCGCATTCCGGTTTTATGTTTACGCCAAATTCAACGCTATACAACCGTGTAATGTCTGGATTGATAGAATACTGTTCCCGGAGTTTATTAAATACTTTTCTAAGGTCTGATAGATGGAAGGAATCAGCGTTATGTGTGCCGTGATTCTTGAATTTGTGGACACTACCACGAATCCCGGACATGTAACGCAACTCACCTGTATTTTTGTCTACCTCTTCGATGAAGCCGAATATTAATCCATCAAGATTGGCGTATACTGTTTTTTGATTCAGTTTTACACCAAGGGTTTTAGATAGTTGGTTTACATCTAAAGGTAAATAGCCTGTTTTTATCCCGTCTATCATTGAATAGGATGTATATAAATAATTGTTTTAGAATAGTGATAATTGTCGGTTATCTTTGAGCTTTAAGAATTCCACGCAAACACCCGTATATGGTGAAATTCCTTTGTGACTCACTTCGATAAAGCCCTTGTCTACTAAGTCGAAAACAAGGCGGCAAACGTTACTTATCGGCTTGTTGATTTCTTTTACAATGTCAAGTCTGCAAAAGGATTTATTTGGATTGTTTAGAAATAAACACCGGGTGGCAATTACTTCATTAATATTAGATGTTGCCATAGATTACGCCCTCCCATTTACTTTCCCGGTAGCTGTATAATTTAGGTTAATCTCTTCTGCAAAGAAAAAAACCTTACTCCCAATGTTATAATAAGGAAATTTACCTTCGTTTTTTAACTTCTGAGCTGTAGCTATACTGCATTGCAGATAATTAGCTAAACCTTTAATACCATTAATTCTAGTGCGTTCTTTTGGTTTTTCAATTGTACTTTGTTTAGGCACACTAATACGATCTACTATTAAATCAATTAATTCGCCTGCTGTTAATGTATAAGCCGGGCGCTGTAAAATTTCGCTGGTCATGCTTTTGAATTTTTAGAATCCTTCATTCGTTCAGGACAAAAGCAAAGTAATAAAGCGATAAAAAGTCGCCCAAAAGCGGATAGAATAAAATAGAATAAAAAAATAATGCACTAATATGTTCATTATTAGTGCATTATGCATTGTTTTATATATTTTGGATAAAAATAATTTCCCGCTATCTTAGCGGAGTTAGCGAAATAGTACTACATATTATACTTTTCTCGTATTTGGCGTAATTCTTTTATAAATTCATTATCTTTTTTGCTATAATTTCGACTTACTTTTTTTAATGTGCTTAAGCTTATATTCCACGCATTCGCAAGAGTTTCAAACCACTCTTTGTAGGGGGCCCCTTTCTTCTTTAGATGCTCCTGCATTAACTTTAAAATAAGCTTCATTCGGTTAATCTCACCAGCCTTAATCTCAATATAGCAACTGTATTTTTCTGGGTCGTTAAATATTTGATAAGATGTCATTCCGCCTTTTATCATATATTGTTTATTTAAGCATGCTGCGTCTATCGTATCAATAAACTCTTTATCAAATAAAGCGTTAGGATCACTTTCAGCTCGGGTAAATATTGCTTCTATTTCTTCTTTGGTTGTTTCCATAAGGTATAGAAATATTTCATCGTAACCTCTGTTTCTAAGATCGTTTATAAATGATTTAGGGTATTCTATCCCCATTCGCTGTACGGAACGGTTAATAACGCAAAGTGTCGCGTCCTCCAAAACAAGCATTAAACGTCTTTCTATATTTGTTTTCAAGCTTTTATCAGCAGGATTTATGGCTCTACGTACATCATAATAAGAATTAATTAAATCATCTGTTAGGTTCTTAATATACAATACTCGATCTTTTTCCGCTATACTATAAAGGTACGTTTCCAAGTTTTGCAACTTGCCCGGCATTTTATTCGCTAATTCGTCTATTTGTTCAAATGTCATATAATCTTTATTCCAAATCCAAACTCTTGATAAATCTATGGGATTATGACCCATTTTTGGCGCTGCGTTTATATATTCTATCATGTTAGTAATTTTAAATATCTTTTATAATAGCATGCTGTTAAATAACCTCCTTTTCTCAGGAGAAAATAAAGCTATATATCCTCCTGTAACGTTTTTTATAGTATGTCCCATTGCCTGAGAAATATATTTTTCAGATATTCCAGCATGAGTAAGGTTGGTAGCAAATGAATGTCGTGCAAATGTCATAGATGGCGTTTGGGTTATTTCAAGGATCTCACATGTAGCCCTCAATCTATCCCTAATATTACTATTTCCTTGTGCTACTATTTTTTTTATTTTAGCTTCATCGGTTTCACCGTTAAGTATTTGAGGGAATACTTTTGTGTTTAACTTTGGTTTTGCGGCATATTTATGTAATATCTCCCTAATAGCGTCTATAATTGGAACTATAACCTCAATATCTTCATCAGTTGTATCTATTGTTTTCTTTCTAATAAACCTTAATTCCGTACACGCACTTTTGAAATAATGTTCATCATAAGTTAATAGTGCTATGTCTGCAAGGTTCATTCCGTTACCCAAATAACTAAATAGCCACATCGAAATGCTCTCGTATACAGCTTCTGTATAGCCTTTTTTCCACTCCTGAGGGGCTGTAAATTCTCTTATTTTGTTAATTGTAGGGATGTCTAGATATTCATCTTTACGACTGCGCCCTTTCTTTATTTTAACCTTGCCATCATTACCCTTTCCGAATGGATAATTACACTTCTTAATATAACCTTTTCGAATGGCCTCATTCACCACTACCCGCATAGCTCGCATATACATTCCACATGTTGTATTTGAAATACCATCAGTTTTCATTTTATTTTCCCATCGTTCTACAAGTTCCGGGCACACTCTATCAAATGAAATCTTTGCGCCTATATATTTAGTAAAAGAGTTATAAGCAGTTTTATAAGCTTCAGCTGTTCCAACCTTTTTTTGACTAATAACGTTTTGCCATTCATCAGAAAATGTTAGATCACTTTTCCCAGTTAACTTGACTTTGATAATGTCTAGGCTAAATGTTCCACTTCTTAGTAACTCTATGACGGCATTCTTAACTCTTTCAAATATATTAAGTTGTTCTGATTTAGTATTCCATAAGCTATTTTTTGTTGAGGCTCCCTTTCCTGTCGCCCGGCATAACTTTTGCCATTCATCTATAGTACATCGTAATCCCGTACGATAATAGATTGTACGCCTGTTGTAGTTTATTCGTACGGCAACAGGAATCCTTTCTTCTCTTTTTCGAGTATCGAGCGTTAAACTTAAACATACCGTTTCAACTCTCTCTGAAATAATACTCTCAAATGCTTTATGCTCATCTTTCATTGGATAATAAATCTAAACCATTATTTTATTGGTGAAATCAAGGTGAAATCATGTATTTGTAATGGCACAAAGTTATATAAAATTAAATAGAATACCAAGTATTTATAAATCAATATTTTATATCTTTGAGGTTTTATTAAATTGAATGAAAAAACATAGAATAATATAGTTTTAAATGATTCATAATCATGAGGTCCCCAGTTCAATCCTGGGTCCCGCTACTTTTAAGAATAAGGCATTTGTAGGGCTTCCACCTATGGGTGTCTTTTCTTATTTTTACTGATTTAACTTTCTTCAAAATTCTCCTTCTTTTTAAACTTTTGCAGGCCTTTTGTTTTTCTCTTTTAAAAAACTGTGAAAATATTCATAAATCCACTCATGTTTTTGTATTGTATAAAACAATAATTTGTACCTTTGCACATCGAAACACCTAATATGCAATTAAATGTCTGAAACAAAAAAAATTAAAACCGCTCTCGTGTCGGTTTACCATAAAGAAGGGCTGGATGATTTAATCACCAAACTTCATGAGGAAGGAGTAGAATTCCTGTCTACTGGAGGTACACGTCAGTTTATTGAATCTTTAGGCTTCTCATGTAAAGCTGTAGAAGACCTTACTACTTACCCGTCAATTTTAGGCGGTAGAGTGAAGACTTTACACCCAAAAGTTTTTGGAGGCATTTTGTGTCGTAGGGATGTTGAACAAGATCTTCAGCAGATTGAGAAGTATGAGATTCCTGAAATTGATTTGGTTATTGTAGATCTATACCCTTTCGAAGCCACAGTTGCTTCAGGTGCCGGAGATGCTGCTATTGTAGAAAAAATTGATATAGGTGGAATCTCATTAATTCGTGCTGCTGCAAAGAATTATAAAGATGTGGTTATTGTTGCTTCTCAGGCTCAATATAAGCCATTAGCTGATATGTTGATGGAACATGGAGCTACAAGCTCTATTGAAGAACGTCGTTGGTTTGCTAAAGAAGCATTTGCTGTTTCTTCGCATTATGACTCTGCTATCTTTAATTATTTTGATGCAGAAGATGGTTCAGCATTCCGTTGTTCTGTTAACGAACAGAAATCTCTGAGATATGGTGAAAACCCTCACCAGAAAGGTGTATTCTATGGTAATCTGGATGCAATATTTGATCAGATTCACGGAAAGGAAATTTCATATAACAATTTGCTTGATATAAATGCGGCTGTTGATTTAATCGATGAATTTGATGAATTGACTTTTGCTGTATTAAAACATAATAATGCATGCGGCATAGCCTCCCGCCCTACTGTGGCTGAGGCTTGGGCAGATGCTTTAGCAGGTGACCCTGTATCTGCTTTCGGCGGAGTACTGATCACGAACGCCGTGATAGATAAGGCTGCTGCTGAAGAAATCAATAAGATTTTCTTTGAAATTATCATTGCACCCGATTATGATGTCGATGCTCTGGAAATATTGACTCAAAAGAAAAATCGTATTATATTGGTTCGTAAGGAAGCTAAATTTCCTAAGAAACAATTCCGTTCTTTATTGAATGGCGTTCTGGTACAAGACAAAGATCTAAATATAGAAACGGCTGCTGACTTAAAAACCGTAACCAATAAAGTTCCTGCTGAACAAGAAATTGAAGATATGTTGTTTGCTAATAAAATTGTAAAGAACAGTAAGTCAAATGCAATTGTTCTGGCAAAAGGAAAACAACTTCTGGCAAGTGGAATCGGCCAGACATCTCGTGTAGATGCATTGAAACAAGCTATTGAAAAAGCTAAGTCTTTTGGTTTTGATTTGCAAGGCTCGGTTATGGCTAGTGATGCATTCTTCCCCTTCCCTGATTGCGTTGAAATAGCGCACAAAGAAGGCGTTACGGCTGTGATTCAGCCCGGAGGATCTATTAAAGATCAACTTTCTTTTGATTATTGTAATGATAATGGTGTAGCAATGGTTACAACCGGAATCAGACACTTTAAACATTAATAAAAATGGGATTATTTTCTTTTACGCAAGAAATAGCGATGGACTTGGGAACAGCCAATACCATCATTATCAGTAATGGTAAGATTGTAGTTGATGAGCCTTCTGTTGTGGCTCTTGACAGACGAACAGATAAAATGATAGCCGTAGGTGAAAAGGCTCGTCAGATGCATGGAAAGACACATGAGAATATCAGAACTATCCGTCCTCTTCGTGACGGTGTAATTGCTGACTTCTATGCATGTGAGCAAATGATGCGCGGTTTGATTAAGATGATGAATACACATAACAGACTTTTCTCTCCTTCTTTGAGAATGGTTATCTGTGTTCCTTCTGGCAGTACTGAAGTTGAGTTACGTGCTGTACGTGACTCTGCAGAGCATGCAGGTGGACGGGATGTGTATTTGATCTTTGAACCAATGGCCGCGGCAATTGGTATTGGAATAGATGTTGAGGCTCCTGAAGGAAACATGATTGTTGATATAGGTGGTGGCTCAACTGAAATTGCAGTTATTTCATTAGGTGGAATTGTTTCAAATAAGTCAATTCGTATCGCTGGTGATGACCTTACTTCTGATATTCAGGAATATATGGGACGTCAGCATAACCTTAAGGTTGGAGAACGAACTGCTGAACAGATTAAAATTCATGTGGGAGCCGCATTGACAGAACTTGAAGATGCCCCTGAAGATTTTATTGTTCATGGACCTAACAGAATGACTGCCCTTCCTATGGAAGTTCCGGTATGTTACCAGGAAATAGCTCATTGTCTGGAGAAATCCATTGCAAAAATGGAAACAGCTATTCTTAGTGCTTTAGAACAGACTCCACCCGAATTATATGCGGATATTGTACATAATGGTATCTATTTAGCTGGTGGTGGTGCTCTTTTAAGAGGACTTGATAAGCGTTTGACAGATAAAATCAACATCCAATTCCACATAGCGGAGGATCCTCTTCATGCTGTGGCAAAAGGAACTGGAGTAGCGTTGAAGAATGTGGATAGATTCTCATTCTTGATGCGATAAACATAATATGCCGATATGCTGATATGCAGATATATACCTCTTTGGTACAGAATCTGACAGATCCGCATATCGGCTAGTTAGTACATTGGAATTATATGCGGAACTTACTTAACTTCCTTATAAAATACAACTACTGGTTCCTTTTCATTTTGTTAGAGGTTGCTGGTTTTACTTTGTTGTTTCGCTTCAATCACTATCAGGGTAGCTCTTTTTTTAATTCAAGTAATGTTGCTGCAGGTGAAATTTATGAATTAAGAGGGTATGTAACTTCTTACTTCTTTTTGAAAGATGCTAACGAAGACTTACTTGATCGTAATATGTTGCTTGAACAACAAATAACGAATCTCAGAAAGGAATTGCAGGAAAGGGGTGTAGACTCTTTGGCTGTGGATAGCATAAAGGGCAGAGCTCTTAATGAACGTCATCTGATAAAAGCTAATGTAATTAAGAATTCACTGACAAAAGCAGATAATTATATCACACTGGATAAAGGTTCTGATGCTGGTATTCATAGTGAAATGGGTGTCATTGACAGAAACGGGGTAGTAGGTATTGTGTATATGACGACACCTAAATACTCCGTGGTTATATCTATGCTGAATACAAAGAGTAGAATAGGATGTAAGATATTAGGCAGTGGCTATTTTGGTACATTGAGATGGGAAGGAAGTGATTCTCGCTATGCATATTTAAATGATTTACCTAGGCATGCTAAGTTTAGTTTAGGGGATACACTGGTTACCAGTGGCTATTCAGAAGTCTTTCCAGCGGGTATAATGGTTGGTACGGTTGATCATATTGGAAATTCTAAAGATGGACTTGCTTATCAACTGAAAGTTCGGTTAGCTACAGATTTTGGGAAATTAAGCAGTGTTAGAGTATTACCCAAATCAAATCAAATGGAGCAGAAACTCCTTGAAGAAATGGCAAATAAGCAACAATGATAACAACATATTTTAAACGCATAGAGTGGTTTGCTGCCCTAGCCCTGATTCAGGTCCTGGTGCTCAATAATATCCATATTGCAGGATATGCTACGCCATTCATCTATATATATCTGATTTTAAAGATGTCATCTGGAACATCAAGGAATGAATTAATGCTATGGGGCTTCTTTCTTGGTTTAGTGGTTGATGTTTTCTCAGATACTCCTGGCATGAATGCTGCTTCGGCTGTTTTTATCGCTTTTCTTCGCCCATACTTTTTACGTCTATTCACTCAGCGCGATAGTACTGATGAATTTGTTCCAGCAATAAAGACGATTGGTACTTTTTCCTTTATTAAATATGTGATAGTATGTGTTTTATTTCATCATGCGGCATTATTAATGATCGAGTCCTTTTCCTTGTTTGACCTTAATACTTTACTAATCAAAATTGGCACAAGTACATTGCTTACTGTTTTGTGTATTATGGGTATTGAAGGCTTAAAAAAATAGACGTGGCTAGAGATTATAACTTAGAGAAAAGAAAATATGTGATTGCAGGCATTGCTATTTCGGTGGTGCTTATTTTTATTGTGCGCCTTTTTGTTCTTCAGATCTTATCTGAGGACTATAAAAAAAATGCGGATAGTAATGCTTTCCTGAATAAAATTCAATATCCCTCACGAGGCATTTTTTATGATCGTAACAATAAACTATTGGTTTATAACCAACCGGCTTATGATGTAATGGTTGTAATGAAAGAAATTAATCATCTTGATACTCTTGATTTATGCAAGACACTAAATATCACCAAGGAGTTTCTCATAAAGCGAATGACTGATATCAAAGATCGTTCAAAAAATCCCGGATATTCTCGTTTTACCAATCAACTTTTTATGGTGCAACTATCTGCGGAAGAGAGCAGTGTATTGCAGGAAAAATTATTTAAATTTCGTGGTTTCTATGTTCAGCAACGTTCTATCCGTCAATATTCATATAATTCAGCTGCTCATATATTAGGTGATCTTGGTGAGGCTTCCATGTCTAATATTGAAGAAGATGATTATTATGTTCGAGGTGATTATATAGGTAAACAAGGAGTGGAAAGGTTTTATGAGAAAGAACTTCGTGGACATAAAGGTGTGGAGATTCTGCTTCGTGATGCACATGGACGTATTCAGGGTAAATATTTAAATGGCAAATTAGATAAGAAACCGATACCTGGGAAAAATCTGAAACTTTCTATTGATATTGACTTACAGCAGTTTGGGGAAAAACTGATGGGACATAAAATTGGTGCAATAGTAGCAATTGAACCCGAAACAGGAGAAATTCTTTGTCTTGTTTCTACACCATCGTTTAATCCTGCAGATATGGTTGGTCGTCAGCGAGGAAAAAATCACATGGCCTTGGAACAAGATCCCAGGAAGCCTCTTTTCAACAGAGCTTTAATGGCCTCATACCCTCCAGGGTCAACCTTTAAACCGGCTCAATCTTTGGTCTTTCTTCAGGAAGGCATTATACATCCATCAACTACTTTTCCTTGTTATCATGGATTTGTAGTTCCCGGTCTTCGGGTGGGATGTCACTCACATCCTTCTCCATTGCCTTTGGTGCCAGCATTGGCTACCTCTTGCAACTCTTATTTCTGTTGGGGATTGTACAGGATGATTGATAATAAGAAATACTTAAATTCAGATTCGGCGCTGACTGTATGGAAAGACCATATGGTGTCTATGGGATTTGGATATAAGCTGGGAATTGACCTTCCTGGTGAAAAAAGAGGTCTGATTCCTAACTCTAAGTTTTATGATAAAATATACGGGAAAGGCCGGTGGGGTGGTTTGCGTATTATTCATACGGCCATAGGGCAGGGTGAGATATTACTCACCCCTCTTCAGATAGCTAACTTAGGAGCGACTATTGCCAATAAAGGGCATTTCATTACTCCGCATGTGGTAAAGAATATTATGGGAGGGAAATTAGATAGCACCTATCTCTATCCCCGATACACTACTATTGACCCGAAGTACTACTCTTATATTATTCAGGGTATGCGCGGAGCAGTAGAACATGGAACATGTACCCGGGCTAATTATATGCCCGATGTTGAGGTATGTGGTAAAACCGGAACAGCCCAGAACAGAGGAAAAGACCACTCTGTCTTTATGGGATTCGCACCTATGAAGAAGCCCAAAATAGCAATTTGTATTTATGTAGAAAATGGGGGCTGGGGAGCAACATATGCTGTTCCTATGGGTGCATTGATGATGGAGCGTTATCTTAAAGGAAAGATTGCCCCTGAGAGAGACCAATTAGTTGAAAGTATTAGTAATGCAGTAATATCTTATGGAACCCAAACGCGTTAGTCTATGGAAATCAGTAGACTGGACAACTATTGTTGTCTATCTGTTACTCATTATTTGTGGTTGGTTTAGTGTATGTGGAGCCAGTTATAATTATGGGGATACTGACTTTCTGAGTTTTGGTACTCGAGGTGGAAAACAGTTGATGTGGATACTCTGTTCTTTCGGACTAGGCTTTGTGTTGTTAATGATAGAAGAACGGATATACGATATGTTTTCCTATGTTATATATATAGGTATGTTATTCTTGCTTTTTGCCACGATATTTATTGCAAGAGATGTAAAAGGCTCCCATTCCTGGATTAGTTTAGGACCGGTAAGTCTTCAGCCTGCAGAGTTTGCAAAATTTGCTACAGCACTTGTCCTTGCAAAATATATGAGTTCCTATTCATTTAATATGAAGAAGCTGAAAAGTGTCTTACTATTGGCTCTTTTTATTTTATTTCCATTAGGGCTAATAATTATGCAGAAAGAAACTGGATCGGCTTTAGTCTATCTTTCTTTCTTCTTTATGCTTTATAGGGAAGGGATGCCTGGCGCCATACTGTTTTCGGGAGTCTGTGCTGTGATTTACTTCATTGTAGGTATACGCTTTGGCGATCAGATGATTGCTGGTACTCCAACTCCTATCGGGCAATTTTCCGTATTATTGATGGTGCTTTTGTTTGCCGGAGGAATGGTATGGGTCTATATGAAACGATGGCCACCTGTTCGTAATATCATAGGTATCAGTGCGCTTGTTGTTACTCTGGCTCTTCTGTTTTCACAATATGTTATTCCTTTTAATCTTGTATGGGTGTTGCTCCCATTATGCATATTCGTTGCTGTATATCTGGTTTTTCTTTCGCTTACAGATAGAAATAAAGGATATTTGTTAATCTCTATATTTACTATTGCCTCTGTAGGATTCTTATATTCAAGTAACTATGTGTTTAATAACGTATTGGAACCGCACCAGCAGATTCGTATTAAGGTGGTGCTGGGTATGGAGGAAGACCTTACCGGTGCAGGTTATAATGTGAATCAATCAAAGATTGCTATTGGATCGGGCGGACTATATGGAAAGGGTTTCCTTAATGGGACCCAGACGAAACTAAAGTATGTTCCTGAACAGGATACGGATTTTATTTTTTGCACTGTGGGTGAGGAACAAGGATTTATTGGATCTTCCGTTGTATTGGTGCTATTTCTGATTCTGATACTACGTCTTGTCGTCCTTTCTGAACGGCAATATTCAGCCTTTGGCCGAGTCTATGGCTACTCGGTGGTTAGTATCTTTGTCTTTCACCTGTTCATTAATGTGGGCATGGTATTGGGACTGACACCGGTTATTGGTATTCCTCTGCCTTTTTTTAGCTATGGAGGGTCGTCATTATGGGGATTCACAATCCTTTTATTCATCTTCCTGAGAATTGATGCCGGAAGATCTGAAAGATCCTGATAGAAAGATAAACTTCAGATAGAAGGAAAAACTGCCGTGAAGTTATTTCTTCTTTTTAATTTCTATGCCAATATCGTTAATCCCTATTAAAGAATTATCCTGCATTCCGTGACTAACTCTGAACGTTAGATTCCCGGAGCGTCCAGGTGCAATAAAAGTATAGCTTTTAGACGATTGGTAGAGGTTTCCCAAGCCTGTTCCCATCCACTTTCCTGATTTATCGGCAAGCGTATACTCTATCGTATCAGTTACAAAAACAGTACTATCTTGTGTGTTATGTGAGATGAACAGATAAAGATTGCCATATGGATAATCATCACGGTTACGCACCTCTACGGAAATGCGGAATGTGGAAAGAGAGTCTGTTATTGGTGCTTTAAAAATAAGAGTATCACTCTTTCCCCATCCCTTTTGAGGTAGATGGAGGTAAGAGTGATACATTGTATTGGAGTCACACGCTGTTAATATAATGAGCAATAACAGCAAAGTGAATTTATTCTTTTTCAGATTGTGGCTTGTCATCGCGCTGTTGAGGTTTATTGATTGGTCTTCTTCTTCGCTTGTTTCTATTTACGTTTGCATTCTCATTTCTGCCTGCGCTTTCGTTTCTGATCACGTTTTCGCTTTCGTTTTTGTTGGCGTTTTCGTTGTTAGGCTTGCTCACAATCTCATTTCTGTTTCTGCTTACAATCCTTCTTTTGTTCTCATTTCTATTTTCGCCCTCATTCTTGTTCGCGTTCTCGCTGTTTTCCTTTCTGGGGTTTTCATTCCTGATTCTATTTTCAGGTCTGTTTCTGTTTTCGTTTTTTCTAACGATTTTATTCTCATTTCCGCCTTTTCTCTTATCAAAACGGGTAAGACTTTCCTGATCTAACAAGTCAATAGATTTTGGTGGTTCAGGTTTCTTTTCTGATTCGTGCAAACTATCCGGTTTAATGCCTTTACGATTGAGGTTTATAATCTCAAAAGCTCTTTTTCCTGTAATTGTAACAATGTTTGCAGCAAAGTTCTTATCAGTTGAATACGAAATCAGGTTGCCTAATATATCAGCCTTGAAGAAATAGAAAACGCCATCTTTTGTTTGCAGTTCCATTTCTCTTGAAGGTAAACGCTTTTGTGCTTCCACATAAGTATCCACTTCATAATTCATGCAACATTTTAATTTGGCGCATTGTCCCGCCAGCTTCTGAGGATTAAGAGATATATCCTGCAATCTTGCCGCACTGGTTGATACGGATACGAAATTAGTTATCCATGTAGCGCAGCAGAGCTCTCTTCCACAAGGACCGATTCCACCTATTCTGCCAGCTTCCTGTCTGGCTCCGATCTGCTTCATTTCAATGCGTACACGGAATGTTTCTGCCAAAACTTTTATAAGTTGGCGGAAGTCGACGCGTTCATCTGCAATATAATAGAAGATAGCTTTGTTGCCATCTCCCTGATATTCAACATCGCCTATTTTCATATTGAGATTGAGACTTGACGCAATTTGCCTCGAACGAATCATTGTGTCGTGCTCTTTTGTTTTGGCTTCGTCATATTTCTCCATGTCTACCGCTTTTACTTTACGATATACACGTTTTATTTCCGTATTAGCCTTAAAGCCGGTTTTCTGCATTTGTAAAGAGACCAATCTTCCTGTCAGTGTTACAATGCCAATATCGTGCCCGGGGGTTGATTCTACAGCTACGGTATCGCCTTTCTCCAGTTTTAAACCGTTGCTGTTGCGATAATACCCTTTACGCGTATTTTTGAACTGCACTTCAACGAGATCGCTTTCTTCGCTGCTTCCAGGAATGTCTGCAAGCCAGTCGTAAGTATTTAGTTTGTTATCTTGTCGGGAGCAGCCCTTACAGCATAGTTTCCCGCTTCCGTTATGTAATTTATAATCCATTTTTATACTATTTATTGTTTCAGTAAAACAATCATTTTTAGAGAGAAATCAAAGAATATCATTTTGGCGTTCACATTCTGTTCAATATGTTGTTGAGCCATACTAAGCTCTTCCATTATTCCCATTGCATTTCGTTCATTGACAAAAGGAGAAAAACGGGTTGCGAAATTCAGTTCGTCAATATTCATATATGTGAGTTCATTGCGGTGAAAGTTGAAAATAAAGTTTTCGCGAATCATTCGTTGGGCATACTCCAGAAAGTTTTTTTGTCTCTCCCGGCCCATGCCTGCCAGTTGCTCGCTCCATGCCTTCATCTCCCGTATCTTTCTTTGATAAGAAAGACGCATCAAGCTAACAAATAGCTCAAAGAAAAGCTTTGTTTCTTCGTTCAGGTGAATGGTTTCCATAGCACGGATAAAACTACCGTTGGATATATGTGCAATTGTTTGCGCGTCATTCTCAGTTAATCCATAGCTTCTTTTCAGAGCCTCAGCAATACTTTCTTCCTCAATCTTTCGTACGTTAACCCGCTGTGCGCGGCTCAGAATAGTAGAAAGCATAAGATCCGGGTTTTCGGATACCAGTAGGAAGATTGTTTTAGCAGGCGGTTCTTCCAGCATTTTCAGGAGCTTATTGGCACAAACGGCATTCATTTTCTCTGGTAGCCAGATAATCATCACTTTGTAGCCACCCTCGCTGCTCTTCAAACTCAGCTTTCGTACAATCTCATCGCTCTCTTTAGCGTATATAATAGCCTGAGCATTTTCCGATCCTATTTCTTTTAACCAGTGATTCTGATTAAAATAAGGGTTACTCAATACAAAATTTCGCCACTCTTTGATATAATCATCACATACCACATCTTTGCTCGAGTTCTTCTTCTTCACAATGGGAAATACAAAATGCAGATCGGGATGCGCAAGTTTATTTAATTTTACACATGAAGGGCAAATGCCGCATGCATCTTCTTCCGTGGGGTTGGTACAGAGAAGATATCGGGCGTAAGCAATGGCCAGTGGCAATTTACCTATACCTTCCGGACCGCAAATCAGTTGTGCATGAGGGATACGATTCTCCTTCACTTCCAAAAGAAATTTCTTTTTAACCTCTTCTTGTCCTATAACCTCTCTAAAGAACATAAATCAATATATTAGTTTAGCAACTTCTTTGATACTGTCTACCGCACCGATTGAGTAGAAATGAATGCTTGGAAGTCCGTGCGCCATCAACTCCCGGCATTGTTCAACACACCATTCAATTCCAAGTTGTTTGGCTGCTGCATCATCTTTACATTTCATAGCCTCTTTAGCTAACTCTTCCGGGATATCAACTTTAAAGGTTTTGGGAACCATGTTCAATTGAGATAATTTTGCGAACGGCTTAATTCCTGGAATAATAGGGATGGTAACACCCGCTTTACGAGCTCGTTCCACAAACTCAAAGAACTTTTTGTTATCGTAAAATAATTGAGTCACAGCATATTCAGCACCCGCTTCCATTTTCTTTTTCAGCCAGTAAATATCCGTATCAATATTGGGCGCTTCTTCATGTTTCTCAGGATAGCAGGCAACTCCATAAGAGAAGGTATGTGATATTTCCTTCATCTGCTCACCGTCTACAAACAGCCCTTTGTTGAAGCTGTTTATTTGTTCCTGCAATTCAATGGCATGGTAATAACCATTCCCTTCAGGTTTGAAAGAAGATTCATGTTTTGCCTTGTCTCCTCGTAGTACCAATAGATCGGTAATGCCAAGAAACTGAAGGTCAAGTAACACATATTCAGTCTCTTCTCGAGTGAAACCGCTGCATAAAAGATGAGGTACTACTGTAATGTCATATTTGTTTTTTATGGCAGCAGCTACCGCCACCGTTCCTGGTCTGCGGCGTACATTGCTACGCTGAAACAGTCCATTTCCAAGATCTTTATATATGTACTCACTACGATGTGTAGTGATGTTAATGTATTTTGGGTCAAATTCCTTTAACGTATCTATCGAATCGTACAGTTTTTCAATGCCAGTACCTTTTATTGGGGGCAAAATCTCAAAAGAAAAAGCTGTACTGCTATTATTTTTTATTAAATCAATTACTTTCATAGGTTATATTTATACCGCGGCTTTTTTATTGCCGGACAGACTTATTGACGCAAAAATAACAAAAAAATCAGAGTTTTGTACTATTTTTGGGTAATTAGCTTATTAGAATAATAATTTAATTTATTAAACATGTATATAATGCTCATTATTATCACTCTTACCGTGCCTCTTTTGTGTACGGAAAACTTCGTTCAGAGTAAATAGATTAATCGGTCAACTGATTATAGGCTTAAGAACATTAGTAGTCAACTGGAATCAGTTTAACACACATACCTATGGTAATTAATGTTTTATTGGTTTATGGTTTTGGTAAACATGTACATGTTTGAGCCCAATCATGTACATGTTAGGTTTTAATCTTGTACATGATCAGGGTAAACGCATTATAATAATTACTTAATATGACTATATATATTATCTAATAAATATATGTTATAACTTTAATATTAAGGCTATAAGCATTTTGTTGAGTTAATTATATTTATTATCTTTATAAAGAAATTAGAAATATAAATTAACAGCAAAATGAGCATAATTAGTCTTTGTAAACAAATCAACGATACACGTATTGACAGAAAAAAGGAACATTCAGTAGAATCAATAGTATATATTGCCATGGCTGCAGTTCTTTGTGGTGCGGATTCCTGGAATGAGATAGAAGAGTTTGGTAACTCCAGGAAAGATTTCTTTGCTGAACGTATTTCTTCTTTCAGACATGTTCCCTCACATGATACTTTTAATCGCTTTTTTAGCAGCCTTTCACCCGATTATTTTGAGCGTGTTTTCCGTTATTGGATGTCTCAAATTTGTGGGAAATATGAAGGAATTGTGGCCATTGATGGAAAAACCATACGGGGTGCCAGTAAATGCACCCGTTCCAATCCGGAAGGAGAATCCCATTTTAAACTTCATATGGTAAGTGCTTGGGCAGCAGCCAATGGGGTGACTCTAGGACAGGTCAAGGTAAACAGAAAAAGCAACGAAATTACGGCTATTCCTGAACTTCTAAGCGCTCTTGACCTACAGAACTGCATAGTAACTATTGATGCCATGGGATGTCAGAAGGCAATAGCCAAAAAGATTATCGATAAACAAGCAGACTATGTTCTTCATGTTAAAAACAACCAAAGAAAACTGTATGTCGATTTACAGGCATGGTTTGAAGAGTTGGACAGAAGTGAGGGTGATAAATATTCAGCATATGACAAAACTCAATATGCCAAATATCGGACAGAGGAAATAGGTCATGGAAGAAAAGAAATCAGAGAATGCTTTGTATACAGTAATAGCGGCTTTGAGGTAATTTACAAAGAATGGAAAGGCATAAAATCAATAGTAAGAGTCACTTCAGAAAGAACGATTATTAAGACTGGGGAGACATCTTTAGAAAAGAGATATTACATTACTTCTTTAGGTCTAGAGCCCCAGAAAATAGCAGAATCAGTACGGACTCACTGGTCTGTAGAAAACAATTTGCATTGGCAGTTGGATGTTTCATTTGGAGAAGACGCCGGAAGAAAAACAGGAAATGCTGCCCAGAACTTTTCATTAATAAATAAGATAGCACTTATGATATTAAAGAAAAGTCCAAGAAAAGGCAGCATTAAAGGAAAAAGGAAAGCTGCAGGATGGGACCAAAGGTTCCTCTGTGAACTTTTATTGGCGCAAAATTTTTAATGCGTCGACCCTGTGTACATGATTGGACTGAGATCTCGTTTTGTTTTTACTAATTCATTTAGTTGTCTGATCTAATATGTATATATGCCTATGTTATAGTGTTTTGTCTTGATTATAACTATCTTCTTTGATAAAATAGTGGTGTACATGGTGTACTTAAAAAGACTATTTTTGTTTTCTGGAAATCTTTTTTTGAAAATTCTGCAATTTGCGGAATTTTCAAAAAAAGATTTTGTAAAACAAAAAAAGAACAATTTATGTACACCATGTACACCACTTTGCCGTAGTGCAACCCCATATTGTGTTATTCCTCAAGACTTTATAATATCCTTGATTTCTTTATTTTTTGATCCAAAGAGCCCCTTTCTTTGATAAGTATTTCTCTATAAATTTTAGTTTGTGCAGATTGTTCAATATGTCCAATGCATCATTGTCATGCCTGTCTGTAAGTACTGCAAATTCACGAGTGGTTAGGGTGGGGTAGGTATCAAAGATGCCTTCATGTGTTTTAGTTATGGGATGCTTAACTGCCTGTGGACACAATTTTAATAAAGACTGCTCAAAATCCTTGTAAGGTCTTACGCCATATAGCTCAACCCTATTGCCTTCAGCATTATAAAAGAATAAAGTTGGGAATCCTCTCACACCCATCTGCTTGCTAATATTCAAATCTTCCTGGAAAAGCCGTTGCGCATCTCCTTCAAAATCTTTTTTCAGCTGTTTTGTATCCAACTCAGTTTGCAATGCAGCTTTTTCTATCCATTCCCACTTTGCAATATTCTTTTTCTCTAAGAAAAGCATCTCTTTTATTCTTCGATAAAAATTCAAAGCCTTCTCTCCATCCTGCATTTGTGCTGCCTTAAAAGCTATTGAAGGCGGGTAAGATGAAGATAAAGGATCTTCCAGCCATACGTCACCATCGATGGGCATTCCATAGTAGTCGCCAACTTCTTCCCAATGGTGAGCCACATCTTCAGGTTTTCCTATTTTACTATTGTTCTCATTATCCCAGCTTGGAAGTAAACCTCCCATTTTGTACTCTATCTCATAATAATCTCCATACTCCAGTTTCAGTTTTCTAAGCTGAGGTTCAATGCCCCAGCAAGCAGAACATATTGGATCTGTGTAGTAGAGGATGTGTACAGGCCTTTCCTTTGGAGAGATTCTAACATCGCTGGTCTCAGTTTTTGTCTCCGGACTTTCGCATATCCCTGTTTCGGGATTACACATCAGTGTATTTATGTTAATTACGTCACTCATGTAGATTGAATTAATTGAAGACTATTAATTTAGTAACAGTTCAATAGTCTTTTTGTTCTCTCAATTCTTTGCTATTTTACTTGTTCATATAACAGTTTTGATTCAATTCTGCTATGATATTCGAAGAAGGGGCGTTGGTTTAGGAGAATAGTTCATTAAGGGGGAATAAAAAAGCTCCCTAAATCATTGATTCAGGAAGCTTCTTCTTACATTAGAGATTATTGCTGTCCAGTAAAATTTATACTTTTTCCCATGTCTATAAGGATTTTTTTGCAGAAACGAATATAGACAATTGGGGCTGTCATCAATACAAGATGATAAGATAGATTTATTGACATTCAAAATGTATAATTGCCTTCACATAATGGGTTGAAAAAGTTTCGCCCACTTTAAAATTACTTTCCAATAAGCTTTAATATAAACAGTTATTTTTTAGACATTAGGTTAATACGCTTTCTTATTTGGCTTATAGATATACTTTTATGTAAATCAAATTTCACTTTTATCTAAAATTGAAAACCAAATATCTTAATTCGAAACAGAGAATAATATGGTAAGGCTATTTTTGCTTTAAATCTGTTTTATTTCAGAACAAGTACAATTGATAACTTAAAATGGAATATGAAAAGGAAAACAAAGATTACTTTATTGGTATTTGTAGGATTACTTGCATTGAGCTTGAATTCTTATTCTCAGGATAAGAATTTTTATATTTTCATTTGTTTGGGACAATCTAATATGGAGGGAAATGCCAAAATAGAGCCACAAGATACGATTATGACTGATAACCGTTTTCAGGTTTTGTCAACTCTTGATTGCCCTGATATGGGTAGAGTTAAGGCTAGCTGGTATCTTGCCGTTCCGCCATTATGCCGCTGTAATACCGGTTTAACGCCTGCTGATTATTTTGGTAGAACAATGATTGCTAATCTGCCAAAGAATGTCAGAGTTGGTGTAATAAATGTAGCTGTTGGTGGGTGTAAAATAGAGCTTTTTGATAAAGATAATTATCAATCTTATGTAGCTACGGCTCCATCATGGATGATTGGTATGCTAAATCAGTATGATGGTAATCCTTATGCACGACTGGTTGAAATGGCTAAAATCGCTCAAAAATCAGGTGTAATAAAAGGAATCTTGTTACATCAGGGAGAATCTAACACGAATGATGAGACTTGGCCATCAAAGATGCAAGGCGTTTATAACAATCTGATTAAGGACTTAAAACTAAATCCAAAATCTGTACCATTACTTGCCGGAGAACTTGTAGCTGCTGATCAGGGTGGCAAATGTGCAAGTATGAATGCTATTATAAATAAACTTCCTCAGACAATTCCTAATTCATATGTTATTTCTTCCAAAGATTGCACAGCTGTGGGCGATGGACTGCATTTTACTGCCGATGGTTATAGAAAAATCGGTAAAAGATATGCTGTGGAAATGCTTTCTTTATTAGGAATAAAAGTTCGTTCAAAGGAATAGTTATGCAGAGTCCTGGTATTCTGGCAACTGTTCTGCCCGATATGCCCGACGATGGTGTTTTGCATCCTAATGAAGCCGGGGCTAAAAATAGGAGAATCAATTGATTCGAATTCATTTAACGGCTGTTGCTTTTATAAAGCATTCTGAATACCATAATTGTTAACCGATAGTCAACTTTAATATAGATATTATGAAAAAGTTTTTTATGCTTTTATCTTTAACTTTTATTGCTAATTTAAGCATTTACAGTCAGACGTTTAATCCTGCGGCAGAAGGTTTTGATGTTTCTGGAGATGGAATAAAACATGGTAAGGTAGATACTATTGAATACTATTCTGCAACCGTGGGTGTTAACCGGAAGGCATTGGTTTATACTCCTCCTGGTTATTCGAAAAGTAAAAAATATCCAGTGCTTTACTTATTACATGGGATAGGTGGAGACGAGAAGGAATGGTTAATTCAAGGTAAACCACAAGTAATTCTTGATAATTTATATGCAGCTAAATTGGTGGCTCCAATGATTGTTGTGCTTCCTAATGGAAGGGCAATGAAGGATGATCGTGCCGTTGGTAATATTTACGATGGCGTGAAGGTTCAGGCATTTGCTACATTTGAAAAAGATTTGATAAATGATTTGATTCCTTCAATAGAAAAAAAATATCCGGTACTTAAAGATCGCGAACACCGTGCAATTGCAGGTCTTTCAATGGGAGGAGGACAATCATTGAATTTCGGGCTTGGCAATCTTGATAAATTTGCCTGGATAGGAGGATTCTCATCAGCTCCAAATGCAAAAATACCTCAGGAGCTTGTTCCCGATCCTGTTAAAACAAAGAAAATGCTGAAATTACTATGGATATCTTGTGGCGACAAGGATAATTTGATTACTTATAGTCAACGTACACACGATTATTTGAATGTTAATCAGATTTCTCATATCTATCAGGTTATTCCGGGAGGGCATCATGACTTCAAGGTTTGGAAGCAGAATCTATATATGTTTTCTCAGATATTATTCAAACCTGTTGATGCTTCAATATTAGCTCGTTATAGTAGTGCTCCTCTTGCTAACAATAGCACTGATTCGGCCATCCCTGCTTCTACAAATATTCCGGGAATGCAATACCCGGAAGTTTTTCCGGATAACAGGGCTTTCTTCCGGATAAAAGCTCCCGGAGCAAACAAAGTACAACTTGATCTGGGCAAGAAATATGATATGGAGAAAGAAGAGGATGGCTCATGGATTGTAACAACTGAACCTCTTGTTGAAGGATTTCACTATTATTCTATAATTATTGATGGTGTTGCAGTTGCCGATCCGGCCTCTCAGACTTTTTATGGAATGGGACGTATGGCAAGTGGTATTGAGATTCCTGAAAAAGGGGTGGATTATTATCTGGCAAAAAATGTACCTCATGGTCAAATACGGCAAGTAAGATATTATTCTGATGTAACAAAATCAAGGAGAAGGGCTTTTGTCTATACTCCAGCAGGATATGATGCAGATTCTTCTGTAAGATATCCGGTTCTTTATCTGCAACATGGAGCAGGAGAGGATGAAACAGGATGGTCAAACCAGGGAAAGGTTGATTATATTCTTGATAATCTTATTGCTGAGGGCAAAGCTAAACCAATGTTGGTTGTGATGGATAAGGGTTATGCTGTTGATCCGAATGCTCCTAAAAATGAAAATCAACAAGGATTTAGAGGGTTAATGCAGAATAAAGCTTTGGAACAGGTATTTATTAAAGAAATTATTCCGACTATTGACAAGGAATTCCGCACCATACCCGATCGTGATCATAGAGCTATGGCCGGACTTTCTATGGGAGGCTTTCAAACATTCCAAATTACGCTGTCTAATCTTAATAAGTTTGCTTACATAGGCGGATTTAGTGGAGGTGGCATGCTACAACAGGCACAGGATTTATCAAAATTATATAATGGTGCTTTAACTGATGCAAACGAATTTAATCAGAAGGTGAAACTTGTTTATTTAAGCATCGGAACAGCTGAACCGGAACAAATGTATCGTACAGTAAATAATTTCCATAAAGAACTTGAAAAGGCCGGAATTAAACATGTATATTATGAATCTCCTGGCACTTCACATGAATGGCTTACCTGGAGAAGATCACTGAATCAGTTTGCTGGTATGATTTTTAAATAAAAAGATTTCAATAGTTAGATGATAGATTATTGAATAAAACAACTAAATAAAATGAAAAAACTTACTTTTCTATTTTTAACAGCTCTTATTTTAAGTTCAACTGTGAAAGGGCAGGCTGATAGAGCTACAGATAATGAGAACTCAAATATAGGAATGTCTGCTTCATCGAATGTAAGAGCTTCAAAATATCCTCTGATTTTACCTGATAGTCGTGCCGTTTTTCATGTAAAAGCTCCTGATGCACAGAAGGTGCAGATTGATTTAGGGAAGAAGTACGATATGATAAAAAATAACGAAGGTATATGGGAAGTTACTACTGATTCGCTGACAGAAGGCTTTCATTATTATTCTTTGTTGATTGATGACGTAGCTGTTGCCGATCCTGCTAGCGAAACGTTCTATGGTATGGGTAGAATGGCCAGTGGCATAGAAGTACCTTTTAAAGGGGATGGATATTATGCCGTTAAAGATGTTGCACACGGTGATGTAAGAATGAAGCGTTATTATTCATCTGTTACAAAGACTTGGCGTCGCTTTTTTATTTATACTCCTGCCGGATACGATGCTGATGTAAATCAAAAATATCCAGTGTTGTACTTGATGCATGGTGGTGGAGAAGATGAACGTGGCTGGTCAACCCAAGGCAAAACTGATTTAATTCTAGACAATCTGATTGCTGAGAAAAAAGCAAAGCCAATGCTTATTGTTATGGTTGATGGCAATATTGGTAATGGAGGATTTAGTGAATCATCATTGAAAGCATTTGAATCTGAATTAAAAGAATGTATAATTCCTTTTGTTGAAAAAGAATATCGTGTCAAAGCTGATTCAAAGAATCGTGCACTTGCTGGTTTATCGATGGGCGGCATCCAGACTCTTTATACCGGAGTAAAAAACACACAACTATTCTCTTATCTCGGAGTTTTTAGTTCTGGTTGGCTGCCTAATTTAAATGGTGTTGCAGAAGCTCAATATGAGTTTATGAAGAAAAATCCTGATCTGATAAACAGAAATCTAAAGCAATTTTGGATCTCTCAAGGGGGCAAAGAAGATATAGCACATAGAAATTGTCAGATTATGCTTTCAAAATTTAATGATATGAAGATTAAATATACGTATAGTGAATATTCCGGAGGGCATACCTGGCCGGTATGGAGAAATAATCTCTATAACTTTGCTCAGTTATTATTTAAATAACTATGTTAGCGATAGAAATCTATAAAATAAATTGTAAGAAATGAAATCTGCTATTCTTTCAAAGTCGAAAACGGTAAAGCTTGGTGTCTTTATTTGTAGTTTATTATTTTGTAATAGTATTATAGCTCAGGATAAATTATATCTGAATACTTTTCCGTTAAGTGATGTGACATTACTTAACGGTCCTTTTAAGTATGCCAGAGATCTGAATATTCAGACGCTTTTGAAATATAATGTTGATCGGTTACTGGCTCCGTATCGTAAGGAAGCCGGATTAACTCCCAAAGGTGAGAGTTATGCGAACTGGATTGGACTGGATGGACATGTGGGAGGACATTATTTATCGGCAATGGCAATTAATGCTGCTACCGGTAATATAGAGTGTAAGAGGCGTTTGGAGTACATGATTATGGAATTAAAAGCTTGTCAGGATGCTAATACAAAAAAGCATCCGGAATGGGGAGAGGGATATGTAGGTGGTGTTCCTGACAGCAAAGGTGTATGGGCTAAGATTAAGGCTGGCGATGTTAGTGTGATCTGGAAGTATTGGGTGCCCTGGTATAACGTACACAAAATGTATACCGGGCTTAGAGATGCATGGTTATATACCGGTAACAAAGAAGCAAAAAGGATTTTTATTAAATTCTGTGATTGGGCCATTAATATAACTTCTGGACTTTCTGATACAGAGATGGAAGAGATGCTTAATAATGAGCATGGTGGTATGAATGAAGTTTTTGCCGATGCATACCAGATGACTGGTGATCAGAAATATCTGATTGCAGCGAAGCGTTTCTCTCATAAAATGTTGCTTGATGCAATGGCAGCAAATACAGATAATCTTGATAATAAACATGCAAATACACAGGTGCCCAAAGTGGTAGGTTTTGAAAGAATAGCGGAACTATCTCACGATAATAACTATGGAAAGGCTGGCAGCTTTTTCTGGGAAACGGTAACTGCCAATCGTTCTCTTGCATTTGGTGGAAATAGCCGGAGAGAAATATTCCCAAGTGCGGCTGCCTGTTCGGATTATGCAAATGATGTAGAAGGTCCGGAAAGTTGTAATTCGTATAATATGCTGAAACTTACTGAAGATTTGTTTCGGGTTAATCCGTTGGCTAAATATGCCGATTATTATGAAAGAACTGTATTTAACCACATACTTTCATCTCAGCACCCCGAACATGGTGGCTATGTGTATTTCACATCAGCTCGCCCACGTCATTACAGGGTGTATTCCACTCCAAATGAGGGAATGTGGTGCTGTGTAGGAAGCGGTATGGAAAACCATGGTAAATATGGTCAGTTTATCTATACCCACTCTAAAGATTCGTTGTTTTTAAATCTGTTTATTGCTTCAGAGCTAAACTGGAAAGACAAAAATATAAAAGTAAAACAGGAAACTGCATTCCCTAATGAGGAACAGACTAAACTTACAATAACCAGCGGTAATGCTCGTTTCAGACTGATGATTCGTTATCCTTATTGGGTAAATGATGGACAGCTGAAAATTACGGTTAATGGAAAGATGGTTGACTTTGTTGCGCATCCGTCATCTTATGTAAGCATTGACAGGATATGGAAAAAAGGGGATATCGTAGTAATTAAATTCCTGATGAATACTCATATTGAACGTCTGCCAAATGTGCCTAATTATATTGCTTTTATGCATGGTCCTATCTTGCTGAGTGCCAAAACGGGTACCGAGGATATGAAAGGACTGGTTGCTGACGATTCAAGATGGGGGCATATTGCGAGTGGAAAGAAATTACCTTTAAATGAAGCTCCAATAATTGTGGAGGATAATATCGCATCATTGGCAGATAAGGTAATACCTGTAGCTGGAAAACCGTTTAATTTTACTTTCTCGCAAGTTAAAATGGTCAATCCGATAAAAGTTGTACTTGAACCATTTTATAAAATTCATGATGCGAGATATGAAATGTATTGGATGACTTTATCAAACAGTCAGTACCGTTCTTATATTGATTCACTTTCAGTACTGGAGCAACAAAAAGCCGATTTGCAGAAACGTACAATTGACTTTGTAGCTCCGGGGGAACAACAACCGGAAGTTGATCATGCTGCTGAAAAGCAAAATACAAATAGTGGCAATAATTTGGATGAATTTTGGCGTGATGCACGCAATGAAGGCTATTTTAGCTATAAACTTGCTACAAATAAGGAAACTAGTCTGAGTTTGATGGTGCGTTATTGGGGAGCTGAAACAGGTAATAGAAAATTTGATATTTACATTGATAATGAGAAGTTAGCAACGGAGAATATAAGTGGTAAATGGAATAAAAAAGAATTCCAGAATGTAGAATATCCTATCCCTGATTCAATGTTGAAAGGAAAAGATTACGTTAGGGTTAAGTTTCAATCTTTACCTGATAATATTGCCGGCGCAGTTTATTATGTTCGTGTAATCAGAAATAAATCCAATTAGTAATTAGGATTAACTGTTAGAATAGATCTTTGCTGAGAAATATTCATCAGTTAATCCTTTTTATTATGCAAAATCTTTAAATATATAAAATGAACAACATTAAAATTTCAGTACTGATTTTATTATTCTGTCTTCTTGCTATTCCAAATGCATGGGCGCAAAAAGGCGGAAAACTTAAAATGTGGTATGATAAACCTGCTAAAGTGTGGAACGAAGCGCTTCCAATTGGTAATGGCAGACTGGCTGCAATGGTTTTCGGAGATCCTGTTAATGAGAAACTACAGTTAAATGAAAGCACTTTTTGGTCAGGTGGTCCATCACGTAATGACAACCCTGATGGTTTATCCGTACTTGACTCAGTGCGATATTATATTTTTAAAGAAGACTATAAACGAGCCGATTTTCTGGCAAACAAAGGACTTACTGCTAAGCAATTACATGGCTCTATGTTTCAGATAGCTGGAAACCTGAATCTGGCATTTAAGGGTAATGATACCTATACTGATTATTACAGGGAACTCGATCTGGAAAAGGCTGTTTTTACTACTTCTTATAAAGTGGATGGAGTAACTTATAAAAGAGAAGTTTTTGCATCGAAACCAGATCAGGTTATTGTAGTAAGACTTACTGCCAATAAACCTGGAAAATTATCTTTTGCAGCAAGTTTTGACGGGCCTTTGCAGAAATCGGTGAAGGTGCTGGATACTAAAACTCTCGAGATGACAGGCTTATCTGGTACTCATGAAGGAGTAACCGGACAAGTAAAATTTGATGCTCGTGCGAAAATATTAAATTCGGGCGGAACTACAACAATTGAATCAAATAAGATTAATATAAGTAAGGCTAATGAAGTTGTTATCCTGATATCTATTGCAACCAATTTTACTGATTATAAAACTTTATCGGCAGATGAAACAAGGAAATGTGCTAACTATCTTACAGCCGCTCAGGATAGGTCTTATTCAACAATGCTTAAGAGTCATATAGCTGCGTTTCAGAAATATTTTAATCGCGTAAATTTTGATTTAGGTACTTCATCGGCAGCAAAACTGCCAACTGATGAAAGAATTAAGAATTTCTCAAAGTCATTTGATCCTGAATTGATTTCTATGTATTATCAATTTGGCCGTTATTTGTTGATTTCATCTTCTCAACCGGGAGGGCAACCAGCCAATCTTCAGGGAATATGGAATGGCAGCACTCATCCGGCATGGGATAGTAAGTATACCATCAATATCAATACGGAAATGAATTATTGGCCTGCCGAGAAATGTAATATGTCTGAAATGCATGAACCATTGATTAAATTAATCAAAGAACTGTCGGAAACCGGGAAACAAACAGCTAAAACGATGTATGGATGCAATGGCTGGGTAGCTCATCACAATACTGATATCTGGCGCATTTCTGGTGTGGTTGATTTTGCAAATGCCGGATTATGGCCGATGGGTGGTGCATGGCTGTCACAGCATTTATGGGAGAAATATCTGTATAGTGGTGATTTAAAATATTTGGAATCGGTTTATCCTGTGTTAAAATCAGCCTGTGAATTTTACAAAGATTTTCTTATAGAAGAACCTTCTCATAAATGGTTGGTAGTAAGCCCTTCTATGTCACCGGAGAATACTCCTTCAGGACATTCTGGATGTGCACTTACTTACGGAACAACTATGGATAATCAGATTCTTTTCGATTTGTTTACCAAAACAATTAAAGCTGCTAAGTTGCTGAAAAAAGATGGAGCATTGATGGCTGATTTCCAAAAGATACTAAATAATCTTCCTCCAATGCAGATTGGCCGTTATGGTCAGTTACAGGAGTGGATAGGAGACTGGGATGATCCGAATGATCAACATAGGCATGTGTCACACTTATATGGTTTGTACCCTAGTAATCAGATTTCACTATATACAACTCCTGATTTGTTTGATGCTGCACGTACAACGCTTATTCATCGTGGTGATGTATCAACCGGATGGTCGATGGGTTGGAAAGTGAATTTCTGGGCACGTTTGCTTGACGGTAACCATGCACGAAAACTGATTACTGACCAATTAACGCTTGTTGACCCGGTAAAAGAAAGGAGTGGTGGTACTTATCCCAACTTTTTTGATGCACATCCGCCATTTCAGATAGATGGAAACTTTGGCTGTACTTCTGGTATTACAGAAATGCTTTTGCAAAGTCACGATGGAGCTATTGATATTTTACCAGCATTGCCTGATGATTGGAAAAAGGGAAGTATCAGTGGTTTGAGGGCTTATAGTGGTTTTGATGTGAGCATCACTTGGGAAAATAATCAAGTACAGAAAATTATTATAAAGTCTCATTTAGGTGGAAATTGCCGTATTCGTGTTCCTAATGAAGTTACTATGGCTGGTAGTAAAACATTAAATGTGGCTTCAGGAGAAAATTCAAATCCATTTTTTGAAATGGTTAAAGTAAAGGATCCTTTGATATCGGCTTCTGCAAAGCTAAATTCTATTAATTTTAAATCAATCTGGTTATATGATTTGCCTACTGAAGCAGGTAAAACATACACAATCATTTGTAAAAAGTAGTTTGTTATAATTGATAATTCAAAGGAAATAATAGAATACGATGAAGAAGATCTTAATTAATTTATTGTTGGCTTTGCCAATTAGTTTGTTTGGTCAAACAGCTGAAATTAAAATTGATGTTGAAAGGAAGATTGCCGAAATTGATCCTAAAATTTACGGTGTATTCTAAAGAGACTAATACCACTTACATAAACGTAATCAACAGACATAAAGACAAAGCTATTACAACTAACATAGTATCTAATTCAGCTGAATTTACTGGTAAAGCTGAGGCTACTTTAGTTGCAGGAAACGCACTTAATGAGACTTTTACATATGACAAACAAAACCAGTATGTGCCTGTTACAAAAGAATTTAAAGCTGAGAAGAACAAATTTACTTATTCCTTCCCAGCGCATTCTTTTACACAGATAAAAGTCCGAATGAAAAAGTAATAGGAAAGAAACTGCTAGAAAAGTGAGCACTGATTTACTATAAAATAGCTACATAATAATTGAAAATTTAAAATTGATCTAGCAATCTAGCAGTAGGCGTATAACTATCTGATAATAAACATAAAAATGGTGCTAGATCAATTTAATTTGATCTAGCAGTGATCTAGCACCTTTATCTCATTCATCTACCTGAATTATTTAGTAGATGTCATGTAGTAGAAACAGTTTTCTGGTTTACAATCAAAAGTTCTAAAGTAAATGTTTTGTCTTCCACCCGGGTGTACGCATCTTGTACACCCGGGTGGAAGACTTGTTTAGACCCGGGTGTACAAGATGCGTACATCCGGATGTACAGAAGAATAAGCCGAATTGAATTAATAATCTTATGTTACTCTACCTGTAAAAGCCAAGAATTATCTAAAATTAGATGTAGATTATCAATAAATAGAAATGAAAAGGCTAAAAATATCCCATCTTTGTAGTAACTAATTGTATAACCAAAGATCTACGAACAATAAACTAATAAATATGAAAATCATTAATACGTTTTTTAGTCAAAGATTAACGTGTAATCTATTCCAAAGCCTGATATTGCTCGGATTCTTTTTTTTATTTCCGGTAACAATGCAGGCATCTAAAGGAGGAAAAAAGATCAGTTCTGATTTGTTTGGACTCTTCTTTGAAGACATTAATTATTCTGCCGATGGGGGACTTTATGCAGAGTTAGTGCAAAACCGATCATTTGAATATAACCCTACTGAACGTAAAGAATGGAATCCTTTCTCTTACTGGGAATACATCACTCCCGGTTTTTCTTATGGTAAAATTAGTGTTGAAACTTCGTCACCTATTCATCCTAATAATCCTCATTACATGGTGCTTGATGTTGAGCATGTGGGACACGAAGCCAATAGCACTGGTTTGTCCGGGGTTGGTATAAAAAACTCAGGCTTCAATGGCATGGTGGTAAAAGCAGGCGATAAATATAATTTTTCAATGTTTGCACGTCAGCTTAGCAAAGAGCCAATTGAGTTGAGCATTAGTTTGCAAACTCCTAAAGGAAAAGTTCTTGCTGAAACAAAACTCTCCACATCAACTGATAATTGGAATAAATATACAGCAAGTCTGATTCCTGCGGAAAGTAATGATACTGTCAGCTTAGTAGTTCTGGCCACAACCAAAGGGAAGCTGGCTATAGATGTTGTTTCTTTGTTTCCTGAAAAAACATTTAAAAACCGTCCGAATGGTTTGAACGCTGATTTGGCACAGTTGCTGGCCGATATGAAACCTCGTTTCATCCGTTTCCCCGGAGGTTGTCTTTCTCATGGTGACGGTCTGGAAAATATGTACCGTTGGAAAAATACAATTGGCCCTATTGAACAGCGTAAAGAGCAACGTAATATTTGGGGTTATCATCAGACAACAGGCTTGGGATACTTTGAGTATTTCCAATTCTGCGAAGATATAGGTGCAAAACCATTACCTGTTTTACCAGCCGCTGTCAGCTGCCAGAATTCAGGTGGTACATGGCGTGTGGGTGGAACCGGACAAAAAGCTATTCCCATGAATGAAATGCAGGATTATATTCAGGAAGTGTTAGATCTCATAGAATGGGCAAACGGTCCTGCAACATCTGTTTGGGGAGCTAAACGTGCTGCTGCAGGACATCCGGCTCCATTTCATCTTCAATATATTGGTATTGGCAATGAAGATAAAATAACTCCCGAATTTGAAGAACGCTTTAAAATGATTTTTAATGCCGTAAAAGCTAAGCATCCGGAAATAACAGTTGTAGGCACAGTTGGTCCGTCTCCCGACGGGGAAGATTTTACAAAAGGATGGAAGTTGGCCGATGATTTGAAAGTTCCGGTAGTAGATGAGCATTATTATACTGATCCGAATTGGTTTATTTCCCATCAGAACCGCTATGATTCTTACAAACGTAATGCTACGGAAGTTTATCTTGGAGAATATGCTTCATGGGGAAATAAAATGCGTAATGCTATATCCGAAGCTGCTTATATGACGGCTCTTGAACGCAACGGTGATGTGGTGAGAATGGCTTCTTACGCTCCTTTATTTGCGAAGAAAGATTTTACACAGTGGAAGACTGATTTGATATTCTTTGATAACTCGAGGGTTAATCTCACACCAAATTACTACGTACAAAAAATGTTTTCGGCCAATCAGGGAGATTACTATTTTGATAATGTAATTTTGAAAGATGAAAAGAATGCAAACTTAGCAGCTTCTTGTGTTCAGGATAGCAAGACAGGAGATATTATCTTGAAAATGGTAAATTTCGGAAGCGAAAGCAAACCGATGAAAATTGACCTTAAAGGATTTGGCAGTGTAGTTTCAAAAGCAGAGCAGATAGTTCTTACAGGTAATGCTGAGGCTGAGAATACTCTCGAAAATCCACAGACTGTAATTCCTGCTAAATCAACCGTTAAAATAAAGAAGGCATTCGATTATTCAGCTCCGGCTATGTCATTAACGGTAATCAGAATAAAAACGAGAAAATAGTAAATTCTATAATTTCTATAAACTTAATATATATGAGAAAAAGAAATATTTTATGCGTTGTGGCAATTCTGCTTTCCGGGTATTCTATGAATCTGTCAGCACAGGTGAAGAAGGCTCAGAACCCGATTATCTTTTCAGATGTGCCAGATATGTCTATGCTTCGGGTTGGAGATACTTATTATATGAGTAGCACTACTATGCACATGAGTCCGGGTGTTCCAATTATGAAATCTAAAGATTTGGTAAACTGGAAAATGGTGAATTATGCCTATAATACATTAGATGATGTTGATGCACTAAATCTTAATAATGGTAAAAGTACTTATGGCAGAGGGTCATGGGCAAGCAGTCTTCGCTATAACAAAGGAACTTACTATGTTTCAACATTTGCTCAAACAACTGGGAAAACATATATTTACACAACAAAGAATCTAGAGAAAGGGCCTTGGGTAAAACATTCTTTTGCACCATCATTGCATGATCATTCATTATTTTTCGAAGAAGATGGACGTATTTATATGATTTATGGAAGTGGTAAACTCAATATAGTAGAGCTTAAAAAAGACCTTTCAGGAATTAAGCCCGAAACAGATCGCGTGCTCATAGAAAATGCTAGCGCTCCGTCTGGTAATAAGGGGCTTGGAGCAGAAGGATCTCAGCTTTTTAAAGTGAATGGAAAATATTATATTTTCAATATAACCTGGCCAGCCGGTGGTATGCGTACTGTAAATATTCACAGAGCTGATAAAATTACCGGTCCGTATGAGGGGCGAGTTGGATTTCAGGATAAGGGGGTAGCCCAAGGAGGACTTATTGACACTCCTGATGGTAAGTGGTTCGCTTATTTATTCCGTGATTTTGGAGCAGTAGGACGTATTCCTTATTTGGTTCCGGTAAAATGGGAAAATGGATGGCCTGTTATTGGCGTGAATGGAAAAGTTCCAGAGACATTAGACTTACCAGTGAGCAAAGGTTTGATTCCGGGCATTGTTGCTTCTGACGAATTTACGCGTAAGCCGGGAGCTGCTGCTTTACCATTGGCTTGGCAGTGGAATCATAATCCGGATAATAAATTCTGGTCGGTTAGTCAAAGGAAAGGTTATTTGCGTCTTACAACAGGTAGAATAGATTCAACTCTGTTAATGGCAAGAAATACATTAACTCAACGTACCATTGGACCTGTATGTATAGGCTCAATATCAATCGATGCGTCTCATATGAAGGATGGCGATTTTGCTGGATTATGCTTGTTACAAAAGAATTTCGGTCAGATAGGGGTTAGAGTTAATAAAGGAGCCAAATCTATAGTAATGATTAGTGCCGGAACTGGTAAACCTGTTGAAATACAAAGTGTTCCACTTTCCCATAATATTGTTTATTTCAAAGCCGAATGCAATTTCAAGGACCGTACAGATATTGCTAAATTCTTTTATAGCTATGATGGTAAGGTATGGAACTTCATAGGTGAACCATTAAAAATGGCATATACCATTCCTCAATTTATTGGATATCGATTTGGACTGTTTAATTATGCCGCTAAAAACATAGGTGGATATGCCGATTTTGATTATTTCCATATTTCAGATACTATTTCAGAAATGAAATAATAGTTTTAGAAAATAATCCATAAGCAGACATTTAAATTCAGGAGGGAAGAATCTGATTGCAAAAAAAATATTGTCAGTTAAACTTAAAGAATGGTTATAATACTGTGCGGATTTTGAATTCAAAAGACTGAGCTCTTTATATTGATAAAATAGAAATTGATTTAAACAGAGATAAAAAAGAAGAGCGAGCCATTTCTATCAACATTGCCTTTGTACTAGAGTAAATAGAGAGAATTACATAATTTATAGTTAAAAGAACGAATATGAAAAATAATAAGTTAACGATATTGATTCAATTGTTGTTGATATTGTTTGCATTTACTGATGTCGCAGCACAAAATCCAATTATAAGAAATCAGTTCTCTGCCGATCCGACAGCCAGGGTTTTCGGTGATAAAGTATATCTATATCCATCTCATGATATTTTGGGTAAAGAAGGGCAAGGTCGTCCAGACTGGTTTTGTATGGAAGATTATCATGTGTTTTCATCTTCAGATCTTACAGATTGGACAGATCATGGAGTTATTTTGAACCAGAATAAAGTACTATGGGCTGACTCAACTGCATTTAGTATGTGGGCTCCAGACTGTATCAATAAAAATGGTAAATATTACTTTTATTTTCCCTCTCCTCCAAAAGGCTCAAAGGGCTTTTCTGTTGGGGTAGCTGTAGCTGATAATCCTTATGGCCCATTTATTCCACAGCCCAAACCAATTGATAAAGTTAGCGGTATTGATCCTAATGTTTTTATAGATAAAGATGGGCAAGCTTATTTATATTGGTCATCGCAGGATTTTATGATGGCCAAATTGAAAGATAATATGGTAGAACTTGCTTCAGAACCTCAGGTTATTGCTAATATGCCTGAGAAAGGTTTAAAAGAAGGTCCTTTTTTATTTGAGCGAAATGGAATTTATTATTTGACTTTTCCGCATGTTGAAAATAAAATTGAACGGCTTGAATATGCTATGGGAAGCAGTCCGATGGGACCTTTTAAAATGGCAGGAGTTATTATGGACGAATCGCCTGTTGGATGCTGGACTAATCATCATTCGATTCTAAATTTTAAAGGACAGTGGTATCTGTTCTACCACAGTAATGACCTTTCACCAAAATTTGATAAAAATAGGTCGGTACGCATTGATAGCTTGTTTTTTAATGCTGATGGTACTATTCGAAAAGTTACGCCTACCTTTCGTGGTGTAGGATTGACTGATGCTTCAAAACAAATACAGATAGATCGTTATACTAGAATAAGTGATAAAGGTATTTCTGTTTCATTTATTGATACTCTGAATACATTTGCTGGCTGGAAGACTGTGTTTAATGAGAAAAAAGCATGGGTACAATATAACAATGTTGATTTTGGAAAGAAAAAATATAGATCGGTTATTGTAAAAGCTATTTCTCAGAAAGGAGGAATATTGCAATTGAAGTTAAACAGCATTGATGGCCCGATATTGGCAAAGATTAATATTCCAGGAAGTAAAGAATGGAAGGAGACTAAAGTTTTGATTTCTGGGTTAAAACAAGGTAGCCAGAATTTGTTTTTATCTTCAGTGAATAATAACGTGGTTGAAGTGGATTGGATTAAGTTTGAATAGTAAACTAATGAAACGTTAATCTAGTATTGTATTATTCCATTAACAGAAGTGCACCCAAAAGTTAGACATAAAATTTATTGGGTGCATTGTTTATATCAAGACACCTGTTTTGAAGAGAAACTGAATATTTAAAGGGAAGCACTCATGTTGTTTCAAATTGATAGAGATTGTTATTTATAAGGCATGAAGTTAAGCTAAAAAGTAACGGGAATACAAATACATGTTACCAAAAGAAAAACTAGACGATATTTTATATATTATAAACTAAACAGCTTTTATTGTAATATACTATATTAAATAGGTAAATAGAACTCAGATTTTATCCTGAAAACAGGTATTGCGGTCTTTTTTTTTTGTAATTACCGTTGTACTAGCCCCAAATCAATATAGTTATCAAAATTGAATTTATGTTTAAAACTGGAAAAAGAATATCTGAAATTGAAATTTAAAATTTTGATTTCCCTCTACTTTTGATATTCATTTGTTAATCGAAAGTTTAGCCTAAAATCTATTGTTTATGAACACAAAGAAAACTGTAGTTGATATTATCTGCTGCAAAATTAATCTTTTCCCTTGAATTTTAGAAAATCTGTATTAAGGAGATTGCTGAAGTCATCTAAAAGAGGCTTCTCTATGAGTTATATTCTTTTTCGTATGGAAAAGGAGCTTTCTTATGTAGAAACATTGAAGTAAAGAACGTCACTTCTACTTTTATTAGTTAACCTATAAATTAAAATTTTATGAAATATTTATTTGATGATAGTTAAAGAGCTTTTTATTATAGTTAAAGATTTATGAATAATTGAGTTATTAAGTCTAGTATAATTTATTAAGAAACTATGAAAAACTTTAATTTTAAAAAAACCTTAGGAATTATCATTGTTCTATTGATGGTCCCTCTTTGGGCATTTTCTCAAAACTTTATAGTAAAAGGTGCAGTAAAGGATGCTTCCGGTGAAGCTTTACTTGGTGTAAACATATCTCAGGTTGGTACTGCTAATGGTACAGTATCAGATGTTAATGGTAATTTTCAACTCTCAGTTTCTCCTAATGCTAAATTACAATTCTCTTTCGTTGGATACTTAGGTCAAGTTATAGCGGTTGGAGAAAAAAGAACGTTGAATGTTGTTTTAAAAGAAGATGACAAGACTTTGGAAGAAGTAGTTGTTGTTGGTTATGGTACTCAGAAAAAAGCGGATTTGTCATCAGCTATAACTGTTCTCCCTACCAAAGAATTAAATAAAGTTCCAGGTGGATTGCAGGCTGGGTTGCAGAGCTCGGTTCCTGGTGTTCAAATTACCAATGGAAGAGTAAAAATTCGTGGTGTTGGTTCTATTAATAATACAGATCCTCTTTATGTGGTGGATGGTATGATTGGTGGTTCTGTCCCAGATGAAGCTAATATTGCTAGCATTCAGGTTTTGAAAGATGCAGCATCTTGTGCTATCTATGGTGCCCGTGGTGGTAATGGAGTTATTGTTATTACAACAAAACGAGGAACTGTCGGTGAAGTAAAGGTTGATTATGATGGATTTGCTGGTGTGAAGAATTTGTCACACAATATTGATATGCTTAATGGACAGGAATTGGCAGAATTAGTAAATGAGGAATTATGGAACGGAGGAAAAAGAAACGCTACTGATTATTTAGATGCATATAAAAATCCATCTGCTATAGGTGAAGGATATAATATGTTTAATGCTTTAAAACGTACAGGTTTTTATCAGAAGCATAATCTCTCTATAAGTGGAGGCTCTGAAAATGCAAATTTTAGAGTAAATAGTCTTTATTCAACTGATAAACCCGTTTTTATTAAAGAAGATACTAAAAATTATGGTATGCAGTTTATCTCTGATTTTACGAAAGGTAAATTCAAATTCGGAGAAACTGTATCAATTAAACGTAGCAATCACGATTGGAGTGATAAAAACTTGCTAATTGCATTAAAATGGGTTCCAACTTTACCTTTGTATGACCCGGATAGTTCTACCGGATTTGCTGGCGCAGGAAATGGTACAGACGTCGCAAATTCTTTGGCACAGGCTAATTTAAACTGGCACAAAGGTGAAACTACCTCCATCAATGGTAATGCATGGATGACTTATGAAATACTTCCCGGTTTAAAATACAAGTTCAATATGGGAGTTGACATGAATAGATATATGGTTCAGGATTATGAGGCAGAGTATTCAATTCCATATCAAAATCATACTCCTGACTCTTATTCTATGGCAAGCAATAAGACTAATAGACTTTTGTATGAGAATACTCTTTCTTATGAAAAAAGCATAGGTAAACACAGCTTAAATGCTTTGATTGGAGTTTCCTCTGATGAGACAAGATACTTGAGTGTAAATGCCGGGGCTCGTGCTATGCCAAGTGAAGATGTTCTTATTTTAGGTGCTACACAGGATGATAAATCAAAATCTGTTGATTCTTCAGTTGGACACGAGTCTATGTTCTCTGTGCTGGGACGAATTAACTATAATTACGATAGCAAATATTTGCTTACATTTAATTTTAGACGTGACGGCTCTTCCAAGTTTAGTAAAACCAATCGTTATGGTAATTTCCCATCTTTATCTGCAGCATGGAGAGTGAGTCAGGAAAAATTTATGGAAAATCTTCCATTTATCAGTGATTTAAAGTTGCGTGGCAGCTGGGGAATGTTGGGTAACTCTAATATCGATTCGTACCAGTATCAGAGTACTATAGCATTTAGTAATATCTGGTATTATCTTAATAATACCAAGAACGCAGGTGGACTTGCTACTACTCCTTCAAATCCAAATGTTAAGTGGGAAAGTCAGTATTCTACAGACTTTGGTTTCGATCTTTCATTGTTTGATAATCAGTTGACATTTATAGCTGACTATTATTACAAGAAGACATCAGATATGCTTGTGGCTGTACCTATTTCATTTGCTGCTGGTTATAGTGATAATAAGCCTACACTTAATGCCGGAAGCATTGAAAATCAGGGGCTTGAACTTGCTGTTTCATATAAAAAGTCAGTTGGAAAATTTGATTATTCAGTAACGGGTAATATTTCTACAGTAAAGAATAAAGTGCTTAGTATTGGTGCTAATAATGAAATTATGGCAGGCAATGGCATCTCTAAAACTGCAGTTGGCAGATCTATCGGAGAATTCTGGGGATATGTAACAAATGGACTTTACCGTACACAGGCAGAATTGGATGCAGATAAAAAATTTGCGTCAAAGGCATCATTAGGTGATGTGCGTTTTGTTGATAAGGATGGGGATGGAGTAGCCGATCAAGATTACATCGGAAATCCAATACCTAAATTAAGTTATGGCTTGAGTGCAGATGTTAGTTATCGGACCGCTTCTGGAACATTCGATATGGCTATGATTTGGCAAGGATCTTATGGTAATGATATTTATAATAAAACCCGCTATTTTGGCGAGGGCATGTATCATTATTACAACTGTTTCGCAAGTACGCTGGATCGTTATCGTGCCGAGGATCTGAAATTTGTCAATCCAATTTCAGGAGTAACTACAATTTATCCAAAGAATACAAATACAGATATGCCAAGAGCTGTTATAGGCGACCCAAATCAAAATATGCGTAATTCAAAACGCTATGTAGAAGATGGATCTTATTTAAGACTGAAAGCCTTAACTATTGGCTATGCACTTCCTCAAAGTATAACTAAAAAATTGAATATTAGTAATCTGAGAGTGTATATTGGTGGGAAAAACTTGTTAACCTTAACTAAATATTCAGGCTTTGACCCAGAAGTAGGTGACCAGGATTCAGGCGGAACAAATTTAACAAGAGGTGTAGATGGATCTACTTCATGGGATCCTACATTCCCTAACTCAAGAGAATTTTTCATGGGTGCTCAATTGTCGTTCTAAAGGTTGAATCTTTAAATTAAATATAAAATGAAAAAAATATCAAAATTCTGCTTATTGTGCAGTTCTGCAGCAATACTAAGTAGCTGTATGCCCGATATGGACTTGAATAATCCTTCGCAGTTATCTGTTGATACATATTACAAAACTGCTGAACAATTAGAACTTGCTGTTATACCAGCTTATCAGTGTTTAATTAGTTTTAATGGTGTTGAAGGTGGCTATGGTCGTGGAGCATATTATTATCTGATATTTCCTGGTGATGATTTCGATCATACTTTTAAATGTGTAGGTGAAGAACTTTATCTTGATACATATAACACTCCTTCAAATCAAGGAAATATTACCTCAGGATGGAAAGGTTACTTTGAAGGTGTTTATGCATCTAATACAGCTATTGAAAAGATAAGTAATTTCAGTGGTACAATAACAGAAACTAATAAAAATAGATTGTTAGGTGAGGCTTATTTCTTGAGAGGCCTACATTATATGCACCTCTGTGCTATGTTTGGGGAAACAATTCCATTGGTTGATCATTCAGCACAAAATCAATCAGATTATTATCCTACTAATGCAAAGCCAGGAGAAATTTATGCTTTGATTATTGACGATTTCAAAAAAGCTTCTGAACTTTTACCGTTGCGTAGTGAGCTTTATGCTAATGTGGTAAACAAAGGTCGTGCTACTAAAGGTACAGCGCAAGCATATTTAGCAAAAGCATATATGTATCGCCCTATTCTCGAAAAAGGAAAAGCTGCAGAATTTGATAAAGCTGCTCCTTTGTTGAAAGCTGTTGTAGATAGTAAAGAATATAAGCTTATGGATAATTTTAGAGATAATGCATTGGGAGGAAGTTCTGAAAATAATGAAGAATCTGTATTTGAAGTCCAGATGTACAATGGTACAAATTGGCTAGGTGGAGATAACTCTGACTCTTGGAGATGGACCGAAATTGGAGTTCCTGACGGAACAGGTAGCTCTTGGTGGAATATCGCTCCAAATAAAAAAACTTATGATGAATTTGAAAATGGAGATCCTAGAAGATACATGACTCTATGGTGTCCTGACGGAGCCAAATATACTGAATTATCAGGTAATGTTGCTGACTGGAAATATATGATGGCGCATTTGTCTTCAGATAATGATCTTTATGGTACCAGAAAGGAATGCCCAGATTACCAGATAGGTGATATTGATGATGATATCAATACTCGTTTGATGCGTTATTCTGATGTATTACTAATGTACGCAGAGTGTTTAAGTGAGACAGGTAATGATAGTAAGGCTATTACAGATCCAACTGGTCCTAAATATTATATTCAGCAAGTTAGAGATAGAGCTAATAAAATTGTTCCATCTGAGCAACCACACTTGTGGTATCAACATTCTCCCGGTACAATTTCTAATGTAGATGATTTATTGTCAAGCGGTAAAGTTATTAATGGTGTTGCCATGAATAGCATAAAAAATATAATTGCACATGAACGTTATGTTGAATTTTGTGGTGAATATTTGCGCTATTTCGATTTACTCCGCTGGGGTATGGCTGATGCCAAATGGCTTGAACCTTTGAAAACTTTAGGTTGGGCAGAAAAGGCTATGTATTATCCTTTCCCTCAGTCTGAGTTGAACAATAATCCAAACCTAAAAGGTAATGCCATGAATTAGTTTTTTTTGAATATTATATAACTTTTTGCCCTGCACTATTTTCCCAAAGAGTGCAGGGCTATTTTTTACTTATTTATTTCTGTAGACAATCTCATCTGATTTCAAGCTTCAGTGTTTTATTAGCTTCCTTTAATCCTCCATTCTCAATTTTTTGCACAATATTCTAAAAACATCTGCCAATCTGCTACTAAAATCACTGAAAAGCTTTATTGAATGTCTTTTTGACTAGTGGCAGATAAAAAATCATCTGCTACAAAAATCCATTTATTAGTTGCAAATTTGGTTTATTTGCCACTAATTCTACACTCCGAAACATTATACAGATGTTATCTCTTATTATAAAATTGAATTTTTCTAGAATATTTAATATATCACATTATCAGGCGTATAGGTAAAAGTTCAGACATTTATAATGAAATATAAGTAAGTTCTCAGCTGTGAACCCATAAGCCCGCTTTCGAGAGCCCATAAGCCCTGGGACGAGAACTCATAAGCCCTCAGCCTAATGCTTACTTATTCATATAGGCTAAAATACTAATCTTATCTATAAAGATCTTTTGTCTTACTAAAGTTTTAAATATCTATGCAACATCAAAAAGAAACATTGATAACTCTGCTAATAAACAATTAAATCTAAAAATGAAACATATTTGTTTTAGATCAATAGATGTTGTTACGCAAACAAAAGGATGGGATACATTTTTATTATTTAGACTTTAGGAATCTTCATATTTTTGTAATGCTTTTATTTGATGTTTTAAATAACAAAATTCTGCATCGTAGTGCCAAAATTGAAATGAATTTATGCATTTAATTAATACTTATATATAATGGGAAAATTTAATATTAAATTTAGTTTTTTATTTGCGTTTATGGCTATATTCTGGTTATGCCAGACTGGCTCAGCGCAAACGGGTTTGAAGAAAAGTAATCAACAAGTTCAGTCAAAAAATAAGCCGATATTCACACGGTTTGTTTATCAGGGAGATGACCAGGTGTATAGAGAAAATCCATTGGCTGATGACGAGTTTTATACCCAGATTCTGCAGGGTTGTTATCCTGATCCTAGCATAACCCGTAAAGGGAATGATTATTATTTGGTCAATTCGTCTTTCTCAATGTTCCCCGGAGTTCCTATCTTTCATTCCAATGATTTGGTTAATTGGAAACAAATAGGTCATGTACTTGACAGAACATCTCAGCTTAAAGTGGAAACAGCTGGTGTAAGTGCTGGAATATATGCTCCGGATATTAAATATAATCCCTATAATGATACTTTTTATATGATTACTACTCAATTTGCTTCTGGAATGGGCAATATTGTTGTTAAAACAAAAGACCCTTTAAAGGGGTGGAGCGATCCAATTAAATTAAATTTTAATGGAATTGATCCTTCTATTTTCTTCGATGATAATGGGAAAGCTTATATTGTACATAATGATGCTCCTGATAATGGTAAAGAACTGTACAATGGACATAGGGTGATTAAAATCTGGGAATATGATTTAAATACGGATCAGATTATTCCGGGAACAGATAAAATTATTGTTGATGGGGGAGTAAATATTAAAAAGAAACCAATTTGGATTGAAGGTCCTCATTTATACAAAAAGAACGGTCGCTACTATCTAATGTGTGCTGAAGGTGGTACAGGTGATTGGCATAGTGAGGTTGTTTTTGTGAGCAATAGTCCAAAAGGACCTTTTATTCCATCTGGAAACAATCCTATTCTTTCACAAAGATATTTACGCCCTGATAGAAGAAATAAAGTAGACTGGACCGGGCATGCAGATCTTGTTGAAGGTCCGGGCGGAAAATATTATGGAGTTTTTCTGGGTATTCGCCCCAATGAAAAGGATTTTGTAAATACTGGTCGTGAAACTTTTATACTTCCTGTAGATTGGAGTGGTGAGTTCCCTATTTTTGAAAATGGTCTTATTCCACTAGAACCTAAATTGAAATTACCAAAAGGTGTCGTAAATTGTCAAGGGAAAGATGGTTTTATGCCAAATGGGAATTTTACTTATACAGAAAATTTTACCTCTTCTAATTTAGCTTATACATGGATTGGAATGAGAGGACCCCGTGAGGATTTTATTCATATCAATCCAAAGGGTGGTGTGCAGATTATGCCTTTCAACGTGAATATTAAGGAAGTCAAACCTGTGTCTTCTCTTTTTTATAGACAACAACATAAAAAATTCACAGCGACAACAGTTTTAAATTATCAGCCTAAAGTAGAAAATGATCTGGCTGGATTAGTGTGCTACCAGTCTGAGAATTTTAACTATGTTTTTGGAATTACTAAAATAAAAAAGGATACGTATATTTTGTTGCAAAGAACAGAGAAAGGAAACTCTGTAATTCTGGCAAGTGCAAAAATTGATGTGTCAAAGCCTGTTCAATTACAAGTAATAGCCAAGGAAAATGACTATAGTTTTAGTTATTCAGAAAACAGTGGTGACTTTAAGAATTTAGGAGGAATTGTGTCAGGAGACATTCTTTCGACTAATATAGCCGGTGGATTTACCGGATGTTTAATTGGTTTGTATGCTACTTCGGCTAATGATGCTTTTCCTGAATAGTAAAAGGTTATTTTTGGTTTAATTTATTCGTTGCACACTCAAGGTAATTACTATACTTGAGTGTGCTGAATAAATTAGATAAATAGATTCTAAAAAGCTAGCTATATTAGAATTGATTATTCTTTGTTTTGTTCCATATATTCTTTCGGACTCATTCCATACAACTCTTTAAATGCTGTAGAAAAATACGTTGCATTAACAAATCCTATAGCAAATGCAACTTCACTTATATTTTGATTTCTATCTTTTAATAATGACGCAGCTTGTTGTAACCTTACGTTGCGAATAAAATCACGAGTAGTTTGATTTGTAAGTTCCTTCATCTTACGATGCAGATGAACTCTGCTGATTCCAACTTCAGAAGCTAAAATTTCTACACTAAAGTCTATATTGTTTATATTTTTATTTATCACGGACATTATTCTTTCCAATAACTTTTCGTCTGGTGTTTTCAGATTAATTTTATTAATCTTATCTTCCTGAATTTGTTGGCCTGTCAGGTTGTTTTTCAGACACTCTCTGCTTTTTATTAAATTCTGGATTGTTTTTCTTACGATATCAATGCTGAAAGGCTTTGTTATGTAGCTATCAGCACCAACTTCCAATCCTTCTAGATTATCTTCTTCTCTGGTTTTTGCTGTTAGTAGAATAACAGGAATATGATTGATATTAATATTCTGTTTAATCTTTTGGCAAAGTACCATCCCATCCATTTCTGGCATCATCACATCACTAATAATTAAATCCGGAGCTTTCTTTAATATTATTGAAAGAGCCTCTTTCCCATTACTACTTTCAGTAATATGGAATTCATGTCCTAATTCGTCTTTTAGAAATTTACGAATTTCTTCATTATCCTCTACTATTAATACTTTATATTTAGTTTTAATTCTAATATGTGTATTATCAATTGTTCTCGTTACCATTACAGGGTTATCTTGATTAAATTTATCTGTAAATTCTGTATTATTAGCCATTTCTTCGGGAATTAAGAAATCATTGCCTAGTGGCAGATATATTATAAATCGACAACCTTTTCCATCTTCATTATTTTCAGCCCAGATTTTTCCATGATGTAGTTGCACCAGTGATCGTGTAAGATGAAGTCCTATGCCAGTACCAATATTTGAATTGTTCTGGCTATTATTTATCTGATAAAAGCGTTCAAAAATACGCTCAATATCCTCTTCTTTAATCCCAATCCCATTATCAGATATAACGATCTCGTAATAACGGCTTGGTTTATCATTTTCGTCATTATTCTCTCCAATATGGATGCTAGCGCTTATTTCTCCATTTTGGGGTGTAAATTTTAATGCATTAGAAAGCAAATTCAGGATAATTTTATCAAAGTTATTAGGATCTATCCATGCTTTTAATTCTGGTACATCTGAATGAAAATTCAGTTTTATTTGTTTATTTTTAGACTGACTCTCAAAGATATCAACAAGATCATGCGTGAGTTTTACGATGTTCGTTTCACGAAATTTCAGAACCATCTGTTTTTTGTCTATTTTTCGGATATCCATTAGCTGGTTTACTAAGGCAAGAATTCGTTTAGAATTTCTAAAAATAGAATGATATAACTTCTGACGCTCTTCGTCTTTGTCTATTGTCATAAGTTTTTGCAATGGACTAATAATTAGTGTCATAGGAGTTCGTATCTCATGAGATATATTAATAAAAAACTGAAGTTTGGCCTCATTGATTTCTTCAGCATGTGCTTGTTGCAGAAACTTTAGCTTAATTTTACGTCTTTGCTTGATTTGTTGTCGCGTAAAATATAGAATTGTAATGATTATAATGAAGTATATAATTTTCGCACCAAGTGATGCATACCATGGAGGTGATATAAGAATTGTAATCTCTTTTATGTCAGAACAAGTTTCGTAATACTTCGCTTTTACTTTAAAAAGGTATTCTCCTGGAGCTAAATTGTCGAATGAAACATGATTTTCTCCGGGCTGAAGAGTATTCCAATTATCATTGTTTAAGGCATACATAAAAGTAATCCGTTCAGGATTGCAAAATTCCATTGCAGAAAATTCAATTCGGAAAGAGTTATTTCTTGCTGCAAGATGAAATTTTTTAGCTTCAGAAACAGCAGTGTCAATAATGTCGTATGGACCAGATTTTGCTCCTTTATTGATAGCTTGATCATGAATATAAAATCCAGTTATACGTATATCAAGTTTTTTGGCAGGATTAGTTATTTTTTCAGGAAAAAATGAAGTAACTCCATTAACACCTCCAAAAATAATTTCACCGCTTTTATCTTTGAACAACGCATTCTTACTGAATTCATTACCTTGTAGTCCATCGTCAGCGTAGTAATTAGTGAATACTTTTTTTATAGGATTATATTTAGATATGCCATAATTTGTACTAATCCAAAGATTCCCTTGTTTGTCTCCGCAAATTCCACAAATAGCATTGCTCGGCAATCCGTTTTTCATATCAAATGATGCTATCTGGTGATTATGAGGATTGAGGCATAATATACCTTCTGAGGTTCCAATCCAGATATATCCTTTTGTATCTTCAAATATAGTGTAGATTATATATCCGCTTAAAAGTTTGTTTGTATTATACGTTGATACAAAATTCTTAGTTTTCAAATCCAGGCATCCTATTCCATCAAACGTTCCGATATATAATTTATTATTACGAGTTAACAGCATGGCTGTAACCCAACGATTATGTAATGTATTAAGCTTTTTATTATATTTTGGTCCTTGTACAGAAGAACAGTGCACTATTTGATTATTTTTCATATTAATAGAATAAACTCCGGAACCCATTGTGCCAATCCACAAATTCTTATTTTTGTCTTCTACAATACTAAATACACAATCAGTATTTAGTTTTTGTAAATATTCACAATGGCCGGTTTCCTTGTTCAATTTAGCCAGCCCTTGGAAAAAGGAACCTATCCATAAATTTTGTTCTGAATCTTCAAAAATACTTATGATTGTAGAAGGAACATTTGAACCATTTTCTTGACTAAAATGTGATTTAACTTCTCCATTCGGGGCAACACTGTATATACCATCGTTATCTGTTCCAATCCATAAAACTCCTTTATGATCTTTGCATACTGACATGATACAATTAGAGCCAATATTGTTTTTTAAAATAGATTTATGACCAATATATTTAAAATTACTGCGATTAGCTGGTAATAGCATTACACCTTTTTGAAAAACACCTAACCAGAGATCTCCAGCTTTATCTTCAATAATAGAATGAATTTTTGATTTTGTAAAATCGAAAGTAGGAATGTTGTATTTGTTTTCTACAAATTTCTTATAAATTGGGTCATAGATTTTTAATCCTTTTCCATCTGTTCCAATCATGATTTGATGCTGCTTATTTACATAAAGAGTTTTTATTGGAAGCTTAGTTGGGTAAGATACTACATCAAAAGAATTGGTAAATGCATTATATGAGAACAACCCGTAATTTAAACTGCCGACATATATTTTATTATCAGGGCCAAAACACATACATGAAATGTCAAGATTAGCCAATTCCGGTCCATTAAGATATTGATTTGTTTCTTGTTTCTTTCCTGAAGTTAAACAGAATACTCCTTTCCCTTCAGTTCCTATCCAAAGATTACCATTCTTATCTTCCTGAATAGCAGTAATATAAAAGTTAGGTATTGAGCGAATAATAATCTGCTTGGCTTGTTTGCTGTTTCTTTTTAATAAGAACATACCATGACCAGCTGTTCCAATTAAAATATCTCCATTTTTTCTTTCATAAATAACATGGATATATGCATCTAAAGGTTTGTTATTCTTGGCTGATAGTAGGGGTATATCTGTAAATTTCCCGGAAGCATAGTCATATTGTTGCAAACCATTTACATACCCAATATAAAGATTGTTTTGGCTGTCATTAAAAACAGAAAGTACATAATTGCTTTTGATGCTTGATTTATCTTCTTTTTTATGTTTAAAAGTCAGGAATTTAGCTCCATCATAATAATTAAGTCCGTCTTCTGTAGCAATCCAGATGTTTCCTTTCGAGTCTTGAGTAACCTTGTTGACCATACTGCTTGATAATTCCTTGTCAACTGTAAATAGTTTTCCGGATTGAGCAAACCCACAGATGGAAAAACAGAAAAGTAGAAAAATAGTAATTTGTGTGCTTCTCATAAATATATGATTAATGTTCTACTGCAAATTTAGTTATTTATAGCTAAAGCGGGGCAGTATTATGAAATATAAAGTATGATGTTACATAAGCAAACGATTATGTAACATTAATACGGGGTATTGTAATGTATGCAAATGGATGTGTTTTTTTTATTCTATTATTAGATATAAGCTATGAGTATATTTGTATGATAAATATGCGAAATAGTATTTAATGTATTTTTTTTTGTTTCAGCATTATTTTGTTAACCATAGACCGCTCGATAAATAAAGGGTGAAATATATATGAAAAACTTAAATTTAAATGAGAACTAAACTACTCCTTTTAATTTTCTTGCTATCTGTATTCTCATTGCATTCCTCAAATGTGAAGTTTTACGATATAAACTCTTTGTATGGAATTTCAATGCGAATGGCAACTTCTATTTGCAAAGATAAAAAGGGTTTTATTTGGGCTTCCACTAAATTGGGGATTTTAAGGCTTGCCGGAGATGATTATCGTGTTTATCAACTTCCATTTGAAAATACAGATATAATATCTGTGAAACTTGTGTATGCAAATTCAGACTTATTAGCCTTTTCAAATAATGGTCAGTTATTTCGTTACAATGCGATTAAGGACCAATTTGAACTATTAATTAATATGGGCAAGTCTATCAATAATACGCATTTAGTAACGGGTAGTATACTTGTAGATGATGCTAATTGTTATTGGGCTGCTACTTCGTCTGGTTTATTCAGATATCATAATGGGGCTCTTACACATATTCAGGATTATGAAGAAGTATATTGTTTAGCCTGGTACGACTCTAATCGATTTTTCCTTGCTAAGCCAAATGGAATCTGGCTATTTAATAAACAAACAATGAAAGGAACGAGGCTTTACAAAAATACTCCAAAAGCCAATTTGCGTGTTTCCAAATTCTTTTATGACAATAAGATGAAGAAGCTTTGGATTGGAACATCCTGGAATGGCTTGTTTTATTACGATTTAAGTAGGCATGCTTTGTGTCCAGTGAAAATAAATGGTTTTCCTAAACAACCTATTTTAGCAATAGAAGCAAATACCGATTCCACAATCTTAGCAGGTATTGATGGACAAGGCATTTGGGAGGTGAATAAGCAGGGAACAAAGGTCCTAAATGTATATAAAGAGGATGTTAATGATCCGTCCTCACTTCCTGGTAATGGTGTTTATGACATCTTTAATGATCAAAATAAGCGTATTTGGGTTTGTACTTATGGCGGTGGAGTCTCTTTTTTTGATAAAACATCTGCTCAGGTTCATCAATTGACTCATACTGTAAATAACTCTAATTCTTTAGTCAATAATAATGTAAACAAGATTATACAAGACAAGAGAGGAAATATATGGATGGCTACAGATAATGGTCTTAGCTGTAAGGAAGCCGGAACTGGAAAATGGAAATCGTTTTATCAAAATCAGCATATCCAGGCTCCTGTATTTATATCACTATGCGAAGATGATAAAGGACGAATATGGGCGGGAACTTATTCTTCTGGTATTTATGTCCTTGACGAACGTACCGGTCGTGAATTAGCCCATTATTCGAATGGAACTAAAGGATTTTCTTTAGAGAACAACTTTGTCCTGGATATTTTTAAAGATAGTAATGGAGATCTTTGGATAGGAGGGGTACCAGGAAAATTAATATGTTATCTTTCAAAAGAGAATAAATTCCGAAATTATTCAACAAGGCCTATTAATACTTTTGCAGAATTATCACCAAATAAAATACTTTTAGCTTGCACATATGGGTTATGCATTCTGGATAAAAAAACAGGAACAATAAATGCATTGCAAGAAGGGTACTTAGTTCATGACATGGTGGTTATAAAAGATGAAATATGGATTTGCACAAGTGGAGAAGGTTTGATCAAATATAATTATAGAACGCATAAAAATCAAAAGATAACAACTGCATCTGGATTGCCGTCTAATTTTGTAAATAGCATAATGTATTCTGGTGGCTATTTGTGGTTGGGTACAGAATGTGGCTTGTGCCGGTTGAATCCAAAGAATATGGAGGTGCTTACTTATAATACTGTGTATCCGTTATCTCGGGTGTCTTTTAACAGGAGCTCACGTTGCAGACTAAATAATGGGCAATTAATTTGGGGAACGAGCAATGGTGCTGTTTGTTTTTCTCCTGAATCATTATCGAAGAGTCAATCAAAGGGAAATATCTTTTTTCAGAATTTAACCATAGCAGGCCGCTCTATCCGTAACAGTCTGAACACTCCATTAGATAGCTTGCAAGAAGTATCATTGAACTACAATCAAAATACCTTGCAATTAGAACTTTTATCTATAGGAAGTGTTTCAGGTGCTAAATTTTCCTGGATGTTAGAGGGCTTTGATAATACGTGGAGTCAACCTTCTGAAAATCGCTTTATACATTATTCGAATATACCGAATGGGACTTATGTCTTGAAAATAAGGTTATATGATTGTTCTCTTTCACATGTAATTGTAGAGCGATCATTGAGTATAACTGTTGTTCCACCTTTTTGGAAGACCTGGTGGTTTCAACTTTTTCTGATAGCACTAATCGTGGGTGTTATCTATTTATCATTAAAATATTATATTGAGCGGTTCAAACAACAACATAACGAAGAAAAAATTCGCTTCTTTACTAATACCACTCATGATATCAGAACGTCTCTTACACTAATAAAGGCTCCTATGGAGGAATTAGCAAATGAAAATAACATATCTGATACTGGTAAATATTATCTTTCGTTGGCTACTGAACAAGCAAGACGCCTTTCTGCTGTTGTAACTCAATTAATGGATTTTCAGAAAGTTGATATCAGAAAAGAACAACTGATTCTTGGTAAGGTAGATATTGTGGAGATGATTGAGCACCGTAGGTTGATGTTCGAATCATTTGCAAAAAAGCAAAATATTAATTTGAATCTTGTTTCACAACAGGATTGCTATATATCGGCTGTAGATGAAAGGATGATGGAGAAAGTAATTGATAATCTCATCTCTAATGCTATTAAATATTCACATCCGGATAGCGAAGTTCTGATAAATGTAAGATGTGAACCAGATAAGTGGACCATGGAAGTAAAAGATAGCGGTATTGGAATCAGTAAGAAAGCTCAAAATCAGCTGTTCAGAGAATTTTATCGTGGTGAAAATGCTATAAATTCAAAGATTGTTGGTTCTGGTATAGGCCTTCTGCTAGTGAAAAAATATGTAGAAATGCATTATGGCACAATTAGTTGCGTAAGTGAAGAGAATATTGGTTCAACTTTTAGAATGGTTATACCTTTTAAAGAATTTATTGATGAGAGTAATAAAACAAATGCTAAAATAGAAGATCAAGTGTCTTATGCTGCAAATGAGGTTGATTCGGAACCTTTGTTACAACAAGAAGAATCATCGAAGTTAAAAATGCACATTCTGATTGTTGAAGATAATGATGATCTTAGAAACTTTATGCAATATCCCCTTAAAGCTGACTTTGAAATCTTGTTAGCCGAAGATGGTGTCGTAGCTTGGGATATCATTCAAAAACAGATGCCAGATTTGGTCGTCTCGGATGTAATGATGCCCAATATGGATGGATTTGAATTATGTCGCTTGATGAAGTCAACTTATGAGACTTCTCATATTCCAATAATATTGCTTACTGCACTATCAGGTGAAGCTGACCAAATTCATGGATTAGGTTTAGACGCGGATGATTATTTAATAAAACCTTTTGATATGATTCTTCTTTCACAAAGAATTAAGTCGATAATAAGGAATCGGGAAATCGTTAAAGAAAAGGCTTTAAAGTTAATAAAAAGACCTGATAACGATGAAGAACCAATTTTTGTCAATGAACTTAATGATAAGTTTGTAAAGAAAATGCTGGAGATGGTCCGGGCTAATATGGCAAATACTGAATTTGGAAAAGATGATTTTGCTTTTTCGATGAACATAAGCTCGTCATTGCTCTATAAGAAGGTGAAGTCTTTAACAAATCAATCACCAACAGATTTTATTAAAATGGTTCGACTTGATTATGCATTAGAACTGTTACAAAGTCATAAGTATACTGTTACAGAGGTGAGTGAGTCTTGTGGATTTTCTTCACTTGGATATTTTAGTACAGTATTCAAAAAGCATTTTGGAAAATCGCCTACTCAAATATAGTATTAGAGTTTTTATATATGTAAAAAAAGATATTGTAATAAGGAATAATATCACAATATATCTGGAATTGAAAACTAAATATCCTAATTCCAAAGTGAAAAGATCTGCCTGAACATACTTTTGCATAGAAGAAATGAAAAACTATTTTTTAATTTGATGACCATCTTTATTTAAATAACAGTATGTTTTTTTTTGATGTTTGAGGGTACATAATATAAGTTTCTGGATGTAAAAAATTGATTAGTTAGTGATTGTTGATTAGATTACTGTGATCGAAGATTGGAGTGAATTTTCACTCCAATCTTTTTACTACAAAGAATTAAGTGGCAACAACGCTTTTCTAAACAGTTTGAGAATACCTTCAAACAATAATAACTATAAGGAGAATGAACGCAGTTTTTTTCTTTATTCAGTATCTTACAACTCTTCAGTTATAAGTTTTCTGATGGTAGTATTTTAAAGATTGATTTTAGAGGAATGATTACTAGATTTTTTTTTAAAATAATATTTTGGTATCTCTTAAATTGGTTGCCGGTATCTTTTTAATATTAAATAAGTATATGTAAATCATGATAATATGAAGACCTTAAAATGTGAAAATGCGTTTGTTGTAGTTTTAACTCTGTTAACAATAATGATACCATATACTAGTATGTGTCAGAACCCTATCGTTCAAACAAATTTCGTGGCTGATCCAGCTCCTATGGTTCATGATGGCACTGTATATCTTTATACTACGCATGATGAGGATAAAACAATAAACAATTTTTTCACTATGAATGACTGGAGGTGTTATTCATCCAGGGACATGGTGAATTGGACTGATCATGGGGCTGTATTTTCTTATACCGGTTTTAGTTGGTCAAGAGGGGATGCATGGGCTGGCCAATGTATCTACAGGAATGGTAAATTTTATTTTTATGTTCCTGTTAATCAGAAAAATGGAGGAAATGCTATTGGTGTTGCTGTTTCCGATAGTCCTGTTGGACCATTTCGTGATGCTCTCGGATCGCCTTTGCTTGTTGGCTATGGCTATATTGATCCTACTGTGTTTATCGATGATGATGGTCAGGCTTATATGTATTGGGGAAATCCACATCTTTACTATGTCAAACTAAATAAAGATATGATTTCGTATGATCAGAAGGTTGGAGTAGTTAAGGTTCCTCTCACAGAAGAAGGATTTAAGCTAAGAATTATTAATGCACATAAAACATTTTCGTGGGCTAAATCGATTGATGGATTGGCTTCACACAGCATTAAAGGTGTTGATAATAAATATTACTGGTATGTTAGTGCGATAGATAAAAGTACCAATAACAAAGTTATCGGAGCGGCAGTGGGAGATAAGGCTATCGGACCTTTTGTCGATTTATTGGGCAAACCGTTGATTACAGAACATTGTGGTCAGGGTAATATTAATCCTACTGTAATAATAGATAATGATAAACAATCCTATCTGACCTGGGGTGATACGGATTTGTGGTATGCAAAACTCAACAGTAATATGATTTCGTACGATCTGAATGCTGGCATTAACCTCATCCCTTCAGACAAAAAGGATTGGTTTACCTCAAAAATTAAAGAAACTAAGAATTCTACAGAGAAAAGAGTTACCACTTATGAGGAAGGTCCTTGGCTTTTCAAACGTAACAGTAAATATTACCTTCTTTATCCGGCAGGAGGAGTACCTGAACATTTCGCTTACTCTACAAGTTCTAGCCCTACCGGACCTTGGATTTATGGTGATACAATTATGCAAGTTATTAAAGAAGGCGGAGCATTTACCAACCACCCGGGATATATTAATTTTAAAGGAAAATCATATCTCTTTTATCATAATGGAGCGCTAAAAGGGGGAGGTGGTTTTAATCGTTCTGTTTGTATTGAACCGTTCCACTTCAATACAGATAGTACAATTCCATTGATTATCCCTACAAAAGAAGGTGTTATTGAAAGTGTTTCCAATTTAAACCCATTTAAAAGAGTTGAAGCTGAAACTGTTGCCTGGGAAGAAGGAATTGAAACAGCAAAAGATGCAAAAAATGGTGTTTATGTTACCGATATCAATGATGGCGACTATATAAAAGTACGCAGTGTTGATTTTGGCTTAGGAGCTAAGATGTTTGAAGCAAGTGTTGCCACAGCTTCGTTAGGAGGGAATATTGAAATTCATGTTGACAGCAGAAATGGCAGTCTGTTAGGCGTTTTAGAAGTGAAGAATACAGAAGGTGTGCTGAACTGGAAGACTAGCTCGTGCAAAGTGAATAAAACAAAAGGGATCCATGATGTTTTCTTTGTGTTTAAGGGCGGTAAGGGTAATTTGTTCAATTTTGATTGGTGGAGATTTCTAAAATAAGCGTTTTGTTTACAGATCTTGATGATTCAGAAATGAAAACAGATATTCATAAGTGTAAATAATAACTGTTGCGCTATAATAGATAATTTGTTAAAACAGAAGTGCTTGAATAACATGATTTATAGGAACAATTCTTAAGTATGAATTGTATATTTGTTTAAAATAATTTTGAATATTAATCTCTGTAGTGTTGTTACAACTTTATTAAAAAGTGTTTATATGAAAAAAAACAACTTTAATCGTTTTAGTATTACTCTTTTCTTTCGCAGGAGTTCTCTTTGCTAAGCAACCAGAACCGATAAAAGTAAAAGAAGGATTACTTCAGGGGATTTATGAAGATGGATTGACTGTTTATAAAGGTGTTCCATTTGCAGCTCCACCCGTTGGAGAATTACGGTGGCGAGCACCACAACCTGTTGCTAAGTGGGAGGGTGTGAAACAAACCGTACAATTTGCTCCAGCTCCTATGCAATATGGAAATCCTCCATCGGGAAAAAGTGAAGATTGCTTGTACCTGAATGTCTGGACGCCTGCAAAATCAGCTGATGATCACATCCCGGTTCTTGTCTGGATCTATGGTGGTGGATTTAGCTTCGGTTCAACTTCTGAACCTGTTTACGATGGGAAAAAATTGGCTCATAAAGGTGTCGTTTTGGTAAGTATTGCCTATCGTGTAGGGCAACTTGGCTTTTTGGCGCATCCAGAATTAAGCAGTGAAAGTTCAACGCATACTTCAGGAAACTATGGTTTACTCGATCAGATTGCTGCTCTCAAATGGATTAAAGCAAATATAGCTGCATTTGGTGGCGACCCTAATAAAATTGCTATTTTTGGGGAATCGGCAGGAGCTATTTCTGTTAGTATGTTATGTGCTTCGCCATTGACCAAAGGATTATTTCAGGGGGCAATTTCACAAAGTGGTGGTTCGTTTGGTCCAACACGCCCGACAACATTTCCCGGCGAAAACATGAATACTCTTCAACAAGCAGAAGCTGAAGGGCTTATTTTCGCCCAGAAAGCAGGCGCTTCAACTATTGCCGACCTTCGTAAAATTCCGGCAGAGCAGCTTCCTTCAGGCTTTGGATTGCCTGGTGGATGGCCCATTTTAGATGGTTCTGTAATTCCCGATGATCAGTATAAATTGTATGAAGCAGGAAAATTCAATGATGTGTCTGTGCTCATTGGTTATAATTCAGATGAAGGTGCAAGCTTCTCACCAGAAAGAACTCCGGAAGAGTATATTGAGGGAGTGAGGAAGCGCTATGGGGAATTTGCCGACGAACTAATAAAAGCCTATCCAGTCGAAGAAAATTCCGTTCCAAAAACCGCACGTGATTTAGCCCGAGATGCTGCATTTGGCTGGCATACATGGAGCTGGGCCAAACTTCAAAGTGAAAAGGGAAAATCTAATGTTTATTATTACTATTTTGATCAGCATCCCGATCATCCTAAAGATTCACCACGCTATGGTTATGGTTCGCCCCATGGTCAGGATGTAGCCTATGTTTTCTTAAACTTAGATGCTTCCAATCCGCAAATTACTAAATCGGATCTGGAAATATCAGAGGCTATGGGGACTTACTGGACTAACTTTGCAAAATATGGCAATCCAAATCCAATTGGAAGTTTGGAATGGCCTGCATTTAATCAATATAAACCCTCGGTAATGCATTTTAGTCAAAAAACATATATTGGTGAAGTACCGAGTTTGGAATCGCTCAAAGTTTTAGATGCTTATTTTAATTGGAGAAGAAGTCCGGAGGGAAGCATCTGGGCAAAATAGAAAGAAATATGAAAAGAAATTTAATTTATTTGCTGCTCTTAGTCTTTTTTGTTTCCGAAAATGTAAAATCCCAAAACATAGATTCAGAGAAGAATGATTCTTTATACAAAGACTTCAAAACTGAATTTATTTGGGAAGCAAAAGTGAAAATTGGAAGCATGATAAATGTTGGCGAGAGCAAACGTGGTACAAGAAGAATTATTCCAATTATTGGAGGTACCTTTTGCGGGCCAAAAATAAAAGGCGAAGTTTTGCCTGGAGGTGATGATTGGCAACTGGTTCGTCCGGATGGTGACACAGAATTATATGCGCGATATCTCCTGAAAACGAATGATGGATATATATTACAGATTATAAATAAGGCATTGATTCATACAGACAATAGCGTAAATTCATTTTATTGTAAATCTGTTTTGGATATTGAAGTGCCAAACAATAGTCCTTACAATTACCTTAACCATGCTATTTTTCTGGGAACTTTAACCATGCCTGATTTAAAACTGGGAGATGAACCGTATGTAATAATCAGAATGTATAAGGTGTTGTAATAAGAATAGAGGTAAATGTTTTACATACTAAATTGAATTATCAGATTTGTTATGTTTCAATCGAAAGGATAAACTTACATTTGCATCTAACTAATAATCAAATAACCATTTATAATATATCCAAATGAAATGTAAGATAATAACAGGACTTTTATTTATCAGTTCATTAGCTGTGTTTCCTCAGAAAATAAAAGTTGTTTCGCCGAATAAAAAGATAATCATTGGACTTTTTAATACAAAGAACTCTGAAACTGGTGAGTGGTATTTGGGAGTTAAGTATTCGAATAATGGTAAACCATGCGAAGTTATACCGCAAATAAAGTTAGGACTTGCTCGTGCTGACCAGGATTTCTCGAAAGAATTGAAATACCTGAAGGCAAGTAATCCTATTTTAATAAATGAACAATATACAGTAGTGCATGGCAAACGATCTCAATGCAGTAATTCGGCAAGCGAAACGGTTGTTTCTTTTGAAAATCCGGGTAAAACTAAATTGAATATTATCATCAGGGCTTATAATGATGGAGTAGCATTTCGGTATGAATTTCCTGAGAAGAAAGGTTCTTTTGTTGTAAATGATGAACTGACAACCTATTGTATACCGGATAGTACAAAAAGATGGATGGAAAAATTTAACCCTGCCAACGAAGGTCTTTATACAACAATGAACGACGGAAACATGCAACAAGACTGGGGATATCCTGCACTTTTCAATGTACCTGATAAAGAGTGTTGGTATTTGATCCATGAGGCCGATTTGGGAAGAAATTATTGTGGAACAAAGTTATCCAATACTGCTGAAAGATCGAAATATAAAGTCGTTTTTCCTGATCAATGGAACGGAAGAGGACAAGGTGAGACAAAACCAACTATTACTCTCCCTTGGAAATCGCCATGGCGTGTAATAGTTATTGGTAACCTTGCCGATATTGTGGAATCTACGTTGGTCGATGATGTATCTGCACCTTCAATTATAACTAAAACTGATTGGATTAAGCCTGGCGTAGTATCGTGGAATTACTGGTCGGATAATCACGGAACCAAGGACTTCAAAACAGTGTGCAAGTTTGCTGATTTAGCTGCTTCAATGGGATGGCCATACACCTTGCTTGATTGGGAATGGGATGCCATGGGCAATGGAGGAAATTTGGAAGATGCTTTAAAGTATATTCATTCATTAGGTATAAAACCTCTGATGTGGTATAACTCAGGAGGAGATCATACTTGGGTTTCTGCTACCCCAAAAGATAGAATGTTGACCCCTGAAAATAGAATGGAAGAGTTTGCCCGACTTAAAAAAATGGGTGTTGCAGGCGTGAAAATTGATTTTTTTGAGAGTGAAAAACAGAATATGATTAAGTATTATCTTGATATTTTGGACGACGCAGCCAAATTTGAGATGATGGTGTATTTTCATGGTTGTTTGGTTCCTCGTGGCTGGGCTCGTACATATCCACACCTGATGACTTATGAAGGAGTACGCGGAGCCGAATGGTATAACAATGGTCCGGAATTTACCACAACAGCTCCTGAGCATAATACCATTTTGCCTTTTACACGAAATGTGGTTGGAGCGATGGATTATACACCAGTAACATTTACTAATTCTCAATTTCCACATATAACATCATATGGTCATGAGCTTGCGCTAAGTGTAGTGTTCGAGTCAGGCTTTCAGCACATGGCCGACCGTCCGGATGGTTACTACGATTTGCCCGATGCCACTAAACATTTTCTTATGGAAGTACCAAATGCATGGGATAATACCAAATTAATCGACGGATATCCGGGAAAGGATTTAATTATTGCCCGAAATAAAGGTGATATATGGTATATTGGAGGTATAAGTGCAGAAAAAAATCCAAAAATCAAAACTTTGACATTCAATTATTTGCCTGATTCTGTAAAATACAAACTAACATTAATAACAGATGGTGAACACGATAAGAAACTCGTTACACAATACATGGTTGTTGATAAATCGAGTACGGTAAAAGTAAGATTATTAGGTAGGGGTGGTTTTGTTGCTTCTCTGAAACCAATTCATTAGTAAATGTGTATAATATATATTATGAAAAAATCAACACGGTTAATTATTAAAAAGGGATTGTTTATAGTAATAGCTCTTTTATTCTCAGTAAATTCCTGGGCTCAGCAATTGCCTTATAAAAATCCAAATTTAAGCTCTGAAGAGCGTGCTAAAGATCTGATCTCTCGCTTAACCTTAAGCGAAAAAGCAACTTTGATGTGTGATATATCAGATGCTATTCCACGTATGGGAATCCAAAAATTTAATTGGTGGAGTGAAGCTTTACATGGTCTTGCCAACAATGGGAACGTTACAGTTTTCCCAGAACCAATTGGAATGGCTGCTTCCTTTGATGATGATTTGCTATATCGTATTTTCAATGCAGTTTCGGACGAAACACGAGCTAAATATAATGAAGCCAGAAAAAACGGTCAGGAAAATGCACGTTTTCTAAGTCTTTCGGTTTGGACACCAAACGTTAATATATTCCGTGATCCACGTTGGGGACGTGGTCAGGAAACGTATGGCGAAGACCCTTACTTAACTTCGCGTATGGGGGTTTCTGTTGTAAAAGGACTTCAAGGTCCTTTAGATGCTAAATACAAAAAACTTTTAGCTTGTGCCAAGCATTTTGCTGTTCACTCAGGACCAGAATGGAGTCGCCATTCTTTAAATATTAACAATGTTAATCCTCGAGAATTGTGGGAAACATACCTTCCTGCTTTTAAATCATTGGTTCAAAAAGCTGATGTTCGTCAGGTAATGTGCGCTTATCAGCGATTGGATGATGAACCTTGTTGCGGAAGCACTCAATTGCTCCAACGAATTTTAAGGGATGAATGGGGCTATAAGTATATGGTTGTTTCTGATTGTGGTGCCATATCTGATTTTTATACCAGCCACAAAGTGTCATCAGATGCTGTTCATGCTGCTTCAAAGGGAGTGCTAGCTGGAACTGATGTAGAATGCCAATGGTCTGATCATCTTTATAAGCAATTGCCAGAAGCTGTTGCTAAAGGTCTGATTTCAGAAGAAGAAATTAACAAACACCTGTTACGGGTATTGATTGGACGCTTTGACTTGGGTGAAATGGATGATGATAATCTGGTTCTATGGTCTAAAATTCCTATGTCGATTGTAAATAACGATGAGCACAGAAAGCTTGCCTTCGATATGGCTCTTGAATCAATGACACTTCTTCAGAATAAAAACAATGTTCTCCCACTTACTAAATCAAAAAAAATAGCAGTAGTTGGTCCAAATGCTAACGATAAACCTATGCTTTGGGGAAACTATAATGGAATTCCCGTAAGAACTATTACAATTTTAGATGGAATTACTTCTAAACTTTCAGCAGATAAGGTTCTTTATGAGAAAGGATGCGATTTGGTAGAAGATAAAGTCACCGAAAGTTATTTCTCTCAATGCTCAATTGATGGAAAGAAAGGCATTAAGGTTAGTTATTGGAATAATATAGATTTTACAGGTGATATTGTTGCAACACAACAGATTGTAAATCCTATAAAATTAACTACCGCAGGTCAACATGAATTTGCAACCGGAGTTCGTCTAGAAGGATTTTCCGGTAAATATGAAACAGAATTCACACCAACTAAAAGTGAAGAGATCGTATTCAAATGTGGAGCTACAGGATATTTTGAATTGTTTGTGAATGGAGAATCTCTTGCTAAATATAACAATTGGAGAACGCTACCTTCAAGAATTCCATTTAAAGTTGAAAGCGGGAAGAAATATAAAATTGAAATTCGATATGCACAACTAAATAATTGGGAGGCTAATATTGAATTCAATTTAGGAAAAGAAGTTAATGTTGATTATACTGATCTTATTAAAAAGCTTCAGGGAACTGATATAGTGGTATTTGTTGGAGGACTTTCTACACAATTGGAAGGCGAAGAAATGCCTGTTTCATATCCTGGTTTCAAGGGCGGTGATCGTACTGATATTGAACTTCCCGTGGTACAACGTAACTGCTTAAAGGCATTAAAACAAGCTGGGAAAAAGGTGATTTTTGTAAACTGTTCGGGATCGGCTATTGCTTTGGTTCCTGAAACTGAAAGTTGCGATGCCATTCTTCAGGCTTGGTATGGTGGCGAGTCTGGAGGTCAGGCTGTAGCAGATGTGCTTTTTGGCGATTATAATCCATCGGGAAAACTGCCAATTACTTTCTACAAGAGCATGAAGCAATTATCAGATTTTGAAGATTATTCAATGAAAGGACGAACCTATCGTTATATGTCCGATCCTTTATTTTCATTTGGTTTTGGGTTGAGCTACACTAATTTCAAAATCGGAAAAGCTACTGTGGATAAAGCAGAAATTAAATCCAACGAAACCGTAAAACTAACAGTTCCGGTAACCAATACAGGAAAAAGATCGGGAACGGAAATCGTGCAAGTCTACATTCATAAAGTTAATGATATTGAAGGACCAATTAAAACTTTACGTGGATTTCAACGTGTAGAGTTAGCAGCTGGCAAATTCGGACAAGCAACTATTGATTTATCACCTTCTGCATTCGAATTCTTTGATTGGGCTCAAAGAAAAATGATGGTTACTCCTGGTGAATATGAGGTACTATACGGAAATAGTTCAGATATCAAAGCTCTACAAACATCAAAAATAACTATCAAATAAATTAATTAAGAAGAAAGATGATTCACAATCAAAACTAAAGGAGTGTGGATTTATCAGCTACGACCTTTTTCACTCAAAGATATCAGGTTTTTGCTGAATCTAATTCAAAAAAATAATATCCAATAAAAACGGCATTAATGAAAATAGCAAACAACATTAAATTAGCACTCGTTGCAGGGTTCTTTATTTTATTCAGTATGATAGGTGTCGAACATTTATCTGCACAAACGGTATGGATTGATCAATTAGATCTCAGTGCTGCTATCCAGGGTTTCGGTACACCGAATAAGAATAAATCTGTTGATGGTAAAACAATCACAATTGGAGGAAAAACGTTCGAACGCGGTTTTGGTACTCATGCTGAAAGTTCGTTGTTGATTCTACTTGATGGGAAAGCGAGTGAGTTTACAGCTCAGGTTGGTATTGATGATGAGGTAGAAGGTCGTCAGCCAGCTGTCGAGTTTATTATAAATGGCGATGGTAAAAAACTATGGTCGAGCGGTGTGATACATTTAGGGGATGCCGCCAGACCTTGTTCTGTGAAACTCGCAGGAATACAGAAACTTGAATTAGTAGTGACTGATGGAGACAACGGCAATTACTACGACCATGCTGATTGGGCTGATGCTAAATTTGAGACAACGGGTGTGACTACCTTTAATACATATAATCCCATACCAAGTGAACCATATATCCTAACTCCTCTGTCTTCTGCCAAACCAAGAATTAATAGTTCAAAAGTGTTTGGAGTACGTCCGGGTTCTCCTTTTCAATATCTTGTGGCAGCAACGGGCGACCGTCCGATGACTTTTTCAGCTTCAGGTTTACCTAAGGGGTTAAAGATTGACCAACAAACAGGTCTTATCACGGGTTCGCTTTCCAAGATTGGTACATTTGAGGTTTCTCTGGGTGCTAGAAATGCTAAAGGCAAGGCAGAAAAAAAACTACGCATTGTTTGTGGCGACCGTATTGCGCTTACTCCACCAATGGGCTGGAACAGTTGGAACTGTTTTGCCAACGAGGTTTCGGCTGATAAGGTAAAACGTGCTGTTAACGCAATGGTAAAAAGCGGGCTTATCAATCATGGATGGACATATATAAATATTGACGATTTCTGGGAAAATCATCGCGACTCAAAAGATCAGACATTGCGTGGTAAGTTGCGCGATGAGGCTGGCAATATAATCCCTAACTCCCGATTTAGTGATATGAAAGCCCTTGCCGATTATGTGCATGGCCAGGGATTAAAAATAGGACTTTACTCAAGCCCGGGACCTTGGACATGTGGAGGTAGTGCCGGTAGTTATGGGTACGAAAAAAAAGATGCCGAAAGTTATGCCAAATGGGGTTTCGACTATCTGAAATACGATTGGTGCAGTTATGGCAATGTAATTGATAGTCTGCCTGACAATGATCCATATAAGGTGTCGTCTTTATCGTATAATGGTGGTAGCGAACTGAATACCGCCATGAAGCCATTTAAGATTATGGGCAAATTTCTTCGTCAGCAGTCCCGCGACATTGTTTTTAGCGTATGTCAGTACGGGATGTCGGATGTATGGAAATGGGGTGATTCTGTTGGTGGCAATTGCTGGCGCACAACCAATGATATTACTGATACTTGGACTAGCGTGAAAAATATTGCCCTTGACCAAGAGAAATCGGCCCCTTATGCCAAGCCCGGAAACTGGAATGATCCTGATATGCTCGTAATTGGTACTGTAGGTTGGGGCAATCCACACCCAAGCAAGCTTAAACCTGACGAGCAATATCTTCATGTTAGTCTCTGGAGTCTTTTCTCTGCACCGCTCCTTATTGGTTGTGATATGGAGAAACTAGATGATTTTACATTGAATTTGTTGACCAACGATGAAGTTATCGAAGTAAATCAAGATCCGCTTGGCAAGCAAGCAACCTGTATTCAGGCGATTGGTGATTTGCGTATTTATGTAAAGGAGCTCGAAGATGGTAGTCATGCGGTTGGTTTCTGCAACTTTGGCCTCGATGTAGTGGATATATCCTACAAGGATTTCGAAAAGCTTGGCCTTAACGGGCGATATACGGTGCGTGATCTTTGGCGACAGAAGGATATCAGTAACATCGAAACCAAAACAGGTGAACTAATACTTAAAGTACCTGCACATGGGGTCGTTCTTTATAAATTTTCGCCGGCTAAATAAACTTTTAATCTATAAATAGATTTGAATATTTGAAGATAAAAATATATTTGAAATGAAAAACTATTTTGCTTTAGTTCTAGCAACGCTGTCATTTTGGGGTGTTAGCCGGGCAGATAATCCGATTGTTCAAACGCATTTTGGTCCCGATCCTGCACCGATGGTTTATAACGGTACACTTTACGCATATGTTGGTGATGATATTCCGGGCTTCGATTTTTACTATATGACCAAATGGCATGTATTATCCACTACCGACATGGTAAATTGGACAGACCATGGAAGTCCCATTTCGTTGGAATCCTTTAAGTGGGCGCGTGATCGTGCCTGGGCAGCTCAGTGTATTGAACGTAAAGGAAAGTTTTATTGGTATATATGTGCTCAAACTGATAAAAACGACATGGCAATAGGCGTGGCGGTTTCTGATTCACCAACAGGGCCATTCAAAGATGCACTTGGAAAGCCATTGATTACTAACGGAAGTTGGTCAAATATCGATCCAACCGTATGGATTGACGATGATGGGCAAGCTTATCTTTATTGGGGAAATGGAAGTCTGTTTTACGTCAAGCTAAATAAAGATATGGTTTCTTATTCGGGTGAGATTGTAACAGTTCCTCTTTCTGTAGAGACTTTTGGGGGTAGCCGAAGTAATAAAAGTACTGAAAATCCTAATAAAGATATGTATGTTGAAGGACCTTGGTTTTATAAACGGAACAGTAATTACTATATGATGTACGCTGGAATGAGCAAAGGCGGTGAAAGCCTTTCCTATTCAACAAGCAGTAGTCCTGTAGGCCCGTGGAAATATCAGGGGAAAATTATGGAGAATCAAAAAACGAATAGCTTTACCAATCATGGTGGAATTGTTAATTATAAAGGGAACTCTTATCTTTTCTACCATACAGGATTGTTACCCGGAGGGGGAAGCTATGGACGGGCTGCATGTGTTGAGCAATTTACGTACAATCTTGATGGAACAATTCCTTCTGTCTTCATCTCCAAAGAAGGCCCTAAACCAGTTGGGGAGATTAATCCTTACAAACGTGTTGAAGCGGAAACAATGGCATGGTCGCAAAAATGTTCCATATCTCAAAATAAAAAAATAGGTGTGTATGTTTCAAGCATTCGTTCGAAAGGTTATACAAAAGTACGGGAAGTGAATTTTGGAAATCAATCGCCTAAATCATTTTCTGTTTCGTTAGCAGCAGGAGTTGATGGAGGACTTTTGGAAGTTCGTATTGATAGTGTTGCGGGAACAATTATTTCGTCCATTCAACTACCTCGTACCGGAGGATGGGATAAATTAAAAACTTTCACTTCGGAATTAAAGCATAAAGTAATAGGTAAACATGATATTTATTTTTATTTTAACGGACAAAATATCACTGCTGGACGTGAATTGTTCAACTTTGACTGGTGGAAATTTCAATAATAGAAAATAAGCAACCTATAAAAATATTTTATGAAAAGGCTAAATTTAGTATTCTTGTTACTGATTTCTTTTGCCATCGGTAGTCAGGCGCAATCGTACACAAAAAACAATTTGGGTATCAAAATCCAAATTAACTCAACGGATGTTGAGATTCAATTTTATGGACCTTCAACTGTAAGGGTGCTGAAATATCCTGTGGGAAAAACTTTTGAAAAGAAAAGCTTAACGGTAGTAAAAGAGCCTCAGGCCGTAAAGCTTGCTATCAATCAGCAAGGGGATGTTGTTTCGTTGAAAAGCAATAAGCTGAAGGTAGAAGTCAACATGAAGTCTGAAAAAATATCCTATTATACTCTTTCCGGAGAACAACTTTTAAGCGAAAAAGAGGGTGCAACCTTTACTGATTTTAATGATGCTGGATCAAAAACCTATACCATTAATCAGTCGTTTGCACTTGATAAAGACGAGGAGATTTATGGTTTAGGCCAACAACAGCGTGGCAAATTGTCTCTGCGTAACACAAAACTCAATATGGTACAGGGAAACACTGACGATTATGTTCCTTTCCTTGTTTCTACAAAAGGGTATGGGTTATTCTGGGATAATTATTCCCCCACTGTTTTTGAAGATAAGCCCGAAAGTACATCGTTTAAATCTGATGTTGGCGATTGCATTGATTACTATCTTATGTTTGGTGGAAATATTGACGGATCAATTGCTTGTATGCGCGACCTTACCGGACAAGCTCCTATGTTTCCTTTGTGGACTTTTGGTTATTGGCAAAGTAAAGAACGCTACAAAAGCCAGAACGAACTGGTAGGTGTAGTTAATAAATATCGTGAACTAGGTGTGCCGCTAGATGGTATTATTCAGGATTGGCAATACTGGGGCAGCAATTACCTTTGGAATGCAATGGAATTTCTTAACACTGAATTTCCTGATCCAAAGAAAATGGTGGAAGATATTCACAATCAAAATGCACACCTTATTATTTCTATCTGGTCTTCTTTTGGACCGCAAACAAAGCAATACCGCGAAATGGAACCCAAAGGTATGCTTTTGAATTTCGGCACATGGCCACAATCGGGATTGGAAAGCTGGCCGCCAAACCGCGAATATCCATCTGGTGTACAACCTTATGATCCGTATAATCCTGCAGCTCGTGATATATACTGGAAACATCTGCAGAAAGGACTTTTCTCATTGGGAATTGATGGCTGGTGGATGGATTCAACAGAACCTGACCATTTGGATTTCAAACCTTCCGATTTCGATATTAAAACTTACCTGGGCTCATTTCGCAAGGAACGCAACGCATTCCCATTGATGGCGGTAGGAGGTGTTGCAGAACATCAGCGTTTGGCAAGTTCAGATAAACGTATATTTATCTTAACCCGCTCGGCATTTGCCGGACAACAACGTTATGGAGCAAATACATGGTCGGGCGATGTGAACTCTTCCTGGGAATCGTTACGCAACCAGATACCCGCAGGACTTAACTTTTCAATGAGTGCTATACCTTACTGGAATACTGATATTGGCGGCTTTTTTGCTGGTGCTTATAAAAGTGGATGGAATGAAGGAACTAAGAATCCGTCGTTTCAGGAACTATATGTCCGCTGGCTTCAATTCGGAGCATTTACCCCTATGATGCGTTCGCATGGTACAGATATTCCCAGAGAAATATATAACTTTGGTAAAAAAGGAGATACTATCTTTGATGCGATAACAAAAACAATTAATTTACGTTATTCTCTGTTGCCATACATTTACTCTACTTCTTGGTCGGTTACTAATAATCAATCAACAATTATGAGAGCTTTAGTGATGGATTTTAATGACAAGAAGGTTAAAGACATGAACAACGAGTATATGTTTGGTAAATCAATATTGGTTGCTCCGGTTGTTAATGCACAATATACTCCTGAAACTATTGTAAAATCGGATGCAGAAACCGGTTGGGACAAAAAAGATGCTGCTAACGAAAATAAAAGTGCTGCTGTGACTTTCACTCAGGCTAAATCAACGAAAGTTTATTTGCCCGAAGGAACTGCTTGGTATGACTTCTGGACTAACGAAAAGATTGATGGCGGTCAGGATATAGTAAAAGCAACAACGATTGATGAGATTCCTTTATATATTAAGTCGGGAAGCATAATCCCTTTCGGACCGCAAGTGCAATATGCCACTGAGAAGAAATGGGATGACCTTGAAATTCGAGTTTACGGAGGTGTTAATGGAGAATTCACCCTTTACGAGGACGAAAACGATAATTACAACTACGAAAATGGAGCATATTCAACCATTACCTTTACTTGGAACGATGCAAAGAAGGCATTGACTATTAGTAATCGTAAAGGTTCTTTTCCCGGGATGCTTGCAGAACGTAAATTCAAGATTAGACTAGTTGCTTCTGGTAAAAGTACTTCCAATGAATATGATAAAGTTATTGTTTATAAAGGGAAGAAAATTGTTAGTGTTTTACCTTAGTGGTAACTAAGAGACTTAATCTTATTATCTCTCTTTAATTTTTATCAGTCACAACTAAAAAGAGTACTTTTGAAAATATCTGTGCGGATAATGATCAATGTCTGGCCTGTTTTTTTTAGAATGATTAGTCTAATATATAAATCCTTGTACAAAAGAATGCATTCTTTTGTACAAGGTAATTAATTCTTTTGTACAGAACAATGCAATGTTTTGTACAAGAAATAATAAATGTTATTCCAGAAAAAATAAACATTATTTGGGAAGTTTTAGAAAGTCTGCCGGGCTTATTAAAGTAAAGCATGCTGGTGGCAGATAATTCTCGTTAGTAGCAGATAAACAGTCTGTTTTTTTATCTCCCACTAACAAAAAGCCTTTAAACAAAGGCTTTTATGCATTTTAGTAGCAGATAGGGGAGATGTTTCTTGATTTTATTGAAATAAAATAGAAAGAAGATGAAATTAAAATTATTATTAGCGATCAGTTTCTTTCCACTACTTTGTCAGGGACAAGTTGTGAAAGGCTTTAAACGGTTGTCCAACAAGGTAAATATTACTTTATCAGATGGAGTACTTAGTATATCTCCCTTAACTGAGAATGCCGTAAGGATCAAATTTTATAAAGAAGATGAAGGGAACTTACCTGAACTTGTTTTTACTTCGGGTGTTACAACTCCTGGATTTCAAGTTTTTGATTCACCATCTAAACTTGAAATAAAAGCAAAAAAAATTATTGTATCGTTGGATAAGCAAACAGGCAAATTATCGTATGCAGATAATGCCGGCAAAGTATTTTTGAGCGAAAAAGCAGGTACCCGAAAATTAACACCCGATTCTATTCAAGGCGAAGCTTGTTTTGCTGCTGAGCAGAGTTTTGAATCACCATCCGATGAATATATATTTGGTTTGGGACAATTCCAGGATGGACAATATAACTTAAAAAACGTAGCTCGTCGTTTAATGCAGGTAAACACGCAGATTTCTATTCCTTTTATTTATTCAAGTAAAGGGTACGGTTTGTTATGGCATCAGTATGGGCTAACGGATTTTAATCCGGCAAATAATTTCATTGTGCTTGGAAAACAAGAGCAATCAACTTCTGGAAACAATCAAATGGCAGAAGTAACTACTACCTCTGGAACTCAGAAAATATCACAAGACCAATCACTTTATCAAGGTAAGTTTAATGTTACGAAAGATGGCGAGTATTCTATCTTTCTGGATCTGGGTGATATGGGTAACAGACACTTTGTTGCTATTGATGGGAAACCTTGTATTGATCAAAGTAATATGTGGCTTCCGCCTACTGTAGGTACATTGGTAAAATTAAAAGCCGGCGAACATCAGGTACAGGTACTTTGCAAATCAAATAATACTCCCAAATTGTCATGGAAGCTGAGTGATAACATCACAACATTTCGGTCACCAGCCGCTAAAGCGCTCGATTATGTTGTATTTTATGGACCATCAGCAGATAACGTAATTTCATCTTACCGTAATTTATCGGGCAATGTACCCATGTTACCACAATGGGCTTATGGCTTTTGGCAATGTCGCGAACGTTATACTTCAGGAACACATTTGGTTGAAACAGTAAAAGAGTTCCGAAAAAGGAACCTTCCGTTGGATGTGATTGTACAAGATTGGCAATATTGGGGCGATAGAGGTTGGGGTGTTCCTCAGTTCGATGAAAAAAACTACTCTAATCCTTCAGAGTTTATAAAAGAGCTGCATAATTTGAATGCACATTTCAACATCTCAATCTGGTCGAACCCTGATAAGAACTCAACAATTGGTAAAGAATATGTGGCTAAAGACCGTTTTATTCCAGATACCAAATGGCTAGATTATTTCAACCCCGAAACTAGAAAAGAATATTGGAATACCTTGAAGGTAAATATGCTTGATAATGGTGTAGATTCCTGGTGGATGGATGCTGTTGAACCCGAAAATGATGCTTTGAAAGGAACAAAAACACATATTGGAGCAGGCGATTTTTATCGGTTAACTTATCCATTAATGGTGAGTAGGGCAGTGTATGAAGGTCAACGCGAGGCTACTTCTGATAAGCGGGTGTGTATTCTTACTCGTTCGGCTTTTTTGGGTCAGCAACGTTATGGAATTATCAATTGGTCTGGTGATATTGGCGGAACATGGGATACATTTAAAAATCAAATTGCAGCCGGATTAAATTACACAATTACAGGATTTCCATATTGGACAACTGATATTGGTGGCTTTTTCCGTCCCGGCAATTCTCAATACACCGATGAGAAATATCACGAGCTGCTTACACGCTGGTACCAGTGGGGAACGTTCAACCCAATTTTTCGTATTCACGGTTACCAATCCGAAACCGAACCATGGAAGTACGGACAAAAAGTTGAGGATAATATGCGTAAGATGCTGAACCTTCGCTATCGTTTACTTCCATATATTTATTCCGAAGCATGGCAGGTTACTAAAAATGGATCTACAATGATGCGTCCGTTGGTGATGGATTTTAATGCTGATAACGCTGCCGTAAACCGTCAATATCAGTATATGTTTGGCAAATCTGTATTAGTGGCTCCAGTTACTGAAGCTAATGTGTCTGAATGGAATGTTTATTTACCCAAATCGGCAGGTTGGTTCGACTTCTGGACAGGTAAACATTTTAATGGAGGTCAAAGTATAAAAACTGATGCTCCATTAGATAAAATTCCTCTTTTTGTTAAGGCTGGTTCTATTATTCCAATGGGTAAGATTATCCAATATACAGGTGAAAAATTGGCTGATACACTTGAAATTCGTGTGTATAAAGGAGCCGATGCTAAATTTAATTTATACGAAGATGAAGGAGATAATTATAACTATGAAAAAGAAAGATATACAATTATTTTGTTCAATTGGGACGAAAAACATCAATCATTAACAATCTCAGATAGAAAGGGAAATTTTACTGGCAGTTTAACAAAACGTGTTTTTAACGTTGTTTTGGTAAGTGAAAACAGAGGTTCGGGAATTCATACAAGCTCAATAGGAAAGAAAGTTTCTTATTCTGGAACTAAAGTAGAAATAAAATTACGATAAAAGTTGAGCTGTTCTTCAGGGAACATAAAGGGAGAGATATAACTTGTTAGAGTATCATCTTTTCCCACTTTCGAAGATCGCACGAATCTATTTATCCGAACTTTGACAGCATTTGAGGAAAGTGCCGATCATTCCCCATTGCTAGATGGCTGTTTACAGAAACGAATATAGATAATTTATCTTATTCCCCCAAGAATTCGGACTGATCCATTAAAGTTACCGCTGAAAGGAATTTTGCTCGGGATAGGGGGAAATAAAAAAGCTCCCTAAATCATTGATTCAGGAAGCTTCTTCTTACATTAGAGATGAACTTTCGTTCTTCTTTTGTGATCCGCTTGGGGTTCGAACCCAAGACCCCAACATTAAAAGTGTTGTGCTCTACCAGCTGAGCTAGCGAATCATTTCGTTTAGTTCTCTTTAGCGGGTGCAAAGATACGGCATTTTCTTTACGAACCAAACTTTTCGAATAAAAATATCTAATAAATTTTCGCTTTATTCCCTTTCTTGTTGATTATCAGAGTCTTTTGAATCAATAATTTTTTCCCGGTGAATAACGTATCTTTGGTAATAAGAAAGCATGAGAGTTGTAATAGGAAGAGCGATAATCATTCCGAGTATTCCAAGCAAAGAGCCCCAGATGGAAAGTGATAGTAAAATGATGGCGGGATTAAGCCCGGTAATTCTTCCCATCACTTTAGGAACGATAAAGGAATCTTCTATGGCTTGTACAATAGCAAATACAATAAGAGCTGAACCCAAAACAACCCAAATGCTTTGTCCGGTGTCGGCAACTTTAAGTAATCCTAGGATAAATGCAGGGAAAATGGCAATTACCTTCATATATGGTATCATACTTAATACGCCTATTAAAAGTCCAAGTCCCAGGGCCAGTGGATAATTGATAATGAGAAATCCAATGCTTGAAAGTATGGCAACGCATAAGGCCACAAGTGCCTGCCCTCTAAAGTAACGATTCATTCCATTTTTTAAATCGTTAGTTACGTTGGAGGCAAAGTGTCTGTATTTTTTAGGAATAAGTTCAATCCATCCGTCAGAAATTGCTTCATAATCAAGAAGAATAAACACAGTGTAAAGAAGGATGATAAATGAAGCAATGATACTGAATAAAATATTCAGTGATTCAGATAGCAGCGACCATAGTTTGGGTAAGATGTTTTTTGTGAGATTGGCAATATTTTCCTGGCTAAAGGCCTTGTTTAATTCGCTGACATCCAAATTCTTGTTAATAAAATCAGTTATTGCCTGGGGAAATATGTTGGTGGTTGGTCCGTTCGAAATATAAGTCATAATAAGATTATTTACCTTCCCAAATTCTTCAATCATTGTAGGTATCAGTAAAATTAATAATCCTCCAAGTACTGCGGATACGGCTAAAATTGCACAAAGAATAGATAGTACCCTGTTTTTTAATTTCAATTTGTATTGAAAGAACCGAACCAGGGGATACATAAAGTAGGCTATGAGCCAGGCTATAAAGAATGGCAGCAAAACAGCACTTAGTTTATCGAACAGAAGTATTATCCCAATAACAATGGCTAAGCCAAATATAAAACGGATAAAACTATCGAATGTGATTTTCTTTTCAAGCATTGACTTGGTTTATTAATTTAAATTTATTCAGAACTTTGCCTTAATGCTCTTCTGTAGCACTCCCTGCAAAGAGGTTCATATTCATCCTTTTCACCTAATAAAACACGCTTTTCATTTTTAACAATGCGGTGCGAGATATAGGCTAACTGTCCGCATCTCACACAAATAGCATGAACCTTGGTCACTTCATCCGCTATGGCGCATAAATCGGGCATAGGTCCAAATGGAACGCCTTTGTAATCCATATCCAATCCTGCTATTATTACTCTAACGCCACTGTCGGCTAATTTGTTGCAAACATCAACAAGTCCTTCATCAAAGAATTGTGCCTCGTCAATCCCTACTACATCAATATCAGATGAAAAAAGTAAAATGCTGGATGACGATTCTATCGGGGTGGAAGATATTGAGTTGCTGTCATGAGAGACTACGTCTTCTTCCGAATAACGGGTATCAATTGCGGGTTTATAAATTTCAACCCTTTGTCTGGCAAATTTGGCTCTTTTTAATCTGCGTATCAGTTCTTCTGTTTTGCCCGAGAACATTGAACCACAAATAACTTCTATCCGGCCTCTTCTTCTGGTTTCTAATATTTGATCTTCGGAAAATATTACCATGGTGTCTTGACGTATTAAAATTTAGTGACTGTTTGCTAATAGTCTACAAAAATAATACTTTTTTTGTGTTTTACGTATTATTTATTTCTACATTTGCAACAATATCCTATATTTGTGCACATATGCAGATGTTAAAATTGGGATGATCTCCTTTTAGTATTAAGTTAAAAGGATTATTATATATAAATTATATAGTTAGACATGGGAAAATTGTATGTTGTACCAACTCCAGTCGGTAATTTAGAGGATATGACTTTTCGGGCTATCAGAGTCCTGAAAGAAGCCGATCTGATTCTTGCCGAAGATACACGTACCTCAGGTATATTACTGAAACATTTTGAAATTAAGAATGCTATGCAATCTCATCATAAGTTTAATGAACATAAAATGGTGGAAAGCGTTGTTAATAGAATAAAGGCGGGTGAAACCGTCGCATTGATTTCAGATGCCGGAACACCGGGTATTTCAGATCCGGGATTTTTGGTGGTTAGAGAATGTGTAAGGAATGGAATTGAAGTTCAATGTCTTCCAGGAGCAACAGCTTTTGTTCCTGCGGTTGTAGCTTCGGGCCTTCCTAATGAGCGTTTTTCTTTTGAAGGTTTTCTCCCTCAGAAGAAAGGGCGCATGACCAGGTTAATATCTTTGCAAACAGAAACGCGCACAATGATTTTTTATGAATCTCCGCATCGTTTGCTCAAGACCTTAATCCAATTCGGTGAATACTTTGGAGTGGATAGACAGGTTTCTGTTTCAAGGGAAATTTCTAAAATGTACGAACAAACGGTACGTGGAACATTGGCTGAGTTAATAGAGCATTTTACAACTGTGGATCCTCGTGGCGAAATTGTAATTGTGCTGGCAGGTATTGATAATTAGAAACTTTAAAAAATAGCTTCACTTAAAAACAAAAGACGTATGAAAAAACTATTATTTTTATCTTTATGCGTAGCCATGTTGGCTTCTTGTGATGGCAAAAAAAATGCTGAAAAAGAACAACTTAAGGCTGAAAATGATTCTCTTTTAATGCAGTTGACCCAACGTAATAACGAACTGGATGAGATGATGGGAACATTCAATGAAGTTCAGGAAGGTTTTCGTCAGATTAATGCTGCCGAAAGTCGCGTAGACTTACAGAAAGGTAAGATTGCTGAAAATCCAGCCTCTGCAAAAGAACAAATTGCTTCCGATATTCAGTTTATTTCTAAGACAATGGAAGCCAATAAGGCTCAGATTGCAAAACTGCAATCTTTGTTAAAGAATAGTAAGAACAATTCTTCTCAATTGAAAAAAGCCATTGAGGGTTTAACTACTGAACTGGAACTGAAAGGTAAACAGATTGAAGAACTTCAGGCTGAACTTGCTTCCAAAAACATCCGTATCCAGGAGTTGGATGAGGCTGTTACCGGATTAAGTGCCAATGTTCAGACTCTTACCGAAGAGACTACAGCAAAAAGCAAAACGATGTCCGAACAAGACAAAACTATTAACACTGCTTGGTTTGTGTTCGGTACAAAAGCTGAATTGAAAGCTCAGAAAATACTTAAGAGCGGTCAAGTTCTGAAAACAGCTGATTTTAATAAGGATTACTTTACTGAAATTGACATTCGTACAACTAAGGAAGTTAAGCTTTATTCAAAGAAAGCAGATCTGCTGACTAATCACCCGGCAAGTTCTTATTCATTGGAAAAAGATGAAAAGGAACAGCTTACTTTGAAAATAACCAATCCAAAAGAATTCTGGAGCGTATCCAAATATTTGGTTATTCAGGTAAAATAAGACCTGACAGTTTATAGAATACGGGGGATTGTGCTTTGTAAAAGGTGCAATCCCCTTTTTTAAATAATTTTTTTCTTATGTATAAAAGTATATTCATAGATTTAGACGACACTCTTTGGCATTTTACTGCTAATGCCAATGACACATTTCATGAGATGTATGTAAAATATCAATTTGATCGTTATTTTGAATCTTTCGATCATTTTTATACGCTCTATAAAAAAAGAAATCAAGAACTTTGGGTTGAGTATGGAGATGGCAAAATAAGCAAAGAAGAATTAAATAGACAGCGCTTTCTTTATCCGCTTGAGTCTGTGGGTGTGTTCGATGCCGTATTGGCAAAAAAATATTCAGATGATTTTTTCTCTGTCATTCCTACTAAAAGCCAGTTATTGCCTTACGCAAAGGAAGTACTCGATTATTTGTTTTCAAAATATCGCCTTTTTATTCTTTCCAATGGATTTCGTGAACTTCAGTTTCAGAAAATGCGTTCATCCGGCATTTCTCATTACTTCGAGAATGTGATTCTCTCCGAAGATATTCACGTTCATAAACCTTATCCCGAGATCTTTAATTTCGCCCTTTCTTCCACCCAATCTCTTCTGCAAGACTCGCTGATGATTGGAGATAGTTGGGAGGCCGACATAACAGGAGCTAAAGGTGTGGGTATGGATCAGATGTTTTTCAATTACTCTGGGAGGGACATTTTTTCTTTCAAGCCTACCTATACGATTAAAAGCTTAAAAGATGTTTTAAGTATTCTTTGATTTTCTAATCTGCAATCTAATAGCTTTTCTATCTTTTTATCTCTTTTTTTTATCTTATACTTGCTAATGCTTAGGAGTCGTATAAGATTGTTTTTTTATTAAACTTTATCACATTGTTATTGATATCTGCGATTGGATTAACTGTTATTGGATTTATTTTCATCTAATTTGTTATAAAAACGTCTTTTTATATGTTTTTATCGATAAATCTCATGTGTGTCTTTTTTGAAATTGCATTTTGTTTGGTTATTATGATACTATTAAAGGCGTATTTTGCTAATTTTAACGGTGCTTCATATGTTGTTTAGTATGTATTTGGGGGTAAAAATAACAAATTGTAATGAATGCAAGGATTTTTTAATAAAACAGTTGTTTTTTTTAGTTTTATTTATATATTTGCAAATTGTTAGGTTAAAGATACAAATGTTGTAAAGTTAAACTTTAAGAGAGAATTTATGAAAAAAAAATTAGTGTTGTTATTGACATGCCTTTTTGTAGGCATAGGTTTGGTAACTGCCCAAAATCAGAAAGTGACAGGCGTTGTTCTTTCTGAGGAAGATGGGCAACCGATTATTGGAGCATCTGTTGCAGTTAAAGGTGCATCTGTTGGTGCTGTTTCTGATATAGATGGAAAATTTTCTATATCGAATGTTCCTCAATCTGCAAAAACTTTGGTCATTTCTTATATAGGAATGATTACTCAAGAGGTTGCAATTAAACCGAATATGAGAATTGTACTAAAGTCTAATGCTCAGATAATAGACGAGGTTATTGTTGTTGCTTATGGAACAGCAAAAAAATCATCTTTTACAGGGTCGGCTTCAACAGTGAAAAGTGAACAGATTGAAAAGAGACAAGTATCTAATATTACAAATGCCTTATCAGGACAGGTTGCAGGAGTGCAGGTTACTAGCGGTAACGGCCAACCAGGAACAACCTCAACAGTACGCATTCGTGGTGTTGGATCTATGGCAGCAGGAAACTCTCCTCTTTATGTAGTGGATGGTGTTCCTTTTGACGGAGATATTGCTTCCATTAATACAGCTGATATTGAATCAACTACAGTGTTGAAAGATGCTGCTTCTAATGCATTGTATGGTGCACGTGGTGCAAATGGTGTTATATTAATCACTACTAAAAAAGGTACAAGTAGAGAAGCGGTTATTTCTGTAGATGCTAAATGGGGTACAAACTCTCGTGGCGTTTCTAATTATGATGTAATGAAAAGCCCTTCTGCTTATTTAGAAAAATCTTATGAAGCGATTTTGGGTACATATTCTGCAAAAACTCCAGAAATAGCAAATACTTTAGCAAATGCAGACCTTTCTACAAACAAGAATGGTGGAGTAGGTTATAAAATTTATACAGTTCCTACAGGTCAATCTTTGATTGGTATGGATGGCAAAATAAATTCCAAAGCCAAATTAGGATATAGTGATGGTACATATACTTATAGACCGGATGATTGGTATAATGAGTTGTTTGATAAAGGAAACCTTCGTCAAGAATACAATGTAAGCATCTCTGGTTCTACAGATAAGCTAAATTATTATATGTCTGGTGGCTACCTTGATGATTCCGGTCTTATTTCTGGTTCAGGGTTTGCTCGTTATAGTGCACGTGCAAAAGCTGATTATCAAGCAAAGAAATGGTTGAAGGTTGGCGCTAATATGTCATTTACTAATTATGACTTACAGGCACCAGACAACCAAACATCTAGTGGATCTTCTGTAAACTTGTTTTATATTGCTAATTATATTGCACCGATCTATCCAATGTATGTGAGAGATGCAAATGGAGCTATTATGAAAGATTCCCGTAACTTTACTGTGTATGATTTCGGTGATGGTACAAGCAGTAACTTTAAACGTACATGGATGAGTGGTTCCAATCCTGCTTCTTTGATGGAACTTGATAAGCGTCAGTATATTGCAGATGTTTTTAGTGGCAGATGGTATGCAGCTATAGATATTATGGAAGGATTGAAGTTTACATATAACTATGGAGTGGATATTGATAATACTCGTTATAGTAGACTTTATAATGCTTATTATGGCCAGTATTCTAAGGTTGGTGGTATTGCTTATTCTGGAGCTAATAGGACAGCTTCTATTAATCATCAGCAATTGCTTTCTTATAAGAAAACCTTTAATAACATCCATGATATAGATATTTTGGTTGGTCATGAAACTTATGATTACCAATATAAATATCTTAGAGGTAGCAAAGAAAAATTATATAATCCATCAATTGTTGAAATTGATAATGCAATTTCAAATCCTGATGTAAGTTCGTATACTGATAAATATGCAACAGAAGGTTGGCTTGCTCGTGCTCAGTATGATTATGCAGGGAAGTACATCTTTAGTGCTTCATATCGTCGTGATGCTTCTTCTCGTTTTAACCCAGATAATCGTTGGGGTGATTTTGGAAGTCTTGGTGGAGCATGGGTTTTGAACAAAGAATCTTTCTTAGAAAACTATAAATGGGTTAATTTCTTGAAGTATAAAATTAGTTATGGAATTCAGGGTAATGATGCTTTATTGTATTCTGATGGAGCAACACAGAACTATTATCCATACCAAGACCAATTTACAGTGTCTGAAAACAACGGAGACTTTGCAACAACTCAGACCTATAAAGGTAATAAAGACATTACATGGGAAACTTCTTATTCCTTTAATACTGGCTTTGATTTCAATTTATGGGATGGTAAACTTAGTGGTACTGCTGAATATTTCAGTCGTAAAACTAAAGATCTACTCTATTATATGCCTGTAGCGATATCTAACGGATACTCTGAATTACCTAAGAATGTAGGGTCTGTACGTAATAGTGGTTTTGAGTTTGACTTGAATTCTGAAGTGTATAAAACGAATGATGTTAAATTGAGCGTGTACTTTAATGCTACGACTCTTAATAATAAAATCATCAAATTAGCGCCAGAACTTAATGGTGAACTTATTTCTGGAACACGTATTTATCGTGAAGGAGAATCAATGTACCAATACTACTTGCGTAAATATGCAGGTGTTGATGCAAATGGTGTTGCTCTATACTCTATTGAAAATAAAGATGCTGCAGGTGTAGTAACTGTTGGAACTACTACTGACTATAATAAAGCAACAAAATATGCATTAGGAGATATTCTTCCAAACGTATATGGCGGTTTTGGATTGAACCTGAATGCTTATGGTTTTGATTTTTCTGCTTCATGTGCATACCAGTTAGGAGGTAAAATTATAGACTCAGGATATCAATCATTGATGCATTCTGGATCTGCTTCAAGCGCTGGACAAAACTGGCATAAAGACATATTGAATTCCTGGTCAAAAACAAATTCAACTAGTAACATTCCGCGTGTAAATGCAGGAGATCTTTATACTAACTCTACTTCAGATCGTTTCCTTATAAGTTCTAATTATTTAGATATTACGAATATCACATTGGGTTATACTTTACCTAAGAGTTTGACGACTAAATTGCAAATTAACAGTTTGCGTTTTTATGTTGCTGGAGATAATTTGGGCTTATTTGCTAAAAGAGAGGGACTTGACCCACGTCAGTCTTATACTTCAGCAGGTGGATTCCGTTATGCCGCTGTTCGTACAATTTCTGGAGGTGTTAGCCTGAAATTTTAATAGTTGCAATTAAATTAAAACCAAAAAAATATGAAGATATTTAATAAATATTCTATTCTGCTCCCTAGCCTAGCTTTGCTTCTTGGCACCGGTTGCTCTGATTTAGACCTTAATCCGGAGGGTTCAGTGTTTACACAAGATCAAAAAGATGAATTGAAAGCTACAGATCCAACAAAACTACAGTCTGATGTTAATGGACTTTACTCTGGATTGATACAACTTGAATCAATAAGTAGTTGGTTTGGAGCTACAAGACATTATGATTATGGATTTGCTTCTGCCTGCATGATGTATGACGCTTCAGGTATGGATATGCCTTCAGAAAACTCGGGGTATAACTGGTATCGTAGTCAGTTACGATTTACGGATCGTACAGATATTGGTGATAATACTTATTTCTTGTGGAAGATGTATTATAGACATATGAAAACGGCTAATGATTTACTTAAAAATATTCCTTCTAATATTGAAAATCAAACTTGGAAATATTATCGTGGTCAGGCTCTTACTTCTCGTGCATTTGATTACTTGAATTTAGTTCAAACATATCAATTTACTTATAAAGGACATGAAGAAGCTCTTGCTGTCCCACTTGTTACTGAGGAGACAACTCCAGAAATGGCGGCAAACAATCCTCGTGCTACCGTAAAGAAGATTTACGAGCAAATCATAAAGGACTTAGATGAGGCTATCGTACTGCTTGAAGGCTTTGATCGTCATGGTAAAAAGGAGTTTATCAATCAGAACGTAGCATATGGTCTGCGTGCACGTGCTAATTTGATAATGCAGAACTGGAAAGCAGCAGCAGATGATGCTGATAAAGCTCTTAATGGTTTTACTCCTTATTCTATAAATGATGTTTCTAAACCTACATTTAATGATATTGAAGCTTCTTCATGGATTTGGGGTAACTCTATTTCAGAAAATAATGATATCGTTAAATCTGGTATTTTAAATTTCCCATCAATGATGTGTTCGTTTACTGGTAACGGTTATGCTCCGGGATATGCTGGTCGCTACATTAATAGTGAATTATGGAAAAAGATTCCCGCAACTGATGTTCGTAGAGGCTGGTGGATAGATGAAGACTATAACTCACCTAATGTGGATTATACATGGAGAATTACCTATAACGATAACCAATATGGTCCTGCTGAATGGTTTGGCTGGAATGCTCCATATTTGAATGTGAAATTTGGTGCTTATAAAAATGAATACAATAATTCGACTAATGCTTGTGATTTCCCCTTGATGCGTGCAGAAGAAATGTATCTTATCAAAGCAGAAGGATTAGCTATGAGTGGTGATGCACAAGGAAAGACTGTTTTGGAGAACTTTGTTAAAACATATCGTGATCCATCATATGTTTGCAATGCAACAACTCCAGCAGGAATTCAGGATGAAGTATGGTTCCAACGCCGAATTGAACTTTGGGGTGAAGGTTTTTCATTCTTTGATTTGTTACGTTTAAAGAAACCTTTGCAACGTGCTGGTACAAACTTCCCAGCTCAGGCTGCATATAATCTTCCTGCTGAATCTCAAATCTTCTTATGGCTAATTCCTGAAGATGAAATTAATAATAATGCAGGTATTAAAAAAACTGACAATAACCCAGTTGCAACTGTACCATCAGTTTGATTTGGTTAAATTCTATTATAAAAAAAGAGGGTGTCTATATAGGCACCCTCTTTTTTTATAATAGAAGCTCTCAAGAATGAAAGGATTGCCAGGAATGGTGTCTTATTGACAGTGATATTAAGCTAAAGAACAGGAAATACATTTTCTTATATCGAATTTGGCTTATTTTGATGCCCTGAATGAATGCTATATATACAGTTGTAGCATCTAGATTTATGGTGCATAATGTGAAATGTTCTTGTATACTATATTGAATACTTGTTTTGGAAAAGTTCATTGGATAATAATATACTGAAGATTGTTACTTTTTGTCATAGAATACCGATAAATTAGAAATCAAAGTGGAATTGTACTAAAAAGGATCAGACTGTACTTGTTGTTGTCTGATCCTTCAATTTTTATTCTTGTTATATAACCTACTGTTTTTTATCTAGGCTATAAAAATGAAAGTCTTAGAATAAAACATCTTTATCATTAAAGAGTTTGTTTTCATTAAGCTTTATAACCTTTCCAAATTTCTTTAAGTCTTCAGCCTTAATGCTTTTCGGATTTCCCATAATAGCAATGCCAATAGAATGACCTTTAATATTCTTTAAATAGAAGCTATAAATATCATCAAAAGTAAGTGCATCTATTTTAGATAGATTCTCTTTAGCTGGATCCTCTGTATATCCAAGTTTTTTGTATTTCTCATATACTCTTGCTTTATATCTAAAATCGGGATGTGTTGTTAATGCTTCCTGACGTAAGTAACTTTTAATATTGTCCATACGGTCTGGATTCTTGGGCATATCATTCAATAAATCTATGAAGACAGAAAGTGCCTCAATAGCTTTATCATTTTGTGTACCGATATTTCCGAAAAAATAAGTCGGTTTATCTTTTATCCCGGTATTATCTATGTATGCTCCTGCGGTATATGCCATTGAACGTTTTTCTCTGATTTCATTTAATACAAGTCCATTGAATCCTCCAGAGAAGTATTGGTTAAATGCATCTCGTAATACATCGTCTTTTTTGTCATAGTTTTCTCCTGGCATAAAAAATAAAATTTGACTTTGTTCCGCATCGGTATTTGGCAGGAAGTAAACCGTATTCTCTGTATATTTTGCGAAGTCTTTGATTATTGGAGAACTGCTCTCTTTCTCGTTTGCAACTAAAGGCAAATTTTTACTTAATATATTATATACCTGATCGAAATCCATGTTGCCTACATAATAGATTTCAGCTTCATAGTTAGATGCTCTATTTATATCACCTGTTAACTCGGCAATTTGAAGATCATATATTTGTTTGTCTGTAAGATCTTTAATATAATCAGAGTTTTCTTGATATTTTAGAAATTCACCTAAGGCTGAAGTTAGTATTTGGTTGTTTTGTTTCTGAATAGAACGACCTCCAAGTGCACTTCCTTTAAGTTGACTCAATTGTTTATCGTCCAATTTTGGCATCAATATCTGACGTGATAGTAATTGACAAGCTTGAACCAAAGTATTATCATATCCCCTTAGTGTTATGTTTAAATAGCTATCATCAGCTTGAACATCACAGGTTGCATTTAGTTTACTGAATTCTTTTTTTAGTTCTTGCGCTTCATATGAACCCATAACTCCCGCATTATTCATTAAAGAGGCTGCATAAGCTAACTTAGGGAAAGTGGCAGTTCCTGCTCCGTAACGAATTTGAAGGCTAAAAACATCATTCTCGGGATTCTTTGTATAATACAGCTTAGAGCGTTCATTCACTTTTTTTATTTGTACGTCATCGAAATTCATTAAATCTTCTTTGACTTGTCCAATAGGCAAATATTTGAGCTGTGAAGCATATAACGATGATTTTCCAACTGGAGGTTCAATAGCTTTATATCCAGGCTTTTCCATCTTAGATCCTTTGCTGGGTTTACCTTTTTCAACGTACAATGCAAGAAAATTGTCGGATAGATATTTTTTTGCAATATTTTTTATATCATCAATTGTAACAGACATGACCTTTTCTTTGTATCCAAGGACATCACCCAAATCTTGCTCATTAATAAATGCATTCAGCAGAATCCTAGCTCTGGTAGAGTTGCTTTCCATTTTTAGATCAAAGTCTCTACACATATTTGCTTTTATTGTATTAATAGCCCAATCATCAACTTCTCCGTTTGCAACTTTTTGAATAGCTTTAATAATCTTCTTTTCTGTTCCTTTGTTTGATTCAAATAGTTTCTGGTTTTCGTCATACAGTGGAACTGCTGTAATAATACAACGTCCTTGTTCTCGCATTGCTTCTAATGATGCTGAACCGTATGTGATTTCTCCATCAATTGATAGCTTATCAAGTGTCCCCGTTAAACTAGAATTTTGAAGCAACTCCATTGTGATTTCTAATGGAATCTCGTCGGGGTCACCACCTTTAGCTCCTTTGTAAACAAGGTGTACGCTGGGATTATTTCCTACTTTTGCAATATATTGTTTGCGACCGCTAATATTTAGATCAGGATAAGTCTTGCGTTCTGGCATAGTCTTTTTCTCCAATAGACCAAATGTTGCTGCAATGCGGCTACTGATTTGTTTTGCATTTACGTTTCCAGCTAAAATCAGCACCATATTATCTGGAGTATACCAGTTATTATAGAAATCAATAAGCTTACTTACTCTTGGATTCTTCAGATGTTCTCCTAAACCTATTATAGAACGTGAGTATGGATGGCCTTCAAAAGCTTTTCCCATAATAAAATCGTTGGTTGCATTTCCAGAATTGTCTTTTCCTCGGTTATATTCTTCATAAACCGTTTCTAATTCTGTTTGAAAAGTGCGGAAAACAGGATTAATAAAACGTTGTGATGAGATTTCCAACCATTTATTTAATTGAAATGCAGGGAATGAATTATAGAATGTGGTAAGATCAAAACTTGTTCCGGCGTTTAATCCTTTTCCGCCTATACTTTCTATAAGATTGGAGAATTCATTTGATACACTGATTTTCCCGGCTTGAATAGTTAACTCATTTATTTCTTTATTGATGGCTTCTTTTTTTACAGGATCATTAGTTTCTGCCATGTCATCGTATTTTTGCACAATTTTTTTGTAGATAGGCTCTTCTTCTGCCCAATTTAATGCACCGATTTTATCAGTCCCCTTAAATAATAAGTGCTCTAAGTAATGGGCTAGCCCAGTATATTGCTCTGGATCATTAATAGAACCGGCTCTCACTCCGACTAGGCCATATACGTCAGACTTTGTGTTATCTTCCCATATGTACACGGAAAGACCATTTTTTAATTTAAACGCTTTTAATCCCTGCGAATATGAAGGCATTGAGATTATTAATGCGCATAGGAAAATAGAAAACTTTAGATGTTTCATATTAAAATAATTGAATGTTGTTGCAAATTTAGAATATATTATTAAAAAACACAAAAATGTTTTTACTATTTTTTATTACTTAAAATATTTGTGATTTAAAGATGTGTTTTTTGAGTTATGAACTATATTATAATATCTTGTGGTATGCTTAGTCTAACCTTTAAATTAGATTCTCTGTTAAATATATCCTAAATTAGTTCTGCTAATATATTGAGTAAATATAATATGTAAGTCGCTAGTTTTTACTCTGTATTGTCTATAAATAGATTTAACAAGCTGAGTAATATAAGCGAGCAGTCACTAAGCAATTTACGATTGAAAAAGTTGTTAAATTATTTTGTTGCATTGAGGAGATGTTGTACTGCTGCGTGGCTATTCCATGTATTTAGCTGACTGGTGTGATAAATGTTCTTGCCCGAAGCATTTGTGGTTAGGCTGGATTTTTAACATATAGCTAATATCCATGTATCTACATTATTATAAATCTGTACTTTACAATATTTTTAACCACTTGTTCAAGTTGGTTTTTGTCAAAAAAACGTTGTGGCATTTTTTTCAAGACTATTTTTAGCTATTATTTGAGGTATTTAATAGAGTTAAAATAGTACTTAATAATTTTGCTTCTACAATTTAGTGTTCTGATGTTAAGTGTTGTTTTTTATTCTTTATATATATTTATTTGAAAGATAAATAATATAGACTCATGTTTTTTATTACCCTTTATCCCGATTGAAAAATGAGATTATAAAATGAATTATATTCATTGTTGTAGGTGAAATTAGTTTTTTTAATTGATACATGTCTAGTCTGTGCATAGTTATTTTATAATAAAAACAACTTATATTTAATAATATAAAAACGTCATTAAGTATAAGTTGTTTTTTATTTATATTAATTAAGGTGGGCTAGTTCTTGATTTTTATTTGTAAAAACATCTCTTATTTGAATGGACGTTGAATATCAAAAATATGTATTATTATCCTATATTTAATCATAATGAATGAAATACGGTGTAAGAAGTTTCACTAAGGTTATCTGCTCTAAAGTGTTTGTATGTTTTATTGTTTGTAATTCGGCCTAAAAACAGATTAAATGTTAGAGAAACAAGGTGTATTATATTAAAATGAAATAGATATGTCTGGTTTTTATAAAAATAGTTTTTTATTTAGTTTTTATTCATACCTTTGCAAAATGTTAGAGTAAAGTAAGTGTAATTATGAAATTAAACTTTAAAAGTGAATTTATGAAAAGAAAATTAATGCTGTTATTAACATGCCTTTTTGTAGGCATAGGTTTAGTAACTGCCCAAAATCAGAAAGTCACAGGCGTTGTTCTTTCAGATGAAGATGGGCAACCTGTAGTTGGAGCATCTATTTTGGTAAAAGGTACCTCTGTTGGTACAATTACTGATTTAGATGGGAAATTTATTTTGCCGAGCGTTCCTAGCTCTGCAAAAGTTCTAGTCGTGTCTTTTATTGGTATGAAAACAAGTGAAGTAGCTATAAAACCGACTCTGAAAATAATTCTTGCAGCAGATGCAAAGGTAATGGATGAGGTTGTTGTAACAGCAATGGGAATCACCCGTGAGAAAAAAGCATTAGGATACGCAGCACAAGATGTGAAAGCTGATAAGCTAACTCAAGCTGCAAGTACCAGTGTCACTTCTGCATTGCAAGGTAAGATATCGGGCGTTGAAATTGCTCCTTCATCTGGTATGCCAGGTGCTTCTGCTAAGATGACAATCCGTGGTTCACGTTCATTTACAGGTGATAATACTCCATTATATGTTGTTGATGGAATGCCTATTTCATCTACTTCAGATATTGATACCGGAGACTCTGTAACAGGTACCGACTTTGCAAATCGTGCAGTGGATATTGACCCTAATGATATTGAAAGTATTAACATTCTGAAAGGTCAGGCTGCTTCTGCACTGTATGGTATGCGTGCATCTAATGGTGTGGTTATTATTACCACAAAGAGTGGCAGAGGTGCAAAAAAAGGTAAACCTGAAATTACATATAACACAAATCTCGCATTTGATGTTATTTCAACTACTCCAGATTTGCAAACAGAATTTGCACAAGGATCAGGTGGTGTTTATAAGCCTACAGCGTCAACATCATGGGGACCTAAAATTTCTGAGTTAGCAAATGATGCTACTTATGGAGGAAATACAGTTAACGATTATACTGCCGCAGGAAAGCACGAAGGACAATATTATGTGCTTCAACGTGCTAAGGCTGGGTTGGACCCTTGGGCAACTCCCCAAGCTTATGACAATACCGGTGATTTTTTTAGAACGGGTACTACATGGAGTAATAACGTAAATGTAGCGCAAGGTTTTGACAAAGGATCCTATTCGTTTTCTTTGGGTAATACAACTACAAGTGGTATTATTCCTACAACAGGTTTAGATCGTTATAATGCAAAATTATCAGCAGAAGCTAAACTTACAGAAAACTGGTCAACTGGTTTTTCTGGAAATTTTGTAACATCTAAAATATCCAAACAATCAGGTGCAAATAATGGTCTTGTTGCAACAGTTTTCCCTGCTCCTCCAAGTTATGATTTAGCAGGAATTCCTTCTCACATAGAGGGTGATCCTTACACTCAAAACACATATCGTGGAACGGGTGGTTTTGATGGTGCTTATTGGGCTTTGGATAACAATAAGTTTACAGAACGTTCACAGCGCTTTTTTGGAAATGCATATGCAAAATACACAACTAAATTGGGTACTGAAAACCAAAAATTAGATGTTAAATACCAATTGGGTACTGATGCATATACTACAAATTATTCTGATATATGGGGTTACGGACATTCTAATGGTCAAGGTTCGGCCGATCATTATGGGTATTCCATTAATGAGTTGAACTCTTTGCTGACTTTAAATTATGACTGGAATATCGCTGAAGATTTAAACTTAAATGTATTATTAGGAAATGAATTTGTTCATAAGTCTAAAAAGTATTCTGAGGCTTATGGAATGAATTTCAATTTTTCTGGTTGGAATCATATAGCCAATGCATCGGTATATAAATCTGCAGAATCATATAGCAAATCACGCACAGTAGGTAATTTTGCAAATTTGTCTCTTGCTTATAAGAATATGCTATATTTTAGTGCTACAGGTCGTAACGATGTTGTTTCTACAATGCCTCGTAACAACCGTTCATTCTTTTATCCTTCTGTTTCACTTGGTTTCATCTTTACAGAACTGGAACCTCTAAAGAATGATATTTTGACTTTTGGTAAGGTTCGCGTTTCTTATGCCGAAGTTGGTCAGGCAGGAACATATTATGATTCATACTATACAACCCCTGAGTATGGTGGTGGTTTTTCTTCAGGTACTCCAATTTCTTATCCTATTGGTGGTATTGGAGCTTATACCCCTTCTTCTACTATATATGATCCAAGTTTGAAACCACAGAATACAAAATCGTATGAGCTAGGAACCGATTTAACATTCTTCAATGGATTGATATCGTTGAGCTATACTTATTCTCGTCAGAATGTAAAGGATCAAATATTTGAAGTGCCTTTGTCTACTTCAACCGGTTACGGTAAATTAGTAACAAATGGTGGTTCTATTCATACAAATTCTCATGAAGTTACATTGGGCGTTAATCCAATAGATAGCAAGAACTTCAAATGGGACTTTGCATTTAACTTCTCTAAGATTGACAACTATGTTGACGCGTTGGCTCCAGGTGTAACTAGTATCATGCTTGGTGGTTTTGTTGAGCCACAGGTACGTGCAGGTATTGGTAGTAAGTTCCCTGTTATTTATGGTGTAAGCTATAAACGTAATGATGCGGGACAGATTGTAGTAGATGAGAACGGTCTTCCTCAGGCAGGAGAAGAAAAAGTGATCGGAACAGTTTCTCCGGACTTCCGTCTAGGATTCAACACTACATTTGAATTTTACAAGTTCCGTTTGTCTGCTGTACTTGATTGGAAACAAGGAGGTCAGATGTATGGTGGTACAGCCGGATTGCTTGATTATTATGGCGCAACTCAAAAAACAGCAGATTATCGTAAATCTGAATCATTCCTATTTGAAAAAGATGCTGTAAAAGTAACAGGAGTGGATGCCAATGGAAATACAACATACGCTAAGAATGATATAGCAATTAGTGGTGCAGATGCACAAGGATACTTCTCTACATTGAATGATATTTCAGAGTCTATGATTTATGATAATTCATTCATTAAATTGCGCGAGATTGCATTGAGCTATCCTATATTAACCAAGCCAGGTTTGGGCATTACTATGAACGTGTTTGCAAGAAATTTGTTATTATGGTCTGAACTTAAAGGACTCGATCCAGAGGCTTCACAAGGTAATAATAATATGACCGGTGCTTTTGAACGTTTATCATTACCCGGAACTTCAAGCTATGGTTTAGGTTTTACTGTTAAATTCTAAAGAAAGGAATAAAATGAAATCAATATTTAAATTCAATATATCCAAAAGCTTCCTGTCTGTAGCTATGCTTTCTACCATGTTGGTATCTTGCTCGGAAGATGTAATGGATGGCATTAACAAAGATGTAAATCACACAACAAATGTTCCCTCAAAATATATTTTGTCTGATGTGATTACTTCTACTGCATTTAACAATGTAGGGGGCGATTTGAGTACCTATTTTTCTACATATGTTGAACATGAAGTAGGTAATGATAATCAACTTTATAGGGCTGAACATCGGCAGAACGAACCTTCTGCATCTTCTACCTTTAATAACACATGGGGCAATCTTTATTCTTCGTTGAAGAATGCAAGAATCATTATTGCTAAGTGTTCTGAAGGCGGAGAACAGGAAGGTAACTCTAAAACGAAAGGTATGGCTGAAGTTTTGGCTGCCTTAAACTCTGCTTTGCTAACAGATGCTTTTGGTGATATTCCTTATAGTCAGGCTGCTTTGCCTAGTCTGGCAAATGGATTACCTCAGTATATGAATCCTGTAATAGACAAGCAAGAAGATGTTTATAAAAGTATTATCAAATATTTAGATGATGCCATAGCTGATCTTCCTCAAGGAGATAATCATCTATCTGGATCTGTAGGTAATTTTGATTTGCTTTATAAGGGTGATGCAGCTAAATGGACAAAATTAGCTTACGGATTGAAAGCTCGTTATACAATGCATTTATTGAAACGTTCAACTGATGTGGCAGGCGATTTGAGAAAGGTTATTGAATATGTCGATAAATCTTTCTCTTCAGCAAGTGAACAAGCTGCTTTTGCTGTTTACGATGCAAATAACTTGAATCCATTATTTGATTTTGAGTGGAGTCGTGATGGTATTTCTGCAAGTAAGAGTATGAGTGAAAAACTTGTTGATCGTAATGATCCTCGTGCTCGCCGTGTTTATTTTGATTCATATACCTGGAGCCATTATGTACCGGGAGGTAAGGGATTCTATGTAGCTCCAAATGGTGAATCGGAACAGGTTAAATATGAATATAACTATTCAGTGTTTGTGTATGCTCAAACAGCGCCAACTTTGTTGCTCAGTTATCATGAACTTCTATTCTTGAAGGCAGAAGCTCTTTGCCGTCTAAATAGAACTTTGGAAGCCGAACCAATCTTGAAAGAAGCTGTTGTTGCAGCTATTGCTAATTCAGAGAATTCTGTTACCGCAGCTATGAATGCTCCAACTGTTTTGGATAATGGTGGTCTTGAAGATATTTCTGATGGTGCAATATCTAAAACAGAAGCAGAAGCATACTTTGACAATAGTGTTAAGCCATTGTTTGCTGCTAATGCATTGAAGGAAGTAATGAATCAAAAATACATCGCTTTCTGGGGTGCTTCTGGTGAAGCTACAGAGTGCTACAATGATATTCGTCGTATGAAAGCATTAGGCGAAAATTTTGTAACATTGAAGAACCCAAATAAATTCCCTTTGCGTTGCCCTTATGGTGCTGATGATACAACAGCTAATCCTAATGTGCAAAAAGCATACGGAGATGGTCAGTATGTATATTCTGAATCAGTATGGTGGGCTGGCGGTACTCGCTAATAGATCCCAAATAATATTTAAAAAAGAGCATGCTTTCGGGTATGCTCTTTTTTTTGATATTATATCCATACATCGCAAATAGACTTCTGACATATAGAGAGTGTGCTAAATAGTATAATTGTCTTTTAAATAGCTGATTTATAACTTATTGTGTAGTTTTTGCATTTTGATTAACAATCTTCTGAAAAAACAAAAAACTTCTAGTTGTTTTTAGAGGGGTAACAGAGTACTTCCTTCTGAAACTCTTTGTTAGTGGGGGTGACAAATTTTATCCCGCGACATATAAAAGAAGTTATTTTATAAGTTTGTCACCACCATGATCTTTTTTATACAGATAGATGTTATATAGTTTATTATGTTCCAATAATTTAAAGAGATGAATACATTTTTGAATGTCTGTGTGGTTATAATCATTTAATCACGTATATTTGTGCACATTTATATAAATACAGAAAATGAAAGAATTTGTAATTTCCGAAGCGCAAACAGAGAAGGCTGTTCTAGTGGCTCTAATCACCCAGACACAGGATGAGCGAAAGACGAATGAATACCTTGATGAACTGGAATTCCTTGCAGAAACTGCAGGGGCGGAAGTGGTGCGTAGTTTTACGCAAAGGCTGGATACTGCAAACTCTGTGACTTTCGTAGGAAAGGGTAAGTTGCAGGAAATAAAAGAATATATTGAAGAGAATGAAATAGGAATGGCCATCTTTGATGATGAACTTTCTGCCAAACAAATACGTAATATAGAGGCTGAATTACAGGTAAAGATACTTGACCGTACTTCATTGATTCTCGATATCTTTGCCATGCGTGCACAAACTGCTAATGCAAAAACTCAGGTAGAGTTAGCACAATATAAATATATGTTGCCTCGATTAACTCGTCTTTGGACTCACCTGGAACGACAAAGTGGTGGCTCTGGTGGAGGAAAAGGCGGTTCTGTAGGACTTCGTGGTCCGGGTGAAACGCAGCTAGAAATGGATAAGCGTATCATTCTCAGTCGAATGTCTTTGCTTAAACAGCAGCTTAAGGATATTGATATGCAGAAATCAGTTCAGCGTAAGAATCGTGGTAAGATGATTCGTGTTGCGTTAGTAGGTTACACAAATGTTGGGAAATCCACATTAATGAATGTGCTGGCAAAAAGCGAAATATTTGCAGAAAATAAACTCTTTGCTACACTGGATACTACTGTTAGGAAGATGATTATTAATAATCTGCCTTTCTTGTTATCCGATACAGTTGGTTTTATCCGCAAATTACCTACAGGTTTGGTCGATTCTTTTAAGTCAACGTTAGATGAAGTAAGAGAAGCTGATTTGTTGTTGCATGTGGTGGATATTTCTCATCCGGGATTTGAAGAACAAATCGAGGTGGTAAATAAAACACTGAATGATATTGGTGGAGGTGATAAACCTTGTATCCTTATCTTTAATAAGATTGATGCATTTACTTATGTTCAGAAGCAAGAAGATGATCTTACTCCTAAAACAAATGAGAATATTACATTGGAGGAACTGAAGAATACGTGGATGGCAAAGCTTAATGAAAATTGTCTCTTCATCTCTGCACGTGAGAAAGAAAATATTGATGAACTAAAAGAACTACTCTATAATAGGGTTAAGGAATATCATGTGCAACGTTTCCCTTATAATGATTTCCTTTTCCAGATTTATGATGAAGATACGAATGAATAAACAGAGTAAATAGAAAAATGAGAATGTACCGCTTACTTACTGAGGATGAGGTTCTTCAGTTGAAAAGTCAGTCCTGTTTGGCTGATGATTGGAATAATGTACTTGTATCTGATAATTTTAAAACAGATTTTGTTCATCATACCCGCTTTTCGGGAAACGTAAAGCTAGGCTCTTTTGATGGAGAGTTTACTTTATCCGGTGGAATAAAGAAACATTCCGGGTTAAGACATGTTACGCTTCATAATGTAACTATTGGTGATTCCTGCTGCATTGAGAATATACAGAATTATATTGCGAACTATGAGATAGGTGATCACACATTCATTGAAAATGTTGATATTATTCTGGTAGATAGATTGAGCACATTTGGAAATGGGGTGGAAGTTGCGGTTTTGAATGAAACTGGTGGTCGTGAAGTATTAATCAACGATAAGCTTTCAGCGCATCAGGCATACATCCTGGCTCTTTATCGCCATCGCCCGGAGTTAATAAACCGGATGAAAGAAATTACCGATTTCTATTCTAATAAGCATGCTTCGGAAACCGGAAGTATAGGCTCTAATGTAATGATTGTCAATACAGGGTCAATCAAAAATCTTCGTATTGGTGATTATTGTCACATTGAAGGAGCTTGCCGATTGGAAAACGGCAGTATAAATAGTAATGCTGAAGCTCCTGTTCATATTGGTTACGGGGTAATTTGCGAGGACTTTATTATATGTTCCGGTTCTCATATTGATGATGGCGCTATGTTGGCTCGTTGTTTTGTGGGTCAGGCTTGCCAGTTGGGACACAACTATTCTGCTTCCGATTCATTATTCTTTAGTAATTGTCAGGGAGAGAATGGTGAAGCATGTGCTATTTTCGCAGGACCGTTTACCGTTACTCATCATAAATCTACTTTGCTGATAGCGGGAATGTTCTCGTTCATGAATGCGGGCTCCGGTTCTAATCAGAGTAATCACATGTATAAGCTGGGGCCTATTCATCAGGGGACATTGGAACGTGGTGCGAAAACAACGTCTGATTCATATATTCTCTGGCCTGCACGTGTAGGTGCTTTTTCTTTGGTAATGGGTCGTCACGTGAATCATGCTGATACCACCAATTTGCCTTTTTCTTATCTGATAGAGCAAGGAAATACAACATATTTAGTTCCCGGGGTGAATCTCCGAAGTGTGGGTACCATTCGTGATGCTCAGAAATGGCCGAAACGTGATAAACGCAAAGATCCGAATCTGCTAGATTTTATTAATTATAACCTGCTTAGTCCGTATACTATTCAAAAGATGCTTAAAGGACGAAAGATTTTAAAAGATTTAAAGCGGGTATCAGGCGAAACATCTGAGATATATTCTTATCAAAGTGCCAAGATAAAAAATAGCTCTTTGAATAAAGGGATAAGGTTTTATGAGATTGCAATACATAAATTCCTTGGGAACTCTATTATAAAGAGGCTGGAAGGTGCCAGTTTTCAGAGTTGTGAGGAAATTCGTGCTCGATTAAGGCCGGATACTGAAATAGGTACTGGAGAGTGGGTGGATATTTCAGGACTAATTGCTCCCAAAAGTGAAATTGATAAGCTACTGGATGGGATTGAAAATGGAAGCATTAACCGTTTAGATGAAATTAATAGTTGCTTTGAAGCAATGCATAAGAGCTATTATACGTATGAATGGACATGGGCATATAGCAAAATTCAGGAATTCTATGAATTAAATCCCGATGAAATAACAGTAAAGGATATTACTCATATTGTAGAGATGTGGAAAGATTCTGTTATTGGACTGGACAATATGGTGTATGCTGATGCCAGGAAAGAATTTTCTCTATCGTCAATGACCGGATTCGGTGTAGACGGAAATAATGCAGAAAAGGAACAGGATTTTGAGCAGGTGCGTGGTGATTTTGAAAGTAATCCTTTTGTTACTGCTGTGTTGAAGCATATTGATGAAAAAACAGTTCTGGGCGACGAATTAATAAACAGAATTGGCCAACTGGTATAAGATAGTTACTATCGTTAAGATGAATTATCTTTTAATCAAATCCCCGAGAATACTTTTTTTAGTATCTTTGCCAAACGAATTTTACTTAAAATATTAAAGATATGGCAACACCTCCTTTTAAGTATCAGGCTCCGTTCCCAATGGGAAAAGATGAGACTGAGTATTATTTGCTCACTAAAGAGCATGTTTCAGCAAGTGAATTTGAAGGAAAAGAAATTCTGAAAGTTGATGCAGAGGGATTAACAATGATGGCTAATGCTGCTTTTCGTGATGTAGCTTTTATGCTTCGTCCTGAGCACCAGAAACAAGTAGCTAAGATTCTTTCTGACCCTGAAGCAAGCGAAAACGATAAGTTTGTAGCTCTTACTTTCCTTCGTAATGCAGAAGTATCAGCAAAAGGGAAACTTCCTTTTTGTCAGGATACCGGTACTGCAATCATTGTTGGAAAGAAAGGTCAGCAGGTTTGGACTGATGGATGTGATGAAGAAGCTCTTTCAAAAGGTGTATATAAAACCTATACTGAAGAAAATCTTCGTTATTCGCAAAATGTTCCTTTGGATATGTACAAAGAGATCAATACAGGATGTAACCTTCCTGCTCAGATAGATCTTTATGCTGTTCAGGGTGCCGAATATAAATTCCTCTGTATTTCAAAAGGTGGTGGTTCTGCCAACAAAACTTATTTGTATCAGGAAACAAAAGCATTGCTTAATCCAGGCAAATTAGTTCCATTCCTGGTCGAAAAGATGAAAACTCTGGGTACTGCGGCTTGTCCTCCTTACCACATTGCTTTCTGTATTGGTGGTACATCAGCAGAAACAAATCTGAAAACTGTAAAACTGGCTTCTGCCAAGTATTATGACAATCTTCCAACTTCAGGAAATGAAGGTGGTCAAGCATTCCGTGACATTGAACTGGAGAATGAGGTGCTTCTTGAAGCTCAACGCATGGGACTTGGTGCTCAGTTTGGTGGTAAGTACTTTGCTCACGATATTCGCATTATCCGTTTGCCTCGCCACGGTGCTTCCTGCCCGGTAGGTATGGGCGTTTCCTGTTCTGCCGATAGAAATATCAAGGCTAAGATTAACAAAGACGGAATCTGGATTGAAAAGATGGAAGATAATCCAGGTCAATATATTCCTGAAGAATTGCGTAACGCAGGTGAAGGTGATGCTGTGAAGATTAACCTGAACCAACCAATGGCAGATATTTTGAAGGAACTTGATAAATATCCTGTTTCTACCCGCTTGTCTTTGAACGGAACAATCATTGTAGGTCGTGACATTGCTCATGCAAAACTGAACGAACGTATCGAAGCAGGTCTGGGTCTTCCTCAATACATAAAGGATCATCCTATCTACTACGCCGGACCGGCAAAAACTCCTGCAGGAATGCCTTCAGGTTCTTTTGGACCAACAACTGCCGGACGTATGGATTCTTATGTTGACCTGTTTCAGGAAAACGGCGGAAGCATGGTTATGATTGCAAAAGGTAACCGTAGCCAGCAAGTAACCGATGCTTGCCAGAAGCATGGTGGATTCTACTTAGGTAGTATCGGCGGACCGGCAGCTATTCTTGCTCAGAACAATATTAAGAAAGTAGAATGTCTTGAATATCCTGAACTGGGTATGGAAGCCATTTGGAAGATTGAAGTAGAAAACTTCCCTGCATTTATCTTAGTTGATAATAAGGGTAATGATTTCTTCAAACAAATCAAACCAATCTGCGTAAGCTGTAAGTAATTACATAGATTAATAAATATAAAAAGCCTCGGCATTCAATCTTGAATGGCCGAGGCTTTTTATATTTATGAGAACTTTTTAGAATTTATATCCTATTCCAACTGATAAACAGTGTGATTTTGTCTTTTCAAAAAAGTCTTCTATTCCTTGTTTATAACTCAAAGAATAAACAATATGATTAGCCTCATAGTCAATCCCGGCTACAAAACCATAGTCCGGACGGTCAACTCCAGGTCCAAATGTATTTTCTTTTATATTCCCATAAGTTGTTTTACCAAACAAGCCAAGGGCAGCATACGGACCTAAATTAAAATTGAAGCTACTGTTATTTCTCAGATATACTCTGTATGAAGCAAGTATTGGTAGTTCTGCATAATAAGCATGTTGAGTCATATAAGTATTGTTTCCTTGCTTGTACTTTGTTCCCTCAGATGAAAACAATAATTGTGGCTGGATATAAAACGATTTGGATACTTTTATATCATATAACCCTCCAACATAAAATCCAGGAAGGAAACTTCCATCCTTTCCTGCTGATTTTGACATTGAATACCCGGCTTTAACGCCAAACTGTGCATTTGCATCTATAACTATAGATGTTAAAATGAAGATTAATAATGTAATTCTTTTCATTGTTTGATAATTTAAAATAGGGCTTGTTATGCCTGCTCTTGAGTTATGCTTTAATTAAATTATGGAGACAAAAGTATTGTATATATACAGATTTGCAAAAAAGAATGGGCGACATTTAAGCACTTCTTGTATCTGTTTAAATTGGTGTTTGTTAAATGATTACTGCTCGATTGCTTATAATGTATAGGTGACAGTTTAGAAGTATTGGATAATTTTATCTAATGTTCTTCCATCTTCCAGCATCATTTTATCTTTTCTGATACGAAGCTTTCTTTTTTTAATTGAAACTTTCTCGATATTTAAAATATCTGCCATTTCCGATTGTGATAACTGTATTTTTATTAGGCAGCAGAGTCGAATATCCATCTCATTCATTTTAGGAAAAGCTTCTTTGAGGCGTTTTGTGAAATTATTGAATACAACATCCGTATTCTCAATAATCTTGTTCCAATCTTGCTCTGTTAATTTAATGTGATTATTGGAGTGTCCTTCTTTATTGTTATTGGATGAATTTATAAGTCCGGGGATACTAATGGAGTTCAATTGATTGTAAAATTCCATTTTTAGTTCTGCTTCTTTTTGGATTAGTTCTTTTTCTCTCTGAATTTTATTTATGGTAATTTCCTGTAGTAATTCCCTATCTTTCCTTATTTGTTCTTTTTGCTTTTGGCTTTTCCTGTAATTTAGGAAATAGATATATCCTCCAAGAAGCAATACTAAACTGGTGAATAAGCTTAATCGGTAAAATGATCTGTTCTTTTCGGCTTCATTTTGCTTTAAAAGTAGGTTTTCTTCTTTTAATTTGTCGTGCTTGTAAATCTCTTGTGTTTCGATAATTGCTTTACTTTGGATCTGTGTATCAATGGTATCTCTGTAAAGATTGAATTGTTTTATGTAATAAAGTGCTTTGTCTTTATTTTCTTGTGCTTCGTGAACTGCTGCTAAACATGAATATCCTGCTGCTTTAGTATATATGTAATCACTTTGAATACTTTTATTTAGATAGATTATAGCTGAATCATATTGATGCAGATTCTTATATATGTCACCTTTGGATGCGTAAAATGTGAATAAATCATCATGTTTTTGTTTGCAAGCTAAGGCTTTGTCACTGTATTGGAGTGCTAGTTTATATTTGCCAGTTGTACTATATATGCCACATATCTGATTATATATGTGAGATATATATTTTTTATCACCTTTTTCTGCAATCTTTAGTGCTTTGAATTGATAAATTAGTGCGCTATCTTCTTTCTCCAGGCAGGAATACCCAAAACCTGTTTCACTTAATGATAAACATTGATAAGCATCACTTTTTAGCATTGATGCATATTGGCATGCTCCTTTGTATGACTTGATGCCATCTTTAAAAAGATTTTGCATAACGTACAAATTTCCTAAGTAGTAGTGTATGAAATACTGATATTTATAGTCCTTACTACCTTCTGCAAAATCCTTAGCCTTGAGGTAATAGCTTATTGCCTGATTTGCATTTTTCATTTCTTCATTAACTCTTCCCGCGTAAAAGAAAGCTTTATAGGCATGTACAGAATCTTTGCTTTGCCCAAAGTAACGGACTGCATAATCTGATAAAGAATCTTTGGTAAGATCTAAATCATTTTTATCTGTTGCTTGGGTAACTAACAATGCATAGAGGGCATAGTCTTTTTCGGACAAACTTCTGGGACTTTTTATTCCACGAAGAATCTTTAGAGCACTATCAGGATGCTCTTCCATAAAGCTTTCAGCCTTTTTTAGATTTGGGTTAAAATGATCGCATCCACTTACAGTGGAAATGACACATATAATAAGGAATAAATAGCTCTTGTTTAGTCTCTTTCGCATTCTTAGTTTTCTTAATACTGCGAAAGTAGTAATTATTTTTACTTAATGAGAGAAATGGATGTACCTGTAAATGTAATAAAACAATTATTAAAGTATTTTTATTTATTACTTTGAGAACTGACGAAACTGTATACTTTAAATACGTTCTGAAATGACCTAGTATGCCGCACGGTATTTTCCTTCTTCTTTATCTTGTAGAATATTAAGATAAGAAGTATAGCGTGATTCACTGATAAGATGTTGCTCTACCGCTTCACGGACAGCACAACCCGGTTCGTGACGATGGCTGCAGTTGTTGTATTTGCAGTTATCAGATGTTTCGAATATTTCTTTAAAGTAATGGCCTACCTCTTCGTCCTTCATATCGAATGTGCCGAAACCTTTTATTCCCGGAGTGTCAATGATGTATCCATCTCCCGGAACTGAAAACATTTCCGAGAAGGTGGTGGTGTGCATCCCTTTGTTGTGATAGGAAGAGATTTCGGCTGTTTTAATGCTTTGCTCGGGTAGGAGGGTGTTTATTAGTGTGGACTTTCCCACACCCGAATGTCCCGAGAAAAGTGTGATGTTTCCTTCAAGAGCTTGCTTTATCTCATTAATGCCGTCGCCGGTTAAGGCGGAGATTTTGAAACATGGATAGCCTATTTGTGTATAGAGGGTGATTAGTGCCTCAAGATAACGCATCTCGTCTTCGTTGTAAGCATCTACTTTGTTGAAAACCAGCTTTACGGGTACCCGGTAAGCCTCGGCCGATGCCAGAAAACGATCTATGAAGATGGTCGATGTTTCGGGATAATTTACGGTAACCACCAGTAAACACTGGTCTAGATTGGCTGCAAGTATATGTGATTGCTTGGAAAGATTGGAGGAACGGCGGACTATATAGTTCCTTCTGTCCTCAATTTCATTGATAAAAGCAGTGCCTTCCTGATTCATTATAATATGCACATTGTCACCTACGGCAATTGGGTTTGTACTTTTGATCTCCTTCAGTCGGAAATTACCTTTAATTTTGCACTCTACCAAACGACCATCTTCCGTTTTAACCTGATACCAGCTTCCTGTGTTCTTTATAACTAATCCGCGCACTTTTATTTGTTTATGTTATTGACTGAAAAAGTTTCAGGGAATTGACTTTCATTGAACTCAATCCCCCGAATAGCTTTTTATACTGTCATTATTTCTTTTTCTTTTGCAGCTATCATTTCGTCCACTTTCTTGATATACTTATCGTGAACTTTCTGTAAGCGTGCTTCCGCATCCTTTTCTTCATCTTCGGCCAAACCTTCTTTCAAAGCTTTCTTCAGATGGTCAATTCCATCGCGGCGGGCATTGCGGACACTGATCTTGGCAGTTTCTCCGTCTTTGCTACTTTGCTTAGCCAAAACTTTGCGTCGTTCTTCTGTAAGTGGTGGAATTCCGAGGCGGATAACTTCTCCGTTGTTCTCGGGCATAATACCTACTTCCGAATCAATAATAGCTTTTTCAATTACCCGAAACATTCCTTTATCCCAAGGCTTGATTACGATACTTTTCGCATCTGGTGTAGTGATAGCTGCCACGTTGCTGAGAGGAACCATACTTCCGTAAGAGTCCACGCGGATACCGTCAAGAATACGTGTGTTTGCCTTTCCGGCACGAATGTGCGCCAGTGATTCATCAAGATACATAATGGCCATGTCCATCTTATCTTTTGCGTCGTTAATACAACCGTTTACGTCCATCATCTTATTTGGTTTTATAGTTTATTTGTTTCTTGTTTTGTTTTGAATGAGCAAAAGTAGCTGATTTTTTGAAAACATGCAACAGTTTAGCACTTTATCCTTATTCTTAAGCCCTTGTAAAAGGAGAATTAGGTTAATTACTGCCGGGACATTTTATTGTAAGTGTACTCCTTATATAAAAATAGTGTAGACTTTATTAAATTTAGGTCTACACTATTTTTATATAAGGAGTAGGTTAATTTATAAATATGACCGTTAATATTGGCTTAGTTCTCGTTTTGTTTTTTTAAAAGGCTTAGTTGTAAATTAGACTGCCGGGCGTATCCCATCCGGAAGTTAATTGGTTTGGGCTCCAATGTTTGGTATGCATCGCGTAAATCGGTCTGCGGATATTTTGCGAACATGCTGATAGGTTCGGTAAATGCTCCGTAGAGTTGAATATCCCATTTAGACTGATCGTAAAAGCGCCATGGAATACCTGAATCGTCCTGCATGATGGCAGATACATGTGTAAGTACGGCATTTCGTATCATAGAGAAGTAAGACATGTGCATTAAGTAGGAAGCCGACTTGATAAAGCAGGCTGTTGTGGCTTTGTCAAGCTTATCAATATAAGCCATCAGCGGACTCTTGTCCGAAAGACCGCCGTTACTCAAGTCTGTAGAAAGGAAGTATAGAGTTTGCAACTTGTTTGTTCCTTGCTTGAAAAACCTTATCTCCACCAGTTTGCTTCGGTTGTTAACCGGTGTGCCGTCTTCTTCTGTATTCACAATCTCGCCTTTATCATTGATTCTTTTATGTTCAATGCTCACAATTTCCCTTTCAGAACGTGCCATTAGCATTGAAATGATTGGAACCACTCCGTCAATGGTGTCATTTGATAGCTCTGATTTCATATCTACCGTGCGGAAAAAGCTAAGGTTCAGAATGTCTGAAACAGCATTCTCATACAAACGGTATGTTGCCTTAGAAGGATTTTTCACCTTTACGGCACTGCCTGCCTGCTCCAGCCCGATAAGAAAATAGGTGTCCATATTGGGGAAGAAGGTATTGGGGAACAAATAATCGGGACCTCCAAAGGGATAAAAAATAGTTTTGCACTGGTTGTTTATTGTACCGAGTTCGCTTTGAGAGAAAGCCATAACCTTGGGTGCGGATTGGAGGAATGAGTTCCATATCTGATCCATATTTTTGCTATGTTCTTTCCACTGGGCAGTCTGTGTTAGCCCGTAAAGTTTGCTTTTCTGGTTTTCTACAGGCATACCGGCCACAAAGCGGGCTGCTTCATTTAACTCTTCGTTTGCCACCAGCCTGGGCTCATTCACGTTTTGAATAGAGTCACTTTGAGGAACTTCAGTGACAACAATCTTTGCACTCTCTTTTTTCTGTCCGCAAGAGGAGAGGGTTAAAACCATTCCTGCTACAAGAAGCATTGCATACTTAATGTTCATTTCTGTTATAGCTTAATTTATAGTTAGTTTTTCTGTAAACAATCCATCTGTTTGCCTGATAAATGAGTGCGCCGGTAAGTAGAGTCAGAAAGCTCATCAGGCTCATCCACATGGCACTCTGTTTGCCTTCGATAAAAGTTTGAATAAAATCTTCACGGACAAGGTACACAATAGACCACACGATTAATATAATAAAAATAATAGGTGTGAAAGGATATCCCCATGTCTTGTAAGGCCTTTTAACGTTTGGGTAGCGATGTCGGTGCACAAAGACACCTATTACTGTCATCAGGGCAAAGAACGACAAGGTGATTCCTGTATATTTGGTAACTAATTCAAAGGAATTGGTTATAATAAGCAATACACTGATAAAGTACTGTACCCAAATGGCAACGTACGGTGTACCACGATCTGATCTTCTAGCCAACGGACGGAGAATATAAGTATCTTCTCCCATAACCTGAGATACCCGGGGACCGAGAAACACCATGGAGCTGATACTTGAAATAAGCAACAGGGCAATGAGCAGGCCCATCATGTTGCCCAGCGTGTATCCAAATATATGTTGCGCGGCAATTAATCCCACTTCCAGCTGCCCGGTCATTTCCGTTGCCGGGGTAGAAAGTAAAAAAACGGCATTAATAAACAGATAGAGTACCGTTACCACTAGCGTACTTATAAAGAGAGAGCGTGGAATGGTGCGTTGCGGATTCTTAATTTCATTGGCCATATAAGCCGAAGCATTCCAGCCGGAATAAGCATAATACACCCAAACCAGTGAAACGGCAAAGCCTGTTGAAAAAATATCTTCCCATGAAAAACTGGAGAAAGAGGCTGTAAAGCTTTGATATTTCACAGGCATTGCCAGTCCGCAGCCTATAAATCCCAGAATAACGAGTATCTTGAAAAAAGTAAAGAAGCGCTGTACGGCACCTCCCACCTTCACATCGTAAGCATGAACAAGGGTGATTAAGGTTAAAACCGAGAGCCCCACCATCATGGGGTTTAGCACAGGAAAAACCTTTGCAAGATAACCGCTTAAAGCCATGCAGGCCAGGGCTACCGGGGCGGCAAACCCTACAATTAAAGAAGCCCATCCTGCCATAAAACCCAGCATTGGGTGATAAATTTTCCGCAAATAATGATATTCACCGCCTGAGCGTGGCATCACTGCACCAAGTTCTCCGTAAACAAGTGCTCCACTAAGGGCGATAACTCCACCCAACAGCCAAAGCAACAGAATAGAGGCCATGTTTGTAGTTCCAAGCAGCTGAAATCCTAAAGAAGTGAAGACTCCTGTTCCAATCATGTTCGCTATGACAAAGGCTGAGGCTGTAGTTAATCCGAATTTGTATGTGTCGTGTTTGTTGTTATTCATGCTTTTCGCTCTGTTGTGTGTGCAAAAATACAATTAAATCTGTAACTTTGCAGAAATAAGATAAAAATGTGTGGAATTATTTCTAATTTGCACACTGTTGCTGTAGCGGTCTAAAAGATAGACTATTACAGAGGATAGGTAACCTTTTAAATTTATAAAAAGATGATGGATCTGCTTCAATATACTTTTTTTCAAAATGCTCTTTTAGGTGCATTATTTGCGAGTATTGCCTGTGGAATTATTGGCACCTATATTGTTACCCGCCGACTGGTGTTTATTACCGGAGGACTTACTCATGCATCGTTTGGTGGCGTTGGTATCGGGCTTTATATGGGTATATCGCCTATTCTTTCGGCTGCCATCTTTTCAGTCTTGTCCGCCTTTGGGGTAAACTGGCTCAGCCAGCAGAAGGATATGCGTGAAGACTCGGCCATTGCAGTGTTCTGGACTATGGGTATGGCGTTGGGTATTATTTTTACCTTTCTTTCTCCCGGTTTCGCGCCCGACCTCTCTGCATTCCTTTTCGGTAATATCCTTACTGTTACCAGTACGGACATTATCATGCTGGCGGCTTTATCCATTACACTAGCCCTTTTCTTTCTCTTTTTTATTCACCCCATAATCTATGTGGCTTTCGATAGAGAATTTGCCCGTTCGCAGGGAATTCCGGTTGCATTCATAGAATATACCCTGATGATGTTCATTGCCTTGATAATTGTTGGCTGTTTACGCATGGTGGGAATCGTGTTAGTTCTTTCCTTACTTACTATTCCACAGATGACGGCAAACCTGTTTACTTTCAAGTTTAAACGGATCATTTGGCTATCTATCCTTATAGGATACCTGGGATGCCTTGGCGGATTATTCATTTCTTACTTTCTGAATGTGCCATCGGGCGCGTCAATCATTTTTTTCTCCATTATAATTTATGCTATATGTAAGTTAGGATGTAGCATTTTTATACATTTGCGGAGACAATAAAAAGGCAGAAGTTCTGTTTTATTTGTAAGTGAAACAAATTAATTACTGGTAGTTTGAGTAAAAAAGGAATATATCTTACTGGAAGCATGTTTTTGCTGATTATACTTGCCGGCTGTTCTGTGAAAAAGAATACAGCAGGCTCTCGTTTTTACCACTCATTCACTACCCGGTATAATGTTTATTTTAACGGTAACGAAGCTTATAAGCAAGGATCCGAAGCTATTGAATCGGGGAATAAAGACAGCTATCTGGAAATGATTCCTTTATATCCCATTGAAAATAAGAAGACAGTAGGGTTGGGGAGTGGCGACTTTGATCGGGCAATAGAGAAATCGCAGAAAGCAATTAAACTACATTCCATTAAGAAAAAGCCGGTTCGCAAGCCGGGAAAGAAGAGCGAAAAGCAGAAACGCTGGCTGGCGCAGAAGGAATATAACCCTTTTATGCATAATGCATGGATGCTGATGGGGAAAGCCCAGTTTTACAAAGGGCAATTTCTGGAAGCGGCTTCCACTTTTTCTTATATCATTCGTTTATATAATACCAATCCTGAGGTGATGGCCAATGCAAAAATATGGCTATCCCGTTGTTATACAGAGATGGATTGGTTTTATGATGCTGATGATGTACTGTCTAAACTGAATAATGACAGCTTGCCATCGAATTTGATTCCTGCATATTCTGCTGCTTATGGTAATTATTTACTCCGGCAAAAACGGTTTAAGGAAGCTGTTCCTTATCTGCAATCAATCATAAAGCACGAGAAAAAGAAAAAACAAAAGGCACGTGAGTATTATCTATTGGGACAAGTTTATCAGGAAATGGGCGACTATGCAAAAGCTTATGCTGCTTATGGTAAGGTGCCCGGGCAAAATCCGCCTTATGAGCTGGAATTCAATGCAAGAATAAAGCAAACCGAGGTGGTGCCTTCCTCAAATGCTAATAAAGTGATAAAGAAATTACGCGGAATGGCAAGCAGTAGCAAGAACAAGGATTACCTTGATCAGGTCTATTATGCACTGGGTAATGTTTATTTGTCACTCAAAGATACTGTGCATACCATTGAACAGTATAAAAAAGGGGCAAAGGAAAGTACAAGAAATGGTTTGGAAAAGGGTGTTCTATTGCTCAGATTAGGTGATCTTTACTGGAATAGAACAGATTATGTAAAGGCTCAGGAGGCTTATAAAGAGGCTATTGGGTTAATCAATAAGGAGTTTCCGGGCTATGATGTGTTGAATAAACGCTCCGAAGTGCTCGATGAATTGGTAAAACATGTGGTGAATGTGCAGTTGCAGGACAGTTTGCAACATTTGGCTTCGTTAAGCGATGCTGAAAGAGGTGCGGCCATTGATAAAATAGTTGCCGGGGTTAAGCGAAAGGAAGAAGAAGACAGGAAAGAAGCTGAACGTCAGGAGCTAATGCAAAAGCGTGAAGAGACAATGGGTAACCAGAACGAGAACCCGAATGCCCGACAAACTACTCCGAAAGTGGTAAATACCGGAGATAAATCCTGGTACTTCTATAATTCTCAGCTTGTGGCACAAGGGAAAAGTGACTTCCAACGCAAATGGGGCCGACGGAAGCTGGAGGATAACTGGCGGAGAAGGAATAAAACTGTGGTCTCTAATAACGAATTTGCAGAAACAAATTACAATGAAGGAGCCATTGCAAAGGGGGATTCCTCTAATATATCGGACAAAGATCTGGCTTCCAAGGTTGATTCGATAGTTACTGATAACAAGAATCCACAATTCTATTTGCAACAAATACCACTTACGGAATCTGCAATGAAGGAATCTAATGATATATTATCCGACGGGTTGTTTAATATGGGGCTTATTTATAAGGATAAGCTGGAGGACTTCTCGCTTGCACAAAAAACTTTCTCACGGCTTTATACGCAATTCCCATCCTTCGGACAGTTGGACGTGGTGTATTATAACCTCTATCTGATGAATTCGCGATGGAAGAAAGAAGCTGAGGCTGCCCTTTATAAAGACAAACTTATATCGGAGTTCCCCAAAAGTAAGTATGCTGTAACGATAGGTGATCCTGATTATGCCTACAATGTGACCCATGGGAAGCATCTGGAGGACTCTTTATATGCGGAAACCTATGCTGCTTTCCAGAAGAATGAATATGCAAAGGTGATGAAAAACTATGAATATGCTCAAAAGAAATATGCCATGGGGCAGCACATTCCTAAGTTTATGTTCCTCAATGCCATCGGTTTATTGCAATCCGGCGATCAAAAGAAGTTTATGGTTGCACTGAAAGAAATTGTTGATAAGTATCCGAAGAATGAAATAACAGAACTGGCGGGCAACATTATTAAAGGGGTTCAGGATGGCAGGATTCTGGCAAAAGGCAGTACTTCATTTGGTTCTATCTGGAATCGCAGAAAGGCTGAACTGGCTCAGGGCGCGGCAGCAACTGATACAACACTTCCTAAATTTAACCCGGATAGAAATGTGCCATATTTGTTTATTTTGGCATATGAAGAAGGAAAAGTCAACGAGAATTTGTTATTATATGAAATGGCTCGCTATAACTTCTCTAACTTTATAGTGAGAAACTTTGATCTTTCCTTTGTAAAGGATAATGGCATTGGAATGCTTCAGGTGAAAGAGTTTACAAACTTCGATGAAGCATATCAGTACATTAATTTGCTTTACAAGGATAAAGAAATGGCAAATAAATTAGGCGGAATGCGGGCAATGATTATTTCCGTGAAAAATTATGAATTGCTCTCAAAATATTATAGCTTTGACGATTATCAGTCATTCTATCAAAAATATTTTTCTAAAATTCCGGAACTGCAGATTAAGGGTTATACATTGGATGAGCCTGTTTTTGAAGAGAAAGATGTACAGGATGAGAATGAAGAACAAAAATAACCAAAGGAAACAAAAATGAAGAAAGATCACTTACTATGGGTTGATGATGAAATAGATATGTTGAAACCGCACGTAATGTTTCTACAAGCCAAAGGTTATGAGGTGAGCACTGTTACAAACGGGCAGGATGCACTAGACCTTTGCAGGGAGACAACGTATGATCTTATTTTTCTGGATGAGAACATGCCCGGACTTAGCGGACTGGAGACTCTTTCATTAATTAAGGAAATCTGTCCCACGGTTCCGGTTGTGATGATTACCAAGAGCGAAGAAGAAAATATAATGGATATGGCGATAGGCTCAAAGATAGCCGATTATCTTATAAAGCCGGTCAATCCTAATCAGATATTGCTTACTATCAAAAAGAACCTGCATAAAAAAGAAATTGTAACCGAGGCGGCTAAAACAGGATACCAGCAAAACTTTGGAAAGATTGGAATGCAGATCAATGATTCCTTTACCTTTACTGACTGGACGGATGTGTATAAAAGACTTGTGTTCTGGGAACTGGAGCTGGAAGGCTCGGAAAGTGGTATGACAGACATGCTTGCCATGCAGAAGACTGAGGCGAATTCTTCTTTTGTAAAGTTTATCAAGAAGAACTATCTTGATTGGATTGCCGATCCGGAGAAGAGACCTGTGATGAGTCCCGATATATTTAAGAAAAAGATATTCCCGTTGCTCGATGCTGGTGAGAAGGTCTTTTTCATTGTTCTGGATAACTTCCGTTACGATCAATGGAGAGTGCTGAGTAATGAACTGGCCGATTCGTTCACTTTTGATGAAGAACTCTATTATAGTATTCTTCCCACTGCCACGCAATATGCACGAAATGCAATTTTCTCGGGGTTAATGCCAAATAAGATTGCCGAGATGTTTCCCGAGCTATGGGTGGATGAGGATGAAGAAGAAGGAAAGAATCTGAACGAGGCGCCTCTGATTCAAACGCACATAGAGCGTTATCGTCGCAAGCATACTTTCTCATATCACAAAATTAATGATTCTGCGGGTGGCGAACGGTTGGTGAATAACCTGGAACGACTGAAAGGTAACGACCTCAATGTGGTGGTTCTCAATTTTATCGATATGCTTTCTCATGCACGAACGGAGTCAAAGATGGTGCGTGAGCTTGCCTCAACGGAAGCTGCTTATCGTTCAATTACACTTTCATGGTTCAGACATTCTTCTGTAAAGGATCTCTTTAAAGCCTTGGCGGAAAGTGACTATAAAATTATAATCACGACTGATCATGGCACCATACGGGTTGATAATCCTATTAAAGTTATTGGCGACAGAAATACGAATACCAACCTACGTTACAAGTTAGGTAAGAATCTTAGCTATAATGCAAAACAGGTTTTTGAGATAAAAGATCCCAAAAAGGCGCAGCTTCCTAGTCCAAATGTAAGTACTTCTTATATCTTTGCAGGTGGAAGAGACTTCTTTGCTTATCCAAATAATTATAATTACTATGCATCCTATTACACGAATACCTTTCAACATGGTGGTATTTCGATGGAAGAAATGATTATTCCGTTAATTGGTATGCAAAGTAAAAAACGATAATACAACTTTTATATATGGAAATTAAAATTAATTCTTTAGACAATATCCAGGACGCTGCCCGTGAATTTCTCGCAGCTATGGGTAACAATACCGTTTTTGCTTTCTATGGAAAAATGGGAGCAGGTAAAACAACCTTTATAAAAGCAGTTTGTGAATGTTTGGGTGTGACTGATGTGATAAATTCTCCTTCATTTTCCATCATTAATGAGTATCGTTCAGAAAGCGGTGAGCTTATCTATCACTTTGATTTCTATCGGATTAACAAGGTAGAAGAAGCGTTTGACTTTGGTTATGAAGATTATTTCTACTGTGGTGCGCTATGTTTCATTGAATGGCCCGAATTAGTAAATGATCTTTTACCATTTGATTGCGTAAAGGTAACCATTACTGAACAAGAGGATGGTAGCCGCCTGGTTACTTTCTGATTGATGTAAGCCAAATATCTTGTACAAGGATTATTTTTGCTGGCGGGAATTGTTTCTTTTCTCGCCACAATTTTTGACTGGAACTGGTTCTTTTCTGCACAGAATAAACAGTTTGTAGTATGGAATATTGGAAGAAAATAGACTAGATCCATTTATGGAATTCTGGGACTTGTTTTAATTGCGGCGTCTGTCTTCTTCTATTTTCAAGTGAATCCGTAAAAGAGTTACTTTTATATATCTACATAAGCATAATACTGGTAATCTTTTATCAGTGTTTCAAGGAACTTTTCATCGGTCATTTGGGTGTTTACACCCAGTAATTCCTTAATCTTGCCACTTAACTGGCCTATGTAATTGTATCTGTCCTTTCCGTTCACACTAAGTGCCTTTTCTATTACATTGATTTGTTCCAAAGACAAGTCGCCTGCCTGCGGAAATACCGGATGATAATTGGCTTCCAGGTGAGAATATTCGTCCAGGCTGACCTGAATTTTGCGGTAATCGTTTTGCTTAATCACCATGGTTCCTGCTGCCAGATCGCCAATTCGCTGACTATTCCTGGTCAGCAGAATAAAAATAATGCCTAATCCTCCGGTAATTGTGAAGTCTATCAGGTAGAGCAGCCAGCGTAACAAATAAGCCCCAAAGGTAGGAGTATAGCCGTCTGCCATAACAACCCGTATGTTCATAACCATTTTCCCGATGGACTGGCCGTGGTTAAATACTTCGAACAGCAAAGAGTAACAAAAAACAGGCAGATATACCAGTAAGAGAAGGAATACTTCAAATGAATCATTGATATTATTTATTAAAGGGGCAACTCTAAAAAACGAAATGGTGGCAAAAAGATAAACGATGATGATAGCCATGTCTATCAGTCGGGCAATAATTCTTTCGCCCACACTTGCAGGAGTCTGGTTTATCTGAACGTATTGTCCTGTAATAATTGTTGTATTTGCCATGTTGTTTGAAAAACTTTGATAATTAAGTTGCAAATATATAATTTATAATTACTTTTGTTATCATAGATATCTAATAATTTAAAAAGACAATTAAAACGGATGAAAGAAGTCTCTTTTATACGACATAATATAGAAAAGTGGAAGGAAGTTGAGAAGGTTGTTGAACAGGCGGAAGAGATTGATCCTGATCACCTTGCAACCACTTACACTGACATTACATCCGATTTGTCATTTTCTCAGAGTCATTATCCCACTTCGCGGATAACTATCTATCTGAATAATTTGGCTTTCGCACTTCACAACTCTATTTACAAAAACAAGAAGGAAAAGAGATCCCGTATCATTACTTTCTGGACTAAAGAGATTCCTCTTGTAATGCTGAATTCACGAAAGGAATTGTTCTATTCTTTTCTTATTTTTGCAATAAGTGTATTTGTTGGCGTTGTTTCAACCATGAACGATGATACTTTTATTCGCCTGATTCTGGGCGACGGTTATGTGGATATGACTTTGAACAATATAAAGAACGGGGTTCCCATGGCTGTTTACAACGGATCGCCGGAATTTCCTATGTTTCTGGGAATCACCTTAAATAATATAGGTGTCTCGCTGTATATCTTTGCTATGGGGTTATTAACCGGATTTGGCTCGGGATATCTCTTGTTTCAGAATGGCGTTATGCTTGGAGCATTTCAGGCATTCTTTTTCCAGCAAGGTTTGCTGGGAGAGTCTATGCTGGCAATCTGGATTCATGGAACGTTAGAAATATCAGCCATCATAGTGGCAGGTGCTGCGGGGCTCACTCTTGGAAATGGCTGGTTGTTCCCTGGCACTTATTCCCGCAAAGTGGCTTTTATGAAAGGAGCAAAGCGGGGCCTGAAAATAGTAATTGGTACTCTGCCAATCTTTGTTATTGCGGGTTTCCTTGAATCGTTTATCACACGTCACACCCATCTTCCCGATTTTCTAAGGTTAGGAATTATCCTGCTTTCACTCATATTTGTTCTCTATTATTATCTCTATTTACCAAAAACATTACGTTATGAACTATCGGAAACAAAAGATTAATTTTTATCAGAAAAGAACTTTAGGAGAAAATATAACGGCTACATTCGACTTCCTGAAAGACAATTGGAAGCCCATCGTGAAGTTGTGTTTATACGTTTTGCTGCCTTTGTCAATAGTGCAGGGAGTATTTATGAACAACTTTACCTCTGCTGCGGTAGATGCTGCAATGTATCCTCCTACTACTGCTGCGGCCTTACAGGGATATAGCCCTACCATTGTTATAAATTACATTTTATTGGCGCTCTTTTATATGGTTGGTCATAGTCTACTTGCTGCTATTGTATATACAGTGATGCAGAAATATCAGAATAGTGAAACGTCAGAGAAGTATTCTTTGTCTGATATCAAAGACGATTTTATATCATTCATGAAGCAATGTTTTATTTTGATGGTATATGTTATGTTTATATCCATCGGATATTTGGCAATAGTAGGTTCTCTGGCTTATTTATTCCCTTATCTGCTGATTTTAATTATTCCGGGAACAGTAGCTTTGATTATTCCTTTAACACTTATATTCCCGGCTTATATATTGGGCGAAGGAAGTGGTACAAATAATGCGCTGAAGGAATCTTTTAGATTGGGATTCCCTACCTGGGGTTCTCTGTTTTTGCTGATCCTTGTTTTGGGCATAGTTAGCAGTATAATTAAGACTGTTACTCTCTTGCCTTGGTATCTTGTTTTCTTTGTAAGTAAAATAATGAGTCAGGTAAGCGGTGGAGTCACAACATCAAACTCAGTCTGGGTAGAATTTATCACTTATATTTTTGCAGCTCTTCAGGCTTTTGGCGCTTATCTTGCCGGAATCTTTATTTTTGTTGGTGCAGCTTTTCACTATTTCAGTGCATTGGAGGCCAAAGACTCGGTATCTGTAAATGATGATATTGATAATTTTGAGCAATTATAAATAGTAGATGCACACTACAGATACTTTATTCTATGATACTGCAAAGATAGCACGCTATCAGGCAAATAGTCATTTTGATTATAACTCACAGTTGGTTCACCGGAATTTTAGTTTATACGATATAATTGTAAACTGGTTCCGTGAGCTGATTCAGCATCTCTTTGGAAATGCAATTGCTGAGAAGTATTCCGGAACGATATTGGTTGTAGTTTTTGTTCTGCTCATTTTGCTGTTAATCTTCTTTGTTTATAAGAAGAGGCCCGAACTTTTTTACAGAGAGAGGAAGCCTTTGAAATATAATGTGGAAGAAGAAACCATTTACGGGGTAGATTTTAACAGTGAAATAAACAATGCTGTGAGCCGGAATGATTATCAACTGGCTGTTAGACTGGTTTATTTGCAGACATTAAAGTTTCTGTCCGATTACAAATACATAGACTGGCAAACATATAAAACACCGACCGAGTATTTGTATGAAATGAAACGCAAAGAGGTGAGCGAGGAGTTCCGCCATCTGACCAACCGTTTCCTGATGGTTCGTTATGGAAATTTTGAAGCAACGGAATCTACTTATCAAACGGTTAGAAGCTTGCAGCAGGTAATATGGAAAGGAGGAGAACGGTGAAAGGCAATCTTAAATTTATTGTTTTTATTCTGCTCCTTATTTCTGGAATGTTTCTTTGGGAACAAAGCTTTACCAAGGAATTTTCGTGGAATGCCACTTTCAGCAAAAACGACAAAGAGCCTTTTGGATGCTTCGTCTTTGACGATGTGTTGTCTTCTTCCCTGAAAGGAAACTATTCACTTTCAGATAAGACCTTCTATCAGCTGAATAATGACTCAACGGGCAAGCCGAAGGCTATTTTAGTTTTGGCAGATTATGCTTTTATGGACTCATTGCAATTCCGGTCTATGATCAGTCTTCTGAAAAAGGGGAATAAGGTTATGTTTGTATCTTCTACTTTTTCGCCTCATTTAATAGACTCATTGCGAATAACTGCTCATAATTCCTTTTTAAGTGACAATGACTTAAAGGCGATGACACGACAGATAAAGCAAAGAGTGCCATTGTTTCTGTGTAACTCAGCTTTGTCTGGTAGAGTTTACAGATTTTATCCCCAGTTATGCACGGACTATTTCTCACAAGTTAGCCCTGCTGAACCAAAGCTGAAGGATGAATCGAAAGATAAAAGAAAGCAGACCTGGCTTTCCAGAATACCTTCTACCGTTCTGGCAAAGAACAATGAGGGTTTCCCCGTTGCTTTTAGTAAGAAGATTGGAAAAGGAGAGCTGTTTCTGGTATCAACTCCCTTGTTGTTTACCAATTACGGGATATTGGATCAGGGGAATGCCGGTTATGTGTTTAGTCTGCTTTCCCACATGAAGGGAATGCCTTTGGTTCGTTACGATGCTTCTGGCAGCAATAGAGGGGAAAAAGAATCGCCGCTTCGCTATTTCTTAAGTCAGCCTCCTTTGAGATGGAGTCTCTACTTAGCCATGTTTGCCCTGATTCTTTTCATGCGCTTCACTGCAAAAAGGCGGCAACGGGTTATTCCTGTTATAGAACCTCCGGTGAATACCACTCTTGACTTTGTTAAACTGATAGGTACATTGTATTATCAGAAGAAAGATCACCTTGGACTGTTGCGTAAAAAGCAGGTGTATTTTGCAATGACACTCAAAAAGGAGACCAACATTGATATTGAAGAGGAGGAACTAACGATGGATCTTTGTCAGAGACTATCCAATAAAACAGGAATGGAGGCGGAAAAGATTTACAAAATGCTGAGAGACCTGGAGCTTCTGGACTATGAAACGTCTATTGATGAAAAGACCTTGAAAGATTATATTGACCGAATGAATGAAATTATAACTAATTCCTATAAATAACAGATTATGGAAGAAACAACGAGCAGGATAGACTTGACTGAGTTTTCGGAAAAGATCCGAGAACTTAAAAGCTGTATTGCGGAGACTATTGTGGGGCAGGACAGGGCTGTGGACTTAATTCTTACCACCATACTTGCAAACGGACATGTTCTTATAGAAGGAGTGCCCGGAGTTGCCAAAACATTACTGGCTAAACTCGTTGCAAAATTAATTGACGCCGACTTCTCACGCATTCAGTTTACTCCGGATTTAATGCCTTCGGATGTGCTGGGAACAACTGTCTTTAATATGCAGAAAAACACTTTCGACTTTCACCGCGGACCGCTTTTTGGCGATGTGATTCTTGTGGATGAGATAAACCGTGCTCCGGCAAAGACTCAGTCGGCTCTCTTTGAGGTGATGGAAGAAAGGCAGATTACCATTGACGGAAAGACTTTTCAGATGGGCGATCTCTATACTATTCTTGCCACCCAGAATCCGGTGGAGCAGGAGGGTACGTATAAACTTCCCGAAGCACAGATTGATAGATTCCTGATGAAGGTTACGCTCGATTATCCCTCTTTGGAAGATGAGGTGGCCATTCTTGAAAAGCATCATCAGCAAGCCGACTTTGTGAAATTGCGTAACGTGAAGCCTGTGCTGAAGAAAGAAGAGTTGTTGTCATTAAGGAATCTGGTGAGACAAGTATATGTGGATGCCACACTGCTTCGCTATATAGCATTGATTATTCAGCAGACAAGAACCAGCAAATCTGTGTATCTGGGAGCTTCTCCCCGTGCTTCTGTTTGCCTGCTTCAGGCGGCAAAAGCTTTCGCCATATTGCAGGGAAGAGATTTTGTAACGCCCGAGGATATTAAGTTTGTGGCCGTTCCGGTTCTGCATCATCGCCTTTTGCTTACTGCTGAGGCTGAAATGGAAGGCTACTCTGCCATAAAGGTTACCCGGAGATTGATTGATAAAGTGGAAGTCCCGAAATAAAAGCTTATGTTTCTGACTAAGAGGTTTTATCTGTTTTGCATTGTCCTTATTCTGCTATTGGGAACGGGCTATATGGTTACAAGTCTGCTCCTTGTAGCACAGATCGGTGTGCTTGCCCTTTTTCTGGCGGTGCTTTTTGATGTCTGGCAGCTTTACCGGAGAAGTTCAATAAATGGTTCGCGCTCTTGTGCCGAACGCTTCTCTAATGGAGACGATAATCCGGTGAAAATTTATGTTGAAAGTGACTATCCATTCACTGTCAATCTGGAAGTGATTGATGAGATTCCCGCCATTTTTCAGCGCCGCGATGTGGTTTTTCACCTGAGCCTGGATGCAAATAAGAGTAAAACGATAGAGTATAACCTCTGTCCGGTAAAAAGAGGGGAGTACTCTTTCGGAGTAATCCGCATTTTTGCCAGCACTTCTCTTGGATTGGTAACACGCAGATATAATTGCGGCACTCCTGCTCCCGTGAAGGTTTACCCGTCATACCTGATGCTTCACGAGTATGAGCTGATGGCTATGTCGAACAAGCTCACGGAAATTGGAATTAAAAAGGTGAGACAGATAGGACATCACACAGAGTTTGAACAGATAAAGGAGTATGTGAAGGGAGATGATTACCGTACTATCAACTGGAAAGCCACAGCACGCCGGCATCAGCTAATGGTAAATACCTTTCAAAGCGAGCGGTCGCAACAGATATATAATGTGATTGACAAGGGCAGGGTGATGCAATCGGCCTTTCAGGGCATGACTTTGCTCGATTATGCCATTAACGCTTCACTGGTTCTCTCGTACATTGCTATCCATAAGGACGATAAAGCCGGACTGATAACCTTTGAGCAACAGTTTGACTCTTTTGTTCCTGCCTCTAAAAAGGAAGGGCAGATGCAGCAAGTGCTTGAAAATCTGTATAGCCAGAGCACAACTTTTGGCGAAAGTGACTACTCTTCGCTCTACATTCACCTGAACAAACACGTTAGCAAGCGGAGTTTTCTGATTATCTATACCAATTTTGACAGCATTGTGGGCATGGAGCGTCAGTTGAGCTACCTTCGTCAGCTGGCGCGTCAGCATCTGGTACTGGTTGTTTTCTTTGAGAATGCCGAGTTAAACGCCTTTATAGAGAAGAATCCCGGCACTACCGAGGAATATTATCAGCAAACAATAGCCGAAAAGTTTGCTTTCGAGAAGCGGTTGGTGGTCTCTACCCTGAAACAACATGCCGTTTACTCATTACTCACCACACCCGATAAGTTGTCGGTCGACGTGATAAATAAGTATTTAGAGATTAAATCCCGCCATCTTATCTAGGCGATTAATATTTTACTGCTGATAATTTAGCTATTCCATTCACCAATAAATAAAATTATTAGTGTCCGCTAAATTTTTTTATATGCACAAAAAAATAGGCTGATTCCCTCGCTTGGGATTCAGCCTTTATTTGTTCCTTTGACTTTTACCACAAAGTTAAATAAGAACATGGGCAAAAGTACACATTTTATCGGACAGCCGGTTTTAGGACAGTTAATAAAATGCATCGGCAAAGAAAAAATACACAAAATCAGCCGAGCTAAGGATGGTGAACGCTATGTAAAGTCATTTGATGCCTGGCAGCATCTGGTTGTTATGCTTTATGCTGTTATTATGCGTTTCGATTCTCTTCGTGAAATTGCGGCAGCCACAGAGGCAGAAAGCAGAAAACTGTCTCATCTGGGTATAACTTCCCTTCCAAGACGCAGCACTCTTTCTGATGCCAATATGAGGCGTCCTAATGAGGTGTTTGAGGAAATATACCGTTCTCTCTATGAGGATAACAAACATATTCTTTCCTCGGACAGCTCATCTCATAAGTTGCCTAGTTGGATGAAACACCTGCAAATCATCGATTCCACAACAATAAGTCTGTTTTCCAACCTTATTTTCAAGGGTGTTGGACGCAATCCTAAGATGGGAAAAAAGAAAGGAGGATTGAAATGCCATACGGTGATTCACGCCAACGAAGGAGTACCGTGTGACGTATGCTTTACCTCTGCTGCTGCACATGATCATTTTATGCTTGTTCCCAATCATTTCAACAAAGACGACCTTCTTGCCCTTGATAGGGCATACATTGACTACGGAAAATTTGAAGAACTGACCGAACGTGGCGTGATGTATGTTACAAAGATGAAGAAAAGCCTTGTATATGAGACTATTTCCTCTGTTTATCACATGAATATCGAGGGCAAAATGGTATGGAGAGAGGAAATCGTGGTGTTTACGAAAAAAGGAAAAGATGGTAAGATCATCACACACAAAGCTCGTATAATCACATATGCAGACAAGGAGAAGAAGAAACTGATACGATTACTTTCAAATAATCTTGAATTCTCATATGAAGAAATCGTTGAAATTTACCGTAAGCGTTGGGCTATCGAATTGTTATTCAAACAGATGAAACAGAACTTTCCGTTGAAGTATTTCTATGGAGAAAGCGCAAACGCCATCAAAATACAAGTGTGGGTAACACTAATTGCAAACCTGTTATTAACATTGCTGCAACGCAGCGTGAAGCGCTCATGGAGTTTCTCCGGGCTAGCAACTATGGTCAGAATTATGCTGATGCATTATATAAATGTTCAAAGCTTGTTGGAACACCCTGAAAAAGATTGGGAAAAATCAGTTTGTGAGTTGACAAAAAGCCCCTTAGAACCGTATTTATTCGATTAGAAGGGGCTTGGATTTCTTTTTTCTTGCAGAAACTACAGTAAAATGAGGCTTCTGCTAAAGGGTTATTGACAATATTAAAGTTTAGCGGACACTAATAAAATAAAATCCATTGGTGAATGGCTGAATTTTATTGGAGAATAATTCGGGAAGATTGGTGAATGGTTTTCAGGGAATCTAACTTTCTGTTTTTTCTATGTGTTTTGCAAACAATAAAGGGAAAGTAGAAAGCTGCCATCACTCCATCACTTTTTATTGTAATATTCTGAATGTGAAATAACTAATGAGTGATGGTAGAGTTTTTATCCATCACGGTACCCCCACAAAAAGGGTCATCCCTCACTTTTTCGAGCATTATTTGCTCATTCCCGATGTCTGCGTATGCGTAATATAGGGATTAAGCATCTAAAAAAAAAAGAGAGCCCTGGCAATCTTCCGCCAAGGCTCTCTTATTTTATATGATTAAGTGAGGTTAATCTACCTGACCTAATGAATTTCCATATTCCATTTCTCCCTGAACAACAAAGAGAATATCTTCGGGATCAAAGTCTCCCACTTCATCTGCTTTTGCTTCCTTAACGATATATTCTACTATTTCGTCCTGATCAATATTCACAAATCCGTCAGCATCAGGTTGTGAATCCAGACACCCGCTTGTGGAATAATAATCCACCATCACGTCGAGGAAATAATAGAGCTGATCGTCAGTAAACTTGTCTTTCAAGTCTATTGGCAAAAAGTTCTTAATGAATTCAACGGTCTTTTCGTCGTCTTCATCCTCCAATAAGAAATCATCTTCTAAGCCCATAATCTGAATTTGTTTTGAGAGTCTTTATAAATTATATTATCGATTTATAGTAAAGAATCAATTTTTGCCTGAAAAACTGATTTGGCTGCTGCTCCAACTTGTTTATCAACAACTTCTCCGTTCTTAATAAACAAAACAGTAGGAACATTGCGGATTCCGAATTTAGAAACCAGATCATCGTTTTCTTCGATGTCACATTTTCCTACAGTTACTTTGTCTTCGTATTCCGTAGCCAGTTCTTCAATTGATGGTCCAATTTGCTTGCAAGGACCACACCATGTTGCCCAAAAATCTATTACTAATGGTTTTCCACTTTGAATTAATTCTTCAAAGTTACCGTCTGTGATTGCTAATGCCATAACTAATATTCTTTTTAATTATATAATGTATGTGATGCAAATATAGTATTAATTAATCTGATATTCAAGCTCAGGATGTTCATTTATATAATTAATGAGCTTTTTCCCGACTGATAATTTGGTTGAACGTGCCATAAAGTCAACGGAATAATTAGATTCCTCATCATATATTTTAAAGAAAAGCTCTGTTTTTCCCGGACTTTCATTGCTTAAAATAGAAAGTTCTGTTACAACCTGCTGATTTAAAGCCATTAATGGAATTGATATTGTCATCTTTTCAATTAAGGAATCTTTTACGTCGGGCAGCAGCTCCATGGATGTTATTTTAATATCCAGTTCATCTGGTTTCCATTGCCTTGCCTGGCATCTTCCTTTAATATATAAAAACATTCCAACCGAAAGAAAGTTTCGCCATTCTATATAATCGTTTCCAAAGAAGGGCAATTCATTGGAGCCCGAAAAGTCTTCAATCTTGACTATTGCAAACGGTTTCCCTGTTTTACCCATCCCTTCGCGCACGTTTGTGACGATGCCTCCAAAGGTGAGTTCCTTGTTTACAAGCGAAGCTCTGTCCGAGAAATCGGTCATGTGAGTATTACATACATCATTTAATATAATAGAATACTCATCAAGCGGGTGAGCTGAAAGGTAGATTCCTACCAGTTCTTTTTCTTTGTTCAAGCGTTCAAGGTCATTCCATCTTTCTGCCGGCAGTATTTCGGGTGTAGCAATGTCAATAACATTGTCTCCGCCGAAGAGAGAATTCACAGCCGCCGCTTTATCGAGCTGAAACTTATTGCCGTAGCGTAACAATACCTCAAGGAATATTTCACCTTTAGGGTTTGCGGCAAAGAATTGTTCCCGTTTTAGTTCCGGGAAATTGTCAAGTCCTCCGGCAAGTGCAATGTTTTCAATATTCTTTTTGTTGCAGGCAGTTAAGTTTACCCGTTGTACGAAATCAAAAATACCCGTAAACGGCCCATTCTTTTTCCTCTCTTCTATGATTGCTGCCACTGCATTTTCGCCCACACCTTTAATGGCTCCCAGCCCAAAGCGGATGTTGCCCTCTTTGTTAACGGTGAACTTCAGGTTACTTTCATTCACATCGGGTCCCAAAACCAGAATGCCCATTGCTTTACACTCGTCCATAAACCGGGTGATATCCACAATGTTTGAGATATTTCGGCTTAGCACGGCAGCCATATACTCGGATGGGTAGTTGGCCTTCAGGTATGCCGTTTGATAAGCCACCCACGAGTAACAGGTTGCATGAGATTTGTTGAACGCATAGGAAGCAAACTTTTCCCAGTCTGCCCAAATCTTTTCAAGAACTTTAGGGTCATGACCGTTACTTTTTCCTCCTTCTATAAACAGAGGCTTCAGGTGATCGAGTTTATCTTTCAGCTTTTTACCCATTGCCTTACGCAATCCATCCGATTGTCCACGGGTGAAATTGGCCAGAAGTCGGGATAAAAGCATCACCTGTTCCTGATATACCGTAATACCATAGGTATCCTTAAGATACTTCTCCATTATAGGAATATCATATTCAATGGGTTCACGCCCGTGCTTACGGTCAATAAACTGAGGAATATAATCCATTGGTCCCGGACGGTAAAGGGCATTCATGGCAATGAGGTCTTCAAACGTTGACGGTTGCAGCTCTTTTAAGTATTTCTGCATACCTGCCGACTCAAACTGGAAGGTTCCAACTGTTTTTCCCTCGCTATATAATTTATAAGTAGCCTCGTCTTTGATTGGAATAGTGTCTATGTCTACCTCTATTCCTCGGTGCAAACGGATATTCTCAATGGCTTCCTTAATAATTGATAAGGTTTTAAGCCCCAGGAAGTCCATCTTTATCAGTCCCGTGTCTTCAATAACCGATCCTTCGTACTGAGTAACCAGCATTTTCTCACCGGTTTCCTTATCATCAGCCGTGCTAACCGGCACCCAGTCGGTAATATCGTCACGACAAATAATGGTTCCGCAAGCGTGAACACCCGTATTCCGCACGTTGCCTTCCAGCATCTGGGCATACTTCATGGTGTCACGTATCAAAGGATCGTAAGAGTTACAGGCTTCCTGCAACTCAGGTATTCCGGCAATGCAGTTCTTTAAATTGATCTTCGGCGACTTTCCATTCACCTCCGGCAGTCGGTCGGGAATGTATTTGGTTAATCTGTCCGATTCAGATAAAGGCAACTTCTGTACGCGCGCCACATCTTTGATGGCCGATTTAGTAGCCATTGTTCCGTAAGTAATAATGTGAGCCACTTTCTCGTAGCCATATTTTTCTGTTACCCAACGAAGAACCTCACCTCTACCGTCATCATCGAAGTCGATATCAATATCCGGCAGTGAGATACGGTCTGGATTCAGGAAACGTTCAAAAAGCAAATCATATTGAATAGGGTCAATCTGGGTAATTCCAAGGCAATATGCCACGGCCGATCCCGCAGCCGAACCACGTCCCGGCCCTACGGACACACCCATATTCCTTGCAGCTGCAATAAAATCCTGCACAATAAGGAAATATCCGGGAAATCCCATGTGCTTAATTGTGGCAAGCTCAAACTCTACTCGCTCAGTTTGCTCCTCATTCATCTCTCCCCAGCGCTTCTTTGATCCTTCATAAGTAAGGTAACGCAGATAATCGTCATCATTATCAAAGCCCGCCGGCTTAGGGAAGTTAGGAAGAATAGGATCATGGTCGATAGTATAAAACTCTACCTGGTCACAGATCTCCACTGTTGTGGAAAGAGCCTCCGGAACATCTGCAAAGACTGCATTCATCTCTTCCCGTGTTTTCATCCATTCCTGCTTGGAATAGAGCATACGGTTAGGATCATCCAGGTCTCTTCCCGTGCTAAGACAGATTAAACGGTCGTGAGCCTCAGCATTTTCTTCATCCACAAAGTGCACATCATTGGTGCATATCAACCTTACATTGTGTTTTTGCGAAAGCTTCAGCAACTGCTCATTGACTATTGTCTGCAGGGCAAATGCTTCATAGTTGGCTCTTGGCACGGTTGCCTTGTGGCGTTGCAGTTCCAGATAAAAGTTATCTCCGAACACACCTTTATACCAGCGGATAGCCTCTTCGGCATCTTCCATTTGTTCGTCTCTTATCTTCCGGGGAATCTCACCTCCCAGGCAAGCAGACGATATGATTAGTCCTTCGTGATACTTCTCTAATTCAGTTCTGTCGGTACGTGGACGAGAATAAAACCCATTTGTCCACGCCTTAGAAACCAGCTTTATCAGATTGTGATATCCCTTTTCATTTTTTGCCAGTACAATTAAGTGGTATCCTCCCTGGTCGGGTTTTCCTTCCTTCTTATCAAGAGCCCGTTTGGCCACATACATTTCGCAGCCTATAATAGGTTTAAATAATTTCTTTTTTGCTGCTTCCAGCTTTTCTTTGCAGCTTTTTATCTCACCTTCCTTGTCTTCACATTGCAGCTCTCCCGCTTCAATCTGAGAAAGTTTCTTCTTAAGCTCTTTAATCTCGCCGTTAGTTCCTCCGTTTTTCTTCTTTACATAGTTAAAGAATTCCTTTATCCCGAACATGTTTCCATGATCAGTCAGAGCAATTCCCTTCATTCCATCGGCAATTGCCTTATCAACCAATGCCTGAACTGAAGCTTGTCCATCTAAAACCGAGTATTGTGAGTGGACATGTAAATGAACAAAATCTTGCATATTGACTAAAAGTTTATTAAAATAACATATTCCCATTAAAATGGTTTTCAAAGATACTTAGCTTTGAACTTCCAAAGAAATGAAATTGCTAAAAGTTATCAACATAAGTGTTTTTTTAAAGAAAAGAAGGATTTTTAATCATTTCTATCATGAATTACTTGGTTCCTTCTCAAAATAAGATTATTTTTGCGAAATAAATTCATTAAAAAGGACTCATGGGCCGACTCAAAAAATTAAAGAAAATAAGAATACATAGAGAGGGAACGCATATACTAGTTGCAGGACTGCTTTTTTTTCTTGCTATTAATAGCCTCGTATATTTTTATATAGATTGTAAACCGTTGTTTTACTTGTTAGCGGCAGTAAGTGTTTTCCTTTACGGATTAATGGTGAACTTTTTCAGCTGCCCAATCCGATTGTTTGGTGATAATACTGAGAAGATCGTAGTAGCCCCGGCTGATGGAAAGATTGTAGTTGTTGAGGAGGTTGATGAAAACGAATACTTTCACGACAGGCGCATTATGGTTTCTATCTTTATGAGCATTGTTAATGTGCATGCCAACTGGTATCCTGTTGATGGAACAGTTAAGAAGGTGGGACATGAAAATGGTAAGTTTATGAAGGCCTGGTTACCTAAGGCAAGCACTGATAATGAACGTTCCTTAGTTGTTATTGAAACTCCTGAAGGAGTTGAAGTATTGGTAAGACAAATTGCCGGAGCAATGGCAAGGCGAATTGTTACTTATGCTGAAACTGGAGAAGAATGCTACATTGATGAACATATGGGATTTATTAAGTTTGGTTCAAGGGTAGATGTTTATCTTCCTTTAGGTACGGAAGTTTTTGTCAAGATGGGACAATTAACTACTGGAAATCAAACAATATTGGCAAAACTGAAATAATTAATTGTGATGGCAAACTGTATTACTCGTCATATTCCAAACTCTGTTACTTGTTTGAATCTTTTTTCCGGTTGCATTGCTTCTGTAATGGCCTTTGAAGGGAAGTATGAATTGGCGATGCTTTTTATAGTTCTAAGTGCGGTTTTTGATTTCTTTGACGGGATGCTGGCACGTACACTTCATGCTTATTCAAAAATTGGAAAAGATTTAGATTCACTTGCTGATGATGTTAGTTTTGGAGTTGCTCCTTCACTTTTGGTCTTTTCCTTATTTAAGGAGGTTCAATATCCTTCATTCCTGATAGGATTAGAAGCATATATCCCTTATCTTGCTTTCACATTAGCTGTATTCTCGGCGCTGAGGCTGGCTAAGTTTAATGTTGACGAGCGTCAGACTACCTCATTTATCGGACTTCCGGTTCCTGCTAATGCGTTATTCTGGGGATCTTTGATAGTTGGTGCACACTCATTTTTAGTATCAGGTAGTTTTAATGCCATATACCTATTTATTCTTGTATGCATATTCTCTTACCTGTTGGTTTCTGAGATTCCAATGTTCTCTTTAAAATTCAAGAATCTTTCCTGGAAAGACAATAAAGTGAGTTTTATTTTTCTTTTGGTTTGCATCCCGCTGTTAGTCTTTTTAGGGATCGCGGGTTTTGCTGCTATCATTGTTTGGTATCTTCTTCTTTCTGTTATTACAGGAAAAAAGAAATAAGCAACATTCTTTGGCACGCTTGTTGTACTACCACTCTATATTATAAATAAACTTATTGCTCATGGGTACTATAATTAGCTTATTCTTTTTTATCATTATAATTGTCCTGGTTTTTGGCATATCAATTATTGGCGGAATCCTCCGACTCCTGTTTGGGATTGGACGTAAATCAACTTTTCGCAGTAATAGTGCTGAAAGGGAGGCCGAAGCTTCTAAAGCTGCACCTGAACCTAAACACAAAAAGATTTTTGAGAAGGAAGATGGGGAATATGTGGAATTTGAGGAGGTAAAGGAAGATAAATAATTTTTTTCCGCAAAAGCCTCTACCGCCTTTTTTGGAAGAATGACTTCATTAACTCAGCGCATTCTTCTTTTAAAACACCCTTTACCACAATTGTTTTTGGATGAAGTGCATTAGGAGCATATTTCTGATAACCTCTTTTTTCGTCTTCAGCCCCGAAAACCAGTTTCTCTGTTTGTGCCCATGCAATTGCACCGGCGCACATTACACAAGGCTCCACAGTTACATAGATGGTGCACTCATTTAAATACTTTCCTCCTAGAATATTGGCTGCTGCTGTAATAGCCTGCATCTCAGCATGAGCGGTAACATCGTTAAGCGTTTCGGTCAGGTTGTGACCGCGGGCAATAATTCGCTCCTTGCTTACCACAACAACTCCAATAGGAATTTCTCCTCTGTCGAAAGCTTTTCGGGCTTCAACCAAAGCTTGTTTCATGAAATAGGTGTCGTTCAGCATATTATCGTCTCATATCGTGTTCGCCGAAGAGGGTAGGGTAATCTTCCTGCATATTCTTGTATACAAACTGGAGAACAGTCTCACGCATCCACCGGGATTTGTTCTCTATCTTATATTTATCAAGATAGCGCTCCACAATCTGCATCTCCTCTTCACTCAAAGAACAGGTAATGTGCTGCTGACGTTTTGGCAAGTTAACCGGCGTTTTAATTCTCTTTTTATTGTTTGTTCCCATATTCACTGCAAAATTACTTTTACTTCTGTAAATACAAAGAATAAATTCAGTAAATTTGCAAAAACAATCTATGGCAGAACACAATATTCTTGGAAAAGACGGGGAGGAGGAAGCTGTAAAACATCTTATCTCTCATGATTATGTCATTCGTCATCGTAACTGGAGACGGGGGCGCAAGGAACTCGATATTGTGGCCGAAAAGGAGAATGAACTGATTGTTGTGGAGGTAAAAACCCGAAAAAATACACTTTTTGCTGAGCCTCAGGATGCTGTTACCGCACAAAAGATAAAGAGAATAGTACTGGCTGCAGATGCTTACCTCAGGTTTTTTCAGGTTGACTTACCCGTACGTTTCGATATTATTACGGTTGTTGGAGAAACAGGTTGTTTTACTGTTGAGCATATTAAAGAAGCCTTTTACCCTCCCGTTTGGTAGTTATAAAATCAGGTTTTAATCTAATATATAACACGATGGATATAGAATCAGCAAGAGAATATTGTTTGCAGAAGAAAGGGGTGACCGAGGATTTTCCTTTTGATGAGGAAACATTGGTTATTAGGGTAATGAATAAAATGTTTGTGCTGCTTAGTCTGGATAAACCGGACCAGATCGCAATGAAATGTGATCCTGAATATGCCATTGAGCTGCGGGAACAATATTCCGGCATTGAAGGAGCTTATCACTTTAATAAAAAGTACTGGAATCAGGTTTCTTTTGATGGGAGTGTTGATGATTCTCTGATTAAACAACTGATAGACCATTCGTACGAAGAAGTAATTAAGAAATTTACCCGGAAGCTTCGTGCTGAGTATGACGCATTACCTTGAAAGAATGAAATATAATATTCAACGGTTAGAAGAGACCGATTCCACAAACAAGCACCTTCGTGAGCTGCTTCTTGGCGAAGCACTGCCAGAGTTTACAGTGATAACAACCAACTTTCAGTCGCTGGGTAGGGGGCAAAGAGGAAACTCCTGGGAAAGTGAACGGGGAATGAATCTGCTTTTTAGTGTATTGTTGAGGCCACACTTTGTTACAGCCAAATTGCAATTCGTTATTTCTCAGATAACCAGCCTTGCTATTAAGGAAGGTCTCGATTGTTTTGCACGCGGGTTTAGTATTAAATGGCCCAATGATATCTACTGGAATAATCAAAAGATCTGCGGCATACTCATAGAAAACGACCTTGCCGGGATGAATCTTTCCGAAAGCATTCTGGGAATTGGGATAAACATTAACCAGGATGCGTTTATCGGCAATGCGCCTAACCCTGTATCTCTGAAAAATATTACGGGCAATAGTCAGGACTGCGAAGAAATTCTGACCAATATTCTTCATCGCCTATCCGGTTATTACGATTTATTACAGCAAGGTGATACGGAGATAATTAATGGCCGTTACCATGATTCATTGTTCAGAAAGGATGGTTTTCATTGTTATTCTGACAAAAATGGTAACTTCTCTGCCAAAATTGTCCGTATAGAACAAGACGGTAGACTCATTTTATGCACAGAAACCGGTGACGAAAGAGGCTATCTATTTAAAGAAGTGCACTGTATTTTATAAAGTAGGTTGATAAAGCAGCAACTGGAAAATGAAAAACCGTGATCCAAAGATTATGAATTAATCAGGAACCACGGTTTATATTTTAAGTGTAAGATAATCTTGGTTCTCTTTATCTTTTTGATTCTTCCTCTACAGCCTGAATTTTATCTAGCGTCTTTTTAGCTTCGACCGAGGGAAATTGTTTAATAACTTTCTCCAGGTAAGTTTTTGCTTTCTCATATTCGCTGGTTACAAGACGTGACAGCTCGTTTCGATAGTTTGCATACTGCATTCGCGTAGGAGCGCCTATTTTTTTGAATTCATTCTCCAGCATTTTCTTTTCTTTATCGGCAGTGAAGTAATAATAATTCCCGATGAAAATATTGGCAGCAAGATTATTACTATCCATTAAAAGGATTTTCTCGTAAGATTTCAAGGCATCGGCTTCTTTCCCCAGAATAACTTCCAGCTCAGCAAATGATGTGAGGTAGATAATTTCACGCGGTCTCAATTGTATCAGCTCTTTGTAATAATCGTACGCCTTCTCGTACTCCCTATGACCTTTGCTGTAAAATCCCAGTTGGTGTATCATCTCGGTTCGTGCCGGACAATTAGCTGTTATCTGCTCCTGAAAATATTTTTCAGATTTATAAAGATCCTTATCAATAGCTAAACGAAACAGATTGCTGGCCTCTTCCCAATGTTGCTGAGCCAGGGCAATTGTAACATTCGGTAAAACTTGCTCTGCTGTCTGTGCGGAAAGAGACATAGAGAGCAATGTAAAAAAAGAAAATAGAAAAGTAAAGTTTCTTCTCATCTCTGTCTGCTGTTTAGTTTATTACAAAGATATGAATTATTCGATCACAAGTATCTGGTAAATGAAGAATTTTATGTAAGTTTGCCGAAAATAAACATTTAGAAATATGATTAAGTATAAAAGAATCCTTCTTAAGCTGAGCGGCGAGAGTTTGATGGGGGAAAAACAATATGGAATTGATGAGATACGCCTGGGCGAATATGCTCAGCAAATAAAGGAAATTCACGAACTTGGCGTGCAGATTGGGATTGTAATTGGTGGTGGAAACATATTTCGTGGACTGAGCGGAGAATCCAAAGGTTTTGATCGTGTGAAGGGTGATCAGATGGGCATGCTTGCAACGGTTATCAACAGTTTGGCTTTGAGCTCGGCTCTTGGATCTGTGGGCGTAAAAAGCCGGGTGCTTACTGCTGTAAGAATGGAACCAATTGGTGAGTTTTATAATAAATGGAAGGCAATTGAAACCTTGGAAGCCGGAGAGGTGGCAATTTTCTCTGCTGGAACCGGGAATCCTTTCTTTACTACAGATACCGGATCGTCTTTGCGCGGAATTGAAATTGAGGCTGATGTGATGCTCAAAGGCACGCGTGTGGATGGTATCTATACAGCCGATCCTGAAAAGGACAAGACTGCAACAAAATTCAAGGAAATTACGTACGATGAGATTTATACTCGCGGGCTTAAAGTAATGGATCTTACTGCCACAACTATGTGCAAGGAAAATAACCTGCCTATTGTTGTGTTTGATATGGATACTGTTGGCAACTTGAAAAAGGTTGTTGAGGGAGAAGAAATAGGGACTTTAGTTCATAATTAACGGGAACTAAGGTCATTTAACCTGAGATCTTTTGTAAAAGGAGTAGGTCTAATTATAAAAAGGTGTACACTGACATTTGTTTTAGCGTACACCTTTTCTTGTTTTGCTCTACTGCTTATGCAGAATGTTTCCCTTTGTTTTGCCTTAGCTAACGGCAGAGAATCCTTTAAGTATGGTTTCTTATTTTTAATGCACCTTTTTTCTTCTGCATTGTTTTTATTCAGGTTTCAAACGTTAATGCAGATAGTGCCCACTTTATGCTTCTCTTTTAAAATATTCTATGTATTTCTGTGATTGTTAGGAAGAACGTCCTTTAATCTTCCGTCAGAATAGTGAAACCCGCCTTTGTTAAATCCTCCCAATAATGCGGGTAAGACTTTGAAACAACCTGAGGATCGCAGATTGTGATGGAAGGAATCCGCAGACAAGCAGGCGCAAAAGCCATTGCCATACGGTGATCTTCATACGTTTTAATTGCCGGATTTGCCGATATAGGCTGACGTTCACCTTCCCAGGAGAGCACCGCATTCTCGCTTTCCCTAAGCACATAACCCAATTTTCCCAGTTCGGCTATCAACGCAGCCATACGGTCGGTCTCCTTTATCTTGAGACTTTGCAGCCCCCAAAAGCGGAAAGGGATACCCATTACGGCGCACGTTACCACAAATGTCTGCGCAAGATCGGGCTCATTAATAAAGTTATAATCCATTCGCTCGCAACAAGTGCCTGTCTTCATCAGCAAAGCTCCCCGTGAAGTAAAGATTGTCTCAACTCCCAGACTTACAAATAATTCGGCTACCTTACTGTCTCCCTGATAGCTATCAGGGAATAAACCGAGCAACTCAATCTTAGCATCCGGAACAAGAGCCGCCATCTGGTACCAATACGAAGCCGCCGACCAATCGGATTCTACCGTAAACGGAACCGATTTATAAGGTTGGGGAAGAACTTCAATGCGGTCATCGGCAGTCCATTCAGCCTGTGCACCAAAATCCCTCATTAGTTGCAAGGTAAGGTTTATGTATGGTTTGGAGATTATATCCCCCGTAAGAGTCAGTTGTAATCCCTTCTTCAGCACAGGAGCAATCATCAGAAGAGCCGATATGTACTGTGAACTAACGCTTCCTTTCAGAGAGATATTTCCACCTTCCAGCGGTTTTCCACTGATACGCAACGGAGGAAATCCATTGTTCTGAGTATATTCAATTTCTGCACCAAGCATTTTCAGCGCATTAACCAGTATCTCAATGGGGCGTTGCTGCATGCGTTGAGTTCCTGTAATTATCCGTGTACCCTCTGTTACCGAAAGAAAAGCGGTAAGAAAGCGCATTGCGGTACCCGCAGCCATAATGTCAATAGTTTCATCCTGAGAAGTCAGTGCCTTGACCATTACGTTTGTGTCGTCACAATCGGATAAATTTGATGGCGTAAAGGAACCTTTTGCCAATGCATTAATTATCAACGCGCGGTTACTTATACTCTTGGAAGCCGGCAACTGAATGCAGGCATTGATACTGGCAGGAGCTGATACTTTTATTTGCATGGTGAATCAGTATTCTTTATAATCTGCCACAAAGATAACGATCTTAATTGTAAAGACTGTGGTAGCTAATAACTTTTTTACCGTTGTATAATTTGTTGTTTTATCAGTCAATAGAAGTAGAGACAGTATAATTAGTGATGGATGAGTGATGGATTAGTGAGAGATAAGTGATGGATAAATTTTATCTATCTCGAGTTAATTGTTTTATATTCAGCGCTTTTGTTGACTGGAGTGATGGATGATGGATGATTTCGTTTTTTTTCTGTAGATTGAACTGTTTTATGAACTTATAAAACATTATTTTTGCATCTCCTAAACAAAAACATAACAGAGAATGGAACCACGGGAACTTATAAATTTTATGTCTATTGCCGAGAAAATGAAATGCAATACTCGTCATTCATGGACATCAACCAATCGTCATGAAAGTATAGCCGAACATAGCTGGCGTTTATCTTTAATGGCATACTTCATACAAGATGAATTTCCTGATATAGATATTAATAAGGTAATTTTAATGTGTATTTTCCATGATCTGGGAGAAGCTATAACGGGAGATATACCTGCTTTCTATAAAACAAAAAAGGATGAAGATATAGAGGATAGCGAGATTATAAAGCTAATAAAAAGCTTACCTTCAAATTATCAGGAAAAGTTATTGGCCTTATTTCAGGAAATGAATGAATTGCACACTATGGAGGCAAAGATATATAAGGCTTTAGATAAAATGGAAACTCTTGTTCAGCACAACGAAGCAGATATATCTACATGGATACCCCTGGAATACAGCCTAAACTTAGAATATGGCGAGGATGCTGTAAAGTTTTCTTTGTATATGAAAAAATTAAAGCAGGAGATATATAATGATTCATTGAAGAAAATGGAATAGGAGATATATTAAATTTCCTATTCTTCAATAATGTTCGTAAAGTTGCTCCAGCCTGCAGCATTTTTATAGGCAGCAAAAGTTCCCTTAGGAACATATAATTTACAGCTTGCTTTATTCATTCCATTAAAGGAAGAAGAAGCATATGGTGGAGTCAAAGCCTTGCAATGTATCTCTGTTAGTCCTGTACAACCAAAAAAAGCCCAATCACCAATGTCGGTTATACTACCAGGGATAATGACTGAGGTTAATTCTTCACAATCATTAAATGTATTCTCGCTAATAGTAGTAACACTATCAGGAATAGAAACTGATACTAGTTTTGAACAACCAAAAAAGGCGGCTTCGCCAATAGATGTTACACTATTCGGTATAGCAATCTCTGTTAGTCCCGAACAATCAAAGAAAGCCCAATCACCAATATTGGTTACACCATTTGGAATGGTGATAGAGGTTAATCCGGCACAATCTCTGAATGCATTTTCACCAATAGATTTTACGCTGGCAGGAATTGCGATAGAAGTTAATCCTGTGCAATTTCTGAATGCTTGATCTCCAATGGAAATCACACTGTTGGATATTGTGATGGAAGTTAATCCTGTACAATCCTTAAAAGCCTGGCTACCGATAGAAATCAAGCTATTAGGAATTGTAACAGTTGTTATTTTTGAACAGCCCTGAAGTGCGGCCTCACCAATAACAGTTACACTATTACCAAAAACTACAGAGGCAAGTTCTGAGCAACCCGAAAAAACAAAGTTTCCAATAACCCCGCTTGGAATTGTGATAGAAGTTATCCCTATGCAGTTTTCAAATGCGAAAGGGCCAATATTGCTTACACTATTTGAAATAGTGATAGATGTTAGTCCGGAACAACCCGAAAAAGCTCTCTTTCCAATAGATATTGCACTATTTGGAATGGTTACTGATGATATTGTATCCAAACCAGACAACATATATTCCGGAATCTCATCTTTATTAATAGAAATATATTCCTTATCTTCATTATAAAAGCTTCCTCCTTCTACAATGTTCACATCAGCAAGATCAAGAACTGTTAAATTAGCAATACTACGAATAGTGCTAATATCATTTCCATTAATTTCTCCTGAGAGAATTAAAATCGTATTTATGTTATGTTCAATCTCTAATAGAGTATTTAAATTGCCAGCTGTAACATTTGCTTTCATAATCAATAAATTATAGTTTCACTATTCACATAGTTAACCTCGCAGATAGGTAATTGTTCTTCTTAATTCCTTTTATCTTCCGGTTTTATGCAAACTTAATAAAAATAGTTCCTCTAAGAAAGAGATTCAGAATTAATTTTTGAAAAGAAAAGCTGGTTCAATTCATTTAAAGAAGTGACTTGACAGGTTTATGTACAATATTGAAAAAATAAAAAGAAGAAGTATAAGCCCTAAAAGGGACGAAATTTTGATCGGATTTAGAATAATATTTTTTTGCGAGTTCAGCTTTTTTTATTTACTTTGTCTTTTAACCGAAATAATAAAAAATAAAGGCTATAAGTTAACGTGCCTTTTTGTCGGATACTAATACCATAAAAACATGAAGATACCTTTTAAATCTATTGCATTGTTGTTTTCTTTTTCAACTTCGCTGTTTGTTGGAGCAGGAAACCCGGTAAAGAGTTTTACTGATATGGAAATAAATCATGTACGAGTAAGGAATCCTGATGCTTTTAACGAGAACAATAGTATAACGTTTAACTTAGACTGCCTCAAAAGAAGTGACTATTGCTTTCCTTTACCTGGTGGAAAGGTTATTTCTGCTTACGGAACTCGTGGCGGACACACTGGTACTGATATAAAAACGAGTGCCAATGATACAATTCGTTGCACGTTTGATGGCGTGGTACGTATGGCAAAGAAGTATGGTGGATATGGTAATGTGATAGTGGTTCGCCATGCACAAGGATTAGAAAGTCTCTATAGTCATAATTCAAGGAACCTCGTAAAATCAGGCGATGTAGTAAAAGCCGGACAAGCAATTGGTTTGACAGGACGAACAGGAAGTGCCACAACTGAACATTTACATTTTGAATTTCGACTAGATGGTGAACATTTCAATCCCAATATTATTTTTGATATGTTCAAACACACATTGCAAAACAAAGCTATTGTCTGCACCAAAAAAGCAAAAGGGATTTTAGTTAAAGCTGTTGCGTATTAAATAAATCTTATCTTACTGGTCGTATGCAGACGAGTACATTCAAAAAATATATTTTAAGCATTATATTAGGTGGCTTATCATTAAATATTGATGCACAGGAGGAGAATTATCCTCATGAAAGTCATGAGGATTGGTGATTTAAAGCATCAATAATTAATGCTGCAGATTCCTCAGGACCAAACAAAGAACTGTCAATCGTTAAATTGTAATTGCTTGCTTTATCCCAAACTCTGTGGGTGTAGTGTTTGCAGTAATTGGTTCTGTCCCGGTCTTTTCTTTCTAACTCTTTTTCTGCCATATCGGGAGCAATGCCATATTCTTTGATAATGCGCTCAATTCTGAATTTCTTATCTGCATGAATAAAGGTATTGAAGCTGTTTGGGTTGCTCTTTAAAACGTAATCGGCGCAACGACCAACAATAACGCACGATTCTTTTTCGCAGACATCTCTAATAACCTTGCTTTGAACCATAAATAAGGTATCGAGTGGCGGCATTTCTTCATTTACATAAGCATAGTTCTGTTCGTAAAGATCAAACAATAAATTGTTGGCTAACTTCTGTTCGTGCTCTTTTACATACTCTGGTGTTAGGCCACTTTCTGCTGCTGACAAATCAATTAATTTTGTATCGTAGAAAGAAACACCTAACTCTTTAGCTATGATTTCTCCAATTTCATGACCACCGCTACCAAACTCACGGGCAATAGTAATAATAATCTTCTTTTCCTGGCTGGTAGTGCTGATTTGTTCGCTGGTTTCTTTTTTATCTATACTAACTAGTGAATCAATAAATTTGAAATTCTTATTGTAGAATCGTGCAATGGTACCCACTAATAGAGCTGCAGCGATAGTTCCTTCACGTATACCTTCCAATCTGTGAAGCAGAATAAAAGAACTGATAACCCCGATGATAACCAATGAAGCATCGACACCGACTTTTGCTTTACCGAATTCTTTATTGAAAGCCTTGGATATAGCAATCGATAACCCTTCTCCGGCAAGATACGTAACATTGGCTTTTACTTCAAGAAATACGCCAAATGCAATAATTACGCAACTAAGCAAACAAAGAACCCATTGATATATATAATTTGATGTTTGAAGACCTGATGTCAGAAACATGGCAAAATCGATAAAAAAACCAAATATAAGAGCTACTGGTAACTGTACGAGCTGTATAAGTTGGTACTTTTTTCTTAGTAATACTATCTGCAATAGGATCATCAACACATTGACAATGATTGATAATAACCCTACAGTCATTGGAAAACCTAGACTATAGACGTATGGTACGCAAGATACTGGTGAAGTTCCCAGATTGGCTTTTATGGATAAAGCTACCCCGATAGCCATAATAAATAACCCTATTACTAAAATGATGCACCTTTTCAGTAGTTTGTCTTTTTTCATTCAAATTTCTCCTAATTTACAGAAATATTATACCTGGAATTTCAGGCTTAAATAGAAATATGTTAGTCAAGATATGGACTCGGGTTTAAAAAGGACTTAAAAAAATCAATTAGATGATACCTTTTTTGTTTTCGGTGGTCTAAAATCAATAGTACAATCAGTAAAGGTCGAGTTTAAATCTAATAAATATATTCCATAAGTGTACCACTGAATAAAAAAGCACCTACAAGAATAAACTTGTAAGTGCCTTATTATTACTCAGTCGGGGTGAGAAGATTCGAACTTCCGACCACACGCCCCCCAGACGCGTACTCTAAACCGGGCTGAGCTACACCCCGAAATCGAGTGCAAAGTTACAAATACTTTTAAATACCCCAAATAATTAGACGGTTTTTTATTCAATAATTCCCTTGGATTGGCGCTTAAAGTCCCATACACTCGCGGTAAAAATCAAACATCTCAAATATTTCTTCTTTGTTTGCTGATTGATTGATACATATATCTCCTACCTCTTTCAATAACGTGAAGTTGATGATTCCTGCAGTGTTTTTCTTGTCATGAAGCATGTATGCGTATAGTTTATCATATATTTTGCAATCAATGGCAAAGCAACCGTAATTCTCTTTTATAAACTGAACGGTTTGTCTTAGTTTATCAGTTGGGAATCCTGTTTTTACAGAAGAGAGGTACAGTTCGCAAACGATTCCCCATGCCACAGCGTAACCATGAAGTACCGGACGATTCTCCTCAAAAGACAGACTCTCAAAGGCATGTCCTACAGTATGTCCCAGATTCAAAGCTTTGCGGATTCCTTGTTCGTATGGGTCTTGTTCTACAATATCTTCTTTGATCTGAACCGATTTGCCAACGAGAACTTTAAGCTGTGCATAATCGAGTTTATCGGTGGGAAAGTTTAGCAGTTCTGCCCAATGCTCTGTGCTGCTAATCAGTCCGTGTTTCAGCATCTCCGCATAACCGGAAAAGAAATTCTCCTGATCCAGTGTTTTTAGAAACTCTGTTTCAATCAATACATTGCTGGCCGGTGCAAAAGCTCCGACTTCATTCTTAAGTCCGTTGAAATTAATTCCTGTTTTTCCGCCCACAGATGCGTCTACCATTGCAAGAAGTGTGGTAGGGATATTGACATATCTGATACCTCTTTTAAATGTAGCTGCAGCGAAACCGCCCAGATCGGTGGTCATTCCTCCTCCCAGATTGATAAGTAATGAGTGACGGGTTGCTCCTTTTTCGCTCAGTTGTGTCCATACATGAGCAAGTGTTTCCATGTTTTTATTAATGTCTCCAGCGGGAATTGTAATAGAGATTGCATTGTGCCTAAGCATTAATTCCTTTATAGCAGGCAGGCAATGAATAGCTGTATGCTCATCGGTTAGAACAAATAGCTTATCATATGGCTTACTTTCCATTGCACCAAGCAAATCTTTCTCTAATTCATTGCAAAGAATTACCTCTTGCTTATTCATATCCTCGGGAGTTTATTGGGTTGTAGTTTTTTCTGTTATGAGTGCAAAACTAAGCTAAAAACGTTGAAAAGCAAAGCATTTTAATCATTTAGCTTGAATTCTGTGCTTTTTAACATTAAACCTTTCTCCTGTTTCACTGTCTTATAAGGGACAATCATTCTTTTATATTATAGAGTAATTCATGAAACACAAATTGACATTATTGATGCTATGCTTATTTAGCATACTTTCTATGGAGGCACAAACCAATCGTGCTTCGGTAGCTGGAAAGGTTATTGACAACACGACAAAAACTCAGGTGGAGCAAGCGGCTATTCGTGTGCTTTCTTTGCCCGACAGTACTTTTGTTACAGGCACTTCCAGCAAGAAAGATGGTTCTTTCTCTATTTTGAGCCTCAAGAAAGGTCATTATGTTGTGAAAATTTCATTTATAGGCAGTGCAACAGTAACAAAATCTTTTCAAATAACATCTGCTAAACCTTCAGTGAATTTGGGCGAAATTCTAATGATGCCAAATGCAGTTATGTTAAAAGGTGCAGTTGTGACTGCGGAAGCTCCTCCTGTAACGGTTAAGGAAGATACGGTGGTTTATAACGCTTCGGCATATCGTGTGCAGGAAGGTGCAATGCTTGAAGATTTAGTGAAGAAGATTCCGGGGGCAGAAGTCAGCACTGAAGGGAAGGTTACCCTTAACGGAAAAGAAATCAAGAAGATAATGGTGGATGGAAAAGAGTTCTTTAGCAATGATCCTAAAGTGGCTATGAAGAATCTTCCGGTTAATATGATTGAGAACGTGAAAGCCTATGATAAAAAATCGGATTTAGCGAGAGTAACAGGTATTGATGATGGAGAGGAGGAAGCTGTTCTTGATTTGACCGTGAAGAAGGGTATGAAAAAAGGCTGGTTAGGAAACATTATTGTCGGATCGGGTGATCAGAGCAGATATGAAGCCGGACTAATGGCAAGCCGGTTTAAGGAAAACTCTCAGTTTACAGTTATTGGTTCGGCTAATAATACCAATAATCAAGGATTCTCAGAATTTGGTGATGCCGGACAAGGAATGAGCGGAAATGCCGGAGCGGGTATTAATGCTACCAAGTCTATCGGTGTTAACTTCGCTAAAAGCACTAATAATCTGGAAGTAGGTGGAAATGTAAAATATGGAAGATCGGATAAAGATGCAAGAATGAAAAGTTCTTCTGAAACCTTCTTAGGAGAATCTTCTTCTTTTGCAACTAATGCTACCAGTTCCAGACGTTTTAGAGATGATGTGAATGCGGATTTTCGATTGGAATGGAAACCTGATACATTAACTAATATCATATTCCGTCCAAGAGCTTCTTATTCAAGTACAAATAGTTTTGGTGGTGGGTCATCTACTACATCTAACAATAACCATGATTTGGTAAACAGTAAGGAGTCGAAGTCTAACAGCATTTCCGAGTACCTTTCTTTGGGAGGTAATTTGCAAGTAAACAGAAGGCTTAATAACAGAGGGCGTAGTGTTACCTTGCGTGCGGAATACGGATATAGTAATAATAATACGGATAAGTATTCTTATTCTAAAACTGATTTTTATAATTATGTTGATAGCACTAAAATTATTGATCAATATATTGATAATAGTGGAAACGGATATAACTATCGGTTACAAGTGATGTATGTGGAGCCAATCTTCACTAAAAGGTTTCTTCAGTTGAGATATAGCTATCAAAATAAGTATTCTTCTTCAGAGAGGTATACATACGATGCTTTGGGAAAGTATGTATCTGATATGGATTATCAAGACAAAATTTATAATAAGAACTATGTTGACTCGTTAAGTAACTCTTTGGAGAACCGTTATGGTACTCATCAAATAGAGCTGTCGCTGCGAACTATCCGCACTAAGTATATGTATAATATAGGAATAAGCCTGGAACCACAATCTTCGAAGAGTCAGACATTTGTTGGGCCTAATAAAGGGAAAGATTTATCTCAGACTGTTCTTAATTTTTCTCCTACATTCGATCTTCATTATCGTTTCTCCAAGCAAAAGCAGCTTAGAGTAATGTATAGAGGGCGAAGCAGTGCTCCGGATATTGAGAATCTGCAAACTGTAATTGATCAGACCGACCCGCTAAATATTAAATATGGTAATCCGGACTTAAAACCATCTTATGATAACCGATTTATGTTGTTCTTTAATAACTATATGCAGGAAAGCCAACGGAGTATTATGGCTAATCTTTCTTTCAACAACACAATAAACAGTGTAGCTAGTAAAATGAGATATAATCAGAATACTGGTGGTAAGATTACTGATTTAGTTAATGTAAACGGTAACTGGAACGCAAGAGGATTCTTATCATTTAATACCCCATTTAAGAATAAGAAGTTTACGCTTAATACATACTCAAATGCTTCTTATAGCGATGCGGTTAGTTTTACCAGCCTGACAAATAATGCCGGGGGAGGATATTCTGAGTCGCAACAAAGCACCACGCATAATATGAACCTTGGTCAACGCCTTACTGGTAATTACCGCTGTGACCTTTTTGATGTTAGTTTAAATGGTTCTATAAATTATTCTTTGGCAAAGAATAATATGCAGACAAAAAGTAATCGTGAGACATTTGATTACGCAGTTGGAGGTAATACAAACGTAAATCTTCCGTGGAGTCTTTATCTGTCTTCTGATGTTAATTATAATATTAAGAGTGGATATAGTGGCAATTATCAAAAGAATGAAGTTCTTTGGAATGCACAATTGTCCAAGACTTTTTTGGCTAAAAGGAATGCAACACTGCGTTTCAAGATATATGATATTCTTCATCAGCAAAGTAACTTGAGCCGTACTATTTCAGAAACCATGATGCAGGATATTGAATATAACACGTTGGGTAGTTATTTTATGGTTCATTTCGTTTATCGCTTTAATACTTTAGGTGGAAATTCCCCAAGATCGAGACGTGGCGGATATGATAGACATGGGTCGGAAGACGGACCACGTGAAAGACCTCAAGGCGGCGGTAGATTTGGTGGCGGCGGCCCCGGAATGATGTAATATCTTATTCTTTTCTTTATATATGCCGTAGTTTATTAATTTTTGTATATTTTTGCTATTCATCGAATTATAAGCAATTGATTAGCATGGACTGGAGCAGCATTTTTAAGGATATTTTTTCAGTAATCTATGATGTTCTTTATTTTGGTGTGATTATCGGAATGGTGATTCTTGTCATTCTCGATAATCGCAACCCTGTAAAGACAATGGCATGGGTACTGGTCCTTTCCTTTCTTCCCTTTGTTGGCTTGGTTTTCTATTTTTTCTTTGGACGAAGTACTCGTCGCGAAAGACTTATCAGCAAAAAAAGCTATAATCGTTTAATGAAAAAGCCGATGGCTGAATTTGTTGCCCAGGAATCTTATGAATTACCTGCCGACCAGTATCAGGTTGCCCAGCTTTTCAGGAATACAAATCAGGCTCTTCCTTTCGAAGGCAACGAGGTAGAGATTTATACAGATGGTTATACAAAACTACAGGCTCTTATAAGAGAACTGATGAAGGCAAAGCATCACATTCATTTAGAATACTATATTTTTGAGAATGACCCTGTAGGCAGGCTTGTTCGTGATATATTGATAGACAAAGCCCGCGAGGGAGTAGAAGTTCGTTTGATATATGATGATGTGGGATGCTGGCATGTTCCTAACCGATTCTTTGAAGAAATGATTGAGGCAGGCATTGAAGTTCGCACCTTCCTTAAAGTCCGCTTTCCTCTCTTTACCAGTAAAGTCAATTACCGCAATCACCGTAAAATTGTTGTGGTAGATGGGCGTGTGGGATTTGTGGGAGGAATGAATATTGCCTTGAGGTATTTACGAGGATTCGATTGGGGAATATGGAGAGATACTCATTTGATGATTAAAGGAAAAGCAGTACATGGACTTCAAACCTCTTTCTTGCTTGACTGGTACTTTGTGGACCAGACGTTACTCACTTCATCTAAATTTTTTCCTGTTCTGGAATCTGCCGGAGACTCTCTTATTCAAATTGTAACAAGCGAACCAACTGCCGAATGGAAAGAAATTATGCAAGGTTTATGCCTGGCAATTAGTAGTGCCAAAAGGTATTTCTATATTCAGACGCCTTATTTCTTACCTACAGAACCTCTTTTGGCTGCGTTGCAAACGGCAGCTTTGGCGGGGGTAGATGTTCGGATTATGCTTCCTGAACGGGCAGATGCTGCGATTACACAATTGGCTACCCGTTCTTATCTGAAAGATGTGCTAAAGGCTGGCGTGAAGGTATTCTTCTATCAAAAAGGTTTCATTCACTCCAAGCTGATGGTTTCGGATGATGCACTTTCTACTGTAGGATCTACCAATATGGATTTCCGGAGTTTTGAGCACAACTTTGAAGTGAACGCTTTTATGTACGACGAACCAACAGCTCTGCGCATGAAAGATATCTTCCTTCAGGATCAGCGAGACTGCGTCCCTGTTTATCTTAAAAGCTGGGAAAAGAGACCTTGGCGCCAGAAAGTGAAAGAGTCGGTTGTTCGCGTGCTTAGTCCTTTGCTTTAGAAAAGATAGAGAAGTTAACGCTTCCGTACACCCTTCGTTCCAAAAAATGAGGATCTTCCTCAAAGTTGTTTTCTTTTCCGTGTTCCAATACCAAAAGACCGCCTTCTTTAAGTAAATCTTTCTCGAAGATAATCCGGGGAATATCGGCTATGTTGGTTAGTGCATAGGGAGGATCGGCAAAGATAAAGTCGAACTTTTCACGGGTGGAGTTAATAAATTTGAATACATCGCCACGGATGGGGAAGCACTTATCGGTTTTTACCATTTCCATTACTTTGCAGATAAAAGCATGGTGAGCGGCTTCCTTTTCTACAGATATTACTTTATCACATCCGCGGGAAACCAGTTCGATACTAATGCTTCCAGTGCCGGCAAACAAGTCGAGCGCGGTAACGCCATCATCGAAATCCAGGTAATTATTGCAGAGTACATTAAAAATGTTCTCTTTTGCAAAATCTGTTGTTGGGCGTGCCTTAAATGTTTTGGGTACGTCAAATCTTCTTCTCTTATATATTCCGCCTATAACTCGCATAATGATAATGTTTGTAAATCAAAGGGAATTTCTTCTGCCTTTGATATTCCGTTTAATGAAAACTCTGTATTGGGATTTATTACGAATAATTGTCTCACAAATTGCTGCAATCCTTTTACCAAAGATTCTTTGTCACGGAGAGTTCCCGTTAAATGAAGCTCATCTCTCTCCTGATTAAAGTCTAATTGTTTCCACACATAAAGCAGATAATAGATAACATCTGCCGTTTCTGTGCACTTGAAATTATTGATCAACATTATTCTTCCTCGGTCATAACACAGAATGTCTACAGAATTCTTTCTTTGGTAGGCATACATCTTCAGGCTGTTGCCCAGTCTGCTGCGTCCCGAAAAATATTCAGCAAGTGGGCTTGCCTGACAATAGAAATGTGCTCCCGGAAACTGGTCAATGAGTTGCTGGTATGCGCTTTTATCTATTGCAAAAACCACCACAACATTGGCTTTCTTCAGGATGTTATAGAGAACAATCTCATTATCCTGACGGGTGTGATTATGATAAAGAATAGTTTCTGCCTGTTCGTCTTCAAAAAGTTCAAAAGGAATCAGTGTAAAGCGCTTTGTAACAAGCATTATGTTGACTCTTTTATAAGCATGCTTCAGGAAATCATTTTCTTTAATGACCTCTTTTACGTTGGCTGCCATCGACAAATTCTCATTAGTCTCCTTTGATATAAAACTATACGCCTTTTCTTTAGTAGGATTATAGATAGAAAAAGAAAACTCTTCCAGACTAAGACGAACGGATAAAGTATATTGTTCAGTCTTGGTAAAATCAGTTTGTGATATGCTCAACTCTTCAGTCATGTTCTGGCATTTAAAAAAAGATTATTGGCGCGTGGCGCTTAAAATCTTTTTTTTTAGTTTATATTCGTACCGCAAATATAAAAACAAAAAATGATTAATAGCTATTTGGTTGGGCAAATAAAGGAAAATTTCCCTCACGAACCCACTCCCGAGCAATCACTGGCAGTGGATGCGCTGGCAGACTTTCTCCTATCACCGGTGAATGATACTGTATTTATTCTTCGTGGATATGCCGGAACGGGGAAAACTTCGCTTGTGGCAGCGGTGGTGAAAACAATGATGAAACTCGACCAAAAAGCAATTCTTCTGGCACCTACCGGAAGGGCTGCCAAGGTGTTTTCCGTATATTCGGGGCATCCTGCATTTACTATTCATAAGAAAATATATCGCCAACAGTCTTTCAGCAATGAACTCTCTAATTTCTCGCTGAATGATAACCTGCATGCGCACACGCTTTTCATTGTAGATGAGTCGTCCATGATTTCCAACGACGGACTTTCCGGCTCTGTATTCGGAACTGGTCGTCTGCTCGACGATCTTGTTCAATATGTTTATTCGGGCCAAGGTTGCCGGTTATTGCTGATGGGCGATACGGCTCAGCTTCCTCCGGTGGGGCAGGAGGAGAGTCCGGCACTTACTGCCGATGTTATGAAGGGATACGGACTGGCAGTGCAGGAGATTGACTTAACACAGGTGGTTCGCCAGCTGGGTGACTCGGGTATTTTGTGGAATGCCACGGCTTTGCGACATCTCATAGCACAGGGAGATGCCAATGAGTTGCCAAAGATTCGTGTTAAAGGCTTTCCGGATATCCGTTTACTGCCCGGTGACGAGCTGATTGAAGAGATAAACAGCTGCTATGGTAAGGTAGGAATGGATGAAACAATCGTTGTTTGCCGCTCCAATAAGCGGGCAAATATCTATAATAAAGGCATCCGCAACACAATTCTCTATAGGGAAGAAGAGCTTAGTGGGGGCGATTTGCTGATGGTGGCGAAGAATAATTATTTCTGGACGGAGAAATGTCCAGAGATTGAGTTTATAGCCAACGGTGATATAGCTGTGGTTCGCCGTGTTAGGAAAACGCGTGAGCTTTATGGCTTCCGTTTTGCTGAGGTTCAACTGATTCTTCCCGATTATAATGATTTTGAGATCGAAGCAACCGTTCTTCTCGACACTCTTCATACTGATGCCCCGGCACTTCCAAAAGCAGACAATGACCGATTGTTCTATTCGGTTCTCGAAGATTATGCCGATATTTCTACTAAGCGTGAGCGCATGAAAAAGATGAAAGCCGATCCTCATTACAATGCCTTGCAAGTGAAATACGGATACGCTGTGACTTGTCACAAAGCTCAGGGCGGACAATGGAAGAAGGTATTCCTGGATCAGGGATATATTACGCCCGAAACGTTGACTTCCGACTACCTCCGCTGGCTTTATACTGCCTTTACACGTGCAACGGAAACGCTGTATCTGGTCAACTATCCCAAAGATCAGGTAGAGTAATCGGCGATTTTTTCAGACTTGTTTCTACAGTTAGTGAATGTTACAGGTAAGGTAATCTTACTAGTCTATTAATGCTTTTTCTCACCAGCTATTGAATAAATGCTATAGAGCATATTAATATAAGGTGTAGACCTTCTAATAATATACTCTACAGTTTATTTTTAAAAGCTGTAGTCTTTTATTTTAATATGCCGAATAGTTTTGGCTTAATCGTCTGGTAACATTAGCTAAAGTTCCTTGATAGAACAGTTAATGACTTAGGATTAACGAATTATCCTCTCTTAAATGCCTGTTAACAACCTGTTGAATACCTGTTGATAACTTGTTGAAGGTTAAAAATCATTGCTTGGAAAGAAGAAGGAGGTAACGGTATTAATCTGATTTTTTTGAGAAAAAATAACCGTTGCTAACCTCACGGTCGGCAACGGTATTCAAAAATTTTAAAAAAACAGTAATGATTAACCAAACTTACATTCCTGCAAGTTCAATAATTTTAGCTACAGCAGTAGAAAGACCATCTTTGTTCTTTCCTCCCGCAGTAGCAAAGTGCGCTTGTCCGCCGCCGCCGCCTTGAATTAACCTGGCTGCTTCTTTAACCAGTTTGCCGGCATTTAATCCGCCTTCAACCAGATTGTCAGAAATCATCACGGTAAGCATTGGTTTGCCTCCTTCTTCAGTTCCGGCTACAAATAGCAGGTTCTCGGTTATTTCTCCACGTAATTGGAAAGCAATATTTTTTGCTGCTTCAGCAGGTAGCGGAGCAATCAGTTTAATTAACTTCACTCCATTGATTTCCTGCATGCTTTGCAGCAATTTATCCTTGATCTCAGCCTGTTTATCTTTCATGAAGTCTTCCACCTGCTTTTTTAATCCGGCATTTTCCTCAATGGATTTACGAATTGCTGTACCCAAATCAGGTACATTGTTAAAGAGGGCTTTCAAATCAGAAAGCGTATCTTGTATATTGTCCAGCATTTCTTCTACTTTGCCACCTGTATAAGCTTCAATTCTTCTAACTCCGGCAGCAACCGAACTTTCAGAAATGATTTTTACCATACCGATGTTTCCGGTAGCAGCCACGTGTGTTCCGCCACAAAACTCAACAGATGAGCCAAAGCCGATTACACGTACATCATCTCCGTACTTCTCTCCGAATAATGCAATAGCACCTAGTTCCTTTGCTTCGGCAATAGGAATATTTCTATATTCTTGCAACGGAATATTCTGGCGGATTCTTTCATTTACCAAGTGTTCTACCTGGCGAATTTCCTCATCGGTCACTTTCTGGAAGTGAGAGAAGTCGAAGCGCAAAGAGTCTGGTGAAACCAATGAACCTTTTTGTTCCACATGATCTCCAAGTACTTCACGCAAAGCCTGGTCAAGAAGGTGAGTGGCAGAGTGATTAGCTGCGCAAGCCGCTCTTTTATCTGTATCCACACAAGCCATCATTGGCGCATCCAACTGCTTTGGAAGTGTTTTGGTTATATGAACGGCAAGATTATTTTCTTTTTTAGTTGCAATAACATCGATAGTCTCGAACTCACTTACAATTACACCTGTGTCGCCCACCTGACCACCACTCTCAGCATAGAAAGGAGTATGATCAAGTACCAACTGATAAAGAGTCTGATTCTTTTGTTTGATTTGACGATAGCGGAGAATCTCCACTTCATATTCGGTGTAATCATAACCAACGAAATCGGAAGTACCCTCTTTCAAAGTAATCCAGTCGCCGGTTTCAATAGCAGCCGCGTTACGAGCACGATTCTTTTGTTGCTGCATCTCAATGTTGAATCCTTCAAGGTCTACAGTTAGCCCGTTTTCTCTCAGAATAAGTTCTGTAAGGTCTAATGGGAAACCAAAAGTATCATAAAGAGTAAATGCGTCTTTTCCTTCAATGCAGGTTTTTCCTTCAGCTTTCACGTCAGAAATAGCCTTGTCCAAAAGACGGATACCCGTTTCAAGTGTGCGAAGGAATGATTCTTCCTCTTCTTTAATTACCTTTTCAATCAGCCCTTTCTGAGCAACTAATTCAGGATAAGCATCGCCCATATTGTCAATAAGCACAGGAAGTAACTTATACATGAAGGCAGATCTCTGATTAAGGAAGGTGTATCCGTAACGAACGGCGCGGCGCAGAATTCTTCTGATTACATATCCGGCTTTTGCATTCGATGGCAGCTGACCGTCAGTAATAGAAAAAGCAATAGTACGGATATGATCCGCAATTACACGCATTGCAATATCATTTTGTGTATTCAAACCATATTCAGTTCCCGCCATCTTAGCGATTTCTTTCAGGATTGGTTGGAATACATCAGTATCATAGTTTGATATTTTTCCTTGAAGAGCCATGCAAAGACGCTCAAATCCCATTCCGGTATCGATTACACGTGCAGGAAGCGCATCCAGACTTCCGTCTGCTTTGCGGTTAAATTGCATAAATACAAGGTTCCATATCTCAATAACCTGTGGGTGAGATTGATTTACCAGTTCAAGACCGCTAATGGCTTTCCGTTCCTCGTCAGATCGTAAGTCAATATGTATTTCGGAACAAGGACCGCAAGGACCTGTATCGCCCATTTCCCAAAAGTTATCGTGGCGGTTTCCGTTAATAATACGATCCTCAGGCAAAAATTGTCCCCAAATGGCAGCAGCTTCGTTGTCGCGTTCCAATCCTTCGGCAGGATTGCCTTCAAAGACTGTGGCATACAAACGGTTTGGATCCAGTTTCAATACCGTAACCAGGTATTCCCACGCCCATTCAATAGCTTCTTTTTTAAAGTAATCGCCAAAAGACCAGTTACCCAACATCTCAAACATAGTGTGATGATATGTATCGTGACCCACTTCTTCAAGGTCATTGTGCTTGCCACTCACGCGCAAACATTTCTGCGAGTCGGCCACACGATGATACTTGGCTGGTTGATTACCCAGGATAATGTCTTTAAACTGATTCATCCCTGCATTGGTGAACATCAATGTGGGGTCATCTTTAATTACCATAGGGGCTGAAGGTACAATCTGGTGCCCTTTGGATTCAAAGAAAGCTTTGAATGATTCTCTGATTTCTTTTGCTGTCAACATAAGCAATTATATAGTTATCAAGTTAATATTCCGAAAAATGATTTGCAAAGATAGCTTGTTTTATTATTTTTGGGCCTATTAATGAGCAAAATATTAATGTTTTGCTCATTAAAAACTACTAAAAAGCTGTAAGATACGGAAGGTTTACTATATTTGTAGTCCGATAATGCTTAATGGAAATAGCATGTTTTTCTCTTCGCTAATTGATTTGTAATATTTAAGAAGGATATTATGGCATATAATTCTAACAAAGATTTGAAGTTGTATTACTCCATAGGTGAGGTAGCGGCAATGTTTGATGTAAATGAGTCGTTGTTACGCTTTTGGGAAAAGGAATTTCCTATTATTAAACCGAAGAAAAATACCAAAGGTACACGACAATATAGGAAAGACGATTTGGAAAATATCCGGTTAATCTATCATCTGGTTAAAGAGAAGGGGATGACTCTTCCGGGTGCTCGTCAGAAATTAAAAGACAATAAGGAACAAACCATTAAAACTTTTGAGGTTGTTACTCGTTTGGGGCAGATAAAAGAAGAATTACTTAATATAAAAAGGGAGTTAGACGCGGTTTAATCCGTTTCCTTCTCCCTTGTGTTTTAATGTATAGGATAGATGTCTATTCTTCAATACGTTTCACCTCTTTTACATTCTTAATTTTTCGCAGATTTTCGCAGATGGTTTTTACATCGTCCACGTCATGTACATACAATTGAACCTTTCCTTCAAATATTCCATCATTTGCTTCAATCGTAAATTTCCGGATGTTCACATTTAATTGCCCGGAAATAATCTCTGTTACCTCGTTAAGCAATCCTACGCTATCAATACCTTTTATATATAGAAGCACAGGGAATGACAATGTTTTGTGAGTTTCCCAGTCGGCTGCAATAATACGATTTCCGAAGCTGCTTTTTAGTTTGTTGGCTATGGGGCATTGGCGCTTATGAATAATAATATCATCGTTATCGTCAATGAATCCAAGCACATCATCTCCGGGAATAGGTTTACAGCACTCTGCTATTTTATAACTTTTTTGTATAGTGTCCTCAGTGAGTTTTATTGCTTTTTTCTTGTCTATCTTCTCTATAGGTAGCTTATCTTCCGGTTTTTCTTTCTGATCTTTGCTTGCTCCAAAAGAGAATGTCAGGTATCTTTTCCAGCTTGTAGTTGGCTTTTCGTGTACTATATTCTTGTCGGCCTCTCCTAAAACAACTTTGTTATTCCCAAGATTAGATAGGAACTCATCTTTATTTATAGCATTGTGCAGCTTGCACAATTTATCAATATAAGACGGATCGGGGCGAACTTCTTCATTCTTGAAGAATTCTAATAAAAGAGTCTCACCTTCTTTCTGAGCATTGCGCTGTTCTTTCTTGAGAATCGCCAATATTTTAGCTTTAGCCTTGGCTGTTGTGGCAAAGTTCTCCCATGATGGCTGTACTCTTTGCGAACGGGAGGTAAGAATTTCCACTTGGTCTCCACTTTCCAGCTTATGGCTCAGCGGCACTAGCTTATGATTTACTTTTGCTCCAATGCAATGACTTCCTAAAAACGTGTGAATGGAAAAAGCAAAGTCAAGTGCAGTGGAGTTCTGAGGCATGGTTTTTATTTCTCCTTTAGGAGTAAATACAAATATTTCCGAAGCAAATAGATTTAGCTTAATGGTATCAAGAAAATCTAAAGCATCCGGTTGAGGATCATCGAGAATTTCTTTAATTGTTTTGAGCCACTTTTCCAGTTCTCCTTCATCTTCGCTAACGCTACCTTCTTTATATTTCCAGTGTGCCGCAAATCCTTGTTCGGCAACTTCATTCATCTGGTTGCTTCTGATCTGCACTTCTATCCATTGTCCGTTGTTTCCCATCAGGGTTACGTGAAGTGCCTGGTACCCATTTGCTTTTGGATGACTTACCCAGTCTCTCAGCCGGTCAGGATGTGGTCTGTAAATTCTGGAAATAGCAACATAAATATTAAAGCACTCATTTAATTCTTCTTCTTCATTCTTTGGAGTAAAAATGATGCGGACGGCAAGCAAGTCATATATCTCCTCAAATGGAAGATTCTTGGTTTGCATCTTGTTCCAGATGGAATAAATTGATTTAACCCGTGCAATAATCTCATATTTCAGTCCCATCTTATCCAGTTGAGCCCGGATAGGAGTGGTGAAGCTTTTGAAAACTTCGTCACGATGGGTTTCCGTAGCTTTTAGCTTTCCTTGTATTTCTGCGTAAATTTCGGGATGTTCATACTTGAAACTCAAATTTTCAAGTTCGGTCTTGATCTTGTTGAGGCCTAAACGATTGGCAAGAGGAGCGTAAATGTATAATGTTTCTCCGGCAATTTTATATTGTTTGTTGGGGAGCTGAGAGCCCAATGTTCTCATGTTATGAAGACGGTCGGCTATTTTTATAAGTATAACCCTGATGTCGTCAGACATGGTAAGCAATAATTTCTTAAAGTTCTCTGCCTGTGCAGATGCATTTGCTCCAAAGATTCCACCTGAAATTTTAGTTAACCCACTTACTATCTCCGCAATCTTTGGGCCGAAGATGTTTTCTATATCTTCCACTGTATAATCGGTATCCTCAACAACATCGTGAAGCAGGGCCGAACAGATGGAAGTAGATCCTAATCCTATTTCGTTGCAAACGATTTTTGCCACAGCAATAGGGTGCATAATATATGGTTCCCCAGACAGACGCTTAATTCCTTTGTGAGCCTGATTGGCAAAATTAAACGCTTTCGTGATTATTTCCACACGTTTGCGATGTCTGGTTCCGAGATAATCATTTAAGAGTTCCTGAAACCCTTTTTCAATCATCTCTTCATCTGTCATTTGCTCGCTTTTATCTATATCCATTGTTTATTCCTCTCTTTTGTGGTTCTTGCAAAAATAAACAAAATTCCCTGTTTAACAAGCAATTTAACGAAATGTATATTGCTTTTTTATTTGCGAATTTTCAACCTTTTCCCCGCCGAGATAGTGCTTTTTCGCAATCCATTCCATTTTTTTAGTTGTTTTACAGTAACACCGTATTTATCAGCTATATCAGAAAGGGTTTGTCCCTTGCGTATTTTATGAGAAGTATACCGGGCTTTATGAGAAGTATATTTGGGGGTAACCGCTTTTACTACCTCCTCTTTTACTTCCACTGTTTTTCTGTTGCTGAACAACTCGTCAGCGCGATATGCATAAATGGTATCCTGACTATCAATAAATGTATTTATATAGTTTCGTGGAAGGCGAAGTGTGCATATTTCAGTGTTTCCTGGAACTATATCTATTTTGTATTGAGGATTAAGACTTCTTATCTGGTCAATACTTATACCGCAAATATCTGCTATTTGTTCGAAATGAAGGCTCTTGCTAACTTGTACTGTGTCTGTATTTTCAGATAGTTCAGCTTCCATTGGGCAGATGTTGTGATCACAATAATATGTCATTACATAGTTTGCGGCAATAAAGGCGGGAACATATCCTCTTGTTTCCTGTGGTAAGTAATTATATATGGCCCAATAATCTCTTGCTCCGTTTGCTCGTCTAATTGCTTTGTTTATGTTTCCGGTTCCACAATTATAAGCTGCAATAACAAGATTCCAATCTTTGTAGATAGTATATAAATCTCTCAGATATTTTGCCGCTGCCCAGGTAGACTTGATTGGATCTCTGCGTTCATCAACGATACTATTTGATTCCAGACCATATATTTTACCTGTTCCTAGCATAAATTGCCAAAGTCCGGCTGCGCCAACCGGTGAGGTGGCTTTAGGGTTAAGTGAAGATTCAATCACAGGAAGGTATTTTAATTCCTGAGGAATATTATACGCATCGAGTGCTTCTTCAAACATGGGCATATAAAAATTTGATGCGCCAAGCATGAAAGAAACCTGTTTGCGAAGCTTTCCTGAATATAGTTCTATGAATTTTCGTACAATATCATTGTATGTCAGTTCCATCACAGCAGGAATACGGGATAACCTGTCAATATAGACAGAATCAGAGAATGACGGATTCTCGTCCTTCATCATACAGTTATTGTCTGGCTTGAGGGAGTTCTTAGAGTGCCATTCGTTTAGAAGACTATCTACATCATATGTCATGCTTATTGGTAAACCAATTGTCTCTTCGTGAGTAGCTCCATCTTTTTGAACTGTCACATTAATGGTTTGTGCGTTTGCCAATGAAACACATAAGAAAAGGGCAGGCAAGATTAAAAATATTTTTTTCATGTCTCTTTTTTAGAATTTAATACTGCATTGAACACCGAGTGTGTTTTTAGGCGAATACTTATCGTTTAATACAGCCGGATTAATCTGTAAACCGATGTCCGGTGAAATATCAAAGTTGGATAATTCGGCATCTACATAGGCATCTATGATGGATACTAAGTACACGCCAATAAAGGTGAATATACTCAGATCTCGGTATCTTCTATAGGAATCTTTCTTTTGTTTGAAAACTTTTTTAAGCCAGTCTTCTTTTCCGGCAATGTTGTAGTTCGGAGCAAGAAAGTTCAGGTAACTAGTTGTTTTGGGATCGCTGTCCATTATATCCAGATAAGCTTGCGAATAATCTTTGTAATACTTATTGTTAAAGCTTAAAGCATATGTGCAGGCAACAAAGCCTCCATATATAATTGGTAACTTCCAATATTTTCGGTTATAGATTTGTCCTCCTCCGGGAAAGACTGCAGCCAGCCAGGTAGCCCTTCCTGAATTAGGAATAAATAAAGGCTTTTTGGGGGAGGTCGACATGGAATCTGTTTGCATCATCGATTGGTTCATTTCCAAAGGAGACGCAATCATTTTCATATTCTTATTGTTTACCTGCTCAAGACTATCAGCTGTTGAAATTTCCTGCTGAGTGACTTTTGAATCCAGGCGGTGTTTCCTTGCCTGCGGAATGTTAATGGCACTATCTGCCCGGGATGTAGTCTTTTGTGCATACAGACTAATCCCTGCTGTCTGAATAGTGCAGAGCAACAGGGCGAATAGTAGACGATATGTCGATTTGTTTACTGTCAATTCGTTTATTTATTCTTTAAGCTATCAAAGATTTCCATGATTCTTTCAAGGTCTTCTTCATTATTAAATGGAATACTGATTTTTCCTTTTCCTTTTGCTGTGCATGAAAGCTGCACTTTTGTATTGAAGAATCCGGAAAGATGTTTTTTTAGGATATTAAATTCTTCGGGCAATTTATTACCTTTTGTTGCCAAAGTCTTTTTACCGCTTTTTATTGTCTCGCCTTCGTTGAGTGACTTTACAATCTCTTCAACTTTACGAACGGAGTAAGAGTGCTGAAGGATTTCTTCATAAATTTTTACCTGTAACTTAGGGTCATTCAATGTAATTAAAGCACGGGCATGGCCCATGTCGATAGTTTTATTTTGCAAAGCCACCTGTATCTGAGCAGGAAGTTTTAGCAGGCGAAGGTAATTGGCAATAGTTGTTCGCTTTTTGCCTACACGTTCGCTAAGTCTTTCCTGAGTGAGGTTATATTGTTCTATCAAATGCTGATAAGCCAGTGCTATTTCAAGAGAATTAAGGTCTTCACGCTGAATGTTCTCAATCAACGCCATTTCCATTACGTTCTCATCATCTGCTGTGCGGATATAAGCTGTGATTGTGGGGAGTCCTGCTAACTGAGTTGCGCGGTAACGGCGTTCTCCGGCGATAATCTGATAAGAATCTTCCGATATCATTCTCAGTGTTATCGGTTGAATAATTCCAATTTCCTTGATTGAGTCTGCTAATTCCTCAAGAGCCGTCTGATCAAATTCGCGGCGTGGCTGAGAGGGATTGACTGATATTTTTGATAATTCTATTTCATTGATGGAAGATGAGCCCTCAGTTTTCACTTCGTCCATTGAGATCAGGGCATCCAGTCCTCTTCCTAAAGCAAATTTTTTGTGTACTGCCATGTCTTATCTTACTTACTATTTCGTTTTATTATTTCCTGTGCCAATGATAAGTGGTTCTTTGAACCGGTAGAATCAGCATCGTAAAGAATGACTGGAAGCCCGTGACTTGGAGCCTCGCTTAGTTTAACGTTACGTTGCACAACGGTTTTGAACACCAATTCCTGGAAATGTTTTTTTACTTCATCGTAAATCTGATTGGCAAGTCGCAAACGAGAGTCAAACATGGTGAGCAGAAATCCTTCAATCTCCAGCTCAGGGTTCAGTTTTGATTTTATAATTTTTATGGTATTCAGCAGCTTACTGATTCCTTCCAACGCAAAATATTCGCATTGAACAGGGATAAGAACAGCATCTGCCGCAGTTAGCGCATTAACCGTAATAAGTCCAAGTGAAGGCGAGCAGTCAATAAGGATGAAGTCATATTCAGCTTTCATTGGTTCAAGGATTTTTTTCAATACTTTCTCGCGATTGGGGAGGTTAAGCATTTCAATTTCAGCACCCACTAAATCAATATGTGACGGCATTACATCAAGTCCTTCAATATCTGTCGTGTATATTGCTTCCCTGGCATCTTCGTTGTTAATAATGCATTCGTAAATACTGCATTCAACTTCTTTAAGATCTACTCCCAGGCCGGAGGAAGCATTAGCTTGAGGATCGGCATCAACAACAAGCACCTTCTTTTCCAGCGTAGCGAGAGACGCGGCAAGATTAATGGTTGTCGTTGTTTTTCCGACTCCACCTTTTTGATTGGCTAAAGCGATAATTTTTCCCATACTACATTTAATTTGTTGAGGCGAAATAAGTAATAAAAACTTAGAGCACCTACTAAAAATGGAAAACATTGCAAAATCTGTTGATAAGTTACCTCTTTTGTTAATAACTATCAGACTGTGAACCTTGCAGCTATTAAGCGACTTTTGGTTTTCTAGCTTGCAAATATATACATTTCTATCTAATAAACTTTCATTTTTTAAACCGGCTTGCATAACATTAAGATTTGTAAACTTCTGAAAGGCTGGCGGGAGAGTTGAAAAACAGTCTAATTAAGTTTTTGTTTCTTTGTACAAAAGAATGTATTCTTTTGTACAGAACATTGCATTCTTTTGTACAAAAGAAAACAATGTTCTGTACAAGGGAATAAAAATATGATTAGATCAATCAGATAAACTCTCTTTTATGGTTTTATATCTATTCCTTTGTTTATCACTGTTTTTTCTTTATTTTTGTACTAAAGAAATTGATAAAAGAAAGTTTGACGAATGAAAAATGAAAAACCGCTGATACTCATCTCTAATGACGATGGGTTCATGGCAAAAGGGATCAATGAATTAATTAAATATCTTCGTCCACTAGGCGATATTGTTGTGATGGCTCCGGATTCGCCACGCTCGGGAATGGGTTGTGCTATTACTGCGGACCGTCCGGTGAAATACACATTAATAAAGAAAGAGCCCGGACTCACTGTATATAAATGCTCGGGAACTCCGGCCGACTGCATTAAACTTGCAAAGTTTGCCGTACTGGACAGGAAGCCCGATTTGGTGATTGGTGGAATTAACCATGGAGATAATGCAGCTGTCAACGTGCATTATTCAGGAACAATGGGAGTTGCCATAGAAGGTTGCCTTAGCGGGGTGCCTTCAATAGGTTTCTCTATCTGCGATCATCATCACGATGCCGATTTTGAACCAACTGCCGATATAATTCGCAATATAACTCAAAAAGTGATTGAGAATGGATTGCCAAAAGGAATATGCCTGAATGTGAACTTCCCTGTATGTCCCGAAATTAAAGGAGTGAAAATCTGCCGCCAAACAGTGGGACAGTGGACACATGAATGGGCGCGCAGAGATCATCCCAACGGAGGTGAGTATTTTTGGCTCACGGGTGACTTTGAAAACCATGAACCAGAAGAAGAGGATACTGATAACTGGGCACTCAATAACGATTACGCGGCAATTACTCCAACGAAAGTTGATGTTACAGCCTATGAGATTATTGATCAGCTAAAGTCGTGGAACCTATAAAGAAAAGATGAAATATTATTTAATCGTTGGCGAAGCTTCGGGCGATTTGCATGCATCTAACCTGATGCGGGCACTGAAGAAAGAGGATAATGAGGCAGAGTTCCGGTTCTTTGGGGGAGACCTTATGTCGGCTCAGGGAGGCACCCGGGTGAAACATTATAAGGAATTGGCCTACATGGGATTTATCCCCGTATTGTTGCACTTGCGTACAATTTTTGCCAACATGAAACGGTGCAAGGAAGATATTGTTTCGTATGCTCCCGATATGGTAATCCTGGTCGATTACCCGGGATTTAATCTCTCCATTGCGAAGTTTGTGAAAACAGAGACCAAGATTCCCGTTTATTACTATATCTCTCCCAAAATATGGGCGTGGAAAGAGTACCGTATCAAAGATATCAAGCGATATGTGGATGAGCTATTTTCGATTCTTCCTTTTGAAGTGGAATTTTTCCGTGCTCATCAATACCCCATACACTATGTGGGGAATCCTACAGTTGATGCGGTTGAAAGTTTTCGGGCAAATTATCCGGAGGAGTTTACCGATTTTGCAAAGTTCAATGACCTGACAAATCAACCCGTTATTGCTCTTTTGGCAGGTAGTCGTAAACAGGAAATAAAAGATAACCTGCCCCATATGTTGAAAGCAGCTTCAAAGTTCCCTGAATATCAACTGGTACTGGCTGGTGCTCCCGGCATTTCTCCCCACTATTATGAGAAATACATACAGGGGGCAAATGTGAAAATTATTTTCGACCAAACATATCGGTTGCTTCAACAGTCGTCCGCTGCTTTGGTTACTTCGGGCACTGCTACTTTGGAAACGGCTCTTTTTCGTGTTCCTCAGGTTGTTTGCTATTACACACCGATAGGAAAAGTGATAGCTTTTCTAAGGAAAAAAATACTCAAGGTGAAGTTTATCTCACTGGTCAACCTTGTTGCCGGAAAGGAAGTGGTGCGTGAACTGGTGGCCGACACTATGACATTGAAAAATATAGAGTCAGAGTTGGAAGCTATTCTATATAATAAGGTAAAGCGCCAGCAAATGTTCACAGATTATGAACGGATGATTAATATTCTTGGTCCGGCAGGAGCATCAGAGAAAGCTGCCAGTGAAATGGTTAAACTCCTCAAAACAGGTAAAGAATAAGATTCTTAGCTCCCTGATTCAAAACACAATAAAACTTTTAAGCTTTATTTAATAGGCGCGATGCAGTAAAATGCTTGCGCCTTTGTTTCTTATATAGAATAAATAAATAATTGCGGGTTATGAAAAAGTTTAATTTGTATTTACTATTGTTTATGTTGGTCTTTATCCCAACACTTCAGTCTTGTGATAATGATGATGGCTATTCGCTGGATAACTTTGCCATTGCAATGGCCACAGTGAAAACTGACGCTGGAAATTCCGTTTATTTTGTTCTCGATAACGGAGAAACGTTATGGCCGGCGGCCTCTCTTGTCCCATTTCGGGAATTAGAAGATGGTACACGAATAATAGGAAACTTTACTATCTTGAGTGATGCTCAGAATGGTTTCGATCATTTTGTTCGTTTGAACAGTTATTCCAAGGTGTTAACAAAGGATATTATCAATCTTACCGAGGCAAATAAAGATAGTATCGGAGATGATAAAGTGAGAATAACCGATATGTGGGTGAGTGATAATTATCTTAATGTGGAGTTTGATATGAATATTCCAAGTATGCAGAAGCATAGGGTTAACCTTGTAAGGAACACTATGCAGAATTATACAGAAGATGGATATGTGCATCTTGAATTCCGTTACAATGATATGGATGATGTTACAGGCTATATAGCTCGTAGTATTGTTTCCTTCAGGTTAGGCAATTCCGGACCGTCAAATGTAAATCTGCAAGGTTTGAAGGTAAGAATCAATTCGGCTGTGAATGGTGAGACAATTATTCCTATTGAGTATAAAACGAAAGTCTCAACATATGCCACATCTAATAAGCCCTTTGAAACTTATAATCTGGAGAATGTAAAATGAAATATGGATTAAAGAAATGTCAGCCATTTCTCTTATAAACAAAAAAAGGAAGTTCATAAGAACTTCCTTTTTGTTTAATATGGTAGGCTATTTTAAAACAGCGTTATTACATAAAGATAAATAACAGCTGCCGGAATAGCAATCAACGCACTGTCAAATCTATCGAGTATTCCACCATGTCCCGGTAAAAGGTTTCCAGAGTCTTTTATTCCCATGTGTCTCTTAATAAGTGATTCCACTAAATCACCCCATGTTCCGAATATGCAAACGGTAAGACCAAGTCCCGCCCAGGCAAAAGAGGACATATATGGAAAGAATGCACCGAATACAAAGCCGGCAGCCACCGCAAGCAAGCCTCCTCCAATAGATCCCTCCCAGGATTTTTTAGGTGAGATTCGTTCAAATAACCGATGTTTACCAAACAATGTGCCAAAGCAATAGGCGCCCGAGTCATTCAACCAGATAAAGATAAAGATGGATAATGGAATGATATAGTTAAATACAACAGCTCCGGTTTTATCAGCCTGAAATGCCAGCACATTTAGTAAGGCAAATGGCAATGCAACATAAAGCTGACTAAGCATAGAGTAAGCCAGATTGTTTACAGGATTCTCTTTTTGCAGATAAAGCTCACTTATAAGGAGATAAATTATTAAAAAGAGGTAGGGGATAAATATTTGTGAACCGGCAAGGTTCATGCAGAAGCCTAGAAAAGCAAAAAAGAGGTATACACCTCCCAAAACATTAATAAGTGTATTTGTATTTACACCCTCATTCTTATTCACCAACTGGCAGAATTCACGCACGGCAAATGCTGAGATCAGGGCAAATAAAATACAAAAAGTCAGTGGACTAAATATAATACAGCACACGAGCACTGCAACTATCAATGCTCCCGTGACTGTACGTTGGATAAAGTTATTTTTAATCATTACTTGCTTATTTCGTAGATTCTTCTCCTTCTTCCGTATGTTCAGGAATATCTACTTCTGTTTTAGATTGATTCAGGTTTGTTTCAGAATTGTTTTCTGTTGATGGAGCAGCTTCTTCTGTTCCTTCTTTCTTTTCCTCAGCAGGTTTGTTGGCTGCCATGATTTCTACTGAACGAGATTCCCACATGCGTTTTCCAAAGATGCGTTCTACATCTTCAGCAAAGATGACTTCTTTTTCTATCAATAAACTGGCCAGGGCATTATGTTGCTCCTTATGTTCTGAAAGAATTCTTTTAGCTCTGTCGTACTGATCATTGATAAAGCGTTTAACTTCTTCATCAATCGTTTCAGATGTCTTTTCGCTGTATGGTTTGTTGAAAGAATATTCATCGTTGTTATAGTAACAAATGTTAGGTAATTCATCACTCATGCCAAGATAAGCAACCATACCATATGCCTGTTTAGTTACGCGTTCCAGGTCATTCATAGCTCCAGTTGAGACTTTCCCTACAAATAAATCTTCTGCGGCGCGACCTCCAAGAGTGGCGCACATTTCGTCAAGCATTTGTTCCTTGGTAGTAATTTGTCTTTCTTCAGGCAAATACCAGGCAGCACCCAATGCCCTTCCGCGAGGAACAATGGTTACCTTAATTAATGGGTTGGCATGTTCCAATAGCCATGAAAGACTTGCGTGTCCGGCTTCGTGAAGCGCAATTGTCTTGCGTTCCTCTATAGTCATAATTTTACTCTTTTTTTCCAAACCACCAATAATTCTGTCTACGGCATCAAGGAAGTCTTGTTTACCAACAAATGTTTTTCCGTGGCGTGCAGCAATCAATGCAGCTTCATTACACACATTTGCAATATCAGCACCCGAGAAACCAGGAGTTTGGCGGGATAGAAGATCTACATCAACGGTTTCGTCTATCTTTATTGGGCGCAAATGCACTCCGAAAATTTCTTTTCTTTCGTTCAGATCCGGTAAATCTACATGTATCTGACGGTCAAAACGTCCTGCACGAAGCAATGCTTTGTCAAGGATATCCGCACGGTTTGTCGCAGCCAGAATAATGATTCCACTGTTTGTACCAAATCCATCCATCTCTGTCAGCAATTGGTTCAGTGTGTTTTCGCGTTCGTCGTTTCCTCCCATACTTGGGTTCTTTCCACGTGCTCGTCCCACTGCATCAATTTCATCAATAAAGATGATACAAGGCGATTTTTCTTTTGCTTGTTTAAACAGATCTCTTACGCGAGAAGCCCCAACACCAACGAACATTTCTACAAAGTCGGAACCTGATAAAGAGAAGAAAGGTACGTCTGCCTCTCCGGCTACTGCTTTTGCAAGCAAGGTTTTACCTGTTCCCGGAGGGCCTACAAGTAATGCGCCTTTAGGTATTTTACCTCCCAGCTCAGTATATTTCTGTGGACTTCTTAAAAATTCCACAATCTCTTCCACTTCCTGCTTAGCTTCAGCCAATCCTGCTACATCTTTAAAGGTGACTTTCATCGATCCTCCTTTTTCAAAAAGTTGTGCTTTAGATTTTCCCACACTGAATACACCGCCTGAACCGGCTCCGCCTCCGCTGCCCATTTTACGCATAAAGAATAACCATACGCCGATAAGTAGAACAAAGGGTAGTATATTTAATAAAAACGCAGTAATGTAATCTTTCTTTTCTTCGTATTGTTCGGTTCCCTGAAAGCGTGCCTCGTCTCGTTCTTTTTCCAGGAAACGACTTAGCGATTCATTGGAAGGAACTCTTGTAGTAACCATCGGAGTTTTCCCCACCTTTGAAGCATCCTGTTTAAATACCTCTTTAATACGCTCAGGTTTCACATAAAGTTCCACTGTATTGTCGTTATAGGCCACAACTTTATTGGCGTAACCGTTACGAACATATTGTTGAAACTCATTATAGCTGATTTGTTTCGTCAAAGACCCTCCCTCACTTGAGATATAGAGCCCGATTAGCATAATAGCTATAATAGCGTACATCCAGTTAAGACTGAACTTTGGCATATTCATTTTATTATTCGGTTTTTTGTTGTTATTCATTGTGTTCTATAATTAATCAAGATCTGGTATCGTTGTTAACTTAGCGTCAGCCCAAAGATGTTCGAGGTTATAATAATCTCTCGCTTCTGGTAAGAAGATATGAACCATCACATCAGCATAGTCCATTACCACCCATTCAGCATTAGTTAATCCATCAGCACCTATTGGTCTTATTCCTGTGTTTTCTCTTACATATTCTCTTACGCTATCATTTATAGCGCTTACATGACTTGTCGAATTTCCCTGGCAGATAACGAAGTATTTGCATATTGTATCACCTATTTTTGTTAGATCTGCTACAACTATTTTATATCCTTTTTTCTCTTGAATTCCTTCTACTATTTTCTGTACTAGTTCTTCTGTTTCGCTCATTTAATTTCTATGAAAGATTAATAATAATCTGTTTTAGTCTATCTGTAAAACAATAATTTACAAATATACGTTGATTTATTGTATCGGCGAAAGTAAAAGTGAAATTCTCTCATGTTTTTTGTATTTTTTAGAAAAATTCTTTAAACGTTTTTACTTCTCCTTTAACTTTTAAACAAAAAAAGTGAGCAAAGAGTTTTGTTTTTCTCAAAAAACATCTATCTTTGCAGCGCATTTAAGAATTGGGCTATGGTGTAATGGTAACACATCAGTTTCTGGATCTGAGATTTAAGGTTCGAATCCTTATAGCCCAACAAAGCAAAGCTGCTGGAATAATCAAACGATAATTCCGGCACTTTTTATTTTGTATCCTTTCTATATCTCCTCTACGCACGTAAAAAAGGCAAAACGATCTATCATCTGTCATTGTTTTAATCTAACAGGGTCATAATAAATGAGCTATCCTATGAGAGATACCGTTTTATCTATCATTTATCTGTCATTTTTCCGATCATCTATCATTCTTTTTTTTAATCATTTTTTTAGAGCGCAATTTATAAAGTTGAGAGACATTTGTTCTTTTATCTTTTAACGGACTAAAATTTCTGTTTAATGAAGATAATTCTACAACTTTTCCTGCCGATAAACTATAATTTATTCGGCATCCGGCATCCGGAATAACTGCTCTTTAATAAAACAGTGCCGATGTTTATCTGTTTTTAAAGCTCTGTTAAGTAATTTGTTCGGGTTGTCTTGTTGATTAGAAGTAGACTATATTAAAATATACTGTAGTTTTTTTAAAGAATATCTCTCTTTATTTTACCTTAAGTATCCTTAGTCTTTGCTTTATGTAAAGTTACAAGTATAAAAAAAGCCTCAATGAAGAGGCTCTTTCTATTTCTATATAAAGTTGTTTTATCAGCTTATTGCTTGGTTGACTCGTCAATAACTTTAATCTTTTCCAGTGTAAGCACTAAATCAGCTTTTAGTTTTTCAACTTTTCTGTTTAGTTCAGTAACCAGACTATTTCCTTTTTTTGATGAGGATGAAAAGAATCCAAGATTATTTTCGTAGGTCTTAATCTCGCTTTTCATTGATTCATAAGCACGAACAAGCTTTTCGCGCTCACGATAAAGTGGTTGTGCACCACCTCTTTCACCTTGCTGGGCTATATTGCTGATATTTGATTTGAAATTATTCAATTTTCTGTTGGCTGCATTCACATTAAGGCGATCGAACTGCTTGTCAACTAATTCGTGGAACTGCTTGTAGAGTTTGTCTTTCTCCTTGAAAGGTACATGACCAATAGTATTCCATTCTTTAATTGTTTCACGAACCAGGTTGCCGGCTTCGCTGGCTTCCATACTTTCGTCCAAAGTTGCCAATTTATCAATAAGTGCTTTCTTTTTCTGCAAGTTATCAATCTCCACAGTGTGAAGAGAAGATGTGGCCTTATTTTTTTGTTCAAAGAAGTAATCGCAGGCATCGATGAAACGTTTCCAGATTGCATCAGAATATTTTTTTGATACAGGACCAATCGTTTTCCATTCTTTCTGTAATTTGGTAAGAGTGTCTGAGGTCTCTTTCCAATCGGTACTTTCTTTTAACGCTTCTGCTTTTTCGCATAGTGCTTTTTTCTTTTCCAGATTCCCGTTCATTCCTTCTTTAATGCTCTTAAAGAATTCGCCTTTCTTCTTGAAAAAGTCATCGCAAGCTGCGCGGAATCTCTCGAAGATCTTAACATTCATCTTTTGTGGAGCAAAGCCTATCGTTTTCCATTTGCTTTGAAGAGCGATAATTTCCTGAGTTTTGGCTTCCCATGTTGAGAAGGAGTTTAACTCTGCGTATTCAGTAGCTTCAACAATTTCACAGATAACTGTTTTCTCATCCAGGTTTCGTTGTTCCACTTCCTTCAACGATTCAAAATGCTGTTGATGGCGGCGGTTTACTTCTGTCGAAGCGTTTTTAAAGCGGGTCCATATCTCATCGCGAAGCTCTTTAGTTACGGGACCTGTATCACGGAACTCCTGGTGTAACTTCTGTAGTTGATGAAAAGCAGAGACTACATCCGGTTCATTAGCCAGTCTTTCGGCAGCCTCGCAAAGTCTTGCTTTAATTTCAAGGTTCTTTTTGAAATCGTAATCTCTGAATTCGTTGTTTATTTTAATGATATCGTAGAATTTCTCTACATAAACCTGGTAACTTTTCCACAGTTCGTTTACTTTAGCCTGAGGAACATGCTTTACTTCGTTCCATTCCTGCTGAAGTTTTTTGAAATCATTATAGGCTTTATTTACATCTTCAGGATAATTGACCAGCTCTTTAAGCTTTTCAATAATTCCTAATTTTATTTGTAGGTTGTCTTCTTTTTGTTTTTCCAGCTCTGTATTAAAGGCATTTCTTTTTTCCTTGATAGCTGCCATTATAGATTTAAATTCGGCTTCAAAAGTATCCGCTTCGGGAACAAATGATTCTTCTTTGCCACCTTCTTCTATAAATTTTTTCTTTGCAGAATCTTGTTCTGTTTTGTGAAGTTTGTAGAAAGCTTGCTTCAGAGAGTCTAACTCCTGCTTATGAGCATTCTCAGCATCGGCAGAAATTTCTTTCAGTCTGTTAATTACTTCCTGTTTTGACTGCAGGCTAACTGCCGTCGATGTGTTTACTTCCGTAGTTTCCTCTGGAGTTTCTTCAGTTTTAACCTCTGAAACCTCGGGAACATTCTTTTCTTCTTCTAATTTCCCTTCTTCTAAAGGTAGATTAGTGTCCTGAGTGTCCATCATTTATTCAATCGTTTTTAAGTATAGGATTTAGTCCCTTCATTACATTAGTTCACAAATTAATAAAATAATTTCTTCATTTTCTAATGTTTCGGCATATTTTTTCGCATTTACTTTATTATTTGTTAATATTTTAATGGGTATTATAACAAAAAGAGTAAAATGCTCATGTAAAGCATCATGCCAATAATGCTATCAGAGATGGTAATTCAACGTCTTATTCAGTGACCTTTTCCTGTTGCTCTGCCAATGCTTTTTCAACATTATTTGTTAAACAGATAAATTCGGCCACAGAAAGTTGTTCGGGACGTTTGTTAAATAACACGTCCTGGCAAAGCGGGCAGTCTTTCCCTAAAATAGGTTTGATGGAATTTCTTAATGTTTTTCTGCGCTGATTGAATGTAGTTTTCACAACCTGCTTGAAAAGTTTTTCATCGCAACCTAGTTCCTGTGTTTCATTTCGTGTCATTCTGATTACGGCACTTTTAACTTTGGGAGGTGGGTTGAATACTGTTTCACTTACCGTGAATAGATATTCAACATGATACCATGCCTGAATAAGCACACTAAGAATGCCATATGTTTTACTACCGGGACCGGCAGCTATTCGTTCGGCAACCTCTTTTTGAATCATGCCCGTGCAGCAAGGAATAAGATTCTTGTTTTCGAGCATCTTGAAAAATATCTGACTTGATATGTTATATGGGTAGTTACCCGTCAGTGCAAACTGTTTTCCGTCGAATACCCTGTCAAGGTGCATTTTTAGAAAATCATCCTCAATAATATGGTCTTCCAGCATAGGAAAAGCCTCGCGAAGATATGCTACTGATTCAAAGTCAACTTCCACAACCTTTACCGGGCGTTGCTTTTTAACCAGAAATTGAGTGAGAACTCCCATGCCCGGCCCCACCTCTAATATAGGAAGTTCAGGTACGACATCTATCGTATCTGCAATATCCTGGGCTACCTTTAAGTCTTTAAGAAAATGTTGTCCGAGGAATTTCTTTGGTTTTACTGCTCTCATTCTGTTAATTTAATTGTTTAATCATTCGTTCTTTACAGATAACCTATTATCTTTGCAGCTTGCAAAGGTATTAATAATAATTCATTTAATTATAATTTTGAGAACACCTCCGTTTAAAAAGATAATAAAAAAGACACTTCAAATAACTTTGCCGCTCATCTTAGGCGGTTTTATATTAATTTGGGTCTACAGGGACTTCGACTTTTCGAAAGTAGGTCATGTTCTTTTTCATGAGATGAACTATTGGTGGATGTTAGTTTCCCTGGTTTTTGGCGTATTTAGCCATGTTTTCCGTGGATGGAGATGGAAGCAAACGTTGGAACCACTTGATGCTTACCCTAAATCAAGTAACTGTGTAAATGCAATCTTTATATCGTATGCGGCAAATCTGGTATTGCCCCGTGTGGGAGAGGTATCCAGATGCAGCGTTCTCACCAGGTATGACGGAATATCTTTTTCTAAATCACTGGGAACGGTCGTTACCGAAAGAATTATTGACACCATAATGGTTGCGGCTATTACAGGAACCACTTTGTTTCTTCAGTTGGGCATCTTCAGAAGTTTTTTTGCCAGAACAGGCACAAGCCTCGATTCCATTGAAGCTGTATTTCTTTCCCCCACTTTCTATATCATATTGTTGTGCACCATAGGGGTAATTATTCTGCTTTACCATCTGATGAAGGTACTTTCATTCTTTGAAAAGGTGAGAGGCATAGTACTGAACGTGTGGGAAGGAATTTTAACCTTGAAGCATGTAAAGAATGTGCCCCTTTTTATTTTATATACCTTCCTTATCTGGTTCAGCTATTTCATGCAATTCTACCTCACATTCTTTTGTTTCGACTTCTCGTCGGACTTAAGTTTTATGGCCGGACTGGTTTTATTTGCAGCCGGAAGTGTGGCAGTTGTTGTTCCCACACCTAATGGTGCCGGTCCGTGGCACTTTGCCATAATCTCCATGATGACACTTTATGGAGTTAATGCAGCAGATGCCGGAATATTTGCCTTAATTGTGCACGGAATTCAAACCTTATTAGTAATTTTGTTAGGAATATATGGATTAGCGGCATTGCCGTTCACAAATAAAAATAAAAGCGTATGAAAACAATTCAGTCGTTGGCTCCCGAAGCCGTATGGAAACATTTCTACTCATTAACCAGAGTTCCACGTCCTTCGGGCTTTATGAAACCTGTAACAGAGTTTATGTTAAACTTCGGAAAGGGTTTAAATCTAGAATCATTTACCGATGAAGTAGGTAATGTTATTATAAGAAAGCCGGCTACCCCGGGAATGGAAAATAGAAAAGGCGTGATTCTTCAGGCGCACATGGATATGGTTCCACAGAAGAATAATGACACAGCTCATGATTTTGAGAAAGATCCTATCGAAACTTATATAGATGGTGACTGGGTAAAGGCGAAAGGTACAACACTTGGTGCTGATGATGGAATGGGTGTTGCAGCAATAATGGCTGTTCTTGAGGATAATACCTTGAAACATGGCCCATTGGAAGCGTTGATTACTGTTGACGAAGAGACTGGTATGTTTGGTGCTTTTGGTCTGAAAAAAGAATCTATTCAAGGAGAAATCCTATTGAATCTGGACTCGGAAGATGAAGGTGAACTTTACATTGGCTGTGCCGGTGGTGAAGATGTTACTGCTACTTTCCAGTACAAAGAGGTAGAAGTGGAAGAAGGTGATATTGCTGTAAAAGTAACCTTGACAGGTTTGCGCGGCGGACACTCCGGTTTGGAAATTAATCAGGGACGTGGCAATGCCAATAAACTTATGGTTAGGTTCCTTCGTGAAGCAATTGCCACTTATGAAGCCCGTCTTGCCATTCTGGAAGGTGGAAACATGCGCAATGCAATTCCGCGCGAAGCACACGCAATAGTAACAATACCAAAAGAAAACGAGGAAGATTTGAGAGAATTGGTAGAATACTGCGAGAATCTGTTTAACGAAGAATTTGCAGGAATCGAGGAAAATATCAGTTTCAAAGTTGAAAAAACAGACTTGCCAAAAGGTCTTGTTCCCGAAGAAATACAGGATGATATCATTAACTCCATCTTTGCTTGCCAGAATGGTGTATTGAGAAACATTCCTTCTATTCCTGATACTGTAGAAACTTCTTCAAACCTTGCCATTGTGAAGGTTCAAAACGGAGTGGGAGTAGTGAATATTCTTGCCAGAAGTGCTTCCGATTCCATGAAAGAATATCTTACCACCAGCATTGAATGCTGTTTTAATATGGCAGGAGCCAAGGTAGAAATGTCAGGCGGCTACTCAGGATGGCAACCCGATGTGAATTCTCCGATCCTTCATGCTATGAAGGCTTCTTATAAAACACAGTTTGGTGTGGAACCAGCGGTTAAGGTTATTCATGCCGGACTGGAATGTGGTATCATTGGTGCCAATATTCCCGGATTGGATATGATTTCTTTTGGCCCAACATTGCGCTCTCCTCACTCACCCGACGAACGTGTTTTTATTCCTTCAGTGAAGAAATTCTATGAATTCCTTGTTGCAACATTGGAACAAACACCGGTTAAGGAATAATCTGACTTAGAAAAAATAAATGTGAAGTGCGGGATGGAGTAATCTTTCCCGCACTTTTTTTTCGTCCACCCGGGTGTACAGATTTGGTACATCCGGGTGGAGGCTAACTGTAGACCCGGGTGTAAGGGGTCGGTACACCCGGGTCTACAGAAAATATTCAAAGGGCTAACTAATAAAACACAGTCAACCAAAACCCGGACGAGACAAAGTGCTGGATCGCTAGATCACTGCTAGATCAAATTATTTTAATCTAGCGCATTTATTTTGTTAATTGCTAAATAGTTATGAGCTTACTGCTAGATCGCTAGATCAATTTCGCAAAATTAAAATTATATAGCCTAAACTTTTTGAGTTATTTAGTCGGTTTTAAACTAAAAAGGATTTAGAGATAATTGACATTTAGTTTATTTTTCATAAAAAAGGACTTAAATCTTTTGTAAATGATGCATGATTTTAAAGTTTAAATCGTTTACTTTGTTTGAATATACTAAAACTAAAAAAAATAGATATGAGAACCAGACTATTAACCCTTTTGGTATTTGTGATAACAGGGATGTCCTTATTTGCTCAAAAGCAGACTTACGAGAAGATGTGGAAGAGTGTTGAGACCTTTGAGAAGAAAGATCTGCCCCAATCGGTAATAAAAAAGACAAATGAAATCTATCAGAAAGCTTTTGCTGAGAAAAACTCTCCGCAAATGTTTAAGGCATATCTTTATAATGCCAATGCAAAACTGAAGATAAATGAAGACAGTTTTTACGTTAACCTGAAGGGGCTGGAAAAGTGGGAAGCAGAATCGAAAGTTCCTATGGATAAGGCGATTCTTAATTCCATGATAGCCGAGCTTTATGCAGACTATGCTCAGAATAATTCCTGGCAGCTGCGTAATGGCAAACAGTTAACCGGAGAAACTCCCGAAGATATCCGTGAGTGGAGCACCAACCTTTTTATTCAGAAAGCTTTTTCTTGTCTGCGGAGTTCGTTAAAAGATCAGAAACTGTTGCAGGAAACTTCTTCATCTGCTTATGAACCAATTGTGACGAATGGTGAAACAAGTAATTATTTCCGCCATGATATGCTCCATTTACTAGCGAAACGTGCGCTTTCTACTCTTTCAACTTTGCAGAATATTTCGAAAAATATTTATCCGCAGACCTTGTTGAAGTCCGAAGTAGCCTTTGCCAACACTGCCGATTTCCTGAAAACTCAGATTCCTGTTGCTAGTGAATGTGATGTTGTGGCAGAGAAATGCCGTATATATAAAGAGTTGATTGCTTATTATCAGCTAGTTGAAAATAAGGATGCTGTATTACTGACTGAACTAGAACGGTTGGAGTATACAAAACAGCGGTTCCAGGAAACAAATGCGAATGAGTGGGAGAATATTCAGAAAAAGGAATTAGGTGCCGATCCTTATATTGCTGCACTTAATGACTTAATTGCCCGGAATTCTTCCAATGAGATTTGTGCGGAAGTCTATTTGGAAAAAGCGAATTATATGCAAACAAGAAACAAATTACCTTTGGCTCTGGAAATCCTGAATGAAGGCATTCAAAAATATCCCAAGTATAAGCGGATTAATGTATTAAAAGAAAAGAACGAACAAATATTAAATCCTTATTTATCAGTAGAATCTCCTCAGATTATTTATCCGGGCGAGCTGTTTGATTTCAAAGTTTCACATAAGAATCTAAACGGATTTAAGATATGTTTCTATAAAGTGAATCTTCCTGTCAATTCTCCTATCCTGGAAAAAGAGATTGATAAAAAGTTCTACAAAAAATATACCAGTCTGCTATCTTCAGAACATTATTCTTTAGTACGTCCTTTAGATTATCAGCAGAAAGATTCTGTGTTTAAAGTAAAAGCTCCTTCATTAGGGCTATATATATTGAACATAATTCCTGATGAGAAAGCTATCAATACCAGTGAACGATTTATTTATTCTTCAGTTTTTAAAATTCTGACCAGAAGTCTTTCTAAAGATAAGGTTCAGGTTATTACGCTTGATGCTCAAAGTGGACAACCAATAGTTGGTGCGACAGTGACTTTATTTGTTAATAATAAAGGAGATATAAAGGAGCACTCAAAAGTAACGACTGATGCTAACGGAAGTGCAGAGGTTGATAAACTGGAAAACCTGAGATGGCTTACAGCTTCAAAAGGAAATGATGTTGCTTTGCCATTGCAAAATATTTATCTTTACCGTAATTCATTTACAGAAACGAAAGAGGAGAGGGAAGCTGTGACCTTGCTTACTGACCGAAGCCTTTATCGCCCCGGACAAACTGTTTTTGTGAAAGGTGTCGCTTATCGTTCGGCTTTAGATAAAGCTCATGTAGTGGCAAACAAAGAATATACTCTTCACCTGTATGATGCCAATAATAAAATGATAGCCGAGAAGAAGTTATTAACAAATGAGTTTGGCTCATTTACTACTGATTTTTCTTTACCATCTACTACACTAAATGGTCAGTTCCGATTGGAAACAGATTTTGGAAGCACAGTTATCCGTGTGGAAGAATATAAACGACCAACTTTTGAAATAACCTTTCAGCCTTTGGAGGGTAGTTATACTTTCAATGATTCTGTAAGGGTGAATGGTTCAGCAAAGACTTTTTCAGGTGTGGCTGTTCAGGGTTCTTCAGTAAAATATAGCATTACCCGTGTTCAGCCTTACTGGTGGGAATGGCGCGAAGGAAGTGAAACTACATTAACCTCGGGCGAAGCTGTGGTTGATGAGAAAGGTGATTTTGCAGTTCCTTTCCGTTTGCTTCCAGATCTTAGCGATGATCTCGACGAATGTTATTATACATATAAGGTTAAAGCAACGCTTACTGATGCTGCGGGAGAGACACAAACTGCCGAAACATCTATTTCGGTGGGCAGCACTTCGCTGGTTTTGTCTACAGATATGGATGATGAAATTTGTCGTGACAAAGTTATCAGCGCAACATTTAAGGCTGATAACCTTAGTCAGAAACCGGTAAATGTGGAAGGTACCTACCAATTATTTGCAAAAGGCAATAAAAAGCCTGTCTTAGAAGGAAAATTTACTTCAAATAAATTGCAGGAACTCACAGCCTGGAAGGATTTACCTTCCGGAGAATATAATCTGGCTCTCTCTGCTTTGGATGAGAAAGGAAGAAAAGCTACTTGTGATAAACTATTGGTTCTTTTTTCAGTCAATGACAAGCAACCACCTGTTTCCAGGCCAATATGGTTTAAACTAATGGATACTACATTTGCTGCTGGTAAACCGGCAACAATCCTTTTTGGATCGGGAGAGAAAGATGTGCATATAATTTATGATGTGTTTGCCGGAGGCAAGCAGATTGAAAGTCGCCGTCTTGCTTTGTCCAACTCCGTACAACGTTTTGATTTTCCTTATAAGGAAGAATATGGAGATGGCGTTTTTGTCAATTTCTGTTTTGTGAAGAACGGTAAGGTGTATCAGCAGGGAGAAAGTATTCAGAAAGCTTTGCCCGATAACAAGCTTACTTTGAAATGGGAAGTGTTCCGTGATAAATTAAAACCCGGACAGAAAGAAGAATGGAAACTAACCATTAAAAATGCAAAAGAAACGGCTGCTAATGCTGAACTTTTAGCTTCAATGTACGATGCTTCTTTAGATAAGATATGGAAAAGAGACCAGGGCTTGTCTGTAAACTTTGGACGTGTTATCCCTACAGTAAATTGGATTTATCCGTATTCCAATAATAACTATTATCATTTTAGTTTTCCATCAAAAAATTATCCCTATACGAATTTTTCTTACGATGAGATGATAAGAACTTATTTAAACTCTTTTGATGTTCAAAGTATTGCACTTAATGAAGTTGCTGTTATTGGATATGGTACCAAGACAAAAGGTTTAAAAATACGCGGAATGAGCACATTGGACAAATCATCTATTGTTCCTCCTCCTCCTTTAAAAAGTTCTGTTAAGTTTGTTGCCCCTGTAATGAAATATGATTTAGAAATGACAGATTCTGTAGTAGCAGATGAGGAATTTCAGCAAGAAACATTAGATGCAAACGTCCCTGTTCGCGAAAACTTCAACGAAACAGCATTCTTCTATCCTCAGCTTCGTACAAATGAAAAAGGGGAAGTCAGTTTCTCTTTCACAATGCCCGAAAGTCTTACCCGCTGGACGTTTAAAGGAATAGCACATACAAAAGATATGCAGATTGGTAGTATTGATGGAGAAACCGTGACCAGCAAAGATTTTATGCTCACTCCTAATATGCCTCGCTTTGTCAGGGTAGGAGACCGTAGCTCAATCTCTGCACGCATTATTAATGTATCTCAGAAAGATGTGGCGGGAGAAGTAAAAATGCAACTGTTTGATCCGGCTACCGAGAAGGTGATACTTACCAAGAAACAAGCTTTCTCTGTAAAAGCAGGGCAGACAAGCAGTGCTTCCTTTGAATTTACTGCCGATGCAGCCTATTCTCTTTTAGGATGCCGCCTGGTTGCCGATGGTGGAACCTTCAGTGATGGTGAACAACACCTGCTTCCGGTTCTTAGCAATAAAGAACGAATCATTGAAACGCTTGCAATGCCTATCCGTGGAAACCAGACTCGTGAGTTTTCTATGAAGGAACTCTTTAACGGGAACTCGAAAACAGCAACCGACCGTAAGCTGACTATAGAGTTTACCGGCAATCCGGCCTGGTATGCAGTGCAGAGTTTGCCATGTCTTTCTAATCCTACCAACGAAAGTGCGGTGTCTTGGGCAACGGCTTTTTATGCTAACTCACTGGCATCATCTATAATGAATGCACAACCAAGGATGAAGACAATATTTGATCAGTGGAAAGCACAGGGCGAAACCAAAGAAACATTGTGGAGCAACTTGCAGAAGAATCAGGATGTGAAGAATATCTTGCTGGAAGAATCTCCGTGGCTGACGGAAGCAACGAATGAAGCCGAACAAAAACAGCGGTTGGCTTTGCTTTTTGATTTGAATACCATTCAATATAAAAACACTCAGGCACTGGCTAAACTAAAAGAATTGCAGTTGAACAGTGGGGCATGGACCTGGTACAAAGGAATGAATGGCAGTCGTTACATTACACAATTTGTATTGGAAACCATGGGACGGTTGAGTAAACTTACGGGTGAACCTATGAGCGGTGAGGCATTGACTATGCAACAATCTGCTTTCAGATACCTGCACGGAGAGATGCTTCAGAAATACAAAGAACTGAAGAAAGACGAGAAGAAGTTTGGTGCTACCCTGGGATTGGACGATGAATCCTTGCACTATCTTTATCTTTGTGCCCTGACAGGTGAGAAGATTCCGTTGACAAACAAAGAGGCTTTTGCTTATTTTCTCAATAATGTATCAAAGACATTGAAAGTTCAAACCCTCATGGGGAAAGCTTTGTCTGCTGTTATTCTTCAAAAAGCAGGAAGAACAGCTGAGGCTAAAGATTTTTTAAACTCAATGAAAGAGTATGCTGTGAAAACTGATGAAATGGGAATGTTCTATGCATCGAGCGTGAATCCGTATTCCTGGTTTGGTAATAAGATGAAGATGCAGACGGCTGTGCTGGAAGCTTTTGATGAAGTGGAAAAAGATAAGGCTACTGTGGAAGAAATGAAGATGTGGCTGTTGAAACAAAAGCAGGCACAATCATGGGATTCTCCGGTTGCTACAGTAAATGCGGTTTATGCTTTACTAAATAGAGGGCATAATCTGCTGGATAATCCTGGTGATGTAAGAATTACTTTTGGTAAACAAGTGATGGAGACTTATTCTCCTGCTAAAACAACAGAACTATCTACCGGATATGTAAAGAAGTCATTTGAAGATGTGGCTACTACATCGACATTAAGTCAGATAAAAGTAGAGAAGCGTGACGCAGGCATTGCCTGGGGTGCTGTTTATGTACAATATCTGGAAGAGACGGATAAGGTGAAACAACAAGGTAAGGAGTTGAATGTATCGAAGGCTTTATATGTGGAACGTCTGGTGAACGGAGTGAAAGAACTGCAACCATTAAAAACCAAAACTACGTTAAAGGTCGGCGATAAGGTTGTTACCCGCATCACTATTCGGGTAGATCGTGATATGGACTTTGTACAGTTGAAAGATCAGCGCGCTGCTTGTTTCGAACCACTTGAATCGCTTTCCGGTTACCGATGGGGAGCAGGAACAGCATATTATGTGGCGGTGAAAGATGCTTCCACGAATTTCTTCTTTGATTCGCTGGTTAAAGGAACTTATGTGCTGGAACATTCATTCTTTGTAACAAGAGCAGGCAATTATTCATCCGGCATTGCCATTTTACAGTCAGCTTATGCGCCTGAGTTCGCCTCACATTCTTCATCGGAACGTGTTGTTGTGGAATAATGCAATGTTTTTTAGCTAATTGAATTCTTGTATGTGAAGGAAAAAACTTAAATTTGTCAGCAAAAGTATGAATATAAATAAAATGATATACATGAAACGTTCGCTTTTGCTCGCTTGTTCTCTGTTTTTTCTTTCACTTACAGCTTGGTCTCAGGCACGAATCTCTACTAATGGAGATGTGTACGACTTTGGAATTATACCAAGAAATAAACCTGTAACGAAAGAATTTACAATAATCAATACGGGAAATCAGCCATTAGTAATATCCGAAGTTACCGCTTCTTGTGCTTGCACGGCAACAGGGTGGACAAAGAAACCTATTGCGCCCGGTGATACAGGTTCTGTTCGTGCCACTTTCGATGCCAAGGCAATGGGACGTTTTTATAAAACGGTTAATATCTACAGCAATGCCGCTAATAGAGTGAAGTATATCGGCATTAAAGGTGAAGTTGCCGTTGGTGTTACAAATTATAAAAATGAATTGGCTTACGAGATTGGATCCATACGTTTGGATAAACGATATATTGAATTCCCCCCTGCCAATAGTGGAGACATGCCTACGGCTGAAATTCAGTTGGCAAATACTTCGGATAAACCAATAGATGTTACTTTGATGCATTTACCTCCTTACTTAAAAGCTGAGGCTAAACCAAAGATTTTAAATCGTGGGCGGAAAGGGAAAATAATTCTGACGCTGGATACTAAGTTATTGAAAGATCTGGGGCTGACTCAGGCTCCTGTTTATCTGGCCCGTTATTCCGGCGATAAAGTTAGTCTCGATAACGAGATAGACATCTCTGCTATCTTACTTCCTGGATTCTCGAGAATGACGACTCTTCAAAAAGATCATGCTCCAAAGATCAAGCTGTCTTCAACTGATTTGGATATGGGAGAAATTCCTTTGAAAGGGAAAGCGTCACAAACAATTATTATAACGAATACGGGGATAACCCGCCTTGAAATAAAGAAACTTCAGGTCTTTAACTCAGCAGTGAGTGTTAGCTTGGGTAAGAAATTCATTCAACCCGGGCAAACGACCAAACTGAAAGTTGATTTAAGCGGTAAGTGGCTGAAGAAAACCAAAGGCGAGAAAAAAATCCTAATGATTACCAATGATCCGACTAATCCTTTGGTGATGATTAATTTAAAGGTGAAAATAAAAGAATAATCTAAATAATGAAACATCTGGAGAATAGTGAAGAATACAAAGGCTTAACGGTTAATAAGGGGATTGAACAACCCTCTTCTGTTAATCCTTACCTGAAGTTGAAACGTATTCCCAAGAAACGCAGACTGTCAGTTAGTGAATGTGTAGAAGGCATTTTAAAGGGTGACATAACAGTTCTTAGCCAGGCAGTAACGCTGGTGGAAAGTGTTCGCCATGAACATCAGGCTACTGCTCAGGAGGTGATAGAAAAGTGTTTGCCTTATTCAGGAAATTCTATCCGTATTGGCATCAGTGGTGTGCCCGGTGCAGGAAAAAGTACGTCGATAGATGTATTTGGCTTGCATGTACTTCAAGAGGGAGGAAAGCTGGCTGTTCTTGCAATTGACCCAAGCAGCGAACGTTCCAAAGGAAGTATATTGGGAGATAAAACCCGCATGGAAAGATTATCTGTACATCCGGAATCCTTTATACGTCCTAGCCCTGCGGCTGGTTCGCTTGGTGGAGTGGCAAGAAAAACCAGAGAGACAATCATCCTCTGTGAAGCAGCTGGATTTGATAAGATATTTGTTGAAACAGTTGGAGTAGGACAGAGCGAAACAGCTGTTCACTCAATGGTTGATTTCTTTTTACTTATCCAGTTGGCAGGCACCGGAGATGAACTTCAGGGAATAAAGAGAGGAATAATGGAGATGGCCGACGGAATTGTTATAAACAAGGCTGATGGGAATAATATTGAAAAGGCGAAACTTGCACAGACACAGTTCCGCAATGCTCTTCATCTTTTCCCGGCACCCGATTCCGGCTGGACTCCTCAGGTTCTTACATATTCGGGCTTTTATGATGTTGGTGTGAAGGAGATATGGGATATGGTCTATGAGTATATTGCTTTCGTGAAAGGAAACGGATATTTTGATCATCGACGCAATGAGCAATCCAAGTATTGGATGTACGAGTCAATAAATGAACATTTGCGAAATAGCTTTTATCATAATCCTGTTATCAAGGGAATGCTGGAAGAAAAAGAACGGCAGGTGCTAAATGCTGATCTTACCTCGTTTGTTGCAGCTAAAAAACTTTTGGATACTTATTTTGCCGAATTAAAGAAATAAGCTGCCTAAAGAACAAGAGTCTCTTAATCGGATCTTGTGTTTTAGTTTAGAATAGGAATTAAATAAAAACAGGGTGCCAAATGTATTTGGCACCCTGTTTTTATTTAATATAGAAGAGAACAGGAGTTCTCTCTATTTTTTTAATCTGTGTTAGATGGAGAGTGTGCGAAGCACATTCACCAATTCCTTATTAATAGGCTTGTCGTTTTTGATTGCTTTTGAGAAAGGTACATAAACAATTTCATCGTTCTCTATACCAATCATCACATTTCGTTGCCCTTCCAGAATTGCTTCTATACTTGCCGCACCTAAACGGCTGGCCAATATACGGTCGTGTGCTGTTGGACTTCCGCCTCGTTGTAAATGTCCCAGGATGGTAACGCGAACATCATATTGAGGATATTCATTCTTCACGCGTTCCGCATAATGCATTGCTCCTCCTGTTATTTCACTTTCTGCAACAATAACAATACTACTGTTTTTGGATTTACGATAACCACTTTTGATGAATTCTTCCAACTGGTCAACTTCAGTACTAAATTCAGGGATGATTGCTGCTTCAGCTCCGGATGCAATAGCACCATTCAATGCAAGAAATCCGGCATCACGACCCATTACTTCAACGAAGAATAGTCTTTCATGTGAAGTTGCAGTATCTCTGATTTTATCAACAGCTTCAAGAATTGTATTTAAAGCAGTGTCATAGCCTATGGTAGTATCTGTTCCATATAAATCATTATCGATTGTTCCGGGAAGCCCGATGCATGGTACATCAAATTCCTGCGCAAATATACGCGCACCAGTCAAAGAACCGTCTCCTCCAATTACAACTAAGGCATCAATGCCTTCTTTTATCATTGTTTCATGAGCAATAACTCTTCCTTCAGGTGTCATAAACTCCTTGCAGCGGGCAGTTTTAAGGATAGTTCCTCCTAATTGAATGATATTGCTGACGTTCTGACTCTTGAACTCCTGAATTTCGCCTGTAATTAAACCTTTATAGCCGCGGTAGATTCCTTTAACCTGTAATCCGTTGTAAATGGCTGCGCGGGTTACTGCGCGGATTGCAGCGTTCATACCTGGAGCATCTCCTCCGGAAGTTAAAATTCCAATACATTTTACTGAACTCATACCTATTTTATTTTAAATTGTCGTTGCAAAGTTAAAAAAAACTGCGATTAATAAGTTTCGATTACCTTTAATTAATCTAAATATGGCAGCTTATAAATAAATTGAATGAATAATACCCTTCTAAGAGTTATTAATGATTTTGTTGATATACGTTTGCACCTCTTCCATCAACCATTTTGGGGTTGAGGTTGCTCCGCAGATACCAATAGAACTTACTCCCTGCAATAGCTGGGGATTTATTTCGCTGGAACTATCGATAAGATAGGAATTGGGGTTTACTTTACAGCATTCGTTGAACAGCACCTTTCCATTAGAGCTTTTTTTTCCGCTAACAAAAAAGATAAGATCATGTGAAGCCGCAAAGGTTCGTATGTGTGGCATACGATTAGCCACTTGTCTGCAAATAGAATCGTAGAATTCAAAAGAGGCATCAGGTGAAATGTGCTCTTTTATATATTCCACAATCTTTTTAAATTCATCCAACGATTTAGTTGTCTGAGAATAAAGACGAATGTTTTTGTTGAAATCCAGTTTTTTGACCTCTTCCAGCTTCTCTATAACGATGGCTTCTCCGGATGTTTGTCCCACCAATCCCAAAACTTCGGCATGTCCATTCTTTCCGTAAATTACAATCTGTTTATCTGCGGTTTCCTGCACCCTGTATTGTTGCTTGATTCGCTGTTGCAATTTTAACACCACAGGACAAGTTGCATCAATGATTTCAATGTTATTCTTTTTGGCTATGGCATAGGTTTCAGGTGGTTCGCCGTGAGCTCTTAATAATACTTTAGCGTTATGAAGCAATTTAAATTCGTCATGGTTTATGGTTATTAGTCCCATTTCCTTCAGTCGCTCCACTTCTTTACTATTATGTACAATGTCTCCCAGGCAATAAAGAGTCTCTCCTTTTGCCAATTCTTCTTCCGCTTTTTTAATAGCAGTTACTACTCCAAAGCAGAAGCCGGAACCTTTGTCTATTTCTACCTTGATCATATCATTAGGATTGTTTGGTAGCTTTCTCGAATTGCTGCATCAACCATTCTTTTTGTTCAGCAATGGTCAGTAGGCTGTTGTCAAGTAAGATGGCATCCGATGCCCTTTTTAACGGACTAACCTCTCTGTGTTGATCTATATAATCGCGCTCCTTTACATTATTCAGAATCTCTTCAAATTTTACGTCTTGTCCTTTTTCCTGCAATTCATCATAACGGCGCAATGCGCGAATATCTGCCGAAGCTGTTACATAAATTTTTAATTCAGCTTCCGGAAAAACAGTAGTTCCTATGTCACGTCCATCCATTACGATTCCTTTTTCCTTTCCCATTTCCTGTTGCAACGCAACCATTGCGGAGCGCACAAAGCCAATAGTGCTCACCGGACTTACTTTTGAAGAAACCTCCATTGTGCGGATCTGTTCTTCCACATTTTCACCGTTCAGATAAGTATTGGGCAATTGTGTTTCTTTATCCAGTTGGAAGGTGATATGAATATCCTTGATGCGACGTTCCAGCTCAGGTGTATTTATCTTATCACCCGAGAAAAGCCCGTTTTTAATACAGTAAAGAGTAACAGCACGATACATGGCGCCGCTGTCTATATAAATATAACCAATTTCTTTTGCCAAATCTTTTGCCATTGTGCTTTTTCCACAAGAAGAAAAACCGTCAATTGCTATTGTTATTTTTTTCATTTTTATTTCTGATTTTTTATAATGTCATTGCAAAATTAAATAGAAGTGAAGAGCTTGAAGTGTGGTATTTAGCATAAGAGGCTCCAATCTTCAGTTTTTTTATTTGAATACCTGCTCCCAAAGCCATGCCCGACCATCCACTTGATCCGTTAACTTTCATCTCGCTTGTTCGTTTACAGTTATATCCCAAAGAAACATAAGTTGTTTCGGTTGGAAGAAAATCAAGTCCGAGAATAAAGTGATTAAGGAGTACTTTACTAAATTTGTCTTTCTTTTCGGTTTCTGAAGTGCTGGACGAAGAGTCCCAATCGGTTAGATTATGCATTGTAACAGACAAGCGGAAAGGAGCATGAGAAAGTCGTCTGCTTACTCCAACCAGTAAGTCAAACGGTAAGCTTTCACGTACTTCATCAAAAGCCTTTATTTGTCCTCCCAGATTCCTTGCCACAATAGAGGCAGAGTAACCAGAATTCTCATTATAATAGTTTAATCCCAGATCCACACCGATGGCAAAAGATGAATATTTTTCATAAGTGGAATAAATCATTTTTGTGGTAATACCCCCACTCCAATAATCAGATAAGTTGTAGGAGTATATTCCTGTAAAAGCCATATCCTTTGCCGAGAAAGTGCCCAATTCAATATCTTCATTAGTTGTCTCCTTAAAGTTTCCGTAATTTACGTATTGTGCGGCAATTGCCCAGGTTGAACGTTCTCCCAATATACGTGAGTAGGCTGCACTTCCAACGTTTACTCCATCAATATAACTCATGTAATTTAAATTCAGGGTCTTGTCTGTAACACAAGAAAGCAATGCCGGATTGTGGATTGCCATTGTAATATCATCTTCAATAATAGACACATTATCACCTCCCAAAGCAGAAGCATGGGAAGAAAAGGGTAATTCCAAAAACTTAAATACACTCCCTCCACTTTGAGCCTGTGCGGCTAAAGATAAGAAAAGTGATAGTATAATTAGAAGATGCTGTTTCATTAATCGTTGTAAATTGCTGCCAAATATACATCATTTTTAAGAATCGGGGAGTTAAATCCCTGTGAATATTCGGACTTATAATTTCGTTTTATTTTTAATAACGTGAAAACAACTGTTTTAGGGTGCAAGAAGGATTAAAAAAATGAAAAGGGATGCTGTTTTAAGTAAAATGTTCTGATTACGGAGCATGAATCTTAAAAATAAATGCTATTTTTGCCAGACTGAGAAGTTTGTAAACAGGATATATTTGTATGGAATTGAAGAAGATGCCTAAATTAGATTTAGAAAGTAGGAGACCTGCCGGTTTGCTGACGGGGCTTACTATAGCATTAATACTTCTTTTTGGAGCTTTTCAGATTAAAATTCCGAAATCAGTTGCTGATAATAGAATGACAAATGTGGCAGTAGAAGAGGATATGATTCCTGTTACTGTACAACAGGAGAGGCATGCACCTTTGCAGTCTAAATTAGAAAAAGAAAATTTGCCTTTGCCATCAACTGATAATTATGCACAGCAGGTTGAAGAAATGGATAATTCTTATACTGAAGAGGCCAGAACGGTTATCATTACTAGTCATTATTCCGTTAAGTTTACACAGCCGGAAGAACCCGAAAGAGAGGAAACTATACAATTGACAGAATATCAACCTGAGTTTCCTGGCGGTCAGGCTGCCTTACTTGAGTTTTTAAGAAGGAATGTAAATTACCCGGCAGCAGCTCAGGAAAGTGGTATTCAGGGACGAGTAATTGTTCAGTTTGCTGTGAATCGCGACGGATCGGTTAGTGATCCTGTTGTTTTACGCAGTGTAAGTCCTTTGTTAGACAGAGAAGCTGTTCGTGTTGTTTCTTCCATGCCAAGATGGCGACCCGGAATGCAGGGCGGAAGAACCGTAAGAGCCACTTATGCCATACCTGTTTCGTTTAAATTGAAGTTTTAATCAGGATCAATATCCTTAAAATTGATAGAGAAAATGGATACACAATCTAACATACTTGAAATAGTAAACAACTATATTTCCGAATTATCATACGCACATGCTCCAAAAAGTCTTTATGATCCGGTTGAATATGTCCTTTCTTTGGGAGGGAAGCGCATTCGTCCTGTTTTAATGCTGATGGCTTATAATCTTTATAAAGAAAATGTTGCGGAAATACTATCGCCGGCTGTAGGTCTGGAAATCTATCATAACTTCACTTTGCTTCACGATGATCTTATGGACAAAGCGGATATGCGAAGAAATAAGCCAACTGTACATAAGGTGTGGGATGATAATACGGCAATTCTTTCAGGTGATACCATGTTGATTCTTGCTTATCGTTATGTCTCGGATTGCCCTTCCGATTATTTGAAGGATGTGCTGGATACATTCACACAGGCTGCACTTGAGGTTTGTGAAGGACAGCAGTTTGATATGGATTTTGAACACCGTAACGATGTGAAAGAGGAAGAATATCTGGATATGATTCGTTTAAAAACCTCTGTATTACTGGCTGCCGGTCTTAAAATGGGAGCCCAGCTTGCCGGTGCTTCCCCCGAAGATGCTCAGCATCTTTATGATTTTGGCGTTAATATAGGCATTGCGTTCCAGCTTAAGGACGATCTTTTGGATGTGTATGGTGATCCAAAGGTATTTGGAAAGAATATTGGCGGAGATATTCTTTGCAACAAAAAAACATATATGCTGATAAAAGCATTGGAGAGAGCAGATAAAGAGCAGGCTGCTGAGTTACATACCTGGCTGGAAAAAGAAAACTTTGAGCCGACAGAGAAAGTTGAAGCAGTAACTGCACTTTATAATCAGATTGGAGTGAAACTCGTCTGCGAAAGTAAGATGAGAGAATATTATGCTAAAGGATTGGATAGTCTTTCATTAATAAGCGCAGCTGAAGAGGACAAAAGGGAACTGAGGGCTGTGGCTGAACATTTAATGTACCGAGAAACGTAAACAGAACCTTTTTTAACCTTAAAATATGCCTTACAGACGATTACCTAATACAGATGAAGCACGAATCAGAGCTTTAAAGAAAGCAGTGGAGAAAGGAGAACATTATAATGATTATAATGAATTGGCCATTTCTCTGAAAACCTTGAATGAAGCAAAAACTTTTTTGGCTCGCTTTGAGCAAGCGCATGGTTATTATAAACAGTGTTTTAATAATCAGATATCTTCCAGTCTTAAGTATCAGCAAACGGTAAAGACTGCAAGACTTTATGTCTCTCATTTTATTCAGGTGTTGAACCTTGCGGTAGTTCGTTCCGAAATTAAGGAAGAACATAAAGCCCTTTATGGATTGGAGCTCAAAGATTATGCCGTGCCCGATTTAATCAATGAACCTTCCATCATTGATTGGGGTGCAAAGATTATGAAGGGAGAGAGAGAACGAACCCGGCAAGGTGGCGCTCCTATTTACAATCCCGCTATTGCCAAAGTCAGGGTACATTATGAAATTTTCAAGGAAGGATACGATAGGCAAAAGCATCTTCAATGGACTACAACCCGGAGTCTGGAAATGCTTGCCTCTTTACGCGATAAAGCCGATAAAATAATATTGGATACATGGAATCAGGTAGAGAAATCTTTTGAGAATCTATCGGGTGATGAACGAATGAATGAATGCCGCAACTACGGTGTGGTCTATTATTACAGAACAGGCGAAAAGAAGCCTCAATAGCTATTTAAATGAATTTTATTGATACACATTCCCATCTTTTTCTGGAAGAATTTGCTGAAGACCTCCCGCTTGTTATACAACGAGCGAAGGCTGCCGGCGTGAGTCGCATTTATATGCCCAATATTGATTGCTCCACCATTAAGCCATTGCTGGATGCGGTTGCTCGTTTTCCCGATTATTGTTTTCCGATGATTGGACTTCATCCCACTTCTGTTAATGCTGATTTTCGTGAGGAGTTAAGCACAATGAGAAAGATGCTGGAACAGCCAAATTCCTTTGTTGCAATAGGAGAGGTAGGCATGGACTTGTATTGGGACCAGACTTTCCTCCAGGAGCAAATGGATGCTTTTGATACGCAGGTGCAATGGGCGGCAGAATACAATTTGCCTTTAGTTATTCATAGTCGTGATTCTTTTGATGAGGTTTATCAGGTAATTAAGAGAAATGAAGATAAAGAGCTAAGAGGTATTTTTCACAGTTTTACCGGAACCAAAGAGGAAGCTGATCAGCTATTGCAGTTTGAAGGTTTTTATCTGGGCATTAATGGTGTGGTAACCTTTAAGAAATCAACCCTGCCCGAGGTGCTGAAGAGTGTTCCGTTGGATAGAATTGTTCTGGAAACAGATTCGCCCTATCTCACTCCGGTTCCTAACCGGGGAAAAAGGAATGAAAGTGCCAATGTGAAAGATACTCTTCTTAAATTAGCCGCTATCTATCAATGCCCGGCAGAAGAAGTTGCAGAAATAACCACTAGAAATGCTTTAAAGATATTTAATTAGAAACTTTTCAGTCTGAATAGGGTTGTAAAAACAAAAAATAACTTATCTTTGCACTCGCAATCACAATGGAGAAGTGCTCGAGTGGTTGAAGAGGCACGCCTGGAAAGCGTGTAAACCTCTAAAGGGTTTCGCGAGTTCGAATCTCGCCTTCTCCGCACAAAAAAAGACAGTTTCAAGCAATTGAAGCTGTCTTTTTTTATGTTCTCTTTTTTGTGTGGTTGGTTTTTATAAAAATCACGCCGGCGTATAATGAAACTCCAGTCTGCTTTTAAAAATGTCACTATACTTATTTGTGTATCCTTGTACAAAACAAATCATTCTTTTGTACAGAAGAAAGATTTGTTTTGTACAACATCGCAAAAAGATCATTCCTGAAAAATAAAAACTCATTAGGGAGTAAAAAGAAACCTCGCCGCATCTTTATGAAAGGAGTTAATGGCAAATTTATGAACAATAATAACGCCACATAAATTGTTATTTGTCGGATAAAGTCTAGCAGTCTAGCAGATGTCTGTTAAAGCTTTGGCTATAAGTGTTAGACTTCCGTTAGAGTATTTTCTTTAACTCTAGCTCCTGTATGGTCTTTATAAATAGTAAGTTAAGTCCAAACTGCTAGACTGCTAGACGCTTTTCGATAAATAATAAAATTATTGAGAAGTTTGATATTTCGTTTACAAAAGATGCCGACGTTCTTTAAGATGATTGGCTTGATTACATCTATGTAAGTTACAGTAAAATGGTCTTCAAGTTAAATATTTTTCAATATAATTGATTGTGTTAAAAAGAAAATATATATTTGCAAAACGAATTGTGCAGAGGCATAAATTTATAGCATATTAAATTACACATAGACCGGTAGACATGAAATCAATTAAATATTTTTTAGTAGCATTCTTTTCATTGCTTTGTATTTGTTCATATGCGCAAGATGTTCCTCCCGTAACAATTAATGTAGCTACTGCTGGAACTTTGCCATCATTAATCGCCTCAACAATAAAATACCAGATTACCAATCTTACTGTAACTGGGAATTTGAACGGAACAGATATGCTATACATTCGTGAAATGGCTGGGCGTGATGTTAATGGAAAAGCCACAGCGGGAAAGCTTTCTGCACTTGATTTATCAGGGGCAAATTTAAATAATATTGGGGGTAGTGCATTTTCTGGCTGCACAGGATTGACTTCAATAACCATTCCTAACAGTGTAAGATTCATTGGGGATTATGCATTTTTTGGTTGCACGGGATTGACTTTAATAACCATTCCTAACAGTGTAACCTCCATTGAGTATTTTGCATTTTCTGGTTGCACAGGATTGACCTCTGTAACCATAGGTAACAGCGTTACCTTCATTGGGTATTGTGCATTTCAAGGCTGCAGCATATCTTTACTTAACTTCAATCCAACAAATTGCACTTCTATTGAAACTAATGCTTTTACATTCCAATCATCTTTAAATACATTGAATATCGGCGACAACGTAACGACACTACCCAACAGCCTGTTTTCTGGCTGCACAGGATTGACTTCTGTAACCATTCCTAACAGTGTAACCTCCATTGAGTATTATGCATTTTCTGATTGTACAGGATTGACTTCAGTAACTATTTCTGATAGTGTAACATCTATTGATGATTTTGCATTTTCTGGTTGTACAGGATTGACTTCAATGACCATTCCTAACAGTGTAACATTCATTGGAAATTTTGCATTTTCTGGTTGTATAGGATTGACTTCTGTAACCATAGGAAACAGTGTAACATCCATTGGGGATGGTACATTTTATGGCTGCACAGGATTGACTTCGATAACCATTCCTGACAGTGTAATATACACTGGGAGTTATACCTTTTCTGGTTGCACAGGATTGACTTCAATAACCATTCCTAACAGTGTAACATACATTGGGGATGGTGCATTTCAAGGCTGCACAGGATTGACTTCGATAACCATTCCTGACAGTGTAATATCCATTGGAAATTATACATTTTTTGGTTGCAATGCGTTAGCAGAAATACACTGTAAAGCATTGATTCCACCAAATGCTAATAATAGTACTTTTGATGGAAGATATACAACTTGCAAATTATATATACCTAAAGAAACTTATGCAGATTATTGGTCAGCATTAGGTTGGGGTGATTTTACAAATATTATCGAAGAAGAATCGACTGCAATCTCACAAATTGAAGCCAGTAATATAAAGGTTTATACGGATCAAGATGCAATAATAGTGACTGGTGCAAATTTAGGAGATAATATCTCTGTTTATACAGAATCTGGTGCTTTGTTACAAACTACCAAAGTAACAGATTATACTATTAGAATAACTGTACCGGTTGATAAAATTTATCTTATCAAAACAACAGGTAAAACATTCAAAGTTGCATTGTAGAATATTTCTACACTATCAAAAAAGTGCAGGATTCAAAAAGTTCCGTATTTTTTTATCTGTTAAACGCAAACGCCCTGTTTCCTAGATCCTCGGGTAGGTTGATTTGAGAGAAGCGAAAATTGAAAAGGCACGCCCGGAAAGCGTATAAACCTCTAAAGGGTTTCGCGAGTTCGAATCTCGCCTTCTCCGCATAAAAAAGACAGTTTCAAGCAATTGAAGCTGTCTTTTTTTATGTTCTCTTTTATTGGTTTAACTACAAACCTATGTCTTGACTTCTATTAATTCAGTATGCGATTGCAGGTTGCCGTTTTTATCAAAGGACTCACTTCTGACAATTCCTATTCCTTTTGCATACCAATCTGTATTTTTAGATTTCATTTTGAAACCCATTGCAGAGGAGTTTACGTCACTCGTAAATTTGTAACATTTGAAAGTGCCACCCTTTACTGTAATATCTTCAATGGCTTCTACTTTTCGGTTTGTAACTTCGGCAGACATTTTCATGCTTATGAATCCCATTTTCATAGCCATCACAACATTTGCATCCGGAAGTATATCGCCTGGGTTTGGATTTGAAGGGATTTCCATATTGTTTCCGGTTATTTGAACTTCAGCGGGGATCTCTCCGTCTTTTTGGAAAGCAGCTTTATTGATAAAATTACTCATGTCGAAATAGAGCTTGTCACCTTTCTTGTGAATAGTTACTTCTTCTTTGAAAACAGGCTTTTCTTTCGAGTCAAAGGATTCGCATAGATAGGTAATATCCATGTCATTGCCATTGATAGTTAAATGCGTGATGGTGTATCTCACCATATTGGTTTCTTTATCTTTCTTGTCGAATGTTTTGTAAACCAATACAGTCCCTTCTTTTGCCGGGAAGAAAATTTCCTCACACTTGGATACTGTTCCTATGAGGAACATAGCTGTAAATAAGAATAGTACTTTCATTTTTAGTTGTATTTAGAGTAGAAATAATATAAAATCAAAGAACGAAAAGATTGATCATATATACCTGTGGTTAAGTATATTATTACTTTAAAATAACACTAAATGATTATATAAGAATAACAAAAACAGTAGATGGATTGTTCTGATTCTTTTAGTAATTATTGATAGTTGATTAATAGAATGTTACCCTGCTAATTGCAACTTTATTAAAGAGTAATTAGCTGAGTATTCTTTGAATATTAATATTAGGGTCATGAGGCTGTTTGATTATCCTCACGACTCTAATATAACAGCCTCATGGCCTTGGCTGATTAACCTCACGACCCTAATTATATTCTTTCCTTTAAGAATACCTAATTATTCTGGAACAAAACAGTAGTTGCTGCTTTTCTTTTGGTTAAGTATAATTTCTTGACTTCTTAAATGTGCTTAATAAATTGCTATCATCTTTGTATAATCCAAAAAGATAATGTATTTTTGAGAGTTAAGTAACAAAGTAAAACTAATTGGACAATATTATGAAAAGAATATTGATGACACTTGCTTTATCTGGAATCATGATCTTTAGCGGAATACAGACAGCTTATGCACAGGATGAAGCAGTTGCCAATAAGCAGGAAACAACTGTGACCGGGGATGAGGGTGTTGCTAATGATGGAACTACCGCGGCAGCAAAAGAAAGTATCAGCGTAAAACTGAAAGAAAAGTTCGTTGAAGGTAACCCTTTTTATATGGGGTTAGTGGCATTTGCTTTGGTTGTTGGCCTTTCTTTCTGCATTGAACGAATTATCTATCTGAATCTTTCGGAGGTTAATACCCAGCAATTACTTGAAGATGTGGAACTGGCTCTGGAAAAAGGGAATGTAGATGCTGCGAAAGAAATCTGCCGAAATACGCGAGGCCCTGTTGCTTCTGTTTGTTATGACGGATTGATGCGCATAGAACAAGGAGCTAAATCTGTGGAGAAAGCTGTGAATTCAAGCGGAGGTGTACAAATGGGACTGTTAGAAAAAGGTTGTTCCTGGATTTCTCTTTTTATTAAAATAGCTCCCGCTTTAGGTTTTTTGGGAACAGTTGCCGGAATGGTTCAGGCATTTGATAATGTGCAGCTGGAAGGCAATATATCTCCTGCCGTTATTGCCGGAGGAATGAAAGTTGCGCTGCTTACTACGGTTTTTGGACTTATTGCAGCTGTTATTCTGCAAGTGTTTTATAACTACATTCTTGCAAAAATTGAATCTTTGACTCATGAAATGGAAGAATCAACCAATGTGCTGATTGATTTCGTTATTAAGTATAATTTGAAGTACAGACAGTAAAGTGAGGAGGGAAAAGATGAAACCGGCTAAATTTTCTAAATATATTCTTTATCTGCTTTTAGTAGTTTGTTTGGTTGCGGGCGGACTCTTCTTTTTTGGCGGTGAAGTAGTTTCGGCTTCAGGTGTTAAAATTCCGGTCTACACCCGATTACTCATTATTGTTATGGTAGCTTTACTGGGCGGGGCTTTGCTTGTAACCCTTCTTGCGCTGATAGCTCGGTTTATAGAACGTTTTCGCCGTTCTCCCAAACTAGCCATGCGTCCGGTTCTCGGCTTTTTTGTTTTTGTTTTTATCATGTTCTTTTGCTGGCTTTGCGGCAGTGAAAATCTTCTTTCCCTGCAAGGATATGGTGGAACTTACAATACTCCCGTGTGGCTTAAGCTCACGGACATGTTCCTTTATACCACCTATATACTTATTGGCGGAGCTGTTCTTCTTATTATTGGCTTTTATGTAGTTCGTAAAGTTAAATAGTGATGAGACGATTCCAACGAACAATTCCGGAGATTGATGCAAACTGGGCAACAAGTATCGTTTTTTTGTTGCTCATATTCTTTGTTGTGATCACTTCCGTTAATTCAGATTTGGGATTGGAAAGACGTCTTCCACCGCCTGTTGGGAAATATGCTCCGATAAAAATAGAACCGCGTAATATTCTCAATGTCTTTCTGACAGATAATGACGAGCTTATTTGTGGAAATCAGATTGTAGGCATTGGCGAGCTTAGGGAACTGGCTAAAGCATTTATATCTAATCCTAAAAACAACAAAGAGCTTCCTGAAAAGGAGATAAAAAGGATTCCTTTATTGGGCAATATGTTCGTTACATCAAAGCATGTAATTTCTGTGCAGTGTGGTAGAAATACCACTTATCAGGCATATATTGATGTTCAAAACGAACTGATTGGCGCTTATAACGAACTTCGTTATGAACTGGCCCAAAAGAAGTGGAACGTGAAATATGTGGACCTTTCTAATGACAGGCAGAGAGCTATTAGTGCCTGCTATCCGATACGTATTTCAGAGGCTGAGCCTCAATTAAGCGAAGGAGGTAAAAAATGAAAAAAAGATTTATTACAAAGGAAAAGCTGACGATTCCAAAGTTGAATGCACTAGCTTTGCCTACTATTTTTCTTATTTTACTTTTTTTCCTTATGATGTTAACCAACATCCGAAAAGATAAATTACAGGTGGGAGAGGTGAATGCGCCTCAGGCTACAGAACTTTCGGTGATAGGAAAGAAGGCTATTGTTACTACAATTTATATAGGTAGACCGGCAGGAAGGGCAGCAAACAAACCTCGCATTCAGTTAAACAATATGATATTGACGGTTGCCGGGGTGGAAACTTACATGAAAAAGAAAAAGGCAACTCTGCAGCCAGATGAATATTCGCTGATGACGGTGATGCTGAAAGTGGATAAGGATACTCCGATGGGGATTGTATCGGATGTTAAACAAGCTTTGCGCAGGGCAAATGTTCTGAATATTATTTACTCAGCTCGTCACGAGTAACAGCTCTTCTTCTTTAGTTCTCAACTTGGTAAACCTTTTTATATAAGGTTTCTTTTACCTGATCAAAATCAGTTGTACTGCTTAATTCTCCTTGTACCATGAGATGCATAGGCAGGTAATTATCACCCTTCCTGTAAGGAGGCTGCTGATATTCCTTTTTCCATAATTGGTAGCCCTGGCGCTGGTAAAAACTAATTCGGCGCTTACTTGCTTCATTTTCAGGAAGTTCAACTTCTAATACGATGGGGCGTTGTAACTTCTCCTTCAGTGCATTCAGAACCAGTTTTCCGTATCCGCCGCTTCTTTTTGTCTCATCAATTGCAAAATGTTCCACATAAAGAAACTCATCAAAGTCCCAGTAAGAAATAAATCCAACCGGATCTTCATCTGCCAGCAGAATGTTATTATTGAATTGTTTATTATGGTCAGTATATTCCCGTTGCAGAGTCAGTTCCCTCCGTTCTTCCTTTGGAAAAGCTGTGGTGAGAAGATTCTCTGCAAAACAATAATGATCTTTGTCTGTTGTATGGATGCGCTGAATGGAAATCATAAATAAAGGTTAAGGAAGAGTATAAAAATCAATCAGTCTCTTTATTGCTCTTTGGCAAACAGGACAGAACGCCGGGCAGGTGTTTGTTTTCATCCGGCAATCTTCAGCTCCACGGTAAATCCCTTTGGAAGAATAACCTCCTCCTTCAATGAGCTTTGCTTTTCCGTCCTTTACCATGTCTCCCCATTTTGAAGAGAAATTAACACGTGTGGTAATGTTGGGTTCCCATGGTTCCACATTTAATGGATAAACATCGGTGAAAAGGTCCTTATCATAATAATATTCATCTCCCAGACCGGCAAAGCTATGTCCGAATTCGTGTACCACTACCGGACGAAAGTGCTCATGATGGGCGGTAGTAAGCGTAAAGGAATTATAAATTCCTCCACCCCCATATTGGTCAGTATTAGCCAGAATAATAATATGCTCGTAAGGAATTCCCGCCAGCGAATTATGAATATCTATCAGATTGCTGCTGGTAAGATATCTGTCAGAATAGAAACTGTCAAAGTGTGAACTGAAAGCAGTATTATTCCAGATTCCTTTTTTAGGGGAGCTTACGCCGCTATCTTTTGATGGACTCTCTACAGCCACAATGTTAAACCTATCTTTCATTGATCTGAAAGGCTCATGACTGAACAATGCTTCACAGGTTATTTTGGCATCTTTGATGAATAAATCCATTTCCTCCTTAGTGTAACCTTCAGCCAAGATGGCTACGTCAATGCAGTTTTCAGGACTTCCGCCTTTTTGCAGGTAAGTATAAGGAATAACATGAGCATTTCCTTGCTTTCTGATCAGAATATCATCCGGTTTTACAACATGTTTCAGCAATGTGTTATAGTTCCCTTTCTTATCTCTGAAAGAGATGCTGATTTCAACCGGTTGTTTAGGGTAGGGAAGAAGGTAGGTATTCTCGAATCCACGGGAAACACTTCTGGCTTCATCCGTGTCCAGCCACTCCTGAAAAAGTGAACTGAAAGACGACTTATAAATACAAGTCCCCGATTTTAAATCATTTACCGTAATCTGTCCGTTGCCATCAAGTGGTAATTCCGACAGGTGATGGCGTTTTCCCGCCCAGGAAGGTAGTTGTGATACTGCTTCCACAGATACAGCTTGTTGATTGGCAGTGCCAGAGAATATATAGTCTACACGGAGTGTTTTATCTGTAAAATAGTCATTAAAAGATTGTGCTTTTGAATAAATAGACAAAAGACAGCAGAGTATTAATAGAAGGATATTCTTTTTCATATTAATCTATAATTTTGGCACAAAGGTAAGACTTTTTTGAGTAATAATAGTTATAACATTAGTGAAGAGTATTTAGTTGTGTTTATTTATTATTATTTTAGTAATTAAAGTGATAGTTTGTTCATTTTATTGCAAAAAAAATACGTATTTTTGCAGAAATAATTATATTGTTAATAATATGGGATATCATCAACTAGATCGTTTGGATAAAGAAATTCTTAGACTAATAGCAGATAATGCTAGAATTCCTTTCCTGGAAGTGGCACGTGCGTGTAATGTTTCTGGAGCGGCTATTCATCAACGCATACAAAAACTAACCAATTTAGGTATATTAAAAGGATCTGAGTATGTGATTGATCCAGAGAAGATTGGCTATGAAACATGTGCGTATATAGGGCTTTTCTTAAAAGATCCTTCTACTTTTGAAGATGTAAGAAATGCTTTGGAGAATATACCGGAGGTAGTGGAATGTCATTTTACTACAGGGCAATATGATATGTTTATTAAAATCTATGCAAAGAATAATAGTCATTTGTTAAGCGTGATTCATGATAAACTTCAACCACTGGGTCTGGCACGTACAGAGACACTAATTTCTTTTCATGAAGCAATTAAGCGTCAAATGCCAATTCTTGATATTGAGACTGAGGATTAAAGTATTCAGCGTCTTTCATAATCAATGAAAATATACGAGTAGTGATGCTTTTCATCCGTAGGATGAGGCTCTCTACCCGTTTCTTTCCATTCGTCTTTTTTTATCTCGGGAAAAAATGCATCCGCATCTTTAGTTATATCTTCAATTAATGTCAGATAGATTGTATCTGCAATAGTCATGGCTTGTTTGTAAACACTGGCTCCTCCCATAATAAAGACTTCTTCTTCTTCTTTACATGTTGCAAGTGCTTCAGCTAAAGAAGAGAATCGTTCTGCTCCGGCAAATTCTGTATTAGGATTGGTAGAGAGAACCAGGTTTCGTCTGTTGGGTAAAGCCCCTTTGGGTAAAGACTCAAAAGTGCGTCTGCCCATAATCACGGTATGCCCTGTGGTAAGGGCTTTGAATCGTTTTAGGTCATTAGGCAGCCAGTAAAGAAGTTTGTTTTCTTTTCCGATTGCATTATTCTGTGATACGGCAACTATGATGGATACTTTACTCATACTTCTTTGTGTTTATACGGAAACGTCACCTTTAATGTGAGGATGTGGGTTATAATCTATCAACTCAAAATCTTCAAATTTAAAACCAAATATGTCTTTCACATCCGGATTGATTTTCATCTTGGGAAGTGGACGAGGATCTCTTGTTAGCTGAAGTTTTACCTGCTCCATGTGATTCAGATAGATATGAGCATCTCCAAGTGTATGAATAAAATCGCCGGCTTTAAGTCCTGTAATCTGTGCCATCATCTGAAGAAGTAAGGCATAGGAAGCAATATTAAAGGGAACTCCCAGGAAAATATCGGCACTGCGTTGATAAAGTTGCAAACTCAATCGTCCGTTGGCTACATAAAATTGAAAGATTATATGGCAGGGAGGGAGCTTCATGTTCTCAATATCAGCCACATTCCATGCGCTGACAAGCATACGCCTAGAGTCCGGATTGTGCTTTATTGTTTCTACAATATCTTTAATCTGGTCAATATGACCACCTTTATAATCAGGCCACGAACGCCATTGGTATCCATATACATGTCCAAGGTCGCCGTTCTCGTCCGCCCATTCATTCCAGATTCTCACGCCATTATCCTGAAGGTATTTCACATTAGTGTCTCCTTGCAAGAACCAAAGAAGTTCATGGATAATGGATTTTAGATGAAGTTTTTTTGTGGTGAGGCAAGGAAAGCCTTCTTCCATATTAAAACGCATCTGATGTCCGAATACACTAATAGTACCGGTTCCCGTGCGATCGTCTTTACGGGTACCCTCTTTCATGACCCTGTCGAGTAAATCCAAATATTGCTTCATGGGTGTTTTTAATTTCTGTGTGCAAACTTAGTGAAAAAAGTTCCAAAAGCCGTTTCTTTTAATGACTTTTTTAATTCAGATGAGGCTTGGAAGAAGAACCTTTCGTTTGCTTTTGTTGGTTCTTTATGATAATTATTTAGACCAGTGAAATCCCCTTTCGGCAATATAAACTCCGCTTAAGATTAACAGTGCTCCTGTTATTGCAAAGAGAGTGATGGTCTCATTTATAACGATGGAAGAGGTGATGAGCGTTATTAACGGAACAATATAAATATAGTTTGTTGTTCGTACCGCGCCTAAATGTTTAACAGATTTATTCCATAGAATATAGCAAAGCATAGACGCTATCACTCCCAGGAAAATGAAATTTCCTATAACCATTGGCTGGAATAAGATACGTGTATCTGTTGTTAAGGGAGAAATGATAAAAATTGGCAGTAAGGTTATTATCCCGTAAAAGAAAACCTTGCGAGTTATGAAAATCGTAGAGTATTTGTTGTCCAGCTTTTTTAAAATGATACTGTAAAAAGCCCACATTATTGCAGCTGTGATTGTGAGAAGATCTCCGGCAGGATTAATTTTCAGAATAAAGCTACCGTTGAATACAACGAAGGCAACTCCTGCTAAAGCAATGAAAGAACCAGATATCAGATTTTTTTTCAGTTTTTCTCCTTTTACAAAAAGATGTGATAAGATAGCGGTAAAGATTGAAGCGGTGCATACGATAAGTGATACATTAGAAGCCAATGTAATGCCAAGAGCTCTGTTTTCTGCAATGAAATAGAGTGAACCGCCACACAAACCTGTTGCTACTAATAAAAGTTCATCCTTCAAATTGTTTGCAAAGAGCTTTCGTGGACTAATAATCCATATGCAAATGTATGCAATCAGAAAGCGATAGAATATGATATCCTCGGGAGTGAGACCTTCTTTAATGAGCACTTTGGTTGACACAAAGGTGGTTCCCCAAATAATTACGGTAAAAAATGCCATGATGTGATAAAGACTATTACTGCCCCACCTATTCTTGTTGATATTCATATGCTGGTTAATTAGTTCAGGAAAGAAATACCTGATGAGTTGCAAAGATAGATAAATTTCGGTCAACTTAAAAATAACAGCGCAATTGTAGGGCTTTCAGTGAACAATCTATCATTATTATTGGTTGTAATACGTTAGTAACAACAATGCATTTATAATGTAATTGCTGCGAAATAAAAGTGAAATATTTTAGAGCTTACTTTGCCGTATCAAATTAATAACAAAAAAAATTAGGTATGAAAATTTTTTTAGTATGCTCTCTCTTATGTCTTTCAACACTGACGGCAATGGCTCAGGAAGTTGAATTGACGCCGCTTGAAAAAACTCAGGCAGAGACTGAACGAATAAGTTCGCTCGTTGATGACTTAAGCAAATTGAAGATCTCTGGTTACATTCAGAGTGATCTGCAAATAGGTCAGAAGGATGCCAGTTTAAAGGTTGGAGCAGGAAAAGCTGCAACAGAAAATACATTTACTCGTTTTGGTATTCGTCGTGGGCGTGTTAAGTTTGCCTATTCTGACCTGAATCTGGGAGTTGTTAAAGGTTCTGCTGTTGTTCAACTGGATATTACAGAAAAGGGCGTAGGATTTAAAGATGCATATTTTACTGTAACAGATCCATGGACCGGATGGGCTACATTTAAAGCCGGTATTTTTGACAGACCTTTCGGTTATGAAGTTTCGTATTCGTCAAGTTCTCGCGAAACGCCAGAACGCAGTACAGGGTGTGTAACACTTTTCCCTGACGAACGTGATTTGGGAGCAATGTTTACCATTCAGGCACCAAAAGGGCATGTTTTGAATCCACTTAAATTTGAAACAGGACTATTTGCAGGGAATGGTATCAAGCAGGAAACTGATAATAGGAAAGACTGGATTTCTCATCTTTCATATAAAAAGACTTATGATAATGTTCAATGGGGATTGGGTACTTCACTTTATTTAGGTGGTGCATATCAAGGCAATGCAAAAGTATATGAAATGGCAGGGAAAGATTTTGTTGCAGTGAATAATGCAAAAATTGGCGATTACTCGACACGTTGTTATTATGGAGTTGACGGACAATTCTTATTGTCTTCCGCTGCCGGTCTCACAACTCTACGTGCTGAGATGGTTACTGGAGACCAACCTGGTGGATTGGGCGATTCAAAAAGCCCTAACAGTTCTTCACTTCCAACGACTGATACTTATCAACGCAACTTTATGAGTTATAATGTTTATTTAATACAGGATTTAGGCCAAACCAAACATTCATTAGTTGCAAAATATGATTCTTATGATCCAAACACAAAACTATCAGGCGATGAAGTTGGATTAGGAGGAAGTGGTAAAGGTGACGTTGCAAAACATAACATTGGATTCGGATACCTTTATAGAATGAATAGCAATTTCAGAGTAATGGCTTACTATGACATGGCCTTTAATGAAAAATCTAAAAACCTGACAGGTTATAACTCTGATTTAAAAGACAATATATTTACTTTAAGATTACAATATAAATTCTAAATTAATAAGAAAGATGAAAAAGATTATTTTAGCAATAGCTTTGATCTGTAGCATAGCTCAGGTAGCAACTGCTCAACGTGTAAAAGGTAGTGATACAGTGTTGCCATTGGCTCAAAAGGAGGCAGAAGTTTTTAATAAAAAGGGTGGAAATGTGACTGTAACTGGTGGCGGTAGTGGAGTAGGAATCGCTGCTTTGCTTGCAGGAACAACAGATATTGCTTCAGCATCTCGTAAGATGAAATTTGATGAAAAATTAAAATTCCAGCAAGCAGGTAAATCTCCTGTTGAGAAAATTGTTGCTTATGATGCATTAGCAGTCGTTGTTAATCCGGGAAATAAGATAAGTCAACTTACTCGTCAGCAATTAGAAGATATTTTTACGGGAAAGATCACTAACTGGAAACAAGTTGGTGGAGCTGACTTGGCTATAGTTGCCTATTCAAGAGAAAGTAGCTCAGGGACATTCGAATTTTTTAAAGAATACGTTTTAAAGAACAAAAATTATAAGAAAAATATTCTTTCAATGCCTGCAACCGGAGCAATTATCCAGTCTGTAAGTCAGACAAAAGGAGCTATAGGCTATGTGGGTTTAGCTTACTTGGAAGGGGATGTAAAAGCAATCAAGATATCTTATGATGGCAAAACATTTGTTGCTCCATCGGTAGCAACAGCTAAGAATAAAACTTATCCGGTAGTTCGTCCTCTTTTCTTCTACTATGATAAGAAAAATGCTGCAAAGATTACTCCATTCATTAACTTTATTGAATCTGCTCAAGGTCAGAAAATCGTTGATCAAGTAGGATATATTTCTAATAAATAAGATTTTTAGCAGTTATATTATTTCATTTATCTCACTTTCTGGTAGGAGTACTGGGAAGTGAGATATTTATTTGTATAACTTATAGGTAGTTCTTAAAACTTTAAATTCAGTTCGCCTGTTCATTGCATTACAGATTTCCTGTTGGTCTTTAGGTAGTTTAAGAATAAAATCTTCAGTCAGCACATCTCCCTCTTTAAAGAATGGGAGCTTTTTGGCAAGGCGTTTGTTTATTACCTTAGGTTGAGTCTCCCCGTAGCCTTTTGCTGTTAGTCTTTCCTTTTCAATTCCTCCTGCTATAAGATACTTAACAACAGATTCGGCACGACGCTGTGAAAGAGCTTCATTATAAGAATCATTGCCAAAATAATCGCAGTGGGCACTTAGTTCAATTGTAACATTAGGGTTGTCGTTCAGTAACTTAATTAGTTCGTTCAGCGCTTTAGTTGATTCATTAGTGAGGTTTGCTTTATCAAATTCATAAAAGATGTTGTCTATAAGCACAGGACGGGTAATAGACGCAAGTGGGAATTCTAATTCGTATGCCTTATTTTCGCTGATAGTATCAGTGGTAAGTTCTTGTTTGAAGTTCATGTAGCCGCGACAATTGGCAAGCATTATGTAGCTTTGTTCCCGCTTTAGTTCCTTAGTAAATGATCCATCTCCTTTTACACTGACTTTTAGATTAGTTCCATCTTTTCCCACAATGCTTACAGTTGCGTCGGGTAGTGCGTCGCCCTCTTTATCATATACCCAGCCGGTAACAGTATGGGTAATTTGTGGGAGTTCGAAAGTGTAGATATGATCCCAGCCTCGGGCATCACCTCGGTTAGAACTGAAAAAGCCTCGTTGTAGTTCCGGCTCAAATGTCATGCCAAAGTCGTCACCCGGTGAATTTACGGGTGATTTCAGATTCTCTGTTTTCCAGTTACCTTCTTTGTCTTGTTGTGCCTGAAAGATGTCGAGTCCTCCCATTCCTGGATGTCCGTCGGATGAAAAATAGAGATCTCCATTATCTTTTATAGTTGGGAACATTTCATCTCCGGGGGTATTGATTACATCTCCAAGATTCTCTACAGCACCGAATCCTGCATTTGAAACAGGTGCTCTCCATATGTCTTTACCTCCATATCCTCCCGGCATGTCTGAGGTAAAGTAAAGATAGTGCCCATCGGGAGAGATGGCAGGGTGGGCTAAGGAAGATAAGGAATCCTTTATAATCTGACATTTTTGAGGAGTTCCCCAGTTTGCTCCTGTTCGTTGAGAAACAAAGATTTCGGCCGATGCGGGAGAATTAGGTTCAATCCGGCAACGGGTAAAATACATTGTTTTTCCATCTGCGGTAAAGGAACAAGCACCATCTTCAAATTCCGTATTTACTTCCGATTCAATAACTTCGGGAAGTTGCCATATTTTCTTTTCATTTTTTTTGGCAATAAAAACATCAGCACTTTTCATTCCCGTGATACCGTTCAAATTGTTCCCTTTCGCTTTGTCGCGGGTGGAAGTGAAGTAAAGCTGATCTGTTTCTTTCCCCGCATACATGGGCGAGTAATCACAGCGGTTGGAATTAAAGGCTGGGAACTTTTTTACAATGTGTCTTGTTGGATCTTTCTTCCATTCCGGAGCAAGAGTGCAGGATTTTAAACCATTCAGGGCTAAAAGGTCACCGGGCTTATGAGATAAATAGAGCTCGTAATTCTTGATTGCCGTTTTATAGTCGGCACTTTTCCGTTGAGATTCGGCTAGGTAAAAGAAGACAATACTATCCTGAAACTTATAACGGATGGCATTCATATATGCACCTTTGGCCCGCACGGTATAGTTGGTTAGTCGATAGCAATCGGCCATTTTATAAGCAATCTCGCCCCTTTTCTTGCGTTCTTTGGAAGGAATATTGGAATAAGCCTTATTGTAATATTTTGCAGCATCATAGTATTCCCCCAAAGCATAACTTTCGTTACCTTTCTTAACACTGCTTTCCCATCCGCACGATTGGAGTAATAGAAGCAGTATGCAAAAGAGGGTTATGGAACTAAGAATCTGTTTCATTATATTGATGATGAGCTATTTTATTATAACTGCAATCCGGCTCGTTTATTGTGATTTAAGGTTATATTCTTGCTCTTTAAAAAACAACTAGTCACTCTGTTTAAAATGACTAGTTGTTTTTCTAAAACTTCAAGAGACTTTGGATAAGATGACTTGATGTTTTTTTTATTCTTCAAACCCTTTTCTGAATGTGCATCCGGTTTTCCATTCCGAACAACCATAAGCTGTTTTGCCCTTAATAATCACTCCTTTACCACACAGCGGACAAGGCTGTCCAACTAAATTGTCATTGTTTACTATCGGCAATGGCTTTGTCTCTTTTTTAGCTTTCGGAGCAGCAGGTTTTCGTTCTCGTTTCTTTGGCTCTTTTTTCACCTCTTCCTTAACGGCTTCCTGAATGGTGATGTGTCTGTTTGTATTATCGGACAAAACATTATGCACCACCTCTGTAACCATTTGCTTTAGCTCTTCCAGAAATGTTTTTGCTTCGTAGTTCTTCTTTTCAATCTCGCGCAGCTTCTTTTCCCAGATTCCTGTCAACTCTGCCGATTTTAAGAGCTCTTCATGAATAATCTGAATCAACTCAACGCCGGTTGATGTAGCAATTAAATTTTTCTTTTCCTTACGCACATAGTTCCGCTTAAATAATGTTTCGATAATGGCGGCCCTTGTGGAAGGGCGACCGATGCCATTTTCCTTTAATGCGTCGCGAAGCTCATCATTATCAACAAGCTTGCCGGCTGTTTCCATGGCCCGTAATAGAGTTGCCTCAGTATACGACTTAGGTGGCTGAGTCCATTTTTCATTTAAGTCCGGTTGGTGTGGTCCACTTTCCCCTTTGGTAAAATCAGGAAGCGTACGTTCATCCTCTTCTTTCTCATCAGACTGCTCTTTGGCAAATACAATTCGCCATCCCGGTTCCAATATTTGTTTACCGGTCACTTTGAACTCAATCTTTTCCACTTCACCAAGTACGGTTGTTGTTGATACTTTACAGTCGGGATAGAAGATTGCAATGAACCGTCGCGCAATCATATCAAATACCCGACGTTCCATATCGGAAAGATTCATGGGATGCACTCCGGTAGGGATAATTGCATGGTGATCGGTTACTTTTGAAGTATCAAACACCTTCTTTGATTTAGCCAGTTTCTTCCCTTCCAAAGGAGCAGTAAGGGTTGCATATCCTTTTATTCCTTTTAAAATGGCAGGGCATTTCGGATAAATATCATCACTAAGAAAGGTTGTATCTACGCGCGGATAAGTAGTAACTTTCTTCTCATAAAGAGCTTGAATAAGTTTGAGTGTCTCGTCTGCCGAATAGCCGTATTTTTTATTGCATTCCACCTGCAAGGAGGTCAGGTCAAAAAGTCTGGGAGCATATTCAACTCCCTTTTTTGCCGAAACATCAGTAATCATAAAGTCCGAGTACTTCACTTTCTCCAGAAACTCGTAACCTTCTTCTTTAGAAGTGAATTTACCTTTGGTTGCAGAAAAAGTAGTATCCCTATATATTGTCTTTAGTTCCCAGTAGGGTTCTGGTTTAAAGTTCTCTATTTCTAACTGACGGTTCACAATAAGTGCCAAAGTGGGTGTTTGCACACGTCCTATAGACAACACTTGTCTGTTCTGTCCATATTTTAAAGTATACAATCTAGTGGCATTCATGCCTAAAGTCCAGTCGCCAATTGCACGCGACAGCCCCGCTTCATAAAGAGACTGAAACTCTGACTGGTCTTTTAATTTTGCGAAGCCTTCCTTGATAGACTCTTCCGTAAGCGAAGAAATCCACAATCTTTTCACTGGGCATTTTACTCCTGCTTTTTGCATCACCCATCGTTGAATCAATTCTCCTTCCTGCCCGGCATCACCACAATTAATAATTTCATCAGCCTGAGTCATCAAACGTTCAATTATTTTAAATTGTTTTTCAATAGAAGGTGAATCAATTACCTTAATGCCAAAGCGAGGTGGAATCATTGGCAGATTAGCCAAACTCCATCTTTTCCAGTCAGGAGTATATTCATGTGGCTCTTTTAGTGTGCACAAATGCCCGAATGTCCATGTAACCTGGTATCCGTTTCCTTCAATGTATCCGTCTTTTTTATTTTTAGCTCCAAGGATATCAGCAATATCTCGTGCTACACTCGGCTTTTCGGCAATGCAAACTATCATGTTTCTTGTTTTGTTTAAGGAGGCAAAGTTAATTATTTTGGAAGAAATGAACAATATAGCTGGCTTATTTATAAAAAGAAGATTGAAAGCAGAGTTAATCATCGTTAAAAAGTGTATTAAATGATTTGATTACACTATTTTTGTAAGCTTTATTAATTAATTTAGGGGTATAAATTATGACTCTTTCAAAATTATTTGCTTCGCAGAAAGGAATGTCTCTTTCTGCATTAAAAATGGCTCGACTTAAAAAGAATGTAATCCAACAGCTTATGCTTGAGGAAGGTACAACTATAGCCGATATTTGCAAAGAAACAGAATTTAGTGTTCCTACCGTAACAAAAGTAGTGGCCGAGCTTATTGAAGAGGGTATTGCTTTTGAAAAAGGGAAAATAGATACAGCTGGCGGACGACGTCCTTCTATTTATTGCATTAATCCGAATTCTGCTTTTTTTCTAGGTGTTGACGTCAGACGAGATTGCGTTAGCATTGGTCTGCAAAACTTCAAAAATGAATTTATGGAAGTTGCTACCCGAATTGACTTTACACTAAAGAATACAAAAGAATCATTAGATGGCTTATGTCATCTTATCAATGATTTTATCGATAAATCAGGCTTAGATAAAGATAAGATTCTTGGGGCGTGCGTGGTTTTGAGTGGACGAACAAATTCGGCAAAAGGGTATAGTGATAGCTACTTCTCTTCAGAAAAAGAACCATTAAGCAACCTTATTGAAAGTAGGATTGGTATAAAAACTTTTATTGAAAATGATTCCCGTGCAATGGGCTATGGCGAGTATTGCTGCGGAGCCGGTGCTGAATCTTCAGAAAAAGATGTTATTTACATTAGCCTTAATTGGGGTTTTGGTATATCGATGATTTGTAATGGATTCTTATATTATGGAATGTCTGGTTTCTCCGGTGAATTTGGACACAGCCCGGTTCTTGATAACCAGATACTTTGTCAATGTGGTAAAAAAGGATGTCTGGAAACAGAAATATCCGGTCAGGCACTTGTTCGACGGTTTAAGGAAAAATTGGCCGATGGGTCCACATCTGTAGTAACAAGTCAGAAAAGTATTGATGATATTGATATGTATGATGTTATTCGTGCTGCAGCAAAACATGAAGATCTTCTTGCTATAGAAGTTGTGGAAGAGGTAGGAGAGAAACTGGGACATTATATGTCTCTGCTATTGAATATCTTTAACCCAGAGCTTGTAATACTTGGAGGGGAGCTGTCTGCTGCCGGTACTTACCTAACATTGCCTCTTGAAACCGCACTTCATAAATATTCTCTGAATCTTGTATTACAGGATATGAAACTGAAGCTTGGAGTACTGGGAGATAAGGCAGGAGTGATTGGTGGATGTTATATTCTTCGTGACCGTCTGTTTGGTATAATAGAGTAAGTTATTACGCGAATTTTATTCACCAATAATTTCAGAATTATTGGCGTATGGATAAAATTCTTTGGGCAATAAAACAAAATGATTGGTGAATGATAATATAATAAAGGCGCGGAAATAGAAACTTCCGCGCCTTTTATAATTATAGATAGTTATTATTCTTCGTCAAGTAAGATCTCAAGAATCTGGCATGCAGCTTTTGCCACAGGTGAACCAGGTCCGAAGATTGCAGCTACACCTGCTTTGTACAGGAAGTCATAGTCCTGAGCAGGGATAACTCCACCGGCAATTACGATAATGTCTTCGCGTCCAAGTCTCTTTAATTCGTCAATAATCTGAGGAATCAATGTCTTGTGACCGGCAGCCAATGAAGAAACACCAACAACGTGAACATCGTTTTCAACAGCGTCGCGGGCAGCTTCTGCCGGAGTTTGGAACAATGGTCCCATATCCACATCAAAGCCACAGTCTGCATAACCGGTTGCAACTACTTTGGCACCACGGTCGTGACCGTCCTGTCCCATTTTAGCAATCATGATACGGGGCTGACGTCCCTCTTTCTTTGCAAACTTCTCTGCAAGTTCACATGCAAGTTTGAAGTCTGAATCGTTTTTACTTTCTGATGAATACACGCCTGATATAGTTCTAATTACAGCTTTATAACGTCCTACAATTTTTTCGCAAGCATCAGAGATTTCTCCTAGAGTTGCTCTTACATGTGCAGCTTCAACAGCCAATTCCAGCAAGTTGCCTTCCTTGGTTTCCACACACTTGGTGATGGCTTCAAGAGCAGCTTGTACTTTTGCTTCGTTACGGCCTTCTTTTAACTCTTTCAAACGATCAAGTTGATCCAGGCGAACGGCTGTATTATCAATTTCAAGAATATCAATAGGAGCTTCTTTTTCCAAACGGTACTTATTAACACCTACAATAGTCTGAGAACCCGAGTCGATACGAGCCTGAGCACGAGCTGCAGCTTCCTCGATACGGAGTTTAGGAACACCCGTTTCAATAGCTTTTGCCATTCCGCCAAGTTTTTCAATCTCCTCAATACGTTCCCATGCCTTGTGAGCAAGATCATTTGTCAGGCTCTCAACATAATAAGAACCGCCCCATGGGTCAACGTTCTTGCAAATGTAAGTTTCTTCCTGAATATAGATCTGAGTGTTACGCGCAATACGAGCAGAGAAATCAGTTGGCAATGCAATTGCTTCATCCAAAGCATTGGTGTGAAGTGATTGTGTATGACCAAGTGCGGCAGCCATTGCTTCAATACAAGTACGACCCACATTGTTGAACGGATCTTGTTCGGTTAGTGACCAACCTGAAGTTTGGCAGTGAGTACGCAATGCAAGAGATTTAGGATTCTTTGGATTGAACTGTTTCACAATTTTAGCCCATAACATACGTGCGGCACGCATCTTGGCAATTTCCATAAAATGGTTGGTACCGATTGCCCAGAAGAATGATAAACGTGGTGCAAAAGCATCAATATCAATTCCGGCAGCAACACCTGCACGAAGATATTCCATACCGTCGGCCAATGTATATGCTAATTCAATATCTGCGGTTGCACCTGCTTCCTGCATGTGATACCCCGAAATAGAGATTGAATTGAACTTAGGCATCTTCTGAGAAGTATATTCAAAAATATCGGAAATAATCTGCATAGAGAATGCAGGTGGGTAGATGTATGTGTTACGCACCATGAATTCTTTCAGGATATCATTCTGAATTGTTCCGGCCATTTCTTCCAGCTTAGCTCCCTGCTCCAGTCCTGCATTGATATAAAAAGCAAGGATAGGAAGAACAGCTCCGTTCATTGTCATTGAAACAGACATTTTATTCAATGGAATACCGTCGAACAGCGTTTTCATGTTTTCCAATGAACAGATAGAGACTCCCGCTTTACCCACATCGCCCACTACACGTTCGTGGTCAGGGTCATATCCGCGGTGAGTAGGTAAGTCGAATGCCACGGATAAACCTTTTTGTCCGGAAGCAAGGTTACGACGATAGAAAGCATTTGATTCTTCAGCAGTAGAGAATCCGGCATATTGGCGGATAGTCCAGGGGCGAAGAGTGTACATTACAGAATAAGGGCCACGTAGATAAGGAGGAATACCGGCAGCATAATTAAGATGCTCCATTCCTTCAAGGTCTTCTTTTGTGTAAACAGGCTTAACGTTGATAAGCTCCGGAGTTTTCCAGTTAGCTTCAATGCCGTTAGTCTTTTGCCATTCAGCACCATTTTCGTGCTTGAATCCGGCGTATATATCTATATTCTTAAAATCTGGTCTCATGATTTTTACTTTATTCCTAATTTAGCATTATATTGTTTCAAGGTATCCAGGACATTGACACGGACATTGATGAAGTTTTCAATTCCTTCAGCTTTCAGTGCGTCCATGCAAGCCGGAGCACCGGCAACTATAAACATAGCACGGTTATTAATCGCTTTAAATGTTGGAACAGCATATTCTGCATATTCATCGTCACTTGAACACAGAACCACGATATCAGCTTTTGCTTCCATAGCAGCTTCTACTCCCTCTTCTACAGTTTCGAATCCAAGATTATCAACAGTTTCATAACCGGCACATCCCAGGAAGTTACAAGCAAACTGAGCTCTTGCCTGGCGCATAGACAGATTACCGATAGTCAGCATAAATGCTTTTGGACGATGATCGGCTGCTTCTGTTTGCAAACGCAGTGCTTCAAATTCACTTGCTGCGCGGTCACAGTTAAGCACAGCGACAGTAGGTTCGCAAGTATTGTTGTCGCTGCAGCAGCATTTCTTTTTCATAGGTCTCTTTTCGCCTGCTTTCTCATTGAAATTAGGGAATTGGTTGGTTCCTAAAAGAATTTCCTTGCGGCTGGATACGGCTGCATGTCGTGCTTTTCCTGCTTCATTAATATCAGCCTGAACACTTCCTGCTTTTACAGCTGCATGGAAACCACCCTCATCTTCCACTTTTAAAAAGATGCTCCAAGCTTGCTGAGCAATAGAAGCAGTTAGGTTCTCAACATAATAAGAACCTGCCGCAGGGTCAACTACTTTATCAAAGTTTGATTCTTCCTTTAAAAGTAATTGTTGGTTGCGGGCAATGCGTTCTGAGAAATCATCAGGAGTTTGATAAGCTTTATCAAATGGAGTAACAGTTAATGAATCTACTCCTGCAAGAGCTGCACTCATTGCTTCGGTTTGTGTACGAAGCAGGTTTGCATGTGCATCAAAGAGAGTTAGATTGAATGTGGATGTTTCCGCATGAATCTTCATTTTGGCTGCACAGCGGCATTCGCCATCTTCAGATGTATTGCTGCATTCTCTTGTGCAAGCAGGCTCGTAAGAACTTACAATATTTGCCCATAGCATACGGGCAGCACGGAATTTGGCAATTTCCATAAAGTAGTTGGAACTGATGCCGAAGTTGAATTTAATCTTTTTTGCTGCGATTGTCGCTGTAACTCCTGCGTCAACCAACAAGTTTAAATATTCATTTCCCCAAGCCAGTGCATATCCCAATTCCTGAGAAATATAAGATCCTGCATTATTAAGTGATAAAGCATTAACGGTAATAACTCTGTAGAAAGGAAGAGACTTGGTAGCTTCTATCAAATCTTTTGCCGTTTGCACAAGGTTACCTTTCTCTTTGCCCTTAGTAAGCATTTTATTGAAATAATCGTAATTGATAGAACCTTGCAACTTTGTTACATCATAGTTCTTTTTTTCGAAGTATGCTACCAACAGTTGGCCTAACTCTACTATATGACTCTGGCAAGTAGAAAAGTTTAGTTCAACACATTCAGCACAAATGTCATTGAGAAGTGTTTCAACGTAATCAGCATTTACATCTTTGCCTTTGATACTGAATCCCAGAGAATCAACCCCTTTGTTTAGTATTTCCAATGCTTTTGCATTAGCTTCTTTCGGACATTCAACTTGGATGTTCTGACGAACTTGCCATACATTGTCTTTTTTTGTTCCCCGAAGGTAAGGAAATTCCCCCGGTAAGTTGTCGGTTGTTTTCAGACCCTCCAGATCTTCCATCCTGTAGAATGGTTTAACTTTAAATCCTTCGTTTGTTTTCCAAACGAGTTTCTTTTCGAAGTCGGCCCCTTTAAGGTCGGCTGTTACTTTTTCCATCCACTGGCTTGTGCCCACAGGAGAAAAGTCCGAAAAGAGTTTCTCTTTACTATCTGCCATAGTTTATTGTATTTATTTACAAGATTAAAAATGTGTTTCCAATATTCTAAAATGTCTAAATGTGACATGCAAAGATACTTATTTACTTATAATAGGATACATTTTTCATGGAAATTTCAATGTTTCACCTTTTTTAGTTATCATTTTAATAAATTTAGAAAAAAACAGGAGCAGAAATATTTGATCTGATGGGATAGATTGGCTACCTTTGCGGAAATTTTAATTTTGATACTTTATATACTATGGATTGGTTACAAACATTGCTGACAGACCCGGAATCAGTAGCTCACATTGTGATGTTGTATGCATTTGTGATTGTTCTCGGAGTCTTGTTAGGGAAGATTAAAATCTTCGGAGTTTCTTTAGGTGTTACATTTGTTTTGTTTGCCGGAATCCTTATGGGACATTTGGGCTTTACAGGAAATATTCACATTCTTCATTTTATTCGCGAGTTCGGATTAATTTTATTCGTATTCTGTATAGGACTACAAGTTGGGCCTTCATTCTTTTCTTCCTTTAAGAAAGGTGGAATGACAATGAATTTACTGGCCTTTGGCGTTGTTGCACTTAATGTTGTGGTTGCGTTGGTACTTTACTTCTCTCTTAATGGGAGAGTTGAACTTCCAATGATGGTCGGTATTCTTTCTGGTGCAGTAACAAATACTCCCGGACTTGGTGCTGCTCAGGAAACACTTAATCAGCTGCATGCTGCTGGTGTCGTTCAAAATATTCCTCAAATAGCCTTGGGCTATGCAGTAGCTTATCCGCTTGGAGTAATCGGTATTATTGCATCTATGATTCTGGTTCGTATTATCTTCCGCGTAAGCTTTAAAAAAGAAGAGGAAGATTGGAATGCTGTGACAGACGATAGTCAGAATAAACCTCATTTGATGCATCTTGAAATACATAATGAGGCTATCTATGGTAAAGAGATATCTTATGTGATGGATTTGGCAGGTCGTCCTTTCGTAGTATCACGTATTCGTAAAAACGGTAAGGTATCTATTCCAAGTTCAGATACAATTCTCGATCAAGGAGATCAGATCTTTGTAGTTTGTTCAGAAATTGATGCTGAGGCTGTTTCCGCTTTTATAGGCAAAGAGATCGTAGTGGATTGGGAAGAACAAAACTCTCCATTGGTGTCGCGTAGGGTTTTGATTACAAAATCTGAAATAAATGGAAAGAAACTAGGACAATTGAAGTTTCGCAATCTTTATGGGGTAAATATAACCCGTGTAAACCGTTCCGGTGTAGATCTTTTTGCAAATCCTAATCTTATTCTTCAGATGGGCGACCGCGTTACAGTTGTGGGTACTCAGGATGCTGTAGAAAATGTTGCTTCCGTAATGGGTAATTCAATGAAACGTCTTAACGAACCAAATATTCTGACTATTTTTGTTGGTATCTTTGTTGGTATATTTTTTGGTAGTCTTCCTTTTGCATTCCCAGGGATACCTACTCCTGTGAAGTTAGGATTAGCCGGTGGGCCATTGGTTATTGCTATTCTGATAGGTCGTTTTGGTTATAAATTTAATTTGGTAACTTATACCACTCAAAGTGCCAACCTGATGTTACGTGAAGTAGGACTTCTGCTTTTCCTTGCCAGCGTTGGTATTGAGGCTGGAGGTAAGTTTTTTGAAACAGTAGTCCAGGGCGACGGTTTATTATGGGTTGGATGCGGATTCCTCATTACTTTTATTCCTTTAATCATTATTGGAATGATAGGGCGCGGATATTTTAAACTAAATTATTTTATGTTGATGGGTCTTATTGCAGGTAGTAATACAGATCCTCCCGCATTAGCTTATGCAACTCAAACAACCGGCAGTGATGCGGTGGCTGTAGGATACTCTACTGTATATCCATTAACAATGTTCTTACGTGTATTGACAGCACAGTTAATTATACTTCTGTTTCTGTAGCCAGTTATCTGAATATATAAAAAAGCGTTCAAACAGTATTTTAATACTGTTTGAACGCTTTTTCTATGTTATCTCTAATTATAATCCTAGCTTCTTCTGGATGAATAGTTTTATAAATGCAACAGTATCGTCAATGCCAAGTGCCGATGAATCGATGCATAGATGATAAGTGGAAGCTGCTCCCCATACTTTATAGCTGTAATAATTGTAATAGGAGGCACGTTCACGATCTGTCTTATCTATCAGATCTTCCGCTTTTTCTGGAACAATGCCCATCTTCTTACAAATACGGTTTATACGATCTTCTTTTGATGATGAGATAAAGATGTTAACACAACGAGGATTTTCACGTAAAATATAATCTGCACATCGTCCCACAAAGAGGCATGATTTTTCTTCAGCCAGTTTACGAATTACATCACTTTGTATTTTGAATAGTGCATCATTGCTTAAATAATTGTTGCTTGGTACTGTTCCATCATTAATAAACGGAAAGCGCATTCCAAAAAGTCCGCCAATGATACTTTGTGATGCTTTCTCATCTGCCTTCTCAAAGAACTCTTTGCTTAGCCCGCTTTCTTGCGACGCTATGTTTATTAGTTCTTTATCATAGTAATCAATTTCCAACTGTGAGGCAAGCTTAGCCCCAATTTCTCGTCCGCCACTTCCTAGTTGACGGCCAATATTTATCACATACTTATTATTCATAGTCAAATTATTCGTCTGGAACAAATATACATGATTAAAATATAAAAGGTACAGAATGTCTCAAAAAAACTTTTAATAGCACTCTTTACTTCCTGAATGGATGAAGCAGGCTTCTCTTTAAGGAGATCAGGTCTAAAAAGCAGATGTTTTTTAAAGGATTTCTAATTGTTCCTTTAATTTTGAGTAATATCTTCTCGATGCGTGTATGTTTAAATTGTTAAAAGGTGGATATAAAACACATTTAAGTGTTTTATTCTCAATGGATGAAATATAATCAGCATTAAGTATACATTCTTGATTGATTTGCATGAATGAAGGACTGAATGAAAGCAAATCTTTTGCAATAATGCCAGTTCTAAGTTTATGAACTGAAAAATCCGTCATGGTTATTTGCCAACTGCGCATATTATCGATGTAATGAAAACAAAGGACTTCACTTGCTCTTAATAATAGTAGTCCGGAAATTGCTTGTAGAGCAAATTTTCGGTCATTTGTAAGTAATCGACGTATGGATTGTTCTATGTTTATTCTTGCTTTCTTTGGTTGCGTTTTTATACGTTCAATAATATTGGAAAGCTCTTCCCGTTGATATGGTTTTATTAAGTAGTCAAAAGCTGATGACCTCAAGGCTTCTAGCATATATTTGTCGAAAGCGCTATAAAAAACAACATGCATCTCCGGATGAATTGAATCATGAATCTCGTGCAGTAATTCTATTCCATTCATTTTAGGCATTTCAATGTCTAAAAAAAGCAGATCAGGTTGGTATTGCACAATAATCTTTTTGGCTTTTTCTATTGACGTGGTTGTTTCAATCACCTTGATCTCCGGATAATTGGCCAGATCGTTGCAAAGGGTTAAAATTGAATTATTTTCGTCATCAACTATAATTGTAGTTATGGGTGTTGTCATAGCTCAAAATTGTATTTTAATGGAGTTATAATTGTGACTCTTGTTCCATGCAAATCAGGTAAAAGGTTTTTCATATCCTCAATGTTGAAAAATATATTTTCCTGGTTTTTGTGGTTAAGTAATTGTATTGTTTGGAATATAACCTTTAGTCCTGTACCGGTACTGTTTTTATCACCTACATGATTGCCTGGGTTATATCCTATTCCGTTATCTTCAATGATTATATACAAAAAATGATTATCGGTTGAAACGTTAATGTTGATATATGCGTCTTCTTGTTCTTCTTTGAAAGCATATTTAATTGCGTTTTCAATTGGAATCTGTATAATCATGGAAGGTATCAGTGTTTCAAATGGAATTTCCTGAGCTATATTCCAATAGATATCTATTTTTTTTCTGTTGGCTTTTTTGTGGAATTCAATATAGTTTTTTACAAATTCAATTTCATCTTCCAGTGAAACGGCAATCTTTTCAGAGGCAACCAGATTATTGCGTAATGACTGAATTAGTAATCTGAAAAGATGAACAAGGTTGTCGTCTTGTTTGACTGTAGGCATCACAGCATTCAGCATATTAAATAGAACATGTGGCGATATTCGGTTACGGATATTTTCCATACGTAACTTGGTTATTGTTATTAACTGTTTTTTTAATTTCAATTCTCTCTTTTTTCTGGAAGAACAGATGAATATGCCAATAATTATTATGCCTGCAAATAATAAAGATAAATAAATGATGCTGACAAAACGTGATTTTTGCACTTCAGCTTTGCTTTTTGAAACGATAAGGTTCTCCTTTAAAAGAGATGTATCCTTACTATATCGCGTGTCTATTTCTAATATTGCATTTGAGATTATCTCCTTACGCAGTGACTCATTGAGCGTATCGGCTTTTGCGCTATAAAAATAGGCATTGCGAAAATCACCTTTTTTTTGATAGTAAGATTCTAGTTTTCTGTTATAAAGATAGATGTACTGAGGTTTTACCTTGGATAAATCATAATGTTTAAATAATAATCTGTGTGCACTTTCCAAGTCGTTTTTTTGCAATGCCAGTTCCGCATAAAGGCAATTTATATAGAAAGAATAGTCTTCGTTTAAACCGGTTTTGAAAAAGGAAGCATTTGCTTTGTCTAAATAAGATTTTGCAGAATCGAGTTGGTTAAGCAATAGATAATTTTCACCCAAGTTACATTCCGTGATACCTCTATAAGTGTTTAATTTAAATTTACTGGTCACGTTGTTAGCTCTAATATTCCATTCCAGCGACTTTTTATAATCTTTAATTATATAGAGGTAATTAGCTTTTATACTGGCAAATACATATTGTTTGTCAGGCGACATTTTCTTGTAATTCTTTTCTGCTAGCTTTAAATAATAATCAGATAATTTGAAATTGTTCAAATCCAGATAAACTTTTGCTAATCCGGTATGTATGGATGAATATACTTCGTTGTGCAAATGCAGTGAGTCAGCAGCATCCTCTGCTTTTTTATAGAAAAAAACAGCTAGTGAATAATTTCCCTGAAGTGAATAATTATAGGCTATATTGATGCAGATATTTACTAATTCCTTGTGCTTTTTTGTGTGATTGGCTATACTGTAAGCTTGCTTAAGATAAAAAGAGGTAGAGTCGAGCTGGTTTTTAATCCGAAAAAATTGACTTCTATGAAAATATGCGTACGTTTCTAATTCGGATAATCCGGCAAGGTTAGGCGACTGTTTTTTGCAAAAACGAATAACCTTATCATTCAATAAGAATGCGGAATCAGGTTGATTGTTCTGGAAGCATGCGTAACTAATAAATTGCGTTAGCTTGTAGTAATCAATGCTGTCGTTTGTTGTTTGTCTTAATTTTAGCAGGTTCTGTTTAACTATGTCTGGACGTTGAAATGATGTATTCTTATAATGTTCTATCAGGGAGTCGACAAAAGAATATCCACCAACAGCTTTTTCACTGTTAGGAGTGTTACAACTGCTCATGATCAACCATAAAATACAAATAAAAAAAATATTTTTTTTATGTTGCGGTGGAACATTCATACTCATTCGTCATATGTGTACCGCAAATATATATAAAAGGAATCTAATATTGTGTTTTTTTATGATTAATTTCACTCTATATGGCAAACTTTTTTTACACCAATACTAATAAGCACTATTGTTACTATAAGTAAGGATTTAATATCGATGTGCGCAATGCCACTTTGTATTGCTCCGTTAAAGGCTTCGTGCAAAATATTAAGTAATGCTTCTAATCCATCGAAAAGGAAAAATAATATGATCCCGATGGCTGAACAGAAGGCTACCCAAATGTTTGAAAGCTTTTCTCCCCGGTCTGGCAAATTGCGCATTACACGGCGTGAGAAACCATTATCCTTAACTTCTTTCTTCTCTGTCTGGAAGAATTGGCTTATCATTTTATCATCAATGTCTGTCATAACCGTTATGTTTTAAGTAAGTAGCTAGTTTCTCTTTACCCCTGGATAGGTGCGATTTTACTGTTCCTGCAGGGCATCCTATTATTCCCGCTATCTTTTCAATGCTCACATCTTCCATGTAGAATAATGTTACGCATGTTCGTTCCACTTCCTTGAGTGTTTTGAGTGACTTATAAACATCCATCTTTTGCCCTATATTTTCCTGTTCGGTGCAATGCATGGCATCTACCTCTCTCGCATCTATTTCAGATGTCTCTTTACGGCTGCGAATATAATCATAAAAGACATTATATGCAATACGGTATAGCCAGGTAGAAAAGTTCGACAGGTTTTTAAAGCTGGCAATGTTTGTGTAGGCTTTAATGAATGTTTCTTGTGCCAGGTCGTCACTCAAATCGCTATCGCCCAGAGTCTGATTAAGAAAAAACCTTCGGATGGGCGATTGGTATTTCTTAACTAACTCGTCAAAGGCCCTGGCATTTTTTAATACCACGACCTGTGCCACTAACGATATGTCGTTGATCTGGCTCATTCTTCGTCCGACTTATCTTCTAGTTTATTTTTGTCTGAAGGCTTTTGTGTGTAGTGGATCACAATTTGTCCGATTCCCATAAGCATAATCATGAAACCGATACACCCAAGTCCAAATTCGCCGGTCAGTGCCCAGAGGAAAATTCCTAATCCCAGACCAAGGAAAGCGTTCTTTACTCCTTTAGCATAAATGTTGGTTGGCTTTTCTATTTCCTTGAATAATCCTTCTGGAATATCCTTACCATTCTCTAGTGCTTTTTCGGCAAGGCGATATTGAGCTTGCTTATTTTTGTGACGAAAGACAAAGACAATCAGGATAATAAAGACTGGCATTCCAAATACAGCAAGAATGGCTATGACGGGAACTATCAGCCCAGCTGAATCTTCAAAAGGAAATCCTTTCAATTCTGCCTTTAAGGATTTTAATTCACCATTGTCATCCTGCGCAAGAGACTTAAGGCTTGTTAGAGAATCGCTTGCGATTGAATCTGAATCCGAGGAGGTGGTTTGCACTGTCAGAGTCACATTTGCTGCAGGATTTTTTGTAAGTGTTGCCTTCTTTGGTGAGGCTTGCCCCATCATTGAGATGCTCATTGCCAGCATCATCATGAATGCGATCATAAATTGTTTCATATTCGTAAATCTTAATTGTTTAACTCTTCATTTGTTAGACGGAGTAATGCATCCGTAAAGTTGCAAATAGACGAATTATTTTTTATTTTTCCCAATAAAAGAGTAGAATAAAGTATATTTGCACCATAAATATGATCAGATGAAGCTACCGGTTCTCTTTATTAATCAAACTCAGGCGCTTTTAGGCGAAGAAGAATTTACCAAACTGGAATGTGCATTGCAGGAAGAATCTCCTGTAAGCATTCGTGTGAATAAAATGAAATCCTTTTCTCACCAAGAAAACAACAGTGTGCCGTGGTGCTCCACAGGATTTTATCTCAATAAACGCCTCACATTTACTTTTGATCCCTTGTTTCATGCGGGATGTTACTATGTGCAGGAGGCCTCTTCCATGTTTGTGGAACAAGTAATAAAGAAATATATAACCCAGCCCACTGTGGCTCTTGATCTTTGTGCTGCTCCGGGAGGTAAATCCACTCACCTCCGCAGTCTGTTGCCCGAGGAAAGTTTTCTGGTTGCCAACGAAGTAATCCGGAATCGTTCACAAATTCTTGCCGAAAACCTTATAAAGTGGGGGCAACCCGATGTGGCTGTTACCAATAATGACCCGGCGGACTTCTCTGCTTTGGGATCACTTTTCAATTTGATTCTCGCCGATGTACCTTGTTCGGGAGAGGGAATGTTTCGTAAAGATCCGGGTGCGATAGAAGAATGGAGTCCCGAGAATGTAACAATCTGCTATCAACGCCAGCGTCGCATCATTGCCGATATATGGCCCAGCCTGAAACCCGGAGGGATTCTTATCTATAGTACCTGTACGTATAATCTGAAAGAGGATGAAGAAAATATTGAATGGATAAAGGCTGAGCTTGGTGCGGAGTCTCTTTCTGTTGATGTTCCTATGGAATGGGGAATTACCGGCAATCTTGCAGGAACGGATACGCCTGTATTCCGATTTCTTCCCCACAAAACAAAAGGAGAGGGATTTTTTCTTGCTGCTTTGCGTAAAACAGGAGACGAGGAAGTGGAACCTTTGCGGGTGAAACCTTCTAAAAAGAATAAAAAAGAAAAACCGATGGAAATTCCCGGGCAAGCCAAGCAATGGCTACTGCATTCCGAAGATTTTGATTTGGAACGGAGAGGCGACTTTATCATTGCTTGCAAAAGAACACACAAAGAGTTGGTCAATGCTTTGTATCAACAGTTAAAAGTGGTTCATTCAGGCATTCTTATTGGTGAAGTAAAAGGAAAAGACTTGCTTCCTCACCAATCCCTGGCAATGAGCAATGAGCTAAATACGAATGAATTCTCTTCTTGTGAACTAACTTATGAACAGGCCATTTCCTATTTACGGAAAGAAGCAATCGTTTTGGATGCAACTGCCCCACGCGGATATGTACTGTTGCAATACAAAGGTACTCCACTAGGCTTTGTGAAGAATATCGGCAACCGTGCAAACAATCTCTATCCTCAGGAATGGAGAATCCGCAGTGGATACCTGCCGGAGGAGGTGCGTTGTTTGTGATCCGATCATGAAAATTGCTTTATCTTACTTGATTCTGTTGATTCTGTTGATTATAGTTTAACTAAAAAAGAGAAGTTTCTTATGAAAACAATGTCTGGCAAAAGAGTATTTGTTACCGGTGGTTCTCAGGGAATCGGGTTATGTCTTGTAGAAACTTTTGTGAATGCAGGAGCTAAGGTGGCTTTTTGTGATATTTGTGAACCAGACTCTTCTTTTCTCTTAACAGAGAATAGTTCGTTCTTTAAAGCAGATGTGACTGATGAGAATTCTTTGACTGAAATTATGGAACAACTATTTACAGATTGGGGTGATATTGATATCTTGATAAATAATGTGGGTATTGGTGGGTTTGCTCCTTTGACGGAAACTTCTGTGGAGCAGTTCGACAGGATTATTGCAACTAATCTTCGTCCCGCTTTTATAACTTCCAGATTATGGGCTTTGCACCGTTCTAAAATGGAGGTGCTGCCTTCTTATGGGCGAATCATAAATATTGCCTCCACACGTTATTTAATGAGTGAACCGGGCAGTGAAGGTTATGCTGCTTCAAAAGGAGGAATCGTTTCTTTAACTCATGCGTTGGCACTTTCTTTATCAGAGTTCCATATTACAGTTAACTGTATTAGCCCCGGGTGGATACAGACAAAAAACTACGATTCACTTACAGAAGCCGATCATAATCAGCATCCCTCTGGAAGAGTAGGAAAGCCTGAAGATATAGCACAGGCGTGTCTGTTTTTGTGTGATCCCGAGAATAACTTTGTAAATGGACAGAATATGGTTATTGATGGTGGAATGACCAAGAAGATGATTTACGTATAGAATTGAATAATTAAAAGTTGACAGCGAAAAAACAATTTCATCCATCACTCCATCACGATTTTAGCCAATAAGCTGAATAATAATTAAATACCCCGTGATGGATCAATTTCATCCATCACGAAAACATCACGGGGTAAAAGTCAAATAATCAAGTCGTTATAAAATATCGTAATGAAGTGATGGATACTTTTTGTTTTTTGTAGAACTTGTAAAAAACACGAAATAAAAACATTCGGTTATGTTTTCTAAAAATATTAAGCAATTTTTCCCGGTTATTCACCAATAAAGCACAAAGCATTCTCCAATTAAATGCAAAGCATTCACCAATGGATTCCCTTGCGCAGATAAATTTATCCCATTATGGTAACCACAATTCGCTACTTCTTTCGTTCCAGCTCATTCAGTGAATCCATCTTTTTCTTTTCAAGGAATTCATAAATGCCGCAAAGATGTTCCGTTACTTTCTTGTTACCGAATTCATAAACCTTGGTTACCAGGCCATCAAGGAAGTCACGGTCGTGAGATACCACAATTAGTGTTCCGTCGAAATCCTTCAGGGCAGACTTTAGAATATCTTTGGTCTTGAGGTCGAGGTGATTGGTGGGCTCATCGAGGATAAGAAGGTTAACCGGTTGCAGCAATAACTTGATCATTGCAAGGCGGGTTCGTTCTCCTCCCGACAGTACCTTTACTTTTTTTGTGGATTCTTCGCCGCCAAACATGAAAGCTCCTAGTAAATCGCGTATCTTATTACGGATTTCTCCCACAGCCACATCGTCAATGGTTTGGAAAACGGTTAGATTCTCATCTAAAAGTGAAGCCTGATTTTGTGCAAAATAACCAATCTGTACGTTGTGTCCTAAAGTAAGAGTGCCCGAATGCTCAATTTCCTGCATGATGCACTTTACCAGGGTAGACTTACCTTCACCGTTCTTTCCAACAAAAGCCACTTTGTCGCCACGTTCAATGGTGAGGTTGGCATTGCTGAATATCAGCTTCTCGCCATACGTTTTGCCCACACCATCCATTACTACCGGATAAGTGCCCGAGCGTGGAGAAGGAGGAAATTTTAAACGAAGAGCTGATGTATCTTCATCATCCACTTCCATTATTTCCATCTTTTCGAGCATCTTTACCCTACTTTGCACCTGATTGGTTTTTGAATAGGTTCCTTTGAACCGGTCAATAAATTCCTGTGTATCAGCAATCATTTTTTGTTGATTTTCAAACGCTCTTTGTTGTTGCTCGCGTCTTTCCAATCGAAGTTGCAGGTATTTGGAATAATTTACTTTGTAGTCATAGATGTGTCCCATTGTTAATTCAATGGTGCGGGTGGTTATGTTGTCCACAAATTTACGGTCGTGACTAATAAGTATTACTGCTTTGGCACTGTTGATAAGAAAATCTTCCAGCCACTGAATAGATTCAATGTCGAGGTGATTGGTAGGCTCATCCAGTAACAACACATCGGGGTTTTGCAATAACAGTTTGGCCAGTTCAATACGCATGCGCCATCCACCACTGAAGTCGCTTGTCTGACGGTTAAAGTCTTCACGGGTGAAGCCAAGTCCAAACAGTGCTTTCTCCACATCTGCCTCGTAATTGGTTTCCTCTATTGAGTAGAACTTCTCGCTTAAAGCAGATACGCTCTCAATGAGTTCCATATAGCTGTCGCTTTCGTAGTCCGTTCTTGTTTCCAGTTCCTTGTTTAGCCTTCCCATTTCAGCTTCCATTTCATGAACCTGAGCAAAAGCCTGAGCCGTTTCTTCAAAAACAGTCCGCCCGTCTTCGGTCATTAAATGTTGTGGTAAATAACCTATCATTGCCTCTTTTGGAGCAGAAATCTTTCCTTGGGTGGGTTGACGCACACCTGCGAATATTTTCAATAATGTACTTTTACCCGCACCGTTTTTTCCCATCAGGGCAATACGGTCTTTTTCATTTACCACAAAAGAAATATCTTTGAAAAGGGTGGTTCCCCCGAACTCAACTGTTAATCCGTCTACTGAAATCATTCTTGTTTTTGCTAATTTGGGTGCAAAGGTAGTGAATTTTTGCCTTTCAAAAAACTGTAGATGGCATATTGTGCTCTAATTGGTGGCTCTATTGGGTTATATTTAAATTTATTACGTAATTTTGAGTCAACAAAGCAGGCTTTCTGATTGTCTTTTAACTGAATATCCAGTATATCAATGATTTCTTGCTTTAGTTCTTCATTAAGGATAGGGGTAACAGCTTCTATGCGGTGGTAAAGATTGCGGCGCATCCAGTCGGGAGAGCCTATAAATACCTTTGGATTTCCTCCGTTATTGAAATACCATATCCGCGCATGCTCCAGGAAACTATCTACAATGCGGGTAACGCGAATGTTCTTGCTGTAGGGCTGCTCCGGAATCAGGCAACAGATACCGCGCACAATGAGTTCAATCTCTACTCCCCGTTCGGACGCCCGATAAAGCTCATCTATCATAGTTTGATCTTGCAAAGCATTCATTTTAAGGATAATCTTTCCTCCTTTGCCCTGTTCTGCTAGTTCAATTTCGTGATTAATAAGGTTGGTGAGCTCTGGTATCAGATTAAATCGGGCAACCAGTAGTTGTTTGAACCGGGGTTGCTCCACTTTTTTTTGGAGAATAAGGAACAGTGTGTGCAAATCTTCCACTATTTCAGCGTTCGACGTAAACAGGCCTATGTCAGAGTAAACCTTTGCTGTTTTTTCATTAAAATTGCCCGTGCTCACATACGCATAGCTGCGCGCGTTTTTATGCTTTTCACTACGTCTGAGAACCAGCGCCACTTTGGCATGTACCTTAAGCCCCGGAATGCTGTAGATAATATTAATACCTGCATTCTCCATCATTTCTGCTGTTTCAAGATTATTCTCTTCATCGAAGCGGGCTTTCAGTTCCACAAAGACTGTCACCTTTTTACCGTTCTGTGCAGCACTGATCAAGGAATTAATCACCGCCGAGTTCTCAGCTACACGGTATTGAGTAACCATAATCTCTTTGGTCATTGGATCATGCGTTGCTTCATAAAGGAAATGAATAAAATGCTCAAAGGAATGATAAGGAAAGTGAACCAGCAGATCTTTTTTCTTCACGTATTGAAAAATAGATGAATGCTTATTCAGGTAATTAAGTTTCATGGGCTGAGGCTTTTCATTTATCCTCAGCTGTTTATTGGGATTGGGCAACTTACTTAAATCTTCAAGATTTAAGTGACTGTCTCCAATAATCAATTCTTTTCTGTTAATATGAAAGGCATCTATGAGGAAATTCAGAAAGTCATCGGGCATAAGACGGTCATAAACGAAACGGCACACAGCTCCTATTTTGCGTTTCTTTACCTTCTTTTTTACTTGCTCCACAATGCTTCCGCTTGTTGTGTCGTCTATCAGAATATCGGCGTCACGCGAAATCTTGATGCAATAACAATTATCCACATCATACCCCGGGAAAATGGTTCCTATATTAGCTTTTATAATATCTTCAATATACATCAGGTAGTAATTCCCTTCATGCTGAGGCAACTCAATAAAACGGGATACTTTACTGTAAGGCATCTTAAGAACAAAATATTTTTCGCGTAAAGGATCGTCAACTTTACAGTTTCGCTTAAATAGTCTAATGGCAAGATATAGCCGGTTATCTCTCAGGAAGGACACTATTTCACCTTTGGAAATCAATACCGGCTGTAGAAAAGGAAATATTTCTTCGTTAAAAAAGTTGTGAATAAACTCCTGATGAAAGGACTCCACATCCTTGCTTTGATAGAATATGACATTGTTTTGACGTAGTGCTGGAATAATTTTTTGCTCATAAATGCGTACTCTTTCTTCCAGTTGCCTGTTAACCTCCAGATTGATCTCTTCCAGTATTTGCTGAGATGTCTGTATGGACTCCTCGTCTGTTCTTGCTCCCGAAACATTTGCTTTATGATCGGCTACGCGTATTTTATAAAACTCTTCCAGATTTGAAGAATAAATAGCAATAAAATTGATGCGCTCATAGAGCGGAAGACTGTCGTCATCAGCCTCCAGTAGTACGCGATAATTAAACGATAGCCAGCTAATATCCCGCTTAAAGTATTGATATGTGTGTTCCATGGCAACAATTTTGCCGTAAATATAGTATATTTGCAAACATTAATTGCAAAAAGATGGTAAGAATTGGATTATTGTCAGATACACATGGATATTGGGATGAAAAATACCTGAAATATTTTGAGAACTGTGATGAAATATGGCATGTGGGAGATATAGGGTCGGTGGAAGTTGCAGAAAAACTGGCAGCCTTCCGTCCGTTTAGGGCAGTGTATGGAAACGTTGACGGACAGGATATTCGTAAAATGTTTCCACAGGTAAGCCGCTTTACCATTGAAGGAACCGAAATATTACTGAAGCATATTGGCGGATATCCCGGCAATTACGATCCTTCTATCCGGGGAAGCATCTTGGTGCATCCACCTAAGTTATTTATTAGTGGTCATTCTCATATCCTTAAAGTAAAGTATGACAAAACTCTTGGTATGCTCCACATTAATCCGGGAGCAGCAGGCATTTATGGCTTTCATAAGGTGCGCACCATGGTTCGTTTTGTGATAGATAATGGAGAATTTAAAGATCTGGAAGTGATTGAACTTGCCGGATAATGCTTTGGTTGCCATCCTTACTCTATTAATTAAAAGCTAAAACTGACTCCTAAACCAAGATTAAGATTACCGGAAAGGTTTTTGGGAGCGAACTTTTTAGACTCTATAACTTCTTGGGTGTAAGCGTCTGTAACGTCATAAGTATAACTGACCTTTTGTATGAATTGCGTGTAATCAATATCCATATTGAAAAGAATATGACCATACTTGTAACTCAGGCTAATGCCGGGATTTAAGAAAAGAAGGTCATCGACTTCTAGATATCTGTCGCCTGCGGTATATCTTATATAATAAAGATTGTTGTTCCCTTTTTCTTTTATAGTGAAGTCGGGATTCTTGACGAGCATTTCTCCAATACCTATTCCTAATCTGGTACGGATAGACCAATTTTTATTTTCAATACGATATGTCCCTCCAATACTCCCATCATGAAGAACTACACTGTTATTTCTATTGAAATCATCTCCCAGATTATAATAAAGGTTTGGTATCATATTTGAATAATCTTTTCCCGAATGGGTTGCAGAAGATATTTTAAAATCGACGAATGCTCCCCACCGGGAACTAAAGAAATAGCTAAACCTGTTTTTAATAAAAGGTGATATTGTTTTGGTACTTAACAAACAATCTGAAGCATTGCCAAACTTTGGCTCAAACAAATTCACATTGATACCGGTTGTCACATCTATTATTATATGTTTGGGTTTCTCTGTTTGTGCTTGCAGTATAGCCGGCAAAAAGAAAAGAATCAATATAATTATTTTTCTCATGATGAATAAATTAATATAACATAATAGGTGTTGTTTCTCGTTCTATCTTTTTCCCGCTAGCCAGAGTCAGTGTAACCCGGAAGGAGTGTGTGCCGGCTTGAGGAGTGGTACGCAAAGCCAGATAAATTTTATTACCATACATTACATTTATTGTGTCGCCTTTTTGAGTCGAGTCTCCAATATTTTGTTCTACCGTTCTAGGATAGTTTTTAAAACAAGTTGTCACATCTGCTCCAATAGGATAATCTTGATTAAGAGCATCCACAGTGTTGATATTTAGCTTGATGATCCCATCCTCTAATTTGTAAAAGCGATAATGAGTGTTGTTTAGTAATGAATCTGTGATCAGATCTATTCGCAATAAATAAGCCTCTTTTTTTATTCCGGCCGAGGTAGCTTCAACGGGTTGTTTGCCCTCATTATTCATATTATGAAGTTGCACATCTGTCAGTTTGCAACTGCTGTATTCCGGCTCAATAAATCCCTCGCAATCACATCCCATTCCAAGAAAGACCGTTAAGGTTAGTAATATCCGTAATAAATGTTTCATAGCTTAAAATTTTATTAATGTACAAATATATCCTTTTATTTCTAAAAACGTAAGAATTTAGTAAAAACTGCTTTATCTCCCGTTGAATTATTTTGCAATATCAAATATCTTTCCGTAATTTGCGTTTAATAACAAAAAGAACAATCTATGAAAGGAATAATTCTTGCCGGTGGAAGCGCCACTCGTCTATATCCACTCTCCAAAGCTATATCAAAACAAATAATGCCGGTTTATGATAAACCGATGATTTATTATCCATTGTCTACCTTAATGTTAGCAGGGATACGGGAAGTTTTGATTATTTCTACTCCTCGGGATCTTCCGATGTTTAAAGACTTACTGGGAACGGGTGAGGAGCTTGGCATGAACTTTCAATATAAAATTCAGGAAAACCCCAATGGACTGGCGCAGGCCTTTGTTCTTGGTGCCGAATTTCTGAACGGAGAACCGGGATGCTTGATTCTTGGTGATAATATGTTCTATGGTCAGAACTTTTCATCCATGCTTAAACGTGCGGCTAGTATTCAAAAGGGAGCTTGCATATTTGGTTATTATGTAAAAGACCCTCGTGCCTACGGAGTGGCAGAGTTTGATGAAAACGGCAAGGTTATCTCTCTGGAAGAGAAACCTGAAGATCCTAAGAGCAATTATGCGGTGCCAGGTCTTTACTTTTACGATGCAACAGTTACAGAGAAAGCGATTGGTTTGAAACCTTCTGCTCGCGGGGAATATGAAATTACTGACCTGAATAAGCTGTATCTGGAAGAAGGTTCTTTAAAGGTGGAACTTTTTGGACGTGGCTTTGCATGGCTGGATACCGGTAATTGCGACAGTTTGCTGGAAGCATCTAACTTTGTGGCAACCATTCAGAACCGTCAGGGATTTTATGTAAGTTGCATTGAGGAGATTGCATGGCGCAATGGCTGGATATCAACTCAACAATTACATCACCTGGGTTCCGGATTATCAAAAACAGAGTATGGTAAATACTTGATTGAACTATCAAAAACAAAAGATTAAATATATGAAAACTTATTTAGTGACAGGAGCTGCTGGGTTTATCGGAGCAAACTACCTGAAATATATTCTTGCAAAACATAATGATATAAAGGTAGTAGTGCTCGATTTATTAACCTATGCGGGAAATCTGGGTACTATTGCCGAAGATATAGACCACACTCGTTGCGAGTTTGTGAAAGGTGATATCTGTGAGCGTGAACTAGCCGATAAGCTATTTGCGCAATATCAGTTTGACTATGTGGTAAACTTTGCCGCAGAGAGTCATGTGGACAGAAGTATTGAGAATCCACAATTGTTCCTGATGACCAATATCCTTGGAACACAAAACTTACTGGATGCCGCTCGTCGCAGTTGGGTAACCGGTAAAGATGAACAAGGTTATCCCACCTGGCGCGAAGGCGTACGTTTTCATCAGGTTTCTACCGATGAAGTGTACGGAAGTCTGGGTGCGGAAGGTTTCTTTCACGAAACAACACCTCTTTGTCCTCACAGTCCGTACAGCGCGTCAAAGACTAGCGCGGATATGTTTGTGATGGCTTACTTCGACACATTTAAAATGCCGGTAAGTATTACAAGATGTTCCAATAATTACGGACCTTTCCACTTTCCGGAAAAACTTATTCCGCTCATTATCAAAAATATTCTCGAAGGCAAACACCTGCCTGTTTACGGAGACGGAACAAATGTGCGCGACTGGTTGTATGTGGAAGACCATTGCAAAGCAATTGATCTGGTTGTTCGTGAAGGTAGAGAAGGGGAAGTTTACAATGTAGGCGGACATAATGAAAAGCAGAACATTGAAATTGTTCAGTTGACCATTGCTACTATTCACAAGATGATGACGGAAAATCCTGCTTATAAGGAAGTGTTGAAGAAAAAGGAACGTGATGAGAAAGGTGAAATCTCTATTGATTGGATTAATGACTCTCTGATTAAGTTCGTGAATGACCGTCTTGGCCATGATCAGCGATATGCAATTGATCCCACTAAGATAACCAATGAACTGGGCTGGTATCCCGAAACAAAGTTCGAAGTGGGCATTGTGAAAACAATAAAGTGGTATCTGGAAAATCAGGAATGGGTAGAAGAAGTTACCAGCGGTGATTACCAGAAATATTACGAAAAAATGTACGGTAACAAATGATAAACTCCAGTATGCAAATTCCCATGGTAGACCTTAAAGGTCAGTACTTGAAAATAAAGCCAGAAATTGACAATGCTATTCAGAGCGTGATAGATTCCTTCGCTTTTATTAATGGTCTGCCGGTTGGTGAATTTGCCACAAATCTAGAAAACTATACGGGAGCACGACACGTGATTCCCGTTGCTAATGGCACAGATGCTCTTCAAATAGCATTAATGGCACTTGGGCTACAGCCGGGTGACGAAGTTATTATTCCTGCTTTTACTTATATTGCCTCTGCCGAGGTTGTTGCTTTGCTTGGACTGGTACCTGTAATGGTGGATGTAGACTATGATTCGTTCAATATAACGGCAGCTCATATTCAGAAAGCTATTACTTCTAAAACAAAGGCTATTATTCCTGTTCACTTGTTTGGACAGAGTTGTCTTATGGAAGAGATTCTTCAATTGGCAGAAGCTAATGATCTGTTTGTGGTGGAGGATAATGCGCAAGCAATCGGAGCAGTTTATTCTTTTTCCGATGGAAGAGAACAACAGACCGGTACAATGGGACACTTTGGCTGTACCTCTTTTTTTCCAACCAAGAATCTTGGTTGTATGGGAGATGGCGGTGCATTGATGACGAACGACGATGATCTGGCTTTTCGGGCAAAGATGATTGCCTGTCACGGGCAGTCTAAAAAATACGTTCACGATGTGATTGGTTGCAATTCTCGTTTGGATACCATTCAGGCGGCTATATTGAATGTGAAACTTCATCATCTGAATGATTATATTAAGGGAAGACAAGTAGCTGCAAAGCGCTATTATGACGGGCTCTCGGGCTTAAACTCTATTGTTTTACCACGAAAGATGCCATTCACATCACATGTATTCCATCAGTTTACCATAAAAGTAACCGATGGTCATCGCGATGAACTAAAAAGTTTCCTTGCTGCTCATGGCATTCCCTGCATGATTTATTATCCGCTTCCTTTGCAACAACAAGAAGCTTTTGCTGATATAGCACGTGAAGGCGACGAACTAACAACTTCGGATCTGCTTTGTCAGCAGGTTCTTTCACTACCTATGCACACTGAACTTACTGAAGAAGTGCAGACATTCATTATTGATAAGATAAGGGAATATGCAGAGCAGTGAGAAAGGTTATTTTGTTCACGAAACGGCGGTGGTCGATCCCGGCTGCCGCATAGGTGAGGGGGCTAAAATCTGGCATTTCTCTCACTTGATGACCGGTTGCACGGTTGGCAATAACTGTAATATCGGGCAAAATGTGGTAATCTCACCGCAAGTGGTTTTGGGCAATAACGTCAAGGTACAAAATAACGTATCTGTTTATACCGGTGTCATTTGTGAGGACGACGTGTTCCTCGGACCATCCTGTGTTTTTACCAACGTAATTAATCCCCGTAGTTTTATAAACCGCAAAGAAGAATTCCGCACCACGCTGGTGGAGCGCGGAGCAACCATCGGAGCCAATGCCACCATTGTCTGCGGAAACACTATCGGTGCCTATTCCATGATTGGTGCCGGAGCGGTTGTCACGAAAGAGGTCCCTCCTTATGCCCTGGTTACAGGAAACCCTGCTCATCAAACAGGCTGGGTAAGCGAGTACGGTCACAAGCTTACTTTCAATGAACAAGGGGAAGCAGCCTGCCCCGAAAGCGGACAGCGCTATCTTTTGAAAGAGGGGAAAGTTTTTCGGCTTTTATTGGAATCAGAATAGCAAATGATGTTATATTAACTCTGTTTTACCTTTGTTTTTTACCTGCATTCTTAAAGAATATAAATATGTACATTAATTCCGATAATCAGACTTTCAACGATTTAAGTATTGCTGAAAATGTTTATGGAGAAAAGAGTCTCTTTTCGCTGTTTGATGATACATGTAGTGGCGGAGGAAGGAAGCAAATGAAAGAATGGATTATGCATCCAATGAATGACTTACAATCTATTAATGAACGAATTGAGGCTATTTGTTACAATGATATGCCCGATTTGACAATAAATAGAGAAGAACTGGATTTTATTGAATATTATCTTGGGTTTGAAGATAAACCTACAAATATTTCGCGTCTGAATTCTTCTTTGATGCTTTTTGTTCGTAAATTCCGTAATGATCCCAATCGCTATGTTGTGGAGAGAGGTACGGAGCTTATTAAAAAACTATTTTATGATCTGAAATTATATGCCGAAAGTATAACTGAAAATTCCCCTGTTCTTATTCAGGCCTTTGCCCGGACCATTCTAGATGCTTTCCAATTAGCAGAACTGAAAAAAATAGCATCTTTTTTTTCTTTAGGAAAACGGGGAAATTATCAGACTGATTATTGCGATTATTTTTTTCGTTATAAAAGAGATGCTACAATACACGAACTTCTTAATATTGTGTATCAATTAGATGCAATTCGGACAGCACATAATGTGGCAGTGAAATCGGGATTCTGTTATCCGGAATTATCTCAGGATAAAGAATTTTGTATGAGCGGTTTTTATCATCCTCAGATAAAAAATGCAGTGAAAAATAACTGGGAAATTAAAGATGGTAATATATGTGTTTTTACAGGTTCAAATATGGCTGGTAAATCCACTACCTTGAAAGCCATTGCATCAACAGTATGGCTTGCACATGCTGGACTCCCCGTACCTGCTTCTTTTATGAAATGTCCTTTGTTTGATGGTATTTTTACTTCAGTAAATCTTCCCGATTCGTTAAGAGACGGCAGGAGTCACTTTTATGCCGAAGTATTGCGGGTAAAGGAAATATTGCAAAAGATAAGGGAAGGAAAAACTTGCTTCGTTGTGTTTGATGAGTTATTCCGTGGTACCAATGCTTCGGATGCTTTTGAAGCATCCGAAGCTGTGATTGATATTTTGAAAAAGGAGAAAGGAAGTATCTTCCTTATCTCAACTCATATCATAGAATTAGCCAATAGTTTGCAGAGTGATAAAGCGTGTTGTTTCTGTTATTTGGAATCGGAGATTAAAGATGACCGGTTGGTGTGTTGTCATAAACTAAAGACTGGTATATCAGAGTCGCGTGTAGGATATTGGATTGTTAAAAAGGAGTTACTAGGGTAGATTGGTAGCTCGCAAAAAAGTTTCTTTATCCTAGCATCAATCCTAATGTAAGCAATAAAGCCAGAAAAAGCATATTGCGTGATGACTCTCCCAACAACTTATTAAGTCCTTTTCCACGGTGAATCTTAACCATTTGTTGCCAGGTTAGAAAATGAGGAATCAGGTAAAGTTGTGGAAGCAAGGCAGCCCACAGGTAACCTTCCAATGCAAAGTAGAGGCAGAGCCAGCATGCGGCTATTCCTAGAAATAGATAAATAAAACGTCCGAATGGTTCTCCGAAGCGGACAATAATTGTTTTCTTTCCACTCATGGCATCGGCATCTCTGTCGCGGTAGTTATTCACCACAAGCAACGTATCTATAACCAGTCCGCTAATGAGTGAACCAATGATGACATGTGGGGTGATGGCCAGAGCTTGCACATAGTAAGTTCCACATACAGGCACAAGACCAAAAAAGACAAGTACCATTAAATCACCCCATCCGTGATAAGAGAGAGGATAAGGGCCGGTGGTATAAAGAAAGGCAAATATTACGCAGAAAACACCAACAATGATAAGCCACCATCCGCCGTAAAAGAGGAGAGTGCTGCCCACCGCACAAGCCAGTGCCACAGTTATAATAATACCTTTCTTCATGGCGTCTGGAGAAATCCATCCCTGTGCACAAGCCCGTTCAGGACCAAGACGATCTTCACGGTCGGTTCCTTTCAGAAAGTCGAACAGGTCATTGATCATGTTGGAAGCTATCTGCATGAGGAAAGCAAACAAGCAACATATTAATGCCGGCAACCAGTTGAACTTTCCATCGGCAATGGCAAGTCCACTACCTATTAATATGGGCACCACTGCTCCAGCCAATGTCTTGGGCCGTGCAGCAAGCAGCCACGCTTTGGCAGAATTCTTTTCTATTATATCTTTCATTTTTTCGTTTTTGCAAAGCAAAGATACAATCATTTATTACTTTACCCAAACATTTATTATTTCACCAATAAACATTTTGTGCATTTGCTTTCCAGCCCATTCTCCTTTTATACTTTTATCAGCAATGGACTCAGGCGTTAGAGATTGTGAAACCATTTTACGGCATTCAATGACAAGCCATGCTTGAGAGAAAGCTTTGCTACCAGTAGGAGTAGTGATTGGTGTTAGTCCGGAACCCTTTACTTTATCCACGTCTTTACCGGATTTACTGCCGCAATATTTTAGTGCTTCGCGGTAAGCTTCCGTGTAGAATGTCAGTGTATAAGTGTCGTTATTCTCCATAAGTTGGTAGGTGTAGCGAGCAGGGTTTATAAAGCAGAAAGCAACAGGTTTTTGATACAAAAAGCCTATTCCGCCCCAACTGGCAGTCATCATATTAAATTTATCATTATTACCTGCTGTAATTAGCATCCAGTCTTCGGAGAGCATTTTGATAATATTTCCCGGAATCTTATCAGGCGCAATTTGTTTGTATCCAGACATATCACTGGTGGAAGAAGCTGCTTCACGGCTTTTGGAAATAGAAGGAATAGAACTGACATCTGGTTTACTCGCCACTAAGGGAGCTGTCTCTGTAACTTGAGCTGTGATAGGTGCTGCTCCTATTGCTTTCTGCAAGTGGGAGAATAATGCATCGACAAAATCAACCGTCTTTACACGGAACTTGCCATAAACCCACACCAGTTTGGTTTTGTCTTTATTCAATGCCTCTTTGTCTGTTATCTGTTGTTCGGCTGGTATCCTTTTCTCCTTCTCATAGTCATAATATATTCTTTCAATGTTCATATTGCATTTCCCTGGCAGGCATGTAGTTGTTATCTGATATTTAATAACTGCCCGGTCCAGCGAGATTGCACTCGACTTTAATACCAGATATTCTTCTCCAGATCCAACTATTATTCCCTTATCTCTATCAGTATAAATCACTCTACTGATGTTGTTATTCTTCTTTAGCCGTTTTTCCATCCAATTCATCACCTTGTCGAAAACCTGATCTTTAGAAAGATTGGGAAGGTCAAATTCTTTAGAGAAAACAACTTTTCCATCTTTTTCGGGAACGGCACCAGTCAGATAATTTTTATTATTTTCACTTTCGTTCTCTTGAGCTTGCATCATTGCCGGTAAACAGAAAATAAATAAGACTAAAAGGAATGCTGATCTTTTCATAACGGTTTTATATTTAAGAATCGATATATTATTACTAACAATGTTTTATATCTTGCAAACTTAAATATTTTTTAGCTTTTAATGAGTCAATACGATAGAAAAAAATATTATATGACGTATTTTTGTAGCAGATAGTTTTATTGTTGAATAGATAAGCCATAAAATGAAAACTCAACGCTTATTTCTTTTTCTCCTTGTTTTTGAAATTCTTCTCACTTCCTGTTCCACTACAAAGAATTTTTCGAGGCGAGGTGCTCAGCATGTAAATAAGTATGACTTTTACCACAAAGATATTCCGAAGGCATTTAACGGCTTTCGTATCGCTTTCATTTCTGATCTTCATTATAAGAGCGCTCTTCAGCAAGCCGGGCTGATTAAACTGGTGAGTCAACTGCAAACAGTCAATCCCGATCTGTTGTTGATGGGTGGAGATTACCAGGAAGGATGTCAGTATGTGACCGAACTATTTGACCGATTGGCGGAAGTTCAGCCCAGATATGGTATTGCCGGGGTAATGGGGAACAATGACTACGAACGCTGCCACGATGAAATTGTGGCGGAAATGCAGCGGCACGGTATGCGTGTGCTGGAGCATGCTTGTGATACGATAACAAAAGACGGTGAGCAGATTATCATTGCCGGAGTGCGTAATCCTTTTGACTTGAAACACAACGGCGTTTCACCTACACTTGCTCTGGAACCTCAGGATTTTGTTATTCTGTTAACTCATACTCCCGATTATGTAGAAGATGTGGATGTTTCAAATACTGATCTTGCTTTGGCGGGACATACGCATGGCGGGCAGGTTACACTTCTGGGACTTTATGCACCGGTTGTTCCTTCTCATTATGGAAGGCGGTTTCTGAAGGGGAAAAAGAAATCATCGGCAGAGGTACCTATAATTATTACCAATGGGATAGGTACGTCGTCTAAAAAACTAAGAATGTTTGCACCGAGTGAGATTGTGGTGATTGAATTACATTGCAGATGACGTGTAATACATTGTTGAGCTGAATCCATACAACAAAAATACAATATCATCTGCCTATCTTCCACTAAACGCACTAAAAGTACTTGCTATAAAGCCTTTCAGCTAGTGGCAGATAAAAAATCATCTGCCACTAAATCAAATCATCTGCTACTAAAATACATACTAGAAAACAAATCCCGTAATCTCCGTATGACAGATACAATGGTGGAAGCCCCTAAAATGTTTCGCGAGATAGATGGTGTGGTACAGAAAAACGTACAACTACCTTATGTGTTGAAAATTATTAAAATATCACTCCGGAGTAATGCTAAACTCTGATTTACTTTTTATAAAACCACTAAAACAAGTTTATGTATCCTTGTACAGAAGAATGCATTCTTCTGTACAAAACAATTAATTCTTTTGTACAGAAGAAAGATTTGTTTTGTACAAGATCACACAAATGTTATTCCTGAAAAATAAAACATCCCGAGAGGGATTTAAAAAACCTCGCCAAGTGTATACTCGGTTTATTCCTCTATAACTAAAATTCATACTCCAATAAATAAAAATTATTGGAGTATAGTCTAACAAGAAATGCCGAATGATTTCTGAAAAGACGTAACCAGGCGGACATTATCAAACAAAATATTGTTTTTAGCATACTATTCTAGTGGCAGATAAATTAAACTTAGTGGCAGATAAAAAATCATCTGCCACTACCTGAAAAACCTTTTAGTAAGCACTTTTATGAATTTAGTAGCAGATAAGCAGATGATTTTGCATTTTTTTATTTCTGAGGGACAAAAAGAAATAATTGCAATGATAAAAGGGGATAATTGGCCAAATAGAGTGCTTACAAGAAGTAACCCTCTTTCTCTATTTTATGATAAACGGCAGGATGCATAAAATATCTTATGTCTTTTCCATTTTTAAGCCCGTCTCTAATAAAGGTTGAACAAATATCAATCTCGGGTACGTTTGTGAGTTTGACCGAAGGAGGAAGTGTTGTTTTATCTACAACAGATCCCGGGCGAGGATAGATCCATATCTCGGTCTCGGCAATTATTCGTTGATAATCTCTCCAGCGATCAAAGATCAGCCAGTTATCAGCGCCGATAACCAGAACAAACTCCCGTTCGGGATAAGCTTTCTTCAGCGCATCGAGGGTGTCAATAGAATAAGACGGTTTGGGCAGGTGGAACTCGAAATCTGAAGCCACGAACTTGGGGTAACCTTCAATGGCCAGCTTTACCAAATCCAGTCGTATGTTATCGTCAAGGAAATCGCTGCCTTGCCTTAACGGGTTTTGAGGTGTGACTAAAAACCATAACTCATCAAGCGCCTCATACTCGCAAATATAATTTGCAAGTGCAAGGTGTCCGATGTGAATAGGGTTAAAAGTACCCCCGAATATTCCCGTTTTTATTTTCATATCAATGTGGTGTGGCGCAGCAGAAAGAACTATTTGTCCAGAAACTCCTTGATGACTTTAACTGCTCTGGCACGTGCCTCTTCCAGCTGATCGTTTACAATCACCACATCGAACTTACAGGCAAAACTCAGTTCAAACTCGGCTTTGGCCAGTCGGCTTTCAATTACCGTAGGTTCATCTGTGCCTCTTCCTACCAATCTATCCTTGAGCACCTCCAGTGAAGGTGGCTGGATAAATACAGAAAGAGCCCTGTCTCCATAAAACTTCTTAATATTGCATCCGCCTACAACATCTACATCGAACACAACATTTTGTCCGGCTGCCAGCTGTTTCTCTACTTGTGCCTTTAAGGTACCGTAGAATCTATCCTTGTACACTTCTTCGTATTCCAGAAATTCATCGTTTTCTATGCGCTCACGGAATTCTTCGGGAGAGATAAAGAAGTATTCTACTCCGTGTTGTTCACTGCCCCGTGGCGGACGACTGGTTGCTGAAATAGAAAAAGCGAGGTGCAGGTCCTGAGTCAATAAGTAGTTAATCATTGTAGACTTACCTGCGCCCGAAGGTGCTGAAAATATAATTAACTTTCCGTTCATATTACATTACGTTTAAAACCTGCTCTTTTATTTGTTCAAGTTCATCTTTCATCTGGACAACGATTTTCTGCATTTCTGCATGATTGGATTTGCTTCCCAACGTATTAATCTCGCGTCCCATTTCCTGAGAAATGAATCCAAGCTTCTTTCCTTGTCCACTTCCGTCTTTCATTGTGTTAATGAAATAAGTAAGATGATTGGCAAGGCGTTGTTTTTCTTCATTGATATCAAGTTTCTCTATATAATAGATAAGCTCCTGCTCCAAACGATTTTTATCATAATCCACGCTTGCAGTCTTTTCCAAAGCATCTGTGATACGTGCTTTAACCTTTTCTATACGTTCGGCTTCATACGGTGCTACTGAATCAAGTAAAGCACGGATGTTAGCTATCTTTTCGCTGAATTTTTTCGCTAAAGCTTCACCTTCCTGCTTGCGGAAATCAACCAAATGTTGAATAGCTTCCTCAATTGCCTGATGCGCTTCTGCCCATTCTTCATCAGAAAGTTCCTGAACGTCGCTTTTGCTCATCACATCGGGCATGCGAAGTAACACCTTAAACCAGTCGGCAGGCATAGGAATTTCCAGTGTATCTGAAAGTTGTTTTATCTGTTTGTAATATCCTTCAACAACAGCAGCATTGATTGGAGTCACTGCGTCTGTTTCGTTTTTTTCCACCCAAAGGCTGAAGTCAACTTTACCGCGTTCCAGGAATTTTGCAACTTCATTACGAATTTCCATTTCCTTTTCCCGGTAAACCGGAGCAATGCGTGCCGATAAGTCCAGCGCTTTGCTGTTGAGTGATTTTATTTCAACGTTAATCTTCTTGTCAGACAGGGTAATAGTGGCTTTCCCGTATCCAGTCATTGATTGTATCATATGCGTATGTTTTTTGCAAAAGTAATGATTTCTCTTTAAATGTGTTTCATAATTCTTCATAATTGTTACCTTTGCACCCGAATTGGTTTACTATCGTTCAACTATGATAGTAATTAAAAGGGAATCAGGCGTAAATCCTGAACAGTCCCGCTGCTGTGAAGCTCTATAATTTATCTTGATAAACTTTTGCCACTGACCATTTGTCGGGAAGGCATTCAAGATGGGAGCAAGTCAGAAGACCTGCCATTCTATAATAATTTACTTCCTCGTGGCTTGGGATCTAAATTTTGTTATTAAATCTATTAGAAAATACTTAAAATTGCTCTGCCTTTACGGTGGAACATATTGTTGTACCAAATATCGAAAATATGATTAAAAGAATCTTAGTTGCTAACCGTGGAGAAATTGCTGTGAGAGTAATGCGCTCTTGCAGAGAGATGGAGATAGAATCTATTGCTGTCTTTTCAGAAGCGGACAGAACGGCTAAACATGTCCTTTACGCTGATGAAGCTTACTGCGTAGGTGGAGCAGCATCAAAAGACAGTTATCTTAATATCGAAAAAATAATGGAAATAGCCAAGGCTCATCAGGTGGATGCAATCCATCCGGGCTATGGCTTTTTATCTGAAAACTCCTCTTTCGCAAGTCGTTGCAAGGAGGAAGGTATCATTTTTATTGGCCCCAATGCGGAAACAATGGACTTGATGGGAGATAAAATCTCCGCACGTAAACAAATGATAAAGGCAAATGTGCCTGTTGTTCCCGGAACAGAGAAAAGCCTCAAAGATGTAAATGAGGCAATTGATACCTGCAATAAGATTGGCTATCCGGTTATGTTGAAAGCTTCCATGGGTGGCGGCGGTAAAGGAATGCGTCTTATTCATAATGAAAGTGAAGTAGAAGAGGCTTATACAAATGCGAAATCAGAAGCTCTCTCTTCTTTTGGTGACGATACCGTTTACCTTGAAAAGTTTGTAGAAGAACCTCATCACATTGAATTCCAGATTTTAGGTGATAATTACGGGAATGTTATTCATCTGTGTGAAAGAGAATGCTCTGTTCAACGTCGTAACCAAAAGATTGTGGAAGAAAGTCCTTCTGCTTTTGTTACCCCTGAGTTGAGAAAAGAGATGGGAACTGCAGCTGTTGCAGCGGCTAAGGCTGTGAACTATATCGGAGCCGGGACCATTGAATTTCTGGTAGATAAGGATCGCAACTTCTATTTCCTTGAAATGAACACCCGCTTGCAGGTAGAACATCCTATTACGGAAGAGGTTCTTGGCGTGGATTTGGTTAAGGAGCAGATTCATGTTGCCAACGGTGTTCCTTTGCGTCTTAAACAAGAAGACGTAGTGCAGAGAGGACATGCCATAGAATGTCGTATCTGTGCAGAAGATACTGAGTTTAACTTTATGCCTTGTCCAGGTGTAATCCGTCAGATTACAGAGCCCAACGGAATTGGCGTTCGTATAGATAGTTATGTGTACGAAGGATATGAAATTCCTATTCATTATGACCCAATGATTGGCAAGCTTATTGTATGGGCGGTTACGCGTAACTATGCAATAGAGCGTATGCGTCGTGTGCTTCACGAATATAAGATAACGGGCATTAAGACCAATATCAGTTATTTGAGAAGTATCATGGACACTCCCGACTTTGTAAATGGGAACTATGACACCGGCTTTATTCAAAAGAATGCTGAAAGACTTCAGAAAGGAATCTCATCTAACGAAGCTGAAGCGGAAAATGTTGCTATGATAGCAGCATATATTGATTATTTGATGAACCTTGAAGAGAATAACTCAAGTGGGGCTACCGATAATCGTCCTATCAGTCGTTGGAGAGAATTTGGCTTGCATAAAGGCGTGTTGAGAATTTAAAAGAGAAACAAATGGAAATACATATAGGAAACAGAACTGCGGAAATTGAACTTCTTGAAAAGGATGGCAATAATGTGCGGCTGACAATTGACGGGATTGAGTATGAAGTTGATGTAACAATGGCGGAAAACGGAGCCTGTTCAATACTTCACGACGGAAAATCTTATAATGCCGAACTAATCCGTTCGGAAAGTGGCAAGAGCTATAAAATAAATACGCTTTTTTCTTCTTTCAATGTAGATGTAGTTGATACAAAGGCTAAATATCTTCGTATGAGGAAGAAAGAAGAAGAAAAACAAGATGATAAAATTGTGTCACCAATGCCGGGTAAAATAGTTAAGATACCTGTGAACGTGGGCGATTTTGTTGCTGCCGGAGAAACAGTAGCTGTTATCGAGGCAATGAAAATGCAAAGCAATTACAAGGTAACGTCTGATTGTTATATTAAAGAAATTCTGGTAAATGAGGGTGACTCTGTAAATAGTGACCAACAATTGATTTTACTTGATTTAAACGTTGTAAATGAATAATTATGGAAAAAGAAGACCAATATAGCCGCTTCATTGAAAGAAATAAGAATGCTGAACTGGGAGGCGGAGTAAGCAAAATAGAGAAACAACATGAAGCTGGCAAGATGACTGCCCGCGAACGGATTGAAACACTTCTTGATAAAGGTACATTTGTGGAACTGGATAAACTGATGGTTCACCGTTGCACAAACTTTGGAATGGATAAGAACGTGATTCCTGGAGATGGAGTTGTTTCAGGATACGGAAAGATTGATGGACGCCAGATTTTTGTTTATGCTTATGACTTTACTGTTTACGGCGGAACGCTAAGTGCCACGAACTCACAGAAGATTGTAAAAGTGCAGGAATTGGCATTGAAGAACGGTGCTCCGATTATAGCGTTGAATGATTCAGGTGGCGCTCGTATTCAGGAAGGGGTGGAAAGCTTAACCGGTTATGCTTCTATCTTCTATCAGAATACAATGGCTTCAGGGGTTATTCCTCAGATTTCTGCTATCCTGGGACCATGTGCCGGCGGTGCTTGTTATTCTCCTGCGCTGACCGACTTTATTTTCATGGTTAAAGAGAAAAGCCACATGTTTGTAACCGGACCGGATGTGGTGAAAACGGTTACTCACGAAGATGTGACCAAAGAAGAACTGGGCGGAGCCTATACTCATAGCAGCAAGAGCGGAGTAACTCATTTTCTTAGCAATTCTGAAGAAGAACTTTTGATGGGAATTCGTGAACTGTTAAGCTTCCTTCCATCTAATAACATGGAAGATACTCCTGCATCAACAGTTGCAGATGATATTCACCGTGAAGATGAATCATTGCAAAGCGTAGTACCTGCCGATCCTAACGTACCTTATGACATTAAAGATATTATAGAGCCGGTGATGGATGATCATTATTTCTTTGAAGTAATGCCTCATTTTGCTAAGAACGCCGTGATTGGTTTTGCCCGTTTGGGAGGAAAATCTATCGGTGTTGTGGCTAATCAGCCAGCTTACCTTGCCGGTGTGCTCGATATAGATGCTTCGGACAAGATTGCCCGCTTTATCCGTTTCTGCGATTGCTTCAATATTCCATTGGTAACTTTTGAAGATGTTCCCGGATTCCTTCCCGGATGCACACAGGAACACAATGGTATCATCCGTCACGGTGCTAAGATTGTATATGCTTATGCTGAGGCTACGGTTCCTAAAGTTACCTTGATTACCCGCAAGGCTTATGGTGGCGCATATATTGTGATGGGCAGCAAACAAACCGGATCGGATGTGAACCTTGCTTATCCGAATGCGGAGATTGCGGTGATGGGAGCCGAAGGTGCGGTGAATATTCTGTATCGTAATGCCGACGAAGAAACTAAGAAACAGGCTATTGAGGACTATAAGACTAACTTTGCCAACCCTTATCAGGCGGCGGAACTGGGATATATTGATGAAATAATTCTTCCTAAGCAAACCCGTTTTAAGTTGATTCAGGCATTGGATATGGCTCATAACAAGATGCAAACTAATCCGCCAAAGAAGCACGGAAATATGCCGTTATAATTTATTTTGAATAAAATAGAGTTTTTTCTATGTAAAAAGTGTATTTTTGCATCATTAAAGAAGAATAATTATGCCTTGTATTTTACATATTGAAACCTCTACTTCCGTTTGTTCGGTTGCAATCAGTGAGGATGGTCAGGCAATCTTCAGTAAAGAAGATTTCAATGGCCCTTCTCATGCTGTGTCTTTAGGTGTTTTTGTTGATGAAGCGCTTTCATTTGCCGACAGTCGGGCAATTATGCTCGATGCTGTGGCAGTGAGCTGTGGCCCCGGTTCATATACAGGATTACGGATAGGTGTTTCAATGGCAAAGGGTGTTTGTTACGGACGAAATATACCACTAATTGGTATTCCAACATTGGAAGTACTTAGTGTACCTGTTCTTTTGTTTCATGAATTGCCTGAGGATGCTTTGATATGTCCCATGATTGATGCGCGGAGAATGGAAGTTTATGCAGCTGTTTATGACCGTGCGCTTCAAACGAAACGCAAAACTGCTGCAGATATTGTAGATGAGAATTCTTATCTGGAGTTTCTTAATGAGCATCCTGTCTATTTCTTCGGAGACGGAGCTGCCAAGTGCCGGGAAAAGATAACCCATCCTAATGCACACTTCATTGATGATATCCATCCATTGGCTAAATTAATGTCTCCGCTGGCGGAGAAAGCTTTTGCTAATGGCGATTTCAAAGATGTAGCCTACTTTGAACCATTTTACTTAAAAGAGTTTGTGGCTACTAAACCAAAGAGTCAGCTGTAATAAACGAAAAAAACAAATTTCAATAAATGGAATATAACACTCAAAAACGAGTATTACCGCTTCCCGAATACGGACGAAGCATTCAGGACATGGTTGATCACGCTTTGACTCTAGAGGACAAAGCTGAAAGACAACGTTGTGCTAACACGATTATCAATATCATGGGAAACATGTTTCCTCATTTGCGCGATGTGCCCGACTTTAAGCATAAGCTGTGGGATCACCTGGCAATTATGGCCGACTTTAAACTGGATATCGATTCTCCGTATGAGATTATCAAAAAGGATAATCTTTATACCAAACCGGATATAATTCCTTATCCAAGTTCCAAGATTCGTTACCGTCATTACGGTCGCACTTTGGAAAAAATGATTAAGCTTGCTGCCGATTATCCCGAAGGAGAAGAAAAGAAGCAATTGATTGCCTTAGTGGCCAATCACATGAAAAAGAGCTTTATGAACTGGAATAAGGATAATGTAGACGACCGTAAAATCTTTGATGACCTCAGAGAATATTCTAAAGGAATGATTCAACTGGATGAAGATTCTATGAAACTTATGGAAACGAAAGCAATTCTTTTCCGCAAGGCTAAAACAAACAACAATCCCCGCCGCTACACAAAACAATAATAAAACACGAATTCTATGGCTTCATTTGTAATCGAAGGAGGACACAAGCTTTGTGGGGAGATCATCCCTCAGGGTGCTAAAAACGAAGTGCTGCAAATTGTTTGCGCTACATTACTTACTTCGGAAGAGGTGACTGTAACTAATGTTCCTGATATATTGGATGTGAATAATCTTATCCAGTTAATGAGGGATATGGGCGTTATTGTTTCCAAAAAAGGCATTGATACATACTCGTTTAAAGCTGAAACTGTCGATTTAGCCTATCTGGAAAGTGATGAGTTTCTGAAGAAATGCTCCAGCCTTCGCGGTTCGGTTATGCTTATTGGTCCAATGATTGCTCGTTTTGGTAAGGCGATGATTTCAAAACCGGGCGGTGATAAGATTGGACGCCGACGTTTGGATACGCATTTTCTTGGTATACAAAAGCTGGGAGCCGAATTTAACTATGTGGATGCTAGAGGCGTTTTTGAAATAAAAGCCGAACAGCTCACAGGTGCTAATCTGTTGCTCGATGAAGCATCGGTTACGGGTACCGCAAATATTGTGATGGCTGCTGTTTTGGCAAAGGGAACTACCACTATTTATAACGCTGCCTGCGAACCTTATCTGCAACAACTTTGCAAGATGTTGAATAAGATGGGAGCAAAGATTAGCGGAATAGCTTCCAATCTCCTTACTATTGAAGGGGTGGAAAGCCTGGGTGGAACCACTCATACTGTTCTTCCTGATATGATTGAGGTGGGAAGTTTTATTGGTATGGCAGCAATGACCGGCAGTGAACTGACCATCAAGAATGTATCTTACGATAATTTGGGGGTTATCCCCGAGAGTTTCCGCCGTTTGGGTATTAAACTGGAACAACGCGGTGACGATATTTATATACCTGCTCAGGATTGTTACGAGATTGAATCGTTCATGGACGGTTCTATTATGACTATTGCCGATGCACCGTGGCCAGGACTTACGCCCGACCTCTTAAGTGTGCTTTTAGTTGTGGCTACCCAGGCAAAGGGAAGCGTACTAATTCACCAGAAAATGTTTGAAAGTCGCCTGTTCTTTGTCGATAAACTGATAGACATGGGCGCGCAAATTATATTATGCGACCCGCACCGGGCAGTTGTAATCGGTCATAACCGTAACTTCACCTTGCGTGGCGGAAACATGACTTCACCCGATATCCGTGCCGGAATTGCCTTGCTCATTGCAGCAATGAGTGCTTCGGGTGTAAGTCGGATTAATAACATAGAACAGATTGACCGTGGTTATCAGGACATCGAAAGACGACTGAATGCTCTCGGCGCACGCATCACACGTATAAAAGAATGATAAAACGAGAAGAAGTATATAAGATAGGCATCTTTAATAAGCCTCACGGCATTCACGGTGAATTGTCGTTTACCTTTACGGACGATGTGTTCGATAGGGTAGACTGTGACTATCTCATCTGTTTGCTTGATGGTATCCTGGTTCCGTTTTTCATAGAAGAATACCGCTTTCGGTCGGACTCCACAGCTTTAGTTAAGCTCGATGGCATAGACTCTGCCGAGAAAGCACGCATGTTTACCAACGCTGAAGTCTATTTCCCTTCGAAATATGCAGAAGATGCTCCTGTTGACGAACTTTCCTGGGATTATTTTGTAGGATTCCAGGTAAAAGATAAGCGTCACGGAAACATAGGCACAGTGGTAGAGGTGGATGAATCGACCATTAACACGCTGTTTGTGCTCGATAAGGATGGCGAAGAACTGCTTATTCCGGCTCAGGAAGAGTTTATTCTGAAAATGGATCATAAGAAAAAGATAATGACCGTTGATCTGCCCGAAGGATTATTGATGCTGGACGATGTGGAAACACTTGATTGACGGGTTTTCCTCATAGAGCCATGCCCGATGCAATTATACAAACCCACGATTTAACCATAGGATATGCCAACCGAAAGGCCACTTATCCGGTACAGATACGTCTTTCCCTGGAGGTTTTTCAGGGAGAAATGGTTTGTTTGATAGGACCCAATGGCTGTGGTAAGTCTACACTTTTACGCACAATAGCCGGGCTGCAGCCTGCTCTTCGCGGAGAAGTCCGCATTGACAACCTTCCCTTAGGTAAACAGTCACTTTTAAACAAAGCACGGTTACTTTCCCTTGTACTGACCGACCGTGTTGAAGTGAGTAATCTTACTGTTTTCAATCTTGTGGCAACGGGCAGAAATCCCTATACCGACTGGCTGGGAAAGCTAACCGACCACGACAAGGAACTGGTTCATACAGCTCTTACACAAGTACATCTCGAGGGATATGCCAATCGCTTCATCAATGAACTTTCCGATGGTGAGCGTCAGCGAGCAATGATAGCCAAGGCCTTGGTGCAGGATACACCGGTGATTTTGCTGGATGAACCCACTGCCCATCTGGATATAAACAATAGGGTAGAGGTGATGATGCTTCTCCATGAACTTGCCCGGCGAACAAACAAAGCAATAGTGCTGTCTACCCACGAACTCGACCTGGCTCTTCAAACGGCTGATAAGCTTTGGCTCATGACTCCTAAGCATGGCATTGCCGTGGGCACGCCCGAAGACCTGATACTTACCAACCGTTTTCAGAAAGTCTTTGCCAATAACTCTTACCGATTCGACTCGTTTACCGGAAACTTTATGGTCAATCATGCAGAAACCCCTCGTCTTGTTTCCCTCAAAACCCTTGGCACAGGAAACCGTACTTACTGGACCCAGCGTGCACTGGCAAGGAACGGTTACCAAATTTCTCCCAATGCCCCCGCAATGATTACCGTAGATGAGGCTGCCGATTCGTGGCTAATCTCTAAAGATGGTAAAGAACTTGTCTGCTCTTCCCTTCAGGATTTATTATTGCAAATGGAATCTCTTTGATTCTTATACCATTTCGTTATCATACCAGCGCTCAACTAAGCTTTTTCCCTTCCTGCATTAATCTGTTTTGTCTAAGGACTTAAAGGCATATTTAACCGGATATTTTAGAAAAGACCTACTCTTAATTAAAAAACAGTGTAGAGATAAAATATAAAAGATCTACACCTAATATAATTTAAGTCTACACTTTATTAAAAACATCTAACTAGACTTAGCCTTAACTCTAACCGAATTTTCCCTTGACACTCGCCTGCTCTTTTTCTTTATTTATCGTTTAATCGTTAAAATGAATAAAGAAAGATGTGGTACATTCGGTTAATTGCTTACATTTGTGTTTTTAAAGCAGTTTTGTAGATAGTTAGAAACTGAGTATCGCTTTCTGAAAAAATAAAGCATTTAAATATTAGCTGATAAATATCAATAAAAAGAGCTTTGTCTGAGGTCTGAAAAGACTGGAATAGATAATCTTTTAACAACAACAATGAAAAAACAAATAGCAATATTGGGTTCTACAGGGAGTATTGGCACACAGGCATTGCAGGTGATTGCCGAACATTCTGATTTATATGAAGTATATGCCCTTACTGCCAATAACCGCGTGGAGTTGCTTATTGAACAAGCCAGAAAGTTTATGCCCGAGGCTGTGGTAATAAGTAACGAAACAAAATATCTAGAACTAAAAGAAGCGCTGAGCGACTTGCCTATCAAGGTTTATGCCGGTGATAAAGCTTTAGCAGAGATTGTAGAAGCTGGTCCTATTGATGTGGTACTTACGGCAATGGTTGGTTTTGCAGGACTCAAACCTACCATTAATGCTATCCGTGCAAAGAAGAAAATTGCTTTGGCAAACAAGGAAACGCTGGTGGTGGCAGGCGAAATGATCAATGAACTTGCACAGCAGTTTGGCACTGCAATACTGCCTGTTGACTCAGAACACTCGGCTGTGTTTCAGTGCCTGGTTGGAGAAGTAGGCAACAAAATAGAAAAAGTGATTCTTACTGCTTCGGGAGGTCCGTTCCGCACTTGTACAAAGGCTCAACTTAAAACGGTTACAAAGGTACAGGCGCTGAAACATCCTAATTGGGAGATGGGTGCCAAGATCACTATTGATTCAGCTTCAATGATGAATAAAGGTTTTGAGGTGATTGAAGCAAAGTGGTTGTTTGGTTTGAAACCGCAACAAATAGAAGTGGTGGTTCATCCCCAGTCTATTATTCATTCAATGGTGCAGTTTGAAGACGGTGCGGTGAAAGCGCAACTAGGTGTGCCGGATATGCGCGTGCCTATTCAGTATGCTCTCTCTTATCCTGATCGTCTTTGCTCTTCGTTTGACCGGCTTGATTTCTCAAAGTGTGGCAATCTTACCTTTGAGAAACCTGATACAGAACGTTTCAGGAATCTGGCTTTGGCTTATGAAGCACTTCACCAGGCGGGAAACATGCCCTGTATTGTAAATGCCGCCAACGAAATAGTGGTGGCTGCTTTCCTGCGCAACAGGGTTGGTTTCTTAGAAATGAGTGATGTGATAGAAAAAGTGATGCAAACAGTGAGCTTCATTAAAACGCCGACTTATGATGATTACGTGGCAACTGATGCCGAAGCGCGTGAGATTGCAAGAGAACTTATGAATTTTAAAATTTAATAGATAAATAATTGATGGAAACATTTTTGATCCGTGCCCTGCAATTAATAATTAGCTTATCGTTATTGGTTGTTATCCATGAAGGAGGACACTTCCTCTTTGCTCGCCTCTTTAAAGTAAGGGTAGAGAAATTTTGTTTATTTTTCGACCCTTGGTTTACGCTTTTCAAGTTTAAACCAAAGAACAGTGATACAGAATATGGCGTAGGCTGGTTACCATTGGGTGGCTATGTTAAGATATCCGGAATGATTGATGAGTCAATGGACAAGGAACAGATGAAAGAACCTGTGAAGCCTTGGGAATTTCGTGCAAAACCTGCGGGTCAGCGATTGTTAATCATGATTGGTGGAGTGCTGTTCAACTTCCTGTTGGCATTGTTCATTTATTCCATGGTTCTTTTTACATGGGGCGAAACCTACATGCTTCCAAAAGATATGAAGATGGGTATGCAGTTTAGCGAAGTAGCTAAACAAGTAGGCTTCCAGGATGGAGATATTCTTCTAAAAGCTGATGGCAAGGAACTGGCTCGTTACCCAATTATGCAACGTCAGATTATTAATGCTAAACAGGTGACTGTAGAACGCTCTGGCAAAGAGGCAACCGTGCAGATTCCTGAAGATTTAATGAATAAGCTGATGGCTGCCGAAACACCTTTGGTAGAAAGTTGTCGTATACCGTATGTGATTGACAGTGTGATGCCTAACGGAGGATTTGCAAAAGCGGGAGTACAGAAAGGTGATAGTATAATTGCCCTTAATGGCCTCTCAATTCCTGCTTACAGCGACTATCTTCAAATGATTGAAAAACTGGAAGCAGCTGCACCAAAGGATAGTATTAAGGGAGCATCCCGCAATGTGAGCATTGCTTATGTGAGAGCCGGGGTTACTGATACGGTGAATGTTCAGTTGGATTCAATATATAAAGGTAATGCTTTAGCATATTCTCCCGATCATTTCTTTAAAGTAACAACTAAGGAATATGGATTCTTCGAATCTTTTCCTGCGGGAATAAAGTTGGGTGTAAATACTCTTAAAGGTTACGTTAGTGATATGAAGTATATATTCTCTAAGGAGGGAGCAAACAGCTTAGGTGGATTTGGAACCATCGGAAGCATCTTCCCTGCTCAATGGGATTGGCATCGTTTCTGGAATATGACAGCTTTCCTTTCTATCATTCTTGCCTTTATGAACATTCTTCCTATTCCGGCTTTGGATGGCGGACATGTGCTTTTCCTTCTTTATGAGATTGTGGCACGTCGCAAACCAAGTGATAAGTTTATGGAATATGCTCAAATGACTGGTATGATTATACTCTTCGGTCTGTTAATATGGGCAAACTTTAATGACGTTCTGCGGTTCTTCTTTAAATAGATAAAGTCCGCCTGATATATAAAACAGAAGCCGCGCAAAGGATAATTTATTTCTTTTGCGCGGCTTCTGTTTTATATTTAGACTTCTCTCTAACTTTATTGCTGCGAATAGTTTCTTATCAGACAATATGCATCATTAAGATAAGGCTTATTTGGTTTACCTGTTTAGTCCTGTTTTTCTGAATTATCTTTTAGCTTTATCTTTAGAATGAACATCCGGAAATTGCCAATCATTTAAGTCCTTCAAAGCTGATTCCTGAATATTGCTGTTTATTAGTTTTCCAAAGAACGTTTTGGACAGCCTGTACTTTATTCAATTGTTTCAAATGAATAATCCGTTGGTTGGCACTTCCCCTAAATTCCAGGTAAGGAGAATATTCCGCCTGTACGAATCGCCCGTCTACTAAGGTGTCAATATATGGAAGAACGGCGCTTAACTGTGAATCTGCCAGCAACTCTTCGTAAGTATATCCGGTGTAGCACCAGATGTTTTGTCTTGTTTCCTCCTTTATTCGTCTGATAAATGGTAGAAAAGCTTTTGGATTATAAAAAGGATCACCACCCGAGAAAGTAATGCCGTCCAGTAAAGGATTGGCATTAATCTCGCGTATAATGTGGGTTATAGTTTCTTCCGTTAAAAGAGTACCTTGTATGGGGTTCCATGTGCCTGGGTTCTGACACCCCGCGCAGTGATGCCGGCATCCTGCCAGGTATATGGAGTAACGGATTCCATCACCGTCCACAATTGTTTCGGGATAAGTAAATAGCAGGTAAAGCTGTTCCGGCATTCTTTTTATTATTTATTTGAAACTGTGAGGATACATTGTATATCACCCGCCAATTTCTTTATATGGTTCTTTATTATTCTTTTTTTGAAGCTACGAATGATATCACACTTTACTAAAAGATTTCAAAAATTTGTTTTTAATAACCTTTTTATCTGTTCATTAATGTAATGCATCGCCAATGAATTCTTGCTTAGTTCTTATTTCTTCGAAAATAAGATTAGTGATGTTTCACCCGGTCGCGTTCTTCTGCACGTTTGGAGGAATTCCATGTGCTCAGGTCTCCCGTAAGATATCCGGTGATTCTTCTCATTCTCATTATATTCTCGCTTCCGCATACCGGACATTTATCATAAATAGCTCCTTTGTATCCGCAAGCGTTGCATGTATCTACCGGATGATTGATTGAACCATAGCCAATGCCTTCATCGTGCATCACTTTTACAATCTTGGTTATTGCTTTTACATTCTTTTGCGCCTCACCGTCCAGTTCCACATAAGTAATGTGTCCACCACGGGTAATAGCATGGAATGGCGCTTCCCGCTTAATCTTTTCCACAATGCTGATAGGCTCTTTTACATCTACATGGAAAGAGTTTACATAATAATCTTTGTCCGTTACTCCTGCAATCTTACCATATTTTCTACGATCTATCCGGGTAAACCTTCCCGATAAGCCTTCTGCCGGAGTGGCAAGTACAGAATAATTCAGATTATACATGGCTTTGTATTCATCTGCCACCTTATTCATTTCTTCCACGGTTTCATACAATGTATTCCATGCCTTTTCATTGTGAGCGTGACCTTCTCCATAAAGAGCCATCATTGCATTGTGTCCTCCGATAAACCCAATACCCAGTGTGCCACTACGAAGAATATCACCAACTTCCTCATTAGGGTTAAGATCTCCTCCACCTTTCCATACATCATTTCCCATCATAAAGGGGAACTGGCGGGCAAGTGCGGTTCGCTGATACTGATAACGGGCGTAAAGCTGATCGGCAATAAGTTTCGACATACTGTGAACCGACTTAAGGAATAACTCTTTTTCCTTCAATTCCAACGCATCCTTGTTGGACGTTTCCACCATGCTTTCTGCTTTGATTTTTGCTTCAATGGCAAGGCGTGGCAGATTAAGTGTGGTGAAAGAGAGGTTTCCTCGTCCAAGAGAGCTCTTTTCTCCGGCCACATTCTCGTATACACGCGTGCGGCATCCCATGGTGGCCAGTTCATATCGGTAACGTTTCGGATCATCCGCTTTCCACTGTTCATTTACATTATATGGAGTATCCAGAAACATGAAGTTTGGGAATAGTGCTTTTGAGGTAGTATGGCAAGCCTTCAGGAATAGGTCAAAGTTGGGCGTGCTGAATTTTACCTTCCCATTCATGGCAGCTTCAAAATCTACCATTGCTTTCTGATAATCTTCCTCAGAATAAGATACATCGTCCTTTATTTTAAAGATTTGGATAGGGAATACCGGAACTTCCCCACGGCTTCCTAGTCCTTCCATTGTGGCTGTCAGCAACTCTTCAATGACTAGTCTTCCTTCAGCAGAAGTATCTGTTCCGTAATTGATAGAGCTGAATACCACCTGGTTCCCACCTCTGGAGTGCATGGTGTTCAGGTTATGAATAAACCCTTCCATTGCCTGATGGGTGTCTTTCTTAGTGTTAGAGAAAGCCTTCTCAATAATCTGGTTAAGTTCCTCTTCTTCCAAGACAATTTTTTGAGAGTTTAAAACCAGGCGCAACTTATCTCTTTCCAATTGACTTGCATTAATGGAAGAAATATATTCTTTAATAACTGTTTTTAATGATTTGTCGTCAAGCTTAATTCCTTTCATGGATAAATAAAATCCTAAAAGAGAAGCAAGGTGTTTCTGAAAAGATTTCAATACACCCTTTGCCATAAAGAAGTCGAATGCCGGAATTGACTGTCCGCCATGTTGTTCATTCTGGTTTGTCTGGAAAATAATGGTTGCCAATGTGGCATAGCTCTGAATGGATTGAGGAGTACGGATACTTCCGTTTTTGGTGCGGAATCCACGTTCAAAGAGATCATCCATATCATACTGAATACAAGTGGTTGTCTTTGTAGGATAATAATCGAGATCATGGATATGAATATCTCCTAGCTGGTGAGCCATGGCAAATTTCTTTGGGAGCAGATATTTATAGGTATAGTCTTTTGTAACTTCAGAAGCAAAAGTCATCATTTGTCCCGCCGGAGTATGGCTCGACATATTGGCATTGCTGAGATTTACATCATTCTTGTCTATAGCAACAATACCATCCATGATGTGCTTAATCTGAGTCTTTTTATCGCGTTCGGTATTTCTCCATTCCCGGTATATAATGTATTTTTTGGCTACCTCGGGTTGAACTTTCATTATCTCCTTTTCAACCAGGTCCTGAATTTGTTCCACCGAAATAGTTGGGGTGGTAAAGTTCCCAATCACACGCATCGTAATATCAGCTATCAACTTATCCTCTTCTGTGATGCCTGTTGCATCAAATGCTTTAGTTACAGCATTCTTGATTTTACTGATGGAGAAATCTTCCTTTTTTCCATCTCTTTTGATAATACAAATCTCAGCGTAGTTCATTATTCTTTTCCTTTTTGTAAAACTTTTGTTGCTAATAAGTTATCACATTAGAAAACTTTGCCGGGGTGGTAGGAAGAGAATAGGTCGGTAAGAGATCGTCGCTGAAAGATTACTGCATCTTGGCGGATTCCTATTTTCTCTTGCTCTAACTCCCGAAAGCATAAGATAATCTATATGTGTAATTTTGGCAGGTCTTCTGACTTATCTCTTCCTTAAAGTGCCTTCCCACAAATGATTGCAGTGGCTTTTTACTCAAGTTTCTCGAGAATCACAGCAGCGGGTACTGTTACCGGATTTCACGGTATTCCCTTTTTTCCTAAAGCATAGCTTCATTACCAAAACTGATACAAAGATAATGGATAATCTAATAGGTTGGTCCTGTCAGGTGTGTTAAATAAGAAAGTTTTGGAAAACTTTTTTTGCCTTTTATTCTGAAGAGTTTACCGTTTTGGGTAACTATAGATTAATAATGAGACGATTAAATGATAAAAAAAGACCATTCACAATTGTTACTTGGAATGGTCTGGTTACAGATAAAAAATGTACTGTTTAATCGTCTCTTCTGATGTGTTTTTTAATGCCTGACTCTTTATTGATTACTTTTAAGTAGATTAGTCTCATTTTTCTAATAGATAGTATGGATAAGTAATTCATCTTTTTATTTAATCTTATTCCGAACAGAACCAAATGAACAACGGAAAAGGCAAGAGCTGTGATAAACAAGATCTTGCTACTATCCCAACCTGCTGTAAACTGATGCCAGAAAGCAACGAAGATGAGTCCCACAGATAATAGGATCACGGTAATATTTAAAACATTTAGCCCCGATCGTTCAACTCCCTGATAATTTCCAATCTTACTATGTTTTATTCCGTATGAAGCATAAATATCCAGACCTATTAACATCCATACGATTAGTCGGACCCATGTATCGGCTGGAAGAAAGACCATCAAAGAAAGACAGGTAAGTATTCCACAGATGGGGATTAATGGAACAAAAGGTGTTTTAAATGTTCTTGGTACATCGGGCATTTTCTTTCGTAAAACAATGATTCCGGCGCAAACCAGAATGAAGGCAAGAAGAGTTCCTATGCTGGTCATTTCACCGGCAATGCGTGAAGGAACAAATGCGGCAAACAAACTTACAAGCACTAAGAATAATAAGTTGCTCTTTACAGGAGTACGGAACTTTGGATGAACCTTTGAAAACATCTTTGGTAATAGTCCGTCTTTACTCATGCTGTAGAAAATCCGGCTTTGGCCCATCAGAAGCACCATTATCACAGAAGCGTATCCGGCAAGGATAGCCAATATGATTGCACGGTTAAGCCATGGATAATCAGGAAGTATAAGACCGTTTGCGCCTGCATGTCCCATGTGCTCTATGGCTATAGCCACCGGTGCAATACCATCATGACCTCTAAACTCGGTATAATTTGCTACTCCAGTCATCACGTGAGCAAATAGGAAATAGAGAATGGTGCAAATAAGCAGCGAAACAAGAATGCCGATGGGCATGTCTCGCTTGGGGTTTTTTGCTTCCTGTGCAGCGGTACTCACCGCATCGAACCCAATAAAAGCAAAGAAAACGATTGCTGCCGCACGTAAAATTCCGGTCCAGCCATAAGCACCGAATGTTCCTGTATTTTCAGGAATGTAAGGAACGTAATTATTTGTATTGATGTATTTCCATCCCAGAACAATAAAGACAATAACCACTCCAATTTTCAGTGCTACAATAATAGAGTTGATCAGTGTGCTGCCTTCTGTTCCTTTTATTAAGAGCAAGCTCATCAGGATAACAATAAATACCGCGGGTAGATTCACAATACCTCCGTCCCACGGACAAGCCACCAGGCTCTGAGGCAAATGGACGCCCAGCCCATCTGTGAATTTTATTAAATAACGGCTCCAGCTAATACTTACAGTTGCAGCTGCTACTGCATATTCCAGTACCAGATCCCAGCCAATGATCCAGGCAATAAATTCGCCCATTGTGGCGTATGAATAAGTATATGCGCTTCCTGCCACTGGAATCATTGATGCGAATTCAGCATAGCATAAAGCGGCAAAGCAGCAGCCAAGAGCCGCGATTAAGAACGAAATGGTAATAGCCGGTCCGGCTAGTTCACCTGCCGCGCCACCTGTGATAGAAAAAAGTCCCGCGCCAATGATGGCTCCAACGCCTAAGGCTATTAGCTTACCGGGACCTAATGTTTTTTTAAATGAATTACTATCAGTCTCGTTTGCCTCTTTCAGTAAACCGTCAATTGATTTTTTAACGAATAAGTTCATGCTAATCTATATTCTTGGTAATAATCCGCAAAGATAAGCGTTGATTTACATAATTATCAATGTATCACTAATTTATATCTTTTAGTATTGTTATTTGTGTTTTATTAGGTATTAAAATTTTATATTGATACAATTCAGTGTGTTTTGCTACGATTGCCTTAAATGAATAAATAATCTCTTTTGTATGCCGATTATCTGTTTTTCTACTTATTATATTTGCAAGAATAAATTATTTCATTTTTTTGATTCTTCAAAAGCATTAACTAAAATGATTCTGAACGGCGAAACAATTAATAATTTGTTTACTTTTGCCGGACACGAATGGAAAAATCAAACTGAAACCATTCTTTTGCATAAAATAAATATCAATCATTTATAACTAGTATGAATATGAAAATACATAAATCATTACTCTCTATATTTGCTTTCTTTGCGGGAATATCATTGAATGCACAAACGGAACATGAAATGATTGTGAAAGCCAGCAAACCAGGTGCCGAAATTCAATCAACAATGTATGGACTCTTTTTTGAAGATATCAATTATGGTGCCGATGGTGGCTTGTATGCTGAATTAGTAAAGAACCGCTCTTTTGAGTTTCCTCAGAATTTAATGGGCTGGAAAACTTTTGGTCATGTAGAGGTGCGCACAGATAATCCTGCTTTTGATAAGAACCCTCACTATGTGCGTCTTTCAGATGCCGGGCATAAAGAGAAACATACCGGTCTTGAAAACGAAGGATTCTTTGGCGTAGGTATTCAGAAAGATGCTCAGTATCGTTTCAGTGTATGGGCTCGTCTTCCTCAGGGTAATGAATCTCAAAAAATTCGTGTAGAACTGGTTAATTCTAACAATGATCCGGTTGCAAAACAAGTTGTAACAGTTACATCTTCTCAATGGAAGAAATATGAAGTAGTGCTAACCTCTCCGGTTACAGATGATAAAGCTATAATAAGACTATTCCTGACTTCAAAAGGTGATATCGACATGGATCATATATCTCTTTTCCCGGTTGATACATGGAAAGGACACGAGAATGGCTTGCGTAAAGACCTGGCGCAGGCTCTTGCCGATTTGAAACCGGGTGTTTTCCGTTTTCCTGGTGGTTGTATTGTTGAAGGTACAGACCTGAATACCCGTTATAACTGGAAAAATACTGTTGGTTCGGTTGAAAACCGTCCTTTGAACGAGAATCGCTGGCATTATACTTTCCCTAATAGATTCAATCCTGATTATTATCAGACTTATGGATTAGGCTTTTATGAGTTCTTCTTGTTATCAGAAGAGATTGGTTCAGAACCTCTGCCTATTCTAAATTGTGGAATGGTTTGTCAGTTCCAGAATAAAGATCTTGAAGCTCATGTGCCTGTTGATAAGTTGGATTGTTATATTCAGGATGCACTCGATTTGATTGAATTTGCTAATGGTGATGTTACTACAAAGTGGGGTAAAGTACGTTCAGAAATGGGACATCCGGCACCTTTTAACTTGAAGCTTTTGGGTGTAGGTAACGAACAATGGGGAAAAGAATATATGGAACGTCTTGAACCTTTTATCAAGGCTATACGTAAAGCTTATCCAAATATTCGTATTGTAGGTACTTCCGGCCCGGATTCCGAAGGAGCCAAGTTTGATTATGCATGGCCTGAAATGAAACGTCTGAAAGTTGATTTGGTTGATGAACATTTTTATCGTCCTCAGAAATGGTTTTTAAGTCAGGCTGCCCGTTATGATAATTATGATAGAAAAGGTCCGAAGGTATTTGCCGGTGAATATGCCTGCCATGCTCAGAATAAAAAGAATAATTTTGATGCAGCTCTTTGTGAAGCTGCATTCATGACCGGACTGGAACGTAATGCTGATGTAGTTCACATGGCTACTTATGCTCCGCTTTTTGCTCATGTAAAAGGATGGCAGTGGCGCCCGGACTTAATCTGGTTTGATAATCTGAATAGTGTACGTTCTGTGAATTACTATGTACAGCAGCTTTACTCTTACAATAAAGGAACTAATGTACTCTCTTTGATAATGGATAAAAAGCCGGTAACTGGTCAGGATGAGCTTTATGCAAGTGCTGTATGGGATAAAAACGAAAAAGCTGTTATCGTAAAAATCGCTAATACCTCAGAGAAAGAACAAAATATCCGTGTGGTATTAGATGGAATAAAGAAAGGTCAGCTCACTTCAGGTACTGCAACTCTTCTTCATTCATCAGATTTGGATGCTGAAAACACATTGACAAATCCAAATACTGTTCTTCCACAGAAGGAAGATATTCAGATTGAAGGCAATGTTCTGAACGTTAAATTAGGAGCTAAAACATTTGCTGTATATAAGTTTTTGAAAAAGTAAGAGGAAGTAACACCAATCATCAGTCAATTGTTGAGTTTAAGAATAAGTGGTATTTTATTTATCACAATGGCAGCATTAATACACAAGGAGGTAGTTTTCACCGGTCTGTCTGTATAGATCGCCTGTTCTATAATAACGATGGAACAATTAAACGTATAAATATGACTACAGAAGGTGTTCAGTAATATGTAGTTTATATTCATATAGAAGGATGCTTCGCGAGGAGCATCCTTCTATATGAATATAAATAAGGAAGATTATAAAATGCTATAAATGGCAATAATGTGACAAATACTTCCTCCTAAAACAAACAGATGGAAAACCGAGTGCATGTAACGTAACTTTGTCCAGGAATAAAACAAGGCTCCTATAATATATGAAACACCTCCGCCTAAAAGCCAATAGACAATATTTATGGATCCTACTGGTGAGAGACAATCTATTAACGGTTTGAAGGCAACAAAAATAGATCCTCCCATAACAACATAACAAATTGTTTCCAGATTGCTATGTTCTTTGAGTTTTATGAAACTAAGAATAAATCCTACTATTGCGGCAGCCCATACAAAGGCGAATAGTGCCCATCCCCAGGCTCCCGAATCCCGGAGAACCACTAATGTGAAAGGGGTGTATGTTCCGGCAATATGCAGATAGATTGCTCCGTGGTCAAATTTACGAAGCAATGCTTTTCTACGTTCGTTTTTGCAGGCATGATACCAGGTAGAGGTGATGTAAGAAGATAACATACCAAAAAGATAGATGGAAAAGCTGATAATAATCCATGAATTGTTTGTTTGATTTGCTCCACGCATCATGATAATTCCTGCAAAGATTCCCAGTAGAATCCCTAATCCGTGAGAACCTGCATTTGCAATTTCTTCTCCTTTGGTGTATCTTTTGTTACTCATCTCTAACTTTGTTTAATTGGTTTTAATCCCTTTTTCTCCGCTTTCTCCAGCATAAAGTTGTAAGCGGCTTCATATTCGTTGGGAATAACTCCGTCCAGAATTGCTTCTTTGATTACACTTTTAATTGTTCCTACTTGTTTGCAAGGACCTAAGCCGAATATTTCCATAATCTCTTCGCCGGAGATAGGAGGCTGGAAGTTGCGAACACGATCTTTTTCTTCCAGATCTCTCAGCTTTAGCCGAACCAACTGGAAGTTCTCCAGAAATTTCTGTTTACGCACCTCGTTTTTAGATGTGATATCTGCTTCACACAAGGACATTAAATCATCAATATCATCACCAGCATCAAAAAGGAGACGACGAACTGCCGAGTCTGTTACTATATCTTCCGAAAGAACAATGGGGCGCATGTGAAGACCTACCAATTTTTGAACGTATTTCATCTTTTCATTCATTGGCAGTTTCATTTTGCGGAAAACGTTGGGTACCATCTTCTCACCAACAAAATTATGATTATGAAAAGTCCACCCCGCTTTGGGTTCCCATCGTTTGCATACGGGTTTGCCTACGTCGTGCAGTAATGCCGACCAGCGGAGCCATATATTATCGGTACGTTTAGCCATGTTGTCAACAACTTCCAGCGTATGGTAGAAATTGTCTTTGTGAGCCCTGCCATTCCTGCTATCTACTCCTTGCAGAGCCGCCAGTTCGGGGAATATAAGTGATAATAATCCACACTCATCCAATAACACAAAACCAATGGAAGGAACCGGAGAGGCCAGTATTTTATTCAACTCATCGGCAATACGCTCTTTGGAAATAATCTCGATTCGCTCTTTGTTACGCCCAATAGATTCAAACGTCTCTTCTTCAATCTGAAAATTAAGCTGCGTGGCAAAACGGATACCTCGCATCATGCGAAGCGGATCGTCACTAAAGGTAATGTCCGGATCAAGAGGCGTACGGATGATTCTGTTTTTTAAATCCTCCATACCTTCAAAAGGATCAACCAGTTCTCCAAATCGTTCTTCGTTAAGACATACAGCTAACGCATTGATTGTAAAGTCGCGGCGGTTCTGGTCATCTTCCAATGTGCCATTCTCTACAATTGGTTTCCGTGAATCTCTTTGATAAGACTCCCTCCGTGCGCCAACAAATTCTACTTCTATATGATGATATTTAACCTGAGCTGTACCAAAATTCTTAAAAACGGAAACATGCGCATGTCTTCCCAATTTCTTTCCAAGTGCCTGTGCCATTGCTATTCCGCTTCCAACCACCACCACATCAATATCTTTTGAGGGGCGTTTCAGGAAAATATCGCGCACATATCCTCCTACCGCGTAGCATTCCAGACCAAGCTTTTCTGCTGTTTCCGAGATTGCAGAAAATATGTCGTCGCTAAAAAATCCTTTTAATTCTTCTTTCGTTAATTGCATGTTTACCTATGTTCGTAAAAGAGCACAAAAATACAATATTTTGAGTTGCTAACAGGTCAGTTTACTAATTTAATTGTATTTTTGCTTCATATAACAAATAGATGTATGAGAAAGTTTGGAATCATAGCACTGATTGCTCTTGTACTTACTGCTTGCAGTGATGATGGAGAGAAGAAAGCAGCTTTAAAATTACAGGTTGCGGAAGAAGCCTTTGCTCAAGGAAATTTTATTGAGGCAAAGTTGCAGTTGGACAGTATTAAAATACTTTATCCAAAGGCTTTTGAGGCTCGCCGAAAGGGAATTGATTTAATGCAGAAGGTTGAACTGAAAGAACAGGAAAGAAGTGTGGTCTATCTTGATAGTTTGCTAAAGATAAAGCAAAAGGATGCAGATGAAAAAAAGAAAGGCCTGATTCTTGAAAAGAATGCGGAATACCAAACGGTTGGTAATTATCTTCATCCTTCACAAACGGTAGAAAAGAATATCCGCCGCACTTATCTGCGTGCTCAGGTTAGTGAAATAGGAGTATTTGCTCTGACCTCCATTTATAGCGGAGGTTCGTTTATACATCATCGTTCCATTAAGGTAACTGCTCCTGATGGAAGTTTTGCTGAAACACCTGCCAGTCGTGATGTATATGAATCAACCGACCTGGGTGTAAAGTCCGAAAAGGTAGATTACCGCATGGGAGCTGATGGGGGAGTAGCTGGGTTCATTTACATGAATAAGGATCAAAACCTCAAACTTGAATATATTGGCAGTCGCAGGCAGGTGGTAAGCTTTTCTTCGGCCGACCGTAAGGCTATTTGCCAGGTTTATGAACTAGCACAAGCTCTCTCTTCCATCAATCAGATAAAGAAAGAGATGGACGAGGCTAAACTCAAGATTCGCTTTGTAAATAAGAAAATGGAGCAGCAATCATTAGGGAAGTAAATAGACTAAGACCTTTTATAAAGACGAATAGCATCGTTTAAAAAGTATAACCGGAGAAAGGAGAGGGAGACCTTTCCTTTTTTTATTCCCTTGTACAAAACAATGCATTCTTTTGTACAAAAGAAAACAATCTTCTGTACAAAAGAATGCATTGTTTTGTACAAGATAAATATAATGTGCGGAGAGGCTTTTTATTTTTGCTTAGTATAAAAGGGCAAACATAAGTGTAACTGGTTATATCTTACCTGGTTAATGAGAATTTCATGCTTACTCCGAAATCAGAATTGGTTACCGGGTATGAAGCGGAAGATATCAACGGAGTATTCTGCTGGCGGTCATAGTACAATCTTACAGTGAGCAGTTTTGAGAATGTATAATCTGCCGATACGGAAATCTTTGTTGCTTTGTTTCCGCTGGTAGGTTGTGCCAGGGCTTGTTGTATATTCCTGCTCAATGCAGATTGGTTACGGAAAGAAACATCTGTCTGGATATTCAGATCATTGCTTACTTTGTTCTTGCTTTTTCCTGCACCAAATAATTTCAGATCTACAATTTTATAACCCATACCCACAACAAAATCTTTAGAGCTGGTTTCAATCATTTGATTGGCAGCCATACTTAGTGTAAGTATTCGTGTGGTTTTATACTCTACTTTTGTTGTTATCCCATTCTTAAAGGTCATATCTACTCCGAAAAGTGGAGCAAACTGTTCATTAATAGCTACCGTACCAATATCAAAAACGGCAGAAGGTGTGGGGTTTCCTGTTTGTGTATCTTCCACAAAACCAAGATTGTTCATATAGCTGGTGAAACTTTGATAAGTATTGTATGAACCAACAGAATATGTGCTTCTATAAGCATGGTTCAGATTAAAGCTTTTGAAGCGGTTCTTGAACCAGTCCAGTCTGCTCAATCCACCATAAGTTATCCGCCAGTTAGGCATTAACGATAATAGATTAGGGAAAAGATCAAGCGAAACATTATCGGCACTTTTCCCGGTATAGGCGGCAAGAAATGCTGGTATCATCACATCAGGAGAGTTCTTGCTTATGGTACCATTTGCCGGGTCAAACTCTTTTCCAGCCAGTGTTGTTCCTTCGGGATATATGGCCCCGATATATTGTGCTTCCACTCTTTTCTGGATCACATCCAGATTTTGAAGGAATTTATCAAAAGCCTTGGATTGGTATCCGTTATTAGCATTGCTTTTTCCAAATGAACTGCCAATGGAAATAATACTCATGTTAAAACTTCCGCTTTGTGTGGCAGGCATACCATCAAACATAAACTGTATGCTCTTTGATTTATTTATTGTTCTATTGGCAGTTAAGTCAATCTTGAAATCCCTTACCGGCTCCAGAGTCACGCGAATCTGTAAATCCTCCATGGCATTTGTTGTTGCCGGATCAACTACGGAATCATTGTTTATTAACCAGTTATTTCGGGCTGCCTTTTGAATATAACTGTCGCCGGTTACACCAAATGCAAAGTCGAGCCCCGGAGCAAACATGCCACCGCCCCGTTTCTGTCCCAATATATCGCCCACCTCTGGCAAATACCCCGGAAGAGTCATCGCATAAGTATTTCGGTAAGTAACACTTATACTTCTTGCCATCATGGCAAAGCGAGTTGCATACTGAGCCATTTTATACCAACTTTGTTCTTCAGGCTTAGGACCGGGAACAATGCTCAGCTTAATTTTTATAGAGTCTTTGTTGCTGATAAGAATCTTATTTGCATCCAGAACCTTATACTTAACCATATATCTTTTTCCATCCTGAGTAAGCGCTTTTACTTTTAATATTTTTGTTTTTAATCCGTGAGAAAGTGTTAAGGTAGTATCCGTTTTTAGCTGAATTTCTTTCTCGAATTTTTTAGTCTTAGTCAGCAAATTTTCTTTTCCAAGAGGCATGTTTCTAGTTGATGAGGTAAAAAACTTATTGGTCTCCTTAAGGAATGGAACCTTGTTATATAGAGTTTCAAGATTAAACCGGCTATTCACATCAATAGCCCGCTGATTGGCTATCCTGTTTCCTACAGCATCTCCGGTAGTTAAATCTACACCACGATCCCAGGTATAGGAAGATGAGAATTTAACATCGCTGGTTACCCAGTTAAGTATAGGAACCAGGTCGAATGGTAATTTATAGCTGGCGTTAAATGTCTGCTGAAAATCGAGCGGGCGACCCATGTGCAATAGACTTCTCTTTACCGAATCTTTCCGTGCGGAGTATTCGTCCGGATAAAGGTTTTTGTCTATTGTACCATAAGGTTCTTCTATCTGGGCACGGGTGGCAGAAGTAAAATTGAGCTTTAAATTCTTGGTCAGATCCCAGCGAAGAGAGAAATCCCGGTTCCACAGAAACTCCTTTGCCACAGAAATAGGAATATCTGAATTGCCGTAAGGATTATCCAGATCCCTTAATTGCAACTCATAATAATGACGTGAAATATCTGAATTGAAAGCTATGTTCTGCGGTAACCAGTTAAGATTAAACGCCTTGGCAAGTTTCATCCACGATGATTTGCTTTTGAGGTTTTTTAAAGGTTCCCATGCTTTAATGGCTGTTGAATAATTATATCCAAGGGTTCCTTTCCAATCCTGTTCCATTTCCCATGCAGTAGTATTTCCCTCATTGTATTTCTTGGTATAGGAATAACTTAGGGTGATGTTTGACGGGTCGTAAGGCATTGGCTTTTTACTTGCAATATTCACTCTTACATTGCTAAGACTGAAATTTTGGTAAGTAGTTTGCTCCTGAGCAATGCTCCGGATAGAATCCTTCTGAGATTTTAAGGCATACGTATCTAATACATCCGATAAGAGAAGGTCCTTGTTAGTGGGATCATACTTGGGTGATGTTAATTCCTTGGAATAGGAAAAATAAATAGGAGCCGATACTTTTGCCTTAGCCGGGAAGAATTTGCCCAGTTCAAAGCTCGTGGTGAAATTGTATTGGTAATAATCATCCAGCCTTCTTTGACTCACACTTTGTTCCAATCCTCCAAATCCGGCAGTTTCCATGTGCCCGCCAAGATTTATATTTCCTAAATCAGACAACTGTACATTCATGTTTCCTTGTGCAGCCCATCCGCCCGATTCATTGAAATCAGTCAAACGAAGTTCGTTTACCCAAACCTCTGCCGATTTTAAAGAACGGGCGTTATTCCTGATTCCAATCATAACAGTTTTTACTTCAGCCAGACTGGGGTTTCCTATTATGCTTACTTTATTGGCAGGTTTATCGGCATCATACGTATAATATAACTTAGAATAACTAACATTTGTACCCGATGTGTTTTTTGCTGTATTACGCAGCTTCTTCAACTCAGTAAATACGGAGAAAGCAATATCAAGCATATTATCTTTTGGCCACACAGCCTCACAACCACTTAAAGTATTTCCATTGTATTGTCCGTGAGGAGTCAGCTTTAAAGGAATCTCATATTCGTAATAGTTATTCTTATAATCGGAACCCAACCGAATGAAAACAGACATTTCATTATCTTCTAATGAAGTAACATCGTCCAATAACTTTTCACCATGTACAAACATCTGCAAACGTTTATATTGACGCAAATCCAATCCGGAACTTTTATAGACAGCCCGTGCATCGCCGGGAGCAAGATTCTGTACTTTCAAACTCAGTGCCTGTTCATTCTCTTGTTTGAGTTGAGGCTGCGACGGATCAATGACGCGTGTAATTCCCGGAGGAAGCACATAATTTACCGGAGTTTTGTCGCTGTTCTCTTCAATATTAACCGATGAAACATCAAGATTGCCGCTAACAGTAGGTGCCGGTTGCTGAGAATTATATAATGCCTGGTCGTATGTTCTCCACTCTCCGCGAACTAAGTCGAGCGTGGCAAACCTCAGCACAACAGGATCTACAAAGTTAGTAAGATACATACGCATAAAACGAATAGACTTGAAATCCGTAATTGATCCTACTGCCTTTTCATAGTCCTTTACCGGAATTTTGAACTGATACCAGTTTACCTCTTCTGTTTTTCCGTTGCGCAACTTTACATTTGCAGTTCGTTTATTGGTTATATAATTACTTCCCACCTTCATATTCTCGGGCGTAATATTTATTTTATACTGGAAGTATTTCTCATATTCATTAAGTGTATTATCCTGGTTAATGTCTTCCACATCAGGCACAGTCTTGGCAGAAACATCATATTTTTCAGGAGAATCTTCTGATGCGGTGGAGTTTCCTTCCGTATTGTTATAGTATTTGTAACGATCCAGAATACTTTTTTCTTCCTGATCATAATCTGTGCCACGATAATAATGGTAAAGGTCTCCGGCAGGAGTCTTTTCAAATTGTGCGTAAACCGCAGGTTCAAGAATTGCTTTTATTTTATCCAGATAAGTACTGTAAGCGGGAAACTGTTTCTCTTCTTCAGAGGAGAGCCCGTTCAATCCCACATCCTGTTTCTTTCTTGCACCTGAAGCATTATCAAAAGCATAAACAATGCTTCGTTCCTTAGGAACTCGTCCCCAAACAGTTTCATCTACTTTAGTCTGATCGCCATCAACAGGCATACCGTTTTCAAAGTATTTCTTTCCATCTTTGAGAATATCTTCCGATACTTCACCAAGATTGATGTAAAAATCACCTCCGCGGCGGTTACCTGTAGTGCTTTCATAAATAAACGGATCGAGCATCCAGAACTCAATATATTCTATGTTGGCTGTTTCAAAATCACTGGTGTCGAGTTTTCTCATGATTCCGCCCCAACGCTTTTCGGGATTGGGAAGATACCCCTTTGGTGTAAGAATTGGATCGAGGTTATACGATCCGCGCTCACTTGGATAATAGGCTAAGTTGAGAATGGAAAGGGTAGATGTTTCCATGTAAGATGTTTCTTTATTGGGGAAAATCTCTTGTTCGTATACTTCCCGCACGTAGTGATTTGATAGCTGTTCAAGATCGCTCTTTATATGAGGCGGGGTTAATGATGAATTTCTACGGGTAAAAAGTCCGTCAATAGTATACCACGACAAAAGAGCCCTGTTCATGCCATAAGTGATATCATTTGATTTAGATGCTTCCGGGAATCGGGCATTTGAACCACTTTCGTAAGGTGTGCCGGCAAGCATCCAGTAAGAAGGTTGCCTTAAATCAATTCCGGTTTTAGTCGATTCAAAATCATCAACATAAGAAGCATTGTTTTGTATACCCGATGCATGACCCGGAACCAGTTGGGCAAACTCGGCTGTCAGGTTAATGCGTGAAGGTTGCGTGGCCCGTACAAAAGGTAATTTGTCGATCATGTTTGTGAGCCATTGACTCTCTTTCTTCCATGAAGTATTAAGTCCCCAGATTGTATTACTTATAGGCTCGTCTCCCATAGCTACTTTCGTTGTCATTGGTTTTTCCGATAAATGCATCATGGTACCACCTATCTGGAAATCCTTGGAAAAGTCGTATGTGAAGTTCATGCCCAGCATCGTTTTGCGTTGCAGGTTGTAACTGCTGTTACTTTCCAGATTTACGCTAATGGATGTACCTGCGTCTATAATGCTTTGATTGATAATGGTAACAATTCCCATTGAATAGTCAACCGTATAATCAGAATTCTCTGTAAGTGCAACTCCACCGGCTGTTACCTTAACGGAACCTACCGGAATATTTGTTGATTCCAAACGAATCTCCGAACCGGAAGAGGCTCTGTATTCTCCCGTTAGTTTAAACTTATTCTTTTCGGCAATTTGTTTGGCAACTGTTTTTGTAGAATCGTAAAGTTCCTGATAAACATATTTTTTGGCAATTGCGTCATTCCCTATGGCTTGTCGTAAATGACTGCCGAAAGGTTCCACCACCGGGAAAAAGATTCGTCCGTTCTGAGCCGTCACCGTATATCCTTCCACAAAGTCAAAGAATCCGTTCGGATTTGGCTGATTCTTAGCATCCAGCCGGTCCAGATTCATCACCCGTAGTAGTGGTGTTTTATTGATCTTTCCTTCAGGAATATAATTCAGATAAACTCCCGTTGTATCACTCTGGTATTTTATATCCAGGCGAAACTTGTCGCTCTGCAGCTGATAAGCGTTTAGTGAATAAACGTTTTTCATCATCAGGTTCCAACATCCTGAAGCAGGAGAGTTAGATGTGTTTTTTAATAACTTCAGGAAAAGAGCCGATTCAGTCTGTTTAATGTCTGATGCAAATTCACCCACCTGATACCCCTTGCCCCTATATGTATATTCAAAGGCTACAGCCAGTACTTCGTCCGGCTGCAAAGTAGACTTTAGAGAAACATATCCCAAAGAGCTGTTAAGAGTATATTCAGAACTGTTTAGTAATCGGGCACTTTCTATCTTTTCATAATCCACTCCACCTTCAATTTGTGGAATAGCTCCTAAGGTAGTGCTTACCATATTTATATTTCGGGCTGCGGAATAATCATTAACCATTTTTGAATAAACATCATTGGCACTGTTGGCAGGCACTTTGTTTACTCCCGATTTTGACCAGAATGAGTTACTTATATGTTCATTCTCTCCCAGGTCAGTCATTGCCACCACATTTCTTGGATTGTCATAATTGCCCCTTTTATTGGTAATCCATACTTCAATCCTGTTAATGGTTATTCCGGAAGTGATGTTGGGCAACTGACTCATGTTTTTGTCATAAGTATCCCTAAAGTAATGAGAAAGAAAGAAATGGCGGTTCTCATCGTAACTATCCGCGGAAATCTCAAATGAAGTGGTTTGCGCCCCTCCCTTACTTTTAACCGTTTTAGATTCCGATTCCTGTTGTGAAACAACAGTCTGCAACTTTAGTTTACCAAATTGCAGATCAGTACGAATACCAAATAATGAAGTAGCACCCCGTATCAAAGAGGAGTTGGTAGGCATGGAAACATTACCGGCTTCCAGCAATTTCACAATCTCATCCTCTTTCCCTTCGTATTTGAGTTTTATTTTTTTAGTGTCGAAGTCAAAAGTAGCGTCGGTGTTGTAGTTCATGTTCATATTGACCTTATCGCCCACCTTACCATTAATGTTGATGTTGATCTTTTCGTCAAAGTCAAATCCGGTGGTCTTTCTTGTCCGTGCCGGGAGAGAAGGGTTTTCCACATTCTTGGTTTTAAAGCCGAATCTCAATTCCGCGTTTCCCTGTGTTTTTATTTGCACACCGCCCGGACCAAAAATCTTTTCAGCCGGGCCAAGATCGAATTTCATATCCATGAATTTGAATTCCTCTTTTCCCTTTGCAAATGTTTCTGCATTTTTTGCACGGTAAAATGCCTGGATGGATTTCTTTAAACTCCAGTCCGAATATTCTTCCGGGGTAAGAAACAGAGGAACATCAACCTGAGAAGTTCCTGCTTTTGTGCGAATCAGATATAAATTTGACTTTTCGTCATATTCAACTTCTGTTTTAATATTGTCCGGAGTACGAAGATCGGCAGGAGATTTTTTCATATCATCCAAACTCTCCGGAACTGTTTTCTTTACGGAATATCTGGGTTTCAAGGAGTCTGCGGGTGCCGATTCCTCTGATTTTGATACTGAAAAGTGGTTACTCGCCTCAATAATAGGCGAGCTGTCATTAAGGACTGCCCAGGCATGGAGACTAAGGACGGTCAGCAATAAGCAGATAAACCACTTTTCGCTCCTCATTTTATAATCTCTTTAATGCTAATTTAATTACCTGTTCAACTTTAGACAAAGGCTCTTCCTTAAGAATGGCAAAGACCACTTTTTGTGATGCGGCAGTATTGAAGCCTAACATAGCTAAGGCGGATACAGCTTCCTCGTGAACTTCCGAATTCTGGCCGGTTGCCCCACCCGAAATACTGCTACCGGAAGTGATTTTAATCTTGTCCTTTAAATCTACAATAACCCTTTGAGCTGTTTTTAAACCAATTCCTTTTACTGTTTTCAGCATATTTGCATTCTCAGTGCTAATTACATTGGCTAATTCGCAGGGAGATAGAGCAGAAAGAATCATGCGGGCGGTATTTCCACCAATGCCCGACACGGAAATAAGCAGCGTGAAAAATTCCCGTTCCTGCTTGTCGGCAAAACCATAAAGCACATAGGCATCTTCACGAATGGCTTCGTAAATGTAGAGCTTCACACTGCTAAGGCTCTGGATAGCAGAGTATGTATTCAATGAAATGTTAATGAAATAACCCAGTCCGTTACAATCAATTACTGCTGAAGCCGGACTTAATTCCGCAATATTTCCCTTTATATATTCAATCATTTGGTTTGTCTTTAATTTGAAAACGAGACAAAAGTACAAATTTATTGCGTTAATGATGACTGTCTCCAGGAAAGAAACGTTATATTGCACCTGTTTATTGTCTTGAATCATTTATTGTACGAACATTTTTTGATATATTAAGTTGACAAGTCTTTGTTTGTGACTCAAAATGATTATTTTTGTCGATTGAAACAAGAAATGTGTCAAACTTAAGACTACAAAAGAATGAAAAAGATTAGAGCTGCCATCGTTGGTTATGGCAATATTGGTAAATATGTATTGGAAGCACTTCTTACTGCACCCGATTTTGAAGTAGCAGGTGTTGTGCGTCGTAACGGAGCTGAAAACAAGCCCGAAGAACTTAATGCTTACGATGTAGTAAAAGACATCAAAGAATTGAAGGATGTTGATGTGGCAATTCTTTGCACACCAACCAGAAGCGTTGAAAAATATGCGAAAGAAATATTGGCTCTTGGTATCAATACTGTAGACAGCTTTGATATTCACACCCAAATAGTAGACCTTCGTCGCGAGCTCATGACTTGCGCTAAAGAGCATAATGCAGTATCAATTATTTCGGCAGGCTGGGATCCGGGAAGTGACTCAATTGTTCGTGCACTTCTTCAGGCAATAGCCCCTAAAGGTGTTTCTTATACAAATTTTGGTCCAGGTATGAGTATGGGACATACAGTAGCTGTAAAAGCTATTGAAGGAGTAAAAGCTGCTTTGTCTATGACTATACCTACAGGTACAGGCATTCACCGCCGTATGGTTTATATTGAAGTTAAAGATGGCTATAACTTTGAGGAAGTAGCAAAAGCAATCAAAGCTGATGCATACTTTGTAAATGATGAAACTCACATAACACAAGTTCCTTGCGTAGATGATTTACTGGATATGGGACACGGAGTTAGCTTAACACGCAAAGGCGTTTCAGGAAAGACTCAGAACCAGTTGTTTGAGTTTAATATGAAAATAAACAACCCTGCTCTTACCGGTCAGGTACTTGTTTGCGTAGCCCGTGCTTCAATGAAGCAACAACCAGGATGCTACACCATGATTGAACTTCCGGTTATTGATATGATTTACGGAGATCGTGAAGACTTAATTGCACATTTAGTTTAATATTGAAAATATGCTGGCATTTATAACATGGGATGTTGATCCTGCCATTTTTACGCTTTTTGGTCGTGAAGTAAGATGGTACGGATTGTTATGGGGAATTGGTTTCTTGATTGGCTATGAAATGATGAGCCGTTTGTTTAAACACGAAAAACACCCGGAAGCCTGGGTGGATAAGCTCTTCTTTTATTCCATTGTCAGTTCTGTAGTAGGAGCTCGTTTGGGACATTGTGTTTTTTATGAATGGGGCTACTACAGTGCCCATCCCATGCAGATATTTGCTATATGGAATGGCGGACTGGCCAGCCATGGGGGAGTATTTGCGCTGATTGTTACTTTAATGTATTATTCTAAGAAAGTAACTCATCAAAGCGTGTGGTGGTTGTTCGACCGCATGATTCCGGCCGTTGCCGTGGTGAGTGCCTGCATTCGTTTAGGAAATCTGATGAATTCTGAAATTTTTGGTTTTCCAACAACAATGCCCTGGGGCTTTAAATTTGTGCGTTCGGCAGAGTGGGTGAGAGATTTCAACGGACTTCCCTGCCATCCTACACAGATTTATGAAATGCTCTATTGCATTGCCGCACTTATTGTTTCATTGGTGATGTACTGGAAATTCAATCTTCAGAAGAAAGTAGGTCTCATTACCGGTGTCAGCCTGATAATTTTCTTTGGCTCCCGTTTTGCACTGGAGTTCATGAAGAATCCTCAGGTAGCAGCCGAAGTGAATATGCAATTAAATATCGGACAACTGCTCAGCATTCCATTAATACTTCTTGGCGCTTATCTAGCAATTACTGCTATGATTAAACCCGATTTTAAACGGTTATTCTAGCAAAGCCCTGAAATAAAAGAGAAAACAGCTTACTGGTTTGAAAGAACTGGTAAGCTGTTTTTCAATTAACATAAATCAGATTCTTGATTTTACTTAAAAATTGAACCTGTAATATAGATGAAATCTTTTTGACTAAACATGATATGATAGTTCTAACTATCAATGGATTAATAAAAAATAAATAGGAGGAAAATTATTTCTTGTTCCTCTTATTTTATTTAGGTTCTTACATCCCTCACTCCCTCACTATTTCTAATCAACTTGTTTATTTCTAGAGTTATATGTGGTGATGGTAGCATTCTGAACCCTCACTGTTACCCTCACAATATGTCTCATCTCTCACTTTTTTAGCCTAAAAAAATAGAAATGGAGCACATCTCAATTACAAAATCGTAGAGATTATTTTTTTTAGCTTGGTCTTTTAGAATGTGCAAAATTGCAAGATTTGAGTTTGAATTGGTGAGGGTAGACCTGAAAAGTGAGGGTTTTGTGATGGATGATTATTCTACCATCACTACTTATTTTGTTGTAATTTAATATGTTATGAGAGCTGGTGAGGGAGTTAGGGAAGCTTTTTGTTTTACTGTAAGAATGTGTAATAATGGTAGATGAAGAAACTCCCGCCAGCTTTTTTTAAAACCTAACTGGATGTTGAGTAATGTCCGGTTATCTTTTTTAAAAAGCTGGCGGGAGATTTTCTATTATTCACCAATAATTTTTATTTATTGGAGTTTGGATTAGCCTTTCCTTGAATAGGTTTGCAGTTTTTGCTGTTATTACAAAGATTGGTTTACACTGTTTTTTTTACTCCTAAATACAGTTTACGCTATAATTGAATTTTCTAAATCAATAATCTCTTCCGAGCAAAGCGTAAGCTTTTCTACTCCATGCTCGTTAACAACTCATGAGTTTTCAAGACCAACCGGGCCAATGCCTGGTAATACAATCTTGGGTTCAAGGGCGAAAACCATTCCCGGCTGAAGTCCCTGTTTTACTCGCGGTGCAAGTACGGTATGGGAGCTTCATTAATCTCTAGTCCGATGCCGTGGCCTATGCGGTGTGTATCTTTTTATTTATCCTCTTGTTTAAAAACGCCTCCAAACAACAAACCACCTAGAATTCCCATAAAAATGTAAGCAACCTGTTCGCCAATATTTCCGACATTTATAATTGTAGTATTTAAAAAAACATTACTGAGGCCGAACAATGATTTACTACCGGGTACAAGCATAATAATTCCCTGAGTAACATAGACAACTTCTGGCGTTCTTGTTACTTTACTGAAAAAATGGCTTGAAATAACGATACCTATCGACCCGATAAATGTGCTGAGAAGAATACCGGCTACAGAAAATGAATAGGCAAGAAAGAAGCCGATTACTCCTGTAAAAATGCCAAATAGCATGTCTTTTTTACGAACCTGAAATATGGGGAGCACGCTTATTGAAAGCAACGGCATTGCCAGGAATATAATCCAGCTGGGTGTGTTTGAGTAATGATTGAAAATCTCAAAATTAATAAGGAACTTCAGGCAGGTTAATCCCAGTATAACTCCAAAAAACTGTTTGAACAATGAGATTATTGAATCAAATAACTTTGCTGTTCCTGAAATAAGATTTTTAGATGTTATTTCTTCTAATGCAGTTGTTATGGCTAGTCCGGGTACGAAGATAATTATTGCCGAGATTATTGTTAGTCCAACGTTAATTTCGGGGAATACTAACGATAATAATCCGGTAATGATTGTAACCAGAAATGACACAATTGATTCAAGAACGGAATTTAAATATTCGTGCTTAGTTGATAAATAGGTTATGAAATAAACAAATGCCCCTAATAATGTTGCAAATAGAACTGATATCCAGTTTGTACCCACCAGCAAATTAAAGGAGCCGGCAGCCAGGGCATAGGCAATGGTTAAAATCCCGTGATTGACTTTTATTGTTTTGTTGTGTATGATTTTTAACCTGTTCTCTATTTCGGAAATATCAATCTCATTAGCTATTAATTTATCCGTAGTTTCAACAATTCTTGAAAATGCACCCAGGTTTAATGTTCCGGGTGCTACACATTCAATATAATTATAAGTCTGTTCATTCCCGTTTTCATAAAACACATAATTAATCCATGTGGCCGAATCCATAAAAGTACCTTTTATTCCCATGTTCTTTGCCACCTTAAATAAATAAGCCTGAATTCTGTAGGATGGAATCCCATAATTATGCAATGCTTTTCCCAGATGTATGATGAATTTATATTTTTCTTTTGTGACCATTTTAAACTAAATTTATGAACGACAAAAATACTCTTTTTAATTTTAAATATGTTGAGTCGTGGAAAGCAATTACTTGCACTTAGGGTTATTTTCAACCAATGCAATTCTTCTATTACTAAAATCAAACTGATGAGTAGCAGAAATCTGATATTTAAAAATAAAGAACCCCCACGCAGTTCAACTGGTGGGGGTGCCTATTAGCCTATTAATAAGATTATTATCCTTCCAGATTAATAATTTCTTCCGGACAAAGCGTAAGCTTTTCTACTCCATGCTCGTTAACAACCCATGAGTTTTCAATACCAACGGGGCCGATGCCAGGCAATACAATTTTAGGTTCAAGGGCAAAGACCATTCCCGGTTCAAGCTCTTGTTTTACTCGCGGCGCAAGTACGGGAGCTTCATTAATCTCTAGTCCAATGCCGTGGCCTACAAATTTGGCTTGTTGTTTGGTTCCCATGAACTGATCTTTGAAACCTGCTTTTGTTACTATATCAATAGCTTTGTTATAGAGCGTTTCACAGATTGCTCCGGGTTTAGCCATTGCAATAACTTCCGACTGAATTTCCAGACAGACCTGATGTGCTTTGTATGCTTCTTCACTTACTTTCCCTATAGAGAATACGCGTGACATATCACACATATAACCGTTAAAGTTTCCTCCTAAATCTACCATTACGGTGTTCCCTTTTTCCAGTTTAGTGCCGTTCAGTCCTCCCGGTAATGCAGGGCTTAGTCCTTTTCCTCCCAATGAGAAATCATATGGTGAAGGTGCTTCGGCATTGCTTCCGGCCAACACGCTTCCAAAGAATATTTCCATGCTTTGGCCAAATACCCGGAAAAGTCCCAGGCATCCTTCCAATCGCATAATTCGTTCAATCTCGACAGAGAATTGGCGATCGTCCATCCCTTCACGATAAACAGATGGTATTTGCTGATAAGCTCGTGTATGGGCAGCACCAGCCTGACGAAATAATTCAATTTCCAGGTCTGTTTTAATGCTGCGGGCAGCACGGATAACAGGTGTTCCGTTCACGCATTTGGCAGAAGAAAATACGTTTGCCAATCGGGTGTATTCTGTAAATGATAATTCATCTCCCTCAAGCATCAGTGTTTCGGGAAAAGGAATTCCTTTTTCATTTAGTATCTCTGCAATTTGTTCTGGTTTTCGGATGTAATGAATCTGTTTACCTCTTAATCCGCTTGGGCGTTTCACGAAATACCAAGGCTCGCCCACAACCGGGAGATAACAGTATCCGCTGAGAACCTGTCCGCAGGTATATAGTATGTTTACGTTGCAAGTAATAAGTGCGGCATCAATATTTGATTGGATCATAAGTGTCCGAATCTTCTCCTGCCGCAGAGCTAATTCATTCGATAATTTCATTGTTTGAAGATAAATTTCTTATTTTGAACGGCTTTCTTTGGAGCTGGATTTGCTTATGTCCATAGCATCAGGGCAAACATTGTTGGGCATGGCCATTTCAATGTCCCAATGAGGTTTAATCTCATCTTCCACTCTTAATGGTATCTCAATTGGGGTATAGACGCAAACTTCAACTGTTGCTATTCCAGCTCTCAGCATATCTATTTCTTTTGCAGCACAGTAAGATAAATCAATAATGTATCTTTTTCCAAAAGGGCCTCTGTCTGTAACCTTCACAATTACTTCCTTGTTATTATTCAGGTTCTTCACTTTCAGCAAGGTGCCAAAAGGGTATGTGCGGTGTGCACAAGTGAGGCTGTCATTGTGATAACGTATTCCGCTGGCAGTGTTTCTGCCGTGCATCTTTTTTCCGTAATAAGTAGCTTTTCCTGTTTCTTGTGCAGATGAGCAAACACTGACAGTGGTCAGCAGAAACAGCATAAATAATATCTTGTTGACCATATTTTTTTCTGTTTTGGTTAACAGGTACGCCACAAAGATAAGAAAAAAAATTATATAATGAATAAATCATGTATAAAAACGAAAACCCGCTCCTCTCACGAGGAACGGGATATGCAAACTAAAAATACAACTAAACGAAATTCAATTTACCAATTTATACTATGCCTTGTGCCATCATAGCATGAGCTACTTTCATGAATCCAGCTATGTTGGCTCCTTTTACGTAATTAATATATCCGTTGGGTTCTGTGCCGTACTTCACACATTGAGTGTGAATGCCGTGCATTATTTCGTGAAGCTTGCTGTCTACTTCTGCAGCTCCCCAGCTGAGGTGCATAGCATTTTGAGACATCTCAAGTCCGGAAGTTGCTACTCCACCGGCATTTACAGCTTTACCCGGTGCATACATTGTTTTGTGTTCAATGAATGTGTCTATTGCTTCGGGTGTACATCCCATATTTGAAATTTCTCCCACACATAAAACTCCATTATCAATCAATTGCTTGGCATCTTCGCCGTTTAACTCGTTCTGAGTAGCACAAGGTAAAGCAATGTCTACCTTAACTTCCCAGGGACGACGGTTTGGAATGAACTTTGCATTGAACTTTTCTGCATACGGTTCTACAATGTCATTGCCTGAAGAGCGTAATTCAAGCATATAATCAATTTTTTCTCCGCTGATACCTTTTTCATCATAGATATATCCGTCCGGGCCCGAAATAGTTACCACTTTTGCTCCAAGCTCTGTAGCTTTGATGACTGCGCCCCATGCAACATTTCCAAAACCAGAAACTGCAACTGTTTTGCCCTTTATATCAATACCTTTTGTTTCTAACATTTGGTGTACAAAGTATAATCCGCCAAAGCCTGTTGCTTCAGGACGAACTAAGGAACCGCCGTATTCGAGCCCTTTACCAGTGAAGGTACCGGTAAATTCACGTGCAAGTTTCTTATACATACCAAACATGTAACCTATTTCGCGGCCACCTACACCAATATCACCTGCCGGTACATCTGTATCAGGACCAATATGATGCCAAAGTTCTAAGATGAATGCCTGGCAAAAACGCATTATTTCTGCATCTGATTTACCGCGAGGAGAGAAATCTGATCCACCTTTACCTCCACCCATTGGAAGAGTGGTAAGTGCATTTTTAAATGTTTGTTCAAATCCCAGAAATTTCAGGATGGAAAGATTTACAGAAGCATGGAAACGGATTCCACCTTTATATGGGCCAATGGCATTATTAAACTGAACACGATAACCAATGTTTATCTGCACAGTTCCTTTATCGTCTACCCATGGCACTTTAAATGTAAAGATGCGGTCGGGCTCTACCAATCGTTCAATGATGCGGGCTTTCTCAAACTCAGGGTGTTGATTATAAACGTCCTCGATAGAAATCAGCACTTCTTTAACAGCTTGGAGATATTCTAATTCTCCAGGGTGTTTAGCTTCAAGTGAAGCCATAATTAAATCGATATTCATAATATGTGTTTTTAAAAGGTTTTATGATAAAATGTAAACTAATACACCGCAAATGTAGTTAATTAATTGACTTGAACTAATTATTTTGTAATTTTATTGATTAAATAATGATAAAATGATATTCTATTTTTTCGGAAACTTCTTTTCAACTCATTTGTTGCATAAGCCAAAAATAATCCTCAAATTTGTTATCTTATAATATAATCAAAATTGACATGCTCAGTAAACTCAAATTAAGCCAGTTATATTTCAAAGATACATCTTTTGCCAACCTGATGACCAGGAGGATATTTAATATTTTGCTCATTGCTAATCCTTATGATGCATTTATGTTGGAAGATGATGGCCGCATAGACGAAAAGATTTTTAATGAGTATGCTGCGCTTAGTTTACGCTATCCTCCTCGTTTTACCCAGATTTCTACGGAAGAGGAGGCATGGACTGAACTGGAAAATATACAGTATGACTTGGTTATTTGTATGCCGAGTACAGACAAAAGTGATTTTTTTGCTACCGGACGCAATATTAAAGAAAAGTATCCGCATATTCCAATTGTAATTCTAACTCCTTTCTCTCATGGTGTGACAAGACGCTTATCAAATGAAGACTTAAGTGCGTTTGAATATGTTTTCTGCTGGCTGGGGAATACAGATTTACTTGTTTCTATTATAAAGCTGGTTGAAGACAAAATGAATTTGGAACATGATGTGGAGGAAGTTGGTGTACAGATGATTTTATTAGTAGAAGACTCCATTCGTTTTTATTCATCTGTTCTTCCCAGTCTCTACAAATTTATACTTCAACAATCTCAGGATTTTGCCACTGAAGCATTAAATGGGCACCAAAAGACTCTACGTATGCGGGGACGCCCTAAGATTGTGTTGGCCAGGAATTATGAGGAAGCAATAGAGCTTTACAATAAATTCCAGAACAATATGCTGGGAGTTATTACGGATGTACGATTTCCAAGAAACGGGAAGAAAGATGCAATGGCTGGCATTAAATTATGTGCCGAAATACGTAAGAAGGATCTCTTTGTTCCATTGATTATTCAATCTTCAGAAACAGAGAACCGAGTTTATGCAACCCGGTATTCTGCCAGTTTTGTTGATAAGAATTCCAAGAAAATGGATGTTGATCTGCAACGGATTGTTTCTGATAATTTTGGATTCGGTGATTTTATATTCCGCAATCCTACTACGAACGAAGAGGTGGCGAAGGTTCGTAATTTAAAAGACCTTCAAAATATTATTTATTCTGTACCCAGTGAATCGTTATTGTATCATATTTCCCGGAATCATATTTCCCGGTGGCTCTACTCCCGGGCAATGTTTCCTGTGGCTGAGTTCCTACGGCAGATAACCTTTGATGAGGTGGTGGATATTGATGTTTACAGGAAGATTATTTTCGAGGCGATTGTGAAATACAGGAAGATGAAGAACCAGGGAGTGGTGGCTGTTTTTAAACGTGACCGATTTGACCGTTACTCTAACTTTGCCCGTATTGGTGATGGCTCATTAGGGGGAAAGGGCAGGGGACTGGCGTTTATTGATAATATGGTAAAACGTCATCCTGAATTTGAAGAATTTGAAAATGCAAAAGTGGCCATACCAAAAACGGTTGTTCTCTGCACTGATATCTTTGATGAATTTATGGAGTCAAATAACCTGTATCAGGTGGCTCTTTCTGATGTGGATGATGATACATTATTGAAGTATTTTTTAAGAGCCAAACTTCCCGAAAGATTGGTTGAGGACTTCTTTACATTCTTTGATGTGGTAAAATCTCCAATAGCCATCCGTTCGTCCAGTTTGCTAGAAGATTCCCATTATCAGCCATTCGCAGGCATTTACTCTACCTATATGATTCCTTACCTGGATGATAAATATGAGATGCTTCGGATGTTGAGTGATTCAATTAAGGGTGTATATGCTTCAGTCTTTTATAGTGACAGCAAATCTTATATGCAAGCCACGGCAAACTTTATTGATCAGGAGAAAATGGCTGTTATTCTACAAGAGGTTGTGGGTAATCAGTACGGAGATCGTTATTATCCTTCCATGTCGGGTGTGGCAAGGTCGCTGAATTTTTATCCGATTGGTGATGAAAAGCCCGAAGAGGGAACTGTGAATATTGCCTTGGGACTTGGAAAGTATATCGTTGATGGTGGGATGACACTAAGATTTAGCCCTTATCATCCTAACCAGGTGTTACAAACCAGCGAAATGGAAATAGCTTTAAAAGAAACTCAGACTCGTTTTTATGCATTGGATTTGAAGAACATAGGCGAAGATTTTTCTATTGATGACGGCTTTAATTTATTGAAACTTCCGGTTAAAGAAGCCGAAAATGATGGATCATTACGCTATATTGCTTCCACGTATGATCCGTATGATATGGTTATTCGTGATGGCCTTTATCCCGGTGGACGTAAACTTATTACTTTTGCAAATATACTGCAGCACGATGTTTTTCCACTGGCTAATATTCTTCAGCTGGCTATGAAATATGGTGAAAGTGAGATGAGACGACCGGTGGAGATTGAGTTTGCCGCGACAATGAGTACGGAAATGGATAAATCGGGTACATTCTATTTATTGCAGATTCGCCCCATAGTGGATAGTAAACAAATGATTGATGAAGATCTGTCGTTAGTAAATAAAGAAGATGCATTGCTCAGCTCGAATCATGCTTTGGGTCATGGAATTATGAATGATATTTATGACATAGTCTATGTAAAGACTGACAATTATAGTGCATCTCACAATCAGGATATTGCTTATGAGATAGAAAAGCTGAATAAAGAATTTCTTGAGAAGAAACAAAACTATGTATTGGTTGGTCCGGGAAGGTGGGGCTCCAGTGATACTTGGCTGGGTATTCCGGTTAAATGGCCACATATATCCGCAGCAAGGGTTATTGTTGAGGCTGGTTTAACGAATTATAGAATTGATCCAAGTCAGGGAACACACTTCTTTCAGAACCTTACATCGTTTGGAGTAGGGTATTTTACCATTAATTCTTTTATGAATGACGGTATTTACGATCAGACCTTTTTGAATGAGAAAGATGCTGCGTTTGAAAGCAAATACCTTCGTCATATACATTTTGAAAAGCCATTGGTCGTAAAAATAGATGGGATGAAAAATATAGGGCTTGTAATGAAGCCTGAGGAATAATAAGCGAGATTCATTTAGATAGTAATTTAAAAACAAAGATTATGAGAAAATCCTTATTGCTAATAACGTTGCTCATGTTAGTTTTATGTACAAATGCACAGACGTTTGCTCAGAAAGATTATCAGGCATCTAAAGAAAACCTCGAAAATAGAGCTGAGTTCCAGGATGCTAAGTTTGGTATGTTTATCCATTGGGGGATTTATAGCATGTTGGGCAGTGGAGAGTGGGTTATGAATAACAAGAATATAAACTGGAAAGAATATGAAAAATTAGCTTCCGGATTTTATCCTTCAAAGTTTGATGCAGCAGCATGGGTTTCAACTGCCAAGGCGGCAGGCATGAAATATATTTGCTTCACTACTCGCCATCATGATGGTTTTTCCATGTTTAAAACCAAATATTCTGATTACAACGTAGTAGATGCAACTCCTTATCAAAAGGACATAGTAAAAGCTTTGGCCGAAGAGTGTAAGAAACAAGGGCTAAAATTGCATTTATACTATTCTCACCTTGATTGGCGTCGCGCTGATTATTATCCTTTGGGGCGCACTGGTCTTGGTACCGGTAGAACTGAACATGGAAAATGGAGCGATTACATGAATTTTATGAATAACCAACTCACTGAACTGCTTACCAACTATGGTCCTATTGGTGCCATCTGGTTTGATGGTTACTGGGACAAAGATCAGGATCCAACCTGGGATTGGAATCTGGGCGGACAGTATGCTTTAATTCACAAATTGCAACCGGGATGTATGATTGGGAATAATCATCACAGTACTCCGCTGCCTGGCGAAGATTTTCAGATGTTTGAACGTGACCTTCCCGGACAAAATACAGCCGGACTTTCAGGGCAAGCCATCAGCCAGCTTCCTTTGGAAACTTGCGAAACCATGAATGATAATTGGGGATACAATATTACTGATAAGAATTACAAATCAACAAAGGAATTTATTCACTATCTGGTTAAAGCCGCCGGTAATAATACGAATCTACTTATCAATGTTGGTCCGCAGCCTAATGGTGAAATACCCGAAACTGCTGTTCAACGTCTGAAAGAGGTTGGCGATTGGATGAAAGTATATGGCGAAACAATTTATGGAACTCGTGGAGGTTTCATTCCTGTTCACGACTGGGGAGTAACAACTCAGAAAGGAAATAAACTGTTTGTTCACATCCTTAATCTGAAAGATAAAGCGTTGTTCCTTCCTGTTACAAACAAGGTAAAGAAAGCAACTATCTTTAAGAATAAAACCTCAATTAAGTTCACACAGGATAAAGCAGGTATTTTATTATACTTACCCGAAGTTCCAACAGATATTGACTATGTGGTTGAACTGTCTATCTGATACTTTCGGCATTCATTCACTGTAGATATGAAATGTTTGGAGCAACATGGAATGAAACATGGTTTTGTCTTTTTATTCCCTTGTACAAAAGATTGTTTTCTTTTGTACAAAACAATTCATTCTTCTGTACAAAAGAATAGATTGTTTTGTACAAGGAAATAAAAATCTCTCCTGATAGATTTAATATTCCTCTAATAGTATTAATAAAGAAAGCCCGTTAACCGATGATAATTCAGTTAACGGGCTTTCTATTATTCTATATTGTAACTCTCAGAACTTAGGATTCAGTTCCATGTTATACATGATAAACGAGTAAATGTCTGCTTGTTCATCGAGAACCTTGCTGATTGGTTTACCGGATCCGTGACCGGCCTTGCTGTCGATACGTATCAGGGTTGGGTTCTTTCCGTTGCTGGCAGCCTGAAGGGTTGCGGCATATTTGAAAGAGTGAGCAGGAACCACACGGTCGTCATGATCGGCGGTAGTAACCATAATGGCAGGATAGGTGATCCCTTTCTTTAAAGTATGAAGCGGTGAGTATGCACGAAGGTATTCAAACATTTTTTTGCTGTCCTCACTGGTGCCGTAATCGCTTGCCCAGTTCCATCCGATGGTGAATTTATGGTAACGAAGCATGTCCATAACGCCTACTTCTGGAATAGCCACTCTGAATAAGTCCGGACGCTGATTCACACAGGCTCCGATGAGTAATCCACCGTTAGATCCTCCCACAATAGCAATCTTTTGCTTATTTGTGTATTTCCTGGCTATCAGATACTCTGCAGCAGAAATAAAATCGTCAAATACATTTTGTTTCTGCATCTTTGTGCCTGCAACATGCCATTCTTCACCATATTCGCCACCACCACGAAGATTTGTCTGAGCATAAATACCACCGTTCTCAAGGAAAGGGATACGTGAGGTAGAGAAGCCCGGGTTGAGGCTAATATTAAAACCGCCGTAACCATAAAGGAATACAGGGTTGCTGCCGTCTCTTTTCAGTCCTTTCTTATAAGTAAGAAACATCGGAATTTTTGTTCCATCTTTGCTGGGATAAAAGACCTGTTCGGTAACGAACTCTTCCGGATTGAAATCTACTTTCGGAGCGCGATATAAGGTTGACTCATTAGTCTCTACATTGTATTTATAAACAGCTCCGGGAAAGGTGAAAGATGTGAAAGAGTAAAAAGCCGTATTATCATCCTTATCACCATTAAAGCCTACGGACCCCAATGATGGTAGTTTTACTTCGTGAAGAAGTTTGCCGTCAGTGCTGTATACAAATGCGTGGTTGGATGCATCCTTGTCGTAAGTAAGTACCAATTTTCCTCCTATTACTTCTGCACCTGAAAGAACCGAGGCCGATTCAGGAATTAAATCTTTCCAGTTTTCAATTCTGGGAGAGGCAATATCAGCGACCATAATCTTGTTTTTAGGTGCGCCAAAATTGGTGGATAGAAAGATCTGATTACCAATTACATCAATAGGAGAGTAGTCGTAATTTAAATCAGTGGTTAGTTGTTCAATAGAAGCATCTGCTTTTGTAAAGTTCTTCATGAAAAGAGTATTCCCACGTCCTTCACCCGATTCAAAGATGAAAAGAATACGTTGGTCCTCGCTTACGGAAGCAGAGTAGAAGCGCTTTGGATACTTAGGATTCTGATATATCAACGCATCTTTTGACTGTGGTTCTCCAATCTTGTGGTAGTAGATTTTGTGATTCTCATTTACATTCGAGAACTCTTTACCGGCAGCAGGTGCGTCGTACGCACTGTAGTAAAAGCCCTCCCCTTGCCAGGAGGCTCCTGAAAACTTAGCCCATTTGATGTGATCGTCAAGCAGTTTCCGGGTGGCGAGATCCATTACATAAATTTCACTCCAGTCCGATCCGCTTCTTGAAATGGTATAAGCAAAGTATTTACCGTCTTTGGAGAAAGAAATTCCTGTCAGCGCTACTGTTCCATCTTCCGATAACTTATTGGGATCAAGAAAAACTCCCGGTTGGGCGTTTAATGAATCTTGCACATAAAGTACACTTTGGTTTTGCAAACCATTATTTTTGTAGAAATAATATTTCCCGTTTTTCTTAAAAGGAGCGCCAATCTTTTCATAATTGGCAAGATTGGTAAGCCTTTCCTTCAGTTTGTTCCGGAAAGGAATCTTTGCCAGATAGGAGGATGTTACTTTGTTTTGTGCTTTTACCCAGGATGCAGTCTCTTTAGTTGTATCATTCTCGAGCCAGCGATAAGGATCGGCTACTTTTATACCAAAGTAGGTATCCACGGTTTTGTCTTTCTTAGTAATCGGATAAGTCATTTTTGCTTTTTGTCCGAAAGTGTTTACTGCAATCATACCACAGGCTAATAATAGCGTCACTTTTTTCATCTTTTATTTATCTTTTATAATCAAGAGGTTAATTTGTAAGAGAATGCAAATGTATTCAAAAAAAGTTACACTATCAAAGATGTTAATCAAATACTTATGCAAAAAATATAGATAAAAAATGAAGGCAGTCCAACGGACTGCCTTCATTACTATGACATTTTTGCTTTTGCTTATTAAAGAATGCCGTGAGCCATTATAGCGTTTGCAACTTTCATGAAACCTGCAACGTTTGCACCTTTCACGTAGTTTACATATCCATCGGCTTCAGTTCCATATTGAACACAAGCTTCGTGAATATTTTGCATAATGCTTTTCAGTTTAGCATCAACTTCTTCTGAAGACCAACCTAATCTGATTGAGTTCTGAGTCATTTCAAGACCTGATACAGATACACCACCAGCATTGGCAGCTTTACCTGGAGCATAAAGAATTTTAGCATCCTGGAATACTTTGACAGCTTCTGGAGTAGAAGGCATGTTTGCACCTTCACTAACTGCTATACATCCGTTAGCAATTAATGTACGAGCGTGGTCTCCGTTTAATTCGTTCTGAGTTGCAGAAGGAAGAGCGATATCGCACTTTTCACCCCAAGGTTTAGCTCCTTCTACATATTTGCAACCATATTTGTCTGCATATTCACGGATACGTCCTCTGTATAGGTTCTTAAGTTCCATAATGTAAGCAAGCTTTTCGCTGTCAATTCCTGCTGGATCATAAACATATCCATCAGAATCTGAACAAGTAACAACTTTACCGCCTAATTCAAGAACTTTTTCAATAGTATATTGAGCAACGTTACCTGAACCGGAAACTGTACAAACCTTACCTTTAAGATCGGTCCCTTGTTTTTTTAACATTTCCATCAGGAAGTAGATGTTACCGTAACCTGTAGCTTCAGGACGGATTAATGAACCACCGTATTCGCGTCCTTTACCTGTGAATGTACCAGTAAATTCTTGAGCCAGTTTCTTGTACATACCGAACATGAAACCAATTTCGCGGCCACCTACACCTATATCACCAGCAGGAACATCTGTGTCCGGGCCAATGTGGCGCCATAGTTCCAACATGAATGATTGTACGAAACGCATTACTTCAGCATTTGACTTTCCACGAGGAGAGAAGTCTGATCCGCCTTTACCACCACCCATAGGCAATGTAGTAAGTGAATTCTTGAAAGTTTGTTCAAATGCTAAGAATTTCAGGATAGAAAGATTTACCGAACTGTGGAAACGAAGACCGCCTTTGTAAGGACCAATGGCATTGTTATGCTGAATACGGTAACCCATGTTTGTCTGGATATTACCTTTGTCGTCCATCCAGGTTACTCTGAATTGAAATACTCTGTCTGGAATACAAAGACGTTCAATTAAGTTGGCTTTTTCAAATTCCGGGTGTTTGTTGTATTCATCTTCAATTGTAGCAAGAACTTCTTCTACTGCCTGATGATACTCTGGTTCATTAGGGAACCTTCTTTTAAGATTGTCTAATACCTTACTTGCATTCATAAGATTTCTTTTATTGGTTGTTGTATGTTAAAAAAGAGTTATATTCTAAGTTCTGATTACAAATGTATGGCTTTAATTTTATATATCAAACATTAATTCTAATAAATGTGAAATAAAATATCAAATTGGTTTTTTTTTGTATATTTAGTGACTAAAAGATATTGTTTGCCTCTTTTGACAGACTTATATGCAGGGATAAGGACTAAGATATTCGAAATAGTTGTAAAAAGGAGTGTGAGATCACCAATCCGCTCTGTGTATTTAAAAATAAGGAAACAAATTGCTATTTTAAGAAGAATAACACAAACACTTTGTAATTGAAAAGGTCTGTTTTTTATAGTTATAATGAAGTGAGAAGAAATAATTAAGGATGGTAAATATAAAACTTTTGTGTTTCATATTTACCATCCTATAGATTATAAGTTATTTAGCATTTTTTGTTTTACCAGCAACAATCGCTTCAATAACTGCTACAGCAGTAATGTTAACAATGTCACGAACAGAACTCTCGCTATCTGTAAAGTGGATAGGTTTGTTCAGTCCCATTTGAATTGGGCCGATTAATTCAGTATCATTCATAGCCTGAATTAATTTGTAACTTGAATTTGCAGAGCTTAAGTTCGGGAATATTAAGGTGTTTACATCCTTGTCAAACAATCTTGTGAATGGGTATTTTGCATCACGAAGGTCTTTGTTCATTGCAAAGTTTACTTGCATTTCTCCATCGATTGCCAAATCAGGATAAGCTTCCTGCATCTGTCTTACAGCTTCGTGTACCTTCAAAGGGCTTCCTGTCTGGTCAGATCCGAAGTTCGAATATGATAACATGGCCATTACTGGAGTCTGATTAAAGAAACGAACTGTATTTGCAGCTAATTTGGCAATATCAGTTAACGTTGCAGTGTCGGGATGGCGGTTGATAAGTGTATCAGCCAGGAAGAATGTACCTTTCTTTGAATTTAGAATGTGCATTGTTCCGAAGTGATTAAAGCCTTCCTGAATACCGATTACTTCTTTTGCAACTTTAATTGTATTAGAGTATTTGGTGTATAGACCAGTGATAAAAGCATCTGCTTCACCAGTTTCTACCATCATCATACCAAAATAGTTGCGTTCAAACATCTTATCGGTTGCTTCATCGAAGCTGGCACCTTCACGGGCACGTTTTTCTGCCAGGATATGAGCATAACGATCGCGACGTTCAGCTTCGCGGTCATGACGAAGATTTACAATTTCAATTCCTTCAAGATTCAAATCCAGCTCTTTTGCTGTTTTTTCAATCCTTTCTTCGTTACCTAATAAAATAGGATGGCAAAGACCTTCGCTTTTAGCTTCAACCGCAGCTTTCAACATGTTAGGGTGTCCGCCTTCAGCAAAAACAACTTTTTTCGGATTACTGCGAGCCATGTCATAAAGCTGGCTGGTTAACTTTGATTCATAACCCATCAATTCGCGCAGACGTTTCTTATATGTATCCCAATCTTCAATTGGTTTACGTGCTACTCCCGATTCCATGGCAGCTTTAGCAACAGCCATTGAAACTTCGGTAATTAAACGTGGATCAACGGGTTTTGGAATAAAGTATTCGGGCCCAAAAGTAAGGTTTGAAACATTATATACCTTGTTCACAATTTCTGGAACAGGTTGTTTTGCCAAAGCAGCAATTGCTTTAACAGCTGCTAGTTTCATTTCCTCATTAATAGCACTTGCACGAGTATCCAGAGCACCGCGGAATATATAAGGGAAACCAATTACGTTGTTAATCTGGTTAGGATAATCAGAACGTCCTGTTGACATTAACACATCAGGGCGAGCTGCCATTGCATCTTCGTATGTAATTTCAGGAACGGGATTTGCAAGTGCAAAAACGATTGGAGTATTCGCCATGGAACGAACCATATCCTGAGATAATATATTTCCTTTAGATAAACCAAGGAATACATCTGAGCCTTTAACAGCTTCTTCTAATGTGTGGATGTCTGTGCGTGAAGTAGCAAAGAATTGTTTGGATTTATCCAGATTTTTACGTTCAGTAGAGATAACTCCTTTGCTGTCTAGCATCACAATGTTTTCTTTGCGTGCTCCAAGTGCAAGATATAATTTAGTGCAAGATACTGCAGCTGCACCGGCACCGTTTACAACGATCTTTACATCTTCAATATTCTTTCCTGCTACCTCAAGTGCGTTAAGCAAACCTGCACTGGAAATAATTGCAGTACCATGCTGGTCGTCGTGCATTACCGGGATATCAAGTTCTGCCTTTAAACGTGTTTCTATTTCAAAACATTCGGGTGCTTTGATATCTTCCAGATTGATACCACCAAAAGTTGGAGCGATAGCCTTTACAGCTTCGATAAACTTTTCAGGATCTTTTTCATTTATTTCGATATCAAAAACATCGATTCCCGCATATATCTTAAAGAGTAATCCTTTTCCTTCCATTACAGGTTTTCCAGCCAATGCGCCTATGTCTCCCAGGCCAAGAACTGCAGTTCCGTTAGAGATTACGGCCACTAAGTTTCCTTTGGCGGTATAATCGTATGCTGTTAGCGGATCTCTTTCAATTTCCAGACAAGGTTCTGCAACTCCGGGAGAGTATGCCAAAGATAAGTCAGTTTGTGTACTGTAGGGTTTGGTAGGAACTACCTCAATTTTACCGGGCTTTCCCTGTGAGTGGTAGAGCAAAGCCGCTTCTTTTGTTATTTTAGCCATTTCTTTTTGTGTGATTAATCATAATTATGCCCCAAATCTACAAAATATAGTTGTAATTCGTAGTTTTTTTAATGTCAATTAATATAGATTGTTGCAAATAGAATATAATAATGAGTATTTTTGCAAGAAATTAAATAGATGACCAGATGGAAAAAATAAAATTCAACCATACAATACCGATTCAACTCCGTTTTAATGATTTTGATGCGTTAGGACATGTGAATAACTCGGTTTATTTCTCATTTTATGATTTGGGGAAAACATCCTATTTTAGTGAAGTTATACCAAATATGAGCCTGGATAAGAAAGTAGGTGTAGTAATAGCGAATATTCAGGTAAACTTTATTTTACCGGTTTATCCGGAAGAACATGTTGCCGTGCAAACGGCTGTGGTAGAGATTGGAAACAAAAGTTTCAAGCTGTTTCAACAACTGATTGATACCGACACAAATGAAGTGAAATGTATTTGTCAGACAGTGATGGTTGGCTTTGATGCGAAGACCAAAACCACTAAAACCATTTCAGATGAATGGAAAAAAGCCATAACTGATTTTGAGGGTAAAGGAAATCTTACCAAAGCTGACTGATATTGATAAAGTTAGTAACAGATTGGTTTATATGAATAAGTTCCTTTAAGAAAGAGGCTGAATACAGTTTCAACTTAAGGAAAACTAAAAAGAAGAATGAACATTAAAATAATGTTCATTCTTCTTTTTAGTTTTAATGAAATATTCAGGATTATTTTTTAATCCAATTAAGGTTCATATAGAAGTCACACTTTTTTATATTAAAATTGTTTGTTATAGGCTTCCTGTAATTGTGCAAGAGCTTTTTCCAGAATAGATATTGGACATCCCGCGTTAATGCGCATAAATCCGGTTCCTTCTTTTCCAAACATAGCACCATCGTTCAATGCTAGATGAGCTTTGTCCACGAAAAAGTCTACTAATTCTTCTTGTGTAAGTCTCAATTCCCGGCAATCAAGAAAGATCAGGTAAGAAGCTTGCGGGCGGATTATTTTAATGAGCGGCATATTCTCTTGCAAATAACGATCCATAAAGTCAATGTTCCCCTGAACATAATCCAATAGTTGATTTAACCACTCGGTTCCATGTTCATAAGCCGCTGCCACGGAGATAAAAGCAAATACATGCCCTTCAGAAAGCTCGCTGGCATTAAGGAAAGTTCTAAATTGCTTTCTCACCTCGTTGTTCTCGATAATGCAATAAGAACTGGATAGCCCCGGCATATTAAATGCCTTGCTGGGCGACATAAATACAATGGAATTTAAACGTGCCTTTTCTGATACTTTTGCAAAAGGAGTATGTTTAAAAGCTGGCAATGTAAGATCTGCATGAATTTCATCCGAAATAATCAATGTCCCGTTATCATAACAAATCTCAGCCACGGCAGCCAGTTCTTTTTTTGTCCAAACCCTTCCACCCGGGTTGTGAGGATTGCATAAAATGAAAAGCTTACAATCTTTAATTACCTCTTTAAAATGTTCCAGATTCATTTTGTATTGCCCGTTCTCAAGAATCAATGGATTGTAAACAACCTCTCTATGATTATGCTCCGTTACCAGAAAGAACGGATGGTAAACAGGTGTTTGTACCAATACTTTGTCTCCCGGTTTTGTGAAGCAATTCAATACAAACGCAATTCCCGGAACAATTCCCGGCGTGAAGCTAATCAGCTCTTTGGAAACTCTCCAGTTATATCGGGTTAACAACCACTTTTCAATGGCCTGGTAATAAGAAACTGGTTTGCAGGTATAGCCTAAAATTCCATTTTCGCATCTTTGTCTTATTGCATCCAAAATGAATGGAGCAGTACGAAAATCCATATCTGCCACCCAAAGTGGCAATAAGTCATCTCTTCCCCATCTTGGTTTCACTGCATCTACCTTTAGAGCATCGGTACCTGTACGGTCTATTATTTCATCAAAATTATATTTCATAAACTCAGCTTTTTTAATGTTACTGCAAAAATACAAATCCTTCTTTGTTAGATGAAATAAAAACGGGATAATTCAGAAACCATTCATTATTAAATTAAAACCATAGACGAATGGCTGAAAATCATAGGAGAATAAATTAAAAAGAAATGTGTGATAGCTTTTTTAAAACATAACCAGGCATAGAGCAACAACAGGTTATGTTTAAACAGATGTAACCAATAATAATTTCGCCAACAAGTTAATAGCCTTATGGATAGTAACTTGTTGTGATGGTTTCGTGATAGATGAAATTCATCTATCACGGTCATATTTATTGGTTTATCATTATTATATGCATTCGTGAGAGAGTGATGCTAAAATTTGAACAAATGCGTAGAATAAAAGAAATTACTATTTCATCCGTTTCTTAATAATAGGATATAGCAATTCACTATAGCGCATAAATCCTAAATCGGTAAAGTGAATACCATCTACCGTAGCTTCGCCATCGCTGCCAATCATGTTTTTTGAAGTGAGAAAATAAATATTTTTTTCGCCACGTTTCTTTAATGATTGAAAGAAGACATTTATGGTTTCGTTCTTACGTTTCACTTCATTAGCTATTCGTTGGTCGAAGCGGCTGTGTGGAAAGATAGGATCTTCCACAAATAGGATAGGTGTTTCCGGGTGGCGACTGCGAATAATTGTGTAGAATTTATCGGCTCGCTCTTTCATTTGCTCTACTGTAGCATTGGGCACAAAATCAAGAATATACATTGAAGCATCCACATTGGCTATCACTTCTGCAATTTCCAGGTCCAACTGTCCGTTGCCACTAAACCCAAGATTAATAATTTCGCGGTTAAACCAGCGTGACAATATATTGGTATGCGCCATGCCAGGACGGGAAGCGCATCCACCTTGCATAATACTGGTGCCATAAAACACAAGTGGTTTTTCGCGAACAGGTAAGTCAACTGTTGGTTGAGATATTTCGGACAAAGAATCAACTCCAATAGCCAGGGAAGTGATACCGTCATAAAGCGGAAGATACAGCATGTATTCTCGTTTTTCCGGTTTCATATTAGAAATTATAGTTGCCGTGTTTTCTTTCTCAGATGGGCGTCCGCTATTAACAAACACCCATTTGCCATCTTGCAGACAATAAAGATCGAGCCCTTTGATGCCTGTTGGGGTCATGTGGTTCATGTTGCGATTCAAAAGAACGTTCCATTTTGCTGCTATCGTCGTAGAATTGGAACTAAAGCGCAATGCCAGTCCGGCACTGTTCTGCCCCAATTCCCATAATGGTTTACGAGATATGTTTCTCAATGAATCGGGTAAGCGTTCATAACGAGTTGCTGTACTTTGCGTAGCTTTGCCCAATAAGGGGAAGGCGGAGGCATCATGATAAACGATTTGGCTGTTTACAGTTAATGAAAGTAGTAACAGTGCAATTAAAGTAATGTGTTTTTTCATATTTGTTATTAAAAGAGAATTAAGATGCACAAAGGTAAGAAATATTATATGATTTATAAAGCCACTTTGAATATTTTTCCTGTTGTTTTAATCAGATATATATGATTGGTAGTAGCATTGATTCTAACTATATTGTCTGTTACCTTGGTGCTTTGTAATAATATACCAGATTCAGCATAAACAGAAATTTCATCTCTTAAATCTGCTCCTGTTACTACTATTGCTCTTTGGTTTGTATGAATTTTTACATTGTTTTCTTGCGTTTTATATATTGAGGTAGTTTGGATCATACCGAAATCCTGAGGGGATTGAATTCTTAATATGTTATCTTTGCCCAAAAAAAATATGGATTACGATATATTCCTCCGTTTTATCTTTCCTGATGGTATGTTTGATTACTTCGAGATGACCCAATTCAATGAGCTTACCGACAAAGTTGAAATCTATTTCGAAGAAAAAAATAGCCCTCCTGAGGAATATAAAAACGACAAACTGGAAAGTAAAGGATTCTATGAAGAAGTCCGTATGTATGATTATCCTATGCGTGGTCGTAGTTGCATTCTTTATATAAAGAAACGGAGATGGTACAATCATACAAAAGAAAAATACATATCCCGTAATTGGGAATTAATGGCTCAAGGCACGCAAATCTCTTCTGAATTTGCGTCTTTTTTAAAAGCTATGGATCGACTCTCGAGCCATAAGTATTAGTTCCTTGGCTGAGCACTATCGATTGGATGCTAAGCAACTTGAATCACAATATAAGAATCATCTGAGTAATTACAGAGAATGGGATCAACTCTCTCATGCACAAGATTGGGTCTTATTTGAGAAGAATATTGGTGCTTATGTAGGACTTGACGAAACAAGTCTTTCACGTGGCGAGCTATATACCATTCTTATCAATAAGGAAGCTAAAGGCCGGAAAGGAAGCATTATTGCCATGATTAAAGGAACAGATGTGAAAACCGTATCGGATGTGTTGCTAAAACTATCGCGCAAACGACGTTTTCAGGTGCGTGAGATTACTTTAGACATGGCTTCTAACATGAATCAGATAGCACGGGTTTGTTTTCCTGGTGCAAAGCAAGTGATAGACCGCTTTCATGTACAGCAATTGGCTTTTGAAGCCGTACAGGAAATGCGCATTAAAGCACGCTGGGAGGCAATGGATAAAGAAAATATAGAGATTAGCCATGCTAAGGCTTGTGGAATTCAATATAAACCTTCTGTTTTTGAAAACGGAGACACAAATAAACAACTTCTTGCCAGAAGCCGTTACCTTCTATTCAAAAATGAAACAGCATGGAGCAGTTCCCAAAGTAAACGCGCAACTATTTTATTTAGAGAATACCCTGACATAAAGAAAGCATATTATTTAAGTATGCGGTTAGGGCTTATTTATCATCAGTCAAAGCATGCAGACGTGGCTTTAACAAAGTTAGCACATTGGTATGATGAAGTAGACAACTCAGGATTCCTGTCTTTTGGTACAGTGGCAAGAACGATACAAACGCATTATCTAAGAATCGTTGCTTTCTTTAGAAATCGTGCAACCAATGCGGCCAGCGAATCTTTTAATGCAAAAATCAAACAATTTAGAGCACAACTAAGAGGAGTAAGAGATATTTCTTTCTTCTTATTCAGATTATCCAAAATTTATGCTTAAATCTTCAAGCCCTCAGCATTTCGGTATGATCCATTATAATCGCGGTTCATTTTCTGAATAATGCAGCGAGGTATGTATATAAAAGAAAAGAGAGCCACATTTTATTGTAGCTCTCTTTTTCAATCTTTTAAGGTGGTGCCACCAGGAATCGAACCGGGGACACAAGGATTTTCAGTCCTTTGCTCTACCAACTGAGCTATGGCACCTTTTTTGTGATTGCGGTTGCAAAGGTAGCTAAAGTTTTTAAATATGCAAAGGAAAGCTAAGAAAAAATGCCGGAAGATAGTATTCATACTATCTTCCGGCATTTAACATTTCTTGCTATTTGCACATAATGAGTTAGTTATCCTTCTTTGCTAAAGGATTCCATCCTTGCGCTTTTAATTCAAATTCTTGTCCATCCCTTGTGATTAATGCACATCCTAAATCTTGTTTGGTGATGTGCCCAATCATTTTTACCCCTTCCATCTCTGAAATTTTTTCATGGTCTGCAATAGGTACGGTGAAAAGTAATTCGTAATCTTCTCCTCCATTGAGTGCACAAGTGGTAAGGTTCATATTAAACTCTTCAGCCATAACAGCAGTTTGGTAATCAATAGGAATATGTTCTTCATATACCCTGCAACCTACCTTGCTTTGAGTGCATATGTGCATCAGCTCGGAAGAAAGGCCATCTGAAATATCCATCATAGAGGTAGGAATGATGTTCAGTTTTGCTAATTTAGCTATAATATCTCCACGTGCTTCAGGCTTTAACTGACGTTCCAGAAGATATTCTTTTCCGGAAAAGTCTGGCTGAACATCATTGTCGCTTTTTAAAACGACTTTTTCTCTTTCTAATAACTGAAGTCCCATATATGCAGCTCCCAGGTCTCCACTTACGCAGATTAAATCAGTCTCTTTAGCTCCATTACGGTATACTACTTTATCTTTATCTGCTTCTCCTATGCAGGTGATGCTTATGGCAAGACCTGTCAAAGATGAGGAAGTATCTCCGCCTACAATATCTACATTATGCTCTTCACAGGCAATTTGCAGTCCGGCATATAGTTCTTCTATATCTTCAACGCAAAATCGTTTTGACAGAGCAACGGATATAATCATTTGTTTGGGGCTGCCATTCATTGCGTAAATATCTGAAATATTGACTATGGCTGCTTTATACCCCAAATGTTTTAATGGAACGTAGGTGAGATCAAAATGAACTCCTTCCATTAACAAATCCGTGGTAACTAAAACTTGTTTGTCTGGATAGGAGAGTACAGCAGCGTCATCGCCTACACCATATTTGCTGGATTCGTTTTTTAGTTCAATGCCCTCGGTGAGGTGCTTTATGAGGCCAAATTCTCCTAATGTTGCTATCTCTGTTCTTTGTCTTTCTTGCATATATCTATTTTAAATTATGCGCGGTTTATTAATTCACGCATGATAGTTGTCATCTTTGGTTGAGCAGCATCAGCAGCTTTCTGTACATCTTCATGAGATATTTCCACAATCTTGCCTTCAACGCCCAGATCGGTGATGATTGAGATGCCAAAGCATTTAATTCCTGCGTGGTTAGCTACGATTACTTCCGGAACAGTAGACATGCCTACTGCGTCAGCTCCTAATATATGAAATAATTTATATTCTGCGGGAGTTTCGAATGTTGGTCCTTGTGTGCCAATATATACTCCTTGTTGAACTTTAATTCCTTTTTCTTCTGCTATAACCAGTGCTTTATTAATCAGATCTTTGGAATAAGCTTCGCTCATGTCCGGGAAGCGGTCTCCATAAAGGTTTTTGCCGCGGAGGGGGTGTTCGGGGAAATAGTTGATATGATCGGTTATAATCATTAAATCGCCAATTTCGAATGCTGCATTTGTACCGCCGCTGGCATTGGACACAAATAATGTTTTGATACCAAGTTCTTTCATCACTCGTACAGGGAAAGTTACTTCCTTCATGGAGTAGCCTTCATAATAGTGAAAACGGCCTTGCATAGCCATTATATCCTTGTTGCCGAGTTTTCCAAAAATTAGTTTTCCGCTGTGTCCTTCAACAGTGGATACAGGGAAGTTAGGGATGTCCTGATATCTGATCTCGTATTTTTCGGTGATTTCATTTGCCAGATTTCCTAAACCTGTTCCTAAGATGATTGCTGTCTCAGGATTAGTATGCATTCTATCTTTCAGAAAGTTAGCTGTTTCTTTTATTTTTTCTAACATATTCTATAATTTTTTGGTTAAAAATATCTTCCTGGTTTAGCAGGAACTTTACTTCTATGGGAAGTGTGTAGATATTCTTTTTTATTGTTTCATCTAAGTTGGTAAACTGAGTAAGGCGAGCTGCATCTTTTTCAGTTGTGATAATGATTTTTTTTCCTTCTTTTAGGTTGTCAAATGTCTCCTTTAGTGCTTTCATCTCATTTCCCGTAAAGTCATGATGGTCAGCAAATGTTAATGGAGTAATGTGAGAGGCGTATCTCTCCAAGTCCTGTAACAACTGTTTAGGGGATGCAATCCCTGTGAGTAATACTACTTCTTCATTTTTTTCAAGCTGATCCAGAGTCCTCTTTTTAGTATTGAACTCGGGAAAGATTGGAGTAAGGCTACCGTATTTATACGAAGTGAAATATAGCTGCTGATAAGGATACAGATCCAATCGTTTGGTAATAATCCGAAAATCCATGGGTTTCATCAGTCTAGGGCACTTTGTTATAATTACAATATTTGCCCGGTGCTTTCCACGTGATGGTTCTCGTAACCTTCCGGCTGGAAGAAGTACGTCATCGCAAATTAGTCTGTTGAAATCGACTAACAATATACTCATCCCCGGATTCACGTAGCGATGCTGATAAGCATCATCCAAAAGAATAACGCCCAATTCAGAGGCCTTTTTCTCTTTGCATAAAGTCTCTATTCCGTGGCAACGATCCTTGTCTACTGAAACTGTTATTTCGGGAAACTTACGCTTGATTTGGTATGGTTCATCTCCAATTTCTCTTGCAGTACTGGTTGCAGAGGCCATTATGTAACCTTTTGATTTTCGTTTGTATCCCCTGCTTAATACAGCAACTTTAAATTCTTTTTTTAGTAATCTGATTAAGTATTCCGTGTGTGGAGTCTTTCCCGTTCCACCTACAGTTATGTTTCCTACACAAATAACCGGAATATCATAACTTTTTGAGTGTATGATACCCCAGTCGAACATTTTGTTACGTAGATTTACCCCTAATCCGTAAAGGAAGGAGAGTGGGTAAAGACTCTTTTGTATCTTAATGAAATTATCTTCCATTTCATCTTATTTGATATTGATATCAAAAGGAACTCTGGCTTGTATGTTGTCTAATTTCTGTACATCTTTTATCATGCCAAATCCTTTGTATAGTTCACCAAAAGTGGACTCCATTAATTTAGATTCAATGTAGTGAGTTGGTTTTTCTTTAAAAATGGTAGAAAGAAAATCTTTCTTTTCAGGATATGAGAGCACAGTGTATTCTTTTAATTTAGCTTTCTTAACTGCTATTTCAATAGCTTTGTCTATGCCTCCCAATTCGTCTACCAATCCTATCTTTTTTGCTTTTTCTCCTGTCCATACCCTGCCTTCAGCAATTTTGCCTATATTAGCTTTACTCATTTTTCTGCCTTCTGCACATCGGGATAAGAAAGTGTCATATCCTTGATTAATGGTCATTTGGATCAAAGCTTGTTCATCTGTATTCATTCCACGACCAGTAGCTCCAAGGTCTGAGAACTTATTCGTTTTTACGACGTCAAATTTGAGTCCTACTTTATCGGTCAAACCTTTCACATTAGGAAACATGCCAAAGATTCCGATAGACCCGGTTAATGTGGTAGGTTCAGCTACAATGCAGTCGGCAGCGCAAGAAATGTAGTAACCACCTGATGCGGCATAATCTCCCATAGAAACGACAACTGTCTTTTCTTTCTTTAGTGCTTTTACCTCACTCCATATTTGTTCTGAACCAAAAGCGCTTCCTCCTGGAGAGTTAACGCGTAGTACAACGGCTTTTATATCTTTATTTTCACGCAGTTCGCGTAGATCCTTAATTACTTTTTCGGATACAATTCCTTCATCTGTTGATTCATCAATACCACCGAATGCATAATAAACTGCAATTGCATTACCACTTTTATCTTTAGGCACATTTCGTTTTACGTTGATCATGTCATTCAAACTCATTACTGCCAAATTATCGTCTTTATCTGTTTTGGTTAATTGTTTCAGATAATCTCTGACTTCATTTTTATAGATAAGGGTATCTGCTAAACCACATTTGACGGACTGTTCTGATGGATAAAACATTAACATGCGATTGGCATATGCATTTAGCGAGTCTTTTGATATTTTACGTGATGCAGAAACATCCGTTAGCATTTGATTCCATATTGAACCGATGTACTCAGATACTTGTTCGCGATTAGCCGGACTCATTTCTGTAGCAATAAAAGGTTCTACTGCTGATTTATAGGTCCCAACTCTGAAAATCTGCATTTCAACTCCTATCTTTTCTAGTAAGTCTTTATAGAACATTGGTTGAGCAGCCAATCCTTTCCATTCAATTATACCTTTAGGGTTGAGAAGAACTTTATCAGCTACGCTACATAAGTAGTACAATTTTTGAGTATAGTTATCACTGTAGGCAACAATGAATTTTCCACTTTTTTTAAAGTCAGCCAAAGCATTTCTTATTTCTTGCAAAGATGCATAAGAGGCTCCCAAATTTTTTGCCTGTATATATATACCTTTTATATCTTCATTCTCTTTAGCCTTTTTTATTGATGAGAGAATGTCATCTAATCCATAAGTAGAAAAATCATCCCCAATAAACTCCTTGAATGGATTGTCTTCTGTTCGCTCTTCCAGCATTCCGTTAAGGTCGAGAAACATTACTGAGTTTGCTTTTACTTTTACTTCACTGTCAGATGAAGCTATTGTCCCAAATAATATTATGGCGCCGATAAAAAATATCACGATGCTTGACAATATGATTCCAACTACGGTTGCAAGCGTAAATTTGAGGAAATCTTTCATTATGGTGTGTATTTAATTTGTAATTTTCTTAAGAGATTTTAGAAAACAAAGATAGGTTATTGAATTGATAAGTCCAAGCATTAAACTCATTTTATCTCCTTCCTCGCCGCATTGTTCTGTTTTATTTAGTTGTTTTTGTAGTAATGAGAACTGAGTATGCTTTTTTCTTCTATCTGTTTATTTAGTCTCAATATTAAGTCAATCATCACAGAAAAGTTTATTAATTTATTTTTTTCTTAGAATTTGGCCTGTGCTTCAATCTTTTCTCTTATAATTTCTCTCTATTACTCAATGATCATATCTGCCTTTTCGTGCGCGTGTATATATATAATGTATCTTCTCTTATTCTCTTTTATTATAGATTAAAATATGTGTTTTATAACGTGCTTATAAATCAGCGAGTTACGTTTTTATTTCATATTTCTTCATTAAAAGTGTCAGATATATTAGGATTGTATGATTGAATCCTGTACTTTTGCACTCGCTTTGTAAGAGAAACAAGGCCTTCGCATTGACATAATGACAGCCGGTTCGCAAGAATAAAAAAAAAATAAAAAAACTCTGAAAACATTTGGAGTATATAACTTAAAGTTCTTATCTTTGCATCCGCTTTCGCTTCGAGAGAAGCGCATTTATGAAAGCTACAATTCGTTCTTTGAATAAAATTTAGATATAAACAATACAAGTAGTACAAGCTCTTGTTTAGTGTGCTTTGGCATACGAAACAGAGAAATAAATTTCGAACCGTCAAGTTATCGTAAGTGATTACGTTAATAAGAAAAAGAAATAAGAACGGAATCCTGAACAGAATTAAATAAAACTTTTACAATGAAGAGTTTGATCCTGGCTCAGGATGAACGCTAGCTACAGGCTTAACACATGCAAGTCGAGGGGTAGCAGGGTAGCAATACCGCTGACGACCGGCGCACGGGTGAGTAACACGTATCCAACCTTCCCATCACTCGGGGATAGCCTTTCGAAAGAAAGATTAATACCCGATAGTACTTTTTTGAGGCATCTTGAGAAAGTTAAAGATTTATTGGTGATGGATGGGGATGCGTTCCATTAGATTGTTGGTGAGGTAACGGCTCACCAAGTCTTCGATGGATAGGGGTTCTGAGAGGAAGGTCCCCCACATTGGTACTGAGACACGGACCAAACTCCTACGGGAGGCAGCAGTGAGGAATATTGGTCAATGGGCGAGAGCCTGAACCAGCCAAGTAGCGTGAAGGATGAAGGTCCTATGGATTGTAAACTTCTTTTATAGTAGAATAAAGTGATCCACGTGTGGATTTTTGTATGTATACTATGAATAAGGATCGGCTAACTCCGTGCCAGCAGCCGCGGTAATACGGAGGATCCGAGCGTTATCCGGATTTATTGGGTTTAAAGGGTGCGTAGGCGGAAAAATAAGTCAGTTGTGAAAGTTTGCGGCTCAACCGTAAAATTGCAGTTGATACTGTTTTTCTTGAGTGTACATAAGGTAGGCGGAATTCGTGGTGTAGCGGTGAAATGCTTAGATATCACGAAGAACTCCAATTGCGAAGGCAGCTTACCGGGGTACAACTGACGCTGAGGCACGAAAGTGTGGGTATCAAACAGGATTAGATACCCTGGTAGTCCACACAGTAAACGATGAATACTCGCTGTTTGCGATATACAGTAAGCGGCCAAGCGAAAGCATTAAGTATTCCACCTGGGGAGTACGCCGGCAACGGTGAAACTCAAAGGAATTGACGGGGGCCCGCACAAGCGGAGGAACATGTGGTTTAATTCGATGATACGCGAGGAACCTTACCCAGGCTTAAATTGCAGATGAATATAGTGGAAACATTATAGCCAGCAATGGCATCTGTGAAGGTGCTGCATGGTTGTCGTCAGCTCGTGCCGTGAGGTGTCGGCTTAAGTGCCATAACGAGCGCAACCCTTATCGATAGTTACTAACAGTTTAAGCTGAGGACTCTATTGAGACTGCCGTCGTAAGATGCGAGGAAGGTGGGGATGACGTCAAATCAGCACGGCCCTTACGTCTGGGGCTACACACGTGTTACAATGGGGGGTACAGAAGGTCGCTACCTGGCAACAGGATGCTAATCCCAAAAACCTCTCACAGTTCGGATTGGAGTCTGCAACTCGACTCCATGAAGCTGGATTCGCTAGTAATCGCGCATCAGCCACGGCGCGGTGAATACGTTCCCGGGCCTTGTACACACCGCCCGTCAAGCCATGGGAGCCGGGGGTACCTGAAGTACGTAACCGCAAGGAGCGTCCTAGGGTAAAACTGGTGACTGGGGCTAAGTCGTAACAAGGTAGCCGTACCGGAAGGTGCGGCTGGAACACCTCCTTTCTGGAGTGATTTCGTTCTTAGGTTCGGATTTTACTTTGTACTGCTGGTTTTTGTTTATGTTTATATTAAGAAATACAAGAGATTAGAAGAAGCCGAGCCGAAAGGTAAGAGGTTTTGAACGACAGTCCTATAGCTCAGTTGGTTAGAGCGCTACACTGATAATGTAGAGGTCGGCAGTTCAACTCTGCCTGGGACTACGCGAAAAATTTAGGAGCATACCACTTAACCAGTAGGTAATCACGCTTTAGAAAAATTTCGGGGGATTAGCTCAGCTGGCTAGAGCACCTGCCTTGCACGCAGGGGGTCAACGGTTCGAATCCGTTATTCTCCACAATCAGAACCACAAATTCTGACACGATCTTTGACATAATGTACAAAAGCAAATAAAGAAGTAATTTTTAGAGATAAAAAGAGCTAAAAGTATATATCGAACCATATGGCAATTTAAAACGTATAACTACGAATAGATTGCAGTGTTTGAAGAAAGTAAGCAAGGGCGCATGGCGGATGCCTTGGCTCTCGGAGGCGATGAAGGACGTGATAAGCTGCGATAAGCTTCGGGTAGGTGCAAATGACCATTGATCCGAAGATTTCCGAATGGGACAACCCAATATCCTGAAGGGATATTATCCATTGTATAATGGAGGCGAACGCAGGGAACTGAAACATCTTAGTACCTGTAGGAGAAGAAAATAAAAAATGATTCCGTAAGTAGTGGCGAGCGAACACGGATTAGCCCAAACCATGGATGTTACGGCATTCATGGGGTTGTAGGACCACGATATCGGACTTATATTGGAGAATGGAAGACTCTGGAAAGTGTCACCATAGAGCATGATAGTTGCGTACATGAATCCAATGTATACTGTAGTGGTATCCTGAGTAGCGCGGAGCACGAGGAATTCTGCGTGAAACTGCCGGGACCATCCGGTAAGGCTAAATACTCCCGAGAGACCGATAGTGAACCAGTACTGTGAAGGAAAGGTGAAAAGAACTTCGAATAGAAGAGTGAAATAGTCCCTGAAACCATGCGCTTACAAGCGGTCGGAGCAGCTTCGTGCTGTGACGGCGTGCCTTTTGCATAATGAACCTACGAGTTACTGTCACTGGCAAGGTTAAGAAATTAAGTTTCGCAGCCGAAGCGAAAGCGAGTCTGAATAGGGCGACATAGTCAGTGGTAGTAGACGCGAAACCAAGTGATCTACCCATGGTCAGGTTGAAGGTTAGGTAACACTAACTGGAGGACCGAACCGATAAGCGTTGAAAAGCTTCCGGATGAACTGTGGGTGGGGGTGAAAGGCTAATCAAACTTGGAGATAGCTCGTACTCCCCGAAATGCATTTAGGTGCAGCCTTGATAATTACTAATGTGAGGTAGAGCGACTGATAAGATGCGAGGGCTTCACCGCCTATCAAGTCTTGATAAACTCCGAATGCGCATTAGTTTGATATCAGGAGTGAGGGCATGGGTGCTAAGGTCCGTGCCCGAGAGGAGAAGAATCCAGACCATCAGCTAAGGTCCCGAAATAATTGCTAAGTTGAACTAACGAAGTCAGATTGCTAAGACAGCTAGGATGTTGGCTTGGAAGCAGCCATTCATTTAAAGAGTGCGTAACAGCTCACTAGTCGAGGAGTTTGGCGTGGATAATAATCGGGCATAAGCAATTTACCGAAGCTATGGAACCAGTAATGGTTGGTAGGGGAGCATTCCACTCTGCGTTGAATGTGAAGCGTGAGCTTTGCTGGAGCGTGTGGAAAAGCAAATGTAGGTATAAGTAACGATAAAGGGGGTGAGAAACCCCCTCGCCGAAAGACTAAGGTTTCCTGATCAACGCTAATCGGATCAGGGTTAGTCGGGTCCTAAGGCTCAGCCGAACGGCGAGGCCGATGGCAGAAAGGGTTAATATTCCCTTACTACCTTAAAGAGTGACGTGGAGACGGAGTAGTGAAAGTGTCGCCAGCTGACGGAATAGCTGGTTAAAGGGTGTAGATATTGGAACTCCAGGCAAATCCGGAGATCTAGTCGAACCTGATAGTACCGAGAGCCCTTGTGGTGATTGGATAGCACACGTAATCAGACTTCCAAGAAAATCCGCTAAACTTAATCTTTAAGGTACCCGTACCGTAAACGGACACACGTGGTCGGGTAGAATATACTAAGGCGCTTGAGTGAATCACGGTTAAGGAACTAGGCAAATTGACCCTGTAACTTCGGGAGAAAGGGTCCCTCAGTAATGAGGGCGCAGAGAATAGGTCCAGGCAACTGTTTAACAAAAACACAGGGCTATGCAAAATTGAAAGATCAAGTATATAGCCTGACACCTGCCCGGTGCTGGAAGGTTAAGAGGAGATGTCATCGCAAGAGAAGCATTGAATTGAAGCCCCAGTAAACGGCGGCCGTAACTATAACGGTCCTAAGGTAGCGAAATTCCTTGTCGGGTAAGTTCCGACCTGCACGAATGGTGTAATGATCTGGACACTGTCTCAACCGTGAGCTCAGTGAAATTGTAGTATCGGTGAAGATGCCGATTACCCGCGATGGGACGAAAAGACCCCGTGAACCTTTACTATAGCTTAACATTGAATTTGGGTAATTGATGTGTAGGATAGGCCGGAGACTATGAAGCAGGCACGCCAGTGTTTGTGGAGTCACTGTTGAAATACGGCCCTTTGATTATTTGAGTTCTAACCCGCATATGCGGGGACACTGTTTGGTGGGTAGTTTGACTGGGGTGGTCGCCTCCAAAAGAGTAACGGAGGCTTCTAAAGGTACCCTCAGGACGATTGGTAACCGTCCGCAGAGTGTAATGGCATAAGGGTGCTTGACTGGGAGACCGACAAGTCGATCAGGTAGGAAACTAGAGCATAGTGATCCGGTGTTTCCGTATGGAAGGGACATCGCTCAAAGGATAAAAGGTACTCCGGGGATAACAGGCTGATCGCTCCCAAGAGCTCATATCGACGGAGCGGTTTGGCACCTCGATGTCGGCTCGTCACATCCTGGGGCTGGAGAAGGTCCCAAGGGTTGGGCTGTTCGCCCATTAAAGTGGCACGCGAGCTGGGTTCAGAACGTCGTGAGACAGTTCGGTCTCTATCTATCGTGGGCGTATGAAATTTGCGTGGCTCTGACACTAGTACGAGAGGACCGTGTTGGACTGACCGCTGGTTTACCGGTTGTGCCGCCAGGTGCATTGCCGGGTATCTAAGTCGGGATTGGATAAGTGCTGAAAGCATCTAAGTACGAAGCCAGCCACAAGATTAGATTTCTTAGGGTCGTTGTAGACGACAACGTTGATAGGCTGCAGGTGTAAAGACAGTAATGTCAAAGCCGAGCAGTACTAATTGCCCGTACACTTTCTTCTTAGCCAGTATGGTTGGCTAGATAATTTTAGCTCTTAAAAGACTGGAAAGAGTTTCTTTATTGCTTTTACATTGTGTTTATCTTAATAAAATAAGAAATTAAAATATTAAGGTAGCTATAGCATCAGGGTTCCACCTCTTCCCATTCCGAACAGAGAAGTTAAGCCTGATCACGCCGATGGTACTGCGTAACAGTGGGAGAGTAGGTAGCTGCCGTTTTAGCAGGGAGTTCTGGTCATTATAAATGACCGGGACTCCCTTTTTTTGTTTGGACAGATTGTATGCAAAATGGATTTGTTAATAATGCTGTCAGTACTTAAAGCCTGACGGATCATTGCGGATTGAATAACAATTTATGGATCATACCGAAAACCTGTGGGATTTATATTTTAAGTAAAAATATTGCATAGTCTAAATATAAAGAATTTTATATCTCTTACCCCTTTTAGCGAGGCTTTAAAAGCTTTAATCTTTGTATTGAATGATTCGGCAAATGCATTTGTCGAACGATAAATAAAGAAATTGAGGATTTCGTCTGGAATAGTTAACTTTGAAGAAAGAATATCAAAGAAGCCAGAAAGAAAGGGAAAGCCTATCAACCCCAAATATTAGGTAAGGGTGATACCCTTAAGCAACTTCTTGCCAGAAGCCGGTATCTGCTTTTTTAATCCCCTGATAAATGGACAATAAGCCAGAAACAACGCGCAGATATATTATTCGAATACTTCCTAGATATTACGCAGACTTATCATCATTCTCTACAATTAGGAACAATATTCAGTCATTCATATGATAAAGATGTGGCAAGAGCTAAACTGGCGTATGGTAGGATAAAATAGAGAAAATAGGATATAAGAATTTCTCAACAGTCCCAAATACAATAGATAATCATTATGACGAACTTACCGAATCTGAAATCTTTATTGTTTCTCATCGTCGTAAATACAGTAGAGAATTACTATGACAGGATACTAAGTTTCTTTGTCAACCGAAACACTAATGCTTCGGCGGAATCGTTTAATGCGAAGATTAAAGCTTTCAGGGCATCATTCAGAGGAGTTACGGATATGACGTTCTCCTTATTTCTCTTACGAATATGAAATATCGTAATTATTTGCTTGTATATTGTTATAAAATGAAATATTATCAGATAAATAAGTTACATACTATTTGTTTATTAAAAATTAATCTATACCTTTGCAGCATCAAAATAAAGATAATTATATGAATCAGATTTTTCTAGATATTCTCTTGTGCGGTATTATTATTCTCTTAGGTCAGCTAGGTGGAAGTGAGTGTTGTGCATAGATATATATTCTAAAATATACGAAAGCCTTTCTCACTTCCATATGAGTAAGGCTTTTTTTTTGATAATAATGTAAACTAAATAAAGAGGTAAAAGATGAGTGACAGATTATTTATTTTTGATACTACTCTTCGGGATGGAGAACAAGTTCCCGGATGCCAATTGAATACAGTGGAAAAGATTCAGGTTGCCAAGGCATTGGAGACTTTGGGAGTAGATATCATTGAAGCTGGATTTCCTGTTTCCAGTCCGGGGGATTTTAATTCAGTGATTGAAATTTCTAAAGCTGTAACCTGGCCAACGATCTGTGCATTGACACGTGCGGTAGAAAAAGATATTGATGTGGCAGTTGATGCTCTGAAATATGCAAAACATAAGCGTATACATACAGGTATTGGTACATCAGATTCTCATATTAAGTATAAGTTTAATTCTACCCGCGAAGAGATTATTGAACGTGCAGTTGCTGCCGTAAAATATGCAAAGAAATATGTGGAGGATGTAGAATTCTATGCGGAAGATGCCGGAAGAACAGACAATGAATATCTGGCAAGGGTGGTAGAAGCAGTTATTAAAGCTGGTGCTACTGTGGTGAATATTCCAGATACTACCGGCTATTGTTTACCTTCAGAATATGAAGCTAAAATCAGATTCCTGAAAGAAAATGTAAAAGGTATTGATAATGCTATAATATCTACTCATTGTCATAATGACTTGGGTATGGCAACGGCAAATACCATAGCAGGTATCATTGGTGGCGCCCGCCAGGTAGAAGTCACAATGAATGGAATTGGTGAGCGTGCCGGTAATACTGCACTCGAAGAAGTTGCTATGATTTTGAAAAGTCACCATGAATTTGATATTCAAACGAATATTAATACTCAAAAGATTTATCCTACTTCGCGCATGGTTTCCAGTTTGATGAATATGCCTATCCAGCCCAATAAAGCTATTGTTGGTCGTAATGCATTTGCTCATTCATCAGGCATTCATCAGGATGGTGTTTTGAAAAATATGCAGACTTACGAGATTATTAACCCTCATGATGTGGGTATTGATGATAACTCGATTGTATTGACTGCCCGTAGTGGAAGAGCTGCATTAAAGCATCGTCTTTCTGCTCTTGGTGTTGATTTGGCTAAAGAACAACTTGATAAGGTTTATGAAGAATTCTTGAAATTAGCTGATCGCAAGAAAGATATTAGTGATGACGATATTCTTATGCTTGCCGGTGCTGAAAGAAGTACAAATAAACGTATTAAGGTAGACTATCTTCAGGTTACAAGTGGAGTGGGCGTTCGTTCCGTAGCAAGTTTGGGTTTAGACATTGCCGGAGAGAAATTTGAATCGGCTGCAAGTGGAAATGGTCCGGTTGATGCAGCTATCAAGGCATTGAAAAATATCATTCACCGCACAATGACACTTAAGGAATTTACTATCCAGGCCATTAGTAAGGGTAGTGATGATGTAGGTAAAGTTCATATGCAGGTTGAATATAACAAACAAGTTTATTATGGTTTCGGAGCAAATACAGATATTGTAGCCGCTTCAGTAGAAGCTTATATTGATTGTATTAACAAGTTCATAAAATAATAGTGTTTTTTTCAATAGGTTATTCAGATAATAATTAGATTTAAAGAAGATATGAAAACATTGTTCGATAAAATTTGGGATGCGCATGTGGTTAGCACAGTAGAGGATGGTCCCACACAGCTTTATATTGACAGACTTTATTGTCACGAAGTAACAAGTCCGCAGGCTTTCTCAGGAATGAGAAACCGTGGTTTGAAATGCTTCCGTCCGGAAAAGATTTTTTGTATTCCGGATCATAATATTCCCACACTAAATCAGGATAAAGAAATTGTAGATCCAGTTTCTCGTAATCAGGTAGATGAGTTAGATAAGAATGCAAAAGATTTTGGCTTGACTCTTTATGGCATTGGTCATAAGAAGAATGGCATTATCCATGTGGTAGGTCCTGAAAATGGATTGACTCTTCCCGGCATGACTATTGTTTGTGGAGATTCTCATACCTCCACTCACGGAGCAATGGGAGCTATTGCTTTTGGTATAGGTACATCGGAAGTGGAGATGGTTATGGCTTCACAATGCGTACTTCAGTCTCGTCCAAAAACAATGCGAATTACTGTAGATGGGAAATTAGGCAAAGGAGTTACCGCTAAAGATATGGCTCTTTATATCATCGCAAAGATGACAACCGGTGGTGCAACAGGATATTTTGTTGAATATGCAGGAGAAGCTGTCAGAGATCTTACGATGGAAGGCCGCCTAACACTTTGCAACCTTTCAATAGAAATGGGGGCTCGTGGTGGAATGATTGCTCCTGATGAAAAAACAATAGAATACATTAAAGGTAAAGAGTTTGCTCCTGCAGGCGAAACCTGGGATAAAGCGGTAGAATACTGGAAAACGTTGAATAGTGATTCCGATGCAGCATTTGATAAAGATATTACTTTTAAGGCTGAAGACATTGAACCAATGATTACTTACGGAACAAATCCGGGTATGGGATTGGGAATTACTTCAAATATTCCAACTATTGAGAGTATTCCCGAGGCTGGAAGAATCTCTTATGCCAAGTCTTTGGAATATATGGGCTTTAATGCCGGCGATGCAATGATCGGTAAGAAGATAGATTATGTATTTCTTGGTAGTTGTACCAACGGACGCATTGAAGACTTCCGTGAATTTACTTGCTTTGTGAAGGGCAAAAAGAAAGCGGCGGAAGTTGTTGCGTGGCTCGTTCCCGGTTCATGGGCTGTTGATAAACAAATTCGTGAAGAAGGTCTTGATAAAATTTTGAATGAAGCAGGCTTTGAACTTCGTCAGCCCGGCTGCTCAGCTTGTCTGGCAATGAATGAAGATAAAGTTCCGGCCGGTAAATATGCTGTATCTACTTCAAATCGTAATTTTGAAGGACGTCAGGGACCTGGTTCACGCACCCTTTTGGCAAGTCCGCTTGTTGCAGCAGCTGCAGCAATTACAGGAAAAATAACCGATCCACGAGTATTAATGGCTTAAAAGTAGAATAACAATGAAAGAGAAATTTAATATAACAACCAGCACTTGTGTTCCCCTTCCTCTTGAAAACGTGGACACTGACCAAATAATTCCTGCCCGTTTCTTAAAGGCAACAACTAAAGAAGGTTTCGGAGATAATCTTTTCCGCGACTGGAGATATGATAAACAGGACAAGCCTATTGAGTCATTTGTTTTGAACAATCCTACCTATTCAGGTAAAATATTAGTTGCAGGAAAAAACTTTGGATCCGGTTCCAGTCGTGAACATGCGGCATGGGCCATTGCGGGCTATGGTTTCCGTATTGTTGTCAGCAGTTTCTTTGCTGATATTTTTAAGAATAACGCATTGAATAACTTTGTTCTTCCGGTTGTTGTTTCCGATGACTTCCTGGCTGAACTTTTTGCTTCTATCAATGTGGATGCAAAGATGGAAGTTGAAGTGAATTTGCCTAATCAAACCATCACCAACAAGGCTACGGGTAAAAGCGAACAATTTCAGATCAATAGTTATAAGAAACATTGCCTGATGAATGGTTTAGATGATATCGACTATTTGTTGAGCAATAAAGATAAGATTGAAGCTTGGGAAAACAAATGAAAATAGAAATATTAGACACAACGCTTCGTGACGGTGAACAAACAAGTGGGGTTTCTTTTGTGGCACAAGAGAAACTAATGATCGCTCGTTTATTGCTGGAAGAGCTAAAGGTTGACCGCATTGAGGTTGCTTCCGCCCGAGTCTCGGAGGGAGAGCTGGAATCGGTGAAGATGATTTCCGCCTGGGCTTCCCGTCGCGGACTTCTTGACCGCGTGGAGGTGTTGGGTTTTGTAGATGGAATGGATTCTTTGAACTGGATTCGGGAAGCCGGATGCCGGGTGATCAATCTGCTTTGCAAGGGATCATTGAAACATTGTGCGCTACAACTTCGGAAAACACCGGAAGAACATATTGCCAATATAACCGAGGTGGTACTCAATGCCGAAAAGATTGGAATTACAGTCAATGTTTATCTGGAAGATTGGAGCAACGGAATGCAACATTCTCCCGAATATGTTATTCAATTGATGAATGCATTGATAAAACTTCCTATTAAACGCTTTATGCTACCCGATACGCTCGGAATTCTCAACCCATTGCAGACACTGGAATTTGTACGTAAAATGGTGAGACTTTATCCTAATTTACATTTTGATTTTCATGCGCATAATGATTATGATCTTGCAGTTTCCAATGCATTGGCTGCGGTTATTGCAGGAGCAAAGGGACTTCATACCACTATTAACGGATTAGGCGAAAGAGCCGGTAATGCTCCGCTTTCTAGTGTGCAGGCCATTTTGAAAGATCACTTTAATGCTGAAACATCTATCGTGGAAGACCGATTGAATGACATAAGCAGGGTGGTTGAATCTTACTCAGGCGTTGCCATTCCTGCGAATAAGCCTATTATTGGTGAGAATGTATTTACCCAGGTGGCGGGCGTTCATGCAGATGGTGACTCAAAGAGCAACCTGTATTATAACGATCTTTTGCCCGAACGCTTTGGACGCACCCGCGAATATGCTTTAGGGAAAACCTCCGGCAAGGCTAATATTCGTAAGAATCTGGAATCTCTTGGATTGGAACTCGATGAGGATTCCATGAAAAAAGTAATGGAACGGATCATTGAACTGGGAGACCGCAAGGAACTGGTTACACAGGAAGATTTGCCTTACATCATTTCTGATGTATTGAAGCACAGTGAAGCAAATAGTAAGGTTAAGCTGCTCGACTATTTTCTTACACTCACTAGCGGACTTAAGCCGGTGGCTACGCTAAAGATATCTATAAATGGTAAGGAGTACGAGGAAACATCCTCTGGAGATGGTCAGTATGATGCATTTATGCGGGCTTTGCGTAAAGTTTATAAGAATACGCTGGGCAGAAAATTCCCAATGTTGATCAACTATGCCGTGAGTATTCCTCCGGGCGGACGAACAGATGCTTTTGTGCAAACCATTATTACCTGGAAAAATAACGAGAAGGTATTTCGCACAAAGGGGCTGGACAATGACCAGACCGAGGCGGCTATTAAAGCAACTGTGAAGATGTTGAATATTATAGAAGAAGAATATAAATAATAAACCATAAATTAAAATGAAATTAAATATTGCAGTACTTCCCGGCGACGGAATTGGTCCCGAGGTTGTAGAACAAGCACTGAACGTAACTATTGCTGTTTGCGAAAAGTATAATCACGAATTGAGTTACAAACACGCTTTGGTAGGAGCTTGTGCCATTGACGAAACAGGAAATCCTTATCCTGATGCCACTCACGAACTTTGCATGCAGAGTGATGCTGTATTGTTTGGCGCTATTGGTGCACCAAAATACGATAATGACCCAAGTGCTACAGTGCGTCCCGAACAAGGTTTGCTGGCTATGCGTAAGAAACTGGGTTTGTATGCCAATATTCGTCCCGTAACTACTTTTCCTTCACTTGTTCACAAATCACCGCTTCGTGCAGACATCATCGAGGGTGCCGATTTTATGTGTATTCGTGAACTAACAGGCGGTCTGTACTTTGGCCGCCCTCAAGGAAGAAGTGAAGATGGCGATACTGCTTATGACACATGTGTTTACAGTCGTTACGAAATAGAACGCATTGTTCGCCTGGCTTTTGAGTATGCCATGAAACGTCGTAAGAAACTAACCATTGTTGATAAAGCCAATATTCTTGCTACTTCTCGTTTGTGGCGTGAAGTTTCAAAGGAAATAGCTGAAGATTTTCCTGAAGTAGAAACAGAATACTTGTTTGTAGACAATGCCGCAATGCGTATGATTCAGTGGCCAAAGAGCTTTGACGTGATTGTAACCGAGAATATGTTTGGAGATATCCTTACTGACGAAGGTTCTGTAATTACAGGTTCAATGGGATTACTTCCATCAGCTTCAATTGGTGCCCACACATCTGTGTTCGAACCTATTCACGGTTCATACCCACAGGCAGCGGGTAAAAATATTGCTAATCCGCTTGCTACAATTCTCTCGGCAGCTATGATGCTTGAATATGCATTTGGTCTGAAAGAAGAGGCTGAGCTGATCAACAAAGCTGTTACAGCTTCAATGGATGCAAATGTTGTGACTGAAGATATTGCTGGCGAAGGTGTAAAACCGTCATCAACTTCAGAAGTTGGACAGTGGATTGTTGATTATATCAAGAAGAACTAAAAAAACTCTTCGAAAAGAAAATAATCTCCTGTACAAAAGATTGCATTCTTTTGTACAGAACAATTAATTCTTTTGTACAGAAGAATGCAATCTTTTGTACAAGGATGCAAAAATGTTCCGGGTAAGAATAAAAATCTCCCGCAAAGAATCTGTAAAATTCTTGCGGGAGATTTATTTTTACACTAGTTTTGTCGTGAATTTTTTTCTATGAATAAAACAGACGACAAATGAAATTTAAATTATTCTCCTTTTTCCTTGCTGCATGGATGGTTAATGTTTCTGCTCAAGAGAAATCTGAATCTTCAAATATGGCGGTGTCTCACAGTAAGATATCTTATAATGTAAGTGCGGATAACGAATCACAAACCACTAATCTTTTAGAAATTCTTCAAAAATACCCAATGATAGCTGTAGATGGCTCTGGACAAATTACATTAAATGGTGTAGCTGATTTTGGATTGAGCATAGATGGTAAATTCTTCTCTATACAATCATCTTTAACTGCCGATATTCTTAAAAGCATTCCAGCCAGAACGGTAGATAAAGTTGAGATATTAACCAACCCTTCATCAGCACTGTTAATGGAATGTTCGGGAGGGATGATTAATATTGTAACAAAGAAACAGACGATAGATGGGACAGATGTTTCCTTAGGTCTTAATGCTACAACTCTAGGTCTTTTAGGCGGCGATGCTTCCTTTAATACGAAGCATAAAGGGCTGATGTTGAATGGAACATATTCTTATGGCTTTGATAACTATAGCAAAAGTGCAATAAGTGCTGAAACAGCTAATGGAGTACAAACTAAAAGAATAAAGATAAATCCAGAGAAGGTGCATCGGGCAAATGTGAATGCTTATTATCAGCTAACCAAACGCGATGATATGGGAATTGCATTTAATTTATTTAGTAACCCTGTAACGTTTCCTCGTGAATCAGTTTTTTCGGATCCTGAATCAAATTATTTAAGTGAGAATAGTTCTACTCAAGATATTACTCCTTCTTATTATAATATATCGGCATACTATGCTCATCTTTTTTCCCCCAATGGAACAAAACTTTCATTAACTTATTCTTATAACAACCAGCCTATAACAAATAATTATGCTAGTGAAAGTATATTGAGTATTGATAATCAAGTAAGTAAGATATCTTCTTATTCCAATAAAAAGTATAATCAAAAAAGGAGAGATGCAATAATTGATTTTGTTTTGCCTTTTGCTCTACATCATGAAATTAGTATTGGAGGAAGGTATAGTTGGTTAATAAATAATGAATCTTATTATTCTTCAGTTAAATATGATCAGAACCAACCATCATATAGTTATAGGGAGGTTAAAATAAACTTCGACCGGTGGTACACTTACTTTCAGTATCAATTCCATAGTAAGGCTTTTCAGCTTACTGCGGCAGTGAGCTCAGAGCAAGATCAGTATTTATCATGGAAAATCTATGATGACAATAAGATAAATATCCTTCCATCTTTGAATCTATCGTATGCCTTTAATAAAAACTCTGTAATAAGGGCCGATTATCATTCTCACTTAGCTTCTTCTTTGTGGATGAGTAACTCAAATCTTATATCTCCTTTGTTTGAACAGCAATATACTTCTTTTTTATATAATGATGGTAGAACTCATTCCTTCCACTTGGGCTATAGTAAAATGACTTCAAAATTGAATTTCTTGTTGGATGCTTTTTATATTTATGGTGGAGATAGAAACTTTAAAAATAGACTACCAATCTTTAGTCCGGGAAATCCAGACCAAGAGTATTATAGCTTTTTTGAAAGAAAATGTTTTCAGAAAACAACATTGTCAGCTGCAGCTTCTTATCGATTCTCGAAAGCCATAAAACTTCAACTGGCTGCAACCGGCGGTTATTCAGATGAGAAATATACATCTCGTGAGAAAGAATTTATAACAGTGGATAATCAGTCAACTTCAGGATTTGATGGTAATGTAACAGCTAGTGGTTGGTTCAATTTGTCCAATGGTTATTTCTTAAACGCTAGTGGTGGATATTATTTCCCATTAGTATTGCCAGTAGTAAAATGCTATAATAATTATTTTTATCGGGTGCGTGCATCTAAAGATTTCCTAAAAGAAAAATTAACTTTAGCACTCTTTGTCAATGATTTTATAGCGAAGGATAAAAGGGTAAAACAGCATATTGGATATCAGAAATATATAACGAATGAAACTACCGGAAGGGAATTCGGTCTCTCAATGGTTTATCATTTTTCTTTTCAGTAGAATTACATACAATACCCGTCTTCGCAGCAAATCTCGTTAGTTTCAAATTCGAGCGTAACGTGGGTTATCCCCGCTTTCTGAAGTCTGTCCTTGATGTTATTCTTCAATTCTTCCATCTCATCGAGGTTAGGTATAACGATGTGGGCAGTCATTGCGTTTTCCGTTGTACTGATAGCCCAGATGTGCAGGTGATGAATACTTATAACTTCGGGAATTTCTGAAATTATTTCTTTTATGTCTTCACTGTTTATGGCTACAGGTACACCGTCAAGCGAAAGGCGAACGCTTTCGTGAAGCAGGTTCCAGGTGGAAATAAGTATCACAACTGCTACAGCTATACCTATAATTGGGTCTATCACATACCATCCTGTATAAGATATAGTCAGCCCCGATGCCAATACGCCCACAGATACCAGCGCATCAGCGGCCATATGCAAATAGGCTCCTTTTATATTCAGGTCTTTTTCTTTGTCTTTCATAAAAAGCATGGCCGTAAATGCATTGATAAATACTCCGATTCCCGCTACCCAGGCAATGGCAATTCCTTCAACAGGGCGCGGATTTAATATCTTTTCAAGACTTTCTGTGAGAATTGCTCCCACAGCAATAAGTAAAATAACTGCATTTATGAGAGAAACAAGCACGGTGCTCTTTTTATATCCGTAGGTATATCGGGCGTTTGCTTTGACTTTTGCCAAACGAAAGGCTAGTAGGGCAAGAAACAAGCTGGCTACATCGCCCAGATTATGCCCCGCATCGGAAAGCAAACCTAACGAGTCATAATAAAAACCCGCTCCAAATTCGATCAAAACAAAAGATAAATTTAGGACAATACCTATTATAAACGCTTTATTCAAGGAGTTTATAGAGTGATTATGCTGATGTTCGTGATTATGAGCCATATCTATTTCCTTTTTTTAAATTTAATGTTTCAAAATTATGGATTATTTATAGAAAAACTATGCTTTTGGAAAAGTTTTCTTACGTATCTTTGCAAAAATACTTTGATAAAGGTAGTAATTATGGCAAATATAGCAAACAAACTGACAGATCTGATAGGCAATACTCCATTGCTGAAATTATCGGGTTATATGGAAAAATATAATTCCGGAGCCAATGTTCTTGGGAAACTGGAGTATTTTAATCCTGCCGGAAGTGTAAAAGACCGTACCGCTCTTTCAATGATTGAAGATGCTGAAGCACGTGGATTACTGAAACCCGGTGCTACAATAATAGAACCAACCAGTGGAAACACAGGAGTTGGCCTGGCAATGGTTGCTTCCGTGAAGAAATATAAATTGATTCTTACCATGCCCGAGACAATGAGCCTTGAACGCCGAAATTTATTGAAGGCTTATGGTGCAAAAATTGTATTAACACCGGGAATTGATGGAATGAGCGGAGCTATTCGCAAAGCTGAAGAGTTGAAAGCAAGTACTCCGGGGTCTATTATCCCTCAGCAATTTGAAAATCCGGCTAATACGGATGTACATAAACGCACCACGGCTGAGGAAATATGGAGAGATACCGACGGTGAGGTTGCAGTGTTTGTTGCCGGAGTAGGCACAGGCGGAACAGTTTCCGGTGTGGGCGAAACACTTAAAAAACACAATCCAAACATCTATATTGTAGCAGTTCAGCCGGCTTCATCGCCTATGCTAACCGAAGGAAAGGCTGGTTCGCACCGCATTCAGGGAATTGGTGCAAACTTTGTTCCAAAGATTTATAACCCGGCGGTTGTGGACGAAGTAATCTCCGTTCCTGATGATGAAGCAATCCGCGCCGGCAGGGATTTAGCCCAAACAGAAGGACTTTTAGTAGGAATATCTTCCGGAGCTGCAGCTTATGCTGCCCGTCTTATATCTCAACGTCCTGATTTTAGTGGGAAAATGATAGTAACTTTATTCCCGGATACAGGCGAACGTTACTTGTCTACAGAAGAATTTGCTTTTGATACTTACCCGCTGGATTAATTAATAGATATGGATTTAATGAAGAGAAATATATTGTTGCTGTTGATGTGTTTGTTGTTCTCTGGTCTTCATGCACAAAATTATAAAGAGCTTTTCGATAAGGCAACTCATTGTGAAGAAATTGATAGTCTGGTACAAGCGGAAAAATATTATCGTGAAGCACTAAAGGTTGAGCCAACAAATGCTCATAACTGCATGATTTTTGCTAATCTAGGGCGGCTTCAGTACCGGATGCAACGTTTTGATGATGCTTTGGACTCTTATAATTATGCGGTAAATCTGGCTCCGCTTGCTGTTCCTGTCCTGATGGATAGGGCATCTCTCTATTTTGAAATGGGAAATACCGACAGAGCTTATGTAGATTGTTGCACAGTTCTTGATGTGAATAAAGACAATACAAAAGCATTATTCCTTCGTGCTTATCTGCAAAGTAACAAACGTTTGTACAAAGAAGCCCTTGCCGATTATAAACATTTGCTTGAGCTTGAACCGCAAAGCGTTTCCGGTAGGTTAGGCCTGGCTATTCTTTACCAACAGGACAAAAAATACAAAGAATCAATAGAGCTGCTGAACAAATTAATTGTCGAAATGCCCGATGATGCTGAATTCTACATTATTCGCGCAGGGGTGGAAAAGGATATAACCCAATTGGACTTTTCTTTGATGGATCTTGATAAAGCTATAAGCTTGTCGCCTAAATCGGCAAATGCATATATGTTGCGTGGCGAAATTTTGCTTGTCCAAAAGAAAAAGGAGATGGCAAAACAAGACTTTGAAAAAGCAATTGAACTGGGTATTTCCCGTTCAGACTTAATAGAACAGTTGAAAGAATGTAAATGAGCTTTGGCTCATTCCCATTCTTTCGTTATCTTTTTGATTAGTTTCACAAAATCTTCCCCGTATTTCTCTTTCTTAAATTCCCCGATTCCACTTATATTACCAAATTCTTCAATGCTTGTTGGTCGGGAAGTGCTTAATAAATGCAGCACTTTATCGGATAATACAATATATGCAGGGATAGCTTGTTCGTCTGCCAGTTTCTTTCTTAGCACACGTAACTCCTCAAAAATGGCTTCATCTTCATTACTATAAGTAACCTTTTCTGGTTTTTCTGCTTTTGCGGTTTTCTTTTTACTGTTTTTAGCCACAAACTCTTCACGCTTGATAGTTGCTAAGGTAGCTTTCTCTTCTCCAAAAAGAACTTTACGCCCTATTTCAGTAACCTTTAGATGGTTATTTTCGTTGTATGCAACCTCGAAATATCCTAGTTGCAGCATTTGTAGCAAATAATCATACCAATCTCGGGGAGGAAGATCTCTTCCCGCGCCAAATGTTTTTAGTTTATCATATCCTCTTTCAATAATCTCCGCATTATTGAAACCTTTCAAGATGTCTACCAAAAGAGTTGTTCCTATTTGTTCACTGGTACGGACAATGGCGCTTAATGCTTTCTGAACAATGATTGTTCCGTCAAAACGTTCGGGGGGATTTTTGCAAACATCGCAGTTACCGCAGTCTTTCTCTACAGTTTCACCAAAATAGCTTAGCAATATACGGCGTCGGCATATATTTGCTTCTGCATATTGCTGCATACGGTTCAGCTTTTCAAGGTTTATTCCCTGCTGCTTACTGTCATTTGCAAACTTGGTTAATAAAATTAAATCGCTTAGAGAATAAAACAACACAGTGTCGCTATCCAAACCATCTCTTCCTGCACGGCCAATCTCCTGATAATAACCCTCAATGCTTTTGGGCAGGTTGTAATGTATAACCCATCTTACATTTGATTTATCAATACCCATACCAAAAGCTATTGTGGCACACACAACCTGCACTTTGTCATTTATAAAATCATTCTGCGCCTTGTCTCTTAACAGAGGAGAAAGCCCGGCATGATAAACAGCAGCTTCAACTCCATTTTTCTGCAGATATCTGGCAACCTTCTCTGTGGTTTTTCGGCTCATACAATAAATAATGCCACACTGATTTGGTCTTTTGGCAATAAAATCCGTTATTGTTTTGTTTTTTTCTTTTTCCAGGTATCCCCTTTTAACTGTCAGGCTAAGATTGGGACGGTCGAAAGATGAAATGTAAACTTTAGGATTTCTAAGGCGAAGTTGATGAACAATATCTGTTCTTGTAATCTTATCTGCTGTAGCGGTAAGAGCAATGATGGGAATTTCCGGAAACTTTTCTCTGAGAACGTTCATCTGAGTATATTCAGGTCGGAAGTCGTGCCCCCATTGAGATATACAATGTGCTTCATCTATAGCAAACAGAGAAATCTGGATATCGCGAAGTAGAAAATCAACTTCCGACAATAGTTTCTCCGGAGAGACATATAGAAGCTTAATCTTTCCCATCAAACATTCCCGGCGAAGGTTTGCATTTTCTGATTCACTATTATTGCTGTTCAATGCTCCTGCCGGGACTCCGTTAGCTTGAAGCGCTTCTACCTGATCCTTCATTAATGATATTAAAGGAGATACAACAATGGCAGTTCCTTCCATTAGTAAAGCGGGTAATTGATAGCAAATGGATTTTCCTCCTCCGGTAGGCATTAATATCAGAGAATCATTTTTAGTAAGTGTGTGGTTAACAATATCTTCTTGCAGCGGGCGAAAAGAATCGTAACCGAAATAAGTTTTAAGCGTATGGAGCATAGTTCTATTATTCTCTTATCATTATAAAACAAAGGTACTCCAAAAATAAACAGATAAGAACCATTGATCTAATTTTATATTAAGTTTACGTGATATTTTATTGAAATTAAACTAAATGTAAAGTTTGCTCTAGGTGCTGCTTTAGATTTAATAAGTTTTTATGAATAAAAAACTCATTAAATAATTATTTAGTAGTAATTTTTTTATTCATAAATTACTTAAGTATTTCTTATTAATATATTAAATAATATAAGGTTGTTAAAGGTAATTGTGCGTTGCTAAATATTGACTAGGTTAGAATTTTATATTTTGTAAAACCGCTCTATATTATAACCGTAAAGTACTATTTACATTCATTTTATATAATTAATGTGTTGCGTGGATTGTTAACGAATGAATATCCGTTTTTTTTTCATTCTTTATAAACTATAGATACAATCTGTTTATGTTAAAATATCTTCAATAAATAAATAATCTAATTAAATTACCTATAAATGATCAATATTTTATGAAAATAAAATACGAATTAGTTGCATATATGAAAAAAATGTATGAAATTTGTGACGTAAATGTAAAGGATATAGATCGTTTCTTTTATAAATAAAACCTAACCAGTTAATTCAATGAGTGATTTAAAAAAACAAGAAGATGGAAGCCAGGCTTCTGTTGCAGAGAATGCGCCTCGCAAAAAACCTTATAATCTAAGAGAGAAGAAGGAAAAGAAGGCCGCTTACAGATCTTTAATTAGACCTGAACTTGCAGATGAGTTGTACGACAAGATTCTTAATATTGTCGTAGTTCAAAAAAAGTACAAAGATCCTGATTATTCAGCAAAGGATTTAGCTAAGGAGTTGAAAACAAATACTCGTTACCTTTCTGCTGTTGTTAATTCACGTTTCGGAATGAATTACTCTTGCTTATTAAACGAATACAGAGTAAAAGATGCTTTGCATATTTTAGTAGACAAGAGATATGCTGACATGAATGTAGAAGAAATTAGTGCAATGGTAGGTTTTGCTAACCGCCAATCTTTCTATGCAGCTTTCTATAAGAATGTTGGTGAAACACCTAACGGTTATCGCAAGAGAAATGCAGAACTAAAGAAATAATAGTTAACTCTTACTATTTCTCTGTTGAAAAAGGGACTATTCCAATTATATTGGAGTATTCCCCTTTTCTTGTTTAGTGATATTTGTTAAATAGAACATTATAATTATGAAAAGACAACTAATATTGATGACTATGATTGTATCGTTTCTTTCGTCTTGTGGAAATTTGAAGAAGGCCACAGAGACAGATAATTTAGAATATAAAGTAGAGCAGTTTGCTGATTTGCAAATTCTTAGATATAGAGTACACGGTTTTGATGAGCTTCCTTTGAAACAGAAAGAACTGATTTATTATCTTTCTCAGGCCGCTCTTGAAGGACGTGATATCATGTTTGATCAAAACGGGAAATATAATCTGATCATCCGCAGACTACTTGAAGCTGCTTATACAAATTATTCCGGAGATAAGAAGGATGCCAATTATGTAAATATGGAAATTTATCTGAAAAGGGTATGGTTTTCTAATGGTATTCACCATCATTATGGTTGTGAAAAGTTTGTTCCCGGGTTTACTCCAGAGTTCTTTAAAGGGGTGATAGAAAAGATTGATCCGGCTAAACTGCCTCTTGAAAAAGGACAAATTGTAGCTCAGCTTTGCGATGAAGTATTTCCTGTAATATTTGATCCTAAAGTGATGCCTAAGCGCGTCAATCAAGCAGATGGGGAAGACCTTATATTGACTTCTGCCAGTAATTATTATGAAGGAGTTACTCAAAAAGAAGCAGAAGATTTCTACAATGCTTTAAAGGATCCTAATGATTCAACACCTGTTTCTTATGGATTGAACAGTCGGTTGGTAAAGGAGAATGGGGAAATATTTGAGAAAGTATGGAAAGTAGGAGGCTTATATTCTCCTGCTCTGGAAAGGATTGTTTACTGGCTGAAAAAGGCGGAACAAGTGACAGAGAATGATACGCAGAAAGGTGTAATTACTAAACTGATAGAATATTATAATACTGGCGATTTAAAGACCTTTGACGAATATTGTATTCAATGGGTGAAGGATCTTAATTCCAGCGTTGACTTTGTTAATGGATTTACTGAAAATTATGGTGATCCGCTTGGAATGAAAGCAAGTTGGGAATCTCTTGTTAATTTCAAGGATATAGAGGCAACCAAAAGAACAGAGACAATCAGCACTAATGCACAGTGGTTTGAAGATAACTCTCCGGTAGATAAGAAATTTAAGAAGGAAGAAGTTAAGGGTGTTTCTGCCAAAGTGATTACAGCAGCAATTCTTGCCGGCGATTTATATCCTGCAACTGCAATTGGTATTAATCTTCCTAATGCTAACTGGATTCGTGCTCACCATGGTTCTAAGTCGGTAACGATTGGTAATCTTACAGATGCTTATAATAAAGCGGCTCATGGAAGTGGATTCTTTGAAGAGTTTGCGTATAGCAAAGCAGAAATAGAACTGAATGAAAAGTTTGCAGATATCACAAATGATCTTCATACCGATTTACATGAATGTTTAGGTCATGGCTCCGGTAAGTTACTTCCAGGAACTGATCCTAACGCATTGAAGGCATATGATTCAACCATAGAAGAAGCTCGTGCCGATTTGTTTGGTTTGTATTATCTCCCTGATAAAAAGTTGATTGATTTAGGAATTATTCCTGATGCAGATGCTTTTAAAGCTGAATACTACTCTTTTATGATGAACGGATTGATGACGCAGTTGGTTCGCATTGAGTTGGGAAACAATGTTGAGGAATCTCATATGCGCAATCGTCAGTTAATTGCTCGCTGGGTTTTTGAAAAAGGAGCAGCCGATAAAGTGGTTGAGCTGGTAAAGAGAGATGGAGAAACATTTGTGCGCATCAATGATTATAAGGAGCTTCGCAATTTATTTGGTCAGTTGCTGGCCGAAATTCAGCGAATTAAATCGGAAGGCGACTATGCTGCTGCCCGCAATTTGGTGGAAACTTATGCCGTAAAGGTTGATCCTGTACTTCATAAAGAAGTGGTGGAACGTTACAAGAAGCTGAATCTAGCTCCCTATAAAGGATTTTTGAATCCAGTTTACGAAGCAGTGACGGATAAAGACGGGAAGATTACCAGTGTAAAGGTTTCCTATAATGAAGGCTATGCTGAGCAAATGCTTCGCTATGGTAAAGAGTATTCCACATTACCTAACAGAAATGAGTAACAGTTCATGGAAACTAAAGAATTGATTAAAGAAATAAAGACACAACTCCGTTTATCAATGAATGGGGTTGCGTCTCAAAGTATGCGTGAAAAAGGGCTTTCGTATAAACTAAACTTTGGGGTGGAGCTTCCGCGCCTAAAGGAAATAGCCCGTCAGTATGATCAGAATCATGACTTGGCGCAGACTCTTTGGAAAGAGAATGTAAGGGAATCAAAGATACTGGCCGGAATGTTGCAGCCCATTGATACTTTCTTTCCTGAGATTGCTGATATTTGGGTGGAAGATATCAGCAATACAGAGATAGCGGAATTAACTTGTATGAACCTTTTTCAGTATTTGCCCTATGCTCCTGCTAAATCGTTCCAATGGATGGCCGATGAAAGGGAATATGTTCAGGCTTGTGGCTTTCTTCTTGCAGCCCGACTTCTGGGCAAAGGAGGTGAGATGAATGAACGTGCTGAAGAAGAGTTTTTTGACCAAGCATTAGCCGCTTTACTTTCTCCTGCTTATTTTTCCCGAAAGGCGGCTTCACTTGCATTGAAGAAATATGGTTCTCAAAACAAAGAGAATGCTGAGAAAGTTTGTCAATTGCTTGCTAAAGAAGAACATCCAGAAGACGAGAATATAAAATCACTGTTTGAAAATATAAAGCAAGAGATAGAATATTTGCTTTAATCTTTTCTCTTTTCGCAAAAAAGACTTAACTTTGTTCGCGGTAAAATTACCCATTTATGGAAAAACAGAATGTGAAAGAAACGGTAAAGCAGATATTTACTGAATATCTAAATGTGAACAGCCATCGGAAAACCCCCGAGCGTTTCGCTATACTCGACACTATTTATTCCATTGACGGGCACTTTGGTATCGACATGCTGTATAGTAAAATGATGAATCAGGAAAACTTTCGCGTGAGCCGTGCCACTCTTTACAATACAATTATACTCCTGATTGATGCGAAACTCATTATCAAGCATCAGTTTGGGAATTCTTCCCAATACGAAAAGTCTTTTAATATTGAAACACATCATCATTTAATCTGCACCGAGTGCGGAAAAGTGACGGAGTTTCATGATGAAACGCTAAAGAAAGCAATTGCAAGTGCAAAGCAGAGCAAATTTCAAATGTCACATTATTCCTTGTATATATATGGCATTTGCAGTCGGTGCTCTTGGGCAAAGAAGAGAAAAAAGCAAATAAATAACAAATTATAGAATAGATAAAATGAAAGTAGACGTTTTATTAGGATTGCAGTGGGGCGACGAAGGAAAAGGTAAGGTGGTAGACGTATTAACACCTAACTATGACGTGGTAGCGCGTTTCCAGGGCGGACCAAACGCCGGTCATACACTCGAATTCGAAGGCCAGAAATATGTACTTCGTTCAATCCCTTCGGGTATTTTTCAGGGAGATAAAGTAAACATCATTGGTAATGGTGTTGTGTTAGACCCCGCTTTGTTTAAAGCTGAAGCAGAATCTCTTGAAGCTTCAGGTCATAGCTTAAAAGAAAGACTTCATATCTCTAAAAAGGCTCACCTTATTCTTCCAACTCACCGCCTTCTCGATGCAGCTTATGAAGCAGCAAAGGGAGATGCCAAAGTAGGAACTACAGGAAAAGGAATTGGACCTACATATACAGATAAGATTAGCCGCAACGGTGTTCGTGTGGGTGATATTCTTCATAATTTCGATACTATTTATTCACAGGCAAAAGCTCGTCACGAAGCGATATTGAAGAGCCTTAACTTTGAATATGATCTCACTGCTCTTGAAAAAGAATGGTTTGAAGGAATTGAATACTTGAAACAATTCAAATTCGTAGATAGCGAACATGAAATAAATAACTTGCTTCGCGACGGAAAAAGTGTTCTTTGCGAAGGAGCACAGGGAACTATGCTTGATATTGATTTCGGTTCTTATCCTTTTGTTACTTCATCTAATACGGTTTGCGCCGGAGCCTGTACAGGTCTTGGTGTTGCGCCTAATAGAATTGGAGAGGTTTTCGGTATTTTCAAAGCTTACTGCACACGTGTAGGTAGCGGTCCGTTCCCAACAGAACTTTTTGATGAAACTGGTGAAACTATTTGCCAGATTGGTCACGAATATGGCGCTGTAACAGGACGTAAACGTCGTTGCGGTTGGATAGACCTGGTTGCATTAAAGTATTCTATAATGATCAATGGTGTTACCAAACTGATTATGATGAAGAGCGATGTACTCGATACTTTTGAAACAATTAAGGCTTGTGTGGCATATAATGTGAACGGTGAGGAAATTGATTATTTCCCTTATGATATTAATGAGAATGTAGAGCCTGTTTATGTGGAACTTCCTGCATGGAAAGTTGATATGACCAAGATGCAGAGCGAAGATGAATTCCCTGAAGAATTCAATGCTTACGTGTCATTCCTGGAAGAACAGCTTGAAGTGCCTATTAAGATTGTATCTGTAGGACCAGACAGAGACCAGACTATTATAAGATATACAGAAGACTAAGCAATAGAGTCTTTAGTGTAACATGAAAGGCTGAATATGATATTATATCATTTTCAGCCTTTTCTTATTTGCTGCTCTAAAGTGATTCCTTTGCTTACGCTTGCCGTTCTTACCGTTCGCAATGCATTTCTACACCTGCACAATCAATGTCGGCTCCCATGGGAGGATTTTGCTTGGCAAGTTTGAGGTCTATGGCTTCCACTGTTGGGAAATCATGGAACAATCGGTTTATAATTCTTTGGCTCACATGTTCCAATAGGAGAGAGGGGGTTTTCATCTCGGCTTTTACCGCTTTATACACATCGGCATAACTTATTGTGAGGTTCAGATCATCACTTTCCGCTGCCTTGCTGAAATCCAGTTTCAGCCTTAAATCAACAATAAAAGTATTTCCTACCAATGTTTCCTGGGCTCCAACTCCATGACGGGCGTAAAATTTTACGTTACTGAGGAAGATATACATGTCTTTTGATTTCATTTTCTGATTTGTATTAGAAGTGTTTTTGTATTCTTGTACAGAAGAATGCATTCTTTTGTACAGAACATTGTTTTCTTTTGTACAAAAGAATGCAATCTTTTGTACAAGGGAATAATAATGTTCCCTTTTGTCTGGGAAAAGGTTTGCTTTTGTTTTTTTATCTTTATTCAACGTTTCAGGTTTATTCATTGATGAGTTCAAATTCATTCTTCTGATATTCTCAGAATCTCTTTTCTCTTCTCAATGCTGCCTCTTCCTTTTATAAATATTTAATTCGTCACAAAAGTAAGAGATTATATGAATATGATCACTATTTACAGGAAATAAAAAAGAGTGCCGTTATGAACAGCACTCTTTCCCCAAATTAAAAAATTACAACTCTCTATTTTTTTGGATTTCTCCCTGTTAATACAATCAGTTCACGAATTTTAGTATTAATACCGTCGGCTTGCATCAAATCTTCCAAAGAGACGTGCATGCGGTAACGCCAATAATGTTTCGGATTTGCCGGAACATTAATGCGCTCGGCCTCTATATTGGGGTTTCTCCACTCTTCACTCATTGATAACCAATCCTGCAAAGTAAGTATGCAAAGAATTGAATTTGAGTAAAGATGCTGTTTCACCACTTCTTCGCAAAGAATGCCCGATGCTTTTTCGGGTGCTGCACCATAATGGCCCAGTACATTATTGAAAAAATGCTGTGTTTGCTGGTAATCTTCCTTCCACCATCCGCGCAATGTAGACATATCATGAGTAGAGATAGTGCACACGGAGCGGTAAGGATAGTCGCCTACGTTGCCAAACTCTAGTGTTCTGCTCTTGGGCATACGCTGTATTTCAAGACTTAATATCTGAAGTTCTTTCATTACCCATGGCACACAATCCGGAATCATTCCCAGGTCTTCTCCGCACACAAGCATTCGTGTGCTGTTTATTAATTGTGGAAGCTTCTTCATGGCTTGTTGTTGCCAGAAAATGTTATGACGCTTGTAGTAATAATTGTCGTACAGTTTATTGAAAGCAGCCTTATCGCTGTCGGTTAATGTTTGATAAATGAAATCAAATTGTACTCCGATGCGTGGATGATACATGTTTTTATCCTTTCTGTCGCGTATGAAAAGTACATCGCTTATAAGCGCGTACAGTCCGTCACGAATCCAGATGCTGTCTGTATCTGCTTTACCGGTAAAGTATTCTTCTACTTTTTTTTGCGTATCAAATTCGGGGCGCATCTCATAGATTTCCCATTGATCTGTAGTGGCAATAAATGTCTCTTTTACATACTCAGTATGAGGTCCAAATACCTGTTGAAGAAAACTTTCGTGTATGTATGGCTTAAGGAAATGTTCATTGAATGGCAAACCATTGCTTTCAATCTCTTCACGCGACATGGGAAGCGAAGGAACAAACTGTCCAAGTAATCCATGTACGGCGTCAAGTGGAATTTCCCAGATACGGAAGAATCCCAATATATGGTCAATGCGGTATGCATCAAAGTACTCAGACATTTTTTGGAATCTCTTCATCCACCAGCTGTAGCCGTCCTTTTCCATTACTTCCCAGTTATAAGTAGGGAATCCCCAGTTTTGACCATTGGCGGAAAAGTCGTCGGGTGGCGCACCTGCCTGTCCATTCAGATTGAAATAAAGGGCATCTTTCCAAGCTTCTACGCTATTGCGGCTAATACCGATGGGAATATCTCCCTTAAGAACTACCCCTTTTTCACGGGCATAGGTAGAGGCTTCAAATAATTGCAGATGCAGATGGAACTGTATATAGTAATAAATTGCAATTTCTTCATAATCTTTAGATTCCGGTTGGCAAAGCTCATCTATCTCTTCCTGAATATAGCTGGAGCATTTAGGCCATTTTCTGAAATCAGGAGTATTATATTGGTCGCGCAGGCAACTAAATACCGCATAAGGCTGCAACCATTCCTTATTGTTAAGGAAGAACTGCTTAAATGCTTTCGATTTGAGTACCTTCTGTCCTTCTTGCTTGAAGATAAGCCGGAAATATTCCCATTTGGCTTTGTTTACCGCTTCATAATCTATAGTGGATTTTGCATTCAGCTTAGTTTGCTTCTCGGCAAAGTAGGCCATCTTTTCGGCATCTTTCAGCTTGCCCATTTTCTGTAAATCGGCATACATTGGATGAAAAGCATAGATTGAAATGCTGTTGTACGGATAGGAATCCGTCCAGGTATGCGTCATGGTTGTGTCGTTAAGGGGCAGAACCTGTACCAGCTTTTGGTTTGTACTAACCGCCCAGTCGATCATTATTTTCAGATCACTGAAGTCGCCCACTCCGAAACTTTGCTTTGATTTTAGTGAGAAAACCGGAACAGCTACGCCAGCTCCCTTAAATACCGGCAGATTAAAATAAACATATCTGTCTGCTATCTGAACCGTTTCTCCATTTTTAATTAACGGATTGGCCAGATAACGGTTGGGGTTGGTTTCCCATGTCTCCACTCTGTTCTCTTTTAAATTATAAAGAACAAATTTATATTCCAGAGGGAAGATGAGTTGATCGGCATCAAGTGCTACTTGCCATTCGGGAAAATCGGCATCATTCATCACTCGAACCTTGTTTGCATCCCAGTCTCCTAACAAAGGCTGATTGCCCGAAATAGCCAAAGCGTAGTTGCTTCCTATTCGTGGGGCGTAGACTTTGATTACCAATGTCTTTTTATTACTTAATTTCTGCACTTCGCCGCGCTTGCGGGCAAGCAGGCATTCAGTAAAAGCAGAACTGTAAAATTGCTGTTGGTCGGGAATGTTTTTCCATGCGTCCAGATTGCGATATAAAATATTCTGGGTAGACGAGATATAAATTTTCCTTGGAAAAGAATCCCATTCCTTGCGAACAGGCTCTCCATTTTTATAAATGTAGTAGATATATGTAATGACTCCGCTAGTTGGACTCTGAATTTCTTTAGATAAACTCCAGTTTATTCCATCAATAGTTTGAAGAGGAACTGCTTGTTTTTCTTCAAAATTTCCTAATTCCGCAACAGAACCCAGTATCCTGACTTCCTCACCCCAGTTTGTTCGGTATTCTATATGAAAAGATAAAATCATACTATTAGATTTTTTATTATTTCAAAGCAATGCAATTTTAATCATTAATTGAATATACTGAATGTTCAGGCTTGTGTTTGTAGTGCAAAATTTTATGCAAACGTTTGTTTTAACATACAGAAGAGCTATCAGAGTAACTTTAAAAGTGGCGGTTTTATCAATTTAGGATTGTGTATTAATGATGAGAAATCAACAATATTGCTTTAAACAATAAAAAACTGTCTAAAGAATATTGTCGCTATCTTTCTTTGATAGGATATAATTCTTTAGACAGTCATTGTTTATTATTATGTGGCAAACTATTTTATTGTAGTTACCTTTAATTTATTATCCGCAGCGAGAGCTTCCGCAAGATGTACAGATTAGGCATCCTTCCTGATAGATTAAGGACTCGTTTCCACAGTTAGGGCATTTCTTTCCTCTTGCTTCCGTTCCGTCCTGAATGTATTTTTTCAATGCACGTTCCACTCCATTTTTCCAGGTATTGATGCTTTCATTGTCTAATTGTAACTGACCTACCAATTTAATAACCTGCTCAATTGGCATTCTATAACGGAGCACTCCGGAAATTAATTTCGCATAGTTCCAGTACTCTTTATTGAACTTCTCGGATAGTCCTTCAATAGTAGTCTTATATCCTCGTTTGTTTTCGAACTGGAAGTCATATCTCTTGATTCCGCTATCGTCTACACTTTTAATTATTCTCCCATGTGTAACTGTTTTAGGGAGAAGAATGCCTTCGTCATCGTCCTGTAAACCAGTAAAAATCTCATAAGGTCTTCCCTCTAGCAATCCTATAAAAGCAACCCATTTCTCTTTGTTGTTTTGGAATTTCACTACATCTGCATCCAGCACTTTAGGACGTACTTCCACTACCGTAGGTGGCTTGCAAGGAGGAAGATCATCTTTTTTATCTGACTTGGTAGAAAGTAATACTCCCGAACGTGAACCATCGCGATAAACAGTGCAACCTTTGCAGCCTGATTTCCATGCTTCAACATATAAGCGGTTTACCAATTCTTCATCTACATCGTTGGGTAGATTAATGGTTACGCTGATTGAGTGATCTACCCATTTTTGAATTCTTCCCTGCATCTTGACCTTCATCATCCAGTCTACATCATTTGATGTTGCTTTGTAGTAAGGAGACTTTTCAACCAATGCATCAATTTCTTCCTGGGTATAATGTTTAGCTGCGTCATAACCATTGGCTTGCATCCAGTCTACAAACTTGTGATGGAAAACAATGTATTCTTCGAATGCATCACCGGTCTCATCAATGTAGTCAACATGAGATTGAATATCATTGGGATTAACCTTTCTTCTTCTCTTGTATACTGGCAAGAAAACAGGTTCAATGCCCGAAGTGGTTTGCGTCATTAAGCTGGTTGTTCCCGTAGGGGCAATTGTTAAACAAGCAATATTCCGGCGTCCGTACTTTTTCATATCTTCGTAAAGGCTAGGATCAGCATCTTTAAGACGATTGATAAACGGATTGTTATTCTCTCTTTCTGAATCATAAATCTCAAATGCTCCGCGTTCTTTAGCCATTTGAACAGATGAACGATAGGCGCAGAGAGCAACAGTCTTGTGAACTTCTTCAGCGAAATCCGTAGCTTCTTCTGTTCCGTACCTTAATCCTAATCCGGCTAGCATATCACCTTCGGCTGTAATTCCTACACCTGTACGTCTTCCTTGTCCGCTTTTCTTGTAGATCTTTTCCCAGAGCAATTTCTCAGCGTGTTTCACTTCTTCACCTTCAGGATCGGCATCAATTTTAGCCATGATACGTTCAATCTTCTCAAGTTCAAGATCAATAATATCATCCATGATACGTTGTGCCAGTGCAACATGCTTTTTGAATAAGTCGAAGTCAAAATAGGCATCTTTTGTAAATGGGTTAACTACATAAGAATAAAGATTGATAGCCAATAACCTGCATGAGTCGTAAGGACATAATGGAATTTCTCCGCATGGGTTAGTAGATGTGGTTTTATATCCAAGGTCAGCATAACAATCCGGCACAGACTCCTTGATAATTGTATCCCAGAACAAAACTCCCGGTTCAGCAGATTTCCATGCATTGTGCACAATCTTTTTCCAGAGAGAAGATGCATCTATCTCTTTTATGGTAGTAGGATTGGTAGAATCTATAGGATATTGTTGTTTGTAAGGATGTCCTTCAATGGCTGCTGACATAAAATCATCGTCAAGTTTTACGGATACATTTGCTCCCGTAACTTTCCCTTCTGTCATCTTTGCATCAATAAACGATTCCGAATCGGGATGTTTAATGGATACGCTTAACATCAATGCGCCACGGCGACCGTCTTGTGCAACTTCTCTGGTTGAATTTGAATACCGTTCCATAAAAGGAACAATTCCGGTTGATGTTAGTGCTGAGTTCTTAACAGGAGAGCCTTTTGGACGAATATGTGAAAGGTCATGCCCTACGCCACCTCTTCTTTTCATTAACTGTACCTGTTCTTCATCAATCTTAATAATTGCTCCGTAGGAATCGGCAGAACCATCTACTCCAATTACAAAGCAATTGGATAACGAGGCTACCTGGTAATTATTACCAATACCAGTCATTGGACTTCCTTGAGGAACTATATATTTAAAATGATCTAACAAACCAAAAAGTTCTTGCGAGCTAAGGCCGTTTTCATACCTGGCTTCAACACGCGCAATCTCATTTGCTATTCGCCAATGCATATCTTCCGGTGACTTCTCATAGATGTTTCCGAAAGAATCTTTTACTGCATATTTGTTAACCCAAACTCTTGCAGCAAGCTCGTCTCCTTTAAAGTATTGTAAAGAAGCTTCAAAGGCTTCTTCATAGGAAAATGTGTTCTTCTCCACGATATTTTTAGAATTATATTATTATTAATAGAAAGGGCTAGTAGAGGTCTCTTATTAATAAAATAAAAAGTATTAAATAGGTTCTGCAAATCTATGAATGTTTTTTGTTATATCAAAGTAAAATAGAAAATAAAATTTAATATAAATTGATATTTATATTAAAGTGTTCCGCTTTTAATAGTTATTGTGCTGATATTTAATGGACTATGTTTTATGATATTAATGAAAGTTATCCAAAAAATATATTTTTATACTTTTTATATGTAATAGAGTTCTTCTAAATGATAATTTTTTAAAGAATATAACTCTGTAAAATCAGGCAATAATATTGTTTCTTTTATTATATTTGCAAAAAAAAGAGTATGATAGAGTCAGTAAAGAACAGAAGATCGATAAGAAAGTATAAACAGCAGGAAATAGATCCTGTTTTGTTAAATGATTTGCTTACAACTGCTTCACGTGTTTCTACCATTGGAAATATGCAGGTTTACAGTGTTGTAGTCACTCGCGACAAGGAAATGAAAGAGAAACTATCTCCGTCTCATTTCAATCAGCCAATGATAAAAAGAGCACCTGTTGTGCTTACTTTTTGTGCAGATTTTAATCGTTTTAGTAAATGGTGTGAGTTTCGTGATGCTAAGCCGGGTTATGCAAATTTCTTATCATTTATGAATGCTGCAACAGATGCTTTGATTTTTACGCAAAACTTTTGTACACTGGCAGAGGAAGCTGGATTGGGCGTCTGTTATTTGGGAACGGTTATTTATAATCCACAACAGATTATTGACACTCTTCATTTGCCAAGGTTAGTTTTTCCCCTTGCTACAATTACTGTGGGATATCCTGATGAATGTCCGCCTCTGGTTGATCGTCTTCCTTTAGAAGCAATCGTTCATGAAGAGCACTATTGTGATTACACGCGTGAGATGATTGATAAATTATATGCATACAAAGAATCTTTACCTGAAAACAAACAGTTCATAGTTGAAAATGATAAGGAAACATTGGCACAGGTTTTTACGGATGTGAGGTATACTAAAAAGGATAATGAATTTATGTCTGAAAACCTATTCAATGCTCTTAAGCAACAAGGCTTTATTTAATAAATGCAAGTCTGTTTGTTACGAATATAAAAAGCAATCCCCGAAAAAGAATTAATTAACTTCTTCGGGGATTGTTTTATTTTTGTCGAATTAACCTATAACGGTTATTTTGGACTAATCAAAGCGAACGACTTATACTTAAAGCCATTTATTTTTTTCTAAGTAAAGCTTCAATTTCTTCTACTTCAGTGCGGAATGACTTATCAACATCAAACTGTCCTTTGACAATTTTGCAGGCATGTAGCACAGTTGCGTGATCTCTATGCCCGATTAGCTGACCAATTTTGGAGGAAGATGAATCTGTGTGCTTTTTTGATAAGTACATTGCCAGTTGACGTACCTGAACAACTTCTCTTTTTCTTGATTTGGAATGAATCGCAGATGGATCAAGTTCAAAATGCTTGCATACTTTCTCTATAATATCATCAATCGTAATCGTCTTTGTTTCACAGCGTACAGCTTTGCGTACGATTCTTTCTGCCAGTTCCAGATCAATCTCTTTATTATAAATCGTTGAATGAGCCATAATGGAAATGACAATACCTTCCAGGTCACGCACACTTTCGTTTACGTTCTCTGCAATATAAGTGATCACTTCTTCCGGGAACTTGAGCCCATCGCGGTGTATCTTATTCTTTAAGATCCCCTTTCGTAGTTCAACGTTTGGCTTTTCTAGCTCTGCAGTTAATCCCCACTTGAAACGAGTAAGGAGTCTGTCTTCCATTCCTTGCAGAAGAATAGGGGCACGGTCTGATGTCAGGATTAGCTGTTTGCCGTTCTGGTGTAAATGGTTAAAGATATGAAAGAATGTGTTTTGAGTCTTTGTTAAACTGGCAAATTCCTGAATATCATCAATAATTAATACATCAATGGTTTGGTAGAAGTTTATAAAGTCATTAATGGTATTGCTACGTACAGAATCTGTGTATTGCACCTGGAATAAGTGTGCAGATACATACAGAACTCTTTTATCAGGGAAGATTTCTTTAATCCGAGTCCCTATTGCATTGGCAAGGTGAGTTTTGCCCACACCCGAAGGTCCGTAAAGGAACAATGGGTTAAATACTGTTTTTGCAGGATTAACAGCAACTGCTTCTCCGGCTGTTCTTGACAACTTATTGCTATAGCCCTCAATAAAGTTCTCAAAGTTATAGTTCGGATTCAGTTGTGGATCAAGATCCAGCGGTGATGGAGCTTTTAATGTATTAGGAGCTTTGTTGCCATTGCGTATAGTGCTTCGTTGCGGTATTGCTGTTGAACGGTTCGTAGCTTCAAGATCAACGGAAGCTTTTGAACTGTTGTCCACAATTACACGGTACATTAGTTTTGTTCCTTCGCCAATTTCTTTGTATAAGGTAGCACGAAGCAACTCTACAAATTTATCCTCCAGAAATTCATAAAAGAATTGTGAAGGGACTTGTACAGTCAGCGCACTGTCCTCATACTTAAGGGGGACAATAGGGACAAACCATGTGTTAAATGTAGTCTCAGGAACATTGTCTCGAATCACATGGAGACAGCGGTTCCATAGACTTACATGATTGGATTCAATCATAAGGCTATTAATACAATTTATTAATTATAAGAAACTTCTACTTATGCAAAAGTGGGAATCTTATTCGAGAAAAACAAATGTTGTTTTTCTCTTGTTTTTTTTATAAAATTAATAAGTCATTTAAATTCAACGATTTATAGATATTACTTGCCTAAAAGCTTCAATTTCGCATTTTGCATGAATGTAAACTCTTGTATACTAGTTGGTTATGGCTGTATTTTGATTATGTAGCAATCTATAATAGTTTTTAAGTTAATTGATTACACCCATCTGCCAATGGAGTAATTAGTTGCTTTTCTTTGATATAAATAGCACCCCCGTTATTTAGACAAAATCTATTTTATGATTTTTCTTGAATCTATTTCCGACCAAATATTGAGAAGTGCACATAGCGTTTAGGATTTCCCTTTAAGTCTTCCAGTAAGAGCGAAGCGTTTGCACCAGTAGTCGATAAATTTCTGTAAAGCGACGTATCGTTGAGTAAAAGGCCAAGTGAATTATCCTTTCGGTTAAGTTTTTCAGTAACCATCTTCACGTTGGCCATGGTAGAGTCTATTTTGTTAAAAGTTGACGCATAGTTGATATTTCTAAGATTACCGCTGATAGTTACGAAATTGTCACCTATAACATTTAACTTTTTAGTGATCTGAGGTACATCTTTGTTCATGAAGGAACGAAGTTGTGTGGTAGTTTCTGCCAGGTTATCAGCTGTCTTTCTTACAGATTTCAGTGTCGCCGGAATATTTGGATCGGCGGCAATCTTATTTAGCGATGTCATTATGGAATCGAGTTTGGGCAGCATCTTTTCCATTTGAGGCATGATGGACTTTGTTACGGCTTCCATCAGACCATTATTGACGGTTCCGGGTATAGTATCTCCAATTGCATAAGCTTCCTCCGGATTAACCACTAGAATAAGATTCATTTTTACCGTGCCAAGCATTTCGGTAACCAGTTCGGCATGACTTCCTTTAGGAATTCTCATTTCGTTGTCGAGTTCTACTTCCACGGTTACATTTCCAGGATGGTTGTAATCGTAAAACATATCTCTTACGATTCCGATGCGAAAACCGTCGGCAAATACCGGACTTGATTTTGCCAATCCTTGGATGTCTTTGTATTTCACGTAGAAGTAGCTGCTGGGTTTGAACATGTTTATTCCTTTCAGATAATTAATGCCATATACGAGCATACATAAGCTGATAATCCCAGCGATTCCTATTTTGACTTCTTTAGTAAAGTATTTCATTTCTATTTTTTTTTGCTTGATTATTTTCTGTTTTTCTTAAATTCCGCGATAGCAGTATTAATATTCATTTTCTCGCCGTTCTTAAATGCAATGATAAATGCATCTTTAAATTGGCTTGTTATTTCTTTTTTGGTTTGCAGCACTTCGTTGTAATTTTCTGAGGCTCCATAGGTATATTTATAAGTCTCGTTCTCACTGTAAAAATCTACAGGAGTTAACCCTTTAAAACGCTTATCGTCCACTTTTAGTTTTTGTCCGGAAGTTAATATCTGTATTTTAAAAATTATTCCGTTTTCTTTCGGAGGAGTACTTCCTCTTTCCTCTTTCTCCAACGGAATATCCACTTTCTTAGTTTTAACTTCTACCGTACTTTTGGCTGTTTCTTTCGTTGAATCAGCTTTTTCTATGTTTGATACAGAATTTGAATGTTTTGTTTCGGATTCTGTTTCATCATCAGGTCGGTAGGGTACTTTTACTTTTGAATGGCGTACGTCGTGTTTTAGTTTATATTGTTGAAATGCCTTGAAGATAGATCTTGCCAAGGCATCTGTTCCTTCTTCAGAATTAAGATATTGTTCTTCTTCAGGATTAGAAATAAACCCCACTTCCGTAAGCACGCTAGGCATGGCGCTGGTTTTTAAAACCAGAAAGATGTCTTGATGAACTCCACGATCGGGTCTTCCACCGTGAGATTTATATTGTTTTTGTATTAACGTAGCAAGGCTCACGCTTTGTTCCATGTGCTTATCCTGAATAAACTCGAACATAATATATGATTCCGAGGAATTGGGATTGAAACCCGCATATCGTTGTCTATAGTCATCTTCCATAAGAATCACCGAATTCTCTCGCTTAGCGACTTCCAGATTTGCGCTTGAACGGGAAAGCCCAAGAGAGAAAGTCTCTGTTCCTCTTGCTACTTTGGAAGGTGACGCGTTTGTGTGAACGGAAATAAATAAATCTGCATTAGCGTTATTAGCTATTTCAGTTCGTTGATTCAACGGGATAAAGACATCCGTTTTACGGGTATATATTACTTTTACATCGTCACAGTTTTGCTCAACAAGACGGCCTACCTTCTGAATGATGTTCAGATTAATATTTTTTTCGCGCGAAAAGTTTCCTATCGCACCGGGATCGTGCCCCCCGTGTCCAGCATCAAGAACTAATACAAAATCTTTTCCGAACGCCGGCGTGCATCCAATGGTGGCAAACCAGATGCAGGTGATTATAGTAATGGTCTGAATGATATATTTTTTCATTTCGATACAATAAAATGCAAATGTAGCAGAATTTTCCTGAAAACTTGCTATTTGGTTTTAAGTTTTGTCTTTTTAAGTTGTAAGTTAACCTTTTTGTTTTTATAAGAAAGGTGGATGTTTGATTTATAATAAATGGAGTTAAGGTATACGAATGGGAGGGTTAAGGGTTTTATTAAGGTTAATGAGCTTTATTGCTCTAGTATACTTATTAAGAAAGACTACACTTTAATAAAATAAGGTGTAGTCTTTCTTAATTGTAAGACTACACCTTATATATATATGCTCTACTCTTATTTTAAAAGTATTCAGTTCATTTTATCTTAGCTCTCACCATCTATTTAAAGTTTATCCGGTAGCTTACACCAACTTTACCCCAAATTCCCGGTTGAGGGATATTACCGATATCATAATATTTACGATCAAGGAGATTGTTTGCTTCCGCATAAAAAGTATAGTTCGGGGAGTTCCATGAAAGCTTGAAATCAAGTAAACAAAAAGACGGGTAAGCCTTTTTACCAACTTCTTTCATTCCTTCATATATTGCATAACTACCTTCTCTGCTTTGCCAGCGGAAAGCCCAGTTTGCACTTAAGTTTCGCCAGATACGGTGATCGAGCTGTGCAACAAACTTATGTTTCAGGTAGTCTAATGAATAATTTGATTCATACACATTGCCTATTACTTTGTCCTGATTGATATACGAATAACCAATGGTTGCTTTCTTTAAGAAGCTCGTCTTACCAAATAACTCGCAAAAGTTAAGCGTGGCAGAAGTCTCGATACCCATATTATCCAGTTTAGTATGGTTCATCGTGTGCCATTTATCATCACTTGAGTACTTCACCCAGTCTATCATATTTTTCCCCTTATGGTAATAGCCGCTCACTGAAGCCTGCAATACATGGGAAGAATATTTTGTACCAATTTCAAACGCCTTGGTTTCTTCCGGTTTTAGATTCGGATTTCCCTGGAGTGTTTTACTTTCGTAATAAAGATCGGTAAAGGTAGGCAGTCGAAGCGCCATGTTCCACGAAGCGTAAACTTTTAGCTTTTCGGTGAGACGATAGGAAGCATCTACACCCGGATAATAACGGAACTTATTGTCCAGCCCTGTATTCATTGTTGCCATTAAACCGAGCGACAATGTAAATCGAGGTAATAAGATATCATGCTCCACATAATAACTGATATTTGTCCGGTTATCCTTTTTAGTGAAATAATGATCTCCTTCACCTGGTACCTTCACCGGTTCGTCCATCAGTTTACCCAGCACGTTACTCATAACCCCTTCATTGCGGAACTCAGCTCCGAAAGCTGTTTTGCCAAGTGTGGATTTAAAATAAGTATTCAGGTTGGTTCCAAAGACATCCGTCTGATGATAGTTATGGTTAGTGTACCACGATGCCGGATTATTACGGTAGAGTTCAAAGCGATCGTATCCACGATTCCAATAAATGATAGGAGTAAAGTGGAGTTTTCCTTTAGTCTCTGCCTGTACCGATACGGAATACTTGCGGGTGTGTTCGTACTGATTAGGATAAACGGCCGAATAAAACGTATTGGCACCATATCCTTTGTCACTGATTCCTGCCTGCCAGCGAATATCTGCTTCTTTCCCCGAATATTCTCCCTGATAAAAAGCCCGTTTAGCACTGAAATCACTGTTGGCAATATATCCGTCGGACCGGCTATACCCTCCTGACAGCTGATTGCTAAACCTTCCTTTTGTGAAGTTTCCGCGCACACCTCCGTTTAACAAGCCATGTTGTCCTGTTGATAAATCAATGGCAGTATGACTCTGTTTGTCGCTTTTAGTCACAATATTGATAGCTCCGGTAAAAGCCGAAGTGCCATATACTCTTGCGGCCGGACCCTCAAGAATTTCTATACGTTCAATATCGTTCATGTCTACAGGAAAGTCGGCCGTGAGGTGGCCGGTTTGGGGGTTACTGATGTTGGCCCCATTGAGAAGGATTGTAATTTGGTCGGATGTTCCGCCACGGATGCTGATGTCTGTCTGAATACCCAAATCTCCCCGCTGGCGAACATCCACGCCTACGGCGTACTTTAATAACTCATTGATACTTTGTACCGCCGCCGCCTGAATATCTTCGCGGGAAAGTACAGTTACAATTCTCGCCGCTTCGCCTAAAGTGAGCGGTACACGACTGCCGGTCACTTCAATCTCGTCCAGCTTGTATTCCTTTGGTTGATGAGAAGTCTCGGATTGTGCCGAAATACATTCCACGTTGGCAAAGGCAAGAGTTGTAATTGCCAGAACGCCAATGTTGACTTCCTTTTTCAAACTACAGAATACAGCATACGACTTGTGATTGAACTGCTTCCATCGGGCAGCCCGTCGTTCTGTTAACTTGTTTTCTTTCATTTAAAATAAAATAAAATTAAAAATTCGGGTTCAAAGGTAGTATATTTCTTTATTTCGCTGTTACTTTGCATCTCAATTATAAAGAATATAATCATGTTGAAGTTCTTAAAGAATTGGGCTTTGCCTCTAGCCATGCTTACAGGCGCACTGGGATACCAGTTTTTCTCCTTGCTGGCCCCTTTCACTCCCGCGCTAATTTTTGTGATGTTACTTTTTACTTTTTGCAAAGTTTCTCCTCATCAACTGAGGTTTGAACGACTCCATCTCTGGCTTATTGCCATTCAATTAGTAGGAAGCATATTGATATATCTTGTTATAGCTACTTTTAATCCAACTGTTGCCGAAGGAACGATGATTTGCATACTTGCCCCCACCGCCACATCTGCTGCTGTTATTACAGGTATGCTGGGAGGAAGTGTATCTTGCCTCACTACCTATACGTTACTGTCCAACCTTGTTGTAGCTATTGCCGCTCCCTTTATTTTTTCATTGATGGGAACTAACAGCTCGCTTCCTTTCTTTCATTCCTTTCTCTATATATGCAAACAGGTGATGCCGTTGCTGATTCTTCCCTTTATTTGTGCTTGGTTTATCCAAGTGAAACTTCCTAATCTTCACAGTAAGATGGTGAGTCTGCATTTGGCTTCTTTCTATCTTTGGGTTCTTGCTCTGGCCATTGTAACGGGTAAAACTATTGATTTTCTAGTTAATCAGGAAAATCCCAATTATACTAATGAGCTAATGATTGCCGCATCCGGATTAATAGTTTGTTGCTTGCAGTTTTTTGTAGGAAAGAATATTGGTGGACATTATAATAATCGTATCTCCGGTGGGCAGGCTCTTGGTCAGAAGAATACGATTCTTGCCATTTGGATGGCACAAGTTTATTTAAATCCCATTGCTTCAGTAGGACCAGCCTCGTATGTTTTGTGGCAAAACATAATTAACTCCTGGCAGTTGTGGAAAAAGAGACGAAAAGATGAAAATAGCTCTGAATAAGTGACCGGATTGCTTAAAAAGGTTAATAACCAATGGTGAAGCGTTCAAAGTGATGCTGTTGATTTTCCAGCTCATCAATCATTGCTAATGCGTAGTCTTCCACGGAAATATAACTTTTACCTTCAGAGTCAGTTATCAAGTCATCTTTTCCCAAACGGAACTTTCCAGTTCGTTCTCCGAAAACAATGTTTGCAGCAGGAGAGAAGAATACCCAGTCCAGCTCTTTTTCATTTTTTTGCAATGAATAAAGAAGTTCAGCCAAAGATTTAGCACCTGGCAAGATTGTTTCTTCAGCCATACCCATATCTATAAGACGTGTACCATTAATAAGCAAACTACCGGCTCCGCCCACGATTATTATTCTTTTTATTCCTGCTTTCTTTGCCCCTTCAAAAATAAAAGAATATGCTTTCTGTGTATCTCTGTAAACCATAGGGTTTGACCAACCGGGATTAAAAGCACTAATCACAGTATCGCATCCGTTTATCAGTTCCTCAATAGTATCTGCAATCATTACATCACCTTGTTTGATTGTGAGGTTAGGGTGATTTATTGCCATTTTATCAGGGTTACGAACGATTGCTGTTACTTTATGTCCTCTGTTAAGTGCTTCTTTTAGAATAGCAGAGCCTACAAAACCACTGGCTCCTATTATAGCTACATTTTTCATATTCAATTCGTATTTAATGGATGACTTATCTATAAATAACAAAGGAAAGGAAAAACTGTTTTCAATAGTTTAGTTGATAAGTCTTTTCTTAAAAAAGGAAACACTGATGAAAGTTCTTCACCAGTGTTCCTTTTTTATTATAAAAGTGTCGGACAGTAATAATCTTCCAAGGCAATTCCTAGTAAAGTATATATTTAGCCCGCATCTTTTTATATTTAGTCAACCCTTGTTGCCAACCTGCTTTAATTTCTATCTCACTTTTCCCTTCAATTATTTCTTTGCGTACGGAAGTATCTCCCATTAACTGGTCAAACCAGCGGGGGCGGGTAAAGAAGTCGGCTCCCTGTCCGGAATTATTATAAAACTGTATTATATACTTTAGAGTAAATCCTTTTGGAGCCTGAACTTTGCGTAAGTCAACTCCATAGCATAGCTCATCTTTGTGCATCGGACTCTTGTCATATCCTGGAAGACTTTTAGGAGTGAAGGTAAACTCTCCGTATTTTTTATCCGGTGCTCCGAGAACTTCAAAAGGGAAATAGGTTCCGCGTCCTACACTGATATTGGTTGCTTCGAAAAGGCAAAGAGACGGATAAAGACTAATTGCATGATCCGTGGTAAGATTTGGAGAAGGCTTTACCGGCAGTGAGTACGGCTCACCATGTTTCCAGTTTTTAATCTTGATAACTGTCAGCGAACATTTCTTTTTGCCTTCCAACCATCCTTCACCGTTAATCATTTGTCCAAGTTCTCCCACCGTACATCCATGTAGCAGAGGAATGAAGTGCATGCCCACAAAGGAACGCAAAGCCGATTTCATAATTGGTCCGTCTATATAATCGCACGGGTTGGGGCGGTCGGTAATAATTAATTTCTTACCGGTTTCGGCACAGGCTTCCATTACATAATGCATCGTACTGATGTAAGTATAGAATCGTGCTCCAACATCCTGAATGTCGAAAAGTACAATATCAACATCGGCCATTTGCTCTGCCGAAGGTTTTTTGTTCTTTCCGTAAAGAGAAATAATTGGTATTCCGGTCTTACTATCTTTTCCATCCTTTATTTGCTCTCCGGCATCTGCATTCCCCCGGAACCCATGCTCGGGTGCGAATACTTTTTTTACGGTAATGCCACAAGTTAGTAAAGAATCAAGGAGGTGAGTCCCTTTTTTACTGACAACTGAAGTATGATTTACAACTAATGCCACTCGTTTGTTTCGAAGCATTGGCAGAAGTTTATCCATCTGTTCTGCACCAACCTTTATCTCTGTATTTTTGTTTGATGCATTTACGCAGATTGCCATGCAAAGTAGCAGCGACACGGCAATACTCTGGAATATTCTTTGTGTTTTCATAATAACAATTGTAGGTTTAGGTTAATATTTTATTTTTTTACTATTACATTATTATAAGGATATGGAATTTCGATATTTTCTCTGTCGTAACGCTCTTTAATGGATTTCAATAAGTCACATTTCATAACGAAAGCATCTCCTGCACTTGCAGCCCATGCCCATGCCTTGAGCTTGATGGCCGAATCTCCTAGTTCTATAACACGAATAATTACCTGTGGAGTTCCTGCCTGTTTCTCTTCCGGTGCACGGCGGTCAATAAGCATTGGATGGCGCATAATTTCTTCCTTCATAACATCCATTGCTTTGTTTAAATCAGTTTCATAAGAAACGCCCACTTCAATAAAGCTACATGTTTCTTGTTCTCCGATGGTAGAATTAACAATTGTGCTGGAGTTAATCTTGCTATTTGGAATAATAATCATCCGGTTATCCAGGCTTCGGATAATAGTGTGGCGAAGAGTAATCTCAGAAACAGTTCCATTGACCACTTCATCTATCTTTATTGAATCTCCTATTCTAAAAGGCTTGGCAAAGACAATAAACATTCCTCCAATAATATTCGATAGAGCTTCCTGTGAGGCAAAACCAATAGCCATTGCCATGATACCGGCACCGGCAAGGATTGAGCTACTTACTTTTTCCATGCCGGGAATTAGCGAAAGAAAAATTGCTGCACCTATTATATAAAGAGAATAAACAACGATGCGCTGAATAAATCCTACTGTTGTTTTATCAAGAAATGCAACCTTCTTTCTTTTTTGTGAACGACGAAATAAATATTTTGTAAAGGACACAGTTGCTTGAGTGATTGCATAAATAAGAAAAGCCTTAATGAAGAAAGTGATTACTTTCTCAATGGAAATATCCAAAACTGTGTTATTGAAAAAATCGTGTAGATTCATGTTTGTTATGCTTATATTTAGTAATATTGCACAAAATTATTTATTTCCATCGAATAAACAAGAATAAAGTTCATAATGAATGCAATAGAGATTATTAATAAATATTATACTCCTGGTAGACAACTTGATATTTTACTAACCCATAGCAGATCAGTTGCCGATAAAGCATTACAGATTGCCGGAAATCATCCCGAACTTCATTTAGATGAGGCTTTTATAGAAGAAGCTGCAATGTTACATGATATAGGTATCTTTCTTACAAATGCACATGGAATAGACTGTATTGGCACGGAACCATATATTTGTCATGGTTACCTGGGAGCAGATTTACTGAGGGAGGAAGGATTTCTGCGCCATGCCTTTGTTTGTGAACGTCATACAGGTGCCGGAATTTCGGCTATGGATATAGAAAAAAGCGGATTGCCCCTGCCACACCGTGATATGCTTCCTGTTACTCTCGAAGAACAAGTAATCTGTTTTGCGGATAAGTTTTTTTCAAAGACACATCCCGACCGTGAAAAAACCGTGGAGGCAGCCCGTAAAACTATTGCTAAATTTGGAGCCGAAGGATTAAAGCGTTTTGATAATTGGTGCGAGCTTTTTCTTTAAGCCTAAAAAAATAATTAAATAAACTGAAAGTCGTTAATATTTGGTTGAGAATGCTTACTTTTGCCCATTAAAGCGTAAATGCATAATTGATGACGTCATTAAAAGCAAAAACATATATTATCCCGCTCTTGTTTCTTGTCGTGACTCTTTCTCTTTCTGATGGAGCACATGCTCAGAGAAGAAAGTCAGGTGGGGTATCTTCTGATACAATTAAAGCAGATACTTTAGCTCATGATTCTTTGTCATTAAAGTCGAAGAAGAAGCAACCGTTGAATGCTCCGGTGGAGTATGAAGCTAATGATTCTATAGTCTTTACCAAGGGTGGATATGCCCATTTGTATGGAAAAGGAAAGGTAAATTATGAAAAGATAGAACTCGAATCGGATGTTATTACCATGAACATGGATAGCAGCACTGTCTATGCCAGAGGAACTAAAGATTCGCTGGGAGTAGTTACCGGTGCCCCGGTTTTTAAAGATGGAGAAACACCGTATGAATCTCAGTCTATCCGCTATAATTTTAAAAGCAAACGAGGGTATATAAATAATGTTGTTACCCAACAAGGTGAAGGATACGTAACAAGCTATAATGCAAAGAAGGGCTCCGACGACGATTTGTTTATGGAAAATGGGAAATATACCACTTGTGATAATCATGAACATCCACATTTTTATTTACAACTGACACGAGCCAAAGTTAAACCCAAGAAAAATGTAGTATTCGGTCCTGCCTATATGGTTGTAGAGGATGTAGCTTTGCCGTTTGCCATACCTTTTGGCTTTTTCCCCTTCAGCAGCAGCTATTCTTCCGGATTTATAATGCCTACTTACGGCGATGAACTGAATCGCGGATTTTATCTGCGTGATGGTGGATACTATTTTGCCATTAGTGACTATATGGATTTGAAATTAACCGGTGAGATCTTTACAAAAGGGTCATGGGGGCTCGGAGCATCAACGAATTATAATAAAAGATATAAATATTCCGGCTCTTTTAGTACTAATTATCAGGTGACAAAACTTGGAGATAAAAACATGCCCGACTATTCTGTCTCGAAAGACTTTAAGATAAACTGGACTCATCGTCAGGATACAAAAGCCAGTCCAAACAGTTCTTTTTCTGCCAGTGTAAACTTTGCAACCAGCAGTTACGAGAAAACAAATTTAGGAAGTTATTATGATCCTTCTATGTCTTCACAGAATACAAAAACGTCAAGTGTTAGTTATACCCGGAGCTTTCCCGATCAAAAGCTGACGTTGTCCAGTACATTTAATATTGCTCAGCGAACCAAAGACGCTACTTTGGCTGTTACCTTACCGGATTTGAATATAGCTTTGAGCCGTGTTTTTCCTTTCAAACGTAAAAAGGCAGTGGGTGATGAACGATGGTATGAAAAGATATCAATGAGTTATACCGGTCAATTAAAGAACAGTATTATTGCCAAAGAAGATAAATTCTTTAAATCCAGCTTGGTAAAGGATTGGCAAAATGCCATGAATCATTCCATTCCAATAAGTGCCACATTTACTTTGTTTAAATACCTAAATGTAACTCCGTCTGTTAGTTATAGAGAGCGTTGGTATACTAATAAGGTGAAGCAGTCCTGGGATGATAAGACTCAGAAAGCCAAGCGTGATACAACTTATGGTTTTAACCGTGTTTATGACTATAATGCAAGCCTTGGAATAAGTACTAAAATGTATGGCTTTTATACGCCAATGAAAGCAATGAAAGCTATTTTTGGTGATAAGATAGAAACTATTCGTCACGTATTTACACCTACAATAAGTCTTAGTGCTCAACCTGATTTTGGTGCAAAGCGTTATGGATATTGGGATAGTTATACTTATATTAATTCCGCAGGAGTAAGGGATACCGTTCCTTATTCTCCTTATGATGGATCTCTTTTTGGAGTGCCTGGTAAAGGCAAGCAAGGTAATGTTAGCTTTGACGTTTCCAATAACCTGGAAATGAAAATTAAATCCGACCGTGATTCCACAGGCACTCGCAAGATTAGTTTAATCGATGAACTTGGAGGAAGTATCTCTTATAATATGGCAGCGGCAACAAGGCCATGGAGTGATTTGTCTATGCGTTTGCGCTTAAAGCTAACCAAGAGTTATACATTCAACTTTAGTACATCTTTCGCTACTTATGCATATCAGTTTAATAAAAACGGACAAGTTGTAGTAGGCGACAGAACTGAGTGGTCTTACGGACGTTTTGGTAGATTCCAAGGCTCCGGTTCTTCTTTCTCTTATAATTTTGACAATAATACCTGGAAAAAGTGGTTTGGGAAAAAAGAGGAAGCAAAGGATGATAAGAATAAATCTCAGGGAGAAAAGCCAGACGGAGAAACTGCTTCTACCGAAGGGACTAAAGAGGGCAGTGAAAAGAAAGAAAAAAAGGCTGAACTTGATTCAGAAGGATATCTCCCATTTAAAATGCCTTGGTCGTTTAACTTATCTTATTCCTTTAATTTTAGAGAAAACACCTCAGCCAAGATAAATAAGGAAACCATGCGCTATCCGTTTAAACTTACTCACACACTTAGTGGCTCGGGTAATCTAAAGCTTTCGGATAAATGGTCATTTTCTTTCCAGGGTTCATATGACTTTGATGCGAAACAAATTGCACAAACAACAGGTAATATTACCCGCGACCTACATTGTTGGAGTATGACTTGTAGCTTGTCACCGTTTGGAAGATATCGTTCGTATAACTTTTCTATCCGTGCCAATTCCAGCATGTTACAAGACTTAAAGTGGGAACAGCGAAGCAGTGCTTCTTCTAATATCAAGTGGTATTGATGATAATGGTTAAACCATTCTCTAATAAATAAAATCCATTGGTGAATAACTGAAAATTATTGGCGAATAACGCTTCGAACATTCGGTTATATTTTTTTAAAACATAACCGAATGTTACTCAATGTTCGGTTTTGTTCCAAAAAAAGCTGGCGGGATGTTTCTGATTTCTGTTTTTTAGGAATTCTACGTAAAAAGTGAGAAGCATCCATCACTCCATCACTGTCTTTTGTAATGCACTAAAACACAATTTGTTATGTCGTGATGGATGGGTTTTCATCCATCACGGAACCCTCACTTTTTAGGCCAACCGTCACGCTTCTGATATATTTTTTATAGAAAAAGAGATTTATATGTGCCTTCTTCTGAAATTTAGGACGTGACATTTCAATATGGAATTTTGCAGATCAAGCGAATTCTTTTGAGCGCAGAAAGTGTTAATGCTGACCGTAAATTGTGGTTACCATATTATGGGTTTCTGTCCATGTTTCAGCAAGTATTCATTAGCCTTACTAAAATGTCCGTTTCCGAAGAATCCCCTGTAAGCAGATAGGGGAGAGGGGTGAGCAGAGGTAAGAACCAAATGTTTGCTTCTGTCTATTACAGCACCTTTCTTTTGTGCATAAGATCCCCACAAGATGAAAACCAGATGCTCACGCTCTTCTGCCAAGTGACGAATAGCTGCATCTGTAAATTCTTCCCAACCCTTCTTTTGATGTGAACCGGCCTGATGGGCTCGTACGGTAAGGGTGGCATTCATTAGCAATACTCCTTGCTCGGTCCACCGGGTAAGATTACCACTTGTTGGAGCAGGGGTACCCAAATCGCCTTGTATCTCCTTAAAAATATTCTGTAATGAAGGAGGAAATTGCACGCCATCGTTCACCGAAAAGCATAAACCGTGTGCTTGACCCGGCTCATGATAAGGATCCTGACCTATGATTACTACTTTTACTTTATTGAAAGGGCAACTGTTAAATGCATTGAAAATTAGTTTTCCCGGAGGATAAACTTCATAGTGGCTATACTCTTCCTTCACAAAACGAGTAAGCCGACTAAAATAGTCGGCTTCAAATTCCGGTGCCAGATGCTGTTTCCAGCTATCTTCAATTTGTACGTTCATTCGTTTTTAGATTAGAGGCATATTCCACTCATCGCATTCCTTTCTCATTTGAACCGGCCAGATACTTGCCTGTATTTCACCGATATGAGCTTTGCGCAAATAAAACATACAAAGACGAGATTGACCTATACCGCCGCCAATACTTAAAGGTAGACTCCCATCTAACAATCTTTTGTGGAAATAAAGATCTTTGCGGTTTTCGTTGCCACTCTCTTTTAACTGTTTGAGCAGAGCTTCTTTATCTACACGGATTCCCATTGAAGAAAGCTCAACCGAACGTTTCAATACATCATTCCATACCAGTAAGTCACCATTCAATCCCGGTAAACCTTTAATTCCAGGAGTAGAATAATCATCATAATCCGGTGCACGCAAGTCGTGTTCTTTACCATCACCCAGTTTGCAGCCAATTCCGAAGATAAACACTGCACCATATTTTTCAGTAATAGCATGTTCGCGGCATTTAGGTTCCAGGTCCGGATAAAGTTTGCGAAGTTCTTCAGCATGAATGAAGAATAATTTTTCCGGTAAGCAAGGTCTGATTTGTGGATACATTTCATAAACCATATATTCTGTGCGAATCATTGCCGCATAGATTCGTTCTACTATTTCTTTTAGAAAGTCAATGTTGCGTTCTTCGCGAGTCATCACTCGTTCCCAATCCCATTGATCAACATATAGAGAATGTAAGTTACCTAATTCCTCATCAGAACGAATAGCATTCATATCAGTATAAAGGCCATAACCTGGTTCAATTTCATAATCGGCCAGTGTCATTCGTTTCCATTTAGCAAGAGAGTGAACTACTTCAGCTTCCCTGTCTCCCAATTCTTTGATGGGAAATGACACGGGACGTTCTACGCCATTAAGATCATCGTTTATTCCCATTCCCTTTAATACGAATAATGGAGCAGTAACGCGGCGTAGTCGTAATTCAGAAGATAAGTTTTGTTGAAAAAACTCTTTTATCTGTTTTATACCTAGCTCGGTTTGTTGTAAATCGAGTAAAGGCATATAATTCTCAGGTTTTATTAGATAACTCATAGGTTTATTTTATTATAATAGTCAGCAAATATACATATTATTTATATATATGCTATTATTTATTCATTTAATATTAGCATAATGTTTCTTTAAATGCTAAAACATGTTTCAAAATAACAGCATAATTTCTTATTGTCTATTAAACTATTAAATAGGCAAATGCACATAACCCCGTGTAAATATCTGTATTCTTAGTCGCTAATGATCATTATTTGTGTAGTCTGGTAAAATGTATCCTTGAATGAGACAAAAGTTTTCAGGTGGTATTGAAGGAATTTAAATAAATATTAGGAAACGCTCAAATAATTATGTACTTTTGTCGTCGCAATAAGGCTTCGTAGCTTAGTGAATAGAGCGTCAGATTCCGGTTCTGAAGGTCGTGGGTTTGAATCCCACCGAGGTCACTTAAATGAGAAAATTGATAATCAGTTATTTATCTTTATAGAACAAGATATTTAGCTGATTTTTTTTGTTAAGAATGCTCGGAAAGGATGATTTTCATGGTTAAACGTGCTATTTTTGTTGAACGAAGTACAAAACGGATACATTTTATGCCCCACGAACTTCTTTTAAAAGATCGTCCCAAGAGTCACATAATGCCTGCATGGAAGGGAAAAGAATATTAGCTCCAGCTTCCAGAAGAACATTATCATCAAGCGGTCCTGTATTTACAGCTACTGTAAATATCCCGGCAGCTGTGGCCGCTTGCACACCAAGAGGAGCATTCTCAACCACAATAGCTTCATTCGCTTTTAAACTTCCTTTGTTCAAAGCCATAAGGTAAGGTTCCGGATTTGGTTTACCGTATTTTACATCGAAAGCGGTTACCATGAGCTGTGGATCAAATATATTGGGAAAGTTTTCATTCAGGCGGTCCAACAAAGTTGCCTGACCAGAACCGGTTACAACCATTGAGAACAAACCATCGCGTTTTACTTTTGTAAGTATCTCCCAGGCACCTTCCATACGTTCGGCAAGTGGATGGTCGTTGAAAGCTTCCGTTTTTGCTTTATAGATCTCTTGAATTTCTTCTTCAGTCGCATTTCTTCCGTATTGGCGCTGGCAGATAAGATTAATTGTGCCCGATCCGGTACGCCCTTCGTGCAAATATGCTTCCTCTTTTGATAGATGCAATCCTCGTTCTTCCATAATCTTATGCCAGGCATTAGCGTGGTAAGGCATGGAATCAAATAACACACCATCCATGTCGAACAATACGGCTTTAAGCAGAAGTGATGAATGTTTGCGGGTATCTAAATATTGATGAATAGCAGATTGAAACATAGTTTGAAAGTTCATTTATTTAGGCGCAAAGATACGAAGAAGTTCTTAATTAACATGTGAAATGTTTTGTTATTCAGATAATTCGTGTATTTTTGCACGCAGTATTCTTAATAATATTTAAATGAAAAATATATTTTTTACGACAATTCTTGGCCTTTTGTTCCTTTCATCTTGTAGCTCGGATACAGCCGTGCCACCTGCAATTAATATAGAAAATTGTTCCGTAAACGGAGAGTTGATCTCCGGAGTACCTTCTGTAAAGATTGGAGATGTTGTTGAATTATCACTTAATCTTGCAGGCAATGGCTCTGAATTACTTAGCTTTAAGGCAAATGCTAATGATGAAGGAATAAAGATATCTCTTGCTGATTATGAGAAGAATAGTGTCTCTGACGATAAGAACTTTACAAATGTTACTGCATGCCAGCTTAGATTTGTAGATGGAGTCACTGTTTCCAATGTAAAAGTAAAGGCAACGGTACAGGCTGTTCAGGAAAATCTCATCACTATGAGATTCTATCTTTCGGCAAAAGCTAACTGTGAAGGAAGTGAACTAAATGTAGAACTTAAAAAGAGTGATTCGGTAAATTGAATATTTTTTAAAAAGAAAATAGAAAAGCCTCAGTACCATATCGGTCTGAGGCTTTTCTGTTTTATATAAGTAACGTTTACAGGCGTGCCTGGATAGCTTTTGATTCTTCTTCGAAACCTGGTTTGTTTAGCAAAGCAAACATATTCTTTTTGTATGCTTCAACTCCCGGTTGGTTAAATGGATTTACTCCAAGCACATAACCGCTGATTCCGCAAGCTTTCTCAAAGAAATAGAACAGCTGACCGATATAATATTCGTTTAATTGTGGCATACTGATATGAATGTTTGGAACGCCACCGTCAACGTGAGCAATCTGTGTGCCTAGTTGGGCCATTTTATTCACTTCATCAACGCGTTTGCCGGCAAGGAAATTAAGTCCGTCCAGATTTGCTTCATCAGAAGGAACAACCAGTTTCCTGTTTGGAGTTTCAATGGAGATAACTGTTTCATAAATGCTACGTTCGCCTTCCTGAATCCATTGTCCCATAGAGTGTAGGTCTGTAGAGAAGTCTACTGCGGCAGGAAAAATACCTTTGTTCTCTTTTCCTTCAGATTCTCCATAAAGTTGCTTCCACCATTCCATTACATAGTGAAGTTTTGGGTGGAAGTTTACTAATATTTCAATTTTCTTTCCACTCTTATAAAGTTCATTGCGTGTTGCAGCATAGATAGCGGCAGGGTTTTCACTGAAAGGAATATTCAGTCCGCATGCTTCTTCCATTTTAGTAGCACCGGCAATCAGTTGTTCGATGTCGAAACCTGCTACTGCAATAGGGAGCAAGCCTACAGGAGTGAGAACTGAGAATCTTCCACCTACATTATCTGGAATAACATATGTTTTGTATCCTTCTTTATCTGCTGTAAGTTTTGCAGCTCCTTTTTTTGCATCTGTTATTGCAACGATACATTTTTGAGCAGTTTCCTTACCTCTCTGGTCTTCGCATTGCTTTTTCAGCAGACGGAATGCCAGAGCTGTTTCAGTTGTTGTTCCGGATTTAGATATATTGATTACTCCGAACTTCTTATCATTTAAATAGTCAGCCAACTCGCAAAGATAATCTTCGCTGATATTATGACCAGCATAGATAATAACAGGGCTGTCTTTCTTTTCTTTTAGCAAAGCAAAGCTATCTGATAATGCTTCAATAACCGCACGGGCACCCAGATAGCTGCCGCCGATACCGGCCATAACTACCACTTCGCAATTATCCCGAAGTACCTTAGCTGTAGCTTGAAGGTCTGCTAAAAAATCTTTGCTTATAGATGATGGAAGGTTAAGCCATCCTAAAAAATCATTTCCTTGACCTGTGCCATTGTGCAATGCTTCACTGCAAGCTTTCACTTGAGCTTCATAACCACTGATAGCATCTTTAGAAATAAATCCTAAAGTCTTTTCGATGTTTAAACTAATATTTTTCATGATTTGTAAGTGTGTTATCTAAACGAATCGGTTAATAATTTAATTTCTATAGTTGGAGAAATCCTTTCATATAGAATATTATAAACAGCATCGAGTATAGGCATGTTCACGTGATAGTGCTTATTTATCTCTTTTATACATTTAGTGCCAAAATATCCTTCAGCAATCATCTCCATTTCTATCTGTGCACTTTTCACGGAGTAACCTTTTCCAATCATTGTTCCGAAGGTGCGGTTACGACTGAAGTTAGAGTATGCAGTAACTAACAGGTCGCCCAGATAAACAGAGTCGTCAATGCTTCGGTTTATAGGATATACCGTGTTGAGGAAACGATTCATTTCCTGTACGGCATTAGAGATAAGCACTGCCTGAAAGTTGTCGCCATACTTTAAACCACTGCAAATTCCAGCGGCTATGGCATATACGTTTTTGAGTACCGAACCATATTCTATCCCTGTTACATCGCCACTGACTGATGTTTTTATATAATTACTTGCCAGTTTGCGGGCAATTATACGTGCTTTGTCAATATCCGGACAAGCTATGGTTAAGTAAGAAAGACGTTCCAGCGCAACCTCTTCCGCATGACAAGGACCACCAAGAACGGCAATATTCTCTTCCGGAACTCCGTATTCTTGTGATAGATATTCTGATACGATCAGATTTTCATCTGGTACGATTCCTTTGATAGCTGTTATAATAAACTTATCCTTCATCTTAGTCTTTAACTTTTTCAAGTGGATTTTAAGATAAGGAGAAGGGGTTACAAAAATTAAAGTATCCGAGTCTTTAACAATATCATTAATGTTGGAGCTGAAGTTTATCCGTTTAGTGTCAAATTTCACTCCTGTAAGATATGCCGGATTATGACCTAAGCGTTTAAAATCTGCAATACGGTCATCTCGACGCATATACCAGTTTATGCTGTCATCCTGTGCCAGAACTATCTTTGCGATAGCTGTAGCCCAGCTTCCTCCGCCCATTATTGCTATTTTACCGGGTAATTTCATCTTTCCTTTATGATAGCTTATTGATCCACTCAGCAACATCGTTAACTGACGGACTACTTAATTCCAGCTTATATTTCTTGTTAACACCACATATTTCCATGTGTAGTTTCTGAGGATTTACATCCTTCATATCATCTACCATGTTATATCCGGCTTTTTGAATAACAGGTACCCAATTTTCAGGTATACCCAATTCCATATATTTATTTACAGGATCTTTCTTTACTGTTTTCTCCGGGCGCATCTGAGGGAAGAATAGTACTTCCTGAATGGTGGTTTGCCCGGTCATAAGCATAACCAAACGGTCCATACCTATACCCATTCCTGAAGTAGGAGGCATACCATATTCCAATGCACGTACAAAGTCATTGTCAATGAACATTGCTTCGTCATCTCCCTTTTCGCTTAGCTTAAGCTGATCCTGAAAACGGCCAAGCTGATCAATTGGATCATTTAGCTCTGAGTATGCGTTACACAACTCTTTACCGTTTACCATCAGTTCAAAACGTTCGGTCAGTTCCGGATTTTCGCGGTGACGCTTGCAAAGTGGTGACATCTCGATAGGATAATCAGTGATAAATGTAGGCTGGATATAGTTTCCTTCACATTTCTCGCCGAAAATCTCGTCAATCATTTTACCTTTACCCATTGTTTCATTTACTTCCACACCTATTTTGGCGCACACTTCACGAAGTTCTTCCTCGTTCATGCCGTTAATGTCAATGCCAGTAAATTCTTTGATAGAGTCAATCATGGTTATCCGTTTGAACGGAGCCTTGAAGCTGATTATATTATCGCCTACTTTTACTTCATGAGTTCCATTCACATCGAAACAGATTTTATCGAGCATCTTTTCGGTGAAATCCATCATCCAGTTATAATCCTTGTAAGAAACATATATTTCCATACATGTAAACTCTGGATTGTGGGTACGGTCCATACCTTCGTTACGGAAGTTCTTAGAAAATTCATAAACTCCTTCAAACCCTCCTACGATAAGACGTTTCAAATAAAGTTCATCTGCAACGCGGAGATACAAAGGTATGTCGAGCGCATTATGATGTGTAATGAATGGGCGTGCGGAAGCTCCTCCTGGGATGGATTGCAGAACTGGAGTTTCAACTTCCATATAGTCTTTAGCGTTAAAGTATTCACGCATAGATGAATAAACTTTGTTGCGCTTAATAAAAATGTCTTTTACGCCTTCGTTAACTACCAGGTCAACATAGCGTTGGCGGTAGCGAAGTTCTGGATCTTCAAAAGCATCATAAGCTACGCCATCCTTGTATTTTACAATAGGAAGCGGCTTGATAGATTTGGAGAGTACAGTTAAATTCTGTGCGTGGATGCTTATTTCACCCATTTGAGTTTTGAAAACGAACCCTTCAATGCCGATAAAGTCACCTAAATCGAGTAAACGTTTGAATACAGTTGTATATAAATCCTTATTCTCACCCGGACAAATGTCATCGCGAGTTATATAAATCTGGATTCTTCCTTTTGAATCCTGTAATTCTATGAAGGAAGCTTTTCCCATCACACGACGGCTCATGATACGACCGGCCACAGATACTTTGCGTGGCTCAGCATTTTCATCTTCTACAAAGTCCTTTTTTATGTCGGTAGAGAAAGCATTGGTTACGTACTCGGCAGCGGGATATGGTTCAATGCCCATAGCACGCAATTCATTCAGACTATTCCGTCTGATTATCTCCTGTTCGCTTAGTTCTAATAGGTTCATTTTTACTACTTATTAACTCAAATTTGTCGCAAAAGTACGAAACATTTCTTATATAACGTAATGAATTCACATCTAATTCACCGATAGAGGAAGAAGAGTTGGAGAAGGATTTTAATTTTCAGGCGAAAAGAACTTTGATTCTTGTACAAAACAATTCATTCTTCTGTACAAAAGAATGAGTTGTTTTGTACAGAAGAATCTATTCTTTTGTACAAGGGATTTTATTTCTCCGCTGAATAAGCTAAATGGAACTCGGCAACCGCCTCAATCCCTTTGCGGAAGATGTCTAATGAAAAGCTTTCGTTTGGAGAATGGATAGCATTGGACTCTAGTCCAAAGCCCATTAATATTGCCTTTATTCCCAGCACTTCTTCAAAAGTGGAGATGATTGGAATACTTCCTCCACGACGCACTGCCAGAGGTTTCTTTCCGAAGGCTATTTCAAAACCTTTTTCAGCCGCGCGATAAGCGGGGTGAGTAATGGGGCACACATAACCCTGTCCGCCGTGCATAGGAGTAACCTTTACCTGTACGCTTTCGGGTGCTGTCTGCTCAATGTATTCTTTAAATAATAAGCTAATAGTGTGATGATCCTGATGAGGAACCAATCGGGAGGATACTTTTGCATACGCTTTTGACGGCAGAACCGTTTTTGATCCTTCGCCTGTATATCCGCCCCAAATGCCACAAATATCGAATGATGGACGACAGCTGTTACGTTCCAGTGTGGAATAACCTGTTTCACCCGCCAATTGCTTCACACCAATGGCCTTCTTGTATTTTTCTTCATCGAAAGGAATCTGTGCAATCATGGTCCTTTCTGCTTCGGGCACAGCTTCTACATCGTCATAAAAGTGTGGAATGGTGATTTTTCCGTTCTCGTCAATAATCTTGCTCAGCATACCGCAAAGAACATTAACCGGATTTGCCACCGCACCGCCAAAATGTCCCGAGTGCAGGTCGCGGTTAGGGCCGGTTACCTCTATTTCCCAGTATGCCAATCCTCGCAAACCGGTAGTAAGTGAAGGAAGATCAGCTCCCAGCATGCTAGTGTCTGAAACGAGAATCACGTCGGCTTTCAATAACTCTTTATGTTCTTTGCAAAATTCTTCCAGGCTAGGTGAACCAATTTCTTCTTCTCCTTCAAAAATAAACTTCACATTGTTCTGAAGAAGCTTATGACTAAGTAAATATTCGAATGCCTTAACCTGAATAAAAGATTGTCCCTTATCATCATCTGCCCCTCTGGCCCATATTTTATCTTCACGGATTTCCGGCTCAAACGGATTGCTGTTCCATAATTCGAGAGGTTCTGCAGGCATTACGTCATAATGAGCATATACTAACACCGTCTTTGCGTCAGGATTCACAATCTTTTCTCCGTACACAACCGGGTTTCCCGAAGTTGCCATCACTTGTGCCCTGTCAACTCCAGCTTCCAGTAAGAGCTCTTTCCATCGCAGTGCACATGCCTGCATGTCTTCTTTATGTTCCGGCAAAGCGCTGATGGAAGGAATACGTATTAAACTGAAAAGCTCGTTCATCATCCTGGTTTCGTGCTGGGTGATGTAAGATTGTATCTGTTTCATTATTGAATTTTATCTTTTTATATTATAATTGAGTTGTTTTGTCAACCAGATAATAATCAAGAATTGTCATTGCAGCCATTGCTTCTACAATAGGTACAGCCCGGGGGAGAACACAAGGATCGTGTCTTCCCTTTGCTTTCATTGTAGTATCCACTCCATCAACATTAACAGTATGCTGTTCCATGAGGATGGTAGCCACAGGTTTAAATGCAACACGGAAATAAATATCCTCTCCGTTGCTTATTCCTCCCTGAATGCCTCCGGAATGATTTGTTCGGGTTTCAATTACGCCATCATGATTATAGAATACATCGTTTTGCTCTGATCCTTTTTGCTTCAGACCTTTAAAGCCATCGCCATATTCAAATGCTTTTGCTGCATTAATGCTTAACATTGCATTACCAAGTGCGGCATGCAGCTTGCCAAAAACCGGTTGTCCAAGACCAATGGGGCATCCTTTAATTACGCAGGTTACTACTCCTCCAATAGTATCGCCATTTTCTTTTATTATAGAAATATAATCAACCATTTCTTTTGCCTTTTCTAAGTCGGGACACCGTACAGGTGTTTCCTCTATTTTAGTAAAGTCGTATTCTTTATAGTCATCTTCCAAACGGATGTGGCCCACTTGTGAGGTATAAGCTGTGATGCTTATTCCAATTTGTTGCAATGCCATCTTTGCCAATGCGCCAGCTACACAGCGGGATATGGTTTCCCGGGCAGAAGATCTCCCTCCACCGCGGTAATCGCGGATCCCATATTTTAGCTGATAGGTGTAGTCAGCATGAGATGGGCGGAAGATATTTTTTATGTTCTCATAATCTTTGGAATGCTGGTTTTTATTCCAAACAATAAAGCCGATAGGACTTCCTGTAGACTTACCCTGAAAAATGCCCGATAAGAATTCTACTTTATCTAATTCGTCACGGTCAGTGGTAATTTTTGATTGACCTGGTCTACGTCTGTCTAGTTCCTTTTGAACAAAGTCCAGATCAATTTTTATGCCTGACGGAAATCCGTCAATAACTCCGCCGATTCCTTTTCCATGAGATTCGCCGAAACTGCTTAACCTGAAAATATTGCCGAATGAATTGAACATAGCTTTTATTTTTAGTTTTATTATTGCAAATATAATTAATCTTTCTTTAATAATAACATAAAAACACCTATAAATGCGAAAGGTTTGCCAATAAATTAGATTCTTTTTGTATTTCATATTCTTTTTAAAATTGATGTTTGCTAAAGAATATATTTTGTAGATTATATTGTTTTTATAAGGTAAAAAATGAATGCCCGAAAATTTAAACAGTAATTGCACAGACATGGAAGTAAAATAAAAATATAATGTTAAAAGTAGCCATTGAGTATAAAATGAAACATATTGCCCCCTTCTCCAAAACAAATTATGTATAATGAATAAGATAATTCATAGTACTTTTGTTACACTGAAATAACCATTATACTTATATTATGAATAAATGCAAACTGGGAGGGATAATTGCTTTCTTTCTTATGCTTTTTTCTTCGGCAATAGCAGTTGCCCAGCTTCATGTTAACGGTGGCTCACCTTATTTAATGAATCAGGCGAAGGATGTAAGTACTGATTTTGGCGATTTTATGAATATATTCTTTTTTGCAGATAAACTGTCGGCTTTTGATCCTGCCTCAGCAAGTGGAAAGATAGAATGGAAGCGTAAAACGTTGTATACTCGCCAGGCATTTAATACCAACACCGTATTGCCTCAAGACCTCCAGATGCTTGATTTTCCCGAAACTGCTTACAATAATAATCCGGAACTCAGCTTTAAGGTAGAGTTTGTAACTCCACATACTTTGAGAATTCGTATGCTTACCACACCTGTGGAACCTAAAAATAATGAGTCTTTGATGTTGGTAAAGAATCCTGGAAAAGATAATTCATGGAAATATTCCTCAGTAAAAGGTGGACATCTTTATAAGAGCGCTTACGGCTCTATTCTGATTGAAGAGAATCCGTGGCGTATTGTTTTAATTGATGCTTCAGGAAAACGACTGACTGATACCTGGCGATGGAAAGATAATGATTCTACTCAGGTGAAGAGCCTTCCTTTTAATTTTATTAAACGAGGCAGTGATAACTCACGCAGTATAAATCCGGTGTTTACACTCTCACCCGGAGAAAAGATTGTAGGTTGTGGCGAGTCATTTACTTCTCTTAATAAAGTAGGGCAGAAGGTGAATCTTTTTGTTACTGATCCGCAAGGTCCTGAAACAGATCAGATGTATAAACCGATTCCTTTCTTTATGAGTAGCCGTGGTTACGGAATGTTTATGCATACTTCAGCACCGGTGACCTGTGATTTCGGATCTACTTACACAGGCATTAATAAACTGTTTATGGCTGATGAGGCTTTAGATCTTTTTGTCTTCTTCGGAGATCCGAAAGATATTCTGAATGAATATACTGAATTGACAGGAAAGTCGCCCATGCCTCCGTTATGGAGTTTTGGAACCTGGATGAGTCGTATTACTTACTTTAACGAATCAGAAGGATATGATGTGGCAAAGAATCTTAGAAAATATAAAATTCCGGCCGATGTGATTCATTTTGATACCGGATGGTTTGAAACAGACTGGCAATGTGATTATGTCTTTGCCCCCAGTCGTTTTAATAATCCTCAAAAGATGGTGAAAGATCTTCTGTCTGATGGCTTTCATATATCGCTGTGGCAGTTGACTTACTTCACACCCAAAAATAAATATTTCAAGGAAATAATAGATAAAGGTTTAAATGTAAAAAATGCAAATGGTGAAATGCCGTATGAAGATGCGGTGCTCGACTTCTCCAACCCGCAGACTGTTGCCTGGTATCAAGATAAGTTAGCAGGATTACTGAAGATGGGTGTTGGTGCGATAAAAGTGGATTTTGGAGAAGCGGCACCTTTCAATGGATTTTATGCTTCGGGTAAAGGAGGACTTTATGAACATAATCTTTATCCATTGCGTTATAATAAAGCTGTTGCCGAAGTTACTGATAGAGAGCATGATGAGCATATTATCTGGGCACGAAGTGCATGGGCTGGTTCTCAACGTTATCCAATCCATTGGGGCGGAGATGCAGCGAATACAGATATTGGTATGCAGGGAACTCTTCGCGGAGGTCTTTCTTTGGGACTAAGCGGTTTCTCTTTCTGGAGTCACGATATAGGAGGATTTGTTCAGAAGTCGCCGGAAGAGCTTTATCGCCGTTGGCTTCCTTTTGGTTTCCTTACTTCTCACAGTCGTGCTCATGGTGCACCTCCAAAAGAACCTTGGCTGTATAATGAATCGTTTACCAAAGCTTTCCGTGAGTCGGACGAAATGAAATATAAACTAATGCCTTATGTCTACGCTCAGGCAAAGAACTGTACCGAGAAAGGTTTGCCAATGGTTCGTGCACTATTTGTGGAATTTCCTGATGATCCGGGCGCATGGCTGGTGGAAGATCAGTATATGTTTGGCAATGATATAATGGTAGCCCCGATGATGGAAGACTGTACTCAGCGAAACGTATATCTGCCTGTAGGTAAATGGATTGACTATCAGTCCGGAAAAGTCTATCAAAGCGGATGGAACAAAATACCTGCCGGTCATATTCCTGCAGTAATTCTGGTGCGTAACGGAGCGGTAATACCTCATATAGCTCTGGCACAATCTACCGATAAAATGGATTGGTCAAAACTGGATATGGTTGTTTATTCTGCCGGAACAAAACAAGCAAAAGGACTTCTTTGTCTCCCTTCCGATAATCAACTTAAGGAGATTATACTTACAGGTGAAGGAAATAAATGGATTGTAAAAGAGAATCCTTTGCAAGGCAAAACAAATTTGAAAGTGATAATAAGTGATATAAAGTAGTGATTGGCTCTGTAGCGGGCTTTGTTTTGTTAGGTTAGGTTTTCAGTTTGAAGGATGGTTGGCTTTTTTTGTGTGCTAACCATCCTTTTTATTTGTTCGCTCAGCTCTATCCTGCATTCTTTTATTTTAATTTCACTCAATTCTAATGAAAAAACAAAAAAGTATCTGCTACCTGCTACTAAATTGGTCTTAAACTTCTGACAATTAGTAAACTAAACTAGTGGCAGGTAAAGTTTATATACAAATCATCTGCTACTAAACTCCGCTATCTGCCACTAGTTTGCAGCCATTTTTAATTGTTTCAACTAACTCTGGTTAAGGAATAGTACTTTTTCGACGTAAATGTGTAATGTTTCTGTCTCTTTTAGAGCTCGGCTTCTCTTTCAAATCACAGGCAATTGTTATTGCCTCTTAATTAATAAGTTATCTGTTTTTCTCGTTTTAACTAAGTGGTCCCTCAACTGAGAACCCATGGTCCCTCAATTGGAAACCCATGGTCCTTCATATGGAAACCCATGGTCCTTCATATGAGGGACCACTTATCTCTTTTTGCAAAATGGGTTAACTTATAAGGGAAAACTAATTAGATATAAGTTCTGCGAGGGAAGAAAATACAATGAATAGTAAAGTTTGCAGCCAGATTAAAGCTATTCATTTTGGGTGCATTCTTAAAAAACGGAATATTTCTTCACCGAAGGATTAGCGGCAATATTTGTTATGATGTTGTGAAATGCCTCGATTTAGTAGCAGATGAACACAATTTAGTAGCAGATGATTAGTTTAATATTTTTATCTGCCACCAGCTGAAAGCCTTTTTGCAAGGGTCTTTTGAACGTTTTAGTGGGAGATGGTGTAGATGATTTGTGTGTTTAACTGTTTATTTCTCTATTAAATAGGTTTTTATTTACAGCTATGGTTCCTTGTTAAATAAATAAGTTTGGAACCACTAAGCTCTGATTTTATTTGTAATTTTGCAACGAGAAATAAAACAGCAATGAGTGAAGCAGAGAGAAAACAAATTAGAGCATTGGTGAATCGGGAAGTTATTCCGGTAATGGGTAATATCGGTTCTGAAGGTGTGAATGAAACAGATAAGCTGGTATTGCAGATTATGACCAATAAATGTTAAGTTAGAATGATTTCATGAGAAAGAATTTTTTGTTGTTTATAATGCTTTGCAGTGTTTTTACTGCATATAGTGCTCAGGGTAGTGATGATCTTGGGAATGGAGAGTTTAAAGAGTCTAAAGCCAGGCAAAAAGCCGATGATAAAGCTTTGGAAAATAAACTTTGTGGCAAGCCTTGTCCGGAATTTACTTTAACCGATACCGAAGGAAAGCTTTGGACGAACCAAAATATTAAAGGTAAGGTAACCTTGATAAATATTTGGCATATCTATAGTGAACCTAGTATTAAAGAGATTCCGCAGCTAAATGAATTAACGAAAAAATATCCCGCAGCTAATTTTCTGTCGATGACATTTAATACATCTGAACAGATTAATGAAGTTATAGAAAAAAGGCACTCTTTGTTTCACCAACTTCCCAATTCAATAAACTTTATTAGTAGAACAGGGGTTGCTGTTACTCCCATGAGTTTGCTGATAGATAAAACGGGTAAAATAAGGTATGTTATTCGGGGTGGTAATGAGAAACAGCACAAACTGCTGAATAAAAGACTGAAAGAGTTGTCAAAAGAAGTATTGTAATACGAGAAAAAAGAGCAAAAAAATAGCACACAGATATCGCTTTACAGCTAATAATCTGTGTGCTTTATTATTTAGTGACAACCACAGCCACTACCGCAGCCGCCGTTATTTTCTTCGCCTTCGCCACATTCGCAGCCATCACCGCAGCTGTCGCATCCGCAACCACCTTCTCCGCTCATCACGTTAATCATTCCCTGAATTTCTTCGTTGGTAGCTGTACGTGATTCAATAACTTCGCCTATGAAAGTTAAATCTTCACCAGCCAATGGGTGGTTCATATCAACTTTTACGTTGTCGTTAGAAACCTCTACAACAGTAGCATTCATTCTGTTACCGTCTGCATCCATTAATGGAACAACGTTTCCTGCAAAAATGCGTTCCGCGTCAAATCTTCCATCAACTTCAAATATATTTTTAGGGAGATCAATTACATGTTCGTCGTCATATTCTCCGTATGCTTCATCACTGGAAATAGTAAATTCAAACTTATCGCCAACAACGAGTCCTTTAAGCTGACTTTCAAAGGCATCTAATGTAGTGCCTAATCCAGAAATAAACTGGAAAGGTTGTTCTTTGGTTGCTTTTTCTACTAAATCTCTTTCTCCATCTTCTGTTACATACAGTTCGTATGAAACTACGATGAGCTTGTTTGGTGCTGTTTCCATCTATACTTTATTATTAATGATTCTATATTTTTAATTAGCGCGCAAATATACGAATTATTTATTCTATCCTTGCTTGCCGCAAATTATTTTCAGTTTATTAAGTCCTTTTTTGTATATTATGACTTTTCTTTATAGATGCTTTTTTTCTTTTCTTAATATGATTTTATGAATAAAGGAGTGTTGGATGAAGATATTAATAGATAATTGTCTTTTGGCCGTGAGTACCCAAATCTTTCTCTTTTTATCTTTTTATGGGTTGTTAAGTGATAGAATAGGATAATTATGAGCTTATTTCTTACGATTATGAATAATCAGACGTTTTTTTTATTCAATTTGTTTGGCGGTTAGAAAAAAGAACGTACCTTTGCATCGTATTAAAAAGAAATAAAAGTATGAATTCTATTACATCAATTAATTTGTCTCTAGTGCATATTATTCGCCTCGTGGTGGTCCAATCAAGAGCGTGAGAAAGGTGTGTATAGTTAAATGTACTATAAAATATTAATTAGAGCCTTTCTCATTCATTTGAGAGAGGCTTTTTTAATTAAACAGAAAAATGAAAAAGCAATTACGTAGTTCGTTCAGTACGCAAGGTCGTAGAATGGCAGGAGCGAGAGCTCTTTGGAAAGCAAATGGCATGACGAAAGAACAATTGGGTAAACCAATTATTGCGATTGTAAACTCCTTTACTCAGTTTGTGCCAGGCCACGTTCATTTGCATGAAATTGGTCAGCAAGTAAAGGTCGAAATAGAGAAGCTAGGCTGTTTTGCCGCAGAATTTAATACTATAGCTATTGATGATGGTATTGCGATGGGGCATGATGGTATGCTTTATTCTCTTCCTTCCCGTGATATTATTGCCGATAGTGTGGAATATATGGTTAATGCTCACAAAGCAGATGCGATGATTTGTATCAGTAATTGTGATAAAATAACTCCGGGAATGCTGATGGCTGCTATGCGACTGAATATTCCAACTGTTTTTGTTTCGGGAGGTCCCATGGAGGCTGGCGAACTGGATGGTCAGCATCTTGATTTGATTGATGCAATGATTAAGTCGGCCGATGAGAACGTAAGCGACGCTGAAGTTGCTAAAATTGAGAACTCGGCTTGTCCCACTTGTGGAAGCTGCTCGGGTATGTTTACGGCCAATTCAATGAACTGTCTTAATGAAGCATTAGGTATGGCGTTGCCAGGAAATGGTACTATTGTTGCAACGCATGAAAACAGGGCGAATCTGTTTAAAGATGCGGCAAAACTGATTGTTGAGAATGCTAATAAATATTATCAGGATGGCGATGAAAGCGTTTTACCAAGAAGCATTGCCACACGGACTGCTTTCTTAAACGCAATGACGCTGGATATTGCAATGGGTGGTTCTACAAATACGGTCCTTCACCTTTTGGCTATAGCTCATGAAGCAGAAGTTGACTTTACAATGGATGATATAGATGCTCTTTCACGTAAAACGCCTTGTCTTTGTAAGGTTGCACCGAATACGCCGAAATATCACATTCAAGATGTGAACCGTGCCGGAGGAATCATTTCAATTCTGGCCGAACTGAATGCGGCAGGTTTAATTGATGCAAATGTGAACCGTGCCGATGGATTGACGCTCGTAGAAGCGATAAATAAATATTCTATAACTAGTCCGGATGTTTGTGAGAAAGCTATAAACATATATAAGAGTGCTCCCGCAGGCAAATTTAATCTGGTACTTGGCTCTCAGAATAGCTACTATAAAGAATTAGATACAGACCGGAAAGAGGGTTGCATTCGTTCAATGGGTTATGCTTATTCAAAAGACGGTGGTCTAGCTGTTCTGAAAGGGAATATAGCGCAGGATGGATGTGTGGTAAAAACTGCAGGTGTGGACGAAAGTATCTGGAAATTCTCAGGCACTGCAAAGGTGTTTGATTCTCAGGATGCGGCTTGCGAAGGGATACTTAAAGGTAAAGTTGTATCAGGAGATGTAGTGGTCATTACTTATGAAGGACCTAAAGGCGGACCGGGAATGCAGGAAATGCTTTATCCCACCTCTTACATAAAATCAAAACATCTGGGAAAAGAATGCGCATTAATTACCGACGGACGTTTTAGCGGAGGCACATCAGGTCTGAGTATCGGACATGTCTCTCCCGAGGCAGCAGCCGGAGGAAATATCGGGCTGATTAAAGACGGTGATATTATTGAAATAAATATCCCTGAAAGAAGCATTAATGTGAAACTGAGTGATAAAGAGCTTGATGTACGCCGTTTGGAAGAAATGAAAAGAGGTAATAAAGCATTTACAGCTCCTTTGCGTGATCGTAATATTCCTAAGAGCCTGAAAGCTTATGCAAGCATGGTAAGTTCTGCGGATAAAGGGGCTGTTAGATTAATATAATATATTATAAACGAAACAACGAGCTAATTTATATGGATAAACAACTGGTTAGTGGTTCGGAAGCGTTGATCCGTTCTTTAATAAAGGAAGGTGTAGATACTATTTTTGGTTATCCCGGTGGAGCAATTATGCCGGTATATGATTGTTTATATGATCATACACATGAATTAAATCATGTTCTGGTTCGTCACGAACAGGGAGCAACTCATGCTGCTCAGGGATTTGCAAGAGTTTCAGGAAAAGTTGGAGTCTGTATTGTAACCAGTGGTCCGGGAGCTACTAATGCCATTACCGGAATTGGAGATGCTATGCTTGACAGTACGCCTTTGGTAGTAATAGCTGGCCAGGTTGGTGCAGCTTTATTAGGAACAGATGCTTTTCAGGAAATAGATTTAGTGAGTTTAACTCAGCCAATAACAAAATGGAGTTATCAGATCCGCCGTGCAGAAGATATTGCCTGGGCTGTGGCTCGTGCTTTTTATATTGCAAAGAGCGGAAGACCAGGTCCTGTGGTATTGGATTTTGCCAAGAATGCTCAGATTGCAAAAGTAGATTATGAACCTTATACGATAGATTTTATCCGCAGTTATCAGCCAACTGTTGACATAGATGAAGAAGCGGTTTGTGCAGCTGCGCAACTTATAAATTCTGCAAAAAAACCTCTGGCATTAGTAGGTCAGGGAGTAGAACTTGGCGGAGCCCAGAATGAGCTTTTAGAGTTTCTTGAGAAAGCAGATATTCCCGCTGGAAAAACATTATTGGGGCTTTCTGCATTACCTTCTGCTCATCGGTTGAATAAAGGAATGTTGGGAATGCATGGTAACCTGGGACCAAATGTGAAATCGAATGAATGCGATGTTCTTATTGCAATAGGTATGCGTTTTGATGACCGGGTAACCGGAGATTTAAAGACGTATGCCATGCAGGCAAAAGTTATTCATTTTGATATTGATCCGGCTGAAATTAATAAAAATATGAAAGCTACTGTGGCTGTAGTAGGAGATTGTAAAGAAACTCTTGCCGCGGTAACAGCTCAGCTAAAAGAAAATGAACATAAAGAGTGGATTGATAGTTTTAAACAAAGCGAAGAGACAGAATACAACTCTGTTATAAAAGCTGAATTAAACCCTGATGCTGGCCCTATTACCATGGGCGAAGTTATTAACAAGGTTTCTAAAGCTACCAACCATGAGGCTGTATTGGTAACCGACGTAGGTCAGAATCAAATGATGGCTGCCAGATATTTCCAGTTTACAAAGAAACGAAGTGTGGTTACATCTGGTGGTTTGGGAACCATGGGATTCGGACTTCCGGCTGCTATAGGTGCTGCATTTGGTGCACCGGACAGAACTGTTTGTCTGTTCTGTGGTGACGGTGGATTGCAGATGACTATTCAGGAACTGGGAACTATTATGGAAACTGGTACTACCGTGAAAATTATTCTATTAAATAATAATTTTCTGGGCATGGTACGTCAATGGCAAGAGTTATTCTTTCAGGAACGCTATTCATCTACCCCAATGAAAAATCCCGATTATATTAAGATTGCTTCCGCTTATGGTATAAAGGGAAGATCGGTACATTTGCGGGAAGAGCTAGATGAGGCTATCCAGGAAATGCTGCACACGGAAGGTTCTTTCCTTCTTGAAGTAGGAGTGGTGGAAAAAGGGATGGTTTATCCCATGACACCAGCCGGTGGAAAGGTTACAGACATATTGTTAGGAGATTAATACTGATATTATGGATAAGAAATTATATACAATCAACGTTTACTCAGAAAATATTGCAGGTTTGTTAAATCAGGTAACAACGATTTTTACCCGTAGGCAGCTGAATATTGAGACATTAAGCGTTTCTGCTTCTTCTATCAAAGACATTCATAAGTATACTATTACAGTGAATACGGATGCCGATACAATTGAAAAGATAACCAAGCAAATTGAGAAACGTGTTGATGTGATGCAGGCGCATTATTATACTGATGATCAGATTATTTATCAGGAAGTGGCTCTATACAAAGTTCCGGCTTTGAGCTTGCTGGGTAGTAATCAGGTGGAAAAACTGGTTCGTAAATATAACGCCCGTATTCTGGAGGTAAACCAAACATATGCTGTTATTGAGCTAACTGGTCATCCTGAAGATACACAGGCTTTGTATGATGAGTTAATGCCTATGGGGCTGTGGCAGTTTGTACGTTCAGGACGTATAGCTATTACTAAAAGTCCGGTAGAGCGTCTGAGTAATTTTTTGGCTTTAATTGAGAGTAGAAAGGGGAAAGATGGAGCAGAATAAGGTTGGACATTATAATTTTGTAGCAGAGCCTTTTCATGTCGATTTTTCAGGTCACCTTACAATGAGTGTGCTGGGAAATCATTTATTGAATTGTGCAGGTTTTCATTCTACAGATCGTGGATTTGGTATAGCTAATCTTAATGAAGCAAATTATACCTGGGTACTTTCCCGTTTGGCTGTAGAGTTAGATGAAATGCCTTATCAATATGAGAATTTCAGCATACAGACATGGATAGAGAATGTATACCGTCTCTTTACTGACCGTAACTTTACAATATTAAATAAAGAAGGTCGCCCTGTTGGTTATGCTCGTTCTGTTTGGGCTATGATTAATTTGAACACACGTAAGCCGGCTGATTTGTTGACTTTGCATGGCGGAAGCATTACAGATTACATCTGCGATAAAGAATGTCCTATAGAGAAACCAGGCCGAATTAAAGTAGACGATTGTACTCCAGATACAGTTTATGAAGCAAAATATAGTGACATTGATATTAACGGACATGTAAACAGTATCAAGTACATTGAGCATGTTCTCGATCTTTTTCCGCTTGAAATGTATAAAGAGAAACGGATTAAACGTTTTGAAGTTGCATACGTTGCGGAAAGTTATTACGGAGATACTCTTTCCTTCTATAAACAGAAGATTAGCGAGAATGAGTACAATGTTGAGGTAAAAAAGAATGGCGGCGAGGTAGTTTGCCGTAGTAAAATGATATTTATTAATTAGTTTTTTAAATAAAAAAGAAAGTAAAATGGCACAGATGAATTTTGGCGGTGTTGTTGAAAATGTAGTAACCCGCGAAGAATTTCCTTTAGAGAAAGCACGTGAAGTATTGAAAAACGAAATCATTGCAGTGATTGGTTATGGTGTTCAGGGACCTGGACAGTCATTGAACTTGAGAGACAATGGTTTTAATGTAATTGTTGGCCAACGTAAAGGTGGCAAGACCTGGGAAAAAGCTGTTGCTGACGGATGGGTTCCCGGAGAAACTTTGTTTGATATAGATGAGGCTTGCCAACGTGGTACTATTATCCAATATCTTCTTTCAGATGCTGCTCAGATTGAAGTGTGGCCTACAGTAAAAAAGAACCTTACAGCAGGTAAAGCTCTTTATTTCTCTCACGGTTTTGGTATCACTTACAAAGAAAGAACCGGAATTGTTCCTCCTGCTGATGTAGACGTTATTCTAGTTGCTCCTAAAGGATCAGGTACATCTCTTCGTACAATGTTCCTTGAAGGCCGTGGTTTGAACTCTTCTTACGCTATCTTCCAGGATGCAACAGGTCATGCATTTGATCGTGTTGTTGCTTTGGGTATCGGTGTAGGTTCAGGTTACTTGTTTGAAACAACATTCAAACGTGAAGTATTCTCTGACTTAACAGGCGAACGTGGTACTTTGATGGGTGCTATCCAGGGATTACTTCTTGCTCAATATGAAGTGTTACGCGAAAACGGACATACACCTTCTGAAGCTTTCAACGAAACAGTAGAAGAACTTACTCAGTCATTGATGCCTCTTTTTGCAAAGAACGGTATGGACTGGATGTATGCAAACTGCTCAACCACAGCTCAGCGCGGTGCTCTTGACTGGATGGGCCCTTTCCACGATGCAACAAAACCTGTATTTGAAAAATTGTATTCAGAAGTTAAGTGCGGTAACGAAGCTCAACGTTCAATTGATACAAACTCTAAACCAGACTACCGTGAAGGTTTGGATGCTGAACTGAAAGCTCTTCGTGAAAGCGAAATGTGGCAAGCTGGTGCAGTTGTTCGCAAATTGCGTCCTGAAAACAACTAATCAGGAATTTAGCTGATAATTTTAAAGAGAGCTTCTTTGCTCTCTTTAAATAATACAATATCCCTTCTTGAAAAGGTTTCTTTATTTAAGACCTTTTCAAGAAGGGATATTTCTTTTGCATATTAAAGAGTTAATCACTTCGTCTTTCGAGTAACTATTTTCACGTTTCCAATGATTCCAGATGATATCAAGCTGTCATTCTTCGTCACTATCTCTGGATAACAGTAGGTCACACGTTTTTCTTTTGGTAAACCATAATCACCAATCATCCTATTCATCAACGAATTACATACATGAAGTTCCAATTCATTCTCCCCTTTTTTCAATAGATCAGTAATTTCACACTCCCAAGGAGAGCACCAGATGGTTTTTCCTTGCAGTCCATTCACATAAACATTTATAGCAAAAATAGGATGATCGAGTTGTAAATAAACCCTTTCATTGGAGATTGGTTTCTTCAAAAAAATGGTTTTTTTATAAATCGCCGTCCCTGAATAATACTTTATCTGAGGATTTTCATTAGCCGTCCAGTCAGACAGAGATGTAAATGTTATTTCTTCCGCTGGTCCTCCCATACGTTGTTCAAAACCAACCTTCCATGGACCTTTTATCGTCATTTCTTTTTCATTTTCCATCCAAGATACTAATGGTAATTTTATGTCTTCTTTTTCTGAAGAAAGGACAACGAAATAAGATTCCATTGGCTCAAAATCCAAACGCATCACAGACGTAGTCTCTGTTGCCTGAATCATCGGAATACGAAAACGCTCACCCGTTACAGGGTTCCATAATTCAGCCCGTTGAGCGTTAGAAGCCAATTTAAAAGTGGTAGATTCTTTTTGAGACTTATGATTGTGTAGGAAATATAACTCACCATCCGACAAACGTCGATGAGCAAAATAGATTTTGGAATCTTTTGTGTTTCCTTTCTCCATAGTGATGTCTGGCTGAATTCCCGCCTCTGTTAAAGCATTTTCCAAAGACATTCCCCAATAAACTTTCCCCTTACCACAAGAATGAGAACCTTCTTCATCCAAAGAATCACCCCAAAGCTGATGAACTAAATATTCAAATTCTTCTTTTTTCTCAGTTTCATGGTTCTCAGAGAATACAGCTTTTGGTCCATAAACAACTGCACCATTCGTCACCAAAGAGACAATCTTTTTTAAGGCACGCAACGTTATTTCACCATTTCTCGGAAGAATCATCAGCCGATAATAAATGCCATTTGGTAAAACAATATTTCCCTCTTTTGCTTCCATCCGTGAAAGTAAAGCATCAGTTGTACAAGCATCGAAATCATAACCTCCAGGAATATTAGGCAAACGATAAGTGAGTATTTTTACAGGTGCATTCTCTCCTAAATAAACACACAAATCAACCTTTGGCTTACCTTGACGCATCAGATAAGCCGAACGTGATTGATAGTCCCAAAACGAATGGCTATAATTCCACCAGGTATTGTTTCTATTGATGCAATAATGCCTGCCTCCGCCAGTACTACCAGGAATCTTATCCAACCATGGTTGATAGGCAGAAGCACAGATAACAAACTCATTTATACCGAATGCATACGCATAATCTGAGAATGACTTCAAATCTGATAAAGAGTGACTGAATTTTGCATCAGTAAAAGCTTCAGCAGAAGCAATCTTTTTATCATATAAATGAGCTGCCGAAGAACTTTCTTTGATGTCATAATTTCCATCTGGATGAATAGGCCAGAATTCACCTTGTGGTTTTTCAACTCTGCCTTTCGCTTGAATAGGATCTGCCACAATACACAAAGCATTACCTGTTGCTTGAGCAGTCAGTGTAGTCCCTTCCTGACGACAAAGACTGTCCAACGTTCCATAGTAATTATCAGCAATCATATCAGCGATATTTCGACGTATATCTTGTAAAAAGCCAATTGTCTCTTGACGGTTATCCACGACATAACCACACATTGATGGTAAATATAAGGTCGGGTCATACCCACGACGCTGGATAAACTCAGGAATAAAATTCTCTGTCCAATTCTGAGAACCCGCCTCATGACTATCCATAATCATTCCATTAACATGACCACTATTAGTAGCTCTCAATGAATCTAATATCACCTTATAATAATGATTCCATTGCCATTCAGCAGCTTTAGCGGATAACTTGTCACACTCTAAACCCATGAGATTTTTACGGCCATGCTTGCTTATGCCACCTGTCGGCACATGAGCAAATCTCATAACCACCCAATCACCTGCGGGAACATCCCAGGTCAAGGTGCCGTCAGGTGTCATTTTTGTCGTCAAATTCAGAATGGAAGAAGAGTGAACTACCTCGTCAGAATCATAATCAGGAGTTCTGTCTTTCTCTATATATTCAGAAAATAAAGCCGATTTTTCCTCATACTGATCCACTTTCGCTATACTGCTTATAATTATATTTCCTAATAACATATCAGGACTTGGATCTAATTTTTCTGCCCAATCATGCAAGTTTAAACGGTAATAACGACCTGATACCTTTGGAAAGGAAATAGTCTTCTGTCGCCAACTTTCGTGAGCTTTATAAATCGGTTTCAAATTACATACTTTTGAATAGTGGATACCATCAGAAGAGACTTCCAGTTGTCCTAAATCAGGAAGGATTCTATAACCAGTGCCAACAAAAGTATCAGCAGGAGGGGCGGGCACATTCGTTGCACTTGTTGTCGCCTTTCCCTTTGGTCGGACCTCATAAGAAATAGATCTAATGGTTAATATTTGACCAAAATCAATATTCACATAAACAGGTTTTCCATCTGTTTGAGCAGGTATTTTAGTCAGACGGTCATTTATATTGAATAATTCAATAGCATTTTGCAGTTGATTAGAAGTAACCGTAATTGGCAAATTCAAAGTTGACTTTATTCCTTCTTTTGGTGCAGGAAAAGCCAGCACTGCAACCTCTTTTAAATAAGAATATCGAGAAGTAGGTGCAGCCAACTTTCCCACAAACCTCTTACCACCATGAATCAGTGTATTAGTTTCGACTAAACGTTGCATGCCATACTCTGGAGTAATCCATTTTCCACCGGCTACAAAACCATTAGAACAACTCACCTCAAAACTCAAACCTAATCGTTTGGCTTCTTCAGCTGCGAAACGGAGCATACTCCACCATTTCGCAGAGAATCCATCACAAGCATTCTCTGCATTTCCATGTGACTGATCGTAATAAATAACCCCACCAAGCCCAGCTTTTTTGAAAGCCTCTAGATCCGCCGTAATACCTTCGCGAGTGGTTTCTGTTTCGCCATGAAGCCACCAGGTTTTAGTTCGCGTGCTGTCCTGTGGATGTACAAAACCAAACAATGCCTTTTTAACTGTTCCTGGCTCTATTGCAAAGAGATTTGAAACACTTAATAACCCAATAAGAACCATTGTTTCATATATCCATTTCTTTATCATATCATCAATTATTACTTAAGTTTTCCACACCTAAAAAGTGCTTGAAAAAGAACAGGTTCTCAAAATATATTGTAATTTAGCAATAGCTAAAAACTGATAAACAACATTAAATTAAATCTGTTATGGAAACAAAAATAGATAGTATCAGGGGGATATCCAATTTTTTGTGCGACAAAAACTTTTTGTTGAATAATCTGGTGTCACTTTGCAGCCTTTTTAGTAGCTGATATTTAGCTCTTCTTTTTGGTCATTTCATTTCAACTTTGGTTTAAGAAACAAAGCCAATCCGGCGAAAACAAGGGTGAGAATACCTCCATACAAAAATCCTCGTTCCGGAAAACTTGTGCCTAAAAATCCTGCAATAGGATAGGCGATAGCCCACCATAAATGGGAGAATGCAAAGTGAGAACCATATACTTTTCCTTGATTTTCGGGAGTAATGTTTTCAGCGATTAAAGTCTCGGAAGGCATTTCGGCCAGACTTTGTCCTAAGCCTGCCAACAACCACAACCCCATAAGTACAGCGTAGGGCACATAGTTGGCAAACGAAATGGAGACTCCGAGCACGATTGCCCCGCTTATCAACGACAGACTTCTGGCTTTTGATTTGTCCAGACTTCCCAATATAAATGCCGATACAGCCGCACCAACGCCAAAAATAGCCATTACCCAGCCGTAGTAATTGTCGTTCAGCAACAGATTGTTTTTTATGTGACCTATTGTGTTCACTAAAATCATGGCTCCGGCAATTGCCGACACAAATTCAATGCACAATGCAAACCGCAATATTTTATTACTGAACAATAACCGAATTCCTTTGATAACATCATTCCATGTGTTACCCGCTTGTTTTGCTTCTTTTGAAACTCCTTTTTGTAAATCACTTTTCGGGATTGAGAGTATTAATATACCCGCAATGATAAATGAAATTCCATCCAAAAAGAAGATTTGTCTTGCTCCTAAACACACTGCTACAATACCTGCTAAAGCAGGGCCTAAAACACCTAACAATTGAAAAGTTGCGGTTGATAAGCCTATAGCCTCTCGAAAATAGTTTCCTTCAATGATTTGCGGAATAATAGCCCGATAGGTCGGAGTAAAAAATGCATTAAATACGTTTAAAAGAAACACCAATGCATAAATCTGCCATTCGGCATTCACGAATGGTAAACAGCATATTATGGCCATTCTAATAAAGTGAGTTACATAGAGAATCTTTTTTCGGGCGATTTTGTCGGCTACCACACCTGCAAACGGAGAAAAAATAATAAAAGCGGCTACCCTTAGTGTGAGTGCAGTTGCTAAAATAGTTGCAGAATGCTCTTTCTCTAACTGATAAGCCAATAACGCTAATCCAACCCATGAGAATGCATCGCCTAAAAGGCTTATGGTTTGTGCCAGATAAAGCTTTGCAAATGTTTTGTTTTGCAAAGCCATAAATGGTCTTAATAATATCTGTTTTATATTCATTACTTTTAGTTAGGCACTTTTTTTATGCGTGGAGATTGTTTTGTGAAACACAACAATCTCATGGTCTGATGATAGAATTTATTGTTTCGTTTAATTTCTGTAACTTACAGTTAATAAGTATAATATATTTTGTGTATCAATGTTGAATGTGTTTGTTGTTTTGTTTTCAAAGGTAGTATATTTATTCTTTTTTTTGAGACTAGTCAGAAAAATACTTAACTATTTCTAAGCAGACTATTTATTCATAATAATAAACCAATCCCATTCATAAGGATTCCCTATTCCAACACTGGGAGTATAAAGAAACAGGCTTATCTTTTTGTTGCTCTTTAAATAATTAGCAACTATTTTTAGTCTACTTGTTGAATTCCATATTAAAGAATAATCAGTAGGCGGGTTGCCAAAAATGCATTTGAATCTGGAATCGTTTGGTTTAACGATAGGATTATCTAAAAGAGAGTAACTACCGGCAGATTTAAATGTCTTTGGATATTTAATAGTTCCTGTTCCCATCCAAATTATAGAACCGTCAAACAACAAATCGTTTGTAGGTTGATAATACAAGGATATGTTTCCAAAATCACCTGGTGCCTTATAAATCACGGAAATTGGAATGGTGTCCGAATCTGTAATCTCTCCATTTATAGATTGCTCATTTCCCCCTTCAAATTGATTCGTTATATAGTCAACTCGCAGGAGTAATATTGAATTAAAGACCCCAATTCTATCATTATCTTCAGAGCAGGATAAAATGAATATTGAAAGTAAAGCCAGTATTATTTTTCTCATTTTTCATTTGTTTTAGTATTTGTTTTTTAATAGCCTTCACTATTCATTATTTAGAATAATCTTCTATAGTATGTTCCTTTAGAAATAACAAATTCTTTTTGTTGTTTGTTTCTTGGAGAATTACAAGTTTTTTTTATTTATGGATACTTTTTATTTTTACGTAGCATTTGCAAAAATCAAAGATCAAAAAACATTCCGCCAGCTTTTTTTTAAACATAACCGGAGTTTGGTCTAAGCCCGGTTGTGTTTTAAAAAAAGCTGGCGGGAGTTTGAGTAGCTATTCGCCAATAATTTTCAGCCATTCGCCAATGGATTTTATTTGTTGGCGAATAATTTGCGGATTATAATCAATAGATATATGTGAAACAAACGCTTTTAATAATCAGTACTTGCCGGTTAAAAGTAGGGAACTATAAATATAGATATGATTAAAAGAGTTAATTATTAATGAAAAATGAATCTTTTTATTATTTTTGTTTGTTAATCACACTAGACAATATTAAGTTAGACTATATAATTATGAAAAAATTAAAAACATTCCCTGGTATTTTACTTATTGTATTATTGGTAAGTGCCTGTAGTACGGTGGCTTTAACAGGCCGTAAGCAACTACTTCTGGTATCCGATTCAGAAGTTCTAAGTCTGAGTAACCAAAGTTTCACGGAGTATATGGCTACAGCCAAACCATCTACAAATAAAACGAATACTGCAATGGTAGAGCGTGTTGGTAAAAAGATATCTACGGCTGTTGAGGCTTATCTTAATGCTAACGGCTTGGGTGCTGAAGTGAAGAATTTTGCATGGGAGTTTCATTTGGTTAAAGATACAGCGGTAAATGCTTTTTGTATGCCTGGTGGTAAAATTGTTGTAAACGAAGGTATTTTGCCAATTACAAAGACCGAAGCAGCACTTGCTATTGTTGTAGGACATGAAGTAGCTCATGCAGTGGCAAAACATTCGGCAGAACGTATGAGCCAGCAGATGATAGCTCAATATGGAGGACAGGCATTAGGTGCTTTGTTGCAAAAGAAATCTGCATCTACTCAGATGCTAGCTCAACAAGTTTACGGACTGGGAGCAAATTATGGTGTAATGCTTCCCTACTCCCGTAGTAATGAAAGTGAAGCTGATAGAATGGGGCTGATTTTTGCGGCAATGGCTGGTTATAATCCTCAGGTTGCTGTTGAGTTCTGGCAAAGAATGTCGCAAGGTGGAGCATCCGTTCCTGCATTTTTCAGTACTCACCCTTCTGATGCAACACGTATTGCAAATATCCAGAAGTTAATGCCTGAAGCTTTGAAATATTATAAGAAGTGATTTCCGCAAACAAGTAATTGAGAAATAATAAAGTAATAGCCTGTCTGGATAGATTCCCGGCAGGCTATTACTTTAATATCTATATTTAGTAGGGTTGTATTTAATGGTTCTGTTCATTACGATTATCCAGTCCCAGTCATTAGGATTTCCTACTCCAACACTGGGAGTATAGAGAAACAGATCTATCTTTTTGTTACTATCTAAACAATTAGATACAATCATAAGGCTACTTATCGAATTCCATATTGAAGAATAATCAGTAGGTGGTGTGCCAAAAATGCATTTGAATTCAGAGTCTTCCGGTTTTGTTATAGGACTTCCCAGAAGAGAATATTTGCTTGCAGGTATAAACGTCTTTGGGTAGTTAATTGTTCCTGTTCCATTCCAAATTATAGAACCGTCAAATAACAAATCATTTGTAGGCTGATAATACAAGGATATATTCCCAAAATCACCTGGTGCTTTATATTTTATCGTAAAAGGAATAGTGTCAGCGTCCGTTATCTCACTATTTACCTGTTGTTCATATCCGCCTTCGAACTTGTTTGTCATATAATCTACTTTCAATATCACAATTGAATTGTAATCTTCAGTTAGATTATCTTTATCGTCCTTGGAACAGGAAGATAAAATAAAGATGGATAAGAGTAATAAAAACGTTTTTTTCATTTCTATAAATCATTATATGTTATTCTTATTTTGATTATTCTTCCATATTGTTTTAACAGATTTGCTATTTGAAATGTTCTTTTCCATTTTCAGCGCTTCATATCGAAAAAATATGGAATTAATAGTTCTGCTTCACATAATTATACAACTCATCAAAACTTTCTGTTTGCGTTTTCTGAAACATACTAACAGCTATCGCTGCGCATGCTTCTGCATCGGCTAATGCGTGGTGGTGCTGCTTTAGGTTATATCCGCAATGTTCAGAAACAGTGTGTAACTGATGGTTCACCAATCCTTTGTGCATTCTGCGAGATAACCGGCAAGTACAATAGAACTGATAATCAGGGTAGGAGAGTCCATATAGGTTGAATACGGCTTTTAAACATCCTTCGTCGAAAGGACTATTGTGAGCAACCAAAGGTAGTCCGTTGATTTTTGACGCTATTTGTGACCATACATCAGGAAAGTCGGGCGATTCTTTTGTGTCTTCAAATACCATTCCGTGTACTTGTGTTGTCCAGTGTGTATAAAAGTTGGGGCGTGGACGGATAAAACTATGAAAACGGTCTGTTATCTCTCCATTTTCAACTAGAATAACCCCAACACTGCACACACTGGTACGTTGTCCGTTGGCTGTTTCAAAATCTATTGCAGCAAATGTTTCCATAGTTCCCTATTTGTTTATTTAAGAATCCTTTTCTTTATTATTTTCCAACGGCTCGTTTACTTTCTGATATAGTACTTCTGCGTCTAGTTGTGCTTTCGATTTACTTTGAGTAACAATGAAAACTCCAACAAAAACTAAAATAATTGCAGCAGCCTTTGGCCATCCAAAGGTGTCCATTCCTACACTCACTGCAACGAATGATGCAACGATTGGTTGCACATAATTGTACATACTTACAATGGTTGGGCGGAGTACTTTTTGTCCGGTCATTACAAATAGGTAGGCAAGGAAAGTAGCGGCTAAAACCACAAAAGAGATTTCTGCATAAACTTTTAATGGTACAGTTGAAAAGTTTATGGAAGCAACATCGCTATACGAGAATGGAATGAAACACATTGAAGCGTATACAAACATCCACTTCATTATAGTTACAGAAGAATATTTTTGTATTAAGTCTTTAAATACTGTGAGATAAATAGCAAAACTTAACTGAGCTGTGAGACAAAGCATATCACCTAGTATATTACTTGATTTAGCTCCTGTAGTGCTTTGACTTGTAAGTATAAGTAACAGTGCTCCAATAGCTCCAACAAAAATTCCGAGAACTTTTTTCCCGGTAACTGGTTCTTTAAGTACAATGGCAGCAACAATCATTGTTACAATAGGTGCCATCGTTGTTACTATAGAAGCATCAATAGGAGATGTTAATGAAAGGCCAAAAATAAAGGTTCCCTGATTTAAAACAATTCCAAAAAGAGCGGCAAAGAACAGCATGAGCAGATCTTCGTGTTTTACATGTTCTTTTTTTGTGAAGATAGATATGAACCAAAAAGCAATTGCCGCTCCAAAAAAACGGAAAGTGGTAAGTGCAAGAGGAGGAATGCCAAAATCTAGCGCAGCTTTTCCGATGGGAGAATTTAATCCCCAGATCATGCTTGCCGCCAACATGGCCAGATGCCCCTTGTAGTTTTTATCGTTATTCATATTTCTTTCATTAATATTCGGGCAAAGTTAATTCTTATAATTTGTAATGGCAATATTGTATTATTGAATTGTTTTCTTGAAAATAATCTTTAACTTTGCGAATGTAATGTAAATAGGCCTTTTTGTGAATGAAATTGAAATAATATGCAGTTTTTAAAACAAAAAGTAAGTTTTAATGGTTGATTTGGTAACATATAATAATGTTCTTATGGTACATGATATTGAAATGCTAAAGAGCTTTTATAGTTCTTTTGGAGAACGAGTTGCATTTTCTCGTAAAAATGTAGGACGAGCTATGACTCTAGCCGAAAAAATTCTGTATGCTCATTTGTATTATATAAATCAGACTACGAGTTTTAAACGTGGTGAAGATTACGTAAACTTTCGCCCTGATCGTGTAGCTATGCAGGATGCTACCGCTCAAATGGCTCTACTTCAGTTTATGAATGCCGGAAAATCTAAATCAGCAGTACCGGCAACTGTACATTGCGACCATTTAATTCAAGCATATAAAGGGGCAGAAATAGATATAGAAACAGCAACATATACTAATAAGGAAGTATATGATTTCCTTCGGGATGTTTCTTCAAAATATGGAATTGGCTTCTGGAAACCAGGTGCCGGAATTATCCATCAGGTAGTATTAGAGAATTATGCTTTCCCTGGTGGAATGATGGTAGGAACCGATTCTCATACCCCTAATGCTGGAGGATTAGGCATGATCGCTATTGGTGTAGGTGGTGCTGATGCGGTTGATGTGATGACCGGAATGGAATGGGAATTGAAAATGCCTAAACTCATTGGTGTGAAACTCACCGGAGCACTTAACGGCTGGGCTTCACCTAAAGATGTGATATTGAAATTGGCTGGAATTCTTACTGTAAAAGGAGGAACCAATGCCATTATAGAATATTTTGGAGAAGGAGCAGCGTCTCTTTCGGCTACAGGAAAGGCTACCATCTGTAATATGGGGGCTGAAGTGGGTGCAACCACTTCTCTGTTTGCTTATGACACACAAATGTCCGACTATCTTCGTGCTACAGAACGTGCCGAAGTTGCTGATATGGCAGATAGTATCTCTGCCGATTTACAACCTGATGCGGAAGTACTTGCACACCCGGAAAAATATTATGATCGGATTATTGAGATAGATTTATCGGCATTGGAACCTTATATTAATGGCCCCTTTACTCCCGATGCTGCAACACCAATTTCTGAATTTGCAGCAAAAGTAATTGCGAACGATTATCCACGGAAAATGGAAGTAGGATTAATTGGGTCCTGCACAAACTCTTCTTATCAGGATATTAGTCGTGCAGCTTCTGTTGCCCGTCAGGCAATAAATAAAAAATTAAAAGTTTCTGCTCCGCTGATTGTAAATCCCGGTTCGGAAAAGATTCGTCTCACTGCCCTTCGTGACGGGATGATTGATACTTTTGAATCTGTGGGCGGAATAATTATGGCAAATGCCTGCGGACCTTGCATTGGTCAATGGAAAAGAATAACGGATGATCCTAATCGCAAGAATGCAATTGTTACTTCTTTTAATCGTAATTTTGCCAAGCGTGCCGATGGCAATCCTAATACGTTTGCTTTTGTAGCTTCTCCCGAACTGACAATGGCGCTAACCATTGCCGGAGACCTTTGCTTTAATCCGCTCAAAGATACATTGACTAATGCAGATGGTGAACAAGTTAAACTTGACGAACCACAGGGAAGCAATCTTCCTGCTAAGGGGTTTGCTCAAGGCGATAACGGATATGTAGCACCAACAGGTGCTGCGGCCGACATAAATATCAATCCTTCATCTACCCGCTTACAGGTACTTCAGCCTTTTCATGACTGGGATGGAAATGAACTGCTTAACATGCCTTTGCTGATAAAAGCACAAGGAAAATGTACTACCGATCATATATCAATGGCTGGTCCATGGCTGCGCTTCCGAGGACATCTGGAAAATATTTCCGATAACATGCTGATGGGTGCGGTTAATGCATTTAACGGGAAAACCAACTCTGTCTATAATCGTCAGACAGGAGAATATGATGCTGTATCTGCTGTGGCAAAACAATATAAACTGGAAAATGTTTTTTCTATAGTAGTGGCTGAAGAAAATTATGGAGAAGGCTCTTCCCGTGAACATGCAGCTATGGAACCGCGTTTCTTAAATGTACGTGTGATCCTTGCTAAGAGCTTTGCTCGTATTCATGAAACGAATTTGAAAAAACAAGGTATGCTTGCTGTTACTTTTGCCAATAAAGAAGATTATGATCGTATTCAGGAATACGATAAAATATCTATAGTGGGTCTTGGATCTTTTGTTCCAGGTAGATCTTTAATGGCAATTTTGCAGCATGAGGACGGAAGTCAGGAAAGTTTTGAGGTGCTGCATACCTATAATGAGCAACAGATAGGCTGGTTCCGTGCCGGATCAGCTTTAAATAGTAAATAGGAGAATAAACGGTTGAAAATAGGTTAATTAGATATGAGTAAAATTACGAATGAAAATGGTTGCCTGGTTATACCTGATTGTGTAACAGTTCCCTTTATAATGGGAGATGGGGTGGGAGCGGAAATTACTCCTGCTGCTCAGGCTATTGTTAATGCAGCTGTTAAAGCGGCTTATCAAGGTAAAAGAGAGATTGAATGGATGGAAATTCTTGCCGGAGAAAAAGCATTTAATGCTACCGGCTCATGGTTGCCTGAAGAGACAATGCAAGCGTTTAAAGATTATTACGTAGGAATCAAAGGTCCTTTGACAACTCCTATTGGCGGTGGAATCCGTTCTTTAAATGTTGCCCTGAGACAAGAGCTCGATTTGTATGTGTGCTTACGTCCGGTTCGTTGGTTTCATGGAGTAGTTTCTCCGGTAAAAGAACCACAGAAAGTGAATATGTATATTTTTCGAGAGAACACAGAAGATATTTATGCAGGAATAGAGTGGGAACAAGGTACTCCTAAGGCTGAAAAGTTTTACCGTTTTCTTCATGATGAAATGGGAGTAACAAAAGTTCGGTTCCCTGAAACTTCCTCTTTTGGAGTGAAGCCGGTATCTAAAGAAGGAACAGAACGTTTGATTCGTGCCGCTATACGCTATGCTTTGACAAACGGATTACCAAGTGTAACGATAGTTCACAAAGGAAATATAATGAAGTTCACTGAAGGTGGATTTAAAAAATGGGGATATGAACTGGCCGAACGTGAGTTTGCCAATGAACTGCATGAAGGGAGGATTGTTATTAAAGATGTGATAGCTGATGCCTTTTTGCAAAATACCTTGCTGATTCCGGAGGAATACTCTGTTATTGCAACATTGAATCTGAACGGTGATTATATTTCTGACCAGCTGGCTGCCATGGTTGGAGGAATTGGTATTGCACCGGGTGCAAATATTAATTATGATTCGGGACATGCTATTTTTGAGGCAACTCATGGAACAGCTCCTAATATTGCAGGAAAGAATATTGTGAACCCATCATCCTTATTGCTGTCGGCTGTAATGATGCTTGAGTACTTTGGCTGGAATGAAGCTGCAAACCTGATAACATCAGCCATGGAACATGCTTTTGAAAGTGGTAAGGCAACAAATGATCTGGCTCGTTTTATGCCGGATGGTGTTTCTTTATCAACAACAGAGTTTCGTGATTTAATAGTTTCCATCATTAATGAATAAAGAACATGAGCTTATGAAAAAAGAATATATCATTTACAAATTATCAGAATCAGTAAAGAGTACTGCAAAGATAGATAATGAGTTATTTACGCTGTTCGGAGTAAAGCGTGGCTTACGCAACGAAGACGGAACAGGGGTTCTTGTAGGACTTACCAAAGTTGGTAATGTAGTGGGCTATGAACGTATTCCCGGCGGTGGATTGCAGCCTATTCCTGGAAAGCTTTTTTACCGTGGACTTGATCTGGAAGATCTTGCGCATGCAGTTATGAAAGAACACCGTTTTGGTTTTGAGGAAGTTGCCTATCTTTTGCTTTCGGGAAACCTGCCTGATAAAGAAGAATTAGCTTCATTCAGAGAGCTGATAAACGAAAATATGCCTCTGGAGCAGAAGGTAAAAATGAATATCCTTGACCTGGAAGGAAATAATATTATGAATATTCTGGCTCGTAGCGTATTGGAAATGTATACCTATGACGCTAATCCGGATGACACTTCCCGTGATAACCTGGTACGCCAAAGTATTGAACTGATTTCAAAATTTCCTACGATTATTGCTTATGCATATAATATACTTCGGCACGCAACTTTTGGACTTTCGTTGCATATCCGTCATCCCAAAGAAGAGCTTTCTATTGCAGAGAATTTTCTTTATATGCTAAAAAAGGATTATACAGATCTTGAAGCACGTACACTCGACCTTCTGCTTATACTTCATGCCGAACATGGTGGTGGTAACAACTCTACCTTTACCGTGAGAGTTACATCTTCAACCGGAACGGATACCTATTCGTCTATTGCTGCCGGAATTGGCTCATTGAAAGGTCCTTTGCATGGTGGTGCTAATATTCAGGTAGTGGATATGTTTAATCACCTGAAAGAAAATGTTGGGGATTGGAAAAATGTGAAGGAGATTGATACTTATCTGAACCGAATTTTAAATAAGGAAACATATAATAAGACCGGACTTATTTACGGTATTGGACATGCGGTTTATACTATTTCCGATCCACGCGCTGTATTGTTGAAAGAAATGGCTCGTGAGCTGGCAAAAGAAAAAGGTCGTGAGGAAGAATTTAACTTCCTCGAATTATTGGAAGAACGTTCTATTGAATGTTTTAATAAGTTCAAGGGCGAAGGTGGCAAAAAGGTTTGTAGTAATGTCGATTTCTATTCAGGCTTTGTATATGAAATGATTGGATTGCCTCAGGAAATATATACTCCATTGTTTGCCATGTCACGTATAGTAGGATGGTCGGCCCATCGTATTGAAGAGCTTAACTTTGAAGGAAAACGAATAATCCGTCCTGCATACAAGAATGTGCTTGAAGTACAGGAGTATGTTCCTATCTCAGAAAGAATTTGATGAATATGGAAAATGAAATAACTCAATGGATAAATAATCTTCTTCGCCTTCTCGGATTTACCCCCGGGGAGGCGAATTATTTAGATCAATGGGTGATTATCGGTTTAATTATCGGAATCGCTTTATTGGCCGACTTTATTTGCAGATTGATACTTCTTAAAGTAGTTAAGAAGCTTGTAGCCAAAACCAAAGCTACATGGGATGATATTATTTTTGATGAAAAGGTGACAATTAAACTATGCCACATTGTGGCTCCGGTGCTTATTTATTTCTTGTTTCCTATTGCTTTTCCCCAAGGATCGGCATTTCATGCATTTATATTAAAGATTTCAGAGGTTTATATCATCGCGGTTGTAATGCGTTTTATTATCACCTTTTGTACCGCAGTATATTTTGTTTATAATGAGAATGAGAAATATCATGACCGCCCATTAAAAGGGTTATTGCAAACCGCGCAGGTTTTTGTCTTTTTTGTGGGTGGTGTGCTTATTTTTAGTGTGTTGTTCAATAAATCTCCCGCATCTCTTTTAACCGGATTGGGCGCTTCGGCGGCTATTTTAATGTTAGTATTCAAAGATAGCATTATGGGATTTATTTCCGGCATTCAGCTTTCAGCAAATAATATGCTTCGCCCCGGAGACTGGATTACAATGCCTAAGTATAATGCGGATGGTGTTGTCCTTGAGGTTACACTGAACACAGTTAAGGTGCGTAACTGGGATAATACCATTACTACATTACCACCATATGCATTGATCAGTGATTCTTTTCAGAACTGGAGGGGAATGCATGAATCGGGTGGACGCCGTGTGAAACGCTCCATTAATATAGATATGAACAGTGTAAAGTTCTGCACACCCGAAATGTTGGCCAAGTTTCGAAAGATTGCTTTGTTGAAAGATTATATTGATGAGACGGAAGATAAACTATTGACCTACAATAAGGAATGTGGTGTGGATGATTCAGTTCTGGTAAATGGTCGCCGACAAACAAATCTTGGTGTATTTCGTGTTTATCTTGAACATTACTTAAGAAGCCTTTCCTCTGTAAACCAGGAGATGCATATAATGGTGAGACATTTACAACCCACAGAAAAAGGGATTCCTTTAGAACTCTATTTCTTTTCTATATCCAAGGTTTGGATTGAGTATGAAGAAATTCAGGCTGATGTAATGGATCATGTGCTTGCCGTTGTTTCTGAATTTGATCTGGCTGTATTCCAGAATCCTACCGGAACCGATTTTCGCTTATTAAGAAAATAATAATCTCATCCTTTACATTCATCGTCATAATAAAGAATTCTGTAGCTGCACTTATTAAATCATTTTTTTCATTACATTTGTTCATTAGTTCTAATTTAAAAACCTGGTGAAATGAAACTTAAATATTTAATGCTTATGTTTGGTCTCTTTTCAGCGATTTTTGCATCGGCTAGCTCATTTGAAGCTGATACGTTTAAGACTCGCAAGAACAAGGAGGTTATCATTACTTTTATTAGGCATGGCAGCTTAATGCTGACTTATAACAAACAATCTATCCAGGTGGATCCTGTATCTGATTATGCTGATTATTCAGCTTTCCCAAAGGCGGACGTTATTTTAATTACCCATGAACATGGCGACCATCTGGACCTGAAAGCGATTGATATTCTCACAAAGAAGGGGACATTACTTGTTGCTAATGAGTCTGCTCAAAAGAAAACAGGCAAAGGTGTCGTGATGAAAAACGGAGATAAAACAACTCTTTTTGATAATATAACCCTTGAGGCTGTTCCTGCTTATAATACTACTCCGGGAAGAGATAAGTTTCATCCCCGCCATCGTGATAATGGTTATGTGCTTACAATTGACGGGCTGCGTATCTATATAGCCGGCGATACCGAGGATATTCCTGAAATGAAAGAACTTAAGAATATTGATATAGCTTTTCTTCCTGTAAACCAACCGTATACAATGACTGTTCCTCAGGCTGCAAGTGCTGCAAGAATGTTTATTCCAAAAGTTCTTTATCCGTATCACTTTGGCAATACTGATATTGAGAAGTTAAAGGATGAATTGAAGGACTGCTCAATAGAAGTTCGGATCAGAAAAATGCAGTAGTAATTTAATAGTATATAATGAATAAAGAAATTGACCTTTCAGTTAGCTGCTATGGTGCCATTAAGGACCTGCACTATGATGTGGCTATTCTTCCCTGGGGCGCAACAGAGCCTCATAACTTTCATTTGCCATATCTCACAGATTGTATTTTGCCTAAAATGATTGCTGTAAAAGCTGCATCTATAGCATTAAAAGAATATGGCGTTCGCTGCATGGTAATGCCTCCCATAAGTTTAGGATCTCAAAATCCGGGACAACGTGAATTGAGTTTTTGTATTCATGCCCGTTATGAAACGCAATATGCTATTTTAGTCGATATAGTAGCTTCTTTACATGTTCAGGGAATGCGCAAACTTATAATTTTTAGCGGACACGGAGGTAATAATTTTAAGAATATGATCCGGGATCTGGCCTTTGACTATCCTGATTTTCTTATTGTGCAGTCTGACTGGTTCTCTGTCTTGCCTGGTAAGGATTATTTTGAAGCAACAATTGATGATCATGCCGGAGAGCTGGAAACATCAGCTATGATGTATCTGCAACCGGATCTCGTTGATTTGGATATGGCAGGTAAAGGTGATTCTCAACCCTTTGCTATCTCCGCATTGAATGAAAAAATTGGTTGGACACCCAGACGTTGGGATCGTGCAACGAAAGATACCGGAGTTGGGAACCCTGAAAAAGCAACTGCAAGTAAAGGTGAAAGATATATCAATGACCTACTACCAAAAATAGTCCGGTTATTCGTGGAAGTGGGCAAAGGAGAGCTTTATTGACAATGAATGATAGAATAGAAAAAATATTAGAGGGTAAAAACATAAAACCCACTGCCATGCGGATTTTAGTTTTCAGAGAATTATTATCACAATCAAAAGCCGTTAGTTTATATGATTTGGAACAGAAATTTGATAAAGTAGAAAGAACTACTTTGTTTCGTACACTAAATACTTTTGTGGAAAATAATTTAATTCACAAAATAGACGATGGTACAGGTGCGGTAAAATATGCTTTATGTGAAGAAAACTGTACCTGCCATTTAAAAGATTTGCACGTTCATTTCTTATGTACAAAATGTGAAAAGACTTTTTGTCTGAAAGAGATTCCTATTCCTTCAGTTCAATTGCCGGATAATTTTGTGTTTGAAACAGCTAATTTTGTAATAAAAGGAATTTGTCCGCAATGCTGTGAAAAATAATGCAACACTGTTGCACGCACTTATTACTTATTTTTGCAGCATTAAAAACAATTGTTTTACGTAAAAGTAAGACAATAAGTGCAAATTTAAACAGAAATAGGAATGACAAATTCAGAACAAAAACTTTATAAACGGGCCTGGCTTTTAAGCCTGTTTACAATTTTCTATAATGTAGCCGAAGGTCTTATCTCCATGTTCTTTGGATACCAGGACGAAACTCTTGTTTTATTTGGTTTTGGAGTAGATAGCTTTATTGAAGTACTGTCCGGCATTGGTATTGCCGTTATGATACTGCGTATCAAACGAAACCCCGGGAGTGATAAAAGTGAGTTCGAAAAAACGGCATTAAAAATTACAGGAACTGCCTTTTATCTTTTATCGGTAGGCTTACTGGCTGGTATTATCCTGAACCTCATTAATGGGCATAAACCCGAGACAACGCTGTGGGGTGTAATCATATCATCCTTATCAATTCTTACAATGGTATGGTTGATGTATGCAAAGAAGAACATCGGGAAAAAACTAGATTCAGAACCTATCATTGCCGATAGCAATTGCACAAAAGTATGTGTCTATATGTCACTGGTATTATTGCTGTCTAGTCTTATTTACGAAATTACAGGTTTTGCCTATGCTGATGTTATTGGTGCAGCCGGATTAATCTATTTTTCATTTGCAGAAGGGAAAGAAGCCTTTGAGAAAGCAAATGGAAAAGAATGTTGCTGTAGCCATAAATGTGAAACTAAATAAGGCAGGATAAATATCCCTGCTACTTATTCTATATGAGTAGAAGAGGGAAGAAGCTTACACGAGTAGTAAGCTTCTTCCCTCTTCTTTTATTTAGGTATATAATATTTTATTTCGAATCCGGAGACAGTTTTCCTATAAGATTTATAATGTCTTTGGGTGCATTCGGATCTTTCATTACTTCGCGTATTTTTTGTTTTTGTTCGGCAGTAAGTGTTGACACCATTTGCTTCATTACGCCACCCAGTGAATCTAAAATCTTCGAGATAATTTCTCCTGCTTCTTTATTGTATTGTTTGTTGAGCAAGTCATCCGGCTCATCTGCCAGCAAATTGGTATTTATCTTTTGCAGAAGTTCAAAAAGACGAGGAAGTACAGCAGGTAAACTTTTACTCACTGAATCATTTAACGACTTAATGACTTCCATCTGTTTTTTGCTTAATAAATGGGCTGTGTCTCTAGTCGCAGCAGGTGCAGGCTTGTTCCATTTAGCAATCTTATCCATTATCTTCAACTTCTTGCTGGCTGTGAATGTGCGGTTCTTAATATCTTTACCATCTGTTTCTTTTTCCACACTATTCCAACTGCCAAGTGTGTACTTGTAGGAATATTTTTTATTCATAAAGCAGGGAACTTCTATGGTGTAGTGTTTGCTGTCAATGCGTTTCATGTAACAACTACTGTCAGATGGGTTCCAGTTATTGAAAGTTCCGGCAATAAACACGGTAGAGTCTTCCTGAATACCCGACCCGGGCAGCTCAACTGTAAGGCGGACTGTACACACCTGTGCTTTTGCATAATTTGATGTTGTTAATGCACCGGCCAGGCATAACAGGATGCAATAGAAATGTTTTTTCTTCATAAGAGTTGTGCGTTTTTAAAGAGTTAGATGACTAATAAATATAATAGTATTTTTACTATGCTCACTATGTTTATTTATGTATTTATTTTTTAGAGGGTAATTTGTTTTGCGGTTTAATAGATGGCTTGTAGATGTATTGTTTGTTATAATCAATGATATATTTATGCTTAGACAGGAAATCAGAACCAATAATTCCAATAATGTCGTAACCTGTAATATTTATTTTTTCTCTCAGAGATTTTATGTCCAGCATTAAGAATTCGTGTGTCCCTCCATTTATGGGAAGTCTTATTGAGTATGAAATATTCCTGCTGGTTTTTTCTGAGAAAGACTGTAATCGTATAAAATCAATTTTTCTGATGTATTCTATTAAATTGTTATGGTCAAAAATCCATGTAGAGTCAATAATTGAAAAGGTAGCTCCCGTATCAACAATGAAATATTTTCTCCCATAAAATCCCATATACAATTTCGCGATAGGTATATTGTTTCTTGAACCAATACCAATGAATTTAATAGTATCAGAACTGGAAAATTTTGCAGAATCTCCCAGCGGATTTTTCATGTTATAAGAAACAGCATTGTAGCTGCTGCATCCTTTGAAAATCAGAACGAACAGAAAACCGATAAGGATCACATGAATAAACAATCCGTCCTTTTTCATTTTCAGTTAAATTAGTTCTACATTGCTTAAATTTAGAACAATACAAATGGATACTAAGTTTGCTTGAAAACGGATAAATGTGCTGATTGGTATAAGTTGAGGATGTTTCGCTGATCAATTAATAATTTCGGCTTTCCATTAAATTTTCAGGAAGAAGTCTGTATCATCATAAGAGAACCTTATTAAATCCCGTTTAGGACCTCTGCCTTCATTCTCATCTGTTCTTTTGTGCATATCATTCTCATCAAATTCATACTCAAAATCACTGTTTCCTATATAAATTAACTGCTTGGAAAATGTATCATATTTTAATTTTACGTCGCCTATCTGAGACATTTTTTCGGAAAAGAAATCATATTTAATTTCTACATTACCTATCCTTTCTACCCGTTCAGAAGCGAAATTGTACTTAAATACCTTGTCCCCAATTTTAGAGATCTTTTTTGAACCAAGATCATAACCTATCACAAGGTCTCCAATTCTGGATATGTTATTGGTGAAAAAGTCATATTCAATTTTATATCCATCAATTCTTTTCAGGCGTCCTCCTTTTGACAGATTGCGCGATGGTTCAAATCTCAAATCACCGCTTTCACATTCCGGATCACGATATTGACTAATCTTCTTAATATTCCCCATTTGATCAAACGTAATAGACGAATCATGGAGCCTGATTTTAACAAAGAAATTGCCAACCAGATCTGTATATACGGTTAGATGCTGAGCATTGGCAACTGTTGTAAATAGGAATAGAATAAATGCACTGATAATGTACTTTCTCATATTATTCTTTGTTTAGTTTTGTCTTATTTCGGGCTGTTTTTTTGTGGGAGTGGGCATTCTACTTATTCCACCTCTTAAACTTAGGAAACACCTCTTTCATCATAGCAATAGCCTCTTCTCTGGAAATAGGTTTCTCAAGTCCTTTGTTAAACTCATCCAAAAATTCCACACAATGAAGAATCATTTCATTCATTGTGCAATCCTGAGTGAAATCTCCTTTTTGGAAACAGTAAGTACAATAATCATTGTTGTGGCTACCATCGGCATTTGTACCAAGTAGCTCGTCGGATGGCATAGGCATTCCGCAGCTTTGACAGATTCTTTCCATAATAATTAATGTTTATGATTACGTGCAAATATAACTATTCTTTACGAAAAACAGAGTAATAGAATCGTAAATTATTATTAATAAATAGCTGGGTAATAAACTAATGTATATTCAATAGCTAACCCTAAATAACTCTTTTTATAGTTTCTATAGTCTGGTAGAATAGGTGAACTAAAAATATAAAATATTGAGTGTTCGGTTTGTTTTTATGCTGAACATATTATATATTTGTTTGTTATCAACATGATTGTTCTAACCACTAAAAATATATAGTATGTCAATAAAAAGAGTGTGGCTCGATGAGAGCGAAAATGAGTGTATATCTTGTGGGCTGTGTGAAACAACATGCCCCGAAGTCTTTGAGGTGCCCGATAAAATGGTTGTAAAACCAGACGTTGATTTTAATCTGTATGAAGAAGACATAATTAATTCCGCAGAAGGCTGCCCCAGTGAAGTTATTAAATATGAATAAATATTTTTTTCTGCTGTTTATCTGCCACCTGCTACTAAAACAAGGTTAATTGCTTGATAACTAATGAAACTAAACTGGTGGCAGATAAATTTTCTATATAATTTGCCTGCCACTAGTATCTTCTATCTGCCACTGCTGGATGTCCTTTCAGTCTGGCCGGGAAATCCCAATTCTTTTTAAATACTCAGTAGGGCTTTCACCAAAATATTCTTTATAACACTTACTAAAGTATGATGGAGAAGTAAATCCCACTTCGTAACAAATCTCTGCTATCGTCATATCTGAAGAGGAAATCAGCGTAGATGCTTTTTTTAAACGAGCTATACGAAGTAGCTCATTGGGTGCATAATTTGTCAGAGCTTTTATTTTTCGATAAAGTTGCACTCTACTTAGTCCCATTTCTTTGCCCAGATCTTCTACATTGAGTTCAGAGTTGCTAATCCCTTCTTTTATGAGTTTCTTGAATTTCTCGACAAATATTTTATCCATGTCGCATATAGGTTCCTTTTCGAGTGCATTATTATCACCAAAAAATTGCTTCAGTCGCTTGTGCCCGTCAATAAGATTCCGAACGCGCGCTGTAAGTACCTGCGAATTGAATGGCTTGGAGATATATGAGTCTGCTCCATTATCAAAACCTTCAATGCGTTGCTCATCAAGAGAACAGGCTGTAAGAAGAATTATAGGAATGTGGCAGGTTTGTAATTCGCCTTTCAGACGACGGCAGCATTCTATACCATCCATGCCAGGCATCATTATATCGCTTATAATTACGTCTGGTACATATTTCATAGCCTTACGGATACCTTCAGCTCCGTCTTTTGCTTCTATCACTTCATATTCTTGCTGAAGCAGTTGGTGTATGTAAGAACGGATATCGGGATTATCATCAATAACAAGTACCGTCTCACCATTTTCAGAATGAATTTCAGCAATAGAGGGTTCGTCCGGCATTTCAAATAATAGTTGTTGAGTTTCGGAAGAAATAGCTGTAACTGAAGTTGCTTCACAAAACAAATCCTGTTCAAAAGGTAAGTCTACGGTAAAGATAGTGCCTTTTTGCTTATCACTTTCCACCTGAATATTACCCTTGTGCATGTCTACAAAGGCTTTAACAAGTGCCAGCCCGATGCCGGAACCTTCGTGGTGCAAATCTGTTTTATAGAATCGTTCAAAGATGTTCCGAATATGTTCAGGAGAAATAGCAGCGCCGCTGTTGGCAATAGTAAAACGTACATATTTATTCCCTTCCTGTTCTATAGTAAGGAGATTCACATGTATTATTCCGTTCTCTGGAGTGAATTTAAATGCATTGGATAGCAGATTAAAGTAAATCCGTTCCAGCTTCTCTACGTCAACAACAGCATGAAAATCCGTATTTGGAAGAACATCAAAGATAAATTTTATATGTTTCTTTCTAACAACTGCGCGGAATGCCGAATTCCATTCTTCAAATGAAACTGCGAGATCAATCTTATTTAATACTAACTCCAGCTTCCCGTTCTCAAATTTGCGGAAATCCAATATTTGGTTCACCAGACGCAGCAGAATATTGACATTCTTTTTAACCAATTGCAATGATTGCTGTTGGTTATTAGTCAAGCTTTTATCATCAAGAAGTTGATCAATAGGATCGGCTACTAAGGTAAGAGGTGTACGAAAATCGTGGGATATGTTAGTAAAGAATACCAGCTTGGCATTTGTCGCCTCTTCCAGTTGTTTAGAGAGCTCAATTAACTGATCTCGCTTCAATTCTAATTCTTCCTTTTGATTGGTAATTTCGTCGTTTCGTTTCGATAGTTCTTTGTTTAGTCGGTTTTTGACACGTAACGACATCCATAAAATCATAAACATTCCTGCAAAGAGTATGAGTACGATAAAGCTTGCGTATAAAACAATTTTTTGTTTAGCATAACTAGTCAGATAGTCGCCAATACGATTGTTGAGAAGTCCTATTCTTTTTTCGTTTTCGGCAATATGATCGGTTTGCAGCTTCATTACTCTGGCATTGGTTTTGTCCACAATGGCAGTACTGAGGATTGTTTCCCGCGGATATTTCTTTTTTTCTAGTATCTTCATGGCTATTTGCATTACACGATCACCTCCCGTTGGATAGATAAAGGTTGCATCTAGTACATTTTTCAGCACAAGGTCTACGCCGAAATCTTTGCCGGGAAGGGCATCAATACCAATAAAAGTAGTCCCTTTCTCTCGCTTGTTTTTTTGTGCGGAAAGGTAGGCCCCGGTAGCCATACGGTCATTGTGAGCAAATACTACGTCAATTTTTGGATACCGATTTAGAATAATATCCATTTTCTTTTCAGCCTTAATTTGAAGCCACCCGGCATCTTCTTTACACAGTAAAGAGATTGAAGGGTGTTTACTCATTGCACTTATAAATCCTTGGTGACGGTCAATAGCAGGTGTTGAACCACTCAGACCTGTTAGTTCGGCAATTGTCCCTTTTCCTTTAAGCTGTGCTGCGATATAATTACCTACAGCTTTACCAATTTCATAATTATCTGCACCAATAAAGGCTGTATATTTATCGGAAAGGATTTTTCGGTCTACTACAATGACAGGAATCCCCTTGTTATAAGCTTCTTCAACGATTGGCGTCATAGGAGCCGCTTCGTTTGGGGCAACAATCAGAAGATCCACTTTTTTATTAATAAAGTAATGAATATCGTCTACCTGCTTTTGATTATTATCTTTGGCTGTACGTATTTCAACCTTAATACCATTGTAAAATTGTGCTTCGCGAAGTATTTCATTGTTCATCTTGTGCCGCCATTCATCATCGCTGCACTGAGATACACCAATAATGTATCTGGAAGAATCTTTTCTGCACGATGATGACAGAATAGTAAGGATTAACAAAATAATAAAGGTTGTGTATTTCATTGTTTCCCACGATGTAATTAAGGTACAAAGATAAAAAAAACAGGAGCATCAGCAACAGATGCTCCATAAATAAGATTAAATATTATTATCGGGAAATTACTGTATTTGTTTTTTTAGCATTTCAGGCAGTTGGGGCATGGCTCCACTTTGTGTACAAATATAGGCAGAAACTTCCACGGCTAGCTTATGCGCTTCACGGATGGACTTGCCTTTTAAAATTGAAGCACAGAATGCAGCGGTAAATGAATCACCGGCTCCTACAGTGTCGGCTATGCTGACCTTTGGTGTTTCAAGGAAAGAAACCTCTTTCGGTGTAAATACATAACTGCCATTTGTTCCACATGTCAGAATCAGCATCTTTAAGTTATATTTGGCAATTAGCATCTGACAAGTGTCCTGAAGGTCAATGCAGGGATAACCAAAAATACGAGAGATGATAACTAGTTCTTCGTCATTTATTTTGAGTATGTTGCATTTATTGAGAGAGTTTTCAATAATCTCTTTGTTATAAAAGTTTTGACGAAGATTAATATCAAAAATTTTGCATTGTCCTTCTCCGTCGGGCATAGCATCAAGAAAGCGGTTTATTGCTTCTCTTGATACTGCGTTACGCTGCGCCAGAGAACCAAAACAAACGGAACGTGTAGAAAGGGCAAGAGTTTGCAAGGCTTTAGTAAATGGGATGTTATCCCAGGCTACTCCTTCTTTAATTTCATAACAAGGCACACCTTCAGCATCCAGTTCCACCTGAACAGTTCCAGTTGGAAAGTCTACTTTCTCCAATTGATATTTCAGATTCTTTTCATGAAAAACATCTAGTATTTCATTGCCTAGAGCATCGTTTCCAATAGCACTCACTACACAACTATCGAAGCCAAACTGTGATACATGATAAGCAAAATTTGCAGGAGCTCCACCTATTTTTTTTCCTTCAGGTAACATATCCCAAAGTGCTTCACCCAATCCAACAATTATATTATTCATAATACTAACATTTAATATTCTTTGTTAATAATAAAAGATAAACAACTCCAATGGTCATAACTAAAACAGCACCAATCTGGGCTAACATTATATCAGATACTATCCCCATTACAAGTGGGAATATTGTACCACCAAACAAACCCATGATCATCAGTCCGGATACTTCATTCTGTTTGTTGGGTTTGTGTAGCAATGCCTGAGAGAAGATAATGGAAAATACATTGGAATTACCGAAACCAATCAACCCTACGCAAGCGTATATAGTTATTTTAGTATCTACAAAGTAGAGACCGCCCATACCTATAGCCAGCAGAATAACACTTATTGCAAAGAATATCTTTCCTGATACTTTAGTCAAAATAAAAGCTCCTGAGAAACATCCGATGGTACGGAAAAGAAAATAGATACTTGTAGCATATCCTGCATCAGCTAATCTCATACCTAAACGTTCAATCAGAATTTTTGGAGCAGTTACGTTGGTTCCTACGTCAATACCCACATGGCACATAATACCAAGGAATGACAATAAAATAAGTTTATCACCCAGTAAAGCGAAGCATTCGCCAAAACTGGAGCTTTTTCCTTCAACTTTTTTCTCTTCAATCGATGTACTCCCAAGAACTACAATTGCAATAATTGCAATGACGGTAAAGATGGGGAATAATATTTGCCAATAAGAAAATTGTATTGCACCCCAAGCTGCAAGGATTGGTGCCACAAATGAGGCAATGGCTTTTACAAACTGTCCTAAGGTCAAAGAACTAGCCAATCTTTCTCCACTTACAATATTGGAAATAAGTGGGTTGAGAGACACCTGCATCAATGTATTACCAATTCCTAATAATGAGAACGAAATCAGCATACCTGCATATGAATGGTTGATAACAGGCACAATCAATGCAAGAACTGTAACAACAAGACTCAGCAATACTGTTTTTTTTCTTCCTATTCGGTTCATCAACATACCTGTTGGAACAGAGAATATCAAAAACCAGAAAAAAACCATTGACGGGAATATATTTGCCTCTGTGTCAGTGAGACTTAAATCGGCTTTTACATAATTAGTAGCAATACCTACAAGGTCTACAAATCCCATTGCGAAGAAACAGAACATCACTGGGATAAGCTTAGCATATATATTTTTTGTATTTCTCATAAATTTGGATTATTTTAAACTGAGTTTATATGTAGTAAACGAAACAACATTATAAGAACCACCTTTCGCATAAAAACTAATACGATTGTAGGGCTCAGATGGAAAAATAAGATTTGTCATAGTAAAACGTCCTCCATCACCAAAAGCCTCAATGCTGGATTTATCGACAAACAATCGGAGTGTCATCTCTTTATCATTCATCAAAGGAGCAGTTGTTACTGCTGGGAATTCTTTGCTAAAAGACGTTATTCCACTTTTTGTTCTATCTATAGAAAAACTCTTTTCCACCAAATTATAGGTTACATCTACTTCTTCACCCTTAGAATTAAAGAGTTGAAAGCCTATGATTTCTGCAGTTTTATTTTTTATGGTCATTTCTATTTCATATGCTCCGGAATTATCTGTCAGTAACTTATCCACATTGTACGTCCGATCTACTTTAAATGAACGCTTTTTTATCTGTTCGCCACGTAACTTCAATAATTCGGGAGAAGGAGTACTTTTCAAATAGGTTTCACCTTTATAAGTGTAAAGGCTTAAGTCGCGTGGAACAGAGTTTGCACTACGATACTGTTTTGTAGGCACATCATTGGCATATTGCCAATTACTCATCCATGCCAACGCTATGTGGCGTCCTCCCAATGCATTACTCCAGGTAACGGCTGCATAATGATCTTTTCCCCAGTCCATCCACTTGTTTACACTTGGAGATTCATTTATGAATTTTTTTCCATCGAAATTACCAACAAAATATTGTGTAGCCGAACCTCCAAATGGTCCTCCTGGATTTATATTACATATAAGTACCCATTTTTTTAGTTCGGTTCCTTCAATGGGTAATTCAATAAGATCAGGACATTCCCATACACCACCGTGTGCACCTTGCCCATCACCAAAACGACTCTCCATAGCCCACTCCTTGAGGTCGGAAGAAGAATAAATTCTCATCTCTTGTCCGGCAGCAAGAATCATAATCCACCTGTTTGAAGGTTCATGCCAAAAAACTTTCGGATCACGAAAATCACGTGCAGTAGAAGTCAGAATAGGGTTACGGGCATATTTAATAAATGTACGGCCATTGTCAAGGCTATATGCCATGCTTTGCACCTGACGATCGCTGGCCGAAGTATAAAAAGCCACAATAGCTCCTGCACCAAATCCAGACGTATTATCTTTATCAACAACACAGCTTCCACTAAAAACGCTTCCCAATGCATCGGGGGCAATAGCTACAGGAAGGGATTCCCAATTCATTAAGTCTTTGCTTACAGCGTGTCCCCAATGCATATTTCCCCACATGGAACCATAAGGATTATATTGATAGAATAAATGATATTCTCCATCCTTATAAACCATTCCATTGGGATCATTCATCCATCCGTAAGCTGGTGTAAAGTGGTAAACAGGGCGAAAGGCTTCAATATTTTTGGTATCAAAGGAATCAGCTAGTTTCATCTCTTTCCAGCATACTGCAGAATCGGATATAAATTGGAAATTGAAGGTTATGCTCTTATTTTTATAAGCCGAAATTTCAACAGGTACAAAATAATCAATTTTAGTCATTGCCAAACGGATATTGATTGTTTTTACCACATCATTATTAACAATCATATATAGTTTAGATTCTCTAGAGGTTTCCTGAACTGGCAATAGCAGATATTTTTTGTGGACATCAATCTGGACAATGCTTTGTTCATCTCCTAAATGTTTAATCACTAATTGTGGATTAGAAGCCTGACAAGACAAAAACAGGGTAAATATCCCCATTAATAAGGAACTAAAAGATCGCTTAACTGTTTGGCATAATTTACTTAATGAAATCATGTTTTTATTGGTATTAAATTCAATTAATAAATAGTTGCTCGGGAAAGCATATTGCAAAGAACTAAAATAATAAAACAAAATGATATAAGGAATGTTTCTTAATATAATAAATATGATTCATAGCTCTATTAAATTTTATGCATGAAACAAAAATAATCATCTTTGAAACAAAAATTATAGTTTACTTAAATGGGAATCAGTTCCTTTACGATATGAAATTTAAGCCGGGAAAGCTTTTCTTGAGAATTGAATTTTTAAATGTTAATCTTTTTTAATCTATAATGAAATATGAGAAATCTTATCATTATGATTTTCCTTCTATCTTTCTGTGGAATATTAAATGCACAGAATATTACGATTAAAGGAAATGTAAAATCAGCAACTGACGGCGAACCTCTTATTGGCGTAAATGTAAGTGTCAAAGGTAAGGCCGTTGGGACAGTTACAGATCTCGATGGTAATTACCAATTATCAGTACAAAAAAATGAGACACTCACCTTTTCTTTCATTGGGTACGATAAACAGGAAGTAGCTGTAGGTGCACGAACTATTCTTAATGTTGCTTTAAAGGAATCTTCCCAATTATTAGATGAAGTTGTTGCTGTAGGTTATCGCACAGAACGTAAAGCTGACCTCACCGGTGCTGTTTCGGTAGTGAAAGTTAACGATATGATGTTCGCAGCCGAAAACAATCCAATGAAGGCACTTCAAGGACGTGTTGCCGGCATGACGGTTACTTCAGATGGAACACCTAGTGGAGCTGCCACTATTCGTATTCGTGGTATCGGAACGCTGAACAATAATGATCCACTATATATTATTGATGGTGTACCTACTACTTCAGGAATGCATGAACTCAATGGGAATGATATTGAAAGTATCCAGGTACTTCGCGATGCATCGTCTTCAAGCATTTACGGTTCGCGTGCGGCAAACGGTGTCATTGTTGTTACAACAAAGAAAGGAAAGAAAGGCCTTGTCAAGGTAAACTTTGATTCATATGTTACGATGTCCAGCTATACTAATAAAATAGATATTCTTAGTTCAAAAGAGTATGCTGAAGCTATGTGGAAAGCCTCTGTAAATTCAGGAAGAGATGCTAATGATAATAATATAGGTATCCGTTATCAGGAAAGTATTGATGCTGCAGGCAACAAAGTTTTAAACAACGTTTTATTTCCGGAATATCTTGATGATGCAAAAACTATGAAACCGGCAAATACCAACTGGTTTGATGAAGTTACACGCACAGGCGTTGCACAGTCGTATAATCTGTCTGTTAGCAATGGTACAGAAAAAGGGAATAGCTTTTTATCACTGGGTTACTATGATAATGAAGGACTGGTAAAAAACACTGATTTTAATCGTATATCTGCCCGAATGAATAGTGACTATAAACTATTGGGCGATATTGTTACCATAGGGGAGAATTTCACAATAAACAAAACTTCCGAAGTAGCTCAACCATATCAGATAATTGAAGCTGCATTGATTGCAGTTCCTTTTATACCAGTGCATACAGAAGATGGAAAAAACTGGGGAGGTCCTATAACCGGGCTTCCAGATCGTCAAAATCCAGCCCGATTAGTAGATGATAATAAAGACAACCGTTATAATTACTGGCGTACGTTTGGTAATGCTTATGTAAATATTCAACCCATTAAAAAACTGAATATTCGTTCCAGTTTTGGCTTAGATTATGGTAACTTTTATAAAAGATCACTCACATATAGTTATCAAACAGGTTATCTTCAAAGTGATAAAACCAAATCCTTGATAGAGCAGGCACATTGGACTAAATGGACTTGGTCAAATACTGCTACATACGATTTTGAAATTGGGAAAAATCGTTTTGAAACGATGCTAGGTATGGAAATGTTCCGACAGAGTGATATCAATTTCTCAGCTTCACGTGAAGGCTTTGCTGTAGAAACTCCGGATTATATGTGGCCCGATCTTGGAACAGGAACCAGTGAAGGCACTGGTAGTTCTACTGCCTATTCACTGCAATCATACTTTGGTAAAATTAATTATGCATACAATGACAAGTATCTTGCTTCTGTTACATTACGTCGTGATGGATCATCTCGTTTTGGAAAGAATAATCGCTGGGGTATGTTTCCAGCCTTTAATCTCGGATGGAAAATTAATCAGGAAGCTTTCATGGAAAAAACGCATGACTGGTTGTCTGATTTAAAGCTTCGTTTTGGTTGGGGACAAACTGGTAATCAGGAAATGGCAAATACAGCGATATATGATATTTATGTTACTGATTACGGAAAAGGAGATCCTACATGGAATGCAGTATGGGGGACAGCTTATGACTTGAATGGAACAGGCTCTGGATTGCTTAGCTCAGGCTTTAAAAGAACACAACTTAAAAATCCTGATCTAAAATGGGAGACAACTACACAAACCAATATTGGTCTTGATTATGGATTCTTTGAACAAGCTCTTTACGGCTCAGCTGAATACTACATTAAGAAAACAAAAAATATTCTTTATTTACCGGGCTATGCCGCAATCATGGGAGAGGGAGCAAATAAATGGTTTAATGGTGCCGCTATGGAAAATAAAGGCTTTGAGTTCACATTAGGTTATCGCGGAAAAATGAATTCAGGTTTGCAGTATGACATAACTGGTAATATATCAACCAATGCAAACAAGGTGACTTACCTGCCTGAATCGGTGAAAAAATCTTATGGTGGTAACGGTACCTATGATAACATACTGGGACGTCCACTAGGTTCATTCTATGGATATGTGGCCGACGGCATCTTTAAAACACAGGCAGAACTTGACCAGCACGTCAAACAAGACGGTAAAGCACTGGGACGCATTCGCTACCGTGACCTAAACAATGATGGCGTTATTACCGACAAAGACCGTACATGGATTGGTGATCCATTCCCTGATTTTGCTTACGGTCTGAATATCGATCTTTCTTATAAAAATTTTGATTTAGTAATGTACTTCCAAGGTATTCAAAATGTAGATGTAATTAACTCAGTAAAATATACTACTGATTTCTGGAGTGTATCAGACACTCGTTCTAATAAAGGTGCGCGCTTGCTAAATGCCTGGGATCCGGTAACTAATCCAAACTCTGACATTCCGGCACTATCATATAGCGATACCAACAATGAATCTCGTTTTTCTAGTTATTTTGTAGAAAATGGGTCATATCTTAAACTTCGTAACATTCAGCTAGGATATAATATTCCACAGCAAATATTACAAAAAATAAAGTTTAATAAGTTCCGTGTTTATGCTAGTGCTCAGAATCTATTTACAATCAAAAGCAAAAATTTCACAGGCGTTGACCCTGAAAATCCAGGATGGGGTTATCCTATTCCTTTGACTGTGACCTTTGGTGTTAATGTTTCATTTTAAAAAGACCTTGTACAATGAAAAAAATTAAATATTTAGTTTTGGCTTCCGTTTCAGCATTAATGCTCAACAGTTGCAATTTTCTTAATGAAACTCCTCAGGGAATCCTTGATGAAGAACAGGTTAAAGGTCCTGACCAGATAGAAGGACTAGTATCTGCGGCTTATTCTTCTTTAGGAAACGACCATTATGATAAACCTTTCAGTCTTTGGCCATATGGTAATGTACGCTCTGATGATGCATATAAAGGAGGTAACGATGAAAATGATATTGCAAACTTTCATTTTTATGAAATATCAGAAAATATTAAATCAGATTTTGGTGAAGCAGATGGCTTATGGTTTTTTATTTATGAAGCAATTTCTCGTGCCAACTCAGCACTTAGTGTTTTGAAAAGTGTGGATAAATCTCAATTCCCTGATAAAGATGCCCGTATGGGAGAAATGTATTTTTTGAGAGGACACTTCTACTTTATGTTAAAAGAAGTTTTTGGACATATTCCTTTAGTTGATGAGGATACTCCGTTGAATGATTATGATAAGGTACCTAACACATTACCTAATGACAAACAATGGGAATTTATTTGCAATGACTTTAAAAAAGCATACGATTTATTACCGGTAGCTCAAAGTAAGGTTGGAAGAGCCAACAAGATTGCTGCAGCTGCTTATCTTGCAAAAGCTTATCTCTTTAAGGCTTATCACCAGGATGAGAAAAATAGTGTGACAGAAATAAACGCTCAGGATTTAAATCAAGTATTGGATTATACCCAGGTAGTGATGAATTCTTCTTATAAGTTAGAGCCGGATATAGCATGTAACTTTTTACCGGGAGCTTATCAAAATGGACCGGAATCATTGTTTGCAGTACAATACTCTACAGGAGATGGTACTATGTTTGGTCGTTTGAATTGGGGAGATGTACTTTCTGTGCCAATGGGATTAGGTTGTTGTGACTTTCATAAACCAAGTCAAAATTTGGTAAATGCTTTTAAAACAGCTAACGGATTACCAGAATTTGACTCCTTTGATAATAAAAATTACGATAACACTCTTGATAAAGTAGACCCACGTTTATATCATACTGTTGCTCTTCCTGGAGTACCCTATAAGTACAATGAAGATTTAATTTATCAAGAGAAATGGAATAGAAATCCTTCTGTTTATGGTCTGTATGCTTCTTTAAAAGAAAATGTAGACCCAACATGTGACTGTTTTGTAAATGTCTCTCCATTTTATGGAAACTCTAAAAATAGAATTGTGCTACGTTATGCAGATGTTATATTAATGCGTGCTGAGGCTCTTATAGAACTGAATCGTGAACAAGAAGCACTTCCACTTATCAATATGATTCGTGAACGTGCCAAGAATAGTTCCACATTTATTCCTTATGCCAATAACCTTAATATATCACTGTATAAGAATGGTGTAAACTGTGTCTGGAATAAAGATTTTGCCCGTCAGGCACTTCGTTGGGAACGTCGTTTGGAACTAGCAATGGAAGGAAATCGTTTCTTTGATCTTGTACGTTGGGGTGTTGCCAGTCAGGTTATGAACAATTATTTCAATAGCGAATCAGCCCGCCGTTCATTCCTTTCAGCTGGTAAGTTTGATAAAAACCAAGACGAATACATTCCTATCCCTCAACAACAGATAAACTTTACAAACGGGATTTACAAGCAAAATCCAGGATGGAAATAATGTAGTCAATTTACAATTTATAAAGAGATATTAAAATGAAAAAATCTATATATATATTCTTTTCTTTGATAATGATATTAAGTTTAGTATCATGTAGCGAAGAGTACAATGGAATAAGCAATTCGGGTGAGGTAAAAATCAAAACCTTTTCAGCGAATGCTAAATTAGAAACATTGGATGAAACATCTGGTCTGATTGAATTAGTTTTCCCTTCTGCAACCGATTTGACCAAGATTAAACCTGTTATAACTCTATCTGAAGGTGCACATATTGTAAGTCCTGAAAATCCTGAAGGACCAATTGACCTTTCAAAATTAACAGTTTACCGTGTTGTAAACGGAAATATTTATCATGATTATAATGTTGTAGCTTCTCATGTAAGTGATAAAACAAAAATCCTAACGTTTTCAATCGGCAAATATAAAGGGGTTATTGATCAGTTAGCCCGTACTATTACAGTACTTTATCCAAAAGGGGAAGATGTTACAGCTTTAACCCCCAAATTTACAATTACCGATGGGGCAAAAATAGTATCACCAACTGCCACGACTCTTGATTTTACAAGTTCGGTGGATTACAATATTTCCTATCTGGACGAAACATTTACCTACAAAGTAACAGTAGTACCTACAGATCTTACTCCTGTAGGATTTTTAGGAGAAGCTGCGACTGCCGGTGAAATTACTAATCTGGATGAAAAAGCTGCATGGAACTGGTTATCTGAGAATTTTGTAGACCCTGTATACATCTCCTTTGATGCTATCAAGAAAGGGGCCGATTTAACTAAATATGGTGTGCTTTGGTATCATTGTGACCCTGATAAATTTGAAATTCCGTCTGTTGCTACCGATGCAACAGTTATTGATGCATTGAAGAAGTTCCACGTACAAGGAGGAGGTTTGTTACTTACTTCTGCAGGTGTTTCTTTGGGAACGTCACTTGATATTGCCAAAAATGGGAAAATGTGGAATAATGACTGGGGATATGGAAATAGTCCTTCAACCTTAGGTGAAAACTGGGGTATGAGATTCACCGGTCACGAAAACCATCCTATCTTTAAAGGTCTGCGTATGGAAATTGGTGAAACATCACGCTTCTACATTATGAGCAAGGGAGTGAAAGTAAAAGGACACAATGCCATCTGGAATTTTGATACATGGACGGGTTACAATTTCGACGTAGCTAAATGGCAAAACGAGAATGGTGGTAAACAACTAGCTAGTTTCTATTGGGACGACGCTATGAATCAACGTTCCATTATTAATGAATACGAACGTCAGAATGGCAATGGAGCTACTATTACTATTGCTGTAGAGAGTTATGACTGGTATAATGAAGATGGATCACCTGCTAATTCTTATCTTGACAACCTTGAGATTCTGACTGGAAATATTTTGAATTACCTGGCTAAATAATAAAATTGAAAAATTATGAAACTGAATTATATAGTAACAACTCTCCTTTCACTTGCAAGCCTTACGGCTTGCAGTGATCAGGAATATGTATGTAACGATCCTGATGCAGATCTTTCTGCTCCTGCTTATTTCGATGTAAACGACTTACACCAAACGTATACTTCTTTATGGAAACCATCCAATGGATGGGTAGGTGACCCAATGCCTTTTTACGAAAATGGGAAATTTAATGTGTTCTACTTGTTTGATGCACGTGATGGAGCTGCCACTTTTCACCCTTGGGCAAAGACAACTACAAGCGACTTTATGACGTATGAAGATAACGGCGAAGTAATCCCCTGTGGAACGGACGGAAGTCAGGAAGATGCTTTGGGTACAGGTTCGGTGATAAAAGTTGGCGATACTTATTATGCTTATTACACTGCACACAATGCAAATCTTAATCCTGCCGAGAAAATCTATTTAGCTACCTCGAAGGATATGAAGACTTGGACTAAACAGACGAATTTTTCACTTCAGGCTGCCAACGGATATGATGCTAACGAATTCCGGGATCCATTCGTGATGAAAGAAGGTAACGTTTATAAGATGTTCATTACTACCCGTGGCTATGTGGCAGCAGTGAATGACTGGCAAGCTGTTATTGCACAATACTCTTCTACCGATATGATGAACTGGAAACTAGAAGCCCCGTTCTACTATAATGGAGAACGAGTAATGGAATGCCCGGATGTATTTACTATGGGTAATTACCAATATTTGGTATACTCTAACTGGGACTGGGCTAATAATGACCGGAAAGTGCACTATCGTTATCGGGTTGTAGGAACTAATGATTGGAAAACACCTTCCTATTCAGCTCTTGATGGTATTGCATACTATGCCGGAAAGACTGCAAGTGACGGTACAAATCGTTTCTTATTTGGATGGTGTCCTACTCGTAGTGGAAATAATGATACCAGTGATTATGGTTGGGCAGGATCTTTGGTGGTTCATCAGTTGACACAAAACAGCGATGGAACGCTAAACGTAACTATCCCCGCATCGGTTGATCAGAAACTAAAGAATGAAGTTGCTATAAAGGCCTTGGTAAATAATAATGCGCAGGTGCAAGATAATAGTTATACGCTGAATGGCACAAGTGGCAAGGCATTATCCCTGTTTGATCGTCAAAATGGGGTATATAAAATTACGGCTACTGTAAAAGCCGGTACAGCTACTCGCTTTGGTTTTGAGTTTGGTGCCGGAGGTTCACGCAGTGAAGTACATGACTTGGTTTTCGACTTAACCAGTAAAGAATTGAAACTGGACTACATAAAAAATGCTAGCGTATTGGCAACTCGCACTTCTGTTCCTCTCACAATACCTGAAAATAAAGAATTTAAAGTGGTAATTGTGGTGGAAAATTCAGTTTGTGTTATTTACGTAAACGGTGTTATTGCACTTAGTAACAGAATCTATCAAATGAATCAGAATCCTTGGGGAATATTTGCTGAAGGTGGCAATGCAACATTCTCAGATATAAAGCTTAGCAAGTAGAACGTTTTTTTATAAAAAAATAAAGATAGGAGGATATATAATCAATCTGCCTATCTTTATTTTTTTTTCTTATAATTCTTTGTCCCTTCTAATCAGGTCTCTTTCCCGGTTATTTTAAATAAAAAATAAAATCATCTGCTACCTGCTACTAAAGTAGTATTAATTGCTTGATAACTAATAAAATAAACTGGTAGCAGATAAACTTTCTATACAATTCATCTGCTACTAATATTTGTTATCTGCTACTAACCGGATATTCCAGTTATACTATGATTTTGGAAATAACAGCCTGTTCCGTTTTCTCTAACAATGTTTCAAAGTCGTATTCGCTCACTTTTATAGGAGCTTGAACCGTAAATGTTAAGTTGTTGCCAATTCCCAGCGGGAAAGAACCATATTGAAACATTTTCCAGGAATTGTTAATTGTAACAGGTACCACATAGGCACTTGGCGCATATTTACATAAAATCTTCACACCATTAGGCGAAAATCTTTTTGGCTTTCCATTTTTAGAACGAGTACCTTCCGGGAAAATTACCGCCGAACGACAATTGGTCTCAATATATTCGCCCAGTTTTTTTATAGCAGGCAATGCTTGTTTCGGGTTCTTTCTGTCAATCAATACCGAACCGCCGTGATTTAAATTAAAAGAGATACTTGGAATGCCTTTTCCCAACTCAATCTTGCTAACAAACTTGGGGTGAAACTTTCTGAAAAACCAAACGAATCCCATAATATCAAAAAGACTCTGGTGGTTCGACACAAAAATCAAAGGTTTACCTTCGGGAATGAGGTCTATGTTTTCAACTTTAGAAAATGAAAACGTAAAAGACATCGTTTTTAGCAGACAAAGACCTAAATAGTCTACACTCTTTTTATGTGCTTCGTATCCAAACCATTTTAGGCAAACCCACTGAATGGGATGAAACACACAGACCACCAACAAAAAGAAAAAATAAGTAACTAATGATAAAGGGTAAGATAATAGCTTTTTCATTTTCTAAAAATTTTCTGCAAAAATATAAATTTAATAGATATCATCCATCACTTTGTTGTGTTAAATCAATGCACAGAATAATAAAATCTGAGCTTCATATTTTCTGGCTATTGTTATGGCATCTTATCTAATTAGTTAGTCATTTCTTCCATTTTAGCTAAGTGAGCCCACAGTTGAAAACCCATGGGCCCTCAATTGGAAACCCATGGTCACACAGTTGGAAACCCATGGTCACTCATATGAGTGACCACTTATGTCTCTTTACAAATTTGATTAACTTATTAGGGAAAAGTAATTAGTCTTATGCTTGTTTTATGGTAAAAAATAATTAAAATAAAGTGCATATTTTATTTGGATTTCGTATTCTTTTTGTATTATCTTTATGCCACAAATCAATAAAAGAAATATGAATATAACACAGATTAGAAGCTACGGAGAGAGGAAAACACAGCGTATGGTAAAGCTTGCAGCTTTATTAGAGAGTATGAAAGAAGAGACTAATGAGCAGTTGGTTTTAACTATGCGACATTCTTTACAAGAGTGCGGCGATACCGAACGCAATATTTATGCAAAAAAGCTCCCGCAGCTACTATTTGCCGCCGCATTTAAGAAAGAGAATGAAACACAGGTGATGAAGGAGTACAACGGACTGGTTTTGCTGGAAGTTAATAACCTTTCGGGCATGGATGAGGCTGCAAATGTTCGCCACATAGCATCGGAATTTCCACAAACACTGGCTGCATTTATCGGCTCCACGGGGAAGAGTGTGAAGATACTTGTTCCTTTTACTCTTCCTGATGGCAGTTTACCGCAAACATACAGGGAAGCGGAGCTGTTTCATGCGCACGCCTATCGCCTGGCAGTCAGGCTTTATCAGCCACAGATGCCTTATACCATTACACTTAATAAACCAACATTGGAGCACAGTTGCCGTCTTTCTTATGATCCCGAACTATACTTTGCACCCCATGCGCATGCCATTCAGCAGAAACAGCCCACGGAAATGCCTGCCGAAACCACTTATCAGGAGGCGGTGCAGGAAGAGAGCAATCCGTTGCAGCGACTCATCCCCGGATATGAGCGAAACCGAGCCATCTCCACGCTGTTTGAAACCTCATTAAATGCCGCGCTGAGTGAAACTTCGGGCCTTTCCAATGGGGAAGGAGTGAAGCCGCTTTTGGTGGCACTGGCTAATAACAGTTTCAGGTCGGGTATTCCCGAAGAAGAGGTGGTGAATGGCGCGATGCTTCATCTTGATCTGAAAGATCAGGAAGTAGAAGTGAGGCAGACCATTCACAATGCTTATCTTATCGGGAAGAATTTTGGCGACAAGCCTTGCATTCGTCCGGAACAGACTATGGCCATGAAAGCCGATGAATTTATGAAACGCCGTTATGAATTTCGCTATAACACACAAACCACCGAGGTGGAGTACAGGGAGCGCAATACATTCTTTTTCGATTTCCGTCCCATCACCGACAGGGCGCTGAACAGTATTGCCCTCAATGCCCAGTTTGAAGGTCTGCAACTGTGGGACAGAGACGTGAAACGATACGTTTACTCAGACCGCGTGCCGTTATTTTCACCCATTGAACACTATCTTTCCGCACTTCCCAAGTGGGACGGGAAAGACCGTATCCGCGCTTTTGCCAATGCCGTGCCATGTGACAATCCGCATTGGGCCGACTTTTTCCACCGCTGGTTCCTCTGCATGACTGCCCATTGGAGAGGAACAGATAAAAAATACGCCAATAGTACATCGCCGTTGCTCGTGGGTCCGCAAGGATATGGCAAGTCCACCTTCTGCCTCAATATCCTTCCGCCACAGTTGCGCACCTATTACACAGACAGCATCGACTTCAGTAGGAAGCGCGATGCCGAGCTCTCCCTAAATCGCTTTGCGCTGATCAACATTGATGAGTTCGACCAAATTAGCGCAGGCAATCAAGCCTTTCTGAAACATATTCTTCAGAAACCAGTGGTGAACACCCGCAAACCCCACAAGACCGCCGTGCAAGAGCTTCGCCGTTACGCATCATTCATAGCCACAAGTAATCATGCCGACCTGCTGACCGATAAATCCGGTGGTCGTCGTTTCATCTGCATTCTGCTAACCGGGAAGATAGACGAAACACAAGTTATTAACCACGAGCAACTCTATGCCCAGGCAATCAGTGAGATACAAAGTGGAGAGCGCTATTGGTTTAACGCCGACGATGAGGCCATATTAATGAAGAAGAACCAGGAGTTTGAACAAACCCCAGCCGCCGAACAACTTTTCCAGCAATACTTCCGTGGAGCCGAAGCAGGCGAGACAAGTGAAAAATTTCTTGCCGTAGAGATTTTTACTCAGCTGCAGAAGAAAAGCGGCATCAAGCTCACCGCCACAAACGCCATTCATTTCGGCCGTATCCTCAGAAAACTGAATATTCCTAACCGAAGGATTAACGGGAATACGTATTATGATGTTGCGGAACGTTTAGTTTAGTAGCAGATAGCCCTGTTTTGTAGCAGATAATCAGGATTTAGTAGCAGATAAAAGGTTGAACTTTTTTATCTGCTACTAGTTGAAATGCCTTTTGTTAGGGCTTTTTGTGCATTTTGGTGGGGGGGCGGGGAGATAGATTGGAAAAAGTATATCTTTTTGAGAAGGCAATATTTGTTCCTATAATGAATCGTACTTGTAAGCATATTTTTTTGTCTTGAAGTTTTGTTAAATCTTAAAACAAAAGTATCTTTGTATTTGTATAAAATTAAATATAGTATGGACAATATAACTTTTCAAAATTCTAATTTGAAAATAAGATCTATAAAATACATTGAGGCAACTGCTGCTATCGATATTGTTCTAAATAATGAATCTATGGAGGTACGTATGCAAATAATAAATAACCAACAATAAATTATGCAAGAAATACCTATAGATAAGGAAATAGAACGCTTTCGAATTCATTTGGAGAACAACTGCAGAGTAGTGCTTACTGCTCAATTTGGAGACGGAAAAACATATTTTCTAAAGGAAATGCAGGAGACGCTGGCTGATGAGTACTATTTTGTGACACTGTACCCTGTGAATTACTCCGTTGCGCGAAACGAGGATGTATTTGAGTATATTAAGCGGGATATACTTCTGCGTTTGGCCAACGAAGGAATATTGAATAATATAGACTTTGAGGCTGTTGCTGACTCTTGCTTCAATTGGGAAAACCTACGTGCGGTCATCTCATTCTTGCTTACTTTCGTTCCAGGAGGAACATTTTATGATAAACTGTTGAGCAAGGCTGAGCAGTTCAAGAAGAGTTATGATGAAAAGAAAAAGACGTGGGATAAATTTGAATCCACTTTTGTGGCTCAACGCGGTGGTTTATATGAACATGATGCTTACACAAAACTTATAGAAAATGCTATTGATTACATCCAACATCATGTGAAAGTTAGTGATAAAAGGAAGACTGTACTTATTATTGAAGACCTTGACCGAATAGACCCGGGCCATCTGTTCCGCATCCTTAATGTGTTGGGAGCGCATATTGATGAAGACAAGGATACTAACAAATTTGGATTCAGTAATATTGTAGTTGTACTGGATTATGACAAGGCAGAGCATCTTTTTCATCATTTCTATGGGGTGAAGGCTAACTATAGCGGCTATATGTGCAAATTTTTGTCGCATTACCCTTTTCGCTATTCCTTAAAACGTGTTGCAGATGACTGCTTGTATGACTACATCAAAAAAGAATGCGGGTTACCCCAAGATATAGCAGCTTCATTACAAATTTGTTCTGAATCTGATGGCAGCTTCGCCAATGCTTTGGAAGGAAAGTCGGTACGCGACATTGCGCAAATATTGGATGGTATGGACGAGCAGATTTCTGATGAAGTTATAGACCTTGAAGGCAATTATAAGATACGAACTTCCACTAGCATTGTGAAGTTCCTGGCTGTACTGAAACGAATGAACGTCAGACTTAACTTGAACGAATTGCTGCATTCGCTCCAGAGACTAGAAGGCGTGGAAGCCCTCAACCTTTTGGGTGACTTTATGATGGTAGAGCCTACTCTACGCAATGGGGCTTGTTTTCATTATAAGAGAGAGTTGGTAGGTGTGAATGAAAATTCGGATGGTGAAATAAATACTTGCCTCTTTATTAAAGGTGGAGGAGGTTATCAAACAGAAGTAAAAATGCCAGAAGTTATGAGCAAAGCCTTCAATAAGGCCTGTGAATATGTAAAAGATATGAAACGATAAAATAGCGTCATACAACAATGAGTGAAGAAAAGACAATAAATCAGTTTGGAGAAAAGTCCATCTATATAGAGCGGAACGAGGGCACAATCTTCGTTAGCAGCTATGTGGCAGAAACAGCATCTGCTTTTGATAATGCTTCGTTTGAATTAAAAAACTACTTGCCCTCGATTAAACCAAAAATTTATCGTGATGAGACTGAACAGATACTCAAATGGATTGAACAAGATGAGGATGTCCAAAAACCAAAACGTGTGGCGCTACTGTATGGAAAAGCCGGTATTGGTAAGTCTGTAGTAATGCATGAGTTACTGGAAGAATTGAATCAGAAGAAAGACTGTGCGGTGTTGGGCTTGAAATCAGATCAAGTAGAGTTTGTGGATACTAATGATTTGGCAAAGAAAATGTATCTGGCAAAGCCATTGGAGGTTGAAATAAAAGAATTGACACGAAAAGTGCGTCGAGTGGTACTGCTCATTGATCAGATTGATGCGCTTTCATTGTCACTATCATCTAATCGTACACCTCTCCGCTCATTGCTTAAATTGATAGCCCAAGTAAGGAGTATTTTACATGTACGCGTAGTTATATCCTGTCGGCCGTATGATTTGGAATACGACCCAGTGTTGGAACAACTGCATGCTGACAAGAAATGGGAACTGAGAGAGTTTACACCAGAACAAGTTAAGGATTGCTTGGCAATAAATGACTGTAAGGATGAATTGACCACGGAAATGCTTCGTTTTTTGGGTAACCCGCTGCATTTGTATTTGTTTTTAAAAGTTCGAAACAGTGTACAGCTTTCCTATCCGTTGACGGAAGATTCTCTTTATAGTGCTCTGTGGAATGTCTACATAAGAGATGTGGATCGAAAAAACGTGAATATTCAGAAGTTGATACGATTGCTAGACGAACTAACTAATCGTATGTATGAGCGTCAGGAACTGTCTGTCAGTGTTGCATACCTGGAAACCGAATATGTATCGGAATTAAGTTATCTGCTTTCTACAAATATACTGAATATGATACAGAACAACAAGGTGCAATTCTTTCACCAAACAATGTTCGATTATGTTTATGCTCGTAGGTTTGCAGAGAAAGGTTGCGACTTATTGGTTGAATTGAAGCAACATCATCAGGGACTTTTTGTGCGTTCAACTGTGAAAAGTGTACTTGCATTCCAGCGATCATCTGACCCCAAACAATATATTACTATGCTACGCCATTTGTTATTTGATCAAAATGAAAATGGTGAGGTAAGTTTCAGATTCCACCTGAAGTCATTAGCTCTGTCATCTATGGTCTTCTTTGAGGAACCAATACCTGAGGAAATCACATTCATAACTAATAAACTATATGCTGACGAAAAACTGATGGGCGTACTGATAGATGCTATTCACAATTGGAGTTGGTTTGCAGCCTTGAAAGCTCTTGTAGATGGTAAAGGGGGGTGGAGATTTTTGTCAGAATCTCATAAAAATAAAATTATAGCGGTATGCCGTCGTTTGCAATGGAACGAGAGTGATAGGGTATTGGATTTTGCCAATGAGATTCTTGATCTTGGAGGCGAGGCGAACAAAACGTATGTCACCAGTTTGCTGGATACTTGCGCGATAAACTCTAGCGGTGAGAAATTGAAGCAGATATATTTGCGACTTGTAACATCTAGAAATCCTTTGCAGATGATATCTATATTAAAGAACCTAGCTGCGTCAGACCCCCAATTCGTTATAGGTGAGTTGAGGCAGAACATCATTCTGCAATTGGAAGAAAAAGAGCATTCTGGTATGAACACCGTCCAGATTGGGCATGAAGTAGAATCAATTTACGATACTTTGGAAAAAGATCTGTCAGGTAAGATGTTGGATTTTTATCTGGAACTATTTGAACTTATTCTGGCAAAGAAGTCCTACTTGATCCCTGAGCATGCAATAAAAAATTCGTTGGAGTTTTCTCATTTTCAGAGATCCAAAGGAGCAAATATTTCGTATGAGTTTACAAAATGTATTGCCAATAAGATATTGGATGCGGTTATTGCCAAACTGGATGCTGGTGATCAAGCAATAAAAGACAAACTCTACCAATTGTCCCAGAAGGAACTAGATGGTCTTGTCTATGTCGCTCTTTATGCCTACTCTCATAAACCAACAGAATTCCAACAAGAGTCATACGACTTGATTATTGGTCGCAAATTATTGGCTGATGCTCCCTGTTGGTTGGAATATCAGGCTACCGAATTGCTTAAAACAATATTCCCCAATCTCAACAGCCAACAACAAGATGATATGGTAACATATATTATGTCGTTGAATCCAAAAGATGAACGTGTATATTATCAAAAAGAGCATATCAAGTATGGGATACCTATTACACAGATGGGGCACAGAAGAGGTACGGTGCTTAATTTACTGCCAGAAGATATTATTCGACAAAAATATTGGGATGCATATCAGGAACTCTTAAGAATGCGGAGGAAGTTTAAATATTTGGAGAATAATCAGCCCTTCAGAAGTTCGTCTTTCTCAGGATGGCCATCAATGAGCCGGGCTAAAACTGTGAAAATGAGTTTGAAGGAATGGTATCGTTCTATGGAGAAATATAATACAGATGCCCATAATGATTGGAATATACCTTCGTTGACTGGTCAAAAAATGCTTTTTAGAGATTCAGTTAAATCAGATCCCGGCAAGTTCCTTCCGTTGATAGAAGAAGTTGTCTCTAGTGAAAATATCCCAATTGGTTATGCTATTGCTGGATTTCAAGGGCTTATAGATGCAAACTGTTTTGGTAATGCAGAGAAAATATTTAATGGTATTGTGAATCTTCTTGGTGGTGACGTAAATGCTACGCCAAGAGATTTTTCACTTTATGAATTTCTGCTAGCTACTGAAGGCTTTATAGACAAAGACCGCTTACCTCAATGTGTATTCGATTTCCTTTGTCAGATTGTAAAATATGCAGAAGAGGATTTGAGTTATAGAAATGAGTCGGGTAATAATATCTATAACAGAGGAATCAACCAATGCAGAGGCAATGCTGGCTATATCTTAGTGAAATGTGCTAATTTTGAGAAATATGGTATTGCCATATTTGAAACATTGGAGTCTATTGCAGAAACGGCATCAGAGTTTACTCGTTCGGCTATCTTGCTGAATATGGCGGTGTTGAATCATATAGATAAGGAAAGAAATCTGAAGTTGTTTTTTCGCTTGATGCATGATTATCATCCTCAATTAATGGCAATGCCTGTGCACAATTATAATCCATTGGTTTACTTTGTAAATTATGGTTTTGATCAACTTATTGACTTTTTCCATCATGCTCTTGAAGTAGAAAGTTGCTACAAAGAACAAGTGATATTTTTATGGTTAGCATGGACTCATACTCGTCACTCTGTGAGCAAGAAATTGCTTGATGACATGAGTGACAGTAGTGAAATAGCCAGGCTTTCACTATTGAAATTCTTTTGTCAACCGCCAGCTGGAAAACTCAATGAAGATGCTGTAGAATATATTTGCAAATGTATGCAGCCTCAATATGATTCAGACGAAATGGGAGTACAGTGTGATGCTGTCTTTTATAACATCGATTCATGCAATCCGCTGCATCAGGAACGTATTGCTATTACATACCTTGAGTCACCTGTAAGTGCACACGTGGTAAAAGGATTCTATGGCTTCTTAGCAGTTCATGCCTTAGTAGAACCTGTTCAAACCTTAAATTGGTTGGAGTTGATTGTAGGTAAGCGTATGCCGGAGGATTTTGCTTCCTGGAATAAAGTCGCAGACATTCTTATTCAGGCCTATAATGGCATAAAGTCTTTCAACGATGAGGACTATCAGGGTATTCTGGAAAAGGCTATGGATTTAATGGACAAACTGCTACAAAATCCTGAAAATAAATATATGATGTCTAACTTCTTAAACAAGTTAGACAATGAATAACCTTGATTGTAAAATCGAAGTAAGTAAGCTTGACTTGACTCAGCTAATAGAGTCTGGTTTATATATATTTGAAACCTCAATGTCGGATACAGAGATAGGAAACCATATTAATAATTTATATGATGTTAGCTATGAAACAGAGGAACTTGTTGTATATAAAGGACAGCCTGCTATAGAGGCACTTGCAATAAGTCTTCTTCATCGTTATCAAAGTCCGGAACTGAATAGATTGAAAGACTGTTTACTTACAGGTAATCGTGTACACGCAGGAACAATGCTCAATGAAATCTTTTTTAGTATATTTTCGCAGATGAGCATTAAGCCAAAATCGGTGTTGCACATAAAAAATGCATGTGCATTTGCAATATTCGATAATGATGAATTGGAACTACTTTACAAAGTATTGGAGCAGTTCCCAAGGACATTTGCTATAATCTGCATTGCTAGTCTTTCTGAGGTAGACGGGATAAAAGCATATAATATCAGTAATAGAATTCACTTTGTAAAATTACAAAACAATAAAAATCAACAGATGAATATAAACTTGCATAAAGTACACATATCATACAAGCATCATGAAGACTATAAAGTTACGATAACCTCTATTTGTAAAGGTTTGGAACTTGAGAGCATTGATTATACTATAGATGAAGATATCCCTTATAAGGTTGATATCAAAGCATATGAAAGAGAGATTGGTGCAGCAGACCGAATAATAGTAGTTATTATTCCAGAATATTTCCAATCTATTCAGTGTATGTTCGAATTAACAGAAATTTTCAAAAATGGAGAATTGAAAAGTCGTTTGTTCCCAATTGTTGATCTGGGAGCTATTAAGAGAAATGGTGATGGACTGAAAGAAGTTAAAGACTATTGGCGCTCTGAGATTGAGAAAAAACAAGAACAACTGTCATCTTCTGTCGGTCACATGGAATATCTTCTTTATGAATTGGGTCAGATTAATTCATTCATGAAAATCTTGGATGATGTATGGCTTTATTTGACGGAAATTAACACAGGAGATTTTAAGGAGTTGACTACAGATAACGCTAAAAAGTTAATTGCTGAATTATTAAAGAGTCCTGTTAAGAATCCAGTCATCAAAGACAATGAAGTGAATCAAAATATTACAGAGCCTTCGGAAAGACGAACTATCATTCAGTATGGTGAAAAGTCTAAGTATACAGAGCAGAATTTTGGAATAATAACAATTAACTAAGTTTGTAGAACGTTTTTTTTGTAAGAAATTATTAGTATTCAATAAACTAAAAATCAAATTCAAGAAAATAGGTCTGAATATCAATACCGTTGACTGACTCATTCCGTATACCGCATACGGACCTGATCATTTTTTACTGAAATTAGTTTTCGATAATTTTCCTTTTTCAATTCGGGACTCACTGTGCCCCGAATTGAAAAGACAAATAGAATTGGCGGATTTTATCTTATCTATCTAATCTTCTTTTTCTTCGTTCCTTTTCAGCATAATTCCATCTTTTGCATTTAGAGGAGAGACAACCTGATTTCCTGTTTTTTCTTCCAATTCTAATCGAGCATTACGAGCAATTTCACCACCTTGTTGAGCCACATCACAATGTTCATTGAATGTTTCTGGATTAGTTGATTCTGAAATTTCTTTTGTAGAGAGTTCCGCAAGCATATTCAATATCAACTCTTTATTGGTCATATTGTCCCGAAGATTTTCTTTCTTCAATCCTTTGAATTGTTTGTACTCTTTGGCTGTTTTGTCTGCCCAGGTTTGGTAGATTATATCAGTTAAAGTAGCAAAATGTACACTTTCTTGTAAACCATGCTTTTTCCATTCATCCGTCAAGTCCTTACGTATCTCAATAGATTTTAGCCGTTGGTTTATCCAATTATCAGAATATCCAAGACGTTTATAGTCCATCATAGCCTGCTCAATAGATAGTTCCGGATCTTGGATCTGGTCTAATCGCTCACTAGCAACGCTTGCCATCCATTGTTTGAAAGGTTCAGCTTTAGGGGATGGGATAGATTGAATAAGGCGGAAAAGTTGTTCTGTATCGGCAACATCAGTGAGTCTCATCTTCCCATCTGCTGCACGCATTTTCAAACCGTTACAATTTGTAACGGTTTCATTTCCTTCTGCAATCAGACGTTTTTTTAAAACACGCCAATATACTTGTGGGTTGGGGCTGTCTGTTAAAACGGCCACTACATCTACAATAGAAAAATACCATTTCTCCTGTTCATCATCCCAAATTGTGCGGACTTGTTTTTGCTCAAAGAGTTGTATTGCTTGTTGCTTGGTCATAGACTCATTTTTTATAACTACAAATATAATTAATTTAAACTGATATTATCAGATAACTTGACAAATTATATAGTGTTAACATCAAACAATTCCTGTGCGAAAGAATGGTGGATGTTTTGCATAATTCCACATGTTCCAAAATGGAACATGTACCCTTTTCTTCCAGTTCGCCAGATGCAAAAATGTTTTTGAGGTGCTTGGTTATAGCAGGACGTTTTGTGCCGAAAAGCTCTGCTATCTGCTTTTATGTTAACCAAATAGTTTCATTCTCCAATCGTACATCAATGGCGGTTTGCCCATCAGATGTTTGATATAAAATTATTTCGCCTGTGTTCATCATATTATTTTTCAATTTGCATATTGTCAATTAATAAAACGGTTAAGTTCGATTCACAAGACGAAGATGTAATATTAATCTTTCTTTGAGGCTCTTTTGCGTTGCTTCAGATTCAAGTCTTGTAGAGCTTTGCCCATAGTATCTTCTTTGGCTAGCAGGAGAATATCATCATCCAATTGCAAAGCATAAAGAATTCGCAAATAGATACCGATAGCTACAGTTGGTAATCCTTTTTCCACACGAGATACTGTTAACGGCGAACAAGTGGCGCGTTCTGCTACCTGAGCTATGCTCAAATTCCGTCTGAGGCGGGCTAATTTGATTTGCTCGCCTACAATCTGCATTTTTTGTTCAAGTTTTCGGGGTAGTTTAGTTCCCATAGTGCTCTTTGCCATATAATCAATCTATCATATAATATACAAATATATTGTTTTTTATTTATTATATGATAGGTTGAGCTCTTTTTCTTTTAGCTGCCAGGGTGTAATCAAAGGCTTGTTACTAAGAAAGAAGCCACTTCCATACAGGAATAACTTTAATTGCCATGCCGTCTTCTATTATTTCATATTCTTCATCATTGGTTATGATTGACAGTTTATCGCAACCTGTAACTCGTGCTGCTTCTAAAAGTCCATCAATTTCTCTTTTTCTGGTTTCTTCATTTGACATATCCCACGTTACTTGTATTAGTTCAACTATACTTTCATTCCTTTGATAAACAAAATCACATTCTTTAGTCCCTTGATAATAAAATATTTTATCTGTAGGTTTACTATTTCGTCTCAGATTCAGAAAAACTGTATTCTCTAGTAATTTACCATCATCGTCACTTTGTGGCAGCAGAATAGCATTACGCATACCATTGTCTATACAATAATATTTGTTAAGTGAGTTCTTCTCTTTAATGATTGATTCATCATATTTAGAGACACGAAAGAAAAGGAATATGGAGCAAATATGATCTGCTAATTCATATAGCTTATCCTTACTTACTTTCAATCCTTGTGATTTTATATCGTTATAAATAGAATTAATGGAAGTGGGCTTTGTCAGATTAGCCATAACTCGCTTCAAAAAGTAACGTACCATTTCAGGATTACTTAATTTATAATGCTCCACTAAATCACGGAAAAGCATTGTGTTGAAATATCCTTGAAGTTTACGTTCTTTCATTGATTTCTCAGGAGTTAATACAACTTCAGGAAAAGCGCTGGCATGATTGAACTCAACAAAAACATTTTTCAGTTTTGCTTTATCTGCTTCAGCAAAAACGTTTGTCGCAATACCTTTGAAACGACAGAATTCATTAAATGAAAGCGGAAATTCTTCATATTCTAATGGCCAGCCACGCAAAGCTGATGAAAGTTCCTGAGATAGCATCTGTGCATTACTTCCTGATACATATATGTTCTTGCAATAGCTTTTAAATATGCGAAGAACAAATAATTCCCATTTATCTACTAATTGAATTTCATCAAAAAACATATATACATCCTTGATAGGGATATAAGGATACATTTCCATGTAGGCAGTGATAATATCGTCCAATTCGTCTGTTGACATATCATAAAGACGCTCATCATCGAAACCGAGCCAAAGAATTCTTTCTTTTTGGACACCTTGTTCCGCCAGAGAATTTATTACAAGCATCATCAAGGATGATTTTCCACAACGACGCACTCCGGGAATAGTGATCATTTGTTCACTATTTATCGGTAACTCCAAATCTCGTTTAATAACATTAAACGGAATTTCATTTTGTTTGGTTGCAATGAGCGATTGAATTACTTCTTTCCTTTTCATAAGGACAAAGTTATATAATTATTTCCTTTTTGCAAGGAAAATTCTGTTTTTATTTTAAGGCACAAGAAAACGTTTAAAGTTGTAATGTTGAACCTCCAAAAATGAGCGTTTATTAAAGCCCATCTACTTGGTATTGCCGAGATTATGCTTTTGCCTATAAAGAAGGATGAGGCAGTGGGGCTCTTCAATCTGATCAATCACTTTCATGAGCGGGCTTTAGTGATTATTACAACGAATATGTCTCCAACCGAATGGGCTCAGACGCATAATTTAGACAGAACAAAAAATGTCGGACCAGTATATAGCTCAAAAGCATTTTAATTATATCTTTGTGGTACCCTAACCATTATATTATGAACAAAAAAATATTTTTTTATATTCTTTTTATCCTCTTATTTTTAGAAACACGCGCTAACGAGAAACCATATATTATTAACATTTATCGGGATAAATACAAGGCTGCAAATAAGAATTGGTCTGTTTCTCAGGATGAAAAAGGAATAATGTATTTTGGAAATGATAAGGGTTTGCTAGAGTTTGACGGAATGGTTTGGAAGTTAAATCGTACTGTCAACGGTTCTTATATTAAAGGGATTGGTATAGATTCTCACAACATCATATATACCGGCGGTTTTGAAGACATTGGACGCTGGGATAGGGATCTTTCTGGCAATCTGAGATATACTACTTTTAAGAATTTATTACCCAAAAGTTCTTTGCATAATGAAACTATATGGAAAGTCTGTATTGATAATAAAAATAAAAAAGTTTATTATCAGTCTTTCGGACACATATATATATACAATGGAACGTCTATCAAGAAAATTGGTTTGGAGAACGGACTCCTTTTTCTTTATAAAGTAAGAAATGAATATTGGGTACAAGAAATAAACGGTTTGCTTTACCGGCTGAAAAATGATTGTTTGCAAAGAGTTGAGGGTAGTAATATTTTTAATGGAAAATTAGCCAGAGTTATTTTGCCATATAAAAATAATCAATGTCTGATTGGAACTTCTTCAGGAGAAATATATTTGTATAACGGAAAGGAATTCACCCATTGGAATAGCTCCTTCAGTCAGTTACTCCGGGATAAGGAATTAAACTGTGGAATAGATGTATCAAAAAGAGGTTCGTATTATTGGGGTACATTACTCGACGGAGTATACGAAACTGATGAGAAAGGAAACGTGATAGCCCATTACTCCTCACAGAACTCTTTGCAGAACAACACTGTTTTAGCTCTGTGTAAAGACAACCTGAATAATGTATGGGTAGGAATGGATAGAGGATTAGCGTATGTTCGTTATAATAAAGGACTTAGCTATTACAACTTTTTTTCCCAGGATATTGGAGCGGTATATTGTGCCACTTATTGGAATAATTACCTGCTGATAGGTACTAATCAGGGGGTGTATTATATTCCGAAGAATGATTTATATAGTCCTAAATACTTTTCTTCATTAAAGTTTATGAAAGGCACTCAAGGACAGGTATGGACATTTTCTAAAATAGACGGACACTTGTTTTGTGGACACAATATGAATATTATTGAGATAGGAAAAGATTTGAATATATCTACTCCCTATCAGTTGAATACAGGGATATTTCGTATTATGAAACTTCCGGTGAAAGACAGGAATCTTTTATTTGTGGTTACCTATAACAGACCGGCAGTTGTCGACATGGATACTCATCAGGTATGGAAAATCGGAGATGTCTCTAAATCAATTATTAATGCAGAAGTAGACCACCTGAATAACATCTGGCTTGAAACCGTTGGACAAGGTGTTTATAAGTGCCGGCTATCTGATGATTATAAATCATTTCGTTACCATTTTTATTATGGGATAGAGAAAAACAAAGCACTTCCCGAAAAATTATCGCTCTTTAAGATTGGAGGACGAATAATATTCCTAGGTAATAATAAGTACTGGAGCTATGATGAAAATAGAGACCAGATTGTGCCTGAGAATAGACTGAATAAATGCTTTTCATCCATCAGTGATCTGAAGAGAATAGTTCATATAAATAATGATCAGAGTTGGGCTATAACCGGCTCTTCGATTTACAGATTTGTTTATGATGGATATATAACACGAATTCTGGAGGCATATAATGTAGACAATGACAATCTGTCATTGGTTAACGCAGATGAAAATATCTCTGTATTAAATGATTCTATATCACTTGTATGCCTGGATGCAGGATTCATTCTTCACAATCTTCATAAAAAAAGTTCTAGTGAGGTTCTATTAAATGCTCCTTTAATAGAATCTGTACGTATCAACCCTTCTGAAGGAAAAGAGCGCTATCTTGACCCAGTAAAGGATTTTGAGATACCGTCTAATTATAATAATGTAACCTTTACTTTTTCAGAGAGTCATTCATTTACTTCCAACCTCTCTGTACAGTATGTTCTTGAAGGTGTAAACAATGAATGGAGTATCCCGGCTACAACAGGGAAGATTTTCTATGCTCGTTTACCAAAAGGAAGCTATACTTTTAAAATAAGAACAGTTGACGGCTTAGGGCATAAATCGAAAGAAACTATCTATAAATTCCAAATATTACCTCCGTGGCATCAAACATTCTGGGCTTATCTGCTTTATTTAGTTACTACAGGCCTTATACTATATTTAGTATGGCTGCTTATATTGCGTAGATATCGTAATTTGCATTTACAGAAGGTTCGCGCTCGTGAAGCCAGGTATCTGAGAATGATGAATGAGAAGTTATTGAATAAGATAGAGGAGAAAGATGCTGAATTGTTTACCCAGACGTCTTTTATCATCAAAAAGAATGAGTTGATTCTCAATTTGAAAGGGATTGTAGATGACTTTTATACCAAGAATGCTCAGAAAACACTAGTGCCTTTTATTCAGAAAATGAATGTACTTTTAGCTAATAATATGGATACGGAAGATGATTGGAATATGTTCCTTATTCGATTTGAGCAAAAGCATAAGAATTTTTTCAAGAAACTTAAAACGATATATCCGCAACTGACTAATAATGATCTAAGATTGTGCGCCTGCTTAAAACTTGGTCTGGAATCTAAAGATATTGCTTCTTTAATGAACATATCTGTTCGCGCAGTAGAAAACAACCGCTACAGACTAAGAAAAAAACTTGATCTTAAACCTACTCAGAATCTGAACGATTGTTTCATTGATGTTGATTGATTTGTAAGTTATAATCTTTTATATATCAATAAGTTAAAATATATTGAGAGGTAAAAGTGAGGTCTCTTATTTGTTAAAAAGCTCCTTCATGTATCTATTGTGAGGAGTTTTTTTTGTTCTTGTAACTTTCCATCGGTATGTTTGCCACAGAATTTGATTGTCGGAGATTCCAGACAGAAACTTTGTTAACTTAATATTTGATTGTAACAGGGCCCGTTTAATTTGTAATGAGTTAGTAAGGCAAAGTTGACGACCGACAGACTTAGTTGGAAAATATTGTTTAAATTTAATGCAATGAAAAAACAAACTTTAAAAAAAATGTCTACTAAGAAAATGTCCTGGCTAAGAACCTTGTTGGTTCTGATAGGTATCATGGGTATTTCTGTATCTTCTGTATTTGCTCAGAATAGAACTGTGACGGGTAAAGTTACTAACGAACTGCACGAACCATTAATTGGCGTTGCAGTACGGGTTGCTGGTTCTTCAGGAGGAACAGCAACAGATTTCGATGGAAATTATTCTATTTCAGCAGCTTCCAATGCTTCTTTACAATTTTCTTATATAGGAATGAAAGCTTTGGTGATAAAAGTGGAAGGGCGAAGCGCTATTGATGTGATAATGAAAGAAGATGCTACAATGTTGAGTGAAACCGTGGTAATTGGTTATGGTACAGCTAAGAAACGTGACCTGACTGGCTCAATTACGAATATAAAGGGGGACGAGATAGCAAATAAACCGGCTAACAACCCTCTGGCATCATTGCAAGGTAAAGTTGCCGGGGTACAAGTCGTTAATTCCGGACGTGCTGGTGCTGATCCTGAAATTCGTGTTCGTGGTACAAATTCTATTAATGGTTACACTCCATTATATATTGTAGATGGATTGTTTAACGACAATATCAATTTCCTGAATCCAGCGGATATTGAATCAATGGAGATTCTGAAAGACCCTTCTTCTTTAGCTATTTTCGGTGTACGTGGTGCTAATGGTGTAATTATCGTAACCACAAAGAAAGCAAAAGAAGGACAGACTTTAGTGAATATCAATACTTCTTTCGGTTGGAAAAAAGTAGTAGATAAAATTGATATGGTAAATGCTGCTGAGTTTAAAGAACTTTATAACGAACAACTTACTAATCAGGGAGCAAAAACATTTGATTTTACTAATTGGAAGGGTGATACAGACTGGCAGGATGAAATATTTCAAACTGGCTTTATTACCAATAATAACATTAGTATTACTGGTGCATCAGAAAAGAATAGATTCTATCTGGGTGTTGGGTATTCTGGTGAACAAGGTAACATTAAAAATGAAAAGTATAGCAAGATTACTTTGAATGCAAGTAATGAATATAACGTGAATAAAAATCTGAAATTTGGTTTTCAGTTGAATGGTGCACGTATATTACCTACTGATGCAAAAGAAGTATTGAATGCTATCCGTTCTACTCCGGTAGCTGCGGTTTATAACGACGAATACAAACTATTTGCTGCACTTCCGGAATTTCAGAAAGCACAGATAACCAATCCAATGGTAGATGTTGAAGAACGGGCTAATACAGCACGGGCAATCAATAACCGTGCTGCAGGTAATATTTATGGAGAGTGGACGTTCTTGAATAATTTTACTTTCCGCACTACTTTTTCTATGGATTATGCTTCGAATAGTTATCGGAAATACACACCTATTGTGAAGGTATATGATCCTGATGCTGAAGGAAAGATTAATATATTAGGAACAAAGAAAACTGCTATAGAACAAAATAAGAGTGATGAAACAAAAGTTCAGAGTGATTATTTATTGACTTATGTAAATTCATTTAGTAATCACAATATTACTGCTACGGCTGGTTTTACAACTTATTATAACTCTTATAGTCTGCTCACTGCCGGACGTGACCAGGGTGTTGGATTAGTCATTGCAGACAATCCAGATAAATGGTATGTAAGCATCGGTGATGCCGGAGCTTCAACTAATGGTAGCACACAATGGGAGCGGACTACTGTTTCAGCGTTGGCACGTGTACTTTATAACTATAACGGAAAATATCTGTTAAATGCGTCTTTTCGTCGTGATGGCTCCTCTGCTTTCTCTTATACGGGTAATCAGTGGCAGAATTTCTATTCAATAGGTGGAGGTTGGCTGATGTCTGAAGAAAAGTTTATGGCTAATCAAAACTTCTTTGACATGCTTAAATTGAAAGCTTCCTGGGGTACTCTTGGTAATCAGGCAATGAAATCAGCTTACCCGGCCGAACCTTTATTGATAAATTCATCTTCTGCTGTATTCGGGAATAATATTATTCCGGGCTATCAGTTAGAATATCTGCCTAACCTGAATCTTCGTTGGGAAAAAGTACAAGCCTGGGAAGCTGGTTTTGAAGCAAACATGTTGAAAAACCGCCTTCATTTTGAAGGAGTGTATTACAAGAAGAATACAAAAGATCTACTTGCTACTGTTCCCGGATTATCAGGTACTGTTCCCGGAGTAGGGAACTTAGGTGAAATAGAAAATAAGGGTTTTGAACTGGCTGCATCATGGAATGACCGCAAAGGTGATTGGGGATACAATATTGGAGGTAACTTAACAACGATAAAGAATAAAGTTTTGGGTTTGGTTCAAAACGGGTATTCCATTATTGATGGTGCGAAAAGTATGAGCTATACACAGGCAGGTTATCCTATTGGTTATTTTTATGGTTATAAAGTAGAGGGAGTTTATCAGTCTGCAGCTGATATTGCGGCTTCTCCAGTCAATAAGCTTGCTACAGTTACTCCAGGTGACCTGAAATTCGTTGACCTGAATGGAGACAAGGTTATTACTCCTGCTGACCGTACTATTATTGGTAATCCGACACCGGACTTTACATATGGTATTAATTTAGGAGTATCTTACAAGAACTTTGAATTAGGTATTGATATGATGGGGCAACAAGGAAATGAAATTTTCCGCACATGGGATAATTATAACTGGTCACAGTTTAATTTCATGGCACAACGAATGAACCGCTGGCATGGTGAAGGAACTTCAAACTCACAACCTCTGTTGAACATTAAACACACAATCAACAATCAGAACTCAGACTATTATATTGAAGATGGCAGTTTCTTCCGTATCCGTAATATTCAGTTAGCTTATAACTTTGATAAGAAATTCCTGAATAAACTACGCATAAAGGCATTGAAGGTTTATACAAATATTCAGAACCTGAAGACCTGGAAGCATAATACAGGGTATACTCCTGAACTTGGTGGTTCTGCAACCGCTTTTGGTGTTGATGATGGTTCATATCCTATGCCGGCAGTTTATACATTTGGTCTAAACTTAACTTTCTAATTACTATTAAAATCACAAATTATGAAACTCAATAAATATATATTATCGTTGATGTTGGCTACTTCTGCCTTTAGCTTTACGGGTTGTAGCGATTTTCTTGATCGCAGTCCTCTGGGACAGTTTACCGAGGATGATACCCCCGAAGGAGGTTCTTCCATTGATGGGCAAGTCTTTAGTATCTACACGTTAATGCGCAGTTACAATATAACAGCCGGAATCCCCGCATTCATGATACACTATGTTCGCTCAGAAGATTCGGAAAAGGGAAGTTCGGTAGGCGACGGTGCAGATCAGGCTGCCTTTTGGGATGATTTTGAATATACAACCAACAATGGAACTGTAAAAGCATATTGGTCGCAAAATTATATGATTGTATACCAGGCTAATTCTGTAATCGATGCTGTAGATAAGTTGCTTTCAAAGGAAGAAGCATCTCAAAGAAACAAAGGAGAAGCACTTTTTTTTCGTGCTTACTGTTATTTCAATCTGGTAAGAGCTTTTGGAGAAGTTCCTTTAGTTACTGCTAGAATCCGTGATGCAGCTGAAGCTAATGTTTCTAAAACAACAGCTGAAAAAATTTATGAGCAGATTGATAAAGATCTGGACGAAGCAGAAAAATTACTTCCAAAACAATGGAGTGCAGAATATATTGGTCGTTTGACCTGGGGGGCTGCCCGCGCACTTCATGCACGTACCTACATGATGAGAAATAATTGGAACAATATGTATACCGCTGCTAAAGACGTAATGACCTCCGGATTGTACAATTTGAATACCCCGTACGATAAGATCTTTACAGATGAAGGTGAAAACTGTAGTGAATCTATTTTTGAACTGCAATGTGCTTCAACAGCAGCATTGCCGGCCAGCACCTCAATAGGAAGCCAGTTCTGTCAGGTACAGGGTGTACGTGGCTCTGGCCAGTCGAATTTAGGCTGGGGATGGCACATGGCAACAAAAGAACTGGGAGAAGCTTATGAATCTGGTGATCCTCGTAAAGATGCAACTTTACTTTATTTTAGAAAAAGTGCGGACGAACCGATTACTCCCGAGAATACTAACAAACCTTATGGAGAATCACCGGTTTCATCTGGAATGGGGGCATACTATAATAAAAAAGCCTATACAAACCCTGCTAAGCGTAAGGAATTTACGACTAGTGGTTTCTGGGTAAATATTCGCTTAATCAGATATGCAGATGTTGTATTGATGGCTGCTGAAGCTGCAAACGAATTAGGCAATACGAAAGAAGCATCGGATGATCTGGAAATGATCAGAGCTCGTGCTCGCGGCAATGATAATACGATTTTGTCTAAAGTTACAACAATTGATCAGACTCTTTTGAGAAATGCCATTCGTCATGAACGTCGTATTGAACTAGCTCTTGAGTTCGACCGTTTTTATGATTTGGTTCGTTGGGGTATTGCCAAGGATGTTCTACATAATGCAGGTAAAGTGAAATATCAGGATAAACACCGCTACTTGCCACTCCCACAAGACGAAATAGACAAATCGAATGGAGTATTGGTTCAGAATCCAGATTACAGATAATAGGTATAATTAAATATAAGCAGATGTCTAAGAAGGGGGTGTTTAGACATAACCTTCTTAGACTATTTATTCCAATTGGTAAAATTAGTAACTTATGAATAATTGGTTTTATAGGAAATATATTATTTCCTTTATTTTATTGATTTCTACATACACTTTTGCACAACAGTCTCCCAGAGATATGAATCGTTTTATAGATGATTTGATGAAGAAAATGACCATCGAGGAGAAGATAGGACAACTTAATTTGCCTGTAACCGGAGATATTACTACCGGACAGGCAAAAAGTAGCAATGTAGCAGAAAGAATTCGTCAGGGAGAAGTTGGAGGATTATTTAATCTGAAAGGGGTTAGAAAAATAAAGGAGGTTCAGAAACTAGCAGTAGAAGAGAGCCGGTTAAAGATTCCCTTAATATTTGGGATGGATGTTATTCACGGATACGAAACGGTATTTCCTATTCCCTTAGGCTTGTCATGTACATGGGATATGGAAGCAATAGAGAAGTCTGCCCGCATAGCTGCCACCGAAGCCAGTGCTGACGGAATTAGCTGGACATTTGGGCCGATGCTGGACATATGCAGAGATGCTCGCTGGGGACGTGCTTCAGAAGGTTGTGGAGAAGATCCGTTTTTAGGTTCTGAAATAGCGAGAGCTATGGTGCGTGGATACCAGGGTAAAGGCTTGAAAGCTAACAATGAAATTATGGCTTGTGTGAAGCATTTTGCTCTTTATGGAGCAAGTGAATCAGGGCGTGATTATAACACTGTTGACATGAGCCGTATTCGCATGATGAATGAATATATGCCTCCTTATAAGGCAGCGGTTGAAGCAGGGGCGGGAAGTATTATGGCTTCTTTCAATGAAATAGATGGTGTTCCGGCTACTGCAAATAAATGGTTGTTGACAGATTTGCTTCGTGAGCAGTGGGGCTTTAATGGCTTTGTAGTTACCGATTTTACTGGAATTGCAGAAATGGTACTTCATGGTATTGGTGATTTAAAAACAGTATCGGCACGCGCAGTTAATGCGGGTGTTGACATGGATATGGTTAGTGCTGGTTTTACTGGAACTTTAAAGAAATCGATTGAGGAGGGTAAAGTTACAATAAACACTTTGGATAAAGCCTGTCGCCGGATTCTGGAAGCAAAGTACAAACTGGGCTTATTTGATAATCCGTATAAATACTGTGACCTGAAACGACCATCTAAAGAGATTTATACAAAGGAACATCGGTCAGAAGCCCGGAAGATTTCTTCAGAAAGCTTTGTTTTATTGAAGAACGAAAACAACCTGCTTCCACTGAAGAAGCAAGGAACCATAGCTGTTGTTGGTCCATTGGCTGAAGCCGGAGAAAATATGGTAGGAACATGGAGTGTGGCTGCCGTACTTGACAGAACTCCTTCACTGGTTAAAGGACTTCGCGAAACATTGGGCGACAAAACAAAGATTGTTTATGCAAAAGGCAGCAATTTGGTAAGTGATACCGCTTATGAGAAACGTGCTACAATGTTTGGGCGTAGTTTACATCGAGACACACGGACGGACAAGGAAATGCTGGATGAAGCACTGAAAGTATCTTCTAATGCAGACGTTATTGTTGCAGCTTTAGGTGAATCATCAGAAATGAGCGGTGAAAGTAGTTGTCGCACTAATTTGGAGTTGCCGGACGTGCAACGTACTTTATTAACGGAATTGCTGAAAACCGGAAAACCGGTTGTTCTGGTTCTGTTTAGTGGACGTCCTGTTGTGCTTACCTGGGAACAAAAAAATGTACCTGCTATCCTGAATGTTTGGTTTGGCGGTAGTGAATCAGCTTATGCAATTGGAGATGTATTATTTGGAGATGTTAATCCAAGTGGAAAACTAACCATGAGTTTCCCGCAAAATGTGGGTCAGATTCCTTTATATTATAATCAGAAGAATACAGGTCGTCCTTTAGGAGAAGGCCATTGGTTTGAGAAGTTCCGCAGTAATTATCTTGATGTAAGTAATGATCCTCTTTATCCTTTTGGCTATGGGTTAAGTTACACTACTTTTAATTACAGCGATATAACCATGAGTAGCAAAAATCTCAAGATGAATGAAGAGCTTACTGCAATGGTAACGGTTACAAACACCGGTACAAGAGACGGAGCCGAAGTTGTTCAGCTTTATATTCGCGATCTGGTGGGAAGTGTTACCCGTCCGGTTAAAGAATTGAAAGGATTCCAGAAAGTATTCCTTAAAGCAGGTGAATCTAAAGAAGTGAAGTTTAAGATTACTCCAGAACTATTAAAATTCTATGATTACGACCTTAACTATATTTGTGAACCGGGTGATTTTGATGTTATGATTGGAGGGAATAGCCATGATGTTAAAAAAACGAGCTTCACCCTGAAAATGTAAATAGATGAAAAGATATATTTTAGATTTTATCTTGGTTGCCTTTTGTATGCTTACCACCTCGTGTGGTACGCAACAAAAGGTTCTCAATGCGGATATTATGACATTCAACATCCGTCTTAATGTGCTTTCAGATAGTTTAAACAGCTGGCAATATCGTAAGGATAATGCTGCTAATATGATTCGTTATTATGCTCCTGATGTTTTAGGAATGCAGGAAGTGTTGCATAATCAGCTGATGGATCTGAAGGAGCGCTTACCTCAGTACACAGCTATTGGTGTAGGACGTGCCGATGGCAAAGAAGCAGGCGAATATTGTTCACTGTTTTTTAAAACAGACCGTTTTGAACTGACAAAAGAAGGGAACTTTGGCTTGAGCGAAACTCCTGAAAAGATAGGGGTGAAAGGTTGGGATGCAGCATACGAACGTATTGTTACATGGGTTATATTGAAAGATAAAAAGACAGGAAAGAAATTTGCTTGTTTTAATACGCATTTAGACAATATGGGAGAGATAGCCCGCAGGGAGGGTGCAAAATTATTGCTTGCCAAAGCAAAAGAATTAGCCCCCGGGCTTCCAGTAATTATTACAGGAGATTTTAATGGTACATCGGATTCAGAGCCCATACAGATTATAACTCATAACGGAATGAAAGATGCTCGTGTTGCATCTCCTGTTGTATACGGACCATCATGGAGTTTTCATGATTTCGGACGCTTGAAAAATGATGAAAGAGTTTTAATAGACTACATCTTTGCTAGTGCCCCTGTTCAGATAAATAAATACTGTGTTATTAAAGATACTCCCGAAAAAGGATATTTGTCGGATCATAATCCTATTCTTGTAAACACAACAATTAAGTAAAACTGTATATGAAACAAATACGATTAATATACTCAATTTTACTTTGTGGTTGTTCCCTTTTAGGAAACTGTGCAAATAAATCAGACGTAGCAGAAAGACAACTGACGAATGAGGCTCTGCTAGATACAGTTCAGCATCGGACATTCAATTATTTCTGGGAAGGAGCTGAACCTACAAGCGGCATGGCACGCGAGCGCTTTCATGAAGATGGTATTTATCCGGAAAATGATAAAAATATAGTAACCACTGGTGGGAGTGGTTTCGGAATAATGGCTGTTTTATCTGGTGTGAAAAGAGGCTATATTACAGGTGAACAAGGTTTTGTCCGATTTGATAAGATTATTTCTTTTCTTGAAATGGCCGACCGTTTTCATGGTGCTTATCCTCATTGGTTAAATGGTGAAACCGGTAAAGTAAAACCTTTCGGACAGAAAGACGATGGAGGTGATTTGGTAGAGACGGCTTTTTTGATGCAGGGATTGCTGGCCGTTCACCAATATTATGTAAATGGTACAGAAAAAGAGAAAAAACTGGCTTCACGTATAGACAAGCTTTGGAAGGACGTTGAATGGAACTGGTATCGTAATGAACAAAATGTACTTTACTGGCATTGGAGTCCAAAATATGCTTGGGAAATGAACTTTCCAGTTCATGGATTTAATGAATGTCTGATAATGTATGTATTAGCAGCGGCTTCACCAACCCATGGAGTTCTATCGGAAGTGTATCATCAGGGCTGGGCAGAAAATGGTGCCATTGTTTCTCCCCATAAAACAGAAGGCTTTCAATTGAATTTACGCTACCAAGGTACAAAAGCGGGACCTTTATTCTGGGCTCACTATTCATTCCTCGGACTTAATCCAAATGGTTTGAAAGATAAATATGCAGATTATTTTCAGGAAATGAAAAACTATACATTGATTAACCGAGCTTATTGCATCCGTAACCCGAAAGGTTATAAAGGGTATGGCAATGATTGTTGGGGATTGACAGCGAGTTACAGCATTATGGGATATGCCGGACATGCACCCAATGAAAATAGTGACTTGGGAGTTATTGCTCCTACAGCAGCTATCTCATCTATTGTGTACACTCCTAAAGAATCGATAGATGTAATGCGCTACTTATATGGAATGCGAGATAAGGTTTTTGGCAAATATGGTTTCTATGATGCTTTTAGTGAAACGGACGGATGGTATCCAAAACGTTGTCTGGCAATTGATCAGGGACCAGTAGCTGTAATGATAGAAAATTATCGTTCAGGATTTCTATGGGAACTATTTATGAGTCACCCAGATGTACGTAAAGGATTAGAAAAATTGGGTTTTAAATAAAAGAAAAGTGACAATGAAGATAAATATTTTTATTTTACTATTTATGCTACTCTCTCTGCCATTTATTGTGCAAGCGCAGTCTAAACAAGATTCGATACGCTTGTGTGAATATATTCAGATAAAGCATTCCGATGCCTTAAGCTGGGTTACCCGATATCAGGCAGATATTGATAAATACACGGAAGAGAACAAGCAATTGAAGGATAAATCGTGCGATGTGCTGTTTTTAGGAAGTTCTTCTATTAATTTATGGGATAATATTTATAACGACATGGCTCCGATGAAGATTATACGTCGGTCTTATGGTGGTGCAGCTATCCGTGACATGCTTTATAACTATAATGTAATTGCACGTGGTTATAATCCCAGTTGCATTGTTCTTTATGTGGAGAACGATATGTGTAATAGTCCTGAAGATATTACGATAGGTGAGACTTTTGATTTCTTCCGTATTTTTATTGCAAGAATACAGCGTGATTATCCAGGTATTCCACTCTATGTACTTTCTCTAAAGCCTTCTTATGCCCGTGAAGAATTAATATCAAAACAAAAGATGATCAATACACTGCTTGAAGAATATGTTAATACAAATAAGAATGTGTTCTATGTAGATGTAGCTTCTTGTATGTATGATGAAAAAGGAGTACTTCGTAAAGACCTTTTCAAAAAAGATAACCTTCATATGAATCAAACGGGATATGATATTTGGATTACTCGCCTGAAGCCATTATTAATGCAGCATAAGAAATTATAGATTTAGATCATTTATTTTTGTATGCTTCCCTTTAAATCAGACAGTTTTTAATTAGGCAAATCTTATTAAATTTGTCGAGGAGGAATAAAAGATAAAAAAGTTAAGACACAGTGAGAATGAAATAGTAAAAGCAGTCAATTAACTTGATAGTGGTCTATTTCGTATATTGAATATATTGGATGATTCTGATTGTTCTGCCGTAGCTCAAGAGATATCAATCTCAATGCCTGCAGAACGTGTTATTAGAATATTAGAGAATATTGCTATCAGGTAAAATTTCTACTTTTGCCCATGTCTATAAGGACTTTTTTTGCAGAAACAAATATAGATAATTTGGGCTGAGTTCAATTTTAAAGGCATCGAATTCGATGCCTTTAAAATTAGAAATAAGTAATTTCTTCCACAATCCAATTCATGCTGAACCTGACTAAGTGCAGGTTTTATGGTTTCTGTTAAAATAGGAAGAATCTCTTTTTTGATTATTCCCTCCTCCAATTAGTGGTCTGTTTTAGTAGGTCTTCGCCCAAATTTAATCCTGCGCTTTCAAATTTGGAACGGTTTATATCTTTGACTGCTAAAATAGTAGAGATGTATCGCATTATTAATATTTCTTGAAGTTATACCTCTTTCTCAATTCTTCCTGCTCTTCCGAAGAAAGAGAAGTGAAGTATGCCTTCCATCCCGGACAGAAGTTGATATGCCAACGCCAAAACTTACCCATAAATGATTTAGGGTTCTTATCAAATTTTGCTCTTAAGGAGCATTTGCTACAATTTGATTCCATAGTTTTTAATTTTAGTCATGTGATTTACCTATTTAATTAAAATAACGTTCCTAATGTTTCAAACGATCAAAAGATGTTTCCACATTTTTATAAGTGTCATTATATTTGCTTTTTAGTGCGTTTCCTAATCCATCTAAATTCGAATAAATGCTACTGTCATCAATTCCTATTGACTGAAGTTGATTCAGCATCTTTTTCTTACTTTCCCCATCAATAACGATCTCGTCAATAATCTTATCACCGGGACTAAGTTTCTCCTGTAATCTAATAATATCGTGTAATCCTTTGTTGGGGTCATTACCAAATATTGTAAAACAGGCCTTTTGAGCAGCCATCCTCTCATCCAAGAAAGGTGAATATATGGCTAAAGGATAATAATATTCAAACTTTTTATCTTCCTTGAAATCCATTGTTAGATACCTTCGAGTTAATTCTTTAAATCTAATCTTTCCATCTGATGCTCGCATTTTCAAACCATTACAATTTGTAACGGTTTCATTTCCTTCAGCAATCAGACGTTTCTTTAAAACACGCCAATATACTTGTGGGTTGGAACTTTCTGTTAAAACGGCCACTACATTTACAATGGAGAAATACCCTTTTCCCTGTTCATCATCCCATTCCGTGCGGACTTGTTTTTGCTTAAAGAGCTGGATTGCTTGTTGTTTGTAAGTACGTCTTGCCATATCAATATTCTTACTTATTGCTCAACCTATCATATAATATGTAAATATAATGTTTTTCATTTATTATATGAAAGGTTAAATGGCTTTTTATTGTTTCTGATGAAATAGGAGGAAGAGGGATAGTTTCAGCTTTGCTAAAGGCAGCCTAATATTATGATCCGGAAAACGGAAACAGTGGCTCGTTTGGCAATCTGCGAGATACTTAGATTTCGTCTTAGGCGAGCTAGTTTTATCTTTCTATATTTTATTTGTTGATAAGACAATTAGAGCTTGAATAAGAAAAAGGCAACCTGATTATGCAGATTGCCCGATTAAGTGAAATGATACTTTACTGATACATTGTAAAACTGTTGGCTACATTGTAACATTTTAATTTTATTTTGTTACTACACTCTTAAGTTGATCTTTCAACTTTTCAGCTTTGCTTTTAGCAGCATCTACAACCTCTTTAAATTCACTTTTTGACTTAGTGAAACATTTATCAGCACACTCATTAATGCATTCAAACTGACCGTCATCTTGCAGCTTGCGGATAAGATACCCTAATGTGCATCCAATAGCTAACCCCCAAATAACTCCTTTCATAATTTTAGTTTTTAATAGTTGAGTATAATCGGTGAACTAAAAATATAACATATAAAGTGCTTGGTTTGTTTATCCTGAATTAATAATCGTATCTTTGGTCACAGGATTGTATTTGTAAAATACCTGTTGTGAACCATGAAAGAGCTATTAAAAAAGCAATATGATTTATTAGAAAGTAAGACCTTTAGATATTGGTTTGTTTTTGGGATTGCTTTATTTGGATTAATATTTCTATGGACTTTTGAACCTTACGGACTTTATAATCTTACAACATTTGATGAAAAAGCTTTAGCAATAGGGTTATACACAGGCATTGGTCTTCTTCTCCTGATTTTTCAATTTTTCTTATTACAGAATATTTTTATCAGGAAATATACTTTAGGTATAACCATCTTATGGATTATATTATCTTTTTTAATTATTGGTACTTCAAGTTTTATTATAAACACTTTTTTATATAATGAAGGCCGGTTCTATTTTTCGATATTTATTTACTTTCAAGGAATGATACTTTCAATAAATATTATTCCGGTTATTTTATTTGTATTGATTCATTATAACCTTACTCTTAGGAAGAGATTAAGAATGGCTGTTCAAATAAATAGCTCAATACAAAATAAATCTCAAAATACAGATAAAGGCCAAATTGTGGTTTTGAATTCAGAAAACAGGAATGATAAGTTAGAACTTTCTCTCAATTCTCTGCTGTTTATAACTTCTGTAGATAATTATATTGATGTGTATTATATTGATAATAGAATCATTAAACATAAATTATTAAGATATTCTTTAGCCGCAATTGAGCAGGATAACCCAAATATTGCTGATTTATTTCGTTGCCATAAAAGTTATATAGTTAATAAAACAAAGATTGATTCAATAACAGGTAATGCCGCCGGCTATAAATTGAGACTTAAAGACTATTCCGATTACATACCCATATCTCGTAAATGGAATAAACAAATTAAGGATATATGTGCGTAAAGAGGGGGTATCTTTCCGTTTATCCCAAATTCTTTCCGTTCAAACCATTAATTTGGTACACAATAAAATCAACATTAGCTTTGCTTCATAATTTAAAAACACATGAATATGAAAGCAAAATTTTTTTTAGTTCTTTTCGCGCTTCAGTTTCTTTTCTTTTTCAAAACAGAGGCATGCACCACTTTTGTGATGAAAGACAGTAATCAAATATTATTTGGCAGAAACTTTGATTTTAATGTAGGAAGTGGTTTCGTTGTTAATAATCCAAAAGGTATTTCAAAATACGCTCTGGTGGGTAATGAAAAAAACATAATGCGCTGGACTTCCCGGTATGGTAGTATGACCTTTAATCAATTTGGAAGAGAATTTCCTTATGAAGGAATGAATGAAAAAGGTTTGGTGGTTGCGGTAATGATTCTCACAAAAACAAAATACCCTGAAATAGATAATCGAAAGGTGATTTCTCCTCTTCAATGGATTCAGTATCAATTAGATGTAGCCTCTACTGTTGACGAGGTAATTGCAAGCAATTCTGTTTTAAGAATTTCAAAAGAGCTACCGGTAGGAATTCATTTTTTAGTGTGTGATGCTAAAGGAAAAGCAGCAACAATTGAATTTGTTGATGGTAAAATGGTGTGCCATACTGAAAAGCAACTGCCAGTACCTTTATTAACGAATAATACCTATGATGAATCCATTTCTTATCTTAAGCAATTCGATGTTATGGGTGGTAAAAAAAATATCCCGTGGAATAATTTCTATGATATTGACTGGAAACAAGATGTAACACTCTCTGTTAATCAGCTATTTGCAGTTGCTGCTAAAAGATTATACAACCCCTGTGATACACTCAATTTCATAGGAAAAGCTTTTGATGTTCTTCAAACAGTAGCTGTAAAAGATCATACTCAATGGAGTGTTGTATTTGATATTTCCAATAAGGTTATTTATTTTAAAAATGTAAAACGTGAAGAAACTATCAAGCTAAATCTTGCGGATTTTGATTTTGAATCAAATAAAAAGGTGATGATTCTGGATATTCAGTCGGCTACTTCTGTCAATACAATGAGTCAACTCAAGTTATATACAGCTGATATAAATAAAGAATATGTTTTTAAGGCATTTAATCCTTTAGTGGACTCAGATTTTTTTTCAGTTCAGGTTCCTGCTACTTTAATTGAGGCGTATGTCAGATTCCCCGAAAATTTAAAGATCAATGATTTAAAAAGCAACTAACTAACTCAGTAATTATCTTCAATAATATCTCTGTGGATTTTCATAGATTCACATTTTATGTGCAGAGAATGTGTGAATTATCACATTTTTTGCACATAATAATGGGAAATACTATCAATACCCGGCGTTCTGGATTAGTTGCGGATTCATTCCCTTTACTTTTTCAGGAATAGGGAATACAGTTGTGTATCCATTTTCTTCGTTTGGCAGTTGTGGGCGACTGCTATATGCCCTTGTAAACTGGCCGAAGCGTATTAAGTCCTGTCGCCTCCAGCCCTCCCAGGCTAATTCCAGTTGTCTTTCGGCTAGGAGATTCTCTAAAGTTGCTTTTCGGACAGGTGCACCAACGCGACTACGAACCTCATTCAACTCTGCATCTCCGTCTTCACCATTGCGGATTTTGGCTTCGCTTTTCATCAGCAGTACATCTGCATAGCGGAACAAAACAATGTCATTTTCCATTAACTTACCATCTTTTGTTCCCGTTACGTCTACCTCATACTTTTTCATACGTGCACCTGCTGTTTTCTCATAAGGAGTATTTGAAACATCCAGAAGCACTTTCCAGGGGAAGTACTCCAATACTGTTCCGTTATCCAGTTTCACAATGTTTCCTTTCAAATCATACACGATTCCGGCAAAATAGCACTTATCAAAACGGGGGTCTACCTCATTTGTACCATAACCGAACGTGTAAAGTGCTTCTATTGTTGCACTTGAACCATTCTCACCTCCCAGTCCGTAGGCTTTAGCATGGTTGTAATGACGGGAACGGAAAAGATATTGCATCTGGTTAGTGTACATTGTTTTATTCATTGGAATGGTAAATATATTCTCATTAGATGATTCATTGAATACTGCAAAGTTGCTTTCGTATTGTGGCTCTAGCTGGTATCCTAATGCCGTGATCATATCACAATAAGCGGCTGTTGCTTGCCAGGCATTCAATTGTTTTCCATCCACTTCGAAGTAAATTGATTTCCCGTCTGGACGTATGTTATCCGTCCAGTTATTATCTGTATAGATCTCCGCATTTAAAGTTAGTTTTGCCAATAGAAAGTAAACCACCGGGCGAGTCAGACGTCCGTAGTAATCTCCGGATTGGTTGCTACGTGTTGCACTTAATAGGGGGGCGGTTGCCTGCAATTCTTTCACCACAAAGTTAAATATTTCTTTCCGTTCTTTCTGGACCACCTCTTTCATTGGGGTAGATGAAGACAGCACCAGTGGAACTCTTCCAAACAAATCCATAAGATAATAATAGTACATAGCACGCATGGCACGTACTTCCGCCCGGTAAACTGGCAGTTCGGCATCTGAATGTGTCTCTGCAAAACGGTCTATATCCTCTAAAGATTTGTTGCAAAGATTCACCACTTTATAGAGATATTCCCATGTAGCCTGAATAGCATCATTGTCCGTTCCCCATTTATGCGGAAACAGCCCTTGCCAGAAGCCGCCGTCGTACCAGTCACCGCCACGAGTGGGCATAATAGCCTCGTCTGTAGTAAATGTATTCAGGTCATATACACCGCGTCCTGTACCTTGTAATCCCTGACTGTCGTTATATCCACCAACATACGTGTACAATGAAGCCACAGCATTGAGGTAGACATCTGAAAGTGTTTTGTAAGCTTCCTCTTCAGGCAGTTTGTCACGCGGGGTTTCTTCCAGAAATTTGTTGCACGCAGCAGATAGCATTATCAAAATAGCGCATGAAAAAACATAAATATACTGGCGTTTCATTTGAATTTCCTCCATTAAAAATTAATATTCAATCCCAGCGTATAAGTCCGTGCCAACGGATATCCACGTTTGTCGTCCAAACCAAGCGTATTATTCACCGTTGAACTGTTAATCATGGGCGTAAGTCCGGAATATCCGGTAATAGTTCCCAGATTATTGACGGTAAACGCCAGGCGGAGAGACTGGATATACTTCTTTACTTTTTGTACAGGCACGTTCCATCCAACCGTTAGATAATCGAAATTAATGTAATCACCCCGTTCCAGCCAGTAATCTGTTGCCGTCTGGTCTTTAATGTTGCGGTGCGGTGCTTCTTTCATAACGTTATAATCCGGGAAAATATTCATATTCATATAAGTCAGTGAAGTACCGTTATAGATTTTATGTCCGAAAGCTCCGTTGATCTGTATTGAGATATCCCAGCGCTTGTAACGTAAACTGATGTTAGACCCCAGCAAAGCTTTGGGTACCGCCTGTCCTGCCACATAACGATCTTCTCCGTCTTCCAGACTGACTCCTCCTCCGTTCAGGTCTGCGATATCATACACTGATCCGCCGTTGGGGGCAGTCACCAGCCCTTTGGAATGGGGCAGGTAGAATACGCCTAGTGGTTGCCCCACTACCTGATATACAATGTTGTTATATCCTCCGTGAAATCCGGCACCATTCAGACTAGCCAGACTCTTGTACTCGGGTCCGGAAATGGCTTCTCCGTTGTAATAGCCACTCAATGACAACAGCTTGTTTTGCTGAAAAGTAATATTGGCGTTGATATTCAGTTCCATATCTTTAGTTTTTAGAGGCGATACTCCAATTGCAATTTCTGTACCGCTATTTCGCATAGAGCCGATATTTGCCAATAATGTGTTGTAGGTGAAAGGAGGCACACTTACATTATAAAGATAAAGCATGTCTTTTGTTTTTGACGTATAATAATTAGCCGAAAGTAACAAGCGGTTATCGAACAAAGCTACGTCAATTCCTGTATTGAAAGTATGCTTTACTTCCCATTTCAAGTTTGGATTTGTATTCCGTATATCACCCAGCGATACCACAGAAGAAGATCCTACAGGAATAACTCCGTTGGGCTTTACCAGATTTAGTGTTGTGTAGGACTCAATTCCGCTCTGATTTCCAGCCAAACCGTATCCGATACGGAACTTCAGATTATTCACCATTGACAGGTGCTTCATGAACCTTTCTTCGCTTACAACCCAGGCGGCCGAAAAAGAAGGAAAGAATCCCCATTTATGATTTTTTCCGAATTTGGAAGAGGCATCCGTACGGGTGTTGACCGTGAAAATATAGCGGTCGGTAAATGTATAATTAAAACGTCCCAGAAATGAAACCAGACGAGGTTCTTCATAATAGGAATTTGTACCTTCCCACAAACGGATTGCTCCCCCCTGCAAGTTGTCGTATCCCAATTTATCAGTGCTGAAATTTGTCACTGTGGTATAAAAGCCAGTATATGTTTCTTTCTGCAATTCAGCTAGTACCAGAGCATCAAAGAAATGTTTTTTCCAGTTCTTTTTGTACGTCAGCATCATGTTTCCAAGCAATGATTCTTTTTTTCGTGTTCCTTTATAAGCTTGCCCATGTGCCCAAACTGAGGTGGGGAGATATTGTGAATTCTCTACAATATTATTGGTGTAAGCACCAAACATTGCTAGTTTCCAGTTTTCGGACAGGTGGAACGTCAGTCGGGCATGACCGCTGATATGCGAAGTTGCATCATCATCTTTTACCTCCATCCAGGCCAATGGGTTAGTAATCTGGCTGGCATTCGTGATCATGTCCCAGGAGTCTGTTTCCGGGTTCTTATGATTGGGAAAAGTTGGATTGAAAGTGGCTGCCGAATAGAATGTCTTTTGATAATCGAACAAATTCCGATTCTTCTGAACAGAGCCAAACATTCCCAGATCGCATTTAATAAAACCGTCGAATACTTCCTGCGCCATGTTCATATTGGAAGTCAAAATCTTCATATCTTCATTCAAAACCACTCCTTGACGGTTCATAAGCCCCAGAGAAACGCGATAGCTGGAAGTCTGAGTTCCTCCATAGAAAGCAACATTGTGATTCTGCTGCAGTCCGGTTTGCTCTATTTCTTTTTGAAAATCAGTATTGTTACCTTTATCCAGAATGGAAATGTTTCGATCGAACGCCACTTTTCGAAATTCATCGGCAGAAATCATTTTCAGATTCTTATAGACAGAAGCAATGCCGAAACTGCCATTATAGCTCACTCTTGTCTTGTCACTAATACCCTTCTTCGTTGTTACTTCGATCACACCTGAGGCGCCGCGCGAACCATACTGTGCCGTTTCGGAGGCATCCTTCAATATAGTGAAGCTCTCTATATCAGTAGGATAAATAGAAGCAAGCATACTTAAATCACCAAAAACCCCATCTACAATAATCAGCGGATCGTTGCCACTGGTTAATGAAGTTGTGCCACGTAGCCGTACAGCATCCAGAGCTGCCGGGCTGTTTGTCCCACCCTGAATAGTTAATCCGGGTACCCGTCCACGTATAGCATCCAGAGGGGTTGTTATTTGTTCCCTGTTCATCTGATTTTCCGTAACTTTCTCTACGAATCCCGAAACGTTTTTTAGCTTTCCGGTTGCATATCCTATTGTAATTAATGAATCGGGTGGAAAAGTATCTGTCTTCTGCGCTATTAATGTATCTGGATAGATAAATAACAAACAGATACTTAAAACCCACCATTTGTAGTGTTGTGCCATGAGCTTTGATTTTAAGGAATTATATTGCTATAACAAATGAAACCTGATATATGCTCAATTATATTAGTTATATTTTGTATTGAAATCTGTAACGATCATTGAAATTTGATTATATTTGGGTGGACTAAGAAATGAAAGATTATGAAGATAGAGCATGATAAGGAAAATGGAATTTTCCGGATGGTGGTTGATAGTGTAACCGCCTATGTATCTTACCAGTTATTAGACGGTAGTTTAGATATTCGTCATACGATTGTTCCTGAAAAATTAGGAGGCAGGGGTATAGCCTCAGCTTTGGTTAAAGCTGCCTATGACTATGCTCTGGAAAACGGATATCAACCAGTGGCTACTTGCTCGTATGCAGTGGTCTGGCTTCAAAGACATTCGGAGTATAATGGTAAGACGGGGAATGATTTTGTCGGTGAAGGTACTTGTGCGGTGTGACATTATCTATGAAGAATTGCCAGGCACTTTACCTCTGATATCTTTGTGACAAAGAGTTTGCTTTTGTGCTAGAATCGTTCTATTTGAGTGTTATTACCTATTGTTCAGGAACTTTTTTCTGTTCCATACAAATTGATATTTTATCGCATCTTTCTTGCAAACAACAGAGCAGCTCCCGCACATCACACATTCAGAGTCGGCCACAAGACCTTTGTTGTCCTTTACATACTGCAAGAGGTGTACGCCTGTTCTGCAATCAGTCTCACACAATCCGCAGTTTACGCATTTTTCAGTATCGACTACGGGCACAAGCCTTGAATATTTTGCGAGATATGAGGCTGGGAATCCGAAGATACATATATTGCGGCATCCCCACCGCTTATTTGTAAGAAGTGCCATCAGGCTTGCCAGACCAATATCTACGCACCAGACCAAACAGTAATGCCTGTTAAAGCTTGGTTCTAATTTGAACGGATTGAAATGGAATCCGTTTATTATTTCGCGCTGTATGTTCAGGTAAAAGAATGCAAAGGCAGAAGCGAAGAATAGAATTTGCATAAGTACACGAAACCATGTCATCGTTTTACGGTATTCTGCTTTCGGCTTCCTTGCATGGCGAACACAATCGTATGCTGTTCCCATGAAACAAAACCATCCACATCCAATACGCCCGAATACAGGTGTTAGCAGCAGGAATATCACCCATATAATCATAACCAATGTCACAGCTCCCCAGTAAATGGAATGCCAAATGAATCCAATGGCAAAGTATTGAAAGAAGGCGGGGGTTAGCATCAGAAAGAAGAACCGTGAGAGAAAACTTAAAGAACTAATTCGATTTTTTTTCATCTTATATTACTTTTATGGATTGCTATTATAAGCATTTTTCTTAGTTTTTTTTAGCCTCTTTTTATGCCTTTGTTAAGGCTCTTTTATCATTCTTATATCATTTTTTATTGCTGGTTGTTGTCTGTTATGAGTAACAAAGTAACAACAAAAACTAAAATAAAAAAAGCAAACTAAAATTATTTTTTATTTTAGTTTGTTTTACCTTAAATATTTGTTGTAAAGGCTCAATTATTTGAGCAGTTTATATTTTTATTATATCTTTATTTTTCTTAGAAATATACATTTATTTGCCTATATAGCATATTTACGCTATTGAAAATCAGCGTCTTCCTTTCTAAATGGTATAAACTTCCTTTTTATAACTGCATAACATTTGCAGACAAATGCAACTAGCTGTATTCTAAGATATTGAATATACGTGTTGTACCACCTTTTTTCAGCCCATTTGTAATAATCTCAAATCAATTTTTTGGAGTTGATTATTTGATTGTTATCGGATTTTGGTTACAAATGATTTGTGGGGCAAGGATAGCTGTTTCTTTGATGAAAAGCACTACTGCAAGACATATTATTATGATTAATCTCATCTATTATATAGGCGCGTAAAAGACAGGGTTACTTTTTTTAGTTTTTCCCTTTATCCAAGAAATGATTTAGTTCTGATATATTGCTTATTTCAACTCCTAAATAAATTTTATAGCTTCTAATAAGTCGCTTTTTTATTGACCATTTATTTGTTTTTTTATAATATCAAATATTTGAAGAGAACAGGATTTTTGTATTCTATTTGTTTTATGATTATTATAGACTTGTGTTCATTGTTTTCGTTATTTGGACATTCTGCAAAATGGCTGATAGATATGCCTTAAGAATAGTCATTTCTTTTACAATACTAATAATAAGGCGCATAATAAAAATATTTACTATCTTTGCAAATAATTTTATGCATAACACAAAATACGATGAAACGTTTTATTATTTTTCTATTAGTTATTATAGGATTGTGCTCAACTGCTAAGGCGGAGAAAGAAGATCCTTTTCATGGTGATAAAGTGCTTTTTGAATTGAGTAAGCAAGTTTATGATAATCTTAAATCGCCATCTTTTTTCAAGATGCAGAAAGATGGACTGAAGCGTGCAGTCAGTACAGGAAATGAATTTTATTATAATTCTTTCCGACGGGCTATTCTTTCTCATTATTATGTTTTGGAGGATAAGGAAAAATTTATTGAAGAATGCGATGAACTAATTGACCATTACAAAAAAGGAAAGGAAAAAAAGAGTGAGAAATATCTATATGATGCATGGGCTACTAAATTTGACCGGCTACAGATATGGGGCGATCATGATCAGGCAGTTGCAGTTATTCACCAGATGGGGGATTATGCTCAGCAACACCGACATGAATTGGGCAAGGCTATTGTAAATTTCTGCTTTGGCCAGGTGTATCTGGACAACCGTCAACCTGCTGAAGCCGACAAGTATTACAGGCTTGCTTATAGCGAATTATTTCGTAAAAAGGAGTATGATCGTGCTTTGCGGGCAGGGTTCAACTTGATGGCTGTACAGATGAACTTGGAGGCACCTGAAAAAGGATTACTCATAAGTGATGCTAATGCCCGCTTACTGAAGCAATGGCAGGCGGAAGGTGCAGACGTTAATCCGGTAACCTTAATGAAACAGGCTCTCTATCGTTTTCGTTTGCTTTATCAGGCAGGACACTTTGATGCAGCAGAAGCTCAGCGTGATACCATGTTGCATTATAATAATATGTATAAGGATCCGGCTCAACAGGAAATTATTCAATATGCTATTGCCAGCTTCGAAGAACAGAGGGGTAATTATAAAGAAGCTTATGCTGGTTTGAACGCTCTTATTAGCCGTTTTTTGAAGGAAAAAAATTATTTGAAAGTGGCTCTATATCGTTATGAGTTAGCTGATATACAGCGCAAACAGGGCGATTATAAAGGAGCGATGGAAAGTTACCGGCAATATGGCATAGAAAATGATTCGGCTAACATTCAGTCAACAAACAACCAGCTGAATGAACTTACAAAGAAATTCCAACTGAATGAATTAACGTTAGAAAATAAGTTATCAACTAACCGACTTTATGCCGCAATAGCATGTATTGTATTGTTGTCTGTTGCTATTGTGATATACTTTATCTATGCCCGCAGGCTGCGTCGAAAAAACAGGGTGTTGTATGATACTATCGTGCAATCACAAAAAATGCAGGATGATCTTTACTCTTCTCACGAACAAATTTCCGAAGATCAGCTGAGTAATGAAGAAATACTCTACCGTAAGCTGTGTAAACTGATACAGGACGAAGAACTTTTCAAAGACTCACAGATAAAAAGAGAGGACTTGGCTGCAAAACTTGGAACCAATCGTACTTATCTTGCAGATGCAATAAAGCAATGTACAGGCGGGTTGACTTTTATGGAATATTTGAACCGTTGTCGTCTGCGTCATACTGCTACACTGCTTGCCGAAGATCAAGAGAGACCAATCAATGAGATAGGTGATGATTCGGGCTTTAATTCGCGTAGTACATTTAACCGTTTATTTCGTGAATTTTACGGTATGTCTCCTTCTGAATATAGGGCAATATCTAAAGAAAAGAAAATTAAATAACATTTCGGCAATTTTTCAGAAAGGTGAATTAAATGGATACTATGGTTAATAATAAGATGATGTATGGAGAACTTTTCAATCGCATTCTTTATTAATAACTTTAGAATATAGAGATCAATAAATTATGTATTTCAGACGAATATCTCTGACTGTTTTTCTATTTTCCATATCAGTATTATTACTTCATGCAGGCAAAGGAAGAGTAAGTCCATCCGATTCTATTCGCAGACTGTTGCCGCACCTTAGTGGGCAACAGAAGCTTGATGCGTTGAGCAATCTGGGTGAAATGGCTCTCAATCTAGACGATTCCATTTATGAATTGAGATGCTGGGATGAATATATAACTGAATCTCGAAGGCAGCAAAGCCTGAAAGATGAAGCTTTTGCGAGGAAGAGCAAGCTGGTGTGCTATTATAATTACGATATGTGTAATGAATTGGAAGTTGCCTTGCCCGGTGAACTGAAATTCTTTGAAAAACATCAGTTATGGAATAACTATTACTCAACTTGGTGTCTTCTGGTAGATATGTACGTTTATCTCAATAAATTTCAAACAGCTTTGCGTGAAGTGAAAAAAGTCTACGCAGATGCACGTGAACGGGGAAATCGTTACGGATTGGGTATAGCTTCATATGGTATGGGTACCGTGTATCAACATTTGCAGAATACAGATGAATCTTCCAAATCGTATGAGAATGCAATTTTATACTTATCGAAAGAAGACGATGCTACGGATTTGTTATATGCATATTCTGGTTATAGTGAAGTGCTCAATGGCGTGGGTAATTATAAACGTCTTAATACTATTACTGCAGACTGGAAAAATGTAATTGACAGATATAAACGTAAATACCAAAAAGAAGGAAAGGATATTTCTTCACTAAATTCGGTCTATCGGTATTGTTATTTGGCAATGTCAACTGCAGCAATGGAAACAGGGCATCTGAACAGTGCCGGGCAACTATTACAAGAAGCTGAAAAGCTAACAGAAGGATGTCCTCCTATTGCCCGAGTTACATTGTTACGCGAAAAGGGTAGGTATTATGAACTGAAAAAGGAGTACGATAAGGCTTTGGCATGTAATGATGAACGGATTAGGCTGGATCTTTCTATGAAAAATAATCTCGGGCTGCTGGATGCCAGGCAACAACGCGCTCGTATTCTGATGTCGGCAGGCAGAATGGCAGAAGCGGCTCTTCTTTATCAGAAGATTCTGCCGGAACGAGATTCGCTTTTAACAGCACAAACGGCTGGACAACTCAACGAACTGAGCACCCTATATAAAGTAGATGAGCTGACATTAGAGAAAAAAATGGCTACCAATTACCTTTATGCTGCAATGGTGTGCATTGCGTTTCTGTTTACTACTATTGTGATATACTTTGTTTATACTCATCGATTGCGTACAAAGAATCGAATTTTGTACGATACCATTCTCCAATCGCAAAGGATAGAAGATAACCTGTATAATTCAAGCGAACAGATACCCGAGGAACAGCTTAGTAGTGAGGAACTTCTATACAGGAAACTTGGCAAATTGATGCAAGACGAGAAACTATTCAAGGATCCATTGATAAAAAGAGAAGACTTAGCAGTGAAACTAGGAACAAACCGCACTTATCTTGTGGATGCAATAAAGCAATGCACAGACGGACTGACTTTCATGGAATACTTAAATCGTTACCGCTTGCGTCATGCTGCTACATTGCTTAGCGAAGATCAAGACAGACCAGTTAATGAAATAGGTGATATTTCTGGTTTTAACTCGCGCAGCACATTTAACCGTTTGTTCCGTGATTTTTATGGTATGTCACCATCAGAATACAGAGCGATATCCAAAGAAAAAAAATTAAAGTAATTATTATAATTAGAATAGCCCTGCAATGTGCAGGAAGGTTTCTGCCTGATCCAAAAGATTTAGCAGTGCCATGGAATCTGTCTATTATTCCTAAGTGCCCTTGCAGCGTGCAAGGGCATAATTTATTCGCTTGTTGAGTTCATCGTTTTTCGGAGTTGCATAAGAATGGCCTCATCGAAAGGAGGGAGCTCTCCATCCTGCCATTGCTTCATCCAGCGGAAAAGTACATATCTGGAATTAAACCCTACTGCCTCAGCAATCTCTTCTTGTTTAATTGCCGGATTTTGCTTTTTCAGTTCAATGGCATAAGCAATCCGCAATCCATTCACCAATTTGTAGAAAGACTGATACTGACTGCAACTAATGGCTTGAGACACATATTTACGATTAGAAAATACCGAATGTGATAAATCATCTAACGTTAAAGATGAATTCTTATACATTTGCTCAGTTATTAAAACCTGCATCACTTTCTGAAGAAGGGCCGATTTTGAATCGTCGACATCACAACTCTCTACATTACCATCTTCTATACCCGTTTGACTTTCTTTCGAGGATTCACCCTGTAAGCTGTCTGCAGTGCAATTGCATGAGAAGTCACAATTATAAATTAGTAATCCGGGTCTTCTCGATGCAAGCGTAGTTCCTATTAGCCAGATATTAAATCCTGCAATAACTAAGTCTCTCAATAATTTTAGCCAACCGGACGAAAAAAGAGCTGGGAGAATAATACACAAAAAAACAATAATCGGAGTCAGGATCACAATTGCTTTCGCCAATCGGGTTGGAAAGTCATTTGAATTAGAAAAATATTCTTCATTTCTTGCACAAGCATTCAAATACAGTTTATGAATACTTCTCATCTCTACCAAAAAAAAAGATAATCCTAATAGCAATGCCGAGTATAAAATGTAAAATGCATAAGGCTTTAAGTCGTTTCCTCCTCTTAAAGCATATATAAATAAAGGCAAAACATAAAGTAGAGGAATAATCAATATGGTAAATAAGTAACGCTTTGAAAAACGAGTATAAAAGAAAAATCGCTTAATCAGGATTACAAGGAATATTGGATAGCTTACTATGCTATAGACTCTTGTATATAGCAATGCGTCTGATGAAAATATGTTCAATAGATAAGGAAAATCAAGAGTCAATAGCAAAGCGATGATAATGATAGGTATCCGTGCCGGGTAATGCGTAAATAAACTTTCTTTGCTTTTAGAAAATTCCGGGCAGGTGTGAATCCAGCGAAAGAAGGCACCAAACAAAGCAGATAAAATAAAGACTAGGTTAGCGGTATAGAAATATATTTCTGGGGTAGGGAAGTTATTCATTTTATATTGTGATTTGTTTATGCAAAGTTAAGAAAAGTATATTCTAATCTAAAATTTAAGAGGTTGAAATATACATATCTTATTTATCCTATTTTTCTTTAAATAATCACTTTTTCTTCAAATAATCACGTGTGATTCTGTTATCGTCACAGGCTTTTCTTTCTGTATACTCAAAGTCTCATCTAATTGTTGCTGGCTGTTTATCGATCTTCGTAAACTCCATTGTAATGAGCTGTATATGACGTGTTATTCTATTTTAAACCAACAAGTTGCGCCATTGAGACAAGCTTTATCATGTATGATACATTCCCATTATATAAAAGAGGTATGTTTGCTGCATAATTTAAAGGGGCACATGCAGATGACACATTGGGTGTATATTTCAGAAGACGAACAAGGAGTTTTAAAGATAGGCTTGTTAGCCGATTTTGGTAAGATTTGGTCTGCTTTAAAAGCTGGCGAAAGGATCGTTTATTTACGCGCGTTTAGTGATCCCTTTGATGCATCAGCACATAAACATTTGTTAGATGATCTTTCTCAAAGCTCCGTGAGATTTTTAATCAGCAAGCAAAAAGAAAAAACGAAAGTATTACTTCGCGTTGCTCTATTTCTAATACAATAAAACACACGAAAACAAATATGACAAAAATATCTATGCTTTCAATGACATTTAAAGTATCTCGTTTTTTTCTGTTGGCTGTTAGTCTGCTAAGTTTTACATCTTGTGTTTCAGACAAACAAGAGATTAACATTTATATCCCTAATAGTACTTTGAATATCAATACCCGATCAGTGGACAATACTGCTGATGAAAAAATTAGCTATCCTATATATATAGATGTTCTTGATAATAACGATCATTGTGTAGAGCAGACAGTTATTACTTCTGATATCCAACCCATTTCGTTCTACTTCAAGAAGGAACTTACAATGTTTATGCTTTGGCAGGAGCAAAAGAAGAGATATACGAGTTGTCTTCCAAAGAATCAGTTCATCTCTTCTGCGACCTGTCTCTGCATTGAAATTACAAACAAGCAATTAATACTGTAATAACTAATGTCTTTTAAATTAGAAACAAATGAAAAAATGTAGAAGTATCTCCGCGGTGCTTGCAATTACAGCAGTTCTCACCGCATGTTCTGACAAAGAAAACGAACCAAATGGGTTTGAAGAGCGTAATCCGTTGACGATTACGGCTAGTATTCCTCGTACGCGCGCTGTTAATAGCGATTGGCAGCTGAATGATGCCATTGGCCTTGTACTGTTTGATGCAGGTACAACAACCCCTTGCGGTGACAAGGCTAATTACTGTTATGTAACTGCCGATGGTAGTGGAACTTTTAATGCGAAAGATGAAGTAAACAAAGTTTATTTGCCAACCGGTGGTAAAGCTGCTGATCTTTTGGCTTATTATCCGCAGACATCTGCCGTTACACTAACCAATCTTATTGTTCCTGTAGATGTTACGGCACAGATTAATTTGCCGGCAATTGACCTGATGGTGGCAGATAAAGTTACAGGTTTGACTGCGCAAAATAATACTGCATCTCTTTCATTCCGCCACAAACTTTGCAAATTAGTACTGAAGGTTCAGAAAGATGATAGCTCGGCAGATGTTGATATTTCTAATGCAACAGCTGTGCTGAAAGGAACTAAGGCAAAAGCTTCATGGAATCTTGCTACCGCGGAATTGGTACAATCTGGCGATGTCACTGATATAGCTTTGCCTATGACAGCCGATGGTACTGAGGCTACAGCCATTGTGTTGCCTACCGATGCAGGAAGTGGCGTGTCTATTACACTTACAACGAAAGACGGGCAGTCTTTTATTGCTACGCTCGATCCTTCTCTGGCACTTGCCGCAGGAACAGTAAACACCTACACAATGACACTTCATCGCCATTCGGCAGCTATTACAGCTACCATAACTCCATGGCGAACCGGTGTAGAAACTGGCGGCACATCAACGCTGGATGTTGTTTCAGGAGGAAATGTTGTATTGCCTGCTGATGCTGAAGGTCAATTCTATGTATATACTGTTGATGGATACAATACTGGTGTTTACAACTGGAATAAGACAACACTTACAGCGACTACTCCAATTTATTGGGAACAACTATCTGAAGCTGCACATACATTCGGAGCTACATTTGTTCCGTCAGCATCTGTAGCTGCAGAAACGAACCTCGAAAAAGATTATCTCATCGCTACAGCTTCTAATGTATCTTTTGGTGGAATGGTGAAGTTTGAAATGAAACATGCTATGGCCGATTTTGCCATCATGCTGGCTTCAAAGAATGCTCAGGGCGACGTTACAACTTCCAATCTGTTCACCGAAGCAGAGCTGAAAGCTGCAACCGTAACATTTGTGTCATCAATGGAAAGCCAATTTGATAGTAACAAAGGTAACTTGTCTTTTGTTGCTTCAATGCCGTTACGTACCATTACATTGCCATTGGCTGATGCTTCGCAGATTAAGTTCGGGGGGATGATTGCTCCACAGACTATTACATCCGTAGTTATTACCCTTGGCGGAAAGACTTATACATTTAGAAAAGACTTAGAACTGAAAGCCGGTAATACCAATGCGCTAACACTGAACCTTGTTAAGAGTGCTACCGGAATGGATGTAACATTAGCAGGTTGGAGTACCACTGAGCTTGGCAATGTGAATATTGGCATAGATGATTAATAAAACAAGAATAAACAATATATAGGAAATAAAAGAATGAAAACAATTAAAAGACTACTTGCAGCCGTTACGGTGATAGGCCTTTGTGCTGCATGCAACAACGACGATACGTTGAACGCCAGTGCTGAGGGTGCCGTAAGTTTCAACTCAACCGTAGAACATGCCGTTTTAACACGTGCAACCGAAAGTACTCCTTATACAGGAGCACTTACCCTTTGGAATGGCTCAGTAAAAGGCGGTGTGAGTGCCGATTATACATATAGTAACAACAACTGGAGTGCAAATCCTCCACTTCTCTGGGATAATTTGTCCACAGTCGGTAGCGGAATGTATACTTTTTATGCTACTGCAAATCACTCTACGCTGAACAATGATGCTACCGGTGGAGCTGTAGCTGCCGATCAAAGTGCAAACGATGGCTATGCCAAAGCTGATTTGTTGGTGGCATATACCGAAAGTGCAAAGCGCAACCAGACGTTGAACTTCAATTTGAAGCACCTCATGACGCAATTCACTGTAGTATTGAACAGCACTACAGATGTGAATGCAGCCTTTACAGTCGAGCAACTTCGCACTGCTACTGTTACAGCTAAGGCTTTGCACACCGACTATACAGTAACATGGACACCTACGGCTATTGCTGCAACGGTTGGTGCCGCTGCCGATAAGCAGGTAGACATCACCCTTTGCCCGGATGCTGCCAACGCATCGGCTACCAGCGGTTTCTCCTTCCGTGCCATTGTGCCGGCTACACAAACAGTAGGCGATGTGCTTGTTACTATCAATGGCAAACCTTATACCATTAATATCAATCACGCCATCAATGCCGGAGAAAATACTGTGCAAACGCTCAATGTAGCGAAGACTGGTATTTCTCTTGGTGCAGTCAGTGTAACCAACTGGGTGGAAAATAATCTTGGTAATGCGGATCTTGCCATCAACATAAGCGGTACTAACAGCGGAACAGACGCTACTCAGTTTGCCGACATGCGTATATGGAAACGTGGAAGCTCTATTGAAAGTGATGTTCAAAATGCCCTTGTATATAAAAAAACAGCAGGAATCTGGGCTTTTGATGCCGCAAGCAATAGTGGTAAAACTCCTTTTTATTTAGATGACATTGAATCTTCCAATCAATTCTATGCATCTACAATCAATAGAAATGCTGATGGAACACAGATTAAAGATGCACAAACCGACGTTCCCGACGGTTTAATTGCCGGACCTGCTTCCGTGAGCCATACCACAAGTGGTGGTGCACTTAACCTGGAGTTCCATCATGCCTTTGCGCAGCTTACATTAGTTGTAAAAGCGGGCAGCACTTTCCCGGCAGGCATTTCACTAAGCGGAGCTAAAATCTCCACCCCAACCATGAAGCAAACTACATCAGGTGCTGTATACAATGCCGATGGTAGCCTTGGATTGACTACCGATGATACAGCTGCACCTTACAGTAATCTCGTTACCACTTATGATGATACAAAGAAGCAGGCTGAACTTACTGCTATTGTTGTTCCGCAAACACTTGCCGCAGGCAGCAAGTTTATTGTTACTCTTGCCAACGGCAATACCTATGCTGCTACACTGGCTAATGAAGTAAACCTCCAGGCAGGACAGAATAATGCACTTACACTGACACTTAACCCAACTACTGCCAAAGTAGGTGCCGTAACAGTGGCCGACTGGGGTACAGGTGCCGATGCTGCTGCCGATGCTGTTCTGGATGGTGTAACCGTTTCTGCCGAAACACTGAATGGTATCTTCGAAGAAGGAAGCTTAGTTATTTCCGTTAAGAACGGTGAGAGTGATTGTGGTATGGGTAATTACCCCATTGCTTATACAAATGGTGTGGCTAGTGTAAATACTGCAGCGAGTAATTACCAACCTATACTTTGGGACAATCTGCCACAGTATGCTGAGGGAACCACTTTGAACAGTTATTCTTATAAGGTACTTTTCGCCCCAAGCAACAGAGTGGCAGACAATCAAGATAGAGACTTCCTGTTAACAGAAGAAGCTATCGCTGCTACTCAGTGGGGTATTACTCCTGCCTTTAACTTAAAGCACGCCATGGGTAAGCTCGTGTTAAAATTGCAGAGTGACGGTACTTATACAGCAGCTCAGCTGAAAGCCGCTACACTTACTTTTACCTCATCAAAGTATGTAAATGGATATGGTGCTGCAGAACTCTTTTATACTAATGAATCCCGCACTGTTACAATGACAAATGCAAGTGGCTCATCCGATGCTTTGGGCACTTACACAGCTGTTGTATGCCCGCAGAGCATTACCGGCATTAAACTGGTGATAGCAGGCAAAATTTTCAATTTAACCACGAATATTGCTCTTGCTACAGGAAGCATTCATACACTTACCGCTTCTGTAAACAAGTCGGTGGTGAAGATTGGTACTGTTAATGTGAACGACTGGGTGGAAGGTGGTTCCTCTACGGGTAGTTTCCAATACTAATTTGCAGTGTACGTATATAATTAAAAAATAGAATTACAATATGAATATACATATAAAACCAAATTATCAGATTGCGGCACGCAGCATCTTTACGATGCTGGCGGTTGCCGTGCTGCTGGTGCTACCTTCGGGCTGCACCAATGACAGCGATCCTGTTGTTGGTGGAGAGCAGACCACTCTCACCCCCCTGGGGTCCATCAATTTAAAGACCTCTGTTAGCACAGGGGTGGCAAGCACCAAGCGTGCGGTAATAACCCGTGGCATGGTTTTATTTTACAATTGCTACATGGTGGAAGCTAGCTTTGAAGGACACGACGGCAGCTCGGCGGATAAACCAATTTCCGTGGGCTATTACCGCACTGTTGAAGGAGTTGATAATACTACTCTCGAAAATTTGTCTTTGGGTAAAGGATCGCTCACCGACTTGAATCTGGCGCCCATTTCTGTTGCCGACCTTGCCACAGTGGGCATCACCCCTGTGGGAACACAAGCTAACGGTTCGTTGCTTGTGCCAGCTGTGGGTGAGTTTAGCCTGCGCCTGCATGGGTATGCAGCACCGCTTGAAGGAGGTCTTCCTACAAAAATGAATGCTATTTTTTTGCAAGGTACGGAACTTTACAATGAATATTCTTATACTTTCTGGACCGGTAAGGCAAAGATGAATGGTACAAGCCTCATAGCTACTGCCGACCTAGCTGCTTCCGACGGAGCAGCGCCTGCCAATGGTGCTATCTTGCTGCGCTATCCTTATGCAAGGGTGAACTTCAACGTTATTGGTGCTTATGGTGAGGCCACAGCGGCACAGCCTTATTTGGCTAGTAGTGAGTTCTCCGTATTTTCTTCTTTGGTTAGTTATCCGCTGGGATGGAGCTGTATTCCTCAAAGTAGTGGAGAATCTGGTTTTCAGACTTCTTGGTTTAGGGGAAAAGCTAATGATTATTTTTCATTTAATAGCACAGAAAACCTAAGGGTTTACGGATTGGACGTTTCTCAGGCAAACAAAGAGAGTATAGCCGCCAATGGTGCCTACTATAAAGAAGGACAAACGCTTTTTACTCTTATGGGGCAGGTGACTGCTTACAACGGCAAAACCTACGACATTGTGGTACCGGCAGGCGGAATTACCTTTTGGGCAGGTCACATTTACACCTACACCATCCGCCTTACGGAGAGTACTGCCATTATAGAGAGCATTACTGTGGGTGGATTTACCAACGACGGAGATTACAGCATAGACCTCAACGGAAACGTAACTGGTGGTAATCCAACATAAAATGTGGAGAGTAAAAACAAATAAAAGAATATAGACATGAAAACAATATATAATAATAAGTTGAAGAACTCAGTGAGCGGAAAAAAAAGCTTTTCACTCTTTTCACGCTGTTCTTCGCTAGCTGCTGTTGCCATGCTGGCTATGCTGGCAGCTTCCTGCCAGAAGGACGAAGCAACCACGCCCGCTACTGGAGGTACACCGCTGGCCATAGGTATGCTGAGTGTACAAGGCACCGGTAGCGAAGTCAAAGCAAATACACGTGCCTATACTGGCGATGGCTACACCTCATGGCAATGGGGAGAAGGCGAAGAAATCACAGTATCTGCCTTTAACGGACAGAACGAAATTGGTTACACATCTACTTATGTGCTAGGTAGTGATGGCTACTGGGCGGTAAAACCTGGTTCTACTCTCAGAACTGAAGGCGACTACGATACTGGCACATACCCCGCCGCTGCCATCTATACGCAGGATATAGACGGAGGAGATTACCAATTCAGAATCATTAGTTTTGGCGGTATTGCCGAAATTACGCTTGGCGAAGCAGCAGCTTGGTCAGATGCTCCGCTTTATACTGATCAAAGCACAAAGGCCCGTTATCAGGGCACGGACTACCTCACAGGATCTGCCACGCTGGGAGCTGACCATGCACTTACCGCCACGTTGCTTCACCAGAGTGTAGATGTGGCAATAATTGTGAAGCGCGGTACAAACTGGGGCAGCACAGAAGAAGCAGCCCGCACGGCTTTCCTTACCCATATTACAGACAAGGCTGCACCTAAAATACCTACGACTTATAGTGAATATACCGTTACTCCTTTCTGCTCCTACAAAAGTGGCGACGAGGCTGTTTACCGTGCACATATCCCAGTGAGTTTTTTCCATCGAGGTATTGGTAGCAGCGGTCCTGTTCAAACTACTACGGTAGACGGCGTTACGTGCAGTTACCTCAACGGTACGCTGACCAATGCCCAGATATTGAAGCTAACCCACGTAACCGGGGCAGAGCTTACAGCTACTTACAATTTAACCTCGGATGCCACAAGTGGTATTATGCAAGGCAAGCACCTCACCGTAACCATTACTTACGATAACGTGGCAGGCCTTTCAATACAGGGTGCCAGCATTGGTAACTGGACTACCGTAAACGGTGGAGAGATGGATGGAAACTATATTGGTACAGCAAATTAGTGAGAAACTAAATAATAAATTAGAAACATGATGAATATAACAAAAAATAAAATAATGAAGGGCCAGCAGTACGGAAGCGGAAAAGGAAACTTTTCATTCTCCACGCTCCGCACTTCACTAGCCAACGTGGCATGTGTTGCGCTGCTTGCAGGCTTGGTGTCGGCATGTGCGGACGATAGCACTGCTATTGATAGCGCCGTTAACGACGGACGCATTCTCGCAGCACAGATTACCGGCGTAAGCGTGCAGGGTGCCAGTAGCAGCGAGATAGCCGCAAAAGGGGTGACAACCCGTGCTGCCACCGCTCCGCAGCCAAACAAAGTAATTACCGATTTTTCCGAGGGAGACGTGTTTAGCTTTGACTATGATAATAGTTTGGAAAACTACGTCACTGCTTATGCAAAAAAACAGGCCGACGGCTCATGGAATGCGTATAGTGACTATGAAGGTATTACGCCTCATACGGTTTATCTCAATGCGAAAGAAGAGAGTGGTCGATTTGCTTCCTTCTACCCAGGATTCACCGGTGCTGTACCTGCCGGACAGACACAGCTTAATGTATATGACCTTGATGTCAGCGGCTGCTACTACACAGCTGCCCCTAGTGGCAGCACACATGGCACATTGGTGTGCTATGATGCACTTTATAGCAATGGTTCTAAAGAAGTTGTTACCGCCGGGAATAAGCGTACCTGTAAACTGACGTATGCTTTTACTCACACCAATTTCCTTTTAACCCTAAACGTAGCTAAGTCTACCCAAAGCACCCTTGCCGGGGTAGCATCCGTAACCTGCACAGCGAGGGTGAAAAATAGAAGTGGCGCATTTGAATATTATGATGTAGAAGCTACCTCAACAGGAGCTGCCACAACTACTGATGGCCTCAGCACACCGCAGTGGTGTGTTATATTGCCTCAGAATAGTGGCATTATAGACTTTGTGCTTACCTGCATTAAAGTAAAAGGGCAGCTTGCCGATGGCTCAGAGTGGAACTATACCTCCGACCTCGAAAAGGCGGGTACAGCATTTGCTACTACAAGCGGACATAGCCGCACAGCCACACTTACGGTGGACGAACGTTCCACTCTTACTTTTAATCCTGTAGTAGATAGCTGGACAAGCGTGGATAGCGGCAATGCTTCTATAGCACATCCAGGTATACGTACCGCAGCAGATCTTGTTGCTTTCCGTGATGAGTGGAATACCAAAGGTGCAGATGGTAATTACTCCAGCTGGACACTGTCCGGTGGTGCACCCACAGCCACTAACCCTGTAGTGCTGGCAAATGACATCGACCTGCAGTCTGTTTGTAGCGAATCTTTGGCAAAAAGCTGGACACCGATAGGCACTTCCGCTTTTCCTTTTACCGGCGGATTTAATGGATTGGGGCACACCATTAAAAATCTGTACATCAATCAAACCGTAGACGACTTTGGCAATTACGGTCTTTTTGGCTATACGGGCACAAGCGCGTATATTGAGAATGTAACGCTCGATAAACCTGTTGTAAAGGCTTTAACAGGAAATGTAGGCGCACTTATAGGCTGGGTAGTAGCAAGTAAGGTAATAGATTGCACCGTTTCCGATCCTACTATTGCTTTGCAAAGTGGCGGATATGCGGGTGGCATTGTGGGGGCTAACAATGGTGGCTGCATTGCAGTGTGCCGTGTTATTGGCACTGCATCCATAACCGGAGTTTCAGTCAATGGGTACGGCACAGGCAGTATAGCAGGATTAAACGGCGGTACCGAGGGCTACGTTCTGGCTTGTTATGCCAATGTGAGCACTTTAACTGGTGATAGAGGCTATACAGGTAGCATAGTGGGGAAAAATGACGGGAATGTGCACACTTGCACAGGCAACTCGTCTACCATTCCGGCTGTGGGTACCACCGGTACTGTAACGAATGCAACCAACATTACCGGCGCGGATTTCAATTCCGTTGTGGGTACTTACAGCGCAAGTTCTGCCAGCTGGGCCGATGCCAATACACTCAATGCTGCCATTGGGGTGTATAATACTTTGTTTTTAAGCGATCCTATTCACTACGTTTTCGAGACGAGTACTGACGGGTTACCCCGGGCAGTAAAGAACTACGATTTACAATTAACATATTAAATAAAAGAACATATATAATGAGAACAATAAATAAACTTGTTGCACTTGCAGGCATGGCGCTGCTTACCGGTTTGGCTACCTCTTGCCAGAACGAAGACCTTGCCGGTGCAGACAGTGGCCAACCGCTGCCCCTGAGTTTAAGCGCAACGCTTGCCAACGGACAAGGCAGTGCCGTGCTTACACGTGCAGGTGAAGAAAATACTGTGGCAATGAGCATTCCGGACGGAGTGAAGTTGAGTGTTTCTTACTTTAAAACAGCTGAAGGTATTAAAGGAGCGAGCAGACAAAGTGCAATATACACAACCACCAGACAAGTTGATGGCAACGGAGCTGTGAGCTACTCTTTGGCATTGAACGACGGCTACAAAAACATTATCGACTATACCCGCGGTAAGGATTATACATTAACTTCTTACTCTGGAAATATATTCACCATTTCGCAGCCACGCACAGACGGCACAGCGGGTAACTATGACGTGCCTTTTTTTTCAGTGATTAGCAACGTTGAAAAAGATCCTGCCATTACCGCGAACTCTGCTACCGGCACTCACAAATTGCAGCTAAAGTTACAGTATGCGGGGATGCGCTTCCTTTTTAAGTTAGCAGACGATGTAAAACTTGCTGGATATACTGCTGAATTTACCAACTTTACCCCTGTGATAGGCGATATTAGTGATCCCGTATTAATGGCAGATCGCAGAGCTTCACTCGCAGCAACTTCGTGTGCAGTGTTAGGTCTTGTTAATCCAAATACTGCCGTTAATGGAGGAGTAACAGCGGGGATCCTTACCGTGAAGTTTACCAATTCCACCGAAGGAACAACCGAGGAACGCCAGCTACGCATCACCCTGCCAAGTGCAGGCATTGCAACTCCGGAAGCAGGCAAGCTTTATACTTATAACGTAACGGTAGACTGCAAGGAAGCCTTGACTTCACAGACTGTACAAATTGCCTCGTTTACTACTGCCAATGGCAACGGCAATGGCGAGGATATTGTACAGGGAGGTGACGGAAAGCTCCACTGGACGTATGATTTTGCCGGAATGACCACTGAGCTAATTAATACCCAGATTACCCAGATAAAGAACCGGATGGCGAATATTGTAATCCCTGGTGGTACAAGCAATGGTGCTGTGACGCTTACGCTTAATAATTTGGGAACTCTGCCTGATGAAACATTTAAGAATTGTACGCAGTTAGGATCTATAAGCATTCCAACTGCATCAAACGTGGGGAATATGGCTTTTGATGGCTGCGCTTCGCTCACCAGTGCGAGTTTTCCAAAGGTAACATACATTAGCTCTGCTGCTTTCAGAAACTGCAAATTGCTCACAAATGTGAACTCGCCTGCAGTAACACAACTCGGAGAGTGTGTCTTTGTATATTGCTATGCGCTTTCCAATGTGTATTTGCCTGCGGCAACACAAATTGGAGTCAATGCTTTTGCTTACTGCACATCACTATCCAGCGTAAATCTGCCCGAAGCATTACTCATCGGAAATTCAGCTTTTGCTTACTGCACATCGCTTATCAGTGTGGATTTGCCTAAGGCAAAATATTTAAGCGGAGGTACTTTTTTTGAATGCACATCGCTTACCAGCGTGAGCCTGCCTGCTGCAATAAAAATAGGGAATAATACTTTTGAAAACTGCTCTGCACTTACTGCGCTTAAACTTACATCCGTGGAATCAATAGATGTTAGTACTGGTGTTTTCACTAGCTTTACAAACTTCGCTAATTGTACGCTATCTCTTAGTCTCAACAAGCAGTTGGGCGGCACAAGCTCTCCGCTGGTAGACACCGATGGCCTTACATGGTTTGGTCAAAAGTGGAAAGCTATACAGTACGAGTAACAAAATAACCTGTAACCAAAAATTAAAGAATAATTATGATAGATAATAATAGAAATAATAATAAAAAAAGCGGTAGGGCAGGGAATGCCATCTCTTCTCTCCTTTCTCTCCTTTCTCTCCGCTTTTTACTAGTCCGGTGGGTAGCGCTTGCGCTGCTTGCCGGCATAGGAACTTCATGCTCGCAGTCTATGGACGAGGAGGCAATGACACGCATCGGTGCGCCGATGACGGTTACTGCCACTATGCAAGGTGTGGGTAAGCCTGCCGCTGCCGTTTCAGAGGTAGTTCCCGGCAGCGACACGGGTTTACCTGCTACACGCACCACTACCACAGACGAGGCTACTGCGGGTGTTTACACTGCTGCATGGCAAAAAAACGACGTAGTGAGCGTAACCTTTCATTGTTACAGTGATGCTGCCGGAACTGAGGAGATTGCAGCTTCACAAATGCTAAATGGAAATACCCAGACGCTATCTTACGATGGCACTGCATGGACGGCATCGCCCTCCTCATTGCGTTTGCCTGTTGATGTATATTCTGTGAAGGTGGTTTATACCTATAGTCGCGCATACACTGCTGCCGACGATACGCCCATTGATGCCACTACAACCCGCGTGCTTATGCATCGAGGCACGGAACAGATTGCAGGGCAAAGCACTGTGGTAATACCGGATGACATTACCAAAACAGGTATTGCCATTGCTCCTGCTGCCGACAAGTGGCAGCGACAAACGGCGTTGGTACGCTTTACCAGTCTTGCTTTTGGGCAAAGCGCAACGGTTACCACTGCTAGCGGGGCAGCTACCATTGTGAGTTGCCCCACAGTGCAGACTGCCGATCCTACTCAGCCTGCCAATGGTGTACTTACTTCTACAGTCTATTTGTACTTGCCGGTGGACGACCCTGCTAACACTGCTGCTGTTACCACAGTAACAGCCAATGGGGTGAATGGAGTGGTGAAACCAGTCTTCCACACCGAAGCGGGCCGCCTGTACAGCATCTACGCACCGGTGCTGCTGGGTCAGCAGGGAGTGGGTGATGAAGATGGCGGACAGGTATGGAATGGAACTTATGCCAATTTCTATAACGGAGGCAGGACTAACTTAAACCTTCACCTTACCAATAAATGGATTATAGACTTTTCTACTGTAACCGATGCAGGTGAGTTGGGAACAGATTTAAACTATGTAAAAAATGTATTCAATGTCTCTCCTACAGTGAATTTAACACTTACAGGTATTGAGAAGCTGCCAGATAACGTTTTCCAGTCGTCTATCGGACTTGGAATCCTCAATTTGCCTACTGTGAAAGAAATTGGGAATTATTCTGTCTTTTCTTCTAATCTTACCAGTGTAAGTATGCCCGAAGTTACAATTGTCGGAGCAAATGCTTTTGCTGCCTGCACTAAACTTGTCAATTTAAACATGCCTAAGATTAAAACAATTTCTTATGGTGCTTTTCAGAATTGCAAAGTACTTACTAATTTAAGTTTACCTGCTTTAGCTACTTTAAATGCATATGCTTTTGCTGGCTGTATTTCTCTTGTTAGTATTGATTTCCCTGTGGCAACAGAGATAGGAAATAGTGCCTTTAATAGCTGTACTTCTCTTGTTCGTATTAATCTTCCTGTGGCAAATAGTATAGGTGAATTAGGCTTTAGCCGTTGCTCGCTTACCGACTTAACTTTGCCTGCAGCAACATATATAGGTCCTAGTGCTTTTTGGGGATGCACATCGCTTACTAGTCTGAATCTGCCTATGACAAATAAAATTGGTAATTATTTCTTGTCTGGTTGTTCTGCACTTACCGCGCTTAAGCTTACAACCTCTGAACCTATAACTTATGATAACTATTCTTTCAGTGACTTTGCCAATTCAGCCAACTGCACGCTATATCTTAATGCCAACAAGAAATATGGAGGCTCATCCACGCCAACGGTAGGAACTGATGGCCTTACATGGCTTGGCCAGAAATGGAAAGCTATACAGTATGTGGACTAGGAGTAATGAAATGTTAATAACCTGTAACCATAGAATAAGAATAGTTATGTTAAATAATAATAGAAATAACAATAGATGCGCTAAGAAAGGGAGGTATATCTCTTCACTCCTGTCTCTTCGCTCTTTACTAACCCGGGGGGCAGCGTTTGCGCTGCTTGCCGGCATTGGAAGTTCATGCTCGCAGTCTATGGACGAGGAGGCAATGACACGCACCGGTGCGCCGATGACGGTTACTGCCACCATGCAAGGTGTGGGTAAGCCTGCCGCTGCCGTTTCAGAGGTAGTTTCCGGCAGCGGCACGGGTTTACCTGCTACACGTACCACTACGACCGATGTTGCTACAGGCGGAAGTTACACTGCTGTATGGCAAAAGGGAGATGTGGTAAGCGTAACCTTTCACTGCTACAGCGATGCCGAGGGAACAACTGAGATTGCAGCTTCCCAGATGGCGAGTGGCAACACCCAAACACTTACTTATGATGGCACGGCATGGACGGCAACACCCTCCTCATTGCGTTTGCCTGTTGATGTATATTCTGTGAAGGCGGTTTATACCTATAGTCGCGGATACACTGCTGCCGACGATACTTCTATTGATGGCACTACTATCCTTGCGCTTATAAATCGAGGCACAGAAAAAATTGCAGGGCAAAGTTCAGTTGTAATACCGGAAGATATTACAAAAACAGGTATTGCCATTGCCCCTGCCGCCGACAAATGGCAGCGACAAACGGCGTTGGTACGCCTCACCAGCCTTGCTTTTGGTCAAAGTGCAAGGGTTACCACCGACGGCGGTGAATCTACTTTGGTAAGTTGTCCCACAGCGCAGACTGCAGACCCTACACAGCCTGCAAATGGCGTACTCACGGCTACCGTTTATCTTCACCTACCGGTGGACGAACCTGCCAATCTGGCAGCTGTTACCACAGTAACCTTAGATGGAGTGAGCGGAGCTATAAAACCTGCATTCCACACTGAAGCGGGCCGCCTGTACAGCATCTATACACCGCTGCTGCTGGGCCAGCAGGGAGCGGGCGATGAAGATGGCGGGCAAGTGTATACAACATGGAGTGGTAGTTATTCAAAGTTTTACAATGATGGTGCCGGTGCTACCAATGTTTTAAAATATCAGAATTGGATTATAGACCTTTCTGCAGAAAGTGATAAAACTTCAGCTGTTAAATTTATAAAGGAGAAAGCAAATGCCCGTACAAAAGCAGTGAATATGACTCTTACTGGTATAGAGACACTACCTGATGAAGCTTTTGTTCGTTGTAGTAAACTTGCCAGTATTAGTTTGCCAGAAGTTACAAACATGGGTTACTCTGCTTTTTATGAATGTTCAGCACTTACCAGCGTGGATATGCCAGTTGCAACAACCATCGGGCTAAATAGTTGTTTTGGTTGTGGTGCACTTACTAATGTGAATCTGCCTTTAGTAACAAGTGTCAAAGATAATGCATTTACCGATTGTGGTGCACTTACTAATGTGAATCTGCCAAATGCAATAACCATTGGGTCGTCGGTTTTTGAACGATGTAAAGCACTTACCAGCGTAAGTTTGCCTATAGCAACAAGTCTTGGGAATTGTGTTTTTAATTATTGTATAGCACTTACTAATATGAGTCTACCTAAGGCTACAAGTATAGGCGGCATTACTTTTTACCACTGTGATAAACTTGCTAGCGTGGATTTACCAGTGCTAACAACCATTGGGCAGCAATCTTTTGGCTATTGCCAAAATCTTACCAGCATTAGTTTGCCTTTAGTAACAAGTGTCGGTTTTTATGCTTTTCAGGATTGTCATTATCTTACCAGCATCTCTCTACCTAAGGCTACAAGTTTCAAGTATAGAGTTTTTGATGTGTGCTATCGGCTTACCACGCTTAAGCTTACAGTTGAAGGGGCGATGACTCTTGATGCAAATATATTCAATGGCTTTGATGACTCCGGAAATTGTACGCTATATCTTAACACTGATAAGCAAAGCGGAAGCATATTGCCACAAGCTAGTGGGAACACATGGTTTGGACAAACATGGAAAGCTATACAGTATGAGTAACCAAAGCCCTCCGTACATTGCAGAGAACCTGCCGCGCGATAAAAACCGCCATGCACGCTGCAAGGAGTCTGAGAAATGCACCCGACCTCCCTGCACGCAAAGCGGAGGGTGGAAAAATAATTAATAACGAAAAAATAAAAGAACAAGATTATGATAGCAATGAAAGAATTTACAGGAAGCAAGCTCACACATGGAGCCTTCGTGCAAATGAATCAGGAGATAAGAAAACTAATTACAAAAGCCACCTTTACGGCGCTGAAGCTGGAAAACGAGCTGCCTGCCTATAGCGCGGCCATTGACAAAATGGACAAGTTGGTTAAACACATCTCGGGATACGAAGAAACCACCGAGATAACTGGCTTTGTTGACGAACTGGGCAAGGACGACATTCTGGTAGCCAATGCCACACGCTCGGCCACGGCATCTACCGATGACGTGCGCAAACAGGTTACCGCCGCCTACCGCACCATTGTGGCACGGGTAAATACCGTCGGGCAGTTCTTTGCCTCCGACGTGATAACAAAGTTCATGGCCGATGCCAATACTGTAGCGGCACACTACCAAATTGTATCGGCAAACCAGGCAAAAAAGACCAAGAAAGAGAATAATCTGTAAATCAATGAATAGTAAAAAATAAAAGTATATGAAGACAACAAAAAAACAAAATGTGCAGAACAAACAAAGCATACACGAAAAGAGAGGATTTTCTTTTTCCACTCTTTGCTCTGCGCTGATGAGCATTATGCTGCTGGCACTGTTTATGACCTCTTGCTCGGCAGACGAGGACTTTACAGCCACAAACCGAGACATGACGAAGAATGCCGACGGTAGCATTACCATTCATCGTATATCGTCCGTGGCACTGCCCGGTGGCTTTACTTCTGCCACCCGTGCTGTTACCACCCGTGCCGGAGAAACCACCGAGGCGGTAGACGAAAAAACGTCATGGGCTGAGGGCGATCGGCTGCATATAACTCTCGAAATAGCGTCAGCAACTATTTACACTTATCGCTATGCCACTATGCAGTCAGACGGTTCATGGCTGCTCAATGGCGATGTTATCATTCCCGCAAGCGGATCGTGTACCATCTGTTTCTATTATTTAGGAAAGAAATATAATAGTGTAGATTTTAACAACCCTGCACATAACCCCGATAACTTTGAAAAGGACGCGGAAGGAACTGTATGGGCAGAGACGAGTGCTGCAAAAAGAGTGGTTGGAGTCTATTCCTCACAAATGTTTAAAACAGCCGATACTACCACAGGCATTACCATCTATAGCGATATTTTGGCAGCTCAAGGAGTATGCACAGATGGCACCTGGGACACCGCCAATACCTATAATACTGTTACCGCTAACCCTACAGACGGTGTGCTCAGTATCACCATGAAGCACTTATCAAACCGTGTAGGTGTAACCTCGTGTGATCTGTCTGCCTTGGGCAGCGGAGTGTCAGTAGCATCTATCACAGCCAAAGCGGTAACCAATACATCCGGCACGCCTGCCTATTATGCCACTGTCAGTCTGTTTCCATCATCAGGTACAACAGCGGGCACACAGCCCTCAGAGACCACCCCGTGGAAAGCGCAGTTATATAACTCTTATCCCATATACCTGCAATCGTTTGTTGTAACCCTTACTGATGGGCGCAAAATTCCCGTGAGCGTGCCCAATGCAAGCGGATCTTTCGACGGTATTGGCCGTAAGTTAAGCTTTTTTGGAGGTGAAGCATACATTTATCGTCTCACACTAAGTCCGGGTAGCTGCACCGCCACCCCCGATGCCAACTTTACTGCTCCCGGCTGGCAAACAGGCGAAACCGGTGTTCCAATCCCTATTTACACTCGTGCCAACCTAGAGGCCATAGCATCAAACCTAGGTGGAAACTACATCCTGATGAACGACATAGACCTAAGCGGCAACAACTGGAAACCGCTGGGTTATACTTATGATGCGCCCTTCACCGGTACGCTGAATGGAAACGGACACAAAATAACCGGTATGAAAGCTGTTGTAGGAAGTAAAGATGTTCTTACCGGCTTTTTTAATGTGATAAACGGAGGCGTAGTGTATAATTTGCATTTCAGCAACTGTACCGTGACTGGATATGGAGGTGGAACCACTGGTACACTTGCGGCATTACTTTCTAATGGGTACATCTTCAACTGCAGCGTAACAAATAGTAGCGTTATAAATGGCGATTTTTGTGGTGGTATGATTGGTATGATTGGTCTTTCTGATAAAGCAGTTGTTGCTCACTGTCGCGTATCGAATAGCTCTGTACAAGGGAGCGAAATCAATTATTATTCCAAAATAGATGTTGGAGGTCTTGCAGGATATATGGGACTTTATTCCAGAATGATAGCTTGCTACACCGACGATTGCACTGTGGCAACTAATGCATTATCAAAGCCGGGCGATGCATCTGTGGGCGGATTGGTAGGAGTAATTCAAGGTGGAACTGTTTTTGGCTGTTATGCCACCAATGTTAATGCTGCGGAAGTCATTACTTGTAATGGTGCTTTGGTAGGTTCTGCTCTGGATTATGGCAGCACTATAGCTTATATAACTTCCAGCTATGCCACAAAAGGTACAAGCAACGCAGCCACTGCCATTTTAGCTAAAGGTAGTCTTACTATTTCCAATTGTGTATCTCTGGGTGCTTCCGATTATAGTCCTTTGGTGGCAGCTACAGCTCCTGTTTTAACAGCAGTTCCTACCGCAGTTCTTTCTTCGTCAGGTTCGCTCTCTATTGTTAATCGCACATGGAAAGCTACCGGTATCTGGGGAGAATCAGAAGGTGCAAGCATCCCTCAACAACCTCTCATATCATGGAGTTATTGCGGAGAGCAATAGAAAAACATAATAGAAAAAATAACAGTAGGAATAGAGTGAATCTTCTTTACTATATTCCTACTCAAATAATAAGTTATACAATGAAAAAGTTAAATAGTAAAATTAGAATGTTTCTTCTTACCTTCTTTATGATAGTAGGAGCAACTGTTGTCACTATTCAGGCTCAAAATCTTGGTGTGCGTAGTAATGTTTTGCCATTGGCTACACTATCGCCTTCGCTTGGTTTAGATATACAGTTTGCTGGTCGTTGGCAGGTGGGCATCGACGGACATGTGGGGTTGCTTGGTAAAGGCGCCGATTACTTTCAAATGTCTGGAGCCGGATTTGAGATGCGCCGTTATTTCTTTAACCCTTACCATAATTCAGATATTGACATGAAAACAAGTGGTATAGGAAGCCTTTTTCACGGGCCATATATGGGTATCAATACCCGCTACTTGAAGTATAACGATCAATTGCGCAATTCCAGTCCGAGCGATGGCTGGATTTATACTGCCGGTATCACAGTGGGTTACACTTTTTGGTTGTCCCATAATTGGACCATTGATTTAGGAGCCGGAGCAGGATACGTGCACAATGATTACAGTAATTATGAATACTATGCGCCACATGGTGTGGATCGCCTCATGAATAATAAGATAAAAAACAGTTTCAATATTACCAATGCCGAGCTTTCTGTTGTTTATCATTTTAGCATAGATAAAAATAAAAAGTAATAATCCCATAAACAGAATAAGATATGAAATTCAAAAATAAAAACAGAGCAGTTTGTTGTAGCAAAACAGTACTGTGTGGGTTGCTACTCGCAGTTGTTACTTCGTGCAGCAATGACGACTATATATCTATCTATAATCCCGACGGCACCGTGTCTAATAAGCCGGGTATGTTCACGGTAAACCTCACGGGTAGCACCATAACGGGTACTGATGCCAAGAATACGCTAACATTGACTTCGGACGACAATAAAAAATACGATGCCGTGCCATCTGTTCCAACCGATATAGAAGCCGGAATTTACAATGTTACAGCTGTCAAACTACCCTCTGGTGTCACACTGCCTGAAGGTACATCGATAAGTTCTGCAGGGCTCATCACCTCGTCTGCCGCAAGTAACAATCAGCTATTTTCGTTGCCTATTTTCGAGGCCGCACAAGAGGAACTTAACGTGGTATACAATATCAGTGTAATAAAAAATATGGCTCTGAAACTGATGACGCGCAGACTCATAGTGAAAGGCACTCTTGTGGGAGCCGATCCTGCAATAATAAAGAGTATTGACGTTGCACTAAACGGGGTGAGCAATGCCCGCCTAATAAACGGTGGTGTGGTAACAAAAAGTATTGCATCTCGTGCAGATGATGCTTTTGCTACTTCATACTATGTTTCTAATGCAATACAACCAGTCTCAGACGGTACTTTCAACACATCGTTCAATTTGTTGGGTATTAACACAGAAGTAACCCAGATGCTCCATATTGTTTTTACATTCAATAATGGCAAGACCTTTACTTACGAACAGAACGTAAGTTCATTGCTCGTTGGTTTTAACACTGCTTCTTACGAAACTTCAGTAGGACTTGACGCAACAATCAACTTAGGGATAGACAGCGTTTCCGGCACCATCATCAACTGGACTCCCGGTTGGAATGAAGGCGGCATGGGAGAGTAAAATTAAGCACAAAGCGATTTAGCCCCGAAGCCGTTTGGTAGAGGGGCTGTTTCATTATATGCGGTATTTTAATTATTAGTGTCCGCTAAATTTTTTTATATGCACAAAAAAATAGGCTGATTCCCTCGCTTGGGATTCAGCCTTTATTTGTTCCTTTGACTTTTACCACAAAGTTAAATAAGAACATGGGCAAAAGTACACATTTTATCGGACAGCCGGTTTTAGGACAGTTAATAAAATGCATCGGCAAAGAAAAAATACACAAAATCAGCCGAGCTAAGGATGGTGAACGCTATGTAAAGTCATTTGATGCCTGGCAGCATCTGGTTGTTATGCTTTATGCTGTTATTATGCGTTTCGATTCTCTTCGTGAAATTGCGGCAGCCACAGAGGCAGAAAGCAGAAAACTGTCTCATCTGGGTATAACTTCCCTTCCAAGACGCAGCACTCTTTCTGATGCCAATATGAGGCGTCCTAATGAGGTGTTTGAGGAAATATACCGTTCTCTCTATGAGGATAACAAACATATTCTTTCCTCGGACAGCTCATCTCATAAGTTGCCTAGTTGGATGAAACACCTGCAAATCATCGATTCCACAACAATAAGTCTGTTTTCCAACCTTATTTTCAAGGGTGTTGGACGCAATCCTAAGATGGGAAAAAAGAAAGGAGGATTGAAATGCCATACGGTGATTCACGCCAACGAAGGAGTACCGTGTGACGTATGCTTTACCTCTGCTGCTGCACATGATCATTTTATGCTTGTTCCCAATCATTTCAACAAAGACGACCTTCTTGCCCTTGATAGGGCATACATTGACTACGGAAAATTTGAAGAACTGACCGAACGTGGCGTGATGTATGTTACAAAGATGAAGAAAAGCCTTGTATATGAGACTATTTCCTCTGTTTATCACATGAATATCGAGGGCAAAATGGTATGGAGAGAGGAAATCGTGGTGTTTACGAAAAAAGGAAAAGATGGTAAGATCATCACACACAAAGCTCGTATAATCACATATGCAGACAAGGAGAAGAAGAAACTGATACGATTACTTTCAAATAATCTTGAATTCTCATATGAAGAAATCGTTGAAATTTACCGTAAGCGTTGGGCTATCGAATTGTTATTCAAACAGATGAAACAGAACTTTCCGTTGAAGTATTTCTATGGAGAAAGCGCAAACGCCATCAAAATACAAGTGTGGGTAACACTAATTGCAAACCTGTTATTAACATTGCTGCAACGCAGCGTGAAGCGCTCATGGAGTTTCTCCGGGCTAGCAACTATGGTCAGAATTATGCTGATGCATTATATAAATGTTCAAAGCTTGTTGGAACACCCTGAAAAAGATTGGGAAAAATCAGTTTGTGAGTTGACAAAAAGCCCCTTAGAACCGTATTTATTCGATTAGAAGGGGCTTGGATTTCTTTTTTCTTGCAGAAACTACAGTAAAATGAGGCTTCTGCTAAAGGGTTATTGACAATATTAAAGTTTAGCGGACACTAATATATTTTAATAATAAACTCGTGGATTTGAAATAAACTGTTACAAAGAAGATTGTTTATTTTGCTATCAATCAATTTTTTTACATCAATCCCTGAAATCTTTGCTATTTCAAAACAGCATCTCCAAGCTGGGGGCAGTCCGAATTATTGGGGAAATGTTAAATCTACATATTCTTCATAAATTTTAGCGCTCACAATACCCGTTACACCACATCGCTGCATACTATTAACTGGTTTCTCCGATATCCCAGTTGTCCCAATTATCTCAGTGGAAGTAGACTCGCCGTGCATTATGACGGCATGAAAATGTGGAAACAAAGAATAAAACAGTTCTGTTATTCTATTTATTTATAGTTTATTGATTCTTCTGTCCACCCGGATGTATCACCCTTTTACACCCAGGTGTAATAGTAGCCTTCATCCGGGTGGATAGGTGTTGTCTACCCGGATGGGCAGACAATTTATTGACTGAAAGTATACAAATACAGGTACTTAACCCCAAATACAATTGCATCTGCATTTAGAAAATCAACTTAATTCTGTTACAGAATTTGTGATTTAAAGGACGAGACACATTGTGTGACTTGTGTAAGAAGTGCGTGGCTTAAAAACCTAAGCTACGCTGTCGGCACTTTTTTCTCTTGTATTGATTAGTTTTTATACAGGATAATTGCTTTGTATAAGGAATAATTTTGTATTTATTAAGTATGGCCTTGCTTGGCTGTATATTTATTTTTTTTAATAGTGTCTTGTTTGTGTTTAATAATCAGCTTGTTGCGTGTATGGGACAAAGTTTTGCGTAACTGATACGTATTGTTTCTATTGATGATCTATGTTTGTATTGTAAATGAAAAAATAACTCATCCAGATGTTACATTGGGTATATATTTCAAAAAATAGGCAAGGCATTTTGAAGATAGCCTTATCAGATGATATTGGTAAGTGCTTGTCCGAAATGAAGCTGGATGAGCAAATTATTTATCTGCGTCCGTTCAAGTTGCCTTTTGATGCCTTGGCTCATAAACATCTGTTGGGAGATCTCTCTAAAGCGTCGGTGTTGTTTCTTATAAAAAAGAACCAAAAGGAAACGGAACGGCTGCTTCGTTCTGTTACGATTATATGAAAAATATTACAGTAATAAAGATATTACATATAACTAAAGTAAAAAAATAGCTTGATTATGAAAAGAAAATTATTATTTGTCTGCTTCCTCCTGGCTCTTTTGCCAAGTAGAGCGAACGCACAAACAACAGACGACACAAAAACGGTGCATACATCCAATGGGTGGTATGTAGGAGCATCGGGTGGTGTGCCGTTTGGTGTAAGCACGTTCAGCTCTTTCGGGGCAGAGAAAACCCGGTTTGGATGGGCGGCAAGTGCCTTTGGTGGTTATCGGTTTAACCCAGTATTATCTTTGGAACTTTCCGCGAAAATTGGGCAAACCACACTTGCCGTTCGGGAAAACGATGTAAATGCCGATTACTGGCTGGGAAACGACATTGTTCGTTACTATGCTCCTGTTATTGATATGCTTGGTTGGGATTACAGTAACCTGACGAGCAAGGTTCATTTACAACAATATGGTTTGCAATGCAATATTAATATACCGGGCCTATTTTATTCCGGCAACAACTACCGTTGGATATTCGAACTTTCTCCGGTAGTTTCTACAGTCAATACACGTGCCGACTTTATAACAATTGCAGAGAATGAAAAAGTGGTTGAAGGTAAAACCAAGTGGCACTTAGGTATTGGAGGTAATGTGCAGGCCGGTTATCGTGTTGCCAAACATTTGAGTGTAGGCATTTACGGAGGCATTACTCACCTCACAGGTGAACATTACGATAAACTTCCCGAACATTTATACAACGATAACTACATTTATGAAGGAGGTGTAAAACTCACATGGTCGTTTGGCAAAGATGTTCAAAGAAAGGCACAACCGGCACCAGCACCAGCTTTTACTCCTGCTGTAAGAGAAGAAATACCGATTGTTCCTCAAAAAGAACAGGTTACAGAGCCTGAGAAACCTCAGGTGGAAAAACCGGCAGAGAAAGTTGAAATAACTCCTAATAAAGTGGAAGAAAATGCTTTAACACTTTTCCCTACTATCTATTTCAAATTCAATCGTTCATTCATAGAAGCGAAGGAACAGCCTAAGTTAAAGGAAATTCTCTCTCTGTTACGAAAGAACCCTGATATGAAAATCACCATAACAGGCTGGTGTGATACCGTGGGTACTCGCGCCATAAATTTACGCTTCTCTCTTCGTCGTGCACAAAGGGTTAAAAGCTGGCTGGTACAACAAGGAATCGAGGCATCTCGCATTAGTATAATTGGTAAGGGTAGCGACTTCAAGGAGAAAATGCCTGCCAAAGCCCGCCGTTCAGAAACAACAGAATCAAAGGAGGACAAACAATGAAACAGAAACCATTCTATATAACTATAATAATGTGTCTGCTGGCGATGACTTTTACGGCATGCGACAACAATTTACCCGAAAATAATGATCACGGAATCTCGGCAGCTCTTAGCTGGGCGGATAAAGATGATACGGGTACTCCAATTACAGATGCACGTGTCTGGATTTTCCAGGCCGACGGAAAATTGGTAACTGAAAAACATTATGCCACAAAACAAGAGGTGGCTCTTGATATACATCCGGTTGATGCTGGTGAATATAAAGTGGTTACAGCTATCAACCTGGTAGAACCATTCAGTGTAGATAAGGCAACGACTTATGATGAGTTGCTGTTAAAGCTAAGTGAATCCAATGCTTCACCTGCCCATGCTTATTACAGCGTAGCCGACGTAAAAGCGTTACAAGATAAAAATACGCGTGCTCCGTTACCACTTCGCCGCATTATGGCAGAACTTAATATTGAAGTAGATGATGTACCCGAAGGAGTAACCCTTATGGTATCTGTAACCGATGCTACAGATGGTATTTTCCCATTGCAAAAAGATGCAGATGGAAACTACGGGCAGGCTATGATCGGGCATAAGAATGTTGTTGTACTTCCTAAAACAGTTATGGCAAAAGGAATTTTAGTTACACCAACTACACGACTTATGCCTACTGTAGGCGATGTATCCCATTCTCATCTGCATTTCCTTTTTACTCTTGCCGACGGTACAACGAGGGAGTGTGATGCCGAAGCTCCGGTCATGAAGTCGGGTGGCAAATACCTGTTAAAATTTAAATACTCCGAACTAAAGCCCTATATGTACATTATTCCCGTAAAAATCTCCGACTGGGAAGAGGACTGGACGGTGAATGGAGAAATTCTAAACCCTGTTTCATAGTTAAACTTCAATAAACAATGATGAAAAAAAAATATTTAAGAACTCTGTTTCCTCTGTTAATAGCTGGAATATTAATGGGTAGCTTATCGGCTTGTTCGCAAAGCGAAGAGTTATCTCAGGAAAAAAACAACGTGGAAGATCAGAAAATTGCCATTCAGCCGGAAGTGTTGATGGATGGTGTAGCAACCCGCGCAGGTATGGAGCTAAAAGACCTGACATATTTTTACTTGCGGATTGTGAATCCTCAAAGTGCTGAATACAGTTACTTTGTTAAGATGGAAAAAGATGCAAGCGGTAACTGGTATGCTTCTAAAGATCTTAAAAATAATACTACTGCCCCAAAGCTGTTTTTTCAAAACGGCAAACAACAAGTAACCGTACAAGCTATTTATTGGAAAAATACCTCTGTTGATAATTTTATGGCAAGAGCTGATGAAGGAGGCTGGAAGACTCCCTTCTCTTTTTCTATGAGTACAATGATGACCAATAGTTTTACTATAAAGAATAGTGATCCTCTTTACTATAGCAAAACGATTACACCTCAAACCGATGCGCCGGGTGGGGGACTGCCTATCAGTTTTAAACATCGCTTTGCCAAGATACACCTGAGACTGGAGTTTGACGGCTATTGTACAAATCTCATTGGGTCCAATCAGGCAGCTTTGTCGAAAGTATCTTTCGGAGGACTGTTAACAGGTAATAGTAGTTATCTGAAATGGGATTTTGGCACAGATGTTATAGACTACAACGGAGATACGCGTGACAAAATTACATCATTGAATTATATACAGTGGGATCCTGGGAGTATGACAACGAACATAAGTGCTGATTATGAACTTATGGCAGTGCCTCAGTTGGTTCCTAGTGGAACACTCAATGCTTCTTTTAGTATATACGATGAAACATTTTCATGGACATACCAGGGACAGGATTTTAATCTGGAAAGCAATACGGAATATGATATCACCCTGCTGGTTAATGGTGAAGATCCAACAACTAAAGGTGTGTCAAATGATACACAATTGAATAAAAAGAATATCAAAATTACAGGATCCATTAAAGAAATAAAGGGAGGACAGCAATGAAAATATATAAATTCACAGCACTAATTGCTATACTGGTAACCTTTTTTAGTGCTTGTCAAAACGAAAACCTCAACAATCTGACATCTGCCGGCAAAGGTATAACTATACAGGCAAACATAGGTTCTCCTTTTACATCTACGCGCTCTAACCCCTTGGGAACAGAGGCGGAACAGGGGCAGTTTGTAGATGGAGATGTTATTGCCGTATCGCTCGACAAAGGTCAAACCTGGGTAGAACACAAGAAAAATGGTGATACATGGGAGCCACAGGGTGGCAAGAAATTGGCATGGCCCGATGGGGCAGAAGAGACTGAAGTATGGGCATACTATCCTGTAGGGCATACAAACGCATCTGATGGTTCCAATAGCTCAACTTTTGATACATTCACTTTGCCTCGTCATCAGTGCAATACTCAAGGTGGACAAGAAGGAGATTTTCCTGATTGCCATATTACATGGGCGGACCGAATGGCTTTTAGGAGTGTAATTCAAAAGCCGGCGGATGATGTGATTAATCTGTCAATGGTAAGGCAGACTGCATGTGTGGATATATGCATAACCAAACTGAGCGATAACTGGAATACAGGTGAGGCATATTTTCAGATCGGAGATAATCTGTATGCTCCCGATATCAACCTTCCAGCCCAATCAACAAGCAGTTCATACCATATTTATCCTAAAAATGGTGGGAAGAAACTAATGCTTAATGACAAGATTACTTGTTTACTTCTTCCACAGGATGCTGATCCTGATGCTGTGTTTCTTGAAATGGATGGTACTTCGGCAGAAGGTGCAGCTGTGCAAAAACTCACAGTGAAAGGACGACCAAAGCTTGAAGCAGGATATCACTATACCTTTAACCTGCAAGTAGGCAAGTCGGGCATAACAATGGGAAGTGTCAGCATTGAACCGTGGAATAAGGTTGCTTTTGCTGATGCAGCAGGAAAATTTCTTCCTGTAATGATTGTAAAGAATGGATTAGCTTATATATATCTTGACCGTGCTACTAATGGGACTGCTCAGATTGCAGACTCTATCCGGTCGGCAGAGAGAAAGCACCTTGTGCACGATCTTGTTTTCTACGGTAAGAAAGAGGGTAAGTTGAATCTGAGTGCTGCTAATAACATGTTGAAGAGTACGGATGTACGTTCGGTAGATTTAACGGGTATTACAGATTTTACAGCAATAGATTCGTACTCTTTCAGAAGCCTGGATTATAGTACTGAATTTTCTAAATTGGAAGAAGTATACCTGCCGGAATCGGTGACGAAGATAGGGCAGTCTGCCTTTGAAGGCAACCTTATACAAAAAATTTCCACACCAGGCGTTGAAGCTCTTGGAGAAGCTGCATTCAAAAACTGTACAAAATTAAAATCTATTACTCTGAATAAATTAACGGGTATACTGCCAAGTTACAGTTTTGAGAATTGTATTGAGATGAATAGTGCTTATATACCCAAAATAACAGAGATTGCAGAATATGCATTTAAATCGGCAGGGCTTAATGAAGGAAATCAGGGACATGTAGATTTCTCCAGTGTTACCCGTATCCATTCTTATGCCTTTGAACATAGTTCTATTACGGGAGGAATATATCCGAAAGGAGAAGTTCCGATGGGATTAAATGTTACGAATGAACTTACGTTTCCCAATGTTACGCAAATAGACGATCGTGCTTTTAGTCGTTGCAGGAATTTGTTTGCTGTTTCATTCCCAAAGGCAAACCGGTTGGGAGATTATATTTTCTCTGGTTGTAACTGGTTATCTACTATTATGTTCACTGTTAAGGGAACTATAGAATACATTGGTGCCAAACAGGAACCCTTTAGCAGGGATATAAGCACATTCCCAGAGTCCAGTGGGCTTATAGAAGATTATCACACTAACCTGGCAAACTACTACTATGGTATCGGGACACTAGTGGTTCATGAAGATAAAATGTACACTAGGTCTGTCATTCAACCGAGAGTAACTGATTATAGGCATTATATTGGCTATGCTGACGACAGAGGACGTGCTCAGTTTGGTTTAGTAAATAAAAGTGGACCTTGGTGGCAGGATGTTGTGTATGTTAATGATGCCGGTAAAAAGTACCTGGGCGCTCATTAATCTTCCTGATAAACGGTTAAAGTAAACAATATAGATATTTTATAAACAATTAATTAGAAAACGATGAAAAAAACATTTTTTTTCGCAGCAACTTTTGCTGCAATGGCATTGACAAGCTGCAACAACGACAATGAGCAAGTTTCTGAAACACCGAAGTACATTACCGTAAACACAAGCATTGGTGCGATGACGCGTGTTGCAGCCAATGGCAATACATCTGCATTTGAAGATGGTGACAAAATCAGCGTTTATGCATGGACGGGTACTCCGGATGCTGTAAATACAGGGGCACTTGTAGTGAATAATGCTGTAAATACCCTCACCGCCAGCAAATGGACTGCTGAAACCATGATGAAGTGGACAGATATGATTACACCGCACTATTTTCTGAGCATGTATCCCGTGCGCACTGTTACCGACTTTACTGCTGATGCGGTTAATGTTGATCCAGCCAAACAGACCGAAAGCGACCTGCTGGTGGCTGTGAATACAGGTGATCAGAAACAAGGACTTACTGCATCCAACAATCCTGTATCGCTAAAGTTTGACCATGTAATGTCTAAACTCATTGTGGAATTAGCATTCCGTAACGAATTTGACGGTACGCCAACGGTGACTTCTGTAAGTACAGGAGCTCAAAATGCCGGTACAATAAATTACCTCACAGGGGTTATTACTCCTACAGGAGACATTACTTCTTTTAATCTTCCTGCAGTAGGAGCCACACAGCAATATGCATCGGTAGTAATCCCTCAGGATTTGCAGAAAATTACCGTTCTTATTGATGGCAAAAGTTATGTGTACACTCATCCTCAACCTCTTATGTTGAACAAAGGTAAGGCGCAGACAGTGAAACTTATTGTGGGACGCAACCGCATTGAACTAGATCAGGTAACTATTAACGATTGGGTAAATACTCAACCGATAGAAGGCGGTGAAGCCGTTGATTAAATAAAACTTTTAGTAATATAAGAAAACAGTAATATGAATTACAAATCATTTATCTTCGCAGCGGCAGCCCTCACCCTAGGGCTGACTGCCTGCAGTAAAGACGAGGCACCTCAGACGGAAAGCCTCTCTGCCGATGCAGTACGAATCAATGCCTCTGTGGGCAATCCTTTTGCCGAAACACGCTCTAACCCCGTAGGAAATGCTGAAGAACAAGCTAAATTTAATCAAGGTGACGAAATTACAGTTACTGCCGTAACAAGTGAGGATGATCCTAATCCTGCCAGTGTTATTTATACGTATGATGGAGAGAAATGGACCCCGAAAGATGGAAAGTTCCTTACCTGGAAAATAGATAATATGTTCTTTGAAGCTGTTTATCCTGCAGTTGAATCCGGGATGACCATTGGTAGTGTAGATACAGATCAATCTACTTTGGAAAAGATTGCGAAGTGTGACTGGATGGAAGCAACTATCAGTAATGCCACTAAAGGCCAGGTTCTTAACTTTGCCATGCAACGCATGACCAGCCGTCTTGTGGTGAAGATTGCAGGTTTCAATCCTGAGTTTGCCGCCGATGCCAAGGTTACAGACGTAAAGATTGTGGATCAGAGTGATGCTGTACCTCACACTGCCACAACTTACACCGATTATATTCCCTATCCACAAGGCGATGGTAGCCTAGGCAGCACTTATACGCTATTGAGAGGTAAAAATATGAGGTATCAGTATATCAGTCTCAAAGTGGGCAATAAGGAAATGCGCACGGCAATTCTGAATGACGGCGAAAATGGTAAGAGCTATACTTACAACCTGCGTGTGGGCAAGGAGAAGATAGAAATAGAGAGTGTAACGGTTTCTGACTGGTCGAACTCCGAAACTATTCCCGGAGGAAGTGCCGGAGAGATTTTTTAACCCAGAATAATCATTTAATGATAATAGCGACTAGTTTCCAAACAGTGCAATTAATAAAATAGTAAACTGAAAAATAGAAAATTATAATGAAATCAATTAAATATATAATGACATTGGCAACCACTGCGTTGCTTATCTCAGCGTGCAGTAATAATGAAGATTCTGCACCCGAAACCAACAGTTTTCCTGCTGACAACATGATTCGTGTAATCACTAATGTGAACCAACCGCAAACTCGTGCAGGTATGACCACCGATGATCTCAACAGATTTCATCTGCGTATAGTAAACGAAAACAATGCAGCCTACAGCTATTTTGCCTGGATGGAGAAGGAAAATGGTGCATGGGTAAGCTATACGTACGATAAAGCCTCTCTACAGACTATGCTTTGGCAAAACAACACACAAAAGGTAAAAGTAACAGCTGTAGGTTTCAATGGTGTCCAGATACGCCCAGCAGATTGGAACTCATTTTTTTGGGCTTCGATTTCAGAGGATCAAAGCAGTGAGTTTGAACTTAAACGAAGCGATGTACTTTATATGGCTCCCAAAGAGGTGGATCCATCCACAGATCTTGTAAACGGTAAATTGTCTGTCAACTTAAATCACCGTTTCTCTAAACTGAATCTTACAGTGAAACTTGGTACAGAGTTTAATAAAGTTCCTGGAACTACTACCAATCCTATTACATCCGTAAAAGTGATTGGTACCAAGAATTCACCAGACTGGAATTTAAACACCAATGAACTTAGTAATTTCGGAGCCACTATTAGCGTTGTACCTTTTACTACAACTTATACCGCAGGAGCAGGCGACACCCAACAGGCAGAAGCCAAATATGAATGTATCCTTATTCCGCAGACAGTAGGAGCAGGCTTTTTTAGCGTAGAATTTTTAATCAATGGTAAAACTTATACATGGTTCAATACCTCGGACATAACGCTCAATGGCGATACCCAGTATAGCCTTACCCTTACTGTAGGCAAAGAGGTGGTTACTGCAGGTGGATTCACCGCAACACCATGGACAGATGGAGGTAGTCAGGATATTGAAACTGAGTAGTTGATCTTTAGAAGAAGCAGTTCCCTTTAAAGATTAAAAAGGGGGAAGCAATGACAAATTAGACCAACTCTTGTTTTATAACAAAGGTTGGTCTTTTTTCTTTTGCCTTGGTTCCTAAGTATTTGACAAAAATAGCATACTATTAGGAAAAACCCCTAAAAAAGATCTCTTAAAGAATTAAACTTCGCAGGTTTTACTCTTTTTGCTTTTTATTTTTGTTGTTGGTGAGCATGGTGTGTCAACCATTGTCAACTTCGTCCACGACCTTTCCTACTAAATTTTCAGTACAAACCACTGAGTCCCAAATACGGTATAGAAATGAGCTGAAAAAGCATTATTATCGATTAATATCGATAATATACACAAAAATAAAAGCGCTCAAAATTAGCGTCTTAACTATCAATAGTAATATATGCTAATCGATGATAATCATCAATTATTTGCCAATACAAAAATGCGAAAATATATTCCCTAAAATTTCATCATTAGAAATAGTTCCAGTAATCTCTCCAAGATAGTGCATACATTCACGGATATCTTGCGAAAGGAAGTCGCCCGATATATTATTATGCAGTCCTTCTTTTACGCGATGGATAGATTCCAGGGCGTGGGTGAGGGCTTCGTAATGGCGAACGTTGGTAACGATTACGTCATTCTGTGAAACATCGGGAAGGTTGGCGGTTCTTACCAGCATATCTTCTAATTCTACCGTTTTTTCGCGGTTTTTGGCTGAGATAAAGATATGTGTGGCTTTGTTCTTTGCGGCAAGAAGCTCCAACTCGTTCTTTTTATCAGTTGTGATGAGGTCGCTCTTGTTGAACACCATAATGAGCTGTTTGCCTTTGCATTTTGGACGGATCCTGGTAGATAGCTGTTGTATCTGTTCCTGGCTGTCGGTAGCGGCAATCATCAAAAGTACTATCTCTGCCTGATCGAGTTTGTGGAAGGTGCGCTCAATACCCATGCTCTCTATCGTGTCGTGGGTTTCGCGGATACCGGCCGTGTCTATAAAGCGGAAAAGGGTGCCTTTTATGCTTATGGTATCTTCGATTACGTCGCGAGTGGTGCCGTGAATATCACTGACTATAGCTTTTTCTTCGTTCAGCAAGACGTTGAGCAAGGTGGATTTTCCGGCATTGGTCTCTCCGATAATAGCTACGGGAATACCGTTCTTAATGGCATTGCCCACATTAAAGGATTCTGCCAGTCTTGTTATTATCTGCTCTATGTTTTCTGTAAGCTTCAGAAGTGAGTCACGGTTAGCAAATTCCACATCTTCTTCACTGAAATCGAGTTCCAGTTCCACCATAGAAACAAAGCTCAATAGTTGTGTGCGAAGATCAGTCAGTTCTTTGCTGAATCCGCCGCGCATCTGACTCATGGCCAGGCGATGGGTGGCGGCTGAAGAGGAGGCGATAAGATCGGCTACGGCTTCGGCCTGACTTAAGTCCATCTTTCCGTTGAGGAAAGCACGCTGGGTGAATTCTCCCGGAAGGGCGGAACGGCAGCCTTTCTGTATAAGTAACTGCATTACTTGTTGCAGGATATAGGATGAACCATGACAGGCAATTTCTATAGAGTTCTCGCCGGTGTAAGAATGTGGCGCGCGGAAAAGGCTGACCAGCACTTCGTCTATCACTTCCTCGTCTTTGCATATTCGTCCGAAGGTAAGTGTGTATGCTTCTTTGCTCTGCAACTTTGTTGTTTCCTGTAAGGGAACAAAGATAGAGCTGGCTATATCTATAGCATCAGGGCCTGAGACTCTGACGATTCCAATAGCTCCTCCTTGTGCGGTGGCTATGGCGCAGATTGTATCTTGATTGATCATTTTCTTAAATTCTATCCAGTACGGTTTTTATTAGCGTATCAATGGAGTTCTTATATCCGGTATTTGCTTCTTTAATGAGACGGTTGGCTATAACCATGCACACGGTCATGGCTTTATGTCCCATTAGTTTAGATAGTCCGGCTAGTGCGGAACTTTCCATTTCGAAATTAGTAATCTTATAACCGTTATATTCAAATGATTCTACTTTCTCGTTTTGTTGTGGATCGGCTAGTGGAACACGTAGTTCGCGTCCTTGCGGTCCGAAGAATCCTCCGGCGGCAATGGTTACTCCGTTCACCATATCTCCCTGATTGATGCGGGAAATAAGTTCGGCATTGGCATCAATTACATAAGGGGCACAGAGTAGGGGAGACCAGTTCATGTGTTTTTTGAATGCTTCCTCAAAGGCAAGATCACATGCTTCGTTTCTTCCTGCATAGAAGTTTAGTAATCCGTCGAACCCGATGGATTTTTGTGAACAGATGAATGTGCCTACTGGTGTGTTGGGTTGCAATCCTCCGCAGGTACCGATACGTACAAGTTCCAATTGGCGAAACTCTTTCTTCTCTTCGCGGGTTTTAAAATCAATGTTGGCCAGCGCGTCGAGCTCATTAACCACAATATCAATATTGTCGCAACCAATTCCAGTGGAAAGAACGGTAATCCGTTTCCCTTTGTAACTTCCGGTGATTGTTCTGAATTCTCTGCTCTCCACTTCGCACTCTTTACTTTCAAAGTGAGAGGCAACGGTGGCTACTCTGCCCGGGTCGCCTACTAATATTATTTTATCTGCTAATTCTTCTGGTTTCAGGTGGAGATGAAAAACGGAACCATCAGCATTGATGATGAGCTCTGATTCAGCAAAATACTTCATGTTGTTTTCTGTTTTACGTTAATATATAAAAGAAATGTTGCCATAGCGACTTTGAAGTACGGCTATGGCAACATTCGTTAGGTCAACCGATCTTTATTCACTCAAAGGTTTTTTTGGCGTTTGAGTTACCGGTTTTGCAATATTTTCGCGCATTGAGGTGTCAGCCGCAATGTTTTTCATTTTATAATAATCCATAATACCCAGATTACCGCTTCTGAAAGCATCGGCCATTGCTTTAGGAACTTCTGCTTCTGCTTCAATAACCTTTGCTCGTGCTTCCTGTGCTTTTGCTTTCATTTCCTGCTCTAAAGCCACAGCCATTGCACGGCGCTCTTCAGCTTTTGCCTGAGCAATGTTTTTATCGGCATTTGCCTGATCTATCTGTAGTTCGGCACCAATATTCTTACCAATATCAATATCCGCAATATCAATGGAAAGAATCTCAAATGCAGTTCCTGCGTCGAGTCCTTTATGTAATACTACTTTGGAAATGCTGTCAGGATGTTCCAGTACATCTTTATGACTGTCTGCAGAACCAATGGAAGCAACGATGCCTTCACCAACACGGGCCAGAATGGTATCTTCACCTGCTCCTCCCACCAGTCTTTTGATATTGGCGCGAACAGTTACACGTGCTTTGGTAACTAGTTGAATACCATTTTTTGCCACAGCATAAACGGGAGGTGTATCTAATACTTTTGGGTTAACTGACATTTGAACAGCCTGAAATACATCACGACCGGCAAGGTCAATGGCTGTTGCCATCTGAAAGGATAATTCGATATTTGCTTTTGATGCGGAAACCAAAGCGTGAACTACTTTTTCCACATGTCCGCCTGCCAGATAATGGGCTTCCAGTTCATCGCGGGTGATTCCACTCAGGCCTGCTTTGTGTGCTTCAATCATTGCGGGTACTATTACGTAAGGCGGAACATTACGGATTCGCATTAAGAACAGTTGCACCAATGACATGTTTACTCCCGATACTTTCGCAGAAAGCCAAAGGAAGAATGGCACATAATGAAAGAAGATAACAAGAAAAATGATTCCTCCTCCAATAAGGAGCATGGTTAAGAACATGGGATTCATAATTTTTTATTGTATTAGTGAATAAGTTATTTTATTTTTGTTTTGCTACAAGAATAGTCCCATCGGCTATGCGACTGACCACAATAGGCGTTTTCTCGTCAATAAATCCATCAACAGACTTTACTTCCACATGGTGTCCGTTAATATCTGCCATTCCAATTAAAGCCAGACGGGTAACGGCGATGCCTGAATCACCTTCTTTTACACTTAATTCGGCTTCATTGTCAATGGTAGAAGTAATATTCTTTTTCAGAGCTATTTTATCGAGAGTTTTAGATTTCATAAATAATATTAATGTACCTACACAGGCTATGGCAGATGCTGCCAAAGTAATGAAGCCTGCAGTATTTCCCAGATTGGAAAAAGCAAAGTAATTAGCATAAATCAAGCAGAAGAAAGCGCCAATTCCTGCAATGCTAATGCCTGGTATGACAAAAATTTCAATCAGAAATAAAATGATTCCTGCTGCAATAAGTCCTATTATAATTAGTATGTCCATTTTTCTCTTTTTGCCAAATATAAGAAAATAATATTAAAATAACTCTACTTTCTAAGGAAATTATTTTCTTCGTTACGAATCTTAATTTCCAGGGTTTTAACCTCTTCTCCAATTTGCTCTACTCTTTTTTCCAGATCAAGAATGCCGGGAGCAAGAGATTTCTGTTTTTCCTTATCAGAACTGCCAAATAATTCCCGTTGTTTTTCCAGTTTTCTGATTTGTGTATTATAATCGGAAAGTGTTTGTTGCCAGTCGTTTACTAATTCAACAGCTTTTGGAGATGTAAAATCTTCGGGTTTAGTGTATGTAATTTGGTCATTGATTACAAATTCGAACACTTCTTTCTCTTTTGCCTTTGGTTTATGATTCCTTGCTTCTGTGAGTCGCTCTTTTGCAGCTTTTACATCTGCCATTTTACCATTCCAGCTTTCTTTTAAAGAACTTATTCTTGCAAGAGAAATCAGCTTATTGCTTTCTGTTGCGTCATAGTCATAAATTTGCTTAGACTCATTAGGTATAAAGATGTAAATGCAGACTTTATTGTTAGGCTGATAACGATCGGATGCAAACCAGCCTAAGTTATTAAATTCGTCAATAACATACATATAGTCATTGAATGGAGAGTTAAAAGGCATACCTACATTATCCGACTTGAGATAAGTGTTTGTTTCGCTGTTATAACGGGTAACAAAAATATCATATCCTCCCATGGATCCTTCTCCTTTAGAGGCATAATAAAGAGTTATTCCGTCTGACAGAACAAATGGGTAATTCGCATCAGCACCCGTATTGATTGATTTGGGAAGTAAAGCGGCTTCACTCCATTGATCAAGCAATTTGGTTCTGGTATAGATGTTTAAATGATTGTTCTTGTCTTTATTCCCATAATAGAGTTTATTCTCTAATTCTGTTTGATAAACCGTACCTTCATTATTTTCTTCCGTGTCAAAGAAATTATTGTAGGTATACAGATTACCGGATTCTTCATTTATCTTATATGCATCTAAAAACTTGTTTTTATCAACAACAACACTGTCGACAATAACTACTTTTTCTACTCCTTTTATCATTTGGGAGCCTAAGCTAGTCTGCCTTAATGTGTTTTCATATTTCTCTGTTGGACTTTTGCTTTTAGTCAGCATTGAAATATAGGTGTTGTAGTTTTCCTGGGCTTCTTCATAGCGATATTGTTCACTGTAAAGTTGTCCTAAGTATCGGAACGATTCCTGTATTTTCTTATTTGCACCCACGATTAAATACTTCTCGGCTACATCCTTTTCTCCGGTTTCATAGCAACATGCACCGTACCAGAAATTATAGTTGGGATTTCCAGGATTGCTTTTTACATATTTCTGAAAAACCGGTTTGGCTTGTTCATATTGACCACTTTTGAATAATTCTTTGGCCTCTTCCAGAGTCTGAGCCGAGAGAGTGAATGCAGAAAGGCAAAGAAGAATAAATATTACATGTCTTTTTCTCATGTTACGTTTATTTAATTACGAAGTTCAAAAATACGAAGTTTTTAGTTATTATACGAATTCAGGTTATGCTATTATGTTAATTCTTCTTTAAAACACTTTTTAGTGTGCCTTTTCAGCTTCTTTTCATGTAATTTTGTGCCCAACTTTAAAAGTATGGCACAATTTACGGAAGAAGAAAAGATATATAGGCGTGTAGAAACGCGGTTTAGTAAAGGAGTGGTGAAATATAGACTGATTGAAGAAGGAGACAAGATTCTGGTTGGCCTTTCCGGTGGAAAAGATTCGCTTGCATTATTGGAACTACTTGGACGGCGTTCAAAGGTTTTCAAGCCACGATTCTCTGTGGTGGCTACTTATGTTGCAATGAAAAATATTCCCTATCAGTCTGATGTGGAGTATCTGAAAAGTTATGCGGAATCTTTCGGGGTTCCTTTTTTTTATAGTGAGACTTCTTTCGATGAATCTACCGATACACGTAAATCGCGCTGTTTTTTGTGTTCATGGAATAGGAGAAAGGCTCTTTTTGATGTGGCTAAAGAGCAAGGCTGCAATAAAATTGCATTAGGTCATCACATGGATGATATTCTGGAAACGCTGCTGATGAATCAGGTTTTTCAGGGCTCGTTCAGTACTATGCCACCTAAACTGGTGATGCGTAAGTTTGATATGACGGTTATTCGCCCCATGTGTTTGATTCCTGAAGCGGATCTTATTGCATTGGCTGAGGTGCGTAATTTCAAGAAGCAGAAAAAGAATTGTCCGTTCGAAACACAGTCTCACCGGTCTGAAATGAAAAAGGTTCTTCGTCTGTTTGAAGAGATGAATCCGGAGGCTCGTTACAGTCTTTGGGGAAGCATGAACAATGTTCAGAACGAGCTGTTGCCAGATGAAAAGATTTAATATAAAGGTTTTATAATATACGTTATGCAAGGAATTTATTCTATTTTACTTTTAGTTGTATCGAATGTTTTTATGACATTTGCCTGGTATGGCCATTTGAAGCTACAGGAAGATAAGATTATTAACAACTGGCCTTTAATTGCTGTTATTGCGTTTTCGTGGAGTATTGCTTTGGCTGAATATATGTGTCAGGTTCCGGCAAACCGATTAGGGTTTACTGGTAATGGTGGTCCGTTTTCTTTAATGCAGCTAAAGGTTATTCAGGAGGTTATAACTCTTGTTGTCTTTACAATATTTTCCACAATGTTATTCAAAGGTGAATCTTTTCACTGGAATCATTTAGCAGCAGGAGGTTGTTTAGTAATGGCGGTTTATTTTGTTTTTATGAAGTAATGAATTCTTCAATCCATTCCTCAATAAATAGAATCCATAAACCAATAGTTCGCATATTATTCCTCAATAATTTAAAGAAATACAGGACTGGTTTTTCAAAAACGTAACCGGATGTTGCTCAACATCCGGTTACGTTTTTTTTATATTAGTGTCCGCTAAACTTTAATATTGTCAATAACCCTTTAGCAGAAGCCTCATTTTACTGTAGTTTCTGCAAGAAAAAAGAAATCCAAGCCCCTTCTAATCGAATAAATACGGTTCTAAGGGGCTTTTTGTCAACTCACAAACTGATTTTTCCCAATCTTTTTCAGGGTGTTCCAACAAGCTTTGAACATTTATATAATGCATCAGCATAATTCTGACCATAGTTGCTAGCCCGGAGAAACTCCATGAGCGCTTCACGCTGCGTTGCAGCAATGTTAATAACAGGTTTGCAATTAGTGTTACCCACACTTGTATTTTGATGGCGTTTGCGCTTTCTCCATAGAAATACTTCAACGGAAAGTTCTGTTTCATCTGTTTGAATAACAATTCGATAGCCCAACGCTTACGGTAAATTTCAACGATTTCTTCATATGAGAATTCAAGATTATTTGAAAGTAATCGTATCAGTTTCTTCTTCTCCTTGTCTGCATATGTGATTATACGAGCTTTGTGTGTGATGATCTTACCATCTTTTCCTTTTTTCGTAAACACCACGATTTCCTCTCTCCATACCATTTTGCCCTCGATATTCATGTGATAAACAGAGGAAATAGTCTCATATACAAGGCTTTTCTTCATCTTTGTAACATACATCACGCCACGTTCGGTCAGTTCTTCAAATTTTCCGTAGTCAATGTATGCCCTATCAAGGGCAAGAAGGTCGTCTTTGTTGAAATGATTGGGAACAAGCATAAAATGATCATGTGCAGCAGCAGAGGTAAAGCATACGTCACACGGTACTCCTTCGTTGGCGTGAATCACCGTATGGCATTTCAATCCTCCTTTCTTTTTTCCCATCTTAGGATTGCGTCCAACACCCTTGAAAATAAGGTTGGAAAACAGACTTATTGTTGTGGAATCGATGATTTGCAGGTGTTTCATCCAACTAGGCAACTTATGAGATGAGCTGTCCGAGGAAAGAATATGTTTGTTATCCTCATAGAGAGAACGGTATATTTCCTCAAACACCTCATTAGGACGCCTCATATTGGCATCAGAAAGAGTGCTGCGTCTTGGAAGGGAAGTTATACCCAGATGAGACAGTTTTCTGCTTTCTGCCTCTGTGGCTGCCGCAATTTCACGAAGAGAATCGAAACGCATAATAACAGCATAAAGCATAACAACCAGATGCTGCCAGGCATCAAATGACTTTACATAGCGTTCACCATCCTTAGCTCGGCTGATTTTGTGTATTTTTTCTTTGCCGATGCATTTTATTAACTGTCCTAAAACCGGCTGTCCGATAAAATGTGTACTTTTGCCCATGTTCTTATTTAACTTTGTGGTAAAAGTCAAAGGAACAAATAAAGGCTGAATCCCAAGCGAGGGAATCAGCCTATTTTTTTGTGCATATAAAAAAATTTAGCGGACACTAATATTTTTTTTATAGTTCTAAAAGTTTCGCTCGCATAAAGCATATAGAAACAGGGAAATCAATATGTTAATAAATCTATATTAAACTCAGCGGAGAAGATAATTATAAGGGCTAAAAATGCAGTTTAGCATGATTTTTGCTGATTATAATTACTGATAACCAGCAATATAACACATTTTAACTCAAAGCGGAGAGCAAAAACAAGAAAGTCCCGCCTGATTTTCTGTCCTACTATTTTATTTTTGGAAATAAACAGTTGATTATCAGCCGCGGGCAATTTTATACCACCCCCTTAGAAAACAAAAAAATAGCATAGTTGCCCGCGCACTTAAATCGGAGCTTATTATCATAAATATTTGTAGGTATCAATACTTTTAAATTCTCAATAAAAAGGCCGGACCTTTGTTTAAGTCCAGCCCTTTGAAATTATAAAATGAAATATTTTTATGCTATTGATTTGCTTTTTAGTTCCTTATCCATGGCAGCAGCAGCTTTACGTCCGTCACCCATAGCAAGAATTACCGTAGCACCACCTCTCACAATATCGCCTCCGGCATAGATGGTCGGAATAGAAGATTGCATATTATCGTTAACATTGATGGTTCCTCTTCTTCCCACTTCCAAGCCTTTGATTGAGCTGGGAACAATTGGGTTAGGAGATACACCTACGCTGACAATAGCAAGGTCAATATCAATTGTTTCAGTAGCTCCTGGTATGGCAACCGGACTTCTACGTCCTGATTCATCGGGTGCACCAAGCTCCATTTTTTGCAAAATAACCTGTTTTACACGTCCTCGTTCGTCGGCAATATATTCAATAGGATTGTGCAGAGTAAGGAATTCAATTCCTTCTTCTTTTGCATGCTTTACTTCTTCCAAACGGGCAGGCATTTCTTCTTCTGAACGGCGGTAGATAATCATGGCGCGTTCGGCCCCTAAACGTTTAGCTGTACGGACAGAGTCCATAGCAGTATTACCCCCACCAATAACTGCTACATTTTTTCCAAAAGCAACAGGGGTATCAGATTCCGGGTTGGCAGCATCCATAAGGTTTACACGAGTAAGATATTCATTGGATGAAAGAATATTAATTGAGTTTTCGCCCGGGATATTCATAAAGTTTGGAAGTCCGGCACCGGAAGCAACGAAGAAACCTTTGAATCCCTCTTCCTGTAATTGCTCAACGGTTATGGTTTTTCCTACAATACAGTCTTTGATAAAGGTAACTCCCATCTTTACGAGGTTATCAATCTCTACATCTACAATGCTGTTTGGTAAACGGAATTCGGGAATTCCATATTTAAGTACTCCTCCAATTTCGTGCAACGCTTCGAATACAGTTACGTCGTATCCCAGCTTAGCCATATCACCTGCGAAAGAGAGTCCGGCAGGACCCGATCCAATAACAGCAACTTTAATTCCGTTGCTTTCATCGGTAACCGGAACAGAAATCTGTCCGCTTTCTCTTTCATAATCGGCAGCAAAGCGTTCAAGGTGTCCGATAGCAACAGCTTCTTTATTCATTTTCTGAACATAGAAACATTTAGATTCGCATTGTTTTTCCTGTGGACATACACGGCCGCATACAGCGGGCAGGGCACTAGTTTCTTTCAGGGCTTTTGCTGATTCAAGGAACTCACCGCGCTCGATGTTCTTAATAAACTTAGGAATATTGATTTCCACCGGGCATCCTGTAATACAGGTAGGATTTGCACAATCCAGACAACGCTTGGCTTCCTGCATTGCCTGTTCGGGAGTTAATCCCTGATTTACTTCTTCGCGGTTATGTGAACGATATTCTGCATCGAGTTCGTTCATGTGAACACGTGGAATATCAGTACGCTCTTTTGCTTTCATGCTTTTACGCAACTCCTCGCGCCAGGGAGCGGTGCGATCTTCAGCTTTCAGGCTTTTTGTTACTTCGCATTCTTTATCTTCATCAAGCTTTTTGATTTCTTCTTTTTCGGCTTCTTTAAATGCTCCCATACGTTTGATCATTTCATCGAAGTCCACTTGGTGAGCATCAAATTCAGGACCATCCACACAAACAAACTTGGTTTTTCCTCCTACAGTAACACGGCATGCTCCACACATTCCAGTTCCGTCCACCATAATTGTATTCAGAGAAGCCTCTGTTGGTATTTCATATTTTTTGGTCAATAAAGAAACAAATTTCATCATGATTGCAGGTCCGATAGTGAAGCATTTGTTCACTTTTTCACGAAGAATTACTTTTTCTACACCGGCCGTTACCAAACCTTTTTCGCCATAAGAGCCATCATCTGTCATGATAATTACTTCATCCGAACTTTCACGCATCTCCTTTTCCAAAATGATAAGTTCTTTTGTCCGTCCGGCCAAAACAGTGATTACCCTGTTTCCTGCAGCTTTCAGTGACTGAACAATAGGGAGTAGCGGAGCGATACCCACACCGCCTCCGGCGCACACTACTGTTCCGAAGTTCTCAATGTGGGTAGCTTGTCCTAATGGACCTACCACATCAGTAATATAATCGCCTTCTTCGAGATTGCATAATTTGGTAGAAGAAAGTCCTACTTCCTGAACAACAAGGGTGATTGTTCCCTTCTTAATATCAGATCCGGCAATAGTAAACGGTACACGTTCACCTTTTTCTCCCACGCGGACAATAACGAAATGTCCTGCTTTTCGGGAACGGGCAATCAACGGAGCTTCAATTTCCAGCTTAAAAACTTTTTCTGAGAAATGTTCTTTATTAATTATTTTATTCATAAAAGTAGAAATGTGATATTTATATTAGATTGATAACTTCAGAATGTTACTATTGGCAAAGATAATCTTATTGTTCATTATATCAAAACGATGGTGGTAAAAAACAAAGAGCGTTTCACTACACTTAACATAGTAAAACGCTCTTATTTTTTTCTTATAAAAACCCTTTCGGGAGTAACTTAGTCGATAATATCGAAGCCTGTGTAAGGAACCAATGCTTTTGGTATGCGAATACCTTCGGGGGTTTGATTGTTTTCAAGCAATGCGGCAACGATACGTGGCAAAGCCAGTGCACTACCATTCAGTGTGTGGCACAGTTCTGTTTTCTTATCTCCTGTACGATAGCGGCATTTCAAACGGTTGGCCTGGTAAGACTCGAAGTTTGAAACAGAACTAACCTCTAGCCAGCGTTCTTGGGCAGCAGAGAATACTTCAAAGTCGAATGTAATGGCAGAAGTGAAACTCATGTCGCCTCCGCAAAGGCGGAGAATACGGTAGGGGAGTTCCAGCTTGGTAACCAATCCTTCTACGTGTGCAATCATTTCTTTCAGTGAATCGTAAGAATGTTCTGGTTTGTCAATGCGAACAATTTCTACCTTGTCGAACTGGTGTAAACGGTTTAGTCCGCGTACATCCTTGCCATAAGAACCGGCTTCACGGCGGAAGCAGGCAGAGTATGCACAATTCTTAACCGGAAGTTCATTGTCTGTAAGGATTACATCTCTGTAGATGTTGGTTACAGGAACTTCTGCTGTAGGAATCAGGTATAAATCATCTTGATTATCGTGATACATCTGTCCTTCTTTGTCGGGTAACTGACCTGTTCCGTAACCGGAAGCAGCATTTACCATGTAAGGAGGCTGAACTTCCAGGTAGCCGGATTCACGGGCCTGGTCAAGGAAGAAGTTAATCAATGCTCTTTGCAGGCGGGCACCTTTTCCTTTATATACGGGGAAACCGGCTCCGGTAATCTTTACTCCAAGTTCAAAGTCAATTAAATCATATTTCTTGCAAAGATCCCAATGGGGAAGTGCATCTGCGGGAAGTTCGGGGTTTACTCCACCCATCTTTTCCACGTTATTATCGTCGGCACCATAACCTTCAGGCACTGAAGAGTGGGGTAGGTTAGGAATAGTGCAAAGCAAAGTCTGAAGATCAGCGGCTGCATCGTTCATTACTGCTTCCAGCGCTTTGTTCCCTTCTTTCATTTCGCTTACTTTGGCGCGTGCCGATTCTGCTTCTTCTTTGTTCCCTTCTTTCATCAGTTTTCCGATGGATTTTGAAAGAACGTTAACTTCGGCAAGATTCTTGTCCAGTTCATTTTGTGCGGTACGTCTTTTCTTGTCTACCTCCAGCACTTTATCAATGGCTTCCTGTGCGCCTTTAAAGTGTTTCTTTTCCAGACCACGAAGTACTTCGTCGGTCTTTTCTGTAATAACTTTAAGTGTAAGCATATCTTATACTATTTTTATTGTTTTTTGTTAAGAGCCACAAAGATAAATAAAAATCAGATAAGATGATATTTATAATCTTTCTAATCCTTTAAATAATAAAAAAAGTTCCCGCAACTAAATTAGTTACGGGAACTTTTATATCATTAAAACAAATTTCTTTGTTTATGCTTCTTTTTGTTCAGCAGGAAGGATAGATACGTATGAACGATTTTCTCTTCCTTTCTTGAAAGTTACAATACCATCTACTAAAGCAAATAGAGTGTGGTCTTTGCCCATACCCATATTCAAACCTGGATGATGTTCTGTTCCTCTTTGGCGAATGATGATGTTACCGGCTTTGCAAACTTCTCCACCGAATATCTTTACGCCTAATCTTTTGCTATGTGATTCGCGGCCGTTCTTAGAACTACCGACACCTTTTTTATGTGCCATTTCTTCTTAAAATTTAATTTGATTAAGCTACTACTTCCTTAATGTTTAACTCTGTGAATTGTTGACGGTGACCGTTACGTTTTCTGTAACCTTTTCTTCTTTTCTTGTGGAAAATAATCACTTTATCTCCTTTTACAAGGTGAGAAATTACTTCGCAAACAACTTTTGCTCCTTCTACTGTTGGGGCTCCTACAGTCACTGCACCGTCTTTGTCTACTAACAATACTTTGTCAAATTCGACAGTCGCTCCATTTTCAGCGTCTTGTATGTGGTGAACATACATTCTCTTTCCAGCTTCAGCTTTGAACTGTTGGCCGTTGATCTCTACAATTACGTACATCTGTTATATTTTGTTATACAGGTTCTCTCCGGAAGGTGGATCTTAATTCACTTAACATCGCTTATTTACCTTAACGCGGATAATCAGGGCACAAAATTACAGATTCTATTTTAAATGAACAAGTATTTAGATAAAATTTATTCTCTTTATTATGAGGATATTTACTATTATCATTATCGGGTTTACCGGATAATTGTGTTACCAATTGATTTTTTCTTCCAAGATAACACCATCTGTAACTCCTAAATCATGCAACGACCCACTTTTACTTTGAATACAAATCATTGTTAATGGAGTATTTCCTGTATTTCTCCAAGCACGTTTGCCATTAGGTGATACTCTGACTACGCTGCCTTCTGATATAGGAAAGAGATTACCATCAACTTGAAATTCTCCAATGCCTTTTAATACAATATAAAGTTCTTCGTTTGTTTTGTGAACATGAAGAAAATCACTACCGGCTCCTGCAGGAACTACAGTAAAAGAAACTTCTGTACCAGTACTTTGTACGGACTCGCCAACAAAAACTTTTCCTGGAATTTCGATACCGGGAGCAAGTACAAATAGATGTTCACCTAATTGATTAAAATTGCCGATAGTTACAGCTGCATAATTTTCCGCTGCCGAAATTTTTTCTACTTTTTTCATCTTTTTGCTGATTGATTTTTATACTAATTACGAAAAGCTAAACTAACTTTTATGTTGCAAAAATAAATATTAAATAAATGATTGTCAAGTAGGTACTTGTGTGTAAGATGGTTACCCCAATGAAACCTTTGTTGAAAACGAGTAACTTACGGAGTGCTTTTTTTTGAAAATATTTTCATAAGGTAGATTACTGATTCATTATTCGTTGAATTTAATATTATTAGTTACTTTTGCTGCGCTAAAAATACATACCTAATGAGTAAAGTCAAACTATCAGATAGTCTTTATCCTATGTGTCCTATAAGGAACATTCTCTCACGTATAAGTGATAAATGGTCAATGCTTGTATTATACATGTTGCAGGAGAAGGGAGTTGTTCGTTTTAAAGAATTACAACGTTGCATTCCCGAAATTTCACAGAAGATGCTGACAGCTACACTTCGCACATTGGAAGAGGATGGCTTTATAAGCAGAAAGGTTTATGCGGAAGTTCCGCCAAAAGTTGAGTATACGCTTACAGACAGGGGCAGGTCTCTGTTGCCTCACATCAATATGCTTATAGTGTGGGCGATAGAAAATATGGATGGTATAATGAATGACCGTAGGAAAAAAATGGAATAGCATTATAAGAGTAGACCATTTCGCAATTTGGTGTGATGACATTGAAGCAATGTGCACATTTTATACAACTCATTTTGATTGTGTAAGTAACAGTAGATATCATAATCCATCAAAGAATTACACTTCGTATTTCCTTTCGTTTGGAGGTGGAGATTGCCGCATAGAATTAATGAATTGTCCGGACATCGTGAATGAACCAGCGAAACGAGGATTTATGAAAGGTATTGCTCACTTTGATATCGAAGTTGGTAATGAGGAGATGGTTGATAGTTTGACGGAGCAACTTCGGACGGATGGTTATATTATTGCCAGCGAACCTCGTAGAACAGGAGATGGTTACTATGAAGCCGGAGTCTTAGACCCTGAAAGTAATTATATTGAGATTTCGGCGAAGGTATAGGATAGAACGTTTGCTCTGAAAATCTTTCGTGAATAAATAAAAATGTAACCTGATAAACCGCGCAAGATAACCTGTTAGATTTTTAATTATTGAGGTTTAATTGCCATCAACTTTTCTTTGATTTTTTTCGTTTATCTGGATAAAGTGTTAGTAATGAAGAATGAAACACTTTTTAACTCGACTTTCTCCTTTTGAGAGACAACTTATAAGGTTGTTTTCTGACAATACGTTTTACTTTTTGAGATAACTGCTTGATCATAAGCCGCGGAAAAATTATTTCCACCCCCTATAATAACAAAAAACAGAGGGCGTTTTTCCGCATGCTTAATTTTCTTGTTTAGAGCGTTATTTAACTGGCTCAACTTTGAACCCTTGCTTTCTGAGTAAGGTAATCAAACCGTTCTCTCCCGAAAGATGTAAGGCACCAACAGCTATAAAAGAGGGATTTTCTTTCATAATAGTAGGTAGTTTAACAGCCCATTTTTTATTTCTGTTATCAATCATTCCTTCTCTTTCTCCTGGTATAGGGTCACAACTTGTTCCTTCTTTTTCTTTTGATAGTTGATCCATCTTTTCAAGATCAAAAGAATAGTAAGCGTTGGTTAGTTTCTTTGTATCATTGATAACCTTAGCAGTATCACTTAATGCACATACCAGTAGACGTGCCTGACGTTGAAGGGATTGAGAATCGTAAAGTAAATCCCGCTGGAATTCCAGAGTTTCGAGAGCTATCACTTTCTTTCCACTTTCTTCTCCTTTAGTCTGAAAGTATCCATCCAACTGTTCTTTGGGGTTATAACCGGGAAGACTTTTGGCAGCAATAATCATTGCTGCCATTGTACTGATAAAGGCTGGCTTTATCTTTGGAGCCTGACTAAGGTCAAATCCCATATTTGCTTTTAAGAACGCATTTATAGTCTCTAACTCTTTATCAGTAAATAGTATCTGGGCTGTAGTGTCATTGGTGATAAATATCTTTTCCTGCATCTTTTTTGCACTCTCCGGAGATTGTGCGTCTTTCATGTTTAATTCGCCAACAACTTGTGTGGTAGCATCGAAAGCTCCTTTAAATCCAGCAATCTTATCAAGAATAGAAAGGGGGGCAAGATGATGTGTCCCGAATATATAGGAAGGGCTCTTCAAACCATTGCCTGAAACCTTCCATAGAAGTGATTGCGCGTTGACCGATATTGAAAGGAGCATAACGCATGTAAGAATGAATGTTTTTTTCATGATTGTATTGTTTGTTTAGTCCACGTTGAAGTAATCTTCCAGTTCTTTCTCCGCCGAGTTATCTGCATTGTCAATGTCACGAATAATTTTTCCATTCTCGAGCAAAGCAATGCGGGGGCAGATGTCAGTTGTATGGTTCAGGTTGTGACTGGAAATAAGTATGGTGGCACCTGTCTGCTCATTAAAATCTTTGAGGATATGTTTAATGATAGATTGCGAACTAGGATCAAGGAAGTTGAACGGCTCATCCAGAATAAGCAGTTGAGGATGATGAATCATGGCCGAGATGATACCTATTTTTTGTTTGTTGCCGGCAGAGAAGTTACGGATATATTTCTTTTGTCCTACAACCTCTCCGTTCATAAAACGTTCAAACGTGGTTAAACGCTCATCAACTTCTTCTTTCTTAAGTCCATACATCTTTCCGATGAAATAGAAATACTCTTCAGGAGTGAGGTAGTCAATCAGAAAGCCTTCGTCAATGAATGCTCCCGTAATGTTTTTCCACTCTTCGCTCTCGCTGGTATTAATGTTGTTAATTTGTGCCGAACCGTTGTCAGCCTTCAGTAAATCGACAATAAGGCGGAAAAAAGTAGTTTTTCCTGCTCCGTTATTACCTACCAGTCCCAGTATTTCGCCACTGTTTATTACATAATTTTCTATATCTACGGCTCTTTTCTCACCGAAATTCTTTTGCAGATTATTTACTGTTATTGTTGCCATGTTTAAATGAATTTTAAATGATAAATAATGAAAATGCAGAAATATGGATTATTTGGTATCTCTGAATCCTTCCATATTCTTATATCTCCTTTTCATAAAGCGTTTATAGATATTCATAATCCAAAGGTTTGATGTAAATGTCAGAATCAATCCAATGACTAAAAGTATCCAAAGGCTTGTTGTTTCTCCTACAGCTACTCTAAGCAGATTAGTTGCAAGCATGGGAATACCAAAAGCCATGAAACTGATTAAACTTTGAAAACCAGTTCCTGTAGATTGGCGGCCGATGAGGTTTTCGTTCAACGGAGTGGTTTTATTGTTATAAACAGCCAGTTGAAGAACTATGAAATAAATAAATCCGGTGGTAAAGAAGCTATATGACACAGCCATCAGGAATGATATTTTTCCCATCACCATAACGGGAATCATCAGAATGAAAGGAACAAGCACTGCGAAGCTATAAAAATAGTATTTGGCTCTCAGTAAGTTGTAAATGGATTCTTTGCGGCTCATCAGTCCATCCAGATAATTTCCTTCGAAACTCATTACTTGTGTGAGCATCAGAATTCCCAGAATGGCAAAATTATAGATTCCCACGAAGCTCTTGCCAAACGGTCCTTCATAGGAAGGAGTAAATAGCATTGCGGTAAGCATTATAATAAGGAAGCATCCCATACGGAACATGGATTTACTTCTTTTATTTCTAAACAATAGTTTGAGTTCAAGCCGGAAGTATTCTCCTACTTCTCCGTAGCGTTCAAGGAATTTATATTCTGAAACATGCTTTACCTTCGTATCTTCTGTCTTGGCTAGTTCGGCATATAAGTTTCTAAGCATGATGGTACGGTTAATCCATCCCAATCCCACTATTACAATCAGTACGCCAAGAAACCCTATTACTTTACCTTCTATAAACATTCCGCCCAGGTTCATTGTAAAGTTACTGACTATATTGTTTAATGTAACTTCAGCTGTTAAAAGTAGCCCATAGAATATAATAGGTATCAGTACAAATAGTGTCTTTTCATTTATTAAAGTCCGGCACATCAGGTACCAGTAGTTATTGAGAATCATGAGCAGGTAAAAGCCTAAGCAGTATGTGACTACACCTGTAAATCCGAAATATTTCAAGGTAGTGATAAAAGCAAATGGAATAATCATAAACAACCAGAAGGCGTTATATGTGTCTGCTCCCGATTTCAATAGTAGAAAATTGAGTAGCTTGTTTTTTTTCACAGGTAATAGCAGATAGGGCTTTATTTCCTGAGTGGGTGTTTTTTGAAAAGCAAAGCGAAGGAGAAAATCCAAAGCAAGTATAATGAATATTCCTTTATTCATTATATGATAAGGCTCCATGGTTGGAAACGTATCAGCAAAACCAAAGCCGAATAATATGCCGAAGAAAATTAAATAGCCTGCCCAAAAGAGCATCATAAAATACAGGTAAAATTTCCCGAATTTATTTTTTTCAAACATGGGATGCCGCTTTGCGGCTAGTTTGCTGTGTTTTCGCAATTCTTTTAAAAGCATATATGAATATGTATTTATGTATGGAGAAAAAAAGGGAAGGCTCTTTTTAAGAACCTTCCCTTGCTCTTTAATTATAATTATTTAGCCTCCGGAGAAGTCATGGTTACTTCTATCTGGTTTTTTTGACTGAATAAGCTTTTTGCAAATTTCTGTAAACTATCGATAGTTACTTTGTTTACAAGTGCTTCGTAGTTTGTATTCATGTCTGTTCCGGTATAAAAATATTCGTCAATGTTACCTAACCAGTAACCATTTTCTTTCAGGTTTTCATTGTTCTTTTTCAACATATATTCTTTTACCTTAGCAAGATTTTTTTCAGATGGACCTACTTTGGCAATATTGTCTATTTCCTCAAAGATAATCTTTATCAGTTTATCCTTTTTTGCAGGATCTGTTTGGAATACAATCTGAAGTGAGAATTCTTCTTTCGGGTATTTGGAGATCTTTCCACTTACGTTTACTCCATAAGTACCGCCTTCTTGTTCACGTATTTTTTCTGTATAAACAATGTCAAGTATCTGATCGAGCATACTCATCATGATATCATTTTCAGCTGTATATTTGCATTTTCCATTATAGAAAGTAAATACAGATGCTTTAGCTGTTTCCTGTTTTTTCTTGAATTCATTTTTGTATTCGCCCTTACGCATATCCATCTTCGTATCTTTGAACGACTCTTTTCTATTTATAGAAGGAAGAGAGCCAAGATATTTTTCAATTAACGGTTTTGCTTTTTCAAGATCAACATTACCTACTAATATAAAGGTGAAGTCGCTTGCATCTTTAAATCTATCTTTGTACAGATCCATACATTTCTGATAGTTAATCTTATCAATCATATCAGACTTAATACGTATTGCTCTTGGGTGATTGTTATAAATGCTTGTTCTGATTGAATCAGAGAAAGCAACCATCGGATTGGCTTCCTGATTTAATAAAGCAGCTTTCATACGGGTCTTGTAAGAAGTAAAGGCATCTGCATCCATTCGCGGAGCGGTAAATGTAAGATAAGTAAGCTGTAACATTGTCTCCAGATCTTTGGGTGAGCAAGATCCATTAACCCCCTCAGTATTTGTTCCCATGAAAGGAGAAACAGAAGCTTTTTTACCGGCTAATACTTTCTGCAAGTTTACTGAACTGAAGTTTCCTAATCCTCCCAATTCAATTACGTCGTCCAATGATTTGATGTTGATAATCTCAGATGCAGGCATTAATGAGTTTCCTCCTAAGCTTACACCTTTCATCTGAATTTCGTCAGCTTTGAAATCGGTCTTTTTAACGATAACCTTTACTCCGTTAGATAATGTGAGTGTGGTAGTTCCGTATATTGTATTTTCTTTGGAAGAGACAATCTTACCGGCTTCAGGAGCTTTAGAAATAAGCGGTTCGTTAGATACTTTATCTACATAAGCAGTAATCTCTTCAGCTTTTACACTTTTTAATATGGAAAGTATCTTATCTTTGGTAGGATAAACTAATCCTTCCTTATCCGGGCCAAAGATTGTTACTACCTGATTACTGTCGGCAATGAATGATTTCATCACCTGATTAATCATATTTATGGGTAGGTTTGGAGCTATTTGATTCATAATGGTATACAAATCATCTATACTTGGAATCGGTTCATTATCCGTGAAATTATTAACGTATTTATCTACATAACTGTCATTCTTCTTTTTGTCACGTTCATTGAACTCTGATTCAAGGTTGCGAAGATATTCCGCACGGGCACGTACATATTCTGATTCAGTAAAACCAAAACGATGAGCTCTTTCAATTTCACGGAGTAAAGAACTTAATGCAGTATCCACGCCATCTTCTTTACATACGGCAATACCTGTAAATGCATCTTTAGTTTTAGCTACAAAGAAGCTACCATCATATGCTCCGGCATATACAAATGGTGGAGTTGCAGACTGTATCAGTTCATTTAAACGAGCATTCAGCATGGTGCTGATCATATCTTTCGCATAATCAAAAAACAAATATTGCATGTTGTTTTTTAAAGAATCAGGAAATGCTTCATGTTTATTATAAATCTTAATCTGCATATTAGTCTGTTCCTTATCTTTTTCAATAACAATAATAGGTTCTTTATTATCAGAGACAGGATAGTAAGTGCGCAAAGCAGGATTTACCGGCTTAGGAACATCAGCGAAAATTTTCTTTATTTTTGCTTCAACAGCGTCTACATCTATATCTCCTACAATAATAATGCCTTGAAGGTCGGGGCGATACCACTTTTCATAATAATCTCTAAGAGTCTGGTATTTGAAATTGTCAACTACATCCATAGTACCAATAGGCAAACAGTCGGCATATTTATTTCCTGTATACATTAACGGCAAAGATTTTTCCATGAAGCGTTGTGAGGCACTCATTCGTGAACGCCACTCTTCGTGTATAACTCCACGTTCTTTATCAATTTCTTTATCTGTTAATAACAGGTCATTAGACCAGTCGTGCAAAATAAGCAGACAAGAGTCCAGAATGCCTTCACGTGTAACAGGTGCATTTGATATATTATATACTGTCTGATCAATGCTTGTGTATGCATTGAGATTAGTTCCAAACTTAATTCCTATGCTTTCACACCAGGGAATAACTTCTAATCCTTTTTCTGTTCCCGGAAAATTCTTACTTCCATTAAATGCCATATGCTCAAGAAAATGAGCCAATCCTCTTTGCTGAGGTTCCTCTAGAATAGATCCTACTTTTTGTGCGATATAGAAATCTGCTCTTTTTTCATTTGTTGTGTTTTTGCGAATGTAGTATGTTAGTCCGTTGTCTAGTTTTCCTGTTTTTACATTCTTATCAATAGGAATGGGCGGCATTTGTTGTTGTGCAAAAGCCGTACCTGTGCATACTAAAAATGCCCCAAAGAGAAAACTGCTAAATAAATGTTTCATATTCTGTTTAATTTAGGTGTTACAGTGTATTTTTTTATAGAGTTAGTCGTTGACTTCTGCATTTAAATCACAAAAAAAGTAATTATTTTTATCAATATAAAAATCATTCCCCGATAAAAATTTAAAAAACTTTATCGGGGAATGATAAAAGAGTTGCGATTTTATTACAACTTATGTTCAGAAAGATAACGTTCTGCTTCAATGGCAGCCATACATCCGCTACCTGCTGCTGTTGTTGCCTGACGATAAGTAGGATCGGCTACATCACCTGCAGCGAAAACTCCCGGAACGTTGGTGCGAGGGGTTTTTCCTTCGGTAATAATATATCCTGTTGAGTCAGTGTCCAGATAAGGAGCAAATATATCTGAATTTGGTTTATGACCAATAGCCAGGAAAAAACCATCAATGGCAATGTCATAGCGTTCTTCGTCCGATTCTCCCATGCGTTTCACCAAATGTGCACCTTCCACTCCGTTTTCTCCAAAGAGTCCTAACGTATTATGTTCGAATAGCACTTCTATCTTTTCGTGATTCAAAACACGATTCTGCATAATTTTTGATGCTCTGAGGAAAGGCTTTCGAATAATCAGGTATACTTTACTTGCTAATCCTGCTAAATAAATAGCTTCTTCACAAGCGGTATCACCACCACCTACCACGGCAACCACTTTTTTGCGATAGAAGAATCCGTCACAGGTAGCACATGCGCTAACACCCATTCCAGAATATTTCTTTTCGTCTTCCAGTCCCAGATATTTAGCTGTGGCACCGGTAGCTATAATTACGGTTTGTGCTTCGATTACCTTTTCTCCTTCAATTGTTATTTTATAAGGAGATTTACTTAGATCGGCAGCAGTAGCAAGTCCGCTTCTTATATCCGCACCAAAACGGGCTGCCTGTCTTTTTAAATCATCCATAAGCTGATAACCGTCCACCCCGTCAGGATAACCGGGAAAATTTTCTACGTCAGTGGTAGTCGTTAACTGTCCGCCAGGCTGTAACCCTTCATATAGAATAGGAGAGAGGTTTGCTCGTCCTGCATAAATAGCTGCTGTGTAGCCTGCCGGTCCGGAACCGATAATCAGGCATCTTGTTTTTTCTATTTCTTCCATTTTATTTTTGTTTTATCTTAAATCAATGATTTCCGCATTCGGATATTTTTTTTTGTTAAACTGAAACAGAGAATTGGGATATGATTGTTTCGTTTGATAGCTGGTTACTGTAATTTCGCTTTTATTGTTTTGCTGTTCCAAAGTAATATGCTGAGGCTGATAATTACTTTTTGAGATCAATAGAACAATACATGAAAAAGCTTGCTTCTTATTTTCGGGAGTAAGCGTAATCTTATAATTGTTTCCAACTGTTCCGTTATACTTGTAATTGAATCCTTTTTTATAGATATTTAATAAGGCATAAGGATTCATACTCTGCAACTCTTCGTTTGATGGTAAACTGATGTTTACTTCATCACTGTGTTTCAGATAGCTCCATTGAGTTTTTCCGTCAAACCAGGTGGTAGCATCATTTGTATTCAGCAAGAATTTATTATTTTTCAGTTGCAATACACCTTTAGTCTGTTCACCTCCCGCTTTAATGGTAAAGGTTGCTTTTATACCTCCTGCTTTTGCAAAGGCAGCTGAAGTTTGGTTCAGAATATTTTTAGCCTGCGCATCTTTTTGTGCGAAACAAGGCAATATTGAAAGGCTGATCAGAAAGGTAATAATATACTTTTTCATTTTGTTATTCTTTAGTTATTTAGTGCTAATAACGGTTTATTGTCTTAAGTTGTTCAATCTCATTTCCAAATCGTTCTCGTCAAGGCACATTACCTGGCGAGCTTTACTACCTTCTGATTGACCAACGATACCAGCTTTTTCCAGTTGATCCATAATTCGTCCGGCACGGTTGTAGCCGATAGAAAATTTACGCTGGATAAGTGAAGTTGAACCCTGCTGATGAATCACAATCAGTCGGGCAGCATCTTCGAACATGGGGTCTAAACGGTTCATATCTACTTCGCCAACGCTGCTTTCTGTCTCGTCTCCTACATATTCAGGAAGATAGAACGCAGTGGTGTAACCTTGCTGGCGAGAGATGTAATTGGTAATTTGTTCCACTTCCGGAGTATCCACAAATGCACACTGCACACGAACCGGATCGCTTCCCTGAAGGAAGAGCATATCTCCGCGTCCAATTAGCTGATTAGCTCCCGGACGGTCGAGGATAGTACGTGAGTCCATCATGGAAGAAACGCGGAAAGCTACCCGGGCAGGGAAGTTGGCTTTAATTGTTCCGGTAATAATGTTGGTGGTTGGTCGCTGAGTAGCAATAATCATATGAATACCTACGGCACGAGCTAGCTGGGCAATACGGGCAATTGGTAGTTCTACTTCCTTGCCGGCAGTCATAATCAAGTCGCCGAACTCATCAATAATAACCACAATATATGGCATAAATTTATGTCCCTTCTCCGGGTTCAGTCTACGGTTTATAAACTTCTCATTATACTCTTTAAGATTACGGGTATGTGCTTTTTTAAGCAAATCATAACGTGAGTCCATTTCTATACAAAGAGAGTTCAACGTTTGCACCACCTTGGTAAAGTCGGTAATAATTGCCTCTTCACCATCAGGAAGCTTGGCAAGAAAATGTTTCTCGATGGTGGAGTAAATACTGAATTCCACTTTCTTTGGGTCAATCAGAACAAATTTCAGTTCGGCTGGGTGCTTTTTGTAAAGCAAAGATGTAATGATAGCATTTAGTCCCACTGACTTACCCTGACCTGTTGCTCCCGCCACAAGTACGTGAGGCATCTTACAAAGATCCACCATAAATATTTCGTTGGTAATGGTTTTACCAAAGGCAATGGGAAGGTCGTAAGTGGATTCCTGAAACTTTTTGGACGAAATAATGGAGTGCATGGACACAATTTTTGGATTGGAGTTTGGAACCTCAATACCAATAGTTCCTTTTCCAGGAATAGGTGCAATGATACGAATGCCCAATGCCGAAAGGCTGAGAGCTATATCATCTTCTAATCCACGGATTTTAGAAATACGCACACCCGCTTCAGGAGTAATTTCATAGAGGGTAACCGTAGATCCCACGGTTGCTTTTATAGAACTTATTTCAATGCCAAAACTTCTCAGTGTACCAATAATCTTATCTTTATTGGCTGTCTGTTCTTCCATGTTAATGGCTGGTTCGCTATTATCATACCTTTTCATTAATTCAAGGGTAGGATGGCGATAGTTCTCCAAATCAAGCGTTGGGTTGTACTGTCCCAAATTAGACGCATCATAAGCTTCTTCATCGCCGGAGTTAGGTGCTTCTATTTTAAATTCAGGTTCATTGTCTTCCTGATTCTCCTCATTTTCTTCCGGGGAATTAGTATTATCCTCTTCCTCCTCGTTAATTATATTTGTTTTAACCCAGTCGTTAACCGGTTTTTCTTCTTTCGGAGCAATAATTTCCATGGGTTTAGACACTACTGCTTGCTCAAAGCTATGATCCAACTTAAAATTAACTGTTTTAGGTTCCGGGTTTGTGAAACTCCGAGAATCTTCCTCGGATGCAATAACGGTTTGTGCTTTCTCTTTTTTCTTTCTGAAATTAAGCTGCAGCAAACGTCTGATGTAGATTATTGTTTGTGCACTCAGATAAATAAGAAAACAAAGGGCCGTAGCCAAAAGAAGCAAAGAAATACCAGGAACGCCAATTTGAGAAACTAGCCAGTTGCTCACATTGTATCCGTGCAATCCTCCAAGAAATATAAAGCTGTCATTATAGGTATTCATAAATACAAAGCCGAAAAAAACCGAGCACCAAATGAGCAATAAAGAACAACCTATAAACCATTTCCAAAGACGGAAGTTACGTACCCGCATCAGCTTCATGCCGGCTATGGCCAGAAATAGTGATATTAAGTAAGAAGCCACCCCGAAGCAATCATTTATAAGGTAGTTCGCCAGTTGAGCGCCTCTTGATCCGGCATAATTCTTTATATGATTATTAACGGACGCTAATTGCTGTGTGTTGGGATTGTCAAGAATGCTTTGATCGGCTGCTCCTGTAAAAAAGAAAGAGGTGAAAGCCAGAAGCAGATAGACCGAAAATATCACCATCATTAAGCCTAGAATAAAATGAAAAGTTTCGTTCTGAAAATGCTGCGTAAATTTATTGGACGATGCCGGTTCTGTTGCCATACTCTTATCTGTTTTTTTCTTTGCCATAAAGAATTTTTATTTTTAATGTTTGATTCTGCAAAAATAATAAAATAACATCAGTTGAGAGCTAGAATTAACTAAAAATTCTTCGAAGAATAATTCTTGCTGTCTTGTACAAAAGAATCTATTCTTTTGTACAGAAGAATGTTTTGTTTTGTACAAAAGAATGTTTTGTTTTGTACAAAAGAATGCATTCTTTTGTACAAGGGGGAATAAATATTCTTAATAAGAATTAAAAAACACCGCGATGCATTAAAAAAACTTTGTATTTATACTTCGAGTTAAAATACATTGATTTGCAGTTAGATTCCTTCTTTTTTTGCTAACTTTGCACCCAAATTGAATATTAAGATGTATGGAAAAGAATCATCAAGTGATATTTAGCAGGGATGCTGTAGAATTTGTAACTGTGGCTGCAGAGTTCTGTGCTTTTCTGGAGCGTTCAGAGAGCTCAAAGCGAAGTTCTTTTGTTGATACCACTTTAAAAATTTTGCCATTACTTTATCTAAAAGCATCTTTACTTCCCGAATGCGAAATGCAGGGAGATGAGGTGCCTGAAACTTATGTTACTGAAGAAATTTATCAGGTGATGCGGATGAATATTGCTTCCGTTTTACGGGAAAAAGATGACTATCTGGAAGTTTTTCTTCCGGAAATGGCATATAGTGACACGCCTATAAAGAAATGTGTGTCAGAGGATTTAGCAGATATATACCAGGATTTGAAAGATTTCATTTTCGTATTTCAACTAGGTTTTAATGAAACAATGCATGATTCTTTGGCTATTTGCAAAGAAAATTTTGGAATGTATTGGGGCCAAAAGCTGGTTAATACGTTAAGGGCCCTGCACGATATAAAGTTCAATGCCGATAATGAAGACGAAAACGAGGAAGAAGAGGATAAGTTGAACGAAGAATTATGATTGTAAAAAGAACTATAACAAAGGAAGATATATCAGAAATGCCGAAGGTAAACTTCGAAGGCAAAATAATAATGGTTTGTACAGAGAAAGATGCCGAACGTGCGGTTGCTTTCCTCAATCAATATCCTGTTTTAGGTATAGATAGCGAGACAAAACCCTCTTTTGTTAAAGGAAAGTCGCACAAAGTCTGCTTGTTGCAGATTGCCACGGAAGAACATTGCTTTCTGTTTCGTTTAAATTTGATAGGTCTTCCTAAGGTGCTGGTTGATCTTTTAGAAAACAGATCAATTGTTAAAGTTGGCCTTTCATTAAAAGATGATTTTCTGGCATTGCACCGGAGAGTCTCTTTTAAACAACAGAATTGCATTGAGTTGCAGGAATTTGTGAAACCATTTGGTATACAGGATAAAAGTCTGCAAAAGATATATGCGATTCTTTTTGGTCACAAGATATCAAAATCACAACGTTTATCTAACTGGGAAGCCGATTCATTGAGTCATTCCCAACAGTTATATGCCGCTACGGACGCATGGACTTGTCTGAAGATTTATAATCTGCTTCAGGATCTGCACCAAACGGGCAATTATGAAAAAGAAGAAATAATAGAACCGGTAGTAGAACCGGTAATAGAAGAAAAAGATAAAATAAATGGCTTATAAAAGAGTTTATCTCAAAGCAGGGAAAGAAGAATCACTGCAACGTTTTCATCCGTGGATTTTTTCAGGCGCAATTCATCACTTTGATGGAGAACCTGAAGAGGGTGAAGTAGTAGATATATATACTTCAAAAAAAGAGTTTATCGCTTTAGGGCATTTTCAGGTGGGTAGTATTGCCGTGAGAGTACTTTCCTTTAAACAAGAGGAAGTGAATCCTGAGTTCTGGGTTAGGAAATTTGAAGTTGCTTATGCTTTGCGTAAAAGTATCGGATTGGCTGAGAATCCTACCAATGACACATTCCGGTTGGTTCACGGTGAAGGCGATAATCTTCCCGGGTTGATTATAGATGTATATGCAAAGACTGCTGTTATGCAGGCTCATTCCGTTGGAATGCACGTTTACAGAATGGATATAGCCAATGCTCTTTCCAAGGTATTGGGCGATGCAATTGAAAATATTTATTATAAGTCGGAAACAACATTGCCTTTCAAAGCAGATCTGGGACAGGAAAACGGATTTATTAAGGGAGGTAGTACTGATAATATTGCTCAGGAATATGGATTGAAATTTCATGTAGACTGGCTAAAGGGACAGAAAACCGGTTTCTTTGTTGATCAACGTGAAAACCGTGCGTTACTGGAAAGGTATGCTAAGGGGCGTTCCGTATTAAATATGTTCTGTTATACCGGAGGCTTTTCTTTCTACGCTATGCGTGGCGGGGCCAGCCTGGTTCACTCGGTAGATAGTTCGGCAAAAGCGATAGATCTGACCAATAAGAATGTAGAACTTAATTTTCCGGATGATAGTCGTCATACTGCCTATGCGGATGATGCATTTAAATATCTGGATAGAATGGGAGATCAGTATGATTTGATTATCCTGGATCCGCCTGCCTTTGCTAAACACAGAGATGCATTGCGCAACGCATTGCAGGGATACCGTAAATTAAATGCAAAAGCTTTTGAAAAAATAAAACCGGGAGGCATTTTATTTACTTTCTCCTGTTCTCAGGTGGTAACAAAAGACAATTTCCGTACAGCAGTGTTTACGGCAGCAGCCATGTCGGGCAGAAGTGTGAGGATATTGCATCAGCTAACACAGCCTGCTGATCATCCGGTAAATATATATCATCCAGAGGGAGAATATTTGAAAGGTTTGGTATTATACGTAGAATAGCCTTCAATAATATAAAATCTGGAATCATGTGATAAATAATGTTAATATTTAAGATGTATTTAGCAATATATTATGTTGCTAAACATAGAATGTATATATTTGCACCATGTTTTTCATGGTATTAGATTTAAGGTTAACAAAGATTGGTTGTCGTGAGACAACCATTTTTTTTTATAAATCCATTGGAATAGAATTCATCATCCAAAATTAATCCCTATATTTGCTCCACAGTCTTAAATTGAATTTAAAGTGGATAATAAAATAGAACTTCGCATATTAAATATTACCAACAGTAATTTACAGGCAAATGCTTTTGCTTTGGTCATGGAAGAAGTGGATGGACCTCGCCAATTACCTATTATAATTGGTTCTATTGAGGCACAAGCCATAGCTCTTAAACTGAAAGGACTTAGCACTCCCCGCCCTTTTACACACGATTTATTTGTTACTTTTGCAGAACTTCTTCAAACAAAACTTGAACAGGTGTTTATTTATAAAGCTAAGGATGGAATCTTTTACTCCTATCTCTATTTTGAAAAAGAAGGAGAACAGTTTAAGGTCGATTCCAGAACATCAGATGCAATAGCTTTGGCTCTGCGTTTTGAATGTCCTATCTATACAACCGAACAAATTCTTGAAACAGAGGGATATATTCCAAAGGTAGAAGACGAAATTGAGGTGCCGGATCTAAACAGTACCCTGGAGGAGTTAAGAGAATCTCTTTCAAAGGCTGTTAAAGATGAAGATTATGAACTGGCCTCTTCAATACGTGATGAGATAAAGCGGATAGAGCAGGAAGATCAATCGATTTAATTCATAGATTACACTACAAAGAACAATGCATGTATTTTATACCCCCGATATTTTAGTTAAAAATGAGTTACCTGATGAAGAAGCGCAGCACTGTATTCGTGTACTCCGTCTTTCGCAAGGTGATGAGATTATGCTGACCGATGGGCACGGCTCTTTTTATAAGGCAGAAATAAGTATGGCTAGCGGAAAGAAATGTTTTGTTTCCGTTATTGAACGAATTCAGCAGGAAAAGCCATGGCCGTGTCATTTGCATATCGCAATGGCTCCTACCAAGAATATGGATCGCAATGAATGGTTTGCAGAAAAAGCCACAGAAATTGGTTTTGATGAACTGACCTTTCTTAATTGCCGCTTTTCAGAAAGAAAAGTAATCAAGAATGAGCGAATTGAAAAAATACTAATCTCTGCCATTAAACAGTCATTAAAAGCAACCCTTCCTATATTAAATGAGATGACTGATTTCGATCGTTTTATATCCCGCGATTTTCCGGGACAAAAGTTTATTGCTCACTGTTATGAAGGCGAAAAACCTTTTTTGAAAGATGCTCTTCGGAAAGGGGATGATGCGTTGGTACTGATTGGACCCGAAGGAGATTTTAGTCCGCAAGAGGTAGAAAAAGCTCTTGCAAAAGGCTTTCAGCCTATCAGTCTCGGGAAATCAAGGTTGCGCACTGAAACAGCAGCTTTAGTGGCATGCCACACCATGAATCTCATGAATCAATAACTTATATTCAGATACGTATGAAAAAACTTAAATTCTTTTTCCGCTTATCAGTATTGTTAGTGGCAGTGCTGTTACTGGGTTCTTGTTCCAAAGATAAAGAGTATACAAGAGTTATCCCTTCAAATGCTTCGCTGGTTATCTCTATAGATGTTCAGTCTATTATAAAGAAAAGCGGATTGATGGATAACAAAGAATCCATAATGAAGAACATGACTGCCGCCCTGAATAATGAAAAACTGGCAAAGTTGGTTCAGAACCCTTCGGAGGCTGGTCTTTCTCTTGAAGAGAAGGCTTATTTTTTTCTGGCATCGCCTCAGGAGCCAGTTGTGTTGTTTAAAGTTTCCGATATAGATAAGCTGGAAGATGCTTTTAAACTGATGCAGAGTGAAGGACTTTGTGATGAAGTGGAGAAAAACGGTAATTTCTCATCCGCCGTTCTTCGGGGATATGGAGTTTGTGCTTTCGATAACAGTTCTTTAATTGTGATGGAAACTTCCAGTGCTCATTCACAACCGGTAAAGGAAGCTGTTGCTAAATTGATGAATCAGGACGCGAAGGTAAGTATTGCAGCCAATAAAGGTTTCCAGAAAATGGTTGAGAAGAAAAGTGATGTTGGTTTATTCGGCTCTTTTGCCGCAATGCCCCAGCTAACATCGGCTTCCATGATGATGGGACTTCCCGAAGATGCTGATTTATCACAAATGATGCTGCTTGCCCAAATGAATTTTGAAAATGGAAAAATTGCCATAGAAGGGGAATATTATACAGAAAACACCTCTTTAAAGGATTACTTTAAGAAACAGTCTGAAATGGGAGGGAAGATAAAACATACTTTCCTTAAACGTTTGCCAGCCTCTTCACTAGCTTATCTTTCCACAAATCTTAAGGGTGATAAACTTTATGAGATGCTTATAAAAAGCACAGAGTTTAAAGGTATGGTTAAAGATTCGCGGTTAACTCCCGGATTTGATTTGAGGAAGAGTGTTACTTCCTTAAATGGTGATATTTCTATAGTGCTTTCCGGAATCAGTGAAGGTGGTATTCCTTCCTTGCTGGCTTATGCCGAGGTAACGGATCCTTCGGCTGCCGGAATAGTTTACGCATTTAAAAAAGACTTTGATGAGATGGGAATGACAGTTGCCACCTCGGGTAAGAATGAATATGTGGTAAAGAGTGGATTGTTTCCTTCGGCCATTCGTTTTGGCGTCAGAGGTAACTATTTCTATTTTACTAATGATGATAATCTTTACAAGAGCATTGGTAAGGACATAACTAACTCACTGGCTGAGGCTAAATATGAAAATATTAAAACCAGTGCCAACGGTTATTTTGTTCTCGATGTGGAAAATATAATGAAACTTCCTGTGGTGAACAATGCTTTCGCACCCTTTGGCTCACAAGGGGCTATGGTTCAATCCATCTTTGCCGGATTCTCTTATGCGGAAGCATATAATATTGACGATCAAAAGAGCGCAGGTAATATCTATTTTAAAAATAAAAACGAAAATGTTCTAAAGCAACTTGTTGCCGGATTAAGAAAGGTGATTGGCTAGAACTGATTTTAAATTGAATTGTATCAATGAATAACATTAACTTACAGCACACTTTACCAAATGTGTTTGCCGAACGTGACTCTATTGTTTCGGAAGTCTGGAAAAAGAATCTGGAGCTTCGCAAAGGAGAAATTTATTTGATTGAGGCAGATTCCGGTACGGGAAAGTCTTCGTTCTGCAGTTATATATATGGTTATCGGAACGATTATCAGGGTGCTTTTTATTTTGATAAGGATAACATCCGGCATCTTTCCGTCTCTAATTGGGTAGATATAAGAAAGCACTCTTTGAGTATGCTTTTTCAGGACATGCGGCTCTTTACAGAACTCACGGCTTTGGAGAATATTCAGTTAAAAAATAACCTTACTCACTATAAATCCAAGCAGGAAATAGAGGCTTTCTTCGAAACGATGGGCGTTGCCGATAAATTGAATGCCAAAGTAGGGAAACTCTCTTTCGGACAGCAACAGCGAGTGGCATTTATAAGGGCTTTATGTCAGCCTTTCGACTTTATATTTTTGGATGAACCCATCAGTCATCTTGACCAGACTAACGGTCAGATTATGGGTGACATTCTGATGCAGGAAGTAAATAAACAGGGAGCAGGCGTTATTGTAACGTCTATTGGTAAACATATTGAGTTGAACTACAATAAAATATTTAAGCTATGAAACTTGTTTGGAAACTTCTTCGTCAACATATAAGTCTGCCTCAGTTGGCAGGTTTTTTCTTTGCCAATCTGTTCGGTATGATGATTGTGGCACTAAGCGTGCAGTTCTATAAAGATATAGCCCCAATATTTACCGAAGGCGATAGCTTTATAAAGAAAGATTTCATTATCGTAACCAAAAAGATTAGTACGCTGGGTTCTATTACCGGAGCAAGCAATTCCTTTTCGGAAGATGATATAAATGAGGTTAAATCTCAGTCGTTTGCCAGGAATGTGGGCTCGTTTATGCCTTCTCAGTTCTCTGTTACTGCCGGATTTGGAATGCAGGACTCTGATTTTCATATGGCTACAGAGATGTTTTTTGAATCAGTTCCCAATGATTACGTGGATGTGAATTTGCAGAAGTGGCATTTTGATGAGAACTCTCATTCCATTCCCATTATTCTTCCCCGTAACTATCTCAACCTTTATAACTTTGGCTTTGCACAATCGCGTAGCCTTCCTAAACTATCCGAAGGATTGATGGGAATGATTAAGCTTGATGTTGCGATTCGCGGAAATAACCGGATTGAGAAATATAAAGGAAACATCGTTGGCTTTTCCAATCGTTTGAATACAATTCTTGTTCCCGAGGAATTCATGACCTGGGCAAATAAAGCTTTTGCTCCCGATAAGGAGGTACAATCTTCCCGACTGATAGTTGAAGTGAAGAATCCTGCTGATGAGAAGATAGCCCAGTTCTTTCAAAAGAAAGGGTATGAAACGGAAGATAATAAACTGGATGCCGGAAAAACAACTTACTTCCTGAAGCTGATTACCGGTATTGTGCTGGCAGTGGGACTGTTTATCAGCGTTCTTTCATTCTATATATTAATGCTCAGCATTTACCTGTTGTTGCAAAAGAACACTACTAAACTGGAGAATCTGCTGCTGATAGGATATAGTCCCGGACGGGTAGCCTTGCCTTACCAGATACTAACACTGGGATTGAACTTTATAGTTCTGATTCTGGCCGTATTATTGGTCTGCTGGGCACGTTCCTTCTACATGGGCGTTGTTTCATCACTCTTCCCTCAAATAGCAGCCGGAACAATTATTCCTGCCGTAGTTATTGGAACAACTCTTTTCATTGTGGTTTCTTCTATGAATATAGTAGCCATTCGCAAGAAAGTACAGTCCATCTGGATGCATAAGTAGTAAATTTATCTCTCATCTGTCATTGTATTAAATGAAACCTCTTGTTTATAGGCTTTTATGGAATGAGAGATAACTGTTTTTAACAGCTTATCTCTCATTTTTATTTCTCATCTCTCATATCCTGGTTTTCTCCTTTGTAATTCAGGAATACTCCCGATTTCTGTATTGTCGCTATTGTATAAGCTTTATCTATTGATATTAAGTGGCGTAAAGAACGTAGCACTGCCTTCTTCAAGAAAGAGTAGTGGTTTTTCTCTGCATATATAAGTGGTCACTCATCTGTGTGCCCATTGTCACTCATTTGTGTGACGATGGTCACACGGGTGAGGGCTTATCGTCACACATATGAAAAACGACTTAGTTTGTTAGATAAAAATGCTAACTAAGTGCTTAAAAAGCAATGATATCAGAACAACTTGCTTTAATGCTAGTGTTGTAGAATGGTAAATTAATGAGAGGTGGCTCCTTTGCTAATTTTATAATCGCTGCTTTTGAAAAGTATCATTTCAGATGTAAAAGCCACAATAACATGGATGCAATCTTCAATTTGCTTATCAGAATGATGGCCAAAATACCCAAATTGACTAAATATAATAGTTTGGATTGGGTGCTCTAAGCGCATATACTTATTGTTTTATTTAGTGAGTGTTAATTTTTAAGTAACAGATAAGACACGTGGTAAAATTAGTTATCTGCTGATTTAAACTTTAATCTTTCTCTTCTGAATTTAATTGTTTTATGTGTAAATATAATTATTTATTTAAATTTATTCCTGGTTTTTAAAAGTGGAATTAATTGACAATAGTTTTTGTTATAAATGATACTTATTCTTGTATACTACTTTGTTTTGTTGTTCTATATTGTAAATATTGATTCAAAGTTATAATGTGTTTTTAGATAATGGGTATATTCTTTATTCTTTTTGATATTGTTATTTAATATTTAGATAATCAGTCTATTGCGATTTTATTATATAATGTAATGGTTAAAGTATGTGTAGTTATTTACAAGCTTTTATGTTAAAATACATATTCTATGGTGTTTGCTGAAAATAACATAGACTAACAATGGTAAATAAAGGCTTAATTAGGTTAATATTTAAGTCAAATTAAAAACTTTATTTTTTTCAGGTGTTATATAAATAGTTTTTAATTTAATGATTGTCAAAAATGAATATATATATATAAATTGCTGAGTAAATTATTATCTAATTAAACATGAAAAATTATGAGAAAGAAAAGTTTGTTTTTAATAACAATAGGTGCTCTGCTATTGGGCTCCTGTTCAAATGATGAAGAGAATTTGGCGGTTAAGAGTGGAACACCTGCTACCTTATCATTAACGTTAACAGGTACAAATGCAGATACTCGTGCTCTTGGAAGTACAAGTACCCCTACGCTGATAGAGGAAAATAAAATTCAAACAATTGTGGTAGGATTGTTTAAAACGGATAATTCAACTGATGTTATCTATGAACAAAGTTATCCATCGGGTTATACAGCTAGTACTCCTATTGATGTAACAGGTAGAATAATTCAAGGATCTGTAGATAATGGTTTTCGTAACATTATTGTAGTAGCTAATGCTCCGAATAATCATTTTAGTGGAATTGCTACCAAATCTGCTTTTGAGAATAGAGTAATTGCACTGACACAGACAAAAGATAAGTTACCGATGACGGGAACAGCTACAGTTACTCTTCAAGCTAATCAAACGGTTAATCTAACTACTCCGATAACCATTACTCGCTTGGTAGCACGTATTAATTTGATAAGTCTGAAAACAGAGTTTGAATCAGGAGGGCAATATGCTAATTCAACTTTCCATGCAGATGAAATATTCTTGTATAATGCAATGAGTAACTGTACTGTAAATGGAGCTTCTACAGATTCTGTTCACGGATGGGTAAGCACTCCACCATATCATGGTGTAACTGGTTTATATGATGATGTAAATTTAGCTACAACCATCAATTATCCAAGTACACCAGGTGATTTCCATTATTTCTATACGTTCCCTAATTTATTCCCGGCTTCAATAACTCAACCATTTCTAGATGGCCCATTTACAGGCTATACCAGACTTGTAATTGGGGGGACATTTGATGTAGATGGCGATGCTTTAACTCTTCTTGATCAGAGCCGTGTTTACTATCCGGTTATTGTAAATAGGGTAGGATTAGTAGCCAACTTGAATATTCCTGCTGGAATAGGTATTGGAGTTAAACGCAATACAGTATATAAAGTTGCGGTAACAATTAAGAATAAGGGAGTAGATAATCCTGAAATAGTAATAGATCCGGCTTTTCTTAAGATTACAGTTACACCTCAAGATTGGGATGTAACTATTCCTGAACAAATTGTTATATTCTAATTATTAACCAAACCTATATTGAAACAGTAAGTGAAAAGAGCAAGTTTCTCACAATCTGGAGATTAAAGAAAGTTGCTCTTTTACTGCTTTTCTACAAATAGTAGACCTAATTATGTATACAGTAAAAAGAATCAAAGTGTTTTTGCATTTATCAGGTGCTTACGCTTTATTAACGGCTTTTTTTGTTTGTCTGTTTCTTTGTGGGTGTACAGACAATGAACTGGTTGGTGAAATACCACTGCCGGAGGAGAATACTGCTGCCGTTATTTCTCTTAATGTAAAACAGCAGACCCCTGATCAGGTTAGAACCCGCGCTGTTGATGAAAATTCCATATCCAATCTTCATATATTGGTTTATAATGGTAGTGGGGGTTTGATAGGCTACAAATATTTAAATTCATATTCGGGTCAATTTACCATGGATGTTAACAGCGGAACCAACTGTACAATTTATGCAATAGCTAATTTGGGGAGTACTCCGGTTTTGAATGCACAGACAGCCAATACAAAATCTGCTTTACAGGCAATGATGTGTGGTCCAATTGCTACATTAGACGGAGTTGCTACGAATGGGCGTCTTGTAATGAGCGGAAGTTTAGCAGGTGTTACTTTATTGGGCGGGGGAACTATAAATGATGTTGGTTCCATTAATATCTCAAGACTTGTTGCGAGAAATACTTTTACTGTCACTCCTATTCCAGGGATTAACATTACCGGATATTCCATAAAGAATCTACCAAAGTATGAATACCTGGTTGCTCATCCCAATGCGAATGAATCTTCTGCAACAGATATAGCGGTTGGAGATGATGCGCGGATTAGCGATAGGTTTGATATGCTACCCATTGTACCAACAACTTCTATCAGCGGACTAACCTTTTATATGTTTGAAAACAGGAGAGGTGGACGTGTTGTGGTAAATGGGAGTACAGGAACATTATCTGACCAAAAGGAGAAATCAATGTATGCTCCTAGTTATGCTACCTACCTGGAAATTTATGCAACCGGAACTTTAGGTCATCCAAATGTAAATGCACGATTTATTTCTGCAATCTATCGTGTGTATCTTGGTGCCGATAATAGCCAGAACTATAATGTTAAGAGAAATGGTAGTTATAACTATATTGTGAACATTAACAGTGCTACGGATATAGATACACGTGTAACCAAGGTTTCCTCACCATCTAATTGCTATATCGTTCCTCCAAACAGAGCGGTAATATTCCCTGTGTCACGAGCTAATCAGGATGGAACTACCCGCATAACTAATTTGAATAGCGGATGGACTGCCAGTTTGCTTTGGACCGATAAAAGTGGTTACCTTACACCTGGTGGAACTATTAAAACGATATCTGATTTGGGCGACGGTACAATTAAAGTAGAAACCGGTAGTGCAGAAGGTAATGCCGTGGTAGTGGTTAAGGTAGGAGGTGTTATTAAGTGGTCGTGGCATATTTGGGTGACAAATTATGATCCCAATAACGCCATCAATCAAGCATCAAATAATGGTAACGTCTTTATGAACCGAAATTTGGGTGCAATAAACAATACACCTCAGAATGTTGGAGCCCTTGGACTTCTTTATCAGTGGGGAAGAAAAGACCCTTTCATCGGTTCTTCTAGTTTCTCCAGCTCATTGGATGCTCCTGTCTATGGTCCTGCAAACGCTGCGATTTATAGATTGCCGGCACCTAGAACCTATAGTAACTCATATCCGGAAGGTCCGCCAAATAATATAGAGAACAGCATACAAAACCCCTCTACGTTTTACTATAAAACAGAAGATACCGGTGGGCCAAATGAATATGATTGGTATGCTACTACTGCAGATCATAATAACAATTTATGGGGTGGCAATGGTTCAAAATCTGTGTATGATCCTTCTCCGGAGGGATGGCGTGTTCCTAAATCAGGAAGTGGACCAGTATCTCCCTGGTTTGGATTAAGTAACACTGGATTTACATTTATCAATGGATATAACTGGACATCATCAGTTGGTTGGTATCCAGCCGCAGGTTATAGATTCTATAAAACAGATGGATATCTTACAGGTGTTGGCTCTATAGGTGCTTATTGGTCTGCTACAGTAACTGCAGATAATGGCAATACTAAAGATTATGTTTATACATTTTATTTTGATAATTCAATATGTAAAGTGGATTATTTAGACGATAAAAATGTTTCTTTTAGTGCTTTTCGTGCATGTGCACTTCCTATTCGATGTGTAAAAGAATAGCTTGTTAAGCTATAATGGTAAACTCAGATATATGGATAATTATGACGATCATAAACTATTGGTCAGGCTCAGGAGATGTGGAGTTTCCTGGCGAATGGACGCAACTGATTTTTCAAAGTTTATGAACTATGTAAAGCATTACTTCCGAGAGTATGAGTGCCTGGAAGAAACCATGTATGATAATTTGCTTTATGCAGAGATATCAGAAGATGGCTTAGATGTTATCTCTGCTTTCTATGGAACTTTTTTTCCTGATGCAAATACATTGCTGTTGGCTGAGGTTTATCCAGGTTCTTTAAATTTGCCCAGAGAAAATCCCTTTACCCTTCGCTTGTATGTGAAAACGGAAAGAAAACATTCCTTTTTTGTACCAGTAAAAATGATTTTTAAATAAAACGAGAAGATCGTTTGTTGTAATTTGTGACGGTATTGTTGCTTCTTTATTTATATAACTATCTAAAATTATTCTCTAATTAATTGAAAAGACCATGAAAAAGCAAAAACTGTTTTTTGTAGTATTAGGTGCTCTATTATTGAGCTCCTGCGACAGAGATGTCGTAGTTCAGGATTCAATTCCGGCAAAATTGACCCTTTCCATTACTGGTACAAATGTGGATACACGTTCTTCAGCATTACCTTTGCCTTCACAAGCTGAGGAAAATACTGTAAATAGAGTAACGATAGGATTGTTTAAATCCAGCGGCGCAATTGATGTTATTAAAGAAATATTGCTAGCTGATTTGACAACAATCAATGCAAGTGCTTACCAAACTACTATACAAGGTTCTATAATAGGAACAGAAAGTGGTGCCCGAGACATTATAGTGGTAGCGAATGCTCCAGCAAACTATTTTGCAGGCTTAACAACTAAATTTGCGTTCATAAATAAAGCTCTTAGTCTTACACAGGTAAGAAATAATCTTCCTATGTCGGGTACGGGAACTACAACCTTAATTGCAAATCAAACTGTGGGTCCTGTTACTGTACCAATCTCCAGAATGGTAGCACGTGTTGACTTGGTGAGTTTAAGCTCAGCTTTTGACCCTGCCGGACAATATGCAAATGCATCATTTGTAGCAGATGAGATATTTATGTATAACGCTATGAGTACTTCTACTGTAGATTGTGCAACAACTTTATTCCCGAAAGATGGATGGCTTCAGACTCCAATTCCAACTCCTCCAATTCTTTATGATGCTAGTCTGCGTGATCCAATAAATCAACCTTTTACAGGTTCAACAGCCTATAGTACAAAACATTATTTCTATACGTTTGCAAATCTTTTTATGGCTAATCTAGGCAATGCAAATAATATTGGTGGACCATTTGATGTGGCTACCAGACTCGTGATTAGCGGAATGTTTAAGACAAATCCATCAGATAGTGAAGAACGTGTATACTATCCGGTGATAATAAATAGGTTATTACCACCTGCAATCCCTGCAGATCCGCTTGGTATAGGGGTAAAACGCAATACTATTTATCAAATCACAGCAACTATCAAGAGTAAGGGAGGCGTTACACCATTAACTATTATTGATCCTGCATACCTTGGCGTTAAAATAGAGGTTTTGGATTGGGCATTAATAGTTCCTCAGAATGCTGAATTCTAGTTGTTAACAGTCAATACATAAAATGATAATTTGGTAAAAGTCGGATTTTTTTAAAATTGTGAGAAATCCACTTTTACCAACTTATTTAAATTAGCTCCAATAAAACAGAGAGGCTTAAATCTTCCCCCTCAAAAAAAAAGTAATTTTAAAATAAGGTGGGATGATGCAAAAACTATCATTTAGAATTCCTGATGAGTACTTATTGTGTCGCCCCATTCATCGACAACGATTTTAATGTTTGTACTTGTTGTGTCTGTCGTATTTGTTGTGGCGGTGGAATCAGTAGAATTCTGATCTGATTTAGTCTTTAAAGTCTTTTCAATTATCAATTCGTTATTTGTATCTGAACAGCTTATTATTAAACATCCTATAAAAATAATCATTAGTAATAGTAGTTTCCTCATTTAGCAAAGTTTTTAAATTTGGGCGAAGATAATCAATTTGTTTTTCATATGTCTTTGTATTATAGTGTTTTATAATTCTTTAATGTGGCTTTTAATGTTTGTAATGTTGTGTCTGATTACCATAAATATGGTGCTTTAAAGAACAGATTATTTAAAATAAAGTCTCCTAAAACCCAATAGATATTGGCTATCTATTGGTTTTAATTTTTTCTTATTAGACTTCTTAAAATCAATTATTAGTTATAGTATTTAGTTAATTTGAAACTATGCTATTTAACTTATATCACCCAACTTAAAGAATGGTTAGGCAAATAACTCTCTTCTCTTCACTACTCCTGAAAGCAGCTTCAATTATTTGCATCACCTGTATGCCATCATCTACCGTAACAGGCATGGGACTGTTTTGTGTCAAAGAAGTGTAAACGCCATTATAGAATTCAAGATAGTTACCTTGCAGCGTTTTAATCTTTTCGCGGATGGTGGTTCCGTTTTTATCGTAGTTGATAAGACCCTGTTCAGCTTCGGGTTCCGTTCCCCAATGGGCAGTATTGGGCAATAGTCCTTTCTGAAGATCGGCTTCCTGCACATCGGCACGAGATTTCAGGAAAGAACCTTTTGTGCCGTGAACAATATAAGCGGGCAGGGGTTCTTTCACTAGATATCCTCCCTTTATCCGTACTCTGAAGGAAGGATAATAAAGAAGAATATCGAAGCAGTCTTCCACTGCCGAACCGGGACGGGTCATTCTCAGATCGGCAAAGACAGCCTGCGGCATCCCGAATAGATATAAAGCCTGATCAATAACGTGAGGTCCCAGATCCTTTACGATTCCTGCTCCGACATTAGGTTCCTCTTTGTGCTTCTTTGGACTTAATTGCAAGTTAAAACGGTCGAAGTGGATTTCCATTTCATTGATATCTCCAAGTACACCACTTTCAATAACCTGCTTTACCGTTCTGAAATCACTGTCCCATCTTCTATTTTGGAAAACTGCAATCTGTTTGTTCTGTTCCAAAGCAATAGCTTTAAGCTCTTCAGCTTCTGAAACACTAGAGGTAAAAGCTTTCTCAACCACCACATGCTTTCCTGCCTTCAAAGCTTTTGCCGCATATTCAAAATGCGAATATACAGGTGTATTTACCACAACCAGATTAATAGAATCGTCATTCAATATAGCTTCAAAAGAATCATAAGAATGTGTTCCGGGATAGAACTCCTGAATCTGTTTCTTATTTCTTTCCCATGAACCAGCAAGGTTAAAACCTTCGTGCAGATTAATGAAAGGTGCGTGAAAAACTCTTCCGCTCATGCCGAAAGAGAGTAGGGCAGTGTTGATTTGTTTCATAACCTGATTTATTTTATATCAATAATGAAGTGGCTTCTTACTTTATTGATCTCTATCATTTCGTTGAAGTCAACAAAATGATAATTTATAAATTTAGTATCGTTATTTTATATCTTCGGAGAAGCAAACAATTCAACGGCTTTGGTTGCGATACGCTGTCCAAATACCTCGAACATTGGCTTGCTCTGCTCAAAGTTTTCTTTCAAAGCTACAGCACCAAGGTGAATATATGGATGGCCAAGAGCGGAACCACCTGAATATACCAGCATTCCTTTCACCATTAAATGGTTTATAATAGTCAGAATAGCCGTATCTGCACCACCTTGTGCATAATCTGCTGTTGCAAATACAGCACCAATCTTTCCTTCCAGTTTGTAGTTTCTCGATTCGTCGAACCATTTCTTTATCTGCCAGCAAGTATTAGCGTAGTAGGTTGGTGTTCCAAACGCTACCGCTTTACTTTCTGCCAGAAAATCATCGTCAATGTGATCTAAATCAAAGATTCCTACTTCTATTTCAGGGATGCTTTTCATGCCGTTGGCAATGATTCCTGCCATTTCTTTTGTATGTCCGCTTTTACTGAAATATATAATTGATAGTTTCATAATTGGGGTTTATACTTTGTTTATGAGGACAAAGTTACAATTATATTTGAAAGTTGCTGATATGTTTTATGAGTTAAATTATTTTGAAGTCATTGATATGTTTACTTTCTTTGCAAATGAATTTCATTGTATAAACAATGAAAACTATTTATTATGATATAATAACTGATTATGATTTTGATTCTGTTCTAAAATATTAGAGTTTAAATTAAGCAAAAAAGTATAGTTGTTGATTCTCTGAACTGGGAGATAAATAAAAAATGATAATTGACGATATAAAAAAATATAGTGAATGAAAGTAATACATAATTAGATTAACCAAAAATAAAAAATACAATGAAACGAAGAATTATTTTATTCTTTCTAATTTGCTTCAATACTTCGTTAAATAATTAATCAACCCCTTGTAAGACAAGGCATTATCTTTGGTTTTTGTCATAGAAAAAATTGGTTAAGTCGCTAATTTTTAGTACTTTTATAGTATTCGACGCTATAGAAAATATGATAAAATCAAGCATACTTAACCAATATATGGATATCTGTAAGGATGTTCTTTCTGAAATGGAAACAAAGTTAAATAAAAGTTTCAAAGAATTCATTATTGAAACATTATTATTGTATATGGTAATCTCCCAAAGAATAAATTATCTTCAACTAGGAAGATACAGTCACTCCTGTGAGCAACGCTTTAGAATGAATTCAGCCAAGGAATTTGACTGGCTTTCATTCAACTTGTCTCTTTCAAAAAGGATTCTGACAGGAACCAGGAAAGCCATAGCTATTGATCCAAGCTATATTTCCAAATCCGGTAAACAGACTCCATGGATTGGTTATTTCTGGTCTGGCTGTGCAGGCGCTGCAAAACGAGGACTAGAGATTTTAGGAATCGGTTTGATTGATGTTGACCACAAGGATTGCATATCCTTAGAAGCTGTTCAAACACCTGATTCTATAACTCTTGAAAATTATGACGGAAACCTTATAAGTTGGTATTTGGGTGTTCTTGAGGAAAAAGCAACTAAACTGCTGAGTGTCACAAAATACATTGTTGCAGATGCTTATTTTTCCAAGAAGAACTTCACTGATGGCCTTGCCAAACTCGGATTTCATCTAATTTCCCGTTTTCGTGATGACGCTGTTCTATTTTATCCAACCACGCAACAACCTACAGGAAAAAGAGGGCGACCAAAACTATATGATAGCAAAATTGATTTTGCCAACTTAGATTTAAACAGGTTTGAGAAGATCAATTTACTACATATAGACAAAGGCAATCTTTATACCACAATAGCATATTCCAAATCCTTGAAACAAATGGTAAAACTAGTAATTTGGATTTCTGATAACGGGAAAAGACATAAACTCTATTTCTCTACCGATATCAATCTTTCCGGTAAAGATGTGATAGAAACATATCGCACTCGTTTCCAGATTGAGTTTAATTTTAGGGACGCCAAGCAGTTTACCGGATTGAACCAGTGTCAGGCAAGGAATCTATCTAAGCTGAAGTTTAATTTTAATGCGTCATTAACAGCTGTGAATGTGGCAAAGCTCGTTGCTAAAGAGAAAGGAATAAGCTTTTCGATGGCTTCACTTAAAACGATGATGCACAACGCATTCCTGCTTCAAAGATTTATTTGCGTGTCTGGCATTAGACCAAACAAGAGATTAAATGACAAACTTTTCAAAGAACTTATTGAGTTTGCTGCTATTGCAGCATAGCTTGATACTATTTTATTAACGAACTATTGTTGCTTACTAACAGGGATTAATATATTTGCTCAAAGCGAACCCGAAATATATTTGAATTTATTGGCGAACGACAAAATTGCTGATGTTAATGTTGATTATGATAAGTTTGTCAAAAGCTTTGGTGAAGCTGTAAGATTAATGAAGAAGGAATTTTATGGCATTTCAAAAGATCAAAAAATAGCCCTACTTATTGTAAGTCATAAAAATGAGAAACCTACGGTTCAGCTTTATGCAAAGCCAAGTTTAGATATTATTAGAGAAAAGAGCTTTGTAGATCAGATTAATGCCATAAAATTTGAGAATACGAAACTGGTTGATTTCCCTATTCTCATAACTACAAATGTAACCGTTGACGATGTTAATAATGTGTTTGATGGAATTATTTCACCAGTTGAGAAATCAAGGAAAGAATATGAAGCTGTCGGTTTAAAGAAAAAAGTAGAATTAAATAGAGCTTGGGCTGCAAATGAAGTATTACCTGTCTTAAGCGCTTATCAAACTATTGTAGATGACAAATTCTTGGGAGTTAAGAACTTTGGGAATTTGATATCAAAAAAGAACTTTTCAGAGACTCAGCACACGTCTAATTTGACCGACAACAATAGTGACTATTGGAGAGCTTGTATGGAAATGAGTTCTGGGAATGAATTAATACCCGCAACAAAAATATTTATGTATATCTCACAAGGTGAATTTGATTATGCCAAGAAGTATTTAGAAATTGCACGGATCTTTTCTGACAAAACCTCAATTACAAATAAATATTTAAAAGAATTATTTTGGCGACTAGATTTATTTTATAAACAACTGGATACAGAAATTGAAAAAGGTATAGTAGAAAACGATAAAGGAAATTACGAGAATGCAATTACAATATATAGCAATATTTTAAACAATTACCCAAATTCTGCATGGGCATTATATGAACAATATTTTACTCAAAACACACTAGAAATAAAAAATAAAGAAATTAAGTTGGATGACAGACGCAACTGGGATAAAGCTAAAATTAATATTTTCAAATCTGATCCACTGTATAAAATGGATGTTTGGGCAAGTACGGGAAAAGAATCGTATTTAATTTTTAGACGGAATGAGATAACTGAGCTTTTCAAGAATAAAGGTGAATGTCTTAATGATATTTACAAATATGCTGATATTTCGATGGATTTAGGAGTTTATGATTTTGCAGCTCAACTTTTCTGGTATTCTTTTACTTTCAATAAAGACAAAAACTCTAAATCATTAAACAAATTCTTGTATTGCATTGATAAACTAGGGGTCACAGATTTAAAACAGGCTTTTGAAGGAAACTTTGAAAAGGAATTCAAAAAGATAGATGCAGAGAAAGAAAAAGAAATGAAAGAAAGTAATTCATTTAAAGTGATAAAGAAATAACTACGCCTATCACATGCTTTTAAGCAATAATAACAGTCGTGTGCGAAGTGAAAATGCGAATTCTTTTATGGTGATTTTAGGAAAAAGGAAGCACTACTCATGTATATGTAAATGAGTAGTGCTTCCTTTAATGATTAATTATTTAATAGTAACCATAGTAGCCCCAAAACCATATTCCTTAAAGGAAGCGTCCTGACTTTGGTAGGTTTTGTATTTGTATCTCAACTCCTCAAGGAGAGCTTTGCGTAATACTCCGTCACCTTTTCCGTGAATGAAGACAATCTTTTGACCTCTTTTGTTCTTGTTTTCTTCCAACACTTCACGGAACTTGTCTAGCTGGTAATCAAGAATTTCTTTATGGCTCATATTACTGGTATCATCCAGTAACTCATTGATGTGCAGGTCTATTTCAATGACTTCGTTCTTTATCATCTTTTTTACAATGGGAGTCGCAGCTGGTCTGTCCACATTCTTCTTTGCAAGTAATGCCTCTTCTATATCCTGAGCTGAAACATACATTTGTTTCACAGGCTGATTGTCCTTTACAATGTCATAAATCAAAGAAGGATCTTCAAAATAGACTGATTCACGGAAGGTGTGAAGCTTGTAAAACTTAACGGTGTCAATACGAAGTTCCACGCTTACTGCCGGTTTCAGGGTAAATGTTTTGGAATCCTTGAAAGCTATTAGTTGCACAGCTACATGTTCCAACTCATTCAGCGCATCTTTGGTGAACTCTTCCAGAAAAAGTTTGGTGTTGGGCTCAATCAATCCGTGCGAACGACTGTTCCATGCTTTTCCTTCTGCATTGAGGTAATTATAATAAATGTAATAATTGCTATCGTTTACCAGATAGGTCTCGAAAGGAGTACTTGATATCGCTTTTGAATCTACTGGAACATATGCCAAAATAACATTCAGAGCTTCGCCTTCACGGGTTTCCACCGGACGGGAAGTAATTTGAGGGGCTGTAACCTTTGGTTCGGGCTTAGTTTCTTTCGAACTCGATTTAGAAGTATCGGCCGGCTTTCTTTTTAAGTTATAATCGTCTGTTTCAATAACTACACATTCGCGGATAGGCATTGGTACTTCAAATCCATCTTCATCCTCTACCTTTGCTATATCTTTATTTACAAATCCTGTCACGATTCCGCCTCCTACTTCACTCAGGAAGCGCACTTTATCACCTACTTTAATACTCATATTCTTTCTACGTTTAAAGTTCTTTGAGCAATTGTGCTCAATTATCCGTCAAATATCACTAATTTTGCCGAGATAGACAAAGAAAGATGGAAGAAACAAAACATATTAAGATAAGTGAGTTCAATTACCCGTTGCCGGATGAACGCATTGCCAAATTTCCACTTCCTATGCGAGACCAGTCTAAACTGTTAGTCTATAAACATGGTGAAGTAAGTGAAACAATTTTTACTTCTCTTCCGGAGCTTATTCCGGCGGGAAGTTTGATGATATTTAATAATACGAAGGTGATTCAGGCCCGTCTTCATTTCCGAAAAGAGACAGGAGCACTGATTGAAGTCTTTTGTTTGGAGCCTATTTCTCCCAATGATTATGTACTTTCTTTTCAGCAGACGGAGAAATGTAGTTGGCTTTGCATGATTGGTCACCTGAAGAAGTGGAAGGAAGGGGCGCTTAGTCGTGAAATAACGGTGAAAGGTATGCCGATTGTTTTACAAGCTTCCCGCGGAGAATGTCGCGGAACCAGTCATTGGGTTGACTTTACCTGGAACAATAAAGAGGTTACTTTTGCCGAGATACTAGAAGTAGTTGGCGAACTTCCCATTCCTCCTTATTTAAATAGGGCGACTCAGGAGAGTGATAAGGAAACTTACCAGACGGTTTATTCCAAAATTGACGGATCGGTGGCAGCGCCTACTGCCGGACTGCATTTTACCGAGAGGGTGATGCAGGATTTGGAGAAGCATGGAGTGGAACTGGAAGAGGTTACTTTGCATGTGGGGGCGGGAACGTTCAGACCAGTGAAGAGTGAAGAAATTGCCGATCATGAAATGCATACGGAATTTATTTCCGTAAACAGGAAAACCATTGAAAGACTGATTGCTCACCAGGGTAGGGCAGTGGCTGTTGGTACTACTTCGGTACGTACGCTTGAAAGTCTGTATCAAATGGGAGTGACATTAAGCAATAATCCAAATGCCGGTGAAGAGGAACTTCATGTAAAGCAGTGGCAACCGTATAAGCATCTTTCGGAGCTGACTGCAGTTGAGGCTCTTCAGCAGATTCTTGCTTACATGGATCGACATAAGATTGAGACACTTCACAGCAGCACGCAGATTATTATTGCTCCGGGGTACGAATATCACATTGTGAAGGCGATGGTTACGAACTTCCATCAGCCACAGAGTACTTTGTTATTGCTCGTTTCGGCTTTTGTACAGGGCAACTGGAAGAAGATTTACGATTATGCACTAAGTCACGATTTCCGTTTCCTGAGTTATGGTGACAGTTCGCTGCTTATTCCTTAAATAAAGAAAATACAGATGAGAGATAATAATGAAGAGATGTTTCCATTGGTAGACGAATATGGAAACATTACCGGAGCTGCCTCTAGAGGCGAATGCCACAACGGAAGCAAACTGCTGCATCCTGTTATTCATTTGCATGTATTTAACTCAAAAGGTGAACTTTACCTGCAGAAACGTCCGGCATGGAAAGATATTCAACCGGATAGGTGGGATACTGCCGTGGGCGGTCATGTAGATTTGGGCGAGAGTGCCGAGCAGGCACTTAAACGTGAAGTTTGCGAAGAGCTTGGCATAACAGAATATACACCGGAATTTCTTACCTCTTATGTGTTTGAATCAAAGGTAGAGAAGGAGCTGGTTTTTGTATACAAAACGGTTTATGATGGAGAGATTTCTCCCAATAAAGAAGAGCTGGATGGCGGACGATTCTGGAGTGTTGAAGAAATAAAGCAAAACTTAGGAAAGGAAGTCTTTACTCCCAATTTTGAAGGAGAAATAGTACGGGTTAATTTGTTCTAAGTCTTTGAATAATATTCTTTAAGCTTTGACTGTTATTCTCCTGATTTTGGATAATTAATCTTTTTGCAGCATTATCAGTTGGAAATAATTAAACATTAGAGAACTTTAATTGTTTTCTTTAATAGATCAATTTAAAAATCAATATTATGGGATTCCTTTATTACATTATTATTGGAATAATAGCCGGATTTGTAGCTGGTAAAATTATGAGAGGTGGAGGCTTTGGATGTCTTGTTAATCTTATTCTGGGAATTATAGGCGGAGTGTTGGGCGGATGGCTTTTTGGTTTACTTGGAATCAGAGCCTCTGGCATTATTGGCAGTTTAATCACTGCAACAGTAGGAGCGATAGCGTTACTTTGGTTTTCTTCACTATTCTCTTCAAAAAGGCATTAATTCTTTTTATTTCTGTTTTATCTGCTATTTCTCTCATAAATATTAAAAATGAGAAATTGATCTAGCAATCTAGCAGTAGGTGTTTAAGTTGTTGTATATAAGTCTCCTATAGGTGCTAGATCAAATTGATTTGATCTAGCGGTGATCTGGCAATCTAGCGCTTTGTCTTGTCCTGGTTTTGGCTAATTCACCCTATTAATAATACTTTCGTGAGTTTTTTGCTGTTTGTATGCCGCTGTATTTATTTATCAGGGCAGGTAATTTTTTGTCCATCCGGGTGTACAATAGTAGTACACCCGGATGGAGGGGAGTGCTACATCCGGGTCTACAGAAAACATACACCCGGGTGTACGAAGTAACATCCGGGCAATAAAAAAGCGAAGAAAGCAGGTTTTGCTTCTTCGCTCGTTTTATATTGTAAAAGATGACTCTTATTTAGCCAGTTCTGCAATTACATCCATAATCTTTTGACCAATTTCTTCGGCTGCTTCCATGGTAGCTGCTTCTGAATAAACACGGATAATTGCTTCTGTGTTACTCTTTCTCAAGTGAACCCATTTATCAGGGAAGTCAATCTTTACACCATCGATGTCGTTAATTTCTTCTTTTGCATAAATCTCTTTCACTTTAGCAAGAATAGCATCAACATCTGTAGTTTCAGTTAATTCCACTTTGTTCTTAGCAATAAAGTAAGGAGGATAAGTAGCTCTTAGCTCGCTTACTTTCTTTCCTTCGTGAGCAAGATGGCTAAGGAAAAGAGCGATACCAACCAATGCGTCGCGTCCGTAGTGGCTTTCAGGATAGATTACTCCGCCATTGCCTTCTCCGCCGATAACTGCATTTGTAGCTTTCATCTTAGTTACCACGTTAACTTCACCTACTGCAGATGCATTGTAAGTTTGTCCGTATTTACGGGTTACATCACGAAGAGCACGGGTAGAGCTTAAATTTGAAACTGTATTTCCCGGTGTATGTTTCAATACATAATCGGCAACTGTTACCAATGTATATTCTTCTCCGTACATTTTTCCGTCTTCACAAATCATTGCTAAACGATCTACGTCGGGGTCAACCACGAATGCAACATCTGCTTTTCCGCTTTTCATCAGGTTCATAATGTCTCCCAGATTCTTTTCCAGAGGTTCAGGGTTGTGCTTGAAATGTCCGTCCGGTTCGCAGTAAAGCTTTTCTATATGTTTTACGCCCAGTGCATCAAGTAAGTCGGGAAGAATAATGCCTCCCACAGAGTTTACACAATCAATAGCTACTCTGAAATCTGCTTTGCGGATTGCTTCCACGTCAACCAGTTTCAGTGCCAGTACGCTGTCAATATGTTTTTGATTGTAACTTAAATCTTCACGATAAGATCCCAACTCGTCTACCTCTGCAAAGGTAAACTCTTCAGCATCAGCAATCCGAAGGACCTCTTCTCCTTCTGCCGCGTTAAGAAATTCGCCGAATTCATTCAGTAGTTTCAGTGCGTTCCATTGTTTTGGATTGTGGCTGGCAGTAAGGATAATACCTCCGCAAGCTTCTTCCATTGTAACTGCAAGTTCTGTGGTTGGAGTAGAAGCCAGGCCGATATCTACTACATCATAGCCCATACCCATTAAGGTTCCGACAACTACATTGTTAACCATCTTTCCTGAGATACGCGCATCGCGACCTACTACAATTTTATTGCTTGTAGCTTTACAGGTCTTTTTTATTAATGTTGCGTAAGCAGAAGTAAATTTTACGATGTCTAGTGGGTTTAGCCCCTCTCCGGCATGTCCGCCAATAGTTCCACGGATACCGGAAATTGATTTGATTAGTGTCATTGATATATTAGTAAATAGTGTATTGTATTTCGTAAAAATACGGAGTTACGTATTGTTGCGCGGTGCTATGTCCTTTTTCTGAAGGAACTATTACTTTTACTTTAGCCCCGTCGCCCACATATTGCAGTGGCAGTAACCAACCGGCAGGAACAGCACTTCCATAAGCACTTAGCATATAAGCTGTTTGGCTTTGTTCCGCAAAGAACTGACCGTATGTAGTATAACTGTTTTTAGTATATCTGAACTGATCTACACTTGTGTTATCATAGTAGTTGGATAGCGTGCTATCTCCGCTGGCAATATCAATTTCAAGAAAACGGGTCAGGATAATGTCGTTACTCTTAGTCTTTTTTCCGCCTTTATTATCAATATGTAAATAGATGCCATCATCAAACTTCACGTACTCGTTCTCTGCTGTAACTGTGTCTTTTAAGAATGTTTCGGTACTGATAACTTTAATATTGTTTTTTTGGATGAAAGCTTTAATGGCTTTTGTTTCATCGGCCTGCATTTCCGCATAAGTCTTTGTGCTTTCTGTACAAGACTGAAAGGCGAACCCCACCATGAGTAAAGAGAATAGCAGTAAAGTTAGTTTTTTCATATTTATTAATTAATATTCAGTACAAAAATAATGATTCAATTGGTATTTAACACAATGTTTTCACTCAATTATGCTTAAATAACTATTATTTTGCGGTTAATAAAGGTTTATATTTCTCTAAAGCCTGCTCAAAGATTTCAATTGCCTGCTGCATTGTTCCGTAAAATTCTCCGCCGGAAGCATTTAAATGCCCTCCTCCTCCGAAGTATTCAGAGGCAAACTTGTTGCAAGGGAAATCTCCTACGGAACGCAATGAAACTTTAATCATGTCTGTGTCTTCGCGGAAGAATACTACAAACTTTACCTCTTTAATGGACAATGGAATGTTTACAAATCCTTCCGAATCTCCTTTTACATAGTTGAATTCCTTTAATTCGTCCTGAGTAAGCGAGATCATGGCTGCCTGATATTCAGGGTATACCTTCATTTTTGAATGAAGAACATAGCCCATCAGGCGCAAGCGGCTTTCGGAATAGGTGTTATAAACGTTGCGGTTAATATCGTCTTTATCAATGCCTTTGGAGATAAGCTGACTGATAATAAAGTATATTTCCTGATTATTTGAATTATAAGTGAAGCTACCTGTATCGGTCATCATTCCTGTATAAATACATTCGGCCCCTTCCTTGGTAATATCATCAAAACATCCCATTCGGCTTATTAACCTGAATACTAATTCAGATGTTGATGAAATCTCAGGATGAGACATTACGATGGAACAAATGTCGTCCGGAAATGGATGATGATCGATCATTACTTTACGGGCTTTTGCTTCTTTCACGGCAATGCCCATCTCTTCAATGCGCTTCAGAGCGTTAAAGTCGAGGCAACAAATCATGTCGGCATCTGCAATAAGCTTGTTGGCACACTCTTTATTTTTATCGTAAAGTGTGATATCCTTTGCGCCGGGCATCCATTTCAGAAATTCAGGGAATGCATTGGGTACAATTATATTTACTGTTTTTCCCTGTGAAGTAAGAAAATGATAAAGTCCTAAAGAGGAACCCATTGCGTCTCCATCAGGAGAGATATGTGTTACTATGACTATTTTTTCTGTTTCTTTAAGCCACTCTCCGAAAAGATCAATATTTGCCTGGTCTATTACTTTTGTCAACATAATTGTTTATTCTTCATAATGAGTTGCAAAAGTACAAATTAAATTGTATTAAAGAGCGATTTGGTAAGCTCCTTTTTCGGCTAATGAAACAAAGTCCATTCCTAGAAGTATGCACTCTTTCTTAAATGCTTCCCTGTGGTAATCGCTTAGCGAAGCATCTATTACCACTTTCCGCACATTAAACAGGGGCATAAGCCACACCAGTTTCCCTTTATATCCTTTGCAGATGTATAAATAATCAATGTATAACGGTTTATCGGATATTTTGTTTCGCCAGGTATCATCTTTAATCATGCAGATGGTTTTACCCTTAAAGCAAAGCAGGTCTTTGTGCCTCCAGATGTCTTTACCACGATACTCGGAAGATAGTATTTGCGGACTGCTTAACTTATTTTTATCCCAGAAACGCTGGGTGGCATAGCGTAGCTTTTGGTGAACGCTATCCTTTTCTGCCGAAAAGAGATAGGACGTTTTCTGCGATTCAATTAAATGGACAGTGGGACAGTTGCGGGCATTGTAAAAAACAATGGAGCTAATATTTTGTTGCCTGTATCTTGCTTCGGCATGAAAGATAAGTAGAATTAGCATGCATGACAGCAAACCAAATAGTGCCCACCGTTTTTTAGCGATGAAACAGAAGCCGATAAAAAGAAGGATAAGATAAAAAATGGCAACGTCGGTGGAAGTCAGTCCAATTTTGTCAATGGAAGAGTAGGGAAGGTGCTCAACGAATACAACAGTTCTGTTTAATAGCATAATTAGATTCTTCAATAAAAAGGCAAGAAGGGTTTGGAAGGGTGGAATAAAACCCAGACAAAGTGTAAAAACAGCCAGGTACATAATGACTGATACCAAAGGAATTACAATGATATTAGTCAGCAGAAAATGCGTTGAAAAGCGGGTGAAATAATAAAGAATAATGGGAGCGGTAATAATTTGTGCGGCAATGGATACACTCATCAGTCCCCATACATATTTACCGATACGGCTCTCCACCTTTACCAGGTTATAAAGCCACGGCTGGATAATCACAATCCCTGCTACTGCGGAGAAAGAGAGCTGAAAGCTGACATCGTACAGGTAGAACGGATTATAAACTAGCATAAGCAGAGCAGCTACTGCCAAGGTGTTGAGTGTAACCGGATGATTATTCCGTATTTGGGAAAGGGCGATTAGTGAAAACATAATCACGGAGCGGATAACCGGGGAGAGCAGCCCGGTGAGAAAAGCAAATGCCCACAGCAGAAGAACGATGGTTAACTGCTTGGCAATAAGCGTTCCTTTCTTTCTGTTGGCAAAACCAAGAAGAAAATCCAGCAGCAGATAAAGGAATCCTATGTGCAGGCCCGAGAGTGAAAGCACGTGGCTGGCTCCCGAGATGGAGTAGCTTTCACGTATTTCTTCGCTCAGCTCATCCTGATATCCCAGCACCAAAGCTGAAAGAACAGTATATTCATCGCCCGAAAATCCCAGGTCCTTTATTTTCCCTAACAGCTGTTTCCGGTAATCAAGCGCAGTTTGCTTCAAAGTCCGCGAAGAATTGTGCCCTGCCAACTGCCAGTTTCCCGTATATGCAAAGGCTGTTCCGCTAATTCCCTGATGAATGAGATAAGAAGCATAGTCAAACTCTTCGGGGTTACCATTGTTGCGGGGCGCATTGATCTGACCATAGAACAGGATATTGTCTCCTCGTTTTATTTGTTTGCTCAGTGAATCCTTGGTCAGGTAAAGCAAAACATTCTTCTCTATCGGGTGAGTACCCAATGAATCCTGCCTTATCATTATTGTTACCGGGCATAAAAGGCTGTGCTCTTTTTCTTTTGGATCGTCAGTGAGCAAAGCTTTGTAAACGTTCTTTTCCCCAGGCCATTGGTAGTGTGCGGATGACAGATGCAATTCCGTTATTCCCGCACCGATAGTGAAGAGCAGCAGATAAATGCAAACTCCCGTAAGCCACCTCAAAGTATGTTTTCTGAAAAGGTGATAAAGAATAAAGGAGAATGCACACATGAGGCAAAGTATGCCTATGACAATCTTGCTGCATCCTGTTTCATGGAGAAACGAATGGCTGAAATATATCCCGAATATCAGGGGAACCAGAAATCGGACAAAGGGATATTTGTGCAGGTGTAAAGGCATCTGCACAGTAAGATTATAATGCTTTTAGCTGATGAATCATCTCTTTGGGCGAAGGTGCCGCAAATACGGAATTGCCGGCTACCAGTACATTGGCACCTGCTTCAAGTAATAAAATAGCAGTCTCTTTGTTTACACCGCCATCCACTTCAATCAATGCGTTAGATCCGGTTTCATCTATCAATTGTCGGAGTTCTTTAACCTTTTCAACTGAATGTTCAATGAATTTCTGACCGCCAAATCCAGGATTTACACTCATTATTAGAACCATGTATACATCCTTAATAATATCTTTCAAAAGAAAGACCGGAGTAGATGGGTTGATAGTTACGGCAGGTTCCATTCCGGCTTCGCGAATTTGTTGAATTACCCGGTGAAGGTGCGGGCAGGCTTCATAATGTACATTCATGATTTTTGCGCCTGTTGCCTTTACTTCCGGAATAAATTTCTCGGGATTTACAATCATCAAATGTACATCAAGCGGCTTTCTACTGAGTTTGCTGACTGCTTTAATAACTGGAAATCCAAATGAAATATTAGGAACAAATACACCGTCCATAATGTCAAGATGCAACCAGTCGGCTTCGCTTTGGTTTATCATCTCAATGTCCTCTGCCAGATTAGCAAAATTGGCAGCTAGAAGTGATGGGGATATTTTATGTTTCATGACTCTCTTACTGTATGGTTCGTTTTGCAAAAGTAAACAAAATAAATGAACTAAGAGTTCTTATTCGGGCTTCTTTTAAAAACTGGCGGGCAATAAATATCCTCTTGTACAAAAGAATGCATTCTTCTGTACAAAACAATTAATTCTTTTGTACAGAAGATTGTTTTCTTTTGTACAGGAGAATTAAAATAGATAACGGGTTATCCCAGAATGATTCCTTGCAAACCTTCGGGCATTAACGGTTCAACGTGATAATTGCGGGCAAACAATTTTAAAAAGGTTAGTGTTTCCTTACTTGGATGCAGGGCATCTTTACTTTTAATAAACTGCTTGTTTTTTTTCTGCTGAGTAGTTGTTTGAGTAATAATACATTTCATAGGCATACTGTTTCTGTTTTCTATAAGAACGTGGCAAACAGAACTTTAGTATGCTTATGATATAAATAATTTAATCGAGAGTAAGAATGACTTCTTTTTCTTCTGCCATGCGGCGGAGATTAAGAATGGCATAGCGCATTCTTCCCAGAGCGGTATTGATACTAACTCCTGTTGTGTCGGCTATTTCTTTGAAGCTAAGGTCCTGGTAAAAGCGCATGTAAACTACTTCCCGCTGATTATCCGGCAGTAGTTTTACCAAATGCCTCACATCATTATGAATCTGCTCATTGATAATGTCCATTTCTATGGTTCCTTCAGATAACTTCATATCATTCAGCAAATCAATTTCGCTGTTATCATTGGATATTATATTTTCATTTCGTTCCTGGCGGTAGTTATCAATGATAAGGTTATGAGCAATACGAGTGAGCCACGCGGGAAATTTTCCATTTTCCGTGTATCGTCCTTGCTTAATGGTCATAATTGCCTTAACGAAAGTTTCCTGAAAGATGTCTTCCGCTAGCTCTGTGTTTTTTACGATGAAATGAATATAAGAATATAACCTATTCTGATATCGATTAAGGAGTGTATCAAAAGCTTGATTTTCTCCTTTTGAATATAAGACAACCAATTCTTCATCGGACATCTTTTTCAAATTTCTCATTACGTCTTTATTTAGAATTTAGAGTAATGTCTAATCAATAGGCTGTTGTTTTAGTGGTTAATGCATAATGTTAACTGATGCAAATAAACATAATATTTACGTAAGGACAAAATAAAAACAAGAAAAAGTGCGTTAACCTCTGATGAATTAACGCACTCTCTTAATTTATTGCAGTTTAGTTTCTTTTTATTGAAGTTTCATTTCGTCAGAAAACTTGAATCCACGGAGAAATTCATCAATAGGAAGTCGTTTCTTTCCAGCTAGCTGAAGGGACTTAATTGATAGATATCCTTTTTCAACAGCTACGTGCAGATAGGTTTTGCCATCTGTCTGTATTGTACCCGGATCAACAACCGAAACTTTCTCTATCTTTTCTGTTTCAAAGATTTTCATTGTAACAGGTGCTTCCTGTTCGTTGTGAAGTTCCGTCCATGCGGCAGGGTAGGGAGAGAGCCCACGGATAAAGTCATAAGTCTGCTTCAAGCTTCCCGACCAGTTAATGCGGCAGGTCTCTTTAAATATTTTTGGAGCCGGGCGTAGTTCTGTTGGTTGAGTCATCTCTTCCTGAGGAATAGGTTTTACACGATTTTCAAGAATCGCATCTACTGTTTCAATAACCAGTTTTCCTCCCAGTGTCATCAGTTTATCGTGTACCACTTCCACATTGTCCGTGTCGGCTATTGGAATACGTACCTGCTGAATTACTTTACCCGTGTCTATTTCTTGCTGCAGGAAGAAAGTTGTAATACCCGTTTCCTTATCTCCGTTAATTACAGCCCAGTTAATTGGAGCCGCTCCACGGTATTGCGGAAGAAGAGAGGCATGCAGGTTAAATGTTCCCAGCCGGGGCATGGCCCATACTACTTCGGGTAACATGCGGAAGGCAACTACAATTTGCAAATCGGCTTTCCATTCCTTAAGAGCTTCAATAAAAGATTCATCTTTTAACCGTTCGGGTTGTAACAAAGGTAGATTCTGCTCTAAGGCATATTGCTTTACAGGAGAGAACTGAATTTTATGTCCTCGTCCGGCAGGTTTATCAGGCATTGTTATTACGCCCGCCACATTATATCCGCCTTCAACCAGGCAGCGAAGGGATTCCACGGCAAAATCAGGCGTTCCCATATATACTATTCTCAGGTCTTTCTTTTCCATCATTTTTTCACTTTAAATTTATTACTCAAGTGTTTTAATTAGTAGGTTAATCTTCTGAGAAGTGTACCAGAAGTTGTCTGTATGAGTTGAATATCTTCGATTTAGACACGAATCCCACGTACTTTCCTTCTTCATCAACCACGGGAAGATTCCATGTGTTGGTCTTGTCAAACGTATTCATAACTTGTTCCATGGAATCACTTACTAATAGTTTGGCGGGAACAGTAATCATCAATTTACTCACAGTGAACCGATGATAAAGTTCTTGTCGGAACATAATTTTTCGTATGTCATCCAGTAAAACAACGCCTTTTAGAATTCCATGTTTATCAACGACTGGGAATAGGTTTCTTTTTGCCTGAGAAATAACCTTCACTAACTCTGCCAAATCCATTTCCGGAGAAACTTGTTCGAAATCGGTTTCAACAACATTCTCCATCTTCATCAGCGTAAGTACTGTTTTATCTTTATGGTGTGTAAGGAGTTGTCCTTTTTTTGCCAAACGCATGGAATAAAGACTATGAGGCTCAAAGACAATGATAGTAAGATAGGAACTTACAGAACAAATCATTAAAGGCAGAAAAAGGTCATACCCTCCTGTTAGCTCGGCGATAAGAAAGATTCCTGTTAATGGTGCGTGCATTACTCCAGACATCACTCCGGCCATTCCCATCAGTGCAAAATTCTTTTCTGGCAGATCAATAGAAATCCCTAATTGATTAGAAAAATGAGAAAAGATGAATCCTGCTATACATCCCAAAAATAAACTAGGAGCAAAGATACCACCACATCCTCCACCGCCGTTTGTAGCACTGGACGCAAATACTTTAAATACAATAATGAGGAATAAGTAGACTAATAAAAGATGATTGTATCCATAGAATAAAGAGTTGTTCATTACACTTTCCCATTCTCCGGAAGCTGCTCCCTTAAGTAATAAATTGATTGTGTCATAACCTTCACCGTAGAGAGGAGGAAAAAGAAAGATCAGTACGCTTAGCATAATACCTCCGAATGCGAGTTTCTTGTATGGACTCCCTAACTTACCGAATATATTTTCCAAAGAATTCATGGCCCGTGTAAAATATAAGGATACAAGTCCGCAGAATATCCCTAAAAGGATAACGTATGGAATGCGCTCCATTTCAAAAGGCTGATCAAGATTGAACTTGAACATCGCTTCAGTGCCTGTGACGATATAAGAAACTGTTGCGGCTGTTACAGAGGCAATTAACAGAGGAAGGAGTGAGGCCATAGTAAGGTCAATCATTAAGACTTCCAGTGTAAATACTAGTCCGGCTATTGGGGCTTTAAAGATCCCTGCTACTGCTCCTGCGGCTCCGCATCCTACAAGCAACATTAATGTTTTGTGCTCCATTTTGAATACGCTTCCCAAATTGGAGCCAATAGCAGAACCTGTAAGTACAATCGGAGCCTCTGCTCCTACAGATCCGCCACATCCGATAGTGATAGCACTGGCTATGGTTGATGACCAGATGTTGTGTCGTCTGATTCTACCTTGTCTGCGTGAAATGGCATAGAGGATTTTTGTCACACCGTGGCTAATGTCATCTTTTACTATATTACGCACAAACAGACCTGCTAATAAAATACCAGCAACCGGATAGACCAGATAAAGGTAGTTGGCCTCTGTAGCATTAAAGTTGTCTGTCAGGAAATTCTGAATCAGATGGATTAGGAATTTTAGTATTAAAGCGGCGCAAGCAGTGCAGACTCCTACTACAAAACTTAGCAAAAGGATAAATTGTTTTTCCTTTATATGTGTTTCACGCCAAATAATAAAATGTTGTAATAAACTGATCTTCTCTGTTCTCATATTTTTTATTATATTCCTTTTCCGGTAAAGATTGTTCTAATTGTATATATTAATATTTTTATATCTATGCTTAAGGAACGGTTTTCCAGATAGATTAAATCATATTGCAGCCTTTCAATCATTTTATCAACCGTATTGGCATATCCGTATTTTACCATCCCCCAGGATGTTATACCTGGCTTTACTGAGAAGGTCTGATAATAGTAGGGGGCTTTACATACAATCTGATCTACAAAAAACTTTCTCTCAGGACGCGGACCCACTAAGGACATTTCACCTTTCAGTACGTTCCAAAACTGAGGTAACTCATCCAGGCGATATTTCCGCATCACTTTTCCAATATCAGTAATCCTATTGTCATTCTCACACGATAACTGTGGTTTTCCTCCTTCTGCATTCATTTTCATCGTTCTGAACTTAATTATGGTGAATGGCTTTCCTCTGTAACCAAGTCTTTCCTGAAGATAAAATACATTTCCAGGTGATCCTTTCTTTATCTTCCATGCTATCCAGACAAAGATGGGGGAAAGTAAAAGCAGGGCGAAAGCTGCAACGATTCGGTCGAGCACCTTTTTTATATTCTTTTCTCCTTCAGACATGTTATCCCTGGTTATTTCAATCATGGGAGTAGCATATATGGACGACATTCTCACACTGCGTGATAGTACGCTGTTTTCGCTGGCAATAGCCTTGATTGGGAGATTGTGCCGATAGAGATCGTTTAGCAGTTCAAAGAGTTCTTTTTCATTTGTGGAATCCGGTGCAACAATAATTTCTTCGATATCTTGTTTCCGGATAATATCTTCAATATCATCCCATTTCCCCACCTGTTTGTCTTTTATCGCACAAGGTTCTTTCCCGAGGTTAATGAGTCCTTTAACGAGATAACCCAGGGATTGTGGCTGAGAATCAAGTTCCCGCATAAGTTTCAGTGCACGTTCTCCTGTTCCTACTATAAGTGTATTAAACCCAATTTTTCTATTGTGTATTTTCTTTGTCAGGTTTTGGGTGATTAATGCCCGTATGCCATAAGTGAGAATAAACTGTCCGAGGAAAAGCAGACCTATTAATTGGTAATAGACATGATAATCTCTTGGCAGGTCGTTTACTACTATCACAAAAAAAACAATAAGTACTCCGATTTCTACAGAGACTAACGTTTTATTGAGTTCAAATAACCTGGACTTTCTCATTGGCGTATTGTAATATCCTGAGAAATAATACAGTAACAGCCAAAAGAAAGGAATAACTACTTGTCCGGTTAATACAGTTCCTGAAAACAGGTAAGAGGTTAAATTGGCAAAACCAAGAGAAGATGCGATATAGTCGTATCGGTAAATATTCACAAGAAACCAGATTATATTGGCTGCAATATAATCTCCTGAAAGATACTTAATGAGCTGTTTTCTTTGGTTTTTATTCATTAAAGGGTCCTTTCTTATTCTCGAATCACCTTAATGACTCCACCTTTTCCCAGCTTAATGATGCTGGAAGGTTTGGCAGGAGAATGGTCGTCCTGTTTGTATTTTACAATATAGTCTACTGCTGATTTTATCTCTTCGCTTATTTCATTAAAGTTAGCAGGAGAAGGTTGCCCACTAATATTTGCTGAGGTGGAAACAATTGCTTTACGGAATCGCTGGCACAACTGTCTGGAGAATTGCTCATTCGTTACACGAATACCCACGCTTCCATCTTCTGCCAGAAGGTTAGGTGCCATGTTGCGGGCTCCGTCATAAATAATAGTCAGAGGTTTTTCAGCTAAATCAATTAAGTCCCATGCCACTTCTGGTACATCGCTTACATAAAAGTCGACCTTTACGGATGTGTCTACCAAAATAATCAGCGCTTTGCTATCGATACGCTTTTTAATGTTGTACACTTTGAGAACTGCGTCAGGATTAGTAGCGTCACAGCCAATGCCCCAGATTGTATCTGTGGGGTAAAGGATTACTCCGCCTTCATTCAATATCCGGCAAGCTTCCTTGATATCTTCTGTAAATTCCATATATATTGTGTATAGTTGGTGCAAAAATACACAATACATTTATGGAATCAAAATTTTTAGTTCTCGAACATTCTGCTTCGGGCAATCATACATGCTCCAACTATACCTGCTTTGTCTTTTAGCTTGGAAGTGATAATAATGGAATCTTTGTTGACTAAATTCAGAGAATACTTGCGGATGGCTGTTTTTATAGGTTGGGTTATATAGTCACCTGTAACCGAAACTATGCCTCCGATAATAACCATTTCGGGATTAAATATGTTAATCAGTCCGGCTATTTGTTTTCCTAATTTCTGGCCAACTTCTTCCACGATATCAATACAGAGCATATCTTCTTTCATTACAGCATCCAGAATATCGTTAAGTGTTACTGTTTCACCCTTTAATACCTTGTCGGAAAGGGATGAGCTGGCGCCTCCTTTGATTCTCTCTATCAGTATTCTGTGCATTGCCGACCCTGAAGCTTCTGTTTCCAGACATCCTTTCTTGCCGCAGTGACAGATAATTTCGTTGTCGTATGTGCTTGTATGACCAAACTCTCCAGAAAAGCCTGATTTTCCGGTGTATACTTTTCCGTCAATTATAATTCCGATACCAAGTCCCCAGCTAATGTTTACAAAAATAATATTCTTTTCGCTGTTTACTCCTCCCACCATATATTCGCCATAAGTCATGGCACGGGTATCATTGTCTATTGTTACTCTAAAAGATAATTTCTCTGCCAGAATTTCTGCCAAAGGACGCTCTTCAAAATAAAACATACTGTAGCTGTAGCCCGATTCGGGATTAACGCGTCCCGATATGTTTACGTTAATATTCAGAATTTTTTCTTTTTCAATAGGCAGCTTTTTAGTGAAATTCAGAATTAGCTGGCAGAGCTTATTGAGCGACTCTGTTGTGTTCTCAAAAGTATAAGGGATATTCATTTTAAGCTCAACCATATCTCCTTTGAAATTAATCAGCCCAATATTAACATCGTATTGTTTAATATCAACTCCAATAAAGTATCCGGAATTAGGATTCAATCCATAAAGGTTTGGATGCCGACCTCCGCTGGTTTCCAGTTTGCCGTAATCATTAATAAAACCCTCTTCGCACATTTCACTAATAAACTTAGTAACAGTAGGTACGCTAAGATCAACTTCTTTAGAGAGATCAGTAATGGTTGAATTTCCATTATAGATATAATGATTGATAATTCTCTTTTTAATAAGGGCATTCTTAGTACCTTTATCGAGCTCTGCCAAAAAATGCTTGTTCATAATTAAATATATTTCGGATATTAAAAGCGCTAACTTTTCTAACGCGATCTTTTCATTACGAGCAAAGATAGTTATATTTTTATTATATATATTGTTATTTAATTAAATATTTATTAATAAGAATAATATTATTAGTTTATTTTTCTGTTTTCTCTTTGTGTCTGCCTGCAATATTAATATGGATAGTGGTCTCTAAGGAATGTTTAATGTATCTTGAGAAAAGACTTTTTCGCAAATATAATATCTTATAGAAATATTTTTTACTTCCATAAAATATTATATTTATATTCTTGTTTGGGTTAAATTGTTGCAGGATAAAATTACTTTAAGGGTAGTATTTCGATCCAATATCCATCGGGATCATTGATGAAATAAAGTCCCATATCAGTGTTTTCGTAACATACACAGTTCATTTCTTTGTGATATTTACGCACTTCATCGTAATCGCCCGGAACACGTACGCAGAGATGAATCTCATTTTCGCCCAGATTGTAGGGCTCTTTGCGATCTCTTAGCCAGGTTAACTCCAGACTAAAGCTTGTGGTTTCGTCTGTTAGATAAACCAATATAAATGAACCGTTGCTTGCTACCTTACGCTTGGCTTCTTTCAGTCCAAGAGCTTTAGCATAAAACTCAATGCTCTTTTCTAAATTGAGCACATTGAAATTGAAATGGTCGAATCTACTTTTTATTTCCATAATTCTATTTTTAAATTTATGTGTTACTGTTTTCTTTAAGTTAGAGTGTAATATTCTCTCCTTTGCATGCCCATTTCATTGATCTGCAATTTTTTGTTTCCGCATAAGAGGCAAAGGCGGCAACTTTGTCATAGGCTTCATCAAAATGCATGGGAGCCAGAATGTCTGTTGATATTCTACTAACGAACTGTTCGGCTCCTTTCATATAGTCCTTTCCTAAGCGGGGGTCAACGGGAAACATAGCCAGATTCAAATGAGTAACGTCTTTTGCAATCAGTTCGAGTTCGTTCAGATAGTTGGTTTCATATCCCTGAGCTTCCTTGGGGGAACATTCCTCATTCCAGTGCCAATTGTTTAAATCACCGGCATGGAAGATTTGTTTTCCTTCTGCTTGAAGCAAAAAGGAAATTCCAATATCCGTGGAGCCATAAGTTTTGATTTTTAGGAAATCATCCTCGTAGGTTTCAAGTTTATCCAAATAAATGGCATCTTCCTTGTTTGCCATTCCCGCATCCAGAATATCGCGTGAGAAAATGTACTGAATATCTTTTTTTTGCTGCTTCCAACAAAAGATTTCCGGATTAAAATGGTCAGGGTGAGAGTGTGAGGAAAGCACGTAAAGCTTTCCCGGGTTATGGAGAATGCGCGAATGTATTAATCCTTTTTCGGAGGGCTTGAGAGTATCCTCGTAATAATCTATAATAATGGTGAACTCATCACATTCTAATGCATAACAGCTGTGGTAAATATAGGTTAGTTTCATTGCCTTTGGGTTTTAGTTACCGAAAATTGGCGAGGCTGCCTTAGGACAAAGATATAAATTCTGAGAACAATTATAGTTTCATCACTGTTTATTTTGTGCGTTTTTAGGAATAATCAAGTATATTTGTAGCAAGCATAAATTTTAAATAAAAAATAAGCATATGGAAGAGCTAAAGATAAAAGAGAATAGTACGGTTCCGGCTGATAGAACTGAAATTGCAATCTTTGCCGGAGGATGTTTTTGGGGTGTTGAACATTTAATGAAGACTGCTCCGGGAACTATTTCAGTGGAATCGGGATATATAGGAGGAGAGAAAGAGAATCCTTCGTATGAAGAAGTGTGCCGCCATGATACCGGACATGCCGAAGCAGTAAGAGTTGTTTTTAATCCTGCCAGGACTACTTACGAAGAGTTGGCTAAGTTGTTTTTTGAGATTCATGATCCCGAACAAGAAGATGGTCAGGGACCGGATTTGGGCAATCAATACCGTTCGGAGATTTTCTATACCACTCCACAGCAGAAAGAGGTTGCCGAAAAATTAATAGGCGTCCTTACCCAAAAAGGATATAATGTAGTGACAAAGGTTACTCCGGCTACTACATTCTGGAGGGCAGAGGAATATCATCAGAATCATTATGAACTTCGGGGTACAGAGCCTTATTGTCATATTTATACAAAGAAATTTTGAATGAATTTCTAAAATAAGGATTCTTATTCTTAAATAGCCTTGTTCGAAATATCACTGATAAAGTTAATAAGGTGGTAGTGTGTTGATGGGAATTATTTTGAAGTAGTGATCTATACAAAATATTAAGGAGAGAGTTTGCTATTTATTGCAGACTCTCTCCTTAGTATTTAAAAGATAGACAGTTAGTCTATTTTTACCAGATGTTGTATCATTGACGCAGGAATCTGTTTTATGTCCTTTATTTCAAGTGAAGCCTGCTGGCCATCTTTCTTTTCCATTGTTTCGTTTACAATTTCTCTGTCCAGTCTGTACATTGCTCCAGTTGCCGGGTCAACGATAAGAATTCCGATAAGTCCTCCGAAAAGAATATTCCCGAAATACCAGCCGTTAAGGTTGCAATGTACTGGGATGTTTTTGCTTTCATAACCTTCCATAGTCAGCTTTAATATGTAAGATTGGCTGCTGAAGAAACCGCTTCCGGATTTTAAATATACAGTTGAGGGAGAGAGCCCTTCATATACTGTTGCTCCTTTTTTGTCTGTGATTTCAACTTTCACTCCGTTAGGGTTTGTGTTTACAGTTAATGGCCAGTTACTTTTGCTTACGATAGAAGCACAGCTGGAAAAGAAGAAGATGGATACTGCAATTGTCAATGTTTTTGTTAGATTTTTCATTTGTCTGATGATTTTTTTTAGTGTAATTTTTAAAGTTAATCTAAAATGTTATTTTGTTTACAAACATAAAGAAAATATTTTTAAAAAATACAGTTTTTAATAAATTATTTTCTTTACCAGTTTATTTTCTTGGAAAACCAAATGAGTCTTTTGGTTGTTATTATAAAATAGTTAGTTTAAGGAAGAATAATAGTCTGAAGGGTTTCATACTATAATAGATAGTTTAGAATAAATAATTGAGTTTCTGCTTTTATTGTTTTTTGTGATAGTGTTTTCTTTATGTAATATACAAATGAGATTGAATTAAAAAGAAATTGATACGCAAAAATAAAAGAAGATGAAAACAATAAAACTAACAAAAGATGAATTTCTTACAAGGGTAGCTAATTATAAGGAGAGTCCTGATGAGTGGAAATATTTGGGAGACAAACCTGCTATTGTAGATTTTTATGCATCGTGGTGTGGACCGTGTAAAGCCATTGCTCCAATTTTGGAGGAGCTGGCTGTGGAATATTCAGGGAAAATCTATATATATAAAGTAAACACGGAGGAGGAGGAGGAACTGGCTTCTGTTTTTGATATTCGTAACATACCTTCTTTGTTGTTTGTTCCAATGTATGGTACACCCCAAATGGCACGGGGTGCAATGCCTAAGTCAGCTTTTAGAGATGCTATAAATAGAGTGTTGCTGAAACTTGAAAACTAAATCGTGTTTGATATCTATTTATATTGTAACGTACCCGTGGGCGGAACAAATAGCACTCTTTAAAAATCTTCCGTGAATAAATAAAAATTTGACTAGAGAGATTGTGCAAGATAACTAGTTAGATTCTCAAGCATAAAGGTATAATCAGTATGATGCTTACTAAGGTTTATAAGAAGAAAAGTGCATTTGTTAATAAATCTATATTGAGTATAGAAATCAAGCGTTGGTATATCATAGAAACTGTCCGTGGGCATGATTTTGACTAAATTAAAATGCTGAATAAGAGGCGTTAAACACTTTTTAACTCGGTTTTGCATCCGAAAGAAGAAAAACTTAAGGTTGTTTTCTGTCTTACTATTTTATTTTTAAATATAGATAGCTGATAATGAGGCGCGGGGAACTTTATACCACCCCCTTTAAATACAAAAAAATGGCATAGTTGCCCGCGCAATCAATATTCTTATTTCAGAACCAACATAATAGTGTAATCCGCAAACGGACTCTTTTCGCTAAATAAAAGTGGTTTCTGGTCATTGAATCTTTTGAGAAAAGTTGCAGATCAGAGAATCTTCTGCATTTTTATCTTTGCACGTGGGCTTTTTTATATAGATATATATTCCTTAATAAATTGAGATATAATGCACTATAGGTTTTTGGTGAGAAAAAATCCTTTTAGAAAGTTTTTTGTTTTCTAATAATTTTCTTATCTTTGCGACCGATTTATTTAGTCAATTATAATGTCTTACTTAATTAAAGGTTTTTAAACAAATTATTAATGGAAAATTTAAAGAACGTTGCTCCTGTTGAAGATTTCAATTGGGATGCGTATGAGAACGGCGAAACCTTCGTTGGTGCTAGCCACGAAGAACTAGAAAAAGCATACGATAGTACGCTTAACAAAGTGAATGACCGTGAGGTTGTTGACGGAACTGTAATCTCGATGAACAAACGCGAAGTTGTTGTTAACATCGGTTACAAATCAGACGGTATTATTCCTTTGAATGAATTCCGTTACAATCCTGAATTGAAATTAGGTGATAAAGTAGAAGTTTACATCGAAAATCAGGAAGATAAGAAAGGTCAGTTGATCCTTTCACATAAGAAAGCTCGCGCTGCTCGCTCTTGGGATCGCGTTAATTCAGCTCTTGAAACTGAAGAAATTGTTAAGGGCTTCATCAAGTGCCGCACTAAGGGTGGTATGATTGTTGACGTATTTGGTATTGAAGCATTCTTGCCAGGTTCTCAAATTGATGTTAAACCTATCCGCGATTACGATGTATTCGTTGGAAAGACTATGGAATTCAAAGTTGTTAAAATCAACCAGGAATTCAAAAACGTTGTTGTTTCTCATAAGGCTCTTATTGAAGCTGAACTTGAACAACAGAAGAAAGAAATTATTGGTAAACTTGAAAAAGGACAGGTTCTGGAAGGAACTGTTAAGAATATCACATCTTACGGTGTATTCATCGACTTGGGTGGCGTAGACGGTTTGATCCATATTACAGACCTTTCTTGGGGACGTGTTAGCGATCCAAAAGAAGTGGTTGAATTGGATCAGAAGCTTAACGTTGTTATCCTTGACTTTGATAACGAAAAGAAACGTATCGCTCTTGGTTTGAAACAACTTACTCCTCATCCATGGGATGCTCTTTCAGGTGAACTGAAAGTTGGCGACAAGGTAGAAGGTAAAGTAGTTGTTATGGCTGACTACGGTGCATTTATTGAAATTGCTCCAGGCGTTGAAGGTTTGATTCACGTATCTGAAATGTCTTGGTCTCAGCACTTACGTAGCGCTCAGGATTTCATGAAGGTTGGCGACACAGTTGATGCTGTTGTTCTGACTCTTGATCGTGACGAACGTAAGATGTCTTTAGGTATCAAGCAATTGAAACAAGATCCATGGGAAACTATCGTAGATAAGTATCCTGTAGGTAGCAAGCACACTGCAAAAGTTCGTAACTTTACTAACTTTGGTGTATTCGTGGAAATTGAAGAAGGTGTTGATGGTTTGATTCACATCTCTGATCTTTCTTGGACTAAGAAGGTAAAACATCCTTCTGAATTCACTGCTATTGGTGCAGATATCGACGTTCAGGTTCTAGAAATAGACAAAGACAACCGTCGTTTGAGCTTAGGTCACAAACAACTTGAAGAAAATCCTTGGGATGTATTCGAAACTGTTTTCACTGTAGGTTCAGTACACGAAGGAACTATTATCGAAATGCTTGATAAGGGTTCTGTTGTAGCTCTTCCTTACGGTGTTGAAGGTTTTGCAACTCCTAAACATCTTGTAAAAGAAGACGGTGCACAAGCTCAGTTAGACGAAAAACTTGAGTTCAAAGTAATCGAATTCAATAAAGATGCTAAGAGAATTATTCTTTCTCACAGCCGTATTTTTGAAGATGTTGCCAAAGCAGAAGAAAAAGCTGAAAAGAAGGCATCTTCTAAAAAGACAACTAACAAGAAAGAAGAAGCTAGTGCTCCTGCATCAACAAACCAGGCTGCTTCTACAACATTAGGTGATATCGATGCATTAGCTGCATTGAAAGAACAAATGGAAGCTGATAAAGACTAATTAATTAGTTAAATAAATCATTTAAAGGGGTTGCCGTTTGTCGGTAGCCCCTTTCGTTTCAAAAATAGTATGGAAAAATTTGATGTACATATCCTGGGATGTGGCTCGGCTTTGCCTACCACCCGTCATTTTCCTACTTCTCAGGTAGTGAACCTGAGAGATAAGCTCTTTATGATTGATTGCGGGGAAGGAACGCAAATGCAGTTTCGCCGATCCAAACTGAAATTCTCGCGCCTCAATCACATATTCATATCCCATCTTCATGGCGATCATTGTTTTGGTTTGCCCGGACTGATTTCCACATTTGGCATGCTGGGCAGAACAGCTGAGCTTTGCATTCATGCTCACCGTGATATGGAAAAGTATCTTAACCCTATACTGGATTACTTTTGCCAGCATCTTCCATATAAAGTTACTTTAGTTCCTTTTCAAACAAAAAAACCGGAGCTTATTTATGAGGATCGTTCACTTAAAGTGACTACTATTCCTCTTGATCATCGCGTTCCCTGCTGTGGCTTTCTTTTTGAGGAAAAGGCCGAACGGAAACATATAATTCGTGATATGGTAGATTTTTATCAGGTCCCGATATCCCAGATTAACCGCATAAAGAATGGCGAAGATTATGTGAATCCGGATGGCGAAGTTATTCCTAATAGTCGTCTTACTCTTCCCGCCAACCCTCCACGCAGGTATGCTTATTGTTCAGATACCATTTATAATGAAAGGATTATTGAACAGATTCAAGGCGTGGATCTTTTGTTCCATGAAGCAACCTTTGCTCAGAATGAACTCCCCCGGGCAAGAGAAACCTATCATACGACTGCCCGTCAGGCGGCGCATATAGCTCTGGCTGCAAATGTTAAGAACTTATTGATCGGGCACTTTTCCGCCCGTTATGAAAGTGATGCAATCTTTCTTCAGGAGGCAAGTGAAATATTTCCGAAATGTCAGCTTGCTAAAGAGGGATTGTATATAAATATTTAAAAGGTTTAAGCCATATTACTTGTATAAGATAATCGGAATGTTTACATTTGTTCCAGAAAGTAAAATGAAAACGTATAGATGAAAAGATTTACTTTGTTTTTATTAATAATCTTCTCATTTCTATCCCAGCCTGTAATCTTAGCTCAGGAGGGAAGAAAGTATCTGCCCATTGATAATGAGCAGACTTCTGTTACTTTGACTGTTACCGGAAATAATGTTCGTGTACAATATGCCGCTCCTGGATCACTATTGGAAGTATACAATGTATTAGGTCAAAAAGTTACTTCCATTAAAATTGATTCAGCAGATAAGACAATTACTCTAAATCTTCCTAAAGGCTGGTATATCTTAAAGATAGAAAACATAGCCAGGAAGGTAGCTATCAAATAAGATTATTTTCTATTATTAATTAAAATAGATTTGGCTTATGAAAAGTTTTACTCTAATGAATGGTTTTATGCTGGCTTTTGTTGCCGGCTTTTTTGGAACAGCATCTTTGAATGCTCAGAATTTAATAACGACCAATCCCGGTTTTGAAGAATGGTCTGGTGGTGCTCCGGCTGGTTATACTTTGACTGTGGCTACAGGCTCTACCGTTACTCAGGAATCTACTATCAAATATGAGGGTAACAGCTCTGTTAAGATAGAACATAATGGCGCTAGTGGCACCGGTAAATTCATTTATAATATCAAAGTTCCTGTTGAAGTTGGAAAGTATACTTTCTCTTTTAAATATTATGTTGATCCTGCTTCGAAAACGCCTACTGGTCTTAGACATTGGGGGTATATGAATGATGTTAATGGTGTTCAGATAGCAACTACTGACCCCAATAAAGCTCAGTATGATGCAGTAAGTACTATGTTACAAACTAATGGTGGTACTACTTCGGGTTATCTTGATACATCAACATCTGGAACATGGTTAACCAGTGAGACATCTTTAGATATTCCTATTGCCGGAACCTTACAACTGGAGATTCGTTATTATAAGACTTTTGTTGGTTATATTGACGGTCTCAGTTTAGTAAAAAATAATGGTACTGGCATTGCTACAGAAAAAGTAAACACAGGCATTTATGCAAATAATGATAAAGTATATGTTCCTGCAGTGGTTGGCGAAAAGATTATTGTAACCAATTCATTGGGACAAACTATTTCTGTTTCTGCAGCTCACGATGGTGTGAACGAACTTTCTAACCTTCCACAAAAACAATTGTTAATTGTAAAAGTAGGAAGCAAAGTTGCAAAAGTTATCTTATAATATGAAATGATATTATAATTATATGCTATAATATGTAGCCCACTTAGGTCTTTCCTTTGTGGGCTATATATTTTTATAGAGGTTGCTGTTTATAGTTGTAATTTACCAAAAAACTTTATCTTTGTCAGCAATAATGAATTTGAAATAATGAACGAGAAAAAATACCTGATAAAGCGATTGCTGCTGTCTCTTTCTTTTTTTCTGCTTACTATGTACGGTTGTACTCTGGATAAATCTGATTCAATGGATTACCTGAACTTATCTTCTTTTCAGAAAATGAGCAACCCCTGCTTCGTGATTAATGGAGAGAAAGTTCATAAGAGACTACTAAAGCTTTGTGTTGAGAGAAGTGTTCATTCTGTTAAAGATTCAGCATTATATCATTATTATGCACAGGAAGGTGCATCTCTTTGGATAAAATCCTTTGGCGACTGGACGCGAGCAGAGCAATTGCTTTATTGGTTGGAAAATTCTCATAGCCATGGATTAAACCCTGAGAAGTTTTCTGTGTCAAAGATAAAACTTAATCTCACGAAACTGCGTTTTTTGAAGATTGAGAAGAAGGATAACATCAATAAAATTCTTGCAGAACTGGAATATGATTTGTCGTCGGCTTATCTTCGCTATGTTAGCGGAATGAGTTATGGCTTTGTAAATCCGCACCGGATTCTCAATAATATTGATGAAGCAGAGCTTAAACCAGGCGAGGTCATAGATTCGTTGGCTCCTAAGAAGATGAAGATCTATTATTCAATTCCCCTGAAGCGATGCAACCGGGCTTTTGTAAACAGATCACTTGAGGCAGTGAAAGGAAATCTTTCTGCTTTTATGCAGGAGGCTCAGCCAAAGGATCCTTCTTATTTGCGTATGCAGAAAGAGTATCTGAGACTAAATGCTCAGAAAGGCATTTCTTCCAGTGATATTCCCGATATAGGAGATGCGCTGCTTAAGGAAGGTGACGTGAATCCAGCTATTCCTTTGATTGCAGAAAAGCTTATTGTGCTTGGATATCTTCCTCGGATAGAGCATGCAAGTAGCATATATTCTTCCCTTTCATCGGAATTACTGGCTGTGGTTAACTTGTTTCGGATAAGAAATAGTATGCCGGTTGATAAAGTGATAGGCAGTTACACTATTGAGGAACTGAATCGTCCATTGAAATATTACAAGGATAAGTTGGTTGTTAATATGGAACGGGCAAGGTGGCAAAAGAAAATGGATAAAGGCCGGAAATATGTAATGGTGAATGCAGCTTCTTTTATGTTACAAGCTGTAGATGAAAAGGCTGGCTTTGTGTTGGATATGAAAATCTGTTGTGGCTCTTATGAGAATAAAACACCTCTTTTGGCAAGTAAGATTGTGTATATGCAGATGAATCCCTACTGGAATGTTCCAAAGTCTATTGTTCGTAAAGAGATTATTCCGGCGTATCTCAAAGATCCGGCTTATTTTGAAAAGCATCAGATGAAAGTATATGATAAAGAAGGTAATGAGGTTAATCCTCTTTCTGTGAAGTGGACTAGTTATGAGGGAGAAATACCGTATAGTGTTAAGCAGGAAAAAGGGGAGGGGAATTCTTTGGGAAGACTTATTTTCCGTTTTCCAAATGCTTTTGCTGTTTATTTGCACGACACACCGTCACGTTGGGCATTTATGAAATCTGACAGAGCTGTAAGTCATGGCTGTGTGCGACTGGAGAAACCACTCGACTTTGCCTTTTTTCTTCTGAAGAAGAAAGACGAAAAGATAATGGATAAAATACGTATAGCAATAGATATCCCCCCAAAAACAGATAAGGGAAGGGCATTACTGGAATCACCTGATTTTAAACCTATGAAGGCTTACAACCTTCCTGAAACGGTGCCTCTCTTTCTAGATTATTACACGGTGTTTATGTCTAAAAGTGGAACACTGAGTTATTGCGATGACACCTATAAGTTTGATAAGCCTTTATTGAAGGAATTGAGAAAAATATAACTAAATAAAATATGACTCCATCTTATAACGAGAAAGAAGTATTGGCACTGCTACAGCAGGAGAGTACGCAAAAAGATGCGTTCTCCAGAATTGTGGCACAATACAGTGAGCAGCTTTACTGGCAAATCAGACGAATGGTGCTTTCCCACGAAGATGCGAATGACTTGTTGCAGAATACTTTTATAAAAGCATGGACCAATATTGATTATTTCCGTGCGGAATCAAAACTTTCGACCTGGCTTTATCGCATAGCGCTTAATGAATGCCTTACTTTTCTCAATAAACAAAGGGCATCATCTTTTATTTCTATTGATGAGCCGGAGGCCGATGCTATTACCAAACTGGAGGGTGATTCATACTTCTCCGGAGATGAAGCACAGCTTTTACTGCAGAAAGCGTTGGTAGCCTTGCCCGAGAAACAGAGGATGGTGTTTAATCTGAAATATTATCAGGAAATGAAGTATGAAGAAATGTCCGATGTTCTTGGCACATCTGTAGGGGCTTTAAAGGCTTCTTATCATCATGCAGTGAAAAAAATAGAAGGTTTTTTAAAAGACTCCCTTTAAACCTTTTGAGTAAAATAGAGTCTTATAAACATAGAAAAGGAGAGATATGATATGAAAGAAGAAGATGAAATATTGAGAAAGTGCGGCAACGGTAATCCTTTTACCGTACCTGAAGGCTACTTTGATCACTTCAGAGAGAATGTTATGCAGCAATTGCCTGAGAAAGAAACACGGACTTTTAAAAAGCAGCACATAACGGTTTGGAGTAGAGTTAAACCTTGGTTCTATATGACGGCTGTTTTTGCCGGAATGCTTATGGGTGTTCATTTTATGTTGAATTTAAGCTCATCAGATCAATCCTCAACAGCACCTATGCGTGCAGAAAAAGAGATGATTACAGATCAGGAGGTTGAAACTATGATGGATCATTCCATGATGGACGATTATTCTTTATATGAATGTTTAACGGAGGCTGAATAGAAGCCGTTATGAATAATTGATAAATGTTATGAAAAGAGTATTTTTATTATTAATGATTTCTTGTTTAGGAATAATCGGCGCTTTTGCCCAGGATTGGGGTAAGCCAAAAATGTCGCAGGAAGAGTTCCGTGAAAAGCAAGAAGCGTTTATTACGAAAAAGGCTAAACTGACAAAAGAGGAGGCATCTAGATTTTTTCCTTTGTTTTTTGAATTGCAGGATAGAAAGAAAGCCTTGAATGATAAAGCATGGTCTCAGGTAAAGAAAGGGAAAAAGGAAAATGTTTCCGAAGCCCAATATGAGGCGATTATTACTAGTGTATTGAATGCACGTATAGCATCCGATAAGTTAGAAAAAGAATATTTTTTTAAATTCAAAGGAATTCTTTCCTGCGAAAAAATATTTAAAATACAAGGGGCCGAAATGCGTTTTCATAGAGAATTACTTAAAGACCTTGGTCGAAAGCCCTAAATTATAGCAAATAGTTTCTTTTGAGTAGAAAAAGAGTGGAAATGCCTTGTTTAAGGCGTTTTCACTCTTTTTTGTTTTTAAAGTTCCATCAAAATAATTTCTTATAATAAAAAAAATAATCCTATTCTGTGTTTTTTTATCTTTTGGTGATTACATGAAAAAACCTGGAACGTCTTATAAGGTAAAATACTATAATTTAGTTTTTTAGTTTTATGTTATTTAATGCTATGAATTATTTTTCCTAAAATATGAAATTATTTAATAAATTAGTTTTTAGATACTTAGCGCTGTTGTGCTTTGTCTTTTCTCTGTCTTTTAATTTTTATTGTCAGGCAGGAGAAAAAGTCTCTTCCCCTAAAAAAGGTACACATCAATACCGAATCGCTGCTTGTGACTGGATGATTCTGAAAAGGCAAAAGATAGGATCTTTCAAGTTGGTTAGCGAACTAAAAGGTGATGGAGTGGAAGTCGATATGGGAGGTTTGGGAATGCGTGATTCATTTGACAATAAGCTGAGACAAGTTTCTTTTCAAGAAATGTTTAAGGCGGAAGCAGCTAAATATGATTTGGAAATTCCTTCTATTGCAATGTCGGGATTTTATGCTCAGTCATTTGTAAAGAGAACAAATTATAAAGAACTGACCCAGGATTGCATTCAAACAATGGTAGCTATGGGAGCAAAAGTGGCTTTCCTTCCTTTAGGAGTTCAATGTGATTTGGTTAAGAACCCCGAAATTCGTCCGGAATTGATTAATCGTTTAAAAGTAGTGGGAGAGATGGCACAGAAGGCAGGTGTAATTATCGGCATTGAAACATCTCTGGATGCGAAAGGAGAACTTCAGTTGTTGAAGGAAATTAACTCACCTTCAATAAAAATCTATTTTAATTTTCAAAACCCATTGGTTGCCGGACGTGATTTATATAAGGAGCTTAAAACTCTTGGAAAGAAAAATATCTGCCAGATTCATTGTACTGATACCGATGAAGTCTTATTACCATACAATAAACGTTTAAACATGAGTAAAGTTAAAAAGACCCTTGATAAAATGGGTTGGAGTGGCTGGCTTGTTGTTGAAAGGTCCCGTGATAAAAATGATCCACGAAATGTGAAGAAAAACTTTGGGACTAATATTGATTATTTGAAACAGATTTTCCAAAATGGAACCTTTGTATATTAAATATTATTTCTATGAATTAACCTGAATTTTTTCATGGATATTACTAAAAAAGTAGAAGAAATATAATTTGTTAATGTTAAATTAAAATTTTGTCAATGGGAAAAAGAAAAGTTTATTCTGTAAAGAATACTACGCTATTCTTTCGAAGAAAAATGTATGCCTTGGTTACATTGAGCCTGGGTGTTTTTCTTTTTGTATCTTGTGCCAATGATGGATTCGACAATGATGAGAAATTTTCATCCGGTGTAGTGAATGCTACACTTGAATCTCCTAAGGTAGAAGATGTTGTGTTTACACCGAGTGCCGATGGTGCTAAAGTTACTGTTAAATGGCCGGTGGTGTATGGTGCTGGTGGCTATCAGTTCTCTTTGTATATTGTTGATGATCCTAATAATCCGGTTGCTGTTGGTACAGAAAATGAGGTTATAGATGGATGTTCTGCAACACGTGCATTACAGGAAGATACGAAGTATAAGGTTGTTGTTAAGACAAAGGGCAATACTAAATATAATAATAGTGATGCTTTGGCTGCAACTGAGGTTCCTTATTCTACATTATTAGAAACTTTTGCAACCATTCCTGACGGTACTGATCTAACTCAGTATTTTACAGCCAATCCTATTCAAGATAGTGCTAAGGAACTTGCATACGATTTAGTCCCAGGAGGTACTTATACCATGTCGGGGGTTGTTGATTTCGGAAAGCATTTAGTTACATTCCGTGGAGATAAAATTAATCATCCTAAGGTTACTTATGGAACTGCAGCAAGACTTTGCACTTCAGCAGGTTTGAAGATTAAGTTTATTGATTTCGATTGTAGTGCACAAGATGGCCTTGCAGCAGATGCTTCGTTCTTATCTTTGAGTGCAACTCCTAATGATGCAATTCTTGGAACTGGTAGTTATTATATTATAACAGATCCTATTGTTGTTCAATCTTGTAATGTTACAGGTGTTAAAGGATATATCTTCTATAATAATCAGAAGAAATATTGTGTGAAGACATTCCTTATGAAGAATGATGTATTCCAATGTAATTCGGCTCAAACAACGACTGCATATATCTACTTTAATAAAGGGGATGGAGCTATAAATGATTTCACAGCTCAGAATTCAACTTTTTATGACCTAAGTGCTACAGGAAATAAATATTTTATTCAGTATGGTAATTCTGCACGTCCTGACAGACCGGGCCTTATTTCCGGAAGTCTGAATTTCTATAACAATACTTTCTACAATATTGCTAATAAGGGACAAATGGGTAACTACAATAGCATGAGAAGTAATAAAGTTTATTTTAATCTGGCACAAAATATTTTCTATAACTGTGGCGGTGGTGAAGTTTGCCGTCGTTTTATGGGAGGTGGTACAGGTATGATTACAGCTTTCAGTAAAAACTCTTATTGGTTTAATGCAGCTTTCTCTACCGGAGAACTTTCTTACGATAAGAGCAATACTGCAATTCAAACAGAGCCTACTTTCACTGATGCAGCGAATGGTGTCTTTACTGTAACAAGTGCTGATCATCAAACTGCAAGATGTGGAGATCCACGTTGGTTGCCTACGGAATAATCATTAATAAGCAAACTAAGAAGAATTAATATGAAAAGAAAATATATAATCAGTTTATGTCTGAGTTTAGTGATGGCATTTTTTGCTATGCCGGCTCTTGCTCAGGACAGAACAATAAAGGGAACTATCGTTGATGAAACTGGTGAGCCTATAATTGGTGCTTCTGTTACCGTGAAAGGTGCAACTTCAAAAGGTACAGTTACAGACCTTAATGGATATTATACTTTATCTGTGCCTAAAGATGGTAAAGTGGTAGTTTCTTTTATCGGTTACAAAAGCCAGATTACAATAGGTGGTGACATCGTTATGAAGCAAGATGAAACAACGCTGAATGAGGTTGTAGTTGTTGGTTATGGCTCTCAAAAGAAAGCTCATCTTACCGGATCTGTCGCAACGATACCTATGGATGAAATTAAAGATTTGTCTGCTGGTGGTTTGGCTAGCACATTGAGCGGATTGGTCAATGGTGTTAGTGTTAGCGGCGGAATGTCTCGTCCGGGTCAAAATGCTACAATCACTATTCGTGATACCAATTCTTTATCAGAAGTTGGTAGTACAGCTCAACAACCATTGTTTGTTATCGATGGCTATATTTATCCAAACGATATTAAGGTTGGTAATTCTACACAAAATCTTGGAGCTGAAGCGTTCAACAATTTGGATCCTTCAGAAGTAGAGAGCATCTCTGTTTTGAAAGATGCATCGGCAGCTGTTTATGGAGCCCGTGCTGCAAATGGTGTAATCTTGGTTACAACTAAAAAAGGAAAAGTTGGTACTCCAAGCATTTCTTATTCGGGAACATTTGGTTTTGCTGATGAAGTTGCTCGTCCTAAAATGTTGAATGCTTACAATTACGGTCGCTTTTATAATGCCGTAGCTGATGCCGACCCAACTAAAACAACCGATTTGAACCGTAAAACAGATCTTTATCAAGCTGACGAACTAGAGGCTATGAAAAGTCTGAATTATGATTTGCTTGATAAATACTGGAAGGTAGCAACAACAACGAAACATAACGTTAATTTAAGTGGTGCTACAGATAAAGCTAACTATTTTGCAGGAATCTCTTATTATGATCAAAATGCCAATTTAGGTAATCTGGATTATAATCGTTGGAACTATCGTGCCGGCGTAGATGTAAGTGTTAGCAAATGGTTAAAGGCAAATCTTTCTGTTTCGGGAGACTATGGAAAGAAAAATACTCCTTATATAAAAGTAGGTGGTTCAAGCAATGAAAAAGATTATACTTTGTTGCTTACTCGTCCTCGTTATATCCCTGAAACTGTTGGTGGTTATGCTATCTCAGCTTATGGTATAAGCAATTCTCAAAAAAATAAAGATCAAGAATATTCTTATTCTTTGATGCAAAACAATGGAGATTATAGCCGCACAATGAATTCTAACCTTACTGTCAATGGTAGCGTAGAATACAACTTCGGCTGGAGTAAAATCTTAGATGGCTTGAAATTACGTTTGTCTTATGCCAAGAGCATCAATTCAGACAAAACTAATCAATTTGGTTCAACCTATGATATTTACAACATGGTAAACCGTACAGGTAGCGGTAGTCATTTATATACTCCGGTTGGCGATGGCGATTATAATTCATATTTAACAGAAAGTAATTTGCTTAAGCAAACTCTTGCTAATGGTGATCCAAGTCAGTTAAATCGTAGTATGACCAGAACAGATAACTATCAGTTCAACTTTACAGTATCTTATAATCGTGATTTTGGTAAGCATCATGTAGGTGGACTCTTTTCTGTTGAAAAATCAGAGGCTGAGAGTGAATATCTTTATAGTATGGTTTCTAACCCTTATGAATTTACAACAGGTCAGTCAAACTCAGCTACTGCAGCTACAAAGGTTGTAACCTTCACTCGTAGTGAGTCTGGTACAATGTCTTATATCGGTCGTTTGAATTATGCTTATGATGGCAAGTATTTGTTTGAAGCTTTACTTCGTTCAGATGCTTCTACAAAGTTTGCTCCTAATAATTATTGGGGCTTATTCCCTTCTGCAAGTGCAGGTTGGATTATTTCAGAAGAAGATTGGTTTAAGAAAGCTGCTCCATGGATTGAATTCTTGAAGGTGCGTACTTCTTTAGGACTTACTGGTCGTGATAATACAGCACCATGGCAATGGATGCAGGTTTATGCTCAAGACTTTGATAAAGGTGTTGTTTTTGGCTCAAGCACAAATACGGATTCTAGCAACCGTATTACTATAAATAAGGATAATTCAGCTCTTAATCGTGATGTTCATTGGGATAAGTCTTATAAGGCAAATTTTGGTGTTGATATGAATGTCTTAGATAGCCGCTTGCAAATTTCTTTTGATGCTTATCGCGAATGGAATCGTGATATGTTGATGAAAATTGCTCAAACAGTTCCGGGAACTGTCGGAACTCAATCTGCTGCTCTTAACCTGGGCGAAATGGATAGCTGGGGTTATGAAGTAGGTTTAACATGGCGTGATAAAATTGGTAAAGATTTCAAATATCATATTGGAATCAATACCGGTTATGGTGATAATAAAGTTCTTAATATGGACTTTGAGAAAGAATTTCTTTATCGTCAGATACAAAAAAATGGTCGTTCTGATATTGGTACCTGGGGTATGCAATGTTTAGGTATGTTCCGTAGTTTCCAGGATATTGAAGAGTATTTCACAAAATACAATATTACTTCTTATTTAGGAATGGCTCAAGACAAGGTTCGCCCGGGTATGCTTATATATAAAGATGTAAGAGGCCCTCAGCAGACAGATGGTACTTATGCTGCACCAGATGGTATTGTTGATAAAGATAACGATCAGGTTAGTTTATCAAATCGTAGCAATCCTTATGGATTTACGTCAAACCTTGGAGCAGAATGGAAAAACTTCTCTATATCAGCTCAGATTAATGCAAGTTGGGGTGGGTATAGTTTAATTCCTTCTTCTGCATTGAAACCAGGTGATGGTTTGGAATTTACAAATGTTCCTTCATTCTGGAATCCTGATAATATGTATGTTTATCAAGATGTAACTGATGGATCAGGTAATATCGTATTAGCCCAGAACCATAATGCTAAATACCCGAATATGGCTTACTCAAGTGTTAACTCTATGTCTTCTTCATTCTGGAGAGTGAGTGGAACAAGAGTTCGTTTGAATCGTTTGACTATAGCATATTCCATTCCTTCTTTCTTGACTAAGAAAGCCGGAATTCAGAGTGCTCGTCTAAATGTAACAGGGCAGAATCTTTTGAGCTTGTATAATCCATACCCGGATAATTTTATCGATCCGATGAACAGTTATAATGCTTACCCTACATTGCGTCAATTTACAGTCGGTGTAAATCTGACATTCTAAGCAGGGTATTATAAAATTCTAAAAGAAAATAACGATGAAAAAAAATATAATAAATCTGTTCAGCTTAAGCTTGACTATTATTTTCACGCTTTCTGCTTGTAGTGATGACTTCCTGGAAGAAAAGAAGAATTCCGATAATGTGAGCGAAGATATCTACAACTATTATACAGGATGTAATGCTCGTGTGAATGATGTTTACAGCTGGTCTTTGCCGGATGTAAACGGTGCTCCTAGCTGGAAATACAACAGCACAGGTAGCAATGATGACCAGGCAAAATCTACTGAAGAATATAGTGGTTTTGGTGCATTTGTTAATCCTGAATCACCTTTGGCTGTATTGAGTGGAACATCTGTACCTGATTATTTTCAAGGTATAGCTAACAATATTCAATCTTCAGCCTGGGGACGCATTCGTAATATCAATGATGTAATTCGTGGCATCGAAGGCGGAAGTCTTTCACAGGAAAATAAGAATAAACTTCTAGGTCAGGTTTACTTCTTCCGTGCTTGGTGCTATTACAATCTTGTAAAATGGTATGGTGGTGTGCCTATTGTTACAGAAGTTCAGGAACCTATTGAATCATCTTACGTACCTCGTTCATCAGCTAAGGTTTGCGTTGATTTTATAATAAGTGATTTGACTAAGGCAGCTGAGATGCTTTCTGCTGAAACAACTAATGGTGGTTGGAGATCAGGTGACGATTGGGGACGTGTAACTTCAGGTACAGCATTGGCTTTGAAAGGACGTGTACTACTAATGTGGGCAAGTCCGTTATTCAATCGTACTAATGATGAATCACGCTGGCAGAATGCTTATACCGAGATGAAGAAAGATCTTATAACAATCAACGCTTGCGGATATAATCTTTATAGCACAGGTAGTAATGTAAATGGTTCTGACTTTGCTGGTATGTTTACTAAATACAGTCAGAATCCAGAAGCTGTATTTGTAAGTCAATATAATACTGTTGCTGCAGGCAATGGACAAAAGAATAATTCATGGGAACGTGGTATTCGTCCAAAGAATACTACAGGGAGTGGTAAGAATGCATCAGCAATGTTGATTGATATGTTCCCAATGGCAGATGGTAAACGTCCGGCTACTTGTGATACTTACACTAAGCTTCAGGCTTCTGATTCTACCTATCATGCAGGTTATCCATTTATGTCACGTGACCCTCGTTTTTATCGTACTTTTGCTTTTCCAGGTGTTCGTTGGGCTTATAAGGGAGATCCTATTCCGGCAAATGCTAATAACCCATCTTATGATGGTGGTATAAATTATGTGCTGTGGAACTATGTATGGTATACCGACAAGAATGACCAGGGTAATCCCGAGAGTGGAAACTCTTATGGTGCAGATAACTTGTTAACAAACAAGAGTGGTATTTATGTGCGTAAACGTTCTGATGATTTAGATTTAAATAGCTCACCTCTTTACGGTAACTTTAATGCATCAAATTCTAACGGAGGTTTTGCTTATTCGGCAGCTCCTTATATTGAACTTCGTTATGCAGAGGTATTATTAAACTTTGCAGAGGTAGCTTGTGGTGCAGGTCATATGGATGAAGCTGTAGAACAAATAAAGAAAGTTCGTGCTCGTGCAGGTTATGCTTCTGATAATAATTATGGATTGCAAGTGAACCTGGCAACAGATCAAGCTACATGTATGTCTGCAATATTGTATGAACGTCAGATTGAATTTGCTTATGAAGGTAAACGCTTTGATGATCTTCGCCGTTGGATGTTATTCGATGGTGGCGCAACAGCAGTAAGTGGTGCTCCTGCTTCATGGGCATTAACCGGATGGGGTGGTAATACTTGTACATGGCTTGGTTTTAAACCATTGAACGGACAACGTCGTGAAAATATGGAATTCCGTATAGCTGATACTTATGGTGTAGGTGGAACAACTTATGATTCCGATCCATTAGTAAAAGCCGGAGTTACTCGTTGTACTCCTGTTGATTATCGTAAGGCTGACTTGAAGTCTCAATTGGAAACATTAAAGTCATGGTATGAAACTCATTTGCTTCGTAACCTGAAGAAGGGTGATGGCCGTGATTCTAATCATAATGATGAGTACGTTACGTTCTTTCCACGTTATTACTTCCTTGGTCTTTCTCAAGGTGCATTAAATAACAACCTTAAGATGCAACAGACTATCGGTTGGGAAGATTCTAATAATGGTGGTTCCGCAGGTACCTTTGACCCATTTGCTGAATAATCGAATAAAAATATATTAGAAGAGAGGGTGTTTCGTAAGAAGCATCCTCTCTTTGCGTCTTATCAATAAAACCATAAAAGACAATTAAAGTTGTAACGTTCTGATTAAATAACCATATTTGTATCAGACAAAAGGTTGGAATGATTTGTATGCTGCTGATGGAGTTCTTGATTCACTTAAGTAATAGAAAGTTTTTTGCTTTATACTGATTACAAAACAGCAAAAAAAATGTCTTATTGTTATAAGTAAGTTCTTAAATAACGAATAAATGAAAAAGAAATTATTATTGGTAATGTTTATGGTGGCAGTTATGGCACCATTCTCACAAGTTAAGGCTCAGTATCCTGATGTACCTAAGGACGTTAAGGAAGCAGCTGATAAAATGATGGCAGAGGAACAAGCGTCTTCAGATGCTGCATGGGAAAAAGCTTATCCTACTGTTAAAGAAGAATCAGAACATGGACGTCCATACATTCCATGGGCAGCTCGTCCAACTGACCTTCCTCAGGCACAAATTCCTTCTTTTCCAGGAGCAATGGGTGGCGGTGCATATACTTTTGGTGGCCGTGGAGGTAAAGTAATTGTTGTAACAAACCTTAATGATCGTGGTCCTGGTTCTTTGCGTGAAGCTTGTGAACAAGGTGGTGCTCGTATTGTAGTATTTAATGTTTCTGGTATTATCCGTATTAAAAGTCCTATTATTGTTCGTGCTCCTTATATCACTATTGCAGGACAAACAGCTCCTGGTGATGGTGTATGTTTAGCTGGTGAATCATTCTGGGTAAATACTCATGATGTTGTTATACGTCACATGCGTTTCCGTCGTGGTGAAACCTGGGTAGGTCGTCGCGATGACTCTTTTGGTGGTAACCCTGTTGGTAACATCATGATTGACCACTGTTCTTGTACTTATGGATTGGATGAAAATATCTCTTTCTACCGTCACATGTTCAATCCAGGTAAGGGATATAACGATCTTAAGTTGCCTACTGTAAACGTAACAATTCAGAATACTATTTCTGCTAAGGCTCTTGATACTTATAACCATGCATTTGGTAGTACTCTTGGTGGTGAAAACTGTTCTTTCATGCGTAACCTTTGGGCTAGCAACGCAGGTCGTAACCCATCAATTGGTTGGAATGGTATCTTTAATTTTGCGAATAATGTAATTTACAACTGGGTGCACCGTTCTGTTGATGGTGGTGATTATACTGCGTTGTATAATATCATTAATAACTATTACAAACCAGGTCCGTTGACTCCGAAGACTGCTATTGCTCATCGTCTTGTTAAGCCTGAGTCTGGTCGTAGTAAATTAGGATATTATGTATTTGGCCGCGTATATTGTAATGGTAATGTTGTTGAAGGTAACGATACAGTAACTAAAGATAACTGGGCCGGTGGTGTTCAGGTTGAAGAACAACCTAATACAGATGGTTATACTGCTAGCATGAAATGGAACGAACCATTCCCAATGCCTGCATTCCCAATTATGTCAGCAAACGACGCTTATAAATTTGTTATGGAGAATGTAGGTGCTACACTTCCTAAGAGAGATATTATTGACCAACGTATTGTTGAAGAAGTAAAAACAGGTAAGGCTTATTACAAAGAAGGATTAGATCCTGAATCTTTCTATCAGTTTAAATACCGTCGTTTACCAAAAGATTCTTATAAGAAAGGTATCATCACAGATATCAAACAAGTTGGTGGATATCCTGAATACAAAGGAAAAGCATACAAAGACAGTGATAATGATGGTATGCCAGATGCATGGGAAAAAGCAAACGGATTGAATCCTAACGATCCTTCTGATGCTAACAAAGACTGTACAGGTGACGGTTATACAAACATTGAAAAATACATCAATGGTATTGATACCAAAACAAAGGTAGACTGGACAAATTCTGCTAATAACCATGATACATTAGCAAAAAAAGGTTCATTGATGTAATAATAGCAAATTATGAGAAAAAATAAAATGAAGTTTTTGCATTTGGCTGCGCTATTCTTTTTGTTTGCCAGCACAGCTTTTGCAACTGAACTGGATTCACTTAACCGCGATCCTAAATATGTGGAGTCTATAAAAGGTCGTTCACAGAAGATTGTAGATAAGTTAGGATTAAAAAATGTATCGGTTGCACTGGATGTTCGCAATATAATTGCAAACAAGTACTTTCAGTTGAGTGATATCTACGATAAAAGAGATGCAGCAGTAAAGAAGGTGAAGGATTCTGGTATATCTGGCTCACAAAAGAGTGATGCTCTTTCGGCTATTGATCATGAGAAAGACGCCGCGCTTTACCGTTCTCATTTTGCTTTTCCGGCAGAGTTGTCTATGTGCCTGAATGATGCTCAGGTTGAAGCAGTAAAGGATGGCATGACCTATGGTGTTGTAAAAGTAACCTATGACGCCACTTTAGATATGATTCCTTCATTGAAGAAGGATGAGAAAAAGCAAATTCATGCCTGGCTTGTAGAAGCACGGGAATTTGCAATGGATGCCGAGAATTCTAACAAGAAGCATGAGGCATTTGGCAAATACAAAGGTCGTATCAATAATTATCTTTCTAAAAGAGGATATGATTTGGTTAAGGAAAGAGCCGGATGGGCTGAACGTCTTAAGGCTAAAGGTGTGAAGCAATAGTTCATTGGTTCTCATTATTTATAGAATTTCCCTGGTTATCTGTACTATTGATAACCGGGGACTTTTTATTTACCGATTTTTATTTACCAATCATTTTATTTTATTGCCCAATAATTTATAAACCATTGCCCAATAAATCTGAATTATTGAGCTATAAATTTCAGGTGCAAGCTTTATAAAGAATACTTATTGAGTACAAACAACCAGTTAAAGCGTCTTTTTTAATATTGTTGTGCGTAATTCATTAAAGTGTTAAGCCCTATATGGTAAATATAATTAAATCCGTTTTTATTCTGTTTTTTTTGTTTTTACTTTCTTGTAAAACGATTCAGTCTGAAGTCTATCTCTCGACCTCATTTCACGAACCGGCTACTGACGGACTTCGTTATATATACAGTGAAGATGGTATTCATTGGGATAGTATTGCCGGAACTTGGTTAAAACCCGAAGTTGGGACTCAAAAAGTAATGCGTGATCCATCAATAACCCGTACTCCTGATGGTTCTTATCATATGGTGTGGACTTCCAGCTGGAAAGGAGATCTTGGATTTGGTTATGCCCATTCAAAAGATTTAATTCATTGGTCGGACGAACAACTGATTCCTGTTATGGCAAAAGAACCTACCACGGTTAATGTCTGGGCACCGGAAATTTTTTATGATGATGCCAAAAAAGAATTTGTTGTTGTGTGGGCCTCTTGTGTTCCCAACCGTTATGAAAGAGGCGTTGAAGAAGAAAATAACAATCATCGCTTATATTATATTACAACAAAGGACTTTAAAACTATCTCGGAAACGAAGCTTTTCTACGATCCTGGGTTTAGTGTGATTGATGCAACGATTGTGAAGCGTGGCATAAATGATTATGTACTTGTATTGAAAGATAATACCCGTGCCATGAGAAATCTGAAAGTTGCCTTTGGCAAATCTGCCGTTGGTCCTTATTCTCCTGCATCGGTTCCTTTTACCGATAGTTTTGTAGAAGGTCCTACAGTTGCTAAGGTTGCCAATGGTTATCTGATTTACTTTGATATGTATGGGAAGAAAATATTCGGCGCAATGCAAACATCTGATTTTGTTCACTTTCAGGATATGACGGATGAAGTAAAAGTTCCTCAGGGACATAAGCACGGAACAATGATTAAAGTACCGCGTTCAGATGTGAAGAAGCTTTTAAAGACTCGGAATGAATCAATGAGATAGGGAATATACCTTGAAAAAAGAGAACCTCTCGTCATAGATTTAAAAAGAATAAAGAAAAACAGTATAATCAAAGCATTAAATAGAAAAATGAATAGATTTATCCAATCATTGTGTTCCCTGGCAGCAGTTCTTTGTCTGTCAACCGTTGCTACGGCACAGAACAAGATTCACTACACAGGAGCAGAACTTTCCAATCCTGCTTATCACGACGGACAGCTTTCGCCTGTGGTAGGAGTGCATAATATTCAGGTAATGAGAGCCAATCGCGAACATCCCGATGCTTCCAACGGTGATGGATGGACATACAATCATCAGCCGATGATGGCTTACTGGCAAGGTAAGTTCTATATGCATTACTTATCTGATCCGAAGGATGAGCATGTACCTTCCTCACGCACCCTTTTGATGACTTCTAAAGATGGTTACAATTGGGCAAACCCTGTAGTTCTATTCCCTCCTTATCATGTGCCGGATGGATATACTAAACCCGATTATCCCGGAGTGGCAAAGAACCTGATAGCCATTATGCACCAACGTGTAGGCTTTTATGTTTCCAAATCGGGTAAGCTTATCTCAATGGGTTTCTATGGAGTGGCCCTGGATAAGAAAGATGATCCGAATGATGGAAATGGAATTGGACGCGTAGTAAGAGAAATAAAGAAGGACGGATCTTTTGGACAAATCTATTTCATCTATTACAATCATGGTTTTAATGAAAAAAATACAGATTATCCTTATTTTACAAAGAGTAGGGACAAGAGTTTTGTAAAAGCTTGTCAGGAAATTCTGGATAATCCTCTTTATAGGATGCAATGGGTGGAAGAAGCAGATAGAAATGATCCATTGATTCCACTAAAAAAAGGATATAAGGCATTTTGTTATTATCATTTGCCCGATGGAACAGTGGCTTGTTTGTGGAAACATGCGCTGACTTCCATTAGTAAAGACGGAGGAAATTCGTGGGCCGAGCCGGTGGAACGGGCAAAAGGCTTTGTAAATAGTAACGCCAAAATCTGGGGGCAGCGACTTACCGACGGTACGTATGCCACAGTATACAACCCTTCTGAATTTCGCTGGCCACTGGCTATATCAACAAGTACGGATGGTTTGGAATATACCACTCTGAATCTTATTAATGGCGAAATAACCCCAATGCGTTACGGAGGAAATTATAAATCCTACGGTCCGCAATATGTACGGGGTATACAAGAAGGTAACGGCACTCCGCCGGATGGAGATTTGTGGGTGGCTTACAGTATGAACAAGGAAGATATGTGGGTTTCCCGCATTCAGGTTCCTATCAGGCAAAATGCCCTTACTCAGGCAGATGATAACTTTGATAAATGCAGCTCTATTAATGAGCTGACCGACTGGAATATTTATTCTCCCCTTTGGGCTCCGGTAACATTGGAGAAAAAGGATGGAGCCAACTGGTTGACGTTAAAAGATAAAGATCCGTTCGATTATGCCAAGGTAGAACGCAAGATTCCTGCTACTACCGAACTAGAAGTTTCGTTTAAATTACAGGCTGATCAGATAGACAAAGGCACTCTTCAGATAGAGTTCCTTGATGAAAACGGAATAGCTTGTTCTCGTTTGGACCTCACACCCGATGGATTTTTCAGAGCTAAAGGTGGTTCTCGTTTCTCAAACATGATGAAATACGAAGCCGGTAAGGTATATGATGTAAAAGCTCTGTTGTCAGTGGCCAACCGCAGTATTACTGTAACTGTTGATGGTAAGCGCGTTGGTGTACGTATGCTTTTTGCTCCCGTACATTCTATTGAAAGGATAGCATTCCGTACAGGTGTACCCCGCACTTTTCCTACTCCCGAAACTCCCGCCGATCAGGATTATGATTTGCCAAACGCAGGAGATCAGGAACCAATGGTATTATATCGCATAAAAGATTTTAAAACATCATCTGTTACTCCCAATACTTCGCTGATTTTAAAATATGATAATTTTAGCCATTATGTTGATTACTTCAACGGAATGGAAGATGAGAACATTGCTCAGGCCATTCCTAATGCTCAGGCTGGTGAATGGATGAAGGAGAATATTCCATTATTTGAATGCCCGCAAAAGAATTTCGAGGAAATGTATTATTTCCGCTGGTGGAGCATGCGCAAGCACATTAAGAAAACTCCGGTGGGATATGCCATGACAGAGTTTTTGGTTGACCGCTCATATGCAGATCAGTATAATCTCATCGCTTGTGCTTTGGGACATCATATCTATGAATCACGATGGTTACGTAATCCGGAGGTTCTTGATCAGTACATTCACGTATGGTATCGTGGAAATGCGGGGCAACCTATGAAGAAGATGAACAAGTTCAGCTCTTGGGCTGCCGATGCAATTCTTAATCGCTATAAAGTGGATGGTGATAAAGAGTATTTGCTGAATATGCTTCCTGATCTGGAAAACGAATATAAACGTTGGGAAAGTACCAACCGCTTGTCTTCCGGACTTTTCTGGCAGGGCGATGTACAGGATGGTATGGAAGAATCTATCAGTGGTGGCCGGAAAAAGAAATATGCCCGTCCTACTATTAATAGTTATATGTATGGTAATGCCCGCGCATTGTCACAGATTTCATTACTTGCAGGAAAGAAAGAACAATCTGCTTTTTATGAACACAAAGCAGATACGCTGAAACAATTGGTGCAGAACAATCTTTGGAACGTGAAAAGCGGATTTTTTGAAACTCTTCGTACCGATTCACTGGCTAATGCCCGCGAAGCTATTGGTTACATTCCCTGGTACTTTAATCTTCCTGATGCAAACAAGTACGACGGTGCATGGAAACAAGTAACGGATGAAGGTGGATTCCTGGCTCCTTACGGATTGACAACAGCCGAACGCCGTCATCCCCGTTTCCGTATGGCCGGATGTTGCAAGTGTGAATGGGATGGTGCTATATGGCCTTTTGCTTCTGCCCAAACCATGACTGCGATGGCTAATTTTATGAATAATAATAATAAGCAGACAACTGTGAATGATAGCATTTATTTCCGTTTAATGGAACTTTATGTAGAGTCTCAATATCATCGTGGCCGTCCTTACGTAGGAGAATATCTCGACGAAGTGACAGGTTACTGGTTAAAAGGAGATCAGGAGAGAAGCCGCTATTATAATCATTCCACATTCAATGACCTCATTATTACCGGGCTGGTTGGTTTACGTCCTCGTATGGATAATTCCATTGAAGTAAATCCGCTGATTCCTGAAGATAAATGGAACTGGTTCTGTTTAGATAATGTGTTATACCACGGTAAGAACTTAACTATTGTGTGGGATAAAGATGGAAATCGTTACCATCTTGGAAAAGGATTCCATATCTTTGTAAATGGTAAGGAAGTGGGGAAATCAGATAGTCTGAAAAAGATTGTTTGTGAGAATGTATTGTAGTTTTAATAATGGTGTATCTATGAAAAACCGGATTATCATATTATTCTGTCTTATTATAGCTTTCTGTCCTTCTTTTGTGAGAGGAATCGAAGTAACAAAGATGACTTGTGAACTTTCTGAGTCTCCTTTGACAATTGATACTGAACACCCACGCTTTGGATGGCAATTGCAATCGAAAGTAAGCGGTACACGTCAGTCGGCTTATGCTATAGAGCTTTATAATGTTGATAATGGGAACAATGAATTGGTATGGAGTTCTGGAAAAGTTGTTTCCAATAAAAGCCAGTTGATTTCTTATTCCGGTTCTAAAAAACTAGAGCGTACCGTAAAATATACATGGCGTGTGATGGTATGGGATGAGAATAACAAACCATCATCATGGAGCAGGAGAACAGAATTCCGGTTAGCTCCCTCTGCAGCTTTTCTTAATGCAAAATGGATTGGATTCATATCCCGTGAAAAAGCAAACTTGCCTTCTGGCAGACATTTCCATTCAACCGTATTAAAGAAACCCGAAAATAAGGCTTTATGGGGAGCTATTGATTCAGCTTCAAGCAAGAGCATTTATCTGCGTCGCTCATTTACTGCTGATAAAAAAGTAACTCAGGCCACTGCTTATGTTTGTGGACTGGGCCTTTATGAGTTTTCTTTGAATGGAAAGAAAATAGGGGATAGTGAATTTACCCCTTTAATCAGTGATTATGATAAAACAGTTTATTATAATGTTTACGACGTAACAGCAAATTTAAGAAAAGGCGCCAATGCAATAGGTATATTATTAGGAAATGGTTTCTATAATGTACAGGGCGGTGGACGTTACCGCAAACTTCAGATCAGTTTTGGACCTCCAACATTATTCTTTAAAATGATTGTTAGCTATTCTGATGGTACAACAAAAGAGATTCTTTCGGGGGCCGACTGGAAATATTCTTTCAGTCCGGTTATATTCAATAGTATTTATGGTGGAGAAGATTATAATGCTTGCCTGGAACAAAAAGGCTGGAACGAATCCGGCTTCAATGATAGTCGTTGGCATCCGGTAGTTGTTCAGCAAGCTCCGAAAGGAGAACTTCGTCCGCAACAGGCTCCTCCGGTAAAGATTATGGAGCATTACGGTGTAAAAAGCGTCAATAAGCTTTCTGATAAATATGTATTGGACATGGGACAAAACTTGTCCGGTTTCCCTGAGATCATCGTAAATGGTAAACGCGGAACTACAGTTCGTCTTACCGTAGGTGAATCACTAAACCCCGATGGAACTGTCAGTCAGAAGAATACTGGCAGTAAACATTATTATGAATACACTCTTAAGGGCGGAGGAGATGAATACTGGCATCCTCGCTTTTCATATTACGGATTCAGATATATTCAGGTTGAAGGTGCTTGTTTTAAAGGAGATAAAGCCAATATAAATCTGCCTTTGATCAAAAAGATACAGTCTTGTTTCGTTTATAATTCAGCTGAAGATGCTGGTGAGTTTAAATGTTCAAACAAAATATTCAATGATGCTCATCGCATTATTTGTATGGCGATGAGAAGTAACATGCAGGGAGTATTTACTGATTGCCCTCACAGAGAGAAATTAGGCTGGCTTGAAGAAACGCATCTTAACGGACCTGGTTTATTCTTCAACTACAACCTGACTAAGTTGATTCCTAAAATAATGCAGGACATGTGTGATGCTCAGCATGCAAATGGTTTGGTTCCTAGCATTGCACCAGAGTATGTGGAATTTGAAGGCGACTTTCAGGATTCTCCGGAATGGGGTAGTGCATCGGTTATTCTTCCATGGATGTATTATGACTATTATGGTGACAATTCTCTTATTATAAAATATTATCCCACCATGAAACGTTATGTGGATTATCTCACATCACGTGCCGATAATCACATTGTTTCTCATGGACTGGGCGATTGGTATGATTACGATGGTAAGAAAGCTGGTTTTTCTCGTAATACACCTGTTCCTTTGGTTGCCAGTGCTCACTATTTGTGGGACATTCAACTTCTAAGCAAAGCTGCTGGCATGGTTGGAAATAAAGCCGATGAAGCTTATTATGCCAAGTTAGCCCAAGAGGTTAAAAAGGCATATAACGATAAGTTTTTTAATGTAGATACTCGCCAATATGGCAATGGTAGTCAGTGTTCCAATGCAATACCTTTGTTCCTTGATATTGTAGAACTACAGTATAAGGCAGATGTTCTGGCAAATCTGGTCAAAGATATAAAGGTGCATGGCAATCGCCTTACTACAGGCGATGTTGGTAATCGTTATCTATTTCAGACCTTGGCACGGAACGGTTTGAATGACGTGATGTATCAAATGAATAATCACGAAGACGCACCGGGTTATGGATTTCAGGTTAAGTTTGGTGCAACCACTCTTACCGAACAATGGGATCCTAGGGAAGGTACTTCGTGGAATCACTTTATGATGGGACAGATTGATGAATGGTTCTTTGCATGGCTTGCCGGGATACAGCCAGCACCAGCAGAACCAGGCTTTCAAAAGTTGGTAATCAATCCACAAGTGGTGGGCGATTTGAAGAATGTTTCAGCATCATATAGAACACTGTATGGCAAAGTGGCTGTAAACTGGGCGGTAGAGAATGGTCTGTTTACGTTAAATGTTGAGATTCCGGTGAACTGCTCTGCCACAATCATACTTCCCAATAAAGAGAAGCATACTGTAGAAAGTGGCAAACAAACATTTACCGTAAAGATTTAATAAACCTATTTATTTGATAGATAATGAGAATAAAGCAAATTCGTTTAACTCTTTCTTTTGTGCTTCTGTTTGGTACTCTTTTTGCCCATGCGGAAAGAGTTGATATGCTCAAAGCCGGAGCTAAAGCTGATGGAAAGATATTGAATACAGCATTGATTAATAGAACTATTGATAAACTCTCCGCAAAAGGTGGAGGGACTCTGTTTTTTCCATCCGGCAAGTATCTTACCGGATCAGTAAAGCTAAAGAGCAATATTACTATTGAGCTGGAAGCAGGAGCTACGTTATTGTTTTCAGATAATTTTGATGACTATCTTCCCTTTGTGGAAATGAGATATGAAGGGGTGATGATGAAAAGTTTCTCTCCTCTTTTCTATGCGGTCGATCAACATGATATTACCATTAAAGGTGAAGGTAAAATTGATGGGCAGGGGAAAAAATGGTGGATGGAATTTTTTCGTGTACTGGTTGATCTTCAAAAGAACGGAATTAAGGATCTGAATAAATATCAGCCGATGTGGGACATTGCAAACAAAGATCTTGATCTTTATAATGTAACCAATGCCGATTATAAAGAAGTGCTTGATCGTCGCTTTTTCCGTCCTTCTTTTATTCAGCCCATTCGTTGTAAGAACATAAAAATAGAAGGCATTACAATAGTAAACTCTCCTTTCTGGACTGTGAATCCAGAGTTTTGTGAGAATGTAATCATAAAGGGAATAACCATTAATAACCCTCCTTCACCCAATACGGATGGCATTAATCCATCTTCCTGTAAAAACGTGCATATATCAGATTGTCACATTACGGTGGGGGATGATTGTATTACCCTGAAGTCGGGAAGAGATTTGCAGGCCCGTCAGATTGGTGTGCCTTGTGAGAATATAACTATTACCAATTGCACAATGCTTTCAGGGCATGGAGGAGTGGTGATTGGTAGTGAGATGAGTGGGGATGTTCGGAAAGTTGCGATATCTAATTGTGTTTTTGACGGAACAGACAGGGGCATTCGTATCAAGTCAACCCGTGGACGCGGGGGCATTGTTGAGGAAATACGTGTTGACAATGTTGTGATGAAGAATATTAAGAATGAAGCGATTGTACTTAATCTCTTCTATAGTAAGATGGATAAGGAACCTGTTTCTGATCGCACACCTATTTTTAGGAATATCCATATATCCAATCTCACAGGAACGAATGTTAATACTGCTGTCCGAATATTAGGGATAGAAGAAATGCCTGTTAGTGATATTACACTGAATAATATAAATATCCAATCGGAAACGGGTATGGAAGCAGACATGGTAAAGAACCTGGAACTAAATAATGTTCGTATTGATTCGCGTACAGGTTCTGCTTTTAAATTTTCTCATGCGGAAAACCTGCAACTGAATAATCTAAAAACAGGAATACCCAATGCTGATGCTCCTTTACTAAAAATAGCTGATTCCAAAGATTGTCTTATCCAGGGATGTTATCCACAGGCTGGAAGCCGATCTTTCATCCTTCTCAAAGGTGATAATAAAGATATTATCATGATGCATAATTACCTCAATCGTCTGCCTTTGGTTGTGGATAAAGAAAGTTCTTATGCCAAAGAAAGTCTCATTATAAAAGAATAAATCCTTTGAGTTAAATGAAATAACATTATGAATATAAAAATAGTCATGCTATCTGCGGCACTAGCTCTTTCGGGGAGTACTCTTTTTGCTCAGCAGAATTTAGTAAAGCAAAATTCAGATAATAAATATCAAAAGCCACTCAAAGAAGTGCTGATGGATATTTCAAAACGATTCAATGTGCGTTTGAAATGGACAGATGTTGTAGTGGATGGCAAAATGCTTGATTATGCCGACTCACGTATTCGCCCTTATTCCGTCGAGGAAAGTCTGAGCAATGTACTTGCTCCTTTTGATTATAAATTTGTGAAGCAGGAAGGAAATTATTATAAAATAAAGAACTATGAATATGCTCGTCGCACTGATGAAGATGGAGTGAAGATGCTTCATTATCTAAGTTCTCTTTATTCAGATTCTGTACAATGGAACAAAAGAAAAGAGTGTTTACGCAAGGAGGTCAGAGAACGTTTAGGTCTTGATATTCTTTTGAAGGCAAGAGTGAATGCTAAACCTGTTATCTCAAAGCAAAGAGTCTATAATGGTTATACAGTGCAAAACTTCTCGCTTGAAACTCTTCCCGGACTTTATGTTTGTGGCTCTATCTATAAACCGGTTATCAAAGGAAAATTCCCGTTAATCATTTGCCCAAACGGACATTTCTTAGATGGCAGATACAGGAAAGATCAGCAACAACGTATGGCTACACTTGCCCGTATGGGTGCCATTTGTGTGGATTATGATCTTTTTGCCTGGGGCGAGTCTATGTTGCAATTCCCGGAAGAGGCTCACAAAAAGAGTGCTGCACAAGTTATTCAGGCTTTAAATGGAATTAGCATTCTTGATTTTATGTACAACCGTAAGGATGTGGATAAAAAGAGAGTCGGAGTAAATGGCGGATCAGGTGGTGGATCACAAACAGTTCTGCTTACAGCACTCGATCAACGCTTTACGGCTTTAGCTCCGGTAGTAAGTCTGTCATCTCACTTTGATGGTGGATGTCCTTGTGAAAGCGGATTGCCTGTCTTCTATGCTTGCGGAGGTACCACAAATGCTGAACTAGCTGCAATGAATGCTCCTAAACCTATGCTTATTGTATCTGATGGAAAGGACTGGACCAGTACGGTTCCTACTTTAGAATTCCCTTATATCAAACATATATATGATTATTATAAGGTATCAGATAAAGTAACTAACGTCCATCTTCCGGAAGAGGGACACGATTTTGGTCCGAATAAACGTAATGCTGTATATGATTTCTTTGCAAATGTATTTCAACTGAAAAAATCCATGTGCGATGAAAGTAAAGTAACTATAGAACCTACAGCGAACATGTTAAGCTTTGGAGAAAAAGGAGAAAAGTTACCTAAGAATGCAATTCGTTCTTTTGAAGAGCTGGAAAAACTTCTGAATAGTTTGAAGAAGTAGTTCTTATCTCCAATCTTAATATTAAAAAGATGAATAACATGAATATAATACTCCGTAAGTTAGTTTATTTTATATCCGCATCATTCTTGTTGCTACCTTTTAAAGTAACAGCTGGTGAGTATAAATTGTGGTATGATAAGCCTGCTTCTGTCTGGACTGAGGCTTTACCATTAGGTAATGGACGTTTAGGTTCCATGGTTTTTGGTAATCCTTCTGTAGAACAGATCCAACTCAATGAAGAGACAATATGGGCTGGTCGTCCCAATAATAATGCCAATCCTGAAGCATTGGCTAATATTCCTAAAGTACGGGAACTAGTCTTTGCCGGAAAATATCTGGAAGCTCAGACACTAGCTACGGAAAAGGTTATGGCAAAGACTAACTCTGGTATGCCTTACCAAACATTTGGTGACTTGCGAATTGCATTTCCCGGACATGCCCGCTACACAGATTATTACCGTGAGCTGAGTCTTGATTCTGCGCGTGCGCTTGTAGCCTATAAAGTGGACGGTGTTCGTTATCGCAGGGAAATAATCACTTCTTTTCCTGATCAGGTTGTGATGGTAAGACTTACAGCAGATGTTGCAAAGAAGATAACCTTTAATGCATTCTTTACTTCACCTCATCAGGATGTGGTTGTTGATACAGAAAATAATTGCGTAACTCTTTCCGGTGTCTCCTCATGGCATGAAGGTCTGAAAGGTAAAGTTGAATTTCAGGGCCGTTTGTCTGTAAAGGCCGTGAATGGAAAGGTACAGTATAAAGACGGAACACTCTCTGTAGACGGAGCAGATGAAGCAATACTTTACGTTTCAATCGGAACTAACTTTGTGAACTACAAAGACATCTCAGGCAATTCATCCGAACGTGCGGATAGTTTTCTAAAGAAAGCACTCACTCGTAATTATGATACAGCAATAAAAGAACATGTTTCATTCTTCAGAAAATACATGGATCGTGTTTCTCTTTATTTGGGAGAAAACAAGCAAACTGGTATTACTACAGATAAACGCATAGAAAACTTTGCGCAAACAAATGATGCAAATTTGGTTGCTACCTATTTTCAGTTTGGCCGATATTTGCTAATTTGTTCTTCCCAACCGGGAGGACAGCCTGCAAATCTTCAGGGAATATGGAACGATAAGCTTTTTCCTTCCTGGGATAGTAAATACACCTGCAATATTAATGTGGAAATGAACTATTGGCCGTCGGAAGTAACTAACCTTACAGAATTGAATGAACCGTTGTTTAACATGGTGAAAGAGGTTTCTGAAAGTGGAAAAGAAACGGCAAAGATTATGTACGGGGCCGATGGCTGGGTGTTACATCACAATACCGATATATGGAGGGTTACCGGAGCTTTGGATAAAGCACCTTCTGGCATGTGGCCTTCCGGGGGAGCATGGTTGTGTCGCCATCTTTGGGAACATTACTTATATACTGGAGATATTAAGTTCCTTCGGGAAATTTATCCGGTGATGAAAGGTGCGGCATTATTCTTTGATCAGACAATGGTAAAAGAGCCTACTAAACAGTGGTTGGTTGTATGTCCTTCAAACTCTCCTGAAAATGTACATTCAGGAAGTAAAGGCGAGTCAACAACTGCTGCAGGTTGTACAATGGACAATCAGATTATCTTTGATCTTTGGAATGAGATCATAGCGTCTTCCCGTTTACTTGGTGTGGATGCTGATTTTGCTTCTCACTTGAAACAAAGACTCAATGAAATGGCACCGATGCAGATTGGTCGTTGGGGACAATTACAGGAATGGATGAACGATTGGGACGATCCACAGGATATCCACCGACATGTATCTCATCTTTACGGATTATTCCCAAGTAATCAGATATCTCCTTACCGCACTCCTGAATTATTTGAGGCTGCCCGTACTTCATTGATTCATCGTGGAGATCCTTCCACAGGTTGGTCTATGGGTTGGAAAGTTTGTCTGTGGGCTCGTTTGTTTGACGGAGATCATGCTTATAAATTAATTACGAATCAGTTGTCATTGGTACGTAATGAAAAGAAAAGAGGAGGAACTTATCCAAACATGTTCGATGCTCATCCACCTTTTCAGATTGATGGAAATTTTGGTTGTGCGGCAGGTATTGCAGAAATGCTGATGCAAAGTCACGATGGATTCATTTATCTGCTTCCCGCACTTCCTTCCTTGTGGAAAGAAGGACATATCAATGGACTGATTGCACGTGGAGGTTTTGAATTCAATATTAGTTGGAAGAACGGTGAAATAGATAAGGTTGTTGTCAAGTCTCACTTAGGTGGGAACTGTCGCTTGCGTACACTAACGCCATTGAAAGGTAACGGCTTGAGAAAGGCTAAAAGTGATAATTCCAATGCTCTTTATGTTGTTCCTTCTGTTACCCAACCTTTGGTTCATGACGCAACAAAACTTGCAGGGTTGAGCATTAAAGATACCTACTTGTATGATTTGAATACAAAGGCAGACAAAGAATATGTAATTTATAAAAAATAAATAATAATGATGAAAAGAAACAAGATTATAGCAATAGCTAGTTTGTTCCTTTTGGGTATTTTTGGAAATATCCAGGCACAGAATAAAGAAGTGAAAACTTATATCCCCTGGAACAACGGGAAACTAAAGGTTGATGAAGGCGGACGTTACCTGAAACACGAAAATGGAACTCCTTTCTTTTGGTTGGGTGAAACTGGTTGGCTGATGCCTCAACGTCTTAATCGTGACGAAGTGGAATACTATCTGGAACAATGTAAGCAGAAAGGATATAACGTGATTCAGATTCAGGTAATGAATGGTATTCCTTCTATGAATATCTATGGTCAATGGTCTTTGACGGATGGCTTCAACTTTAAAAATATTGATAAGAAAGGCGTTTATGGTTACTGGGATCACATGGATTATATCATCAAAACTGCTGAAAAGAAAGGCATCTATATTGGTATGGTTTGTGTTTGGGGAACTCCTGTTAGCAAAGGTTTGGTGAGCGAGAAAGATGCTCAGGCTTATGGTAAGTTTTTAGGCGATCGTTATAAAAACAATCCTAATATCATCTGGTTTATAGGAGGAGATATCCGCGGTGATGTTCAGACTGCTGTGTGGACTACACTTGCCAGAACTATAAAAAGTAGTGATAAGAATCACCTGATGACTTTTCATCCAAGAGGAAGAACCACGTCTGCTACCTGGTTCAATAATGAAGAATGGTTAGATTTTAATATGTTTCAATCCGGGCACCGTCGTTACGGTCAGCGTTTTGGAGACGGAGATTATACTATTAAGGAAAATACAGAAGAGGACAACTGGCTCTATGTGGAAAAAAGCTTTGCTATGAAGCCTTTAAAACCTACTATTGATGGTGAACCTATTTATGAAGAAATACCACAGGGGTTACATAACCCCAAAGAACCACTTTGGAAGGCAAATGATGTTCGTCGTTATGCTTACTGGTCTGTTTTTGCAGGTTCGTTTGGACATACATATGGTAATAATTCTGTTATGCAGATGTTGACAAATGGAGTGGGAGGGGCTTATGGTGCAACCAAACCTTGGTATGATGCTTTGAAAGATCCTGGAATGAATCAGATGAACTATTTAAAGAACCTGATGCTTACTTTCCCTTTCTTTGATAGAGTACCCGATCAATCGGTTATTGCCGGAACAAACGGTGATCGTTATGAAAGAATAATTGCTACTCGTGGAAAAGATTACCTTTTGGTTTATAACTATACAAACCGTCCTGCTCAGATTGATTTGACAAAGATCTCCGGTGCAAAGAAAAAGGCATGGTGGTATAGTCCGGTAAATGGACAATTGGATTATGCGGGGGAATTTGATAATAAAGTCACAGAATTTATTAATGACAGTGGATACCGTGCAGGTAATGATATGGTTCTGATAGTGACCGATGCTTCTAAAGAGTACGTGAAACAAGATTGGAAATCACTTCCTGATGCTCAGGTAAAGTGGAATAAATAACAATTAACTAAATAACAATGCCGAAGAAAATATCTTTATTATTGCTCGTTTGTCTGCTTTCCATGAAAGTAGCGGCTTATGCTGGAGTAAGCATTAACGGCTTGCGTTGTGAGATGCTCAATAATCCTGTTGGAATTGACACAGAATCTCCACGGATGAGTTGGCGTATATCTTCTCAGGACAGAGGAGTGACTCAACTTTCTTATCAGATTTTAGTTGCTTCTTCAATGCAAAAACTAAATGCCGGTGAAGGAGATATATGGAACTCCGGCATTGTTAAGTCTGCTCAGTCTCAATGGGTGACGTATGCCGGAAAGCCTTTGATAAGTAATGGCCGTTATTTATGGAAAGTAAAGGTAACAACAAACACCGGTGAAACTTCCTGGAGTGAACCAGCTCAATGGAGCATGGGATTGCTTTCACAAAACGACTGGAAAGCTCAGTGGATTGGCTTGGATAAACTGATGCCATGGGACTCTGATACTCAGTTTTCCCGCATGTCTGCCCGTTACCTGCGTAAGGAATTCACAGCTAAGAAAAAAGTAGCACATGCTACAGTGCATATTTCCGGTTTAGGATTATATGAACTGTATATTAATGGTCAGAAAGTGGGCGACCGTGTTCTTGCACCTGCACCTACTGATTACAGAAAAACAACTCTTTATAATAGTTACGACGTAACAGCTTTATTGAAAGATAATGCAAATGCAATGGGTGTAACTCTTGGTAACGGACGTTTCTATACCATGCGCCAGAATTTCAAGAACTACAAGATTCCTACATTTGGCTTTCCAAAAGTGCGTCTGGTACTTGTAATGGAATATACAGACGGTACTAAAGAAACAGTTGGCAGTGATATTTCATGGAAGATTAATGCCGATGGTCCTATTCGCAGCAATAATGAATATGATGGTGAAGTATACGATGCCCGCAAAGAGTTTGGGAAATGGACAGAACCGGGATTCAATGATTCTTCATGGGCAGCAGCACAAAGAGTAACTCTTCCTTCCGGAATGCTTCGTGCCGAAATGACAGCAGGAATGAAGGTTGTAGATAAAATTCACCCTGTTTCTATCACAGAACTTCCCGGAAAGAAATACATTCTCGACATGGGACAGAACATGGCTGGCTGGCTACGGATCAAAGTAAAAGGCGAAGCCGGTGATACTGTTCGCCTTCGTTTTGCTGAAGTTCTTCAGAAAAACGGTGAACTTTATATGGAACCTCTCAGAGATGCAAAGGTTACTAATCTTTATATTCTAAAAGGACAAGGAACAGAAGAATGGGCACCTAAATTTGTATATAATGGTTTCCGTTATGTAGAAATAACCGGATACAAAAACAAACCTTCATTAGACCAGTTTGTGGGTGAAGTTGTCAATGATGAGATGGAAACACTCGGTTCATTTAGCTGCACTGATTCTATCATCAATCAGATATACAAAAATGCATTTTGGGGTATTCGTAGCAATTACAAAGGAATGCCTGTTGATTGTCCGCAGAGAAATGAGCGTCAGCCTTGGTTGGGCGACCGTGCGGTGGGCTGTCTTGGCGAAAGCTTTGTAATGGAAAACGGACAGCTTTACAGTAAGTGGATGAACGATATCCGCGATGCACAACGTGAAGATGGTTGTATTCCCGATGTAGCGCCTTCTTATCTGAACTATTACACAGATAATATAACCTGGCCTTCTGTATTCCTGTTATCATCTGATATGGTTTATTCACAATTTGGAAATGTGCAGCCTATAGTAAAGAACTATGATGCGATGAAAAAGTGGATGGATCACATGAAGAAGGAATACCTGAGAGATGGTATTATGACTCGTGATGAATATGGCGACTGGTGTGTTCCACCTGAATCTCCTGAGCTTATTCACTCAAAAGATCCGAAGCGTCAGACAGACGGGCTGCTGGTTTCTACAGCTTATTATTATAAAATGCTTGCTTTAATGAGCAAGTTTGCCACATTGCAGAATAACACAGAAGATGCAAAAGAATATGATGCGCTTGCTGCCAATGTAAAAGATGCCTTCAACAAGAAATTCTTTAATACAGATAGCTTGTTCTACGGAAATAACTCGGCAACATCCAACTTGCTTCCATTAGCATTTGGCATGGTTCCCGATAATCTGGTAGCAAAAGTAAGCAAGCAGATTGTTGATAAGGTGTTGAACGACAGCAAAGGACATATTTGCACAGGTCTTATAGGTTCGCAATGGATTATGCGCGAATTGTGCAAAATGGGACGTGCCGATGTGGCATATTTACTGGCTTCTAATGATACATACCCAAGCTGGGGATATATGGTTAAAAAGGGAGCAACTACAATTTGGGAATTATGGAATGGTGATACTGCAGGTCCGAAGATGAATTCAAAGAATCACGTGATGCTGCTTGGCGACTTGATTCCTTTCTTCTACGAAAATATGGCCGGCATTAAAACTGATGAGAAAGAAGCCGGTTTTAAGAAGATTATTATGAAGCCTAATTTCGAGATTCAGGATTTAAGTGATGTCGATGCATCTTATATGACTCCTTACGGAAAAGTGGTAAGCAAATGGAAAAAGAATCTGAAACATCTGGACTGGAACATTACTATTCCTGCCAATGCAACTGCAATAGTTTACTTACCTTCAGATAAATCAATGATAAAAGAGGGTGGCATTCCTGTTGCGAAAGCCAAAGGAGTGAAATACCTTGGCACAGAAGGAAACCTTACTCTTTGGGAAGTTGGCTCGGGCGACTATTCATTCAGTGTTGATATGAATGTGGGTCTTGGTGCCTGGAGAAAAGGAATTGTAGAAGATGAGTTCCTTTATGAAAAAGCTTCTTTCCCATCGGCACATGCTGCTACAATAACAGACACACCTACCGGATTAGTTGCTTCATTCTTTGGAGGAACTAAAGAAGGAAATCCAGATGTTTGTATCTGGGTTTCCAGAAAAACGAATGAAGGCTGGACTGCTCCTCAAAAGGTTGCCGATGGAATTATGAGCGATACTTTGCGTAAAGCATGTTATAACCCGGTACTTTTTCAGGTACCTGGTGGCGAACTTCTTCTATTCTATAAGATAGGAAAGAATGTTGGTGACTGGACCGGTTACATGATCCGTTCTTTCGACGGAGGAAAAACATGGACCCAACGTGAAGAATTGCCAAAAAATATTCTGGGTCCTATAAAGAATAAGCCTGTAATGATAGGCAATAAGCTGGTTTGTCCTACAAGTACAGAAGGAAACGGGTGGAAAGTTCACTTTGAATTTACTGAAGATAAAGGAAAAACATGGAGTGAAACACAGCCTATCAATGATGGAAAAACAATCAATGCCATTCAGCCAAGTATTTTATTCCACAAGGATGGATCGTTACAGATTCTTTGCCGTACCCGCAACAGTGCAATAGCCGAGGCGTGGTCTAAAGATGGTGGCGAAACCTGGAGTGAAATGAAGCTGATTGATCTTCCTAACAATAACTCGGGAACCGATGCCGTTACATTGAAAGACGGTCGTCAGGCGTTGATTTATAATCACGTTAAAACTCCCGAAGGAGCAAAGAAAGGTGCGCGTACGCCACTTAACATCGCCGTATCAAAAGACGGAAAGAAATGGTTTGCTTCGCTGATACTGGAAGATTCACCTATCGGTCAATATTCTTATCCTTCTATAATACAAGGTAATGATGGATATATTCATGCCATTTACACTTGGAGACGCCAACGGATTAAATACATGAAGATTGACCCTAAAAAGCTAAAAGAAGTTCCTATTGTCAATGGACAATGGCCGACGTTAGATAAATAATTGATTTTTGTTAAGTTTTGGTTTATCCTCAGAAGATGCGATGTCTTCTGAGGATTTTCTTTTTTATTTCAAGATACAAAAATAAGTAACATTTGAATGGCGCGGAAAAACACCCTCTGTTTTCTGTTATTATAGGCCCCAGTCCGGGAAGCATTTTGTTAATTACACAATTTGTAGGAAGAGCAGCAAAACCTTCACGCTTCAGTGTATCAGACAGATATTCCTTTTCGTGAATTTTGATAATTCTTTCTCGTAGCATTAAATTTATTTTGGTTAATAAAGGTCGCAAATATTGATTTATTTCTTAGAATTTATACTCTATATTTTTTTTGTTGTTTTTATCTTTTATATTTAGGTTTATTATACTGATAATTAGCTTGTTCTAAGATCTGGTAGTATCACATTGTACTATTATAAAGGTGTATGGATTAATAACTAACTGTTTATAAAAAGTGAAATGAAGTATCCTTTTTTGTTCTAAATAAGGTATGGCTAGACTTGTTTTAGAAACAACAAAGTTATCTATTCTTTTATGGTTAATTTTTTTAAATAAATATTGAATAATTATTAAAATAACTTATTTCTTAAAAAATATTTATTTTGTAATGTGTTGAAATATAGCTAGTTTATGTGTGTCTGTGGTAACTGTGTCTATTTGATTAATAAAAATAGTTTTAATTTGTAAGCTTAGTTCTGTACTTTTGGGTAAAGAAGCTGTGGAATGCGATTATTTTATAATACTCTGTATCTCAACGACTGAATGATTATGAAACTAAACTGTAAAAAATAATTAGTATGGACAGCTTTCGCATCCTTAAACTGGTCTTGATTTTCTTGATCCTTTGTGTAAAAGCAGAAGCTGCTTCACATAATAATTATATACTAGTTCTTAATTCATATACTGAAAGGAGTGAATGGGCGGAAAATATTCAGGATGTTGTAGCAAAGTCAGTCTATGGACTAAAGAATACTACTATAAATATCGAATCACTTAGCAATCTTGAATTTTCTTCAGTGAAGAATGCTAGTGACAAAATGGATAGCTTGTACCGCAATTATCCCCAAAAGCCCAAAGCTATAGTTATTATTGGTAACAAAGGATGGATTCTTTATCGCAATACCGTGCCACAATCGTGGAAGAATATTCCTGTTGTACTGACCTTGATTAACCACCATACTCTTTCATTGCAGGACTTTATTTCAAAAAAGAGAATAACTTCAGATAAACTGATATCTAATAAGGAAGCTGTTAAAGGATTTAATGTAACGGGAGTATATAACTTAGTATATATAAAAGAGACTATTCAGTTAATGAAAAAGTTGATGCCTGAGATGAAAAGAGTTGCATTTATAACCTATTCTCAATATGGAAACACCTACAGTATAGGTAGTTTTACCAGCACAATGAAAAAAAACTTTCCAGAGTTAACAGAAATATGTTTATATCAAAGAAAACTTGGAACAAAAGATTTGCTGGATTCACTCTCTAAGTTGGATAAGCATACGGGAATACTGTTTTACGGATGGAATAAAGATGTTGATACCAATACATCAAAGGGGTATCTGTCTGCTAAAAGTGTGAAGAGAGTTATCAGCAGTTTTGCCAATACTCCGGTGTTTAGCTTGTTCGACTCTAAAACGGATCATGTAATATTTGCTGGTGGTTTTTACTCTACCATTGATAATTATAGTGCAAAAGTAGCAGACGTTTTACATCAGATTATTACCGGAAAAAATGCGAAAGATATTCCTTTTCAATATGCTAACGAGGCTTGTGTGCGCCTAAATTATGACTATTTAATGAGCTTCGGGATAAATGAAAAACTACTTCCCCAAGATGCTGTTTATTATAATAAACCTCTCGGCTTTGTTGAAAAACACATTCATTTGGTTGCTGTTGTGGGTATATGCTTTTTCTTTTTTGTATTTATCATTATATCAAAAATCAGATCTTATAAAAAAGCAAAAGAACTAAAGGATAAAGAGATTGCTCTTCTTACTAAATTCAAGGAGCGATATACTAATTTACCGATTCCTTATGTGAAATTAGAACTACTATATGATGAGGATCGGAATGTAAAGAATGTTGTTATAGTAGAAATAAATAAATCATTAGAAAAGGAATTTGGAATAAAGCAAAACCTTGTTGCAGGAAAAACGAGCAGTGAATTAGGTTTTCAATTACCGGCAAATAGTCAGAATCGTTTCCAAAAAGCGTTTGAACAGAATAAACCTTATATGACTGCATATTATGATAAGCCAACAGACAGGTATTATACAGCTTTACTATATCCCAATATTGAAGAAGCAACTTTTGATGTATTCCTGACAGACAAAACGGAAGAGCATAAAGCAAATGCTGCCAAGGATGAATTAAGATTATTACTAGATTCCATTCTTGACAACATTTCTGTTCCGGTTTATGTAAAAGAGGTGGGAGAGGAGATACGTTATTCTTATTGGAATAAAAAGGCCGAAGAAATGACCGGAATTAAATCGGAGGATGCAATAGGGAAAACAGATATTGAATTGTTTGGTGAGAAATTGGGTAAAAGGTTTCAGGAAGATAATGATTACCTGATAAAGAATGGAGGAACTCTTTGCTATGAGGGTAAATTCCCCAGTGTAAATAATAAAGTCTGTACAACTAATGTACTGAAAACAATAGTTAGACGAAAAGATAATTCAGCCTATATATTAGTTATCAGATTGGATATCACGGAACTCGTTTCTGTTCAAAAGCAGCTGGAGATGAGAAATCGTCAGCTTGGATTGTCTTTCAATGCCGGAGAGATTATTCCCTGGACATTAAACGTACAGGATAAAATTCTTATTTATGACAATAAATCCTTAAATCTTAAGTATACTAACCCCGAGAATGAACTTTTCGTTAAGAAGCTTGATGAAATACTTTTTATGGTGCATCCGGATGATAAGGAATGGGTCAAAGCATTGGTTGATGATTTGATAAATGGTAAAGTTGACAAGATGGAGGCTGATGTAAGGTGTGACATTTATGGAAGCGGAAAAGGATATGACTGGTTTTCATTACAGGCTATAGTGAGTGAATCTGATTATGATGGGAATCCTGCTATTATTACCGGGGTTACAACAAATATATCAAAAAGGAAACTGGAAGAGCAGGCCCTGATTGAGGCGAAAGAGAAAGCTGAAGAATCAGACCGAATGAAATCGGCCTTTGTTTCGAACATGAGCCACGAAATACGTACTCCGCTGAATTCAATAGTGGGATTTTCTAAGATTCTGATTTCAGATCCTGATTTGGATGATGAGAATAAAAAGCTATTCTTTGGTATTATTGAAAGCAATAATCAACTATTGCTGCAATTAATAAATGATGTTCTTGATCTGTCGAAAATAGAAGCTGGAACATTGGATTTTGTATATACAGATACAGATATTAATATTTTGCTTAGTGAAATAGAGCAATCAATGAGGCTGAAAATTGATAAGGGTATTATTAAAATATCATTCAAAGAGAAACTTCCCGAATGTGTGGTTCATACAGACAGAAACCGGGTGGCACAGGTTATTTATAATTTAATGTATAATGCAATTAAGTTTACTAGTCAGGGGGAAATTGTACTTGGTTATTGCATGAAGGAGACTCAGCTGTATTTTTATGTGAAGGATACCGGATGTGGTATTCCTAAAGATAAGCTGAGTTCTATTTTTGATCGTTTTATTAAATTAGATTCCTTTACACAGGGGGCGGGACTTGGGTTGTCAATCAGCGCATCGATTGTGTACAAGTTGGGTGGAAAGATTGGGGTTGATTCTGAAGAAGGGGTGGGATCTACTTTCTGGTTTACCATACCATATAATCCTGTTGAAGCGAATTAGAATGATATGAAAAGAGTGTTGAATATCCTTATGCAGACAGTCAGTCTTTACTGGACAACCAATTGTTGAAAAAAGGTAGTCAGATTACGATTGAACCGTGAGAAGTGATTATTGCTTAATAATGAGTGGATTAGTATAACTCCGGAAATTTTATTTAAGTTTGTACTCTTTTTAAAGTAAAAGAATAAATTCTCTAATCTAACAAAAATAATTTTAAGATTAATGGAAATTGATGAAATTGAAAAAGAACAAATCATTTCGCTGGTAAAGCGTGAGGTTGTTCCCGCCATTGGTTGTACAGAACCTATTTCAGTAGCGCTCTGTGTGGCTAAAGCGACCGAAACGTTGGGCGTGCTTCCTAAACAGATTGAAGTCCATCTTAGTGCCAATATTTTAAAAAATGCGATGGGCGTGGGCATTCCCGGTACAGGTATGATTGGTCTGCCTATTGCTATTGCTTTAGGTGCCTTGATTGGTAAATCTTCCTATCAACTGGAAGTGCTGAAAGATTGTAAGCCTGAAGATGTGGAGCAAGGTAAAAAGCTGATAAACCAGCAAGCCATACATATTTCACTCAAAGAAAACATTGAAGAAAAACTTTATATAGAGGTTACTTGTGTGGCTGACGGGAAACAGGCAACGGCTATTATTGCCGGAGGACACAAGGATTTTGTTTACATAGCTGATGGAGAAAATATCCTTTTGGATAAACGAAATTCCACGGTTGCTGAGGAAACAGAACAATCATTAGAATTGAACCTGCGTAAGGTTTATGATTTTGCAATGGAAGCTTCTTTGGAAGATATCTCTTTCATTCTTGAAACCAGAAGTTTGAATAAGGCTGCTGCCGAGTTGGCTTTAAAAGGTGATTATGGACATGGATTGGGAAAAACTCTGCAAAGTAAAATGGAACGCCATATCATGGGCGATAATATATTTTCGCACATCCTCTCTTATACCTCGGCCGCTTGTGATGCACGTATGGCTGGGGCAATGATTCCCGTAATGAGTAATTCGGGCAGTGGTAACCAAGGTATTGCAGCCACTCTTCCTGTAGTGGTTTATGCTGAAGATAACAAAAATTCGGAAGAGGAACTGATTCGTGCCTTGATGCTGAGTCATTTGACTGCTATTTACATAAAGCAGAGCCTTGGTCGGTTGTCTGCCCTTTGCGGGTGTGTTGTGGCAGCTACCGGATCCAGCTGTGCCATAACTTATCTGATGGGAGGGGGTTATAAGCAGGTTTCCTTTGCCGTAAAGAATATGATTGCCAATCTTACAGGAATGATTTGCGACGGAGCCAAACCAAGCTGTGCACTAAAGGTGAGCAGTGGTGTTTCAACAGCTGTTTTATCAGCTATGCTTGCTATGCAGCAAAAGTGCGTTACCTCCGTAGAGGGAATTATTGATGATGATGTGGATGTCAGTATTCGCAATTTAACCAGGATAGGTTCTGAAGGAATGAACGAAACCGACCGGATGGTATTGGATATAATGACACATAAATGCTGAATACATTAAAATAAGTCTCCAAAGAAAATTAATATCATATAAAAACAGAATGAAGAAAAGTGTTATTTTGGTTATTTTGCTTGCATGTATGCAGGCGCTGCAAGCACAAACACCGGTAATGAAAACCGGTGGAAAACATATGCCAAACGAATGGATAGACAAGGATACAGGGCATAAAGTGATAAAACTAACCCGTAGAGATGGCATTAATATGAGTTTCTATTTCCATAATAATCCTTTTATAGGCGATAAAATGGTGTTTTGTGGTGGCTCCAGAAAAGGAGAAATGCCAAATATTAAGGGACAGGAGATTTATAATACCGGTGCAAAAGATCTGCAGATGTATTGGGTTGACTTGAACACCTTTAAAATAGAGCAGCTTACTCATGAATCATCATCGGTGAAGACAGAAATAGTTTGTGCACGTACCAAAGAAATCTTTTATCAGATAAAGGATAGCGTGTTTTCCTTAAACACAGAAACAAAAAAGAAGAAGCTGATCTTTGTGTTTCCCGAAAATGAAAGATCTGGCATTACTATGATAAATGCCGATGGTTCTTTGCTTGCAGGAGTATTTTCTAACCCTAAAGAGGCTGAGATAGTAAAGGAACATCCGTTGAAGAGTGAATTTTTTAATATGATATATGATGCTAAGCTTCCGCGAACCTTGTTTGTTATTGATACGAAAACCGGTGAGCTGAGAAGGATTTATACAGAAAATGCATGGCTCAATCACATGCAATTTTCACCCGTTGATCCTCATCTGCTTATGTTTTGTCACGAAGGACCCTGGCATAAAGTAGATAGAATATGGACCATTGATGTAATTAAAGGCGGACAACCGCAGCTTATTCATAAACGTACCATGGATATGGAGATAGCAGGTCACGAATGGTTTGGTTCCAAAGGAGATGCTATTTATTTCGATCTGCAAAAGCCCAGAGGCCAAAAGTTCTATGTGGGTAAAACAGATTTGAAAACAAATAAAGAAGTAAGCTATGAATTAGAACGTAATGAGTGGTCTGTACATTACACTACTTCATGGGGCGAGGATATGCTGGCTGGTGATGGAGGCAATTCAACTTCAGTAGCCAAAGCTCCGGGTGGTCAGTGGATTTATCTTTTCCAACCAAAAGGAAACAGACTGGTTTCTACCAAATTAGTAAACATGAAGAATCATAATTATAGCTTGGAACCTAACGTACACTTTTCTCCCGATAATAAATGGATTATCTTCCGTGCCAACTTCGAGGGAAAGGAAAATGTATATGCTGTTCAGATAGAAAAGAAGTAATCACAGCAGTTTATCAACTTTAATGTGCAGTTGGGCATAATTCTTTGTGCACAACTGCACATTTTGTTTTGTATACCACATCTATGCTATATAATACCTCCAAAAAATTTCTTTAGGTACTGTTTGTGTAAAAATACAAAATCATCTGCTACCTGCTACTAAAACTGAATAAATTCCTGTGTTTATGAGCCTTTTTGGTGGTGGCAGATAAAATTCTGATACAAATCATCTGCTACTAAAATTTGCTATCTGCTACTAAATTAATCGTTTTTTGCTAATATAAATTTCGTAGCTTGACTTTTCGCCCAGTCTCTATCAATAATATTTATCAGACCCTCGTGCTATAATTAACTTATTAGCCTTTGTCTTTTTTATAAAGTGGTTCAATCGTTTATTAAATTCCTCCGGCCTGTTACGGGCAGCTTCGATGTATGCAAGGCGAATTCTCTTATATGAATCAGAAAAAAGACTATAGTTCTCCCACGTAACAGAATCTTTTTTTAGTTCATTGAGAATATCTGCCGGAAAAGTATATTCCTGATTGATGATGTTTTTTATAGAATCCACTACCAGAGGATGAATCAGATTATTTTTGTATAACCATGCTATCCGCTCCTTATTCAATTGAGAATAGGTACTTGAAGGATTCCTGACCGAATAGCGTTGTATTGTGCTGGTTTCTGTATAAGACCTTACAGTACTGTCAATCCATCCAAAACATAAAGCTTCCTCAACAGCATCATTATATGACACAGATTTTATGCCCGATAATTTATTCGGGAAGATAAGCCATACCTCCCTTTGTGTTTGAAAATTGCTTTCCAGCCACTTTCTCCAGATAGATCTGTCCTCAGCTTGAAATGTCTCTATCATATTAAACCTTTTTATGTTTGCAAAAATACGGATAATTCTCTGATTACCTTCAGGCAAATTGTAATTATCAGCCCAGAGTTTAGCTAAACTCCGGTTTACTTTTAAAAAGAATCACTAGACTAATTTGTGTATCCTTGTACAAAAGAATGCATTCTTCTGTACAAAACAATTAATTCTTTTGTACAGAAGAATACATTTGTTTTGTACAAGATAACATAAACATCATTCCTGAAAAATAAAATATTCCGAGTAGAAAATAAAAGTTCCGGTTGCATTCTGGTAAACAGCAAAGGTGGCAAATCTAGTGGCAGATGTAGCTAATTAGTAGCAGATAAAATGTATCGAAAATTTATCTGCTACTAGCTGAAAAGCCTATAAAAAGGGCTATTTATTGAACTTTAGTAGCAGGTAGCAGTAACTTTCTGTTTTTTTTTGTTTTTATTGAGAGTTTCAACGAAGATTTCTGTAAGTATGTAGTGCTAAACAGTAAGGTTTATTCAAAAAAAACAATAAATTAGTTGAGTAAACAGTATAAGTGCGAAGTGATACCATATTCCATTTATTGATATTTTTACTTTTCAAACAGAATAAAAAGAATACCTTTGTTCTTCGGACTTAAAAGAGAAAAGTTTATGGCAGATAATTATTTAGAAAATCAGTATGAGCAATACCAGGCCAGAAAGGCGGCTTGGGAAAAAGCAGGCAAATATGGTATAAAGAAAACGACCGCAACTAAACAGACGAAGTCAGAAAAACCGGTTGTAGATTCTGAAACTGATACAAAGAAACGATTCACTTACAGAAAACTGGATGCCTTTACAAGCGGAAAGTCGAAAGGGAATCCTGCCGCCTGTCTGTACCTTGACAAAGATCAGCAATTAACAGAAGAAGAGATGCTGACCATAGCAAAAGACCACAAAGGATTTGTGTCCGAAGTGGTTTATTGTAGTCCGCTTGCTGATAATGCATACAGATTACGTTACTACTCTTCTGAATGCGAAGTGGAATTCTGCGGACACGGAACCATTGCGTGTATGTACAATCTGGTGAAAAGTAATAAGGAACTGGCAGAGGTAAAGGAAATCATCATTAAAACCAATAAAGGAGATTTGAAAGTATATAACGAACTCCAGTCTCTCGATGCCGTATTTATAACAGCTCCCGATCCTGAATATCTCAATGTGAAACCGAGTCTCACAGATATAGCTTCTAATCTTGGAACCTCACCTGAAACTATTGATCAGCAACACCCCATTATGTTTATTGATGCCGGTCTAAGAACATTAATCGTTCCGATTACAGATTTAGATAACATTCTTGGTTTACTTCCTGATGAATCAAAGCTAAAAGAATTTTGCGTTAATAATGATATAGATATAATACTCGTTTTCACCAATGACGTAGCTGATAAATCAAATAAAATCAGAACCCGTGTCTTCGCTCCCAAATTTGGTTATCTTGAAGATCCCGCAACTGGTTCCGGAAATTCCGCAATGGGATATTACATGTTGAAGAATCAACTTTGGGATGGTCTGTCTGTTTCTATTGAGCAGAACGGAGAAAAGGAACTTTTTAATATTGTGAAGCTTAAGGCTGTAAATGGTAAAGTCCTTTTTGGTGGTAATGCTGTTGTTAAGATTGAGGGGGAGTATAGCTTGTAGTTTATTTAAAAATATAGAAATCTATAAGTGTATATGCAGAATATTGCACTTATGGATTTCTACGATATTATAAAAGACAGAAGAGTTTTGCTCAATATTACTCAGTAATATTTGTTATATATTTTTGGTGTCATTTTTTGGACTATTAAAACGATATAAAAAGGTAACGGTAATCCATCTATTATCTCATCTTCTATAATTCTAGTATCAACTGTATATAGAATATCAGATTCCTCAAGACCTTGATAGGATGTATTGTTCTTCAATTTGGTAACATATGATATCCCACTTTGGGTAAAACACTCATAGTGTTTAGTTCACATATTTTAGAATACTAGAGAACAGGAATTGTTGTTGAATCCATAATATATAGCTGCTTAATCTTTTTCTTGGAAAGTCTGCTATCCACTAAATATCCCGAATAACGACAATAAAGAGATGTATCTATTTTCTCGAACAGATGGTTGGTTCTACGCTTGTTGGTTTCTGAAAAAGTGCTATGTTTAATGCAATAATTTATACCCAGATATTTAAGTGTATTCGCTTTGGGGAACAATTCTATAACGACTTTCCGGAGTGAATCGTATCTTTCAAATACGGCAAATAGGAGGGTTACAAAGCGAGTGTAGCTATCAAACTTTTTTATGTACGTATCATAGTCCTCAATTTGATCGATTCGAACTATATCTGACTTATCTATTTATTTTAGTAGTTGGGAAAGATTGGCTGTTCGGTAAAAAGTATACTTTTGCTCATTGTATTTACTTTTGGTTTTGTGGTGAAAAACAAAGTAAATCAAAAGAGGCTGAACTCGCAAAAGTTCAGCCCTGATTTTTTGCACTCGAATTTTAGTTTGCCAGGCACTAATATTAATAAATTGAAGACGATAAAACGAATGATATACGGAAAGGCCAAGCTCATGCTCCTGAAAAGAAAGCTAGTTCAGGGAACTCTTCTTTTCAGCTAAATTGCAAAAGAGCCACCTTTATCTGGTTATTCCAAGTTGGAGTCATTCGAAACCGGTTGTATGTTCGCTCAGACCGAAGGTATCATTTCCGCCCCGAAATCTTGCCATGCCAAATGGGTGATACCATTATTTACTATGTTATTCTACAATTTTGACTTAATTATTTTTTGTACTAATTCGGGATTATTGGTGGTAATATAGTCGGCTCCATTGTCTATACACCATTGAATTTCCTCAGGATCACTTACCGTCCAAATATTAACTTTAAGACCTGAATCATGAAGTTGTTTTATCCATTCGGTATTCTTCCTGAACACATCAATATGATAGTCGGCTCCTGTGCCTCCAATGTTTTTCAATACATCCGGAGCTACCCCATTTAGATAAAAAATCGGTTTTTTAGTCTGCTTTACAAGTTCATCAAAAGCATTTCTGGAAAATGTGATGTAAGATGTTCTCTTCTTCAAACCTTTTTCTTTCACCATATCGAGTATCATTTTCACTGCTTCTGTTTCGTGTATTCTATTCTTATGAGGTTTTATTTCCAATACCAAATTTATCTTGAGATGCTTTGCAACATTGAGGAATTGATCTAACGAAGGTAAAAATTCTCCATTATTTAATTTTTGATTAAGTATCATATCTGATGAAGTGGTTTCAATCTCATAACCATTAATTTTATCATTATGATTTACCACTAGTTTTTTATCAGCCGTTAACCACACATCAAATTCGCATGCATCACATTTGATGGAATCGGCTTTTATCAATGCCCGGATAGAGTTTTGAGCCGATCCTTCAATGTTCCAGTATCCTCGGTGAGCAACTACTTTGGGTTTGGCATTTACTATGCTAATTGTAAAGAATCCCATCAAACAAATTAACACCAATTTTCTTTTCATATATCCTGTTTTTTAATTATTTTTCGAATGAGATAATTGCACTTCCCGGCCAATTGCAAGAAAGATTAATAAAGCGGGCCTTTTTCTTGATTTTAATGTCGGAAGTATTTTCTATGATCTTTATTTTCTTACTCTTCAGATTTCCCGGAAGAGGGATAACGAAATCGCCTTTCGTATTGTTACTAAAAAAAATGACTTTCTTTCCATCCATGAATCCATGATAAGCGAATACAGACCCGGTATCAAGAAGCGGTGTAGTAAACCAGTTATAAACCCCGCTCCACGAATCGGAATTGCCGGCAATCCGTTTTGCATTTCCTATAAGTTTGTGATAGCATTTAGACCATGAGTTACCTATGAATATTACATCATCATCGGGCAGTTCGCTATGTGTCCCTAAACCGCGGTTGAAGATATAAGAGGATTGAAAGCAGGAATCGCCTTTTTCAATATATCGGTTAAACCGGGGGAAATCTTTCTTCTTAAATCTGCCCGTCCTATCTATGTCAGTCCAGCATACATATTCACCTAAGGGCGTAAGAAGTTGCTTCTCGTCTTTAAACATGGATTGCATCCCGTAATACTTTACTATCGTAACAGGAATTGCGTTGGTATAATCATGAGATAAATCCACCTGAATACTGTTATAATTTACTGTGTAAATTACCTTTTCAATACATAACGTATCCGTGAAATATACTTTCGTTTCTTTTCCTCTTGCACTTAGAGGATTAAAAATATGATTTTTTACTTCAATTTTTACAGTATGAGCCTTGAGCGTAGTATCAGAAGAGATACTACGCCCATCAGCATACAGTTTTACGGAAAAGGTTTCAGCCGTTTTTGTCTTTTCATCCGAAAACAGATGATTGCCACCACACCAACCACCATTCCGGATATCAAATGGTCCGATATTATCGCTATAAGCCTCATTTACTATCGTTATACCGTGAGAAGCATAGACGGTGGAAACACGGTAGAATGTAAATAAATCATTAGCCATACATTTCTTGAACCAGAAATTTATTTCATGATTTTTATCAATCCGGGAGGATATATATACATTTTCTCCGACCTTCTTTATCGTGTTTAATTCGCTCTGAGAATGAGACGATAAAGGAAGAAGCAGAAAGAAAATTACTATAATCCGATTCATCACTCCAAGCTATTTGGTTAATGCTTTAATGCTTCTACGGATAACGATATGACGAGCCAGGATATCCATTATTTTCTTATCTTCAGGAGAAGTAGAATGATACATATCTAGAATCCCCTTACTGCCGGTGTAATATCCGATGGCCGAAGTTTCAAATACTCCGTGTTTTTCGAATGCTTTGATGTAGGCGAGCATCCTGTTATACGAGGAATTTGTGCAACTATAAAGAGCTTTGCTGTCGCATTCGAACTCCATGGCCATTCCGTTATCCAAAGCAACTTCACAGGCCTCATCGAGGCGGGAATCGGGGATGGTCGGTGTAAAGAAATGGTTAGGTTGCTGGTATGCAATGTCAAAGCCCAACTCTTTCCATTGATCATATCCTTTGGCTTTCCAATATGGAATCCAAACAGATTTCTTTTTCTTCGAATGGATGTATTGATTCACATATTTGGGAAGATCCTTACAAGTCGCAATATCCTCATCTACCCAGTAAAAACCGGAGAGTTCCAGGTTTCTGTATTTTGCTTTCTTAAAACGAGTCATCAGTTGATCTATATACCATTTAGCCGCTTTTACCTGATCGGATTGAATATTAAAATCAAGAGAATCTCCGTCTATAGCTCCCCAATTTTTTTGTTTGGGCAATGGAATGGCTACTCCTAAAATAATTTTATGCTTGAATGGTGCTTTCCCTATTGCTTTTTTCTCACTTTCAATACATTGGTCAAGTGCATCCAACGCTTTTCCTTTTTCAAAAACTCTATCAAGAAGCCATTCCCACTCTATTTTACGAGCTTGTTTATTGGCATACCCATAAGCATAGTTGTATCCTTCACCATTGGCAAATTCGAGAAATAAAAAGCCGTCGAATAACCAGTCTTTAGTACCATCGGAAAATTGATGAGTAACGTATGGAAGAAACTGATCGGGTGTCCAGTCAATTCTCTGCGTACCTCCCTGATATATTAGCGCGAGATCCCTGATCTCATTGGTTTTATATTTCTTTTCCCGGTTATTCTGAGCTTCTACCGAATGGATAGGAGCTATAACGACTAATATTACTAAAAACAACCAAATTCTTCTCATATTTATTTTTTTTAATGTTACTAAGTTTTTATTTATTAGGCCAAATTATTATCGTACAACTACTTTTTTAGTTTCCCCATCAACCGCTACTATATAAATACCTGGCGGACATTGTAATCTTTTGATGTTTTCGCTAATTAGCATTCCATTTGCAGTATATATTTTTATCGATTTGACGGTTCCAGATACATATAATTCTCCGATACCACCAACAGCAATAACATCGGTTTTTGGATCATTCGTTGTTTCAATACCTACGCTTCGGCTGCGTCTCTTTAGTATATTATTTGCTATTCTGTCAAGAATGAGAGTATTCTCTATCGAATTAGAATGATACATATCGAGTATAGCCTTTGTGCCTGAATAATAGGCTATTGTTGATTGCTCAAAGACACCGTAATTTTCAAAGGCATTGATATAGGTCTCCAATCTACTATAATAAGAATCTTCATTCTCATACAATACCTTGCTATCGAACTCCATCTCCACACCCATTCCTTTTGCTTTTGCCAGTTTGCACGCATCACGCAGGCGAGCGTCTATTACAGATTTGTCAAAGAAATGATTAGGCTGCAAAAAGGCTGTATCGAACCCCAACTCTTTCCATTGGTCGAAACCCGGTGCATACCAGTATGGAATCCAATAAAACCGTTTATTCAATTGATGAATATATTCACTTATATATTTAGGTAAATCACCACATTTAGCAGTACTCTCTTCAAGCCAATAGAAGCCTACTAATTCAAGATTATCATACGCTCCTTCGGCAAACAATTTCGTGAGCTGATCTATGTACCACTTGGCAGCCTTTATCTGATCGTTCCTGTATGTGAAGTTTAATACTTCTCCATTGAGACTTCCCCAATCTGTTTGGCCAGTGATAGGCGATGCCACACCAAGTACTATTTTATGCTTAAATTTAGGCTCTCCGATGATTGTTTTATAATGTTCAATGCACGAATTTAATGCGTCAAGAGATTTTCCTTCTTCAAATACCCTGTTGAGTAACCATTCCCAGTCACTCTTTCTAGCATTTCGCGCTCCATATTTATAGCCGAATGCTATTTGCCAATTATCTGTAAATTCATAGAAAAGAAAAGAATCAAAGAACCAGTCCACATGACCATCGGCAAAAGTGTGTACGACATAAGGACGCAGTTCATCTTCCGTCCAATCGGGTCGTTGAGTTCCTCCCTGATAAATAAGAGCCATATCTGATACTAAATCAGTCTGATAAGCTGCTGCTGCTATATTGGCCCCGACAAAGCCGCCTATGATGACTGCAAGCACCATAGCTATTCTTTTATTAATCGTGATAAACATTACTTATTTTTATTAATTACAACTCTTCTCAATAATAAAATGGCTTTGTTTATGGCGTTTTTATTATCCTTAATGTCTTTCACTATTTTATGGGAAGTTTCATAACGTTCACTTTCTCAATCGGTTTCAGTACATCATTCACTTTCCAGCTTTTGTCTTTGCTGATATTGAATGGAACAGTAGCTTTGAAATCTCTGCTTGAAGAACCAAAAGAGAGCATATACTTCCCTTTTGATGTGAACCACCGCGAGTTATCTTCATCAAATGAAGCTATATCGTAGTTGGTGAATTGAAGTTTTATTATTTCGCTTTCTCCGGGTTTCAGATTTCGCGTCTTTCCGAAAGCTTTTAACTCGGTACTTGGCTTTTGAATTAAAGTTTGAGGAGCGGAAACGTATAACTGCACTACTTCCTTACCAGATACTTTACCTGTATTTGTTACCCGAATGGTTGCAACCCATTTGTCCTTCTTTCTTTCGATCCTCGGCTCACCGAAAGAAAAACCGGTGTAAGATAGTCCATACCCGAAAGGGTAGGCAATAGGCAGATTCACCGTATTAAAGTAGCGATACCCAATCCAGATATCTTCTTCGTAATTTGTATAATCAAAATTCTTGCCACTCTTGGTTTCACCCACCATCGGAAAATTGCGGGACGAAGGAATATCAAAATAGTCCGCCGGAAAAGTCATCGGAAGCTTCCCTGATGGATTTGCTTTTCCGCTAATCACATCTGCTATGGCATCTCCGCATTCTTGCCCCGGGAACCATGCCATTAATATGGCATCCGGCTTATCTTTCCAGGAATTCATTTCCATTACACCGCAGACATTCATTATTACAGCTACTTTCTTTCCTAAGGAGTGGAATTGGGAGGATACCTTTTCGATCATTAACTTCTCTTCGGATGTAAGGTAGAAATCCCCCTCTAATCTCCTGTCGGATTCTTCACCGGAACCTCTACCGATAACGATCAACGCCATATCGGTTTGTTTAGCTTCACATTCTATAATGCTTTCTGCTTTAGACAAATCCATTTCGGGAATTACCGTCCTGTTATAGGATAATTTTTCCCAATCAGTACTTTCGGGATGCTTGTTAAGAAGATCATTCTGGAATTCTATAAACTTTGTATAGATTCCTTTTAATCTGTCATTCAGTGTATAGCCGGCCTTCTCAAGTCCAGTAGACATGTCAATGATATGAGGTTTATTTACGTTCGATGATCCTGTACCTCCGGCAATAGATTTGTATGCAGTAACGCCGAACAATGCTATTTTTGTTTTTTCAGGTATGGGAAGAAAAGAGCTGTCATTTTTTAACAAGACCATTCCTTCGATGGCAATATTACGTGCCAATTCAGCATTTCCTGCAAGATCCGGCGCTTTATTATATTGCCAGCCTTTATAAGAAATGGATTTGGAAATGAGCTTTAATATATGTTTAACGCTTTCGTTTAAAGTAGCTTCACTGATCCGGCCATTCTTAACTCCGGCCACAATTTCGTCTACTTGAGATTGTTCTCCCGGCATCATCAGGTCTGTGCCTCCATTGAGCTGATCAGGGGTATCCCGTTTCTTATACCAATCAGTCATAACCAGTCCGGTATATCCCCATTCATTGCGAAGAATGGTTTTAAGCAGTTCCGAATTAGCCTGGGTATATTTACCTCCTATTTTATTGTAAGAGCCCATCACAGTCCACGGATCGGAGTTTTTGATACAGATTTCAAATCCCTTAAGATAAATTTCCCGCAATGCTCGTAAAGAAATACGCGCATCATTATAAAGTTTTCCGGTTTGTTGGTTATTAGCTACAAAATGTTTCAAACTTGTTCCAATACCTTTATCTTGAATCCCATTGATCATGGCTGATCCCATTATACCGGCAAGATAGGGATCTTCGGAGAAATATTCAAAATTGCGTCCGCAAAGGGGGTTACGCATGATATTAATACCCGGTGTGAGTATTATGTCTACACCATAAGCTTCGGCCTCGCTACCCATGGCATTACCTTCCAACCGTGCCATAGCCTTACTCCACGTAGCGGCTAATGATGTACTTGAAGGGAAACAAGTACTATATGAGGTGTGCTTTTTGTTCGATGAAACAGGAGTGATGCGTACGCCTACCGGGCCGTCTGCTAAATTGATAGAGGGGATTCCCAAAGAATCAATAGAAAAAGTATAACCTGCGGCTCCTTCAACTGTATGGCTTAACCCATTATCACTACCCAAACACCCTACCAGAAGTCTGGCTTTCTGTTCTACGGTAAGATGGTTTATAATTTTATTTGTATTTTTATCATTATACTCTGGTTTATTATTAGCAAGGACATTGCTAAAAGATAAGATAAGATATACTATCGGAATCAGGTTTCTTTTCATGATGGGGAAGGTTTCTTATAATAAACTTAAAATGAGACGAATTTTCTCATTATTCTATGGAGTTGTCATTTTTTTTGTGAAATAATACTCTAATTTAAGTTTCGCAAGCCCTCCGTATAACTTGGACTAATCCGAGCTATACGGACATAAACTTGCGAAACTTAAATACTCTAATCAAAGGTTGTCTTATTTGACCATTACCTTGGTTACATTGTTATCAGCTTTAACGATATATGTTCCGGGAGCACATTTAACGTCTGTTTGGTTTTTGCTTATCAGAACACCACCGATAGTATAAACCTCAATCGAAGATGCTTCTCCAGTAATCTTTATTTCTCCGTTACCACCGATTACTGTTGCTTTACCGGCTTCAACATCTGCAATGCCGCTGCTAAGGATATTGAATACATATTTTGCTATATATCCCTTAGGAAAATATTGGTAAATATAAGCCTCAGTAGCACTGATTACTTCTACATTCAAATGATTACCGTAGAAAGCATTGTTTATGTACATAGGATTGCCGTCATCCTTTAGCTCCGAATATTTAGACGCTATTCTTACTGATTCGTCAGTATCTTCAACGCCGGATATAGCTTTGGTTGCCAATTTAGATACTGTAAAGCCATCGGCATTAGTTGAACCTGATGGGTATACGATATATTCCTGGTCTCCAAGCTTGAAAATATAGAATCCTGCACATCCGTTGTGGCGAGGAGTTACATAAAATGAGTTGTGAACCCAGTTTCCATCACCATCCAATGACATTTTCTGGATGGAATTGCAATTCGTCTTATCAAAGTATGGACTTAGGATTGCCAGATCTTCAAGCCCCTCCCAACTTGATGCGATCGTAGTTGTGGCAAAATTTCCTGCAATTCCAAATGGGCTTGTATAACTGTAAGAATATGTATTGCCTACATCTTGTTTACCGTCTATAATTGGTATTTCAATAAGCGAAGGATAATACGTTGTGCCCATGTATAAGACACCACCGGTTACCTTGTCGAGCACATTGCCTCTGACATGTCCCCAGAAATCAAGACGCCCTGCTGTGATACCACTCAATGGAATATCGATTACAGTTGAGCCATCAGCAGGAATAATTCTCAATTCATTTCTTGTACTAACATACGGAGTATTAAATGTACCAATGCGCACAATGATGTTTCCTGCATCATCGAACGTAATGTTAGTTCCGTCTCCGGAGGAGATTTCATCTATTTTTCCAGTGCCATCCCATATTTCAATTTTCTTGGTACTCTTGTTCTGGAGATAAAATTTTCCATTTTTACCAAAACCTTGACGTGCATTCAGTTCCAATGGAGCAACATCTGTATTCATCCATAACAAAGTGAGTTTTGAATCCATTGAAGACTTCGCATCTGCAGAAGGAGTCAAAGCGAAAATGCCGGTTAGCATAAGCGCTGCTGTGAGTAATTGTCTTTTCATTATTTTTGAAATTTAAGTTAAACAATACGAATTATTTTTATTAAACTATTAATCATTTTATAATCATTTTCGCAATCTTATTGGATGTATTATCCAATATTGAAACCATATAAAAACCAGGTATCAGGGATTCTGTGGGCAATGCTATCGATACATTCCCGCTCTTTTCGCATTTAAAGCTGTTTATTAATTTCCCGGCAGCGTTATAAATCCTGATTTCTGCTTTTTCGTTGAGACTAATATATGCCTGCTCTCCTGCTCTGATAGGGTTTGGATACACATTCACACTAATGCGGGCAGTTGTTGAAAATATCCCCGATCCAGGATTATTTTCTATAGTTACCGGTATCGCCGATGTTAATTCGCCTAAAGAGGCAGTCAGAGTGTGGGGTCCCGCACCGTTGCACAATACCGTTGTACCATCTTCCTGCACCTCTCCCAATTCTGCGTCACAAGAAAGTTTTATTCCTTCCACTTTTGTGTTGATTAACACCCCTTGTGCGTTGTAGCCGTATATCACCGGCGAATAGTAACTATTAAATTCCACTTTTTTTGCATAGTCGACAAAGCGAATCTTCGCTATTTTATTATCTTCTGTGAAGGGTGTTGTAATAAAAAATCCATTCTTTAAAGCTCTTAAGCTCCCTTCACTCGGAGTATTAATCACCCCCAATTCCTTAACATACAAAGTAGAAGAACCTCCTCCGTCGAAATTTAAAGCCTCTGCACATCCTAAATTGAGCATTATTGCAGCCAAATCTTTAGAAGGTACGCCAACCGAGACTCCAGTCTGACGACCATCAACAACTAGCAGTACAGCTTTTGTTCCGTCCGAATTATAACCTATTGCCGTGCGAGGTTCGCGATTGGGCAAATGATCCAGTAAGCTTTGCGTTTCAAGAATTCTACCACCCTGCAATAACATCGGGCATCCGCCACACATTTCCGTTATGCCTGTTTTTACTATATTATCGAAATAGATGGTAGGAGTAACTTCAAACACCTCGTCAAGTTGCATTTTTTCTATTGTATTTACCGTGAATCCGGTTCCGGACAGAACATATCCATTGACAGGAATCGACATATTGCCGATATCTTTCACCGGTGCAATAGTAACACGCATTTTCGTAGCCCCCCCGATTTCAACGGACCGTCTACAGGTACCGCACCTACTTCCACTCCCGCTCCTTTTGTACCGGTAGAACTCCCTTTGCGAGAAGTGTACAATATCAATTCATTGTCGCTACGTACTCCATTGACAGTCTTAATTGACATCTGTCCGGCGTTTGGCGAGACTAATTTAAACGTAGTATAAGGAGCTCCGGAACAGAGCTTTTTATTTTGATCGATGCCTACAGCATACCAACCGGTTCCTTTATAGCTTTTATAAAATTCTCCATTCGCGATTGTAGTACCAACAGTTCCCATACCTCCGATAAAATCACCATTCACACCGGCGAAATATATATTTTTGCTATCAATATGAGATTTCGGCATATCCGGTACGGTAACGTAACTTGTCAGATTATCCTTTCCCATTATTAATTTCAGGTTCACATTCGGGTCAGTCATATCCGTAGTAGTGTAGAATACACGCAATTTCACCAGTCCTTCCAATGCCAAAGTCGTTTGGGTGGTGCCTGGACCTATTACTACGTGTGACAGCGTATCCACTCTATATTCAATATTTTGCAATTTCCAGGTTATAGAAGCAAAAGAGTTGGATGAAATGCAACTCAATAAAAGCAAGATGAAAGAATATCTGTTTTTCATTGTTCTAGAAATTAAGTCTTATGCCTTGCAGGGCTTTTACAAGTCTTTTTTTATTATTAGGTAACATAATCTCGTGATCTACGTTATCCATATTCACATAATATCTAACCTTCTGACCTTTTGATGAAATCCATTCCGAACCGGCTACGACATTCATTTTTCCGAATCCGGGAACATCTATTGCCGGATTATCCCCTCCCGGGATAATTTCCTTCATGTATCTACCTCCGACGAAAATATCATGTTGATCTTTGCGCAATGTGGAAAGTGTCTTTAAAAAACCAGCTTCTCTTTTGGCTTCATCTTTCATTAGCAGAGTAGGGTCTACCCATCCTAATTGAGATCCATAGAGGAAGCATTGCATGGTCTGATAAAGGAAATCGCCACGATTCACCCTGTCAGTAGGAGAATAAGTATAGGCCGATGTGATAAGTCTATCGGAATATACCATTGGGAATAATGGTACAACTTTGCATCCGTTATGAGGGGAATTGACAGTAAGTAACAGGTCGAACATATCGATGTAGCATTCTGCATTTTCCTCGCTTATAAGTATATTTCCCGGTCCCAAATGATTCGTGCGGATAGAGTCCATTAAATCCCGATAAGATTTATGCCAGTAATCGCCTCCTCCACAGGCATGCCCATGGTTAGTTGCCCAACATGGTTGGGGAGCGGCGGCAGCTATCTGATCAATATAGACTCCATTCGTTTTCAACTCCTTTTGGATTTTTATCACAAGATCGGTCATGATACCTTGCCAAAGTTTCGATGCTGGACAGGTAACAGTGTTCAACACTTTCGATGTCGGATAAATCTCAGTATAAAGCATTCCATCCGGTTTTCTACAGGAAGCCGAAACTCCTTTCAGAGCTGCATAACTGTCGCTTGCAGGATCCCATAACCGGCCATTAATATAAGGAACGGTATGACAACCTCTTTTTCGAACCTCAGCTATCATATCGGCAAAATCGTTTTTTGCAGGGAAGTAATCGGGATAGTGAGTATCGTAAGGATAATTATGCCAAAAATACCAATGAACAAAGGTGTTTTTGCCATATAAGTCAATAGCTTTATTTACGGCACCTCTCACGGCATCATTTACCCCTTTTGCCCTGATCCAGACATCGGTATCCAAAAGCCATTGTGGAATATTGCGGGATGCCAGCGTTTTGCCTCCCCATTCGGTGGTAAAGGTGAAAGGGCGGTACCACTTTGTTGCAGCATCCTGCCATCCGAGATTTGAATATCCAAGCACCGTTGGCCACGGAAGTGCGAATGTTTTATTAGTATGGTTCGACCATCCTTCAGAGGTTACGATATCCGTTAAAAGAGTAACACTCTTATCACCTACGGCAGCCCTTAAATTCTTGCCGCAAGCTTCTTTGTCCTGAGTAGCATAATAGATTGATCCATTAGAATTATGAAGAAGCAAAAGTTGCATGGAACCGGTTACCGAAGGATAACTTGAATCATATACCTGAGGATTTTTTAATTCGTATTCGGCCCCCCATCCCGCTGAGGTGATCAATTTGGCGTCATCGGGACGAGTTACCGTTACACGCGGAAATTGTGTATTACTGACCAACCACCCCTCAGGAGTTCCGGCCTGAATATCCCAATAGACAAGTTCCGAATCGTCAGGAATGGAAACGGTCATTATTACCGGAACCATATCCTTGTAAGTAAGTCTTATATTCCACTTGAAAGCAATTGCTGTATTACCGTCTTTGGTTGTTTTCAACCATCCGGCATATTCTCCGTGAGAAGGGAAAAACTCAGGGTTTTCTCCCTGGGGGCCCTTATAAGTGAGTACCCAGGGAATGGTATTATATCCTTTGTTCGATATTAAATTCTTTCCACTCAGAGTCAGTTTCGAGATATCGAAAGTTTCATTCTTAGGAAATTCTATTCTCACTTTGCTGTTCTGAAGTGTTACGGTCGAGTCGGTTTCGGTTACTTGCGTACCTTTGGCTTGACCCCACAATGCAGTTAAGCTTGTGAGATAGACAAGAAGGAATATTAAACATTTTTTTATCATAAGATGGATGTTTACGAATATTAATGGTGATAATTAATAATCGGGATTCGTCAAATTCGGGTCACGGTTGATCTCAAGACGTGGAATAGGCCACCAGATGAACTTAGGGTCCCAGTATCTGTTTCTATCGCGTACTCTGAGTTTATCCTTGTAGGATTCGTATGAAGGAATGTCGTTGAGATTATGCCGTTCGTCAGTCTTAAAGTTAGGAATATCAGTAAGTTCCAATCCATTATATCTGATTTCGGGTTTGGGCTGTCCGTAAGAAGGATGCTCATTTAACATATCACTGATACCCCAACGACGCACATCAACAAACAGTAAGCCCTCAAGTACCAGCTCAACCTTACGCTCACGTCGCACTAACTGGCGCATTTTATTCTGATTTCCCTTTCTATCATCCGAAACAGATGGCATTCCGGCACGCTTGCGAACCTGGTTAATAGCTGAATATACAGTTTCATCCAATTCATTAAGTTCTATTTTAGCTTCAGCATACGACAGAAGCACTTCAGCGTAACGCATCAGAATCATATTGGTTGAAGAGCTCATAAGTTGTTCGGTATTCTCATCAGAATATTTACGCCACAAGTACCCAACTCCATTGTTTACGAGTGACGGGCTGGTTGTGGTAACATCTACATTTTGGGCTGTGTACCAGGCATTTTTACGCGGATAAAAACGAGTCTTATCATCATAAATATTAAGAATAAGTTTCAACGGGTTATTGCCGTCGGTGTTAGTGTAATTTATAGTGTCACCATGTCCTGACAAAGTGTATTTGAAACGGGGATCTCTGTTCAATGTAGGGTACTTCGGATTGTAAAGGGGAGATTCATCAATACGTTTTCCATCGATACATTCGTAGGTATCAACTATCAGGGAACTCGGAAAACGTACTGATGAGCCATAGTTGCGCGATGAATGACCAAAACCAGCGACGTTCAATTTCTTTGTTCCGCTTGTAGAATACATTAATTCCCATAGCAATTCATTCCGAACATCGCTCTTCGCCTGGCCGGTTAAATTAAATAAGTCGGGAAATTTCTGTGCCAAATTTCTCTTCCCTATCACTTTTCCTGCTGCATCAGCAGCTACTCTGAAGTATTCTCCGGCTTTATTGTTTACATTAAAGCTCCCGCCAAATAGACCTATACGAGCAACCAAGCCGTATGCAACGGCTTTATCCACACGCCCTCTTTGGGCTGCAGCCCACGGAAGGTAATTAGCAGCATCATTAAGATCTTTTATTAGAAAATCAATTATTTCTCCTTTCGGGGTACGTCCAGCTTTGTATTGGTCTATATCTACAGGGGCGGTAAAGAAGGGTACATCACCAAATGCCGATACAAGGTTATAATAAGCATAAGCTCGTATTACACGTGCTTCAGCATAATACTGTTTGGCATCGTCACTCATTTCTGAAATACTATTTTCCGCACCGCTAATCACCGAATTAGCACGGGCGGCTATTCCATACTCTTCACTCCAAAATGTCTGGATTTTGCCATTGTCGGGGTTTAACGTTCCGCCTGCACCGATCGAGTTGTTTTCATCTTGCTCGAGCCCGTATGCTGTATAATGGTCGAGAACAATACACGCCGGTACCGACCAGTTCATATCGAAATACAAAAGAGAATAAATGCCGGTAACACCTTCTTTCAGTCCTGCTTCAGTGGTATAGAACCCTTCGGAATCGTATGCCGGATTTTCCTGTTCAAGGAAGTCAGTACATGAGGTAAATCCCAAAATTGTAAAAAGTACAGCTGTTAAATTATATATTATTAATTTCTTTTTCATCTTTCTAATGTGTTAAAATTCTACAGAAAGTCCGAATATAAATGCCTTATTTAAGGGATAGCAACTTGCGCCTGATCCAATGCTGTTTTCTGGATCGAAACCTTCATAAAAACCGTTCTTTATTGTCAGCAGATTTTGTGCACTTGCATAAATTCTCACTTTAGATAACGTAGCCTTCTGTGTCCAGTTCTGTGGCAGTGTATATCCCAATACAACATTTTTTAAGCGGCAATAAGCTCCACTTTTCACCCAGAAGCTCGATATCATATTGTTTGGATTTGTTCCGTTGGGATCTTCAAGCAATATTGGAAATTTGGCATTATGGTTTTCTTCTGTCCAGTAATCCAACTGATAGTTATAGATCGTGTAATTACCTGATAAAGCACGGGCGCCGGCACCGGAATAATACACATCTTTTTTACCCACTCCCTGAAAAAATAATGAAAAGTCCAAACCTTTCCAGTCGCCACCTAATGTCAATCCGAATTCATATCGTGGAGTAGAGTTACCGAGTATAGTGCGGTCGTAATTGTTTATTTTTCCATCGGGTACTCCTTCCGGACCACTAAGATCTTTGTATTTGATGTATCCCGGTTTTACATTGTTGGGATTACCACCATATACAGGAGAACTATTGATTTCATCCCGAGTTTGAAAATAGCCGTCGGCAATATATCCGTACCATGAATTAAATTGCTCGCCTTCCCTTGTTACTGTTGTAGTACCTACGTATTCTTTCCCATATAAATCAATCATTTTGTTCTTTACATCAGAAAGATTTCCTTTGATATAGTAGTTCGCATTACCGATACGGTCTTGCCATGATAATGAAAGTTCCCAACCATTGTTTCTCATCGAACCTGCATTTTCCCAGGGAGCGGTTATTCCGACGAATAATGGGACAGGGAATTGCTGAAGCATGTTAGTAATGTCTTTTCTATAATAATCGAAAGTTGCATTCAAACGATTATTAAATAAGCCTACATCGACACCGATATTAATTTGTTTTGATTTTTCCCATGTTATCGCTTTGTTTGCCAATTGAATCTGCGCAACACCTGATGCCAATTCTTCATCAAACCAATATCCATAACTTGGGGAGCTTCCTATGGACGAAGCATAAGGATAATAACCATTGATGGACTGATTTCCTAATTCTCCATAAGATGCTCTAAGTTTCAGGTTACTCACAACCTTTTTTATTGGCTCAAAGAAACTTTCTTCAGAAATTCTCCATCCGGCGGATACCGAAGGAAAGAAGCCCCAACGATGTTCTTCTTTGAATCTTGATGTACCGTCGTAACGACCGTTAACCTCAAATAAATACTTGTCATCAAAGGTGTAGTTTACCCGAAAGAAATACGACAACATAGACCAGGCATACTTTGCACTTGAGTTTGACGCTGTACTGATATCACCGTTTACCAGTTCTTCGTAGCCATCATAATAAAAATTCTTACGACCGGCTGTCAGGTAATTGTAATTCATTTCTTCGCTTTGGAAACCAAGCAATGCTTTTAAGTAGTTTTTATTGAAAGTCTTCTCATAAGTACCTTGTAAGTTATATTGTTTATTGATGGTCTTTGTCCTTTGTTCTGATTCCGATGACCCTGTTGTCGGAAATTCGCCCTTTGATACACCATTTTCATACACCTTGTAAGGTTTTACAAAAGCGTTTGTTTGACCGTCTGAGCATTTCCAAGTATATGCTCCAAAGATATTGACACCATTGAAAGGGTCAATAGACAGAGTTGTTCTTGCCGTATATTCGGGAGCGATACTATTACTTACGCATCCGTTTTTTGCCATAGCGATAGGATTTGTTCCGTTAATACCGTTTCCCCATGTACCATCGGCATTGATGCCCGACATGATAGGTGTCATAGTCAACGCTTTACCAATAATATTGCCAGGTGTATCCATTACGGGAGATTTTGCTGTGGCTTGACGTATTCCCACATCCACTCCAAGCTTCATCCATTTGTTAACCTTAGTATCTGTATTTATACGTAAAGAAGTCCGCGTAAATTTGTTATTATCAATTGATCCGTCTTGTGTATAGTATCCTGCTGAAGCAAAAAGCTTTGTTATGTCATTACCTCCACTGATACTAAGCGAATAATTCTGCATTAATGCATTTTCCTTAATCACTTCTTTTCGCCAGTCCGTATCGTAATAATTGATATTATCGACACCACCATTTTTATATGTCTCGATCGTCTGGGTATATAATGGATCCTGATTCGCATTGGTACGTGCCACATCCACAGCCTGCATGTACTCAATGGCACTTGTGGGCTTAGGCAATGTGGTAGGTTTGTTATATCCCATATAGCTACTGAATGTCAGTTTCACTTTCCCTTCTGAGCCTCTTTTTGTCGTTACAAGTATTACACCGTTTGAAGCGCGTGAACCATATATAGAAGCCGAAGCCGCATCTTTCAGTACAGTGATCGATTCTACTGAATTTAAATCGATACGGTCCATATTGCCTTCCACTCCATCAATTAATACCAGTGGGGAAGTTTCCGAATTAAGTGATCCCAATCCTCTTATTTTAATGGAAGCATTATCAGCCCCCGGTTGTCCGGATGATTGAATAGCCGTAAGTCCGGGAACCATACCCTGTAATGCGGCTGAACCGGTGGAAGCACTACGTCTGAGAATATCATCACTACTTATACTCTGCACAGATCCCGTAAGGTTTATTTTTTTTTGTGTTCCGTATCCTACAACTACTACGTCATTAAGGACAACATCGGAACTCTCCAGGATAACATTCTTTACTTCTGATTTATTTACCTTAATTTTAGCCGATTTATAACCTATATATGTATAAGTTAATGTGGTAGGTTTTGTCAATTGCAATTCATAATTACCCTCAAGATTGGTAGTAGTTCCTACAGTGCCATTATCGGACATTATGGGAACTCCTATTAGCTCTTCTCCGTCTTTTCCCTTGACTTTACCTCTTATTGTAAAAGTTCCGGATGACTGACCGGATAAAAGTTTATCCGTTGAATTCTGGGAAGTCTTTTCCGATAGGATAATTTGTTTTTGACTTCTGATAATATAGGTAATTTTAGTATCCTTGAAGAGATTATAGAGTATCGTTTCAATGGGCTTATTCTCCACTTTGAAGCTGACTCTCTTAATTAAATTTGGTAAATTATCTGGATAAAAGAATTTATATCCGGTACTCTTTTCAATAATTTTAATTGCCTGGACAACTGTCTTATCCGGAATATTTACTGAATATTGGGCACTGACCGGGTAGGCTATAAGTAATAGTACTGATAGGCATAATAACTTAAGTACTTTTAAACTATTCTTTTTCATAGGCTTAATTATTTGTAGTTTTTCATTTTGGTTTTATTAGTCTTTATTTTTCGCAGAAATAGTTATTACGGAATCAGTTATTGTATAAGTAAGCGGATAACTTTGACTCATTACATCCAAAACATTATCCAGTGAGTTGTTCCGAATGGTACCGGTGAATTTCATGTTTTTCAATTTTGTATCTTTAATATAGAGCTTTACGTTGTACATTCTTTGGATGGTTTGAGCGATAGAAGACAGAGGATCGGCATCGAAAACGAGTTGTCCCTTTCTCCAGAAATCGGCAATTTCAATATTATCAATAGTAGATTTCTTGATCGTTTGGTGTCTCATATTATAAGTAGCAACGCCTTGAGGAAGAAGAGTCACGCTATGTTTATTGTTATAAACTTTAACTTTTCCCTTAGCAAGAGTAGTGGTAATAATGCTGTCAGTGGGATATGCTTTTACGTTGAATTCGGTACCTAAAGCCTCGATATCTACTCCATTGCATGTAACAATGAATTTTTTATTCGGATTTTTAGCAACCTTGAAATAAGCCTCTCCATCGAGTTTTACTACTCGATTTTTAGAATTATAGTTACCAGCAAATGATATTTTGGATGCGGCGTTGAGATACACTACAGTGCCATCTGCCAAGCGCATACTTCCTTTTTGCCCCGATTCTACCTCAAAAGTATAAAGATTGCTAGCTGTGCTCTCTTTTTGTTCTATGAAATTACTATACAAGAAGTGTGTAGTAAAGGTTGAACATAGGATAACTGCAATAAAAGCGGCAACTTTTGGAATGGAATAAATTCTGTGTCTGCTTATATGTCTAGCTGGAGTCGGTTCGGTATGTGCATTTTTTATCTTCAACCGGATATCATTCCATATCTTATTTTTAAGAGAGCTGTCAATATCCTTAGAGGCACTTTCCCATGCTTCCTTACTGTCGCGTTCGGCATCTTCGGAACTCATCCATTTTGCCATTTCGGCACGTTCCGCCATTGAAGAAGAGCCTGTAAGCAGATTTATAATTAAATGTTTTATACGTTTTATTGCCATATTTTTAGGGATTGTTTATAGTATATATCCACAACTCCCACAAAAGGATTACAATAAAATGAAATATTTTAGATATTTATCGAAGAAATTGTAATAAGGGTCATAAGTGCCGAACCCATTTTGGATTTTAAGAAGGTAATGGTACGATGTATTTGGGTGGAAACTGTTTTTTCAGAAATAGATAGTTCTTCTGCTATCTCCTTGTTTGATAATCCTTTACCCCATCTCATCATAAATATCCTACGCCGTGCCTCCGGAAGTTCAGTCAGTAATGAAAGAATCTGCTTTTCTATCATATCGCGTGAAAGTTTTTCTTCAATTCCTGACTCTTCTCCTTCTTTCATGCCTTTTTGTACATGGATGGTATAATTCTTATGGATATTTAAACGACGCATTTCCCTAAACAATAAATTTCGGGAAATAGAGTATATATAGCCTTCAATATTACCGTTTGCATCGAGATTCGATCGCGAATCCCATAATTGAAGAAATGTATTTTGGGTAATATCTTTCGCTATGTCCGGATCATAAATAAATGAATTTATATAATTGAAAATCTTTCCTACATAGGTATTATACAGTGATTCAAAGGCTTCCATATTGCCGGAGATAAAGGCTTCTATATTATTGCATTCACTCATGAGGTATAGATGTAGATTAATTTAATCGGTTTATTTTGAGCGGTTATATGCGAAGTAAAACAGATTGGTCTATTTCTGGTTGGTTGTTCATTCAAAAGTATCACTCATTTTGGTCTTATTCTATCGATTAAGCCAATCTTATTCAATTTAAGTGGCTTTTTAGCTTTTACCTTTCTATAACTTTAAATTTGCAGCAAGAAGGTATAAAAATAAGTTATTGATACAACTATCAAGCATAGCCCGTTTATCGTAATAGTTTACGAATAATTTATATACAAAATGTTTAGGTTCTCAGAGCTTTGTATAACTTCAAATGAAGAAGAGCTTGTAAGCAGATTTTTAATTAAATCATTTATATATTTTATTTCCATATTTTTAGGGGTTATTTATAATATATCCACAACCCCCGCAAAAGGATTACAATAAAATGAAATATTTTAGATATTTATCGAAGAAATTGTAATAAAGGTCATAAGCGCCGAACCCATTTTGGATTTTAAGAAGGTAATGGTACGATGTATTTGGGTGGAAACTGTTTTTTCAGAAATAGATAGTTCTTCTGCTATCTCCTTGTTTGATAACCCTTTACCCCATCTCATCATAAATATCCTACGCCGTGCCTCCGGAAGTTCAGTCAGTAATGAAAGAATCTGCTTTTCTATCATATCGCGTGAAAGTTTTTCTTCAATTCCTGACTCTTCTCCTTCTTTCATGCCTTCTTGTACATGGATGGTATAATTCTTATGGATATTTAAACGGCGCATTTCCCTAAACAATAAATTTCGGGAAATAGAGTATATATAGCCTTCAATATTACCGTTTGCATCGAGATTCGATCGCGAATCCCATAATTGAAGAAATGTATTTTGGGTAATATCTTTTGCTATGTCCGGATCATAAATAAATGAATTTATATAATTGAAAATCTTTCCTACATAGGTATTATACAGTGATTCAAAGGCTTCCATATTTCCGGAGATAAAGGCTTCTATATTATTGCATTCACTCATGAGGTATAGATGTAGATTAATTTAATCGGTTTATTTTGAGCGGTTATATGCGAAGTAACACAGATTGGTCTGTTTTTGGTTGGTTGTTCATTTAAAAGTATCACTTATTTTGGTCTTATTCTATCGATTAAGCCAATCTTATTCAATTTAAGTGGCTTTTTAGCTTTGACCTTTTATAACTTTAGCTTTGCAGCAAGAAGGTATAAAAAATAAGTTATTGATAACAACTATCAGCATAGCTGTTTATTGTAATGTTCTACGAATAATTTATACACAGAATGTTTGGGCTCTCTGAACTTCGCATAAGCTTAAATAACTCTGTGTGTAAAGGTAGTGGTTTTTCTTATACAGTCAAAAGATACATCGGCTTTATTTATGCCAAGGTAAAAACTAGTATTCAGACTTTCAGGGTCGACGCATTAAAAACTATATACTAATAAAAGGTTACAAAGAAATTCTGTATTCCATATAACCGCTTTCTTTTTCCTTTAATGCTGCCTTTTCCAGAACTTTTCTTTAATAATGTAATAGCAACTTATAGCTTAACTTAATGTTCGCTCAAAGTTAGTTGTTTTATGGGATGTTTTTTTGATGTAGCCCAAGCATGATTGAAACGAAATAACTAAATATATTGCTGAAAAACTATTATATGTGATTTTGTTCGCGTGCTAAAAATGAATTATATTTAATTTCTGGAACAGGGAGAATTACCAACTTCGGAAATTAATATTCCCTACTGCTCAGTTAAACTCGGATGAATATAATCATGATAAATGACAGCTGTTAATATTGAGCTAATCTAAAATCGTCTATCCTTCCCTATTACAAAACCATCATTTCTTCGTCCTTATAGTTAACACATTATATTAACGAAAAAAGAAATGATAAAGAAAGGACTTCTTACACTTGGTTTATTATCGGCTTTTATGGCTTTGCCGGCACAGGAAAAAGCCTTAATGAATACCTCGAAAAGTAAGTATGCACAACTTACCAATGTTGATTTGTCGGCTGTGAAGTGGACTGACGGTTTTTGGGGAGATAGATTCCGCGTTTGCAAAGACACTATGCTTATCAGCATGTGGAATACATGGAATGCTCCTGAAATTTCGCATGGCTTTCGCAACTTTGAAGTGGCTGCCGGTGTGTGTCCGGGCGAACATTGGGGACCTCCTTTCCACGATGGCGATTTTTATAAATGGCTGGAAGGTGTGGCTGCTGTTTATGCGGTAAATAAAGATCCGAAACTGGATGCGCTGATGGATAAGGCTGTTGCTGTTATCGTGAAGGCGCAACGTGAAGACGGATATATTCATACTCCGGTTATTATTGAAGAAAAAAATAAAGGTGTCGACTCTCACAAGGCTCACAAAGAGACTGTTATTGGAACAAAAGTGGGTGGCGCCAATGAAGTGGGTGCTTTTGCTAACCGCCTGAACTTTGAAACTTATAATCTTGGTCACTTGATGATGGCTGGTTGCGTACATTACAGAGCTACCGGAAAGAAGACTTTGTTCAACGCTGCAATCAAGGCAACTGATTTCCTTTGCTACTTCTACGAAACTGCTTCGGCTGAACTTGCCCGCAATGCTATATGTCCTTCTCACTATATGGGTGTGGTTGAGATGTATCGTGCAACAGGCAATCCTCGTTATCTGGAACTGGCAAAGAACCTGATTAATATTCGTGGTATGGTGAAGAATGGTACTGATGATAATCAGGATCGTGTTCCTTTCCGCGATCAGAAAACTGCAATGGGACATGCCGTTCGTGCCAACTACTTGTATGCCGGTGTGGCTGATGTGTATGCTGAAACAGGTGAAAAGGTTTTAATGGATAATCTGGAATCTATCTGGAAGGATATTGTTACCCGGAAGATGTATGTAACAGGTGCTTGCGGTGCTTTGTATGACGGTACTTCTCCTGATGGTACTTGCTACGAGCCGGATTCTATTCAAAAGGTGCACCAATCTTATGGTCGTGCTTATCAGTTGCCTAACAGTACGGCTCACAATGAGTCATGTGCGAATATCGGTAACATGCTTTTCAACTGGCGTATGTTGCAGACTACCGGTGAAGAGAAGTATGCAGATGTGATGGAGACTGCTCTTTATAATAGCGTTTTGTCTAATGTCAGTTTGGATGGAAAGAGATTCTTCTACACCAATCCGTTGCGTTTGTCGAAAGATTTCCCTTATACACTGAGATGGCCAAGAGAGCGCCAGTCATACATCAGTTGTTTCTGCTGTCCTCCAAACACAATGCGTACTTTGTGCGAAGCTCAGAATTATGCATATAGTATTTCACAAAAAGGGGTATGGCTCAACTTATACGGTGGCAACCAGCTTGACACCAAACTTACTGATGGTTCTGCTTTGAAACTGACTCAGGTTTCTGATTATCCATGGGATGGCAAAGTGGTTACAACTGTTGATAAAGTTGCATCAAAGAAAGCATTCTCCATGAATTTCCGTATTCCTGAATGGTGCGAAAAAGCTACTCTGACAGTTAACGGCAAACCTGTGGATGCTGATCTTCCTGCCGGAAAATATGCAGAAGTGAACAGAGTATGGAAAAAGGGCGATGTTGTGGAACTGAATCTTGCCATGACTGTGAAACTGATGGAATCTAATCCGTTGGTGGAAGAGACTCGTAACCAGACTGTGGTAAAACGCGGACCGCTGGTTTACTGTCTTGAATCTATGGATGTGCAAGGCGGACAGTCTATTGATAATGTATTGATTCCTGCAAATATTCAGCTTACTCCGAATAAGATTACCATTGATGGAAGTCCGATTGTGGCGTTGGATGGTGAAGCTCAACTGATGAATGAGGGTTCGTGGAAGGGTACTCTTTACAAAACGGTTTCTGATTCTTCAAAGAAGGTGAAAATCCGCTTGATTCCTTATTATGCATGGGGTAACCGTGGTAAGGCGGATATGACTGTATGGATGCCACTGGCACGATAAATGAATGTTGATAAACAGATAATATAAGAAAAATGAAACGTATTCCATTTCTCCTGCTTATTCTCTTTTTAGGGATAACAAAGGCTTCTTCGGCTGATATATGGGTTTCCGTGCATGGCAATGACCGCAACAACGGAACTCAGGCTTCACCGAAAGCTACACTTGCGGGAGCATTGAGACAGGCGCGTGAACTCAGAAGATTAAAGGATGAGTCGGTTAAGGGCGGTATTCATATTTATATGCAGGGTGGTACTTACTCTGTATACGAACCGGTCTTTATCCGTCCCGAGGATTCGGGCACGAAAGAATCGCCTACGGTTATTGAGCCGGTAAAAGGTGAAAAGGTAATTATAAGTGGTGGTACATCACTTACTGGATGGCAAAAGGCGGGACATGTAAATGGTATGCCTGCTGCTGCAAAAGGAAAAGTCTGGGTAACAGAAGTTCCTGACTTTAACGGGAGAACAGCTGATTTCCGTCAGTTGTGGATAAACGGAAAGAAAGCTGTTCGTGCCCGTAATGTTGCCGACTTTAAGCAGATGGCTCGAATTGTGAACAATGATACGGAGAATGAAATTCTTTGGGTGCCAGCCCGCTCGGTAAAGGCGATAATGAATGCTCGTCATGCTGAGTTGGTGCTTCACGAGATGTGGGCGGTTGCCAATCTTCGCATAAAGTCAATTAAGGTGCAGGGTGATTCTGCCGGAATTAAATTCTGTAACCCCGAAAGTCGCATTCAGTTTGAACATCCCTGGCCGAGACCAATGTTGGGCAAAGGGGTGAACTCTGCTTTCTATCTTACCAATGCTATCGAGTTACTTGACCAACCGGGTGAGTGGTATTATGACAATGCAACCAGCCGACTTTATTATTATCCGCGTGAAGGGGAGAATATGAAGACGGTTTCGGCCGTGGTTCCTGCTTTGGAAACAGTGGTTCAGGTGGAAGGAACTGTTGATCGTCCGGTTTCAAACATTCGCTTTGAAGGGATCAACTTTAATTATACTACATGGATGCGTCCGTCTGAAAAAGGACATGTGCCTTTGCAGGCCGGAATGTATATGCTGGATGCTTATACGCTGACCCCGAAACAGGTGCGTGATGATAATAATCACAAACTGGATAATCAGGGATGGATTGGTCGTCCGCCTGCTGCCGTTCAGGTACAGGGTGCAAACAATATTGCTTTTGCTAATTGTAATTTTGAACATTTAGGTTCTTGCGGGCTCGACTTTGTTGAGGCTGCTCAGCATGTAAGCGTGGAAGGTTCTATCTTCAGGGATATTGCCGGCAATGGTTTGCAGACAGGTAAGTTTAACGATCCTTCGTTTGAATCGCACTTACCGTATGATCCTGCCGATAGCCGGGTACTTTGTGCCGATCAGCTGATTGCCAACAATTACTTTACGGATGTAACAAACGAGGACTGGGGATGTGTGGCTATTTGTGCAGGTTTTGTAAGAGATGTAACCATTCAGCATAATGAAATCAGCTATGTGTCATACACCGGAATTAACCTGGGATGGGGATGGACGCAGACTGTAAATTGCATGCGTAACAATAAGGTGATTGCAAATAACATTCATCATTATGCTATTCACATGCACGATGTGGCCGGTATCTATACGCTTTCTGCTCAGCCAAAAACGGTGCTTGCCGAGAATTACGTGCATGATATTGTACTGTCTCCTTATGCGCACGATCCTAACCACTGGTTTTACTTATATACAGACGAGGGTTCTTCGTTTATTGAAGTAAAAGATAACTGGTGCGACAAGGAGAAATTCCTGAAGAATGCCAACGGTCCGGGTAATGTGTGGACTAACAATGGTCCGATGGTGGCGGATAGTATCCGTAATCGTGCGGGATTGCAACCGGATTACCTATATTTGTTGAAAAAATAATCTTAATATTCATAAAGATGAAACGTAATTTTATATTAATCCTTTTAATGGTTCTTTCTGTTTCTTCAATGAAAGCACAAAAAGCTACATGGATTTGGTATCCGGGCGATTATGAAATATGGCTGGGTAATAATATGAACAATAACAGAACGGAGAGGGGAGCTTTCTTTCCTCCTTTCTGGAAAATGGATAGTCACTATGTGCTGGTGGAGTTCTCAAAAAAGCTGAATTTATTTAAACCGGAAGAGATTACAATTGCTGTTGAAGGTCGTTACAATGTGAAGCTTGACGGTAAACTTCTGTTTGGCGCTCCTAAAACATTGATTATTCCTGAAGGAAAGCATAGTTTGAATATAAAGGTACACAATCAGGCAACAGTGCCAGCTATTTATGTATCAGGTAAAACAATTTTCTCTGATCAGTCATGGAAAGTGACTTACGAGGATAAGGAGTGGATTGATGAATCGGGTAAGGCATCGGATACTTCAGCTACAACCTATATGGATGCTTCTAGCTGGAACTTTAATGATCCAACTCAGTTGCCTTCTCACTTTAAATTGCATACTGAACCGATGAATGCCGCAACTGTTACTCCTCTGAAAGAGGGAGTATTAGTGGACTTTGGCAAAGAGACTTTTGGATATGTGAAGCTTGGACAGCTTAAAGGTAACGGTAAAGTGAACATCTTCTACGGAGAATCTAAGGAGGAAGCAATGAGCACTGGCTCTTGTGAAACGCTGGATCGTTTTGAAGTAAACAATGCTGAGGCTAAAGATTATACTGTTCAGGGTTCAAAGGCTTTCAGATATGTATATATTGTCACTGATCCCGGAGTTCGTTTTGCCAATGTATCTATGCTTTACGAATCTCTTCCTGAAACTTATCGTGGTTCTTTCCGTTGCAGTGATCAGGAAATTAACAAAATATGGGATGTGGCTGCTTACACAATGCATCTTACTACCCGTGAGTTCTTTATTGACGGAATTAAACGTGACCGTTGGGTGTGGAGTGGTGATGCTATTCAGAGTTATCTGATGAACTATTACTTGTTCTTTGATACTCACACAGTAGGGCGTACTATTAACTTGCTTCGTGGTAAGGATCCGGTGACTTCTCACATCAACACTATCATGGATTATACTTTCTACTGGTTTATGAGTGTGTATGATTATTATCAGTATACCGGCGACCGTCACTTTATTCAGCAACTTTATCCGAAGATGGCTAGCATGATGAATTATGTGTTGGGAAGAACCAATAAAGACGGTATGGTGGAAGGTATGACCGGCGACTGGGTATTCGTAGACTGGGCGGATGGTTATATGGATAAGCACGGCGAACTGAGCTTTGAGCAGATTTTGTTCTGCAAGAGTCTGCAAACAATGGCGCTTTGTGCTGATCTTACCAGAAACGAACAGGATAAGGCTAAGTATGACAAGTTGTACTCTTCTCTTAAATCGAAACTGGAACCTGCTTTCTGGAATAATGAGAAGCAGGGTTTTGTTCATAACCGATTGAACGGAAAGCAGAGTGAGGCAGTTACCCGCTATGCAAACATGTTTGGTGTGTTATTCGATTATCTGGATAATCAGAAAAAACAGGAAGTTAAGAAGTCTGTCCTGATGAATAATTCTATCATGAAGATATCAACGCCGTATATGCGTTTCTATGAATTGGAATCTCTTTGTGCTCTTGGTGAACAGAAGGCTGTAACGAAAGAGATTAAGGATTACTGGGGCGGTATGTTGAAGTTGGGTGCTACTTCTTTCTGGGAAAAATATAATCCGGAAGATAAGGGCAGCAAGCATTATGCAATGTACGGTCGTCCCTTCGGTAAGAGTCTTTGCCATGCATGGGGATCAAGTCCTATTTATCTGTTAGGTAAGTATTATCTTGGAGTGAAACCAATTAAACCGGGATATAGTGAGTTTGCCATCAATCCTTCTCTGGGTGGATTGAAATGGATTGAAGGAACTGTTCCTACTCCTAAAGGGGGGATTCATGTGTTTATGGATACTAAGACCATAAAGGTAAAAGCAGGAGAGGGTAAAGGTTATCTTACTTTTGTGAGTAAGACTAAACCAAAAGCTTCTGCCGGAGTTGTTGAGAAGGTGTCTCAGAATGAATATCGCATCTTAATTGAAGGCAATGATACAGAAGTAACTGTAAGCTACCGTAATTAAATCATAATAGCTTTGTATAAAAAGAGCGAAGAAGCATGAATAACAACCTACTTCTTCGCTCTTTTTATTATAACTTATTCTTTCTTCCGTACACCTGGGTGTACCGGTAGGACATTCTTAAGGAAATTCCATACTTTTGAGTACATTCCTCCTTTGTTTTCGTCTCTTTTTTATAATCTTATAAACTTATTAGAACGATGACGAAATTAAAAGTATTGGCTTTGTGTGGATTGGCTCTGTTTTTTACAGCATGTCAAAAGAATACAGTGTCAATAATTACTTCGCCCACAGCATCCAAACGATTACAATTTGGAACGGAGCAGCTTAAGAATACTCTTGAAAAAGAGGGATACACAGTAAGAATCCAGAAACTGAATGAAGCAAAGCGCACAGGTAGAAAAACAATTCTGGCTTTGGAGGAAGGTGATCCTTCTTCTCTTAACTTTATAAAGAAACAGGGGTTTGCTCTTCCAGGTTCAATGAAAAAAGAAGGCTTTTACATTGGAACAAAGAAAAATACAACCTTAATGTATGGCAATGATCCCACAGGGGCTTTGTATGGTTGTTACCAATTGCTGGATCAGGTAAAGAAGCATAATCTTGATTTCCCAAAGGAGATGACAGATGCTCCCGAAATGGTATTGCGTGGTTCTTGTATCGGGGTGCAAAAACCATATTATCTTCCCGGAAGAACAGTTTATGAATACCCCTATACTTCCGAAACTTTTCCCTGGCTCTATGATAAAGCAATGTGGATTAAGTATCTGGATATGCTTGTTGCAAACAGAATGAACTCTGTCTATCTGTGGAACGGTCATCCGTTTGCATCTTTAGTTAAGCTGAAAGATTATCCATTTGCCGTTGAGGTGGATGATGAGACATTTAAGAAGAACGAGGAAATGTTTTCTTTTATAACTAAAGAGGCTGATAAACGTGGCATTTTCGTTATTCAGATGTTCTATAATATCATAGTTTCCAAACCTTTTGCAGAGCATTATGGCATTAAGACTCAGGATAGGAACAGACCAATCACTCCGCTGATTGCTGATTATACCCGTAAGTCTATTGCTGCTTTTATCGAGAAATACCCAAATGTGGGATTGCTTGTTTGTCTGGGAGAGGCAATGGATACCTACGAAGATGATGTGGAATGGTTCACAAAAACTATTATCCCCGGAGTAAAAGACGGGTTGAAAGCTCTTGGTCGTACGGACGAACCTCCTTTGTTGCTTCGTGCGCATGACACAGACTGCAAGATGGTGATGGACGCTGCATTGCCACTTTATAAGAATCTTTATACCATGCACAAATATAACGGTGAATCACTTACTACTTATGAACCACGCGGTCCGTGGGCAAAGATTCATAAGGACTTAAGCTCGCTGGGAAGTATTCATATCAGTAACGTACATATATTGGCTAATCTGGAACCGTTTCGTTGGGGATCGCCCGATTTTATTCAGAAGTCGGTAAAGGCGATGCACGATGTGCACGGTGCTAATGCGCTGCATTTATATCCTCAGGCTTCGTACTGGGACTGGCCTTATACTGCTGATAAATTGCCTGACGGAAAACGTCAAGAGCAACTGGACAGAGATTGGATTTGGTATAAAGGTTGGGCACGATATGCGTGGAACTGTCGCCGTGACCGCAATGACGAGGTTACTTACTGGAAGGAACAGTTGGCCGATTTCTATGGAACCGATGCTGCTAATGCCGGTAACATACTGGAAGCTTATGAGCAAACTGGTGAAATAGCACCTAAACTGTTACGTCGTTTCGGCATCACAGAAGGAAACCGCCAGACCCTTTTATTGGGAATGTTTATGAGTCAGCTGGTTAATCCATATAAATATACCATCTATCCGGGATTCTATGAAAGTTGCGGACCGGAAGGAGAAAAGCTTATCGAATATGTAGAAAAGGAATGGAAGAAGCAACCTCATATAGGCGAAATGCCTCTTGACATTGTGGCACAGGTTATTGAACATGGTGATAAAGCTATAGCTGCCATAGACAGCGTGGATGGAAAGGTAACAAAGAATAAGGAAGAGTTTGAACGTTTGCGCAATGATATGCATTGCTATCGTGAATTTGCGTATGCTTTTAACCTGAAAGTAAAAGCAGCCAAACTGGTACTCGATTATCAGTGGGGCAAGGACCTGAAGAATCTTGATGCGGCTATTCCGTTGATGGAGCAGGGGCTTGTTCACTACCGTAAATTGGTTGATTTGACAAAGGATCATTATCTTTATGCCAACAGTATGCAAACGGCACAACGCCGGATTCCTATTGGGGGCGATGATGGAAAAAATAAAACATGGGCAGAGTTACTAGTTCATTACGAAAAAGAGCTGGATAACTTCAAAGCCAATCTGGCTATGCTTAAAGCTAAACAGAGTGGAAAAGTTGTTGCCACAGATTCAAAGATTGCTTCACTTACGGGCGCTAAAGTTACTTTGCTAGGTAAGCAATCGGTTGTGAAACTAACAAAAGGTGCTACGCTTTTTTCTAATGTTCAGGGTAAAGTGGAAGCTTTGGCTCCTGAATTGGAAGGTCTTTCTGCTTTCTGTTTTGATGGTGATAAGCAACGTGAAGAAGGAACAACGATTGAATTCGAAGCTCACGAGCCTGTTCTGTTGCTGGTTGGCTATTTCCGTGATGATCAGAAGAAGTATGCAAAGGCTCCAAAACTGGAAACCGATGCGTCGGCCAATGAGTATGGCCAGGCAGAGCCGAAGCTGACAAATGCCATTCGAATTGATGGCATGCCATTGGCCAATGTACATGCTTATAGTTTCACAGCCGGCAAACACAAATTACTGTTGCCCAAAGGATATCTGATTGTGTTTGGACTCACAAATAAGAATATCACTCCCCGAAATGCCGGATTGGCAGGAGCGGAGGAAACAATGGACTGGTTGTTCTATTAATAAATTAAGGTATTGATTTAATCATGATAACAAAACATCCTTTGATGGTTCTTTTATTTTTCTTTCTTTCACTTGGAGGATTTGCACAACAGCAAGTCTCTGAGGCTAAGATGAAGGATATTTATGAGCAGGTAAAGACTCCCTATAAGTACGGATTAGTGATAGCTCCGGCTACTAATAATTATAAAGTAGATTGTCCGTCTGTTTTCCGGGAAGGAAACAAATGGTACATGACTTATCTTATGTATAACGGGCAATCGGGTAAGGATGGTCGTGGTTATCAAACCTTGCTGGCCGAGAGTGATGACCTGCTTAAATGGAAGACTCTTGGAAGTATTCTTTCATTCCGGGATGGCACATGGGATACCAACCAGCGCGGAGGCTTCCTTGCTCTGCAGGACAATACCTGGGGAGGAAGTTATAAGCTGAATAAGTTTAAGAACAAGTACTGGATGACTTATATTGGCGGTGCATCTGCCGGATATGAGTCCGGTCCATTGAAGGTGGGCGTGGCTTTTACCAAAAAGGACCTGACTAAAGCTCATGAGTGGGAGAGTCTGGACAAACCGGTAATGAAACCGGATGATAAGGATGCTCAGTGGTTTGAGAATATTACGCAGTATAAAAGTTGTGTTTACTGGGATAAGGATAAAATATTGGGTAAGCCTTTTGTAATGTACTACAATGCAGGCGGTCGCCATCCCGAAACAAATATTAAGGCTGAAAGAATAGGTATTGCTCTTTCTGATGATATGACACATTGGAAAAGATACAAGGGTAATCCTATCTTTACGCATGAAGAAGGAATCACTGCCGATGCGCATATTCAAAAGATGGGTGATGTGTATGTGATGTTCTATTTCAGTGCTTTTCGCAGTTCCAGAAAATATAAAGCCTTCAACACCTTTGCCTGTTCGTCTGATTTGGTTCACTGGACGGATTGGACTGGTGATGATTTAGTAATTCCTTCCAAGGATTATGATAACCTTTTTGCGCATAAGTCATGTGTGATTGAGCACAACGGCGTGGTTTATCACTATTATTGCGGAGTGAATAAGAATGATCAACGAGGTATTGCGCTGGCAGTATCCAAACCAATGGGACGATCGGAATTGCGTTTCCCTGCTCCCGAAATCAAAGGAAAGAGAACAGTTTTGTCTCTCAATAATAATTGGTATACCGTAGCTGCCGGTGAGAATAGTAAAACGTATGATGCGTTTGCTGTGAATGCGGATTGGACCAAAGTCAATGTTCCTCATAACTGGGATGATTATGCAGGATATCGTCAGTTAGTTCATGGCAATCGTCATGGAACGGCCTGGTACAAGAAAGACTTTGAATTGCCGGCTTTGAATGCTGACAAACGTATGTTTATCCGTTTTGATGGGGTGGGAACTTATGCCACTGTGTATGTAAACGGAAAAAACATGAGAAGGCATTTAAGTGGTCGCACTACTTTTACGCTGGATGTAACCGATGAACTGAAACCTGGAACAAAGAATACAATTGAAGTAAAAGCAGAACATCCTTCGATGATTTCTGATATGCCTTGGGTTTGCGGGGGATGTTCTTCTGAATGGGGATTCTCTGAAGGTTCGCAACCAATGGGTATCTTCCGCCCGGTAACTCTGGAGGTTACGGATAAAGTCCGTGTTGAACCATTCGGCGTTCATATATGGAATGACGAGCAGGCTAAAGTGGTGCATATTGAAACAGAACTTAAAAATTACAGTAAAACAGCCGAAACGATAGAATTTGTTAGTAAGTTTTCTAATGAAGACGGTATACAGGTATTCCGTTTATCAGAGAACATAACGCTTCAACCCGGAGAAACAAAAGTTATTAAGCAGGTTAGCCCTGAAATAAAAGATGCTCATTTGTGGTCTACAGATGATCCGTATCTTTATAATCTGGCTTCGGTAGTGAAGCGTGGTGGTAAATCAACCGATGAAGTGACTACTCCTTTTGGAATTCGTACTGTAAGCTGGCCTGCTCTTCGTAAAGATGGCGACCAGACTTTTCGTCTGAATGGAAAGTCTGTATTTATTAACGGCGTTTGTGAATACGAACATCAGTTTGGACAATCTAATGCTTTCTCTGATGAACAGATTGCTTCCCGTGTGAAACAAATTAAAGCGGCAGGCTTCAATGGTTTCCGTGACGCGCATCAACCTCATAATCTGCAATATCAAAATTACTGGGATGAGAATGGAATAGTTTTCTGGCCTCAGTTCTCGGCACATATCTGGTATGATTCTCCTGAATTTCGTGAGAACTTTAAGACATTGCTTCGTCAGTGGATAAAGGAACGCCGTAACTCACCATCCGTGGTGATGTGGGGATTGCAGAATGAAAGCTCTTTACCTAAAGAGTTTGCTGAGGAGTGCGCGAATATTATTCGTGAAATGGATCCTACTGCTCGCAATCAGCGGGTAATTACTACTTGTAATGGTGGCGAAGGAACTGATTGGGATGTAGTTCAGAACTGGTCGGGCACGTATGGTGGTGATCTGAATAATTATGATAAGGAAATCAGCCGTCAGCTTTTGAACGGTGAGTATGGTGCATGGCGTTCCATTGATTTGCACACAGAAGGTGACTTTGATCAGAATGGTGCGTGGAGTGAAGATCGCATGAATCTGCTGATGGAAAAGAAAATACGCCTGGCTGAATCGGTAAAGGATAGTTGCTGCGGACAATTCCAGTGGATATTCAGTTCACACGATAATCCCGGACGCAAACAACCTGATGAGGGTTACCGTGTTATTGATAAAGTAGGTCCGTTCAATTATAAAGGCTTGGTTACTCCATGGGAAGAACCTCTGGATGTTTATTATATGTATCGTGCCAATTATGTATCGGCAAAGAAAGATCCGATGGTTTATATTGTTTCTCACACCTGGGCCGACCGATTTGCTACTGGTAGTCGCCGTACAACTGTTGAGGCATATAGCAACTGCGATTCGGTGTTGCTTTATAATGATGTGACTAATACTCCTTTCTTAGGACGCAAAGCGAATCATGGGATCGGTACTCATTTTATGTGGGAGCACAGAGAAGTTCGTTACAATGTGTTGCGAGCTGTTGGTTATTACGAAGGTAAACCGGTGGCTGAAGATGTAATTGTGTTGAATGGTTTGGAAAAAGCGCCTCATTTTGATCAGTTATATACAGATACGACACCTGTTTTGAAGGGCGAAAAGGATTATAACTATATTTATCGCGTGAATTGTGGTGGTGATGCTTATACTGATGAATATGGACAAGTGTGGAGTGCTGATGTGGCAAAAGGAACAAGCAACGGTTGGGGTTCTACTTCCTGGGCAGATGATTATAAGGGGTTAAATCCATATCTTGCCAGCCAACGCTTTACGTGTGATCCTATAAAAGGAACAAAAGACTGGAGCTTGTTTGGGCATTTCCGTTTCGGACGTCACAAGCTGGCTTATCATTTTCCTTTGCCGGATGGTGAATATCGGGTGGAATTGTATTTCACTGAACCCTGGCATGGTACCGGAGGCAATAAAGATTGTGAAGGTCTTCGTGTTTTTGATGTTGCGGTAAACGATTCAACTTATATAAATGATTTGGATATATGGGCTGAGACCGGGCACGATGTTGCTTATAAGAAAGTGGTGAATGCTACAATAAAAGGAGGAGAACTGAAAATCTCTTTCCCGGAAGTGAAAGCCGGTCAGGCAATCATATCTGCTATTGCCATTGCTTCTCAAAACAAGAATATTCAGCCGGCAGCTTCGGCTCCGTCTAACGGATGGTCATGGGATAATATTGAGCGTGTGGTTTCTACTCCTGTTGCTTCCTTACCTGAAGGAAAGGATTCACGCACCACAGTTACCTATCAGGCAGAGGATGCCAGGGTAAGCGGAAAGTCTGAGAAAAAACTTCATCGTAAGCAGACGGGCGTTTGTTTCCTGAAAGGAGAATCAAATAGTATTGAGTGGAATATATCTACCGGTATTGCCAATGTGTATGCTCTTCGATTTAGTTATATGAATATAACTACGGCTCCAATAAAAGTCCACGTTCAGCTGGTTGCTTCTGACGGAAGAATCCTGAAGAATGATGAGATAGCCTTCCCGGTGGCTGCTGAAAAGTGGAAAGTGCTGAGCACCACAACAGGAAGCTTTATCAATGCGGGGCATTACAAAGTGCGTATCTCTGCCGACAATATGGCTGGTTTATGGCTCAATGCGCTTGATGTGCAATAATTAAACTCTTTACAGAAATGAAACAACAAATATTCGCTTTGTTATTTGGTTTAGGTCTTCTTGCTCCAGTAGCCGCGCAAACTAATGATTGGGAGAATCAGCATGTGTTGCAGATTAATCGTGAACCAGCTCATGCTTCTTTTGTCCCATTCGGTAAAGAGAAGAATGATCGCATACTTTCGCTGGACGGTACATGGAAATTCAATTGGGTATCTACCCCTGATCAGCGTCCTGTTCATTTCTACGAAACAAACTTTGATGATTCAAAGTGGGTGGACTTTCCCGTGCCTGCCAATTGGGAGATGCATGGATACGGAACACCTATCTATGTAAGCGCAGGATATCCGTTTAAGATAAATCCTCCTTTTGTAATGGGTGAACCAAAAGCTACATATACCACTTACAAAGAACGTAATCCGGTTGGATCTTATCGCCGCTCATTTACTTTGCCTGCCAATTGGAATGGTAAAGAGGTCTTTCTTCATTTCGAAGGAGTGCAGAGTGCTTTTTATGTGTGGGTAAATGGAGAGAAAGTAGGGTATAGTCAGGGAAGCATGGAACCTTCCGAATTTAATATCACTAAGTATTTAAAGATCGGTGAAAATAAACTGGCGGTTGAAGTATACCGTTATTGCGACGGAAGTTATCTGGAAGATCAGGATATGTGGCGCTTTAGCGGAATTCAACGTTCTGTTTATATGTATTCAACTGAGAATATTCGTATTCGCGACTTTGCCGTGCGCACGGTCTTGGATGCTGATTATAAAAATGCCACATTGCAGATAGAACCAAAGTTGGCTGTTTACAATGGACAAAGAGGAGAGGGGTACACTATTCAGGCTCAGTTGTATGATGAGACTGGAAAACCAGTTTTGCCTTCGACTTTGAAACAAGATGCCGTACCGGTATTGAATCTGGACTATAAAGCCGATGTAATGAACGATCGCAATCCGCAGCGCGGACACAGAAAGTTTGCCTGGATGGAAGCGCAGATAACCAATCCAAAGAAATGGACGGCCGAGACTCCTGACCTGTATACCTTGCAACTGACGCTGACTAATGCCAATAATGAAGTAGTGGAACAAATCAGTACTAAGGTCGGATTCAGAAGTCTGGAAATTAAAAATGGATTATTCCTTGTTAATGGCAAGCCGATTCGGTTCAGAGGGGTGAACCGCCACGAGCACGATCCTTATACCGGGCGTGTGATGACCGAGGAACGGATGTTGCAGGATATTCTTCTGATGAAGAAAGCTAATATCAATGCTGTGCGAACTTCTCATTATCCTAACAATCCACGTTGGTACGAGTTGTGCGATGAATATGGTATTTATGTAATGGATGAGGCTGACATAGAAGAGCACGGAGTTCGTGGAACACTTGCCAGTGATCCTGAGTGGACAGCCGCTTTTCTGGATAGAGCAAGCCGTATGGCAATACGTGATCGTAACCATCCGTCTGTTGTTTTCTGGTCAATGGGTAACGAAGCCGGATATGGTTTTAATTTTGCCGCAATATCTGCCTGGTTAAAAGATTTTGATCCCACTCGTCCCATCCATTATGAAGGGGCGCAGGGTGTTGATAAAGATCCTGAAACGGTAGATGTGATAAGCCGTTTTTATCCACGGGTACAGCAGGAATATCTTAATCCAAATATTCCCGAAGGAAAAGATAAGGAAAGAGCAGAAAATGCACGATGGGAACGGCTGCTTAGCATTGCTCAGAAAACAAATGATAACCGCCCGGTGCTTACCAGTGAATATGCTCATTCCATGGGTAATGCCCTTGGTAATTTCAAGGAATACTGGGACGAAATATACAGTAACCCACGGATGCTGGGTGGATTTATCTGGGATTGGGTAGATCAGGGAATCTTTAAGAAACTGCCTGATGGTAAAACAATGGTGGCATATGGAGGAGATTTTGGTGATGTTCCTAATCTGAAAGCTTTCTGTTTTAATGGGATTATCTTCTCCGATAGAGATGTATCTCCTAAATATTTAGAAGTTAAGAAAGTATATCAACCTATATTAATAGAACTGCAGGACAGCTCAGCGTTGAAACTGGAGATAACAAACAGACATCATCATTCCGACTTGTCGGCATACAGAATGTTGTGGACAATAACTGTCAATGGCAAGGAAACTGAACGTTCGGAGGTAGCAGTTCTGGTTATTGAACCGGGAAAATCTGCCACTATTCAGCTTAAAGCAAAGAAAGCTTTGCCTGCTGAAGGAGATGTTCGCCTTAAAGTAAGTTTCGTATTGAAGAATGATTGCTCATGGGCTAAGGTCGGATACGAAGTGGCTTGGGAACAATTCTGTATCAGAAATGGATTTGCCGATAATACAAAAGCATTAGCTTCATCAGTATCTAAAGAAAAGGCACCTTTAGCTAATGTGAATGGTGACTTGCTTCTTGTGAAGGGAAAGAATTATTTTATGCAATGGAATCTGAAAGAAGGTAGTCTGAAATCTTTAGTGTACGGAAAACAAGAGATGTTGGCTAATCCTCAGGATATGCCTTCACAACCAATTTTTCAGGCATTCCGTGCACCGGTTGATAATGATAAGGGCTTTGGTAACTGGCTGGCAAAAGACTGGAAGAATAATGAAATGGATGCTCCTAAGTGCACCGTGGAATCTGCAGACTGGAAACAAACAACCGAAGGAGCCATTGTTGTCAATACAGTAATTCGCAGTTCTTATGTAAAGGGAAGCATTCTTTCGCAAACGCAATATACAGTTCAGAAAGATGGAAGTATTGATGTGGAATGTCATTTTATTCCGCAGGGTGAGCTTCCCGAACTTCCTCGCTTGGGTGTTGCCATGATTTTTAATAATCTGGATCAATTCTCATTTTATGGGAGAGGTCCGCATGAGAACTATCCCGATAGAAAAACTTCGGCACAGGTAGGCTTATGGTACTCCACAGTGACAGAACAGCTGGTTAATTATCCAGTTCCACAGGAAAGTGGGAATAAAGAAGAAGTTCAGATGCTTACATTAACCAATTCAAAGGGAAAAGGTATAGTAGTAACAGCCATGCAAAAACCTTTTGCTGCTTCCGCTTTGCATTACTCTGCTCAGGACTTATATAAAACAACTCATAACTGCGACCTAGTGCCACGAAAAGAATGTATCTTATCAATCGATGCACAACAATTAGGATTAGGCAACAGTAGTTGTGGCCCGGGTGTTTTGAAGCGTTATGCTATAGAAAAGAAAGAGCATACTTTGTATTTCCGTATTGCTCCGACAGACAAACCATTGGCTCCGGGGAAATTGAATAAATAGTCCCTTGCTTTATTTTAAATAGTCAATTTATTGCTCAAATTCTGTTATCAGTTTTTGAGCAATATTTTTTATTATTAAATGAGAGAGTAGACTCTAATGTTTGATAATATAAAAAAAGAACTCTTTCATCCATCCTTTGCTAACTTATCAAAAAACGAAAGATTGTTCGTTTTTTGATAAGTTAGCAAAGAATAATGGCAATATCATTTAATAAAAAATAGTTATATAATAAGTCTGTTCGTTCTTTTATATCTGCCGTTAATTATTAATTGACTCTTGAGCTAAAGAAGAATCTCTTCCGTACAAGATTATTCATCCAATTAAGCAGAAAGTATATAATTAGGGAGAACGCTTTTTTACTCTTCTTTACTGCAATTTTAAAAACTCAAATTCTACATGAAAAGGCATAATTTATACTCAAAAGCGGTAATTTAAGGATGCTAAAAATGAATTTGTCCAAGATTGAAGTCTCAAAATAATGTGTTTTTTATATTTAAGTTGTTCTTTATCAGTAATTTATTAGAGAAGTGATTTGTCCAACGTTTTTTTTGAATATCGTGCCTTTATTCCCTACTTTTGTAACCATCAGAAAGATAATTATATTCTTATGTCATTTGATCAACTAAATAATAAAGGCTCTATGAGATCTAACATGTTTAATAAGTCAGTCTTGCCGGTTAGTTTTGCGGAGCAAAACTACTCTCAGGATTTCTCGCAATTAAGCAGGATTCAGTTTAATTGTAGAGCAGACTATTCTAATGCAGAAAGAAAGATTCTGGAATGCGTATATTATTTAACATCTACCCCATTGGATGTTACCGATACTAACAGAGGCCATGCCGAAATGTTTTTGCTGCTCTGGATGAACGGAACTTCTGATTATACATTTAATATGAATCAGACTGTTTGCAGCATTATTGAATCTAATGTGTCTTTATTAAGTACATATATTGCATTTTATGCAAAGTATGTGATAGAACACAGCAGTAAATCAAAAGACGAAGATGAGGTCTGTAAAAATGTTGTTTCTTCGCTGCTGTGCTATTGTAAAAATTATAATATCAATATGATGCTAAATGGTTTATTGATAGATATACTGAAAAAAGAAAAAAGAGTCTCATAGTAGTTATTTTATAAATGTTCCGTTCAAATACTGATTTATCAGTGTTTGAACGGTTTTCTTTTTTCACTTTGTCAAAAGAATTTTTCTGCTAATTAATTCTATACTTTCTTGTTTTGAACCTTTTATTTATTCCTCCTTTAAGACTCTACTCTTTAAAAAAAAGGCTATATGTTTATAGAAAAAGTGTTTTATTTTTTATTTTTTGATTAGTGCTTTAAAAAGTATTCAATGGGCTAAACATCAAAAAATACATTATTAGTATCATTTTTGGCACATTACACCTAGATAAAATTAGGTTATTTTGTATGTTTCTAATAAGAATTTCAAATAAAGGAACATATTCGTTAAAAACCTTAAATTAATCTGATGAAAATTTGTCTATTTTTATTTTTGTTTTTTAGTCTGAAATTTGATAACATAGCTTCTTCTTTTCCTTGTTCTCAAGTGCTGTCTGAATACCGCATAAGAGGCATACCTATCATTAAATATAAGTGGTTTTTATGTAATGAGAACCTCCTCTATAAATATAAAAAATAATTAATCTAATAAATTTAATACATGGGAATAACAATGAAAAAATGGATCGTTTTTTTTACTTGTTTTCTGTTTCTGCTTACTTCGTGTGAAACTGAAATGGATAAGTATTACGAACTTCCTTCCTGGTTGAAAGGTAATTCGTGGGAAGTGCTTGAAGCTAAAGGTAACTTCTCAATTTTTTTAAAAGGTGTTGAAAAGACATCTTATAAAGATCTTGTTCAAGGAAAAGGACAAATAACTGTAATGGCACCTACTGATGAGGCCTTTAAAGCTTATTTCCTTAAAAGGAAAATTAACTCGCTAGATGATTTGTCTGCAAATGAACTGGATAAACTTATTGCTTATCACTTAGTTTATTATTCGTTTACAAAAGAGAGATTTGAAAATTATAATCCAGGTGGGGTAGATGCTGAAACAGAAACAACAGCTCCTGGCTTATATTATAAGTTTAGAACAAAGAGTCGTGATGCGGTAACTTCGGCGATTGATTATACTGATAATGGAAGAGTTAAGAAAGTTATGCATAAAGAGCGCTTTCTTCCTGTTTTTTCTTATAACTTGTTTAATTCAAAACACATTGATGCTAAGTATAATTATGAATATTTTTATCCAACATCCGTATGGAGTGGTGATAATGGATTTAATGTGTCGAACGCATCGGTTAATGAATATGGCATTGTTACTGATAATGGTTATGTATATACATTAGACCAAGTTATAGAACCACTGGAAACTATTTATAATAAGCTATCTAGCTCTGAAAATTATAGTTCGTTTAAAGATATTTATGATAGGTTTATTAATTATAAGTATGATGCATCTTCTACAACTTCTTATGGAAATGGAGATTCTTTATTTTTGCATTATCATACTACTTTACCTGCTATTGCTTCTGAATGGACAAATGATCTTAATTCTGCTGTTTCAGATTATGCCCAATTGTCTAACTTATCAAAGAAGGCAATGAATGTTTTTGCTCCTGATAATGCTTCTTTGCAAGCATTCTATGATAAATATTGGAAGCCTTATTATGGTGATAAGGGACTTACCAAAGTAAACTTTGTTCCTTTATTGGCATTGTTGAGTAATCATGTGAATAACGGTGAAATATTATTTCCTGAAACTATTGAAGCTGGTAAGACTGTTACATCCTGGGGAACTCCAATCATTTTTGATACAAAAGCAGCTAAAGTAAAACAGATGTGCGTAAATGGCACTCTTTACGGACTAGACCACGTAATACTTCCACCAATGTTTGAAAAGGTAACTTCTCCAATGTATTGTAATCCTGATTATAATATGTTCCTTGATATGTCTCTTTCATACATTGATATTTTATTGAGCAATCAAAATCAGTTTAAAGTTTTTTATCCAACAGATAAGATGATTGTGAGTCACACAACATTTGGTGGAGCACCGATTCAGTATGTTAATACAAATCCTAATAAATATGGTGCGCAAGAAATCCAAATAGAAGGTTTGAATGGAATGGAAGCTATGAAATATACTCAAAAAAAGAGCTTCTCTGGTAATCATATTGCTATTAAAACAATGTCAAGTCGGGGTGATGAGGCAATTTATAGGACGATAAATTCTTATAATTATATTTATACCAAAGGGAATAAAGTTTATTCGTCGGCCACATATAACTCGGGAGCAGAGACTCCAACATTCACAAAAATTAATTCATGGAGCAATGGAACTGCATATGCACTGGAAGGAGAAGCTTCTGCTTTGGTTCCAGAGTTTTCTCAATTTAAAGATATTGTAACAAGTGCGGTTGCTTGTCCTGCTGAATTTACCGCTTTTAATTGGCTTATCGAAGCCTCTGGATTAGCAAAGTCATCTCCATCTTTTAGTTTCTTGCAAGGAAATCGATTTATAGTGCTAATTCCTAAGCAGAAAGTTGTTGAAGACGATTTTTCTGTAGGTAAAATACCATGGGATCCATCTACAAAAGTTGCTGAATATTTGAAATATTATTTTGTAGATGTAAGCTCAAGTAATTTATTAGATTATCCATTTCCTGGAGCTGGTGTTCAAGGTGAACTTACAACTTTTAAAAAGTTATCAAACGGACAAATGGCAAAACTTACTTTAATAGATACCGGATCTGGATTGAAAATAAAAGATGCAAAAGGTAATATTGTGAATGTGGTAAGTTATTTTCCGCGGATTTATTCAGACGGGGCTGCTTATTTGATTGATGGATTATTGGAAGTAGAATAGACAGATACAAAATATGAAAAATATGAAAAATATTCGATATATTCTTTTTATAACACTAGCGTTTTTTGCTGTAAGTACAGTGGCTGCGCAAACTGTACTTACAGGTACTGTAAAAGATAAAATAACAGGTGATCCTTTGGTGGGAGCTAATATATTTGTCCTGAATTCAAATAATCGTTCCTTGGGAGGTACTGCTGTTGATATTAATGGTGAATTCCGACTTTCAATCCCTTCTCAAAAAAACTTGTCTATTTCGTTTTCCTTCATCGGTTATAAAACTTCGAAGGAAAAATTTACAGGTCAAAAAACTATGAATGTTTTAATGGAAGAAGATGGATTAACTATAAGTGGAATTGAGATTACAGCTAAGAAAATAGAGAAAAATGCTTTGGGTATGTCTCCTAAAGAACAGATATCTGCTTCTCAGAAACTGTCATTAGGAAATATAGAAACAGCTCCGGTTTCTTCTCTGACAGATGCCTTGCAGGGGGCAATGTCAAATGTGGATGTATTAACAGGGGCTGATCCTGGAGGTAAAAGTTCTATTCGTATTCGTGGTACGTCTTCTTTGAATGCATCATCTGAACCTTTATTTGTTGTTGATGGTGTACCTCTTCCTGTTGACGTTTCCGGTGATTTTAGTTTTGCGACAGCAAACTCGGATGACTATGGTGAATTACTTAATATTTCTCCAAGTGATATTGAATCAATAGAAGTACTGAAAGATGCTGCGGCAACTGCTGTTTGGGGGTCAAAAGGTGCCAATGGTGTACTATTGATTAAAACGAAAAAAGGTGCTAAAGGTAAAATTAAGTTCACTTTTAATACGAAATATGAATATAGAAAGGAAGGCAGCTCGCTTCCAATGTTGAATGCAAACCAATATGTTTCCATGGTTCAGGATGCAATCTGGAATACGGTTGGTGACCTTGGAGAAGGTGGTACAAACGCTAATAAGTATTTAGCTTTGCTTTATGATACTAAAGAAATTGGTTTTGATCCTTCCTGGCAATATTTTAAAGAGTATAATCAAGATACAGACTGGCTTAAAGAAGTTTCACAAACAGGTCATTCTGTAGACAATAACTTCTCTATGTCGGGTGGTGGTGATAAGGCTATTTACCGATTATCTTTAGGATACTTAACAGAAGAAGGTACAACTATTGGTACAGGATTTGATCGTGTTAGTGCTATGTTTGATATGAGCTATAAATTTTCAGATAAGCTTGATATTTCTGCAAACTTTAATTTTACTCAAGGGGTAAAGAATGCTAACTATTCCGATAACGCTCGTTCTCAGGCTTTAATAAAAATGCCTAATATGAGTCCTTATATGATAGGTGAGGACGGTGAACGTACCAGTGACTATTTTACTCCATATTCTTATTTTCAAGGAAAATATTCCGATGGGGTGGTTAATCCGGTTGCTTTAGTTAACGAAAGTGTGAATAAAAACACTACTACTACAAACCGTATGATATTCAATCTTCATTATAATTTCTTTCAAGGATTTGATTATCGTGGTATTGTAGGATTTGATGTAAGAACATCTAAGAGTAAACTTTTCTTGCCTCAGAGTGTGGCAGGTGTTTCCTGGATTGATGATAAGTTTAATTATAGTACGGATGGTGGAAATGATAAACTCTATTTGACGACTGAAAATAGATTTATTTATAGTAAATCGTTTACAGACGATCATAAGTTGCTGTTAAGTGCAATTTTCCAGACATCTGATCAAACAACATCCAGCTATACAGGTTCCGCAAGTGGTAATTCAAGTAGTGGTATTACTGATCCTATTGCAGGCTCAAAAGTACAGTCTCCAGGTTCCGGACGAGTTATTAACCGGGAATTAGGAGGTGTATTAAATGCTCACTATACTCTTTATGAAAAATATCTTTTTGATGCCGGCTACCGTATGGAAGCTAGTTCAAGTATGGCAAGAGATGGACGTTGGGGAGGTTTTCCTACTCTTGGTGTAGCTTGGCAGTTGGGTGATGAAGAATTTGTAAAAAAAATAAGGTCTATATCAACAGCCAAATTAAGATTAAGTTGGGGACAGAGCGGAAATACTCCTACCGGAGCATCTCCATATGTAGGTACATTTAAGCCAATTGTGCCAGGATATATAGATATGAGTGCTATTCAACCAAATAAAATTCAACTGAATAATTTGGACTGGGAGGTTCTGACTCAAACAAATATCGGGTTTGACCTTGGTTTATTTGATGATAGATTTAATCTGTCTGTTGACTTGTATAATAAGTTAACAACTAATATGCTACAGAAAGATGTAGATATTCCAACGTCGACTGGTTTCTCTAATGTTGCCTGGTATAATTCCGGGAAAATGTCAAATAAAGGTTGGGAATTTCGTTTTGATTATGATGTCTTAAGAAGTAAAGATTGGAGTTTACAGTTAAACTTCAATATAGCTCAGAATAAAAATGAAGTATTAGAAATGCCAGAGAATAAGACTGCAACAAATTATTCTTTGAAAAATGGGGCATATGCTTATAAACTTGTGGAAAAGAATCCACTAGGTTCTTTTTATGGATATAAATATTTAGGTGTATATCAAAATACTGAAGAGACTTATGTTCGCGATAACAGTGGTAAGCTAGTCAATAATGTTGATGGTAAACCGGTTATAATGAAGAATAATGACTTGAAAGTATATCCTGGCGATGCTAAATATATGGATGTGAATGGTGATGGTGTGATTAACCAGTATGATATTGTTTATCTGGGTAATTCTAATCCAACATTAACAGGTGGTTTTGGTGTTAATGTGCGTTATAAGTCATGGGGTTTAGTTGCTAATTTTCACGGAAGAGCCGGGCAAAAGGTAATTAACCAGGCCAGAATAAATATGGAAAATATGTATGGGAAAAACAATCAGAGTACAGCTGTTCTAAAAAGATGGAGACATGAAGGCGATGATACTGATATTCCTCGTGCATTATATGACCGCGGATATAATTATTTAGGATCTGATCGTTTTGTAGAGGATGCTTCTTTTTTACGTTTGAAAACTGTTACATTAAAATATTCTCTTCCTAAATCATTCTTAGGTAAAAGCGCAATTGATAAAGCTGAGTTTTATTTGACCGGATATGATCTATTAACTTTTACTAAGTATACAGGTCAGGATCCTGAAGTTAGTACTTCAAGAGTAGATAATATGTATGAAGTTGCACTTGACAAAGCTTCAACCCCTAAGCCTTTAAGATTTGCATTTGGAGTAAATCTGAAATTTTAAAACATAAATAGCATACGATATGAAAAATATAAAATATTATATCTCAGTATTGACTTTTCTGTTTGCTTTTTCTTCTTGTCAAAACTATTTAGATGTTTTGCCTGAGAATGAGCAAAGTAGTTCTGAATATTGGCAGACAAAAGAAGAGGTACAAGCTGTATTGGCGGCAGGATATGTAAATTTACGTTCATCTCAAGAGGATCTTTTTCTTTGGGGAGAAGCCAGAGGGAATGGCATTATATTTTATGGTGATGGTTCTGAAGGGCAGAAATCTGCTCAAAAAGTACGCTCAATGGATATTTTGCTAAATAATGATCTGGCAAAATGGGATGCCATTTATAAGGTAATAAATATGGCTAATTCTGTGATTAAGTATGCGCCGGATGTAGTTAGAAGAGATGAGTCTTTTAATGCAAATGTGATGAACTCATACTTATCTGAAGCATATTTTCTGCGTGCTTTATCTTATTTTTATTTGGTACGTGTATTTGGGGATGTTCCTTATGTGATAGAGCCATATGTAGACGATGAGGCTTCTTATGTTTTGGGAGTAACTTCCGGCAATGAGATTTTGAAAAAATGCGTTATTGACCTAAACGGATCATTGGAATCAGCAAAAGAATATTTCCCCGAAACAGATGCAACAAATCCTATGAATACAAAAGGACGTGCTACTAAATGGGCCATAAACTCTTTATTAGCTGATATAAATTTGTGGTTAGGAAATTATCAGGATTGTCTTGCAGAATGCGATGCTGTTATTAATTCCGGACGAGTAGGGTTAATTCCTGGTTCTTCATGGTTTAAAAATTTCTATCCAGGTAACAGTAACGAAAGTATTTTCGAAATTCAATATAGTAAGACTTTAGCACAAACAAATAGTTTCATTAGCTGGTTCAATACAAATCATAATTATCTGATTTCTACTTATGAACTTACCTTATTTAATGATGAAAATGATGTCAGGGCAGGAAATTCCTCATATAAGACTAGTGATGAAAGTACTATTTGGAAGTATGTTGGAAAACTGAATGATGGTGCAACTGCACGTGATGGTAGTACCGAAAATGATCAGAATTATATTATTTATCGTTTAGCTGATATTTATTTAATGAAAGCTGAGGCTAATATTATGCTAGGAACAGATGATGATTTTGCTAAAGGTGCTGGTTTAATTAACCAGATACGTCAAAGAGCTGGATTAGCAGATATCTCTGCTACATCTAATCAACAATCGATGTTAACATTGTTATTACAGGAACGTCAAAGAGAATTTTTTGCTGAAGGAAAATGCTGGTTTGATTTATTGCGCATTGGCTCCAGAGATAATTATAAATATAAAGACCTCTTAATTCAGCAAGTACTATATGCTACAGGTGCCAATAATCAGGCTGTAATGCGTTCAAAACTTACAGATACTAATTCGTGGTATATGCCATATCATGAAGATGAAACGGCTGTTAATCCTTTACTTAAGCAGAATTCTTATTATGAGAAGCTGGGTAAATAATTGTAAATAGTTAATAAATATAATGATATGAAAAAAAATAGTGGATTATTGATTCTACTCATAGCTTGTTTGTGTTCATGTTCAGATCCGTATGAAAATACTTCATACATTGAAAACATGAAAGAAGTTCCTGCTGCTACTTATATGAGTGAGAACGCTGAAACATACTCACTTTGGGTTGATCTATTGAAATATACGGATTTGTATAATACACTTAATTTGAGTGCAGATTATACTTGCTTTGTTCCGAATAATGATGCGATGAAGGCATATTTGAAAGCCAGGAATGTTTCTTTAGTAACGGACTTAAAGATGAATGATGCAATTACTTTGGTAAAGTATCATACGATTAAGGGCACACAATATACAACTTCGGATTTTGAAAATGGAGCTTTGGCTGATACTACTGCTACCGGCGATTTTCTGTCAATAGAAAATGGTGGGTTGAACTCAATCCGTGTTAACGATGAAGCATTAATTGTCGGACTTGATAAAGCTGTGACTAATGGCGTTATTCAAACAATTGATCATGTATTGACTCCTATTACAGAAACAATCTGGGATAAAATGCAGGTTCCAACATACTCAATTTTAAAAAGTGCTATAGAAGCTACGGGATATAGTGAAAGATTAAAAACGATAGTAACCACTGAATATGGAACTGATGGAACAGCAAGTATACGAAAATATAAGTATACTTTGTTTGCTGTTTCTAATGATGTTTTTGCAGAGATGCATATAACAGATTTAAGCACATTAGCGGCATATTTGGGAGCATCAGATGCAAATTATACAGATCCGTCCAATGCTCTTAATAAGTACATATCTTATCATATCATAAACCAGATGTTATCTTTCAATACTTTGGCTAAGTTTGATACAGATGTAACATCAAAAAATATTGCTACATTAGCTGACAATGAGTTGATGAATTTTTCAGATGTTAATCATAACTTGTTCCTTAATTATAATCAAAAGACAGCATCTGGTATACAACTTAAAGCAATAAATAATAACTGCAAGAATGGGGTGGTGCATGAGGTTGATAATATTATGCCAATTGCTACTCCGGAAGCTACAACTGTACAATGGGAATTTACAGACTATCCTTATTTAGCAGCACTTTATTCTTCTGTTTATAGAATTACAACTCTAAGTACTGTTTCTGGAGGTTGGATTGATAATGATGCAAATGGTGTTGAATGTTATAAATGGTTGTCTGTTCCTGAAGATCGTAACGGAGTTGGTTATTATGTTTCGGATAAAGGATCCTCAGTAAAAAAGACAGCAGTTAATTCTGATTACTTGATACTCCAATTAGGTATGTTTGGATGGGTAGAAATGGAAACTCCTGCAATTATAAAAGGAAAATATTCTTTGGTCTTAAACCATTTTAATGCTTTGGCTAGTTCACCAGGTTCAAAATTATCTTTTATTATCGATGGCGAATATGTAGGAAGTGAAGTTGCTACATCAGGTAATTCATCTAAGAAGGATCAATTCCTGAAAACAACTATTGGTCAAGTTGAATTTAGTGTAACAAAGAAACATACTCTAAGAATTTTGGCTGGAGACACTGATCTTTCATATTTAGATTGTTTAACCTTTAAGCCTATTAATTAAAATAAATGTATATGAAAAAGATATTTATTATTTTATTATTTATTTGTCCATTTCTTGCTTCTTGTAATGATACATGGGATGATTATTTCTATGGAGATAAGGGAATGGTAGTGGATGAAAGCTCTATGACTATGACTGAATTTTTTAAAGAAAATCCAGAATATTCTCAATTCTATGATCAGCTTAAAAGCACTGCGTTAGATAAAGAACTGACCAAAGACCAGCAATTAACTTTGTGGGTTGCTAATAATGAAGCTATGTCTGCATCTGGCATTGCACCAAATGATACATTAAGAATGCAATATCACATGAATTATTTACCATTTATTCGTTCGAACTTAAAGAATGGACTTCGCATTCGTTCTCTAAATGGCATTTATCTTCAAATATCTGCATTAAATGGAGAGGATTTATATGTGAATAATGCTAAGATAGTTAAAACCTATATTTTGAAAAACGGGGTTGTACATATTATTGAATCTTTGTTAAAATCTAAGGTTAATATGTATGATTATCTAAGAGAATTGGGTGATGACTATTCAATTATACGTGACTCTATTTTTGCACAAAACACAAGAGTCTTTGATAAAGCAAATTCTATTCCTATTGGTGTTGATAAGACTGGTAATACTTTATATGATTCTGTTTTTTATGTATATAATCCATTGTTCGATAAAGCAAAATTCAATTCTGAATTCTCACAGTTTACAGCTTTAATTCCTAGTAATGAGGTCGTGAAGAAATGTTTTGAGAAACTTAATACTCAGTATAAATTAATGGGTAAGGAAGTAACCTTGGCAGATACTATCCTTGCTATGAAATGGATTAAAGAAGCAGCTTTTTATAATGGTATTATAAGTGATTTTAGTAAAAAGGATACGAAGTCTGCATTTGATCGTGTTTGGCGCGATCCTGTTCAGATGATTGATAAATCAAACTCGGTAGAATTAAGTAATGGAATGCTTTATTTTGTTACAGATATGAAGATACCTAATAATGTTATTATTAGTCGCGTGAAATCTTTAATTGAGTACTGGCAATATTTATCAGATGATCAAAAAGATTGGTATGATTTTAAAGGTGTTATAAAGAAAGCGGATGGTGCATATAATGTAGCTGTATTTACAGACTCAGAGACTCCTAAGCCAACTGTTCTTCCTAATTATCTGGTATTGGATGTTACAGGAAATCCTGATTCGAATGCAGAGTTTTCGGTAAGTTTTCCTCCATTGGAAAAATACACAGATGGAACAAAAACGTTAGTTCGTAAAATGCAGGTTCCTCCGGGAGAGTATAATTTGTATATGGGATTTCACAGTATGGGGCATCCGTATATTAATGTGTATTTTGCTAACGATGATGAATCTGGAAATTATACATATCAGAAGATTAATGAAAACTTGCAGATTAGCTTGTCTACACCTTGGAATTTTGACCGTGTTAATGAAACTGAAGCTGATCTGATTGCTGGAGGTAAATCTAAATGGGATGGATTAGGCGGCTTAGTTGGCGTTGTAAATGTTACTGGAAATTCAATGGCTTCATTCAGGATAAAGGTTGAATTTAACAAACTTGAATCTGTTGGAAGTGCAAAAAAAATGAGGTTCTATCATTGGGCTTTGAAACCGACAGCTAATAATTATTAATCTTAAAATCAATGTTTAGTATGAATAAATATAAAATTGTAATACTGATACTTTTCATATTTCTTAGCCATATATCAGTTATGGCTCAAGATCTTGTTAAATTGGAAGGTACAGTAGTAGACCCTTACAATAATGCACCTATTGAAGGAGCGGTGATTAGTTTTAGTGGACATGAACGTTCTGTTAAAACGGATGATAAAGGATATTTTCAGGTAGAAGTCAAATCTCTTAAAGGAGAAATTAGTGTTTGGTACCCTGGGTATTATACAAATGTTCAGCCTATTGCTAATCGCAAAAAAATAAGGTTTGTGATGGTTTCCCAAGATAAGTTTGGATATTCAGATAATATGATTTTGCCTTTAAAAGGGATTACTAATATTCGTGGCAAGCAAACTAATCTATCTGCTATACAGAAGAGTAATGTAAATCTGAGTAAAGTAGATGTGGATCAAAGTTTAATGAATATCCCAGGCTTACAAATTATTGGTAAAGGTGGAATGCAAGGTGAAGGTAATTATTTTAGTATCAGAGGCGCAAATTCTGTGACTGCAAATTCTACCCCATTAATTGTTATCAATGGAGTTCCATATATGCCCGATATGAATGAGTCTGGAATAATCGGAGGTTTCTCGCGGAATATTTTGGGAGCTATGAATGCCCATGATATTGAAAATATTACGGTGCTAAAAGGAGCTGATGCTGCAATGTATGGGTCTTTAGGCTCTAATGGAGTTATAATGATTGAAACAGATAAAGCTGTAGATTTAGACACGAAAGTTGAATTCATTGGACAATATGGATTCGACATGAATCAGGCAAAACTTCCAGTTATGGGAGTCAATGATTACAAAAGTTATATCAGTAATGTGGCTTTAACTAAATATTCTGATATGGCAGATGTGTTGACTCAGTTTCCTTATCTAATAGATAATCCGACTTCTTATTATAATTATAAATATAATAATAATACAGACTGGCAAAAGGAAATTTATTCTCCTGGTTCTTTTACTGATAATGTGTTAAAAATAAAAGGGGGAGATGCTATTGCTAAATATGATGTTTCTTTAGGTTATCAGGATAAGGCTGGACAGCTTAAAGGAACAAGTTACTCCAAATTTTATACCCGTTTGAATGCTGATGTGAACTTGAATAAGCAAATCTCATTGTTCTCTACAGTCTCTATGGCTTATATTAACAATCAAATGCAGGAGCAAGGCATGCTTGAAGAAACAAATCCCTTACTTACTGCATTTAAAAAAGCACCTTTGCTATCTCCTTATGAAAAGGATGCAGATAATAACATACTTCCGGATTTAGCTGCGATTCGTGATGCTGATGGGAACCTTATTGTGAACAATATGGTAAGTAATCCTTTGGCTGTTGTTTCAAGTGTAAAAATGAAGGAACATTTATATGATATACAGATGAATTTTGGTCTTAACTATAAATTTACTGATGCCTTTAGCGTGAAGGGGCTTATTGGGTTGTACTATAATAGAAGTTTTCAATCAGCATTTGTTCCTGGTGTTTCTGAACAAACGATAATGCCTCTTGATAACCAGATTGCAGTGAATACAATAAAAGCCGGTCAAGGAGAGAGCTTTAATATGTATTTTAATTTGAATGCTAATTATTCAAAAACATTTAATGGTATACATGCTTTTAATGCCTCTTTAGGAACTCAGGTTGCGATGAATAAAAGTGAATTTGATGGTGGTAAAGGTATCAACTCAAGCTCGGATTTTTATAAAACATTAAATTATGTAAGTACTACTGGAGGACGTTCATTTTTTGGCTATAATGATGTATGGAATTGGCTGAATTATAATCTTAGTACACAGTATGTTTATAATAACCAAATTGCTGCAGGTATAAACTTATCAATGGATGCATCTTCATCAACAGGACCAGATGCTGCCAGATACCATCTATATCCTGCTTTTAATGTTGCTTGGTATGCAAAAAAATCTCTTTTCAAAGACGTTGATATTATCAATAACTTAACTTTAAGAGCGGAATATGTAACAACAGGGAATAGTCGCTTCTCTTCCTCATTAAGTAAGTATAATTATTTAAATAAAGTTTTTAGACAGTTATCTGGCTTAACCAGAGCAGGAATTCCAAATACTGGTATTGTTCCCGAACTGAATAAAACATTTGGAGTAGGTGCCGATTTGTCTTTGTGGAACCACAGACTGGATATGACATTAGATTACTATCATAGTAAAAATAGCAATTTAATTATGCCACGTTCAATATCTTCTGCTTTTGGTGTTAATTATCTATATGACAATGTTGCTACGGCAAAGAATTCCGGATTTGAAGCTGGTTTACAACTAGCTGTTGTTCAAACAAGAAACTGGAAATGGTATGTAGGAGGAACAATTTCATTTAACAAAAATGAGATTACGGATTTAGATGGTGAAAGTAGCTTAGTGTTGAATATGACTGATGGTTCCGCTATAATATCTGAAGTAGGTAAACCTACTTATAGTTTTTATGGCTATCAATCAAAAGGTGTTTTTTCAACTTCTGAAGAAGCTGAAACTGCAGGTAAGAATGGAGCGCCATTAACTAATATTTCAGGTCAGGCTTTTGAAGCAGGAGATATACATTTTGTTGATCAGAATAATGATGGAGTGATTGACGATAGAGACAGAGTGAATTTGGGAAGTGCTGCTCCAGATTATTATGGCAATGTTTTCACTTCATTACAATATAGGAACTTTGAGTTATCTGCGACATTTGGTTATAGTAAAGGTAATAAAATGTATAATGCTGTTCGTCAGAGTATGGAATCGATGAAAGATTTTACAAATCAATTATTGTCAGTGAATAATCGCTGGACATCAGAAGGTCAGGAAACAAGAATGCCACGAGCTACTTATGGAGACCCAATGGGGAATGCACGTTTCTCTGATCGTTGGATTGAGGATGCTTCTTATATTAAACTAAAGGAGCTTATGCTAAGCTATAAATTGAAATTCTTAGCTGGAACAACCGTCTTTGTATCTGGGGAAAATCTATTTACTATTACAGATTATCTGGGGTTAGATCCGGAAACAATGTATTCATATGACTCTTCAATGAGAGGGTTTGATTATGGAAAAATAGCTCTTCCTCGATCTATTAAATTTGGTTTTAAATTGCAATTCTAATTGTTTTGAAATATGAAAAAAATATTATATTCAATTTCTGTTTTTTCTTTTGCCATATTATTGTCAGGATGCAATAGCTTTTTTAATCCTGATACAGATGATGTGCTTTTGGAAAAGGATTATGTAGGTGATTATACAGAACTTTATTCTGGATTTATGGGAATTGCCGGAGCAGTTCAGACTGTTGCAGAAAAGGGTATGTTCATGGAAGGTTTACGTGGCGATTTATTTGAACCAACCAACAATGCTTCCCGGGATGTTTGGGATATATACAATTATTCGGATAATTTGAAAAATAATGCTTTTGCGGATCCTCAAGGCTATTATAATGTGATATTAAATTGTAATGATTATATTCAACATGTATTTGCGTATAGAAAGAAGAATCCCACTGCGCTGACTTCTGAAAATTATAATGGTTTAATTGGAGGAGCTCTTCGTTACAAAGCATGGTCATATCTTATGTTGGCTAAGATTTATGGTGAGGCTATTTATTTAGATGATCCATTGACCTCTTATCAGGATTTATCTAAATATGAAACATTGGATTTTGATGCTATTATTGAGAAATGCCGTTCATTAATTGTTGATGGTGTAGATGGGGTTAATGGTAAGGGTGTTATAAGATGGTCTTCTGAACTTTTTCCTGGTCAGGGCGATTCACCTACAAATTTGCAATGGAATCGTATTTGTCCTACTCCGGAGTGTTTGTTAGCTGAAATCTATTTATATCAAAATAACTATGAGTCTGCATGGACTAATTGTGTGAGTTTAATCCGTCAGGGAGGAGACGAAGCTAGTTTTCAGTTAAATTTGAGTGAATATAATGGTGAGTGGAAGACGTTTGGTAGAGAATTCCGTCGTATGGAACATATAACAGTTGCTTTCTTTGATTACAGCTTAAATCAAACAAACCATGTAATTGATTATTTGTCTAATACTTCACCTAATTCATATATCCTCAGACCAACAGAGGTTGCAATGAACAGATTTAATACACAAGTTACCTCAGGAGGTTTATTGGGAGATAGATATAGAGGGTCAGGAGTGACATTTAAACAGGTAAATAATGAGTGGGTAATGGAGAAATTCCTTTCAGGACATGAGACTTCAAGTACAATTTATCGGAATGATGTACAGATTAGCTTATATCGTGCTGCACAAATTCATCTTTTTTTAGTTGAGTCTTTGGTGGGTCTAGGTCGTTTTCAAGAGGCTTTGGCTTTCTTAAATGATGGGGTTGGCTCTTATTATAACAGTACTGCTGGTGCATTCTTACCTCCTTTTGAGCAGTATCCAACATCTCTTTATGTCACGTCTTCTTCCAGTAATAAGGCAAACCGTGGAATTAGGGGAAGAGTTGATTTGGGTAAGGTTGGTGAGTCTGTTCTTAAAAATCCTAATGCCGATATTAATAAAGACAAAATGATGCTTGATTCTCTTATTGTGGAAGAAACATCTTTAGAAATGGCCGGAGAAGCTTCTGCATATTATACAATGATCCGTATGGCTAAACGTTGGGGAGAAAGTAGCCGAAAGGTTTGGGCCGATAAAGTAGCATCTAAATATCCTAATGGAGGAACAATAAAAACAAAGTTGGAATCAAATATTGATAACTGGTTTATTAAGTATGATTTGAAATAGTCTCTCGCAGATATAAGGATCTGTTTTTTAATCCCCAATAGGAAGTTATAGCTATGGATTGGCTTTTGTTTTTCTATTGGGGATTCTTCTTTTTGTATATATTCTGTAAAGTTTATAAAAGCAACAAATCTATTTATCATATGAAATTCTACTTTAAGTTAATTACAGCAATAATCTGTTGCGTTTTAGTTGCTCCATCGATTCTTGTTGCTCAAAATACAGATTCCTTGGTCCTTAAAAAATCTGAAACATTAAGATATGCTACTCTCGTTAATGATTATTTTATGAGGAATTATCCGGATGTTGGAGCTAATTCGTATGTGGGAGGCAAAGAGAGAAATAGTAAGATATGGACCCGATCAGTCTATTATGAAGGATTAATGGCTCTGTACAATCAATATCCTGAAGCAAAGTGGCTTGCTTATGCTGAGGATTGGGGAAACTTTCATCAGTGGATAAGCTCAAATGATAATGCTAAGCGCCATGCTGATTTTTTGTGTTGTGGACAGGCGTATTTAGACTTATATATGCTAAAACCCGACTTGGAGATACGGAAAACTCATATAAAGAGTAGGATAGAAGAAATATTGGCTACTGATATAGTTAATGATTGGTATTGGATTGATGCTATTCAGATGGCTATGCCAATATTTGCGCAATTGGGAAGTATTGAGAAAGATAATAGGTACTTTGAACAAATGTATCAAATGTATATGTACACCCGCAATAAGCATGGAGGAAGCAAGAAAGGTGGCGGAACCCCTTTGTTTAATCAGGCAGATGGGCTTTGGTATAGAGATTATCAGTATGATCCACCTTATACAGATAAAATAGAGACTGATAAACCTTGTTATTGGTCAAGAGGGAATGGTTGGGTGTATATGGCATTGGCTCGTGTTCTTCATTATTCCCCCGATACAGTAGCTCATAAAGAACAGTATATCTCAGATTTTAAAGCAATGTCTCTGGCTTTGAAAAAATGTCAGCGCGAAGATGGCTTTTGGAGCGTAAGTCTTGCTGCTCCCACAAATTACGGACACATAGATTCCTCGGGAAAAGAGACTTCAGGAACAGCTTTATTCGTTGCAGGAATGGCTTATGGAATTAATTCCGGCTTATTGGATAAAGATACCTATCTTCCTTGTGTAATCAGAGGATGGAATGCGATGTGCAAAGATGTAGTTCATAGTGATGGTTTTTTAGGCTATGTACAGGGAGCAGGAGCTTGTCCCGAAGATGGGCAACCTGTATTATATGATAAAGCTCCCGATTTCGAGGATTTTGGTATCGGATGCTATCTTCTTGCTGCTGCCGGAGTTTATCAGTTGGGAGATATTGATTTACGAACTTTATCATCTTTAGATAGTAAATCTTCTTATGATGATAAGTTCCTTTCTTGTCAAGCTTCTGAGAAAGAATTATTAATCAGCCTTTCTATGGCTCAACAGCAGAACATATTTTTGGATATACTCAATATGAATGGCGCCGTTCAAAAACATCTTCCAGAGCAAAATTTATCTGCCGGAGAACATCAACTAACCATTCCTATAGACTTGTTACCTGGCATATATGTATGCGTGTTGAGAACCTCCAGGGGTGTATTAAATCAAAAGTTTGCTGTGATAAGATAATATGTATTTTAATGAAAACCATCCATCACGCTTTCAACAGTTCTTGTGATGGATGACCTTCAAAAGTGATGGATTTGTGACGGATGAAAAAGCTACCATCACGGATAGCTAGCTCATATTTAGTGTATTAAAAAGAATGTGATGGAGTGATGGAGACTTTTCGTTTTTTTGTAGAATTTGCGAAAATACGAAGTAAAAACATTCGGTTGTGTTTTTAAAAAACACAACCGGATGTTGTTCCATGTCCGGTTATGTTTTCTGAAAACTATTAAGCAATTTTTTGCAGACTATTCACCAATAAATTTCATTTATTCGCCAATAGATTTAATTCTATGGAGAATGCTTTTTTATGAAATACTGGTCGTTCCTTATTTATTTTTCAGAACTTTAATAGACATCTCTGCATCTGATGTTTTTATCTTACAAGTATAGAAACCAGATGAAAGAGTATTTAAATTACTTAGAGTTACTTTATTGTCAATAGCACTAATACTTTTATTATAAACTAATTGACCTGCAATATTGTATATCTGTACAATAACATTCTTTTCGCCTAATAAAGAGGAATATAGAGTTAATTCGCTGGTGAAAGGATTAGGATAGGTACTTAATTCATAATTAGCTTTTGGAGCTGTAGGAATAGCAGTTGATATTCCGGCATTGTATTTTTCTTTAATTTCAGCAGCGGTTAATGCAGAATTATAAATGGAAACTTCATCTATGTCACCTGCAAAAGGAGCGTTGAAGTTTACATTACAGTTTCCAATAGCCAGATCCTCTATTTCACTTATATCTCCTGTGCCATCTGTTTTTTCGCCAACTAGATTTCCATTGATATAGACTTGTATTTTATCTGCTGCCATGTCTCTTACACATGCAACGTGATTCCATTGACCGTTAAAGTAAGATGAAGCAGCTATATCTATATATGTTTTTACAACATTATCATCAATGCCAAATGTTAGTTTTGCACTCTTATATTGAAGACCAAACCAACGTCCTGTTGCTCCTGTTGAAGCATTTGCAGTGTGGCTACCTTTATGCAATAAATACCAGTCTGTTGTGGTACCACCGTTTGATTTAAACCAAAGATCGAAAGAAAATGATTGATTACCGATATTTAGTAAATCATAGTGGCTTTGAACCATTGCCTGAGAGGCGGGAGTTCCTGGAAATGAAATTGCATTTCCGCTTTTTCCTACTGTCCACGTTGGTGTAAAGTCTTTTGCTGTTGCATATCCAATAGTTTCATTGGCTGCAGAGGAACCTCCTGTTTCATTAAAATTCCAGTAAGCCACCTTCTCTCTTTCTGGTTTATTTCCTGATGTGAAAGACCAAACATCTCCTTTTTGCTCTCCCAAGGCATTTTTTGTATCTACTCTCCAGTAATAAGTTGTGTTTTGACTTAAACTTAATTTATATGATTTGGTAGTAATGTCTGTAGCAACTTGTTGTAAGTTATCAGGGGTGTTTCCTACAAAAACATTGTAATATATATCTCCTCCCCATAGACCAGTCAAGTTTGCCCAGGATAGTGTTGCCTCTGTATAGTCTGCAATGAGAGCCTCGTTAACAGGTGAAGGCTCGGTGCACATGGTAGGAGGAGCAGCTACTCCGAAAGTTGTAGATTTCAGCACTTCAGAATACATTGACTCCATAGCTCCTTTTACCGTTTTTATCCGAAAATAGTAAGTGGTGTTTGCATCTAAATTCTCTACCTTATATTCGGTGGTAGTTGGTTCTAAAGTTGCAACAGCAGTAAAGTTTATGTTGTCAATAGACTTCTCAAGAACAATTCCGGTAGCATCTGCAGTATTGTTATTCCACTTAACGGTAATGTAATTTGTATCAAGTGATTTTACAGCAACAACAGTTGGATATTTTACAAAAGTAGTTCCAGCGGAAATTCCGTTTATGTATCTTTCAATATTCATATATCCATCACTCCCAATAACTGTAGCATCACTGGAGTCATTTTTATTCAAGCTGTTATTATCTTCCCATGTATCGGGCATGCCATCATTATCTGTATCCAGGGCTTTTGGTGCGTTAAAAACATAGCCTACACCATTAGGCAATGCTAAGTCAGATTCTCCATTAATTAATGCACCTTTTGTTCCAAGTGATATAAGTTGATCAACCATGTAATTATCTACCGCATCTCTTGTAGGCAATGTGGTTCCAGCATTATTAACAATCCAGCTATAGGCTTCCATAGCACTTGTTGCTTGATTGATAACTGGATGTATTTGTGGCGCATTGGCAAATGTATCTTGTTGGGCTACAAATTTTACGGTACCATATACATCATCAGTAGCAGCAATACCATTGAGTACCCCATCAGTTGTATAATCTAATAAGTTACCTTTATGACGGACCTGGAAATTTTCATTACCACGTACAAAAGCAGAAGTTTCACCTGTTACAGGGCCTTTAATGAAATAGTTATCTTCTATTACGCCCCATGAAGGACCCTCAGAATCACCACCTAAGATATAACCGCCACCAGATCCCCAATTGTAAACCACATTGTTTACAAATTGATTTAACCCTTTTACTTTAGGATTACGGGTCTTGTTATCAATGTATAAATTGCGGAAGAGTGTTACTCCACCAGTTGTTTGTATTAGACCTCCACAGGCATGCACCATTACACCTTGACCAATAATGGCGTTTTGTATGGTAATGTTAGTTGGCTCTGTTCCTTTACCATCCCAGCTGATGGAAAAGTTTTCATCTAATCCCCAGGAAACAGATACGTGGTCGAAAATCATATTTTTTCCGTTAGCTATACCAGCGGCATCTTTCCCAGTATCTCCCTTAGATCCCATTCTGAAACGTATATAGCGAACGATAATATTATCAGCACTGGAGAAAGAAACGCCATTACCATATATTGTAATGCCATCACCTGGGGCTGTTTGTCCTGCTACATAAATGTTCTTACTAAAAATAAGTCTCTCTTGAATTTTGATAACACCACCTACGTCGAAAACAATTACTCTGTTAGGTTGACTGATTGCATCGCGCAGTGAACCTGTTCCTGAATTATTTAAATTGGTTACATGGTAAATTTCTCTCGTATCGCTGGCGCGTGCACCAAGTGCATAGCGACCAAATCCTTCGGCTCCGGGGAAGGCTAGCGTTGATGTTTGTGCAAAAGAGCTTAATGAGGAAAAGCCTAATAGAATTGTAAATAATGTCTTTTTCATGTTTTAGTTATTTTTCAGGATACTTGATGATTTTCCTGATAAGTTGATAATGATATTGTAAAACGAATAATAAACTAGCAGGGCTTAGTTTATTATTCGTTATTATATAAAAAAAAGGCAGATCACAAACATATTTGATCTGCCTTTCTTTAATATAGTTAGGTTACTTAATTACCATTTTATTTGTAATTGTACCTTCAGCTGTTGTAACTTTTACGAAATACATACCAGAAGCAACTCCATTAAGATTAATATGGCCATTTGATGCATTAACTGCTTCAACGGCTACGAGTTGACCTTGGTTGTTGAAAACTTCCATTTTTTTAATTTCAACGCCTTCGATAGATACATTGAATTCTCCGTTAGATGGATTAGGATATATATTTAATTTATTAGAAGCACTAACTTTTGATATCCCTGTAGCCGATCCCGAACCTTTAGCTGTAACAACAAGTTTATATCCAATAACACTGTCATTAGCATTTTTTATTTCTACTTCCTTAGCACTCAAAGAAGCACCATTAAAGTCGGCAAATTCTACCTTATATGCATCATTAACTCCTTTAGCTTCTTTCCATGTCATAAGAGTAAATTCATCGCCATCGTTGATTTTGAAGGATGCAGTTGGTTTTATTTTGATTACAGGCATGTAAACCTGGCTATCGATAGTATCTGTGTAAAAGCGGACCTGATCATTAACATTCAATTTGTCATAGCTGTCTACTGATGCAATTTCAAATTCTGCTTCGCCTGATGAACGGAAGTTTACAGGATAATTGTAACCGCCAAGAGTTATTCCATCTGTACTAAGGGTGTCAGCAGCAATAATTGTACCGATTCCTTTATATCCTATTTCTAACTTACCAGCGACTTCAACTGTACCAGTCAAACGACCATTACCACCACCGATAGCGCCTTTTGCAATGTTTAAAATATTTCCTTTAGAACGTCCAAGAGAAGTTCTTAAAGCTTCATCAGCCGTATTTATATAAAAACTACCTTCTTTTACTGTTACCCCCAAAGTACCAGACATTGGGCTGTTATTAGTGAAAGTATATGTTCCTGTTCCAACTTTGATAAGACCTACAGAATTATAGCCTTTACCGCCTTTATCTCCAAATACTCCTGGAAATATTACGTCTGTATTTAATCCACCAACCATATAATAGATTATTGGACCAGTAGAAGCTTTATAATAACCGGCTAATTGGCAGCTAGCATCCGCAGCATTCAATTCACCAATTGCATAGCAACGAGTACCTGATTCAGAAGTAAGAATGGTACCAGAACCCAAGGTGACCTTTTTATTATAAAAAGTCGAATCAATCCCAGTCATTGTTGTTCCATCATAAGTTTTGTTGGAGTTTACCAACAAGCCATAGAAACCAGGAGTAACATTAGATATGACATACTTTTCAACTTTTACATTTCCTGTATATTCAGACCAGTCAACAGGAGAAGACTTTGCTGCACCTAAATAAGTTCTTTCGCCACCTACATAAATTGTTAAATCACCAGATCCGGTAAGTTTGCTGCTCCAGTATGAATAACGAGATAGTTCTACGGCTGCACTTTTTCCTGCAGGAATTTCCATTGGCACTTTGACTGCTGGATATGAACTGCTTGATGATGTAGCAAAGTTTACAGTTCCTCCTTCCATTACAATTTTATTTCCAAAAATATCTGGTGTGGCCGGTTTTTCCATAATAAGGCGTCCTTCACGCACAATCGTACCTCCAGTTAAGGAGTTTTTAACATCCATGGAAAAATTGCCTGTTCCTTCTTTAATTAGAGTACCGTCTCCAGTAAGAGCATCTGTATCAGCTGTTCTGCGAAGAACATAAGGTCTTGTTGCTTTTACTGAAATTCCAGATGTTAGAATTGTTCCACTAACACTCAAAGTGTCTGATCCTATATTTGAAGTGTCATCAAAAATAGCTTTGGCATTATCAATCCAGGCTTTTGGTACTGGAAGAGCACCCACTTGCCAATTTGCTACGGATGAACTCCAGATTTGTTCTGATTGTTTGCCTTTCCACACATAGTCTTGTGCATTTAGTGAAGATGCCGCAGCTAGTGCTACAGCGAGAAGAGTAAATTTTCTCATAATAGATTAAAGTTAATTAATAGATTTTGATAGCTATTTTTCATGTTTCAATAAGGAGAGGCTATCGTTCCTTATTTTGTACAACACAAAATACGTTATAAATAATTAACTAGTCACTGTTCATTTTGATAGTATAACTTCTGTTTTTGATTTTTGTTAAATTTCACGAAGATATGATATAAGAAAACAGGTAGAATATGATCATTATGTCGGTGTTTCTAGTCATTGATTAGTCAGCAGATTTTTAGTTTTAACTTATCTACTATTAGTTGAAATCATTTTTTATAAAGTTTGAACTCGTTTGTTTCTTTAAAATACAGTTTATTGGGTACAAAAATGTTCTTTTCTCGTCCTTTTTATTAGAAATAAAGAAATTATGAAGCAAATAGTCCTTAACTTGCGAAAAGCAGTTGTTTTTTTATCGTTGTTTTTAACTTCCTTTTTGTATGCGCAGAAACCTGTGGCGACAACTATTAACCACTATCTCTCCGGTAAAGGAGCAGATGATGCGGTGGCATGGGATTTCTATTGTACCGATGGTCGTAACTCGGGTAAATGGTCTAAAATTATGGTCCCTTCCTGTTGGGAAACTCAGGGATTCGGACAGTATCAATATGGTATTACTTTTTATGGAAAACCTTTTCCTGATGGAATAGCGAAGGAACAAGGACAATATAAACATCAATTTGAAGTGCCTGCATCCTGGCGCGGACAGAGTATCCGCCTAGTATTCGAAGCTTCTATGACTGATACCGAGGTGAAAGTAAACGGACGGAAGGCTGGAGATAAACATCAGGGAGCGTTTTATCGTTTTTCTTATGATGTGACCAACTTGTTGAAGTACGGAAAGAAAAACTTACTGGAGGTCACAGTAGGTAAAGAGTCAGAGAATGCTGGTGTGAATCTGGCAGAACGAAGGGCTGACTACTGGAACTTTGGTGGAATCTTTCGTCCGGTTTTTCTGGAAGTAAAGCCTTCCACTCACTTTAATCGGATTGCACTTGACGCCAAAGCTGATGGCGTTTTTAAGGCAACTTGTTATTTGGGTAATGCTGCTTCTGAAGTTCTTCGTGTAAAAACAACAATCTTTGATGTTGCCGGTAAAAAAGTGAAAGAAATCATTTCTCCTGTAAAAGAGGGTGGCGACTGGACTACTGTTGCATTAAATATTTCTTCTCCAAAACTTTGGTCGGCTGAAACTCCTAATCTTTATAAAGCTCAGTTCTCTTTACTTGATAAAGACGGCGTTGTTCTTCATCAGACAGAAGAGAAGTTTGGCTTCAGAACTATTGAAGTGCGTGAAAGCGACGGACTTTATATCAATGGTGTAAGAGTAAATATCCGTGGAGTGAACCGACACAGCTTCCGTCCTGAGACTGGTCGTACTCTTGATCGTGAAAAGAACTACCAAGATGTTCGCTTGATTAAAGAGATGAATATGAATTCCGTGCGTTTGTCTCACTATCCTGCTGATCCGGATTTCCTTGAAGCTTGTGATGAACTAGGACTATACGTAATGAGTGAATTAGGCGGATGGCACGGACATTACGAAACTCCAACGGGCATAAAGCTAGTTGAAGAAATGATTACCAGAGATATTAACCATCCTTCAATCATCTGGTGGAGCAATGGTAATGAGAAAGGCTGGAATACAGAACTGGATGGTGAGTTCCATAAATGGGATCCTCAGTTTCGTCCGGTAATTCATCCACAAGGAAACTTCAGTGGATTTGAAACCATGCACTACCGTTCTTATGGAGAAAGTCAGGAATATATGCGTTTGCCTCAAATCTTTATGCCTACCGAGTTTCTGCATGGTTTGTATGATGGCGGACATGGTGCCGGATTGTATGATTACTGGGAAATGATGCGTAAACATCCTCGTTGTATCGGTGGTTTCTTATGGGTATTGGCTGATGAAGGTGTGAAACGTGTGGACGAAAACGGACGCATTGATAACCAAGGAAACTTTGGTGCCGATGGCATTGTTGGTCCTCACCACGAAAAGGAAGGAAGCTTCTTTACTATCAAACAAATATGGTGTCCGGTTCAGGTGATGAATACTAAGCTTGATAAGAGCTTTGACGGAACTTTCCAGATTGAAAACAGATATGACTTTACTAACATAAATGAATGCAAGTTTGTTTGGAAACAGGTTGCTTTCCTTTCTGCATCAGATGCAAATGGAGCAACAGTATTGAAACAAGGCGAAGTGAAAGGAACAGATATTGCTCCTCATGCAGCTGGCGTACTTAAAACAAATATGCCTGCAATTAGTGATAAAGCAGATGCTGTGTTCTTAACTGCTATTGATAAAAATGGTAAGGAATTGTGGCGCTGGAGCTGGAAGATTGAAGGCAAGGCTCAAAAAGAAGATTCAAAATCCGGTAAAATAGCTTCTTATAAAGAAAGTGATAATGCTGTAAGTGCTACTGTAGCTGATAAAAGCTATACTTTCAGCAAGAAAGATGGTCAATTGAAAGAGGTAATAAGCAACGGAAAGAAGATTTCATTTGCTAATGGTCCAAGATTTATCGGTGCTCGTCGTGCAGATCGTTCATTAGATCAATTCTATAATCATGATGATCCTGATGCAAAGAGCTTGGATAGAACATACAAGGAATTTACTGATGCTGCTGTATTTGAAAAGTTAGCAGTAAAAGAGCAAGGTAATGATTTAGTAATCACAGCTTCCTATAAATTAGGAAATATGGAAACGGCCCAATGGACAGTAAGACCCGACGGTTCACTTGTATTGAACTATACATATAATTTTAATGGCGTTGTAGATCTTATGGGAGTAAGATTTGATTATCCAGAAGATCAGATGCAAAGTAAACGCTGGTTGGGTAATGGTCCTTACCGTGTATGGCAGAACCGTTTGCACGGAACAACTTACGATGTATGGGAAAACAAATACAACGATCCTATCCCTGGTGAATCATTTACTTATCCTGAGTTTAAAGGATACTTCGCAAATTGTTCATGGATGAATCTTACAACAACTGAAGGAGTAATTTCAATCACAAATGAAACTCCTAATGTTTATATCGGTGTTTATCAACCAAGAGACGGACGCGATGCTTTACTTTACACGTTGCCTCAAAGCGGAATCTCTGTACTGGATGTGATTCCTGCGGTAAGAAACAAAGTGAATGCAACAGATTTGATTGGTCCATCTTCACAACCTAAATGGGTGAGCGGACAAAAAACAGGTAAATTGGTATTCAACTTCAAATAATCAGTTACGTCTGAAAAATTCTTGTGATATGAATAAATATAGAAAAATCCTTCTGTCTCTCTTTATTCTTGGTTGTACTATCTCTAGTGCGCAGATACCAACTTTGGCAGAAAGGTTTAATAACCCTCCGGTGGAATCTGCTCCGTGGTCATTCTGGTACTGGATGTACGGAGCCGTATCAAAGGCTGGCATTACTGCTGATATGGAAGCCATGAAGCAAGCCGGACTTGGCGGTGTTTATCTAATGCCTATCAAGGGTACTGCCGAAAATAAATCTTTCTCTCCTGCATACCAGCAGCTCACTCCCGAATGGTGGGAGATGGTTCGGTTCTCTATGCAGGAAGCTGATAGGGTAGGACTAAAACTTGGTATGCATATTTGTGACGGATTTGCCTTGGCTGGTGGTCCATGGATTACTCCAGAGAAATCTATGCAGAAAGTAGTTTGGAGTGATACCATTGTTTCAGGTGGAAAAATAAAGAATTTGCACTTGACCCGACCGGAATCTTATAACGGCTTTTACAAGGAGATAGGACTTTATGCTATTCCTGTTCAGCAAGAGTTTTCCACTGATATAAATGTTCCGGAAGTTACTTCATCTATTGCAGATGATAAAACGCCTTCTTACTTGGTTAAGAGAAACGAAACAGGCGCTTTCAAAAGCTCTACTCCATGCTGGATTCAATATTCATTTAAAGAACCGTTTACTTGTCGTTCTATAGAGCTTGTACTCAACGGCAATAATTATGAAGCTCACCGTTTGAAAGTTTGTGTTAGCGATGACGGCATTAATTTCCGTACAGTTAAACAATTGGTTCCGGCACGACAAGGTTGGCAGAATACGGATGAGAATTCTACTCATATTATTCCGGCTACAACAGCTCGCTATTTTCGTTTCTATTGGGACCCGAAAGGAACAGAACCAGGAGCGGAAGATATGGATGCTGCAAAGTGGAAACCGAACCTGAAAATCAAGAAACTTATTTTATCAAGCAAGGCTGTAATCAGCCAGTTTGAAGGTAAAGCCGGACTTGTATGGCGAGTTAGTAAAAGGACTCAGGTGGATGAATTGCCGGATAAAGATTGTGTAAAACAGAATCAGATTATAGATCTTTCTTCATACCTGACAGGAGATGTATTGAACACAGTTCTTCCTGCTGGAAAGTGGAAGATTGTAAGAATGGGTCATACTTCTACCGGACATACCAATGCCACTGGTGGGGGAGCAAAAGGTCTTGAATGTGATAAGTTTAGCAAAGAAGCTGTAAAAATACAGTTTGACCATTGGTTTGGAGAGGCTTTCAGAAAAACTGATCCAGCATTGGCAAAGCGTGTATTGAAGTTTATGCATGTAGATAGTTGGGAATGCGGAAGTCAGAACTGGTCGGACAATTTTATTTCTGAATTTAAGAAACGCAGAGGATACGATCTTACTCCATATTTATTGGTGTATACTGGTACTCCGCTTGAAAGTGCTGAAAAGACAGAAAGTATATTAAGTGATATTCGTCAGACAATCTCAGAACTTATTGTTGATGTGTTTTATAAAACATTAGCGGATAAAGCTAAAGAATACGATTGTGAATTTTCGGCAGAAAGTGTTGCTCCTACAATGGTGAGCGATGGAATGCTACATTATCAGGCTGTGGACAGACCGATGGGCGAATTCTGGCTGAACAGTCCTACTCACGATAAACCAAATGATATGTTGGATGCCATTTCGGGTGCTCATATCTATGGAAAGAATATTATTCAGGCCGAAGGATTTACTCAGTTACGCACCATGTGGAATGAGAATCCTGCAATGCTGAAACCGTTGCTCGACAGAAATTATGCCTTAGGTATCAATAAACTCTTCTATCATGTTTATGTGCATAATCCTTATGTGGACAAAGCACCGGGCATGACTCTTGATGGCATTGGCCTTTTCTTTCAACGTGACCAGACTTGGTGGAAGCAGGGAAAGGCCTGGGTTGATTATGCCCGCCGTTGTCAGACACTATTGCAGTTCGGTCATCCTGTTGTTGATGTGGCTGTGTTTACCGGTGAAGAAACTCCAAGAAGAGCCATTCTTCCCGACAGACTTGTTCCTTCTCTTCCTGGAATATTCGGAAAAGAGCGTGTGGCAGCTGAAGCAAAACGTTTAGCAAATGATGGTCAGCCTGTAAGAGAAATGCCTGTTGGTGTTTTCAACTCTGCAAACATGACTGATATGGGAAATTGGATTGATCCACTTTCGGGCTATGCTTATGATTCTTTTAATAAGGATGCATTGGTACGTCTTTCAAGAGCCGAATTTGGTAAGTTAGTTGTGTCTGGAGGAGCTGCATACAGAATACTCGTGCTGCCCAAACCTCATCCAATGTCTCCTGATGGAAATTATATGAGTCTGGATGTGGCTAGGAAAATTAAGATGCTTCAGAAGTCGGGAGTTGTTGTCTTGTTAGGTGATAAACCATCAAAGGTACCTGGATTGGGTGATAAAGATTACAATACTAAAGAACTGAATAAAATTGCTGAAGAGATATGGGCGGCTTCTCCTCAATATAAACTTCCTTATACTGATTCTGATTTTGCTCAGTTCGGATTGAAGAAGGATGTTATATTCAAGGATAATGCTAAAGATTTTGCCTGGACTCATCGTGCCGGAGAAGGTACTGATATTTATTTTATAGCTAACCAGAAAAACGAATCTCGTAAAGTAACGGTTTCTTTACGCTGTTCAGGCAGACAACCGGAACTTTGGAATCCTGTAACTGGCGAGATTAAGGATGCAGCTGTATGGAATGAAGCTGACGACAGAACTAAAATATCGTTGGAGTTAGCTGCAAACGAATCTGTCTTTGTTGTTTTCCAGCGTCAGTCTAGCTTTGTTTCCGGTAACGAAAAGTGTATTCTCGCTTCTGCTCCGTTGACAGTGAAGGAGTGGACGGTGAATTTTTCGGAAGTATCAAAGTCATTAAAAAGAAATACTTTGTTTGACTGGAGTAAGGAAGATGATGCTGATATTAAGTATTATTCTGGTACTGCCAATTATCAGACAATGTTCCAATGGAAGAATAAGATTGGCAAAAAACAAATCTATCTTGATTTGGGTAAAGTCAATGAAATGGCAGAGGTTATTGTTAATGGCGTAAATTGCGGAACAGTGTGGACTGCTCCATATAGAGTTAATATCACCAGCGCAATAAAGAAAGGAAACAACAAACTAGAGATTCAGGTTGTTAATACCTGGATGAATAAGATGAAGGGTGTGCATGATCAAAAGATTAAATCGGGTAATCTTTGGACAAATGCTCCTTACTGGTCTGAAAAGTTGCCTTTACAGGAATCTGGTCTTACAGGACCATTAAACCTGGTTTATTAGGGATAGTAATAGATTGTAATAGAGATATTAATAATTTAAACTAATTTGGGTAGTAGAAACATGTACATGTTTATTTTAAGACTATCTTTGTAATTACTTAATTTATTATCGGATTATACATACAATACTTCGTTAAATAATTAATCAACCCCTTGTAAAACAAGGCATTATCTTTGGTTTTTGTCATAGAAAAAATTGGTTAAGTCGCTAATTTTTAGTACTTTTATAGTATTCGACGCTATAGAAAATATGATAAAATCAAGCATACTTAACCAATATATGGATATCTGTAAGGATGTTCTTTCTGAAATGGAAACAAAGTTAAATAAAAGTTTCAAAGAATTCATTATTGAAACATTATTATTGTATATGGTAATCTCCCAAAGAATAAATTATCTTCAACTAGGAAGATACAGTCACTCCTGTGAGCAACGCTTTAGAATGAATTCAGCCAAGGAATTTGACTGGCTTTCATTCAACTTGTCTCTTTCAAAAAGGATTCTGACAGGAACCAGGAAAGCCATAGCTATTGATCCAAGCTATATTTCCAAATCCGGTAAACAGACTCCATGGATTGGTTATTTCTGGTCTGGCTGTGCAGGCGCTGCAAAACGAGGACTAGAGATTTTAGGAATCGGTTTGATTGATGTTGACCACAAGGATTGCATATCCTTAGAAGCTGTTCAAACACCTGATTCTATAACTCTTGAAAATTATGACGGAAACCTTATAAGTTGGTATTTGGGTGTTCTTGAGGAAAAAGCAACTAAACTGCTGAGTGTCACAAAATACATTGTTGCAGATGCTTATTTTTCCAAGAAGAACTTCACTGATGGCCTTGCCAAACTCGGATTTCATCTAATTTCCCGTTTTCGTGATGACGCTGTTCTATTTTATCCAACCACGCAACAACCTACAGGAAAAAGAGGGCGACCAAAACTATATGATAGCAAAATTGATTTTGCCAACTTAGATTTAAACAGGTTTGAGAAGATCAATTTACTACATATAGACAAAGGCAATCTTTATACCACAATAGCATATTCCAAATCCTTGAAACAAATGGTAAAACTAGTAATTTGGATTTCTGATAACGGGAAAAGACATAAACTCTATTTCTCTACCGATATCAATCTTTCCGGTAAAGATGTGATAGAAACATATCGCACTCGTTTCCAGATTGAGTTTAATTTTAGGGACGCCAAGCAGTTTACCGGATTGAACCAGTGTCAGGCAAGGAATCTATCTAAGCTGAAGTTTAATTTTAATGCGTCATTAACAGCTGTGAATGTGGCAAAGCTCGTTGCTAAAGAGAAAGGAATAAGCTTTTCGATGGCTTCACTTAAAACGATGATGCACAACGCATTCCTGCTTCAAAGATTTATTTGCGTGTCTGGCATTAGACCAAACAAGAGATTAAATGACAAACTTTTCAAAGAACTTATTGAGTTTGCTGCTATTGCAGCATAGCTTGATACTATTTTATTAACGAACTATTGACATAGATACTGATTATAAAATACATAGTTAAATGAATAACAAGTTCAGATTTGGAGCATTGGCTTTAGCGCTATCGCTCTTTTGCTCGACCGCAATAAAGGCCGAAGTTAAACTTCCAGCTTTTTTCTCAAATGGAATGGTTATACAACAACAAACAAATGCTTCTTTTTGGGGAACTTCAACACCAAATAAGAAACTGACTATTGTTACATCATGGAATAAAAAGAAATATACTGTTGATGTGGACGGAACAGGAAAGTGGAAAGTTGCTCTGGCAACTCCTACAGCTGGCGGTCCGTATTCCATCACATTCAATGATGGCAAACAAACTCTTCTGCAAGATGTTTTAGTTGGTGAGGTATGGCTTTGCTCTGGTCAGTCAAACATGGAAATGCCAATGAAGGGTTATAAGAACCAGCCGGTAGAGAATTCAAACATGGATATCCTGAAATCAACAAATCTTCAGATTCGTCTATTTACTGTAGGGCATAATTCTGTTATTGATGTGCAGAGTGATGTGAAAGGTGACTGGAAGTCTGCTACTCCCGAATCAGTAAAAGAGTTTAGTGCTACAGCATATTATTATGGTCGTTTGCTTCAGCAAACGCTGAATGTTCCGGTTGGACTAATTTGCAGCAGCTGGGGTGGTTCATGTGCTGAGGCATGGATGGATAAAGATATGCTGAAAGGTTTTCCGGAAGTGAAGATTCCAAAGTCACCCGAAGATATAATAGAGAAAAACCGTACTCCAACAACTTTATACCAAGGCATGATAGCTCCGTTGGTTGGCTATACAATCAAAGGTGCAATCTGGTATCAGGGAGAATCTAATTATGATCGTTCTCAATCTTACGCCAATCTTTTCTCTACAATGATACAGTCATGGAGAACCAGATGGAATCAGGGAAATTTCCCATTCTATTACTGCCAGATAGCTCCTTATGATTATTCAATTATTACTCCTGCCGGCAAAGAAGTTATTAATTCAGCTTATCTGCGTGAAGCTCAATGTGCTGCAGAGAATAAAATAGAAAATACAGGTATGGCTGTTTTACTGGATGCCGGATTACAAGAAGGTATTCACCCTAGAAAGAAACAAATTGCAGGTGAGCGTTTGGCTCTTCAGGCATTGGTGAAAACTTACAAGATAAATGGAGTTACTGCCGACGGTCCTGTCTATAAGGAAATGAGTGTACAGAATGACACTGTTGTAGTAAGCTTTGACAGAACTCAGATGTGGGTTGCTGCTCCAAAAGGTGAATTGAAAAACTTTAAGGTAGCTGGTGCAGATAAGAAATTTTATCCTGCAAAAGCATGGATTGTAAGAAGTAAGGTTTATGTAAAATCTGATGAAGTTAAGAAACCTGTTGCCGTTCGCTATGCGTTCGAAAACTATGTAGATGGCGATCTTTACGGAACAGAAGGACTGCCTGTTTCTTCTTTCAGAACTGATAATTGGTAATACAAATATGAAGAAAACCTTCGTTGCCATATTATTACTGACTCTCATTACAACCAGTCGGGCAGCATCATCTGCCGACTGGTTGAATGCGTATAATACCCTGTGGACTTCTCAAAGTAAAGGCTCTCACCAATCTATGCCTTGCGGAGGAGGAGATATAGGTCTGAATGTATGGGTGGAAAACAATGAACTTTTATTTTATATCTCCCGCAGTGGCTCACTTGATGAGAACAATTGTCTTCTCAAATCAGGGCGTGTTCGCATAAAGCTGTCTCCTAATCCTTTTACAAGCAGCAGTTTCCGTCAGGAACTGAAACTTAGAGACGGATATGTTGAGGTTGAGGCTGGTGGAACTGTTATCCAGTTATGGGTAAATGTATTTAGTCCGGTTATTCATGTCGACGTAAAAAGTAAGCAGAAACTTTCTGCTGAAGTCTGCTACGAAAACTGGCGTTATCAAGATCGTTTGATAAGAAAAGGAGAAGGCAATGCCAATTCCTATAAATGGGCTGTGCCTAAAGGATTGGTTACAAAAGCTGATGTGGTGGAAACACAAGGAAACAAACTAACCTTTTACCACAAAAACAGTGAACAGACAGTCTTTGATGTTACAGTTGCCCAGCAGGGTATGGATTCCGTAAAAAAGGAAATGTATAATCCATTGGGTAATCTTACTTTTGGTGGTATGCTTTGGGGGGATAATCTTCAGTTTGCAGGTACAAGCCAAGGCGAATATGCCGGAACGGATTACAAGTCCTGGTGTATGAAGAGTGCGAAACCTTCACAATCACACCAGATATATGTGGCTTTGTACACAGAACAAGTTGCAGAACTGAATCAATGGAAGCAAGGATTAGCTAAAGCAGTAGGACAAATAAATACTAATGCCGACAAGAAAAAGACTCGTGCCTGGTGGAATGCTTACTGGAACCGGAGTTCTATCTGTATAAATGAAACAAACCAAGCTTCTGAAGCGTGGCGCATTGGACGCAATTATCAGCTTTTTCGTTATATGCTGGGCTGCAATGCTTATGGCAATTATCCTACAAAGTTCAATGGCGGACTGTTTACCTTTGATCCTTGCCATGTAGACACTTTGCAAAGCTTCACTCCCGATTATCGTAAATGGGGTGGGGGTACAATGACTGCACAGAATCAGCGGTTGGTTTATTTTCCTATGCTGAAAAGTGGTGACTTTGATATGATGAAGTCTCAGTTTGCTTTCTACATGAGAATCCTGAAAAACGCAGAGCTTCGTAGCAAGGTTTACTGGAATCATAAGGGAGGCTGCTTTCCCGAACAAATAGAAAACTTTGGGTTACCAAATCCAAGCGAGTATGGTTGGAAACGTCCGGCTGGTTTCGATAAAGGATTGGAATATAATGCCTGGTTGGAATATGAATGGGACACAGTACTTGAGTTCTGCAATATGATTCTGGAAACCAAAGATTATAATAATGAAAAGATAGATGAATATGTTCCTCTGATAGAAAGTGCTCTTACTTTCTTTGATGAACATTATCGGATGCTGGCCACTCAACGCGGACGCAAGGCGCTTGATGGAAACGGACACTTGGTTCTTTATCCCGGCTCGGCTTGCGAAACATATAAGATGACTTATAATTCCACAACTACCATATCAGCTTTGAGAGTTGTACTGGAAAAAATGATTAAACTACCTGCCGACAGTGCAAAGAATGCACATTGGAAAGAGATGTTATCAACAATTCCACCAATAGCTATCAAAGAAGTGAATGGAAAGCAGGTGATTGCTCCTGCAAAATTGTGGGAACGAATAAATAATGTGGAGTCGCCTCAATTATATCCGGTCTTTCCATGGAGGATTTACGGAGTGGGGAAAAAAGAGTTGGATGTTGCCGTAAATACTTATCTTTATGACTCTGATGCCTTAAAGTTCAGAAGCCATATTGGGTGGAAGCAGGATAATATTTTTGCAGCTTGTCTGGGCTTGACAAAAGAAGCTCAACGGCTGACTTCACTTAAAATGAAAGATAGTGATTTACGTTTCCCTGCTTTCTGGGGACCGGGTTACGACTGGACTCCCGATCATAACTGGGGAGGCAGTGGAATGATTGGTTTGCAGGAAATGTTATTGCAGACAAATGGCGACCAGATACTTTTATTTCCATCCTGGCCAGTGGAATGGGATGTGCATTTTAAACTGCACGCTTCAAAGAACACAACAGTGGAAGCGGAGTTGAAAAATGGTAAGGTGGTTAATTTACGTGTTTATCCTACTGAAAGGATGAAAGACGTTGTTGTTATGATTAAGAAATAAATAAAAAAAGATACAGAATAATGAAGAATGTTATTGCAGCACTTTTGCTCTTTTTGATGCCAGTATTTGGATTTGCCGGCTCGTATCGTCCTGAAACATCTGTTGCAGGCTTTATTGATCTGAAAGGCAGTGGAAGAATTGTCTATAATTTCAATCCCGGATGGCGCTTTTATAAAGGAGATGTGAAAAATGGTGGAGCTGTCGGCCTGGATGATTCATCCTGGGAAGTAGTTGCTACACCGCATACTGTGGCATTGGAAGCAGCTGAGGCTAGTGGTTGCCGCAATTATCAGGGACCGGCATGGTATAGAAAACATTTTGTTGTAGACAAATCATTGGTCGGTAAGAATGTTTCAGTGTACTTTGAAGCGGTGATGGGTAAATCGGACGTTTATGTAAACGGAAAACTAGTGAAACAGCATCTTGGAGGATATCTTCCTTTTAGTGTTTCATTAACTGATTTAGGCATTCATGCAGGTGAATCTTGTTTAATTGCTGTTTTTACAGATAATAGTGATGATAAGAACTTTCCTCCAGGAAAGAAACAATATACGCTTGACTTTGCTTATCACGGAGGAATCTACCGTGATGTGTGGATGATTGCGAAATCTCCGGTTGCTATAACGGATGCTATTGAAGCGAATAAAGTTTCTGGTGGTGGGGTGTTCGTTCATTTTGATAATATCAGTGAGAAGAGTGCGGATGTATTTGTAGATACTGAAGTTAAGAATGAAGGAAAACTAAATAAGACTGTTTATATTGAAACTGAATTATGTGATAAATCAGGAAAAGTAATTGCCAAAGAAAAGACTAAGATGGTACTTGGAGCTGGTGCAAGTCAAACGGCCAGACAAAAAATAACAGTGCGCAAACCGAATCTTTGGTTCCCTGAAAACCCTTATTTATACAGAGTCAACTCAAGAGTACTCGATGGAAAAGTGGCTTTGGATGGTGGAACAACTCGTATTGGTATTCGCAAAGCTGAGTTCCGTGGAAAAGATGGATTTTTCCTTAACGGCAAACCTTATGGTCAGTTGATTGGTGCAAACAGACATCAGGATTTTGGTTATGTAGGTAATGCTCTTCCTAATTCTCAGCAATGGCGTGATGCTAAAAAGTTGCGCGATGCAGGTTGTACAATTATCCGTTCTGCACATTATCCACAGGATCCGGCCTTCATGGATGCCTGCGATGAATTGGGCTTATTTATTATAGTAGCAACTCCCGGATGGCAGTTCTGGAATAAAGATCCTAACTTCGGAGAACTGGTAAATGAGAATACTCATCAGATGATTCGCCGTGACCGCAACCATACATCGGTACTAATTTGGGAACCTATCCTGAATGAAACCCGTTTTCCGCTCGAATTCTCTTTGTCTGCCTTGAAGGTAACTAAAGATGAATTCCCTTATCCCGGTGCTCCGGTTGCTGCGGGTGATTTGCATTCAGAAGGAGTAGCCGATAATTACGGCTTGGTTTATGGTTGGCCTACTGATGAAGGGAAAGTAAAGCAAAGCATTTTTACACGTGAATTCGGAGAAAATGTAGACGACTGGTATGCTCATAACAATAATAACCGTGCTTCCCGTAGCTGGGGGGAGCGTCCGCAATTGGTTCAGGCTCTTTCATTGGCAGAATCTTATGGTGCGATGTTTAATACAACCGGACAATTTATAGGTGGTGCGCAGTGGCATCCATTTGATCACCAACGTGGCTATCATCCCGATCCATATTGGGGAGGAATCTTTGATTGTTTCCGTCAACCCAAATATGCATATTATATGTTCAGAAGTCAGGTGTCTCCTAAAGTGAGTCATCCTGTATGTGAAACCGGACCAATGACATATATTGCAAATGAAATAACTCCTTTCTCGGATAGTGATGTGGTGGTATTTAGTAACTGCGATTCAGTCAGACTTATTGCTTATGAAAAGGATACAATTGTACAGCCAGTAATCCATCAGAAGAACGGCATTCCAAACGCTCCCGTAATATTTAAGAACGTTTATAAATTCTGGGATATGCGTGACTATACGTATGTACAGAAAAACTGGCAGAAAGTTAGTTTTGTAGCCGAAGGTATTATTGATGGAAAAGTTGTTTGCAGCTTTAAAAGAATGCCATCCCGTCGTTCTACCAAACTAAGATTAACACTCGATCACGAAGGGCAGTCATTAGTTGCCGATGGTTCTGATTTTGCTGTCGTAATAGCTGAAGTTACTGATGATAGTGGAAATGTTCGCCGTTTAGCAAAAGAAAATGTAGTATTTAGTGTGGAAGGTGAAGGCTCTATTATTGGCGATGCAAGCATTGGCGCCAATCCCCGGGCGGTGGAATTTGGCTCAGCTCCTGTTTTAATCCGCGCGACCAATAAGGCTGGTAAGATAAAAGTGAAGGCTCATGTTCAGTTTGAAGGAGTTCACGCTCCAACATCTGCCGAACTGGAATTTGAAAGCATTCCTTCGGAGAAGCCATTTTGTTTCCTGGATCAGGTACGTAGCAAAGTTAACCAAAATCAAATGCATGTTAATGAAGATAAGCAGAACTTGTCTGAGGAAGAAAAGCATAAAATATTAAATGAAGTTGAACTTCAACAGACAGAGTTTGGTGAAAAGCACTTAAAATAGTAATTAATAAGTTTAAAGTGTTAATCGTAAGTTGTACATTTGCCTGTCTTTAATTAACTTTGACCACAATACTTAAAAAACAGGCAAAAGAACATGAATAAATATTTAGTGCTGATAATCATGCTATTTTGCTGCCGTTTCGCGGCAGCAAGCAATAGCATGATTATTGAGCATTATTCCGTAGAGAATGGAGTTCCTCATGAAATAGTAAATTGTACAATTAAGGATTCAGATGGTTTTGTCTGGTTTGGAACCTGGTATGGATTATGTAGCTTTGATGGACAAAAGTTTAAAACATACAATAGCCGGAACTCTTATTATACAGATATCCCTCCAAGAAAAATTCAAAAAATAGTAGAAGATAAAAGCGGTAACCTATGGGTTAAAACTATTGACCACAAACTCTATCTTTTCGACAAACATAAGGAATGTTTTTATTCGATATTCAATGAACTGAGAAAAAAGTACTCTGTGAACTCTCAGATTATTAAAATCCAGAAAACAGATGATGGAGAACTTTTATTATTAACCAAGAATAAGGATTTATTAAAGGCATCTTCCGATATAAATGGCAAAATAAATATTATTCTTCTACATGATTCAAAGAATAAGGCGAGTAATACAAAGTTAAAGAATAATCTTTTATGCGAAAGTAAAGATTATATTAGCTGGATTGGAATGGATTATAAAATTCTAACTTGTCCGAAAGGTAAGTTATTGAAGTCGCAGCCTTCAGATTTTATTCTGAGAAAAATTGGAACTACTTTAGAAAAAGAATTTCATGTGCATACGAAAACAAAGGAGTGTTATGGATAGGCGATAAAAAAGGTAATATCTATCTTATAACTCTCTATAATGGGCGGATAATTCCAATAAAGATATTATCAGGTAAAGGTGTTATCGAAAATATTCAGGTTGAAAACAGAACAAAAATTTATATTTCTGTAGCAAATAAAGGTGTTTATTTATACGATCTGACAAAAAAAACATTGAAATTATTGTTTTCTCCTCAAATTAAAGCACCTGTTGTTAAATCATTTACTGATAGTTATGGTAAAATCTGGTTTATATTAGGCAATAAAGGTGTTGCATTTTATAATCCGGTTAATAATCAGAGTAAACAATATGTTCTTCCGGAAGGTCTTGTGAATGAAAACATTCAGGAGGAGGATGGAAAAGAACATGGAATGTTTTTCCTAACCTCATCTGGAGATTTAGCCAGAATTGACCATAATAAACTTACAATCGACTATTTAAATCATTCAGAGGAATTTTCCAGATTTAGTAAAGGAAGCAGACTTTGTAATTTATTGCTCGACAGGGATGGCATTCTGTGGGTTACATCTTTAGATAACGGAATCTATAAAATTAGTTTTCCAAAAAAACAATTTTCTCTTTTTTCTCCATGCTCTTTCGAAAATAAGAAAGTGGATACTGAAATTTGTAAGGTGGGGGTTAAATCATTATTTGAAGCTAAGAATGGTGATATCTGGATTGGAACACGAAATTCAGAAGTATATAGGTTGGGAAGCAATGGAGCCTTTAAACAGAAGTTCTCAGAGAATAATTACAATATTGGGAATGTTTATCATATAATGGAAGATAACCGGGGGAATCTTTGGTTTTCAACAAAAGGGCAAGGACTTGTAAAAGCCGAGCCAGATAATTCTTCCAAATTGGGCTTTCGCTTCATCCGTTTTATGAGTGATGAAAGAAATCCTAACTCAATCAGCAGCAATGAAGTATATTGTTCTTTTTTAGATAGTAAAGGACGTATCTGGGCAGGTTTATTTGGTGGAGGCTTAAATTTACTGGAGGAAGAAAACGGTAGAACAATTTTTAGACATAAATACAATTGCTTTAGTTATTATCCGTCTAATGGTATGTATATGGAAATCCGAAATATGATTGAAGATACCGAAGGGCGTATTTGGCTTGGCACAAGTGATGGATTAATGTCATTTGATGGTAACTTTAAGAGACCGGATCAAATTAAATTTGAAATTTATCAAGATGGTTCAGATATTTCAGATAACGATATTTATGCTTTATATAAAGATAATTCATCCCAAATATGGGTAAGCGTCTTTGGAGGGGGATTAAATAAACTTATCCGTTATGACCATGAAAAGAAAATGCCTGTATTCCAATCATATGGGTTAAAAGAAGGATTGAAAAGTGATGTTATCCTGTCCATTGTGGAAGATAATAATAGAAATCTTTGGTTGGCTACAGAAATGGGAATCTCTCGTTTCGATTTAAAAGCACAATCTTTTCGTAATTTTGATAAATATGATGGATTTATTCCAGTTAAGATGGAAGAAGAAAGTGCATCACGTTGCGTTTCGGGAGAACTTTGGTTTGGATGTAAAGATGGCGTTCTGAAGTTTAACCCATCCAATCTCGAAACTTATAACTTTAGATATAAAACTTTCATTGTCGATTTTAAGGTTTCCAATCAAGATCTATATTCTTTAAATGGGGCTGATCATGGACAATCGGTCAAGGAACTGAAACTAATTACTCTAAAGCATAATCAGTCAATGTTCACGATTGAGTTTGCTGCATTAAATTATTATAATCAGAATCGCATCAGCTATAAATATATACTTCAAGGATATGAAGAAGAGTGGCACTTTAATGGAAAGAACCGAATTGCTTCTTATACAAATGTACCTCCTGGAAAGTACTTGTTTAAAGTCAGAACAATAGATGAGGCTAATCCTACTTTTGTATCTGAAAGAGTAATTGAAATTATTATTCTTCCACCTTGGTGGCGCACAAATACTGCTTATTTGATTTATGCAATATTATTCATGGCTTTGTTGTACGGAGTCATAAAATTTATCTTTTTTATGATAAGGATAAAAAACGACATCTATATTGAACAGAAATTAGCAGAACTGAAGATTAAGTTTTTTACAAATATTTCTCATGAGTTACGTACACCCTTAACATTGATAAAGGGGCCAATTCAGGAACTGCGTGAAAAAGAAAAGCTATCAGAAAAAGGGGTTAAGTATATTAGTTTGATGGAAAAAAGCACAGACCAAATGCTTAATCTGGTTAATCAGATTCTGGATTTTAGAAAAATACAGAATGGGAAAATGCGTTTGCATGTTTCTTTGATTAATTTGAATGCTGTAATAAAATATCTGAGCGAGGAATTTGCCGTTTTGGCTGAAGAAAATGAGGTTAGTTATACTTGCCATTTTGAAGATCAGGATATATTTGTCTGGGCAGATAAAGAAAAACTAGAGATTGTGATACGCAATCTTCTTTCAAATGCTTTTAAATTTACCCCTTCGGGTGGAAGTATCTTCTTAACAGCTGGGCTCCTTACAGATGGAAAAGGATGTTATGTTCGTGTGGAAGATACCGGAACCGGTATTCCCCAGAATAAGCTTTCTGAAATTTTTGAACGTTTCTCGCAGGGAGATAACGCCAAAGATTCTACTTATAAGGGAACAGGGATTGGGCTGGCACTTTCAAAGGAACTGATAAATTTGCATCACGGACGCATTACGGTGGAAAGTAAGCAGTCTCAGGGATCTACCTTTACCATTGAATTACTATTAGGCAAAGATCATTTTAAACCTTCAGAAGTAGACTTCTATTTTAGTGACCAGATCAATGTGTTCCCGCATGATGTTTCTATTTTAGATACAAATAAAGCTGAAGAAAATGAGGAGCTGGATGATAAGTTGAGAGAAGAAAATTCTGCGTTGCCTAGCTTGTTGCTAGTTGAAGACAATAAGGATTTGTGTAATTTGATTAAAATGCAACTGGATGATAAGTTCCGTATTTACGTAGCGAATAATGGAGTGGAGGGTTTGAAAAAAGTTCATCTTTACCATCCCGATATTGTTGTGACTGATCAGATGATGCCGGAAATGGATGGTATGGAGATGCTTCAGCGCATAAGGAAAGATTTTAAAATAAGCCATATCCCAGTAGTTATTTTAACGGCAAAAAATAATGATGAAGCCAAGACTAGTGCAATTAGTCTGGGTGCGAATGCATATATCACGAAACCTTTTAGTAAAGATTACCTGGTGGCCCGCATCGAACAACTTTTAAGAGAAAGAAAACTTTTTCAGGAAAGATTGTGGAAGCATGATCAAGATGAACCTTCTATTGATTACGAACAATTCCTGGTTCAGAAAGATGTGCAGCTATTGGAGAAGATTCATCAGGTAATTGAAGAAAATCTCGATAATAGTGATTTTAATATTGATATTATTGCAGCTAACATTGGTTTGAGTCGTTCTTCATTCTTTAAGAAATTGAAGAGTCTTACAGGACTTGCTCCAGTAGATCTGGTAAAGGAAATACGACTTAATAAATCCATAGAAATGATTAAGAATACTGATAAGAGTATTTCTGAAATTGCTTTTGCCGTGGGATTTAAAGATGTAGGCTATTTTGGTAAATGTTTCAGAAAGAAATATAACCAATCTCCCCGTGAATATATGAACACGTATAGAAAGTAGTAAAATACTGATTACAAAAGGCTTCTTTAATCGTTTTAGAATTATATTCATTAATCTAATAAACTTAATATAATGAGAATAGTTCGGATTACGTTGAGGCGTATTTTTATAGTAATTTTTTGCATCATTGCAATGCAAGGTGTTTTTGCGCAAAAAACTTCTATGACATTGAAGAATGGTAAGATTACTTATAACTTAGATCAGCAGAATAATAGAGTTCTTGATTTCTCTTCTTGTGGATATAGAAGCTCTGAGAAAGATATACCCGCAATTCCAAATAAAATATTTGTTTCTCATCAGGAAGGTGATTGCTCCGGGGTAATTCAAAGAGCAATTAATTACGTATCTTCATTATCGCCTGATAAAAACGGATTCAGAGGAGCTGTTTTGCTGGATAAAGGCGTTTTCAATTTAGAAAAATCAATTTTTATTTCTAAATCGGGAGTCGTATTACGCGGAACAGATAAGAACCATACTATCCTTATTAAGAGAGGAGCCGATAGGGGTGCTTTGGTGTATATTGAAGGACAAAATGATATGACTGTTATTGATACACTGTCTATTACTTCTTCTTATATTCCTGTGAATGCCCGAGCAATGTCAGTTACTCCCAATTCTAAAGTTAAAAAAGGAGACCGGGTTATGATTTACCGCCCTTCAACTACTCAATGGATTGGCGGTTTGGGATGCGACCACTTTGGCGGTGGAATTACTGCCTTGGGATGGAAAGCCGGAGATATTGATATATACTGGGATAGAACAATTGTTAGTTCAGATAATGGAAATATAGAAATAGATGCTCCATTAACAATGGCTCTTGATGCTCAATTGGGTAAAACCAACTTGTTATTATATAGTTGGAATGGCCGTATTGCTGATAGTGGTGTGGAAAACATCTCTTTTCAATCAGACTATAATAAAAAATATCCAAAAGACGAGGATCACTGCTGGACAGGCGTATCTATTGAGAATGCCGAAAACTGTTGGGTGCGCCAGGTATCATTCAGGTATTTCTCAGGAAGTGCTGTGTTTATTCAACGAACAGCATCCAAGGTAACAGTAGAGGATTGTATTTCTACTGATCCTATTTCTGAAATAGGAGGAATGCGCAGAAACACATTCTTTACGATGGGGCAACAGACTCTTTTCCAACGTTGTTACTCTGAACATGGCATTCACGACTTTGGAGCAGGATTCTGTGCCCCGGGACCAAATGCTTTTGTACAATGTGAATCGAAAGAATCATTTGGCTTTAGCGGAGCAGTAGATAGCTGGGCTTGCGGACTGCTATTTGATATCGTAAATATAGATGGAAACAATCTTACTTTTAAGAACCTGGGTCAGGATTATAATGGTGCAGGCTGGGGAACGGCTAACAGTCTTTTCTGGCAATGTTCAGCTGCTGAAATAGAGTGCTATTCTCCTGCAAAAGATGCAGAGAACAGAGCATACGGATGTTGGGCACAATTCTCAGGAGATGGTGAATGGGTTGAATCCAATAATGCTATTCAGCCCAGAAGTATATTCTATTCACAATTGCAGGAACGCTTAGGTAAGGACCTCTCTCTCAGAGCACGTATTCTTCCTTTAAACACAGATGCTTCCAGTAGTCCTACTATTGAAGCTGCCGCTCAAATGGCAAAACAAGCTTTTGTTCCTAAATTGACATTACGCCACTGGATAGAACAAGACTCTTTGTCTGTAGGCACAAACCATAATAAATTAAAGCTTGCCTCATCTTTGAAAGTCAATGATGAAAATACTACTGCCCAAAAAAATATGTCTGTTTTTGATGGTAAAGTTGTTATAAACAATCAGCTTCTTACCGGAAATAGGCTTGAAGTTCCTTGGTGGAGCGGAAAGCTGAGAACCAATTATCTGTCAAAGGCTAAACCACATATTACAAGATTTGTTCCGGGTAGAGAAGGGCAAGGTCTTACTGATCGTATTGATTCAGTTGTTGCTTTCATGAAGAGTGAAAAGATTACAGTTCTGGATCATAATTATGGGTTATGGTATGACAGAAGGAGAGACGATCATGAGCGTACCCGTCGTAGAACAGGAGATGTATGGGGGCCTTTTTATGAACAACCTTTTGGTAGAAGCGGCGAAAGCTCTGCCTGGGAAGGATTATCAAAGTATGATTTGACAAGACCTAATGCATGGTATTGGGGAAGATTAAAAGAGTTTGCCGACCAATCAGAAAAAGAAGGATTAGTTCTCTTTCATGAAAATTATTTCCAGCACAATATCCTTGAAGCAGGAGCACATTGGGTAGACTGCCCCTGGCGTTCGGCTAATAATATTAATGACACGGATTTCCCTGAACCAGTTCCTTTTGCAGGTGATAAGAGAATCTTTATGGCCGACCGTTTTTATGACATTTCTCATCCTGTAAGAAGAGAACTTCATCGGAAATATATTCGCCAGTGTTTGAATAATTTTGCTGATAATAAAAATGTTGTTCAACTCATTAGTGCGGAATTTACAGGTCCGCTTCATTTCGTTGAGTTCTGGTTAGACGAAATAGGTGCTTGGGAAAAAGAAACCGGCAAGCATGCTACGGTAGCACTTAGTACAACTAAGGATGTTCAGGATGCAATTTTGAAAGATAAAAACCGTGCCAGCTTGGTTGATATTATTGATATCAGATATTGGCATTATAAAAGTGATGGAACAATTTACGTTCCCGAGGGTGGAAAGAATTTAGCTCCAAGACAACATGCCCGTCAAATGAAGGTTGGTAAAGTTACCTTTAAGGAAGCTTATAAAGCGGTAAGCGAATATAGAGAAAAGTATCCGGAAAAGGCAGTGACTTTTTATGCACAAAATTACCCCGATATGGCCTGGGCGGTATTTATGGCTGGAGGGTCTTTGCCTGTACTTCCTGATGTGAATGATTCCTCATTCTTAAAAGATGCTTTAAAAATGCATATGGTAAAAACTGATACTGATAATTATTATAAATTGGAAAAAACAGGTCTGGGAATGATTGTTTATTGCCAGTCAAAGGAAGATTTTGCTGTATCATTAACTCCCGGGAACTATTCTTTAAAGAAGATTGATGTAAAAAGTGGTATAGTTACTACTCTTGTCAGGAAGTATAAAGGTGGTGATAATTACCAGTTTAAAAGAAATAATAATGCTCCGGCTGTTTATTGGTTTCAGGCTTTATAATTTTAAAAAAAAGTACTATTCGGTAGAAATATGTTATAAAGCATAGTTATCAATTGTTCCTACTCTATAACCAGAAATTCCCTAAAAAAGAACCTTCAGTGTAATAGCTTTGCAATGTCTAAAAAAGACAAAGCTAAAGTTTATAATATCATGAAGGAACAGAATGAGAATAGAATGGATGGTATGATTGTCGATATGGAAGTATCGCAGTTACTTTCCCTTTTACAATCAGGAGATATAAATGCTTTCTCCAGGTTATATGATTTACATGTGAATATGCTCTTTAATTATGGTTGCAAACTGACCACTGATAAAGAGCTATTAAAAGATTGTATTCACGACGTTTTTATTAAGATTTATAACAAACGTATGGATCTTGGTGAAATTGCTAATTTAAAATCATACCTTTTCATTTCACTGAAGAATAAATTATGTGATGAGAGTCGTAAGAGGACTAATTATTCAGATCTTCAAGTTGAAGATTTAAATTCTGTTGCTACAGAAAACGTAGAGAATGATTATATAAGTCTTGAAATGGAATCTGTTTCAAATGAGAAGGTGAAGTATCTTTTAAATCAGCTTCCTCCACGGCAGAAAGAGGCTTTGACTTTATATTATATTGAAGAAAAGAAATACGAAGACATTTGTATGTTGATGGACATGAATTATCAGTCGGTACGCAACTTAATTCACAGAGGAATACTTAAACTTCGCAGTATAGCGGTTTAATATTTTTTTAATTAATTATGTGAGTACAAGTTTTTCTTTTATACGTTTTTCTATTGTATCAATTAATTATATGATAAAGTGGAAAAACGTGAATTCAATAATATAGAAGACTTTCTTACAGATGATGGCTTCATTTGTTTTGTCTTTGAACAAACTTCTTCATTGAAGGAATATTGGAATGACTATTTTAAATTGAATCCCAATAAGGTTTCTTTAGCAAAGGAAGCAAAGCATATACTTCTAGACGAAATAGATGCACCGGGCATAACTCCTACAGAAAAAGAAGAGTTGAAAGGAAGGATCTTTTCGACAATAAAAAAACAAGGTATTTAATAGTCTAAATATAAATAAATACCCGATATCTGAATGTTTTCACTCAGATATCGGGTATTTTATTTTCTTATTAGCATGTTACAGCCCTTTTTTCTTTGCTTCGTTCCAGTATTTATCCATCTCTTCCAGTGGCATATCCTTCAGATTGAGTCCTTGCTTTATGGTATTTTCTTCCAGATAATTAAAACGGCGGATAAACTTATGATTCGTACGTTCCAGTGCATTATCAGGATTTATTCCATAAAGGCGGGCTGCATTGATTATGCTAAAGAAAAGATCGCCAAATTCTGCTTCCGCTTTATCTTTATCCATAGAGGATATTTCGGCTTGAAGCTCACCAAACTCTTCTTTAACTTTATCCCAAACTTGCTCTTTCTTTTCCCAATCAAAGCCCACATTCCGGGCTTTATCTTGTATGCGGTAAGCTTTAATCACTGAGGGCAGGGAAGAGGGAACTCCGCTGAGTACCGATTTGTTTCCTCCTTTTTCCTTTAATTTAAGTTGTTCCCAGTTTTGAGAAACTTGTCCGGCTGTTTCGGCAACAGTATCTCCAAAAACATGAGGGTGACGAAAAATAAGTTTTTCACACAAATGGTCGCAAACGTCCTTGATGTCGAAATCATCCGTTTCAGAAGCAATTTTTGAATAAAATGCAACATGGAGCAATACATCTCCTAATTCTTTGCAAGTCTCTTTTTTATCTCCCTTCATCAGGGCATCGCTTAATTCGTATACCTCTTCAATGGTGTTGGCTCTCAGGCTCTCATTCGTTTGTTTCCTGTCCCACGGGCATTTTACGCGAAGCTCATCGAGGATATCCAGAAAATGGCCGAAGGCTTCTATTTGTTCTTTTCTTGTATGCATGTTTGTAATTCTTTTAATCATGAGCAAAAGTAGCCATTTCTTTCGCAGATAATCGCCTTTTTTTATTAATTTTGCCGTCAATATTCAATGAATTAATAAATTATCATATATAAACATGGAATTAGCTAGTAAGTATAACCCCGCAGATGTGGAGGATAAGTGGTACCAGTATTGGCTGGATCAGAAATTATTTAAATCAAAACCGGATGGACGTGAGCCATATACAGTAGTGATACCTCCTCCAAATGTGACGGGTGTGCTACATATGGGACACATGCTGAACAATACCATTCAGGATATCCTTGTCCGCCGTGCACGTATGGAGGGAAAGAATGCTTGCTGGGTACCGGGAACTGACCATGCTTCCATTGCTACTGAAGCAAAGGTGGTTAATAAACTGGCTTCCGAAGGAATTAAAAAAACGGATTTAACTCGTGATGAGTTTCTTAAACATGCCTGGCAGTGGACAGACAAACACGGTGGCATCATCCTTGAACAATTAAAAAAACTAGGAGCTTCCTGTGATTGGGATCGTACTGCGTTTACTATGGACGAGTCTCGTTCAGAAAGTGTGCTTAAAGTATTTGTCGATCTTTACGAAAAAGGATTGATTTACCGCGGTGTGCGTATGGTAAACTGGGATCCGAAAGCGTTGACTGCCTTGTCTGATGAAGAAGTTATCTACAAAGAAGAACATAGCAAGTTGTTCTATCTTCGTTATATGATTGAAGGCGAAGATAAATATATTGTAGTGGCTACTACCCGTCCTGAGACGATTTTGGGTGATAGTGCTGTTTGTGTGAATCCAAATGATCCGCGTTACAGTTACCTGAAAGGGAAGAACGTAATTGTTCCTTTGGTGAATCGTGCCGTGCCTATCATTATGGATGATTATGTAGACATCGAGTTTGGTACAGGTTGCCTTAAAGTAACTCCAGCCCATGATGTGAACGACTATATGCTTGGAGAGAAATATAATCTTCAGACTATTGATATTTTTAATGCCGATGGAACAATTAGTGAAGCCGGAGGTTTGTATATAGGAAAAGATCGTTTTGAGGTACGTGAACAAATAGAAAAAGATCTCGCTGCTGCCGGATTGATGGAAAAGGTAGAGGCTTATGATAACAAGGTTGGTTACTCAGAACGTACAAACGTTGTTATTGAACCAAAACTTTCCATGCAGTGGTTCCTTAAGATGACCGATTTGGCTAAACCAGCTTTAGATTCGGTTATGAATGATGATATTAAGTTCCACCCTGCAAAATTCAAAAACACATACCGTCACTGGATGGAGAATGTGAAGGACTGGTGTATCTCCCGTCAGTTGTGGTGGGGACATCGCATCCCTGCTTATTTCCTTCCTAAAGGAGGCTTCGTTGTAGCCACTACTGAAGAAGAAGCTTTGCAACTGGCTCGCACAAAGACTGGCGATGCTAACCTGCAACTGTCTGACCTTCGTCAGGATGAAGACTGTCTGGATACCTGGTTCTCTTCCTGGTTATGGCCTATCTCTTTGTTTGATGGCATTAATAATCCTGATAACGAAGAAATAAACTACTATTATCCTACCAGCGACTTGGTTACAGGACCAGATATTATTTTCTTCTGGGTAGCTCGTATGATCATTGCCGGTTACGAGTATAAAAAGGAAATGCCGTTTAAGAATGTTTATTTTACCGGTATTGTTCGCGACAAACAAGGACGTAAAATGTCCAAGTCTTTGGGTAACTCACCCGATCCTTTAGAACTGATCGAGAAATTCGGTGCCGATGGTGTTCGTATGGGAATGATGCTTGCTGCTCCTGCAGGAAACGATATCCTATTTGATGATATTCTGTGTGAACAAGGACGTAACTTCAATAATAAGATATGGAACGCTTTCCGTTTAGTTAAGGGATGGGAAGTAGATGATACAATAGAACCTTCTGAAGCAGCAACATTGGCTGCTGAATGGTTTACTAACGTAATGAGTAATGCAATTGCCGAGGTAGAGGACTTGTTCTCTAAATACCGCTTGTCGGAAGCCTTGATGGTTGTCTATAAACTTTTCTGGGATGAATTCTCTTCCTGGTATCTGGAATTAATCAAACCTGCTTACGGTGCACCTATTGATGGAAAAACTTACGCTGTAACCTTGCAGTTCTTTGATGATCTGCTCAGATTGCTTCATCCGTTTATGCCTTTCATTACCGAAGAATTGTGGCAATGTCTCACCGACCGTAAAGAAGGTGAAAGCATCATGACTCAAACTCTTCCTTCTTATGTTGCATCCAACGAGAATACGATTAAAACGTTTGAGTCTGCGAAAGAAGTTATCGCGGGAGTTCGTACCATCCGTATGCAGAAGAATATTGCTCAGAAGAACCAACTTGATTTGGAAATAATAGGAGATAACCCTGTTCAATACTGGATTCCTGCTATTTCTAAGATGTGTAATCTCTCTTCTTTGAAGTCGGTAGAAGATAAATCAGCCGGAGCTGCTTCGTTTATTGTTGGCACAACAGAATATGCTGTTCCTCTGGGCGACCTGATTGACGTGGCAACTGAAGTTGAAAAGCTGAAAACCGACCTGAAATATCAGGAAGGATTCCTGCAGTCCGTACTTAAAAAACTGAGCAATGAGCGGTTTGTGAATAACGCTCCTCCTGCAGTTATTGAAGTAGAACGCAAGAAACAAGCAGATGCCGAGAGTATTATTAAATCTCTCAAGGAAAGTATCGAAGGATTTCAGAATAAATAACGATAATTATATAACAATCTAATCGAAGTTAGATTGGAGTGAAGAAGGGAGTAACTATTTTTAGCTACTCCCTTTCTTTTGTTGGTATATTTTACATTCTGGTCAATGATATTGTTGATCAAAAAACATTAGCTTATAATGGTAATCAGTTAAATTTAGTAAATGATTACGGGCTTCCTCCAAATCAATACGGAGTAAAAGAATATCAAAATAAATCCAATGCCGATGATGAGTTTGCTTATGATAAAATATTTAGATCATTATATAGTGGCTATCAAATATAATATATTAAATTTGTCGGATACTATTTAGTTTAAGAACGGGCATCAAATAGTAAAATAAACCTTATAATATAATATGAATAACATTAATAACAAAAATATAAATTCAAACTATTGTGAAGAGTTTTTTGATGCATGTTTCATTGCCCACATAAAAAGAAATGAGAACGAAGAATTTGAAATACAAAAATTAGAAGATCATCTTAAAGGGACAGCAGATTTTGCAGAGCAATTCTGCAAAGAAATAGGTTGTATACATTGGGGCAGACAAATAGGATTATGGCATGATATAGGCAAATACTCGTCTACATTTCAAAAATACATTAGAGTAAATTCCGGTTATTTGGATGAAGAAGAAAGACTCGGAAAAACAGACCATTCATCAGCAGGAGCTATTTATGCAAAAAAGATCTATCCTCAAATTTGGCCACCATTAGCTTATGTTATTTCGGGACATCATTCCGGGCTCCTAAATTGGGATAATGAAGTGGGTATTTCAGGAGATTTACAATCGCGTTTACAAAAAGAATTATCATATGATATAATATCATTTCTTCCAGATGAATGCAAAAAAATATCAAAACTACCAATCCCATTTTATGAACAACTAAATGAGAGAAATTCTCATTTATGGATTAGAATGATGTTTTCATGTTTAGTCGATGCAGATTATCTGGATACAGAAAGATTTATGAATCCAGATTCTTTTTATAAACGAGGGAATTATGCTTCTATTTCTGACTTAAAAAATAAGTTTGATGTTTATATGAGAGGCATTAACGAAAGTGCAGCAAGCACATTCGTTAATGCTAAAAGAGCAGAAATTTACTCTGCATGTATTAATTCCGCGAATAGTGATAATGGATTTTTTTCACTAAATGTACCCACTGGAGGTGGAAAAACGTTGTCTTCAATGGGCTTTGCGCTAACACATGCCATAAGAAATAGCAAAAAACGAATTATTGTAGCAATCCCATACACAAGCATTATTGTTCAGACCGCACATGAATTTAGAAAAATATTCGGAGATGAGAATGTAATAGAACATCATAGTAATTTAGATGATGATGCATGCACCGAGAAGCAGAGACTGGCAATAGAGAACTGGGATGCTCCAATTATTGTAACCACTAATGTACAACTGTTTGAATCATTGTATTCAAACAGAACATCCAGATGCAGAAAATTGCATAACATAGCAAACAGCATTCTCATATTAGATGAAGCGCAAATGCTTCCTCCGGAGTTTCTAAAACCAATACTTTCAGTTTTAAATGAGCTAAATAAGCTTTTTAATGTAACAGTTCTTTTTACTACGGCAACTCTTCCTGTTTTAACCGGAAAAATAGGAGAAAGAGAGGCTGCTTTTAAAGGGATAGAAGCACCTGTTACTAATATCATTAAAAATGCAGATGAAATAGAGAACTGTTTGAAACGGGTAGAAATTGAAATTTTGGATAGAAATGAGTCTATACCATTTCCGGAATTGGCTCAGGAGCTTAAGAAATGCGATCAAGTTCTTTGTATCGTAAATACGCGTAATGAATGTAGTGAGCTATATAAATATATGCCTGATGATACTATTCACTTATCACGTATGATGTGTTCTGCTCATATTATGGATACAATACATGAAATAAAAGAAAAATTAGTGCGGTCTGAAAGAATTCGTGTTGTAAGCACACAACTCATTGAGGCTGGCGTTAATATGGATTTTCCTGTGGTTTACAGAGCTTTCGCCGGATTGGATTCAATTGCTCAGGCTGCAGGCAGATGCAATAGAGAAGGTAAATTAAATAAAGAAGGCAGACTTGGGGCGGTTAAGGTTTTCAATTCAGAGAAAGGCTTACCTCAGGGGCTTATTAGAAAAGGGGCCGATGCATTAACAGATCTTTTATCTTCGGCTCAATCAAAGGAATACTTAAGCTGTAAGATGTTTGAAAATTACTTTACCAAGTTTTACAGTAAAGTCAACTCTTTTGATAAAACTAGAATAAAGGAAAGTCTCTGGGATGGGGCTTGCTATATGAAATTCCAATTTGCAACAGCCGCAAAAGATTTTAGGTTAATTGATGATAAGGGTAAGAGCATTATTGTTTGGTATGAAGGAAGTACAGAACTAATCGATTTGCTGAAAATAAAAGGCCCCGAACCATGGTTAATGAGAAAGCTACAACATTATTCTGTAAATATCCGAGAAGCTGATTTTATTCAATTAGCAAATGAAGGACGTATAGAAAAATATCATGAAGTGTGGGTGCAAGTTGATCCGAATCTATATAACACACATGTTGGTTTGGTTAGGGATAACCATTGGTTGAATGAAATATTTATAGTGTAATAACGTATTAAAATATATTATATGGAGTATCATAATAAAGAATTCTGTTTAGAAGTTTGGGGTGATTTTGCTTGCTTTACTCGTCCTGAAATGAAAGTTGAGCGTGTAAGCTATGACGTAATAACTCCATCGTCTGCACGATCTGTTTTTGAAGCAATATTTTGGAAACCAGCTATCCAGTGGCAGATTACAAAAATAGAAGTTCTTAACCCTATCAACTGGATTTCAATACGAAGGAATGAGATTGGAGCTCTTATGAGTGATCGTACATCTCATCTTTATATTGAAGACAACAGACAGCAACGAGCTGGATTATTGCTCAAAGATGTAAGATACCGTATATATGCGGAGCTAATATTTATACGTCCAAGTGAAAGGCCTCAAACACATAAAATTGTTCCAGATGAATTGATTGATAAAGAAGAAAGAGAACTTTATAAAAAAGATGAAAATCCAGGTAAATATAATGCTATGTTTGAACGGAGAGCCAAAAAAGGGCAATGTTTTAATCAGCCATACCTGGGATGCAGGGAGTTCTCAGCAAATTTCAAACTAGCTGATCTTACTTCATCTTTGATACAACCAATTGATGAAACAAGAGATCTTGGCTTTATGCTCTATGATATGGACTTTTCTAATGCCAAAGATCCACAAGCAATGTTTTTTAGAGCACAAATGGAGCATGGTGTCATTTTAGTGCCACCAGTAAAAAGTGAGGAGGTACGAAAATGATATTACAAGCTTTATATGAATATTATCAAAGAAAAGTAGCTGATGAAGAGAGTAATATTGCACCCCTTGGCTTTGAATGGAAGGAAATACCCTTTATTATAGTAATTGATAAAGATGGTAATTTTATAAATTTAGAAGACACGCGTGAAGACGATGGAATTAAGAAAAGAGCACAGCGTTTTCTAGTTCTAAAATCAAAAGGCAGGTCGGGCTCCAACAGCTGGCAAAGTGCGAATATATTGTGGGATCATTTTGGCTATGTTTTGGCTCAACCCAAAGAGGATACTGAAAAAGCAGTTAATGATGCTAAAAAGCAAAATGAGACTTTTATCAAAGAAGCAAAGAGCATTTCTGATTTATTTCCTAATAATGAAAGTTTTAAAGCGATCCTAAAGTTTTATGAAAGGTCGGAATCTTTAGACGAGGTAAAAACAAATACAAATTTTAATGATTGTTTAAAAATAGCCGGATGTAATATATCATTTAGAATTACTCCAGAAACCAAAATAGTAGCAGAAAATGAAGATTTAAAAAAACTTATTTCTGATATTTTAAATAAGGATGATGAAAATGTTTCAAATGGTGTTTGTCTTATAACCGGAGAAAAAACTTTAATAGCAAAATTGCATACTGCAACATCTATTCCCGGAGGGAAAAGTGGAGCAAAACTTGTAGGATTCCAAAAGAACTCAGGATATGATTCATATTATAAAGAGCAAGGACTTAATGCTCCTGTTTCGATAGAGGCGGAAGATGCATACACTACAGCACTGAATACACTTTTAGGAAAAGATTCTCAAAACAAAATGAGACTCAATGATATGACTATTCTTTTTTGGGCAGAAAAAGGCAATAATATGGAACACTACTTCAATGCTTTTTTTGCTTCTCCACCTAAAGACGATCCAGATAGGAATATTAGGGAAATAAAATCATTTATGGAATCTGTATATACAGGTAAGTTTAACCTGGAAGGTAATACAAGATTCTATATATTGGGGCTTGCCCCTAATGCGGCCCGCATTTCCATTCGTTTTTGTAAAGTTGGAAAAGTTAGTGATTTAGCAAGTAATATAACTAGTCATTTTGATGATTTAAAGATGGTTAGGAGTAAAAATGACGAGAGAGAATATTTCTCGTTATTTAATTTGCTTACCCAGGTAGCAGCTCAATACAAAATGGATAATATTCCCCCCAATCTGGTTAGCTCGGTTATGGTAAGTATTATAAATGGCACTCTTTATCCTGCTACATTACAGCAACAATGTATCCGTAGAATACGAGCTGAACAAGAAGTTGGCTATATACGCGCTGCAATATTAAAAGCTTATATTAATAGAAAAAACAGATTAAATAAAAATATAAATGAAAAGGAGATTACTATGGCACTAGACAAAGAAAATAAAAATCAAGGTTATTTGTGTGGACGTCTTTTCGCAATACTTGAGAAAATTCAGGAGGATGCGCAGCCCGGCATTAATACAACAATAAAAGACCGCTTTTATGGTGCAGCATCAAGTACACCGGTAGTTGTTTTTAGTAGGTTACTCAGTATGAGTAATCATCATTTGGGAAAACTAAATCCTGGTAAAAAGATCTATTATGAGAAACTAATTCAGGAAATCATTTCAGGCATAAGCAGTAATGGATTACCAACGAATCTTTCACTTGATGATCAGTCGCGTTTTGCTATTGGGTATTATCATCAAAGGCAAGATCTATTTATAAGTAAAAAAGAAAATTAATTAAATTAAGAAAGGAACAATATTATGTCAGACATTATTAGAAACCGTTACGACTTTATACTTTTATTTGATGTACAGGATGGTAATCCTAATGGAGATCCTGATGCAGGAAATCTACCAAGAGTTGACGCAGAAACAGGGATGGGGCTCGTTACTGATGTTTGTTTAAAAAGAAAGGTCCGCAATTATGTGCAAATTAGAAAAGAGAATGAAAAACCTTATGATATTTTCATAAAAGAAAAAGCAGTATTAAATAACCTGATAAAAGAAGCTACTGATCAAGCTGATAATAAAGGAAAAGAGAAAGGTGATAAAACTGAGAGTGCAAGAATGTGGATGTGTAAAAACTATTATGATGTAAGAACTTTTGGCGCAGTAATGACTACAGGAGAAAATGCAGGGCAAGTGCGTGGCCCAATACAATTAACCTTTGCCCGCTCAATAGATCCAATAGTTGCATTAGAACACAGTATTACACGTATGGCTGTTGCAACGGAAAAAGAGGCAGAGGCTCAAAGCGGAGACAACCGTACAATGGGACGTAAAAGTACAGTTCCTTATGGCCTGTATTGTGCTCATGGATTTATTTCGGCTCATCTGGCAAACCAAACAGGGTTTAATGAAGAAGACTTGAACTTGTTTTGGGAAGCATTAAAGAATATGTTTGATCAGGATCATTCAGCTGCAAGAGGAATGATGAGTACAAGAAAGCTTATTGTATTTAAACATAGTACAGCATTAGGAAATGCTCCAGCTCACCAGCTTTTTGATTTAATAAAAGTGGAACGTATAGACAAAACTAAATCTGCACGCACTTTTAATGAATATTCGGTAGTAATTGATAGCTCTAAAGTTCCTGATGGAGTTGAACTTATTGAAATGGTGTAATCTTATCAATATACTGCTATGATTGAATATGATGATGAAGACCTATTAATGCTTTCTGGGATCCAACACATTGCTTTCTGTGAAAGACAATGGGCCTTCATCCATTTGGAACAGCAATGGGCAGAGAATAAATTAACCATAGAAGGTACATTTTTACATGAAAAAGTAGATGATCCTTTATATATGAATCTAAGTAGAGGAAGTGTTATTTTACGATCAGTTTCAATTACGTCCCGAAAATTAGGTCTTTATGGACTTTCTGATGCGATAGAACTTTTGCCAGTTAAGACAAATAATAATTGTATTACATGTGAAAAATATCCAGGACATTGGTTTCCTCTTCCAATAGAATATAAACGTGGTAAACCCAAAATAGATTCTATAGATGAGGTCCAGCTATGTGCACAAGCTATTTGTTTGGAAGAAATGTATTCTATTTCTATAGAAAAAGGATATTTATATTACGGCGAAATACGTCATAGATCGGAAGTGATGTTCACTAAAGAGTTGAGAGACTTAACGTTTAAGTTATCAGGCAGAATGCATGAACTGTACAAGAAGAATATTACGCCATTACCCAACTACAAGGCACGTTGCAAAGCTTGTTCTTTGTACGATATCTGCATGCCGAAAACATTTTCAAAAGAGCAAAGTGTAAATGCTTACCTGAAAGATATATTAGAATAACAAACTATGAGAAAACTGCTAAATACACTGTATGTAACAACTCCAGATTCTTTTTTATCCAAAGATGGAGATAATGTTGTTGTTATTGTAAAAGGAATAGAAAAATTCAGGATCCCAATTTATAACATTGAGGGAATTGTTAGTTTTGGATACACAGGAGCAAGTCCTGCTCTTATGAAAATGTGTGCTGACAAAAATGTGGGATTATGTTTTTTGACAGAACATGGAGAATTTCTTGGAAGAGTCTCAGGATCAGTGAAAGGTAATGTGATTCTCAGAAGACAACAATATCGTATGGCCGACGAAAAAGAAGCCTCTTTAAACTTAAGCCGTATATTTATAGCAGGTAAAATAGCTAATTGTAGAAATGTAGTTCAGCGATCTATTCGTGATCATGGAGATGAATCAGATATTCTTGAAACTGCTTCAAATAACTTATTATTAAGAAGAAAACAATCATTTAATGCCATTGATTCAAACCAATTAAGAGGAATAGAAGGAGATGCCGCAACTTCATATTTTGGAGCTTTTAATCAATTGATTAAAAGCAATGATCAGGGCTTTTATTTTGATGGCCGTAGCCGACGTCCTCCTCAAGACAATGTCAATGCATTATTATCATTCACATATATGCTTTTAGCTCATGAAGTTCAATCAGCACTAGAATCGGTGGGACTGGATCCTTATGTTGGCTTTCTACACACGGATAGGCCAGGAAGGGCTAGTTTGGCATTAGATATTATGGAAGAATTTAGACCTTATTTTGCTGACAGACTTGTGCTTTCATTAATAAATCTGAAACAAGTCTCTGCAAAAGGATTTGTAAGGCAAGGAGAAAAAGGCATTATAATGACTGACGAAACGAAAAAAGAAGTACTTTTGGCCTGGCAAAAAAGGAAAAAAGAGAGTATACTACATCCTTTTTTAGGTGAAACAGTAAGTATAGGTTTGCTCCCATATATACAGGCAATGCTTTTAGCCAGATATATTCGAGGTGATATAGATAACTATCCTGTTTTTGTAATGAAATAGCCATGATGATATTAATAACCTATGATGTAGAAACTACATCTCCGGAAGGGAAAAGAAGACTAAGAAAAGTAGCAAAGCAATGTGTAAACTATGGGCAAAGAGTACAAAACTCTGTTTTTGAGTGTATTCTTGATCCTGCACAGTTTTCGGTGTTAAAGCATCGGTTAGAAAAAATAATTGATAAAGAAAAAGATAGTATAAGATTCTATTTGTTAGGCAATAAATGGGAAAAACATATAGAATATATTGGAGTGCTTACTTCATATAACATGGAAGATGAATTGATAATATAATGTGCGAACCTATAGTGCTTTAATTATCATGGGGTAATCGCGCATCTTGAAAATAAGCAGGTTAGATAAAAATAATGATAATTTAATGAATAATTTGGCCTTTTATTTTTATGTTCGCATAATTATTGTTTTAATGTGTTGATATATAATATATTAAATACTATCCAGTCGCACTCCTTGTGGGTGCGTGAATTGAAACTTCTATATTTATAATCTTATTATCCGCACAAAGGGTCGCACTCCTTGTGGGTGCGTGAATTGAAACTGAAAATCTGATAGAAGGCGAAAAGATTACGATCGTCGCACTCCTTGTGGGTGCGTGAATTGAAACTTTTGTCCGTCGTCGTCTATTATGCTGCCTTTTGGTCGCACTCCTTGTGGGTGCGTGAATTGAAACAACAGTTCCTCACAGTGAGTATAGGCGGCTTTTGTCGCACTCCTTGTGGGTGCGTGAATTGAAACTCAGATAACATTATTATCGCTTTGTCCGGACATGGTCGCACTCCTTGTGGGTGCGTGAATTGAAACCTTGATATATATAGCAGGAGCAGCAGTATTGGATGTCGCACTCCTTGTGGGTGCGTGAATTGAAACTCCACTGCAGCATTGCTTGCTACCCATTCGCGGCGTCGCACTCCTTGTGGGTGCGTGAATTGAAACATAAGTTGACTCAAGAGAACAAATCTCTGGCAAAGTCGCACTCCTTGTGGGTGCGTGAATTGAAACATTACACAGCATATAAACAGTTGCTTAAATACAAGGTCGCACTCCTTGTGGGTGCGTGAATTGAAACAAAATTGTTTAGTTTACCAGCTTCTAAAGCTTTTGTCGCACTCCTTGTGGGTGCGTGAATTGAAACATATTGTAATCAAAAAGGCAAAATATTGAAACCGTCGCACTCCTTGTGGGTGCGTGAATTGAAACTGGTATTGTATTAGATGAAAGTTCGATATTAAAAAGTCGCACTCCTTGTGGGTGCGTGAATTGAAACTCAGATACAGAGAAAAATTTGATATTACAAAAATGTCGCACTCCTTGTGGGTGCGTGAATTGAAACTTGTAAATGACGATGGCAAAATAAATAGAACTATGTCGCACTCCTTGTGGGTGCGTGAATTGAAACTTTAATCACCTGATAAGCTTTTGAACTCTTTGAAGTCGCACTCCTTGTGGGTGCGTGAATTGAAACACGAAATGATGCGGGCTATCCACTTTATCACGAAGTCGCACTCCTTGTGGGTGCGTGAATTGAAACATTGATAAACCCACTGTGATTGTTGGCGAAGGACGTCGCACTCCTTGTGGGTGCGTGAATTGAAACCCTGCAAAGACAACATATCAGCCCTCAAACGGAAGTCGCACTCCTTGTGGGTGCGTGAATTGAAACTTAAGTAATCGGATTATTATTATTATTAATCCAATTGGAATACATAGGCCATTACATGAAAATATTATTTTTTAATGTGTAGACTACTAATAATGTCAGCTAGTTGCTTTGGGAAAGCTCGTCTATTACCTTCATATACAAAAGTAAAAGTCGCGCATCTCACGCATCTCAAGCAAATAGCTCTTAAACTATTAATAACTAGTAAAATAAATGGCGCGCGACTTCTGTGTTGAAGCTGCGCGATTGTATTATGGTCACGCACTTGCGGGTGCTTCTTTTATCTCTATTACCCGGTAAACAACTCCGCGATGCGCATGGCGGTTCGAATATTTCTTCTTTAATAATCGTCCTAGTGTTATGGCGTTGGTGCGGGTACATTTCTCCTGCAGTTATTGAAGTGGAACGCAAGAAACAAGCAGATGCCGAGAGTATTATTAAATCTCTCAAGGAAAGTATTGAAGGATTTCAGAATAAATAGCGATAAAACATAACGAAGTTAATCTTCGAAAAGAAAGGGAGTAGCTGTGTGGCTGCTCCCTTTTTTGGCTTATTTATAATAGTACCTTGAATGTCTTTTCTTTTGTCTTTATCAGATACGTGTGACCGTTAGAAACATTGATTCTAATGATGTGGTCAGTTACTATTGTTCTTTGCAACAATGCTCCTGATTCTGTGTATATAGAAATATTCTCACCTAATTTTGCACCTGTTACTATTATTGCACCGCGTTCCGTATAAACGTTTATGCTGTTCGCTTTAGTAAAAGAGATGGCTGTTGATTCTTCTTCTATATTCGTAAAATCTTTCCAACCTGCTGATTCACTATAAGCTGTAGAAGAACCTTTTGGTACATAAACTTTGCATGTCTTTTTATCTAAGTCGAAAAAGGTTTTATCTACTGTTGTTGGAGGTACTATATTCTTACTATGTATTTCTTTTAGTCCAGGACAATTGTAAAAGACAGATTCTCCCATCAAAGTTACACTATTAGGAATAGTGATTGAGGTTAACCCTTTACAGTATAAAAATGCGAAACTATCAATAAAAGTAACGCTGTTAGGAATTGTGATAGATGTTAGTCTGATACAGCCCTCAAAGGTGCCACGATTAATAGAAGTTATACTATTTGACAGGGTAACGGAAGTTAATCCTGTACAATAAGCAAAGGGTCCATTGCCATCTTCACTGCCTCCAATAGACGTTACGCTATTAGGTACTGTAATCGAGGTTAATCCTTCGCATCCCTGAAAAGCTGCAGTTTCAATAGAGGTAACACTGTTTGGGAGGACTATTGAGGTTAATTTGTTTAATCCAGAAAACAGATAGCCTGAAATGGAATTATTTTTTGTATAATATTGTTCGTTCATAGATATATATGAATCACCACCCGCTACAAGGTTTACATCTGCCAGATTAAGCTTAATAAGCCTTCCTTCTGTGTTATATCCGGCCATTTCGCGAATAAACTTAATATCAGTTCCATTTAGTTTTCCGGACAGATTTAAGTCCGTAATCAAATATTTGGTAGAATCTGGGATGAGGGAATTTAAGGTCCCGGCTATTTCTACGTGGATGTTATCAGTAACATCTTGTGCTTGCAGGTTAAAACTTAGTAATAACCATATCATTAATAGAAATAATTTGAGATTAAAACATCTTTTCATAATCTATTGTATTAAAGGTAAAGTATTTGGGCGAAAGATCATTCTGCCAGAATCATACGTTTTGTGTCAATTTCTTTACCATCGGTAATCTAAAATTTTGTCTTTATGTGGAATATTTTCAAATATACTATATTCTTTTAATATTATAATAACTTTGTATTACTTATTTTTTTTATATAAATATATACAATTTTACTCATTATTGGGCCAATATATTTATATTTTCTACGCTTTCCTTCGTATGAGAAAAGCGCTCTTATAGGATTGCTACCATAATGAAAAAAAGCAGTTATATGTATCGGTATCGCAAACAAATAAGTTTCATTCGGTAATAATTTTTTATATACATTAAATATAGGATTATTTTCACATTCATCAAAACCATTAAAAGAATAAAATGGATGTTCTTCACATCCATAACCTTTAGAAGAATCCAGTAAATTATTCTTAATATTTAATTCCTCATGCGAATGGTCGATGCAACACCATGGGTTAGGAAAAAGGACTAACTCTTTCTTAGATGTATTTTTTATGACAATTCTCACAGTTGCAGTGTCTCCGTACAAGAGAGTATCCTTCTCAAAGTAAAGTGCTATATTAAAACAGTCTTTCAATTTAGGTGGTTTATCCTTCTTTTGAAAGGATGCACAAGAATAACTACATATCAATAATATAGTAATTAGCAGATAGACGTAAAATTTCTTTTTTCCCATATTACTGCATATTAAGAGCCTGTTTAAATTTGAAAGATAAAAATAAAGAAGTGTTTTGGTATTGCCAACTAAAAACGGACAAAAGATTAAGCTACATTAGACAATTTATTAAATTTCTGAATATACCCTCTTCAAAACTCTTTAATAGTAAGATTTTTTAGTGCTGAATACTTGCTGAATTAAATTTTTGCTCGCACATCCCGCGCATCTCAAGCAAATAGCTCTTAAATTATTAATAACCAGTAAAATAAATGGCGAGCGACTTCTGTGTTGAAGCGCGCGATTGTATTATGGTTACGCACTTGCGGGTGCTTCTTTTATCTTTATTACCCGGTAAACAACTCCGCGATGCGCATGGCGGCTCGAAAATTTCTTCTTTAATAATCGTCCTAGTGATATGGCGTTTGCGGGTACATTTCTCCTGCAGTTATTGAAGTGGAACGCAAGAAACAAGCAGATGCCGAGAGTATTATTAAATCTCTGAAAGGAAAGTATCGAAGGATTTGAAAAGCGATAATTATATAACAATCTAACCGAAGTTAGATTGTAGTGAAGAAGGGAGTAACTATTTTTTAGCTATTCCCTTTTTGTGGTATATTTTACATTCAGACTAATGATATTTTTGATCAACTAACATTAGCTTATAATGGCAATCAGTTAAAGTCAGTAAATGATTACGGGATTCCTCCAAATCAATACGGAGTAAAAGGATATCAGAATAAATCCAATGCCGATGATGAATTTGCTTATAATAAAAACGGTAATATGATAATTATTTCTAAGTCGATTTTATTCTTTGTGGTGTGAACTTGTTTTTTATAATACCTGCAAATGTAATGATTAGATTTGTTATGATTATTTTATTCTGGAACTATTGGTGAATGATTTCAATTTATTCGTTAATAAATAAAACCCATTGGCGAATGGTTAAAAATTATTGGAGAATAATGCTTCAAACTCCCGCCAGCTTTTTTTGAAAGCCGGCGGGAGTTTGTTCAACATCCGGTTATGTTTTTTAAAAAGCCGGCGGGATGTTTTTGCATTTTACTTTTGCGCGATTTTATAGGAAAAACGAAAGTCTACCCTCACTCTCTCACTTTTTTGCGTAATATACTAAAGTATAGTGTGTTATCCCGTGATGGTAGCATTTTGATCCATCACGAAACCCTCACTTTTGGGGTCATCCCTCACTTTTTCGAGTCATTTTTCTCTAAATAGGACCAAACTCAGCTTGATATTTTGCTCAAGACAAATTATGCGTGAAATCTACTAATTGAGCTCGAAAAAGTGAGGGTTCATGCCTTTTGTGATGGTTTTGTGATGGTTGAAATTGATCCATCACAGTGTATTTGATTGTTATTCAGCTTGTTGTTTGGAAAAGTGAGGGAGTTAGGGTTTAAAAAACTTTTGCTGAATAGAACAGAATAAAGGTGCTTTACTTTAATTTTTTTTTCCAGGGTTTGGCTTAGAAGTATAAAAAAAAGGGAACCTTATGGGCACCCTTTTCAATTATATTTTAGTAGAGAATTAATTCTCCAGTAAATCTTTCAGGAAATTGTCCAGCTCTTCATCAAGCCCTTTTAGAAGTTCATCATTGGCCAGCATTGTATCATCGTCCATCAATAACAGGTCTGTAATGCTTTCCTTGTCTTCGTCTAACAAAACAATAGAGTAGGGCTTCAGCAGAGTAAGGTGATCAAACAATCCTTCTTCTTTCAGCTTATTGAGTGCTGCACGGAGAATACGTTCTGTATTTTGATAAAAATCCTCATTATTATAGTCTACCCACTCTTCAATAATTACCTTAGCCAATTCTTCCTCATCATCATTGTAGATGCATAACTCACCGGAATCCTGTTTAGGAAGTATATGGATATCTGTAATAATGGTCTGGTCATCTCCACCGGCAAATTGGCTTATAGCTTCTTTGATGGTCAGTTCGATTAAGGAATGTGATTGCGCGCTTAGTTTCATATAGATAATTTTTTATCTTTTCAGTATTTTAGTCAAAAGTACAAAAAAAAATTATTCACACTATAAATTCACTTAAAAATCGTCATCAAAACGCTTCATTTGTAGATTTAGTGTTTGTATCTCGTTTCTTCTTTCCTTTAGTAACATTAAATACCGGGTGGTTAAGATATAATCCTGAGAATAATTATTAGTAGTCATAGCTTTGCCCTCTTTAACAGGCAGCTCCTTTATCTTCTCTTTAATAAGGACCAGTTGGTTTGCTTTCTCTGCCCATTCTATAGCTTTTTCTATCTCATCATGAGATTCATAGTATAAAGCAATATTGAAAGCCGACCGCATCTTTAGTTTATAACTCTTTTTACTGTTAGCTATCAGCCATAGTTTCAAAGCATCATCCCATAAACCTTCACGAATAAGCACACCACCATCACGTAATTCTAAAGATCCGCCAATATAATAATATCTGTTAGCAGTATTCCAGGTAGGTAGAATATGTTTTACAGGCAATTCACCTGCAAATTCAGAGGTTTCTTTTATCAGTGTATCTTCTTTTATCAGATCTTTTGTTGCTTCTGCATCGGTTCTGCCATATCCTTCCCAAAAAATCTTATCTTCCGGATAGACTGAAACCAGCGGTTTGCTTCGGGAGGGCATATATATTCTTATAACAGGTTTTACAGTGGCATCAATAGTTTTTCGATAGAAGTTACCATGATCTTCTGTTTTCTTTTTCATTTCAATGATAACATCTTCTACAGAAAGAAGCATATCAACGCCTAAATCTGATGTTAGTTGCTTAACCTCTTCTTGTGATAGTTCCGGATCTCTAGGTAAGAGATCTTTTTCACGTAAGGCTGAATCACAGATAATAACCTCATCGAAATAGTTTGCTGCAACAACATTCTCAGCCAATGTCTCAGTTGCTCTTTTTGTATTTCCCTGGAAGATTGTATCTGTAATGAGTTTGTTAAAGATAGTTTTACTTTCTTTTATCTCTTTGTCTTTTCTGAAAGTTGTATTATTAATTACGCCTACTTTTTTAATTTCCAATGGGAAACTAACTTTTGCGGGCTGCAAATAGTCAATAGACAGTTCGTCTAACGAAATGCAGGAACTCACAAATAAAGATAGGAGTATGGATAGTATATAATGAATTTTAGTCATAGCCTTCTTTGTTTTAAGTTACTTGAGCAAAAATACTATTTTTATGTACAAATTAAAGTTAAATGACCGTTTCTTTTTTATTTATTTAAGATGATACATCTTTAAAAACAGTAAAGGGCGGAAAACTTAAGTTTCCCACCCTTTACTATATAATCAGTTATTCTTTAATTAAAAGAAAAGATAACGTGTGTCTTTTACATTTGCTTTGATATAAAGATCATTCACAAATCGGCTAACTGTTCGTGCAGCCATGCTCTGAATTTTTTGTTCTTCTTGCTTCTGATTGTATACTTCTTTCAGCGTTTCTTTATTGTAAGGCTGGAATATGAATACAGCAGCATTTCCTTTAACAGGAGCACTTAGTTTGTTCAGTTGACAGATTGATGCATAAGCACTCAATACCGGTTCGCTGCTTCTTACAGAAGAAACGTAAGCTGGTGCAGCAAATGAAACGTGTTTAACTGAATCAGTTACTACGTTAGGAATAGTTGCGCACTGTGCAAAGTTTGATAGATTCTTAGCTTTAATATCGGCCATAATCTTTTCAGCTTTCTTATCTTTAATGATTTCAGCTTTTAACTGATCTTTAACTAACTCAAGAGGGCGGTAACCTTCTTCTATAATGTCTGTAAGAGCTACAACCAACAGGTGGTCACTTTCACCGCATTCAAACATTTGAGATACATCGCCTTTGCTGGCAGAAAATGCCCATTTCATTGCTTCACGAGTACCTTTGATTCCACCAATAGTGTGTTCTGCGCTATAAAGGTCGTTTCTTTCTAATAGTTTGTATCCTTTTGCTTCAGCATTAGCATTGATTTTATCAATTGTAGTATTAGCAGCTACAAACTGACTGAAATCATTATATACCTTGTTATATGTTTCTTTGCTAAAGTTTACTACCCTTTTAATTACAGCAACTTTATATTTGTCTTTTACAGCTTTCTTATCAACAACCTGCATAATGATGCTTGCCTGAGGAAGAGAGATGTTAGCTGTTTCGTTAACTCCCAAATTGAATAATGTAGAGAACAACTTCACATTGTCGGCAGTTAAAGAAGCGCCTTCGTAAGCCTGAGAAGTGATCCATTGTGCTTCACTACTACCTTTAGGAGAGTATTTCTTAGCAACTTCAGCAAAATCACTTCCTGATTTAATTGCATTATATACACTGTCGGCCAATGCTTTTGTCTTTTCAGGTGTTTCTGCAGCAATCTGAATCTGACGGAACTGGATTGAATCGGCAGATGCTTGCTTAGCTAAAACCTTAAATGAATTGAATGTGTTGTCTCCCTGATTGTAGTAAGGTCCATAAACTTGTGCAATTGCAGCTGAATCAATGCGAGATGCAATGTCAGTAGGATAAGCTGTTTTATTATAGAACAAATCAGCAAAAGGAACTGTTGATTCTGAAGTACGGATAAAGGTTGAATAATCTCCGGCTACGCTTGCTAGCTGAGTAGTATATTCTGTTACTTCCTTTTGTACTTCATCTTTATCTACCTTACTTGGAAGAACCTGAACGTCGATATATTTAATATTACGCGATTCAACATATTGTTTGAATTGTTCTTTTTTCTTGTTATAAAGATCCTTCAATTCTGAATCAGAAACCTTAATGGTAGAGTCTGAGATTGAAGTGTAAGGAATGGCTGCAACTAAATAGTCGGCAGTGTTAACTCTTGCTTCAAAAGCAGCTTTAGCTTCAATAGGATTTGAAATCAGAGAACGTGCTATTAAGTTCTGATATTTCTCTGCAAGGCGGGTTTGAACCAGGTTCTTTTCAACAAATGTCCAGAACTTGAACATTGATTCGTAGTATTTCGCGTATTCGGCTGGCAACTTGGCTTTATCCATTTTTGCATAATCAACCAGGAATTTCTTTAGCATGTCTTTATCAAACATCCCTGTTTTTTGATTCTTGAATGGAGTTTGCTGAAGAGCTGGGTTTGTACCTTCTTCAATCATTGCCTGAATCTCAGCTTTAGAAACTGTTAAACCCAATTTCTCTGCTTCTGCTTCAATCAATTTATTGTTTACGTAAGATCTCCAGACTTCGTCTTTTATTTGTGTTGTCTGTTCATCAGACAAAGAGGACATACCGCTTGAAAACTTAACAATTTCGGTGTATTCTTCTACCAGTTTTTGATAATCCTGAGCTGAAAGTGATTCTCCGTTTACTTCGCCAACATCGTTTTTTTGATGTGGTTGAAAAATTTTCCAGGCATCACCTGCAATAAAAGCAAACAGAGCAAGACCTATTACTATAACCAATAGGGGTCCTTTGGATCTGATTTTTTGTAACGTTGCCATTTTAATTAATACTTTTTATTTGTTATTTATTTATTTATTCTTAATTTGAGATGTAAAGTGCACGAAGATACAAAAAATGCTAATACGCATCTATTTATTCTAGAAAAAAAATAAATTATTCTATCACTTTCAGCTTAACTAGCTCTATTTTAGTGGTTGTAAGCTTTATAATCTTAAACTGGAAGTGCCCTATCTTTACAATTTCGTGCAGTTTCGGGAAGTTTTGGTAGTGGTTTAGAATGAATCCGCCTATGGTAAGATAGTCATCAGACTCAGGTAATTGAAGATTGAACATTTCATTTACCTTTTCAATTTCAAGTCGGGCAGAAAGAATATATTCGTTTTCGTCTGTTTGCTTGGCTATGTAAGAAGTTGTGTCATGCTCGTCTTCTATCTCGCCAAAAATCTCTTCTACCAAATCTTCCAGAGAAACAATTCCCGTAGTGCCTCCAAATTCATCTACTACCACAGCCAGGGTTTTCTTTTGCTGCATAAATAGTTTCATTAATTTATTGGCTCCCATAGTTTCGGGTACTATAGGTATTTGCTGAATATTGTTTTTCCAGTTACCGGCATTTCTAAACATCTCCGAAGAATGTATGTAACCTACAATATTGTCGATATTATCCTGGTAAACAATAATTTTGGAAATGCCCGATTCTATAAATCTGGCTTTTAATTCTTCCAGTTCGGCATTCATTTCAACGGCCACAACCTCGGGGCGGGGAACTATGCAGTCGCGTATTTTAATGGAAGAGAAGTCGAGTGCATTCTGGAATATTTTTACTTCAGTTTCTATTTCCTCGCGGCTATCTGCTTTATCAATGCTTGACTGAATAAAGTAGTCTAAGTCAACTTTTCCAAATATTTTATTCTGTACTTCTTTGTTTGCAGTTATTCCAAAGAGTTTTAATATGATGAATGATAAACCGGAACTTATTTTAGATATGGGATACAGAATAATATAGAATATATATAATGGTATGGCAAAGATGGTAAGGGTTAGATTGGCGTTTTGTTTGAAAAGAGTTTTTGGTATAAACTCGCCAGTTACCAAGATTAGTAAGCTGGCAATAATTAGCTGTATAAATATGGATAAAAAGTAGTTGTCAGTTAAGCCGGCAAGCAGATGTGTCTCAATAAGATGTGCCATTAGAATGCCATATACTACTAAAGCGATACAATTACCTATTAACAAAATAGAGATAAGGTCAGTTGGATGTCTAAAAAAAAAGGAATGTATTTGAGCGTTTAAACTTTTGCTGTCCTTATCCATTTTCAGACGTAACTTATCTGCTGAAATAAATGCAATTTCCATTCCTGAGAAGAACGCAGAAAAGAACATTGTTATTAATATGTAGATAATAAGGTTCATATGATTAGTGTTTGGTAGTATCGGGAGGAGCTACCTTTTTATCTTCGATAGGGATGGAGCCTGCTGTTTTATGGATGGTATAAACTGTCATCTGCTGGTTAGATTCAAAACCGTGACCGGTAATGATTCTGTCTGTTTTTTCAATACGTATGAATTTATCTGAATAAACTTTTTGCAAATTCTGATCCCAGAAAAGCTGTTCTGTGACAAACTTGTCACCACGCACATTCTTAATTAATACATGGCCTCTTAGTTCCCATAGTTTCTTTTCGGAAAAGAAATAAGCTGTGTCTGCTTTGATGCTTGCATCAACGTGATAAGTTGAGTCAAACTTTTCAAGAAACAGTCCTTTCTCAAATGCCCAATATGGTGGCTTCTTACGATCAAAAATAGTCCATTCTTTTGTCGTGATCCGGTAACGGGTAATTCCTGAATCGGAAATAAGGGTTGATACTTCCAGCGTTTTCATCATAGGTAAAGAATCCCGTTGCAGAATTGCAGCAGCTAAGGGACGTTTCTTTTCCGTACAGGAAGGAAATAAAAGAAGCATAACAATAACCCAGCAGGCAATTGTTATGCTCGTATTGATAAAAAAATAATTCTTTCTATAACTTGTTGACATAAGATTTTTTTAGCCTCATTATTCCATTTTCCATTTTGCAAACCAACGTTCATTAAACGTTATGCCAACACTAAGTTTAAGGTAGCTTTCGTCGACCATATTCTTGGTTCTAGCCTCTACTTTTGTGTATTGGGCAGATATGCTCAATATTGATTTGCTCTTAAATACAGGAAGTCCAAATCCGGCGGATACGCCATACTCTTTTGCTCCTTTTGACCAAAGTTCCGGGTTATTAATGTTTGCCCCGTCTGCTACTTTTACATAAGGATCAGAGTAATATGCTCCAACGCGGTATTTTACCCGGCTGAAATAATTTCTTTTCAATCGATTTGGGATATATTCCGCGCCAAATGAATATTTAGAACGGTCGCAAAGGCTCTTTATTCCAGAAAAATTAGCTTCCCCCCATTTTTGAAGTGAGTAATCAAATCCTAAGGTTAAACTATTATTATAAACATAAGTAAAACCTGCCCCAAAACTTTGTGGTAAATCAAAACCATTATTTAAATTAGTAGTATCACTAACAGATGTTGTACGGATTTGTGAAGCATCTGCATTTAAAGAGTGTCCGGGAGAGAAAACAAGACCTAAAGTCACTGCATTCTTTTTATCCAGATACTGGGTATATTGTAATCCTAAATCCAGTTTATAGTCTCTTATTCTTAAATTGTCCATTTCACTATAAGATGTCACACTCGTGTTGTTTGGGAATGTAACACTTAAAGTTCTATCTATGGATCCAAATAAATATGAAACATTAGCACCTACGGATAATCCTTTGAAAGGTGTATAACCTGCTCCTGCGTATACTTGATGTAAACCACCTTCGCCAAAAGAACTATAACGGGTATTGATATTAAGATCCGGATTGTTGGGGTCGGTTACCTTACTGTCTGTACCAAAATTATATCCTACGTTTGAAAAAGGAAGGAATCCCGCACTCATTGCTAAATGTTTGCTAAGACGGAACTGCATGGCAATATAGTCAAAGCTGGAGTTCTTGGCATTAATTTTTGTTGTTCCATTGCTAATGTTCATGTTTTGGAGGGTTAATCCACCTTCAAACAAGAAGGTTAACGAATCAATTGCTGTGTAAGAAGCAGGATTGGACGCATTTATCTGGGAACCATCCCGCAAACCGAAGGCTAAACCACCCATCGCTTTGCTGTTTCCAAAGGACTGATCGGATAATTGTCCGTATCCATAGCGGGTGTAAGGGGAATTTGTATTGTTCTGTGCTACTGTAATTCCAGCGAGTGTTGTGAGCAAAAGCGCACCAAAAATCTTCTTATATCCTACCATTATTATAGTTTAATATTCTGTTTAAGCCTTTCAATACTAAAAAATTATCTGCAAAGATGAGATTTTTTAAGCTGGTTTCAAAAAGAAATCCGTCTCCGCCTGTTAAAAAAACCAAAAGATCAGGATGAATTTTCTTTAAAGAATCAATGTATCCTTTTATTTCAAATTCCATTCCTTTTATAACGCCTTCCCTAATAGCCGTCTCTGTATTCACACCCAGAGAATGTCGGGCCCCATTTTCATCTACCAAAGGCAGTTTTCCGGTAAATTCATGCAGAGCCTTAAATCTCAGCATTTTTCCTGGCGAAATATTGCCTCCCGAATATCTTCCCATTGCATCAATAAAATCATAAGTTATCGCAGTTCCTGCATCAATTACTAAAATATCCTTTCCTGGATAGATTTCATTGGCCCCGATTACAGCTGCTAACCTGTCGTTTCCTAAAGTCTCGGGAGTGAGATATAGGTTCGTTATTGGCAATGGCGTATCAATAGTAAGCCTTATTACAGGAAATGGAAGAGTGTTTAATTGCTCTTTTATCTTTTGAGTTAAATCAATAACAGAGGATAGTATCCCTTGTCTTATCCGGAACTTTGCGAGAATTTCCGGCAGGCAATCGAGAGACTTGTTTGAGCTGCGAAATACTTCAACCAATGAATTATCATTGAATATTGCAACTTTGGCTGTTGTGTTTCCTATATCTATTATTAAGTTCACTTGCTTCTTTTGAGTTGCAAAGTAAACCAAAAAAAACAGAACAATGGCATTTATTTTATATCTAATAACTAAAAAAAAAAGATTTAGTCTCATTTAATAAGAAATAAGCGTATTTTTGCACGAAAATTGATAGAAAACAATGAAAGTAAAGCCGAATAAACGGTTGTTAGATTTGAAAAGAAGATTAACACCGTTTTGTGGGGTTGTTGTTTTTGTAGCAGTTGTTTTAGTTACCCACCTCTCCTGGAAAATGTTTTTTCATACCGGTATTGAAAATCAGGAGCACGAGAAGACAGTAATTAAGGAAAAAGCATGGCGATGGTTGGGAGTTGGGGAAATAAACAGAGAGAACAAAGATAGCCGGCACATATCTTTTTTGAATAAAGATGTAACGACCTTTTTTGTGCCCTGGGCGGAGAAAACTGCCGTGGCTAGCTTTTGGGTAGTAGACGTAATTTGTATGCAGCATCTTTTTCTTACGGATTATGTTGTGATATCTAATGGAGAGAAAATGGTGTCTCGCACACTTCTTTCTTATGATAAATCAAATGGTTCGGCTATCAATATTATTTGGGGATGTACAGGAGTAAAACAACTTTATATCTTCTTTTTTGTGATCCTTTTCAGCAGGGGAATCTGGTGGAAACGGTTCATTTATTTTTTAGCGGGTTGTTTGGCGCTGTTGTTGTTTAATGTAATACGCATAAGCTCAGTTGTATTGTTTGCTGAACTTTATCCCGGTAGTTTTGATTTGTTGCACAACTGCGTGTTCAAATATTTATTTTATGGGTTAATTTTCTTACTATGGATATTATGGGAAGAAAAATTTTCGAGGAATAATCTGGTGAAGAAATGAAGAAAATGAAGAATAGATTTAGAGCGTTGAATATAAAATATATTTTATTAGTAATTGGCTTGTGTTTTATATTTCCTTTTCAATCAAAGGCGGCTTCGGAAGATTCCGTGCGAATTAGTTTGCTTACCTGTTCGCCAGGTACAGAAATCTATGCTCTTTTTGGTCACACAGCTTTGCGATATGAAAACAAGAAAAGTGGGATGGATGTTGTTTTTAATTATGGAATGTTTGATTTTAACGCTCCTCATTTTATTTGGAGGTATATTAAAGGAGAAACAGACTATCAATTGGGAGTGACCGATTATTTTTACTTTGAGAAAGAGTATGCCATGCGCAATTCAAGTGTGTATGAACAAACACTGAATCTTCTTCCTGAAGAAAAAGATGCGCTATTTAATATTCTTAAAAAGAACTATCTGCCTGAAAATAGGGTGTACCGTTATAATTTCTTTTTTGATAACTGTTCTACTCGTCCCAGGGATCGTGTAGAAGACTGCATTCAAGGGAAAATAAAGTATACGGAGAATAATTCTGAGCTGTCTTTCCGGGATATTGTGCATGAATTTACCGCAGGAAATAAATGGGCTGAATTTGGAATAGATTTATGTTTGGGAAGTGAAGCGGATAAAACAGCTGACTACAGACTGAAAATGTTTGCTCCTGATTATCTGAAAAATGCGCTGACTGGTGCTAAAATAATAACGAATGATGGAAAGGAGAGGGCTTTGCTTTCCGGCGCCAGGGAGATTGTTTCACGTTCGGCGGATAGGGCAGAGGCTGGATCTTCGTATCCATCTCCTTTATTAACTGCATGGATACTGTTTGCAATAGTGTTGATAATCACTTTTTACGGATATAAAAAGCAGAAGGTTTTCTGGGGAATAGATATTGTGCTGTTTACTATGGCAGGACTAGCAGGGTGCATTATCGCTTTTCTTGTCTGTTTCTCTGAACATCCCACAGTTAGCCCTAATTATATGTTATTTGTTTTTCATCCTTTACATTTATTTTATCTGCCTTTTATGGTTTGGAAGGCTGGAAAAAGGAGTAAGGATCCTTATCAATTGGCTAATTTGGCAGTTTTAACACTTTTTATAGTGTTTTTCTACTTACTACCCCAAAAAATTAATTTTGCTGTTGTACCTTTGGCACTCTGTTTGTGGATACGTTCCATGAACTATGTTTTTTTGACTTACAAACGAAATAAATGAAAGCTTTACTCACATCTATAATAACTGTACTGACTTTTACAGGGCTACAGGCCCAACCACAGCTAACAACACCTAAACTTGTTGTTAGCCTCACAGTCGATCAGTTACGTACCGATTATATTGAAGCTTTTTCCGCCCTTTATGGCGAAAAAGGTTTTAAACGGCTATGGAAAGATGGAAGAGTGTACCGGAATGCTGAATTTAATTTTTCCAACCCCGACAAAGCATCGTCCGTAGCGTCTATTTATACCGGAACAGTTCCTACCATTAATGGAATAACAGGCGAGAACTGGCTTGATATTTCAACTTTACGAGTGAAGAATTGTGTGGATGATCGTAATTTCATGGGGAACTATACCACTGAAATGACCTCTGCCTCTCAATTAATGGTTTCTACAGTTGCCGATGAATTGAAAGTTGCTACTCAGGGGAAAGGTTTGGTATATGCAATAGCTCCTTATCGCGAAGCTGCCATTTTTGGAGCAGGACATGCGGGAAACGGAGCTTTCTGGCTTAATGACGATACCGGTAAATGGTGTGGATCAACTTATTATAATGATTTTCCCTGGTTTGTAAGTCAATATAATGACCGAAAAGCTATAGATTTTCGTATTAGTGGAATGGTATGGACTCCTTCTCGTCCGGTTGCCGAGTATAAATACCTCACATCTCAATGGGCGCAGGAAACTTTCTCTTATAATTTTGATGAATCCAAGAAGAATAAATTCAGAAAGCTGAAAGCCAGTCCTTATATAAATGAGGAAATTAATAATCTCCTTGGAGATATATTTACCAATAGCACTATTGGGCAGGATGAAACGCCCGATTTGCTGGCATTGACTTACTATGCTGGTAATTATGATCATAAAAGCACGAAAGAATGTGCTTTGGAGATGCAGGATACATATCTGCGATTAGATAAAAGCATAGGAGAACTTCTGGAACTTATCGATAAGAAGGTAGGATTAAATAATGTGCTGTTTTGCATTAACTCTACCGGATATGTTGACGCTGAAGGTCAGGAGCAAGAAAAGTTCCGTATTCCCGGAGGTGAATTCTATTTAGATCGCTGTGCCGCTCTTCTTAATATGTATCTTATGGCTGTTTATGGCGAAGGGCAGTATGTGGAAACGCATAATGATTTGCAACTATACTTGAATCATAAGCTGCTGGAAAAGAAACAATTGAATTTGAATGATGTGCTTGATAAAGCCTCTGATTTCTTGATTCAGTTTAGCGGAGTGAAAGAAGTTTATACCTCTCATCGCTTACTGCTTGGAGCATGGACTCCCGAAATTCAAAAGATACGAAATTCCTATAACCGTAACCGTTCCGGCGATTTAACTCTTGATATACTTCCCGGATGGACTGTTGTTAATGCTGATTCTCCATCAGATAGCAAAGTAATTCGTAAGGCTTACATTCCTTCTCCACTAATCTTTTTAGGTGGAAATGTAAAGCCTGAAATTATAAATACTCCAGTCAATATTGACTGTTTCGCACCTACTGTATCTCGATCCATGAGAATCAGAGCTCCTAATGGCTGTTCTACTGCTCCCCTTGCAAATATTTTCAGATAAAAAAACTGCAGACTAAGAGTAAATAAGTCAGCATTTTATGTAACTTTGCAGCCATAATAACAAGATTAATAATAAATTAACAACATAAATGAAATGGGATTTAATGAAATTTTAAGCTCTATCTTTGGAAATAAATCCACTCGGGATATGAAAGAGATCCAACCATGGGTAGACAAGATAAAAGCGGCGTATCCTGACGTTGCCAAACTGGATAATGATGAACTTCGTGCTAAGACACAAGAGCTAAAAAAATATATATTTGATTCGGCTACCGAGGAAAGAACTAAAATTGAAGAGCTGAAAGCAGCTGTGGAAACAACTGAACTTGAACAAAGAGAAGACTTGTTTTTACAAATAGATAAGCTGGAAAAGGCTATTCTTGATAAATATGAAGTAGCTCTTGATGAAGTGCTTCCAGTGGCTTTCTCTATTGTGAAAGAAACTGCTAAACGATTTACCGAAAATGAAACCATAGAGGTTACAGCTACTGAGTTTGACCGCACATTGGCTGCTACTAAGGATTTTGTCCGTATTAATGGTGACAAGGCTATTTATCAGAATCACTGGATTGCAGGAGGTACTGAAATAACCTGGAACATGATTCATTATGACGTACAGCTCTTTGGTGGGGTGGTTCTTCATAAAGGAAAAATTTCGGAAATGGCTACCGGTGAAGGTAAAACTTTGGTGGCTACATTGCCTGTATTCCTAAATGCACTGACAGGTAACGGTGTGCATCTGGTTACTGTCAATGACTATTTGTCAAAACGTGACTCTGAATGGATGGGACCTCTTTATGAATTCCACGGATTGAGTGTGGACTGTATTGATAAACACCAGCCTAACTCGGATGCCCGTCGTAAAGCATATCTTGCCGATATTACTTTCGGAACAAACAACGAATTTGGTTTCGACTACCTTCGTGATAATATGGCAGTTAGTCCTAAAGATTTAGTACAACGTCAACACAACTATTCAATTGTCGATGAGGTTGACTCGGTATTGATTGATGATGCCCGTACGCCTCTTATCATTTCGGGTCCTGTACCAAAGGGTGAAGAACAACTTTTTGAAGAATTCCGTTCAGAAGTAGAAAAACTTGTTAATGTACAGAGAGTTTTAGCTACTAAATATTTGTCTGATGCTAAACGATTAATTGCTTCCAGCGACAAAAAAGAACAGGAAGAAGGTTATCTTGCATTATTCCGTAGCCACAAGGCTTTGCCTAAGAACAAAGCATTGATTAAGTTTTTGAGTGAACCGGGCATTAAAGCCGGAATGCTGAAGACTGAAGAAACTTATATGGAGCAGAATAACAAGCGCATGCCCGAAGCTACTGATCCTTTATATTTTGTTATTGAAGAGAAAATGAATAGCGTTGATCTTACTGATAAAGGTGTTGATTTAATCACCGGAAATTCTGTGGATCCTACTTTATTCGTATTACCTGATATTGCTTCTCAACTTTCAGAACTGGAAAATGAGGAATTGTCCGATGAAGAAAAGCAAGTAAGAAAAGATGAGTTGATGACAAACTTTGCTATCAAGTCTGAACGTGTACATACCATTAATCAATTGCTTAAAGCATATACAATGTTTGAGATAGATGATGAGTATGTGGTTATAGATGGACAAGTGAAGATTGTAGATGAGCAAACCGGACGTATCATGGAAGGCCGTAGATATTCTGACGGACTTCACCAGGCTCTTGAAGCTAAGGAACGCGTGAAAGTAGAAGCTGCTACACAAACATTTGCTACTATTACTTTACAGAACTACTTCCGTATGTATCACAAGCTTTCGGGTATGACCGGTACTGCCGAAACTGAAGCAGGTGAATTATGGGATATCTATAAACTGGATGTAGTTGTTATTCCAACTAACCGTCCTATTGTACGTAAAGACCTTAACGACCGCGTTTACAAAACTAAACGTGAAAAGTATAAAGCTGTAATTGAAGAAATTGAAGCTTTGGTAAATGCCGGACGCCCGGTATTGGTGGGTACTACTTCAGTTGAAATCTCTGAAATGTTGAGCAAGATGCTTACCATGCGTAAGATTGAACACAATGTGTTGAATGCGAAACTACACCAGAGGGAAGCTGATATTGTAGCTCAGGCAGGTTTCAAAGGAACGGTTACTATTGCTACCAATATGGCTGGTCGTGGTACCGATATTAAACTAAGTCCTGAAGTGAAGGCTGCAGGAGGTTTGGCTATTATTGGTACTGAACGTCATGAATCTCGTCGTGTAGACCGTCAGTTAAGAGGTCGTGCCGGACGTCAGGGAGATCCGGGATCTTCTGTATTCTTTGTTTCTCTGGAAGACGATCTGATGCGTTTATTCTCTTCCGACCGTATTGCCGGAGTGATGGATAAATTGGGATTCAAGGAAGGGGAGATGATTGAACACAAAATGATCTCAAATTCTATTGAACGTGCACAGAAGAAGGTGGAAGAAAACAACTTCGGTATTCGTAAGCGTTTGCTGGAATATGATGATGTAATGAATAAACAACGTACAGTGATTTATACCAAACGTCGTCACGCTTTGATGGGTGAACGTATCGGTATGGATATTGTAAATATGATATGGGACCGTTGTGCTGATGCTATTGAAGGAAAAGAGTACGAGGATGCTAAAATGGAAATACTACGGGTATTCTCAATGGATATTCCTTATACAGAAGAAGAATCAAGAAACACTAAAACCGAACAGCTGGTAGATCGCACATTTGATGCTGCTATGGCTACCTTTAAGCGCAGAACGGAACGTATGTCTCTGGTGGCCGATCCTGTTATCAGAAAGGTATACGAGGAACAAGGCAATCGTTTTGAAAACATTCTTATCCCTATTACAGATGGCAAACGCATGTACAACATTACATGTAATCTGAAAAAATCTTATGAGAATGGAAGTAAGGAAGTTGTGAATGCATATGAAAAAACAATTCTTCTTCATAATATCGATGAAGGCTGGAAGGAAAACCTTCGTGAATTGGATGAGTTGAAACATTCTGTACAGAATGCCAGCTATGAACAAAAAGATCCATTGTTGATTTATAAACTGGAATCTGTGACTCTGTTTGACGTAATGGTGGATAAGATCAATAATCAAACAGTTTCAGCCCTGATGCGTGGAAAGATTCCTTTCCAGGAACCAGAAGCGGTAAAGCAAGCAGAGCCTGAGGTTAAGCAGGATTTTAGCAAGTACCGTACAGAAAAGACTGATTTAACTGATCCTAATCAACAACAAGCAGCTCAGCATGATACTCGTGAGGTTAAGAAAGAACCCATTCGTGTTGAAAAAACAGTAGGACGCAATGATCCTTGTCCTTGTGGAAGTGGCAAGAAATATAAGAACTGCCACGGACGTGAAGCTTAAATAGATTAATAAGACGCTCAATACAGCAGCAACAGGCGATTTGCCGGTGTGTTGACTGAAGAAGTAAATAGATCATTAAAAACTCCCCGAAAAGACTTTAAAAACCTTTCGGGGAGTTTTTTTATTCCCTTGTACAAAAGAATACAATCTTTTGTACAAGGGAATTATTTCTTTTGTACAGAAGATTGCATTCTTTTGTACAAGATCATTTTAATTTGCAGGCATAGATTAATCAATCATTGGTCTTCTGCTTATTAAAGTAAACCAAATGGTGCTATTATGGTTAATTGTTATGAGCAGTAACGATTAGAGTTCTCGTGATTGAAAGATCTATTTGATGACAACTTCTTAATCTAAAGAACAGGGGAAGGTTAAGGTTTCTTTTTTCATTGCCTTACGACAGTCTTAAATAGACCTTATTACTAAGCGTTATTTGGAATCAGTATCTAAAAACAAAAAGAAAGAGGCAAGCCATAAAAATGACTGCCTCTTTTTCTTTATTTTTAGATCAAATAAATCTTTTTACTTTGCTGGTTTAGCTGGCGTTTCAGTCGGAGCAGCTTTAGCAGGAGCAGCGTCAGGAGTGCCTGCAGGGGCAGCAGCTGGTGCAGTTTCTGTTTTAGGCGTTTCAAAACCTGCCGGTGTATTCATCGGATTTGTTTTTTCTTCTTTTTGTGCTTGTTCAAGAATAGCAGAGTCTTCTGCACTTGTTGCAGTTGGAACAGCATACGAAGTAATAATGCTTAGCACTACGATGACAGCAGCCAATCCCCATGTTGCTTTTTCTAAGAAGTCAGTAGTTTTACGAACACCCATGATCTGGTTGGAAGAAGAAAAGCCTGAAGACAGACCTCCACCTTTTGAATTTTGTATCAAAACAATAAAGCACAGTAGTATTGCTGCGATAATGATTAAAACAATTAATAATAAATACATTTTGTTATTTTGATTTAGCGTTAATAATCAATTTCTCCAAAAATCTAATTTGGTCTGCAAAGTAAGCATTTTTTTTCGGATATTTCAAACTTAATTTTTTAATTATTTCAAGAGCTTTGGAATATCTTTGCTGTTTAACGTATATTTTGGCCAAAGTCTCTGTAAAATAGCTTTCATCGTCCTCATTTTCATCAGAATCTGACTCTTCCGATGGGATATTTTCTTCGCTTTTTCCCTCCGGAGCCTGTAATTTTATTGCATTGTCATTTTCTGCTTTCTCAATAAACCCGTCAATGAGTTCCTGTCCCCGTAATTTGGGAGTTTGTTGCTCTTCTTTATTTGTAGGTTCATCTTGATTATCAAGGCTATCTTCCTGAAGAAGATAAGAACTATAATCGGCCGACAGATCAAAAGCCATCTTGGTTGGAAGAGGCTCCTCGGGTAAGGATGAAAGAAAAGAATCAATGAGCGACAATGTTCTGTCTAAATTAAGTTCTTCTTTCAGTGCTGAAGAGGGATCCTCTTTCTTTTTAGGTTCAATGGCGAATTTATTTCCCTCAATCATGTAGAAAAGGACTCTACGGTCGGCTACATAAAGGGCTGCCTTGCGTAATTCTTGTCCAAAAGCAATATCGTGAAGCAGATATAAGTTCTTCAGATAAAGCAATCGGGCCGATTGAAAATACGGATAGCGAGCCAGCAGTGTTCTTAGCTCGTAAAGTGTATCTCTATCAAGATTTTCCGGATGAGAAATCCATTGTTGCAGGTTTTGAGCGTTCATTTAAGTTACCAGATTGCTACTGTTGCGTTAAAGATCTGTTCTGTTATTTCTTTTGTCATTTCTTCAATTAACTGATCTTGTACAGCTGTTAGCATTTGAGAAGAATCATAATTTCTGAATGCTGTAAATTGTTGCTCAAAATCTTCTGCATGATTTGCATTGTTAACAAAGCGCACATTGACTGTAATACGAAGTTCGGTTTCCGATGCATATCCATCAGCCTTTACAGCCTTGTTTAATTGCTGGTAACCTGTAATTTCTCCTTCTATAGTCATATCACCATTTCGAGGAACCAGGCGGAGACGTGTTTGGCGTATATAGATGTCTTTCAGATTATTATTAAAATTAGTAGCCAACGGGGCATACACATAATCTGACTTAATAGGGAAATCGGCAATGCTGATTGTCTTCGTTTTATCATATTTAATCGAAGAACCATTGAATTTGTAGGATATGCTGCATGAACTTACTAGAAATAGCAGTGAAAGTATAGCAAGCAGTTGTTTTGATTTAGTTCTCCAATCCATATTCTTTTATTTTTCTGTATAGTGTACGCTCAGAGATATTTAAATCTTTGGCTGCATTTTTACGTTTTCCGTGATGTTTACTTAGCGCTTTTCTAATCATCTCTTTTTCAAGATCGTTTAAAGAAAGAGATTCCTCCACATATTCTTCCGTATCCTGAATGTCGTCTTCTACCTGAATAGAGTGCGATGATGGGCTGTTTGTTGAAGGAAGATTAATAGTTGGCACATTGTTAACTACTGATGGGGTAGTAACAGGCTGTGCTTTGTCCGTCATAATCTCATGTACCAGCTTCTTTAATTCTGTAACATCCTGTCTCATATCAAATAATACCTGATAAAGAATCTCTCGTTCACTTTCGAAAGTTTTATGTTGTTTGCTTCCAAAAAGCATTGGTAATTTTTCGCCTTGCTGCTGAGGTAGATAAGATTGAAGAATAGCCGGGGTAATGTCGCGGTTTGTCTCAATAATTGATATCTGTTCAGTTATGTTTTTTAGTTGGCGGACATTGCCCGGCCATGTATATGCTGCCAATGCTCTTTTAGCATCTTCTGATAACTGGATGGCGGGCATCCTGTATTTTTCTGCAAAGTCAGATGCGAATTTACGGAATAAAAGTACAATGTCTTCCGGGCGTTCACGCAATGGGGGAATCTGCACAGGTACTGTATTTAACCGGTAGTAAAGATCTTCCCGGAATCTTCCTGATGAGATAGCTTCAAGTAAATTTACATTGGTAGCCGCAACAATGCGGACATTTGTCTTTTGTACCTTTGATGAGCCTACTTTAATAAATTCGCCGCTTTCCAGAACCCGTAATAAACGTGCTTGTGTAGGAAGAGGCAATTCTCCAACTTCATCAAGAAAGATTGTTCCACCATCGGCTTCTCCAAAATAGCCCTTACGTTCACCAATAGCTCCTGTAAATGCGCCTTTTTCGTGCCCGAAAAGTTCAGAGTCAATAGTTCCTTCGGGAATGGCTCCGCAGTTTACTGCAATATATTGTCCGTGCTTACGACGGCTATACTGATGTATAATTTGAGGGAAACATTCCTTTCCAACGCCACTTTCTCCAGTGATTAATACGGATAAGTCGGTTGGAGCCACCTGTATAGCAATATCTATTGCCCTGTTCAGTGTTTCCGTGTTACCGATAATGCCGAATCGTTGTTTTACTTGTTGAATTTCAGATCTAGTCATATTCCTTTAATTATATGACAAAATTACAAATTAGTTTCGACAGAACAAGCAAATTTGGCAGAAATAAGGTTAAAAAAAGAAAGGCGGAAATGCTTGTTAAGCACTCCGCCTGTTCCATATAATCGTATAAATTATTAATCTACAGATCCGTCAACTTCGTATCCACCCATTTCGCGAAGATTATTCTTCAAAATAGCGAACTGTTCGAACAAGTCGTGAACTGGCTTGTGTTCGAAGTCGTGCATTGGGCTCTTCAAATAGAAAGATAACCAGTCCTGGATTCCGCCGCGTCCTGCACGTTTTGCAAGATCAGAGAAAAGAACCAAATCAAGCAATAGTGGAGCAGCAAGAATTGAGTCTTTGCATAAGAAGTCCACTTTTATTTGCATTGGATAATTCATCCATCCGAAGATATCAATATTGTCCCATCCTTCTTTGTCGTCGTTGCGAGGAGGATAGTAATTAATACGTACTTTGTGGAAGATATCACTGTAAAGTTCAGGATGTTCTTCGCCGTCAAGAATTGTTTCTATAACAGAAAGCTTACTAACTTCTTTAGTCTTGAAAGAATCTGGATCATCCAACACTTCACCATCTCTGTTTCCTAAGATATTAGTTGAGAACCATCCGCGTAAGCCCAACATACGAGTCTTCAACATTGGAGCAAGAACAGTTTTCATCATTGTTTGTCCTGTCTTGAAGTCTTTTCCGGCGATAGGAGCATTCATTTTCTTAGAGAATTCCCACATTGCAGGAGAATCAACACATAAGTTAGGCGCACCCATGATGAATGGACATCCTTCTGCAATAGCAGCATATGCATAACACATACTTGGAGCAATCTTTTCTGTATTGTTTTCTTTCATTGCTTTTTCTAAAACAGCAAGACTCATGTGCTCATCACTTAAAGGTAAATATACCTCAGTGCTTGCAGCCCAGATAACAACAATACGTTCGCAGTTGTTAGCCGCTTTAAAGTTACGAATGTCAGCACGAAGTTGTTCTGCCAAATCCCAACGGGTAGCTTCTCCTTTTACGTGTGTGCCATGTAAACGTTTAACGAAGTTCTGATCAAATACCGCAGTCATTGGTTTGATTGCTTCCAATTCATCCTTTACCGGGTTGATGTCTTTTTCTTTTAATACTTCAGCGTGTATAGCTGATTCATAAGCATTATCAGCAAAAATATCCCATGCACCAAATACAATGTCATTCAGATTTGTTAAAGGAACTACTTCACTAATCTTCTTATATTGTTTTTTTTCACCTTTGCCTACACGCATAGTAGCCAATTGTGTAAGAGAACCAACTGGTTGACTTAACCCTTTGCGAGCCATCAACGTTCCTACCATAAAGGTGGAAGTGACCGCCCCTAAGCCTACACATAATACACCTAGTTTCCCAGTTGCCGGTTTTACATTTACATTTTCCATAATTACAATTCTTTTATAGCTCAATGGGGCTATTTGTTTCTATTATTAAGTTCTAAATTTATAATATATCAATTAATTGCGCTAAATCAGTAATGATGGCATCAGGTACAGAATCGTCTGTTTCTTCTTCCCATCCTTCTCCTTTTAGCCAGATTGTATGACAGCCTGCTGCTTTGGCAGGGACAATATCTTTTGAAAAAGAATCGCCAATAACAACTGTCTCGTGTGCTTCAATTCCAAGCTCACGAACACCCAGTGTAAAAATAGCCGGATCAGGCTTTTTTACCCCTACTACAGCTGACTCAATCACGCTTTTAAAACTGCAAAGTAAACCAAAGTTTTCCAGTACTTTGTGTATGTTTCCGTAAAAGTTTGAAACAAGAGTTAAATTATATTTAAAAGCTAGCTTATTGACCACAAAAAGAGACTTATTGACCACCTCCTTAGCAAAGTTATAACAGCCCTTAGCAATCTCTTCAGGGTACTCTTTTGTCTGAAGTGAATCTGACAAAAGTCCTTGCTCAATAAGATATTCAATCTGTATTCTTGCTTTGATTAGCAGCACATCATAAAAATCATGAAACGGCTTAATAAGCGGCTGTAAGGCTAATGTCCGTTCTCCATGTATGTATGCTTTTTTAAAATCTTCTTTGCTTACAGGAATATTTAATTCTTTGTATCTTGTCCATATTACTTCGGCCCAATGTTTTCCATTTGTGTCAATGGTACCACCGTAGTCGAATATAATTCCTTTTATATCAGTGAATTGTTTCATTAACTATTTTTATTAGAGTCTGTTTTATTTTTATTGCCTACTTTCATTAACATCATGCCAATGCCAATCCAAATTAATTCTCTTACTCGGGTAATCAAACCGATATAAATTCCAAAAGCTCCTGTTAAAGCCAATTCTCCGGTAACAAGAGCAAATCCTCCTTCTCGTGCACCCAGTTGCATGGGTAAGAAGAAAAAAAGATTGGAAAAGAGAGTGGTGAAAGCCATAATGAGGATGCACGCCAGAAAATTAACATCCGGGGTAAGAATCTTCAGTATAAAAAAGACTTCCAATGCACCGATTATTCTGGTTGTGTATTCCAGGCACAAAGCGGTATAAAAGGTTTTTTTTCGTTGCTTATGTAATTCCGCAATCTGACTATCAATCCGTTTCAGGGTTTCTTCTTTTTCTGAAGCAAAACGAACCGCCCACTTTTTTAAGAAAGGTATTTTTTGACACAAACTAAGAGCCTTGACTGCCATTCCATTTTTGTATCCTTTGACGAAGAAATAAATAAAGAGCAGGCAGAAAGCTCCTGCAAAAGCCAGCATAATTCCTGTTACCGGATTTACCGGATATAAGAAAATAAACAGGAATATGGATGAAAACCAAAAACAGAAATGTGCAAAAATGTGCATCATTACGTACAGGATAACCGAAGATGTAGCTTTGCTAACTCCTACGTAAGGTGTTAGTTCCATAATGCGATAAGGCTCACCACCCATTAAGCCTATTGGCGTTGCATAATTAAGTGCAAATCCGGTGATAGTATACTTATATACCTTTAAGAAAGGCACATGATTCTTTTCATTATCATGAATAATTATGTACCACGAGATTGAATTTATAAAGTAAATAACTACCCATAAAAGGATGACTATCGGAAACCAAAATCCTGCTCTTTTCAAGTTATTCAGAAGCTCATCATACTTCATGTCGAAAGTAAAGAGCATAATGACAATGGCTATAACTCCAATTAAAAGGAATATGTTACGATAGCTGTTTTTCACGTTATAATGATTATGATAATTTCTTATATAGTTTCACGCAAAATGATTCGTGATGCATGATCATATATACAAGCAGTATATTTAGTATTGTTAATTCAAAGACAAAGTAAATCCAGGGTTCATTAATGAGAAGGCTTATAAAGAGCGCGATAACACGTGTATTGAATGACAGTATATTCGTGTATTTCATTAATGGCTTACTTAGAGCCCGGAACTCGTCTTTCAAATTCTGAGGAATATTATCTCCGTATTTTTCTTTCGTCGCTTTAAAAAATACCTGAAACTTTGGTGTTAGTTGTTCCTGAGATGCGGTATAGTCTTTATAGAAGAAAATAAAGAATTTTCTAATGAAATCGTTCTTCCAGGACAGAGATTTGTATAATTCCTTTTGTTGAGTAGAATTATCCAGCTCACTTCCGGCTTCTCCTTTCAGGAAAAATAGATGAATGTTGCGGTAGTAATCGGCCATGGCAGCTTGTTTGCTGTGACAGAATCCTGTAACTGCAGCTAATACCCATATCCATATTCCCCATCCTTCAGGGTAAAGGCGAAGGCATATACTTGCGTAAATAGCGATAAACCAGAAATCGCCGCTTGTTCCATCAAGAAAGCGCCCCAATTCAGACTTCTGTCCGGTGAGACGAGCCAGTTGTCCGTCGGCACTGTCATATGAGTTTGCCCATATTAAAAGAAAGATACCGCAAAGGGTCATTTTTATATCGGTAAAATAAAATAAGATACCTGCAGCCACTCCAAGGAAGATGCTTGCGATTGTAACTGAGTTGGGAGAAATGCCCAACTGTTTGAAAAATAAAGCCCAGCGATATCCTATCGGGCGATAAAAGTGTATATCAATAAATTCTTCTGTGTCCAGAGATTTAAGTGAAGCTTCCAGTTCTTTCTTTCTATTCTCTTTTTCCATCTTTCATCTTATTTATAATCAGAGAGGCTATTGCTTCTGCTGCTTGGTCACAGCATGGAGCGAAACTTGGCCAGTCATTAAAATCAATAATTCGTATTTCTCCGGTGGGGGAAACAATGCAATCTCCGCCATAGACAGAAAGTCCCATCTTTTGAGATGCTTTTTCACAATATGATTTTAGTTCTTCTTCTGAAAATGAGTAACCTTTTGCTTCCCCGTTAATTACTTCTAGCCCAAATTTGCTGTTGACAGTAGGAGAGGGGTGGAACCAATAAAAAAAACTATTATCGGCTACACCATAGAATTTGACCAGATCGCCTTCCATATGTTCATTTATCACAGCAAGCTTTATGCCCCTGTTGCTAAAGTTCTGAAGAACAGCAGATGCTTCTTGTTCTGTTTGCACAAAACTAACATCTTCTTTCACTTGTGCATGACCGTCACCTCGTTTAATCCAATATGGAAAATGGGGAGTATCTTGTTCGTTCAGAGGTTTGTCAGTAAAAAGAATCATACTAAGTGGAGACGGAATTTCGGCAGAAAGTAAATGGGATGTCATCTCTAGTCTACCTGTATTCCTGATTCCTTTGGGAGAATTGATAATCAATGCATTCTCTTCTTCCAATATATCAAGGATGTCGAGTGTCATTTCATCTCTTGCCATGGTAAACACCACGGGTGCAAACATGGGCTGATCAATAAAATGTTGCTCTGTATATGTTCGTACTTTAAATCCTCGCTTTTCCAAATTATTCTTTACTTTGTTGAAAATGAGTGCATCACTTCCGGTCTTGTTAGGCGAAAATCTATTTCCCCTGTCAATGCCCACAATGGGAAAAGGCTCATTCAGAAATGCTTCAGCTTTTGCAATGTCATCTGCATGATCTACATCCAGAATTTTGCTAAAAGGATAAGCTTTCAGTTTTTTACCCTCTTCTACCAATGCCCGTTGAAACTGACGCATTCTTGTCAGCCCATTATCCATGCAATGTTGCAATGTTTCCAGGCAAGAAGGGGAAAGGCAATAAATGCCTCCCGAGATGTAATTGCATTCAGGTGTTTTTGTGTCGTAATAACCTGTTATATCAAGAGACTCGTTTGCTTCAATATATAAAGGCGATTCATCATCCACATAATCCGTTACCGCCATAAAGCCATCATTTTTTGATGCTTTGAAGTTCTCTATGTAAGCAGTAAATTCTGCTTCATTAAATATCGTGTCTACTGTGGTAAGGCAAAACTTATCACCTTTGAGCAATGGCATTAATTCATAGAAACTATGCATAGACCCCGGGGTGCTTTTAACCACCACCTCAAGCGGGTATTTTTTTTGCAGTTCCGCCAAGTGCTGTTTGGTCAGCGTGTTTTCGTTATTAATAATAATAGCAATGGAAGTTGCGTCGTTTCTCATAAAAATATCTATGAGACGGTCAATCATTGCCATGCCGTTAAGAGGTACCAGAGGTTTTGGCTGTTGTATTCCTTCCTGTGCCAGTCGGGAACCCTCTCCGGCAGCGATTATAGCAAATTTCATAAGTTGATTTTAATCTTTAAATTTCATCATCAATAGTGTCGAGCTTCAGTTTATCGCTGTCATCACGTTTTTCATAGTATTGCTTGCGAAGCGGATTCACATGAATTTCCTTTTCAAAACGGCGGTTACGGAATACATCTATTGCCACGTAAATTGCCTGGCGGAATGAGTCTTCAGAAGCCAGTCCTTGTCCGGCTATGTCGTAAGCCGTGCCGTGAGCCGGTGATGTGCGGATAACTGGAAGTCCGGCTGTGTAATTTACCCCTTCATCCATGGCTATACTTTTAAATGGAGCCAATCCCTGATCATGATACATGGCCAATACTCCGTCAAAATGAACAAAGTTGCCTGAACCCATAAATCCGTCGGCTGGATAAGGGCCAAAACACTGAATTCCTTTTTCTGTCATTTCATTTATGGCAGGTATAATAATATCTTCTTCTTCTTTGCCAATCAGACCATTGTCTCCGGCATGAGGATTAAGAGCCAGTACGGCGATGCGTGGATTATCTATTCTGAAATCCTGTTTTAGAGACTGATTGAATATTCTCAGTTTCTCCATGATTCTTTCCTTTGTCACAGATTTTGCAATGTCGGCTACAGGAATGTGTCCGGTAACCAAAGCCACACGAAAATCATCTTTCATCAGAATCATCAGCGCTTTATTGCCTTCACCCAGTTTTTCTTCCAGATATTCGGTGTGTCCGGGAAAATAAAAGTCTTTGGATTGAATGGTGTGTTTGTTAATCGGGGCAGTAACTATAACGTCTATCAGTCCTGATTTATATTCTTCCACAGCTTTTTCTAAAGCTTCATAAGCTGCCTTGCCTGCTTCGGGAGTTGGTTTGGTAAATTCTACTTTTATTTCATCATCAGTACAATTAACCACGCTCAGTTTGTTGTGTGGCGCTTCTGCCGCGGAATTGATAATGCTAAAGTTTGTTGTTATATCTAATGCTTTCCGATGATAAGCGGCTACTTTAGGCGAACCATAAATAATTGGTGTGCAAAGTTCCAGCATCACAGGGTCAGAAAATGTTTTTAAAATTACTTCGTAACCTACACCGTTGATATCCCCTTGGGTAATACCAATCCGTATTCTATTGTTATCTTCCATTATTTAATCTATAGATATTAGTTTTAATCTTTAAATAAAGAACTAAGGTAGAGTATTAATTTGAAATATTAAAATTTTTCACAGTTTTTCTCTTGTTCCTTTGCCGTGGACAACATTCCGCAAGCTGCAAAAATATCTTCTCCGCGAGATGCACGTATTGTAGAGAAGAGTCCGTGTGCTGTAAGATAATCACGAAACTTCACCATTGTTTCCATATCCGCACCATTCAAATCAACATCCGGGATGGCATGAAAGCGGATCAGATTTATGCGGCAGTCTAATCCTCTTAATAGTTTTACCAGTTCTTTTGCATAGATAAGGGAGTCATTTACTCCTTTAAAAACTATGTATTCAAAGGATAACCGGCGTTGCTTGCTGAAATCATGGTTGCGAAGCAGTTCTACTACATCTGTAATTGAGAATGCTTTTTCAGCTGGCATTAATTCGGCTCGTTGAATGGGAAGAGGAGAGTGGATGCTAATGGCTAAATGGCAATTGCTGCTTTCCAGGAATTGTCTCAGCCCTTTTCGTAATCCTATTGATGATACGGTTATTCGCTTGGCACTCCAATTATAACCGTAATCGGAAGTCATCACATCCAGTGCTTTTAGAACTTCATCTAAATTATCAAGAGGTTCTCCCATTCCCATAAAAACTAAGTTGGTTAACTTATCTGTTTCCGGAATAGAGTAAATCTGGTTGATAATCTGATTAGCTGTAAGGTTTGCAGTAAAGCCTTGTTTGCCTGTCATGCAAAACTTACAATTCATTTTGCATCCCACTTGTGAAGATACGCAAAGGGTGGCACGGTCATTATCGGGAATGTACACCGCTTCAATAAAGTTGTTTTCAGGAGTGCGGAACAGGTATTTTATAGTTCCGTCAATTGAATGCATTGCTTCAATAGGATCACTGGCCCCAATTTCATATTCTACGTTCAGTTTTTCGCGCTGTTTTAACGAAAGATTTGTCATTTCGTCAATTGAGCCTACTCTTTTATCATATATCCAGGTGGCTATTTGTTTGGCAGTGAATTTAGGCATTCCTAAATTACGGGTTATATCCTGAAGCTCACTAAGAGTCAGTCCTAAGAGTGGTTGCTTATTCATGATGGTTGTTATCTTGTTTTATGGTTGCAAAGATAATACAAATTACATTTCATTGTATTCTTTTTGAGCTGTCCTTTAGGATATTAATATTTTAGAATATATCTGCAAGGTGAGTTTCAGAGCTGCGAATTTGAAGTAGTGACGTTGAATGTGTAAATTTATTCCGCAGTGGTGACAAACTCTGTGAAATACTTCTTTTATATGTCACGGTATAAAATTTGTCACCCCCACTACCAAAGGGTTTCAGGAGAGGCCTCCTTGTTACCCCCTCAATTTATTCTATATATATTCTGTTTTTTGAGAGAATATCTGTTTAAATCTAAAAATATCCGTAACTAATTGTATATCTTTTCTTTAATTATATAAATTGTTTGACCTTTAATTAAAAGGCGATAAATAGAATAACTAAAATACGCAGTATTTTTTATTCATTAATGGTTTTTATTTATTGGGCATTGCCTGAAATTTATACTCCAATGGATAAAAATTATACGCCAAGAAGTTTCAGCCATTACAAAAAAAAGAGAACCTAAAACTTAGATTCTCTTTTTTATGGAGCGAAAGACGGGACTCAAACCCGCGACCCTCAGCTTGGAAGGCTAATGCTCTATCAACTGAGCTACTTTCGCATTAGAAATTTTGTGGGCAAAGAAGGATTCGAACCTCCGAAGTCGAAAGACAGCAGATTTACAGTCTGCCCCATTTGGCCACTCTGGAATTTGCCCCTTATTTCCTATTGCGATGCAAAGATACAACTATTTATTTAAACTCCAAACAAAATCGATCATTTTTATTGCTGTAATCGCGCATTCATCGCCTTTATTACCTAATTTACCACCACAACGATCTTCTGCCTGTTCCATAGTATTGGTAGTTATCAGACCGTAAATAACTGGTATGTCGCCAGTTGCGTTTAATTCTGCAACCCCTTGCGTTACTCCCATACATACATAATCAAAATGTGGAGTATCACCTTTAATAACGCATCCTAAAATAATAACTGCATCAATATCGCAGTTTTCTGTCATTTGGTTTGCGCCAAAAGTAAGTTCGAAGCTTCCAGGAACGCACTTTACTATTATATTCTCCTTTTTAGCTCCGTGCTTCATCAATGTATTTACAGCACCGTCGAGAAGAGCGCCTGTAATTGTGCTGTTCCATTCGGAAACTACAATCCCAAATCTCATAGATTCGGCATTCGGTACTGAATTAAAATCGTACTCGGATAGATTGTGATAAGCTGTTGCCATATTATTCAGGTTTTATTTTTTATTAAAAAAAAGTAGAGACGTTGCCATGCAATGTCTCTACTTTATATATAATGTACAGTTGTTATTTCTTTAAAGCAGTAGCTCTTTCAATATACTTGTCAATATCCATAGCCTGATAAGAATTGAAATACTTGTCTTTAATAGAAGTGTAGGCTTCAATAGCATCTGCATATTTGCCTTGTTTTTCCATAATTAAACCGGCTTGCAATAAATAAACAGGGCTCAACGTATTGTTATCTGCTTTTTTTGCAGCATCCAGCAAAGTTGAAGTTGCTTTGTCCAGTTGATTTAATTGTGCATAGCAGTTTCCTAATGCGCCTAAAATAGCGGGAGAAACCATTTGATCGTCGCCGTCAAAATCACTTAAGAACTTTTGTGCTTCGTTGTATTTTCCTAATTGTGCATAACAGATACCTGCATAAGCTTTAGCCAGGTTTGCAGTTTTTGTTCCACTAAATTCATTAGCAATTTTGGTAAATCCTTTGTAACCCATGTTGTCACCGTTAAGCGCCATCTCATAAGCATCTTGTCCAAAATACTGTTCTCCTTTAAAAATAGCGATTTCTGCTTTTTCTTCACGAGGGGCTAAATAAAGATACTTGTAAGCAAAGAAAGCAGCAATGATAATAATAACCGCAATAATACCTCCGATAATACCTTTTCTGTTTTTCATTAAATACGCTTCAGAGAGGCTGAGTGCATCTTCCACGTTCAGTTTCTGTTCTTTTTTGTCTTGTTCTGCCATTTTATTATGATTCTTTATTATTAACGATTAAACTTTATACGGCGAGCAAAAGTAGTTTTTTTATATTTATAAATAAAATTTATAGGCATGTTTTTTTTCTTTTCTCTTTTTAAAATATCTCCTTTATTTTGTTTTTGCTGTTAATCCCAAAATTATTCCTAATTTTGCAATTCTAATTAGAAAGATTGCCCGCATGATATTAAAACATATTTCCATACTTAATTATAAGAATCTGGAACAGGTTGAACTGGACTTTTCGCTCAAACTAAATTGCTTTTTTGGTTTGAATGGAATGGGAAAAACCAATCTGCTTGACGCGGTCTATTATCTTTCTTTTTGTAAAAGTGCAGGTAATCCTATTGATTCACAAAATATTAGGCACGAACAGGATTTTTTTATGATACAGGGCTTTTATGAATCGGCCGATGGATCTCCTGAAGAAATATATTGTGGACAAAAGCGTCGTCAAAAGAAACAGTTTAAACGGAATAAGAAAGAATATAGCCGCCTTTCCGATCATATTGGTTTTTTGCCGTTAGTGATGGTTTCTCCTGCTGATTCAGAACTGATATCCGGTGGAAGTGAGGAACGCCGACGCTTTATGGATGTGGTAATATCTCAGTATGACAAGGAGTATCTGGATGCTTTGATCAGATATAATAAGGCACTGCAACAAAGAAACTCATTACTTAAAAGTGAACTACCTGTTGATGAAGAGCTTTTTTTAGTGTGGGAAGAGGCGATGGCTGTTACGGGTGAAGTGGTATATCGTAAACGGGAAGCTTTTATAAAAGAGTTCATACCTATTTTTCAATCCTTTTACTCGTTTATCTCTCAGGATCAGGAACAGGTTGATTTATCATATACTTCACATGCCCAGGAAAATTCATTGCTGGATGTGTTCAGGGATACCCGGTCCAAAGATCTGATTATGGGTTACACATTACGAGGAATTCATAAGGATGAGCTGACCATGTCATTAGGCGATTTCGCCATAAAGCGTGAAGGATCTCAAGGGCAGAATAAAACGTATCTGATTGCACTTAAGCTGGCACAATTTGATTTTCTAAAACGTACCGGTAATAAAACTCCGTTACTTTTGCTTGATGATATATTTGACAAGCTGGATGCTTTTCGCGTAGAGCAGATTGTGAAATTAGTGGCTGGTGATAATTTTGGTCAGATCTTTATTACGGATACAAATCGCGAACATTTAGATAAAATTCTGAAAAAGATGGATAGCGATTATAAAATGTTTGAAGTAAACAACGGGAATATAAGCAATAAGAATAATATAACAGAATGAAAAGGAATAATGCTGTTTCAATAGGTGATGCTATTCGCAAGTATTTGCGGGATGAGCGTCTGGAATCTCCGCTCAATGAACAGCGGTTGATTGATGCCTGGCAAGTTGTGCTTGGACCAGGGATTGCATCTTATACCGACGGGCTGTTTATTAAAAATCAGATTTTGTATGTTCATCTAACTTCTGCAGCCTTGCGTCAGGAGTTGATGATGGGGCGTGAACTGCTTGTGAAGAATTTGAATCGTCACGTAGGAGCACAGGTTATTACAAATATTATTTTCCGTTAAGAAGTCCATTCTCGGTAATTACTAAATCCATTTTTGTATCATGAGGCTCGGCAGGAATCTCTTCAGCCACCTGAAATGCAAAACAGATCCCAATCTTATATGCTTTAATATTGGGAAGCAACCGGTCATAATACCCTTTCCCTCTTCCAAGCCGGTTGCCATGTGCATCGAATGAAATACCGGGAATAATTGCCAGGTCTATTTTCTCATACTCTGTAAATAAACAACCTGTAGGTTCTTCAATGCCGTATGCTCCGGTTTTTAAATCAGAAAGACTTTTATAAATTCTAAGTTTCAGGTTATCGCCGTCTACAACAGGTAAAAGAATCGTTTTTTCTTCTTTCCATTTTTCAATAAAAGAATGAGTCCTTACCTCATCTTTTAATGAATGATAAAGCAGAATGATCTTTGCCTTTTGAAAAGCGGGCAAAGATTCCAGATGGAAGAATAATTTTTCGGAGAGATCTATGAACAGGTTCTCAGTCAACTGCTTTTTTTTCTCTGCAATTGTTTTTCGGAGTAGTTGTTTTCCGGGATAGTTCATATTAGTGTGATTTTAAAAAAACACCCCGGAAATTATTGTATCTACCGGGGTGCGCTTTTATCTTATTTCTTTTTTCTTATATTAGACTTTATCGGTTTGACAGGAAATGCCTGCCCATTTAGAAGTACTTCCATAGCCTTTAAAACTGTGTTGTCTGTTTGGTTGATATATTTAATATATTCTTCCTGCCCCAGCATACTATCAATGATACGTCCATATAGCCTTTTCTCTATCAGTTTACGTGATATTTGAATGAGTAGATTTCTTCTTTTAACTCCGTTATTATCAGCATATCTTACAAATTGTTCCACAAGATTTTGATTTCTCAGATAGTTAACTAATGAATTGGCATCTTTGAATTTATTAAGTTTATTTCTGTTTTGATCTGTGTATTTGAATCCAAACAGAATATCCAGTCCTTTACTCATTACAGAAGTATAGTAAGACGTTGCTCCGATGGTGTCCTGAGGAACAAAGATGTCGGGCATAATACCTCCTCCACCATAAACTGGTCTTCCTAATCCTGTTGAATAACGCAGCTTTTCATCTTGCTTGATACTATCTTTGGAGAAGAATTCCCCATGATCGTAGCGGGTAAGCCAGTCCATTTCATAATTTTCATCGTTTCCGTTAACATAAGGTCGCTGAATACATCTTCCCGAAGGAGTGTAATAACGCGCAATAGTGAGGCGAATGGCTGATCCATCGCTAAATTCAATTGGTTGTTGCACTAATCCCTTACCAAATGAGCGTCGTCCTATAATCATTCCGCGGTCATTGTCCTGAATGGCTCCGGCAAAGATTTCACTGGCAGAAGCAGAACCTTCATCAACCAAAACTACAATAGGCATTTTCTGGCAACTTCCTGTTCCATTTGCAAACTCTTCGGTGCGAGGGTATTTACGTCCTTGCGTGTAAACAATCAATTTTCCTTCAGGTAAGAATTCATTTACCATTCGAATAGCTGCTTCCATGAATCCACCTGTATTTCCACGCAGGTCGATAATAAGTCCCTGACAATTCTTTTGGCTCAAGAGGGCCAACGCATTTAATAATTCAACATGAGTTGTGCGACCGAACTTATTAATGTAGACATATCCAACCTTTTTATTGATCATATATGCAGCATATACACTTGTTACAGGAATATCTCCACGGATAATTTTGAATGAAAGCAAATTCTTTTCACCGAAACGTTTCACGGTCAGCTTTACTTCTGATCCCTTCTTTCCTTTCAGTTTGCCCATTGCTATGTCATTCGTCACTTTTTTACCCACAAAAAGAGTGTCATTTACCCTGATAATCTGATCACCGGGCATCAATCCTACTTTTTCTGAGGGACCTCCTTTTATTACACTGTTTACATGAATGGTGTCATTCTGAAGACGAAACTGTATGCCAATACCACTGAAACTTCCTTCAAGTTCAGAGTTTGCAGCTTCCAGATCTTTTGCCGGAATATATTTAGAGTGCGGGTCCAGTTCTGCTAATATTTGTGGCATAGCATTCTCTACCAATTCTGTCATGTTTACTGTGTCCACGTACTGATCATCAATAATCCGTAGCAGTGCGTTCAGCTTATTTGATGAACTGTTTATAATACCCAATCGGCTTCCAGAATAGTGTTTGGTGTAAAATGTACCGATTAATATTCCGACCACAATACTTACCGCAATAATAATAGGAGTAAAGCGTGAAGATTTATTTGTACTCATGAGTTGTGTTTAAATTTAAATAGTTCTTTTATAATTGGTTTTGTTCGGTAGGTTCTAAGTAAATAACCTCTATATCAGCACGTTTCAATAAATTGATTCCATCTTCCAAACGGTATTTCTCAGAATAAACCACTCGCTTAATGCCTGCCTGAATAATCAGTTTGGCACATTCAATGCATGGAGCAGCAGTTACATACATTGTTGCCCCGTCACTACTATTGTAGGAACGGGCAATTTTAGTAATTGCATTTGCTTCGGCATGCAATACATATGGTTTAGTCATATTCTGTTCATCCTCACATATATTCTCAAATCCGGAAGGTGTTCCGTTGTAGCCGTCAGAAATAATCATCTTATCCTTTACAATCAATGCACCGACCTGGCGCCGGATGCAATATGAATTTTCGGCCCAGATATTTGCCATGCGTATATAACGTCTATCTAGTTCCCATTGTTTTGATTCTGCAGCATTCATTGTTGTTTTATTTCTGTTAGTTATTTTTTTACATAAAAACTCATGGATTCATCTCTGACGCCATAGCTATAATAAATGGTGAGAATATTTTCATCAGCTTTGTAAGAATAGGCCGCTTTCACCGCATTGATAAAATCGACTGCGATTATTTGAGAAGCGTCAGAGCCTGCTGTGTTAGTGATTGTCATAGAAAAATCATTTGTTTTTCCACTTCCGTTCCATGTTCCTGAAAAAGAGCAATTAATAGCTTTCCCGTTGAATGTGTTGTTATCATTGAATTTAAGATAAAAGCCATCCGGATTGTTCTTAAATATCTCATTTGCATTTTGATACGGAATTATAGAACCATTTTTATAATAGAAATCACTTAAGCGCCAGGTTTTCCCCACAAGTAGTGCTTTCACATCCTCTGTGTTGTTGCATCCACTTATGAAAGGTAAAATAGCTAATAGAAAAAATAGAATTTTTGTTTTCATTATTCTTTAATTCCGTTTCTTATTAACAATGCATCAATGGTTGGTTCTACTCCCCGGAAATACTTGTATAATTTCATAGGGTGCTCTGTTCCTCCTTTTGATAGAATATTTTCACGGAAAGAAGCAGCTACTTCTTTATTAAAAATACCTTTTTGTTTAAAGAGTGAAAAAGCATCTGCATCGAGAACTTCTGCCCATTTATAACTATAGTAACCAGCAGAATATCCTCCGGCGAAAATATGTGAGAACTGCGTGCTCATACATCCGTTCTCCATTACTGGAAGTAACTTGGCTGTAGCCATAGCTTGTTGCTCATAAGAAATTACGTTTCCATCAAATGGAGTTTCTCTTGTATACCAAGCCATATCCAACAGCCCAAAGCTAACCTGGCGAAGACAAGCATAACCTACATTAAAATTGGTAGCATCAACAATGCGTTGAATCAATTCCTGAGGCAATTGTTCGCCGGTTTGATAATGTTTGGCAAATGTATTCAGAAAGTCTTTTTCTATTGCAAAGTTTTCCATAATTTGCGATGGTAACTCTACAAAATCACGATAAACATTTGTACCGCTGAGGCTTTCATAGGTAGAGTTTGCAAACATACCGTGAAGTGAATGCCCAAACTCATGCAAGAAAGTCTCCACTTCGTCGAAAGTAAGCAAAGCTGGTTTATTTTCCGTTGGCTTGGTAAAGTTCATCACTAAAGAAACATGCGGACGGCTGTCTTTTCCATTTTCCTTCCACTGTCCTTTGTACTCTGTCATCCATGCACCGGCACGTTTTCCTGCCCGTGGATGAAAATCAGTATATAAAACAGCAAGGAATTTACCATCTTTATCAAATACCTCATAAGCATCTACGTCCTGATTATAAACAGGTATTTCGCTGTTTTTCTTAAACGTAATTCCATATAGTTTGGTAGCCAATCCAAATACGCCTTCTTTTACCTTGCTTAATTCAAAGTATGGTTTAAGCAGTTCATCATTAATGCTGAACTTCTGATCTTTTAGTTTATTTGAATAGAAGCTCCAATCCCATGGCATAATCTGAAAATCAGCACCTTGTGTCTGGCTTGCCAGCTCCTGTATTTCTTTCAGTTCTTTTTTTGCTGTAGGCTTGTAGGCTTCCACCAGCTGGTTTAATAGTTTATAAACAGCATCGCTTTTTTCTGCCATTCTTTTTTCAAGAGTATATGCAGCGTAATTTTTATAACCTAACAATTGTGCTATTTCCAAACGAGTGTTTGCCAGTTTGGTTACAATCGCAAAATTATTATACTCATTGTCGTGAGTACATTGAGTATTGTATGCAGTATAAAGTTCTTTTCTCAGATCACGATTTTCACCGTAGGTCATGAAAGGACCATAACTTGGAGCATTTAGTGTAAATACCCATCCTTCTTTTTCTTTTTCTTTGGCGGTTAACGCAGCAGCTTCAAGAACACCCTCAGGTAGTCCTGCCAGTTTTTCCTTATCAGTAATAACCAGTTTGTAATTATTAGTTTCTTTCAGGATATTTTGTCCGTACTGCAAAGTCAGTTTACTAAGTTCAGAAGTTAAAGCGCGGTATTTGGTTTTTGCCTCACCTTCAAGATTTGATCCTTTGCGAACAAAACCATCGTAGGTGTTTTGCAGTAGTTTGCTTTCTTCTTTATTTAGCTTTAATTTGCTCATCTGACTATAAACAACCTTAACCCTTTCGAAAAGTTTTTTGTTCAGGCTAATATTATTTTCGTGTTCAGTCAAAAGTGGCATCACTTTTTCCGCAACAGTCTGAAGGTTGTCATTTGTTTCTGCGCTAAGCAAATTGCCAAAGACATTCTGTACCCGATTAAGCAAAGCTCCCGATTTCTCGAGTGCTACAATTGTATTCTTAAAGCTTGGCGCTTCAGGGTTATTAACAATAGCATAAATTTCAGCCATCTGTTGTTTCATTCCTTCTTGTAGAGCAGGTTCAAAATGCTCTGTTTTTATTTTGTTGAAAGGTGCGGTTCCGTGAGGTGTAGTATACTTCTCAAGAAAAGGATTCTGAGCTTGGATCATGTTCATAATACAGAATAATGCGAGTGTTGATGTTAATTTTTTCATTCAAAAGGTTATATAAATAATAATCACCTACAAAAGTGCTAAAAAAAATTATTACTTTAATAAGAATAGTGGAGTTTTTAACAAAGTATATTACTTTTGCATGAATTTCACTGATAACGTAGTAAAATAGTTAAAGAAATAATGAAAGAAAGAATTTATTTTCTATTAAAAACATATGTGCTTTTTATCTTTTTGTTTGTAGTTCAGAAGCCTTTATTTATGTTGTTTTATCATGATTTATTTCATGGTTGTTCATTTATAGATTATCTGTTGGTTATTTGGCACGGTTTACCGCTTGATGCATCTATATCCGGCTATCTGACAATACTTCCCGGTTTCTTTTTAATTGCTTCCCTGTGGCTTAATTCTTCCATTACAAAATGGACTTTCAAAATATACTATGCTACTGTAGCTGTTATGATGGGGTTAATTTTTGTATCAGATATGATACTTTATAAATATTGGGGATTCAGGCTTGATTCTACACCTCTCTTTTATTTAAAAACGCCTAAGGATGCTTTTGCAAGTGCTGATCTGATAACTATATTTTTAGGTTTACTGGCAGTTGTTGTAATTATCTCAGCTCTGTTTTTTTTCTTTTATCACATTTTAATAAAATCAGGTAAAAATATAAAGAAGCCTTTCTATCGCAGTAAAACAACTATTGTATTACTGTTGCTTACTGGATTTCTATTTATTCCCATCAGGGGAGGATTCTCTGTTTCAACCATGAATGTGGGATGGGCTTATTTTAGTGATAAAATGGAATTGAATCATGCTGCTATCAATCCTTGTTTTAGTTTGATGGAATCACTTTCACGCGAACAGTCTTTTGAGGATCAGTACCGTTTTATGAAGGCCGATGAAGCAGCACGAGAATTTGTCAAAATGAAAGATCAAGCTCCGGCAGATAGTATTACTTCACTTTTTACAACTAAAAATCCGAATGTTATCATTGTTGTTCTGGAAAGTTTTATGTCGAAGATAGTTCAGCCTTTAGGTGGATTGCCTGATGTGGCTCCTAACATGAACGCATTCTGTAATGAAGGAATCTTGTTTACGAATTTTTACGCAAATAGTTTCCGTACGGACCGTGGACTTGTTTCAATTCTGAGTGGTTATCCTGCACAACCTACAACTTCTATTATGAAATACCCACAGCGCAGTCAGTCTTTGCCTTCTATCTCCAGGTCATTAAAAAAAGCAGGATATAATACAGAACATTATTATGGAGGCGATGCTAATTTTACCAATATGCGTTCTTTTCTGCTTTCACAAGGATATGATCGCATTATCAGCGATAAGGATTTTCCTTTAAAAGAAAGAATGTCAAAGTGGGGAGCTCCTGACCAATACTTGTTTAACCGTGTTTCTGCTGATTTTTCAGGGGTACAAAAAGAACCTTTCTTTAAAAGCATTCAAACATCGAGCAGTCATGAACCTTTCGATGTTCCGTCTCATAAGTTTAAAGATCCATATCTTAATTCTGTGTATTATGCAGATAGCTGTCTTGGAAAGTTTATTGATCAGTATAAGAAAACAAAATATTGGAAAAATACGGTGATTGTTCTGGTTCCCGACCATGCAATGCATTATCCGGCCTATATAAATAATCATAATGTAGAGCGCTATCAGATACCGCTGATAATTATTGGAGGAGCAGTGAAGCAACCGTTGAAAGTTGATACTTATGCTTCACAAATAGATATTGCCGCAACAATTCTCTATCAGTTGGGACTGCCACATAATGAATTTACTTTTAGTAAGAACATATTAAACCCTTCATCTCCTCACTTTGGTTATTTTACTTATCCAAATGGATTTGGAATGACTACTAAAAAGAATCAGTTGATATTTGATTGTGAGGCAAATAAGATAGTACTCGATCGGGGCTATAATAAAGGTGCAAATCTAAAACCCGCGAAAGCTTATTTGCAATCGTTGTATGACGATTTGTCTAAAAGGTAATAATCTATTGAACCTAATAATCTAGCGAAAAACACAAATTATAGTAACTATGTTTACAAAAGAGACTTACAAAGATTTCGGAGGTATCCGTAATGAAGAAGATTATCTGATTACCGAAAACGGGTCAAGGAGACTAGGAAAGAAGATTCCTTTAACAACTGATGAAGTAGAGGCGCTAAGATAATTTTATGGAGAAAAGTTCTAAAGCCATAGTTTATGCAAGTGTGGCTGTTTTGAGTTGGTCAACAGTTGCCACAGCTTTTAAAATTGCCTTGAAAAGTCTGACTTACTTTGAGTTGCTGTTAATAGCCAGTTGCACTGCATTACTTGTTTTTTCAATAGTACTTCTTGCTCAAAGAAAGCTAAGCTTGGTTCGTTCATTGACGGTGAAGGAATGGGGGCGTTTTGCCTGTATCGGATTGTTGAATCCGGTAGCCTATTACCTTATACTGTTTAAGGCCTATTCTCTGCTTCCGGCTCAGATAGCCCAACCAATAAACTATTCGTGGCCTATTCTTTTGCTGATTATGCTGGCTATTTTTACCCGTCACCCCATTCCGCTACCGAAGTATGTGGGACTGATTCTTTCCCTTTTAGGAGTATTGTTTGTTTCTTTGGGGGCAGGCAAATCCTCAATCAGCGGAATTTCAGTTTCCGGAATATTGCTTGATACATTAAGCGCCGTGTTGTGGGCAACATATTGGATGATAAACAATAAGTATAAAGGTACAGATGGAATAGTATCCCTTTTTATGGGTTTCCTTTTCGGAACAATTTACTTGCTTCTTGGAGCAATGTTTGTAGGAGTAAATGTGCACAATGTTTCAAGTCTTCTGGCAGGAATGTATGTAGGTGCTTTTGAGATTGGCGTTCCGTTTATATTCTTCGGACTGGCAATCCGTACCACCAACAATCCTGCACTGGTCAACCAACTTTGTTATCTGGCTCCATTCATGTCCTTATTCTTTATAAGCATTGTGCTGGGCGAACAGATTTATATTTCCACTTACATAGGTCTGCTGCTCATTGTGGGAGGCATTGTCTTTAACCAGTATCTGGCAGATAAGATGACGTGGAAACTTTATAGAGTAATAGTGAAACATCGCATTACCCATAGAGTCTATTCAAACTAATTGTGTGCAAATAATAGTAAGTTACTTATGGGACTTTTTCCATAAGTAACTTACTATTATTTATTGGGATGGCTTTATATGAAAGTAACTTATACTATAATACCTTCCGTTGCGAATCTTACTCCCATGTCGAATGCTTTTGCGCAATCCTTAGGAAATTCTTCTTCTCTTCTTTTGGCTTTCATTTCCGGATCAAATGATGTTACAGCTACTTTAGAATAATCATCAAACTGGTACGTATCAAAACTACACAATGATTCGGAAGCCCCGAATATGCGTTTTAGTCCAAATTCATTGAGAATCCAGTTTTGTTTATAAAGATTTAATATCTCTTCATTCTCAGGTGCATTCATTGTATAAATAAACCCAGTGTTAATTTTCTTTGGGAAAAGGCTTGGTTCAGTTTTGCTATATATAAGGTACGGAAATAGCAGGCGTTCCATGAAGGATGCCATCTCACCACTAATCCTTCCAAAATAAATTGGAGATCCAAAGATAATTGCATCTGCTTCCTCTACTTTTTTGTAGATTGCTGTTAGGTCATCTTTTACCGAGCATTTGCCATAACTCTTACCACCTTTGGTTTTACAAGCGAAACAACTCTTACATCCTTTATAGTTAAGATCGTAAAGATGAATTAGTTCGGTCTTGGCTCCTTGTAATGCTGCACCTTCTAATGCTTTATTCAGTAATGTTGCTGTGTTCCAGTTTTTTCTTGGACTTCCATTGAATGCTAATACTTTCATAATTAAATCTCTTTTTATTTTAGTTTTATAATTGTTTAAATGCATAATACCTTATTTGTCATAAGATTTTCAATGTCAGAATGGAAAATCTGGCTTTTAATATTCATTTTATTCTCCTTTATAAATTTGATGCTGCAAAGTTATGGCATATTAGTTTCTTTTTGTAATGGGTTTCCTTTAAGTAATTACTTACCTTTAGGAAACTATAATATATTATTGTAACTTTGCATGCTAGTTTTACACTCTAAATATTTGAGAGAACAATGAAAAAAGAAGTATCATATGAAAAAGACAAGACTTGCAGACAAGCGTTGCTGGCTATAAAAGACACCATGGAATTACTATCTGGCAAATGGAAAATCCAGATTATTGGTACTTTAATGGAAAAAGGCAAACTTCGTTTTATGGACTTATTGAGAGAAGTCGATGGCATAGCTGCTAAGATGTTGTCAAAGGAATTGCAGGATCTGGAAATGAATGAATTGGTTAAACGCACTGTTTGTAATACTAAACCTATTACTGTTGAATATGAAATAACAGATTATGGGAGAACATTGGAGACTATAATTATCGAGATAACCAACTGGGGTATCGAACATAGAAAAAAACTATTCGAGAAGCCAGAATAACTTTAACGAAAAAAAAGTCACCTTTAATGATAGGTTATTGCTCGTTTTGCTCATGAAAAGCCTCTTCTGTTTTATTTATTTGAGCTGAACAGAACGCATAAATGCAAAACTAAAAGACGCTTACGCATATTCCAGCTAATTCTGCACAAAAAACGCAAACGAACCATCACTCCATCACGATTTCTTGTAACATGCTAAAATATAGTATGCTATCCCGTGATGGTAGCGTTCTGATCCCTCACGAAACCCACACTTTGGGGGGCATCCCTCACGCTTTTGTCTTTTAAAAACCTGGTTTCTGTTTTAATAGAGGAATGAAAAAGAAAAAACACTTCCGGATAATATATTTATCTTGTACAAAAGAATTAATTGTTTTGTACAGAAGAATGCAATCTTTTGTACAAGGATGCACAAATGTTCGGTTCTGTTTTTAAAAAAGCTCGGTACTGATTTTTTTGATAACCGGATGATAATAAAATGCTCTTATTTATGAATTATGTTTTAACGGAGACGTTTGCGATAACCGCAGACAACTTACTACGGCTGCAACAAGGGCAAATGTACCCGCCAGTAATAATGCAGATTGCGTGCTTTTACCCAGAACCAGCGTAAACATCATTGCTGCAAGTGTGGCGCCAAGAGTCTGGACCAACAGACGGGCAGTTCCCAGCATGCCGCTTGCTCCTCCGCTTCTGTGTTGTGGAGCAGAAGAAATAATGGTACTGTTATTAGGTAACTGAAACAGACGGAATCCAACTCTACATAATATTATTCGCCAGATAATATCAAATCTTGAAGAATGATCTGGCAGATATTTGTATACCATGTATAGAGCAGTATACCTATAGGTATATTGATAACAAATAGCCAGTTCCAGTGGGAATAGCCCAATAGCAATGGCTAAAATAGCCCAATAACGCTTGGGAAGAGGCAGTCCGTTTGTTTTTTTTCTGTATATTCCAGATCGCTAGTGATTATACAAATGAAAGAAATATTTTGAAAATAATATTGGAGTCCTCGCTAATAAAATAAAAAAAGAGATCATTACTCAATTTTAAAAATGCATATTGTTGATTTTCTTATTATTAGCTTACTAATTAGGCTGTGAATTACTAATACTTTTCATTTAGCTTTAATGCTGTATAGAACTAAAAAACAGTATTAACTAAAAAATAAAATAAGTTTCTTTTATACAAAATTGTTTCTGCTGTATTTATTATTTATGTGTAAAAAGTAGTTTTACATTTATATTTATATGCAACTAATAAATAAATATATGATATATAATAGTTAGTTAGGAAAAAAATTAGATTATATATTTGTTATATAATAAAATATTGTATATTTGCAGCATGTGAATGTAATATTGAGATTGTCATTCATTAACGAACCTTTAATATAATTAATTGCTATGAAACTGATCGTAACAACTTTTTTTAGTGTTTGCATATTATTTTTCAGCTCATGTAAAAGCATATCTGAAACTCAGATAGATGTTCTTGTTGTTGGAGGCGGTGCCAGTGGTGTGACTTCCGGCATTCAATCTGCACGAATGGGCGCAAATACTTTAATAGTTGAGGAAACTCCTTGGTTGGGTGGAATGTTGACTTCTGCCGGGGTTAGTGCGATAGATGGAAATTATAAACTACCCGCAGGACTTTGGGGAGAATTCAAACAATCTCTTACTAATTATTATGGTGGACTTGATTCACTGAAAACTGGCTGGGTGAGTAATGTGCTATTTGAACCTTCTGTGGGAAATAATATTCTGAATGGAATGGTTAGCAGGGAGCGCAGTCTCAAAGTTTGGAAAGAAACTACAGTTGAGAATGTGAGAAAAGACGGTAAGAACTGGTTGGTTACTGTTAGAACAGGTAATGTGACGAAAAAGATTGAGGCGAAAGTTTTGATTGATGCAACTGAGTTGGGCGACATAGCTAAGTTGTGCGGAGTAAAATATGATATAGGTATGGAAAGCCGTACGGATACAAAAGAATCAATTGCTCCCGAAAAGAAAAACAATATAGTACAAGATATTACTTATGTTGCTATCCTGAAAGATTATGGAAAGGATGTAACGATTCCCCGTCCGGAAGGATATGACTCCACTCAGTTTGCTTGCGCTTGTGCAAGTCAGGTTTGCATAAAGCCAAAAGAACCCGAACGTTTGTGGTCTAAGGATATGATGCTGACTTACGGAAAGCTTCCCAATAAAAAGTACATGATTAACTGGCCTATAGAGGGTAATGATTACTATGTTAACCTTGTGGAAATGACGCCTGCCCAGCGTGTTGAGGCTTTGAAATACGCAAAGAGTTACACCATGTGCTTCCTTTATTACATGCAAAAGGAATTGGGTCTGAAAACTTTAGGGCTGGCAGATGATGAATATCCTACTGCTGATAAACTTCCTTTTATACCTTATCACAGAGAATCGAGACGAATTCATGGCGAAGTACGCTTTACCTTGAATGATATCGCCCAACCTTATAGTCAACCGGATAAATTATACCGAACCTGCATTGCTGTGGGAGATTATCCTGTAGATCATCATCACACCCGCTATCATGGATATGATGAACTGCCTAACCTTTATTTCTATCCTATTTCTTCCTATGGATTACCTTTGGGCACATTGATTCCAAAGGAGGTTGACGATCTTGTTGTGGCAGAAAAGTCTATTTCTGTCTCTAATCTGACAAATGGAACTACCCGTTTACAACCTGTAGTATTACAAATAGGTCAGGCTGCCGGAGCTTTGGCTGCTCTGTCTGTAAAGGAGCAGAAAAATATTCGCGAAGTTCCTGTTCGCAAAGTTCAGAACGCAATTCTTGCTGCCGGAGGTTTTCTTCTTCCATATCTCGATGTAGAAGTGGGTAGCCCACTGTTCAAACCATATCAGAGAATAGGTTCTACAGGTATTCTTAAGGGAATAGGCAAGAATGTGGATTGGTCTAACCAAACCTGGTTACGTGCAGATACCTTATTGCTCACTTCTGAATTGGATGGATTAAAGGATGTTTATCCACTGGCCGTTTATGATACAAATAAGAATACAATGACTTTGCAGGAGGCATTAGATCTGATTCAGAAGATTGCTGAAACAGAGAATATAACCTTCAATGGCGAAGTAACTGAGCTGGCTAGAAAAGCTTATTTGGATTGTGGAATGAAAACTTTTGAACTCAATAAAGAGATAAAACGCGGAGAAATGGCAGTGCTGATTGATCGGTTACTCGATCCTTTCAACAAGAAAGAGGTTGACCTGCGCGGAAATTACAAATAACTTTAATATATTAAGATATTATGGAAAGAAATGAACGTAGAGATTTTCTGAAGAAAGCCGCATTGGCTGGGGCTTCTGCAATGGTGATTCCTTCTTTGATGGGATTTAAGGAAGAAGAAAGCATCGGCAGGGTAGGAGGACTGAACCCTGATAGTTCAATTGAAAGCAGACTGATTGTGCCAAAAAATAATGGGCTGAAGATTACCGGTACTTTTCTGGATGAGATTTCGCATGATATTCCTCATCAGAACTGGGGAGAGAAAGAATGGGATCTGGACTTTCGTTACATGAAGAGTATGGGAATTGATACAGTAATCATGATTCGCTCCGGTTACCGTAAGTTTGTGACTTATCCTTCAGAGTATTTGCTAAAGAAAAAAGGATGTTATATGCCTTCTGTTGATTTACTCGATATGTATCTTCGACTTGCAGAGAAGTATGGCATGAAGTTCTACTTCGGACTGTATGACTCTGGTCGCTACTGGGATACTGGCGATATGTCATGGGAAGTGGAAGATAATAAATATGTGATTGAGGAAGTGTGGCGCAAGTATGGTTCCAGATATAAAAGTTTTGCAGGATGGTACATAAGCGGAGAAATCAGTCGTGCTACGAAAGGTGCAATTGGTGCTTTTCATGATATGGGTAAACAATGCAAGGATGTTTCGGGTGGACTGCCTACTTTTATTTCTCCTTGGATTGATGGAAAGAAAGCCGTTATGGCAAGTGGTTCAGGACTAAGTAAGTCTGATGCCGTATCTGTAGAGCAACATGAAAAGGAATGGAATGAAATATTCGATGGTATTCATGATGTGGTAGATGCCTGTGCTTTTCAGGATGGTCATATTGATTATGATGAAATGGATGCCTTTTTTTCTGTGAACAAGAAGCTTGCTGACAAGTATCACATGGAATGCTGGACGAATGCAGAATCTTTTGATCGCGACATGCCCATTAAGTTTTTCCCAATCAAGTTCGATAAGCTCCGTTTGAAGCTGGAAGCGGCCAAGCGTGCCGGATATGATAAGGGCATTACTTTTGAATTTTCTCACTTTATGAGTCCGCAATCAGCGTATGCTCAGGCCGGACACCTTTACGATCGTTATAAAGAATACTTTGGAATAAAATAAAAACACGATGAAATCTACAGTTAATATTGGTTATGTTATTTTTCTGTCTGTTGTAGCCGCATTAGGAGGATTCCTTTTCGGCTATGATACGGCAGTTATTTCCGGCACAATTGCGCAGGTTACCTCTCTTTTTTCTCTTGACTCCATTCAGCAAGGATGGTTTGTGGGTTGTGCACTTGTAGGTTCAATAGCCGGAGTACTTTGTGCCGGAGTTTTGAGTGATCATTTTGGAAGAAAGAAAACCATGATCCTTTCTGCTATCCTATTCTCTATTTCGGGAATTGGTTGTGCTATTTCAGTAACCTTTAACGAATTAGTACTTTACCGAATCATCGGTGGAGTAGGAATTGGAGTGGTGTCTATCATCTCTCCGCTTTATATCTCTGAAGTATCTATTCCAAAATATAGAGGCAGGCTTGTTTCTCTTTATCAACTGGCTGTTACCGTTGGTTTCCTGGGAGCATACCTGGTAAACTATTGGTTATTGCAATATTCCTTGGATGGAGCTGCAAATCTTTCTCATCCTGCATTGCTGAAAATATTCCATACAGAAGCATGGAGAGGAATGTTGGGAATGGAATCTCTTCCAGCCTTACTATTCTTTTTTGTGATTTTCTTCATTCCTGAAAGTCCGCGCTGGTTAATCCTTAAGAAAAAAGAATCGCCTGCCCAACGTATTTTAAAACGTATATATGGAAACGAAAAAGATGCGCAGTTTGAATTAAATGAAACCCGACAAGCATCTCAGTCGGGAACTAAGTCTGAATGGAGATTAATTCTGAAACCAGGAATCTTCAAAGCGGTGCTTATTGGAGTAGCAATAGCTATACTTGGACAATTTATGGGAGTAAACGCAGTGCTCTATTACGGACCCACAATCTTTGAAAGTAGCGGACTGTCCAATGGCGACTCATTATTCTATCAAGTATTGGTAGGAGCGGTGAATATGCTTACTACAGTTCTGGCAATGACAATCATTGACAGAGTAGGACGTAAGAAACTTGTTTACTATGGTGTATCTGGCATGATTGTTACCTTGTTTTTCATTGCCTTTTACTTTATTGAGGGAAAAGAATTAGGCATTCCAAATATATTCCTTCTTGTTTGCTTCCTTGCATACATTTTCTGTTGTGCCGCTTCAATCTGTGCAGTAATCTGGGTGTTACTTTCCGAAATGTATCCTATTAAAGTTCGTGGATTGGCCATGTCAATTGCCGGATTCTCTTTGTGGATTGGAACTTATCTTATTGGTCAGCTTACCCCCTGGATGCTTGAGAATTTAACACCGGCAGGAACATTTATTTTGTTTGCCGTGATGTGCGTGCCTTACATGTTAATCATTTGGAAACTTGTTCCCGAAACCACTGGAAAATCATTGGAAGAGATAGAAAAGATGTGGGAGAAGTAAGATCATATTAAAGGTTATATTTTTATTTAGGTGTATACTTAGATAAGGAATACTCTACACTTATTCTGTAGAACATGTAGACGTAATAATTAAAAGGTGTACATTTAATTAAAAACATAAACTGAAGAATCACCTAAATAATAGAATAAAAGAATATTAAATAACAATATTATGGACTTTAAAAGTTTGGCAAAACAATACAAAGATGAACTCTTAAACAGCGTTCTTCCTTTCTGGCTAGAAAACTCACAGGATAAAGAGTTTGGAGGTTATTTCAGTTGCCTCGACAGAGACGGCTCTGTCTTTGACACCGACAAGTTTATATGGCTTCAAGGTCGTGAAGTGTGGATGTTCTCTATGTTGTATAATAAAGTAGAGAAAAAACAAGAATGGTTGGACTGTGCCGTGCAGGGAGGAGAATTCCTAAAGAAGTACGGTCATGATGGCAATTACAATTGGTATTTTTCTCTTGATAGACAAGGTAATCCATTGATTGAACCTTACAACATATTCTCGTATACTTTTGCCACCATGGCTTTCGGACAACTCAGTCTGGCTACAGGGAATAAAGAATATGCCGAAATTGCAAAAAAAACATTCGACATTATCCTTTCGAAAGTTGATAATCCCAAAGGAAAGTGGAACAAAGTACATCCTGGAACGCGTGATTTAAAGAATTTTGCCTTACCAATGATCCTTTGCAATCTGGCTTTGGAAATAGAACCATTGCTGGATAAAGATTTTCTGAATAAGACTATTGAAACATGTGTTCACGAAGTAATGGATGTTTTTTACCGTCCTGAATTAGGAGGGATAATCATAGAAAATGTAACCACAGATGGTGAACTCTCCGATACCTTTGACGGACGTTTGGTTAATCCGGGGCATTCTATCGAAGCCATGTGGTTTATCATGGACTTGGGGAAACGGCTTAATCGCCCCGATCTTATAGAGAAAGCAAAAGATATTACTCTTACCATGTTAAACTACGGATGGGATAAAGAATTTGGCGGTATCTATTACTTTATGGATCGTCTGGGACACCCTACTCAGCAATTGGAATGGGACCAGAAACTTTGGTGGGTACATATAGAAGCTATGATTTCACTGCTTAAAGGTTACCAACTGACTGGTTCTAAAGAGTGTCTGGAATGGTTTGAAAAAGTGCACGACTATGTATGGACACACTTTAAAGACCCCGAATATCCGGAATGGTTCGGTTACCTTAATCGTCGCGGAGAAGTTCTTCTTCCCCTCAAAGGTGGAAAATGGAAAGGCTGCTTCCATGTGCCACGCGGACTTTATCAATGCTGGCAGGTGCTGGATCAGTTGAAATAAAAAATGAGTTTAATTTAAAATCTGAAATGAAAAATATATCTAATTAAAATCGTATGATCAATCAACGTAGAAATTTCTTGAAAGGAGTATTGGCTGCATCTTCTTTGTTGGCAGGTCAAAAGCTTTTTGCTTCCGGCAAAATGATTGAGTCCACTCAGTCAGCTTTTGATGCAACAATTAAGGACTCTTTTGTCACTCCAGGTGTGATGAAAGGAATGCCTATCCGTGCTACCTTTCTTGATGAAATTAGTTGGGATATTCCTCATCAAAATTGGGGAGTAAAGGATTGGGATAAAGACTTTCTTGCCATGAAAAGGATGGGAATTAATACAGTGGTAATGATCCGTTCCGGTTTGGCCCGTTGGATTGCAGCCCCGTTTAAGTCTATTTTAAAAAGTGAAGATGTGTATTATCCTCCCGTTGACCTTGTAGAAATGTTTCTTACTTTAGCTGATAAGCATGGCCTGGCATTCTATTTTGGAATGTATGATTCCGGGAAATACTGGATAGAGGGGAAGTTTCAAAAAGAAATCGATCTGAATATGAGTCTGATTGATGAAGTATGGAAGAAGTATGGACATCATAAGTCTTTTCAAGGTTGGTATCTTTCACAGGAAATCAGTCGCAGAACAAAAAATATGTCTAAAATCTATGCTCAGGTGGGTAAACATGCCAAAGATGTTTCAGGTAATCTAACCACACTTGTTTCACCTTATATTCATGGAGTAAAAACAGACCAGGTAATGTCTGGTAGTGATAAGGCTCTTACAGTGAAAGAGCATGAAGAAGAATGGGATGAAATTCTGAGTAATGTACAGGGCGCTGTAGATATCATGGCATTTCAGGATGGACAAGTGGATTACCATGAATTATACGACTATTTAGTTATCAATAAGAAATTAGCTGATAAATATAATATGAAATGCTGGACAAATATCGAGTCATTTGACCGGGATATGCCCATTCGTTTTCTCCCTATAAAGTGGGAAAAACTTTTATTGAAACTAGAAGCTGCACGGAAAGCAGGTATGGAAAATGCCATTACATTTGAGTTCTCTCATTTTATGAGCCCCAATTCCACTTATTTGCAAGCCGGACACTTGTACGAGCGCTATCGAGAACATTTTCGAATATAAAAAAACTTAATTGAAGAAAATAACATCTTTATTTACCTTAAAATTTTGTAATATGAAAAGAAAAGTAAAATGGGGAGGGAGGCTACTTGCCTCTTTCGTATGCTCGTTATTTTTAATGAGTATGCACGCTCAAGTGAGTGTTACCGGTACTGTCTCTGACTCTCAGAATGAACCATTGATTGGTGCTTCTGTTACTGTTAAGGGGACAACAAATGGAGTTATCACAAACCTAAATGGAAAGTACGTGTTGAAGGTTCCTAATGGAAATGCAACATTAGTCTTTACCTTTATTGGCTATGACAAACAAGAAATAGCATTAAAGGGAAGAACTACTTTGAATGTAACTCTTAATGAGAATTCCCAATCTCTTGATGAAATTGTTGTTGTAGGTTATGGTACTCAGAAGCGTACAAGCGTAACAGGTGCCGTATCAACGATGTCTGATAGAGAACTTCTAAAAGCTCCTACAATGGGTATCACCAATGTGGTTGGTGCACGTGTGGCAGGTGTTACTATGTTGCAGACCTCCGGTCAGCCGGGTAGTGATGCTGCTTCTTTGCTGGTTCGTGGACAAAGTGCTACTTATATTGTAGATGGTGTTCAGCGTAGCTTCAATGAAATTGACCCAAATGAGATTGAATCAGTTTCTGTGTTGAAAGATGCAACTTCTGCTGCCGTTTATGGTTTGGATGCATCTGCGGTTGTAATCGTAACGACCAAGAAAGGTAAATCAGAAAAATTGCGTATCAGCTATACTGGTTCATATGGTGTTAGTCAGAATGCAAACCAAATAGAGTGGCTGGATGGCCCAGGCTATGCTTATTGGCATAATCAGGCCCGAACCATGGACGGTGATGCTCCGATTTTTAATGCAGACCAGGTACAAAAAATGAAAGATGGTGTTGATGGTTGGGGTAATACAAACTGGTACAAAAAAGTATTCAGTACAGGAACAAATATGCACCACAATGTAAGTGCAACTGGTGGTAGTGAAAAGCTTCGTTACTTCACTTCAATAGGTGCATTTTCTCAAAAAGGTAATGTTGATAAATTCAACTACGATCGTTTTAATCTTCGTTCTAATATCGATGCCAAACTCAGCAATAATCTGACTATGGAATTGGGTATTTCCGGCCGTATTGAAATGCGTGACAATCCTCGTTACTCTGCAAATCCGGATGATTGGCACAACATTCCTCAACAGGCTGTACGTGCATTGCCTTATGTGCCTGAAAAAATGACTTATCAAGGGAAAGAGTATTATACAGGTACTCCTACAGATTCTTCTCCGGTAAGCCCACTTGCATCTATTAACGATGGGGGATATAACAGATCGAACAATACTTATATTCAATCAAATTTCTCATTGAAATACGATGCTCCCTGGTTAAAAGGTTTGAGTTTTAAGTTTATGGGTGCTTATGACCTTTCTTATCAATTTACAAAGAATTTGGCTATTCCGTTCAAAACATTGTTGATGACTAAACCAGGTGCTACAACAGAAAGTTTAAATTATAGTTTGTTTACAGATAATTCAGGAAATATATCTTTGACTGAATCAGCTTCTCGTTCTACCAACGTGGTTACTCAATCAAGTGTTAATTTCGACAGAGTATTTGGTAAACACAAAATCAATGTTATTGGTGTAGCTGAGACTCGCAACAAATTTGGTAATGCTCTTGGTGCAACTGGTTATGGTCTTGATTTTATTAATTTGGATGAGTTAAGTAAAATTACAAATAAAACAGGTGCCGGAATGGAAAAGATTCCTGTTCTAAGTGGTTCTAGCTCTCAATCTCGTGTAATTGGTTTTGTTGGCCGTTTAAACTATGATTACAACGAAAAATATTTGGCTGAGATTTCTTTCCGTCGTGACGGAAGTTATTTGTTTAGCGGAATGAATGGCTCTCGTTGGGTCAATTTGCCAGCTTTGTCTCTTGGCTGGAGAATGAACAAAGAGGACTGGTTTACTGCTGATTGGGTTGATAACTTGAAAATTAGAGGAGGTATCGGTAAGACTGCTACTTCTGCCGTTAACGCTTATCAATATTTAGACTTAATGGCTCTCTCAACAAACCAGGTTATTCTAGGAGATGCAAGTCAGAGTTTGGTTTACGCTTCTACATTGGGTAATCCAAATCTTCATTGGGCTAAATGTTTAACATATAATGTTGGTACAGACTTCACTGCATGGAGAGGTTTATTGGGCGTTGAATTTGATGTCTTCTATAAATATCAATATGATTTGCTTTCTTCAGTAGGTGGTTCTTATCCTCCTTCAATGGGAGGTTATTTCTTCACTTATGCTAATAAGAATAAGGTTGATTATCGTGGATTTGACTTCACTATCAACCATAATAACCATATTGGAGATTTTAACTATGGAGTAAAATGGGTTGGTTCTTATGCTAAACGCAGATGGTTGTATGTTGCAAATGATTCTCAGAACACTCCGGATTACATGAAATTAACCGGTAAGGAAGTTGGTTCTCAACTTGGTTTTATTTCTGAAGGTTTGTTCCAATCTCAGGAAGATATTGCTAACTCAGCAACAATAACTGGTTCTAATGTTCTTCCTGGCTATATCAAATATAAAGATAGAAACGGTGATGGTAAGATCTCATATGCTCAGGATATGGGTTATGTTGGTAAAAGTGCTTATCCTAAGTTCCAATCTTCATTGAATTTGAACGGAAACTGGAAAGGATTTGATTTTGATATTTTATTTCAGGCAGGTTTAGGTCGTACTGTTGCCTTAACAGGTGTTTATACAGCAACTGGCGCATCCGGAATAATGGATAATACTGCATTTACAAAACTATTCTATCACGGCGGTAACTCTCCGGTTTTCCTGGCAGAGAACTCCTGGACTCCAGACAATACTAATGCTGAGTTTCCTCGTTTAACATTGGTTCCTTTAAGTAGCAATAACGCTTATTCATCTACTTTCTGGTACAGATCAGGAGATTATGTACGTTTGAAAACATTTCAATTGGGTTATTCAGTTCCTGCAAATTTAATTAAGTCTTTTGGTGCTAATAATCTTAGATTCTATGTTGAAGGTTCAAACATCTTAACGTTGAGTGAACTTACAAAATATAACATTGATCCTGAACAACCAGGTGTAAACAATGGATACTATCCACAACAAAGGACTTTTTCTTTTGGTGTTAATTTAACATTATAATTTGAACATGATGAAAAAAATATTCAAAATAACGATTTTGGCTACTTTGGTAGCTGGATTCAGTAGCTGTAATGATTGGCTGGAGCTTACTTCTACAGACAGTCTTTCCAGTCAGATTGTGTGGGAGGAAGAATCAAGTGCTGACTTGTACGTAAATGGCTTCTATACCTATTTAAATAAATACAGCCAATTTGGATCTCTTCAGTTTAGTGGTAGTCTTACCGAGAGTTTGACGGATGCTCTCAAATATAGTTCGTATGCTCTGGGTCACAATGCTGGTCACCCTAATAACTATGTGTTCAATCCAAGCGTAATCACATCCGCTAGTTGTTTCTATGATTGCTGGAGCGATGCCTACGATGAAATTAGAAGAATGAATCAGTTCCTGGATTCGATGAATAAATTTTCAAAATTCTCTGCTGAACAAAATGCGGAATGGGAAGCCCAGACTCGTTTCTTTCGTGCATTTGTTTACTTCCAGTTGGCAAAACGTCACGGTGGTGTAATTCTTTATACAAGTCTTGACCAGATGGAGAGTAACAAAGCCCGCAGTACAGAAGAGGAAACCTGGAATTTGATAGAATCAGATCTGGATTATGCTATAGAAAAACTTCCTGAATCATGGGAGGCTTCTTCTGATAAAGGCCGTATTACTAAAAATGTTGCTTTAGCATTCAAATCACGTGCAATGTTGTATGCAGAACGTTGGCAAGATGCTTACGATGCAGCAAATGCAGTAATAAACTCGAAGGTATATGGGTTGGTTGATGATTATTCTAGCGCATGTGCAGGAAATAACAAAGAAGCAATCTTAGAGTTTGATTATAAAGTTTCTGGTCCATATCATACATTCGACCGTGATTATTGTCCATTAAGTGATGGCTATAAATCAGGAGGATATGGTACACCAACTCAGGAAATGGTAGAATGCTATGAAAAGGCAGACGGTACTAAGATGAATTGGGCTCCTTATCATTCAGCAACAGCAACTCGTCCTCCTTATGAAGATCTTGAACCTAGATTTAAGTCTACCATTATTTATCCGGGATCTATTTGGAAAGACAAGGTAATGCAGAATTCTGTAAATGGCACATATGGTACGTTCATGGCTTATAGATCACAACCTTATCTTTATGGATATACTACTACAGGTTATTATTTGAGAAAACTGGTAGATGAATCCCATAAAGATCTAAATGGCGTATTTAGTAAACAGTCATGGGTGGAAATCCGTTATGCAGAGGTTCTTTTGAACAAAGCAGAAGCTGCTTATCGTTTGAATAAGACGAGTGAAGCTCAGAGTGCTATGAATGAAGTTCGTGCTCGTGTTGGTCTACCTGAAAAATATACTACTGGTGCAGAATGGTTCAAAGATTATAGAAATGAACGTAAAGTAGAGCTAGCTTATGAAGGACAATTGTTCTGGGATATGCGTAGATGGGAACTTGCTCACACAGAGTATAACAATTATCGTTGCCATGGCTTTAAGATCACAGGTGATAGCTACGAATATATTGATGTTGACTATCAGGATCGTAAGTTCTTGCAGAAGACATATGTTCTTCCTATTCCCGACAGTGAATTAGTAAATAACTCGCTTATTATTCAATATGACGAATGGAAATAATAAATAAAAAGATTAATACGATGAAAAATAAATTTTTATCAATAATTGCTATTGCCTCAATGTTGATTGGGCTTAATAGCTGTCGCGACGTAGAGGACTTGACTCCTTCTGTTTCGCGTGAGGGTATTAATAATATCACAGCATCTTTCGTCAATGATGAAAGTTCTGAGAACTCATTTACCAGTGAAATAGATTATGCTAATGGAATCATTACTGTAGTGTTCCCATATAACTATCCTACAACTTCAGACAATGTATTAACTATGGCTGATTTGACAAAAATGAGAGTTGTTGCAAATCTGGATGATAATGTTTCAATTTCTCCATCCATTCTGTATATGGACTTAACTAAGGATAACTACATTACAGTAACTGATCAATCTAAAAATCAGAAAAGATATAAGGTTGTTGCTGAAATTCGTAAAAGTGCTCTGTGTACAATTACTTCATTTAAAATTCCATCTCTTGCTATTGATGGCATTATAGACGAGGGTAACAAAAAGATCTCACTAATCTCAGTTGATCCAATTGGTTCGGCTTTGGCTAACGTTACTGTGTCTCATGGCGCTATCATGAATCCAGATCCAACAAAAGAGGCTTTGAATTATAACAATGAAGTAAAAATCACTGTAACTGCTCAGAATGGAACAAACTCATCGGTTTATACTATTAATAAAGCTGTTCCTTCTAAGGCTGACTTTGGTATGAATGTAGGAAGTGAAAAAATTCTATGGTCTAAGAAATTAAATACAGATCTTGGAATAAGTGTTCTGAACTTGACCGGTGGTATTGCGGCAACAAAAGATTATGTAGTAGTAAATACCAGAGGTCAAAACAGTATTTACCTGGATCGTAAGACAGGCGAGATTGTTGGCACTGTTAATTTAGGCGATAAAGCAGGCGGTTTGATTAACTTCTATAATACTTGCGATGATAATGACAACATTTTGTTGTGTAATCTTGCTCCAAATGCTGGTGCATTTAAGATATGGAAGATTAAAGGTGTAACAGGTACTCCAGAACCGTATATTGAATGGAATGGTGGTTTGGCAATGGGACGTAAAATGTCTGTAAAAGGTAGTATTGATAATGATGCTATTATTACAGTTCCAATAGGTGCTAGTAATAGATTTGCACGTTGGCAGGTAAAGGGTGGTGTTCTTCAATCACAAACTCCGGATCTTATTACAATAACTGGTATTGGTAGTTCTTGGGGTAACAACTGTGATGTTGTTTATACTGATCCAACAAATCTGAATAGTGATTACTTTACAGCATTCTATACTACTCCTTATCAGTTTACATGGGTGAACGGTATAACTAATGCAGCTAAGGCTTTTGGTCCTACTATTAGCTCCAACTGGATTTCAAATGCTGCAGACTATGTTGTATTCAATAAATGTCCTTATGCAGCATCAAACTCAATTAATTCATTTACCTGGGGTAGTGATGATAAAGTTTATCTGTACGATGTAAGCTCAGCTTCTGGCCTCGGCTCTACTATATGGAGTGCTCCTATAGGTAAGTATGGTGGTAAAGACAATGGCGGAGCGAATGCAAATGGTACCGGTGATGTTGCCTTAAAAGTTTCAGACAATGGGTACTATATGTACTTGTACTTCATGTTTACCAACGGATGCGTGGTTTGCGTGCAGTATGACTGTGTTAGATTGTAACTGTAGTTTATTTTAAACTAATAAAACAAGCCTGCACCTTTACAGGTGCAGGTCTTTTACTTTATGAAAACAATTAAATTTATAACATTTTATTCTGTCATTTTATTGGCAGGATTTATATTATCTCTAAATACATCTTGTAGTGGCGGTGATAAGAATACCGATTATGAGTTTCCGGATTCGCCTTCTGCAGGAAATAGTAGTAAACCTCGTTTCATCTGGATTGATGCAGCGGCTAATTTTAATGATTTTGCCAATAGCAAAGAGAATATAGCAAGAGACCTGATCTTGGCTAAAGATGCCGGTTTTACAGATATAGTTGTGGATATTCGACCAACATCAGGTGATATTCTTTTTCAATCATCAGTAGCCGGATCTCAGCAGGTAGAATGGTTGGCAGCCTGGGTAAACGGCGTTTATTCAAAAGTATATCGTACTGCAACCTGGGACTATTTGCAGGCATTCATAGATAAAGGTCATGAATTGGGACTAAAAGTTCATGCAGGTTTCAATACTATGGCTGGTGGTAATGGTAGTACATTGGGTAATCAAGGAATTCTTTACAGAGATAATAGTAAGAAATCCTGGGCTACTTCTGAAAACTTGTCTACAGGTATAACGAACACAATGGATAGTGGTTCCGGTACAAAATTCTTTAATCCGGCGAATGATGAGGTTCAAACATATCTATGTGGCTTGCTAAAAGATTTAGCAAAATATAATTTGGATGGTATTTTCCTTGATAGAGGACGTTTTGATGGTATCCAGTCTGATTTTTCAGATGTTACTCGTCAGAAATTCCAGACATATCTGGGAGGTGTTTCTATTCCTAATTATCCAGGTGATATTTTGGCACCCGGAGCTACAATGAGCAATGTAATGTCAATGAGTACATATCCTATATACTTTACCAAATGGCTGGAATTTAGAGCAAAGGTGATGTATGATTTTATGGCGAAAGCAAAAGACGCAGTCAAGTCAGTTAATTCAAAAACCAAATTTGGTGTATATGTTGGTGGTTGGTATTCTACTTATTATGAAGTTGGTGTTAACTGGGCAAGCCAGAACTATAATCCTGCGTTATCTTACAAATGGGCAACTGCCAACTATAAGAAATATGGATATGCCGGTTTAATGGATCAGATGCTTATTGGAGCTTATGCTTCCCCTCTTAAGGTTAATGGAACCGGAGAATGGACAATGCAAGGTTTCTGTAAATTGGCTAAAGAAAAAACAAAAGGAGGTTGTCCTATGGTAGCAGGTGGCCCCGATGTAGGCAACTGGGACTATACGAATTCTGTTAGTCAGGAGAATGAAAATCAGGCGATTGTAAATTCAGTAAAAGCTTGTATGGACGAATGCGATGGATATTTCTTGTTTGATATGATTCACTTGAAACTGGCGAATCAATGGAAATATGCAAAGGAAGGCATTGGTCTTGCAGTAAAGTAAATATTTAATTTGATATGAATCAGTCTATAATGAGAAACTTAATATTAATAGCCTTCCTTTTTGTTTGTAGTGCCATTTCTGCAATTGAGACTTTGGCTGTAGGAGGGAAAGTTCTTTGTAATGGTAAGGGCATTGAAGGAGTTGTAGTGACAGATGGGGAAACATTTGCCACTACCAACAAGAAAGGTGTGTTTTCTATGCAAATCAATTCGGAGAGTAAATTTGTTTATATCTCTACCCCTTCAGGTTATAGTACTTCCGTACAGAATGGTGTGGTGAAATATTATCTTCCTATGCAAGGTGCTGGCAAAAGCTATAATTTTAATCTCGCCAAGAGCAATACCGATGCAACTCAATATAGGCTGGTTGTAATATCTGATCCTCAGATTTGGGCAGAAAAAGAATTTGTCAAACTTTCGGGGGCAATGCAGGATGTAAAAGAAACAGTGGACTCATATCATAATGATCGCCCATTTTTTGGAATATGCTGTGGTGATATCGTTTCCAGCAACCATTCATTCTATCCAAAATACAATGATATAATCGAATCCAGCGGCGTTACATTTCGTAATGTTATAGGGAATCATGATATGACCAATTATGGACGTTCATTTGAAACATCTCTGAAAGATTATGAGGAAATGTATGGTCCTGCCTATTATTCCTATAATATCGGTGATATCCATTATGTTGTGTTAAACGATAATTTTTATGTTGGGCGTGATTGGTATTATATTGGTTATCTGCCTGAAGATCAGTTAAAATGGCTGGAAACTGATTTGAAATATGTAAAAGATGGTTCTACGGTTATCCTGATGATGCATATTCCTACTACTTGCATGGAGAAAGACCGTAAAGAGTTTCATTATGAAACAAGTGCATCGACGTTGATAAACCATCGTGGATTGTACGATATTTTAAAACCATACAATACTCACATCTTTTCGGGGCACACTCATACTCCCTTTAATACGCAAATTGCTCCGAATATTTATGAACATGTGATGCCCGGTTTGAGTGGAGCCTGGTGGCAGGGTCCTGTTTGTACAGATGGCGCTCCTAATGGTTATGAAATATTCGAGGTTAATGGAAGTGAGGTAACCTGGTATTATAAGTCTACAGGCTATCCGAAAGAGTATCAGATGAAGGTCTTCTCAGGTGAAGATTATCCTGATTTCAAAGGCTATGTTGTAGCAAATGTTTGGAACAGTGATAAGTTATGGAAGATTGAATTATATGAGGATGGAAAGCGTATCGGAGAAATGGAACGCTTCAGTACATACGATCCTCATGTTAAAGAAATATATTCTAAGAATGATAAATTAGATCATAAATGGATTGGTCCATCTTTGTCTGATCACTTTTACCGCGCACCTTTGTCAGAAACAGCAAAGGAAATAGAGGTAAAAGCAACAGACAGATTTGGAAATGTATTTGTTGGCAAACTGGAAAGGAAGTCAAATCTTTAAAAAATGAATTTTATTATGTATAAAGAAGCAAAACTCCTAACTGATTTTTGAATACTTAAAATATACATAAATAGAAACTTAAACTTATATGAAAAGAATTGCTTTATTTTTAATCTCGTTGATGTTTTCTTTTTATGGAGAGGCTAAAGTTCAGCTGACCTCTATATGGGGAGATAACATGGTCTTACAACAAAAAGCTGAATTGGTTTTCTCAGGAACATCAACGCCGGGAAATAGTGTTGTTGTAAAACCTTCCTGGGATAAGTCAAAGTTGTCGGTTAAAAGTGATGCTTCAGGTAAGTGGTCGCTGACTTTAAAAACGCCATCGGCCGGAGGACCATATAAAATATGTATTTCTGACGGAGAGGAGCTTATTCTTGACAATATCCTTATTGGTGAGGTTTGGTTCTGTTCAGGACAATCTAATATGGAAATGCCTGTTAAAGGTTTCCGTGGACAGCCCGTACATGGCTTCCAGCCGTATATTGTTGATGCTAACCCTCAGCGCCCTCTTCGTTTATTTACTGTAAAAAGAGATTGGAGTACTACTCCTAAGAATGACGTGGAAGGACATTGGTCTGAAAGTTCTCCTAAGGAGGTATCTACTTTTAGTGCCGCAGCTTATTTTTTTGGTGAGCAGTTGCAGAAAACATTGGGAATTCCAGTAGGGTTGATTCACTGTTCCTGGAGTGCTTCAAAGATTGAGGCCTGGATGGATAAGGAAACTCTTTCACCTTTTTCGGAGGTAGATCTTTCTGTGTTAAACAATAAAGAGTTTGGATATCCCAATGGCACACCCACATTACTCCATAATGCTATGGTAAAACCATTGGAAGGTTTCCCCGTAAAAGGAGTTATCTGGTATCAGGGGGAATCAAACAGTGAAAATCCAGCCTTGTATAAGAAACTGTTCCCTGCCCTGGTATCTCAGTGGAGAGCGTTTTTTCGTTCGCCCAACCTACCTTTCTACTATGTGCAGATTGCTCCCTTTCAATCCAGTGGAAAGGATCTGTTAAATTTGGCTTGGTTCAGACAATGCCAGTTAGAGCTAATGAAAGAGGTATCTAATGTGGGTATGGTTACAACAACAGATGCCGGAAGTGAGAAATTTATTCACCCACCTTATAAAATAGAAGTGGGACAGCGTTTGGCATATTGGGCTTTAGCTAAAGCTTATGGCATTGAAGGCATTGCTTTTAGTGGCCCTATCTATAACTCTTGTCGTTTAAATGGTAAGGTTGTAGAGGTGAAATTTTATTATGGAGAAGATGGAATGACACCGGAGAATGAAGGACTGAAAGGTTTTGAAATTGCCGGAGCAGACGGACACTTTCTTCCGGCTCATGCGGAGATATTAAATGGCTCATCTATTGTTAAGGTATGGAATGATTCCATTCCTGTACCCACAGAAGTTCGCTATTGTTTCCGTAATTATATGGAAGGTAGTTTATGCAATAATGCAGGGATACCTGCCTCTCCTTTTCGGGCAATTGTGAAATGAAACAATGATGAATCTATTAACTGAAAAACAGATAAATATCTCAAAATGTGAAAGTAGTGGAATATAAAAAATAGCGAGAATAAATGAAAAAGATTAGTCTGTTGTACATGTTATTATTTCTACTTATTTTCTCTGCTAGTGCAGGCAATAAATATAGAATAATAACCAGAAAGGATTTAAAAGATAAAATTTCAGGAGGTTGGGCCGGAAAGATGATAGGTGTGACATATGGTCATGAGATGGAGTTCAAAGCTGTAGGAAAAATGTTTGACGGAGAAATTCCATGGAAACCTGAGATGGTAGAAGAATCTCTTTTGGAAGATGATATCTATGGCCAGCTTAACTTTATGATGATTATGGAGAAATTTGGCCAGAATGTATCGGCTGAGAAACTATCAGAAGGATTTGCCAATGCGAAATTTTCTCTTTGTCACGCTAATTTGCAAGGGCGAAAGAATTTTATGGATGGAATAATGCCACCTTTGTCCGGTACTCCAATGTATAATATGCATGTCGACGATATTGATTTTCAGATTGAATCAGATTTTATTGGATTTATAAATCCCGGGATGCCTTGCTCATCAGCAAAGATGTGTAATAAAGTGGGGCGTATCATGGCTTATGGAGATGGTCTGTACGGAGGTATATTTCTTTCGACCATGCACACCCTGGCTTATTTTGATAATAATCTGGAGCGAATAGTTGCAGATGCTCTGAAAGCTATTCCTGCCAATAGTACCTACGCCTTGTGTATCAGAGATGTTATAAACGGATATAAAAAACATCCGCATGATTGGCGTAAAACATGGCAGGAGATACAAGATAAATGGGGCAAAACAGATATTTGTATTCCATATCATGATTTTGATATAGATGCAAAGATTAACGGTGCCTTTATTGTTATAGGATTACTTTATGGTCACGGCGATTTTGAAACAACAATGCAGATAAGCATTCGTTGCGGCCAGGATACTGACTGCAATTCATCTAATGCGGCAGCTGTACTGGGTATAGTCAAGGGATATTCCAATATTCCGGAGAAGTTTAAATCTTACATTTCTGTTATAGCAGATAGCAATTTTATGCATACTGATTATTCATACAAAAAAGCAGTGTCTCAATCATTGAATTTTATCAATGAAAATGTGATAGCAAATGGTGGACAGATTAATGGTGATTTTTATAAAATTAAAGTGCAAGCACCTTCTTTTAAAGGAAAATTAGAACAATCCTTTCCTGATATGTCGATGAGCTATCAGGTTCAGGTAAGAGATTCTGCAAAATGGACTTTTAAAGGTCTATGGAAAGACTTTGTTTATGGTGATGGCGATCCTGATTTATACAAAATGGCCACTGACCCGGGCGCTTCGTTTGAAATACCCTTTGAAGGTACCGGGATTACACTTTTAGGAAGCTGGAATGTGGATGGTGGACGTGCCAATGTATATGTAGATGGAAAATTTGTTCGAAAAATAGATACTTATTACAGAGAAGAAGCAGGGAAATATGATGTTAACCGTGCACATATTTTTCATCTTTTGAACTTGAAACCGGGGAAGCATACATTGAATTTGATTGTTGCCGAGGATAAGAACCCAAAATCTACAGGCTATAAGATATGGGTAGAACGAATTGTTGTTTATACTACCCGAAAGTAATTGATAAAAAAATAAATATCCAATAAAACACTAAAAATAATACGTATGAAGAAAATATCTTTCTTAATAGCGATGCTTTTTGCTGTTGTACTAGTAAGTAACGGAGCAACCAAGAAAAATAGAGTAAATGGTAAGCCTGCTTTGATGTGGTTTGATGCTGAGGCTAATTTTGCCCGTTTCAGCCATTCCGACTCTATTGATTTTTATTTAAAGAAAATAAAATCTCTGGGTTTTACCCATGCTATAGTTGATATTCGCCCCATTACAGGAGAAGTTCTTTATGAAAGCGCTTATGCTCCCCGTATGGAAGAGTGGCATGGTGCTAAAAGAGGTAACTTTGATTATCTGGGATATTTCATAAAGGCAGCACATAAATTAGGGATAGAGGTGCATGCTTCATTGAATGTTTTTGTTGCCGGACATAATTATTTTGACCGGGGACTTATTTATTCTAATCATCCCGAATGGGCATCAATGGTTTATACACCTGATAAAGGGATTATACCTATTACTCAACAGAAAGAAAAGTATTCAGCTATGGTAAATCCCATCAATGCTGATTTTCAGAAGCATATTCTTAATGTATTGAAAGAGGTTGTGAAGAAGTATCCTAATCTGGACGGACTGATGTTGGATAGGGTGCGTTATGATGGTCTAAGTGCAGACTTTTCGGATATATCCCGATCAAAGTTTGAAGCTTATATTGGTGAGAATATAGCTGATTTCCCTACAGATATTTTTGAATGGAAGAAGGATTCTAAAGGTGCTTATTATCCTGAACGTGGAAAGTACTTTATGAAATGGATTGAGTGGAGAACAAAGAATATTTATGACTTTATGTCTCTTGCACGTAAAGAGGTTAAATCTGTGAATAAGAAAATCTCTTTTGGTACTTATACCGGAGCATGGTATCCTTCATATTATGAAGTAGGGGTAAACTTTGCCAGTAAAAAGTATGATCCAAGTAAGGATTTTGACTGGGCTACACCAAACTATAAGAATTATGCTTACGGAGATATGATGGATTTGTATGCCACAGGAAATTATTATACAGATATTTCTATGGAAGAGTATAATAAAAGTAAGCGTAAAGTGTGGAATGAGACAGATAGTAAGGCTCAATCTGGTACATGGTATTGTGTAGAAGGTTCTTGTGAAAAGCTTAAAGGTATATTAAAGGAGAATAAGTTTATGGGTGGAATTCTGGTTGATCAGTTTTACTCTGATCCAGCTAAACTTTCTAAGACAATTGAGATGAATTTAAAAAAATCAGACGGTTTAATGGTTTTTGATATTGTGCATATTATTAACAAAAATCTTTGGAAAGAAGTTGAGAATGGAATGAGAGCCGGCGGATCTTTGAAATAACGATATTTTAGTAAAATAATAAACCAGAAAATGAGTATGAAAAAGCATTTTTTAATCTATATATTCCTGCTTTTAAGTGTTGGAATTATGGCAAATGAAAAGCCTAAGTTAATGTGGCTGGATTGTTCTGCTAACTTTGCGCGATTTAGTTGTCCGGATTCCATCCGTTATTATGTCGATAAATGTTACGATGCAGGAATTACCGATTTAGTTCTCGATATTAAAGGAACTTCAGGAATGGTTCTATATCCGAGTAAGATTGCCAAACAAAAGAAAAGCTGGAAAGGGTTCGATCGTCCTGATTTTGATTTTATAAACACCTTTATTAAGGAAGCCCGTTATCATAAGATGAAGATATTTGTTTCTTTTAATATTTTTGTAGATGGGCATGGAATTTTTAAAAAAGGAGCAATTTACAACGAACATAAAAAATGGCAGTCTGTGAATTATATGCCTGGTCAAGGTTTGGTTCCTGTAACAGAAATAAAGAATAAAGCCACAATGTTCCTGAATCCGGCTTTACCAGAAGTGCAGAATTATGAGATTGCCATATTGAAAGAGGTGGTAAGCAACTATGCTGTTGATGGAATTATGCTAGACAGAACCCGTTACGATTGTATCAACTCTGATTTCTCAGAAGCTTCTAAAGTCATGTTTGAAAAATACATTGGTAAGTCCCTGAAAAAATATCCTGAAGATATCTATGAATGGGTAAAGAAGGATGATGGTTCTTATAAACGTGTTGATGGCAAGTACTTTAAACAATGGCTTGAGTGGCGTGCCTCAATTATTTATAACTTCATTAAGGATGTTCGCACTGAGATTAAGAAGATTAATCCCGAATGTAAGCTTGCTGCTTATACGGGTGCATGGTATCCTTCTTATTTTGAGGTGGGAGTAAACTGGGCTAGTAAGAACTATGATCCCAGTAAAGATTTTGATTGGGCTACCAGCAATTATAAGAATTATGCTTATGCCGAATTGCTTGATTTTTATACTAATGGTAATTACTACTGGAATGTTACTTTGGAAGAATATCGTAAATCTACCGGAAAATATAAAAATGAAACTGACAGTGAAATATCTGTTGGTGAACATCTTTGTGTGGAAGGGGGATGTAAGTATACCCGCAAGCTCTTAGGAAATCTTCCTTTCTGTGGTGGGTTATATGTAGAAGACTATAAAAAGGATGTAAATCAGTTTGAGGAAGCAATAAAGATGAATCTTAAAGAATCAGACGGACTAATGATCTTTGATATTGTACATATTATTAATCATAATTGGTGGAGTAACCTCAAAAAAGCAATTGCTGAGGGAGATAAATAAAAAGAAATAAAAGATGAATCAAAGAGCTTATGCCTTAGATGCCCTGCGAGGATATGCCATTATTACAATGGTATTGTCTGGCGCTATTGTTTTTGGAATACTTCCCGGATGGATGTATCATGCCCAGGAACCACCTCCGTCCCATATTTTTAATCCTGATCTACCAGGAATTTCCTGGGTAGATCTGGTTTTTCCTTTCTTCCTTTTTGCCATGGGAGCGGCTTTCCCCTTTTCCATTGGTAAAAGAATAGAGAAAGGAGAAAGTAAGATTCGTTTGATTTGGGATGCTGTTAAGAGAGGGTTGCAACTCACTTTTTTTGCTATTTTTATTCAGCATTTTTACCCTTGGTCACTTGGTAATCCCCAGGATATAAGATCCTGGGGACTGTCACTGACTTGTTTTGCATTGCTTTTTCCAATGTTTATGCGTATTCCTTTAAAGATGCCTGAATGGATGCATTCGGCAGTTAAGTTGTTTGCATATGCAATTTCATTGATATTAATGATTACTGTTGGATATGCCGATGGGCGTACATTTAGTTTGGATTATAGTAATATCATTATTCTGGTATTAGCAAATATGTCTGTTTTTGGTACACTGATTTATATCTTTACCATCAAAAACAGATGGATTCGCATTGCCATTTTGCCTTTTATCATGGCTGTTTTCCTAGGGAGTACAATTGATGGATCGTGGACACAGGCTCTGTTTAATTATACACCTTTTCCATGGATGTATAAGTTTATGTTTCTAAAATATCTATTTATAGTAATTCCGGGTAGCATTGCCGGAGAATATTTGCTTGAATGGATGAATAACAGGAAGAAGGAAATCATTACTTCCCCTAATAATGATCGCAAAATTTCTATCATTTTTTTGGTTTTCACCGTTGGACTAGTTATTATCAACCTTTGTTGTCTTTATAGTCGACTTTTGATTTTAAATCTAACTGTTACTTCTATAATTATTCTGATAGGTTATTATCTTCTTCGAAATGCCGATAGTAATTACCAAAAACTTTGGAAGAACCTGTTTATAGCCGGATCTTATTTGCTGTTACTTGGACTTTTCTTTGAAGCTTATGAAGGAGGGATTAAGAAAGACCATTCTACATATAGTTATTATTTTGTGACTTCAGGGCTGGCATTTATGGCTCTTCTGGCATTTAATATTATCTGTGACTTTTACGGATACATTCGCGGAACCAGGTTCCTGGTTATGTCTGGTCAGAATCCGATGATTGCTTACGTTTCAACCAGTCTATTTACTGTTCCTTTATTAAGTATTGTGGGAGTATATCCTCTTTTCTCATATTTATCAGTAAATCCTTGGCTGGGTTTTATGAGAGGAGTGATTATTACCTCTATTGCAGTGCTGATAACTATGTTCTTTACCCGGATCAAATGGTTCTGGCGAACCTAAGTTGGCGTTAAATAACACTTTGTCTAAAATAAATCCCGGAAGTATTAATCTTTCGGGATTTATGGGCATAAAAAAAGGCTATCATCGCTTTAATATGCGAGGAAAGCCCAATCTATCATTAAAAACTACTCTCTAAAGTTTTTGTTATGCAGCTGCTAAAGTTTGTTTTTTGATTAACTTTTGTAGTTTAGCATTTAAAGTTTGGCACATTGCACCTTTACCTACGGCTTGGTATCTTCTAATTTGATACTGTAACATTGAGATTTCACTAATTTTCTCTTTCATAATTTTCATCTTTTGTGCTTACCACGTTTTGATAAGCGGTTTGTTTCTACTTTTTTATTACGCTACAAAGATACAGGCTTTTTCCATATAATATGTTTTATAACATGAAAATAATGTGAAAAAGGTGATGAATTAACAATATTTTATATATTAGAACTGTTTTTGCATCGAAATAAGCACATGTGAGATATTTTTTATTTATTTTGCAGTACAAGATAAATAAAGAATAATCGTTTCTAATATAAAAAACAGTTTCGAAACAATTAATATTCAATACAATGAAAGAATCAATAAAGCGCACCTTGTATAAAGGTTATGAGGCAGTACGCTCTAATCCCGTAGAATTGCTTATTGCGCTGATTTGCTACGCCATCAATATCTTGTTGTTTGAAAAAACAATAAAACAGGGAGAATCACTTTATTACTATTTCCCTATGCTGATGATTCTTGCCTATACGCTGAATAAATTTGCCGATAAAACATATATCCGGTGGATGTATTATGGGTGTGTACTATTGATTATTCCACTGCTATGGTTGCAAAAGCCGGAAAGTGAAGACTTCTTTTTCTGTGTAACTATAGGTGTTCTCACAGGAATCTATCTGGTAACTGAATGGAAGAGAGAGAATACTCCTTTCATGGAGAGCTTCTTGCAACTGCTACGTTCCTTACTCTTTGCATTTGTATTATCTGCAATCTCTTATGTATTGCTTATCTCTCTCTATTTTTCCATTCAATATATCTTTGAGATATGGAAATCCGGAGACTTCTGGTTTTATCATTATTCAGGATATGCCGTGAGTATGGTTGTTTTCCCCTCCTTATTCATTTATTTTCACTATGATAAATCAGATAAGATAATCACAAACAAGCTAATAGACATTCTGTTGAATTATGTATTATCTCCGGTTCTACTTATCTATACAGTAATTCTTTATCTGTATTTTATCAAGATAACCGTAATGTGGTCGCTTCCTAAGGGAGGTGTGGCAGCTATAGTTCTGGCATTTTCTATTGCTTTGTTTTTCCTGAAAGGATGTGTGCTGCTGGTAAATAAATGTTCGTATAAATGGCTCTACGATAAAGCAAGCTGGATTGTTTTTCCTGCATATATTATGTTCTGGATAGCTACACTATACAGAATCAATCAATATGGATTTACTGAAGAGCGGGTATACCTGTTAGTCTCCGGACTGGTTATCTCTTTGACTGCCATTTTGTTTCTAACAAATCGAACCGGCAGATATCTGTATGTTACGTTACTTGCCATCCTGCTATTTGGTGGAGTTACCTACATACCCGGCATAAGAGCGTTAGATATAGAACGGATATCTCAAAGTAACAGAACTCCGGTAGCAACATCGGCACCTACCACATATTTGGATATTCACTTATTGGAGGCTGTTTCATTGGAAGGCTATCGTTCACTGAATAAAGTTTATGACAACAAAACCTCGGATGGCATGTATTTCAATAACGAAGAACGATCTCTTGATCTATATTCCGATAAAGGCGTTATGCTTTATAGCTTTAATCTGGACTCATTATTATCTGTACAAATGAAGAAGGCTGGTCTCACTCATTCGGATAGCATACCTAAATCCAGCTATTCTGTTCTTCTGAAGATAGAGCTCGATTCTGCTTTGCTTATTTTAGGTGAGCTTAATTTACAGCATGATTCTGTGTATAAAATATCAGATATAGCTCCTGAATTCTATCTTAAAAAATAGAAATTAGAATTGGAAATGGAGATAAAAGATCCCATTGATTTTGTTTTATAGATATTATGAGTACAAGAATAGTTTCTGCAAGTCATTTCTTATAATAAACAATGTAGCTTGTAGCTTTAATAACTTCTGATATTTATAAATTCAATAATAATGAAAATCTTACATTTAATACTCAGCGCAGGGCTTTTGTTCTCTATTACCTCTATTCCGGTAACAGTTTCTGCACAAACTCCAGCTTTCCCTACTGCAGAAGGTTTTGGTAAATTTGCAAACGGCGGACGTGGCGGCGAGGTTGTAGAAGTAACAAATCTTAATGATAATGGAGAGGGATCATTAAGATGGGCGCTTTCACAGTATCCCGCAACTCCTCTTACCATTGTATTCCGTGTCTCCGGAGTGATAAAATTAAATTCTGATATTCGATCCAAGCGAGATGGACTGACTATCGCTGGACAAACAGCTCCGGGAGATGGTATCTGCATTCGCGGTGGCAAACTCAATTTCGGAGGTTCAAAGAATCTGGTTATCCGTCATATTCGTTCACGTATAGGTGGGATGTCTGATAAAGGAGTCTTTATTCCGGGTGGTTCTATCGGTGTGGAAAATGCTTCCGATGTTATTATTGACCATTGCACATTTGGCTGGTCGGCAGAAGAGAACATGACTTTTTATGATAACAAGAGAACAACCGTTCAGTGGTGCATAATCCATGAAGGTCTGTATACTTCCGGTCATGCCAAAGGAGAGCGTAGCTATGCAAGTCAGTGGGGAGGGGTGTTCTCTACATATCATCACAATCTGTTGGCACACAATAATAATCGCAGCACCCGCTTTAATGGTGCCAGAGGATCAAATGACCTGCATGTTCTTACAGATTATGTGAACAATGTGAACTATAACTGGGGCAAGCCCAATTCTTGCTATGGTGGCGATATAAATAACAATACATCATGCCACATTAATATGGTGGGTAACTATTATAAGCCAGGACCAGCCAGACCAATAGGCAACAAATCATACTTCGTTCAACCCTATTATGGCAACGCCACTAAAGTGTCAAACTGGTATTTATCCGGAAATGTGATGGAAGGAGATGCAGCCATGACAAAGAACAATAGAACAGGGGTAGATCTTAGCATGAATCCCGCAGCAAGCAGAGATACAATGATTGTAAAGAACCCATTCTTTATTAAACCTGTTTATGCCGTAAAGACAGAAACCGCAAAAAAGGCGTATGAAAGTGTATTGGCAAAAGCCGGAGCTTTCCCTCGTGATGCAGTCGATTTGAGAATTATCAATGAAACACGCAAAGGTACTGCTTCAGGAAAAGGTACAGTAGAGAAATACACTTCTGCTAAATCAGATACCATCTGTAAGAATCACTACTATGGCTTGCCGTTGGGAATAATAGATTCTCCATCGGCAGTAGGAGGGTACCCATCTTATGTAACCAAAAACAAGATAACTGATAACGATCACGACGGTATGGACGATGCCTGGGAAAAAGCTCATGGACTTAATCCAAAGAACAGAGATGACAGGAATGTTCGTATGAAGAATGGTTATACTGCGTTGGAAGTTTATTTGAATAGTTTGGTTGGGGAATAATGCCTACAAAGATAGAATTATTACACCCATAAAATGGCAATTATTTATCACATTTTTGGCAATAAACACATTCTCTTGCCAAAAATGTGATACATATTGCGTGAAATAGAATTCTGATATTATGTTCTACAATATTTCCCATGTATTATTGTCTTTATCTAAAAAATAATTATTTTTGTACCAGAGTTCATCACTCAATTGAGTGAAGGAAATCGATAAACGTTAGGCCATGATGTCTAGCGTTTTTTGCTTTTAGATTATTACGTTTTAGAGAATCAAAAAAGGATATCAGTGAATTACTTCCAAGATACTGGAAAATAGTTCAAATCCAACAAATTTATAACAACTCGAACAAACTTTGAACAAGTACCGCCAACTTTAAACTACTTTGTTAAAGTTGGCGGTACTTGTATTATATGATATGTACTTTACCGGAAATTACATTTTATATTATCAAACCTTTTAATTATCTGATCGTAAAAGAACTGTTGAACAGAATTCGCTGCTAAAGAAGCTCTTTTTTGATGAAAAAAATTGATCAGTCTGCGTTTCATTAATGTCACTTACTCTTATTTGATCCTTTATTGTGATCTTCTACTGTTCGTTTTCTAACCAGTTAACATTCTTTTTTACATTACTCAGATAGTAGATCCTCATGTAATTGAATGTGATATAGAAATATGAGTTGTAAAATAAATATTATCTAATATTTCTGTCTTCTCAAAAAAAAAATTACTTTTGTTAAAAAATAGCATATATAAGCTATTTACGAATTCTTATCAGTAGTACTGAGAGTGTTTAAAGTCTTGGGGTGTATGAAGAAATTATAACGATAAAATAAGTCAAAACAATAAATAACTATGGATATAAACGCAGAGCTCAACGAGCAAAAACGAAAAGTTGATTTTAATAACTATGACATGACTGTTAAAGAATTAATTTCAATGGTAGGTGATGATTTATTAGATATTGCTCCAGAATACCAGCGTCAATTCAGATGGGATGAAGAAAGGCAATCTGCATTAATTGAATCCATTTTTTTAGGAATCCCTGTCCCATCATTATTTATGGCAACAAACAGTGATGGTAGTTGGGAAGTGATTGATGGTGTACAAAGATTAAGTTCTATAATAAATTTTGCAGCCGAACCAAGTTCAGAAGCAAGACAAAAAATAAATTTGAATGATCCATTAAAATTAAAGAACTTAAGAAAATTAAAATCATTTAACAATCAGCTATTTAACAAACTACCACGCTCTATCCAGTTAGATTTTTTGTTAAAACCAATTAAAATAACAACTCTTAGTGATAAAAGTGACTTATCTGTTAGATTTGATTTATTTGAAAGATTAAATACAGGTGGGATAAAGTTATCAGATCAAGAAATTCGCAGTTGCATTTACAGAGGGCGATTTAATGATTTCATAAAACAATTATCTCAGTATGAGAATTTTGAAATAGCAGTTAAATTACCTAAAAATGCGGAAAATGATGGGACTAGAGAAGAGCTTGTTCTCAGATTCTTTGCATATCTCAATAATAGAGAAAATTTTGATCATAGCGTTGTTGACTTCTTAAATTTATACATGGAGTTATCCAGTAAGAATTTTGACTATAAAGAAAATGAGAAAATTTTCACTACCGTGTTTGATCAATTAGCTACATTGAAACATGGAATTGTAAAAACGCGAACAAGGTCTATAACTTCTATTATTCTTTTTGAGGCTGTTACAGTAGGAGCTGCAGAAGCATACAAACAAACAGGATCAATTAATATAAATAATTTTTACGATTGGGTCGCAAATAAAGAATTTAATAAATCTATAACTGGAGCAACAAACTCAAAGCCTAGAGTTAAAAATAGAATTGAATTTTGCAGAGACCGTTTTTTAAGTAAATAGATTATGTTTGATGATATTAATTCTGAGTCAATTAGAAGATTAACTGAAGCAAAATCTCTTTTGCAAATAATAAAATCCGAAACTGTCATAAAAAATGCAAATATCCCCTTTGATATAAAAATATATAAAGGTACATTTTTTGTTTTGTTATACGGTGCATTAGAATATACGATAGTAGAATCTGTTCAAAGATGTATTTTGCAATTAAACAGCATGAACCGTAATATAAATGAATTTAAAGTTCCAATATTAAGCCTTATATTACATGATGAATGTAATGCAATAATGGAAGCTAAAGATAAAAAATGGACAAAAAGATATGATCTATTTTCAAGGCTTAATGATACATCAAAAATTAACGATATTAATGAAACTCTATTTCCTACTAGCAATGGAAATATAAAATATGCTCAATTAAAATCTATATGGGATATTTTTGGAATTTCATCTCCAGTTGTAAGTCAAGATAAGATTAAAGGAAGCTTATCTGGGCTTGCGGATAACAGGAATGCAATCGCTCATGGTAGAGAATTGGTGTCAACAATAGGAAGTCGATACTCAATTCAAGATCTCGAAAAAATATATAATGATATAAGCGAATATTGTAGCTATATAACATTAACATTTGAAGATTATATAAGGAATAATGACTTTTTAAAATGAAGAATATTTTATTAACAATATTAACTTTAATTCTTCTTGTTGGATGCAGCAGAGAGAAAAAGAAAAAGAACAGATCTTTTAGATACGTCACTCTCAATAAATAATCAAGGGAGTATTGTTCATAAAATAAAGGTAATAAACTAATCTGAATTGGATAAAAAAACAAGTTCTCTTTTCTCTTAACTTTACCACAAGATAATTGGTAAGGAAGAGTTGGATGTTCTTGCATTCAAGTAATTTCAGATTATAAAACGCAAAACACAAATTAAGATATGACAGAAGAATTGAAACTTGAAAAAGAGGAGATTAAATGTAATATAAGTAATTTCTATCTTCATAAGTATATTCAATATAACTAAAAGAATAAATACAGAAGATTATTTTTCATTTTCTAATAAATACTAATGCATATTTTTCTATAAAATAAAAACATATTATGCCTCAAATTTACGAAGCTCTCACTTACAAATCTATCTTTGATGATTACGATAAAACATCACCTGTTAATTTACTTAAAGATATTCCTACAATTACTGCATTAAATTATGTATCATATACTTGTGCACAACTTCATGTAAATGAAACAAACTGGGCTGTACAAAATAAACTTCTTCAATTGTGGATTAAAAATTTTCCTAATGAGGTTAAGGATAAAATAGATATTGCAATAAAAGAGCGTCATGGTTTGTCTATATTTTTTGACAACATAACTTCACTGTTCACTATAGAAGATATTCTTGAGAATAATAATAGTGAAAATAGACCTTTAACAGATGAAGAAGAATTATCATTATTTAAACTTTATTTATGGGAAGCACAAAGATGGACTGATAGTCAAAAAGGTCCTTCTGATCCTATTTCAAATATTGAAGAGTATATATCTTTTTCTCTACCACTAATGCTTCCATTCAGAGAACACTTTAAATATAAAGATTTTCGTTGTCAATCAATAAAAGCTATTTATTTCTTTCAGTGTTGTGAAAGTCATCCTGTTTTTTCTGGATATTTGAATGTATTTTTATCAGAATATGGATTAAAATCATGGCAAGAATATTTAATAAATTTATTAACAATATATATACGACCTCTTAAGGAGATGGAAGTCCCCTCAAAATTGATATTTGAAGACGAACATGAGTTTGTTATAAATTTCTTAAATTCATTTTGTTTGGATTTAACAACATATTCTAAACAACCTGATTTTAAAAGCCTACGTGAAGCTCCTGTCTTAAAAACTAAAGAAAAAGAATATCTTTTCTTAAATTTAAATTTCTTAATAGACAAACTGTTTCAAGGAATCCAGTTTGATTTCTTTAGAATTTTGAAAGAACACAAACAGCAATTTAAAGGAAGAGAAATAAATACATTTCCTTTTTTTAAATCTATTTATGGTCAATCTATATCAGAACCCGGTATTTTGTATAAAACTCTCAATAATTGTTTCTGTAAGTCTGGCTACATACTTAAAAGCGGAGACGAAATGAAAGAAATTGCTGGAGATGGGTATTCTGATTATTACATACGAGACAAAAATAAAGTCTATTTGTTTGAATATAAAGATGTTCTCTTATCATACCCTGTAAAGTCTAGTAATGATATGGGGAAAATAGAACACGAAATAATAAAAAAATTCGTTAAAGATGATAAAGGTAGTGATGAAGGTGTTTCCCAATTGGCAAATAATATTCTAAATTATCGAAATGGAGGTTATAATAAAATAGATAAGCATGATTCTTCTCAATCAATAATATATCCAATTTTGATATATACAGATGAAAGCTTCTCTATTCCAGGATTTAATTATCTTTTACGAAAATATTTTCGTAAAGTACTAAAAGAAAGAGGACTAGAAGATGATTTAAAAATTAAGGATCTAATTATGATAAACATTGATACTTTAGCATTGTACCATGATTTATTTAAAGAGAAAAAGTTGAAATTAAACAGCTGTTTAAATAATTACATTTCAACTTTTTATGGTGTAGGAGCAAACGCTTATAAGCAAATTGATGGTTTAGAACCTTTTAGTGCGTCAATACTTATCGATATAAATAAATTAAAATGTAATGTCAGTCCAAAAGATCTAAATAAAGAAATAATACAGATGATATCATCTTTTAACTTTTAAAACGAAATAAGTATCTATACTTTATGTAGAAATATGACTTATCCTAAACCTAAATTCTTAATGCTCTATCATCTTACGGCTTAAATTATAAAAAGATTTAGAGAAAAATCAACCATGAGAAAATTCTTGTTAGCTATAGTTTTCTTATCAATGTGCATAACAGGTACAAGAGCAAAGACATCTTGTCCACAGCTAAATGAGCTCAAATAAGTAAATGATACAATTTGGAATCCTATTATTGAGAAAATGCCAGAATATCCGGGAGGAGAATCAGCTTTAAATGAATTCATTTATAAGAACCTTGTTTACCCGAAAGAATCCCATGCAGAAGGTAAGGTATATGTTCGCATTGTAGTCTCTGAAAAAGGAAGAGCGAGAGAAGCTAAAATATTTCGTTCTCTCGCTCCTTATTGTAAATGAAAAATTATAGAATCTGATACTTTTCTTATTTATGCAATTATATGGACAGTGTTATAGATTGTGTAATCACCGCTCACTCTTCTCAAACCCGCTCACCCCAATCCTCTTCTTCATCTTGGTAGAAGCCCGAAAATTAACACTCTTCACCTCAATACTCTCTGCACGATGAGGCTCTTCGGGATTAAAATCCTCCCGGAACTGAGCAGAAAGTTGAAAAGAACCATAATCAGTGATGGAAACGGTGTAACCGTTACTTAAAGCTTTTTCAATAGCATTGAAGGTTTTGGCAATGGCCTGTTCTATCTCATGCCTTTGCGGCATATTGCTCCCTGCAATGTATTCGGCAAGTGCCTTGGTGTCTAGTTGTTCTTTACTTTTCACGATGGGGTGAACGCCGCCTTTTTTCTTTACGTCTTTACTCAGATTATCGTTTATCTCCTTGAATTTATATGGAATGCCCATGGTAATTAATGTTTTATTGGTTTATAGTTTCTGCAAACATCTAGATGTTTGGATTCAATCATGTACATGTTTGGGAACAAAGATGTACATGATTGGGTTGAGGTCTCGTTTTGTTTTTACTAATTCGTTTAGTTGTCTTCTTTAATAGGCCTAAATATTTGAATTATAATGTTTTAAATATATATTGATGACCTTCTTTGATTAAATAGTGGTGCACATGGTGTACTTAAAAAGACTATTTTAGCTTTCTGAAAATCTTTTTTTGAGAATTCCGCAATTTGCAGAATTTTCAAAAAAAGATTTTGTAAAACGAAAAAAGAACAATTTATGTACACCATGTACACCACTTTACCGTAGTATAACCTCATATTGTGTTATCCCTCTGGATTTTATGAAGCTTAAATTCAGCGACTTAAGGTTTCTGCCTAACTTCCATATCATCTTCTTACTAGTAGCAATCCCCGTCTTTTTCTTAATATAATCCGCCAATTTCGCAGCAGAAAGATAGATTCCTTCCTCTTCACCCTCCGGTTTGCGGTAGTATTCATAGAACAATTCCATATCAGCATCCGTTTCCATGTAGTGCTGATTGTGCTTTTCTACAATGTCGTTCTCCTCCGTGTTGAAGTAATAGCGGAAACCTTTCAGAATCATGTTCCATGCCTGGGCATAGAGTTGCTTGTAATCTATAGTGAAATCAAAGTTGATGGGACCGGTTACTTCATTACACAAATATCGGCGGCTACCGGTGTAGTCTTTCAGAATATCCATGTGATTGGTTGTGCCAAAGAACGAAGCATGACGCACGAAATTACGTGGCGGACGGTCGGCCGAGGTACGGATGTTGATGTTGAAAGTGGTGAAAAGTTCCTTCACTGTTTCCTGATCATAGCGCTGAACGGTATCCAGCTCATCAATATTCAGAATGGCACCCGTACTTAGTTTCATGCGGGTGGCATTCGGATTATTGGAAAATACGTTGGCATCGAAATGACTCTTTCGCCATTCGGGGGGCAACAATCTTTCCGGCCAGGTGGATTTTCCCATACCGTGTTTGCCACCAATTAATACCAGAATCTGGTGGTTAATCACACGGTCATTCACCAAAGTAGCCACCAAAGCCACAAACCATTTGCGGAAGCACCATTCAAAATACTCGGGATCTTTAGTGGGTACGGTGGCTGCCACATCGGCAATGTAATCGTGTCCGTCCCATTCGGTGAAAGGGACAAAGATAAAATCCTTGAAAGGGTGATGGGAGGGGGTAATCTCGGAATCGACCATTGCCTTGACATCATTGAGGGTACAGTTTATTCCTTCCTTATGTGCGCGTATATAAATGGTGTTGAGGTGATGATCGCGAAGCTCCGTCCATCGTGGGACGTCCTTTGTTCCCACCATTGTATAAGGATACATTCATAGTATTATGATTTAAGAATTTGGTAAACACAAAGATTAAATATATACAAAATGTATGCCAAAGTTTTTTATTTTTAATGATTCAAAGAATATATCTTGTACTCTCTTTTATAATGTAATCAGGATTAAGCTATTAAAGAATAAAAAAGAGCATGTTTTTTAATTGGCTACAGCCTTACCTGGTCAGGAAATATTTATCTATTACATTTTATCGGATATGTGGCTGTTAATAGGTGTGGAATACTATTATTTTGCAAAAGGTAAGATTCTTTGGCTTTGTAAATTCAATTTAAAAGTTAGATGATAAATGTGAAAAATACACAAAATAAATAGGCGATATAGAGAATAAATAGTATAACTTTGTAATAGTTTAAATCTGTTATGAAAATTTGAATTACAGCTATGGAAATGAATAACGCAGAACTTATAGAACACAAATTGGTTGTTCGCCTGATTAATAGCGATGAAGATGCTTTTTGCGAACTTTATTCAATTTATAAGCACCGATTGATTTATTTTGCGATGAAGTTTGTTAAGTCTCGTGAATTTGCAGAGGATGTTTTTCATGATGCTTTTGCTGTAGTGTGGCAAAGTCGTAAGTTTATTAACCCGGAAGCTTCTTTTTCCTCTTTCCTATATACTATTGTTCGTAATCGGGTATTAAATATCATACGTGATATGGAGAGTGAACAGCGTCTCAAAGATTCTATTCTGGAACAGGCTGTGGATTATACTAATAATACGAAAGAAAATATTCTGGTCAACGATTTGATGAATGTTCTTTCCAAAGCAATGGAAAAACTTACTCCCCGTCAGCGAGAGGTCTTTGAGATGAGTCGCAATAAACATATGTCTCATAAAGAAATAGCCGAATCCTTGGGGGTGTCTGTTAATACTGTTCAGGAACACATTTCAACTTCTCTCAAGATTATTCGTGCTTATCTATCAAAAGATTCAGGAGTATATGCCGATATGCTTTTGCTTATTATTTGTTTTAATATATAATAAATGTTAATAGCACCCTAGTTCACCCTCACATTTGTGTATTACTTAATGTGAGGGTGAACTATTATAACCTTACCACTTGAAAATGAAAGAAATAGAAATAAGCCAACAGAAGATTCGCAGATACCTGGATAATCTTTATACCACCTCTGAAGTACCAGAGATGATGAAGGAACTGGGCTCGCCTGAAAATAAAGGGCTACTGGAACAGTTGGCTGATGAAACCTGGAGTGAATCTCTTGTGCAAGATAGCAATAACGACCTTAAACGGGAGGAATACCGTTGTGAAGCTGCTTTATTACTAAAAGAATTGAAACCGGCACCGAAACGCAACTTTACTTTAAAGAATATTGGTTCTATTGCTGCCAGTATTGCTGCAATTATAGCTATATCATGGGGAATTATAGGATACTATGGCTATATTAAAGACAGCAATATAATCTATACAGAAGTAATATCTTTAAATGGTGAAAAGAAAATTGTAACTCTTCCCGACGGAACAGTGGTAAACCTAAACTCTTGCACCCGTTTGAAATATCCAAACCATTTTACGGAGAATGAACGAAGAGTGGAGCTAAGCGGACAAGCTTACTTCTCCGTTATTAAGAATCCGGATCTGCCCTTTGTTATAAAAACCAGCCGTTTCAATGTGAAAGTATTGGGTACTAAATTTGATGTGAAAGCTTATAAAGGGGATGAAGTTGTGCTGGTTAGCGTAGAAAGTGGAAAAGTGCAAATTAATATGCCCGAGGCTATGATGAGACTTGTAGCTAATGAACGGGCTTCAATTAATACTATTTCAGGTGACTATAGTAAGATAAAAGAAGAAGGTCAGAAAGTTGCTTCCTGGATTCATGGTACTCTTCGATTTAACAGCACACCAATCCATGATGTAGCAAAAGAACTGGAACGGGTTTATAATTGCAAAATCCAGTTTGCCGGCAGTGAAGATTTTAGTAACCTTATATCCGGCGAACACGATAATAAAGGTTTAACGGCAGTACTTCAGTCAATAGAATATGCTACCGGCATTAAATATCGAAAAGAAAAGAACGTGTATACCTTATATAAATAATCCATTAAACACAAATAGAAATGAAAAACACAAGCTAATTGATGATCTAAAAAAAATAGGAGTATCCCTGAAGAATACCCCTATTAAGAGTTTTAGCCTCCGCATTCATAGATCTGACCCTGATGAATTGTGGTGCACATGCCTTTTTTAATAATTAATAATATAATCACTAAAAACACACAAAGATATGAATATAATTCCTATCAGTAAAGGGAAGCATGAAAAATGCTATCTATTTTTAGTTTTACTACTATTTCAACTGTGTTTTTTTACTGCAAATGTACATGCACAGAGTCTGAAGGATAGCAATATATCTCTTCAGGCAAAGAATGAGTCCGTGGAAAACGTGTTGAAAAGACTAACTAAAGCAACAAATTTTAAATTCTTCTATGATCAGGAGGTCATCAATGAAGCTCCTGTGGTAACATTTAATTTCAAGAATGTTTCTTTGCAAACAATTCTGGATGAGATAACCCGACAGTCTCATTTATATTTCAATAGAACAAACAATACAATAGCGGTAAGTACAAGTCGTACCCTGAAAAAAGAAACAACTTCCGACAATTTGAAAAATATATCTGGAGTTATTGTTGACCAGGCGGGTGAAGCTATTATTGGCGCCAATGTATCTGTAAAAGGAACTACAAATGGAGCAATAACAGACCTGGATGGAAAGTATTTGTTGAAAGTACCCAGTGAGAAAGTAACATTGGTTTTTTCCTATATTGGTTATGAAAAGCAAGAAATAGCTTTAAATGGAAGAACTGTATTGAAAGTTATTTTAAAAGAGAATGTTAAAACAACAGATGAAGTTGTTATTGTTGGGTATGGTACACAGAAAAAGAAATTTCTTATAGGATCAGTTTCTCAGGTTGGCTCAAAAGAGTTAAATGTATCACCAATGACTAATCTGTCAAACATGATGACAGGTAAGTTGCCTGGTTTAACTAGCGTTCAACGTACGGGTATACCAGGTAATGACCAGACAACACTGGCCATACGTGGTCTTAGTACTTTTCTTGATTCGAGCCCACTTGTTTTGGTGGATGGGGTAGAGCGTATGATAAATACAGTTAATCCGAATGATGTTGAGAATATTTCAATTCTTAAAGATGCAGCAACCTCTGCTGTATATGGTGTAAAAGCTGCCAATGGTGTTATTTTGGTCACAACTAAAAAAGGGGCTAGCGGAAAAGCAAAAATATCTTATGATGGTTCTGTTACCGTTCAAAAAAATACTGCTTTTCCAAAGTTCCTGAATGGACCGGATTATATTTATTGGTACAATAAAGCAAGCAATATGGATGGCTATGGCCCAACTTATAATGCTGATATTCAAACAAAAGTTATGAACAATTATGACCCGGAAGGTAAATATGCGAATACAGATTGGGTAGATGCATTATTTAAAGATCATGGGCTTACACAACAACACAATGTTTCTGCTTCAGGTGGTAGTGAGAACATAAAATACTATGCGAGTTTAGGGGTAATGGACCAAAAAGGTATTATAGAAAACACCTCTTATAAACGTTACAATGTACGCTCAAATATTGATGGAAATATTACGAAAGAATTATCTTTCCAATTGAATTTGGCCGGTTTTTTTGAGAAACGTCATTGGCCAGGTATCAGCATGTCTCCTGAAGCATATCAAAACCCAATTCAGCAAGCCATCTATGCATTACCTATTATACCTATATATTATCAGAATGAATATACAGCATGGTTTAATGGTACTACGACACAAAGTCCTATCTCAACCATCAGGAATAGTGGGTATAATGACCGAGACAGACACCAATTTGAGGGAAGCGCAAGGTTTACCTACGATTTTTCTAAGATAAAAGGGCTTAAAGCATCGGTTTTTTTAAGTTATGATGCATCAAATACTAATGATAATAATTTTTTGTCACCTTATAGCGTGATGGCGTATGATAAAAGTACGGCACAATATTCTTTAATGTCCGCTTCAGGAACTAATATAGGATCTTTCTCAAAATCAGCATCGTCTGGTGATGGTTTCATAGTTCGTCCATCTATTGAGTATCATAACTCATTTGGAAAACACGATGTATCGGGTTTGTTTTTGTATGAACAATTTCAATCAACAGGTTCTACAATGACTGGCAGTATGAATGGATATCGTTTTAATTATCCAGTAGACCTTTCTTTGGGAACAAAGGCTTCTTCTACACCTGTGAGCGGTGGACATAATGAAGCTGCAACAATAGGTTATGTAGGACGATTTAGCTATGCTTATTCAAAAAAATATCTGGCAGAAATGTCATTCAGGAAAGATGGCTCTTATAAATTTGCTAAAGATAAACGTTGGGGATTTTTCCCATCAGCAGCTTTAGGATGGGTATTGTCTGAAGAAAACTTTATTAAGGAAACATTGCCGCAAATTAATCTGTTGAAAGTTCGTGCATCAATGGGTGAATTGGGTAGTGATAACACTTCGGCCTTCCTGCATCGTAGTATGTTCTCTCTATCCTCAGATCCTGTATATGTATTTGGTACTAATTATTCTTCTTATTATGGTCTGTCAAGTACAAATCCTGTAACTTCAAGCCTTACATGGTCAAAAACACGCAGCTACAATATTGGTCTTGATTTGAATATGTGGAATGGGCTTCTGGGAGTTGAATTTGACTGGTTCTATAAAGTTACAAGCGCAATTCAGGAGGGCCTGGGTTCTTCATTTCCACCATCTCTTGGCGGAAACTACTCTGCAATGGGCAATACTGGAAAGGTTGATAACCGCGGATTTGAATTGGTTTTAAAACATGAGAATACAGTAGGTGATTTTTTCTACCGCTTATCAGGTAATTTTGCATGGGCAAAAAACAGGGTGCTGGAACGCAACCAAAGCGAAAGTACTCCTTGGTATCGTAGCGCCATTGGAAATCCTATGGGGCAATTGTATGGCTTTAAAGCTATCGGATTATATCAAACACAAGCACAGTTGGATAATCGTCCGGTTGGTCCTGGAGGAACACAGAATTTGGGTGATATAATGTACGAAGATATTAATGGAGATGGCAAGATAGATATGTCGGGCGACTTTGTGAAAATCGGGCATAGCTCAATTCCTGAAATTAACTACTCCTTTAATATGGAATTTGCATGGAAAGGCTTTAACCTGAGTGCTTTGTGGCAAGGGGTAGCATTAGTTAATTATGCACTAAGTTCTAATTATAGTTATGGCGCAATTGATAATACTACTTTTACACGTCCATTCTATGAAGGAGGAAACGCACCGTATTATTTGGTTGAAGATTGCTGGACACCTGAACACACTAACGCAAAATATCCAAGATTGAGTACTATAGCAAATGCAAACAATGCATGGACTTCTTCCTGGTGGGTTGTCAATGGAGCATATTTAAGATTAAAGAATTTGCAGTTGGGGTACACAATTCCTCAAAACATAGTAAGTAAATATTTTGGTGGAATATCAAGTATTAAAGCATATGTTGCTGGAACAAACTTGTTAACTGCTACTGAATTTGCCTATTGCGACCCGGAAATGGGTATTAATAACAATGGTTATTATCCTCAACAAAAGAGTTACAGCTTTGGCTTAAATATTACATTTTAATATTGAAAGATTATGAAAAAGATATTATATAAATTTTTGATTGTCTTGATAGTGGGCTTTTCCACATCTTGTAACAGTATTCTTGATATAGATCCTAGCAGTTCATTTTCAGAAGCAACAGCATGGTCTTCTGAAGATGCTGTAGATCTATATGTAACTAGCTTATATGAGTCGTTGAAGAATAGTACAGGATTTGCAACTCCAAGTCTTACGGATGGCTATACTGATTTAGTAAAGTATGGCAATGATATTGCTCAAGGCTATAGCATTCATAACCGGGTATTGCTACAATCAGACTTTATTACTTCATCATCGAACCCTTTATCTAGTTGGGGACTTTATACAGAAATACGCAAAGAAAATGTATTTCTTAAAGATGCTCCTTCAGAAGGCGCTAAATTTGGTGATAATTTTTTAAAAGTTCGTATGGCAGAGATCCGATTTATACGTGCCTTTAATTATTTTCGTATGATTCGTGTTTTTGGTGGAGTTGTTATTCGCGATGAGAAAAATGGTGTTGATGCGGAAGCTCAGAAGGATAAAGCCCGTGCTACAGAATCTGAATCATGGGACTTTGTAATGGCAGATCTTAATTATGCCGCCGAAAATCTTCCTGAATCATGGAACAGCGATTGGGAAGGACGTTTAACTAAAGGCGCTGCTTATGCATTAATTTGTCGTGGTGCATTATATGCCAAACGCTGGGATGTAGCTATTGATGCTGCGAATAAGATTAAAGAGTTAAATAAGTATGAGCTTCTTCCTAATTACGCAGATGTTTTTAGCAAACCATTTAATAAGGAAATCATATTTGGAATCTCTTATTCTAAGCCACAATTGGTACATTGGTATGACAGATACTTTACTCCCAAAGGAGATAATTCTATTTTAGGAGGTTGTGCCACGCCAACAAATGAACTGGTAGATAGCTATGATATGGCAGATGGAACTCCATTTAGTTGGAGTGCTAATAAATCAGCTCCATACGTTAATCGTGAGCCTCGTTTTTATGCTTCAATTTTATATAATGGGGCTAACTGGAAGGGTCGTAAGATTGAAACTTTTATTGGAGGTGCTGATGGATTTGTAGCCTATAAGAAAGGACAAGATACTCATAATACTACCACAGGATATTATGTTAAGAAATATCTTCAGGAAAGTAATTCTACTTTTGATGTTGATGGAAGTGATCAGTTCTGGATTGAATTACGATATGCTGAAGTTTTATTAAATCTTGCTGAAGCATTGGCAGAGAAAGATTATCCGGCAAATTCATCGAAGGCTTTGGCTGCATTAAATGAAGTTAGATCGCGCGTAAAACTTCCTGGCAGAACATTACAAGAAGCTCCTGATAAGAACTCATTTATGGCTCTCTTGAGAAAAGAAAGGGTATGTGAATTAGCATTGGAAGGTTTCCGCTTTTGGGATATTAGAAGATGGCATGTTGCTGGTGATGTAATTAATGGCAAGATGGCTCATGGTACTGAAATTATCAAAAATGCGGATGGTAGCTTTACCTATAATATTGTTGATTGTGATGCAGGACAAACCAGAGTATTCCCTGAAAAATATTATTTACTGCCTATTCCGGTAGATGAATTAAATAATAATCCTCTTTGTGAGAATAACTCTCCTTGGTAATCCATAACGTGAAATATAAAAATTGAAGTATGAAAAGACTTAGTTTATTAACATATACGATGATAATTGTGGGAATTACCACATTATTGTTTTTTACATCTTGCGATAATGCGAAAGAGATTGTTCTCCGTTCTAATTGTGAGATTAACTCTATCACAATTAGAAGCTCAATAAGTGGCACTGAATATCTTGGTAAGATAACGGATGATCAGATTGTATTTATAATTCCATCGTCTGCTCGGGATAAGGTGGATATTACTAAACTCTATGTTGTTGCTAATTTACCTATCGAAGCAGCTGTTAAGCCATCATTATCAGGACTAAAGGATCTATCTTCTCCATATGATATTACGGTAACAGCAGGTGATGGAAGTAAAAAGAACTACACTCTAATAGTTATGTATGAATAATTGTCATTCAATAATAAATAGTATGAATATAAGATTTAATACTTTCAAGACAGTTGTTATTATAGCAATAACAACGCTTGCCTTATTTACATCCTGTTCCGAAGATGCAAGTCTTTGTTCAGAAGCTGAAGTTACAAATTTCAAACTAAATCTAGGCAATGGCAATTATAAGGTAGGAACCATTGAAGATGGGAATATTATCAAATTTAAGGTTACTCCGGACTTTGATATTGCAAAACTAAATGGAGCAACTTCTGTATTTTTTATTTCATCGTATGCTACTGTAACACCTTATCCGAGTGAACCTCAGGATTTCTCGAAAGATGTTGTCTATACAGTAAAAGCACAAGATGGAACAACCTCTACCTGGACTGTGAAATGGGGATATGGAGATAAGTTACCTGATGGAGAAGGCTTTGGATATAGCCTGAAAAAGTGGGAAAAAAGCTGGACAGATTTAGGCTTTACTGCTGATGTTGAAAATTCGCTTGCAGTTTGTGGAGATTATCTTGTTGCTTCAAGAAGCTGTATTTGTCTTGATAAACTAACTGGCGAGAATTCCGGGAAGAAGCTTAATACAACAGGGATTCCTAGTGCAGATGGATCATCAGCAAAGGCTGTTCCCTTTTTTCTGACGAATGATAGTAAAGGAAATCTTATAGGTTTTACACTACCTGGATGGGCAGGGGCATTTAATATTTATAAGTGGTCATCAATTGATAGCGCTCCTGTTTTGTTGTATTCTTCCACTTCAGTAGGTGTGTCAAGAAAAGTAAATGTGGTTGGCGATATTAATAGCGACGCTTATATTTATGACATGATACAAGGCTCGGTTACAGGAAAACATAACCGTTGGAAAGTTACTAACGGCAAAGTGGGAACTCCCGAAATTTTTGAGACATCAGTTCCCACTAATGATGGAAACTGGACTCAATGTATGGCTGCTCTTGATGCTTCGGCAAGTCCAGCATTTTACGTGGCTGACCCCATTGCCGGAGGTAGCAATGTATGGTATTTTGAGAATGGTGTAAATGAGCAGATTCAAGGACCTGGCACTGAAGCTGACAAAGGTCCCAAGGGCTGGGGAAACTTTACACAGGCTTCTTGTAATACCTTTAAGTTTAACGGAAGAACTTATGGAGCATTCTTAACTTCTTCTTGGGGTAAATCATTTTTTACGATACTGTCAACTAATGAAGCCCAGGAAGTAGTGCTTAATGAAATAATTTCTCCTGTTCAATATAATGGGAATGCTACAGGTAGTATATGCACCAGCTTGAGTAAGGATGGAGAATCGATATATGTATATGAACTTTTAACAAGTACAGGAGTACGTTGTTACGAACTTACTAAGTACGAGAAATAATCATAATTTGAGATTCCTTTTGCTCTTATATTCAGAGCAAAAGGAATCAATTAATATAAAAAATGAATAATGAAAAAGTCAATATTGATTGGTTTTTTATTGAATATCCTATTTTGTAATACAGGCTGCTCTAAAGAATCATCAAAAAACATAGAAGCTCCCAATAACCCAGGCACAGATACCGCTGTTGTAGTTAAAACAGAAAAAGAAAAGATACTCTGGTTTGATGCTGAAGCAAATTTTAGCCGTTTCTCAAAAAAAAGCAATATTACTTATTATTTGGATAAAGCCAAGGCTACAGGGTTCAATAAAATAGTGGTCGATGTTCGTCCGGTACAAGGTGATGCGCTTTTTAAAAGTCAATATCTAGCTATTTTAACTGATATTAATGGTTATCATGTTGAAAGAGACTGGGATTATTTGCAATTTTTTATTGACGAAGCTCATAAACGGGGCTTGAAAGTAACAGCATCAACTACCATATTTACTGCAGGAATGCCTACAACAAGAAGTGGCATGGCATACCGTGATAAGACATGGGAAGGTAAAACCTGCATTGAATACACAAAAGATAAAGGATTGATTGATATCAAGGATGATCCTTCAAAAACAAGTGCGTTCCTTAATCCGGTATTGCCTGAAGTACAGGCGTTCTGCCTCAATTTTATTAAAGAACTTGTCACGAACTACGACTTTGATAGCTTTGCTTTAGATTATTGCAGATATCCGGGAGAAGAGAGTGATTTTTCAGCAACTTCAAGAAAGTACTTTGAGGAATACATTGGCCAAACCTTAACTAAATTTCCTGAAGATGTTTTTACATGGAACGAGGATGGAACTAAGAATCCGGGAACTTTTTACAAGCAATGGTGGGAATTTCGTTCAATGGTTATTCATGATTTTATAAAAAAAGTAAAAGATGAAGTCAAGAAGATTAAGCCAAAAGTTAAACTTGAATATTGGGCGGCATCATGGATTGGCTCTTTATATGTAAATGGGCAAAATTGGACATCAAACACATCTGATTTTTCAAATGGGTATAGTTGGGCAACACCAAATTATAAGACAACCGGATTTGCTGATTTACTTGATACCTTTTTATGTGGTACTTATCTAGATAAGATTTATGGGATGAACGATCCTGAGTCTATTGAGTATGGAATAGCACGGGCAAAGCGGATTATCGGGAATTCATGCGCTGTATATGGAACCTTATTTGCACTTAACCATAAAACAAATATTGAAGATGCAGTATATGTATGCCTTTCTCAATCACAAGGATTAATGGTTTTTGATATCGTTCAGGTCATTGAATTTAATGAGTGGGCTGGTATTAAAAAAGGAATAGAAAGAGCTGAAGCGCTCGATAAATAATTATCAAAAGAAATTATATGAATATGAAAAGAAAACTTCTGCTGTTTTTTGTAACTTTTTGTTTAACTCTATCGATGTATTCAAAAGAGTATGTGGTAAAGTCACCCGATGGAAATATAAAAATTACAGTTACAGCAAATAAACAAATATGCTGGAGTATTGATTATAAGGGGGAGCAGATATTGAAGCCTAGCTTCATGAATTTATTGTTTGAGAAATCTGATAATAATTCAGAAACGAATCCCGTTGTCAAAAATGCCAGATTTATAAAGTCAGATTACATTGAGACAGCAATAGTACCAACAAAACAAAGAAAAATAAGAAACCAATTTAATCAGCTAACGTTAAACTGTAAAGGAGAAAGCTCCATTGTATTCAGGGTATATAATATGGGAGCTGCTTATCGATTTGAAACTTCAAAGAAACAGTCTGACGTATTTGTTCAGAAAGAGCAATTTGAAGCCAATTTGCCAGAAGGATGTATGGCTTATTGGCCAAGAGAAAAGAATCAGGAATATATGACCCATTGCGAAGGTTTCTTTGATTATTTATCATTGAAAGATTTGACTCCTGAAGCCAAAGGATATCTTCCTATCTATTTATCAACACCTAAAGGAACGAAAGTAGTTATCACAGAGGCGGACTTATTTGACTATCCGAATCTTTTTTTAGCTGGTAATGGTGATGGAAATTTGAAAGGGGAATTTCCTCCTGTAGTATTAAAAAGTGAATTGAAAAAAGCTGCTGACAGGGATGAAATTCTTGTTGAAAAGGCATCTTATATAGCAAACACAAAAGGGAATCGCACTTATCCCTGGCGAGTTCTGATGATAAATGAAAATGATAAGGCAGTTATTGAAAATAACATGGTTTATCAATTATCTTCTCCAGCTGTAACTACGGATACCGATTGGATTAAGCCGGGAAAGATTTCCTGGGATTGGTGGAGTACACTTAATGTTTATGGTGTAGATTTTAAAGCAGGGGTAAATACGGATACATATAAATATTTCATAGATTTTGCGTCAAAATTTGGCATTGAATATATTTTGCTTGATGAAGGTTGGTCTGTTGGTACCTGGAATATTAAGGAAGCAAAGAAAGGCTTAGATATTCAAGAGTTAGTAAAATATGGAAAAGAAAGGAATGTAGGCTTAGTGTTATGGACTCTTTGGAATCCTTTAAGTAATGACATGGAATCAATCTTTGATACCTATAATAAATGGGGAATAAAAGGTGTTAAAGTTGATTTTATGCAACGCTCTGACCAAGGAATGGTCAACTTCTATGAGAAAGTGGCAAAGACAGCTATAGACAGAAAATTATTAGTGGATTTTCATGGATCATATAAACCATCAGGGTTACAGAAAAAATATCCTAATGTGATGACGTTTGAAGGTGTTCTTGGATTGGAACATGATAAAGACTCTAGAGATATAAATCCTAAACATGATTTGATATTACCATTTACACGTATGACAGCCGGTCCTATGGATTATACACCAGGGGCTGTTGGGAATGCTACTGCAGAAGATTTCTATATTAATTTTGTTCATCCCATAAGTCAAGGTACTCGTGCGCACCAGGCAGCATTATATATTGTTTATGAAAGTCCGTTGCAAATGTTGGCAGATTCTCCTTCAAGTTATTATAAAGCGCACGAATTTATTTCTTTTATATCCAGAATTCCTACTGTATGGGATGAAACAAAAGCGCTGTCGGCTAAAATCGGGGAGCAATTAGTAATAGCAAGACGTAACGGAGATAAATGGTATATTGGTGGTTTAACAGACTGGAATGACCGTACAATTGAAGTTAAACTTGATTTTCTGGGTTCTTCAAAATATAAAATCGAAATATTTAAAGACGGTTGTAATGCCAATGTATATGCCTCAGATTTCGCTCTTGAAAGTAAAACAATTACAAATGGCGATAAAATAGCTATATCTATGGCTAAAGGAGGAGGTTGGGCTGCTATTATTACTCCTGTTAAATAAGAAATGAAAGTTGAGTAAAAAATAATGCAAAATGAATATTAAAGGAATGAAGATAAATTCAGTGATAAGTGGAGCAGGATTTTTCCTATGTATTACATTGCTTTTCTCTGCTTGTAATCCGGCTTCTTATAAGCTAAAATCGCCGAATGGGAAAACTAAATTAGTAATAAAGGAGAATGGATGTAAAATCAACTATTCTCTTGACAAAGAGAATAAATCCATAATACTTCCCTCGAAACTGGGATTTGTCCTGGAAAAAGGAGATAGTTTAAATAGGTTTAAGATAAAAGGTACAATGCGCTCTTCTTTAAATGAGACCTGGGAGCAACCATGGGGGGAAAGTAGATATGTGCAAAATAATTATAATGAATTGAAGGTAACTTTGCAAGAGCCAAATGGACTTTGCCGTAAAGTGAATGTCATTTTTCGTTTATTTGATGATGGGATTGGGTACCGTTATGAATTTCCGCAACAACCCAATCTGGATTCTTTGGTAATAATGAGCGAGGAAACAGAATTCAAATTGCCTCAAGTACATAAAGCCTGGTGGATTCCTGCATCAAATGCATATTATGAATGTATTGCCAAGTGTTCAAAGATTAACGAGTTAGATACTGTACGAACTCCTCTTACGATGGAAACTTCGGATGGGAAATATTTATCTATACACGAAGCAAATCTTACAGATTATCCCAAGATGAATCTTACAGTGAGAGATTCTGCAACACTATGTGCTTCATTAGTTCCTTGGTCTACAGGAGTAGCTGTTTATGCAAAAACACCTTTTCTTACTCCTTGGAGAACGATGATAATAGGGGATACTCCGGGCGATCTTGTAACTTCAAAGATGATGCTGAACTTAAATGAACCTTCAAAGATAGAAGATACATCATGGATTAAACCGGCAAAATACTTAGGTATTTGGTGGGAAATGCATCTGGGAAAAGGTACTTGGTATTATGGTCCTAATCATAGTGCAACGACCCAAAATACAAAAAAATACATTGATTTTGCCTCGAAAAATGGTATCCCAGGTGTGTTGGTTGAAGGATGGAATGAAGGTTGGGAAGGTAATTGGATGAAAAATGATTCTTTAGATTTTACTAAACCGTATCCGGATTTCAATATTAAGGAAATAACAGATTATGCAGCGTCAAAAAAAGTAGAACTTATTGGACATCATGAAACTGCTGCTATAACAAAGACCTATGAAAAACAACTTGATAAAGCATTCGCATTTTATCAAAAGTATGGTGTGCACGTTGTTAAGACTGGTTATGTAAATAATCTAATGGATTTTAAAGAAGCTCATGATGGGCAGTATGGTGTACGTCATTACCGCAAAGTGATTGAAACTGCAGCAAAATATCATATTTCTATTGATAATCATGAACCGGTAATGCCAACAGGTTTGCAACGCACATGGCCTAATTTGATGACACAGGAAGGTGTGCGTGGTCAAGAACATAATGCATGGTCTCCAGATGGAGGAAATCCACCGGAACATACAACTGTTCTTCCTTTCACAAGAGGGCTGGCAGGACCAATGGATTTTACTTTCGGTACGTTTAATTTCACCAATAAGGCTTATCCTGGCACACGGGTAAACACTACTATATGTAAGCAACTGGCATTGTATGTAATATTGTATAGCCCTTTGCAGATGGCTTCAGATTTACCTGAAAATTATGAAGGAATAAAGGCTTTCGATTTCATTAAAGATGTTCCAACAGATTGGGATGAAACACGGGTGATTGATGCTAAAATTGGCGATTATTCTGTTTTTGCCCGGAAAGACAGAAATTCAAGTGACTGGTATGTAGGCTGCATCACAGATGAGAAAGAAAGGTTTATGAATTTTGCACTCTCATTTCTTGAACCAAATACCACTTATTTAGCTCAAATATATTCTGACGGAGATAATGCTGAGTGGAAAACAAATCCAACTTCTTTTAAATACGAAGAGAAATTCTTGACGTCAAAAGATCAGTTTTCTGTGAGATTGGCTACAAGTGGGGGAGTTGCTATTAGATTTATTAAGCAGAACGCGGATAAATAATGATTAAATGTTTATTATGAAAAAATATATAAGTTCTCTTATCTTGTTTTTTCTTTTTTTCTCAGCTTTCGCTGGAGAACAAGATATCCTTGTGATGCATAGAATGGTTGAACGGCTGTTTCCCAATCATTCTGCTTCTTTTGAATTTCATGCGTCAGATAAATTTTCAACTGATTGTTTTGAACTTGAGAGCATAAATAATAAGATTGTTATTACAGGTAACAATGCAAATTCGATGGCTGTTGGGTTGAATTATTATCTCAGGAATAATTGCCTGACCACCGTTTCCTGGTATAAAAACGATCCGATAGAATTGCCTGGTAATCTACCAATAATTCCTTCAAAAATAACGATTGAGTCTAATGTTCCCAATCGTTTCTTTTTGAACTATTGTACTTTTGGGTATACAATGACATGGTGGAAATGGAGCGACTGGGAACGTTTTATAGATTGGATGGCTTTGAATGGTGTGAATATGCCTTTAGCTATCACCGGACAAGAATCTATCTGGTATAACGTTTGGACTAAACTTGGCTTATCAGATGAAGAAATTCGTAACTATTTTACAGGTCCGGCCTATTTGCCTTGGCACCGAATGTGTAATCTGGATGGTTGGCAAGGCCCTCTGCCTAAGGACTGGCTCAAAAATCAGAAAAAATTGCAAGAAAAGATTGTATCCCGGGAACGAGAGTTTAATATGCGACCGGTTTTGCCAGCTTTTAATGGGCATGTTCCAGAGGCATTAAAAAGAATCTATCCTCATGCGGAGATGGCACAAGTAAGTAAATGGGGAGGTTTTGCCGATGAATATCGTTGCTCATACTTAAATCCGATGGATTCATTATTCTCGGTAATCCAGAAAGAATATTTAACGGAGCAAACTCGTTTGTTTGGTACTGATCATATTTATGGCATAGATCCTTTTAATGAAGTAGATCCCCCTTCGTGGAATGCTGATTCGTTAGGAATAATGTCCCGGCATATTTACGAATCTGTTTCCTCTATTGATAATCAGGCAATTTGGTTGCAAATGTCATGGCTATTTTATGCGGATCCGGAACATTGGACTACTCCTCGGATAAAGTCATATCTGGAAGCTGTGCCACAGAATAGATTGATGCTACTAGATTATTTTTGTGAGAATACTGAAAGTTGGAAAAAAACTGAAAGTTTTTTTGGGCAGCCTTACATATGGTGTTATTTAGGTAATTTTGGTGGCAATTCAATGCTTTCAGGTCCATGTAAACTGGTGAGTGAACGTTTGTCTAATGTACTTAAAAATGGAGGGAGTAATTTGAAAGGAGTTGGTTCTACACTTGAAGGCTTAGATTTAAATCAATTTATGTATGAATTTGTTTTGGATAAAGCGTGGAAATATGGACAAACAGATGATGACTGGTTTAGAAAATTAGCTGATCGTAGGTTTGGAGAAGTATCAAAAGAAGCCAGAGAGGCCTGGAAAATTCTTTCAGAAAAAGTATATGTGCAATCGGCAGCTGTAGGACAGGGAACACTAACCAATGCTCGTCCATGTTTAACAGGTAATGATCATTGGACAACTAAACCAACAATAGAATATCAGCGAAAAGATTTGATAGAGGCCTGGCATATATTATTATCTGCAAAAGGAAGTAAAAGAGATAGTTACGAGTTCGATGTTATAAATCTGGGACGCCAGGTATTAGGCGATTATTTTAATGTAGTGCGGGATGAATTTACTCAGGCCTATGAAAAAAAGGAAATTGTAAAGATGAAAGAGAAAGGGCAAGTTATGAAAGAAATACTATCTGATATGGACAAACTTGTAGCTTGCCATTCAACCTTTTCTTTATATAATTGGATATCTGATGCTCGTGATATGGGAAATGATGAAGCTTCAAAAAAATATTATGAGGTAAATGCCCGCTCTTTAGTTTCTATTTGGGGAGATAGTTTTCATCTCACCGATTATGCCAATCGTTCTTGGGCCGGACTTACCAAACAGTATTATGCCGTTAGATGGACTCGTTTTATTGATGAGGTGATAGCCGCTACAGAAAAAGGGGAGACGTTTAATGAAAAATCTTTTTATAAAAAGTCTCTGGCCTTTGAAAATGAATGGGCTAAAGCTACGAATACCATTTCTTATTATAAAGATAGGGAGGGAATAAAGGTTGCAAGGTCTCTGTATAACAAATATAGGTCTCAGTTAATTAATTAAATTTTATATCAAAGGATGAGCTATCAGGCAGGTTAACTTGCATGATAGTAACAGCCGGAATTCATTGTACTCAAATCAATGGGTATGGTGAGTATAAAAAAGTAAGTTCATGATAAAGAAAAATAAATGGTTCGTGATGTTTTGTCTGCTCCTTACTGCTACTGTGCAGGCAAAGGTTACTCTTCCTTCTATATGGGGAGATAACATGGTATTGCAGCAGCAATCGGAGGTGCGTTTTCATGGAAAAGCGACAGCCGGAAAGAAAGTTTCTCTAAGTGTTTCTTGGGGGATGAATGAAATTAAAACTAAAAGTAATAGTGCAGGAGAGTGGGAAGCTGTAGTTCGAACACCTTCATCCGGAGGGCCTTATGATATAACCATATCCGATGGGGAATCATTGGTGCTGAAGAATATTCTTATTGGAGAAGTCTGGTTTTGTTCAGGCCAGTCAAACATGGAAATGCCAGTGAAAGGTTTTCGTGGGCAACCCGTTTATGGTTCACAACCTTACATTGTATCAGCAAATTCAAAGTGTCCTATACGTCTGTTTACCGTGAAGAATGATTGGAGCACCACTCCAAAGGATGATGTGGAAGGATATTGGTCAGAGAACTCTCCAAAAGAAGTCTCTACTTTCAGTGCTACAGCTTATTTTTTTGGTGAACAGTTACAGAAAACGTTGGGAATACCTGTGGGGTTGATCCATTGTTCGTGGAGCGCTTCAAAGATTGAGGCATGGATGGATAAAGAAACTCTTTCTCACTTTCCGGAAGTAGATCTTTCCGTGTTAAACGGTAAAGAGTTTGATAACCCTAATGGTACGCCTACACTGCTTGATAATGCAATGGTAAAGCCTTTAACTGGTTTTCCTGTGAAGGGAGTTATCTGGTATCAGGGAGAAGCAAATAGTGATAATCCAGCTTTATACAAAAAACTTTTCCCCGCCTTGGTATCTCAGTGGAGAACGTTTTTTCGTTCGCCAAACCTGCCATTCTATTATGTGCAGATTGCTCCCTGGCAATCATGGGGAAAAGATCAGTTGAATTGGGCCTGGTTCAGACAGTGCCAGCTAGAGTTGATGAAAGAAGTTCCCAATGTTGGAATGGTAACAACGACCGATGCAGGCAGTTTAACGTTTATCCATCCGCCTTATAAAATAAAAGTGGGGCAACGGCTGGCCTATTGGGCTTTAGCCAAAGCCTATGGCATTGAAGGTATTGCCTATAGTGGCCCTATTTATAATTCCTGTAGTTTGAATGATAAGGTAGTTGAGATTAAATTCGATTATGCAGAAGATGGTATGACACCAGAGCAGGTAGAACTGAAAGGCTTTGAGATAGCAGGAGCTGATGGACTTTTTTTTCCTGCTCATGCAAGATTAAATGGTACATCTATTGTTAAAGTCTGGAATGATTCTATACCTGTTCCCACAGAAGTTCGCTATTGTTTCCGTAACTATATGGAAGGCAATTTATGCAATAATGCAGGGATACCGGCTTCTCCCTTCAGGGCCGTAGTGGAGTAAACTCTATACTTTAAAATTAGCTACAGCCTTACCTGGTTAGGGAGGATTTATCTATTGCATTTTAAATTATTGCTGTCCGGTAAAAACTTTAAAATTCATAAAGAAGCATCCAAACCGCCTATAGAATGGTGGTTTGGATGCTTCTTTTAAGTAAGCCCCCTAATCAAAAATAAGTTCTAATTGGGGTTCAACATTTGGAGGTTCATAATTGGCTTTTTCAAGAAAAGATTAAAAGCCGGTATTAAAATTCTACCATCTTCAGTAATAACGAGATAAGAATTCCATGTATTCACAACATGTGGTTCATCTATCCCCCACGACACAATTGAAACTACTCCTTCGTTTTTGATAAATCCATAAAACTTACAAATTATTTATTATGGATTTATCCATAATAAATAATTTGTTATTTGTAAATACTATAATCTATTTTGGTTGCAAAGAAATATTTTTTTGTTCAATATTAAATGTAATATTTTGCATAGTAAAGGGTTTGATTTTTCTCGTTTTTTATAAAGAGGCAACCAATTGTTTCAATCTTGTTTCTGCAATTTTCAGATTGTATTCAAAGTTGATAAGGCGGGTGGAAGATTGCACGTAGCTTTCCTGTGCCAGATGTACCTCTAGTGAAGTGGTTTGTCCCAGGCGTAAGCGTTGCAAGCTGATCTCGATATTTTCCCTGGCTAGTAGATTGTTTTCTTTTTCAATCAGAAGCAGACGTTGTTGGTTCTCAAAATCTGTAAGAGTATTCTGCAACTCAGTGTTCATTTGCAACTTTACATTTTCTAAGTCATATTCGGCGGATTGCAGTTCTTTTTTTGCGATTGAAATTTTCCGTTTGGTTTCTCCACCAGTGTAAATAGGTATAGAAAGAGTTCCTCCAACTTGTGGACCGTAAGAACGATTTTTTAAAGCAGATCCTTCGGTGTTTGTTATTTGCGATAGATAATATCCTCCCCTGAAACTGAGGGTAGGTGAGTAGGCTCTCTGATTTTCTTTTAAAGCCAATCGGGCAATATCAATTTGCTTTCTGAAAGACAAGATACTGGTATTTGATGAATTTAATTTTTGAAGCAATTCATTCCTATCCGGGGAATAGATAAGTGGGATAGAATCTGAGACTTCAAAAGTTACAGTTGGATCTTGTCCCAGTAAACTGTTTAATGTTTTAAGCGTTTCACTAATGGTATATTGTTGATTGATGGCATTCTCCATCTGTACATTTAAATCTATTTTTGCCTGAAGCAGATCTGTCTTTACCAGGGAACCTGCATTAAAGCCCGTTTGCGCAATGGTTACGCGCTCTTTATTGTAACTAATAGCTTCATTAATAGATTTTAATTGTTGTTTTTGTCTTACAATGTCATAGTAAGCAGCAATTACATCATACATGGTTTTGAATACCTTTGTTTGGAACTGTAGCTCACCAAGTGCCTGAATCTCGTTTAGTTTGTTCTTAGTAACAAACATTCTGCCTCCGTCGAACAGTGTCCAGGAAAGTTCTGTGTTAGTACCTATTGATGTGGTTGATTGAGAAGTATTATTAAAGCTGTAACCTACGGACCCGTTGACGTTTACTGTAGGTAACATTCCGGCATTGCCCCGGGTATTATTTAATTGGGCAATATCGGCATCATTGCGGGCAACTAATATATCGAAATTATTTTTTAGCGCAATATTCACTGCCTTGTTCAGCGTAAGTACGTTTTGGGCCTGAATAGCAGTACACAGCATCAATAAAAGAAACAGATGTATTCTTCTCATAATTGGTTTTGATATTTACTTTTACTTGATATCACAATATAGGTCACCGGTATTACAAATAATGTAAGTATCAGTGCGAAGAGTAATCCTCCTACAACCACAATTCCCAGGGGAATACGGCTTTGAGCTCCGGATCCGAGAGCAAATGCAATAGGGAAGGCACCAAAAATAGTGGCCAGTGAGGTCATAACTATAGGGCGTAATCTGGCAGAAGCAGCTTCGAATGCGGCAACTCTTCTGTTCATGCCCAACCTGCGTTTTTGATTGGCAAACTCAACAATAAGAATACCATTCTTTGTCACAATTCCGATAAGTAGAATCATTCCGATTTCGGAGAAAATGTTCAGTGTCTGTCCGCATATCCATAACGAAAGCATGGCACCGGCAATAGCCATTGGTACGGTAAGCATAATGATGAACGGGTCGCGGAAGCTTTCAAACTGGGCAGCCAGAATTAAATAAATCAGTAATAAGGCTAATATTAAGGCAAAGGAAATGTTTGAACTACTCTCAGCCAAATCTCTTGATGAGCCTGATAGGGCAGTGGTAAAAGAAGGATCCAATAATTTATCAGCTATTTTTTGCATTTCTTCAATGCCTTCTCCCAGCGTTTTTCCTTTTGCAAGATTGGCAGAGACGGTAGCCGATTTATACCGATTGAAATGGTATAATATGGGTGGGTTACTGTTCTCTTCTATTTTTACCAGATTGTCTAGCTGTATCATTTCACCGGAGCTGGATCGTACATATAAAGAGGCTATATTCGCAGGAGTATTCCGGTCTTCTTTGGCTACCTGGCCAATAATATAATATTGTTTGTTGTTTTGTAGGAAATAACCATAACGGCTCCCACTGTAAGCTAAGTCCAACGTATTTGATACGTCTTTTTCATTCACTCCCAGACTATTTGCTTTCAACCTGTCCACGGTAATGTTCAGCTCTGGTTTATTGAATTTTAAATCCACATCTACATTGCTGAATGCTGTACTGTTTTGTGCTTCATCCAGAAACTTCGGTAATATTTTTCTAATCTTTTCAAAATCAAGATTCTGTAACACAAATTGAACGGGCAATCCTCTGGAAGTTGAAGTGGAAATTGTTGGTTCCTGACTCGGAATAACCCTTGCTTCGGGGATGGTAGCATATATTTTAGATAACTTATCGAAAATATTTTGTTGAGAGGCCTTTCTTTCTGACGGATCAGAAAGGAAAGACATGATAGATCCGGTGTTGGCACTTGAATTGCCACCTCCTGCATATCGGGCAAGCACATTTTTAGCTTCAGGTACAGAATCCATATTAATTCTGGCTATCTTGTCTATTATCTGTTGGGTGGCAGTGTATTCAGATCCTTCGGGAGCTGTGATGGAAGTTCGGATGTAACTATGATCTTCTAACGGAGCCAACTCCGATTTTAAAGTTTTGGATAAAGAGAGAATAAGTATCAGACAAAATCCCAGAATAGAGAAGGCTATCCATTTGTTTTGGATAAAGAAACTTAGCGATCGTCTGTATCCTTTTTCCATACCAACGAAGAATGGTTCACTTGCTACATAAAATCTGGAATGGTGAGAAGATGAGCCTCCTAACAAAACATTAAGTACCGGGGTCAATGTGAGTGAGACGAGGGCTGAAATTAACACAGCAGTGGCCACTACAATTCCAAATTCCCGGAATAGCCTACCTGTAAATCCTTCCAGGAAGATTACAGGAATAAAAACAATGGCAAGAGTCAGTGAAGTGGAGACCACGGCAAAAAGGATTTCACGTGTTCCCTCAAAAGCCGCTTGCCATTTGTTCATACCTTTCTCTATGCGTTTAAATATATTTTCGGTTACCACAATACCATCATCCACCACCAGTCCGGTGGCCAGAACAATTCCAAGAAGTGTGAGTACATTGATAGAATAGCCTAGAATGTACATAATGAAAAAAGTTCCGATCAATGAAACGGGAATATCCAGTAATGGGCGTAAGGCAATGATCCAGTTTCTGAAAAACAAGAAAATAATAAACACTACCAGGAAGATGGCAATAACCAGAGTTTCTAATACATCATTAACAGATTGCCTTACAAAAATCGATTTATCACGAGCTACGCTTAATTCTACTCCCTTAGGCATGGTCTGCTTAATTTGATCCAATCGTTTGTAGAATTCGTTTGCAATCTGAATGTCATTTGCTCCAGGGAGCGGAATCAAATTCAGCATTACACCTGTGACCCCATTAATAGTTGAACCGGATTCTTCGTTTTGAGGACCCAATACGGCTTCTCCTATGTCTTGCAAACGTACTACTTGATTATCGGATTGCTTCACAATGAGATTATTAAAGTCATCTTCAGTGGTTAATCGCCCGCGTGTTTTGACAATAAGTTCGGTAGCATTACCTCGTATTTTTCCTCCCGGCATTTCCACATTCTCTTTACTAAGAGCTACGCTGATATCGGATGCGGTAAGACTATAAGCTGCCATCTTATCAGGATTCAGCCATAGGCGCATGGATGGTCTTTGTTGGCCATAGATGGAAACAGAACTGACACCCGGGATAGTCTGTAGCTTTTCCTGCAACACATTCTCTGCATAATCACTCAATTCTATTGCATTCATTGTGCTACTTTGAGCGGTCAACATGAGAATAGGGTCGGCATTGGCATCCGCTTTGGTTACAGTTGGCTGTGAATCAATATCCTGAGGTAATCTTCTACTAGCCTGTGAAACTTTGTCGCGTACATCGTTTGCTGCTTTTTCCAGGTCAGCTCCCAGATTGAATTCCACCGTTATATTACTTGATCCTACAGATGATTGGGAAGAGATGGATTTTACTCCTTCAATGCCATTAATTGATTTCTCCAAAGGTTCCGTTATCTGTGATTCAATGATTTCTGAATTAGCGCCTACATAAGATGTTTGTACGGTAATCACAGGAGGATCAATGGACGGGTAAAGCCGTACTCCAAGGAAGGGAAAAACCAACCACACCCATAAGCATGATAATCAGGCTTAGCACAATGGAACCAACGGGCCTTTTTAAGGCAATATCAGAAATAAGCATGATTATTGGGTTATGGTGGAGTATGACAATTTTGATTTTTCTTTCAGGAAGAGTATGCCCGAGGTGATCACTGTATCACCTGGTTCAAGTCCTTCGGTCACTTCTACTTTAGAAGCTTTACGGATACCGGTTTTTATTGTTACAAAATGCGCTTTTCCTTTTCGGGCAAGAATCACACTTTTGTCTCCTTCTTGTGGAATAACTGCTTGTGTAGGGATCATCAGGGCATTTGGATTATTGCCTAGCTTTAATTGCACGTTGGCAAAAGCTCCCGGAATCAGTTCTTTTGAAGATGCATTTATTAAAGCTCTCACTTTCAGATTACGGGTTGTATTGTCAATTCCTCGTTCGGTGGCTATTACCGTTGCGTCATATAGTTTGCCTTCGTTGTACATGGTGAATTTCACTTTCATCCCGGCGCTGATTTCCGCACCGTATTTCTCAGGCACAAAAAAAT